>OY762926.1:0-3977883 GCA_963666735.1 Gemmatimonadota bacterium | reverse complement strand
CCGCACGTCGCCCGCGCGCCGTGTCGAGGGCCGCGCGCGCGGCCGCGATCAGCTGGGTCTCGGGGGGGCCATTCCAGCCAGCGAGGACGTTGACGCGGATCGCGGGCGGCACGGGATCGGTCAATCCGTCCGCCCGCTGGCGACTCCTTCCGGCTCCGTGGCAGGCTCCGGGTCGGGCTCCGCGTCAGACTCCGCGCCCGAATCCGGGAGCGAGTCCAGGGCGGGGATGGGGCCGGTGTCGCCCTGGGAGGCCTGCTCGAGGTCGATCGGCGCCGACGGGCCCTCCTCCCCCGCCGTCGCCGCCGTCTCCAGGTCGCCCTTCCCCGCGCCCTCGCCGGCCGGCGTCTGGCCCGGACCGCCGGGCAAATCGGCGGGCGCCGCGGGCTTCGGATAGTCGATGCGGTGGTGGTAGAGGCCCGTGAGGACGTGCGCGAACTCCTGCTTGACGATGCGGAGGTCGCGGTACGTGAGCTGGCAATCGTCGAGTTCGCCGTAGTCGATTCGGTCCTGCACGAGGCGGTCGATCAGCGCCCGGATGCGCTCGGGGCTCGGGTTCGAGAGGACGCGCGACGCGGCTTCCACGGCGTCCGCCAGCATCGCCACGCCCGTCTCCTTGCTCTGCGGCTTCGGGCCGGGGTAGGCGAAGTCGCTCGGATCCACTTCCGCGAGGCCTTGCTGGGCGCGGGCCTTCTCGAGGAAGTAGCGGATGAGCTGCGTGCCGTGGTGCTCCCGAATGAAGTCCTTCACGACCTCGGGCAGGCGCGCCTCCTCCGCCATGACGAGCCCGTGGCGCACGTGGTCGCGCAGGATCTCGGCGCTCTGCCACGGCGTGAGACGGTCGTGCGGGTTCAGCCCCCGCGGCTGATTCTCGATGAAATACTGCGGACGCTCGAGCTTCCCGATGTCGTGGTAGTAGACCCCCACGCGGCCCTGCAGAGAGTCGGCCCCGATCGCCTCGCACGCCGTCTCGACGAGGTTCGCCACGTTGATCGAGTGCGCATACGTGCCGGGCGCCTCGCGCGCCAGCCGCCTCAGGAGCGGCCGGTTCATGTCGGAGAGTTCGAGCAGCGACGCCTCGGTCGTACGTCTCGTGAACGCCTCGAGCAGCGGGAGGCCGACGCCGACCCCGAGTCCCGTGCACACGGTGGCGTTGAGAAAGCCGAACGCCGCGGTCGTTCCCATCTCGCCCAGCACGTAGTGGCCCGTGAGGACGAGCAGGAGGCCGGCCCCCACGTAGGCCGCGGTGATCAGCGCGACGAGCACCCAACTCTGCGAGCGCGTGCGGATCGTGTGCACCGCGAAGGCCGCGGTGACCCCTCCCGCCACGGTCACCATGGGGGCCGCGAGTCCCGCGAAGTACGGCTGGCCCATGAGAATCCCGGTGATCGTCGAAACGACCACGAGGCCCAGCAGGCTGTCGAACAGCGCCGCGGCGAGGAGGCCGGCCAACGCGACCGGCACGAGCGCCGGCGAGCCCCCGGCGGCGGCCACGGCCCCGGCCGACGCCATCACGATGACGACGAGCCCGAGCAACACGGTGAAGCTGGGGAGATCCTCGTACACGTCGCGGCGGAAGCGGAACGTCGCGAAGACGAGAATTCCGAGCATGCTCACGACGAGGAGGACCATGCCCACGCCGCGGAGGAAGTCCGATGTCGTGCGCGCTCCCCCGCGGCCCAGGATCCGGGCCTGATAGGCGAGGAGTCGGCGGTGGTCCTCCTCCGTCACCACCGTGTTCTCGGTGATGATGCGCTCTCCCTCAAGCACGAAGCCCTCGACCTGGGGGATCGCGGCCCGGGCCTGCTCCCGCGCCTGCCGGGTCGCGTCCTGGTCGATGCGCAGCGTCGGCTGTCCCACGAGGACGAGTTGCTGGAAGAGCGCCGCGCCCCCGGGCGGCAGCCGATCTCCCACCCCCTCCCGTGCCGTCCGCGTGAAGTCGCCGAGCCTGACGAGCTCCCCGACGGGGCGCACCCGGTCGTCGCCTGCCGACCCCTCGCGCACGACGACGTTCACGGAGCTGATGTCCGCGAGTTCGCTCCCGCGGATCACACCCTCGCGCAGGCCCTCGAAGGCCATCGCGAGTTCATCGCGCAGCTGGCCGCGCGACGTCCCGTCGAGGAGGTACTCGACCTGGAGCGAGTCGATCACCCCCTCGGCCGAGAGGTCGATCCCGATCCCGCCCGCGACCTGCCGGACCTCGCCCCGGACGAGCGCGGCGCCGGCGGCGGCCGGGAGTCCATCCGCGGCGACTCGCGCTTCCGCCGCGGGAATGATGGAATCGAGCTGTGCGAAGAAGGCGTTCACGCGCTCGATGCTGCTGTCCGCGCGCGCCGGCTCGAACCGCAGCCTGGGCGTCACCGCCGCCTCCGCCTCGTCCTGCTGCTCCCGGAGGCGGTCCAAGTCCTTGGGCACGTCGAAATCGAAGTCGGCGTTGATCGTCTGCCGGGCGACGCTGCCGGGGTCGATGCCGTCGAACCCGGTCGGCGTGCTCTGCGGGAACATCAGGGGGACGGCGAGGGCGATGCCGGCGACCATCCCGGCCCGGAATCCGTGGTGGACCCACGCGTCCCGGCGGCCGCCGGCCGGCGGCCGGTTCACGGGGCGCAAGTATTCTCGGACGCGGCCGAAGAGACTCAACGCTCGGACTCCCGGTACGCGCGGATGATCTCCTTCACGAGTCGGTGCCGGACGACATCCGCGTCATCCAGATAAACCAAGTCGATCCCAACCACGTCGCGCAAGACTTCCTCGATCTCCAGGAGTCCCGAATCCTCGGGTCGCGGGAGGTCGATCTGCGTCTTGTCCCCGGTGATCACGGTCTTCGAATTCAGCCCGAGCCGGGTGAGGAACATCTTCATCTGCGCGGTCGTCGCGTTCTGCGCCTCGTCCAGGATGAGGAACGCGTCGGAGAGCGTGCGGCCGCGCATGTACGCGAGCGGGGCGACCTCGATCACCCGGTCCTCGATCGCGCGGCGGACGCGGTCCTGAGGCATCATGTCCTCGAGCGCATCGTAGAGCGGGCGCAGGTAGGGATCGACCTTTTCGCGGATGTCGCCGGGCAGGAAGCCGAGCGCCTCGCCCGCCTCGACCGCGGGCCGGGTGAGGATGATGCGCCGGATCCGTTTCCGGTTGAGCGCCTCCACGGCCGCGGCGACGGCGAGATAGGTCTTTCCGGTGCCCGCCGGGCCGATGCCGACGACGATGTCCCGCTCGCGCATCGCGGCCAGGTACTTGTCCTGCCCCGGGGACTTGGGCTTGATCGCGCGCCGGCCCCCCGCCAGCGCGACTTCCGCCTGGCGTCCCTCCGCGTTCGAACCGCCGCTCCCCCTGGAACCGCCGGAGTTCCCGCCCCGTCCGGAGCGGCCGGAGCCCCGAGCGCCGGCCGACGTCCGCGATCCTCCGGCATCCCTCGAACTCCGCGAGCCGCCATCGCCATCGGCGGGCGCTTCGAGGAAACGCTCGACATCCACCGCATCGAAGGGACGCCGCAGCCGCGCGTAGCGGACCATGCGCTGCGCCGCGGGGGAGGCGCGATCCACGTCGGCCCGCGGTCCGGAGAGGATCATCTCCTCGCGCCGGAGGACGACGCGGATGTCGCAGTGGCGGGCCAGCGTCGTGAGGTTCGAATCGTTCACGCCGGCCAGCAACTGCTGGTCGGCCCCCTCGATGGAAAGGCGCCGCTCCGTGGCCACGCTCAAGTTCCGCTCCTTCCGGTCCCTCCAGTCTCGCCGGCCTCGCCCGTCCCGCTGGTCACGGAGATCCCGAGTTCCTCGAGTTCCGCCGGGGTCACGGACGATGGGGACCGCTCGAGCAGCCCTCTGGCCGCCGCGGTCTTCGGGAACGCGACGACGTCCCGGATCGACGCGCAGCCGGCCATCTCGGCCACCACCCGGTCCATGCCGACCGCGAACCCGCCGTGCGGCGGGACGCCGTAGCGGAACGCCTCGAGCAGGAAGCCGAAGCGCGCCTCGACCTCCTCCGGCGTGAGCCCCGTCGCCTCGAGGATGACGCGCTGAACCTCGGGAAGGTGGCAACGGATGCTCCCGCTGCCGAACTCGATCCCGTTGTAGACGATGTCGTACGCGACCGCGTTCATGGAGAGCGGGTCCTCCCGCAGGCGCTCGGGGTCGGGGTCCGCCGGCATCGTGAAGGCGTGCTGGGCCGGGACGGGGAGACCGGTCTCGGGATCCCGGTCGTAGAGGGGGAACTCCGTGATCCAGAGCCATTCCTCTCCGCTCTCGTCCAGGGCCCCGAGTTCGCGGGCCGCCGCGCGCCGCAGCCGGTCGAGGGCCGGCGAACTCTCCCCGTCGCGGCCGGCGACGAAGAAGATGAGGTCGCCCTCCCGGACCCCGAACTCCGCCTCGAGCGCGCGCGCGACTTCCTCGCCCACGACCTTCGCGGGCGGACCGGACCAGCCCTCCGCAGTCCGCTTCAGCCACAGGGCGCCCCGCGCGCCGGCCTCCTGGGCGAGCTTGTCATAGCGGGCAATGCGCGAGCGGGAAAGCGCCGCGCCGCCCGGCACGACGAGCCCCCGGACGCGGCCGCCGGCCTTCGCGGCACCGTCGAAGATGCCGAACCCGATGCCGGTGAGCGCGCCCGTGAAATCCCGAATCTCCCATGGGATGCGCAGGTCCGGCTTGTCCGTGCCGTAGCGCTCCATCGCCTCGGCGTGGGGCAGGCGCCGGAAGGGCACGGGAAGGTCCCGCTCGAGCCCGTCCCGCCAGATGCGCGCGAACATCTTCTCCGCGGCGCGGAAGACATCGTCCTGCTCGACGAACGCCATCTCCACATCGATCTGCGTGAACTCCGGCTGGCGGTCCGCCCGCAGATCCTCGTCGCGGAGACACTTCGCGATCTGGAAGTAACGGTCGAAGCCGCCGCACATGAGAAGCTGCTTGTACAACTGCGGCGACTGCGGGAGAGCGAAGAACCGGCCTTGGTGGACCCGGCTGGGGACGAGGTAGTCCCGCGCCCCCTCCGGCGTCTGCCGCGTGAGGAGCGGGGTCTCGATCTCGACGAATCCCTGCTCGGTGAGCGAGGCGCGTACGGCGTTGGTGGCGACGTGCCGGAGCCTCAGGTTGCGCTGCATCTCGGGACGGCGCAGGTCGAGGATCCGGTGGCGGAGGCGAAGTTCCTCCGAAGGCAGTTCTTCGTCCGGGGGTTGATAGACGAGGATCGGGAGTGGATCGGAGACGGACACCCGCCGAAAGCTCGACACGCGGATCTCGATCTCGCCCGTGAGCATGTCCGGGTTGGCCTCGGGGCGCGGCGCGACGACACCCGTGGCCCGCACGACATCCTCCGGGTTCAACTCCGCCACGAGTTCGAGGCTGGCGGCGTCCGACCACTCCGGACCGAACGACAACTGGAGCAGGCCGGTCCGGTCGCGCAGATCGACGAAGAAGAGTCCTCCGAGGTCGCGACGGCGGTGTACCCACCCGATGACCCGGACTTCGCGTCCGGACCACGAGGCCTCGACCTGCCCGCAGCCGGCGTCGCGCAAGGCGGTCTCGAGGGAGGCCGGCTCACGCCGTTCGGTCGGTAGCGATAGTTTGGTCAGGAGAACTCGCGGCGAAAAAAGAGTCGGCTCGGAACCGGTTCCGAGAAGTGGGGAACGCCGTGGAAGATAGCCGATTTTCGGGGGCGCCAGCAAGAAGCGGGGGATGACGGAAGGCACACGAGCGGAACTGCTCGCGGAGTCGGGAGACGGCGGGCGGGCACGGTTGGCGGAGTTCTTCTCCGCGCGGGGAGAGCCGGCGTACCGGGCGCGGCAGGTCGAGAAGTGGGTCTGGGAGCGGGGCGCGCGCTCCTTCGACGAGATGACGAACCTCCCCGCCGGGCTTCGGGAAACGCTGGACGCGGCCTTCTCCCTCACGCCGATCGAACCGGACTACGTCGCTTGTTCGAAGGACGGTACGGTGAAGCACCTGTGGCGGCTCGAGGACGGGGAGCGCGTCGAGTCCGTGCTCATCCCGACGCGCGACCGCCTCACGCTCTGTCTTTCGTCGCAGGCCGGCTGCGCTCTCGCGTGCCGCTTCTGCGCCACCGGCGGCTTCGGATTCCGGCGCCAGTTGAGGACGGCCGAGATCGTGGCGCAGTACCGCGACTCCCTGCGCGTGGCGCGCGAGGACATGGGGCGGCCGGCGTCCAACCCGATCTCCAACGTCGTGTACATGGGGATGGGAGAACCTCTGGCGAACCTCGACGGCGTCATCGGATCGCTCGCGTCCCTGCACGGAGGGTTCGGTCTCGGGGCGCGGCGGATCACCGTGTCGACGGTGGGACTCATCCCCGGGATCCTGGAACTCGCCCGGCGGCCGGAGCCGTTCGAACTCGCCGTCTCGCTGCACGCGCCGTCCCACGAGCTGCGGCTGCAACTGATGCCGATCGAGAAGCGCTACCCGCTGCCGGAGTTGTTCGACGCCCTGCGCACGTATCAAAGCTACAAGAACCGGCGCATCAGCTTCGAGTACACGCTCATCCGGGGGGTGAACGACGACCCGGCGCTGGCGGAGTCGCTGGCAGGGCTGGCGCGGGGGCTCATCTGCTTCGTGAATCTCATCCCCTTCAATCCCATCCCCTCGCGTCCGGAGTGGGGGCCGAGTTCCGCCGAGGGGATCGCGAGTTTTTCGGATGCGCTCGCCGCGCGGGGAGTGGGCAACGCGGTGAGAAGACCGCGGGGACGAGATATCGCCGCCGCTTGCGGACAACTGCGCCTGTCGCGGGAAAGCTAGCAGGCGGTGGCTGCCGGTCCCGCTCAGTCCCTTCCGATGTTTCCGAGCAGGCCGGCCCAGTCGCTCCCCACCACCACGCTCGCGTCGAGGTAGAGTTCAGGCTCGAGGGCGACGGCCAGCGAGTCCGTACTCAGCTCGCGGGCGACTTCCACCGCGGCGCCGAGGCGGCCCGACCGATCCAGGACGTGTGTGATCGCGTGGTCGAAGTGGTCGGCGTTACCGGTCGCCACCACATCGAACCCGAGGAGCCGGAGTCGCTCCGCGAACTGGCGCGCGAGCCCTCTCTCTCCGGCCCCGTTGAGGACTTCGACCTTGATCCGGTTCGTCAGGTCCTCACGCGCCGGAGTCTCGCCCGTCGCGGCACCCGCCGTTGCCGGACTCCCCGCGGCCGCCGTGCCCGCCGGCGCACTCTCCGTGGTCGCGGCCGACACCGATCCGGTCCCGGCCAGAACCGCGAGTCGCACGACCTTCCATTCCTCCCAGAAGAGACCGATGAGAGCGCCGGCGCCGATGAGCACCGCCGTCGTGATCAGTCCCCGGAATGCGGCCGTCACTCGCTGAAGGGAACCCTGCCGCCTGCGATAGGGGGTACGACCCTCGGGACCCCGCCGGGTCTCCCGCCTGGACCGTCGTCTGGACCTCGAAAGCACTCTGTCGCCTCCCGTCGTCCACCCATCCACCCGTCGACCGTACCCGGCCGCCACCGTGCCTCGCACCATCCTGCGTGCTACCCGTGCTGCTGCTCCTTCGGCAATCTAATCAACAGTTTTGCGATTTGCGACAACCGGACCGGTGATCGCCTCCCAGAATCCCGCGGTCGCGCGGGAAACGGGGATCAGGCAGTCGAGGAGGATGCCGATCTTCACGGTCGCGACTTCGACCAGGACGGCGGGCCACTCGTGCGGCATGCGGCGGCGCAGGCTGGCGCGCTCCCGACCCGAGCCGATGCGGCCCGGCTCCAGGAAATCGGCCATGTAGAGGGCCTGCCCGAGGGCGTCGAGATCCCGGTGTCCCGTGGTGTGAAAGGCGATGGCCCCCAGGAGCGGGTCATCATCGACGCCTGACGCGCGCAGCCGGTTCGCGCATGCCGGTCCGTGGAGGAGGGGGTCGGGCCATTCCTCCGCCGCATCGACCAGAGGACGCAGGGCTTCCACGGCTTCGTCCTTGAAGGCGTCGTGCAGAAGGCCCGTCGCGCGCCAGCGGATCCGCGTCTCCCTGTCGTGACCGAGGGCGTCCGCCCAGTCCCGCATCAACCGGCCGACCCGCCTGGCGTGGCTGATGCGCGCGGGGCTCATCACGGCCCAGTCGGGCGCGCGCTCCTCGATGCCGGCCGCATGGATGATCGGGTGAAGCTTGTCCACGTGAGGTTCGTTTCGATCGCGGAGTTTGTCGGGATCGCGCGGGTTCCCGAATATAGTTGCAATGGGCATCCGATACGACTCCCTCCTCGCCCGGACCCTCGCCCGCGAGATCCTCGATCGCTGGCGGGGCGTCCGTATCGCCGGCCTCCGCATGGCGCCGGGGCGGCGCGCCGTGGAACTCGCCTTCGAGGACGGGTCGCGGCTCGTCGCGATGCTGCACCCGCTGCATGGGTACATCCTCGAGCTCGGGGCCGACGCGCCGGCCTCGGGGGTGGAGGGGAAAGCAGTGCGGATCGGACGGCTGTCGCTCCTGGACGCGCGGGCGCCGGCGGACGAGCGTGCCCTGCTCCTGACGCTGGGAGACCGGGGGGGACGCCCGTGGGAGATGCTCGCAATCGAACTCCAGGACCGCCGCTGGAACGCCGTACATTGCCGGCGAACGGAGGACCGCGGCGCCGAAGCCGGGCCCGGGGCGCCCGGGGCCGCGGCACCCGGGGCCGGGGAGACCGGAGTCGATTCCGACCCTGAGTGGCGCATCGAGGCGGCGCTCCTCGCGAGGGATGCGGGCGACCGCTCGCTGCGGCGCGGGGCGCACTATGTGCCGCCCTCGTCCGAGCGGCAAGCCGTTGCCGCTCCGCCATCGCAAGCGGAATGGGCCGCCGTGCCGGCCGGGGACGAGGCTGACCGCCGACAGGCCGTGCTGCGGACGTGGGCATGGACGAGCGCGCTCAACGTGGACTGGATCCTGGCCGCAGCCGACCCGGCCGGGGCGTACGCGCGATATCGCGCCCTCCACGCGCTCGCGGCGGCGCCCCCGCGCGGGCCGGACGCGTCCGATGCGCCGGGCCCGCCGACCCGGCCGGCCTTCGTGCTCGACCGCCCGTGGGGCCCCCAGCCCTATCCGCACCCCGTAGGGGCCGGCAGCGGACCCGCCGCCGGGATGCTGACCGCGGCCGCGCAACTGCTCGCCCCCGGCGGCGGCCCCGCCCCCGCCCTCCAGGCCCTCCCCGCAGCCGCCTCCGATGACGGAGACGAAACCGCGCAGCTCCGCAAGCGCCTCCGCGCCCGTCGGAAGCGGCACCGGCGCCGCGCCGCCGCGCTCGCGCGGCAGCTGGCCGCGGCCGGTCCGCCGGGCGAGCCCCGCCTCCTCGGCCAGATCCTCCTCGCCCGCAAGGACGAGGTGCCGAAGGGCGCGGCCGCCGTGACCCTGCCGGACTTCGGCGGCGCTCCGCGCGAGATCGCGCTCGATCCCGCCCGCACTGTGGTCGCCAACGCGGAGGCTTTTTTCGACGAGGCCCGGCGCCGGGAGCGCGCCCTGGCGCGGCTGCCCGACGCAATCGCGTCGGCCCGCGAGCGCACGGCCGAGTTCGACGCCTACCTCGAGCGGCTCGCCGGCTCCGGCCCGTCGGACGCCCTGTGGGCCGCGGCGGGCGGGAAGCCGGTGCGCCGCGGCGCGGGGGGGCCTCGGGCAGGCGGCCCGGAACTCCGGGCACCCTACACTCGGCTCCGGTCCTCGGGCGGGCTGGAGATCCGGGTCGGACGCGGCGCTCGCGACAACGACGACCTCACGTTCCGCCACGCGGCACCGGACGATATCTGGCTGCACGCCTCCCAGGCCTCGGGCGCGCATGTGATTCTGCGCTGGGGGCGCAAGGACGAGAATCCGCCGCGGCGCGACCTGCTCGAGGCCGCGACCGCGGCGGCGGTCCACAGCGGCGCGCGCCACAACCGCACGGCCCCGGTCGTCTGGACCCGCCGCAAGTACGTCCGCAAGCCGCGGAAGTCTTCGCCGGGCACGGTGGCCCCGAGCCGCGTTCAAACGATCTTCGTCGAACCCGATTCCGATCTCGTGACGGCGATGGCCCGGCGCATGGAGGAGGAATGACCAGACCGTCGGCAGACGTTCCCGCGGGAACGTCCCGCGGCCGGAATCCGAAGCTCGACCGCGCACGCGGCTGCCTCATCGGGCAACTCGCCGGCGACTCGCTCGGCAGCCTCGTCGAGTTTCGGACGCCCGAGGCCATCCGCCGCCTGTACCCGAACGGAGTCCGCAACCTCGAGGACGGGGGCACGTTCGACACGCTGGCGGGACAGCCCACGGACGACTCCGAGATGGCGCTGGCGCTTGCCCGCACGCTGATCGCCCGCGGCCCGTACGACCCGGAGGCGGCGAACGGCGCATACGTGGAGTGGCTCCATTCGAGCCCGTTCGACTGCGGCTTGACGATCCGGGACAGCCTGCTCGGAAACCCGCGCGTCGAGAGCCAGGCCAACGGGGCGCTGATGCGAATCAGCCCGCTGGGCATCTTCAGCGCCTCCCACCCCCTCCACACGGTCGCGCGCTGGGCGCGGGAAGACGCCCGCCTCACGCACCCGAATCGGGTCTGCCTCGACGCGAACGCCCTCTTCGCGATGGCGCTCGCTCACGCCATCGACCG
The DNA here is from genome assembly GCA_963666735.1 of Gemmatimonadota bacterium. Lineage (GTDB taxonomy): Bacteria > Gemmatimonadota > Gemmatimonadetes > Palauibacterales > Palauibacteraceae > Palauibacter. The sequence goes on along the minus strand of OY762926.1, from coordinate 3,967,350 downwards.
CGGTCCTACGCCGCGCGGGTTGTACGACCGGATCGTGACATGGGCGAATAGGGAGGAGGTATGCCCGGCGGTGCGGGCGTGTGTCGAGGAGGCCGCGGCCGGGCCCCCGGAAGACTACATGACGCACATGGGCTGGGTCCTGATCGCGCTCCGCAACGCGCTGTGGCAGCTGCGGCATGCCCCATCGCTCGAAGAGGGCGTGATCGACAGCGTGATGAGGGGCGGCGATACCGACACGAACGCCGCGATCTGCGGGGCGCTCCTGGGCGCGGTCCACGGGCTGGAGGCGGTGCCCGCGCGCTGGACCGCGGCGATCCTCCGTTGCCGCCCCGAAGCGGGCCGACCCGGCGTCCGGCGCCCGCGTCCGCGCTCCTATTGGCCGATCGACGCCTTGGATCTCGCCGCTCAACTCGGGGGCACGGACCCGCCGTCAGCCCGAGTCGTCGGAATCGAGGAGTCGTAAGTGATATGCCATAAGGAAGGAACTCCATGACGAAGCGGCCCAGAACACTCTCCGCCGCGTTCGTGCGAACGGTCAGCAGGCCCGGAGTCTACGGCGACGGGCGCGGGCTGAGCCTCCGCGTCCACAGGACGCTGGATGGCCGGATCACCAACGCACGGGTATTGTGAGCCAGCTTCCCGCGAATGATTCCCGCTGGTGGGGACGATCTCTACCGGAATCACATCCGCCCGGAACAACGGCTTGTAACGCTGGGAATCTCGGGTCGGCAGCGTCTCCATATCGTACACGGAGAAGCCCGATTTCGACCGTGTCAACCGCCCGAATCAAGGCGGTTTCCCTCCGTCGCCGTCTACAGGTCCAATCGCGCCACCACCACCGTTTGCACCCCCAGGTCGTCAGCCTCGATGAAAGCCAGCAGTCCGTCGGGACCGAAAGCGGCCGGCATAGGCTGGTCGCTCGGATAGCTGCCCAGATATCGACCGTCGGGGGTAAGAACATCGATCGGTCCCACGGCAATGGGATCGACGCCACTTCGCCGAATCCAGATCATTCCGTCCGGGCTGGTCTGTAGCTCTCGGATCACCGACAACTCGTGGAAAAACTCGAAGGACTCTTCCCGTTCGCGCATGCGAGCGACCAAGTCATCTGAAATGTTGATCGTGTTCCGCAGCCGCGGGAGCTCCCGTTCGAAGGCCTCGATATCGCGTTGCTTCGCAACCTCGCGCATCCGGGCCGTCATCGGCTTCGGAGCAAACGGGCGCGTAAGCACGCGTTCAATCGTCCCTTCGGGATCCGCAATACTGATGCGATAGGCAGACGTATCCGAAAACACCACGCCACCGCCGGGAAGAGCCCCGACGAGCAACGGTGGAGTCAACCTTCTATCCCGATACCTTCCGTCCGGAGCACGAAAACGCCGTTGCTCCGGACCCGGCATCCATGCCAGGGCGAGGGTGTCCGTCCGGATTCCGTCACCGTCCAGGACGAGCCGGACGACTGGCCGCGTACCCTCCGCGGTCGCGGGACGGCTCCCCGCCAAAGCCGCCGCCAGCGACACCGATCCCACCGCACCGTTTGGAACCAGGCTGATTCCGTCCCCGTCGTGCACGTCCAGTTGCTCCGGCATGAAGCTGTAGTCTCCCGGCAACCGAACCAAGCGCTCAATCAGGCCATCGGAATCAAAGACATGGAAGCCGTTGCGTTGGAAATCGAAGATGATCGCGCGACCGCCCCTGGCCACACCGATCCAGCCGGCTTCCTCGAATTCACCCGGACCCTCCCCCGCCTGGCCGTACTCGCGAATGAGTTGGCCGTCCAAGCCGACGACAAATGCACGTGCCGCCTGACCATCGAGGATGTGAAGTGTGCCGGCCGCATCGAATGCCACACCTGCGACCATACCGAACTGCTGCCATTCTGGCCCGTCGAAGGAGCCAACTCGGTACACTCCCTCGAAGTCAGACTCCAACCAGAGGTCTTGGGCGGGGAGTTCGATGACCTGCTGCCCGCGCACGGACCCCGCAGCCATCAAATGGACCGACAAGGCAAATATAGCCCTTGGTACGGATGCGTTTCCTTTTCCCAAGAGATTCCTCCTGCCTTGGTGTCTTCAATCTGGAAGCGCTGGAAAGATAGCGGGAGATCGAGGCTACCGGGGAGTGCGGCCCATGCGAGCGGCCGGTTCGCCCGAATTGAGTATGCATCGTGTGTGGACGAAGTGCGGGTGCGGGACGCAGCACCGTCAGAGGCCGATCGAGCCCTCGAGACAGGATCGGGGGACGTCGAACGCGTCGACGAGGGGGATGGCCTGGGGACGGATTTCGGCGCAGAGCGCGGTCACCGCGCGGCGGATGGCCTTGCTCTTGGGCGGATCCAGATAGCCCTGCTCCAGGAACCACGCCGCCTCGCGCTCGATCGTGGCCAGCGCGTAGAGGGAGCGCAGACGCTCGAGCCACTCGGCGACGCCCGAACTCGGCGTCCGCCGCTCGGCCGCGACCATCGAGCGCAGGACTTCGCACTCGACGTGGGCCCGGGCGGCCGTGAGCGCGTGATGCTGGCAATCGGTGAGGGCATCGAAAGACGTCATCCCGCGCGCGACCCGGTGCCGGACTCGCCGGGCAAGCGACAGAACGAGGTCCGAGCGGCGGGCGTCGAGAATCGCGTCGTGGAACGCCGGGTCACGGAGGTGCGCCTCGCTCGTCTTCCGTGAGATGAGCCAGTTGCGCTCGGCGATGGCGCGGCGGGCGCGGCCAGCGGCGAAGCGCGCGAGGCCGAGCGCGCCGAGATCCCCGAACTGCTGGCGAAAGCCCGTGAGGAGATCCTTCGCCACAAGCTGCATGAGGACGGTGTTGTCCCCCTCGAAGGTCGTGAACACGTCGCTGTCCGCCTTGAGCGCCGCGAAGCGGTTGTTCGCGAGGTAGCCGCGCCCCCCGCACGACTCGCGGCACGCCTGGATGGTGTCCGTCGCATGCCACGTGGCGCAGGCCTTGAGTCCGGCCGCGGCCGCCTCGAGCCGACGCCGGTCCGCCGCGCCCGCAGTCTCCGGCTCGCCGGAGCCCCCCGCTTCCGCTGCCGCGGTGGCCGAGGCCAGGTACTCCGCCTGCAGGTCGTGGAGCGCGAAGTTGAGCGCGTACGTCGTGGCAAGGCGCGGGAGGAGGCGCCGCTGATGGGCGGGATAGTCGAGCAGAATGCGCTCGGCCTCGCCGGGCGGCCCGAACTGCCGACGTCGGGCCCCGTACCGGACCGCGATCGCGAGGGCGACCTTCGTCGCGCCGAGCGCCGCGCTGCCCACGGCCACGCGGCCGCTCACCAGGGTGCCGAGCATGGTGAAGAAGCGCCGGGCCGGGCTCGCGATCGGACTCCGATAGACCCCCTCGTCGTCGATCGACCCGAAGCGGTCGAGGAGGTTGTCGCGCGGCACGCGCACACGATCGAAATAGAGGCGTCCGTTGTCCACGCCATTCAGGCCGAGCTTTTCGCCGCAGTCCTCGATCGTCACCCCGGGCAGCGTCTCCCCGTCTTCGCCGCGGATGGGGACGAGGATCGCGTGCACGCCGCGCCCTTCCCCTTCGACCTCCAGTTGCGCGAACACCGTGGCGAGCCGGCCGTCCCGCGCGGCGTTCCCGATGTAGTCCTTGCGCGCCCCCGGAACCGGGGTATGGACCTCGAGCTCCCGCGTCCCGGAGTCGTAGATCGCCGTCGTCTGAATGTCGTAGACGTTGGACCCGTGCAGCGTCTCGCTCATCGCGAAACACCCCGGGAGCGCCAGCGTCCCCGCATCTCTCAGGTATTTCTCGTGGTGTCGCCGGGACCCGAGCTGGTGGATGCTGCCGCCGAAGAGCCCGAACTGGACGCCGAACTTCGTGAGCAGGCTGAGGTCGAAGAAGGCGAGCGTCTCGAAGGTGGCGATGAAGGCCGCGGGATCGTTCCCGCCCCCGAACTCCGCGGGGTAGCCGAGGGCCCCGAGTCCCTCGTCGGCCAGCGCCCGGCACCACGCCGAGACCTGGGCGCGGTAGTCGGCCGTCGAGAGACCGGCCGCCGTCTCGAACCGGTCGTCCGCAAGGAGCGCACACACGCGTTTCCGGGTCTCCGGAGCCGGACCTCCGAGGAAACGCGCCATCGCCGCCGGATCGAACCGGGGCTGGACGCCGGGAAGCGGCGCGATCGGCCGCGCCGGATCGAACAGCGTCGCCACCGCGTCCGGACCGCCCAGGCCCAGCGCCTCCTCGATGCGGAGGATGGCCGCACGCTCTTCGGGCGTCGGGTGTTTGCCGCCGGCCTCCGCAATCGCGATGCCGAGTTCCGTGAGAGATCGCCTTCGCTCGGGCGAGACCTCCGCCGCCCGCCGCCGCACGTCATCGAGGAGGTGGAGGAGCCGCTCCGCCGACGGTGGCGCTTCGGGGTCGAACCACTCGGCGAGGGCTCCCTCGCGCACCCCGGCCTCGCGCAGGTGTCCGCGCAGCAGTTTCAGTTCTTCGACCGCGAGTTCCCCGTCGGCCCACGCGATGTAGAGGAGCGGAAAAAAGGCGAGCGACCCCGGTTCGGCAAGCGATCCCCGCTCGATGGTCGAGCCCGGACCGGCCACGCCCTAGAGGCCCTCCGCCTCGAACTCGATCTCCTTGTGGGACCCGTCGCAGAACGGCTTGTTCTTCGAGGCGCCGCAGCGGCACAGCCACGGCTGCAGGAAGCGGGCGGATCCCTCGTGCCCCTCGCCGCTCATTTCCACGACGCCATCGAAGTGCAACGGACCGTTTGCGTGCGCCGTGACGACGGCTTCCCCTGCCGGTTCTCCTGCCGCTCCTCCGGCCTCCTCCCCGAACGTCGGCTCCGACTCGGACGTCGCGCGGGTCGTGTCGATCGGTCCGGAGGCCCGGAATTCGATGTCGCGGTGCGCCCCGTCACAGAACGGCTTGTTCGCGGACTTCCCGCACCGGCACAGGGCGGCCTTCGGCTTCGCGATTCCGTCTTCCTCACCCGGCATGCGCACGAGGAGCGGACTTCGAACGAGGAGCGGGCCGTCCCCGCCGCAGTGAACGATGCATCCTCTTGCCGTCATCTGATCTCCCATTTGATTCGCAGTGGATCCGCCATCGGCAGTGGGTCCGCCATCGGCAGTGGGTCCGCCGTCAGGGGACGAGTTCGGTCCGCCTCGGCTTGAGAAGGAAGACGCCCTCCAGCATGCTCGTCACGAGCACGGTCCCGCTCTCGAAGTAGGGGAACGCGGTCCACGCCCCGTTGAAGCCGGGAGGATCGGCTCCGTACGGTGTCGTGTCGAAGTGCCCGACCTCCCGCAGGTTCTCGGGGTCGCTGATGTCGATGACGCGGAAGCCGGCCTGGTAGTTGGCCTGGTACATCCGGTCGCCCTTCACGTAGAGATTGTGGTCCGTCGCGTTGTTGGGTCCGTAGTAGTCCGCGATCACGACGGGGTCATCGAGATCCGTCACGTCCCACACGATCGTCTTCGTTCGGTCCGTCGTGCCGACGAGTTCGTCGAGTTCGTCGTCCAGGTAGAAGTGGCGCCGGTCATCGCTCAGCCACCCCTGGTGGATGTAGGCGACGCCGGGGTACGCGGCGGCCGAGATCGGGCGCGGGTTCGACTTGTCCGTGACGTCGACGATCCGGAGCGCGGTCTCGTTCGACGCGAAGCACAGTTCCCGGCCGCGGTAGTCCATGTCGGGCCCGTCGTACACGAGGCACTGCGCATCGTGCGTCCGCCCCTGGAAGATGAGCCCTTCGGTGTCCGTGTAGCAGCCGGCGAACTCGGGCGCGAGCGGCTGGCGAATATCGATCATCACGAGACCGCCGCCGCAGGTATGCCCGTCTCCGCTCGTGGAGACGGTGAAGGCGGTGCCCGCGCCGGTGTCGATGATCAGGTTGTGGGCGCTCCCGATCCCGTCCCAGCGGAGGTCGGGCGCGAATTCCACGGGGGGATTCGCCACGTCGCGCAGGCGGGTGAGATCGAAGACGACGAGGCCGTGGGCGCCGGCCCCGTCCCCGGTGAAGAAGAGGTGGTCGGCGTAGACCTTGAGGTCGCGGGCGCCGCTGCGGTTCGCGGGGATGACGCCGAGATACACGGGGTTGACGGCGTCGGTGACGTCGACGGCCGCAGCCCCGCCGGAGCGGCCCACGAGGCCGTACTCGCGGCCCGTCTCGGGGTCGGTCCAGCCCCAGGCGTCGCTCACCCGCTCCCCGGGTTCGGCGCCGATGGAGGCGAGGGGGAGGTATGCCTGGAGGTCGACATCCGCGCAGTCGAAGCCCGCGGCGCGGTCGCCCTCGCAGCGCACCTCGGCCGACGTCACCGCCGCGGGCGGAATCCCGGGCCGCAGCCAGACCGGCTCCGACCAGGAGCCGTCCTCCGCCGCTTCGTACACGGCGGCGAGCCCCCCGCTCCCTTCGGACGCGGGGCTGCCGACCACGGCGAGGGCGGGGCGGAGGGCGAGGGCGGATCCGAAACCCGCGACGAGGGCGGCGTCCTCGGGCGAGAAGGAACGGCCGGCGCGCCACTCACCGTCCGCGTCCACGCGGGTGAAAGCGTCGACCCGGCCCCGGCCGTCCGCCGCGCCGGGCGCCCCGACGATCAGTTCGTCTCCGGCGGCGGCGAGCGCGGTCCCGAAACGCTGGCCCGGTCCCGAAGCTTCCGGGAGTAACGTTGCCGCCTCGGCCCAGTCGCCCCCCGCCTCCCGGGCGAAGAGCACCACGCGGCCGGCCGACCCCTCCGCGGAGGGCGCGCCCAAGGCGAGTTCGCCATCGCCGGTGAAGAGGACGCTGGCGCCCAACCCTGTGCTCCGGCCGAGCGCGGGCGCCTCGAGCGCCACCTCACGGCTCCACGCGCCGTCCGCCCCGCGCGCGAACAGGTACACCGTGCCCGAACTTCCCTGCCCCGGTGCCCCGACCGCCGCGAACCCGCCACGTACCGCCATCGCCGCCCCGTAGCGCGCGTTGGCCCGGAGGTCTTCGGCTTCCAGCAAGCCCGCCGCGCTCCACGCGCCGTCCGCCCCCCGCTCGTAGACCCGAACCGCGGTCCCGGCGCCCTGCCCGGCCGGCGCCGAGACGAGCGCCACGCCCCCGTCCGCGGCGACGACGCGCGCGGGCGGCTGGAGGATCGCCATCACGCGGCCCATGCTCATCTCTTCGGGCGCGGCGGCGGCCTCGGCGCGGAGCGGCAGGGCACCCGACTCCGCCCAGGCGCCGTCCGCCCCGCGCGCGAACCCGTACGCGCCGATCATCACTTGCGGATCCCCGCTCGCGGCGAGGAACCCGCCCTCCACGGGCGCCATCGTCCGGCCGAACGACTCGCCGAGCAGCGAACCCGCCGACCACACTTCCTGGACCTGCGACCAGCCGGAGTCGCCCTTCCCGAACACGAGCACCGACGCGGGCCCGCGACCGAACCCCGGCTTGAGGACGAGGATCTCGTCCGCCGCCGGCGCCCATACCGCCGCACCGAAGCCGTCCTGCGCCGCCACCGGCGCGCACGCGGCAACGGCCCCGAACACGACCCCGAAAGTCCGTCTCATCATCATCATCATCGCGGCAGGCTTCGTGGGCGTCATCGGGCTGCTCCGTTCAAGATGTCGCGGTGGACGGCCGCGGCGAGCGCGGCGGACAGCTCTCCGAACGCGGCCTCGCCGCGGCCCAGCGCCGCGATGAGCGCGGACCCCACGACGACGCCGTCCGCCATGCCCGCGACCGCCGCCGCCTGCTCCGGGGTGGAGATCCCGAACCCCACGGCCACCGGCAGGCGCACCGTCTTGCGCAGCCGTTTCACCTGGTCGTCGAGCGCGGCGTTCAGCGCCTTCCGCGCGCCCGTCACGCCGAGGCGGGAGATGTAGTAGAGGAACCCCGAGGCGTGGCCGAGGATGGTCTCGAGGCGGTCGCGCGGCGTGGTGGGGGCCGCGAGGGGGATGAGGTCGAGCGGACCGGCGGCCAACCGCCGCTCCAGCTCCGGATGCGAACCCACGGGAAGGTCGGTGACGAGGAGTCCCGCCGCCCCCGCGGCCTCCGCCCGCGCCAGGAAACGTTCCACTCCCATGCGGAGGATCGGATTCAGGTAGGAGAAGACGACGACGGGCGGCAGGTCGGCCGATATCCCGGCCAACTGCTCCAGGGTGGATTCGACCGTCACGCCCTGCTCCAGCGCGCGCCAGCTCGCGGCCTGGATCGTCGGCCCGTCCGCGAGCGGGTCGCTGAACGGGATCCCGAGTTCGATGATGTCGGCGCCATCCCCCGCCAGCCGCTCGAGCAGCCGCGGGGTGTCCGCCGGTCTCGGAAACCCGCTCGACAGAAAGGGGATGAACGCCGCCCCCCCTTCACGACCCTCGAACGCGCCCCCGATCCGCGATCCGGCGCCCGCGACGGGGGCCGCGGCGGGCGCCGTGCCTCCGGGAACGCTCAAGAGCCGTCGCCCTCCCCGTCGTCCCCCCCGTCGTCCCCATCCTCCGTCGTCACCGACGCGCGCTGCGTCCCCCACTGCTCGAACCACTTCCTCAGGTAGAGCTGCGTGCGCAGGAAATTCGACGGGCGCGAACTCGTCCCGTGCCACTCCCCCTCGAAGCGCACCATGACCGTCGGCACGCCCTCATAGTGAAGCGCCTGGTAGAACTCCTCGGTCTGGCCCATCGGCGTCCGCAGGTCCATCTCCCCCGTCATCAGCATCGTCGGCGTCGTCACGTTCCCCACGTAGAAGATGGACGACCGGTCCATCCACTCCTCCGGATCTTCCCAGAAGGGCTTCTCGAAGGTGCGCAGGTAGCCGATGGCGTCGGACGTCCCCATCGCGGACATCCAGTTCACGATCGGACAGTTCGCGGAGGCGGCCCGGAAGCGGTCCGTGTTCCCCACGATATACGAGGTGAGGATGCCGCCGCCCGAGCACCCGTACACGAACAGGTTGTCCTCGTCGACGTAGCCGCGGCGCACCATCTCGTCGACGCCGCCCATGAGGTCGGGAAAATCCGCGCCCGGATAGTCGTGGTTGATCGCGTTCGCGAACTCCGTCCCGTATCCCGTGCTTCCCCGCGGGTTCGTGTAGAGGACGACGTAGTCGTTCGAGGCGTGCTCCTGGAAGGCGAAGTTGAACCCGCCGTTGTACATGCCGTGCGGTCCGCCGTGGATGGCGAGCATGAGCGGATACTTGCGATCCGGATCGAAGTCGGGCGGCTTCACGATCCAGCCCTGGATCCGGAAGCCGTCGGTCGACTCGTACCAGACCTCCTCCACCTCGCCGAGGGTCAGGCCGCGGAGCACGTCCGCGTTGACCTCCGTCAGGCGGGTGACCTCGCCCGGGGTCGAGAGGGAGAACCGATAGAGGTCGCCGGGCTGGTGGTCCGCGGCGATCGTGCCCACCGCGGTGCCGTCCTCCGCGAAGGAGGAGAGGGAGAAGAGATGCGCCCCGTCCGTGAGCTGCGTTACGCCGCCATCGACGGAGACGAAGTGGAGCTGCCGGTACCCTTCCCGGCTCACGTTGAAGTAGAGGCCGCTCCCGTCGGGCGCCCACTGGAAGCCGCCGGACTGCCGGTCATAGTCTCCGGAGATGAGCCGCGAGCCGGACCCGTCGCGGTTCATGACGTGGATTCTGCTGTTCCGGTAGGTGTCGCGGTGCTCGTCCCCCGCGCTGTAGGCGATGAGGCTGCCGTCGGGCGAGGGCACGGGTCCCGCGTCCGGGCCGCGCCGTTCCGTGAGTTGGCGAATCGCGCCGGAGGCCACGGAGACCGCGTAGATCTCGGACTCCTGCCAGTGTTCGGGCCGGTCCCAGTCGGCGGCCCGGTAGGAGGAGAAGTAGATCTCGCTCCCGTCGGGGCTCCAGGCGATCCCGCCGTGGTTCCAGTCCCCCGTCGTGAGCTGGCGGGCGGCGCCCCCGTCCGCCGGGACGACGAACACATGCGTCCAGCCGGTGTCGACGTACCCCTGGCGGTCGCGCTTGTAGCCGGCGCGCTCGACGATCTTCGGCCCGGTGGTCCACGTCGCTCCGTCCGGCCGCGAGGGAAGGTCCACGCCGGCGAAGTCCGCGCGGTCGTTCACCCGGCTCGTGAAGGCGATCCACTCTCCATCGGGCGACCAGCGAGGTGAGGACGGTCCGTTCTCGAGGCGGGTGACCTGGGTCGTGGCGCCCTCTTCGTCCATCCAGCGCACGAAGATCTGGCTCCCGGAGGGCTCGCCCGCCGCCGTGAACAGGATGCGCGTGCCGTCGGGGGACCAGCGCGCTCCGCCGCCGTCGACGAGCGCCCGCTTCCGGCTCCCGGCCGCGTTCATCATGTAAAGGGACGACTCGCGCCGGTCGTTGACCTTGTCCACCCAGCCGCGGGTGTAGACGATCTTCGATCCGTTCGGCGAGATCCGGGGGTTGGAGACCGACTCCATGTCCATGTAGTGGTCGAGCGACAGCCGGCGGGTCTGGGCCGCCGCGTCCGCGGCGAGCGCTCCGGCGGCGATGGCTGTCAACAGGGCGGCGCATCCGAACGTCGTCTTCATCCTTCGCTCCTTCGGCTTCGTGACCGGCCCGGGGTCGAACCTGTCGGTACCTGTCAGTATCGGAGATACGCGAAGGAGCGGCCAGCCGGAAAGGGGTTGCGACGGATCCCGGATTACGGAGCTTACAGGGGCCGGTAGACGGTCCCGCGATGTGCGACCCGTACCACGAGAACGACAAGCGCCGCATCCTGCACCTCGTACACTACGCGGTAACCGCCAACGCGGATGCGCCGAAGCCCGCGCAGACCTCCCTTCAGGGGATTGCCCGCGTGGGGATGCTCCCCCAGCCCGTCGATGGCATCCACGATGCGCACGCGGTCGCGCTGCGGAATCCGGTCAAGCGCCTTGACCGCGCTCCGCTTAATCCGAACGGAGTAGGCCACCCCTGACCTCATCCCAGTCGAGTACGGGATCGCCGGGATCGCGCAGCCGCTCCACGGCGACCGTCAGGTCGTCGAAATCTTCCAGGTATCGCTCCAGGGCGTGGCGAACGACATCCGCCCGGCTTCGCCTCAGCGTTGATGCCGCAGCGTCCAGGGCCTCGACCATCGCAGGGGGGACGCGCGCAGTGATCTGATCCATGTCCGGGTTCCTCCGGGATCGCATGTACATTGACTCAATGTCAACGACTGTCGATGCGGTCATCGTAATGGCGGCTCGCGTCCAGGGCAACGTATGCAGGCTACAGGATGGTGGCGCCGAGCGCGGAGGCGACGAGGCCGACGCCCAACTCGGCCGTCTGGTTGCGGTCGTCGAGGACCGGGTTGAGTTCGACGAGCTCCAGGCTGAGGAGCCGGCCGGAGCGGGACGCCTTCTCGCACACGAGGTGCCCTTCCCTGTAGGTCAGTCCCCCGCGAACCGGGGTCCCCACGCCCGGAGCGATCCGCGGATCGAGCGCGTCGAGGTCGAAGGAGAGGTGGTAGCCGCGAGTCCCGGCATTGGCGCGCTCCAGCGCCTCGTCCATGCACGGCGCCACGCCGCGTTCGTCGATCTCGGACATCGTGAACACGCGGAGGCCCAGCTCGCGGATGAGCCGCTTCTCGCCGGCATCCAGCGACCGCGCGCCGAGGACGCTCGCGTTCTCCGGGCGGACGCTTGCCCGGCCGAGCGTCAGCCTCGGCTCCCCGTGTCCCAGCAGGACGGCAAGCGACATCCCGTGGATGTTGCCGCTGGGCGTGGTGTGGGGACGGTTCATGTCGGCGTGGGCGTCGACCCAGATGAGGCCGATGGACGCCCCCTGCGGGCGGTAGTGGTCGGCGACCGCCGCCACGGAGCCGATCGAGAGCGAGTGGTCGCCACCCAGGACGAGCGGCGTGCAGCCCCGGTCAAGACCCGAGCGGACCAGGGCCCGGGTCCGCTCGGCGACGTCCGCGACCTCATCCAGAAAACGCAGCTCGCTCTCGCCGGCCTCGCTGGTCTCCAGCCCGCCGGCGGTCAGCGTGCCGAGTTCGGTGACCCGGTGCCCGACGGCTTCGATCTCCCGGCTGATTCCTGCGATGCGAAGGGCGGAGGGGCCCATGTCCACGCCCCGGCGCCCGGCCCCGAGGTCGATGGAGACGGAGATCAGCGCGATGTCCCGATGGTTGCCCAAGAATCGTTTCCTTTTGTTGGTGACGATTACGGTTGGTGGCGATTACGAGCCGACACTACTATACCGCTCGTACGTACGATCATCCGGTCCACAGCATTCACAGCATAAGGGTCCAAACCGCAATCCCGTCGAACGGAGTCGATGCATGCTGTCGTTCCATTGTCGCCGCTGGGCAGCCGCTCTGCTGCTGCTCGCACCGCTGCTCGCACCCCTGCCCGTCGCGGCCCAGGAGGAGGAGAAGAAGGATCCCGACCGGGGTCTTCCCCTCGAACCGGCACGCTGGGCCCGCTTCACGACGAACGAGGGGACCTGGATCTCGCTCGATGTGAGTCCGGACGGCCAGACGCTCGTCTTCGACCTCCTGGGCGACCTCTACCGGATGCCCATCGCGGGCGGCGAGGCGACGCGGCTCACGAGCGGCCTGCCGCACGACATGCAGCCGCGCTTCAGTCCGGACGGGTCGCGGATCGTCTTCGTCTCGGACCGCAGCGGCGACGAGAACGTGTGGCTCATGGACGCGGAGGGGGGCGAGCCGACGCAGCTCAGCAAGGGGATCGGGAGCGTCTTCCTCTCGCCGGAGTGGATGCCGGACGGCAAGTACGTCGTCGTCTCGCGCTCGCGGGCGTTCTTCGGCCTCGAGAAGCTCTGGCTCTATCACGTGGACGGCGGCACCGGCCTCGAGATGGTCGGCGGGAGCGGGGCGCAACGCATGCTGGGCGCGGCGGTGGACGCCGAGGGGCGCTACATCTGGTACGCGCAACGCCTCGGCACCTGGCAGTACAACGCGATCTTCCCGCAGTACCAGCTCTGGGTCTACGACCGCCGGACGGGAACCCGGACGCCGATGACGAGCCGGTACGGCTCCGCGTTCCGCCCCGCCCTCTCGCCCGACGGGGAATGGCTCGCCTACGCCACCCGCGAGGACACCGAGACGGGGATCCGGCTGCGCGAACTCGACTCGGGCGAGGAACGGTGGCTCGCCTACCCGGTGCAGCGGGACGACCAGGAATCGACGGCCACCATGGACGTGCTGCCGGGCTACTCGTTCACGCCCGACTCGGAGGCGATCGTCGTCTCTTACGGGGGCGGGATCTGGCGCGTGCCCGTCGACGGGAGCGAGCCGGCCGAGATCCCGTTCACGGTCAACGCGGAGATCGCGGTCGGCCCGGAAGTCGATTTCGAGTATCCGATCGAGGACACCCCGACCTTCGTCGTGAAGCAGATCCGCAACACCCGGCCGTCGCCGGACGGGACGCGCGTGGCGTTCACCGCGCTGGACCGGCTCTACGTCGCGGACGTGGCGGACGGGACCCCGCGCCGCCTCACCGGCGACGACGTGGGAGAGTATCACCCGGTATGGTCGCCGGACGGAGGGTCCGTCGCGTACGTGACGTGGGATGACGACACGGGCGAGGGACACATCCGCCGGGTGTCTGCGGACGGCGGCGCGAGCACGAGCCTCACCCGGGAGCCGGCCTACTATCAGCAACCCGCCTGGTCTCCCGACGGCGGGCGCATCGTGGCCATTCGCTCCTCGCGGCGGAACGTGCAGGAGGCCGTCGACCCCTTCATCGGATTCGGGCTGGATTCGGAGTTCGTCTGGATCCCGGCGGACGGCGGCGCACTCACCCGCATCGGGCCGACGGGCGGACGCCGGCAGCCGCACTTCACCTCGGACCCGGACCGCATCTACTACTACGGTCTGGCACGAGCCGACGCGGTGCCCGGGTCGCCCATCCCGCCCATCGCGACGACCGCGCTCTCGTCCGCCCGCTGGGACGACACGGACCGGCGGCAGCACCTGGCGGTCACGTCGCGGGCGAACCTCGGCGCGGGCGGCGTCCCGTCGCGGGCCGGGCGGTACGACCGCTCTCCCCGGTCGGACCTGCCCATGCCGCCGACCTTCGACCACGACGAGCCGCGCGAGCTCATCCTCCGACTGGGGGCCGGGTCGGTCGTCATGGCGCCGCGGGGCGACCTCGCGCTGGCGCACATCGGCGATGACCTGTACGCGGTCACGGTGCCGGACCTCGGCGCCACGCTCCCGCGAATCGATGTCGCGAAGCCGGACTCGGCGGGCGTGCCCGCCTGGAAGCTCAACGAACTCGGGGCCGAATTCCCCGTGTGGGGGGCGGACGGGCGCACGATCCACTGGTCGCTGGGCAACGCCCTGTTCACCTACGATCTGGACGCGGCCCTCGCCGACACGGCCTACGCGCCGGCGGAACAGCAGATCGAAGTGACGGCCGAGCGCGACATTCCGCGCGGCACGGTGGTCCTGCGCGGAGCGCGCGCGATCACCATGAACGGCGACGAGATCCTGGACAACGCCGACATCGTGATCACAGACAACCGGATCGCTTCGGTGCGGGCGGGGCCGGGCGAAGTGCCCGAGGGCGCGCAGGTCGTCGACATCAGCGGGAAGACGGTGGTGCCCGGGTTCGTCGACACGCACGCCCACATGTGGAACCTGTGGGACTTCCACTGGGCGCGGCCCTGGATCTACCAGGCCAACCTCGCCTACGGGGTGACGACGACCCGCGACCCGCAGACGGCGACCACCGACGTGCTCTCCTACGAGGACATGGTGCGGGCGGGCCGGATGGTGGGGCCGCGCGTCTACCACACGGGCCCCGGCGTGTTCCAGTTCGACTTCATCCGCAGCTACGAGCACGCGCTCGATGTCCTGCGGAAGTACAGCCGGTACTACGACACGAAGACGTTCAAGATGTACATGTCGGGCAACCGGCGGCAGCGGCAGTGGCTCATCATGGCGGCGCGCGAACTCGGGCTCATGCCCACGACCGAGGGCGGCCTCGAGTACCGCCTGAACATGACGCACGCGATGGACGGATATCCGGGGATCGAGCACTCCATGCCGATCATTCCGGCGTACAACGACGTCGTGGAACTGTTCGCGACGTCGGGTACGGTGAACTCCCCCACCCTCCTCGTCTCCTACGGGGGACCGTGGGCGGAGAACTACTTCTACACGCGCTGGGACATCTTCGGCGATGAGAAGCTGACGCACTTCACGCCGAAGCGGGAACTCGACATCAAGGCCCGGCGTCTGGGGCTGTTCACCGGACCGGGGCCGGGCGGCTGGTTCGCCGAGGAGGAGTACGCCTTCCCGAAGCACGCGGCGTGGCTCGCGGACCTCGTCGAGGGCGGCGGGAACACCGGCGTCGGCAGCCACGGCCAGTTGCAGGGACTCGGCTATCACTGGGAGCTGTGGGCGCTCCAGAGCGGCGGCATGGACGAGCACGACGCGCTGCGCGCCGCGACGCTCATGGGGGCCGACGCGATCGGCCTCAGCGGCGACCTGGGCTCCATCGAACCGGGCAAGCTCGCGGATCTCGTGATCCTCGACGCGGACCCGCTCGCGAACATCCGCAACACGAACACGATCGACAAGGTGATGATGAACGGGCGACTCTACGATGGCGACACGCTCGATGAGCTGTGGCCCCGACAACGGCCGGCCCCGAACGAAGCGTGGAGGGATACCGCGCCCGCCGTAACGACATCTGTAGGCGCCGGAGTCCCGGGAGGTGACCGATGACCCCCCGCGGGAGGCGGACCGAGAAGCTGGCACGGATGGGGCGGGCGGCGGCGCTCGCCGCGCTCGTGGCTTCGGCGGCCGCCGCGCCGGCGGCGGCCCAGGTGATGATCGGCCCCGGCGGGCCCGGAGGCCGGCAGCCGCTCCCGTTGCGAAGTGCCCGCACGGCGAGCTTCACGGCGACGGAAGGCACCTGGATTTCGCTCGACGTGAGTCCCGACGGGACGACGATCGTCTTCGACCTCCTCGGAGATCTGTACACGATGCCCATCGAGGGCGGGAAGGCGTCGCCCCTGCTCACGGGGATGGCCTACGAGACGCAGCCCCGCTTCAGCCCGGACGGCGAGTCGGTGGCCTTCATCTCCGACCGCAGCGGGGGCGATGCGCTGTGGAAGATGCGCCTCGACCTCACGGACACGACCCGCGTGGCCGGAGGCGGGTCCAGCCTCATGCTGTCGCCCGAATGGAGCCCGGACGGCGTCTACATCGTGGCCAGCCGCTCGAACGGGCTGGGCGGCGTCGCGTCCCTCGCGATGTACCACGCCGAGCGCGGGTCTCCCCTGCCGCTGCCGGGATCGTCTTTCCTCAAGCGGATCGGCGCGGCGTTCAGCCCGGACGGGCGCTACGTGTGGTACGCCGGGGGCTTCGGGGACTGGACGTACAACGCGGTGCTGCCCCTCTACCAGCTCTACCGCTACGACCGCGAGACGGGCGCCACGACGACCATGACCAACCGCTACGGGTCGGCGTTCCGGCCGGCGATCTCGCCCGATGGCCGCTGGCTCGTGTACGGCACGCGCTACAACGCGGATACGGGCCTCCGGAAGCGCGACCTCGAGACGGGAGAGGAGAGCTGGCTCGCCTATCCGGTGCAGCGGGACGAGCAGGAGTCGCGGGCGCCTCTCGATGTCATGCCGGGCTACGCCTTCCTCCCGGATGGTTCGGCGATCGTGATCTCGTATGGCGGCAAGATCTGGAACGTCCCCATGGACGGGGGCGAGGCGACGGAGATCCCGTTCGAGGCGGAGGTCGAACTCGACGTCGGCCCGCAGGTGAAGTTCGAGTACCAGATCGACACCACGGCAATGGTCACGGCGAGCCAGATCCGGAGTCCGGTCGTCGGCCCGGGCGGCGGCCAGTTGGTGTTCACGGCCTTCGACCGCCTCTGGATCCGCGATCTGCCCGACGGCGAGCCGCGGCGTCTCACCGAGGGCGACGCGGGCGAGTTCCATCCCCAGTGGTCGCCGGACGGCCGCTGGATCGCCTACACGACCTGGGACGACTCGGACGGCGGCCACATCATGAAGGTCGCGGTGGAAGGCGGCGAACCGATCCGGCTCTCGGCCACGGCGGCCCTCTATTACAACGTCGCCTGGTCCCCCGACGGCGAGCGGATCGTCGCCTCGCGAGGCGCCGCCCGGCAGCTCAAGGAAGCGGCCGGAGCCTTCTTCGGCCCCATCGGCGGCGAGTTCGTGTGGGTGCCGACGGCGGGAACCGAGCCGGCGGAGGCGGAGGTCATCTCACCCACGGGACTCCGCGACGTGCCCCATTTCGCGGCGGACGATCCGGACCGGATCTACGCGTACAGCCCGGTCGAGGGGCTGGTGTCCTTCCGCTGGGACGGGACGGACGTGAAGCGCCATCTGATCGTGCGCGGGCGGCAGGGCATCGCCGGCATCGGCGACCCGCACCCGAACGAGTGGGAGTTCCTGCCGCGACGCGTCTTCCCCTGGCGGCAGGGCCCCGACCCCACGGACCCGGACCCGCCGGCGGAGCCGGGCGGACCGCAGCCGGCCGGCCTGATCGTGCTGTCGCCGGCGGGCGACCGCGCCTTCGTGCAGTTCGGACGGGACCTCTTCGTGGCGGACCTGGCCGAAGTCGGCGACACCCCGCCGACGATCACGCTGTTCCGGGTGGACGACGCCCCGGTGCCGGTGCGCAAGGTCACGGACGTGGGCGGTGAGTTCGCCTCGTGGGCGCCCGACGGCGGCGCCCTGCACTGGGCCCTGGGGAACGTGCTGTTCACGTACGACCTGGACCGCGTCGAGGCGGAGGAAGAGGAGGAGGAAGCCACCGCCCACGCGCGCGCCCTCCTGCGCGTCAGGGCGGCGGCGGTCACCGACACCCTCAAGGAGAAGCGCGCCGAGGCGGACAGCCTCGAGAACGCCGACGAGGAGGTACCGGAGGAGCTGGAGGACGAGATCACCCGACTCCAGGCCGACTCCGTGCAAGTCGAGGCGGACTCGTTGCTGGCCCGCGCCGACTCGATCCGACAGGCGGCGGAGGAGGTGGCCGCGAAATCGGCCGCGGTGCGGGCGGGCGACGAGGAGGTCCTCGCCGACACGACGGAGACGTACGAGGCGCACGAGCGCCGGATCGAGGCGCAGCTGCCCCGGGACATCCCGCGCGGCACGGTGGCGCTCACCGGCGGGCGGATCATCACCATGACCGAGGTCCCGGAGGACACGCCGGCGGATACGGCGGGGGCGCCGGCGGACACGGCGGGGGCGGCCCCGGACGATCCGGCGGAGACGCCGGCCGAAGCTGCGGAGGGCGCGGAGGGCGCGGCCGAAGCCGCGGAGGAGGAGGACACCCCCGCGGAGCCGCCGGAACCCGCCATGAAACCGCGCATCATCGAGGACGGCGTGGTACTCGTGACGGACAACCGCATCGTCGCCGTGGGCCCCGCCGACTCGGTCGAGGTCCCGGACAGCGCCACCGTCATCGACGTGAGCGGAAAGACGCTCGTCCCCGGCTTCATCGACACCCACTATCACGCGCAGTGGCTCGTGCCGGAGGTTCATCCGGAGGAGGTGTGGCAGTACCTCGCGACGCTCTCCTACGGCGTCACCACGACGCGCGATCCGCAGACCGCGACGACCGACATCCTCAGCTACACGGACCGGGTGCGGACCGGCGGCATGACCGGGCCGCGCATCTATTCGACGGGACCCGGCGTGTTCGCGGGCGAGAACCTCCGCGACGCGGACCACGCGAAGACCATCCTGCGGCGCTACGCGGAGTACTTCGACACGAAGACGCTCAAGATGTACATGACGGGCAACCGCCAGCAGCGTCAGTGGATCATCCAGGCGGCGCGCGACCTCGAACTCATGCCCACGACGGAGGGCGGGCTCGACTACAAGATCGACATCACGCATGCGATCGACGGATACCCCGGCATCGAGCACAACCTCCCGATCGCGCCCATCTACTCGGACGTGGTCGAACTGTTCAAGACGTCGGAGACGACGAACAGCCCGACCCTGCTCGTCTCGTACGGCGGCCCGTTCGGCGAGAACTACTTCTACACGCACGAGGACGTGCTCGGGGACGAGAAGCTCGCGACGTTCGTGCCCAAGGCGAACATCGACGCGCGGGCGCGGCGGCGCGGGCCCGGCGCCGGGGGGAGTCCCGGAGAAGGCGGCTGGTTCCTGGAGGAAGAGTATGTCTTCCCGCGTCACGGCGAGTTCGTGAAGAAGATGCTCGAGGCGGACGCCCGCATGGCCGTGGGGAGCCACGGGCAGATCCAGGGCGTCGGCTACCACTGGGAGTTGTGGGCGATGGCGGCCGGCGGCGCGTCGAACTTCGACATGCTGAGGGCCGCGACGATCCTCGGCGCCGAGGCGATCGGGTTCGGGGATGAGCTCGGAAGCATCGAGGAGGGGAAATTCGCCGACATCGTCATCCTCAACTCGAACCCGCTCGACGAACTGCGCAGCACCGTCGACATCCACTATGTGATGAAGGACGGACGGCTGTATGACGGGATGACGCTCGACGAGATCTACCCCGAGGCGCGACCGCTCGAGAGGGAGCGGCCGGCGGAGGAGAACGCCGCCGGCGCCGCCGCCGGGATCCGCGGGAGGTAGCGGGCGTAGAAGCGACGGGTTTGGTCGCGTCCAGGTACTACCGGACGCGACCGGGCCCGATCAGCGCATGTAGTCAGCGCATGTAGCAGGGGGTCGCGTCGGCGTCGGCCCAGGGGTGAACGATCCGGAGGGCGAGGCCGCCGTCGCCGTCGTCCTGCCACTGGACCTGCAGCCCCTTGAGCCCGCGCTGGGCTCCGGCCTCCGCGTCGCCGATGGGAACGACCTCGTACGGACCCGCGATGGTCTCGGTCCGGGCCGAGAACAGGAAGTCGCGCAGCGCGGCGCGATCGGGGTCGCCCGCCCCGGGGGTCGTTTGATCGAACCCTTCCGCCATGAGTTCCACCGCCGCGAAGCCTCCCGCCGCGTGGTAGCCCGGCGTCTCTCCGTGCGCCGCCTCGTAACGGCGGACGAAGGTCTCGTTGTCCGCGATGAACCCGGACGTCCCGACGGCCGGGTGCCACGGCGCGTTGCCGGCGACGCACCGCGCGGCCGCACCCACCGCTTGCGCGAACTGCGGCTGCCCGGGCCCGACGAGCAGACTCATGAGAACCGGCCGGTAGCCCACGGCGGGCGCCGCGGTGGCGAAGCCGACGGCGTCGGCGACGTAGCCCCCGCCGATGAAGAGGTCCGCGCCGGCGTCCCGCGCCGCGGCGGCGATCGCCTCGTGGTCGGCCGTTCCGACATCATAGGATCGGTCCAGCACGACCTCCAGCCCATGACGCCGGACCGCTTCGCGCACGCCCTCGATCACCGATGCGGGAAACGATGTGTCCTCGTACGCGATGGCTACGGTCCGCGCGCCGCCGAACACGGACACCTCCACGGAGCCCCGCAGATAGGTCGGTCCCGGAGTCAGCAACTGCACGCTCCATTGCCGCTGCCGCCCGGACCAGATCGCGGGCGCCGCCGCCATGGGCGCCACCATCGGCACGCCCGCGGCCTCGGTGACGGCGAGGACGGCTTCCGTGATCGGGCTGCTGAACGGTCCCAACAGGGCGTCGACGGTGCCGGACGCGATGAGTTCGGCGTACAGGCGCGCGCTCGCCTGGGCGTCGCTCCCGTCGTCACGAATCTCCAGTTGCACCGGCCGGCCGCGAATCCCGCCGTTCTCGTTGAGGATCTCGACGGCGAGACGATACCCGCGCGCGACTTCGATCCCCTCCGGACCGTGCCGCCCACTCTCGGCGACGGCCGCCGCCAGCGTGATCGATCCGCCCTCCTCCGGCGGCGGCCCGGTGGGGTCCGTCGGGTCGTCCACGCAGCCGGCCACGACCAGAGCCAGCGTCAGGAGGCCTGCGGCGAAGCCGGTCGCCCGCCGAGTCCGATGTGCCAGAAATGCCTGATCTGCCTGGTCTGCCCAATCTGTGTCGTTCATGAATCGCATGAATCCCGTGAATCCCATGAATATCGCCTCGAAACTTGAAGACATGTCTGTTAGCGCAGCGCCACTTCGTCACCGCCCAGGGTGCGAATCCGCGCCACGAGGGCGGGCTCCGGCCCCTCGTCCACTTCGAGCGCCAAATCCAGCGCCTCGAGGGTGGATCGTACCGCCGGGGGATCCGGGTGTTCGGCCCGGAACGAGATCAGCCGCCCCCCCGCCGGCGTGGCGCGGGCCGGGTGCGGCGTCGTTCCCCAATCGATGAAAAAAGGTACGAGACCGTCGTGGAGGAACGCGGCGAAGGCCGTGATATCCCAGCGCAGTTCAGTGCCGTCCGGCCGCAGCCGGGAGCCGGGCCGCACCGGCCCGAGCGGCACGCCCCGGCCCGATGCCCGCGCGACGAGCGCCTCGAGGTCCGTTCCGCGGGCTGCCCACGTGACGAGCCTGGGCTCGTCGAGTTCTTCGATCCCGAACGGGAGCGGGGCTTCCCGGGGAGGCGCTTCAGGGTCGGGACCGAGGATCTCAAGATAGATGTCGCCCCCGAGCGAGAGGAGGTAGTTCGCGGTGCCGAGGTTCTCGTGACGCCCGCCGAACGCGGCTTCGGCGCCGAGCCGGCCGGCCACCCACGCGACCCCTTCCTCCAGATCGGCGGTCCCCAGCAGCAGATGGTCGAGATTCGCCGGAACGGTCGAGGCGCCCGGCGCGCCCGGTCCGCGCGGCGGCGGTGTCGGCGGAAGCATGGCCAATTCCGTCAGCCTCCCTCGTCTTCGAGTTCGACGCCGAGTCCGTCGGCGATCCGGTTCGCGAACGCATAGTAGGCCGTGACCGCGCAGATATCGTGGATCGCGCGATCATCGAAACCGTGCGCCTTCAAGCTGTCGACGGCGGCTTCGTTCACGCCGCCGGGCGCGAGCGTGAGTCGCGCGGCATAGTCGAGCATCGCCCGGTCGGCATCGTCCACCTCGGCCACCTCATGGTCCGTCGCGAGGGCGGCGATCAGGCGTTCGTTCTCCTCGCTGGAACGGCCGGCGCCGGCGACTTCGAGCAGACGACGGAGACCCTCTCCGTGATGGACAATTCAGTAACGGCAGGCGTTGAGTCCCGACACGGTGACCGCGATCATCTCCCTCTGAATCCGGGAAAGGGGGCCGGGCCCGTACATGAGTTCGCGGTAGAGATCGTAGTGGAGCCGGATGACGCGACTGTGGACGCCGTGAATGCGGATGATGTTGTCGTCGTCCGGGACGCGGTCCGCCTCGGGGATTCCCGCCGGATCCGGATAGTCGATGAAGGCCATGGTCAGCCCGCGCCGGAGCCGGGTTCGCGACCGGCCGCCAGGATGCGGGCGACTTCCTCCACATCCTTGTCGCCCCTTCCGCTGAGACAGATGACAACGCGGGTTCCGGCCCAGCGCGCGGCTTCCCGTCGCAGACCCGCCAGCGCGTGGGCGCTCTCCAGCGCGGGAATCAGCCCCTCGAGCCGGCAGAGATCCTGGAAGGCGGCGAGGGCCTCCTCATCCGTCACCGATTCGTAGCGGACCTGTCCGGTCTCCTTGAGCCACGAGTGCTCCGGGCCGACGCCGGGATAGTCGAGGCCGGCGGATACGGAATGGGCGGGAATCACCTGGCCGTCTTCGTCCTGGAGCAAATAGCTGTAGTTGCCGTGAAGCACCCCGGGCTCGCCGGCCGTGAGCGAGGCGGAGTGCCGGCCGGTCTCGACGCCGTGCCCCGCCGCCTCCACGCCGACGAGGGCGATGCGCGCCTCCGCCGGAACCTCGCGGTTGCGCTCGATGAACGGTGTGAAGATGCCGATCGCGTTGGAGCCGCCGCCGACGCAGGCGAAGACGGCGTCCGGCTTCACGCCGTGCCCGGCGAGTTGCCCGACGGTCTCGTCGCCGATGACGCGCTGAAACTCCCGCACGAGCGCCGGATAGGGCGCGGGGCCGACGACGGAGCCGATGATGTAGTGCGTCGTGTCCACGTTCGTGACCCAGTCGCGGATCGCCTCGTTCGTCGCGTCCTTGAGCGTCCGGCTCCCACTCGAGACCGGGATGACCTCGGCGCCCAGCATCTCCATGCGCTCGACGTTGAGCGCCTGCCGGCGCATGTCCTCCTCGCCCATGTAGACGGCGCACTCGAAGTCGAGCGCCGCGCAGGCGGTGGCCGTCGCCACGCCGTGCTGGCCCGCGCCGGTCTCGGCGATGATCCGGGCCTTGTTCATACGCTTCGCGAGCAGGGCCTGACCGACGGTGTTGTTGATCTTGTGGGCGCCCGTGTGGTTGAGGTCCTCGCGCTTCAGCCACAGCTCAAGCCCGAGATTTGCCCCCAGGCGCGGCGCCCGGTAGAGGGGCGTGGGCCGCCCCACGTAGTGCGCGAGGCTGGCTTCGAGGGCCTCCCGGAAGGCGGGATCGTCGCGAGCCTCGGCCCAGGCCGTGGTCAGTTCGTCGAGCGCCGGGATCAGCGTCTCCGGCACGAACTGCCCGCCGAAATCGCCGAACCAGCCGGTGCGGGCGGGGGTCGTCACGCCGGGAGACCGCGACGCACCGCGGCCAGGAACTCGAGGACCCGCTCGAGAGACTTCACGCCGGGCGCCCGCTCGACGCCCGAGGAGACATCGACGATGTCGGGACGCGCGTCACGGATCGCGCGCGCCACGGTGGCCGCCTCCAGTCCGCCCGCGAGCGCGAGGGCACACCCATCCCGCGCGAGTTCCGACAGCCACTCGTACGGGAAGGCGGTCCCGGTACCTCCGGGTCCGCGCGGCGAGAACCCCTCCACGAGGATCGCGTCCGCCGCCTCGCGGTACTCGTCCCACGCGCGGACCAGCGCGGCGCTCGACGTGGGCCGGAGGCCCTTCCACACGCCCAACCCCTCGTCCCGCAGGCGATCGCAGACTTCGGGCGGCTCCGCGCCGGCGAGCTGGGCGACGTGGAGCCCCGCAGCGTCCCGGGTCCGGAGGATCTCCGCCGGGCTCGCGTCAAGGAACACGCCCACGGCCCGCGTGCCGCCCTCGAAGGCGGCCACGACCGCGCCGGCCTCCTCGGCAGTGACCTCCCGCACGCGGCCCGCGAACACCACGCCGATGTAGTCGGCGCCCGCGCGGGAAGCCGCGGCGGCGTGCCGCGGGTCCCTGAGGCCGCAGATCTTCACCCGAACCTCGTTCACGGCGTGCCCCGGGGCATCGGAGCGCTCCGGGGGCGCTTGGGATGGCCGACGAGCGCCTCCACCCCCGCCGAGGGATCGCCCGCCATCAGCCAGCCGCCGACCAGAACCGCGTCGGCTCCCGCGGAGCCCGCCGCCGCCGCGTCCTCCGCGGACCGGATCCCGCTCTCCGCCACGGCCACGACGTCGGCCGGAAGCTCCGCGATCAGGCTCAGCGAGCGCTCGAGGTCCACCTTGAAGGACGCGAGATCGCGCGCGTTCACGCCGATGATTCGGGCCCCGGCTTCGAGCGCCCGCTCCATCTCTTCCTCGTCGTGCGCCTCCACGAGCGCCGCGAGGCCGATGTCGGCCGCGAGTTCCAGCAGTTCCCGCAGCCGGGCGTCGCCGAGCGCGCGCACGATGAGCAGGACCGCATCCGCGCCCGCGGCCCGCGCCTCGTACAACTGGACGGGATCCAGCGTGAAATCCTTGCGGAGGACGGGAACCCCCACCGCGTCCTTCGCCGACCTGAGATCGTCCAGCGAGCCGCCGAAATGGCGTTCATCCGTGAGGACCGAGATCGCGGCCGCCCCCGCGGAGGCGTACACGCTCGCCACGCCCGCCGCCTGGGCGTAGGGGTTGATGTCGCCGGCGGACGGAGAGCGGCGCTTGAACTCCGCGACCACGGAGACTTCCCCGGGCCGGCGCAGAGACGCCTCGAAACCGCGCGGGGGCGCGGCTTCCTCCGCCTGGCCGCGAATCGCGCTCCGGAACAACTGGAGTCGCGCGACCTCCTCCCGCTTCGCCGCGAGGATCTCTTCGAGAATCGTGTGAGCTGTCATGGGGCGCCAAGCTGCGACCGTCGGTATTCCGCCGCAAAACCCCCGGCCGTCGCGACGGTTCGTGCGGAAGCTTGCAATTCGGTCCTTATTCGGGTAGCTTCGGACAATATTCGGTCTGCGGCGAGGGTCTGCGGCGGACCGCGCAAGCGCGGAAGCACGAGCGGAGGGAGAAACGATGGCGCTAACGAAGCGACAGCGCGAGATGCTGGACTTCCTCGAGGGCTTCATACGGTTCCGCGGGTATTCCCCGAGCTTCGAGGAGATCGCGGAGGAGTTCGGCTACCGCTCGCTCGCGACGGTCCACGAACATCTCGAGAACCTGCAGGCGAAGGGGTATATACGAAAAAACTACAATGAAAGCCGGTCGGTCGAACTGGTGGAAGGAAAACTCCAGGTCGCCGCGGTCGAACTGCGGCTGTACGGCAACGTGGCGGCCGGCCAGCCCATAGAGGTCATCGAGGAGCAGGAGACGGTCTCCGTTCCCGAAGACATGATCTCCGGTTCCCTGAGCGAACACTACGTGCTGCGGGTCCGCGGCGACTCGATGATCGACGAACAGATCCGCGACGGAGACTACGTCATCGTCCAGTCGCGGGAGACGGCGCACAACGGCGAGATGGTGATCGCGCTCGTCGACGGCGAGAACGCCACCATGAAGAAGATCTACCTGGAGCACGGGCAGGTTCGGCTTCAGCCCGCGAATCCGGCGCTCACGCCGTTATACCTGCACCCATCGCAGGTCACGGTCCAGGGCGTGGTGATCGGAGTGATCCGGCGCTACTGAACGCCCGGAACGAGACACCTCACCGCAACTGACGGAGGACCGCTCTCGACTCCCCGAGAGTTCCCGTCCCGACGGCCACCCACCTCCCACAAAAACCGTCGGGGCGGAGGTTCCCGTCGCCGGCACACGCGCCGGCACAACAAGAGTCACGTTTTCGGTTGAAACGATTGCAGGGATTGAAGTTGCGCTTCTGCGGCACCCGAATCGATGGATTGCTCGGCGGCGGCGACGCCGGCGGCCAGGGTGTCCACGGCGCCGGCGGCCCAGAAGGCGGCCGCCGCGTTGAGCACGACGGCCGCGCGGCCGGCCCCGGCTTCGCCGCCGCCGATGACGCGCCGGACCCGCTCCGCGTTCTCCTCCGGCTCGCCTCCGGCCAGATCGGCGGGCGCGTATTCCGGCCAGCCGAAGTCGGACGGCGCAACCTCGAATTCGAACAGCGTCCCGTTCTCGACGCGGAAGACCCGGGTCGGGCCGAGCGGACTCAGTTCGTCCATGCCGGGCTCGCCGTGGACGACGAGCGCGCGCACGTGACCGAGTTCGAGGAGGGCGTCGGCGACGAGGCGCTGAACATCCCGGTGGGCGACGCCGACGATCTGCCGGCGCACGCCCGCCGGGTTCGCGAGCGGTCCGAGCAGGTTCATGATCGTGGTCACGCCGAGCGCGGCGCGGACCGGGCCCACGTGCCGCATGGCCGGGTGGTGGGCCGGCGCGAACATGAACACGAACCCGGTCGCCTCGAACATCCGCTTCTCATCTTCCAGAGGAAGCTCGATGGGGATGCCGAGCATCTCGAGCACGTCGGCGCTGCCGCACTTGGAGGTGAACGAACGGTTTCCGTGTTTCGCGATGCGGACGCCGCCGGCCGCGGCGACGACGGCGGCGGCGGTCGAGATGTTGAACGTGGTCAGCGTGCCGCCGCCCGTGCCGCAGGTGTCGATGATGCGATCGTCGTCGAGGGCGAGCGGGATCATGGCCTTCCGCAGCGCGCGGACCCCCCCGGCCACCTCCGCCGGCGTTGCGCCGCGCATCCTGAGCGCCGCAAGGAGCGCGGCCATCTCCGCCTGCGTGGCGTCGCCGCTCATGAAGCGGTCGAACGTGGCTTCGGCGGTCGCCGCATCCAGGGTTTCCCCGGAGAGGACGCGCCGGATCGTGTTCGTCACCTCGATGCCTCCTGGTTTCCCCTCGCCGGTTTCCCCTCGCCGCCCGGAAGTCGCTAATCTTCGCGCATGTCGGATTCCACGGCCCCGCCGGCCCGTTTCCGGGCCACGACCGAGTACGATGGGACCTCGTTCCACGGATCCCAACTACAGCCCGGAGTGCGCACCGTCCAGCGCGAGGTGGAGGAAGCGCTCGGAAAACTCTTCGATGGGCCTGTCCGAGTCGACCTCGCCGGCCGCACCGACGCGGGGGTTCACGCGACGGCGCAGGAGATCGCGTTCGGCCCGCCCCCCGCCTGGAGCCCGGAGGCACTGGCCCGGGCGCTCGGGGCCACCCTTCCCGACGACGTCGCCGTTCGGAAGGTGAGGGCCGCGGCGGCCGATTTCCATCCGCGCTTCGACGCCGAGGGGCGCCGTTACCGATACGTGATCGCGGAGGGCGGCCGGAGGCGGCCGTTCCTGCGCGACCGCGCCTGGATCCCGCGGCGGCCGCTCGACCGCGACGCGCTCGCCCGGCTGGCGGCGGCCATCCCCGGGGAACGGTCGTTCGACCGGTTCGCCCGCGCCGGGCAGCCCGGGCGGGGGACGCGATGCCGCGTCGCGAGCGCCGCCTGGTGCTTCGATCGTCCTCCCTTCCTCTTCTTCGAGATCGTCGCCGACCGCTTCCTCCACCACATGGTGCGCTACCTGGTGGGGACTTCCGTGGAGATCGCCGCGGGGCGCCGACCGTTCGAGGACTTCGAGCGACTGTTGGCGGGAGAGGCCGGGACTCGGGCCGTCTTCCCCGCCCCGCCCGGCGGACTCTACCTGACGGGGGTGCGCTACGGCGGCGAATGGAATTCCGGCCCCGGGATCCCGTGGCTCCCCGCCCGCGGGCATTGAGCGGGCATCGCCGGGTTTTGGACGTGAACCCTGCGGGGTGGTTCGGCGTACAGTTATCGTATACCGGGTAGCGGGGTCCATGAGCGAGGGAAGATGAACGAGGGAAATCGGGTCGGGAGAATGCTGGTGTCGGCCGCCCGCGTAGTCGTCGCGGCCACGGTCCTGATCTTTGCCGGCCTCGGAGTGGGGGCGCTCGTCACCACACTGGGGAACGGGCCTCCGCAGCCGGAGGAGAGCCGGCCCGCGAACAACCCGTTTGCCCGCACGTCCCTGGCGGACCCCGCAGACCGGACCGCTCCCCAGTCGGTGGCCGAGATCTCCGGGGCCCGGCGGACGCCCACGGTCATCGCCGCGGTCCGCGTGCTCCCCTCCGTCGTCAGCCTTCGGACGGAGCGGACCGTCCAGTCGCAGGACATGTTCGACCGCTTCTTCAACCGGCGCGGCCGTTCCCGGGTCGAGGCCGGTCTGGGCTCCGGGTTCGCCATCGATGACGCGGGCACCATCATCACCAACGCACACGTCGTGAGCGGGGCGGACCGAATCGAGGTCGTGGACCGCGTCGGGCAGCGGTTCGAGGCCGAAGTGGTCGGCTTCGACGAACTCACCGACCTCGCCGTCGTGAGGGTTCCTCCCGACCGGGTGCCGGCGGCTCCGCTGGGCACGTCCTCGAATCTTCTTATCGGGGAGCCCGCGGTGGCGCTGGGGAATCCGTCGGGCTACGCCCTCCGCAACACCGAAGCGACCGTCACCTCGGGAGTCGTGAGCGGCGTCGGGCGCGACATCCAGGCGGCGGGCGGCCAGGAGGTGCTCTACGCCGACATGATCCAGACCGACGCGTCGATCAACCCGGGAAATTCGGGCGGCCCGCTGGCAAACGCGGAAGGCGACGTCATCGGCGTGAACAGTTCGATCTTCTCGCGCTCCGGGGGATCGGAGGGGATGGGCTTCGCGATCCCCATCGACCGGGCGCTCGTCGTCGCCTCGGAACTCCTCCAGTTCGGGCGCGTGCGCCGGCCATGGGCGGGACTTCAGGTGCTCACCGACCGGCCCGACCCCGAGTCCGTCTTCGGCCGGCCGCTCGTCGTCGAGGTCCTTGAGGGAACGCCGGCCGACGCGGCCGGACTGCGGGCGGGGGACGAGATCGTGACGCTCAACGGGCGCGTCATCAATCACGATCTCGACTGGCAGGTGGGACTGGTGGACGCCGGAGTGGGATCGACGGTGGACGTGACCTTCCACCGAGGGGGACGTGAACTACAGGCGCGATTCCGGCTGGACGAGGTACCCACGGGGCGGGCCGAGCGGATCGAAGTCCTCGCGGGACTCCGGCTGATCACGGTCACGCCGCAGATCCAGCAGGAACTCAACCTGCGGGTCGACGCCGGCGCGCTCATCGCCTCCGTCGGGGAGGAAGCTCGCGGGACGAGGCTCCGAGAGGGCGACGTCATCCTCAGCATCAACCGCAACGAGGTGCGCTCCGCCGAGGACGCGGGCGAACTCTTCGACTACTACGCGCGGTCCCGCGACGGCTCGGTGCAACTCTACATCGCGCGCGGGACGGAGATCGGATACCTCCAGCCTTTCCGTGTCCGCTGACCCCTCCGGGTGTCGTACCAAAGTAGAAATGTCCCCCCTTAGCCAAGTAGAAATGTCCTCTTACGGTCCATGTTCGGTCAACGGCGGAACGGGATCCGGGAGAGGAGCGGATGGACTTGAGTCTGAGGGAGCGGGATCGCATCTCGGTGCTGAGACAGGTGAGCGAGGGAGTGCTGACGGTCGCTGCGGGAGCGGAGCGGATCGGCGTGACTCGGCGGCATTTTCGCCGGTTGCGCCGGAGGTTCGAGGCGGAGGGCGATGCGGCGGCGGTACACGGCCTGCGGGGACGGCGGTCGAACCGGGCGCTGCGCGCGGAAGATCGGGAGCGGGCGCTGGAGGTTGCGAGGGATCCGCTGTACCGGGACTTCGGGCCGACGCTGCTTGCGGAACACCTGGAAAGACGCTTCGGGCTGCGTCTGAGCGCGGAGACGCTGCGGTGCTGGATGCTGGAGGCCGGGCTGTGGGAGCGTCGCCGCAAGCGCGCGAAGCACCGCCGCCGGCGTCCGAGGCGGGCGGCGCTGGGCGAGCTGGGGCAGTGGGACAGCTCGGTGCATCCGTGGCTGGAGGAGCGGGCGGCGGGAGGACAGGTGCTGATCTCGATCCACGACGACGCGACGAGCCGGCTGATGATGGGCCCGCTTCGCGGCGCGCGACGACGGGGCGGAGAACCGGCGGGCGATCATCGGCTACCTGCGCCGCCACGGCCGCCCGGTGGCGGTGTACACCGACCACGCCGGACACTTCGGGCAGTGGCTGTCGAAGAAGGAGGAGCGCACGGACACGATCATCGCCCGGGGGTTGGGCGAGTTGGGGGTCGAGGTGATCCTCGCGGGCTCCCCGCAGGCCAAGGGCCGGGTCGAGCGGAGCTTCGGCACCGCGCAGGATCGGCTGGTCAGGGAGATGCGGGTGGAGGGGATCGCCACGCTGGAGGGGGCCAACCGCTTCCTGCAGGACTACTGGGTTCCGTTCTGGAACGAACGCTTCGCCGTCGAGCCCGCCGACCCCCGCGACGCGCACCGCCCGCTCCCGGACGGCGTGGACCTCGAGGCGCTCTTCGCCGAGACGGAGACCCGCGTCGTGGCCCGCGACTTCACGATCCGCTTCCGGAACCGCCACTGGCAGATCCCGGAGAACGAGGCCGCCGGCATCGCCCCCGGAGACGAGATCATCGTCGAGCGCCGCCTCGGCGGCCAGACCCGCTTTCGCCTCGGCGAGCGCTATCTGGAGCTCGAACCCGCGCGCCGGGCCCCGGCCCCTCCCGCGCCCGCCAAGCCGGCGAAGCCGAGGCCCGCGCCCCCGAAGCCAGCTCCGGACCACCCGTGGCGCAAGCACTTCCAAGCCTCCGTCCAGCAGGCCGTCGCGCGCCGAGACCTCCGCCGCGAGCGAGAAGCGATATCCAACGAGAAGGAACCGCCCCGCTCCCCCGAACCGGCCCCGGAGCGGGGCAGAACCGAACCGCCGGGGGAGGACATTTCTACTGCGCTCTAACCCCGGACATTTCTATTGCGGTTTGACACCGCTGACCCCTCCGGGACTTTTGCGCGGGACGCCGAGAGGCTAGACTGCGACCTTACGGCGACCGAGGTCGCCCCGGGTGGGCCGCTGGATCCGGACTACGCGCCTGATGGCGGAACGTCACTACCCACATCCTCTCATCGACCGCTACGCCTCGAGCGAGATGGCGGCGATCTTCTCCCCTCGCATGCAGGCGCTCGTCTGGCGCGACCTGTGGATTGCGCTCGCCGAGGAGGAGCGCGCCCTCGGCGTCGAGATTCCCAACGACGCCATCGTGGCGATGCACGCGGCGCGGGAGCAGATCGACCTCGACCGGATCGCCGTGATCGAGCGCGACCTCCGCCACGACGTCATGGCGCACGTGCATCACTTCGGCGAGGTCGCCCCGGAAGCCCGCAAGTACATCCACCTCGGCGCGACGAGCGCCTTCGTGGGCGACAACCACGGCCTCATCCAGCACCGGCAGGGTCTCGACATCGTGCGCGACCGGCTGCTGGGCACGATCGAAGACCTCGCGGCCTTCGCCCGCGAGCAGGCCGCCGAGCCCACGCTCGGCTACACGCACCTCCAGCCGGCCCAGCCCGTGACGATCGGGAAGCGCGCCTGCCTCTGGCTCCAGGATCTCCTCTTCGACCTCGAGCAGATCGAGGCCGTGCGGGCGGAACTCCGCTTCCGGGGAGCCCGGGGAACGACGGGGACGGAGGCGACGTTCCTCGAACTCTTCGACGGGGACGGCGGGAAGGTGGACCGGCTCAACGAGCGGCTCGCGGCGCGCTTCGGCTTCGCCGGCACGTACGATGTGATCGGTCAGACCTACCCGCGGAAGGTCGACCACCGGGCGCTCGCGGCGCTCGCCGGCATCGGCGCCTCGACGGCCCGCTTCGGGCACGACATCCGGATCCTGCAGGCCTTCGGCGAGATCGAGGAGCCGTTCGGGAAGCAGCAGATCGGTTCGTCGGCGATGCCGTACAAGCGCAACCCCATGCGGAGCGAGCGGATCTGCGCGCTGGCGCGGCACCTCTGCACGCTGGAACTCGACGCTTCGTGGACCGCCTCCGTGCAGTGGTTCGAGCGCACGCTAGACGACTCGGCGAACCGCCGCATCTCGCTCCCCGAGGGCTACCTGTCGGCGGACGCGCTCCTCATCCTCGCCCGCAACGTGAGCGCGGGGCTCGTCGTTCACCCGGCCGTGGTGGCGCGCCGGCTCGGCCGGGCCCTCCCCTTCATGGTCACCGAGGAGATCCTCATTGCGGGCGTGCGGGGGGGCGGCGACCGGCAGGACCTGCACGAACGGGTGCGGGGACACGCGCTCGCCGCGCGCGAACGGCTCGACGAGGGCGCGGAGGACAACGATTTTTTCGCGCGCATCGCCGCCGATGACGCCTTCGGGCTCGGCATGGAGGATCTCCGCGCGCTGGCCGACCCGCACCGGCTCATCGGCCGCTCCGCCCGCCAGGTGGAGCGCTTCCTGACCACAAGGATCGACCCGCTGTTCGAGGCCGCGGACGCGCCGCGGCCCGCCGAGGAGGTCCGCGTATGAGGCGTTCCCGCGGGAACGCGCCCGGACCCGCACCAGCGACACTCGAAAGGACGCCATGACCCAGACCACGCTCGGCGGGAACCCGCCGGCCGCACTCCATGAGATCGACTTGCCGCTGCCGCTTCTCCGCAAGGGGAAGGTGCGCTCGATGTACGACCTCGGCGACCGGATCCTGATGGTCGCCAGCGACCGCATCAGCGCCTTCGACTGCGTGATCCCGAACCCGATCCCCCACAAGGGGGCCGTGCTCACCCAACTCTCCGCGTTCTGGTTCGACCGGACGACGGACATCGTCGGCAACCACCGCGTCGCGAGCGACCCGGCCGCCATCGCCGAGGCGGCGCCTGAGCTCGCCGGCATCGCCGACAGCCTGGGACATCGCGCCATGCTGGTCGAGAAGGCGCGTCCCCTGCCCGTCGAATGCATCGTGCGCGGCTTCATCTCCGGCTCCGCGTGGAAGGAGTACAGCCGCCACGGGACGCTCGCGGGCGAACCTCTCCCGGAGGGCCTGCGGGAGTCGGAGGCGTACCCGGAGCCGATCTTCTCGCCCTCCACGAAGGCGGAAGAGGGACTCCACGACGAGAACATCACCTTCGCGCAGATGTGCGACATCGTGGGGACGGAACTCGCCACGGAACTGCGCGACATCAGCCTCGCGCTCTACGCCGCGGGCCGGGACACGCTCCGCGAGCGCGGCATCATCCTGGCCGATACGAAGTACGAGTTCGGACGCGGGGCCGACGGGCGGATCATCCTCATCGACGAGGCGATGACCCCCGACTCGTCCCGCTTCTGGCCCGCCGATTCGTACCGGATCGGAGGCGGCCAGCCTTCGCTCGACAAGCAGCCGGTGCGCGACCACCTGCAGGAGATCGTCGGGCGCGGGGAATGGGACAAGACGCCGCCGGCGCCGGCGCTCCCGGAGGAGGTCATCCGCACGACCTCGGAGCGCTATCTCGAGGCCTTCCGCCGCATCGCGGGCCACGAACTCTACGAGGCGCCCTCATGAGGAGCCGGGTCTGGTCCGTGGATGTCCGGGTCACGCCGCGCGAGGGGATCCTCGATCCGGCGGGAGAGACGATCCGCCGCGCGCTCGGCAACCTCGGGTACGAGGGCGTCCACTCCGTGCGCGCCGGGAGGCTGATCCGTCTCGAGGTCGAAGCCGACGGGCCGGAGGCCGCCAGGGCCTCCACGGAGAAGATGTGCGAACAACTGATCGCGAACCCGATCATCGAAGACTACGTCGTGCGCGTGCGGGAGGGGTAAACGGATGAAGGCGGGGATGAACGTAGGCATCGTGCGGTTCCCGGGCTCGAACTGCGACGCGGACGTGTACCGGGCCGTGACGGAGGGGCTGGGAGAGCGCGCCACCTACCTGTGGCACAAGTCCACGGACCTCGAGGGCGTGGATGTCGTCGTGCTGCCGGGCGGGTTCTCCTACGGGGACTACCTGAGGGCGGGAGCGATCGCCCGCTTCAGCCCGATCATGGGCGAAGTGATCGACTTTGCGCGCGCCGGAGGGCTCACGCTCGGGATCTGCAACGGATTCCAGGTGCTGTGCGAGGCGCACCTCCTGCCGGGGGCCCTCGTCCGGAACCGGAACCTGCGCTTCCGCTGCCATGACGTCGGGCTCCGCGTGGAGAACGCCGGGACGCCGTTCACATCGGCCTACGCCGAGGGCGACCTGCTCCGCATCCCGATCGCGCACGGCGAAGGCCAGTTCGTCGCGGAAGCCCCGACGCTCGACGAACTCGAGGCGGAGAACCGGGTGGTGTTCCGCTATGTCGACCGGCGCGGACAGGCGACGGACGCGGCGAATCCCAACGGCTCGGCGCGCAACATCGCGGGGATCATGAACGCGGCGGGGAACGTCCTGGGGCTCATGCCGCACCCGGAGCGACATTCGCTGTCGGTCCTCGGCAACACGGACGGACTCGCCGTGTTCCGGTCGCTGCTCGCGGCCGTCTCCCGCGGGAGGGGGCGTCGAAGCGACCAACCACCGCCGGAGACCCGGGCATTCGCCGCCGGAGCCGTGGCGGGGGCGGGGGTGTCGTCATGACCCGGACCTCGCTCGAACGCGTCGAGGCCCGGCCGGGCGACCCCGTCATGAGCGCCGCGCTCGTGGCGGAGCACGGGCTGAGTCCGGAGGAGTGGGAGCAGATCCTCGGTTTCATGGGGCGGGAACCCACCTTCACGGAACTCGGCGTGTTCAGCGCCATGTGGTCGGAGCACTGCGGGTACAAGAACTCGCGGCCCCTGCTCCGCACACTGCCCACGGACAGCGCCGCCGTCGTTCAGGGTCCGGGGGAGAACGCCGGCGTCATCGACGTGGGCGGCGGCTGGGGCGTCGCGTTCAAGATCGAGTCCCACAACCATCCCTCGGCCGTCGAACCCTACCAGGGCGCGGCGACGGGATCGGGCGGGATCCTGCGCGACGTGTTCACGATGGGAGCGCGGCCGATCGCCATCTTCGACAGCCTCCACTTCGGATCGCTCGACTCCCCGCAATCGCGCTACCTCTTCGATGGGGTCGTGCGCGGCGTGGGCGACTACGGGAACTGCGTCGGCGTACCCACGGTGGGAGGCGAGGCGATCTTCGACCCGGCCTACGAGAGAAACCCGCTCATCAACGTGATGTGCATCGGGGTCCTCCCGCTCGAGCGCCTTATCCGGGGGGAGGCGGAAGGCGTCGGCAATCCGGTGATGGCGGTCGGCGCCCGCACGGGGCGGGACGGGATCCACGGGGCGACCTTCGCATCGGAGGAACTCGACGAAGAGGCGCTGGACAGCCGCCCGCAGGTGCAGGTGGGCGACCCGTTCACCGAGAAGCTCCTCCTCGAGGCGAGCCTCGAGCTCATCGAACGGGACCTCCTGGTCGGCATCCAGGACATGGGGGCGGCGGGCCTGACCTCGAGCGGGACGGAGATGGCGGCGCGCTCGGGTTCCGGCATCGATATCGACGTGGCGTACCTCCCCGTCCGGGAGGAGGGGATGACGCCGTACGAGATGCTGCTCTCGGAGTCGCAGGAGCGGATGCTCCTCGTCGCGAAGCCCGAACACGAGGAGGCCGTGCGCGAGGTGCTCGAGCGCTGGGACCTGCAGGCGGCGACGATCGGGCGGGTGACGGACGACGGGATGTTCCGGGTGCGCGAAGACGGCGTCGTTCGCGTCGAGATCCCGGTGAAGCCGCTGGTGGACGATTGTCCGACGTACGTGCGCGAGGGCGTCATGAGCCCGGCCGTGGCCGAAGCCCGGTCCGCGGACCTCGCCGCATACGCTTCCTTCGATGCGGACCGGGACGTGGACGCGGCGCTGCGGACGCTGCTCGACGCCCCTTCCATCGCCTCGCGGCGCTGGATCTACGAGCAGTACGACACCACGGTGCAGACGAACACGCTAGAGGGGCCGGGATCCGACGCGGCCGTGCTGCGGCTGCCCGCGGAGGGGCGCGCGCTCGCGGCCTCCACGGACGGGAACGGGCGGCACACGTGGCTCGACCCGCAAACCGGGGGCCGGGCGGCGGTCGCCGAGGCGGCGCGCAACGTGGCCTGCTCCGGGGCGCGCCCGCTCGCCGTGACGAACTGCCTGAACTTCGGCAGCCCGCTGCGGCCGGAGGTGTACTTCCAGCTCGCCGGGGCCGTCGAGGGGATGGGAGAGGCGTGCCGCGCGCTGCGCACGCCGGTCACGGGCGGCAACGTCTCGCTTTACAACGAGACCGGGGGCCAGCCGGTCTATCCCACGCCGGTCATCGGCATGCTGGGCGTGATCGAGGACCTCGAACGGCGCGTCCCCTCGGCGTTCCAGCGCGAAGGGGACGAGATCTGGGTCGCGGGCCTCACCCGCGATGAGATCGGAGGGTCCGAGTATCTCGCCGCCTGCCACGGCGTCGTCGCGGGCCTGCCGCCCGCGCTGGACCTGAAAGAGGCGGCGGCCCTCGTCGACCTTCTCGTCGCGGGAGCGGCGGACGGGGCGTTCGCGTCCGCGCACGATGGCTCGGACGGCGGGCTGGCCGTCGCGCTTGCGGAGTGCGCGGTGCGGGCAGCGGGCGGGCCGCTCGGCTGCACGGTCGATCTCGACGCGGCGCCCGCCGGGGCGAACGTGTCGGCCGCGGGACGCTGGTTCGGCGAATCGCACTCGCGCGTCGTGCTGACGTGCCGGCCCGGCGAGGGCGAGCGGATCGTCGCGCACGGGCGGCATCACGGCGTGCCCGTGGCGCGCGTGGGCGCCGTGGACGGGCCGGACAGCCCGTGCCGGCTGACCGGCGCCGGCCACGCGATCGCCCCGCCGGCCGCCGAACTGGCGCGGATCTACGAAGAGGCGATCCCGCGCCGCATGAGCGAGGAGGCGGGAATCACGTCATGAGGAAACTCCCGGCGAATGGCGCCGCGGGCGCGGCGGACGGAGCGGCGGACGGAGCGGCGGACGGAGCGTTCGAGCTGGACAAGCCGCGGGAGGAGTGCGGCATCGTGGCGGTCAGCGGCTCGGGCGCCGCCGCCGAACTCGCGTTTCTCTCCATGTACGCGCTGCAGCACCGGGGGCAGGAGTCCGCCGGGATCGTCACGGTCGACGGGTCCGGCAGGTCGAGGGTCCACAAGGGCATGGGCCTCGTGGCGGACGTCTTCGACGACGAGGTGCTCGGCGCCCTCGAGGGGTCGCTCTCCATCGGGCACGTCCGCTATTCGACGGCGGGAGGATCCAGCCTCCGCAACGCGCAGCCGCTGCTCGTGCAGTACGAGGACAAGCCGCTCGCGCTCGCGCACAACGGCAATCTCACGAACGCGCACCAGCTCAAGCGCTCGCTCGCGCGCGACGGATCGATCTTCCAGACCGATGCGGACTCGGAGGTCGTCGTCCACCTCATCGCCCGCTCCCGGCACCGCGACCTCGACGGCAAGATCGACGACGCGCTCTCGCAGCTCGTCGGCGCCTTCTCCCTCCTCCTCTGCATCGGCGACACGGTGTACGCCACGCGCGATGCGCGCGGCTTCCGGCCCATGGTCATGGGCAGGCGGGGCGAAGCCGTCGTCTTCGCATCCGAAACGTGCGCCCTCGACATCATCGGGGCCGCCTACGTGCGCGACGTGGAGCCGGGCGAAGTGCTGAAGGTCCGCGATGGCCACGTGGAATCGCTCCGGCCGCTGCCCCCCGCCGAGCCCAGCGCCTGTCTGTTCGAACTGGTGTACTTCGCGCGTCCCGATTCGCGCGTGTGGGGGTGCAGCGTGGACGAGGCGCGGCGGGCGTTCGGGCGCCAGCTCGCCCGCGAGCACCCGGCCGACGCCGATTGCGTGTTCGCGGTGCCGGACTCGTCGAACTCGGCGGCGCTCGGGTACTCGGAGGTCAGCGGCCTCCCGTTCGAACTCGCGCTCATCCGCAACCACTACGTGGGCCGGACCTTCATCCATCCGACGCAGACGGGGCGCGATTTCAAGGTGCGGGTGAAGTACAACCCCGTGCGCGAACTCGTCGACGGCAAGCGCATCATCGTCGTGGACGACTCGCTCGTCCGGGGCACGACGAGCAGCGGCCTCGTCCGGCTCCTGCGGGACTCGGGGGCGCGGGAGGTCCATTTCCGGGTCGCTTCCCCGCCCGTGCGTTCCCCCTGCTACTACGGCATCGACATGCCCACGAAAGAGGAACTCATCGGCTCTACCCATACGGTCGAGGAGATCCGGCAACATCTGAAGGTCGACTCGCTCGGCTATCTCAGCATGGAGGGCATGCGCGACGCGGTCGCGGATCACGGGCCCTTCTGCGACGCCTGCTGGACCGGCAACTACGCCGCGCCGCTCGTGGACATGGACCGATTGAAGTCGTTGCAGACGGTCTGATGCCGCGTCACTCCGCCACCCGTTGCCGGTCGGCTCTCCCCGCTTACCTCCCCGCTCTGCTCTGCGCCGTCATCGCGGCGGCGGCGGCGTGCGCTCCCGCGGACCCGGAGGCCTGCGCGCTGATCTTCTCCACGAACGACACGCACGGACGGCTGCTGCCGGCGGAACAGAGCTGGTCGGACGGACGCCCCGTCGGCGGATCCGCCGCGCTCGCCGCCTACGTGGCGCGGGAGCGCTCCGCGACGCCCGAGTGCCCCCTCTTCGTCGTCTCCGGCGGTGACATCATGCAGGGCACGCCGATCTCGAACTTCACGGACGGGCGCTCGACGATCGAAGCGATGAACGGGATCGGCTACGACGCCGCCGCGATCGGGAACCACGAGTTCGACTGGGGAGTCGACGTCCTCGTGGAGCGCGTGGCCGATGCGGACTTCGCCATGCTCGGCGCGAACATCTACCTCAGGGACACCGGCCGGCACCCCGAGTGGGTCCGGCCCTGGACGATCATCGAGAGGGACGGCATCCGGGTCGGCTTCATCGGCCTGACGACGCCGTCCACGCCGGTCGTCGCCCGGCCCTCGCTCGTGGCGGACTTCGACTTCCGGCCGATCTCCGACGCGCTCGACCGCTACATCCCGGAGGTGCGGACGGCCGGCGCGGACTTCGTCGTCGCGGTGATGCACGAAGGCGCCTTCTGCGACGACGGTGCGGGGAACGCTCCGGGGGGGAACGCTGCGGCGGGGAACGCTCCGGGCGCCGCGTGCGAGGGCTCGGCCCTGGACGCGCTGGCCGCGACGACGGAACGCTTCGACTACGCGGTCACGGGACATACGCACTCGCGCGTGGAGACGGAGGTTCGGAGCGTCCCCGTCATCCAGTCGTACGCGAACACGACGGCGTACGGCCTCGGACGCATCGACCGGAGCGCGAACGGGACCGTAAGCGCGCACCGCCTCGGCATTCGACAGGTGTGGGCGGACGAGATCGCGCCGGATCCGGACGTCGAGCGGCTCGTCGCCTCCTACAGCGCGGAAATCGCGGCCCTCGTCGACCGCGTCATCGTGGACCTCCCCGAGGCGCTTCCCGCCCCGCGAGACGGCGACTTCCCGCTCGGCCGCATCGTGGCCGACGCGCAGCGGCACGCGAGCGGGTCCGATGTCGCCCTCATGAACAACGGCGGCATCCGCCGGTCCCTCCCGGTGGGGCCGGTCACCTTCGCCGACCTCTTCGAACTCCAACCCTTCAACAACATGCTGGTCCGCCACACGATGACCGGCGCGCAGCTCTTGCGGACGCTCGAATACTCCGTGCGCGACGGGGAGGTGGACCTGCACGCGAGCGGCATCGTCGTCCGCTACGACCCGGCCGCGCCCGATGGCGAGCGGATTCTCGACGTGACGCTGGGCGATGGATCGCCGCTCAGGCCCGAGGGCCGCTATCTGGTCACGGCCAACGACTTCATCGCGACCGGGGGCGGCGGCTACACCACATTCGCCGAAGCCGAAGTCATCGACCCCATGGAAGTCGCCGACCTGGAGGCGCTCGTCGCCTATCTGGAGGCACAGCCCCAACCCTTCCCCATCCCCCGCGCCCCCCGCTGGATCGAGTCTCCCGCGAAACCCGACGCCGGTCGCTCTCCGTAGGGCCCACGCGTAGGGCCGTCCGCCCCGCGGCCGGCGGGGCGGACGGCCGACGTGTTTCATTCCCGGCGGAGGAGTGCGGGTTCGCATGAAGCGAGGCACGAAGATACTGGCCTGCACGGTGGTGATCGGCGGGCTCGGAGCGACGGCGTTCGCGGTATCGAGCGCCGGGGGCAGCGAAGATGGCGAGACCGGCACCGTGGCCGTGGAGCGCGGCGAGATCGTGGACCGGGCGCTCGCCGTGGGACGCATCGAGCCGCTGGTGGAAGTGAGCGTGAAGTCGCAGCTCGCGGGCGTCGTGCGGCGGATGTTCAAGGAGCCCGGCGAGTACGTCCGGCGGGGCCAGCCCCTCGTCGAGGTCCAGCCCAACCCCACCCCGATCGAGCTCGTCGAGGCCCGGCGCAACGTGGAACTCCGGGACATCGAACTCCAGCAACTCGTGAGACAGCGCGACCGGCTCTCCGCGCTGCGCGGCCGCGGCTTCGTGTCCGAGGAGGAGTACGAGACCGTGGCCCGGCAGTTCGACGAAGCTTCGCTCCAGGTCCAGATCGCGACGGAACGGCTGGCCCTCCTCTCCGAGGGCCGCGTGACCATCGGCGACGAAGCCGTCGAGACGGTCATCACCTCCCCGATCCAGGGCTTCATCCTCGAGAAGATGGTCGAGATCGGCGATCCCGTCGTCCCGCTGACGACGTTCCAGGAAGGGACCGCCCTCATGACGATGGCGGAGATGGACGAACTGCTCTTCCGCGGCACGGTGGATGAGATCGACGTGGGGCGGCTGACCGAGGGCATGCCGGTGGAGATCACGATCGGCGCGCTCCCGGACGCGCGCATCGAGGGCCGGCTGACGAAGATCTCGCTCAAGGGCCGCGACGAGGAGAACGCGACGCTCTTCCCGGTCGAGATCGCGGTGGTTCCGGTGGACGGCGCGGCGCTGCGGGCGGGTTATTCCGCCAACGCGCACGTGATCATCGAGCGCCGTTCGGACGTGCTGGTCATCCCGGAGCGCCTGGTCCGGTTCGAGGACGAGCGCACGCTCGTCACGGTTCGGCTGGGACCCGAGGAGACGGAGGAACGCGAGATCCGCACCGGACTGAGCGACGGCATCAGCGTCGAGGTGCTGGACGGACTGGCGGAGGGCGAGCGCGTGCTGGAGCCCCCGCGACGCGAGATCACGTAGCCGCCGAGTGACGGCGGGCGAGGCCGGCGACCGGTGAGATTGCTCGACGCCGCACGGCAGTTGTGGGCCGATCTGTCGGCCCAGCGCGTCAGGACCACGCTCACGGTGCTCGGCATCACCTGGGGCACCGTGGCCGTCGTCGTGCTGCTCGCCTTCTCCGTCGGGCTCGAGCGGCAGACGATCAAGCGGTTTCACGGGCTGGGCGACCGGATCGTCATCCTCTTCGGCGGACGCACGACGATGCCTCACGCCGGGTTCCGGGAGGGGCGGTCGATCCGGCTGCGGGAGGCGGACGCGGAGACTCTCGCCCGGCGGATCCCCGACATCACGAT
Source organism: Gemmatimonadota bacterium (assembly GCA_963666735.1). Lineage (GTDB taxonomy): Bacteria > Gemmatimonadota > Gemmatimonadetes > Palauibacterales > Palauibacteraceae > Palauibacter. Next base: position 3,926,079 of record OY762926.1, on the reverse strand, counting down.
GATCAGCCCGGAGTACTCCACGCGGGCGGCGCCCGTCCGCTACGGCCGCAACGGAGTGAACCCGAACATCACCGGCATCTACCCCATCTACGGCGAGATGCGGAACATCTTTCCGCTCCCGGGCGGCCGCTTCATCAACGAGCGGGACCAGCGGGAGCGGCGACGCGTCGTGTTTCTCGGCGACGAAGTCGCCCGCGTCCTGTTCGGGGACGCGGACCCCGTCGGCGAGCAGGTTCGGATCGGCGATTCGCCCTTCACCGTGATCGGCGTGCTCCAGCCAAAGATCCAGAACTCGTCGTACAACTCGCGGGACGAAGACCGCGTGTTCATCCCGGCCGGCACGCACGCGGCCCTGTTCGGCTCGCGCTTCGTCTCCAACCTCGTCTACCGGACCGCGGACGCGGCGCGGACGGAGGCCGTGGAGGCGCGGGTCTACGAGGTCCTTGGAGCGAAATACCGCTTCAACCCCGGGGATGACGACGCGCTGGGCGTGTGGGACACGGCCGGGTGGGAACGGATGTTCGGGTTCCTCTTCCTCGGGTTCAAGATCTTCTTCGCGATCGTCGGCAGCTTCACGCTCAGCGTGGGCGGGATCGGGGTCGCGAACATCATGTACATCGTGGTGCGCGAGCGGACGAACGAGATCGGGATCAAGCGCTCGCTCGGCGCCACCCGGCGCTCCATCATGTGGCAGTTCCTCACCGAGAGCATGCTCATCGTGGTCGCGGGCGCGGCGCTCGGCGTCGTCGTCTCCCTCGGAATCGTGAAACTCATGTCGCTGGTCCCGATGCAGGAGTTCGTCGGGACGCCGGCGATCTCGCTGCAGGTGGCCGCGGTGACCATGGCGCTGCTCGCGTCCATCGCGATGCTGGCCGGGTTCTTCCCCGCCCGCCGCGCCGCGGCGCTCGACCCCGTCGAATGTCTGCGCGACTAGCCGGGTTCGCCGACGGGCGGTCGGCGGCCCTCCCTCCGCCAACGGTCTGACTCATGTGGAAGATCCTCCTCGAAGAGTTCCTCGGCGACCTGCGGGCCCAGAAGACCCGCGCCTTCCTCACGATCTTCGCCGTGGTGTGGGGGACGATCTCGATCGTGCTCCTGCTCGCGTTCGGACAGGGGCTCCGGAACCAGTTCTCGGCGGGGCTGCTCAACGCCGGCGAACGCATCTTCATGGTCTACGGCGGCCAGACGAGCGTGGAGCACGAAGGGCTGTCGAAGGGACGGCGAATCCGGCTGCGGGAGGAAGATCTCGACCTGCTTCTGCGCGCGGTGCCGGAGTTCGAGATGGGCAGTCCCTCCTACGGCCGGGGCCGGACGTACCTGAAGGTGGGGGAGAACCAGACGACGACCTACATGGAGGGCGTGAACCCTGTCTTCTCCGAGTTGCGGCGCATGTTCCCCGCTCCGGGCGGCCGGTTCATCAACCAGCGCGACATCGACGAGAAGCGGCGCGTACTGTTCCTCGGAGACGGCATCGCCCAGCGCCTGTTCGGCGATGCGCCGCCCGCGGGGCGCACGGTGACGCTGGACGGACTTCCGTTCCGCGTGATCGGCGTGATGGAGTCGAAGTTCCAGGACTCGAGCAACAACGGGCCGGACGAGGACCGGGCCGTGATCCCGGCCTCCACGTTCCGGAGCATCTACGGGCAGGATTTCGTGAACCACCTGCTTCTGCGGCCGCGTGACGTGCAGGACGCGGCCATCGCCAAGCAGGAGCTGTACCGGGTGCTCGGCGGCCGGTACAGCTTCGCCGCGGCGGACGAACGGGCGCTTGCGATCTGGGACTTCATCGAGGACGAAAGGATCGTGGGCCGGATCGGCCTCGGGATCCAGATTTTCCTTGGACTGGTGGGCGCCTTCACGCTGATCGTGGCCGGGGTCGGAGTCGCGAACATCATGTACGTCGTGGTGCGGGAGCGGACGCGGGAGATCGGCGTCAAGCTCGCCGTCGGCGCGAGGAAACGGCACATCGTGAGCCAGTTCCTCTTCGAAGCGATCCTCATCGCCGTCGGCGGGGGCCTCGCGGGGCTCGGCATCGCGGCGCTCCTCGTGGCCGGCGTCGATGCGATGCCGATCGACGATCCGGCCATGCAATACATCGTGAACCCGAAGCTCTCCGTCCCCATCGCGGCGGTGTGCGCGGGGATCCTCATGGCCATCGGTCTGGTGGCGGGGATCCTCCCGGCCCGCAAGGCGGCCCGGCTCGATCCGGTGGAGTCGCTGAGGTACGAATAGCGTGCCCGTTCGGCGCTCTGCACCCGTTACGCAAACCGCCGGCCGTCGTTACATTCGAACGCGATGTTGCGCGTGGTTTTAGGTAGCTTGATCCCGGGCGCACCGAGCCCGGATTCGTCCTCTTTCAAGCAGGAGCATGCCATGAAATACAACCTCTCCCCACGAGCCGCGGCGTTCGCCGCCCTTGCGGCGCTCGGCGGCCTCTTCGCGCCGTGCGGGGCGCTCGCCCAGGGCGTCACGACCGCCGCCGTCAACGGGCGCGTGACCGGGCAGGATCTCGCGCCGCTCGCCAGCGCCGTGGTCACCGCGGTGCACGGCCCCAGCGGGACGTCGTATTCGACGCTCACCCGCGTGGACGGCCGCTTCAACATCCCGGGCATGCGGGTCGGCGGACCCTACGCGATCGCCGTTTCGCTCATCGGTTTCGGAGACGAGTCGGCCGACGCCCTCGTCCTCGCGCTGGGAGAGAACCGGCGCATCGACTTCGTGCTCGGCGTCGAGGCCGTGGAAGTGGGCGAAATCACCGTCACGGCGGAACGGGGCGCGATCCTCTCCAGCGGACGCACGGGGCCGCAGCAGACCGTGACCACGCGCGAGATCGAGAACCTTCCGACGATTGCCCGCAGCATTCAGGACTTCGCGCGGCTCACGCCTCAGGCGCTGGGCACGAACATCGGGAGCAGCGAGAACATCGGCGGGATCAGCATCGGCGGGAAGAACAACCGCTTCAACAACATCTCCGTCGATGGCGCGATCCTGAACGACGTGTTCGGCCTCCCGGCCAGCGGCACCCCCGGCGGCCAGGCCAACTCGCAGCCGATCTCGCTTGACGCGGTCCAGGAGTTCCAGGTCGCGATCGCGCCCTTCGACGTGCGGCAGGGCGGCTTCACCGGCGGCTCGATCAACGTCGTCACGCGCTCGGGAACGAACGACTTCGACGCCTCGGGCTACGCCTTCGGACGGAACCAGGGCTTCACGGGCAACCTTGACGACAACCCGCTGACCGACTTCAGCGAACTGCAGGCCGGATTCCGCGCGGGCGGGCCGATCCAGCGCGACAAGATCCACTTCTTCACGAGCGGCGAGATCAAGCAGTCGAGCCGCCCGCTGGCGCTCGGGCTCCTCGGCAGCAGCCAGACAAACACGATCGATGTCGACCTGGGGACGATCAACGACATCATCGATATCGCGAACTCCGCCTACAACTACAACCCGGGAGGCTTCGAGGAGAGTCTCCAGCGCGAGACGGACGACCTCAAGTTCTTCGCACGCCTGGACTTCAACCTCTCGGACAGCAACCACCTCATCGTGCGGCACAACCATGTGAACGCCAATTCGCAGCGGGGGATCAGCCGGCACTCGGGCGAGATCGGACTGCCCGGCCAGGGGTATTCGTTCGACGCCGTGTCCAATTCCACGGTGATCCAGCTCGACAGCCGGCTGGGCGCCTCCACCGCCAACATGTTCCGCCTCTCGTACCAGCGTCAGCGCGACGCGCGGACCCCCGACTTTGCGATCTTCCCGGAGGTCGACATCGAGCCCTACGATGGCGAGAGCGAGAGCGTGACCATGGGGATCGAGCGCTTCTCGCAGCAGAACGCGCTGGACCAGGACGTGTTCGAGATCACCAACGACCTCACGCTCTTCCGGGGCGACCACACGTTCACCTTCGGGACGCACAACGAGTTCTACTCGTTCTCGAACCTCTTCATCCAGGACGCGTTCGGGCAGTGGGAGTTCGACGGCGAGAACGCGCTCGATAACTTCCGCAACGGGATGGCGACCCGGTACCGGGCGTCCATCTCACGGCTCTCGGATCCGTTCCCGCGGGCGGCGTGGTCCGCGATGCAGTTCGGCCTCTACGGCCAGGACCAGATCGACCTGAGCGACCGCTTGAACATCACGCTGGGGCTGCGCGCGGACATCATGGCGATGCCCGATGCGCCGCTCGAGAACCCGAACTTCTACGCCGCCTTCGGACGGCATACGAGCGACGTGCCGAGCGGCAACGTCATGTGGTCGCCGCGGCTCGGGTTCAACGCCGCGCTGGACGAGGACCGACGGACGCAGCTCCGGGGCGGAACCGGCATCTTCACGGGCCGCAACCCCTTCGTGTGGCTCTCGAACCAGTACTCGAACACGGGGATGGACTTCATCCGCATCGACTGCGCCACATGGCGGGGCTGCACCCCGCCGCCGTTCACGGGCGACCCCACCCCCGTGCCGGTACCCGGCGCCGAGATCGCGACGACGGAAGTCGACCTCACGGACACGGACTTCAAGTTCCCGCAGGCCTGGCGGACCACGATCGGGATCGACCGCGAGTTGCGCGACGGCGTCGTGTTCACGGTCGAGGGGATCTACACGAAGAACGTCAACGACATCCTCTACCAGGATCTCAGCATCCGGCCGGAGGGTAGGACGAGCGATGGTCGCGTGCTCTTCGCCGACGACCCCGTGGACCGGGAGTTCTCGCCCGGCGTCTTCCTGCTCGACAACACGAACCAGGGGCGCCAGATCCAGTTCACGACGCAGTTGCAGAAGCGCTTCGGCGGCGACTTCCTTCCGAACATGTTCGGAAGTCTCGCCTACACGTGGACGGACGCCACGGACGTGAACAGCGGCCAGTCCAGCCGCGCGATCTCGAACTTCCAGTACAACGAGATCGGCGTCGACCCGAACAACCCCGGCGAGGGAACGGCGGACTTCGAGATCAAGCACCGGATCATCGCTTCGCTCTCGCAGCGCATCGAGTGGAGCGAGAACGTCGGAACGACGATCACGGCGTTCTACGAGGCCCGCGCGGGCCGGCCCTTCAGCTGGACCTACTTCGGGGACGCGAACAACGACGGGCGGCGCTTCAACGACCTGGCCTTCGTGCCGGGCGATGCCGATGACGCGATCTTCGAGACGGACTGCCGCGGCTGCATGGACTTCGCCGCGTGGGATGCGTTCGTAAGCGACATCCCGGGGCTGGACGAGTACCGCGGCGGGATCGTGGGCCGGAACTCTTCGCGCGAACCCTGGGTGCGCAGCCTCGACCTGCGGATCGCGCAAGATGTGCCGCTTCCCGGGCCGGGGAGCCGAAACATCCAGGTCACGCTCGACTTCATCAACGTCGGAAACTTCCTGAACTCCGAGTGGGGCCGGCAGCGTTACACGCAGTTCGGAACCTCCACGATCCTGTCCTTCCGGCGCTACGACTCGGAGACGGGTGTGCCGGTCGTCCGTTTCTCGCCGCGCGACCTCGACGAAAACGGCGTGCTCGACATCGAGGACGTGTACTCGATCGACAACATTCTGTCGCGCTGGGCGCTTCAGCTCGGGGCGCGGATCTCGTTCTGATGTGGTAGGAAGCTGCGGCAGGAAGCTGCGGCAGCGGCGACTCCCGCGGCGAGCACGAAAGAGGGGGGCCTTCGGGCCCCCTTTCGTGCATCCGGCTCCGTCGCTTGCATCCGGCCCGGTCGGTTGGCGGGCCGGGGTTCCCGTCGGGGTCAGTCCTCGGCCAAGTAACGCCCCGCCATCTCCACGAGGCCGGGGGCGCCCAGGAAGGTCGGCACGCGGTGATGAAGCCCCTCGGGTTCGATGTCGAGGATGCGCCGCCGACCATCGGTGGCCCGGCCGCCCGCGTGCTCGCAGATCATGGCCATGGGAGCCACCTCGTACAGCAGGCGCAGCTTCCCCTCCGGCTTGGTGACGGTTCCCGGGTACATGAAGATCCCCCCGCGGAGGAGGGTGCGGTGGAAGTCCGCGACCATGGACCCGACGTAGCGCGCGGAAAACGACGGCGCGTCGCGGGGAGGCTGGCGGAACCGCTCCACGAGCCGCTGCTGACCCGGCGTCCACTTGTCGAAGTAGGCTTCGTTGATGCTGTAGATGTTCTTGCCGGGCGAGGGAATGCGCAGGTTCCGGTACGAGAGGAGGAACTCCCCGATCTCCGGGTGGAGCGTGAAGCCGTGTACTCCCGCCCCGGTCGTGAACACGAGCATGGTGGAGGAGCCGTACAGGACGTAGCCTGCGGCGACCTGTTCGGATCCCGGCTGAAGCAGGTCGCGTCTCCGCACCTTGCGCCCCTCGCTCCGCTTCCGGTAGACGGAGAAGATCGTTCCCACGGAGATGTTCACGTCGATGTTCGAACTTCCGTCGAGCGGGTCGAAGGCGATGATGTACGGTCCGGGGTCGCGTGATTCGGGGACGCGGACAAATCCCTCCTCTTCCTCGGACACCATGCCGCTGAGGCTGCCACAGCGCGCCAGCAGGCTCACGAGGACATCGTTCGCGTAGTCGTCCAGCTTCTGCACTTCCTCGCCATGCACGTTCGTGCTCCCGCTCACGCCGAGGATGTCGATGAGGCCCGCGCGGTTCACGGCCGTGGAGATGACCTTCGCGGCGAGGCTGATCTGGAGCAGGATGTCTGTCAGCGCGCCCGTGGCCTGGGGATATTCGCGCTCCTGCTCGGCGATGAAGTGCTCGACGGTGACGATGGATCCGGTCAAGGTGGCTCCGCGGAGCTCGGGGAAGGTGGGCTGAGAGGTTACGGAGGGGCGGTTTTTCGCGTCAAGGCGCGTCCGCGATCCTCCATCCGCGTGCGTCGACCTCTACGCACAGGGAGCCTTGGAGATCCGTCCGCCACACGCGCGGTACCCGGGCGGAGTCGAGCCGCGCCAGCGTCACGGCGTGCGGGTGCCCGTACCGGTTCCGTGTCCCCGCCGAGATCACAGCGATTTCCGGTTGCGTCGCTCTCAGCCATTCGACGGAACTCGAAGTCCGGCTGCCGTGGTGGCCGAGCTTGAGGAGATCCGTCTCCGGACGGAGCGGCGCAAGGTGCTCCAGGATCTCGCGCTCCACCTCGACGCCGGCGTCGCCCGTGTTCACGTAGCGGAAGCCGCCGACCGTGAGACGGAAGGAGAGGGAGCCTTCGTTCGCATCCGAGCCCGCCGGGCCCTCCGGCCAGAGGATCTCGAGTTCGACATCGTCGATGCGGAGACGGTCTCCCGCGCGGGGCGCATGCCAGGTGGCGCCCTCCATCTGAAGCCGTTCGAGGAAGGCGAGGTAGGAGGAACTGGGCTCCGGGACGCCGGGATCGAGCACACGGCGGACCCGCAGGGCCTCGAACACCGCGGCCGCGCCGCCGTAGTGGTCGAGGTGAGGATGGGAGATGGCGAACAGCTCCACGGTCCGGGCGCCCATGCGGCGCAGGAAGGGCACGACGACGCGGCCTCCCGCGTCGGCCATCGGCGGGCCGGATGCCGTGCCGGCCGTCCGGAAGGCCGAGCCCGGGCCCGCGTCGAAGACGAGCCATCGGCCGGCGCCGGTCCGCACCACGGCGGCGTCCCCCTGCCCCACGGCGAGGGTGCAGACGAGCGCCGTGCCCCGCTCGAGGCCGGCCCTGACGAGGGGCCAGGCGACCGTGAGTGCCAGCACGGCCCCGACCGAGAGGACGCCGAGGCCGCGCCGGGCGCGCGTACGGTCGAGCGCGAGGGCGACGAGCGCGGCCGCGACCGCCCACGCGCGGGGGCCGAGGCCGGGACCCGCCCAGCTCAGCGGGAGCCCCGCGAAGAAGGACGCGATCGCCGCGAGGCAGCCGAGCGCGACGTCCGCGGCGCCGGCGAACAGCACCCAGAGACCCCACGGCAGGACCAGCGTGAGCGCGAGGGCGGGAAGCGCGAGACCCACCACCGCGCCCGCCACCACGCTGGCCGGGATCGAGGCGATGACGATGCGGTCGAAATGGAAGGCCGCGATGGGCGCCGTGACGAGGAAGGCGCCGCAACTCACGGCGAGTGCCCGCCCGATGCCCCGCAGGCGCCGGGCGGAGAGCCAACGCGGCAGCGGCACGCGGCCCCCGAACACGACGCCCGTGAAACCGGCGAAGGAGAGCTGGAACCCCGGATCGGTCACGATGAGCGGGTCGGCCAGAATGGCGAGCGTCGCCGCGAGCGCCGCGAGATCGCTGATGCGCGCAGGGCGCGCCCGGCGGAAGGCGAGCGCCCAGCCCCAGAACATCAGCGCCGCTCGCACCGCCGAGGGAGGCGCGCCGATGAGGCATACGTACGCACTCGTACAGGCGGCGGCGTAGAGCAGCCGGCGCGGACCGCGCACGCGAAGGCCGATGAGCCAGGAGAGCGAAGCCCCGATCAGGCCGACGTGGAGCCCGGAGATCGCGAGCAGGTGGATGATCCCGGCCCCGACGAACGCCTCTCTCGTCACAGGGTCGAGGGTGCTGCGGTCGGCGAGCAGCAGAGCCTTGCCGATCGCCCGGTGCTCCGGGGCGAGCCGGGCGTCGAGCCGGGCGAGCAGCCCGGCGCGCCACTCGATGATCCAGCGGCGGAGACCGCGCGGGCCCACGGCGTTCGCCGGCACATCCAGCGGCTCCAGCGTCGCGCCACCGATCCAGCCCATCGTCGCGGGCGGACGGGGCAGCCGGGGTCGGGCCGCTTCGGGGTTCGTCCCGCCCGCCGTGCGCCATGTGCCCCGGGCGAGCACCGCCGTGCCCGCCTCGTGCGCCGCTCCGGGCCGCAGGAAGGCGCGCACCGCGCCCAGGCGGCAGATCCGCCCGCCCGAGACGATGTGGACGTCGCGGATCGACACCCGGACCGGGCCGGCATCCCGGTCCGCCCGCCGTTCCGGCGCCGCGTCCGCGAGCGTGCCGACCACCGCGACCGGCGCGCCCGCCTCCAACGTGGCGACGCAGGCCCCCAGCGCCGCCGTGCCGCTCGGCAGACCCGCCAGCAACCCGGCGAGGGCGGCAAGCACGACCGAGAAACCCACCGTCGCGTGCGGTGAAATGCCGCCGGCTCGGCCGGGGCGGGCCCGGCGGGCGGCCCGCAGCACGGCCCGGCCGACGATGACGCAAAGGAGCCCCGCCGCGAGCGCCGCGGGAGCATGGAAAGCGACGGCGTCGGCTCGGGCGAGCGCGAGCCCGGCCACATCCCCGGCGGCGAGCGCCAGGGCCGTCAGGAGCAGGGGCGAGAGGGAGTGGGACGTCGATCAGCCTCCGGGCGCAGAGTTCACCTCTACGCTCGGAGAGACCATCAACCGTCCGTCAACCGTCCGTCAACCGTCCGCCAACGGAGCGTCAGAGGAGCGGACTCGGCTCCGACCGTTCCGGGGGCTCGGGCGGGGCCGGGGGCTCCGCCGTCGGGGGCTCCGCCGCCATCGCGAACTCCATGGAGGCGGGCGCCTCATGCGCGAGACGCGCCGACGCGGCCCGGTCCGCCAGGCGCCGGGTCCGGCGCTCGGCCCGCCAGGCGAGCAGGCCCGAGAGGCCCATCCCCCCGAGGATGCAGGCGAAGACGACGAGCGGGAGCGACGCGCGAATGCGAAGGAAAGGCAACACGACGTTCACGAGTTCGCCCGCGTTCCTCGCGGTAAACCAGAACGCGGCGAGGATGACGACAACGAAGGCGAGCAGCCGCATCACGAAGCGCATCAGAAGGGCCGTCCCATGAAGGTCGCGCCCGTCGTCCCCGTGAGGCGCACCTGCGCGTACGTGCCGATCCGGCAGGGGTCTCCGGGGAAAGCGACGACCTTGTTCTGCTCCGTCCGGCCGAGCACATCGCCCGGCGAGCGCGCCGAGCGCTCGATCAGGACCTCGCGCCGCGAACCCACCTCGGACTCGTTGATCTCGCGCTGAATCGCGCGGTGTTCGCCGATCAGGCGTTCCAGCCGCTGCGAACCCACTTCGTGCGGCACGAAATCCGCAGCCGGGAAGCGCGTAGCCGGTGTCCCTTCGCGCAGCGAGTACTTGTACAGATAGGCATCGTCGAAGCGCACGTCCCGCATCAGCTCCAGCGTGGCCTCGAAATCCGCCTCCCTCTCCCCCGGAAAGCCGACGATCACATCCGTGGAGAGCGCGATGCCGGGAACCTCGCGGCGGACGGCCTCGACCTTGTCGAGAAACCCCCCGCTCGTGTAGCGCCGGACCATGCGCTTGAGCACGCGGTCGGAGCCCGACTGCACCGGCAGGTGGAGCTGGCGGCAGACCGTCGGCTCGCCCGCCATCACCTCGAGCAGTTCCGGCGTCACATCGTTGGGATGGGGCGAGGTGAAACGCACGCGGCGGATGCCGTCCGCGCGGCTCACGGCCCGCAGCAGCGTCGCGAAGTTCCAGTCTCCGGACTCGTACGAATTCACGGTCTGTCCGAGGAGAACGACTTCGGTGAACCCCTCCTCCACGGCGCGCCGGGTCTCGGCGAGGACCGCCTCGGGCGTCCGGTTCTTCTCGGGTCCCCTCACGTAGGGCACGATGCAGAAGGTGCAGCGGTGGTCGCAGCCGCGCTGGACGGTGATCCAGGCGCTTACGCCTTCCCGCCTCACGCTGTCCACGCCCTCGTAGTTCTCCTCCGCGTCGAGTCCAAGCAGCGTCTGTCCGCGCTCGATCGCGTTCGCCCGAATCGAACCGATGAGTTCCGGGAGGGCGCGGTACGCATCCGGTCCGGCCACCAGATCCACGCCCGCCGCCTCCTCGATGAGCCTCGGGCCCAGCCGCTGCGCCATGCAGCCCGTCACCCCGAGCACGAGTCCGGAATGCCGCTTGCGGTGGCGCTGCAACTCGCCGATCCGGCCCCGAACGCGCCGTTCCGCGTGCTCGCGAATCGCGCAGGTGTTCACGAGGATCACATCGGCGCGCTCGGGTGCATCCACGCTCACGAAGCCCTCGTCGACGAGCAGCCCCTCCATCAACTCGGTGTCGTTGATGTTCATCTGACACCCGTAGGTCTCGATGTAGACCCGGCCCCCGAGCGGGCGGGGGCCGCGGGGGCGATCCGCGCCGGGCGTCTTCAGGGTGACGAGCTTCGGCGTCTCCACGGGTGGCTCAGCGCTGGCGGAGGGAGAAGGAGAACGTGACGCGCCGGAAGCTCTCCGCGAAGCCGGCCGCCGCGACGTCGCCGCGCGATCCCCTCTCGAAGGCGAGGTCGAATACTGCCAGTCCATCCTGGAACTCCCAGCCGAAACCGCCGGTGAAGGCGGACTCGTCGAGCGCTTCCGCACCCCGGCTGAACGGGAGTCCCGTCCTCCGCCAGCCGGCCCGAAGCGGCAGCCTTCCGCCGAGCAGGGAGAGCGCGCCGTATTCGATCCCTCCGCCCAGCCATGCGATGTCGTGGGATTGGAACGCGGAGCCGGCCACCGCGTCGCGCGACCCCACGGCCGACCACCCGGCCCGGCCGCCGCCAGCGGTGAAGAGGATCTGGTCCGTCACACGCACGCTGCCGCCGAGCTGGATCGAGGTCGGCAGGTCGAACTCCGCCTCGGGCTCGTCCGCCCCTTCGGGGGTCGCGTACAGCGTCCCTCCCGTCCCGAGAGCGGCGCCCGCCACGATGCGGTCCCCCAGCCGGATCGATCCACCCGCCCTGAAGCGCCAGGCTCGCCACGACAGCTCCCTCGCCCCCGCGATGCCGCCGAGCGTGGGCGCCCCTCCGATCGGATCGCCGAACTGACGGAAGAACGACTGCCGCAGCGAGCCGGTCAGCCGCTGCGCCGAGACCCCGATGCCCAGCGGCCCGAGGCGACGCGCCAGCGACGCATCGATCGTGCTGATCCCGCCGTTGTGCTCGCGCGTCTCCTCGAAGGGAACCGAACCATCGTTCAGCCGCAGCGTGTCCTGCAGGATGTTGGACCAGTCCTGGTCGAACTCGCCGCCGAAGGCCAGGCTGAAGGCCCAGTCGTTGTAGGGAACGAGCGCCCGGATCGTCGTGAAACGCCCGCGCCCCGTGTCGAGCGACGCGCTCTCGCCCTCCAGCGTCACACCCTCGCTGGCCAGCGAGACCGAGAAGCCGGGTTCGGAGTGAAGGAGCAGGTCGGCCGGATTCGTGAGGCTGTATGATCCGCCGAGCAGGCCGGAGCCCGATCCACCGAGCGCCGCCGACCGGCCATCCACGGGCGCGACGGGATAGCCGAGGCCGACCGCCGTGAGCGGCGTCTGGGCGGAGAGGGCAACGGGCGAGGCCGCCAGCGCGGCGAGCACGAACCCGGCCCGGCCCCATCCCGGGCACGTTCCCCGGACCCTGCCCCGGAACCTTCGGACGGTCCGCATCACGGCACCGTGAAGCGGGGCGCCGAACTGAATACGATTCGGACCCGCGGCTGGAATTCCGGCGGCGACTCGGCGGAGCCGAACTCCCAGTAGCCCAGCGCCTGCGCATCCGGGTCCGCCCGCAAGCCGATCCGGATGCGCCTCAGCGAATCCCGGACAGCCCGCGCCATCAGGAGCGTGATGTCGAGGCGAACCGGCTCACCCTCGCGGAGTCTGGCGGGATCGAGCGTTGTCGCGATCAGATCCCCGCTCCCGATCGGGGTCTTTTCACCGGCCTCGAACGGGTCGGCGAGCAGACTGATCTTTCGGGCCTGGATGCTGCGCTCCGCCGCATACGGATCGGGCGCGGCCAGGGGATGGAGGATGACTTCGGCCTGGCTGACCGTAGCCCCTTCAAGCGCTGCTTCCCCGAAAATTCCGGGCGGCACGAACTCGAAGTAGATGCGCGAGGCGGGGAGACCGCCGACGCGAAGCTCCGTACCCGTCGGCGGCTGGGGAGGATCCAGGATGAACGCGTGTTCTTCCCACAACTGGGACTGGGGTACCGGAAGGGTTCGCCCGACGAGGGTCGGGTCGTATCGGAGGACCATCTGCGTCACCCAGAGCTTCGTTTCCGGGCCGTCCAGCACGATGGCGAAGCCGTTGCCCCCGTCCGTCCGCTGCCACGCCTTCATCAACGAATCCTCCGCCACGGCCGGCGTCATGAGGAGCGTATCCGAGACCGCCTCCAGCACCGCCGACGCGATCTCGACCCCGAGGTCGCCCCCGGGCACCGCCCACGGGACCCCGGCGGCGGCCTCCTCCCACGTCGCGTCATGAGGCGCGAAACGCTGCCCCAGTTCGACGAGTTTGACTGTGAGCGGAAAGGTCGTGAACTCGGAGCGGATCGTGTCGAAGCGAAGCAGGAACTCCACCTCCTCGAACTTCGCGACCGGCAGCGTGTCGACGAACGTCCGAACCGTGTCGGGGACGTCGAAGCGCGCGAGCCCGCGACTCGACACGTCCGTCTCGGCGGAGACATACACGAACGGCGCGGTGGAGGGCCGAGCGAAACCGGTCAGCGTCGTATCCCGCCAGGACAACAGTTCGGAAGCCGAGATGGTGACGTCGCGCGTCTCCACGCCGGCGCCGGGAACCTTCTCGGAGCCCAGGGAGAGCGGGTCCTCCGCACAGGCGGCCGGCATGACCAGGACGACCATCGTGACGAGCGCTGCGAGTCCCCGTCCGCTCACGGGCCCGTCTCCGCCGGCGCGGCCATCCGCTCGAGCGAGAAGTTCGCCGGCAGCAGGTCCCGCAACCGCCAGGTGATCGACTCCCCGTTCGTTCCGATGCTCATGACCTCGAGTTCCCGGCCGAACTCGGCGAGCGCCTGGCGGCACATGCCGCACGGCGGGGCCGGGATGGCGCCGCTCGTCGCGATGGCGATGCGGCAGAAGGCGCGCGCCCCCCAAACGACCGCGTGCCCCAGCGCGACGCGTTCCGCGCACGTCCCCACCGGGTAGGAGGCGTTCTCCACATTGCACCCGGCGAAGACCCGGCCGTCATCGGCCTCGAGCGCGGCGCCGACGCGGAAACGGGAATACGGCGCGTACGCCCGTTCGCGGGCGACCCTCGCGCGGGCGGCGAGATCTTCCCACGAGAGCGGCTCTCCGGCTGTCACTCGAGTCTCCGTCATCGGCTCCCATCCGCGGCGTCGACCGGCCGGCCCACGTAGTGTCGGGGCAGGCGCCGTCCGATCGCCGTCAGCACTTCGTATTCGATCGTCCCGGCGGTCTCCGCGAAGTCCGCCAGCGCGATCTCTTCCCCTCCGTCACGGCCCAGCAGCGTGGCCACATCCGCAGCTTCGACACCCGGCGCGCCGGAAACGTCTACCGACGTCACGTCCATGCAGACGCCGCCGCGGATCGGCGTCCGGACTCCGCGGATGAGCGCCTGTCCCCGGTTCGACAGGCGCCACGGCACCCCATCCGCGTACCCGATCCCGAGAGTGGCGAGACGTTCGGCGCGCTTCGTCGTGTAGGTGGCCCCGTAGCTGACGGTCGAGTCCGGCGCGAGGTCACGAACTTCCAGGACCCTCGCGCGTACCCGCGCCACACTCTCCGGGTCCGCCGGCGCGCCCGCGGCGCCCGCCCCCCGCCGTCCCCCGTACAGGTAGATCCCCGGTCTGACGAGCCCCAGATGATACTGCTCATCTCCCATCGCCGCATCGCTGTTCGCCGCATGCAGGAAGGGGACCTCGACGCCGGCCTCCTCCAGGATCGATGCGGCCCGCCGCAAGCGGGTCAACTGAAGGGAGGTCGCGGCCGGATCCGTGCCGGCGGAATGGAAATGGGTGTAGACGCTCGCCAGCGACACGCCGCCCCTCGAGAGGATCGCCGCCACCTCGGGCGTCCACGCCGCGGCCTCGGCCTCCGGGAGGCCCGCGCGACCCATGCCGGTGTCGACCTCGAGATGGACGGGCATCCGGGAGGACGCCGCCCGCGCCCCGGCCTCGAGCTTTGCGAGCGAGGCCAGGCTCAGCGCCGCGCTCTCGAGCCGCGCCTCGAGAAGCTGGGAGATCTCGGCGGCGGCCGAGGGGGCGAAGACGACGATGCGGCGCTCGATCCCGCTCCGCCGGAGTTCCGCCCCTTCCGGCGGCGTCGCAACCCCGAAGGCGTAGGGCTCCAGCCGGTCCAGGGCGCGGGCGACCTCGATGGCGCCGAGGCCGTACGCGTCCGCCTTGACCATGGGGACGAAGCGGGCGGGGGCCACATGTTTCGCCATGCGCCGGGCGTTCCGCGACAGCGCGGCCAGATCGACCTCGAGCCACGCTCGGTGCGGGGGGTCTTCGCGGCTGCGGGTCAAGCGTCGCCGGGGGTTCGGGAGAAGGTCCTGTCGGCCCGTCGGCGGGGCCGGCCCGGAGGTGAGCAACCTGTCGAATGCAGCGGCGTCCTGCCACCGGGTGATACCTTCGCCACCATGCCGGAGCCAACCGCCGCCGCCGACCTCGAGCGTCTCCACGCGGACGAGGCGCGCGAAGGGGACGATGCCCTCGCCCGCGCCCTCGCTCTGGTCCGCTTCCTGCGCGTCCGCTGTCCCTGGGACGCGAAGCAGACGCCGCAGACGCTCCGTCCGTACCTACTCGAGGAGGCGCACGAGGTCGCGGACGCGATCCGGGCCGGAGACGACCGAGAGCTCTCGGGAGAACTGGGCGACCTGCTCCTGAATGTCGCCTTCCAGATCGTGCTCGCCGAAGAGCGCGGCGCCTTCGCGGCCACCGATGTCGTCGAAGCGCTCGAGGCGAAGATGGAGGTCCGTCACCCCCACGTGTACGGCGACGCCGACGCCCCACCCGACTGGGAGTCGCTCAAGGCGGCGGAACGCGAGTCTCCGGACGACCCCTTCGACGGGGTCTCGGCCGGGCTCGATCCGCTCAGCCGCGCGGCGCGCGTGCAGGAGCGGATGGCGGGGTTCGGCTTCGACTGGGCCGACCTCGCGGGGCCGATGGAGAAGGTGCGCGAAGAGACGGCGGAACTCGAGCAGGCAGCCGCCGAAGACGCCGAAGACGCCGAAAACGCGGCAGGCGCGTCCGGTTCTCCCGGATCGGCCGCGCCGCCCCGGATCGGAGAAGCGAGCCCGGAGGTCGTCGAGGAGGTGGGGGACCTGCTCTTCGCGGTGGTGAACGCCTCGCGGTGGGCCGGCGCCCACCCGGCCAACGCGCTTCTCGGCGCGGTCGAGAAGTTCGAACGTCGCTGCCGGCGCATGGTCGAACTGGCGGAGAGCCGCGGCCTCGAGTGGAAGGGCGCGGATCTCGCGACGCTCGACGCCGTGTGGGAGGAAGTGAAGGCCGACGAGTAGGACCCGACCGCCTGCCGCCGCTCAGGCGGGGTCGCTCTCGCGATCCGAAGCGCGATCTGGCGCGCGGGCCGGCCGGGGCGCGAGGTCCGTGAGTTGGTAGATGTTGCAGACCCGCCACGCGGTCTCGCTTCCGGCCCCGGTTCCCACCCTCGTCTCCACGGGGGCGAGGATCCTCCGGTAGGCCGCGCCCTCGAACGCATCCAGCCGGTCCCACGCCTCGGGGAGCGCGAGACTTTCGAACACCTTCACCGCCACGCGCTCGCCGGAAGTTCCCACGCGGCCGGATGACGTTCCGGGGACGAACCCGGGATAGCCCTGCCGCGCCGCCCAGCCTCGGTCGTGAAGCGTGCCCTCCACCGTCCCGTCCACCCAGCGTCCGACGAGCGTCGCCATGTGATGATGGTTGTTCTCGCCGGGTAGGAGGGACCCGTACGCGGCCAGGCGCCGCTCCGGATGGTCGAGCAGAGCCTCGATCAGCCGTTCGAGGATGGGTTCGAGGTATCCGCGCAGCGCCGCGGCGCCGGTTTCCGCGCCCGGTTCGGCCAGAAGCGCTTCGAGTTCCGCCAGCGCCCCCGCCGCCCCGGGCCGGCGGTCCTCGCCCGGCAGCACCGCGGCAAGCTCCTCGAACCCCGAAAGCAGGGCGGCGAGGCGGGCGAAACTGCCTTCGGGCGCGAGCCGCGCTTCATTGAGGCGGGAGAGGGCGCCTCGCAGGGGAGCCGGGTCGCGGATCGGGCCCGGCGCCGGGCCGCCCGCGGTCACGGTCCTTCCCGCAACCGCTGCTGAAGAAATTCCCGCACGCCGTCCCAGAACGGCGCCGGCTTCTCGATGAACGGAAAATGCCCCGATCCGTCGACCCGAATCAGGCGGCTGTTCGGCAGGGCACTGTTCATCTCCTCCACCATCTCGGTGGGGATCGGATCCTCCGCGCCGTGCACGATGAGCACCGGGACCTCGATCTGGCCCAGACGGTCCCAGAAGTCGAGCCCCTGGAGCGGTGTCATGAGCAGGGTCGCGACGAGCTGGCCCTGGCTCGCCGTCCTCTCGTGCAGGGAGAGACGAAGCAGGCGGTCCGCCACGCCCGCGTCCGCGAACGTACCGCGGAAGACGTGGAAGAAAACCTGGCTGATGGCCTCTGCCTCCCGCGCCGCGAACTCCGGCGTTCCCCGAATCGAGTCGATGGCCGCGAGGTCGGCCGAGTCCCGCCGGGCCAACTGGTTCTCGTCGGTCTGCTCGCGAAAGCGGCTGCCCGGTTCGACGGGCGCGACGAGGATGAGCGCGGCCAGCCGCTCGGGACGCTCCATCGCGTAGAGGAGAGCGGGAATCGCTCCCCATGAGTGCGCGAGCAGCGTGACCTTCTCGCGTTGCGCGACGTGTTCGCGGATCCGGTCGATATCCGTGAGGTAGCGCTCCATCGAGAGGCTCGCCGCGTTCACCACGGCCCTCGACCCCCCCAGGCCCCGCTGATCGTAGAAGATGACCTGGTGCGTCTCCGCCAGCGGTCCGAACCACGGACGAAGGTACGAGTGGTCGAGGCCCGGCCCGCCGTGCACGACGACGACGGGCTCTCCGACCCCGACCGTCTGGTAGAAGAGTTCGGCCTCGAAGACGGAGAGCGAACCCGCTCGGGTCGGCGGGCCCGCTTCGGAGCCCGGAGCGCCGCACCCCGCCACGGTCGCCGCGAGGACGACGAGGCCGAAGACGACCGCCGCCGGCCGCCCGCTCGTCACGGGTTCACCCGCTCGCCGGCGCCCGCGGGCCGGGCGTCAGGATTCCCAGGCCACCGCATCGCCGAGGGCGAGGGGGCCGCCCTCGAGCACCATCCCGTACGCGCCGCCGCGCCAGTCGGGCGCCAGCGCCGCCTTGAGCCCCGGCGCCGCGTCCTCCATGCGCCCGCAGGGCAGCGTCTCGCCGCGAATGCGGATGCGACAGCCGGCGATCCGCAGCACCCGGTCCGCCGTCTCGCAGAAGTCGACGCCCCGCACGAGCAGGTTGGCCCGGCGGGCCTCCGGAGCCAGATCGACGCCGATCTCCCGCGTCGCCGCCTCCCACGCGTCCGCGTCGAGAAGAGTCACCTGCCGGTAGCCGCCGCGGTCGACGTTGCCCTCCAGACCCTTCCCCGCGACGAGGGTGGCACCCGGTACCGGCTCCATGGCGCCCTTCCGCGCCGACTTGAGCCAGATCGCTTCGAGCCGCGCCGATCCGGAGCCGGCGGGCCCCGCGGTGGACTCAGCCATCGGTCACCTCCAGCGAGGAAAAGTGCAGGTTGAGGCCGTGGTTGACCCTCAACCCGACGACGCCGTCGACGTGCTGCCCGGTTCTCGCCGTCCGGAACACTTCCCGCTCGTTCACGCCGAAGATCACCTCTTCGCCCCCGGCCTCCACGAAGAGCACGTTCTTCGCCGTCGCCGCACCCTCGCCCCGCGCCGCCCAGGTGACGACCGCCTCGTGCTTCGTCCAGTCGAGCAGCGTGGAGGTCGCGTCACCATCCCGGCGCTTCACGATCACGCTCCCGTCCGCCCGGATGAGGAGGTAGGTGTAGGCCTGGCCGTCTCCCTCGAGATCGACGCCGCCGATGAAGACGCCGAACCCTTCGTTCCGGCCTTCGGGGTCGAACAGGAAGACCGTGGACTCGACGCGAAAGTCGCCGTCCGCCCGGGCCTCGGGATCGTAGAAGATGCCGGCCGGCCCCGTGGTGACGTGCCAGCCGGGCGGCATTTCCTGAAGGGCCTCCACTCCGTCGCCTCCGTGATCCGTGCGGGCGAGCCAGCCCTCGGGCGGCGGCAGCTTGTCTTCCTGGGCGGAGGCGGCGAGCGGTAGCAGGACCAGGATTGCGATGGCCAGACGCCACGCGGCGCCGGCGACGCGCCCGCTGCGCCCGCGCGATGTCGAATGATGCGGCATGTTCGGTGTCGCTCCGATTTCGGATCCGGTTCGAGGTTCCAACCGCGGGCCGGCAGCCCGTGCCGCAAGGGCCCGCGTGGGCGGGATGATAGTCACTCCGGCGGCGACTCGCAGGATTCGCAGCGCGTAAGCCGGAGCGCGACGATTTCGGGCGGCACGAGGAAGCGCACGCCGAGCCGGCTCGTCCCCACGCCGGTCGTCACGAAGAGGTGTCGTCCGTCCTCCACCACGTGACCCGCCGCGTATCGGTCCCCGAAACGGGAGGGGGTGATCCCCGGCCCCACGAACGGGATGACGACCTGTCCGCCGTGCGTGTGCCCGGCCAGCGTCAGCGAGGCCCGCGCCGGCACCTCGGGAAAGATGTCCGGGTTGTGCGTGAGGATGATCACGGGCTCCCCGGAACGGGCCCCATCGAGCGCATCCTCGACCGACGGATGGCCCGTCCAGAAGTCCGCCACGCCCGCGATCCAGACGTCGTTGCCCCGCACGCGCGCCCGCCGGCCCCGGTTGTCGAGGACGGTGATCCCGACGCCGGAGAGCGCCTCCTCCACGCGCTCGGCCGACAGCCAGCGGTCGTGGTTGCCGAGCACCGCGAACACGCCGTGGCGAGCGTCGAGAGCGGCGAGGTCCTCGGCGATCTCCTCCGGCGGCACGAATCGGCCGCCCATGACGTTGTCGATCGTCAGATCGCCGGCGATGAAAACGAGATCCGGCAGCGTCTCGTTCACCCGCCGCACGACGCGGCGCAGGTTGTCCCGGCCGTTCCGGGGCGACCCCACGTGCAGGTCCGCGATGAGCGCGATGCGGGTTTCCTCCCCCTCGGGCCACCCCGGCACCTCAAGGTCGGTCCGGTTGAGGACCAGTCGGCCGGGCTCCCACCAGAACGCCCACGCGGCGAGCAGGGCCGCGGTCGCGAGGAGAAGAAGGAGCATCCAGCCCGTCCAGCCGGGGCGCGATCGCCGCAGCGCTATGATCCGTCGCCCCCGGGCCCGCTCCCGCCGCTGCCCCCGCTCCCATCGCTCCCATCGCTCCCGTCGTCCTCCTCGTCAGGGGCCGTCCAGAACTCGGGCGACTCCGGTGCGGCGGCGGCGAGTTCACGGCCGTAGAGCGCGGCGTTGAAGAGGATGCGGAAGTTCCCGAACGGCTGTCCGCGCCACTGCGGCCGCATGCCCAGCAGCACGACCCGTCCCTCTCCGTGCGCCACTTCGACCGCCGCGGCGTAACCCGCGAGGTGTTCCGCTCCCAGCAGGTATCCGGACAGGAGCGGCGACCCCTCCTCCGCGTACTTCGCCATCACGCGTCCCTCGAACCCTTCCTCGGTCGTGAACACCGGGCTCTGCCCGACGACGACCGCCGCCCGCTCCGGCATCCCCGCCATCACCGGATGCGAGGGATCGACGATCATCTCCACGATCGAACCGCTCTGGAAGTAGTCCGCGCGGCTGAGCCCCGCGACGACGTTGCGCACCGGCAGGTGTAGTTCCTCGATCACGAACAGCGAACTGCGGTTCAGGGTGACGAGCGTGCCGCCGGCCCTCACGAAGGCGTCGAGCCGGCGCACGCCTTCCGGCCCGAGCCCGCCCTCGTAGCGCGGCGGCACGGAACCCTTCGCGAAGCCGTTCAGGATCTGGCCGCGCGAGATGTCCGCAAGCAGGATCACGTCGTAACGGCCGGCCAGGTCGCCGGCGAGCACGTCCGCGTTGCGGAGGCTGGCGAAGCGGAACCCGTACCGCTCCAGCGCCCAGCGCGTCCAGCCCTCGTCCATGCTGGCGTTCCAGGGGCGGTAGAGGCCGATCCTCGGCGCGCGCAGGTTCACGTTACCCGCGCCGCGGGTCGCCTGCAGCCCCAGGTCGCGGACGAGTTGGGTCTCGCCCGGCAACCCCGAGATCGCGTACCGGCCGCCGGTCCCCGGTTCGCCATCCGCGCCCGGCGACCCCGGTGCCCACGAGACGCGCGCGCCCGCCGCCCACGCCCGGTTCACCGCCTTGAAGGCGTTGTTCTGGGCCGGGTCCACGACGAGTTCCGATCCGCCGCCCGTGACCCGCCCGGGAGGCGGCACGATCGCCGTCGCCACCGGGTGCGAGTCGAACCCGACGCCGAAGGGCGAATCGAACGGCGAGGCATCCTCCACCTCCGCATCCCACGCGAGCGCCTCGCCCGAGAGCGGCTCCAGCGCGTCACGGACGTCCGACGCGATCGGGGACGTCGCCTCGATCACCCGCACCCCCATCTGCAGGGGCAGCGTCCACCCGGAGACGTCGTAGGGCTGATCGGGCGGTCCCTCCGGGTATTCCCGCAGATCGGGATAGTCCTGGAGGACGAACAACTGGCGCACGAAGTTGGCGAACTCCTGGTCCATGCGGATGACCCACGTGCCCGCCGGATGGTCCAGTCCCTCGTGGCTCGCCGCCCGCGCGAGGCGGTCGATCTCGATTCCGTTGAAGGCGAGCCGGCGCAGCAGCTCCACGGCCGCGACGGGGTCCCGCTGGTCCTGCGGCACGAAGTAGGCGTACGGCGGACCCTCCTCGTACTGGGCGATGATGTCGCGGCCCGCCTGGTAGCGGTTGTAGAGGAGGTCCGTCCGGTACTTCGCCGCGACATCGAGCACCGAGATCGACGCGGTGAGCATGTAGTCGACGGCGTCCCTCAGCCGCCACCAGCCGCCTTCCCACGGACTGGAGTAGAGCGACTCCGGGCGCAGATCCCGGTCCGAGGGCGGGAAGTCGCCGATCGTGTAGAAGCCCGGCGTCGCGTACCGGTAGAGCGCCGTCTCGGTGAGAAACGACACGACGTTGTGGAAGTTGTGCGCGTGATCCATGAACCCCGGATACCAGTTGTCGAACCCGGTGCCCATGTGCGTCGCGCCCCGCTGCCCCCGCTCCTCGAGCGCCTGCGACATCGCCATCCCGATCAGGTTCACCATGCGCCACATGAGCGGGTGCACGTGCGGCGAGATCGGCTCGGCGAAGGGCGGAATCCAGATCCGCGTCGGGAAGGGCGAACTCTGGTGGTGGTTGTAGAGGATGTGGGGTTCCCACTCGCGCGCCACGCGGGTCGTGTACCGGGACTCGATCTGGTTGATCATGTAGCCGTCCCGGTTGTTGTCGTGCCCGATGTACTTCTGGTAGAGGAAGGGCGCGGGCGCGACCTCGTACGGCGTGCCCACGTTCGAGTCGTACCAGTCCGCGATGAGCGTCTGCCCGTCGGGATTGATCGAGGGCCAGAGGAGGAGGATGACGTTGTCGAGGATCGCCGCGGTCTCCGGGTCCACATCCCCCGTCACCAGGTCGTAGGCGAGCTGAATCGTGTGCTGCGCGTGCGCCACCTCCGACGCGTGCAGGCCTCCGTCGATCCAGACCAGGGCCCTCCCTTCCGCCGCGAGCTGCCGCGCTTCCTCGTCGGTCAGTCCGCGGGGATGCGCGAGCCGCTGCGCGATTTCCCGGTGGCGGTCGAGGTTGGCGAGGTTCTCCGCGCTCGAGATCAGCGCGAGGTACACCGGCCGGCCGAACGACGAACGCCCCACTTCGCGCAATTCGAGGCGGTCCGTCGCGGCGTCCAGCGCCTGGAAGTATTCGATCGAGGTCTCGTAGGTCGCGAGGTGGAAGTCCGCCCCCACGACGTGCCCCAGCACCGACTCCGGCGTCGGGATCGAACCCGGCGTCTGCGCCCCGGCCTCCATGGCGCCGGTGCCGAGCGCCAGCACCGCAATGAGTGTCGTCCGAGCCGTCATCACTCCCCTCCTCCCGCGTCATGCCGAAGTAACCTGTCCCCGGATCCACCACGAGCCGGGTCGCGAGGAAGCTCTCCAGGATATGGCCGTTGTAGCAATAGATGCCGGTCGGTTCGGCCGCCTGCACCTCCTGCGGCGTCTCGGCCGTTTGGGATGGTTCCTACTCGGCCAGATGCGCGCGACCTTCGCGCCAGTCCACACCCAGATGCGCGATATCGATGACGTCCAACTCGTCGACCGTGCGGAGCGCGCGATCAAGGAGATGCCGGCGTGTCGTCGCCTCGCCCCCTCCGGTCCACGCAAGCACGAGCAGATCCACGCGTTCGTCTTGATCCAGATTCTGAACCATCTCAATCAACCGCCGGTAGGTGGGGGACGTCTGCACAAGGCTCTTTGCAAGATCTCGGTGTTCGTGGCTGATGATCCGCACTCTTTCTGTTGATGCCGACGAGAACGTGTCCCTCAGGACACTGTCCCATGTGGCCATGAAGCGATCCCACGCTTCGATCAATGCCTCCACCTTCGCCGGGCTGATGACGAACCGAACGCCAGCCGCTTCGATCCGGCCGATCGCTTCCCCGTCCTCGAGGGTGACGGCGGTCACCGGGTGGGGCGACCGCGATCCGATCTCTGCCAGTCGACGATCCGCGGTCACCAGGACCGAGTCCGTAAGCTTCGCGCACGCAATGTAGAAGCAGTCGTACACCGGGTGCTCGGCTTCCAGAGCGATCCCTACCGCTTCGCGCACCAGTGCTGCACCGGGGTGAAGGGTCATGACTTCCGACAGCTGCGCGATTTGGTCGATGAACGGCTCCGCCGAAGTAATCTCGCCGCGGCGCTGCTTCTTCCAGATCACGTTGGCGCACTCGGGCAGCATGAGATCCGGGGCGTGCCTTTCGAGTCGGGGGGCTGTCAACGTGAGGGCTTGACCGCGCCCTTCCTCCTCGACAAACCATTTCACGGCGACGCTCGCGTCCACCGTGACTCTCACCGAGCCCGATCCTCCCTGACCAGGGCCGCACTGTCCGTCTGCCGCGTGCCAACCGTCGTCGCCGCCAACTCATCGGCTCGCGCGAAGACTCGGCCGCGCGCCGAGGCTTCGACGCTTCCCTTCTTAGCACATGCCGGATCTCCCCCTCGAGCGAGCGTTCGTTTTCCCTCGCCTGTGCCTTCAGCCGCGCGATGACGCTGTCGTCCAGATTCCTTACGGTCAGGTTTCCCATGCTCCGATACGCTCCAAGTTCGATCCCTGATATCATAACGATAGCGTAGTGCATGCAGATGTCAACTGGAGTTGCGAAGGCGATGCGGGGCTGGGCGAAACCGCCCTGCGTCAGCGGCCTCCGGATTCGAGCTGTGGGACTTCTTCCTCCGTCTCCTCCTCCCGAGGGCCGAAGCGGACGAGCAGTCCGCCCAGGAACGACGTGACCAGCCAGACGAAGAGGATGATCGCGGTGACCTCGTCCCCCTCGAGGACATCCGTGGCGAGGGTGCTCATCAGAGTGCCGAGCCAGAGGGCGAAGTTCTGGAGCTGGAAGTCGAGCTGGTCTCCGCGCTTCATGCTCTGCACCGCGCGCAGCACGAGGTAGAGCACGGCGCCGCCGAACCCCAGGAAGGCGGCCGACTCGAAGAGCGCCTGGAGGAACCCGAACGCGACCCCGACGCCGCCGCCGGAGAGAATGCGCAGGGGAGAAGGCGAACTCGACTTGCGGGTGCGCGTCCGCGGCACTTCCGGAGCCCGGGGGACCGCCGGAACATCGGGTTCGGCAGCGGGGACGGGCATCTCCTCGGCGATGAATTCCGCGATCGCCGTCCGCGTCGCCCGGACGTCGATGCCCGCCTCGGCGGCGATGCGCTCCAACTCCTCGACGCTCAGGGTGTCCCCCCGCGCGTCGATCTCGGCCGCGCGCTGGAGAATGAGGGAAACCTGCGACGTGGTGAGCTTCAGCGGCGGGTCGGTCATGCGTCAGCGGCCTCCGGATTCGAGTTGTGGGATCCCTTCCTCCGGCTCCTCCTCCCGGGGGCCGAAGCGGACGAGGAGTCCGCCGATGACCGACGTGAGGATCCAGCAGAGCAGGGTGAACAGGAACTCCTCGAGCCCGCCCGCGGCCGAGATGATCAGTGTCGACACGAACCACAAGGTGAAGTTCTGGAGCTGGAAGTCGAGCTGGCTGCCGCGCTTCATGGCCTGCACGGCACGCAGTATGAGGTAGATCACCGTGGCGCCGGCCCCCGTGATGGCGCCCCCGAGTGAACTCGCGAAGAGGAACCCGAAGACCGCGCCGACCGCCCCGCCCGCGATGATGCGTCCGGGAGAGGGGGAGGCCGGGTTTCCGGCGCGCGTCGCGGGGACCGCCGGAGGTGGCGGGGCCGGAACCGGCGTCTCCTCCGCGACCAGTTCCGCGATCGCCGTCCGTGTGGCGCGCGGGTCGATCCCCGCCTCGCCGGCGATGCGCTCCAGCTCTTCCACGGTCATCGAATCGCCGCGCGCGTCGATCTCGGCCGCCCGCTTCAGGATCTGCGAGACCTGTGAGGCCGTGAGCGTCGCAGGAGGAGCGGGGGCGGGAGATTCGCGGGGGACGGGCGGGTCGGTCATGTCGCTCATGGCACGCCGCCCGCGAGGATGGTGGCGAGGCTGGACGGATCCAGATTCCCCCCGGACACGATGCAGACGATCCTGTCCCCCTTTACCGCGCCCGAAAGGGCGGCCGCGACGGAGGAGGCGCCGGCCCCCTCGGCGACCACGCGGTTGCGGGTCGCGAGCAGGCGAACCGCCGCCGCGGTGTCCTCGAGCGTGATCTCGACGGAGCCGGCGAGGAGATCCCGCGCCAAATCCCACATGTCCGGCTCGACGTGCGGTCCTCCGATTCCATCGACGAACGAGGGTGTATAGGAGATCGAGACGGCCCGGCCCGCGCGCAGCGACTCCGCGAACGGCGCCTGACCCGTGACCTCGGACGCGAAGACGGGAACGTGCGGCGCGACGGCCCGCATGCCGGCCGCGATCCCGCATGCGAGGCCGCCTCCTCCGAAGGGGACGACGACGGCGTCCACAGCGGGGAGATCCTCGACCAGTTCGAGCGCGATGGTTCCGTTCCCCGCCATCACGTCACGGTCCATGAAGGCATGGACGAACCGCCCGCTCATTCCATCGAAGCGCTGCGTGCGGAACACCTCGAACCAGGAGGCGACGGAGGTCTTGACAGCCGTCGCGCCGAGGCGGGCGATCGCGTCCAGCTTGAGCCGCGGCGCCGTCTCCGGGACGACGACCGAGCACGGGACGCCGAGACGGCGCGCGTTCCAGCCGACGCCCTGCGCCATGTTCCCCGCGCTCGCCGTCCATACGCCCGCCACCAGCTCCTCGGGCGGAATGAGGCCGATGGCGTTCGCGGATCCCCGGATCTTGAACGATCCGATCGGCTGCAGGTTTTCGAGCTTGAGCCAGATCTCGGGCCCCTCGTCGACGCCGAGGCGGAGGAGCGGCGAGCGGAGGGCCGCCGCGTAGACCCGTTCCCGTGCCGCCTCCATCTCCGGCAGCCCCGGGGGCTTCACGCGGTGAGGCCCGCGACCGCCCGCGGCAGGCTCGCCAACGCCCGGTCGAGGTCGGCCGCGAGATCCTCCGTCGCCTCCAGTCCGGTGGAGAAGCGGATGAGGGCGTCCCTGATGCCCGCCTTGGCCCGCTCCTCGGCGGACATGCCCGCGTGGACGGCGGCGGCGGGCCGCACGACGAGCGACTCCGGGCCCCCGAGACTGGCCGCGACCATCGGGATCTCCAGCGCGGACATGAAGGCCTCGGCCGCGTCGGTTCCGCCCTCGAGTTCGAACGACATCATCCCGCCGAAGCCATCGAACAGACGGGCGGCGCGCTCGTGCTGGGCGTGGCTCTCCAGCCCCGGGTAGTGCACGACCGAAACGGCGGGGTGGGCTTCGAGGCGCGCGGCGAGCCGTCCGGCCGACGCGTTCTGCTCGCGGACGCGCACGCTCAGCGTCTTCAGCCCGCGCTCGAGCAGGAACGCCGCATGCGGGTCGAGAGAGCCGCCGAGATGGTCCTGCATCACCTTCACGCGGCGCACCAGGTCGGCCGGCCCGGCCACGCTCCCCGCCACGATGTCGCTGTGCCCGTTCATGTATTTCGTGCAACTCTCGAGGACGAGGTCGAAGCCGATCTCGGCCGGCCGGAAGTTGATCGGGCTCGCGAACGTGTTGTCGATCATCGTCACGAGTCCGTGCTCGCGCGCGAACGCCACCACGGCCTCGAGATCCGCCACCTGCACGAGCGGATTCGTCAGCGTCTCCACGTACATCGCCCGCGTCGTCGGCGTCAGCGAGGCGGCCCAGCCCGACGGATCCTGCGGGTCGATCACGGTGTGCCCGATCCCGAAGCGCGGCAGGTCCTGCTGCAGCAGGCTGGCCGTGCCGCCGTACAGCGTGTCCTGCACGAGCACGTGGTCCCCGGAAGAGAGCACCGTGAGCAGCGACCCCGAGATCGCCGCCATCCCGCTCGCGAGGGCGAGCGCCGCCTCCGTCCCCTCCAGCGCCGCGATGCGCTCCCCCAGCACGCGATGGTTCGGCGTCGTGCTGAGCCGGATGTACCCGATGTCGTGGTAGTCTTCGCCGCGAAGCTCGTAGTTCGCCGTCTGGTAGATCGGCGTGACGACAGCCCCCTCGGGCCTCGGCTCCTGCTCGCCCGCGTGCACGGCGTCGGTGGACGCCGCCCTTCCCGTTCCCGGTGGTCCCGGTGTTCTCGCCGTTCCCATCATTCGTCCGTATCTCCTGGAGTCATCCAAGGGCCAGGCAACAGGCCATGCAACAGGCCATACAACGCGCGGCGACGTTCCCGCGGGAACGTCTTCCCGCGCGCGCGAGCTGCTTCGAACGAGGGCGTCAGTCCCACATGACGCGGTGGATACGCCACCCGGTTTCGAGCCGCTTCCACACCTCGAGAAACTTGCCATCGAGTTCGACATCGCCGGGACCGCGCACCCGGTACGTCCCGTTCGCGAACGCCAGGTTTCCATCCACTTCGATGTCCTCGATCGTGAACCGCGCCTCGCGCAGTGGAGCGGAACCGGCCAGCGCGCGCACGATGGCGTCGTGCCCCCGCACCGCCGGCTCCCCGGAGGGCAGACGCACCGCGTCCGGCGTAAAGACGTCGACGACGGCCTCGCCGGGCGCTCCCGCGATCAGCGAGGCTTCCCAACGCCGGGTGACGCGCTCGATCTCCGCTCGCACCGCCTCGACGGCGACTGCCCCGCCGGTCTCGCCCACCTCCGGCGTCCGGCCTCCGCACGCCGCCGCCGCGACCAGGCCGCCCGCCGCAAGGATGAACCGAAACGTTCCTCTTGCGGGCCGTATTCTCTTCATGGGTCGGTATTGTATCGGAGGCCGCCTGCCGCGGCGACGCGCCCGGCTTTCGGGTTCGCGCGCGCCGCCGTAGGATGCCCGTCGCGCTTAGGGATTGTTCGCGCATCGCCGGCCGGCGATGCCGCGCTTGAACCTGCTTGGAGGTACGAATGAAGAAGATGTTCCGCGCCGTCCCCTGTCTGGCGATCGCCCTCGGCGTCGCCCTTGCTTTCGCCACGGCCGCGGAGGCCCAGGACCGGCGCATGAGTCCGCGCGGAGAGGCCGCCACCCAGGTCGGAGGCTCGGTCAACGACGAAGGCGGCTACGAGGGCGGCTCCTGGGTCGTCGTGACGTACGGCCGCCCCATCCTGCGCGGCAGAGACCTGTTCGGATCGGGCGATGAGTATGGGCAGCAGTTCCTTCGCGGAGCGCCGCTGTGGCGCGTCGGCGCGGACCAGTCCACGCGCTTCATGACCGAGGTGGATCTCATGTTCGGCGGCGAGCGCCTGCCGGCCGGCGAGTACAGCGTGTTCGCGGAACTCACCGAGGCCGAGTGGACGCTCATCTTCTCGAACTGGGGCGCGAAGGACAACTTCCGCGAGGAGAACCCGGACGCGCTCTGGGGGTCCTACGGCTACACGCCCGACCGCGACGTGCTGCGCACGACGATGGATGTGGACACGATCATGATGTCGGCCGACCAACTCACGATCTCGTTCATGGACATGACGCAGGAGGGCGGCGTGTTCACGATCTGGTGGGACGACCAGGTCGCGACCGTTCCCTTCCAGGTGGCTCGCTGACCCCTCCTTGAGACGCGGAGATTGTTGAATATCGGACGCCAGGAGTTCGGTATTCAACAATCTTCCGGTCTGAAGCCTCTGCTGTCGCCGATCAGGACGTCGTGGCGGAATAGCGGCGGAACCATTCCAGGGTGGACAGCATCTTCCCGATGTGATGGCTCGGGCGGCGGCGGATACCGTGCGGCTCGCCGGGGAAGCGTACGAGCGACGTCTCCACTCCGAGCAGCTTGAGCGCCTTGAAGTACTGCTCGGATTCCGACATCGGCGTGCGCCAGTCCTCCTCGCCCGTCACGATCCGCGTCGGCGTCGTCACGTTCTCGACCACGCTCAGGAGCGACCGCGACTCGTAGTGCTCCACGTGGTCCCAGGGGAAGCCCGGGAACCAATAGTTGACGCCGTAGGCCGCCATATCCGCGGTAAGCACGAAGCTGTACCAGTTGATGACGGGATACCACGACACCGCGGCGCGGAACCGGTCCGTCCGGCCCACGAGCCAAGCCGTGAGGACGCCGCCCCCGCTCCCGCCCACGACGTAAAGCTGCCCGGGGTCCACGTAGCCGCGGTCGATGACGGCGTCCACCCCTGAGACGAGGTCGTAGAAATCGTCGCCGGGGTACGCGTGGTGGATCAGGTTCCCGAACTCCTCTCCGTAGCTCGTGCTCCCGCGCGGGTTCGTGTAGAGGACGACGTACCCCTGCCCTGCCATGAGCTGCTTCTCGAGGTCGAAGCGCGCGCCGTAGTTCGAGAACGGTCCCCCGTGGATCTCGAGGATGAGAGGATATTCGCGGGACGGGTCGAAGCCCGGCGGCTTGATGATCCAGCCGTGGATCGGCCGGCCATCGTGCGAGGACTCGTACCGGATCTCCTCGACCTCGCCGATCTCGCGCTTGGCCATCAGGTCGTCGTTGATCCCGGTGAGCACGCGGACCTCGCTGCCGGGGCGACCCGTCGCGACTTCGGAGATGACGGCCGGCGTGGTGTAGTTCATCGCGAAGCTGCCGTCGTCGGCCACGGAGTACGTCGCTCCGGCGTAGGCGCGGCCGACCCCGCCGACGTTCTCGGTCAGCACGCGGTGGCCGCTCCCGTCGTCGTCGAGGCGGAAGAGCGCGAGCTTCGTCATCCCCTCGTCGTCGTACAGGGCGTACAGGCCCGAGCCGTCGGGAGTCCACGCGGCCCCGTAAACCTCGCGGTCGAGACCGTCGGAGAGCGAACGCGGGTCGCTCCCATCCCGGTTCATGACGTAGAGTCGTGTGAGCTGGTAGCCCTGGAAGCGGTCGTCCATCCCGAAGTAGGCGATGTGGCGGCCATCGGGAGAGACGATCGGCCCGTCGTCCGGCCCCCGGCGATCCGTGAGCTGCGTGGCCGTGCCGTCGGCCACGGAAACCTCGAACACCTCCGTGTCCGCCACGAACACGCTTTCCGTGTCGCCCCCGCGGGGGTCGCGCGACATGACGAGGCCCGCGCCATCCGGAGTCCACGAGAAGTGCGTGCCGCCGATCCCGTTCCCGGCCCAGTGGCCGTCGCCGCTCGTGATCCGGCGGGCCGTTCCGCCTTCGGACGGGACGACGAAGACGTGGACGAACCCGTGCGGGAGATCACCCAACTGGTCGAAGCGGTACACGAGCCGCTCGACGACCTGCGCGGGCTCGGCCCAATGCGCGCCCTCCGGTGGGGTCGGCATCCCCCCGATCGCCGGCGCCGGCGTCGGCACCAACTTCCCGAACGCGATCTGCGTACCGTCGGGCGACCATGCGTACGACCGGGGCGGCTCGGTCACGTTCGTGACCACCGAGGTCTCACCCGAATCCATCCAGCGGACGTGGATCTGCGCGCTCCCGCTCCGGTTCGAGATGAAAGCGAGCCGCGTACCGTCGGGCGACCAGCGGGGCGAGCTGTCGTTGAAGTCCCCCGTCGTGAGAGGCCGGTGCCCCGACCCGTCCGTGCCCACGATCCAGAGGTTCGAGAAGCGGCTGTCCGTCATGATGTCGGCCCGCTGGCGGACATAGACGACCCGGCGCCCGTCCGGGGAGATCCGCGGGTCGCCCGCGATCTCGACCTCGAAGATGTCCTCCATGCGAAGCGGCCCGGACTCGGCCCCCGCCTGCCCCACCGCCGGCACGGCGAGGCACAGGGAGGCTGCGGCGGCAAGAGACAGGAGGGAAATTCGGGCACTGCTGAGCGGGGCGGTCATCGGACGCTCTCCGTGGCTGGGACGCGGGCTGCGTTGACACTGCTGGATCATAGACAGGCACGGGTCGAGTGGAACAGCACCATCCCCGCGATCGCGCTTCCAGTTCACGATCCGTTGATCCCCGCCGCGACTTTTGTGTGACCGGCCCGACGCGGCTAACGTTCACATTGCAGAACAAGGAGGAAGCACCATGGCCCCCGGCGGAAACAAGGCGGAACGGAGGACCGCGACCGTAGCCGAGTTGCGGAACGCCGTCGAAACGATCCTGAACGGCGTGGATCTGAGGCTGAACCGCGTTCAGGCCCGCTGGGACGGGCGCTTCACTGAACTGCGAGAATCCGTCCTGGCTCTTCGCGAGCGCGCGGCCGACGACCGCGGCCACTATGATGACATGTTCAACGCGGTCCATCGGCGCTTCGACCGGGTGGAGGTGCGCCTCGACGAGATCGACCGGCGGCGGCCGCAGATCGGTTTCGGCGGTGGCGCCGAGGCCAGCCAACCTACCTGACAAACCTGACAAAAAAAGGGCCGTCCGTCGCCGGGCGGCCCTTTTGAACTCACCTTACGCCTGGTGGCGGTCGGCAAATCACGCGACTCGGGTCACGTTCTCCGCGGCCGGGCCCTTTGTCCCGTCCGTAACGTCGAACTCGACAGCCTCGCCCTCCTTGAGGGTCCGAAAGCCATCCGCCTGAATCGCCGTGTGGTGTACGAAGCAGTCCTTACCACCCTCTTCCGGGGTAATGAACCCGAAGCCCTTCTGGTCGTTGAACCACTTCACGGTACCTCTCGTACGCATTTCCTACTCCTTCGTTAGTCATGTCGGAGTTCGGGAAACCCGTCGCTGCCGACCGCTGACCTGTTCGACGCGGTCTCCCCCGCGCCAGGGTCGTGGCACTCGCCACGCAGAAAAAAACCAAAGAAACTAAAGAAAAAGGGGCGACCCGTTGTTGAGAGGCCCCCCCGATCCTGCGATCCTGCCTTCTCAGTTCAGCCGTGCTCCGGCACCGCCGGACGCGTCCGAACGCGCGCAATGATCGCCTCTCGTACCCGAAACGTCAAGGGGGGCACCGATATCAGCCCGGTGTCAGCCGGGTGTCAGTCGGTCTCGCTCCCCACGCGGAGGCTGCGACGCTCGAGCAGAAGCACGTCGCGCCACTCGCCGTGGAGCCTTCCCAGCCGCTCGCGCCGCCCCACGCGGCGGAAGCCGGCTCGCTCGTGGATGCGGACACTCGCGACGTTCTCCGGGAAGATCCCCGCCTGCAGCGTCCAGAGTTCGGCCCGCTCGGAGGATTCGACGAGCGCGGCCAGGAGCCTGAGGCCGATTCCGCCCCCGCGCGCGTCCCCGCCGACGTAGACGCTGACCTCGGCCACGCCGCCGTACACGCAACGCCCGGAGACCGGCGCCAGCGCCGCCCACCCGACGACGCGACCCTCCCGCTCGGCCACGAACCGACAGGTGTCGAGGTGGTTCGCGTCCCACGACTCCCAGGCGGGCGCCTCCGTTTCGAACGTCGCGTCCCCCGTCGCGATCCCTTCCTCATAGATCCTTCGCACCGGACCCCAGTCCTCGGGGCGGAGCGGGCGGATCTCGAGGATGCCCGGACTCGTCAACCCGCCATCATCCTGATCATCCGGCGGTCTCACGCTGCGGTCCCCACCCGGCCGTCTCACTCGGGACGACGTCTCCACGGCCGGTTACTGGGCTTCCGAGAGAACCCTCTCGACGAGCGCCGCGGTTTCCGGCTCGAAGGGGTGGAAGCGGCCGCCCCAGTACCCCCGAATCAGACCCTCCGCGTCCACCAGCAGCGTGTGCGGCACGCCGGGGTAGAGATCGAGCGCCTGCGTGAGTCCGGAGCCATCGCCGAGGAAGTTGGGATAGGTGATGTCGAACTCTTCGAGGAATCCCTCGACGAGCGCCACATCTCCCTCATCGATGGAGATCCCGACCACGTCGAGGGGATCCGCCGCGTACCTGGCGTGCATCTGCTGCAACTCGGGCATCTCGTCGCGACAGGGGATGCACCAGGTTGCCCACAGGTTCAGGACGACGACCCGGCCGCGGAACTGGTCGAGATCCGCGGGGCGACCGTCGAGGTGGGTCACCTCGAGCGCCGGAAGCGGGCGATACGAGGCCGGCGCGCTCTCGGCCGGCGCGCTTTCGGTGGGTCCCGGGGCCCGCGCGGCGTCTCCCGCCGCTTCGGTGTGCTCACCCCCGCGGCAACCGGTCGCGAAAGCCGCCACGGCCAGGGCCGCCAATACTGCGCGCCTGATCGGTTCGGCTCCAGATTCCATCGCATGCTTCATCTCGCGTTCAGCTCCCGTTCATCTCTCGTTCGAAATCCAGGTTCGTGGGTGCGGGGAAGACGCCGGGCGGGCGAGCGTACGGCTGGTCCGTGATGACGATCTCCGGCTCCGTCGTAAGCGGCACATCTTCGGCGACCGCCTCGAAGGAGAGGTCGTCCACCCACAGTTCTCCATCGCCCGTGATCATCGCCCCGATGAGGATCGTAACGCCTTCCGGGGGGATGTCCACCACGATCTCGCGTGTCTCCCAGTCCCGCGTTCCCTCGACGCGCCGGTCCTCGCTGTTGTCCAGCGCGAGCATCGCATACTTCCCTTCGAGGATGCCGTCCACCCGCACCCACAGGCCGCCGGAGTCGACGTCGTCGGCCCGCAGGTATCCGCGCAGGCGCATCCGCTTTCCGCGGTAGGCGATGGCGTCGATGAGCTGCACGCTCGCGGCCCATTGGCTGCGGCGCCGGTTGCCCCGCGCCTCGAGCCGCATGCTGGAAGACCCGGAATGGGCCACCTCGGGGTCTAGCCTGAGGCGATAATCGGCGGCGTCCTGTCCGACGAGGACCCACGCGTCCGGCATCTGCGCGGCGAGTTCGCCGGCGGCGGCCCCCGCCAGCGCTCCGAACGCGACGATCGACGACGACGCCAGCCTCCGAGCCGCGGTCATCGCGGGATGAGCCAGAAGCCGGTCTGGCGTCCGTCGATGTACCATGTGCGCTCGCCGTCGAAGAACGCATCCTCCTCCAGCATGATGCGCACCGTCTGTCCGCCCCATTCCGGCACCGGGACGGCCGCGTTGAGTTCGATCGAGTGCGCCGTGTTCGGGAAGAGCGGATAGTCGCCGCGCCCCGGCACGCCGCCCTGGTTGTCCCAGAGACCGATCGTGGGTCCGGCGCCATGGCCGTGGAAGCCGATCGGGTGCGTGTAGATCGTCGCGTCGATCCCCTCGGCCCTCGCCTGCTCGAGCGCGCCCGCGAGGATCTCGTTCCCCGAACGCCCCGCCGCGAAGTTCTCCGTGAGGATGTCCTGGAGACGGTTCCCGGCCGCGAGCGCGCGGACGAGGCCCCCGGGGGCCGCGTCCTCTCCCGGCTTCAGCACGTAGGCATGCTGCTGCGTGTCGGTGTTCAGCCGCAGGTACTTGATCCCGAAGTCCACATGCAGCAGGTCGCCCGGGCGGATCACGTTCTCGTCCGGACGGGCGGAGAAGTCCCCCTCCCCTTCCCTCGCGCCCCCCGCCTTCTCATGGCGCTGCACGGAGACGCTGGGTTGGAACCAGGTCGCGAGCTTCAGATCGAGGATCCGTTCGCGGTACCACCACACGACATCCTCGGTCGTCGTGACGCCCGGCTGAATCACCTGCGCGCTGAAACCTTCGGCGATGATCCGGTGCGCGATCCGGACGATCTGGGGATAGACCTCCATCTCCTCGGGCGTCCGCGCCTCCAGCCATCCGATCGCGAGGCGCTCCGTCCCGGCCACCCGCTCGCGGTACTTCGCCGGCAGCGCGGCCATCAGCGCGTCGTACTCCGTTCCGGTGAGCCCGTCCGCCAGCGCGAAGGTCGAGGAACGGTTCACCGCGATGCGCCGCGGGTCGCGTTCGGCGATGACCTCCGCCACCCGCCCCCACTGGTCGGGCTCGGTGTCCGGATCCCAGGCGCGCGGGAAGGGACCGATGTCGTACCGGGCCACCGCGAGCCGCTCAAGCGGCTGCCCCGGCCCCCGGTCGTGGAGGATGAGGACGGTGCGCCGGCGGGCCGCCATGTACGTGGAGGGCAGCATCGTCTCGATGACCGGATCCTCGTTGTATTCGCGCGCGGCGACGATCCAGAGGTCGACTCCCTCGCGCCGCATGACCTCGGGCGCGACGGTCTCGAGCCGCCTTTCAAGCCAGCGGTCGATGACGGCGGCCCGCTCGCGCAGCGGGAGGATGACGGGCATCGCCCCATCCGTCCTCTGGGCGTCCGCGAACTCGTCGCGCGGCGGGTGGGCCGACTGCGCCGCCTGGGCCGTCGCCTGCGACGGACCGAGGGCCGCGGCCAGCGCGAGGAGCAGACCGGCCGGCAGCACCCGGCAACCTCTGGAGCCTGGTGTCGAAACGCGCATCTCGAATCTCCGTTGGAGGGTGGAACGGCCTGAACCTACCGAATCCGCTCGCGCGCGGGAGAGGGCTCTAGGCCTAAAACAAGCGAGTAGGGCTGGCGAGGCGTCACTTGGATTTCGGGCGGCGGATTATGGGCGGAGGAGGCCGCCGGGAAGCCGTGTTTCCGTGGTTCCGAGGCGGGGATTCGGGGTTTGTCGCTCGGCGGAAGGAGGGTGCGGGGCCGGCGTTTTGCGCGGGGAGACACCGGTCCCCGGGGAGGCGGTTGACGCCTTCGGGCGAGCCGGGCCCGGCGGCGGGTGCTACGTGAAGCCGGTCCGCTCGATGGTGTTCCAGGTGCTGAACAGGCGGTCCACCGAGGGCCGCCAGCCGATGATGCGCAGGGTCGTGCGGCGGGCGCGGCGGATGACTTGGCAGGGCACGAGGATCATCTCGCGGACGAAGCGCCTGAACTCCATGGCGGTGTATTTCCGGCGGTCGGCCTTCAGGTGCATCATCATCGCCAGGAAGCTCTTGAGGTTCCACGCCAAGGCCGCCATCACCATGTAGGCCCAGTTGCTCACCAGGTCGTAGACGGGCACGCGCAGCGCGTTCACCCCGTTCTTGAGCTGCGCGATCACGTTCTCCTGGCCGCACCGGGCGTTGGCCAGCCGGACGACCTCGGCCGCGCTCACGTCCCTCCGGGTGGTGATGTGGAAGAAGTGGCGGATCTCCTCGATGAGGGCGAGTTCGCCCCTCATCTCGCTGATGTTCTTGCGCACCACCACCATCCGGTACGTCTTGCGGCACTTGACGGGCCGGTGGTCGAACTCGGCCACCTCCTCGAAGTTGAGCCGCTTGTTCACGTAACCGCGCTCGCGCACGATCCGCCCCTTCACGTCCTCCCGCCCACTCCGCGTCTTCCCCGTCCGGGACACGTGGCGGGGCTTGCGCTCCAGAGGCTTCCAGTCGTCCTCCTCCAGCGCCTCGGCCCGCCGCACCAGCGCCGAATGGGCGTCGTAGCCGAAGATGAAGTCCGCCCGCTCGCTCCAGCGGTCGAAGTTGACGG
Organism: Gemmatimonadota bacterium; assembly: GCA_963666735.1. Classification (GTDB taxonomy): domain Bacteria; phylum Gemmatimonadota; class Gemmatimonadetes; order Palauibacterales; family Palauibacteraceae; genus Palauibacter. The sequence continues at coordinate 3,889,565 of OY762926.1, read as the reverse complement.
TCAGCGAGAAGTCCGTGTCCCCGCGCACGCACACCCGCTCCGCGTACGGCGCCACCAGGTCGATGGCCCGGTCGATCCACTCCGCCGCGCCGGCGTGGCTCACCGCGTTGCCCGGCCGGTTCACCACGTAGAGCACCTCGGCCGTGTTGGCCAGCGACACGACCAGCGGGTGGTAGCCCCACACCTTCTTGTAGGACATGTCCATGCCCGCCTTCTTGCGGCCCAGCGTGGGCGCCAGCGTCCCGTCCACGTCGATATGGGCCACCGGCTCCAGCAGATCCCGGCCCCGGCCCCGCCACAGCTTGGGCCTGACCGCGTTGACGCACTCCATGAGCTCGACCACGTCCGACTCGGAGAAGCGCCGCGTGAAGTCGCCCGCCGCCGTCGGACTGGGGATCACGTCCGCGCCCAGGGCGTCCATGTACGCCGCGTCGTGGCGCAGGCCGTTCAGATCCTCGAGCCGCGCGCCCCCGCACAGCAGGTTGTAGGCGATGTTCAGCACGTGGTCCGACTCGTGGTACGGCAGGTGCCGCTTCAGAAGATCCAGTCGCCGGTCGATCTCCCGCGCCAGCGAAAGCTTCGACACCAGGCGCCGCACGGCGCCGATGCCCCCGAAGCTCATCGCGCTCGTCCGCGCCCCGATCTCGTAGCGGAGCCCGCCCGCCGAAAACACGGGCTTCGGCCGGGAGCCCCGCCGCCTCGCCCCCGCCCGCCGCGACTCCACTCTCCGCTTCCGCCGGGCACTGTTCCTTCGGCTCTGCCTGTGCGATATTCCGTTCACCGGAAAGGCCTCCTGGTTGGGATCGGGCGTCCATCGTTCGAATCCGCTATCGACAATCAGGATAAGCCTTTCCGGTACCTTTTAACAAGGGTTCGCGCGTGGATCGCGCCTGTTTTAGGTCTAGGGGCGCGCTCGGGGGCGCAGAGAGAGCGCAGCCGGTGGCGGCGGTGGCGGAAACGGTCCGCGGCCCGTCATCGTAGGATCTTCCAGCCCCGGACACCGGAGGTATGCCCGATGAAGGACGTGGATTCGGATCTCCTGCCCGAACTCTACTCCCGGCAGGAATTGGACAAGGCCCGCCGGCGACACCGAATCGTCGGACGCATCGAGGGAATCGCGGCCGCCGTCGCCGCGGGCACGATTTTCAATTTCCTGGGCTGGATTCCGACCGTCCTCGTGCTCGGCGTCGCCGGCTACCTCATCTACCGCTTCGTCCGGAAGCCCCGGAAATCCTCCAGATCATCCGCGACGGGCGAGGAAGACCTGACGTAGACCCGCTTCGGGTCGTTCGGACCCGTGCCGACTTCGCGCACCAGCCCGCGTTCGACGAGCCGGGCCAGGCGGGTCCGCGTGGATCGGGTCGAGAGACCGATCGCCTCGGCGACCTCCCGGGTACCGCAACTCTCCCCGCTTTCCAGGAGCGTGAGGATCGTACTGTCCCGCTCATCGATCCTCGCCGGCGCCACCTTGCCCGTACGCAGAGTGACGCGAAGGCGGATCCCGATCTCTTCCCACTCGGGCGCCGCCAGCCCTGCGTCCCGACAGGCCGCGATCGTGCGTTGCGCGCCGCTTCCCCACTGCTCGACGAGCCCGACTTCGTGGAAGACGCGCCCGAGCAACCGGTTGCGCAGCTTGGAGACACCCAGCGGCAGATCTTCGAGGGTGAGGCCGAAAGGGAGCAGCCCCGGGTTCTCGATCTCCAGACGGTCATCGAAGATCGCGACGCGGATGGGCGCGCCCCGCTGCGAGTAGTCGGCGTGGACCACCGCATTCACCAGCGCTTCCCGCACGGCCGCAGGCGGCAGGCTCCAATGGTCCGTTCGCCGTAGAGGGCCGATGGTCGCCCCGTGGAGCAAGTGCTTCCTGACGAACGCGACCGCCGCTTCGACCGCCTCGATCAGCGGCATGTCGAGGCGCGCCTGATCGAAGATGTCCGCCCGGTCCGTCCCGGAAAAACGGCCGGCCTGAATCCAGGCGTCGGGAAAATGCTCGAGACGCTCGCGGCCGAACAGGAGCACGCCGGCGACCGTCGGTACGGACCGGCCCTGATGCGTGGTCACGAGGCGCAGGGTTTCCAGGTCGCGCCGCCTCAGTTTCCGTACCGGAGCGAACGACTCCGAAGCGGCTCGGAAGTCCAGGGCTTCCGAGTCGAGGGTGGGCACCGGCCGCTCGTCGTAGGATTCGCCCGACGCGAAACGCCGCATCTCGGCGATCAGTTCAGGGTCCGCACGGCGGTTGGTCGAGCCCACTCGCACGTACGTCCCCGCTTCGAGTCCCTGCCGGGCGAGGTAGTGCGGCCGGGCGGGACTGGGATGGACGCGCACGGCGAGTACCTGCGTGCCTCGGAACCTCAGAATCTCGAGGCCCGGCCAGAGCGCGGGCTGGATGGAATCGCTGATGAGGCTGGCGACCCGCTCTTCCATGTCGAGCGCGCGGCGGACGCCCCCGACGTGGCGCGGCCGATCTTCCACCCCGATGAGGACGGTACCGCCCGCCGTATTCGCGAACGCGACGACGGTGCGCAGGAATCCCGGCGGAGACGAAAGATCCCGCTTGAACTCGAGAGTCTTGCCCTCGGGCCGGATGAGTAGGTCGTTCAGATCCATTACTCGGAAATTTGCTCTGAATCAGAATGCCAGGCAAAGCTTCCGAGTTCTACTTCCTCCTCCGGATCAACCGGCCATCAATCGACCTTCAATCGGCCTTCAATCGACCTTCAAGCGCCTCGTTCAGCGCCAGGCGGCGAGGAGCACCGCCTGCGCAATGAGGGCGACGCCGTTGTAGCCCAGACTCAGGAAGAAGATGCCCGGCTTGCGCTGCTCGTAGGCCACGCCCTGGTATCCGACGTTGAGGACGAACCCGATCGTGACGAGCAGTCCCACATGGACCCCGACCATGGCGCCGGAGCCCCCCATCACGGCGAGAAGCTGCGCCAGGACGTAGGCGGTGACGAGCGAGAGGACGAAACTCCCCCCGTGCGTCTTCACCGGGTTGAAGTCCTTCTGGATCTCCTCGGCGGTGGTCTCCATGAGCGAGAGCCACTGCTTTCCGAAGATCGGGCCGTACCACAGGAAACCGACGACCAGCGGAATGATTCCGGCGACCAGGACGGCGAGCCAGTTGACGTCGTGCACGGTCTATCTCCTTTGGAGCGGAAGATGGATCGCCGACGGGCGGGCGGCGGCGTGGTGAATGGTGTTCTCCGCCGGGACCGTGCGCGTGTGGCGTCCGAGCGGTTCGCCCGTGTTGGGGTTCACGTCGAAGCGGGGATAGTTGGAACTCGAGATCTCGAGCCGAATTCGGTGGCCGGCCCGGAAGAGGTTGGCCGTCGGGAAGAGCCGGATCTCCATTTCGTAGACCTCTCCGGGCGTCATCGGCGTCTCCCGCTCGCGGGAATCCCGGTAGCGGGCGCGGAGGATGCCGTCCGTGATGTTGAGGTCGAATCCCTCGGGATAGTCGTCGTTCGGCGGATAGACGTCGACGAGCTTGGCGGTGAAGTCGGTGTCGGGGGCGGTGGAGGATGCCCACAGCGTGACCGCGGCCGGGCCAATGACCTCCAGGTCCTCGGCCAGCGGCTCGGTCTCGAACACGAGGACGTCGGGCCGGTCGGCGGTGCGGCGGCCATCGACCTCGGAAGCGAAGAAACCGTTCTCGGAGCCGCCCTCGAGCGACCGGAAGGTGCGCTCGCGCTGGTCGTAGCCGCCCCGCTTGAGCGCGCCGGAGAAGGCCCCGCCGACCGTGGGTACCGGGTGCTCGGGATCGTAGGTGTAGGCCGTCGATCCCTCGTCCGCGCCGGGCGCCGCCCGCGCAAGCCCGCCGCCCGCACGGAGGTAGAAGGGCGTCGCTTCCGTATCCTCGATCGGCCAGGTCTCGGCCGTGCGCCACTCGCCGCCGTGGAAGAGGCGCCCGTTCCCGTCCCGGCGGCCATCACCGCCTCCCATGACGAAGATCGTGACCGGGCCGGCGGCTTCGCCCGCCAGCCTCTCGTCGCTCGCGAACAGGTCGTTCGCGACCTGCCCGCGGAGGTGCCGGTCGAACCAGCGCAGGTGGAACTCGCGCGAAAAGTCCTCGATCGCGGCCTCGGCCCCGAACTCGATGTCGCCGGCATGGGAGCGGCTGTTGCCCCCATGCGTCCACGGACCCATGAGAAGCGTCATGGGCGACGACTTCCGCCGCGAAAGTGCGACGAAGCTCTGGATCGTGCCCGGGGCGTAGGAGTCGTACCACCCGCCCACATGCAGCATCGGGATGTCCGACGTCTCGTCGTAGTACTCGACCCAGTTGCGGCCGATGCCGCGGAAATAGTCGTCGTAGTCGCCGTGGTTCTGCATGGTGAGGTAGTAGTCCTCGAAATTCGGCGCGACGGAGAGCGGGTTCTCCCCCTTTTGGAAGGGCGTGTCGGGGAACCAGTCCGACGGCGGCTCCTCGGCGAGCCGGAGGCGGATCTCGGGGTCGTCCGCCACCGCCGCGAGCTGGAGGTGAGCCCAACCGAGTTGCTGGCCTAGTTCGAGCGCGCCGTGGTTGCGGACCTTGTGCGTCCAGGAGTCGGAGAGACCTCCCATCGTGAGCACGAGCGTGCGGAGTCCCGGCGGGTTCAACTTGGCGGCGTCGGCCTGCGTGTGCGCGCCGTAGGAGGTGCCCCACATGCCGACGGATCCCTCCGCGTAGTCGAGCCCGGTGATCCACTCGATGGTGTCGTAGCCGTCGGGCGCGTCGAACTCGTGGTACTTCTGGAACGTGCCCTCGGAGGCGTAGAGCCCGCGCGTGTCCTGCAGCACGACGACGTAGCCGTGGGTCGTGAACCAGCGCGCCTGGTCCACGAGTCCGCGCGAGGTCTTGTCGTACGGAGTCCGGTGGAGGAGGACGGGAAACGACTCGGCGATGGGTTCGTATTCGCGGGAGGGGCGGTAGACATCGGTCGCGAGGCGGACGCCGTCGCGCATCTCCACCATGAGATCGGTCTCGACCTGGAGCGCATCGTACGGGCCGCGCCCGGCCGCGTCCGCCGCCGCATACAGGGCAGCCTGTGTCTCCTCATCGGAGCGGGTCGCGTCGCCGCAGGCCGCAAGCCACAGCCCTCCCAGCAGCGCGACCCTCGCGCCTCTCACGCGGGGACTCCAGGGGGGCCTATGGCGGGGCCTCTGGCGGGACTCATGGCGGGGGCGCCGACCGGGGCCGTCGAGAGCGCGTCCACGAGGTCGCCGATGTAGCCCAGGTCGTCCACGCGTTCGAGCCGGTCCAGCGCCTCGTCGATCCGCGCGTCGTCCATCACCAGGCTCGCGCAATCGCGGAACTTGCCGTGCAGTTCCTCCCGGCTGAGCGGCCGCTCCGGTCCGCCGGGATACGTGTCCGCCTCGGCGCGAAGCTCGGTTCCGTCACGGAGCCGCACGTCGATCGCGCTCCGCATGCGGTCGTACCCGCGGGCGTCGATCTCCTCGTCGAACTGAACGGTCACGCGGTCCATCATCTCCGCCGCCTCGTCGGAGAGGACGAAGTCGTCGTGAAACTCGCGGATCCCGGCCCGTCGCCGCAGGACGATGCTGGAGAGGACGAAGGGGATGCAGAACTTCGCCTCGAGTTCGTTGTTCGGGCGCGGATACCGCAGCGGGTTCAGGATGTTGTGTCCGGCGCGGAAGGTGATGTGCGCGACGTCGCCGGGCGCAAGGTCGTGCTCGGTGACGAGTTCGAGCATGGCCGCCATGCTGGGGTGGGCCAGGCTCCCCGAGGGGAACGGCTTCACGGAGACGCCGGGGTCGAGCAGCGTGTAGGGGGAGCCCAGGGCGCCGACCAGCCGCTCGGGCTCGAAGCCGCCGCCGAAGACGCGGAAGAAGCCCCACGGCGCCTCCAGCGCGTCGTGTCCGGCCGTGAAGCCGCGGGCGGCGAGGTCCACCGCCAGGATGCCGTTTTCCGCGGCCCGGCCCGCGTGGAGCGGCTTCGTCATCGTGCCGAACCCGAGCCGGATCCCCGACGAGAGGCTGGCGGCGATCCCGAGGGCCATGGCGAGGTCGTCCGCCTCGAGCCCGGCGAGTGTCGCCGCCGTCGCGCAGGCGCCGAGCGTGCCGATCGTCGCCGTCGAGTGGAAGCCCTCCATGTAGTGCCGCGGGTCGATCGCCTCGGCGATCTTGCACTCCACCTCGAACCCGATGAGGAACGCCTCCAGGAACTCGGCTCCTGTCGCCCCTTCCCGCTCCGCCATCGCGTATCCCGCCGACAGCGGCGCGACCGTCGGGTGCGTGAGGAGTCCGAAGATGCGGTCGGGCGCGTTCGAGAGCTGCGTGTCGTCGAAGTCCATCGCGTGGCCCGCCGTTCCGTTGGCGCGCGCCGCGAGCGACGCCGGCGCGCGCACGTCCGGCGGACCCAGGATCGTCGCCTGCGCGTTCCCGCCCTGCGCCGCGATCTGGTCCTGGACGATGCGGGAACAGGCATCCGTCGACCCGGCGAGGATCACGCCCGTCCCATCCGTGACGCAGCGCCGTCCCTCGGACAGCAGCCGCTCCGGAAAGTCGTCCATCGTCGTCTCGAGTATGAAGTCGATGACCGCACGCGTCGCGCTCACTCGTATTCCTCTTGCCGGGGTTCGGTTTGTCGGGGTTCGGTTTCCAGCGGTTCGGTTTTCGGCGGTTCGTTGTCGTGTGTGCCGGGTCCGGGCTCGGGCGCTCGCGTCCTCCCGGATATCAGGCGGCCGCGGACCGCCGGGGCCGCGAAGCTCACGACCGCCAGCAGGAGCAGCACCAGGCTGATCGGGCTCTCCAGGAAGATCGAGTGCGATCCCGAGGACAGGCTCAACGCCCGCCGATAGTTCGTTTCGATCATGGGACCGAGGATGAGGCCGAGCACCGCCGGCGCCAGCGGGTAGCCGCCTCGCAGCATAGCGAAGCCGACGAGCCCGAAGAAGAGGGCAGCCCACGCGTCCGCCGCGTTGCCGCGGAGGGAGAAGGTGCCCACGAGCGAGATGGCGACGACGAGCGGCATGAGGATCGACGGCCGCAGCCGGACCACCCGCGTCCAGAGGGGGATCCCGAGGCGCCCCACGGCCAGCATGAGCAGCACCGCCACCACGAATCCCGCGTACAGCGCGTAGACGAGTTCCGAGCGCTCCGTCATGAGCAGCGGGCCCGGCGCCACGCCCTGCACCGTGAGGCCTCCGAGGAGGACCGCGGCGCTGGCGGAACCGGGGATCCCGAGCGCGAGGAGCGGGATCATCGCGGCCCCCACGCAGGAGTTGTTCGCGGCCTCCGGCGCCGCGATTCCCGCGGGCACGCCGGTCCCGAACCGCTCCGGCGTCTTCGAGACGCGACGCTCCTCGTTCCAGGCCACGATGGAGGCGATCGTCGCCCCGGCGCCGGGGATCGCGCCGATCAGACCCCCGATCGCGGATCCCCGCAGAATCGTGCGCCACAGTCCAAACAACTCGCGGGCCTTCGGGAGGGCGCCCGCGATGCCGCCGCCGGGGGGCGTCGATCTGCGCCGGCCGGTCACCGCCTCCAGCGCCTCGGCGATCGCGAAGAAGCCGATCAGCATCGGGACGAGCCCGAGACCGTCCATGAGCGCGTTGGTGCCGAACGTCAGCCGAGGCGCCCCCGTGAGCACGTCGAGTCCGACGACGAAGAAGAGGAGCCCGAGGAGCGCGCTCACGATCCCCTTGAACGGATCCTTCCCCACGAGGTTCGCGACGATGGAGAGCCCGAACACGCCGAGCCCGAAGTACTCCGCCGGGCCGAAGGCGATCGCCGCCCGCGAAAGCGGCCCCAGCGCCAGGACGAGGAGGACGGTGCCGAGGAGCCCGCCGCTCATGCTGGAGAAGAGGGAGATCCCCAGGGCGCGTCCCGCCTCGCCGCGCCGGGTCATCGCGTAGCCGTCGAAGGTCGTGGCGAGGGCGGGCGAACTCCCCGGCACGCCGATCGCGATCGCGGTGATCGAACCGCCGTACTCCGCCGCCATGTATATGGAGACCATCATCAGGAGCGCCGGCGTCGGGTCGAGGGCGAAGGTGACCGGGAGGACGAGCGCGAGGCCCACCGTCGAACTCAGCCCCGGCATCGCGCCCGCGAACACGCCGAGCAGGCTTCCCGCGAGGAGGGCCGCGAGGTTTCCCGGCTGGAGCGCGGTCAGCAGGCCGTCGAGGAAGGCGGACACGGGCGGCGGCTCAGAACCCGGACGGGAGCGGCACGCCGAGCGCCACCATGAACACGAGATAGATGAAGGCGGCGAAGACGAGCGGTACGGAGACGAGCGCGAGCCGCGAGCGCTCGCCCGTCAGCCACATCAGCCCGGCCACGAGGAACGGCACCGACACGATGGTCCCGAACCGTGGCCAGGCGAGGAGGAAGACGGCGATCCACGCCGCTCCCAGCCCCAGACGGGCGCCGTGGCCGGCTCTCGGGCCCGCGGAGACGTTCCCGCGGGAACGTCCCGAGGCCGACTCCGGGGGCTGTCGCGCGGCCCGGACCGCGAGCCAGGCCGCGCAACCCATGAGCAGCACGGCGAGCAGCCGGGGGAAGAAGGCCGGACCCGGCGCTCCCTCGGCCAGCGATCCCGGGTAGAAGCGCGAGTCCAGCAGGACCCCCGCCGCCACGACGGCGAGCAATCCGGCTTCCGCGAGCAGGCGCAACCGCGCGGCCCCGCCCGCGGAGGAACTACTCATCCAGGATTCCCAGCCGCCGCAGCATGTCCCGGCTCGTCGCCACCTCCTCGGCCATCCAGGCGCCGAACGCGTCCGCGTCCGCCATCGTCGCGTATTCCAGCGCGGCCCGCTCCATGTATTCGCGGAACCCCGGGTCCTCGATGGCGGCCAGCAGCCGCGCGCGGATGTCGGCGCGCAATTCGGGGGCGAGTCCCGGCGGTCCGACCACGCCCCGCCAATGGACGGGCTGGAGGTCGTATCCCTGCTCCGCGTAGCTCGGCGTGTCCGGCAGCGCCTCGACGGGAAGCGCCACGCCCAGTACCCGCATGGTCCCCGCTCTCAGGTGCTCACGCACGATGTTGTAGTTCGTGTGCGCCGCGTCCGTGTGCCCGCCGAGCGCCGCCACCACCGCGTCAGCCGACCCCTCGTACGCAATCCAGCGGACATCCGGGTCGCCCGCCGCAGCCCTCAGACGGGCGAAGCCGAGGAAGTGGGCCGACGCCGCCCCGAACCCCGCCATCGAGACCTCGCCCGGCCGGGCGTGGGCCGCCGCGAACAGGTCCCCGAGCGTGTGGAAGGGACTGTCGTCCCGCACCGCGATCAGGAAGGGATCGATCTGGATGCGGAGGATGGGGGTGAAGTCCTCGGGAGAGAACGGAATCCGCCCCGTCGCCATGTTCACGGTGCCGCTCGCCGTGAAGACCCCGAGCACATGCGGATCGGCTTCCCGCCCCTGCAGGTACTGCATGCCGGCGGCGCCCGCCCCGCCCTGCCGCGTCATGACTGTGACGCGCCGACCCTCGAAGTGCGGGGGCGCGGCGTCGGCCAGGGCCCGCGAGAGGAGGTCGGTCGGTCCGCCGGGTGTCGCCCACGAGACGATCTCGATGGGCCGGCTCGGGAACGCCGCCTCCTCTCCGGACGGCGAACAGCCGGCCGCCGCGAAGGCCGCCGCGGCCCACGCGAATTGACGTCCTGATGATGGAGTAGACCATCCTCTGACATTCATGGAGGAAATGTGACGCCTTCGTCGAGGACAGGCCACGGGAGCCCCTCGAGCTGGGTACGCCGGTGCCGGGCACCCTGAAACGCTTTCTGGCCGACCGGGGAGAGTGAGCGCCGCCTATGTGGACACGTCCGCGCTCGTCTCGGTCGCTTTCGTCGAGGCCGGCGCGGACGAGATCGTCCGCCGATTGCGCAGGTTCCGGGACCTGATGTCATCCAACCTCCTGGAAGCCGAACTGCGATCCGTCTGCGCCAGAGAAGGAAAGCCCTTTCCGGAGGATCTGGTCGCCGGGTTCAGCTGGATTCAGCCGAGCCGGCCTCTGTCGCGACAGATGCGGGCCGCGCTCCGGGCCGGCGATTTGCGGGGCGCGGATCTCTGGCACGTGGCGTGCGCCCTGCATGTAGCCCCGCGGCCTTCGGCCATCTCGTTCATCACTCTCGACGAACGGCAGGCGGAGGGTGCGGCGGCGCTGAACTTCCGGCTGGGATAGGACCGGCGGGCGCGGATCTCCCGGACTGGTGGCGACGGGCGGGGGCCGCGTAGACTGCCGCGCATGAACGAACTCGGAAGCGACGCCACGAAGCCGCCGACTGCGGCCCCGATGCCGACGGCGCGAACGGAAGCCGGCTGGCGGCGCGACGTTTGGCCCGGGATCCACTGGATCCAGGAGTGCGGCGGGCACCGGGCCGGGATCGCGCGCGCGGTGCGGGAGAGCGGCGCGGACTGGTACACGCCTGGGAACGAGCTTCACGTTCCGCAGAACGCGTACCTGCTGACGGGCGACCGGACGCTGCTCTGGGACACCCTCTCTCCGGCTTCGGGCCATGTCCTGGTCCCGGGGCTCGAGGAACTACTTGGGGAGCGACCGCTCGACTACCTCGCCCTCTCGCATCCCGACGTGCCGCACGCGGGGAATACGATGCAGGTGCTGCGGCGCTACCCGGACTGCCGTCTCGTGGCGCCGGCGACCGGCGAGACGCACGCGCTGTACCACCTCGACGACGCGATGAAGGTGGGGCCCGATGACGAAATCGATCTCGGCGGGCTCCGGGTCCGCTTTCCGGAGGCGACCTTCCTCGACGCCGCGATTCACACGTGGATGAGCGAGGAGACGACCCGCACCCTCTTCACGGTCGACTGGATGGGGTTCCCGCACCAGAGCGGCGAATGCCTGCGGCGCACGGACGAAATCGACACGCCGGTGGACGTGGGGCGCCTCGAGGAGTTCCACAGCCGGGTCATGTTCTGGTTCCAGTACGTGGTGCCGCAAAAGGTGACGGCGGCGACGGGCGCGCTTGCGGCCCGCTTTGACGGCTACGGGTTCGCGCCGGCGCACGGACTTCCGATCCCGGGGGAGGACGCGGCGCCCTACTACGAACGCCTGAACGAGGTCGTGCGGCGGGTGGCGGCGGGCGGGCGCGGCGGCGTCCTGTGAGCGGGCGAACACGTCGCCTGAGCGGGAGCGCACGGTGAGCGTCATCCATCTGGGCGGCGGGGTCTCCTGGGTCCACGAGTGCTTCCCGGAGACGGACGCCCACATCCACGTCTCGGTCTATCTCGTCGAGGCGCCGGAGGGGGCGATCCTCCTGGACTCCGGCTCCTTCCACCACCGGCGGCGCCTCTCGGACCGAATCCGCGACGCCACCGCCGGGCGGGGCGTCGGGGCCATCATCCTGTCCCACTCCGACTATCCCCACTCGGGCAACATTCCCGCCTTTCGCCGGGACTGGGGCGACTTCGAGATCGTCGCCTCCTGCGGCGACCCCGACCTTCAGGGGCTCCCGTACGCGCGCCGCACGAAGATCGGAGACGTGACGGACGTCCTCGGCCGACGCTTCGTGGTTCTCGACCCTCCGCTCGCCGACCGCAACCACACGACGTGGGTCTACGACGCAGCCTCGCGCACGCTCTTCGTGGCGGACGGCTTCGGTACACTGCACGCCCCCGGCGCCTGCGACATCGATTGGGGACGGATCCCGGAGGACGGACGCGCGGAAGGCGTGCACGAATTCCACGCCCAGACCCTGCCCTGGCTGCGCTACGCGGACCCGGAGCGCGTCATGGGCGCCCTGCGCACCATGCTGGAACGGCATCCTCCGGCCTGGATCGCGCCGATCCACGGCCCTCCGATCGCCGAGGCCGATGTGGGCCGGTACATGGCCGACCTCGACAACGCGCTGACCCGCATCACGACGGGAGACGCCGCCTGGGCGAGACCCGGGGCGACCCGTCCGACGGAAGTGCGCTAACCGGGCGGGGAGCCCGGCGACTCCTCGCAAGGCTGCCAATCGGGCAGTGCCGCGCCCGGGAGACGTGTGCCGTCGGCGAGCGACGACGGGTGCTCCGGGAGCCACATGCGGGTGGTCACGCCGGCCACTTCGGACCCGGGAGCTTCCGACTCGATGTGGACCTCGACGGCCGCTGCGAGAGTCGAATCGCGCGGGAGCAGCGTCGCGCGCCGAAGGTCGAGCCGTCCGTACTTCAGTTCCATGCACTCGGGCTCCACGCCGAGATCTTCCGCCAAGTCGGCCACGAGTGTGGCCCATCGAGTCTCTGCCCGCCGGCGATTCGTCTCGTTTTCCTCGATATCGACGTAGATGAGTTTGGAGCCCGCGTCCGGCGGTCCAAGGCGCGACGCCGTGAAGCCGTAGTGCATCCAGCCTCGGACGACGGCTTCCTCGATCCTGCCCTCCTCGTTGACGTAGAGCGTGGTGCGTGCCCTCATCAATTCGCCATGCGTCATGCCCAGGTGAATGGACCGGGTGGGGAACGGACTCGACTCCGGCCACTCGACCGGAGGCTCACCGCACCCCGGGAGTGCGCAGAGGACCGCGGCCATCATCACGATGGCCGCGATCCTCCTCGCACCGGTGCTTGACGGGCCGACCATCAGAGTCGTGTCGGCTCCGCCTCGCACGACGTAAGCCACATGCAGATCCCGTACAACCAGTCGCACTTCCGTACCTCGTCCCAGTCCGTGAAGCAGTTCTCCCATAGCTCCAGGCATGCGCAGGTGCAGTCGTTGAAGTCGCATGTGGACGCCGCCCTGCCGGGCTGTACGAGGATGGCCGTGGCCAGCACGAGATTGAAAGCCAGGAGTGCCCATCGTCGCTTCATCATCGTCCTCCCTTCTTGCGTTCGGGCGCGCCGGGCTGGCCCCTGTTCCGTTCCCGCGGCCCGACCCTCGAGACGGTCCCTCCGTCCCTTGCTCCCGAGGTCCACCCCATACTTGGCTTCGTGCGTCAACGCAGTCTCAAAGGCAGGCCGCAGGCGCCGCGGGGTACGGGACGCTACAGATCCTGCGCGCGTGGAGTGCGGAGACTCGCGAGAAGCTTGGCCATTTCCTTCACGCCGATCGCCTCAACGCCGGATGCGAGAGCGTACCTCTCATCGCCTCCGTAGACTACGAATGCGCGATCCGGCCGTAGATCCTCCAGGGCGTTTCGGAACCCTCGGCCGGGCCGAGGCACGAGACCACGTTTGATCTCGATGGCCCACGGCCTCGCGAAGCCCGGCAGCTCCAGGACGAGGTCCATTTCCGCTCCGGCCTGCGTCCGGTAGAAGCTCGCCCCGGTTTCCGGCGGAGCCGCCGCGAGCAGATTTTCGATGACGAATCCCTCCCAGCTGGCGCCCGATACGGGGTGCCCCGCGAGTGCCTCGAAATCGCCGATGCGCAGGAGTGCGTGTACGAGGCCGCTGTCACGGACATAGACCTTGGGCGACTTGACGAGCCGCTTGCGCACGTTCGTCAGGAAGGGAGGCAGCCGCCGCACGATGAAGAGGCTGGTCAGCGTATCGATGTAACGGCCTACCGTCGCCGTGTTGATCGCGAGGCTTCGGGCCAGTTCCGAGGCGCGGAGCAGCCCTCCCTGCCAGTGCGCGAGCATCGTCCACAGGCGGCGGAGCGTCTCCGCCGGCAGCCGCCGCGCCACGAACTCTCCCACGTCCCGCTCCAGGTAGGTCTGAATGAAGTGCCTGCGGAAGGCGTAGCTGTCCTCATCGCTCGCGGCCAGGAAGCTGTCGGGCAGCCCGCCCCGGACCCACAGCGGTATTCCGGTGTCGGCGTGGGCCTGGCTCTCGAGCACGTTCAGAGGCCCAAGGGACACGAACTCGATTCTGCCGGCCAGGCTCTCGCCGGCCTGTTTGAGCAGTTCGACGGAGGCCGATCCCAGGATGAGGAAACGACCGGTCCGCCGTCCGTGGCGCCGACCCCGGTCGATGAGGCTCCGTAGCTCGGGGAACAGATCCGGGACGCGGTGAACTTCATCCAGGATCACGAGACGATCCGCGTATTGGCCCAGAAAGAACTGCGGATCGGACAGCTTCGTACGGGCCGAGCGCGTCTGAAGGTCGAGGTAGACCGCCCCGGTTCGCCGGGCGATGTCCAGGGCCAGGGTGGTCTTGCCCACCTGTCGCACGCCGAGCAGGGCGACGGCCGCTTGGCGCGCCAGCCCGTGCTCGATGTCGTTCGCTGCACTCCTTGGAATCAACATCCTTGTAAATTACATAGTACAATATGTGATATGCAAGGATAGGTACGGACTACCGGCCGAGCAACTCTGCGAGGTCGGCCTCCGACACGGCTCCGGCGATCCGGGCGTGCTCCGATACGAAGGTCGGGGTGCCGGTGACCCGCCAGCGGGCGGCGAGCGCGGCGTCGCGGGCGAGGCGCTCGGTCGTCGCCGCCGACTCCAGGCAGCGGACGAACCGCGTTCCCGCGGGAACGCCGGCCGCCGCGGCAACGGACTCCCAGGCCACGTCCATGGACTCCCAGTCGTCGTTCGTCATGAGGTAGTCGTGCAGGCGCCGAAAGGCCCCGCTCTTTTCCGCGCAGATCGCCGTCCGCGCAGCCTCTCGCGTGCGGTCGGAGAGCGGAACGTGAACCAGCACGACCTTCACGCTGTCGCCGGCAACCCACTCGTCCACGATCTCGTGAGACGAACGGCAGAAGGGGCAGCGGTAGTCGCTGAACTCGAAGATCACGTGCGCGGCATCGCCGCTTCCGAGCACACTCTTCCTGGTCGCAGCGGCCTTCTTCCCTTCCTCGCGATACAGCGCGAGCACCTGCCGCTCGGCGTTCCACTCTCGGATACGGCTACCCACGACCCCCGATGGCCGGAACGCGATGGCAGCGAGGAGGAGGAAGCACACCGCCAAGCCGATGTCCTGGACTCCGGGCCGCTTCATGAGTCCATCGGGCCGGCGACCGGCGGAAGCGGCAGGACCAGGACGTGTTCTATGTCGAGTTCATCCCGCACCACTCCGACGGCTTCGGTTTCGTCGGCCCACAGCAGGCGGAAATCGCCGGGGAATTCGATGTCCCGGCCCGGGCTTCCCGGTCCCGCGTACACGCGCCAGACCGTGATCTCTACTGCCGCGCGGGTGGGGTCCGCCTCCGGCGGCCGGGAGGCGGTCACCCACACGCGCCCGTCCTCGCCGGCCGCGACATCGCCCAGAACCGGGAAGGAGTCGGGAAACGCCCACACATCGAGCGTGGTTGCTATGAGGGTCCGAAGCGAGGTCGGGAGGGGCCGGTCCAGCCGAGCGCGGATGCCCGCAAGCGCCGTCTCCCGATGCGCGGCCGTAACGGGAGCCGCCGTGACCGAGAATGCGATCGGAGCCAGCGAGACGCCGGTATCCGCAACGCGCTCCGCGCGCGGACGTTCCGTGGACCCGTAGAGAATGTCCGAGTCGCGTGGGAGCACGAAGGCCCGGGGAGAAAACGGAATCCTGCCCGAGATGTACGCGTCTCCCCCGTACTGGAAGAACCGTTCACCCGTGGTCTCGGCGATGGGATCGAAGCCCGCTCCCTCCGGCGACGTCAGGAAGATGACAAGGCGCCGCGGGTGGGACTCGCCGATCTCGTCGACGATCCGGTCGAGTCTCGACACCGCCCACACCAGCCGGCCGTCGACCGTGGAACCGTGGAACCCCGGGGTCCGCAGCGTGTCCCCCGAAAGGGTCGGGACGGGAACTCGCCGCACGTCCCCGCCGGCATACGGCCAAATGGAGACGTCGCCCCGTTCTCCATCGTATGCGGCGAGGGAGTCGCCGCGGTATTCGAACAGCGCCGTCAGTTCCTCGAGTTCGCGCGGGCCGCTCCCGACTCCTCCCCGCGTGCTGCGCCACTCCCCATCGAGGGTGAACGCGCGCAGGGTCGCGTCCCCCCGGTTCGCTACGATCAGGGCGTCGGCCGACCGGTCGACGACGACACCGGCGATGTCGTGGAAGTCCGTGTGTCCCTCACCGGTCCAGCTTCCGAGTCGCACGCGGGGCGGCCCCGCGCGAAGGTGCGCGGGGTCCGCTCCGACGTCCGTTCCGATGTCCGTTCCCGGCTCCGCCGAACCGACCGTGTCGGCGGGGTTCTCCCCTTCCGGACACGCGGCAGCCAGCATCGCCGCCGCGAGTGTCGTCCAGTACCGGGGCCGCGGGCCGGCCCCCGTGGTATCGAGCTTCATGTGATCACCGTTAGAAGGGCTTCAGAACCGATTCGGAACCGATTCAGAAGGGATAGGGATCTGTGGGGGGCCCCCAGACGGGAAACAGGCATCCCCGCATGCACTGGTTGAGTTCGTAATTGCAGCCCCAAATGTGGTCCAGGACGCACTCCGTCCATCCCTGGAAACACTCCATCATGCAGTCGTCGCCCCCGCGCGCGGACGCGGCCTGACCGGGTTGCGCCAGGATGGCCGTCGCCAGCACGAGGTTGAAACCAAGCAGCACCCAGCGCCCGGCTTTCATCGTCTTCATCGTCTTCATCGTCCCCTCCCCTTCCGGGTCTTCGGGAGGCCGGGTCGCGGCCGCCGCAGCCCGCTTCGACCCTCCGGGACGGACCCTCCGCCCCGTGCCTCCCGAGATTCACCTCCAGAGTCCGGCCGCCCATCAACGGATCCTCAACTCGCTCGCGGCGGGCCGGCGGCGGGGCGACGCCTGACGGCACTCGCCTGCCCTCCGGATGCCACGTATCGTCGAAATCTTGCGGGATCGCAGAATCGGAGCCACGGAGAAACGACGGAGAACAGGAGGCATGGATGGCGGATGTGCTTTGCATCGGCGGGACAGGGACCGTTGGGCGTCCGGTTGTCGACGGGCTGGCGGCCCGCGGAGTATCGGTGCGGTGCTTGACGCGCTCGGCGGACAGAGCCGGAGCGTCGGACGACGGGGTCGAATTCGTACTGGGCGACCTGGAGCAGCCCGACACGCTCGGGCCGGCGCTCGAAGGCGTGTCGCGCATGCACCTCCTCACCGCGCTCCACCCGCGGGAGGCGCAGCTCGGCATCGGGGCGATCGACGCGGCCGCGGAGGCCGGTGTCGAGCGGATCGTCTTCCATTCCGCACACCGCGCGCATGCGGCGCCCCACATCCCCCACTTCGCGAGCAAGATGGAGATCCTCGCGGCGCTCGAAGCCTCCGGCGTCCCCTGGGTGACGATCGAACCGAACCACTATTTCCAGAACGACCTGTGGCTGAGGCGGTCGCTCGAAGCCGGCGTCTATCCCGCGCCGCTCGGGGCCGTGGGACTGCACCGGGTCGACGTGCGCGACATCGCCGACGCCACCGTGAACGCGCTCCTCGACGACGGCCATGCCGGGATCCGGTATCCGGTCGTCGGGCCCGAACTCCTGATGTCCGAGGATGTCGCCCGAGTCTGGAGCGATCACCTCGACCGCGAGATCGAGTACGCCGGCGACGACCTCGACGCGTGGGAGACGCGCGCGGGCCGGCGGCTGCCGGGCTGGCTCGTGAGGGACCTGCGGGCGATGTCGGAGCACTTCCTCTCCGACGGGCTCATCGCGACCGAGGAGGACTTCGCGACGATGAGTCATGTGCTGGGCCACGCGCCGCGCGTGTTCGACGACTTCGTGCGGGAGACGGTCGCGGCCTGGTCCGGCGGAGGCGCATCATGAGGCGGGCCGGTAGGTTTCGACGCCCCGGTCCCGAAGGGAGAGCCGTTCATGTTCACGATATACGTCTTCTGTCTCCTGGTAGGCGGCGGGTTCCTCGCGCTGTCCGTCTTCGGCGACTTCCTGGACGGCATGGACATCGACGTGGATGTCGACGCGGAACTTGACGCGGGGGGAGGGGCCGATGTGGCGAGGCTCCTCTCGCTGCGGACGATCGTCTACGCCCTGTTCGGGTTCGGCGCGACCGGGTCCATTCTGCACTGGTTCACGGGTCCCGCGGTCACGGGCGTCGTCGCCGGCATCACGGGGCTGGCCTCCGGGGCCTTCATCAGCGCCGCCTTCCGTTACATCAAGCGGTCGGGCGCCGGCACCGCGCTCGGCGAGCAGTCGCTGGCCGGGCTGACCGGCAAGGTGACGATGGAAATAGCGCCGGACGGCGCGGGTACGGTGAAGGTGTCGCGCGGGCAGCGCCGCTACAGCGTGCGGGCCCGCCTGGACTCGACCTGCCCGGACGATCTGCCGCTGCGCGCCGGGCAGTCGGTCGTCGTCGTGCGCATGACGGACGGCATCGCGAACGTCGTGCCGGTGGACATGAAGCTGCTCGAGGAATGAGGTCCAAATGCAAGATTTTCTGAATCTCCTGGCCGCCCCGGTCACGATGGCGGCCGTCTTCATCGTCGTCGTGCTCGTGGCGATCGTCACCATCAAGAACCTGATCGTGATCGTCCCCCCCAACCGCGCCGCCGTGATCACGGGCCGGAACCGCATGCTGACCGATGGCCAGGCCGTCGGCTACCGCTCCATTTCGGGCGGGCGCACGCTCCGGATCCCGATCATCGAGACGGTCCAGCACATGAACCTCGAGACCATCCCCATCGAGGTCTTCGTCACCAACGCCTTCTCGAAGGGAAACATCCCGCTCAACGTGGAGGCGATCGCGAACGTGAAGATCGCCTCGGAGCCCGAGTGGGTGTTCAACAACGCCGTGGAGCGCCTGCTGGGGAAGACGGAGACGGAAGTCCGCGAACTGGCCCAGGACACGCTCACCGGGAACCTGCGCGGCGTCCTCGCCACGCTCACCCCGGAGGCCGTGAACGAGGACCGGCTGGGGTTCGCCAAGGCGCTGTCGGAGGACGCGGGGGAGGATCTGGCATCGCTGGGCTTCCACCTCGACGTGCTCAAGATCCAGAACGTGAGCGACGAGCGCGGCTACCTCGAGGCGATCGGCCGCGAAAAGTCGGCCGAGGCGATCCGGGCCGCGGAGATCGCCGAGGCCCAGGCCGAAGCCGACACGCGCGAGGCCCAGGCCGAGGCGAGGCGGCGCGCGGAGGTGCGGGAGGCGGCCGCCTCGATCAAGGTCGCCGAAGCCCAGAACGAGTTGCGCGTGCGCAAGGCCGAACTGCACCGCGAGGGCGACACGGCCGAGAAGATCGCGCGCGTGAAGGCGCAGGAGGCCGAGGTCGAGGCCGAGAAGATCCTCGAGATGAAGCGCGTGGAGCGCGAGGAGCAGCGCCTGCGGGCGGACGTCATCGAGCCCGCCAAGGCCGAGAAGATGGCCGCGTTCGCGCGGGCCGAGGCCGAGGCGGCGCCGATCCTGGAGCGCGGGAAGGCCCAGGTCGAGGTCCTGAAGCGGCTCTACGCCGAGGTTCAGACCGGAGGCGAGGCCGCGTTCGCCGTGTTCATGGCCGAGAAGCTCCCCGAACTGCTCGAGATCGCCGTGGGCGCCGTGGAGGGCGTGGACATCGACCGCGTCGTCGTCATGGACGGGGGCCAGGGCGAGGGCGTGTCCAACGCGCTCAACCAGCGGGTGCGCGGCGCCTACGGGACGATGGAGGGGCTCGCGTCGGTGCTGGGCCTCGACATCCAGGAGGTCCTGCAGCGCGCCGTGGGCTCCGGGAGCGAGGACGGCGGCGCGGGGTCAACCCCCGAGCTACCGCCTAGGAGCCTGCGCCGTAGAAACCGATGGTGCGGCGCGTTTCGGGTGGTTATGGTGATGGCGTGCTGTGACGGGTTCAAGTTCGGCGCGGGGAGTTGGCGATGAGTGCGAGGTCTCTACCGTACGATCCGGAGAGGATGCGGACGAGGTTCCGCCCGTACGATCCGGACCAGCGGTTGCTGCTGCCGCAGGATCTTCGCGAGTGGGTGCCGGCGGGGCATCTGGCGCACCACGTGAGCGATCTGGTGGACGCGCTGGACCTGTCGGCGTTCTACGCGCGGTACGAGGGGGACGGACGCCGTCGGAGCCCGTACGATCCGCGGATGATGGTGAAGGTTCTGCTGTACGGTTACGCGACGGGGGTGTTCTCGTCTCGGAAGCTGGCGCGGAAGCTGGAGGAGGACGTGCCGCTCAGGATGCTGGCGGCGGGGAACTTTCCGGCGCACCGGACGCTGTGCGAGTTCCGGAAGAAGAACCTGAGGGCGTTCGGTGCGTTGTTCGCCGAGGCGGTGCTTCTGGCGCGGGAGCTGGGTCTGGCGGGGCTGGGCCGGGTGGCGGTGGACGGGACGAAGGTTCGGGCGAACGCGAGCAAGCGGAAGGCGATGAGCTACGGGCGGATGGGTCCGGAGGAGGCGCGCCTGGAGGCGGAGATCGCGGAGTTGCTGGCGCGTGCGGAGGCGGCCGACGCGGAGGAGGACGAGCGGCACGGGGAGGACGTTCGGGGCGACGAGCTGCCGGAGGAGCTGAAGCGGCGGGAGGACCGGCTGGCGGCGATCCGGGCGGCGCGGGCTCGTCTGGAGGCGGAGGCGCGGGAGCGCGACGACGCGCGGGGCCGGGAGCCGGAGTGGGACCGCAACCCGAAGGGGGGGTCGCCGTACAAGCTGGCCTACGGGGAGCCGGAGGCGGACTCGCAGACGAACTTCACGGATCCGGAGAGCCGGATCATGCGGACGAGCACGGAGGGCTACCAGCAGTGCTACAACGCGCAGGCGGTGGTCGACGGCGAGAGCCAGCTGGTGCTGGGGGCGGAGGTGACCGACAACGCGAGCGACCAGGGGCAGCTGGTGGAGCGGGTGGACGAGGTGTCCGGGCGGTTGGGGGAGACGCCGGGCGAGGTGCTGGCCGACGCGGGCTACTCGAACGAGGAGGATCTGGCGGCTCTGGATGCGCGGGGGATCGACGGCTACGTGGCGCTGGGCCGGGAGGGCAAGGGGGCCGGCAAGCCCGACCCGAAGAAGCTCCCGGCGACGGCGCGCATGGCGAAGAAGCTGGAGACTCCCCAAGGCCGGGCGGTGTATGCCAAGCGCAAGTGGATCGCCGAAGCGCCCATCGGGTGGGTCAAGGAGGCGATGGGGTTCAGGAGGTTCAGCCTCAGGGGCTTGGAGAACGTGCGCGGCGAGTGGGATCTGGTGTGTCTGGCGCTCAACGCGCGGCGCCTCCACGTCCTTCGGGCCGCGTGAGGGGCGAAATCTTCGCGCCGGAGGGCCTCCGGGGCCCGAAACGCG
This sequence comes from Gemmatimonadota bacterium, assembly GCA_963666735.1. Lineage (GTDB taxonomy): Bacteria > Gemmatimonadota > Gemmatimonadetes > Palauibacterales > Palauibacteraceae > Palauibacter. The sequence goes on along the minus strand of OY762926.1, from coordinate 3,868,593 downwards.
GCCGGATCCACCCGGAAACGGCGCCGGCGCGGCGGCTTCGCCCGCGCGACGGCGGCTCCCGCCGACAACCGGCGCCCCTCAGCCTCCGGGCGGCCGCGCTTCCCGGGATCCGCCGCCCTTCGCGACCGTTCTACCGCGCAAGCTCCTAGTGCATGATCTCGTAGCGCACGACGTATGGGATGTCGAGCGCATCCCGCTCCACCATCCAGGCTTCGTTCCGGTTCCCGTAGCGCACATGCCACCCGGCGGGTAGCCGTAAGCGCCCGATGGACGCTCCCGAAGCATCGAGCACGAGCCACTCGCGCTCGCCATCCTCGTCGAGTCCCGCGATCCAAGCGGTGCCGTCGCTGCCCACTATTACGTTGGTAAGGGGAGGATAATAGCGGGCTTGCTCGTAGAATCCCCGTACGGCGTTCGTGACCGCACGCCGGTCAGCCAAGGCTTCAGCCATAATTCGATGATCAAACATCTTCTCGATCTCGGCATCGTAGTAGCCGTCCGGCACCGGGCGCGGTGTATAGGCGATGCGACGGTGGAACAGAGTGTCGCCGTTGGAATCCACCATTGTCACACCGAACTCGGCCGGGCCCTCCCCCGCCCAGGTCCCGCCCTCGACGACCACGATGCTCGACCTGTCAGGCGCGAATCGCCACTTGTCCCCTTGCTGAACGGGGCGTCCCAAGCGCACCGTGCCATCCGCCACCACGCCAGCTGTGACGTTGCGGGAAGTCTGCGCCGATAGCAGCGCGAGCGTGTCGAGCCGAGCAGCGCGCCCGCCGCGTCCAACACCACCATGGGTACGGTCGTGAGGATCCCTCGCTCGGGAGCCGCGTCCGAAGGCCGCAGCGCGGCTGCCGCACGCAAATCTGTCAGTACGACCACCGGATCGAATGCTGTTGCTCCGTGCGCCTCCGGCAAGTACGCGTGGTAAGGGATCGTCCCCACCTCGCCGGTGGCGACATCATAGAACGTGAAGCGCCGCAGTTCCGCGTCGCCGATCGATAGAGTCCCCGGTTCGCTCCAACCCGGCGTCGTCGGGAGTGTCAGCTCGCCGGGGCCGGATCCACGGCCCCCGAGGTCGCGGACGAACTCGCCGTCACGAGTGAAGATCCGGATCGTGCCGTCCCGTGCCACGAGGCACACGGTCCTCGTCGGCCAGCACCCCGCCGACGGCCCAGAGTCCGTACGCCGGATCATCCGCGCTTCCGATGGCGAGACCCCGTCGCAGGATCCACTCCAGTACCTCGCCGGTCCCCTCGTCCGGCGCCGGGGCGCCGCAGGCGAGCGCCATGGTCGCAGCAGCGGCGAAGCCGAGGAGGAAGATCCACATTGGGCGTTTGGCTTGCCTGGCACGTCCGGCGGTCTACATCACCTTCCAGTCGCAGGCGCATGATGTACTCGATGTCGAGATCATCCGACCACACCACATGTACTACACCGCGACGGCCCACGTGCGTCAACGAGACGGGAACGGGAAGCGAGACGGAACCCCGGCGCTCGCCGCAGTTGTCCAGCAGGTCCCATGTAGTTTCGGGGTTGGCACCGCTGTGTCGAATCCAGATCCAACCCTCGGGTGAAACATCCAGTTCGTTCGATGCCGTTTCCAGATCGAACGTGCGGAGCGTGTCACCCGTGAACGCGACCTCGTGTAGCTGGCGGCGCTCGTTGACGGATATCCAGACCGTGCCGCGCGCCGTCGAGACGGTCCAAGCGTGTTCATCGCGCTCGGGCCGTTTGTCGGAGACGGCAATGCTGACTCGGGAAGAGCCAATCGTCCTCTCGGTCGTTCGAATCTCACCGCTCTCGAGAGCCCGGGAATCGATGGTAAGCGTGTCGCTGAACACCACACCGTACTCCGCCGTCGGGACGCCACGGGCGACGTATGAGACAGTGGTGTCCCCGATGGGCAGGCGCTGGTACTCATAGATATGGCCCCGCTTATCGAACTGCACGATCTTGCCAGCTGGAATACTTGGGTTGGTATAGAAGTTGCCGGTGCGCATGTCGCGCCGGTACTCCACCCCGAGCGAATCCAGCACCTGCCGTTGAAAACCGTCATCAATCCAGAGCCGCGCACGGTTCGGTTCCCACGTCACGCTGGTGGGACCGAGGTACGACATGCGGCGATGACGACGTTCGCCGGGGCCCTCGCCCTCGGGCGCGATCTCACGGACGATTTGTCCATCTCGGTCGAAGATCCGCACGTTTTGCATGCCCGGATCGACCACATAGATCCGGCCATCGCCGTCGACGGCGAGGTCGTGGATATCGCCGAACAGGTCGGACTCCAACCCTTCGATACGACCCAACCGGAGTTCCTCGACCAAGCGGAGACCGCCGGACTGGACGGCAGTAACCGACGCCGCCCAGAGCAGCGAACCGAACGCTAGAGATGCGGAACTCAGTACACGCACGACGCCTCCACGCGAACCTGATGGTACCCAGTGGAGTTACCCCGATTTGGTGGACACCTTTGAGCGTTGGTCACAACGAGGAGGTGTCGCATGTCGGGACGGAGATACGCGCCGGAGTACAAGGCGCGGATGGTGGAACTGGTCCGTGCGGGACGGAGCGCGGACCGGCTGGCTCGCGAGTTCGAGCCCTCGGCGACGGCGATCCGGCGCTGGGTGGAGCGGGCCGACCTGGACGAGGGGCGTCGCACCGACGGTCTGACGACGGTCGAGCGCAAGGAAGTCCGGGAACTGAAGCGCGAGCTTCGCCGGGTGAAGATCGAGCGCGACATATTGGCAAAAGCCACGGCCTGGTTCGCCAAGGAGAGCGGATCGATCCCCCGGGGGGGTTCCGGTTCGTGAGCGATCACCAGGCCATGTATCCCGTGCGCGTGATGTGCCGCCTGCTGGGTCTCTCCCCGAGCGGGTACTATGCGTGGCGGACGCGGGAGCCGTCTCGGCGGGCGCGGGAGAACGAGGCGCTCAGTGCGGAGATCGTCGAGATCCACGCCATGAGCGGGGGGACGTACGGGGCGCCGCGGGTCCATGCGGAACTCAAGGCGCGGGGCCGCGAGGCGGGTGTGGGCCGGGTGGCGCGGCTGATGCGGGCGGCGGAGATCGAAGGGGTGAGCCGGCGCCGCAAGGGCAGTACGACGAAGCGGGCCGCGAAGTCCAGGCCCGCGCCGGATCTCGTGGACCGAGACTTCTCGGCCTCCGGACCCGACGAACTCTGGGTGGCCGACATCACGTACGTGCCGACCTGGGCGGGCTTCCTCTATCTGGCCGTCGTGCTCGACGCCTGGAGCCGCCGCATCGTGGGCTGGTCGATGGCGACGCACCTGAGGACGTCCCTGGTGCTGGATGCCTTCGACATGGCGCTGGCGCAGCGGCGCCCCGACGGGGTGATCCACCACAGCGACCAAGGCAGCCAGTACACGTCCTACGCCTTCGGCGGGCGCTGCCGGAGGGCCGGGGTCAGGCCCTCGATGGGCTCGGTGGGCGACGCTTACGACAACGCCATGTGCGAGTCGTTCTTCGCCACGCTGGAGTGCGAACTGATCTGGCGGCGCTCGTTCCGGACGCCCGGCGAGGCCCGCCGGGGGGTGTTCCGGTTCATCGAGGGCTGGTACAACCCGCGCCGGCGGCACTCGAGCCTCGGCTACGAGTCGCCCGCCAGCTTCGAGGCGCGCGAGAAAGGAGAGGCGGCGTGACCCCCCGGGCCGCGGCCCTCTCCCGCGAGGTGGCGAGAATGGAGGAAACCACCACTTTCACCTGTCCACTAAAACGGGGTAAGCCCACAGCACCGAGGCAAAAGCACACTTGTCAACTAACCTCGGCGGAGGCCGGGTGGCCACCGTCCCCTTTCTTGGGGGCAGTTGTCAGGTGATTACCGTATCAGAACAGGGGTGTGCTGGCCTGCGGTGTGCTGGCTCTGTGCGGGTTTCGCGTGAAGCGGTGTGAGTGCGGTGGAAGCGGCCTTTGGGCGCAGCTTGTCGCTCGCGGGCAGCCACCGATTAGGATGCATCGCGCCCCCAGTCGGGGTGCATCGCTCTCTCTCCTACTCGTAGCACCACGCCTCGATGGTTCTTTGCGACGGCCGCCAGATGATCCGAACTTCGCCGCAGGTGTCGAGGCTCAGGATGCAATCCAGAAAATCATCCTGGTCGCCTTGTGGGGCGGGCAGCGCAAGCTCGCAGTTCGGGTGCATCGCGGTCTGCACGTTGTCGGTACCCTCGACGACCGCGTTGATCCGCTCCACCATCTTCGAGAAGATCACCCGCACCTGCGCGCTCCCCTCAGGGTACGGCCCCGCGTCAAGGTCGTAGGGTCCGTCCACGGCCGACCCGTTGAACATGTAATACTGCCCGGGGCTCAGCGCGCCCACCGCCTGTGCGAGCACGGTGCGGATGGGATCTTCGTCTTCCGTCGGGGTGCGGCTGTCATCGCCGCAGGCGGCGAGACCGCCGATGATCAGTACCGTGAGGGTGAGACGGGCTAGCAGTGGAGCTGTCCCGCTTTCACGGACGGTTAGTTTCTGTGGTTGATCGCCTCCGGTTCTTCTCCTTTCAGCCTCCCTCAGGCGCTCGGGAGAGGATGTCGGTGCGCGCCGCGGGTGCGCCTCAGGCCGCATGGTTGCTCTCGTAGTCGGCCGGCGACTCGTAGCCGAGTGCCGAGTGCAGCCGCCGGGTGTTGTAGAAGCCCTCGATGAAGCCGAAGACCTCCCGTCGCGCCTCATCCGCCGTGCGGAACGAGCGCTTCCAGATCAGCTCGCACTCGAGGGTGGCGAAGAAGCTCTCGCACATGGCGTTGTCGTACGCATCGCCCGCCGAGCCCATGGACTGGGCGATGCCCGACTCGCGGCAGCGCTCCCCGAAGGCGAGCGAGGTGTACTGCGAGCCCCTGTCGGAATGATGCACGACACGACCCTCGGGACGACGCCTTGCGAGAGCCATCGCCAGCGCGGTCTCGACGAGCTCGGTCCGCATGTGCGTCGCCATGGCCCAGCCGACGACGCGGCGGCTCCAGACGTCGAGCACGACGGCCAGATACAGCCAGCCAGCCCACGTGGGGACGTAGGTGATGTCGGCCACCCACAGCTCGTCGGGCCCCGAGGCCGAGAAGTCACGGTCCACCAGGTCCGGCGCGGGGCGGGCCTCGGTATCCCTCTTCGTCGTCGCCGTCTTGAAGCGCCGCCTGGTCGCGCCCTCGATCTCCAGCCCCCTCATCAGCCGCCCCACGCGCTTCTGCCCCACCCGCTCGCCCTCGGCCCTGAGCGCCGCGTGGATCCGCGGACGGCCGTACGTCTCGCCGCTGCCGGTCCATATCTTCGCGATCCGCGCCTCCAGTTCCGCGTCCCGACGCGCGCGGTCCGAGGGAGGACGCCTCAACCAGTCGTAGTAGCCGCTGGGGGAGAGACCCAGCACCCGGCACATGGCCCGAAGCGGGAACTCGGCCCGGTGCGCCCTCATGAACGCATACCCCCGCCGGGGATCGATCCGCTCTCCCTCGCGAACCAGGCCGCGGCTTTTTTTAGGATGTCGCGCTCCATCCTGAGCCGCTTGTTCTCCCGCTCCAGGCGCCGCAACTCGCTGCGCGCCTCCGTTGTCAGCCCGTCGCTACGGAACCCCTCGTCCACATCCGCCTGCCGGACCCAGTTCCGGATCGTCTGCTCCGACGGCTCGAACTTCCGGGCGAGTGACGCGGCACTACGCCCGCCCCTCACCAGTTCCACCAGCCGCTCCCTGTACTCGGATGGATACCGCCCCTTCCGGCCCGCCATGGAACACCTCCTTGCTTGACCCCAATGGATAGGTGTCCGTCAAAGCGGGGCAACTCCACAGCCCGTGGAAAAAGTCGCGATGTCGCGCGCCGGTGTTGATGGTTAGATTGTGGGCGGGACAAGAAGGCAACGGGAGGTTGGCGATGGCGGTGGGCAGGATGCCGGGGGAGCGTCAGGAGGAGCTGTTCATTGCGGCGAGCGCGGTGCGTGCGCTGGACAACCCGTTCTACGCGGCGTTGGACAGGCTTCTGCGCGGGAGCGGCTTCGACGAGTTCGCCGAGGAGGCGTGCCGGGAGTTCTACGCGGCGCGGATGGGCCGGCCGGGCCTTCCGCCGGGGGTGTACTTCCGGATGCTGATGGTGGGATACCTGGAGGGGATCGGCTCGGAGCGGGGGATCGCGTGGCGTTGCCGGGACTCGATCTCGCTGCGGGAGTTCCTGGGCTACGGTCTGGCGAAGACGCCGCCGGAGCATTCCACGCTGTCGAAGACGCGCAAGCGTCTGAGCGTGGAGGCGCACGGGGCGGTGTTCGGCTGGGTGCTGGAGGTGCTGCGGGAGTCGGGGCTGCTGCGGGGCGGGACGGTGGGGGTGGACTCGACGACGCTGGAGGCGAACGCGGCGCTGCGCGCGATCGTGCGGCGTGACGACGAGACGGAGTACGACGCGTGGCTCGAACAGCTGGCGAAGGCGTCGGGGATCGAGACGCCGACGCGGGCCGACCTTGCGAAGCTGGACCGCAAGCGTCCGGGGAAGGGGTCGAACAAGGACTGGAAGCATCCGCACGACCCGGAGGCGCGGATCGCGAAGATGAAGGACGGCCGCACGCGCCTGGCGCACAAGCTCGAGCAGGCGGTCGACATGGAGACCGGCGCGGTGGTCGCCGTGACGGTGCAGACGATGGACGGCGGCGACTGCGCGTCGCTGCCGGTGACGCTGGACGAGACGGAGCGGCGGCTGGCGGAGGCGGGCGCGGAGGCGAGGGAGGTGGTGGCCGACAAGGGCTACCACTCGAACGCGACCATGACGGGCGTGAGGGAGCGGGGACTGCGGAGCTATGTCAGCGAGCCGAACCGGGGCCGCCGGAAGTGGAAGGGCAAGCGGGACGCGCAGAAGGCCGTGTACGGCAACCGCCGCCGGATCCGCGGCGAGCGGGGGAAGCGGTTACAGCGCCAGCGCGGGGAGAAGCTGGAACGGACTTTCGCGCACCTGCTCGGCAGCGGAGGAATGCGCCGCGTTCACGTCCGCGGGCAGGAGGAGATCCGAAAACGGATGCTCGTTCACGCCGCCGCCTTCAACCTCTCCTTGGCGATGCGCGGCCGCTTCGGCTTCGGCACCCCGCGCGGCCTGCAGGGCCTCGCGGCATCGACCGCGGCCCTCGCGGACGCCTCCGCACGCGGTTTTGCCGCCATCTTCGGCCGAATCGGGCGCATTCTCGGCCTCCGGGGCGCGAATCGCGGCCTTCGCCGCCCCCCGGGCCGCCTTTTGCATAACAGCACCCGAATCATCCGCCACTTTCCGCTTCCACAGTCGCCCGCGTCGGCGACCACTTCTTCCACGGCCTGCTAGCTTGCGCATTACTGTGAATCTCTTGCCAGGGCTGTATCGCTTGCGAGCGTGCAGTCTAACAGAAAACGTTTCAGCGCGATATAGCGCACCCGGTTTTTATTGACACTCCTTTAGCAGGGATCAACATTAGGGAATTATAGCGTTGATTAGACCGGCCCTTCGCCCTCCGGATCTTCAGGGCGGGGACGGCGCAGGCGCATGAGCACGGACGCCACGTCCTCCGGCGACGCATCGCCGTAGCGGAGGTGGGGCGGCATCATGCCCTCGTCGATGGGCCGCTCAGCGTCCACCGGTTCCTTCTGCTTGCGCGGTTTCTTCCGCTTCTCTGCCATCGGTCACCTCCCCGATCCCGTCTTCTAACCCTCTGCCGTTCAACCCGACAGGCGTAACCCTACGGGAGTCGTATACGTAAGCGTAACCCCATACCGGAGTCCGGCTCCCGGACGACGCTCGTTCCTCGTGCTGCTCGACCTTATTCTCCCCGGCACGGACGGGATCGAGCTGATGAAGCGGGTCCCGGAACTGTCCGAGCTGCCGGTCGTCTTCATCTCCGGCTACGGCCGCGACGAGACCATCGCCAAGGCGCTCGGCAGCGGTACGGTCGACTACATCGTCAAGCCGTTCTCGCCGACCGAACTCGTGGCTCGCGTCCAGGCGGCGCTGCGCGCCCACGCCCGGCCCGAGACGCTCGCGTGCGGGGAACTCGCCATCGACTACCGCCTGCGCCGGGTGAGCGTGGCCGGCCACGAGGTCTGGCTCACCGCCACCGAGTTCGACCTGCTGCGCGTCCCGTCGGCAGCCGGAGGACGGGTCGTCACCACCGAGACGCTCCTCCGGCAGGTGTGGGGGCACCACATCTCCGACGACACCGGCCGCGTGCGCACCGCCATGAAGAAGCTCGGCGACGACGGGGCCGACCCCGCCTACATCTTCAACGAGCACGGCATCGGATACCGCCTCGCACGGCCCGGACCGGTGATGCCTCATGGAGTCTCGCCGTGACCGCTGCGCGTCCGCAGCGGTAGCGATACCAGCGGCACGGGTGGACATGTCCGAAGTGCGAGGCGGACTGGGCCGCCGATATGTGGGCGGTGACGACGGGCGGTCCGGCGCTCAGGCATCACGCCGCACCGACACGGGGAAAGGGGGCGGCGCCCCCATGCGCGACCTTCTCGGGAGCGCGAACAGCGGGGGGGGTCGAAGGGGGGGCGGGAGCCATCCCCTCGCCAGCCCCCGGGTTAAACCCAGGGTAAGCAGGCTTACCCACCTTAGTGGCGTCCGACAAGCCCGTCGGCGACGTGTCCGAGACGCGTCGTCGGCTGCCGCCAATACAGTGGCGGCGCACCACCGCAATCGCTCCGGGGAGCCCGTTCAAACGGGCCTCCCGAAGCGCGGCCAACGGTGGGATGGTGGCCAGCGATGCCGGGCCATCCATGTACCCCCGAAGCCCGAGCGGCGACTGATCCCGCCAGTGCACCTGTCGATGGCCACGGGCACCGGTCTGGAGCCGAACCCGCCGCACTCGTCATCGGGCGCTGTGGGCACCGCTTTGAGGCGTCGAATCACTAGAGGCGTCGGGGGTCAACACTTTCCTCATCGCCCATACTACGTGCGCGAGCGCGTCGCTACGAGGAGCTTCGGGGAGATCGAAGTCCTCTGGAAGATTGCCATGTCCCTGCGACCGACTTGCGTACTTCACGCGACGGTGGGAGCGCCCGAACGCGGGGGTGGGCTTGAGTGTTTTCCAATGCGGAGATGAGCCTGAACGCGGAGTGGTGAGCCGGGCCCGCGGGGCCGTTGGCGTTGGGCTCTCTCCCGGATAATCCTCGCTGGAGGGAGAGTCGCGCAACGGGGGCCGGGGGGAGCGGACACGGGGACTCAGGCGACCGATACGGCGGGGGCGAGAGAGCGGAAGAGGTCGCGGCGCGCCTCGCGGACGGTCCCGGCGGCCTGGAGGCCGGAGGTGGCCGAGGCGACGCGGTCGAGCGCCTCGAAGGTGACGCCCTCGCGGAGGAAGCTCTCCGCGTCGTCGAGAGACTTGAGCTTCTCGTAGGGGGTGGCGACGTCCTGTTGGCGGTAGCGCTTCTTGATGCGGCCGCGGGGCCCCTCGACCTCGGAGGGGAAGAGGCGGGGCCGGTGGAAGTTGAGGAAGGGGCGGAGGTGGTCGCGGAGGAAGTCGTTGACGGCGGGGGCGCACTCGGCGGGGATGTGTGCGCGTCCGAGCCACTTGCGGACGATGGCCCCGTTCTTGGACTCGACGAGCGCGTTGTCGTTGGAGTGACGCGGCCGGGACTTGGTGAACTGGCCGATGTGCAGCTTGTTGAGCATGCCGGCGACGTGGTGGTTGACGTACTCCGAGCCGTTGACGCTCTCATGTTTGTCAAGCGGGAGACGGCGCCGATGTGCTCGAACCGGGTAACCTGGTCGACGACGTTGAGCGCGTAGAGGCCCTTCTCGCCGTCCCGGTCACCCTGGTGGACGGTGTCGACGCGGACGAAGCCGGGGCGGCCGTCGGGATCGGGCTTGCGGCGGACGCCGATGGAGACCTGGACGGGGCGGGTCTTGTCGAGCGAGAGGGCTCCCAGGCGGTAGTCTCGCCGCTTGCGGAAGTCGTCGCGCCGCTGGAAGGCGTTGGCCGGGGGCTTCCCGCGCCGGTCGCGGATGTGGCCGGTCCTCTTGTGCTGGGCGATGAGCCGGGTGAGCTGCGCTCTCGAGAGGCCGGTCACCTTGGCCAGATAGGCCTTGACGAGGCCCCTGTCTCGCTTGCCGAGGCGGTGGTGGCGGAGCCTCTCCAGCGAGCGCCGGACGAGGAGGTGGGCCGAATCCCGGTCGCTGAGGGTGAAATCCACCGGCTCGCTGCCCTCGAGGAAGGCGCGAACCTCATCGAGCGTCCGAATCCGTTCGGTGCGAAGCGTCACGATCTGCCTCCATGATCTCATCGCCCCGCGCCTCAGGCTCACCTCCCGGTGGAAACCCGTCCCTCGTTCAGGCTCATGTCCCGTTGGACAAGACTGCTTGTGGAACGCGGGGGACGATGCGTGTATGTTGCCAAGATGAAGATCTTCCGCTCGCCCCAACCGAGACCCGGCGGGGTGTCGGAAGGGACGATTACACCCGACCCATGACCCAACCGGAGGGTAGTCAGCGATGAGCGGGGACGATATGAGCGACCCCGTCCCCCAACTAGATCCCGTCCATGCCGAAATCCATCACTTTCCGAGACTTGTCGCCCAGCGGGGATGGGGCAAAAGGGGCTGGCCGCTCCCGACCCGGCCGGAGTCCCAGCCAACTCGCCATCGCCCTGGACTGGATCCAAGAATCCGAGCGTCTTCGGCAACGATGCTACGCCCGATGAGCGTCTCCAACGCCACGCGGATTCGTTTGGCTCTACTCAGCGGCAACCGATGCGCAATGCCCTCATGCCACCGGCTGCTCTCGAAGCTTCGGGGCGACGATGTCGTCCTGGTGGGTGAAGCCGCACACATCGCCGGACAACACGGGGGAGGGGCGCGGGGCCGCCCGTCGGCTCGGTTTGATCCGACGCTGACGAGAGAGCAACAGAACTCGCTAACCAACCTTCTGTACGTCTGCCGGAACTGTCATGCTGAGATCGACGCGCATCCACACGGAGAGCGGGAGTACTCCGTGCAACGACTTCTTGCGATCAAGGCGGACCACGAAAGCGCAGTTGCGACAGCCATGGAAGAGGCGATGGCCTCCGTGAGCTTCCGCGAACTTGAAGAAGCCACGCAATGGGTCACCGAGGTCCCGCCTCCCCCGCCGGGTCAGGATTTCTCTCGAATACCCATTGAGGACAAGATTCGGAAGCACGGTCTGTCGGTTTCCTCCCAGAACCTTATCAGTACCCGTCTCACGGCGACTCGCCAAGTACGCTCGTTCGTTCAGGCCTTGAGCCAAGACGATTCCGCGTTTCCAGACCGTCTAATCTCTGGCTTCCTAGAACATTACTACAAGCTCCGCAAGGACGGCACGTCTTCCGGCGAAGATCTCTTCAATTCGATGTGCATGTTCGCTAGGCGCGGATTCCTCGACTTCAAGACCCAGTACGCCGCTGAGACCGTGTTGGTCTATCTGTTCGAGACCTGCGAGGTCTTCGAGCAATGATCCACCCGACCAAGCACATACCCGCAGAGCAAACCCTGCTCGGAGCCGGGGCCGTGATATTCTCCGAGCTTTCACAGGCGCGCACCGTCACGGGCCTGTGGGAAGCCGTACGTGAGGCCAAGGCGGTAGGGACATTCGAGCGGTTCGTCCTCGCCCTCACAATGCTCTACTCGCTGCGGGCAGTGCGGTTCGAAGGCGGGCTCGTCGTAAGGGGCACACGATGATCCACGAGATCACCGCCAACAAGGCCTCGTTCCGACCAGTCAGGCTCACGCCCGGCCTGAATGTGGTCTTGGCCGAGCGCGCCGAGGGCTCGTCCAGAAAGGACACGCGCAACGGACTGGGCAAGTCCACCCTGATAGAAATCATCCACTTCTGCCTGGGCGCTATGGTTCGGAGCGGCCGCGGGCTGGCAATCCCGGCGCTTGCAGAATGGGCGTTCACCATGGAGATGTCACTCGGCGACAACCGGATCACCGTCACCAGGGCGCTCGAAACACCCAACATCGTGACGGTTGCTGGACTGGCAGGAGAATGGCCAGACCTCCCGGACGTCGATTTCATGGGCGAGCGCTCATTCACGCAGAAGCAGTGGCGGGTGTTTCTCGGAAACGCCTTGTTCTCGCTGCCGACACCCGAGGCTCCGAAATACAATCCGTCGTTCCGAAGCCTCATTTCCTACTTCGTCCGCCGGGGCCACCACGCGTTCGGCGACCCCTTCTCCCACTTCCGAAACCAGAGGACATGGGATGTGCAGCTACATGTGGCGTTGCTGCTCGGGCTGGAGTGGAACCATGCAGCGCAGTGGCAACAGATCAAGGACAGGGACACAGATCTGAAGGACCTCCACAAGCTCGTGAACCGTGGTGCCGTGCCTTTTGTCGGTGGCAGCATCGGAGAGCTTGAAGCCGAACGCGTGACCCTGTTGCAAGAGATCGAAGAGAGCTCCCGAGCCCTGGCCGACTTCAAAGTTCATCCCCAATACGACTCGATCCAGCAAGAGGCCAATCGGCTCACCGAGGAACTGCACGTGGCCACGAACGCGAACATCCTTACGGCCCGACGCCTCAGGCTCTACAGGCAGGCCATCGAGTCGGAAGAACCTCCTTCGGGGGAGTCAGTCGAGCAGGTGTACAAGGAAATGGGAGTGGTTTTCTCTAACGCCGTACGGAGATCGCTCGCAGAGGCAAGGGAATTCTACGGCCTAGTCGTGAAGGATCGTCGACGCTTCTTGGAGAATGAGATCTCCCGCCTCGAACGCGCCATGACGGATACGCGCACCAAGATCAGGGAGTTGACGGAGAAGCGCGCCGACCTCTTGCAGATACTAACCGAACACGGAGCGCTGAACGAAATGGTCAGGCTGCGTGAGCGCCATGGCGCAAGGTGCGAAGAGCTGGAACATGTGAAGAGGCAGATAAAGCGTCGGCGCCAGATGGAATCCGATGAGCGTCGGATCGCACGCGACAAGGCCGACCTTACGGATCTAGCTGCCCGCGATCACGAGGAGCGCCGCGACACCTGGGATATCCCCGTCCGGCTATTCAATCTCAACTCTCAGGCGCTGTACAGAGCTCCCGGCCACTTGGTGATCGACACCACCGACTCTGGATTCAAGTTCAATATCGAGATCAGCAAGAGCGGGAGCGACGGGATTGGCAAGATGAAGATATTCTGTTTTGACCTGGCGATTCTCGAATTCTGCGCCCGTCGCGACCTGTCCATCGACTTCTTGGTCCACGACAGCGAAATGTACGATGGCGTCGACTCGCGACAACGGGCAGCCGCACTTGAGCGGGCTAGCGAGGTTGCCGCGCGTACCGGTACCCAATACATCTGTGCTCTGAACTCGGACATGGTCCCTTACGATGAGTTCCACGAAGGATTCGCCTTTGATGAGCACATTCGGTGCAGGCTAACCGATGGCGAAGCCTCCGGGACCCTGCTAGGGATTGTGTTCGATCCGCCAGCGGGGTCGTAACGGGGATTCCGCCCCGAGCCAGCTGATGGCCCCTCGTCCTGTTCGACCCTCATGCATCTACGGCACGTTCGGCCCCAGTGGACTGTTCCCCGTCTAGCCCGGATTTCTCACACGCCCCCCGGAAGTGAACGGCGGAAGCCCGTTCGTCCATGGTTGGCCGGGTAATGTCTCCATTTGGGGTTCGAGGATAGTTCCGAGAGCGTCGGAGGGAGCTGTTTCGGGCCGGTGAGGAGTGATCCGGAGTCGGATGCTCGGTGCCTGGAGACACCGGTGCCCGGGCCGGGGGCGGCTGTGCGGGCTCTGGGGCGGAGTTGCGTGCCGCAGCGGGCGCTACGTGGGGAAGCTGGCGTGGACGCGGGCGAACTCGGCGGTGAAGGGGTGGTGGGCGTCCATGGCGACGGCGATGCGTCGCATGGAGACGGAGACGCGGGCTCCGATCCTGAGGAGCTTCAGTCGCAGGGAGTGGGCGGTGGCTCGAGCGAGGCGCGTGTGTGCGAGGGCGGCTCGGAGGCGGATCATGGGGACCGAGGCGAGGGCCGAGAAGAGGAGCCTGAGCTGGTTGGCGGCGATGGGGGTGGCGGAGGTGCGCCCGGCGAACAGGTCGAGCTGCTGCTCCTTGATGGCGTTCTCGGCGTTGCCCCCGGGGCGGTAGATGCGCTCGTAGACGGTCCGGGGAGCGATCGTATCCGGGAGCGAGGTGACGACGAAGCGGGGGTTGGACTCTCCGGGGATGTGCTCGCACTTGGCGACGACGCGGCGGCGGCGCGACCAGCTGGTTCGGGTGGCGTGTGCGAACTCGGAGTAGAAGCGCACCGGGCGGCGGCCCTCGGACTCGACTTTGGCGGCGAGGAGTTCGGGGCCGACCCTTCCGGCGAGGCGGTCGTTCCTGGCGAGGCCGAGGACGTAGTGGATGTTCCGCGCCTCGCAGAAGGCCATGATCTCCTCGCGGGCGTATGCGGAGTCGGCCCGGATGAGCAGTTCGACGTTGGGCCAGCGGTCTCTGAGTTGGGTGACGATGCGGTCGAGTTCCTCGACGGTGCCGCGGGCCGGATCGGTGTTGCCGGGCCGGAGGACGGCGGCGAGCGGGTGGTGTCCGCAGAAGACGTACAGCGGCGGGAAGCAGTAGTGGCCGTAGTAGCCGTGGAAGAAGCGGCCCTGTTGCCTTCCGTGCGTCTCGTCGTCGGTGCAGTCGATGTCGAGGACCAGGCGTGCGGGGGGCGGGCCGGTCCGTGACTCGATGAACAACTCGGTGAGGAGGGCCTGCATCGCCCGCGGGTCGTGGCTGATCCTGTGGTACCGGCCCGGCTCTCCACCTCGGGGCGCGTGTTCGAGCCGGTTGAGCGTGCTCTTGCCGACCAGGGCGGCGCAGTCCTTCCGGGTGGCCCCGGTCTTGTCGCCGAGAAGGCCCGGCACGGGATCGTGTCGCAACTGGTCGTGGTCGTTCAGATCCTCGTAGCCGAGGGCGAGGGACACGATGCGTTGGGCCACCAGCGTGGAGACGGAGTGCTCCGTGAGCCGCGGATCGCGGTGGTCGGTGAAGCAGGCGGCGACGCGGTCGAACAGGCCGATCGCCCGCCCGCTCTCCCTGAGCAGCAGCGCCCCGGCGTGGGAGGTGATCGCGCCGCCGTTGAATGCGGCCGTGACCTTGCGGCCCCGACAGCCTTGAAAGGCGAACGAGATGGGCTTACGCTGTGTCGGCACCGGTCCTCCTTTTGTGTAGCCGTCATGTTCTTGGGCAAGAACAATTTAGCGACTACTGGAGGCCGGTGCCTACTTCATCCTGGTAGAGTCAGGGGGTGGCGCGGTGCCCGTAGGGTCCGGTGCGTTGTCCGTCGCTTTCGCTCCGGTGCTCAGTCCGGCTCCCGTAGGTCCGTTTCCACTCCCCTGCTCGTCGAACCGGACGTGCGGATTTCCCGCATCCGGCTCTCAGCCGGGATCATGCCTTCGCCCACGGAAGGTCTCCGGTCGTCGGCTCGAGGCGTGTCAGGCCGTAGCGGTGCCACAGCCGTTCGTCGGAGAAGCGCACGTATCTTCCCGACCGCACCTTGTGCTTCCGCCCGAACCACTGTCGCAGCCTCCGGGTCGCGTGCCGGTCCACGGCCTTGTAGGCCACGCCGACCTGCCCGAGGGTGAAGTAGTTTGCCCAGCCGGACATCATCCGGTTGAGGCGCTCCACGACCTCCTCGGCGGACCGGCCCGCGAAGCGCCGGCCCGTTTGCTCGCTGATCCCGCGGCAGATGCTCTGAACGCTCGCCTTGCTTGGCCGAGTGCCGATGTACCGGCTTCCGTCCGTCGGGCGATAGTTCCAGCCGATGCGGTATCCAAGGAACTCGATCGGCTCCTCGGGGCATCGGAGGCATCGGGTCTTCCGTGCGTTGACCGGCAGCTTCAGTCGTTCCATGAGCCGGTTGACCGCCGCCAGCATCTCCGCCGCCGGTGCCTTTCCGAGCACACAGAAGTCGTCCGCGTAGTTCACGATCTCCGCACCGAAGCGCCGGGCATGGCCCAGCGCCTTCCAGCCAAGGATGAACCGCCGCATGTAGATGTTGCTCAACAGCGGCGAGATCGGAGCGCCTTGCGGCGTCCCCTTTCGTTCCTTCCGCGCCCGGTTCGTGCGGCGTGTGCCGCCCTTCCCGTCCTCCTCGACCACCGGCATCTCCAGCCACGCCTTGACGAGTCCGAGCATCCGTCCGTCGCTCACGCGCCGCGCGATGCTCTTCATCAACTCGGCGTGCGGTATCTCGCCGAAGTAGTTCGAGAGGTCCGCATCGACCACTTCGTTGCGGCCCGTGTGCAGCAGGCGGTGGATCCGCCTGACCGCGTCCTTGGCGCTTCGTCCCGGCCGGTATCCGTACTGCTCCGGCTCCAGGTCCGCCTCGAAGATCGGCATCAGCACCAGCATCGCCGACGTCTGCGCAACCCGGTCCCGCAGGCATGGGATGCCCAGGGGACGGAACTTCCCCGGCTGCTTCTTCGGAATGAGCACCCGTCGCACCGGACTCGGCTTGTAGGTGCCCTCCCTCAGGTCCCGCGACAGTTCCCCGACCCAGCGCTCCACTCCGCGCGCCTCGACATCCGCGACCGTCTCGCCATCCACTCCGGCCGCTCCGCCGTTGCGCCGGACCATCCCCCACGCCGCCAGCAGGAAGTCCTCCCGCCCAGCCGGTGCCCTCGTCGCTCTCTTCCCGGCCAGCCGGCGGCCTTCCCCTTAACTCAGGAGGGTCGGCTTCCGCGACACCCGTCTCGAGGCCTGCTCGGCGTTCACTCGCGTTCCGGCCTGCATGGTCGCTGAGCCGCCCATGGCGGCCCTTCTCTCCAGAGTGCTTCAATCCATGTCGTTACCTTCATGGACCGCCCTGGCCGCTACCAGCCGGAGCGACAAATGCTGGGTGGGATTCGCACCCACCAGGAAAGCGCGCCTTTCCACGGCGCACTGAGAAATCCGGATTAGGTGCGGCCTCTCCGCCTCGAACCGGTCCACGGGCCGCTCCTTCAGCGTGCCGTGGACGCGGACGTTGGCCACCTTGTCGAGCCACCCCAGCACCCGGGCGTTCAGGGCGTCGTCCGACACGAAGTCCCGTCCGTAGAAGAAGCTGCGTCGGATGTAGCTGACCGGCCGCTCCACCTTCCCCTTCGTCTGGGCTCGGTAGGGACGGCACGCACGGATCCGGAAGCGCCAGTGGCGGCTGAAGCGCAGGAACTCCGGGTTCTCGGTCAGCCGTCCGCCCTCGTTCCGCTTGTCGTCGGTGATGACGGCCTTCATCTGGTCGAACAGCAGCTCCGACGGCACGCCGCCGAAGTAGGCGAACGACTTCTCCAGCCCCCGCATCACAACCGGCATCGTCTGGCGCTCGCAGAACCTGAGCCACATCCACCGCGAGTAGCCCAGCACCACGATCAGGGCATGCCGCTTGCCCCACGGCAGCCGGAAGTCCGCGAAGTCCACCTGGCCCTGGTGGCCCGGAGGGGTCTCGAATCTCCGGACCGGCTCCACAGGCTCCCGTGGCCGCACCGTGCGGACGTAACGCTTCACCTGCCCGTAGCCACCCGGATAGCCCGCCGCCCGCACCTCGTTGAACAGCCGCGCGGCGCTCAGCTTCGGATAGTCGGCCAGGCGCGCGTCGATGATCCCCTTATGGGGGTCAGGCTTCGACGCCCGCTGCGGCCTCGGTCCGTACCTCACCGCCTTGCTGTCCGCGCCTCGGTCCAGCTCCCCCGCTTCGATCCAGTTGTACAAGGTCCGTCTGCTGATCTTCAAGTGCCGGGCGATCGCCGCCTTCGGCATCCCCTGCTCGAGATAATGTCGCAAGAGCACCCGCTTCTCTCTCCCGATCACCGCGCCTCCTCCGTTGAATGGAGACGCAAGAATACCGGGCCGACCCGAAAACACTCCCCGAATCCGGGCCCAACCCCCTACCGGCCCTCTCGCCCGGCCTCGGAAATGTGCACCTTTCAGCGGCCATATCTGTGCAACTTTGCATGGCCGGTAACAGCTCGCTAAACGGCGCACTGACAACGTGATATGGGAGAAGATGATTCGAGAAAGGCCGTCGATAAGAGAGAGCCGTTCGTCGCCGCTGGCTACCCTTGACGATGACGTCCTCGAGGAGGCATTCGCTCCCGGCCGGCGGCGGCACGCCCCATCGCACGGCGGGCCCGCCCCTGGGTGATCGGAGCAGGCCCGCCGTGTGCTTTGCGTGGCTCCGCGGGGAGCCGTTGTTCGCGCGCGCCTAACCGAGACGGATGACGCCGCGGCGGTGGTTACGTCGCATGTCTCTCTCCTTCGGGTTTGTCGTTCGGTGCGGAATTCGCACAAAAAAGGGTGCTCCTGATACATGGATGCCGCAGGCCTGCGAAACCTTACATCGCATGGTCAGGCCCGGGCTCCGGTAGCCGGAAATGCCCGACCCACGGGCGGGGTTCCGCTCCGCTCGCGTACAGCCCACGCATCGGAGTCATCCACGGTGACGGCATGCACGGTTCTGTCGAGGTACAGGGTCTTCGCGAGCTTGCCGTCCCACGTGTAGACCTGCACCTCGTTCGTGGCCCATGGCGTCCCCTCCTCCAAAACCGTCCCGCCGGAGAACAGGCCGTACACATAGCGACGCGTCGCCGCCACATCCGTGAACCCGTACCGGGTCTCGGAGCCCACCGACATCACCGCCTTGTCGCCCCGGGAGTTCCCCCGCTCAGACGAGGGGCGGAAGGGGTCGGGCACCGCGGCGCGAGCGATGAGAACGCCCTCGTAGTCGAAGATGTGACGCGTTACATCGCGAGCACGAGTGAAATACGGAGTGCGGTCTCCAGATCTTCTCCACGGTGGCGGAGCCTGCCGTCGCCATCCAGGACGAAGTACTGCAATTCGCGCCAAGCCCGGAGTTCAGTCCACACCCTGTGATCCGGGTCGTAGTGGAAGCGGAATTCCGTCCCCGGGTTGTCGCTCGGCGATGGGTCCGGCTGTTCGCTCACCAATACCGTCCCGACTCCGGCCGAATCCAGTCGGTCGGAGTTCAACCTGAGAAGTGCAAGCGCCTCATCGGGGACGAGGTCCGGCTGGATGGTGTGGAGGACGAGCGTGACGCCACGAGCTGCCCGAGCCGCACGCACCGCCCGTTCGAGGGTTGTTCCGGCGCCGGTCTCGGTTCTAAGTGGCACGTCCAGGCTGGTGTACTCGTCCAGCAGCCCCGCCAGGACCCGTTCCCGCATGGCCGCCTGCGCCGCAGCGCGTTGGATACCGGTGAGTCCGGGCGGTCCGGCATCGCCGCCGACCGAGAGATACGGCTCGAGGGGCGCCACCGGATCCGCTTGCGCCAGTGAATTCAATTCGATGGCGCGAGCCTCGGAACCCAGCGAGCGATGGATCTCGGCGGCGCGCGCGAAGACCCGTGGATCCCATGTCTCCTCGACTGATCGCTCCAATGCGTCGATCCCGCCCGCCAAGTCGCCGTTACCAAGGCGTATACGGGCAAGGTCGAGGTAGAGGCGCGCGCGGTTACGCCGAGTCTGCGTCTCGAAGTTGTAACGCGACTCATCGAGTCGACGTGCCGGGCCAACCCAGTCACGGCTGTCCGAGAGGCGGTCGAGGATCCAGCGTTCGGCCAGGGCCCAGAGCGCGGGGACGTCCATCAAGTTTCGCGCGACTGCCGCATCGGCGCTCGGACTGCGTCCCCAGGAACCGGTCTCGTACCGGTCCAGCCATCGCTCGGTGAGCACCGGGTCCGCCAACTCGTGGGAGTATCGCAACCCGAGTTGCGCCGTGGCTTCGCCCCCGATGCTCTCCCAGTCGTCTTCGAGCGCAACCAGCTTCTCTTCGGTCGAAATCCGGGAAAGAACGATGTCCTGAATGCGGATCATGGCGGCCGCGCCGTGGCGGGGATGGCGCGTGCTCAGGACGCTCTGCCAATAATCGGCAAGGTCCGCGCGGTCGAGAAGTCTCGCGTAGCGGACGAGCGCGTCGATCTCCACCGGTCCCGGATCCCGTTCCTCGGCGGCACGAGCCAAGAGATCGAGACGCGCTGCGTGGGTCGGTAGCAGGGTGTCGATCGACGCCGGCGGCAGGGCGGCGAGGTCGAAGGAGAGGCGCCAGAACCAGAACAGGGGCTGCTCCGGGAATTTCCCGGAGGCCCGCCGCGCCAGCACTGCGGCGCGGGGAGCATTGAACTCAAGGGCGGCCAGGATCTGGTAGCGCCGCGATTCCAGGGTTGGGCGCCCGGCGGCGTCGGTCTCGAGATACTCCCAGAACCGGCCGAAATCGGTGTCGACGTGGCTCCCTTCGAGGTCCTCGACCGTGGCGGCCGCGTAGACGGTGCCGGGCGGCAGGTCGACGACCCCGCCAAAACGTCCGGGAGCTTCCCGCCCAAGTTCGATCTCGCTGAAACCGCCTTCGTTCTGCGAGAATCCGAGCGAGTCGGGAACCCAGTACCGGATCCGCGCGCGGACGCGGCTTTCCGCCGCCAGCGGGGAGGTGGTCTCGTAGCGCAGCGTCATGACTCCGCTGTCGACCCGTTCCATCGTCAGCGAACTGGGCCCCGCCATGGCCCGACCCGCGCCGAAGGTGAGGACGAGGGCCGCCGCCATCAGCCCCACCACACCGGCTGCGAGCGCGAGCAACGGCCCTCGCCGCACGGGCTGGCGTTGCTTCAGCGGCAGCCCGAGGATCCGCGTGGCCTCTCGTTCCTCGGGCCAGATGCCGTCGATGGCGTTGCGAGGCGCCAACGGCGTCTGCAGGGCTCTGAGCCCATCGCCGAGCGACCGGATGAACTGGACCTCTCCGCGGCACTTCGCGCACATGCGAAGGTGTGCGCTGACGGCCTCCGACATCGCCGGGTCGAGATCGCCATCGGCGAACGCGCTGAGCGTCGAATAGTCGATATGCATGTCTACGTTCCTCCCAGCGCGGCCCGCAGCGAGGCCCTGGCCCGCGAGAGCCGGACCATGGACGCCGAGGGCGCAATCTCAAGAAATTCGCCAATTTCCTTGTGGGAATATCCTTCGATTTCCTTCAGAATGATCACCGTCCTGAGCGTGTCCGGCAGGGCGGCCAGGGCCCGCTCCAGCGCGATCGTGTCCAGGATGGGAGGGGGACGGCTCGACAGGTCATGCTCGAAGGGAACTTCGCGACGCCGCCGGCGCGCCCGGATCAACTGCAGGGCCGCTCGCGTCGCGACGACGCGCAGCCACGTGCCGAGCGAACTCCTCTGATCGAACGTCGCGAGGGCGCGGGGCAACTGGACGAAGACGTTCTGCAGCACGTCCTTTGCATCGGCGGAGGAGTCGGTAAGACGGTACGCGACGGCGAACACCGTGTCCGAATGCTCCTCGTACAGTACGTGGAGAGCCTCGGGGTCCCCGGCCGCGGCCTGCCGGACCAGTCGCCCCTCTCGATTTGCTTCGATCACCACGGGTTCATCAGCGTCTCTTCCCGACTCCTTTCGTATTTCTCGATCCCTGCTGCATGGCCGGATTCATCGACGCATGCCCGGCCTGTATTCCCTGGATGCCGCGAGGCGGAGAAACCTAACAAGGGCAGGATCGTCGACGATCGCCCGCGAGGGCTGGGTCAGGTGGGTCGGGATCGAGTCGGGTCCCGCCACCTCGACCGGCTTCACGAACTGGTCAATCGTGTCCCCTTCCCGTACGCGCAGTCTCGTGCCGTCAAGCACGACGCCCATCACGCAGCCGCCCGGCTCGAACCCCGACGTCCATCGAGCGTTGACGAGTCTGCATTCGTCGTGATGCCGCGCGACACCGTCACTTCGTGGACAAGGGGCGCGTACCCCAGATGCCTCACCGAAAGCTCGTGGACGCCCACCGGGACGCCGCTCAGGATGAACCGCCCCATTCGGTTGGTCTCGGCCACCTCGGCCCGGCCCTGAACCGACACCGCCGCCGTCGCGACGGGGTTCTCCGTGAGAGCGTCGCGCACCTCGCCGGTCAGGCGCCCCGTACGCAGATCGCCCAGGTGAAGCAGGAGTCTCGCCTCGCGCGAGGCCCCGGCGGCGATGGGAACCACCGCCTCGTCGCTCGACGCGTCCCCGAACTCGGCCCACACCGTGGCTTGCCGGGCGTCGCGCGGGGCGCACAGGACGAGTTGCCCGCCGGGTCCGGCGTCCTCGCGCACCGGCCTTCGCGCGCTCTCCGCCTCGGTCCAGCGCAGCACGACCGTTGCCCCGGGGATCGGAACCGACCCGGACTGGTCGAGTACCACCACCCGGAGCACGCCGCGCCCGCCGCAGTCCGGCTCCTGGCCCGTCAGATCCGCGCCCCCGGCGGCCCATAGCCCGAGCACCGCAACAAGCGTCCTCGTGGGCGGACGGAAGGCGCAGCGTCTCCTCGAAGCCCTCATTCGTCTCATTCCAACCCTCCCGGCCACGAGATCTTCCACCCCGTGACGCCGGGCAGCCCCAGACTGTCCCAGCTCTTGGTCCAAAGCAGTCCTCCAGATTCAGCCATCAGCTCGTGCCCCTCCGGGAGAGCGGCGACTCCAAGAAACCCCTGTCCAAAGCGATAGGCCGCCCACCTTGATGACGGCCCCTCGCTGGCCCCGACCCCCTCCCGGAGCCAGATTGTCTGGTCATCACCCGCCACCATCGCAATGTATCTGCGTCGCTGCGTGCGGAGGGATTCGCGGGCGAGAGGCCGAATCGCCGGTCACGCGTCCCCCTAAGTACGATGGCTCGTGTCAGTCCGGCGTCACATCAGTGGTAGAAGACGTTCACCAGGGCGAGGGGGATCGCCGGCACGTACGTGACCAGCAGGAGGACCGCGACGAGGACGGCGATGAAGCGGAGGTTGACCTTGCTCACCTCCCAGATGTCCGCCTTGGCGACCGAGCAGGCGGTCACGAGCACGCTCGCGACCGGGGGCGTCTGCTGGCCGATGCCGAGGTTGAGGGTGACGATGAGCCCGAAGTGTACGGGGTCGATCCCCGCCGCGCGCACGAGCGGCATCACGATGGGTACGACGAGGATGATCGCCGCGGCCGAGTGCAGGAAGAGACCGATGACGAGGAAGAAGACGTTGAGCAGCGCGAGGATGAGCCACTTGTTGTCGGTGAGCCCCATGATCCCGGCCGCGACCTGCTGGGGAAGCCGTTGTTCGGTGAGGTAGTCGCCGAGCAGGGCGGAGGTCGCGACGAGGAGCATGACGACGGCCGTCTGCACGCCGCCCTCCAGCATCGCCTCGCGCAGGTGGGCGAGGTCGAGTTCGCGGTAGATGAGCCCGCCCACGACGAGCGACGCGACGACAGCGAGCCCCGCCCCCTCGGTCGCCGTGACCCAGCCGCTGAAGATCCCGCCCAGGATGATCGCGGGCAGGAGTAGCGCCCACCCCGCCTCGCGCGCCGTCGTCCACACGCGGCGGAGTTCGAACCGTCCCTCCACGGGGAAGTCGTGGCGGCGGGCGTAGAGCCAGGCCGCGAACATCAGCAGCAGGCCGCCGAGCACGCCGGGCACGATGCCGGCGACGAACAGTTCGACGACCGAGGCCTCGGCCATGACGCCGTACAGGATCATGGGGATGGACGGGGGGATGATGACGGCGAGCGTGGCCGAGGAAGACATCACGGCCGCGGCGAACGGCGTCCGGTAGCCGCGCTTCTTCATGGCCGGGATGAGGATGGAGCCGAGGGCGGCCACGTCGGCCACGGCCGAGCCCGAGATCTCCGCGAAGAAGAGGGAGGCGGAGATGCCGACCATCGAGAGGCCGCCGCGGATGAACCCGACGAGCGCGGAGGCGAAGGCGATAAGCCGGCGCGAGATCCCGGTCGCGTTCATGATCGCGCCCGCGAGGATGAAGAGGGGGATCGCGATGAGCGGGAACGAGGTCGCCCCGTCGAACAGGACGAGGCCCGCGTTGGGGAGCATGGCGACGCCGCCCGAGGCGAGCATGGCGACGAGCGCCACGATCCCGAGCGCGACCGCGATGGGGACCCCGAGGGCGATGAGGATCAGCAGGCCGACGAAGAGGATGAGGAACGTCACGGCTCGTCCTCCCCAGTCGCCTCGCCGGCCGTCTCACCGGCCGAGACCGTCTCGTCGGAGCGGGCGGTCTCCGGGGAAAGCGCGTCCTTCAGCCCCAGAAGCTGGGCGACGATGAAGAGGACGGCGCCGATGGGAATCACGGACTGCGCCAGCGCGGCGGGCACGGAGGGAAGACTCACGAGCGTGGTCCCCTCGAGCACGCGGACAACCTGCCAACCCGACCATGCGACGGCTGCGAAGAAGGCAATGATCGCGCCCTCGGCCACGAGCACGACGGCGACCCGCGCGCGCCCCGTCAGGCGCTGGGCCAGCGTGGGCACGCCGACGTGCGCCCGGCGCAGCGCCGCGAGCGCCGCCCCGTAGTAGGTGAGCCACGCGAGGAGGATGGACGCCACCTCGTCGTACCACACGAGCGCCGCTCCCGCTTTCCGGAAGCCGACCCCCACCACGACGACCACGGCGAGCGACGCCAGCAGGACGAGCACCGCTCCCTCCAGGAAGCGCCGGACGCCCGTCCTCAGCATGACCCGGCTATGAGTCCGCCTCCGGGGTTCCGGCCTCGCGCGCCCTGTCGATGAGGGACTGTCCACCTTCGACCGTCGCGGCGAACTCCTCGTACACAGGCTCGCTGGCGGACTCGAAGCGCGCCGGGTCCGCCGCGTTGATCTCCATCTCCGTGGCCTCCAACTCGGCGAGCAACTCCTCGTCCATGCGCACCGCCGTCTCATACACGAACGCCTGCATCTCGCGCGCGATCGCCTCCACCTCGGCGCGAACGTCCGCCGGGTGACGCTCCCACGGCCCCGCCCCCGTCGTGACGAAGGCTGGGCTGTACACATGTCCCGTGAGGGAAAGGTAGTCCTGCACCTCGTGCAGCTTGGAACTCGTCACCTGCGTGAGCGGGTTCTCCTGGCCGTCCATCACCCCGGTCTGGAGCGCGACGAAGACTTCGGAGAACGGCATCGGCGTCGGGTTCGCGCCCAGCGCCTGGAAGAGCTTCACGCGCCACACGCCGCGGGGCGTGCGAAGCTTGATCCCGCTCAGGTCCTCGGGGCCGCGGATGGGCCGCCGGGAATTCGTGATGTGACGGAATCCGTTCTCCCACACCGCGAGGACCCGGTAACCGGCCTCCTCCGCCCGGGGCGCGAGTTCGGGCCACACCACGACCTCCTCGATGCGCTTCATGTGCTCGCGGTCGCGAACGAGGTACGGCATCTCGAACAGGCCGAAGGCGTCGACCATCGAGGACATGATCGTGGAGGGGATGGACATGTCGAGCGTGCCGAGCCGCAGCCGCTGGAGCATCGCGTCGTCGCCGCCGAACTGGCTCGCGCCGTAGACGTGGAGTTCGGCCCGGCCCGCGAGCCGTTCGTTCACGCGGCGCGCGAACTCGTTGGCCGTCACATCGTAGAGCGAGCCGGGAGAGCCGACGTGGCCCAGGGAGAGTTCGACGACCCCCGCCTCCCCGCCCTCTCCCGCGCACCCGAAGGAGATGAGCGCCGCCGCGACCGACGCGACGGCCGACCCGGCGGCGGCCGTCGCGCGGGCGAGCCTCGGCGTCCGCCCCGCAAGCCGCTTCATGCCCCGGCCAGGAAGTCGGCGGCGGCGGCCAGACCGCCGGGTTCGTGCGCGATGCCGCTCATCTTCAGTCCCATCTCCACCCCGGCCAGCGCTCCCATCAGCGTGAGTTCGTTGAGATCCCCGAGGTGCCCGATCCGGAACACCTTCCCCCTGAGGGGGCCGAGACCCGTCCCCAGCGACATGTCGAAGCGTTCGAGCACGGCGAGGCGGAACGCTTCGGCGTCCTCCCCGTCCCCCACCATCACGGTCGTACCGGCGCTCGACACCGCCGTCGGATCCTGACAGTAGTTGCGCAGACCCCAGGCGGCGACGGCCCGGCGCGTGGCCTCGCCGTGGCGGGCGTGGCGGGCGAAGGTGGCTTCGGCCCCCTCTTCCCGCAGCATCGCGAGCGACGCCTCGAGCCCGTAGAGGAGCGTCGTGGGCGGCGTGTAGGGGAAGTAGCCGCCCTCGTTGTCGCGCAGCATCGCCGTCCAGTCGAAGTAGGAGCGCGGGGTCCCGGGGCCGGCGCGGTGGCGGGCGAGCGCCTTCTCGCTCACGGCGCAGAACCCGAGGCCCGGCGGGAGCATGAGTCCCTTCTGCGAGCCGCACACGGTGACGTCCACGCCCCACTCCGCCTGCCGGTAGGGGGCGGCGGCGAGCGAGGAGACCGCGTCGACCATGAGGAGCGCCGGATGGCCGGTCTCATCGAGCGCGGCGCGGACGGCGGCGATGTCGCTGGTCACGCCCGTCGACGTCTCGTTGTGGACGACGAGCACCCCGCGGATCCGCCGCTTCGCGTCGTCCGCGAGCCGCGCCGCGATTCTCTCCGAATCCGCGGGGCGCCGCCAGTCCCCGTCGATGACCTCCACCCGCAGGCCGAGGGACCGTCCCACCTCTCCCCACTTCGAGGCGAAGAACCCGTTGCTCCAGAGGAGAACGCGGTCGCCGGGAGAAAGGACGTTGGCGAGGGCGCTTTCCCAGCACCCGGTCGCGGAGGAGGCGAAGATGAAGACGTGCGCGGGGTCCCCGAACACCCATTTCAAGCCGTCGAACAATCCCAGCACCATCTCCCCGAACCCGGGTCCGCGGTGGTCGATGACGGACCGGTTCATGGCCCTGAAAACGCGCCCCGGCACCGCAGTCGGGCCCGGGAGCTGGAGGAAGTGTCTGCCGCTGCGGTAGGTCAAGGGTGGCTCGCTCTTGTCAGGTCGGGGCTTCCGCCGATACAACTTGGCTCGTGACCCGCCCAATCTCTCACGACCGCGCCGCTTCGCAACGGCCCCGGTCCGGACTCGCCGCTCCGTCCGAGGTTCGGCTCGAAGCTCGGCTTCGGGCGCGCCTCCGAGGCGAGGTCCGCTTCGACCGTTTCACGCGCGGGCTGTACAGCACGGATGCGTCGATCTACCAGGTGGAGCCGCTGGGGGTCGTGTTCCCGGAATCCGCCGGCGACGTGCGGCGGGCGGTGGAGACGGCGGGCGAGCACGGGACTTCGGTCGTCGTGCGCGGGGCGGGGACGTCGCAGAGCGGCCAGTCGATCGGCCGCGGCGTGGTCCTCGACACGAGCCGGGGGCTGGACGGGGTGCTCGACTTCGATCCGGACGCCCGGCGCGTCGTGGTCGAGCCGGGGATCGTGCTGGACCGGCTGAACGCGTTCCTGCGGCCGCACGGGCTCTTCTTCCCGATCGACGTGGCGACGGCGAGCCGCGCCACGCTGGGGGGCATGGCCGGCAACAACAGCGCGGGGTCGCGGTCGGTACGCTACGGCCACATGGTCGAACACGTCAGGGGCATCGAAGCGGTGCTCGCCGATGGCCGGCGGGCCGAGTTCCGCCGCGACGCCATGCCCGGCGGGGTACCCGGTGCGGCGCCGGGGGCGGCGATCGGCGCGGCGACCGGGGGCAACCTCGGAGCCGACATGCGGGCGCTCTACAGGCGCGAGGCCGACGAGCTGGCGCGGCGGGTGCCGGACGTTCCGCGGCATGTGGCCGGCTATGCGTTGCACCGTCTGGGCCGGGAGGGCTCCGGACTGTCGGATCTTCTCGTGGGCTCGGAGGGGACGCTCGCGCTCTTCACCGCGCTCGAACTCGACCTTCAGCCCATTCCGGCCGTGCGCGCGCTCGGCGTGTGTCGCTTCGACGGCACCGGCGCGGCGCTGGCCGCGGTTCCGGCGATCGTCGCGCTCGAACCGACGGCGGTGGAACTGTTCGACGCGACCGTGCTCGGGCTGGCCGCGCGGATGCCGAGTTTCGAGAGCGTGCTTCGACAGCTCGGGGAGGACGGGAGCGGCCGGCCGCGCGACATCCTCGTGGTCGAGTTCGCCGGGGACGACCCGGAGCGGGTCTCGGCCTCCCTCTCGCGGCTCGAGTCCGTGCTGGGCGGGATCGCCGTGGGCGTCACGCGCGCGGAATCCCCTGCCTTCCAGGGCCGCATCTGGGCGCTGCGCAAGGCCGGCCTAAACATTTCGATGTCCCAACCCGCGGCGCGCAAGCCGCTCGCCTTCATCGAGGACTGCGCGATCCCGCTCGAGCGGCTGCCGGAGTGGCATCGCCGGCTGACGGAGATCATCGACCGCCACGCGACCCACGCCGTGTGGTACGCGCACGCGTCCGTCGGCTGCCTCCACGTGCGGCCGGCGCTGGACCTGCGGGAGGGGGACGACGTGGAGCGGTTGCGCGCGATCGCGGTAGACGCCTTCGCGCTCGCGGGTGAACTGGGGGGATCCCACTCCGGCGAGCACGGGGACGGCTGGATCCGCTCCGAGTTCCTCGAGCCGATGCTCGGCGCGCGCCTCGTCTCCGTCTTCGGAGAGATCAAGCGCCGCTTCGATCCCGAGGACCGGCTGAATCCGGGAAAGATCGTCGACCCGCCCCGCATGAACGACGCCTCGCTCCTGCGGGCGCGCTACGGGCTCGAGGCCCGGAAGCTCCCGACGGCGCTCGACTGGGAGAAGTGGGGGGGATTCTCGCCGGCGGTCGACATGTGCAACAACAACGGAACGTGCCTCAAGCGGAGCCCCGGGGTGATGTGCCCGTCCTTCCGCGCCACGAGCGACGAACGTCATTCCACGCGGGGGCGCGCCAACGCCCTGCGGCTGGCGCTCTCGGGGCAATTGGGGGAGGACCCGTGGACGTCGCCGGAACTGTACGAGGCGATGGACCTCTGCCTGGGCTGCAAGGGGTGCCGGCGCGAATGTCCGACCGGGGTCGACATGGCCCGCATGAAGGTGGAGTTCCTGCACCGCCTGCGCGCCGAGCAGCCGCTCTCGCCCCGGGACCGGGCGTTCGCGTATCTCCCCCGCTACGCGCCGCTCGTCTCCCATCTCGCACCGCTCGCCAACCTCCGGAACCGGATCCCCGCCCTCGCGCGTCTCGGAGAGCGCATGGGGGGCCTGGCGGCCGACCGGCCTCTCCCGCGCTGGTCGTCGCGGCCGTTCGCGGACCCGTCGCGGCGGTTCGCGGCTCGTACACGGCCTTCCGCGGCAGCGGCGCACGGGCCGAGGGTCGCGCTCTTCGTCGACACCTTCACGCGCTACTTCGAGCCGGAGAACGCCCGCGCCACCGTTCGTGTGCTGGCGCGCGCGGGCTATCGGGTGGAGGAGGCGGTCACGGCGGGCCGGCCGCTCTGTTGCGGGCGCACGTTCCTCAACGCGGGTCTCGTCGAGGAGGCGCGGGCCGAACTCGACCGCACCGTCCGCGCGCTGAGCCGGTTCGTGGCGCGCGGAATTCCGGTGGTGGGACTCGAACCGTCGTGTCTCCTCACGCTGCGCGATGAACTGCCCGCGCTGGATTCGGGCCCTGCGGCGGCGGAGGTGGCCGCGCGCGCCCGGCTGCTCACCGAATGGCTCGTCGAGTCAGGCGCGCTCGATCGGCTCGAACTGGCGCTCCTGCCCGTCCGGCGAGTCCGCGTCCACGGCCACTGCCACGAGAAGGCGTTCGGCGCGGACGGCCCGACGCTGGAGGTCCTCAGGGCGATCCCCGACCTCGAGGTCGAAGCGATTCCCGCCGGCTGCTGCGGCATGGCGGGCTCCTTCGGTTACGAGACGGAGCACGCGGCGGTCTCCCGCCGCGTCGCCGAACTCGAACTCCTCCCCGCCGTCCGCGCTCTCGCGCACGACGAATGGCTCGTGGCCAACGGCACGAGCTGCCGCCATCAGGTCGCCGACCTCGCCGGCGCGACGGGCCGCCACGCCGTCACCGTGCTCGACATCGCAGCCTTGCCTTCTTGACCCAGCTTGACGCATCGCGCCAGACAACTAGATTGTTGACTAGTTTATTACCTGAGCGGAGGATGAGGATAGCGAGATGCGCGAAGTAGGCACATTCGAAGCGAAGACACACCTCTCGGCTCTTCTCGAATCGGTGGCAGCCGGTGAGACCGTCGTGATCACGAAGCGAGGACGTCCCATGGCCCGGCTCGTTCCCCCAAACACTCCCGATCTTCAGGCGGTGGACGCGGCCGTCGCGAGGCTGAAGGCGCTCCGTGAGCAGTTTGGTACCCTCTCTGTCGAAGAGATCCTGGCCTTCCGGGACGAAGGCCGCCGGTGAGACCGCTTGTCATCGACTGTTCCGCCGCCTTGGCTTGGGCCTTGGTGGATGAGTCCTCCGCCCTCGCTGACGCGGCGCTGAAGCGGTTGAGGGTCGGGGGTGGCATGGCGCCGCAGATCTGGTGGGCGGAACTGCGCAACGGTCTCCTCGCCGCCGAGAGAAGGGGCCGCATTTCGCCCGCGGGCACGGATGCCGCACTCGCGGCACTCGACGACCTGCCCATCACGCTGGATCACACGCCGCATGGCGCCATGGTCCTCCGGATCGCGCGGGAGCACAACCTGACGGTCTACGACGCGATGTACCTGGAATTGGCGTTACGCCTGGACGGCCCCCTTGCAACGCTGGACCAAGAGCTCGCGAGAGCCGCGGCTGAGGCCGGGGGAACGGTGTTCAGCGCGGACGCCTGAGGACCCGTCCCGGCTTCGGCAGGCGGCTTATTCGGGGGCGGCGGACACCGCCTCGAGGCGTGCCTTGAGCGGCGGAGGGATCTCGATGCCCTGCCAGTCGAGGCTGCCGTGCTCCCGGCGGGCGCAGACGACGGTCCAGTCGCTGCGGGCCACGACGTCCCGCCCTCCTGAGCGGTCGATCGTGAACTCGGCGGAATAGCGGATCGCCTTGCGGCGCACCTCTCTGACCCGGAGCCTGACGTCCACCTCGTCGCCGTAGCGGACGGCGCCCAGGTAGTCGCACGAGACGGAGACGCGCGGCATGCCGAACACGGAGTCCTCGCTCCAGCGATAGCCGACGAAGTCCAGCGACCGGTAGAGCGCGTGCTCGGCCTCCTCCATGAAGCGGAGGAGCGCCGTGAAGTGGATGAGGTTCGCGGTGTCCGTATCCGCGAACTCGACCCTGCGCCTGTAGACGAACCCGGAAGCCATGCGACAACCTATCATCCCTTCCGACCCCGGAGGTTTGGTGTCGATCGAACCGAGACACATCACGATCGAGCGGCGCATGCGATTCGCCGTTCTCGAGCCGCACGAGCGACCGGTGACCGAGATCTGGTTCGCCCTGCACGGGTACAACCAGCTCGCCCACCGCTTCCTGCGGTATTTCCAGCCGATCCACGCGGGCGCCCGGTGCGTCGTCGCTCCGGAGGGCCTGCACCGGCAGTACATCGACCATGAGTCGCGCAAGGTGGGCGCCTCGTGGATGACGAGCGAAGACCGTCTCACGGACATCGAGGACTACATCGGCTACCTCGACCGGCTCCACGCACACGTGCTCGCCGAGGAGTCACGAAGGACGGCCGGAGGGTCGGCGCCCCCGCGGATCGTGGGACTCGGGTTCTCGCAGGGCGTCCACACCCTGTGCCGCTGGCTCGCGTTCGGCCGCGCCCGCATCGACCGTGCCATCCTGTGGGGCTCGACGGTGCCGCCGGACCTCGACCTGAGCGAGCACGGCGACACGCTCTCCGCCGCCGGTCTCCACCTCGTCGTGGGCGAGGCGGACGAGTACTTCGATCGGGCCGCCATCGAAGCCCACGAGGCGCGGCTACGGGCGGCGCGCGTCCGTTTCACCTCCCAAACCTACGCGGGAGGACACCGCCTCGACGCCGGCGTCCTGCGGCGCCTCGCCGAGACCGGAGAGGCGGGATAGGACGTTCCCGCGGGAACGTCTCGGTCAGGGCTCCGAGTTGCGGCCCACACCCCGGCGACGGCGGCGGGCCCCGATGCGACGAAACAGGAGGGGGCTCACGAGGCCCGACGTCGTACCGCCGATGAGGGCGAGGATCCCGACGGGGCCGGGGTTCGAGAACATCGGGGCGGGGATCTGCGTGTTCATCCACATCCCGAGCACCGCGAACACGATCGCGCCGACGACGAAGCCGAGCCAGGTGAGCCGGATCACCGGACGCCGCCGCGGGCCTCTATGAGCCGCCGTCCCCGCCGCCGCTTCCCGGGAGGCCGATGGTCGCGATGCACTCGATTTCCACGCGCGCATCCAGCACCAGGCCGGCCACCGCCAACGCGCTGCGCGCCGGCCGATGGTTGGGGAAGAACTCCATGTAGGTGCGGCTCATGTCGCGGAAATCGGCGATGTCGGCCAGGAAGACGGTGCACTTCACGACCTCGTCCATCGACGAGCCGTAGCGCTCGAGCGCATCCGCGATGTTCCGCATCGTCTGCTGCGTCTCGGGGATGATCCCGCCCACGGCGAGGCCCTCGCCGGGCACGGTCCCGAGCTTGCCGGAGAGGTAGAGGACGTTCCCGACCCGGACGGCCTCGGAGAAGGGCGATCCGGGCCGTCCGCCCAGGTATTCGACGGAGTGCATCATCTCGGCCATCTCGGCGTGCTCCTGCGCGGCGAGCGGAGCCGCCGGTGTCAGGGCCATCCCGAGCGCCAGAGCTGTCCCGAGTGCCAAGGCCGCGCCCAGCGTGAGCGTCGTGCCAAACAACTGTTTCCCTGTCATCCGTCCTCCTTCCAGGGACCGCCGGGGGCCCTGTGGGTCATGGGGTGATGCGGGTCATCATGCGGGGGAACGCAATCGTCTCGCGCAGGTGATCGATCCCGCACATCCACGTCACCGTGCGCTCGATTCCGAGTCCGAACCCGCTGTGTGTGAAGGTCCCGTATTTTCGCAGATCCAGGTACCAGTCGTAGGACGCCTCCGGGAGCCCTTCCTCGCGGATGCGGGCCAGCAGCTTGTCGTGGTCGTCCTCGCGCTGGCTGCCGCCGATGATCTCGCCGTATCCCTCGGGCGCGAGCAGGTCGTTGCACTTCACCGTGCGCGGGTCCTCGGGGTTCTCCTTCATGTAGAAGGCCTTGACCCCCTTCGGATAGTCGAACACGAAGAGCGGCTTGTCCCGGCCTTCGACGAGCAGCGTCTCGGCCGTCGCGCCGAGATCCGCACCCCATTCGATGTCGCTCCCCTTCGACTGCAGGAGGGCGACGGCGTCGGTGTAGCTGATGCGGTCGAACGGAGGCTGGATGGCCTCGAGTTTCGAGATGTCGCGGCCCAGCGCCTCGAGCTGGTCGCGCTGGTTGTAGAGGACGCGCTTCACGATCCAGCAGATGAAGCTCTCCTGGAGCGCCATGTTCCCCTCGGAGTCGATCCAGGCGGCTTCGGGTTCCACCATCCAGAACTCGGCCAGGTGTCGGCGCGTCTTCGATTTCTCGGCCCGGAAGGTGGGGCCGAAGCAGTACACCTTGCCCAGCGCCGCCGCGGCGGCCTCCACGTAGAGTTGGCCCGTCTGCGCGAGGTACGCGGTGCCGAGATCGAAATACTCCGTCTCGAACAGGGTGCCCGCCGACTCGCCGATGGCGCCGGTGAGGATGGGCGTGTCGACGTGAATGAAACCCTCGTGGTGGAGGTAGTCGTGGATCGCGCGGATGACTTCGTCGCGGATGCGCATGATCGCGATCTGCCTCTGGCTCCGGAGCCAGAGGTGGCGGTTCTCCAGGAGAAAATCGACCCCGTGCTCCTTGGGCTGGATCGGGAAGTCGGTCGATGGCCCCGGCACCTCCAGGCCCGACCCGGTGAGTTCGACGCCGGAGGGAGCGCGGGCGTCGGCGCGCACGACCCCGGTCACCGAGACGCACGCCTCGTGCCCCACCGTGGCCAGCCGTTCCCACGCCTCGGGCGGGAGCTCGCCCCGGACGAAGACGCACTGGACCTCGTCCGTGCCGTCGCGAAGCACGAGAAAGGAGATCTTGCCGCTGGAGCGGAGGCGCCGGACCCAGCCGCGGAGACGGACTTCATCCCCGATGCGGGCCGGCAGTTCGCGTATGGTGACGGTGAGTTCGGACATGTGCCGCGACAAGTTGCGGTGCCCTTCGGGGCGGGGCAAACGCGACTGCCGGAGCGCGGGCCGGGTCAACCGACGTGGTAGAGCGCCTCCCGCTGGGCGTAGCGGAGTTCGAGTTCGTGACGGAACCGGCGGTGGGCCGGCTTCGAGAGCGCGGGGTCGGCGTCGACGATGGCGCGGGCCCGCTGGCGTCCGGCATCCAGCAGGTCGTGGTCGCGGTCCAGTTGGGCGAACTTCAGGAGGACGGCGCCGTGCTGCTCCTTGCCGAAGAGGTCGCCCTGGCCGCGGATCCTGAGGTCTTCCTCGGCGAGTTCGAAGCCGTTGGTCTTCTTCTCGAAGGCGACGAGCCGCTCCGACGGCGTCTCGGAGGCGTGGAAGACGATGCAGTAGGACTGCTCGGCGCCCCGCCCGACGCGTCCCCGCAGCTGATGGAGCTGCGCGAGGCCGAAACGCTCCGCGTCCTCGATCATCATCACGGTCGCGTTGGGCACGTCGATGCCCACCTCGATGACCGTGGTCGCGACCAGGAGGTTCGTGTCGCCCGCGAGGAAGCTCCGCATTACCTCGTCCTTCTCCGCAGAGGAGAGGCGCCCGTGCAGGAGCCGCACCGCAGCGTCCGGGAAACGGGCCTCGAGCTGCTCGAACATGACCGTGGCGGCGCGGGCCTCGAGGACCTCGGACTCCTCGACGAGCGGGTAGACGACGTACGCCTGGCGGCCCGCCGCGAGCTGGTCGCCGAGGAAGTCGAACGCGGCATCGCGGCTCTCGGCGCCGCGCACCGCGGTTCGGATCGGCCGCCGGCCCGGGGGAAGTTCGTCGATGATGGAGAGGTCGAGGTCGCCATAGAGAACGAGGGCGAGGCTGCGGGGGATCGGCGTCGCGGACATCACGAGGGCGTCGGGGGCCTCGCCGCTCTCCCGAAGCCGGCGGCGCTGTTCCACGCCGAAGCGGTGCTGTTCGTCGATGACGACGAGCCCCGGTGACGCAAAGTCGACGCCCTCCTGGATCAGCGCGTGCGTGCCGAGGACGAGGCGGGCGTCGCCGGCGGCGATCCGCGCCAGGACCCGCTGTCGCGCCTTCCCGGTGACGGAACCGGTAAGGAGCACAGGCTCCACGCCGAGCGGGCCGAGCATCTCCACGAACGTGCGCTGGTGCTGCTCGGCCAGCAGTTCCGTCGGGGCCATGATCGCCGCCTGCCGTCCCGCCTCGATCGCCTTGAGCATGGCGAGCGCGGCCACGACCGTCTTCCCGCTCCCGACATCTCCCTGCAGCAGACGGTTCATCGGCGCGGGGCGAGCCATGTCGGCTTCGATCTCGGACCAGGCCCGGCGCTGGGCCGCGGTGAGTTCGAAGGGGAGGGCGTTCAGGAGCGAACGGGTGAGCGTGGCCGGGGCACCGAAGGCGATGCCCCGGAGTTCGTGCCGGAGACGCGCGCGGGCTCGGGCGTGGAGAAGCTGGAGGAAGAAGAGTTCCTCGAAGGCGAGGCGCCGCTGGCAGCGCTCGACCTGGGCGACGGCGGACGGGCGGTGCAGCGTGCGAAGGGCCTCCGGGAGCGGGGGGAGGGAGAGTTCCTCGAGCCAGTCGCCGGGAATCGGGTCTTCGTCTCCGAGGTCGGAGAGGAGACCGGCGAGGTTCAGTTCGATGACGGCGCGGATCTGCCGATGCGTGAGCCCCTCGGTGGCGGCGTAGACGGGGAACACCCGCCCCGCGACGGGCCGCTCCGCGGAGGGACGCTCCCCGGAGGCCGCCGGCTCCGCGGATCTTTCTCCGGAGGGCGCGGACAGCCCGGCGGATCTGCCGCCGGAGGCGCCTCTCTCGTCGGAGGCCTGGGCGAGCACGACGTGTTCGCGCGGCTGGAGTTGTCGGCCGTGGTAGAAGCGCACGGGTCCAGAGGCGAGCAGCAGGTCGCCCTTGTCGATCGTCCGGTCGAGCCACGGGCGTCCCGGCCAGGCGCATTCGATGTGGCCGCTCCCGTCCCGGATCACGGCACGGAAGACGCGCAGCCGGCGGCGCGTGGGGATGACGCCCTTCGAGACCACGCGCCCGATGACCGTCGCATCCTGGCCGACCTTCAGTTCGGAGATCGCGTCGACGGTGGTCGCGTCCTCATACCGGTACGGAAGGTGGTAGAGAAGATCCTGACCCGTGTGCACGTCGATCTTCGCGAAGCGCTCCGCCCGGCGAGGGCCGACGCCCTTCAGGTACTGCACGGACCCCTTCAGGATGGAGCGTGCGGGCGTCACCGGACTACACCAGGATCTTGTCGAGATACCGGTCGGGCGAGAACTCCTCGAGGTCTTCCGGGGACTCCCCCACTCCGAGGAACCGAACCGGGACGGAGAGTTCGCGCACGACGGAGACGACCGTACCGGCGCGCGCCGTGCTGTCGAACTTCGCGAGCACGAGACCCGTGAGGTCGAGCGACGCGCCGAACTGTCGCGCCTGGTTCATCACGTTCTGTCCGGAGGTCGCGTCGACGACCAGCAGCCGCTCGTACGGCGCGCCCTCCACCTGTCGGCCGAGCACTCGATCGATCTTGACCAATTCGCGCATCAGATCGTCCTGCGTATGAAGCCGGCCGGCCGTATCGACCAGCACCCAGGCGGCATCCCGCGCGCGCGCCGCCACCAATGCGTCGAACGCCACGGAGGCCGGGTCCGCTCCGGGCGTTCCCCCGACGAAATCGGTCCGCAGCCGATCCGCCCACGCCCGGAGCTGCTCCTGCGCCCCCGCGCGGAACGTGTCCGCCGCCGCGAGCAGCACGCGGTCCCCTCCGGCCTGCAGGCGGGCGGCAAGCTTCGCCGCGGTCGTCGTCTTCCCCACGCCGTTCACGCCCACGAGCAGGAGGACGCCCGGTCCGGCGCCGGGCGGAGGCGGGTCGCCGGGCGATCCGCCGGGGGGCTGAGCGGCGGGAGGCTCGGCAGTGGCCAGCGCCTCGGCGAGCCGGGCCCTCAGCGTAGCGCGCAGATCGTCTTCCGTCGCGATGGCGCCGCGGCTCGCCGCCCGCTCGAGCGCCTCGACGAGTTCGAGCGTGATGTCGACCCCGAAATCCGCTTCGAGCAGGACTTCCTCCAGGCGCTCGATGGCCGCGCCATCGAGCCCCCCGTCGACGAGCGTGTTCACATCCGTGAGCGCGAAGTCGACGATCCGCCGCCACAGGCCGCGTTTCGGGCGGCGGAGCGTTCCCGTCACCGGAGTCCGATCCTGTGCCGCCACACCCACTCCCCGCACAGGAGCAGAACGGCGAGGAGGAACGGCCACACGGGCCGGGGCGACCGGACTTCGGCCGGCGGCCGGGGAGAGGGCTGCGCTTCGATCGCCAGCGGTTCGGACGGGGGCCCGGGGAGAAACTCGCGTGGATCGGGTTCGACGTCGACGGGCCGGCGGAGTTCGACGGATCCCTCGGGGCCGGTCGCCGTCACCAGAGCCTCGTAGCGACCCAGCGGGAGAGCGGGACCCACGACCTCGGCCGGAGGATCCGCCACGGATTCGTTCCACACTTCCGCGCCCGTCTCATCGAGCAGCCGGATCGTGAGGTCGGAAGACCCGGGGCGGATGCGCCACACCGGCGGCTCGCCCGGCGCCGGCATCCGCGCGAGCGAGGCGAGCCGGGGCGTGGCGTCCTCGACGAGCCAGCCGACGATGCCGCTGAACACGCCCTCGTAGACCCTGCGCGGCTCATCCCCCCGCAGCGACCAGCGCCACCAGTCGGAAGCCGCGGAGAGCGCCCACCTGCGCGTCCCATCTTCGCCCGCCGCGAGGAGCGGCCTCCCCTCGCCGCGCCGGTTCCGGCTCGCGTTGATCACCGACCATCTCCCGGCGGGCTCCACGGCATAGAGTTCGCGGACGGGGGGCAGGAGATCCAGGTCGGCCTCGGCGAGGAGCGCCGCCGAGGGGCTCGCCGGCACCGGCCCGGCGGGGTACCACTCCCCGGGCAGGGGACCCGTCACGCGCACTCCCACTCCCGGCACGTCACCCGGCCCGCCCGCGAGGAAGAGCGTCCGCGCGTGCGCCCTCAGCGCGCCGGCCAGCCACGGCGGGAGATCCTCCGGGGCGGCCTGGACGGCGAGCAGCCGGGCGCCCCGTACCGCTTCCCGTACCCGGGACGCCTCGACGATGCGGGGCCCGGCACCCATCTCGAGAAAGCGGTCATCGGCGAGGCGCAGATAGCCGCGCGCGCCTCCCAGCACGAGCCGGTCGAGGGCGGGCACGAGGAAACGCGCCTCC
Source organism: Gemmatimonadota bacterium (assembly GCA_963666735.1). Taxonomy (GTDB): domain Bacteria; phylum Gemmatimonadota; class Gemmatimonadetes; order Palauibacterales; family Palauibacteraceae; genus Palauibacter. The sequence goes on along the minus strand of OY762926.1, from coordinate 3,830,628 downwards.
CAGTCGGGAGTCAGCGACACGAGCACGGCCCCGGCGGAGGCTTCCGAGACCTCGATCCAGGCGCCCGCCCGACCGGAGACGCCGAAGGGATCCGGCGGATCGGTGAGCACGGCTTCGTAGCGTCGCCACGCGGGCCGGGCGCCTTCGTCCCGCGGCACGAAGGCGATTTGAGCGCGGCCCGTCCGGCCGGGAGCGGGACGGGGCGCCCGCATGGTCGTGACGACCGTGCCCTCACGCTCGAGCTGGAAGCTCACGCTGTCGGGCAACTCGCTCCCGCCGCCGGATCCGCCTCCCGAGCCCCCACCGGAGCCCCCGCCGGCATGAAACTCCAGCGTGGCGCGGACGGTATCGCCCACCCGGGTCCGCTCCGGCGCCCGCAGCGCCGCGAGCGCCACGCGGGGCTCGATGGCGGCGACGCGGAGTTCACGCACCCCGAGCCCCAGCCCCTGAGCCGTCTCACGGGCGGCATCGCGATCCGTGAGTTCGCCGTCGGTGAGCACCCAGACGCTGTCGGCTCCGCCCAGGCGCGCGGCCTGCAGGGCCGGTTCGAGCCGGCTCGCGTCGTGCCCCGCGCCAAGCGTGTCCAGCGAATCGAGTCGGGCGGGGACGGGGCGGTCTCCAAACAGGTAAACCCGATCAGGAGCGAGCTCGGGAAGCAGGGCCAGGGCCGAGTCGAGCCGCGTCGACCCCCCGGCATCTCCGGCGTGAACCGGGAGCGTCATGCTGCGCGAGACGTCGAGCAGCACCACGCGTTCGGGCACGCCGACACCGCTGTCGCGCAGCGCGGGCAGCGCGAGGGCGCCCAGAATCAGGAAGACGGCCGCCGCCCGGACGGCGGCGGGACCCGCGCGCCCCGCGACACGCTCCTCGCGCATGCCGTAGGCCCAGCCGGCGAGTGCGACGGCGCCCAGCACGACGAGGACCCAGAGGCCGGGGTTCAATCCTGTGTGCGGCGAGGGCGCTGGGTGGGATGGATAGGCAGCGGAAGGCTTCGCAACCGCGCCAGCACGGCATGCCGAACCGCCGCAAACGATTCGCGCAGCTCAGCGGGGACCGGCTCGGCGCTGGGCAACCGCAGACGGGCCGGGTTCACCTGCGCGCCATTCCGGAGAAACTCATAGTGCAGATGAGGCGCGGTCGCGAGACCAGTGGCGCCCACATACCCGATGACCTGCCCCTGTTCCACCCGAGTCCCCGTCGCGACGCCGCGCGCCACGTTGGCGAGGTGCGCATATCGGGTGCGGATATTGTTCGCGTGACGAATCTCGACGGCGTTCCCGTAGGTGCTCCACGACCCTGCCCGGGTCACGCGCCCCGCTCCCGTTGCGCGCACGGGCGTGCCCCTCGCCGCCCCGTAGTCGACGCCGAGATGCGGTCGGGTGCGCCGGAGCACCGGGTGGAACCGCCTGAGGTTGAAGCCGCTCGTCACGCGGGCGATGTCCAGGGGCGCGAGCAGAAACTGACCCCGGAGGGCCTCGCCCGCTTCGTCGTAATACTCGACGCGCTCGGCCGCGGCGTGCTCGAATCGCACGCCCGTGAGGACCCGCCGGTCGTTCCGGAAATCCACCGCGAGCACCCTGGCGTCGCGCACGGATCCATCGGGCCGCACTTCGCGCTCGATGAGAAGCCGGTATGCGTCATTTCGCCGCAGATCCCGCCAGAAATCGATCTGCCACGCGAAGACCTGCGCGATCCGGTACGGCACATCGAAGCGATCCCCGTCGCCGAGCGCCTCCACGTCGCCCGACAACTCGGCGTCGAACAGGTTCGACTGGATGAGACCCGCCAGGAGGAGCGTGTCCCGTACCACCTGTACCGAATCCAGTCGCGCCGACCACAACGGCCCGGCTTCGTCGCCGGACCACAGATGGAGGATGCGGTCGGGGTCCAGGTCGACACGGATGCGCGCCGGAGATTCACCGGGTCTGCGCACGAAGTGAATCGCGACGCCCGGCCGCAGCCGGCGTGGACTCTCGAATTCGCCCATCGCTTCCGCGATGGCGTGCGTCGCGGCGGGATTCAGACCATGGTCCTCGAACACATCCCCCAGCGTCTCGCCCCGCTGAAGACGATGCACGAGGGTGATGGGCGCAGGCGGCGTCGGCACTTCGACGACCTTGACGTCCTCCGTCCGCCCGGCCCGCGGGCCGAATGCGGCCCAACCAAGGGTCAGAACCCCCGCGAGGGCGAATGCAACCGCAGTAGCGAGTCTTGTTCTCAAGCGCGCTCAGTCCATCTGTCGCCGTATGAAGGTCGGGATCTCGAGATCCTCGAACTCGACGCGGGCGTCGGTCCACAAGTCGCGGCCCGGTACTCCGGGCTCCACGTCGGGCGTCGCTTCTTCGGCCGCCGTCTCCGGTGCCGCCGGTTCCGCTTCGTACCCCGCCCCGTCGCGCAGCGATCCATCCGACGCCGACTGCTCAAGCGCAGGTTCCGGCGCAGCTTCCGACTCAGCTTCCGGCGCAGCTTCCGACTCAGCTTCCGGAGCCGATGCCACCGCGGCTTCGATCGCGGTCTCCGGCGGCGGCTCGAACGCGGGCTCCGCCGTCGGCTCCTCCGCCGCGAGCGCTTCGAACGCGATGTCCGCCCGCTTCACCTCGGGGGCCTCGACGGGTTCGGGCTCCGGTTGCGCGGGCGTCGCCGAGCGATCATCGACCACGCGCGGGCCCGCGTACCTCGATCCGATGACCACCGGGGCCGAGCGAGGCGGGGACGGCGGCCTACCCGCAGAGATCACCCTCTCCGCCACTGGTCCCGGCTCGTCCTCCTCCACGTCCTCGAAGCCCGTCGCGATCACCGTCACGCGGAGCTTGCCCTCGAGCTGAGGATCATGCACGACTCCGAAGATCATCTCGCCCTCGTCGTCCGCGGCCTCCTGGATGATCGAGTTGACCGTCGTGACCTCGTCGATCGTCAGGTCCGGGCCGCCGCTGATGTTGATGAGGACGCCCGTGGCACCGTTGATGGATACGTTGTCTAGCAGGGGCGAGCAAATGGCCTCCTGCGCCGCCTCCACGGCCCGATCCTCGCCCGTTGCGCTTCCGGTTCCCATGAGGGCGGCCCCGCGGTTCGACATGACCGTGCGAACGTCCGCGAAGTCCACGTTCACTTCGCCGGTTACGGAGATCAGGTCGGAGATTCCCTGGGTCGCCTGGAGGAGTACTTCGTCCGCTTTCTTGAGCGCCTGGCGGAAGGTCATCTCCTTTCCTACGACCGCGAGCAGACGCTCATTCGGCACGACGATCATCGTGTCCACCGCGCGCCGAAGCTCCCGCAGCCCGATCTCGGCGTACCGCATCCTCTTCCTGCCCTCGAAGTGGAAGGGGCGGGTCACGATCGCGATGCAGAGCGACCCCATTTCCCGTGCCATGCCGCCGATGATCGGGGCCGCCCCCGTGCCGGTACCTCCGCCCATCCCCGCCGTGACGAAGATGAGATCCGCGCCCTCGATCGACGATCGTATCTCTTCGGCACTCTCGGACATCGCCTGCCGTCCGATCTCGGGACGGGCGCCGGCCCCCAGGCCTCGCGTGAGTTCCTTCCCGATCTGGACTCTGAGGTGGGCGCCGGATTCCTTCAACGCCTGGGCGTCGGTGTTGACCGCGATGAACTCCACGCCGTCGAGTTCCTCGTCGATCATGCGGTTGACCGCGTTGCCGCCGGCGCCACCCACGCCGACGACCTTCATTTTCGCGTTACGCACGCCATTTTCGTCGAATGCGAAGACCATGTGTCCCCTTCCTCCCGTCAGAAAAACTCCCGTAGCCACCCGCCGACTCTTGTGAAGGCGCGGGTCGCTCCCACCAACCCTCCGGCCGAGGCCCGCGACGCACCGTACAGTACCAGCCCCACGGCAGTGCTGTACGACGGACGCGCGACACTCTCCGCCATGCCCGTGAGGCCGAGTGAAGGAATCCCGGTGCGAACGGGCAGGTTGAAGACCGATCGCGCCAGATCTTCCGTGTGCGCGAGCGAGACGCCGCCGCCGCTCAGCACGATCCCCGCATCGAGTCCGCGCAGCGTTCCGCTCGCCTCCAGTTCCTCGTATACCAGTCCCAGGATCTCGTCCAGCCGTTGTTCGATAATGTGCAGCAGCAGTTCGCGCGACACACGTCGAGCGCGTCCGTGGCGAGCCCCGGAGACGTCGAGTAGTTCCTGGGAACCGGCGGCGTCGCGCAGCGCTCCGCCGTGTCGCTCCTTGAGTTGCGCGGCCTCGTCTTCCTGAACCCCAAGGCCCCGGGCGACATCCCGCGTCACGATCGATCCGCCCCACGGCAGCGTCGCCGCGTGCCGGATGCGGTGTCCTTCGTACACGAGGACATCGGTCGTCGCCCCTCCGATCTCGACCAACGCCACGCCGGCCTCGCGCTCGGCATCCTGGAGCACGGCGAGCGCAGTGGCCAGCGGAGCCATGACCAGCTCGTCCGGCCGGTATCCCGCGCGGTCGACGACCTTCGAGAGGTCCTGACAGACCGCCACGTCGGCCGTCACGATGCAGAGGTCCGCCTCGAGACGGTCTCCGGCCATGCCCATGGGGTCGCGGATGCCGTCACGATGGTCGACGGTGTACCGCTGGGACAGGGCGTGTATCAATTCGTGGCCCGGCGGGATCGGGACGGCCCGGCCCACTTCCTGCACGCGCTTGACGTGGGCGGGCGTGACCTCCGAGCCGGAGACCTGAAGTACGCCCTTCGATCGGGATGTCCGGACGCTTCCGCTCGGCACGCTCACGTAGGCGGCTTCGACTTCGCGACCGGCCGTGGCTTCCGCCTGTCTGACGGCTGTGCGAACGGCCCGGGTCGCGGCCTCGAGATTCCCGATGTTCGGGCCGTTCATGCCATCGGAGCGCGTGACGCCAAGGCCGAGAATGTCGAGCGGGTCGGTGGGTTTGCGGCCGGGATGCACGGCGGCGGCGACCGCACAGGTCTTGGTCGATCCCACATCCACCCCGACAATGCCCGCCCCCTGAATCATCGCTCCTCCACGCGCGTCAGTACAACCTGGCCCCTGAAACGCGCGTCTGCACGTGCGACGCGTCGATCCTCGATCTGGCCGAGCGCGATCGATACCCGGTCGAGGGCGCGCAGGGGCTGATCGCGCGGCAGAAGCACGACCTCCGCACCGGCGCCGGAGAGGAGCAGGAAACGGTATCCGCCCTCCGCCGCCGGCCCGACTTCGGAGACGAGGGACATGAAGTCGCTCCGCGTGCGATCCATGCGCGCCAGCGCGGAGATGAGTTCTCGCGTTTCCGGGTCCGTCACGAAACCGCTCTCCATCTCGACCGGGCCCTGGACGATCGGCAGGTCGAGCGACGCGTAAGAGGGTTCGAGCGGCAACACGTAGCCATCCCCGCTCACGGGACGCAGTTCGGGCGTCGCCACGAGCGCGACCGCACGCCGCTCTACGACGGCGATTTCGAGGGTATGGAAGCCCTCTCGCCGGGCCGTGGCCTCGCGAACCATGGGATGGACCCGGACGCGCGCTTCCCATGTCGCGGGATCATCCCACACGGACGCGTCCGGAGCGACGGCGGCAAGTCCCGTGATCTCGTCGGGCGAAATGTGCTCGGTCCCGATCACGCGGACTTCCGAGATGTGAAATGCGGGCAGCGTCGCGAGCAGCCGCGGCAGCCAGATGGGGACGGAAAAGCCGATCGAGGCGACCATCAGGCCCAGGAGGAGCCTCCGGCGTCCGCGGCGCGTGATGCGCCCCGAGCGCGGCACCCTGCGTTCCTCGCGTTCGGGAGGCGACGGCGCGGCGAGTTCATCGGGCTCCCACAGGGGGGCGATCACGGGGCCCCCACCCGAGCGAGTTGCGGAGGATCGAACCCCCACAGATGGATCTCCGGCTCCAGCGCCACGCGGAGACGCGCCAGAGCGCGGCGGCGGGTTTCCGCCATGAGTTCGATCACATCCGCAGCGCGCGCGGCACCGAGATTGACGACGAAATTCGCGTGCCGTTCGTGGATCTGCGCCCCCCCGACCCGGGCCCCTCGCATTCCCACGCGGTCGACGATCTTCCAGGCGGGAGGATGCGGCGGATCCGGGTTCTTCCACGTCGATCCGACCGAGGGCAGGTCGTACACCTGATCCCGGACCTTTCGCTCGCGGAAACTCAGGTGCGCCTCGCGGACGGCCTCGGCCTCGGCCGGCGTCGCTTCGAGGCGCGCGCGCACGAACACCCAGTCGGCCGGCACGCTCACGTGGCGGTACGCGGGCCGCGCCTCTTCGGGCCGAACCCGGACGAGTTCGCCCTCCGGCGTCACGGCCTCCGCCCACTCGACCCGGTCCCAGAGCCCCTCGTCTCGCGATCCGGCGTTCATCCGCAGGCCTCCACCGAGGGTGCCGGGGACGGCCTCCAGGAAGTGAAATCCGGACCGTCCGTTGCGGCGTGCGGCCTGGGCAAGGGCGGGCAGACGGGCGCCGGCCCCGGCTTCGATGGTCGTCGCTCCGACCCGGACGGCTCCGAAAGCGCCCTCGAGGACGAGGACGGGCTCCGGCACCCCGCCGTCCCCGATGAGGAGGTTCGCGCCGGTCCCCAGCACCCGGCAGCCGCGGCCCGAGGTCTCGCGCAGCGCGGCGTCCAGTTCCGCGATCGACCGTGGCCGCGCGAGCCGGGCCGCCGGCCCGCCGATCCGGTAGCGAACCAGGGGCGCGAGCCGGACATCACGTTCCCACCGCATCGCCCGCCCGCCGCTGGACCGCCGCGTGCGCGAGGTCGGTGACATCGCCGGCGCCCATGAAGACGAGCACCGACTCTTCGGCGCCGACCTCCGGCGGAACGAGACCTACCGCGTCCTTCCGGTCGATCAGCGCCGCGGTCGTGCCGGCCCCGCCGGTGATCGACTCCGACGTCACGCCCGGGAGCGGCGCTTCGCGCGCGGCGTAGATGGGAAGCACGCGCGCTTCGTCCGCAGTCTTCAGGGCGCGGGCGAACGCGTCCGCAAAGTCGCGCGTCCGGGTGAACAGATGCGGCTGAAAGACGACCGTCAGCCGGGCGTCGGGATACGCTTCCCGCAGGGCGCTGAGCGACGCGGCGACCTCGGTCGGATGGTGCGCGTAGTCGTCGAAGACCGTGAGATCCGGCCACGCCGCGATCATCTCGAGTCGGCGCGCCACGCCGCGAAACTCGCGGAGCCCGCGCGCCGCCGCCCGCGGATCGCCGCCGAGCCGCACCGTGGCGAGGAAGGCCGCGGCGGCGTTGAGCTGGTTGTGGCGCCCCGGCACCCGGAGCGCCACGTCGGCCGTTCCGTCCGGCCAGGAGAGGCGCAGCGTGCGCGGGCCCGCCTGTTCGAGCCTGCACCAGGCGCCGTCCTCGAAACCGTACCCGAACCCCTGCCCCGAGCCGGAAAACCCGGACGCCTCCGCGAGTCCGCGGGCGCCTTCGTCGTCGTGGCAGTAGATGAGCCCTTCGGCGCGCCGGGTCCGCCCGGCGAACTCGGCGAACGCGGAGCGCAGACGCTCCCAGTCTCCGTAGGTGTCGAGGTGCTCGGGTTCGAGCGAGCTGATCACGGCAAGCGTGGGATGCAGTTCGAGGAACGACCGGTCGAATTCATCGGCTTCCACGATGGCGGGGCCGTCGCCCAGCCGTGTGTACCCCTTCCACGCATCGACCCGTCCGCCGACGAGGACGAGGGGATCGAGCCCGGCCGCGGCCGCCGCGTGCCCGGTCATCGCCGTGATCGTCGTCTTCCCGTGCGTCCCGGCTATCCCGACCATCGCCTGCCCGTTGAGGAGGGCGCCGAGCGCCCGGGCCCTGCGCATCACCGGTATGCCGGCGACTTCCGCTCCGACGACCTCGGGCTGGTCGGCCGGCACGGCCGAGCTTCGGACCAGCAGATCGGTCCCTGACACGTGCGACGGGGCGTGCTCCCGCTCGACCCGGATCTCGTTCTCCGCGAGGTCGCCGAGGGCGTCCGAGGGGGCGCGGTCGCACCCGCTCACCACGTAGCCGGCACGGTCGAGGAGGAGGGCGAGTCCGCGCATGCCGGCGCCGCCGATCCCCATCAGGTGGACGTGCGCCCCGGGCGCCGGGAGATCCGCGGTCCCCGCCCGACGGGGCGCCCCCACCACCGCCCCGGTCATGCCGCGCACCGATCAGGGAGCGTGAGCATCTCACGGGCGATGTCGAGGGCCGCACCCGGCCGGCCGCGGCTCGCGGCGGCCGCCGACATCCGGGCCAGGCGCCCGTCATCGGTGAGGATATCGCGACAGAGCGACCACAACTCGCCGGGCTCGAGCCCCCCCTCCTCGCGAACCTCCGCGGCGCCCGCCTCCGCCAGCGCCCGCGCGTTCGTCAATTGGTGCCCCCCGGCCGAAGTCGGGAGCGGCACGAGCACGGCCGGCCGGCCCGCGGCGCACAGCTCGGCCAGCGACATCGCGCCCGACCGGCACAGCGCCAGCGTCACGCCATCCAGCTGCCGGCCCAGGTCGTCGATGTAGGGCACGACGCGCACGCGGTCCGCGAAGGGAAGCTCCGACGTGCGCGCGGAGAGTTCGGCCGCGTGCGCCGGTCCGGCGATCCACACGACCGAGACGCCGGCCGGCCACGCCGAGCCCTCCCGCGCCGCCCATTCCAGGTCCCGCAGAAAGGCGCGGTTGAGGCCGAGCGCACCCTGGCTCCCGCCGAACACGAGAAGGCTCTGGCCTCGCGGCCAATCAAAGCGGGCCGTAACCGAACCGGCTGGGCCGCCGGGATCGGCCGCCTCGGCCACCTCGGGCGCGACCGGGTTCCCCAAGGCGAACAGGCGCGTGCGGCCCCCGACCCTGAGTCGAGCCTCGGCCTCGGGGTATCCGAGGTGGATCTGATCGACGCTCGGCGAGAACAGGCGCGTCACGAGCCCGGGAGCCGCGTTCTGTTCCTGAATCGCCGTGGGGACGCCCCGCAGACGGGCTCCCGCCAACGCGGGCCCCGCCACGTATCCCCCGGTGCCCACGACGAGCCCCGGATCGAAATCCCGGAAGGCGCGCCGCACACCGGCCACGACAGCCGGAGCCGACGCAAACAGACGCCAGTTTCGCCACGCGCGCTGCCGGTACAGCGGTTGCAGCGGCAGGAGCCGGAACTCGTACCCCGCGTCAGGCAGCACGCGAGCCTCCAACCCCCGCTGTCCGCCCAGAAACACGCATTCGACTTCCGGAGCCAGCCGACCGAAGGCCGAGGCCAGGTGCAGGGCGGGATACAGATGGCCGCCCGTGCCGCCTCCCGCGAGCAGAATGCGAAACGACGCCATGCGTCAGCACCTCCGCCGCGAAGCCACGTTGACCAGGACGCCCGTGACGCCGAGCGCGATGACGAGCCCCGTGCCGCCGGAGCTGACGAAGGGGAGGCTCACTCCGGTCGTGGGCAGCAGCCCCATCGTGATCCCGATGTGCCCGAACGCTCCGATGGCGACGATCGCCGTGAGCCCGGTCGCAATCAGCCGGCCGAACAGGTCCGGGGCGGATTTCGCGATCCGGAGTCCGAGGTGCGTCCACACGAGGAACAGGACGAGCATCGTGACCGCGCCCACGAACCCCCATTCCTCCGCGATAATCGGATAGATGAAGTCGTTCTGCGCTTCCGGCAGGTAGTGGAGCTTCTGCGTGCTCTCGCCGTAGCCCGCGCCCAGGATCCCGCCGGAACCGATCGCGATCTGCGCCTGCTGCAACTGGTAGCCCGCGCCGGAGGTGTCCGCCTCCGGATCGAGAAACGCGAGGATTCGCGTGAGCTGGTAGCTGTTCGAGCGCACGAGCCACACCAACCCGGCGCCGATGGGCAGCGCGAGCAGGAGGAAGTGTCGCATGCGCATCCCTGCGGCGAAGAGAACGGTCGCCGCCAGCGCGGCCGTGATCAGTGTCGCCGAGAGGTGTGGCTCCGCGGCGATGAGGACGAGCAGGGGCCCCAGGACGAGGAGGAACGGGAGCACGCCCTTCAGGAAGCTGCCGAAGACCCGCTGCTTGCGAACGGCGAGCGCGGCGGTCCAGAAGACGACCGCCACCTTGGCCAGTTCGGAGGGCTGGAAGGTCGCGGGGCCGAGCATCAGCCAGCGGCGCGACCCGTTCCGCGCGGGGGCGATCTCCGTCGTGAAGGGAAGGATCATGACGACGAGAAGGACCGCGACCACCCCGAGGATCGGCCACGCGAACCGCCGGTACGTGCGATAGTCGATGAAGGCGGCCACGATCAGCGCCACGAGACCGACGGCGGCACGGGCCAGTTGGCTCATGAGAACGTGGTTGCCCGGCAGTCCGCTCTGCTGCGCCGCGAAGGAACTCGCGGAATAGACGGAAAGGAGCCCGAACACGACGAGGACGAGCGTGATCCCGATGAGCGTATTCCGCACCCACGCCGGCGAACCGCCGAATTCCTGAACGCGGGGGAGTTCCCGGGAGATGGCGTGGTCCGTCATGTCGCCCGCTCCGGGGCCGGGCCGTCGTGCGATTCGCGGACGTCGTACGATTCGCGGACGCACTGTTCGAAGGTCCGGCCCCGCTTCCGGTAATCCGGGAACATGTCGTAGCTGGAGCAGGCCGGAGAGAAGAGGACGACATCGCCGGGATGGGCGGCCTCGCGAGCGAGACGCACGAGCTGCGGAAATCCGCGGGCGACCTCGACCGGCGCCACGTCCCCCAGTTCCCGGACGATCTGCGGCGCGGCTTCGCCGAACGCGATCAGGGCCCGCGCGTTCTTGCCCAGCGCGGGCGCGAGCGACCCGTAGGACTCGCCCTTGTGCCGGCCTCCGAGGAGCGCCACGAGCGGCCGGTCGAACGCGTTGAGCGCGACGCGGGTCGCGGAGACGTTCGTTCCCTTGGAATCGTTGATCCACAGGACGCCCTCGAACTCGCCCACCCTCTGGAGGCGGTGCGGGAGTCCCTGGAAGGAGGCGAGGCCGTCTCCGATCGCCGCGGCCTCGCAGCCGGCGAGCGCGGCTCCAAGACCCGCCAGCAGCGCGTTCATGACATTGTGGACCCCGACGAGCTGCAGCTCAGGGGCCGCGATCCACGGCTGCGGCGCCCCCCCGGCCTCGATACGCTGGACGAGCTGCCCGGCCTCGTCGAGCCACGCCCCCGGCTCCCCGTGCGGCTCGATCGAAGCGATGTAGCGGCGTCCGGCCGCCGGCTCCGCCATGGCGAGCACATCGTCGTCATCCCCGTTCAGAACCCAGCGGCTGTCCTCATCGGCGTTCGCGAACAGACGCGCCTTGTCCTCGTAGTAGCGCTCGAGACTCGAATACCAGTCGAGGTGGTCCGCGGCGAGGTTCACGAGCAGGCCGACCTCGGGCCGGAACGCCCGGAGGTCGGCAAGCTGGAAAGAACTCAACTCGACCACGAGCCAGTCCGGCTGCCGCTTCATCAGCGGGATTTCGGAGAGCGGGCGGCCGATGTTTCCCGCGGTGAGCGCGTCGACGCCGGCCTGCTGCAGAAGATGCCCGCAGAGCGCGGTCGTCGTCGTCTTGCCGTTCGTGCCCGTGATGCCGATAACCCGCGAGCGCAGGTGGCGATAGGCGACCTCGATTTCGGCCACCGTGGGCACTCCCGCGTCCGCCACCATCCGCCGGATTTCGGCCGTCGGCGAGATTCCCGGACTCGTCACGACGAGGTCCGCGTTCAGGACTCGCTCCACGTCGTGCCGTCCCACCTCCGCATCGATGCCCTCGGCGGCGAGGGCTTCCACGGCTTCGCGCTGCCGGGGACCCTCGAACGCATCGCTCGCATACACGTCCGCGCCGAGCGCGTGCAGGAGCCGCGCCGCGGCCGTCCCGGACACTCCGAGTCCGAGGACGGCGACGGGCTCGCCGGTCCCGAAGAGCGGAGGACGACGGTCGTCGGCCATCAGCGGATCTTGAGCGTCGCCAGGCCGACGAGCGCGCAGATGACGCCGACGATGTAGAAACGCGTGACGACGCGCGTCTCGGGCCAGCCGAGCTTCTCGAAGTGGTGGTGGAGCGGGGCCATGCGCAGGAGGCGGCGGCCCTCGCCCCACCGGCGGCGGCTGAATTTGAACCAGCCGGTCTGAAGGATCACGGACAACCCCTCGAGGACGAACACGCCCCCGACGATGACGAGGAGGAATTCCGACTTCAGGAGCACGGCGACGGAGCCGATCGCGCCTCCGAGCGCCAGGGACCCCGTGTCGCCCATGATGACCTCTGCCGGATGGGCGTTGAACCAGAGGAAGCCGATCGCCGCCCCGGCCAGCGCGGCGCAGAACACCGACAGTTCCCCGGCCCCGTCCAGGTACAGGACGCCGAGGTAGGCCGAGGTGTCCACGCGGCCGATCGCGTACGCGAAGGCGCCGAAGGTGAGGGCGGCGATCGCGGCGAGTCCCGTGGCCAGCCCGTCGAGGCCATCCGTCAGGTTCACGGTGTTCGCGCTTCCCGCCACGACGATGGCGACGAACAGCGGGAAGATCGCCGGGGCGAGGACGACGGTCAGATCCTTGAAGAACGGGAGCATCGTCTGAGTCGCCCCGTACGAGGACAGGGGCTGCCAGAGGAGGAACCCGCCGAGCGCCAGACCCAGCACGAACTGCCAGATGAGCTTGTACCGCGCGATCAGGCCGCGCGAGTGCCGCCGCACGATCTTCAGATAGTCATCCATGAAGCCGATCGCGCCCATCCAGGCGGTGACGACGAGGGCGACCCACACGTACGTGTTGTCCAGGCGTGCCCAGAGAAGGGTGGGCAGGAGACAGGCGGTGAGGATGATGATGCCGCCCATGGTCGGGGTCCCCGCCTTCACGAGGTGCGTGGCCGGCCCCTCGGCCCGCACGATCTGGCCGATGCCGTGCTTCCTGAGTCTTCGGATCACCCCCGGGCCGATGATGAATGCGGTGAGGAGGGCCGTCACCATGGCGCCGGCCGCGCGGAACGAGATGTACTGGAACACGTTGAACAGGATGTGCTGGTCCGCGAGCGGGAACAGGAAGTGGTAGAGCATCAGGCGCCCTCTCCGAAACGGGCTTCCAGTTCGTCGATGACGCGCTCGAGCCGGACGCCGCGCGAACCCTTCACGAGCACGACTTCATCGCCCTCCAGAGCGTCCGCGAACGGTCGCACGGCCGCTGCGGGGTCCTCCGCCCGGATCAGGGCATGACCGTGCACGCCATCGAAGGGCGCGTCGCAGAAAAGGCCCGTGGCGGCGATGATGTCGAACCCCGCCACACGCATCTCGTCGCCGATCTCCCGGTGCGCCTTCGCCTCCTGGGGGCCGAGTTCGAGCATCGAGCCCGCGAACACGGCGCGCCGGCGTCCCGGCAGCAGGTCGCGGGTCTGGGCGATCGCCGCGCGAAACGAATCCGGGTTGGCGTTGTAGCAGTCGGCCAGCACCGTCAGGCGCCCGATGCGCCGCAGCGCGCCGCGCAGGCCGAGCGGTTCGTAGTCCGACAGTCCGCGGGCCGCCGCGCCGGACGGCACGCCCAGCGATTCCGCCAGCGCCGCCGCGATCAGCGCGTCTCGCAGGTGATGCTCGCCGCCCACATCCAGCGCGAAGCTGGTGCCGCCGCGGCGGAACTCGATCCGGTCCGCTTCGACCGTGTACGCCTCGGGCGCGAAGCCGGCCCGGGGTCCGAAGCCCGCCACGATCGCGTCTGACCGGTGGGCCCGGGCGGCCTCCGCGAGGCTGGCCGGCTGCTCTCCCACCACGAGCACGCCGCCGTCCGAGGCGCCGTGCGCCAGCGCCATCTTTTCCCGCAGCACCCCCTCCACATCCCCGAAACACTCGAGGTGCGCGGCGCCGACCGTCGTGATGACGACGTGATCGGGCCGGGCGATCTCCGCCAACCGGGCGATCTCCCCGGGCTCGCTCGCTCCCACCTCGAGGACCCAGGCGTCCGCGTCGGGAGGCGCGCGCAGGATCGTGAGCGGGAGCCCGACCTGGCTGTTGTAGTTCCCTTCGGTGCGGTACACGCGACGGGATTCGGAGAGGGCGCGGGCGATCATCTCCTTGACGGTCGTCTTGCCCGAGCTGCCCGTGATCGCCACGACCGCGGCGCCGGACTCGCGCCGGGCCCGGGCCGCGAGGTCGCCAAGGGCCCTCAGAGGGTCGGCGACGGCGAAGTACTCCAGCCCCAGCGCGGGATCTTCGCGCCCGGCGCGAACAATCGCCCCCGGCGCCCCCCGGGCCGCCGCCTGGGGGAGGAAATCGGCGGCATCGTGCCGTGCCCCCGCGAGCGCCACGAACAACTCGCCGGGCCTCAGCGTCCTCGAGTCGCACGACACGCCGGCGTACGTCCGCTGTCCCATCCCGGTGCTTCCCGGGCTGTCGCCGTCCAGGCGGAGCGCGGCCCGAATCCAGCCCGAGCGCAGCGCCGGAGCCTGCGTGGCCGCCATCACGCGGTCCCTCCGGGGAGTTCGGACGCGCCGGGGAGGCCGGGCTCGCCGGGAGATACCGGGAGGAGATCCTCCACGATCCGCCGCTCGTCGAAAGGCAGGCGCTCTCCGCCGATGATCTGGTAGGTCTCGTGCCCCTTGCCGAGGAGCGCGACCGCGTCGGCCGGGCCGGCCTCGGCGAGTCCCCGCGCGATCGCCTCTCGTCGGTCGACGACGATCTCGTAGCTGTCCGGCGGGAGCCCGACGACCATCTGACGGCAAATCTCCGATGGATCTTCCGACCGGGGATTGTCGCTCGTGACGATCGCCACATCCGCCAGGCGGACCAGGATGCTCCCCATCCGCGGCCGCTTGCCGGGGTCCCGGTCGCCGCCGCAGCCGAGGAGGGCGATGACCCGGCCCGGCACGATCTCCCGCAACGAGGAGAGCGCCCGCTCGCACGAATCCGGGTTGTGCGCGAAATCGCGGACGACCAGGACCGGCTCTCGCGAGAGCACCTCCATGCGTCCGGGCACCGCAGGCGCCGCGGACAGTCGCGCGGCGATCCGTTCGAGCGACATGCCGAAGCCCCGGGCGATGGCGGCGGCCGCGAGTGCGTTCCGCACGTTGAATTCGGCGGGAAGCGGAAGCGCCACGGCGGCCGCCTCGCCCGGCGCTCGCAGCATGAAGCGCGCCCCTCCCGCGTAGAGGTCGAGTCGATCCGGCCACAGGTCGGCCGTCGACTCGAAGCCGTAGCGGATCGTTGTGGCGTTCTGCGGCGCGATCTCCTTCCAGGCCGGCTCATCGTCGTTCACCGCGCAGACGCCGCCCGGCGCCAGCAATTCGAGCAGGCGCAGCTTGGCCTGCCGATACGCCTCGAGATCCGGATGGTATTCCAGGTGCTCGCGACTGAAGCTCGTGAACCCCACGGCGTCGAACGAGAAACCGTCCGCCCGGCGCTGGTCGAGCGCGTGCGACGAAACCTCGAGGACCGCCGCCTCGGCACCGCTCGCCCGCACGGCGGCGAGTTCGAGGGCCAGGTCGATCGGATCGGGCGTCGTCAGCCCGGGCGCTCCGACCGTACCGTCGACGGATACGGTGCCCAGCGTGCCCAATGCCGCGGCGGGCCCCACATCCTCCAGGATCCAGCGCGTGAGCCAGCAGGTCGTCGACTTCCCGTTGGTGCCCGTGATGCCGACGAGGCGGAGCGCTTCGCCCGGGTCGCCCGCAAAGAGTGCGGCGAGATGAGATACGGCCACCCGAGCGTCGCGGACGGCCAATTGCGGGAGGTCAACATCGGTGACGCGCTCGACGACGGCGGCGGCGGCCCCGGCACGCCCGGCGGCTTTGACGAACGCGTGGCCGTCGACCCGCGTCCCCGGAATCGCGCAGAAGAGGTCGCCGGCGCCGATCAGGCGGGAGTCCGAACGCAACGCGGGGAACTCCTCGGGAGGAGCCCCACTCCACCGTGGATCGAGGCCCGCTTCGTCAAGCCTGCGCTCCACCTGTCCGTTCGTCGTTGTCTGCTGCGGCAAATTCCGACACATCGGGCTCGGATCCATGATCGACCGGTCGTTGACGGCGCGGGCGCGACTATGTCCCGGTTGCCCGGAACCCCGGTCACCGCCACCCCGCGACCTCACGGCCGCGCCCGCGGTTATCCTCCCTCCAGTCTTGTATTCCCGAGACCCGCCTCCGTTCGCTCGTCCATCTCGAAATCCATCGCAGAATCCATCGCGCCGGGTTCGCTCGGCTATCTCAGAACGACCGTTGCACCCCGGCCCAACTCGCTCCCGGGCGCAGGGCTTTGTCCCGCAACTCTCCCCTGTCCGCGCCATTCCACGCGGAGGCCGAGCGCGTGCAGGCGCGCGGCGGCCGCGCGCGCGGGCAGTCCCGCCAGGTCCGGCAGCGCGACGAGGCCTCTACCGCTCGCGTCGGTCGGGTTGGCCGCACTGGCGGCACCTATTCCGCTGGAAGCGAAGATGACGGTGCCTTCCGGCGTGCCGGCCGCAGCTCCGCCGGACCACGGCCGGGGACGCGCGTCGGAAACGACGAGACGCGGATCCACCTGGACGCCGTCGGCCGCGAGCGCCGCCTTGAGGGTCGCCTGGCTGGTCGGCGCCGCAATCGCGCCCCCGTAGTAGACCCCTCCCTTCGGGTCTTCGAGTCGGGTGAGGATGACGATTCGGGGGTCATCCGCCGGTGCGAAGCCGACGAAGGAGGCACGGTAGCGTCCGGGTGCGTAGCGGCCGCCCACGGCGAGGCGGGCCGTCCCGGTCTTTCCGGCGACTGCGAACCGCGCCATGCCCGCCAGCGTTCCGGTTCCCTCCCGGACGACCTCCTCCAGCACGCCGCGCACCGCCTCCGCCACGTCCTCGGATATGACGCGCCGCACCGGACTGGGGTCGAAGCGCTGCACCACGCGCCCGGACGGATCCCGTATCTCTCGGACCAGACGCGGCCGCATCAGCACGCCGCCGTTCGCGAGGGCGCCGTAGGCGAGGGCCAGCTGCAGGGATGTAGCGGAGATCTCGTACCCGATCGCGTGCGAAGCCGGGCTGAGCAAGGTCCACGACTCCGGCCGGCTGAGGCGCCCCGGCGATTCGGCGAGGTACCCCAGTTGCGTCCGAATGCCGAAACCGAAGTCACGCAGATAGCGGTGCTGGACGGCGGGCGTCAGGCGCGTGGACAGCTTCGCGGCCCCCACGTTGCTCGACCTGGAGATGACGCTCCGTACGCTGAGCGTGTCGTAGCCGTGAACGTCGGTGATCA
The DNA here is from genome assembly GCA_963666735.1 of Gemmatimonadota bacterium. GTDB lineage: Bacteria > Gemmatimonadota > Gemmatimonadetes > Palauibacterales > Palauibacteraceae > Palauibacter. The sequence continues at coordinate 3,813,566 of OY762926.1, read as the reverse complement.
CTCTGGCGCCCATTCGCAGCCTGCCGCCCTCCACGTCCACGATTTCGTCCAGGTCGACGACACCCTCGCTGAGGAGGGATGCGAGAAGGAACGGCTTCAGCGTGGAGCCCGGCTCGTACGGATCGGTGAGGCCCGAGATCCGGTCGACCGCACCGTCCGTGCGCTCGCTCGCCAGCGCGAGGATTTCGCCGGTACGCGGGTCGAGGAGGACGATGTCGCCCCCCATCGCCCCCGTCTTCGCGAGCGCTCGCGAGAGTTCGTTCTCCGCAATCCGCTGCAGTTCGGCGTCGAGCGTGAGCACGACGTCGTGGCCGGGCACCGCCTCGATGACCTGTCCTCCGGGCGGACGGTACGCGTTGCGATGGCCATCGAGCCGAACCTCCGCGCGGCCGGGCTGCCCGACCAGCCAAGCGTCGAGATCGGCCTCGAGGCCCGTTCCGCCCTGGCCGTCGGCCCCGACGGCGCCGATGAGACGGCGGCCCATGCTGCGGGGGTATTCTCTCGCGGACCGGCTCTCGAAGTAGACCCCCTGGCCGATCGTCCGCTGCAGCCGCACGCGCTCCTCGTCGCTCACGTCGCTCGCGACGAGAGACCAGCCTCCCGAGGCTTCCGCGATGGCGCTCCGGCGCTCCGGCGCCACCGGCACGACCGAGGCGACGGTTTCGATGGCCTCGGCCCGGTCGACGCGCAGTTCGTCTACGGCGAGAAACACCTGGTATCGCGTGTCCGGCGCCGCCAGGACGCGGCCGCGACGATCCAGAATCCGCCCGCGCACCGCGGGCAGCAGCTCCCACTCCGCGCTCTGCGCGACCTGCCTCGCGCGATGCGCCTCGCTCTCGAGGATCTGGAGGTCTCCCAGACGCCCGGCATACGCCAGCGCCACGAGAGTGAACGCGATACCCAACGTCCGATGCCGGATGCGATGCGTGCGTGCGATCGCCGCTTCCTCCGCATCGCCCGCCACGCCCTCGATCTGCGTCGTGCCGTGAATGCCGAAACGCGTCACCTGTCCCCTCCCCGCCCGGAGACGTCCATCCCCGTTTCATCCCCCTCTTCATCTTCATCCGACCAGGTATCCGGCGTCGACCTGCAGCAGTTGCTCTTCCCCCGCCCGCCGCAGCCCGAGCACCTCCGCCACGCGTTCGATCCGCGCCGGCGCCGCGAGTGAATCGACCCGCGTCCGCGCCGCGTCGATCCGGTCCGTGACGACCCGATCCTGCGCTTCGAGTCCTCGAAGCTCTGCCATCAACCTCCGCCCTTCCTCGCCCCGGCGGACCACGCTCACCAACGAAGCGGCCAGCGCGATGACGGCCACTCCGGCCATCATCCACCGCAGCAGGGTTCTGCGACGAATCCTCCGTACGCTCCCGCTCCCGTGGTTCATGCGCCGCCCGCCTGCCCGTCGGTCTCGCGCTTCTCCCAGACCCGGAGCCGCGCGCTGCGCGCCCGCGGATTCCGGGCGACCTCCTCGTCCGAGGGGCGCAGGGGCCTGCGCGTCAGCGTCCGCCCCAGCGACCTTCCCCGACACCGGCACTCCGGGAGACCCGGAGGGCAGCGGCAGTCGGCGGACCAGTCTCGAAACGCGTGCTTCACCAGCCGGTCCTCCAGCGAGTGGTACGAAAGCACCGCCAACCGCCCGCCGGGAGCGAGCCGGCCCCGTATCCCTTCGAGCCCCTCGCTCAGCGCGGCCAACTCGTCGTTGACCGCGATCCGCAAAGCCTGGAACAGCCTGGCTTTCTCTTTTTCCTGCGCCGAACGACCCAGCACCGCCGACAACACGGCCACGAGGTCGTCGCTCGTGCTGAAGGGCCGGATCTCCCTCCTCCGCACCACCTCACGTGAGAGCGTCCGCCACCTACGCTCTTCCCCATCACGGAAGACCCGGCCCAACTTGCGTTCGTCCGCCCGATTCAACAGCTCGGCCGCGGACCCTGTCTCGCGCGCCCTCTCGTCCATCCGCATGCCCAACGGCGTGCCCGGACGGAACGAAAAACCGCGCTTCCTGGTATCGATCTGGTGCGACGAGACGCCCAGGTCCATCAGGGCTCCCGCCAGACCGTCCATCTCGGCGGCGAACTCCGGACGGGCCACGTCCCTGAAGTTCGCCTGTATCAGCTTCACCCGTTCGCCCGCCGAGGCGAGCCGCCTCTTCGCGGCCTCGATCGCCTCCGCATCCTGATCGATCCCGATCACGCGCACGGCCGATCCAGCCTCCAGCAACTGGATCGCATGCCCCGCACCGCCGACCGTCGCATCCAGGAAAACGCCTCCGCACTCCGGGCGAAGCCACTGCAGCATCTCATCCGGCATGACCGGCGCGTGCTGAAACGTCTCCTCTGTCACTCCGTCGGCTTCCTCGACTCCCCCCACCGTGCGGCGATCGGAAACCCCATCAGGCGAACACCGTCTCCATCAATCGATCGAAGTCCTCGTCCGTGGCACTCGTCACGCTCTCGAACGTCTCCGGATGCCAGATCTGGACGTGGTTGATCGCGCCCACGACCAGCGCTTCACTTCCGAGCGCGATCGCCTTCCTCATCCTCTCCGGTATCAGGATCCTGCCCTGAGCGTCCGGCGAGACCTGAACGGCGTCCGCCGTGACGCGAAGCACCTGGGGGCGAAAACGCGGTTCCCGTCTCGACATCTCCCGGAGTTCGTCCTGTACTCCCGCCCAGGCATCTTCCGGATAGAGCGACAGCGCGTCGGGTTGCGTCTTGAGGAGGACGAACGGCTCCCGTTCCCGGCCCCTTCGAAAAGGCGCCGGCAGGCTGACCCGACCCTGCGAGTCGAGTTGATGTCGATAACTCCCCAGAAAGCCTGGCAAATTGTGCCTTCGACATTCGTCGAGGGTGTCCCTCCCAGAACGACCCGTTTCCACCCACCGGATCCCACCTTATGCGCCCTAGTGATGGGTGTCAACCCCTTTTCTCCCCATTTTACCCCATCCCACGGACAAAAAAAGATCCCGGCCCGCAGCGAGGCGGGCCGGGCACACGTGGAGATTACCGGCTGCAGGACGCCTCGATAATCGACTCCTGGCGGTACAACTGGACATCGATCGCCTCGCGGATCTCCTGCTGGCTGCCGGCCTGGTGACTGCCCGCCTGTGCCAAGTGGGTGCTCACACGCTGGAATGCGTTCAGGGCGTTGCGCGCGGGCGCGCACGCCTCATCGTCTTCGTTGCGGCCATCGTAGGCGCTTCCCTGCAGGTAGTATCCGAACGCGATGAAGAAGTGCATCTGCTCCGCCGCGGCCGGATCCGTAACCAATTCCGCGGCGACGCCGAACAGTTCGAGCGCTGTGGCGACCTCACGCACATCGATCGTGGCCGGGTTGGACAGCGCCCCGGACTGGGCCTGGAAGTGATTCGAGTACGCCAGACTGAAGATCGCGTTCGCGATCTGGTTCGCGTCCGCCCCGTTCGCCACGGCGGCGCGGAAATCGGCGATCGCGCCTTCGATGTCGCCCGTCTTCAGCTTGAGCGCCGCGAGGCGCTGCCGTCCGTTCGGCACGTCCGGGCTGTACGCGAGCGCCTGCTCCAACTCCGCCACGCCCGCCGCCGGATCTTCCATCCGATCATAAATCGTGGCGCGTGAAGAGTGGACCCGGGCAAGCAATTCCTCGCGGGACATTTCGCCTTCGCCGGTGCCATCGGAACCTGAAATCGACTCGAGCGCCTGCTCCGAGAAGTCGAGCGCGTTGTCGTACTCCTCGAGGAGCATGTACGCGTTCGTCGCGTTGGAGAGCGTCGAGGGGTTCACGGCGTCGCCCTGCAGCGCCACGAGCTTGCCCGAAGCATCGACGGCGACCCGGAGCATGGCGGGGTCGGTGACCTCTCCGCCGGTCTGTCCGGCCTGCAGCGCCGCGCCCGTCAGGTATTCGAGGAGGGCCACGTTGTCCGGCGCGCGCTCCACGCCCTCCTGGAGGAGTTGCACGGTCTCGACCCAGCGGCCAGCCTCCGTAAGCTCGAAGGCGATCCGCAGCCGCGTGTCGACATCGTCCGGCCGGAAGTCAAGAAACTGCTGGTAGTAGCGAAGCGACTCGGCGCCGTCGCCCAGCTGCGCATACGTGAACGCGAGCGACTCCAGGGCTTCGGCGTTCGACGCGTTGTTGTCGACGACGCGTTGCAGGTCGGCGACGGCCTCACCCCACGCCTCGTTGAGCATGTACGCGCGTCCGCGCAGATAGTGCGCTCGGTCGCTGCCCGGGTTGAGCGCAAGGGCCGCGTTGCAGTTGGAGATCGCGTCCATGGGCTGTTCGGAGGCGAGGTAATCGCCGCAGAACGCGAGCGAACGGCTATACTCGACGCCCCGCCCGAGCTGTCCCATGATCTGGGAGGCCGCCTCTTCGTGCGAGTCGTCGTCCGTCACGACGAACGCCTCCATCGGGAGTTCGTCCCCGCTGCGCGGCTCAAGGAAGGTGATGTCGACTTCGACACCCCCGTCGGCCATGACCGCCGTTCCAACCATGACGAGGGTGGCCTCCATCTGCATCCCCAACTGCCGCCAGTCGATCGCGGTCATCGTTCTCTCATCGAGATCGAAATCGTCGATCAGATCGCGGGCATCATCGCGTTCGATGGCAATGTAGCCGGGGAAGATCCTGAGCGCGTCCCGGATTTCCTCGGCGATGCGCTCCCCGAAACGGCGGTCGACCGGCTCGGTCGCCGCGACGGGAGCGACAAGGATCGTCAGGTCGCTCGTCTGCGCTTCGAGCGCCCGAGGCGCCGCCGGAAGGGAGAGGACAGCGACTCCGGCCGCCACCCACGGGAGAATGTTCCGCGTGCTTCTCATCGAATACCTCGGACCGTTCGTGCAACAGACAAGCGCACGGATCACAGGGCCGTGCGACACACCAAAACCGGCATCACTTCGAAACAAGGGTATCAAGGTCGATTAATGCAAGCCGCCACCGCGCGCAAGTCGCAAGCCGCCGATTCCTGCGCCGATCCGCGCGCTGATCACTTGGCCGATCACTGCGCCAGCTTCTCACGCACACATCCCGTGAAGCGGTTGAACATAACATTCGAGACCGACTGAATCACGCCGCCGCGCCCGAACGACGCAAGCCGTCCCGTCAGCGCGATGGACTGCGACACCCATATCCGGGTGCCCGCGGCCCCTTCCTCTTCTACAGACCGCAGCTGGCTCAACATCGTCATTCTCACGTTGCCGCTGCCCCGCCGGTCCCGTCCCTCCCCCGTCATCTTCATGTGATGGCGCTGCGCGTCGAGTTCCTCGAAACGGATCTCGCCCAGGAAGCGGGTCCCGATGGGGCCGAGCTTGAGCCCGATCTCGCCGCGGTACGTCCGCTCGTCGACGGCTTCGAGGAGCGTCGCGCCCGGCAAACATTCGACGATGCGTTCGGGATCCGTCAGGAAACTCCAGACCTCGTCCACCGTCTGCGGGACATCGAAACTCTTTTCTATCTCGATCGCCATCGGTATTCCTCGGGGGTTTGCGCCTCGGAAGCTTGCGTGCGCCGCGGAGCGGAGCCGGACCGGGACGGATCGCGGTCGGGCATCGTCTCCGGGGGAGCGGTTATATTGCCGGGAGCGGCTCTACCGCGGATCGGCTTCCACCGGAAGCTGAGATTGCCGCGCCGCACCCGCAACCGGGGAGGTCGTCGCCTTGCAGCCGGACATCGCGAAGATCATCGAGGAACTCGAAGCGGTGGGTTACGTCGCCGACCGGGGGATCGCAACGGCGGTCCATCTCGGCCTCGCGATGGAGAAACCGCTGCTCGTCGAGGGGGCCGCCGGCGTCGGCAAGACCGAGATCGCCAAGGCGGTCGCCACCTGGCTCGGGGCGGAACTCATTCGTCTCCAGTGCTACGAAGGGCTCGACCTGCCGACGGCCCTCTACGAGTGGAACTACCAGAAGCAGCTCCTCCACATCCGTCTGCGGGGCGACGACGGCGATGCCGAGGCGGTGCAACGCACGATCTTCGGGCCGGACTTTCTGCTCGAGCGACCGCTCCTGCGCGCGATTCGCTGCGAGACGCGCCCGGTGCTTCTCATCGACGAGGTGGACCGGGCGGACGAGGAGTTCGAGGCGTTCCTGCTCGAGTTGCTGTCGGACTTTCAGGTCTCGATCCCGGAGCTGGGCACGGTCGAAGCCCGGACGCGGCCCGTCGTCGTGCTCACTTCGAACGGGACCCGCGAGCTGTCCGACGCGCTCAGGCGGCGCTGCCTCTACCTGTGGATCGATTATCCCGAGACGGCGCGCGAGGTCGAGATTCTGCGGCGGCGACGCCCGGACATCGCGGCGGCCCGGGCGCGGGAGGCCGTGAGGCTGGCCCAGCGGCTGCGGCGCGAGCGGCTCGCAAAGCCCCCCGGCGTGGCGGAGACGCTGGATTTTGCCGCGGCCCTGGAGCACCTGGGGCCGGACCCGCTGCGTCCGGCGACGGCGCGCGACGCGATCGGGGCGCTCGTGAAGGACCCCAACGACCTGGCCGGGCTGACGGAGGAGCGGCTGGCGGAACTGCTCGCCTCATCGGGGGACGGGGGGAGTTGACGCCCGAGCGCATCGTCGACCTGGGCCGGCGACTGCGCGGCGAAGGCGTGGCCTGCGCGCTCTCCGAATCCACGACGGCCCTCGCCGCGCTCCCTCATATCGACACGGAGGACGTGGAGGACGTCAGAGCGGGCCTCCGCGCGGCGTTCTGCTCGAGCGCCGCCGACCTCGAGATCTTCGAGCGCTGCTTCCCCGCGTGGTGGCGTGGAGGGCGGCCCTCATCCGCCGTCGAGGAGCTGCTGTCGAAGGCCGCGTCGGACCGGGGGCACCGGCCGCCGGCCAGCGGGCTCTCCGAACCGGACGGGCTCGCGGCGGCGGCCCGCGACGATGTCGGAGCGCACGCCCCGGACGAGCCGGACGCCCGGGAGCGCCCGGTCGGCGCCGTGTACAGCGCCGCCCACTCGCTCGCACGGCGCTCCTTCGCGTCGATCGGCGACGAGGAACTGCGCGAGGTCGACGCCTGGCTCGAGCGACTGATGGTGCGGCTGTCCACGCGACGCAGCCGGCGGCTGGAGCCGGGCGGCCGCCGGGGGCCGATCGACGTGCGGAGGACGCTGCGGTCGCTCGTCGCCCACGAGGGCGAACTCGTGCGCCTGGCGCGGCGGCGGCGGCGCCACGTACCGCCGCAACTCGTCGTCCTGTGCGACGTGAGCGGCTCGATGGAGCGCTACAGCCGCTTCCTGCTGCGCTTCCTCCTCGGGTGCGGGCGCGCGCGAGACATCCAGACCTTCGCGTTCAGCACACGCCTCACGCACCTCACGCCCTGGCTGGCCGGCGAAGAGATCGATCCCGCGCTGGACCGCCTGCGAGCCCGCGGCTGGTCGAGCGGGACGCGGATCGGCGAGTGCCTGGAGACGTTCGTGACCCGGCACGGCCAGCGGATGCTCGGTCGGCGGACGCTCGTCATTATCCTCTCCGATGGACTGGACCAGGGCGAGGTCGAACCCCTGCGGCGCGCCATGGGCTGGATTCGGCGGCGCGCGCGTCGAGTGATCTGGCTCAATCCCCTGCTCGAGAGTTCGCGCTACGCGCCCGAAGCCAGGGGCATGCGCACCGCGCTCCCGTACGTGGACTACTTCCAGTCAGGGCACAGCCTCGAAGCGCTGAGGACGCTCCCGGGGCTGCTCGGATTGTGACTGGAGGAGAAAACGACGGAGTTGGAGGCGATCGCAGCGGGACCCGGGCGACGCCGGGTCCCGTTGCGTTGCCGTTCTAGGCTCGGACGCGGTCCTTGAGCCCCTTGCCCGCCTTGAACGTGGGAACGTTCATGGCCGCGATCTGAATCGACTCGCCGGTCTGGGGGTTCCGGCCCATGCGCGCCTTGCGGTGCCGGGTTCCGAACGTGCCGAAGCCGGTGACCGTGAAGTCGCGGCCGGCGTCAAGCTCGCCTGCGATGATCCCCGTGCCGGCATCCGTCGAGAATATGCAGTCGATCACATCTCGCGCGCTGGCTTTGCTCAGGCCGGCCTGCGAGGCGAGCTTCGCCGCGAAATCGTCTTTGGTCATCCTGGGTTCTCCCTGTTGAAAGTAAGCTCCGACGAGCGATCCGGGCGCATAATTCGCCCACCCTCGCAGGATTGCAAGTGGGCGCGCCATTCCGCCCTGAGGAAGGGTCCGGCTAGTGGGCGTCCGCGGAGAACACTTTCCGTGTCATCGTGACGCCCGCGAGCTTGAAGACCACGTTCCCGATCCGGCCGAGCAGCATGGTCGGCAGGCCTATGGGCACCACGGTGCCCCACACCGTGCGCAGGAATGCGCTCTCCCCGCCCAGGCCGCCGAGCGCGAGCCGCAGCACCGCGAAGATGCCGAGGAACACGACGAAGTTGAGCAGGAGCCCCAGCGCCTGGCGGCCGGCCGATCCGGTCTCCGCGTCGTAGATGCCGCCGAAGAAGACCGCAGCCACAAGCCAGAAGATGCAGGTTGCGTAGAGCCAGTCCATCGATGGTGCCTCCGTGTCGGGAATCGGGGATACGGGTCGGATCGGGGACGGAGAAACATACATGGCCTCCGGCGATCCTCGAAAGTAGCTTGCCCCCGCGGCTTCGAAAACGCTCTCCGGGGAGGGTCACATGAAAGCGCCTTCACTCACGCTCGGGATCGAAGAGGAATACCAGGTCGTCCATCCGGAGACCGGCGAACTCACGTCGTTCATCACCGAGATTCTCGAAGGTGACCTGGAGACGCGCGAGCAGATTCACCCGGAGCTTCACCAGGCCTGCGTGGAGACGGCCAGCGAGGTCTGCCGGGATGTGGGGGAGGCGCGCGAGGAAGTCCTGCGCATGCGGCGCCTCGTCAGCGGCAAGGTCGCCGAGAAGGGGCTCGCCATCGTGGCCGCGGGCACCCACCCCTTCTCGACCTGGGACCAGCAGGACATCACGCCGATCGAGCGCTACGTCGGGCTGAGGGAGGATCTGCAGCAGGTCGCCGAGCGGAACCTGATCTTCGGCACCCACATCCACGTGGGCATCGAGGATCGGGACTTCATGGTCGACGCGATGAACGTCTCGCGGTATTTCCTCCCCCACCTGCTCGCGCTCTCCACGAGTTCCCCGTTCTGGGAAGGATCGAAGACGGGCCTGCACTCCTACCGCAGCATCATCTGGCGGAACTTCCCGCGCACGGGCATCCCGATGAGTTTCGGAAGCTGGAACGAGTACGAGCACTTCATCGAGACCATGGTCCGTTCGAACACGATCCCGGATTCGAGCAAGATCTGGTGGGACGTCCGCCCCAACCACAAGTTCCCGACGCTCGAATTCCGCGTGTGCGACATGTGCACGCGCGTGGAGGAGGTCGTGTGCATCGCCGCCATCTTCCAGGGGATCGTGGCGAAGCTGTGGAAGCTGCGGCGGGACAACCTCACCTTCCGCCAGTATCCCGAGGTCCTGCTCGCCGAGAACAAATGGCGCGCGGCCAGGTACGGGCTGACCGGGAAGCTCATCGATTTCGGGCGCCAGAGCGAGCACCCGGCGGCGGATCTGATCATCGAAATCATCGAGTGGTTCCTCGACGACGTGGTCGACGAACTCGGAACCCGCGCGGAGGTGGAGTACGCGCTCCGGATCATCAGGGAGGGGTCGAGTTCGCAGCGGCAGGTCGCCGTGTACGAGGAGACCGGCGACGTAAGAGCCGTGGTCCGGCACCTCATGGCGGAGACGGCCGAAGGCGTCTGAGGGCGGCTCCGGGGCCCTGTGGCGACGCGGCGCGGTTCAGCGCGGGCGCACGCGAATCGAACTTTGCATCCCGGGGCGCCGCCCTCTCTTGTCGGCGTAGAAGGCGCGGATCCGCTCCATGTCCGCTTCGATGTCCCCGCTCGGGATGAAGGCGTCGCCGATCCCCACGGTACGGTCGGCGTAGTTCACGAAGCCCAGCGCGAGGGGCACTCCCGCGCCGTGCGCGATCCAGTAGAACCCGCTCCGCCAGTGGTCGCGGCGGCTGCGCGTACCCTCGGGCGCGAGCACGAGCGTGAACTCCGGTTCGCGCTCGAACGCCTCGACGATGACGCGGACGAAGTCCGTGGTATGGGCCCGGTCGACGGGGATGCCGCCCAGACGGCGCAGCGGACCGCCGAAGGGCCATCGGAAGATCGTATGCTTGCCGACCCAGCGGGCGGGGATGGGGACGCTCCAGAAGCAGAGCAGCGCGAGCGGGAAGTCCCAGTTCGACGTGTGCGGGGCTCCGATGATGACGGACCTCGGTCCGGGCGGTTCGCCGACGGTCCGCCAGCCGGCGAGCTTCAGCAGGCCGCTCGCCAAGCGCCGGATCACGGGATGCGGAACTCCGTCTCGGCGAGGATCCAGCGGCAGCGTTGGCCCCCCGGCGGCCGCGCGAGGTGCTCGGCCACGACGTCGGCGCCCATCCGTATCTCGGCCCGCACGGGTCGGGGCGGACACCCGCCGGCGCCGGCGCGCACCCAGAGCCGCGTGCCCCGGTCCGCGCCGAGATCCATCTCCCAATCGCCCACGATGTCGCGTGCCCGCAGTTCGCCGGCCTCGTCGATGTACTGCACACGGCATTCATTGCTCACGCTGCACGAGACGTAGTAGCTCATGCGGAAGCCATGCCCGTCCGCCTCGGGCCGCGGACCGCCCGCCGGCGCGCCCCCCGCCGCGGCGCAGGCGGCCGGAATCGCACACAGCGCCGCTCCCAGGGCGCCCCGAAGCGCCCGCTGGCCGCGCAGCCCCACCACCCGTCGGGGTTTCGTCACGGGCCGCTACATCAGGCCGAGGTCGCGCGCCGTCCGGTCGATCCCCGCGCGGGCCTTCGTCACGAGTTCGTCGATCTCCTCGCGCGTGATCGTGAGCGGTGGACTCGTGCACATGACGTCGCGCATGGCGCGGAATACGACCCCCTCGTCGTAGAGGTGCTCGTGGCAGAGGGCTCCCACCTGGCCCATGGGCTCGAACAGCTCCCGGGTCGTCTTGTCCTTCGAGAGTTCGACGCCTGCCACGAGCCCGACGCCCCGCACTTCGCCCACGAGCGGGTGATCGTTCAACTCCCTCAGCCGCGCCTGGAAGTAGGGGCCGGTGTCCTCTCTCACCCGATCGACGACGCCCTCCTCCTTCATGATCCGGAGGTTCTCCAGGGCCACGGCGGCCGAGACCGGATGGCCCGAATAGGTGTACCCGTGCGGGATCACTCCCCCTCCGGCCAGCACATCGAACACCGCGTCGGTCATGAGCACGGCGGACATCGGGACGTAGCCGGAGGTGAGCCCCTTGGCGATCGTCATGAGGTCGGCCTCGATCCCGAACTTCTGCGCGCCGAACCACTCGCCGGTGCGGCCGAAGCCGGTGATCACCTCGTCGCAGACCACGAGCACATCGTTCTCGCGGCAGATCCGCTGGATCTCGGGCCAGTAGTTGTCCGGCGGCACGATGACGCCGCCGGCGCCGATGACGGGTTCGCCGATGAACGCCGCCACGCGATCCGGGCCGAGTTCCGCGATCTTCTCCTCCACCGCCCGCGCCGCCCGCGCGCCGGTCTCCTCGGGCGTCTCGCCGGGCGCTCCCATGGCGAACCAGTACGGCGGCATGACGTGCTCGAAGCCGGGCAACGGCAGGTCGCCCACCGCGTGCATGGCCTCGAAGCCGCCCAGGCTGGCGGCGGCCATCGTGCTGCCGTGATAGGCGTAGGTGCGGCTGATGAACGTCTTCTTCTCCGGCTTCTCGCGCAGGTCCCAGTACCGGCGGACGAGGCGGACGATGGTGTCGTTCGCTTCGGAACCGGAACTCGAAAAGAAGGTGTGCGCGATCGCGCCGGGCGCGAGTTCCGCGAGGACCCGGGACAGTTCGATCGTGGCCGGGGGCGCCGAACGGAAGAACGTGTTGTAGTAGGGAAGCTCGACCATCTGGTCGTACGCCGCCCTCGCGAGTTCCTCGCGTCCGTAGCCGAGATTCACGCACCACAGGCCGCCCATGCCGTCGAGGATGCGCCGGCCATCGGAGTCGATGAGGTGGCGGCCCTCCGCGCCCACGATCACGCGCGTCCCTTTCTCGGCCACGACCCGGGGGTCGACGAAGGGGTGGACGTGATGGCGGCGGTCGATGTCCTGCCATTGGGCCGTTGCGGTTCCGGCGGAGTTCGCCGTGGCGGTGTTCGTCGTGGCGGTCAAGCGGCGCCTCCTGGTTGGTGGGTTGGCGCGGACAACATATCAGCCCCCGGTGGCTCCACGAGCCTGAGCGCCGCGTGGAGGAGGACGTTGGCCCCCGCCTCTGCCTGTGCGGGCGTGATGTTCTCCGCCTCGTTGTGACTGATGCCGCCTTCGCAGGGGACGAAGATCATCCCCGTCGGCGCGACGTCGTTCGTGTGGACGGAGTCGTGGCCGGCCCCGGCCATGAGGCGCATGGATGTGTATCCGCAGGATTCCGCGGCGGCATGGACCGCCTCGATGCACGGCTCCGCGAAGCGGACCGGCGGGGAGCGCCAGACGTCTTCCAGCCGCCACGAAGCTCCCCGTGCGAGACACGCGCGCGACGCCTCCTCGCGGAGCGCGCGCTCCATATCGTCGAGGGTCGAATCGTCCGGGTGACGGAGGTCCACGCTGACCGCCACGCGCCCGGGCACCGTGTTCCGCGAGGCCGGCTCTGCCGCCAGAACCCCGAAGGTCAGGCGTCCGTGCGGCGCGAAGTCCCGTTCGATGCGGCGATACGCGTCGACGAGAAGCCGCCCGAGCACCGCCACCGGATCCGTCCGCCGCGACATCGGCGTGGACCCCGCGTGCGCTTCCTCTCCCGTGATCGTCAGGTCGAACCAGCGGGCGCCCTGCACCCCGGTCACCACGCCGATCTCGCAGCCGTTCTCCTCGAGCATCGGGCCCTGCTCGATGTGCAACTCGAGCGCGGCGGCGATCGGGCGGCCCCCCACGGGGAGCGCGCCGCGATACCCGATGCGGTCGATGGCGTCCGACACCGTGACCCCGTCCGGATCCGTCGCGCCGAGCGCGTCGGCGAGGTCGAAGCGGCCCGAAAACACGCCCGATCCCATCATGGCGGGCGGAAAACGGGCACCCTCTTCGTTCGTCCAATTCGCCACTTCGATCGCGCGAGCCGTCCGAACCCCGTGCTCCTCGAGCGTTTCCACCACCTCCAGCGCCGCGAGGACGCCGAGCGGGCCATCGAACCGCCCCCCCGTGGGCTGGCTGTCGAGGTGACTTCCGAGCACGAGAGGGGGTCGGCTCTCGGCCGCGGCGCCGCCCGTTCCCCCCCGGCCCTCCCGGCCCTCCCGGCGGGCGAACATGTTGCCGATCCCGTCGACGGACACCGCGAGGCCCAGCGACTCGGCCCACGCCCGCAAGAGGTCGCGCGCTCGACGGTCCTCGTCGCTCAGGGCGAGGCGGTGGACGCCCCCGGCGGGCGTGGCCCCGATGCGCGCCATCTCCTCGAGGCGCCCCCAGAGCCGGTCTCCATCGACGCGGAGTTCCGGGATCCCGGTCACCGTGCGGCGCTCGCGCGGAGGCGTGCCGTGAGCGTCAATGGGCGGGGGGCGTGGTACCGGCGAGGACGGCCGTAACGAGGAGGAGCAGACCCGCCGCGCTCAACTCGACGATGACGGTCCGCGGGAGACGGGGCGGACCTCCGGCTTCCGCGACCCGGCCGGGAGCGCGCCGCCAGTTGTACGCGCCGCAAGCCACGATCCCGAGGAGGACGAGGAGCTTCAGGCTCAGCGTCCGGCCGTAGGGGTCGGTCCACAGCGCCGAAACCGTCCCGAGATGGAGCCACGCCGCGAAGAGTCCGGTGGCCGCGATGATCGCCGCCGAGCCCAGCGCGAGCGGCGAAAAGGCCGAGATCCAGTCGACGATGCGGCGCTTCGAGATCGAAGCCCCCCCGCGCCGGCCCAGAACCAGGACTCCCGCCATCACCGCGAGCGTGCCCAGCCACACGCCTCCCGCCACCATGTGGAAGACATCGGCGGCAATCGCCGGAGTGACGAAGTGTTCGGCGCCGGCCGCGTGCCCGGCCAACGCCGGCGTATACGCAAGCAGGGCCACCCCCGCCGTGGCCACGATCCAGCCGAATTCCGCCCGCGAACCCCGCGCGGAGGCGAGGAGGAAAGCCGCCGCGGAGAGGGCGACGGCGGTGACTTGGCCGAGCCACGCCCGACCCCACGAGGTCCCGGTGACGAGCAGACGGATTTCGGCCCCCAGCGGCTCGAACGGATCGCGAAAGACGCTCACTTCCGCGGCGAGGCGACCGAGGGCGCCGGCCCCGGCGAGCAGCACCGCGAGGCCTCCGATCCGCGCGGCCAGCCTCCCGGGCATCGCGCCGCCGGCTTCGTCCTCGACCGGCCCGAACCCGGGGTAACGCCTGAGGACGACCAGCTTGAAGGCCACGGCCCCCACCGCGACGAGGAGACCCGTGAACAGCGCCCAGCGCGAGAGCGTGCCGATCAGGAACCACATATCGGTAACCAAATGGGCGAAGAGGGATTCGAACCCCCGACCTCCTGCTTGTAAGGCAGGCGCTCTGAACCGGCTGAGCTATTCGCCCCGAATCGTGGCGATCCGCGCGGTCTCGCGGCGGGGCCCCCACGGGCCGGGTTCCGCCAGCCGAGCCGAGGCCCGCGGAACTGTCGCTAGTTGAGCCGACGCCAGCCGAGGATCAGTCCGGCGGGCAGGAACACCACGTAGCCCAGGATGAGCAGGAGCGGCGCGGCCGTCACGGACCCCCGGTCCAGCAGCACGTACCCGGCGGCGATCGACGTGAGGCCGAGCCCGAACGCCACGTAGTTGGCCATTCCGAACTGGAGGCCACGGGCGGGGGCGTCTCCCCTTCTCCGGTCGCGTCTTCCCTGATTCATGCCGGGACGCTAGACGCCCCTCCGACATGCGTCAACCATTGCGGGGGCGCATATCCGGCGCTCCGGGAGCGCCTCACGAGCTCGCCCGGGCCCATTCCGCAGCCTCCCGGAGCGGCGAAGGCAGCGACGAGGCAAAGGACAGCTCCTCGCCGGTCTCGGGGTGCTCGAAGGCGAGGTGCGCGGCGTGCAGGAAGAGGCGCCCGGCCCGGCGCCGGAGCTCCTGGGCCCAGCGGCCGCCCGCGCCGCCGAACCCGCGTTCCCAGTCCGGCCCGTAGATGGGGTCACCGACGACCGGGTGTCCGAGTGACTGGAGGTGCACCCGAATCTGGTGCGTCCTCCCCGTGGCGAGCCGCACGGCGAGCAGTTCCGCGGCGTTCCAGCGCTCCAGGCGCTTGAAATGCGTCACCGCGGGCCGGCCGGGCTCGCGCACGGCCATGCGCTTCCGGTCGCGCGGGTCGCGTCCGATCGGGCGATCCACCGTGAACCGCTCCTCGTCGAGGTGTCCCCAGGCCGCGGCGACGTACCCGCGCTCGATCTCACGGCGCCGGAGCGCGGCGGACAGCGCCCGATGCGCCTCGTCCCGGCGCGCGACGAGCATGAGCCCGCTCGTGTCCTTGTCCAGCCGGTGCACGATCCCGGGCCGGCGGTCCCCCCCGATGCTCGACAGGCCGCCGAGGTGGAAGAGGAGGGCGTTCACCAGCGTCCCTGCCGGATGGCCGGGGGCGGGGTGGACGACGAGCCCGGCCGGCTTCTCGACCACCGCGAGGTCTTCGTCCGCGTATCGGATTTCTACCGGGATGTCTTCGGGTTTCAGCCGGGTGGAAACCGGGGGAGGGAGTGCGACCTCGATCCGGTCTCCCGCCCGTGGCCGATACCGCTTCCGCACGACCTGTCCACCGACGGTCACCCGGCCTTCGGCGATGAGTTGAACGACGCGGGCCCGGCTCAGGGAGAGATGTTCGGCCAACAGGCGGTCGAGCCGGTCGCGGGCCGCGTCCTCATCCTCGCGGATCTCGATGAGCCGCCGTTCGCCCGCACCCTTCGCATCCCCCCGCGCGTCAGACTCGGGCGGACTCACTTCACTCGGGGGTCGCCTCCGCCGCCATCTCTCTCTCGCGCCGGCCCTCGAGCCAGAACGAGATCAGCAGCAGCACCGCACCGACCGTCACGGCGGAGTCCGCGATGTTGAAGATGGGAAAACGGCTCGTACCGATGCCGAAGTCGAGGAAGTCGACGACGCCCGCTTCCAGCCGGATGCGATCCCAGATGTTGCCGAGCGCCCCGGCGGAGACGAGCGAGATGGCGAGGATGCGAAGCCGATCCGAGGACGGCGTGCCGCGGTAGATGGCGCCGAGCACGCAGAGCGCGATCAGGGAGAGGATGAGGAAGAAGATCCGGGAATGTTCGCCGATGTCGAGCCCGAACGCCGCGCCGCGGTTGTGCGTGTAGGTGAAGCGGAAGAAGTCGCCGATCACCGGCGTCTGCTCGTACATCTGGAACGTGTTCATGACCCACGCCTTGGTCGCGATGTCCAGCGCGAGGATGACCACGATCGGAATGAGCGTCAGCCAGAGGCGGGCGGTGAGATCGCCGTTGCCCGGCCCGCCAACCGGCCTGTTGCGCGGCCCGCTGCCCGGCAACGCGGGCGATTCGTGTTCGGGGGTGGCGCCATCCCCGCGTTCGGAAGCTTCAGGCACCCGTCTCCTCCTTCTCCTTGCACCGGATGCAGAGCCGCGCGTGCGGGAGGGCGTCGAGTCGCTCGAAGCTGACGTCCTCGCCGCAGTGCTCGCACTTTCCGAACTGCTCCGGGTTCCGATAGAGCCGCCTCAGCGCCTCGTCGATGTGGTAGAGCAGCCGACCCTCCTTGCTCGCGAACAGGAAGGCCTTCTCGCGCTCCATGGCGTCCGTCCCCTGGTCCGCCATATGGAAGCTGTAGGCGGCCAGGTCGTTGTCCGCCCCCTGAAGGGAGCTCGTGAACGAGTCGTCGTACTGCCCCAGTTCCCGCGTCGCGCGCGACCGGGCTTCCAGCAGCCTCTTCTCGATGTGCTTCCGTTGTTCCGCGTTCATCCTTCGCAAGCGCGTTCGCCGACCCCGCCGATTCCGATGCGGACCTCGACGTCGTCGATCTTCACCACAGATGTATTCAGGCCGCCCCGCGGGGCCGACCCGGTTCGCACTTCCACGGCCAGCGTCTCGCCGGCGATGTAATCCTTGTGCGTCGACACGGCCCGTTCCAGCTCCTCCGGACCCGCCACGCCGAGACGGATGCGGTCGGCGACCTCGAGCCCCGCATCGCGCCGCAGCCGCTGGACGCGGTTCACGATCTCCCGCGCGTAACCTTCGGCGCGCAGCCCATCGTCGATATCGGTATCCACGGCCGCGAGGTAACCGCCTCCCGTCGCCACGGCGAGATCGGTGAGCGTCTCCTCCTGAATCACGAGGTCTTCGGGCATCACCCGAACCCGCTCGCCCCCGATCTCGATGTCGAGCGGCTCCCCGTCCCTGAGCCGTCTCAGGGCCTCCCCGCCCAGATTCGCGATCCCGGCCGCGACGGCCGGCGTACGCCCTCCGTGTTTCGGACCCAGCGCCCCGAACCGAGGCTTGGCGTATAGCCGGGTAAGATCTTCGCTGTCCGCCAGCGACACAACCTTCTTGACGTTGAGTTCTTCCATCGCGAGCGCCGCCATGGGGTCGGCGAGCGCCCGCCCCTCGGGCAGAACCGCGTGCAGTGCGCGCAACGGCTGCCGAATCCGGACCCCCGCCTTTTCCCGCGCGGCCCGGCCCAGGGCGACCAGGCGCCGAACGTCGTCCATCGCCTGTTCGAGTTCGGGCTCCGAGTGCCCCTTCGGCTCCGGGAAATCCGCCAGGTGGACGGATGTGTCGTCCGTGAGCGCCCGGTACAGCCAATCGGACATGAACGGGGCGTACGGGGCGAGCAGCCGCGCGGTCGTGGCGAGACATTCGTGCAGCGTCGCGAAGGCATCGCCGCTCGCGGCCGCGGTCCCCGGCTGCGTCGCCCAGAAGCGGTCGCGGCTCCGGCGCACGTACCAGTTCGACACATCGTCGAGCACGAACTCCTGGATGGCGCGCGCGCCGGCGGTGAGATCGAACGACTCCAGCGCCGCCCCCACCCGCCCCACGACCCGGTCGAGGCGCGCGAGCACCCAGCGGTCGAGGTCGCTTCGGTCGGAGACGGGGGCCGCGGCGGACGCGGTGTGGGACCACCCCTCCTCATTCGCGTAGAGGGCGAAGAAGCGGTACGTGTGACGGAGCGTGGCGAACAGCTTGCGGTCGGTCTCGCGCAGCGCCGACGGGTCCCAACGCTTCGGCACCCAGGGGTTGGACCCGGAGAGGAAATAGAAGCGCGTGACGTCGGCCCCGTAGGTGTCGAGCGCGTCGCGCGGATCCACGGCATTGCCCCGCGACTTGGACATCTTCCGTCCCTTCGCGTCGAGCACCTGGTCGTTGACGACGACGGCCCGGAAGGGTGCGCGGTCGAAGAGGATGGTGGACAGCGCGAGGAGCGAATAGAACCAGCCGCGAGTCTGGTCGACGCCCTCGGCGATGTAGTCGGCCGGGAAGTAGCGCTCGAAGGTGTCCCGGTTCTCGAACGGATAGTGCCACTGGGCGTAGGGCATCGAGCCCGAGTCGAACCACGCGTCGGCGACTTCGGGCACGCGGCGCATCGTGCCGCCGCACGCCTCGGCGCCGCAGTTCCACTCGTATGCGTCGATCCCCGGCCGGTGGGGATCGAAGTCCTCCGGGAGGCCGCCGACCCGGCGACCCAGTTCCGCGAAGGATCCGAGCACCTCCCGGTGTGCGTCGTCCTCGGAGCAGAGCCAGATCGGGAGGGGGGTTCCCCAGTACCGCTCGCGCGAGAGCGCCCAGTCGACGTTGTTCTGCAGCCACTCGCCCATGCGGCCGGACCCCGTCTCGGGCGGGTGCCAGTCGATGGACGCGTTGTGCTCCAGCAGGCGCGACTTCACGGCGGTCGTCCGGATGTACCAGGAATCGCGCGCCATGTAGAGAAGCGGGCTGTCGCAGCGCCAACAGTGGGGATAGCTGTGTTCATACATCTCGCGCAGGTACAACTGGTCGTGCGCGACGGCCCAGTCGCGGAGCGCGCGTTCGGTCTCTCGATCCTTCACGTGCATGCCGGCGAGTCCGCCCGGCACGGTGTCGAGAAAACGCCCGTCTTCGCCGACCGTGTGCTGCATCGGCAGCCCCGCGGCCTCGCCCAGCCGAAAGTCGTCTTCGCCGTACATCACCGCGGTGTGCACGACGCCCGTCCCTTCGTCGACCGTGACGAAGTCCGCCTCGAGCACCGTCCACGCGGTATCGGAGCCGGCGCGGTCCACCGCTCCCTCGAAGAGCGGGCGGTAGCGCCGCCCGGCGAGATCGCCGGCGCTCACTTCCCCGATGATCTCATGCGGGTGCCGCAGCACCTCGGAGATGCGGTCGCGGGCCAGGATGAGCACCTCGCCGGGCGAAGCCCCGCCGGGCCCGTCGTGCGCCCGCGCGGGGGTGGCGCCGCCGTCCTCGCCCCCGCCGTCGCTCTCGCCCTCGGGCAGGACGCGTACGCGGGCATAGGGGATGTCCGGGCCCACGGCGAGGCCGAGGTTGCCCGGAAGCGTCCAGGGGGTCGTGGTCCAGCTCAGGATACGCGCGCCGTCCGGGTCGTCCTCAAGATGGAACTTCATGTAGACCGCGGGCTCGGTCACGTCCCGGTAGCCCTGCGCGACCTCGTGGCTCGAGAGTCCGGTGCCGCAGCGCGGGCACGTCGGGATGACGCGGTATCCCCGGTACAGCAAGCCGCGTTTCTCGATCTCCGACAGCGCCCACCAGCCCGACTCGATGAACTCCGGCGAGTACGTGACGTACGG
The DNA here is from genome assembly GCA_963666735.1 of Gemmatimonadota bacterium. Classification (GTDB taxonomy): domain Bacteria; phylum Gemmatimonadota; class Gemmatimonadetes; order Palauibacterales; family Palauibacteraceae; genus Palauibacter. Next base: position 3,793,870 of record OY762926.1, on the reverse strand, counting down.
GTCGCCGTAGTCCAGCCAGTAGCCGATGTCCCGGGACAGCCGCTCCCAGGCATCCTGGTAGCGGAACACGTTGTTCCGGCACTTGTCGTTGAACCTTCGGATCCCGTAGCCCTCGATGTCCGGCTTGCCGGAGATGCCGAGCGAACGCTCGACCTCGAGTTCCACCGGCAGCCCGTGCGTGTCCCAGCCCGCCTTCCGCGGCACGTGGGAACCGGACATGGTGCGGTATCGCGCCACCGCGTCCTTGATCGTGCGGGCAAGGATGTGATGGACGCCGGGCGCGGCGTTCGCGGTCGGCGGCCCCTCGTAGAACACGAAGTCCGGCGCATCCGCTCGGGCCGCAAGGCTGCGCTCGAACGTCGTCTCTTCCTCCCAGCGTGCGAGGATTTCGGCTTCGAGTCCGCGTACGGACTCCGGTATTGGCCGGTAGGCCATGGAGGTACTCCGTCTGGTTATTTCCTGGATGGTCGACGCGGTCGTCGGAACGGCGGGCGTACGCAGCGGGGTGCTGCGGTCAGGTCGACGCGGCGCCCGAACCGCCGACGTCGACCCGGCTAATCGATGGAGGCGGGGGCTCGGTATTGGACGCCGGAGCCGCCGGAGCCACCGGAGCCACAGGCTCGGCGGCGGCCACCTCGCGGGCCCCGTCCCCGGCCGTTTCGACCGGATCGGAGCCTTCGCTCGTTTCTCGCAGCTCCCGCAGCCGCTCGCCGAACCGGTCGAGGTCGCTCGATCCGTCCCCGAACCGTTCATCCTCGAAGTCGAGGTATTCGTCGAAGCGCTCGAACAGTTTCCGCAGCGAGGCGAGGAACCGGCTCCGGGTCGCCTTCAGATCGTCGACCTTCTCGTGGCAGAGGCGGACGGCTCGCTCGGCGTCGGCGAGAACGGCGCCCACGCGCATTTCGGCCTCCCGGACCCGCACGGCCGCATCGCGCTCGGACTGGCGGCGAGCCTCCTCGCGCAACTCCTGTGCCGCCAGGAGCGCTTCGTTGAGGGCCTTCTCGCGGGCCCTGTAGCTCTCGAGCTGCTGCTCTTGCTGCTCGAGCCGTTCGCTGAGCACGACGTGCTCGCGCACGTGGCGTTCGAGGCTGTCCGCCACGACCGCCAGAAACGCATCGACCTGCTGCGCGTCGTAGCCGCGCACGGAACGCCTGAAGTCGTCCCTCTTCTTGCGGACGTCAAGCGGTGTCAGGCCGATCATCTCTCCCCCAGCAGCACCGTGCCGAGCCGCACCCGCGTGCTCCCCTCCTCGATCGCGATCTCGAAATCGTTGCTCATCCCCATCGAGAGCGCCCGGCCCTCGAAGGCCGGAATCTCCGCCCGGCAGCGCTCCAGCAGCCGCGCGGCGCGCCGAAACGCGGGCCGGACCACGGTTTCGTCCACCGTAAAGGGCGCCATCATCATCAGCCCGGCCACGCGCAGACCGGGCAGTTCGCAGATCTCGGCCACGGCGTCGAGCGCCACATCCGGGCCCAAGCCGGCCTTCGCCGCCTCTCCCGACGTGTTCACCTGCACGAGCGCCTCGACCGGTGCACGCCGCTCCTCCTCGACGATGCGGCTCAGCGTGCCGGCGAGCCGTACGCTGTCCACGGATTCGACGACATCGAACAACCGGACCGCACGTCGCGCCTTGTTGCGCTGCAGCCGGCCGATCAGGTGCCACGCGACGCCGGGCGTCAGTCCCAGTTCCGACCGCTTGCCTTCGGCTTCCGGCACCCGGTTCTCGCCGATCCGGTCCACGCCGAGCGCCTTCACGATCTCGATCCCCCGGGCGGGATGTCCCTTCGTCACGGGGAGGACCTCGACCTCGCTCGCGCGCCGCCCGGCCCGCCTCGCGGCAGCCTCGATGCGCTCTGTCACCATGGCCAGCCGGGCCTCGACCTGATCTTTCGTCACGCGGCACAGTCTACGGGCCCGCGCCCGGCGATGCGAGCCATTCGCCGGGGTCCGGCGGGGTTCCGGCGGCGCCCGTCGGACCCGGAAAAAAACAGGCGCCCGGCGTCGCTTTGGCGTCGCCGGGCGCTTGCCGTTGCTTCAGAAACTGCGGGACGGCCAGTGTGGTGTCTCCGTAATCTAGATCACCTGGAACGTCACCCACTGGGAGACCCAGACCGCCGTGACCTTGTCGCGGCTCTTCGCAGGCGTGAACCTCATCTGCTGCACGACTCTCCCCGAGGCCTCGTCGAGCAGGGGGTTCCCGGAGGAGGTCTTCACCTCGAAGTTCCCGACCGCTCCGGCCTCGGTCACGTAGAGCCAGAGTTCGACGCGACCGCCGATGCTGGCATCCTTCAGCGTGCGCGGGTATTCCCGCTCCAGAATCTGCTGAACCTCACCCTGGTTCAGCATCACGGGAGGCGTGTCGTACGCGATGAAGGACGGCCGGTCCGCCGGACTCCCGGTCTCGGGAGGCGGGGGCAGGGCGTTCTCCGTCGTGAACGACTCGAACGTCGTTTCCGCGATCGTGATGTCCTCGGAGATGTCGACCGATGCGACCCGCGGGGTGGCCGGACGGGCGATCTGTTCCGGCGGCGGCGGGATCTTCACTTCGGGCGGCAACGCCACGGCCTCGATTTCATCGGCGACGACGCCGAGGTCCGCCGCTTCGAACGGTTGTACGATCACGAACAGCCCGAAGTGGAGCATGACGGCCGCCATCAGGCCGATCTGTGTCCAGTTGGTGCTCGCCCGCTTGAACTGATCGTTCGCTGTGAGCCGAATGCCGGTCTCTTCCATCGTTTTCCTCCCGGTCTCCAGAAGCCCGTGGTGTGGCTGCTACTTCCGGCAGCCCGCGGCCAGAACCCCGCGTCAGCGCCGAGCCCGCATGGCGCGCTGCTCGAGTCGTGTGGCGAAGGTTACGCGCACCGCGCCGGATGCCTGCAATTCTTCCGTAATTGTATTGATCTGCTGATAAGGCACCTCGGAGTCGCCGCGAATCGCGATCACGAGTTCGCGGTTCTCCGCATAGATGGGCCGAACGGTTTCCGAGATGTCCTCGAACGGCGTCAGCACGTCGTTGATCCAGACCGAACCGTCGCGCTGAACCCAGAGATGGAGGATGTTCTGCCGTTTCTCGTCGATCTTCTCGGTGGCCTCGGCGGTCGTCCACTCGATCTGCCGGTTCCGATCCTTCCGGAAGACGGTCGTGACCATGAAGAAGATGAGAAGGAGAAACGCGATGTCGGCCATGGACGAAGTGGGGATCGACCCGTCCGACCCGGACTTTTTCTTGAAGCCGCTGTCCTTGATGGCCATCTAGTTCTCCATCTCCTGTAGCGAGATTCGCTCGGCGCCCGCCAGCTTCACTTCATCGAGCACGTTGACCATGTGACGGTAGGGCGCGTCCGGGTGCGTCTGAATGGCGGCGATGAGATTCTCGTTGCCGGCCAGTTCGGTGCGCAGGATGTTCGCGACCTGCGTGTGCGCCACGACCTGTTCCTGCTCGCTCTCTCCCCGGCGCACGATCACGCGGCCGTCGGGCTGCACGATGAAGAAGATCAGGTTCCGTCCCGACACGTCCTGCTCCTCGGCCTGCTCCGGGAGCACGATCGGCAGTCCCCGTTCCTCGTTGAACACCGTCGTCGTGAGGAAGAAGACCAGGAGGAGGAACGCGATGTCCGCCATCGAAGAGGTCGGGATCTCATCCGACACCTTCTGCTTGCGCTTCATGATCGCCATTGTGGACTTCTTTCTCCGTTTTTCGCCCGGAGGTGCGACTCGGGCGCGTCAGCTCGCCCGCGCGCCGCGGTCCTCGAGGTCCCAGATCAGCCCGAGCACCTCCTGCGCCCCTTCCTCCATGTCGAGGATGAGACGGTCGATGCGGGTGACGAAAAAGTTGTAGCCGATGTTGACGGGGATCGCGATCGAGAGGCCGGTGGCGGTCGTGATGAGCGCCACCTTGATGCCGCCGGCGACGAGGCCCGGCTCGACCTGGCCCGCGATCTCGATGGCCTGGAAGGCGAGAATCATCCCGATCACGGTGCCGAGGAAACCCAGCATGGGAGCGACGTTGGCGATCGTGCCGAGGACGGTGAGGCCGCGTTCGAGGAAGTCGAGCTCGATCACGCCCGTCGTTGCGATCGCCTTCTGGATGTCCTTCCCGTCGGAGCGCGCCTCGCTGCCGCGGTCGCGGAGTCGGCGCAGACCGGCGAGGAGGATCGCGGCGACGGGTCCCCGCGTCTCTTCGGCCGTCGTGATCGCTTCGCCGAGGCGGCCGCTCACGCCGAGGTTCTCGATCTCGTCGAGCAGTCGCTTCGAGTCGCGATGGGCGATCGTCAGGGTCCACGCCTTGGCCAGCATCACGCCGATCGCGATCAGCGAGCAGAGGACAAGGGGGTACATCATGAACCCGCCATCGGTGAACAGAGTCAGCAGCTCGTACTGATTGCCCATATTGCCTGTCGCCTGCCCGTGAGGGATTTGTCGCCCAATGCCGGCCTGGTCCCGGCTCGCAAGTCTAGGGGACGGACGGCACCTCGTCAAACCGTTTGGGCCCGTCCGGCCGGTCCGCGGACTCCGTGTCGAGACCGGCGCCGGGGCGGCTCGGTTCGGGTGCCGCGACATCGGCCGCCAGGTGGTCCCGGAGCTGCTGCGCCGCCAGGTTCCGGCGCAGGACGCCGCGACGCGCGAGCGAGATCTGGCTCGTCTCCTCGGATACGACGACGACGTACGCGTCGGTCTCCTCCGAAAGGCCGAGCGTGGCGCGGTGCCGGGTGCCGAGCGTCCGGTCGCTGAGGGGGTACTGCGTGAGCGGCAGGTGGACGCCGGCGGCCACGATCTGCCCGTCGCGCACGACGACCGCCCCATCGTGCAGGGGCGACCTGGGCGTGAACAGCGACACGAGCAGGCTGGACGACACGTCGGCCCGGAGCCGCGTCCCCGTCTTCTCGATGTACTCCTCGAGCGACAGTTCGCGTTCGATCGCGATGATCGCCCCGGTCCGGGTGCGGGACAGTTCGGCCGCCGCTTTCGCGATCTCATCCGCGACCGCCTCGCTCCGCTCCTGAAGCCGGGTCAGCGCGCTCAGCACGCGGTTGCGGCCGATCCGGGCGAGCGCGTTCCGCAATTCCGGGTGAAAGACGACGATGAGCGCGAAGGCCCCGTAGGTGAAGGCCTGCGAGAGAATCGACCGGATGAGGTCGAGGCTGAGCCATCCCGCCGCCGCGTATACCGCGACGAGGAGGACGAGGCCGAACAGCATCTGGAACGCCCGGGTGCCGGACCAGAGGATGAGCACCCGGTAGATGAGGACCGCGACGACGGTGATCTCGAAGGCGTCCAGGAGATCGATCTGAAGGAGGCGCAGGTAGTTCCAGAGGGCATCCATCAGCCGCGGCCCCCAGCCGCCTGCGGGCGGGCGGGCGGACGGGCGCCGGCGGCGCGGCGGGCATCGACCGCGTCGCGGGCATCGACCGCGTCGATTGCGCCCTCGACGTCAAGCGCCTGGCGCGTCTCGCGAACATCGTGCACGCGGAGCACATCGGCGCCCCGCCGCGCCGCGGCCAGGGACGCGGCCACGGAGCCCGTCACGCGCTCATCCGGCCCCACGCCGAGCAGCGCTCCGAGGAAGGACTTGCGCGACGGGCCGACCCACACCGGCGCTCCGAGCGCCGCGATCTCGTCGAGCCGGGCCAGCAGTTCGAGATTGCCATCCAGGGACTTGCCGAAGCCAAGCCCCGGGTCGACCGCGATCTGCCCCGGCTCGCAGCCCGCGTCGAGCGCCGTCCGCCGGGCGTCGGCCAGAGCGCCGCGCACCTCCGCCGCGATGTCGCCGTAGGCGGTGTCGAGCTGCATGGTCCGGGGCGTGCCGCGCATGTGCATGAGGACGAGCCCGGCGCCCGTGCGGGCCGCGAGACCCGCCAGCGCCGGATCGGCGCGCAGGGCGGTCACATCGTTGATCGCCGCGGCGCCCGCATCGACCGCCCGCTCCGCCACCTCGAGCTTGGACGTATCCACGGAGACGGGGATCGGGAGATCGCGCAGTCCTCGGAGCACGGGTTCAAGCCGGGCCCATTCCTCTTCCGCCGGCACCGGGTCGGCGGCGGGTCGCGTGGACTCGGCTCCGATATCGAGGATCGCCGCTCCCTCTTCCGCGATCTGCCAACCTCGCGCGATCGCCGCGCGAGGCCGGTCGAACCGGCCGCCGTCCGAGAACGAATCGGGCGTGACGTTGAGGATCCCCGCGATCACGGGTGATGCGAGAGAGATCTCGCGATCGCCTACTCGCCAGGTGCTTGCCGGCCCGACCGTCGAGAGCCCCATCCCCATCCGCGCGCCGGGCGCCCTCAGGCCGGGGCCGGGGCGGGCTCGCCCCCCGCACCCTCCAGCGGACGCTCCCGCTGCGGCGCCGGCTCCACGGTCGCCGGCGTCGGCGGCGGCTGGACGGGTTCCGGGACCGGAGCCGGCAACTCCCTGCCCTCCTCGAGCAGCTTGATGTCCTCCGAGTCGAGCGTCTCCCGCTCCAGCAGCGCCTTCGCGATCGCTTCGAGCAGCGTCTGATTCTCTTCGAGGACGTTATGCGTGGCGGCGTACGACTCATCCAGGATGCGCTTGATCTCGCCGTCCACGAGTTCGGCCGTCTTCTCGCTCACCTCGCGGCGTTGCGAGAGGTCCCGTCCCAGGAAGACCTCCTGTTCACGGTCCCCCACGGACATCGCGCCCACGGCCGGCGACATCCCGAACTGGGTGACCATGCGGCGCGCGAGGTCCGTCGCGCGCTCGATGTCGTTGCCCGCGCCGGTCGTGATCTTGCCCTCGCCGAACATCATCTCTTCGGCCACGCGACCGCCGAAGAGCATCTTGAGCTGGCCCTCGAGCCAGTCCTTCGTGTAGTTGTGGCGGTCCTCCTCGGGCAGCGAGGCCGTGATCCCGAGGGCACGCCCGCGGGGAACGATCGTCACCTTGTGGAGCGGATCCAGCCCCGGAACGCGGAGGGCGACCACGGCATGCCCCGCCTCGTGGTAGGCCGTGACGCGGCGCTCCTCATCGGAGATCACCATGCTCCGGCGCTCGGTGCCAAGCATGACCTTGTCCTTGGCCCGCTCGAATTCGTCCATGTAGACGCGATCCTTGTCGTCCCGCGCCGCGATGAGCGCGGCCTCGTTCACGACGTTCTCGATATCCGCGCCCGAGAGTCCCGGGGTCCCCTTCGCCAGCACCGCGAGGTCGACATCGTCGGCGAGCGGGATGTCCTGCGTGTGCACCTGGAAAATCCCCTCGCGCCCCTTGATATCGGGATTGTCGACGACGATCTGGCGGTCGAAGCGACCCGGGCGCAGGAGCGCGGGGTCGAGCACATCCGGCCGGTTCGTCGCCGCGAGGAGGATCACCCCTTCGTTCGACTCGAAGCCGTCCATCTCCACGAGCAACTGGTTCAGCGTCTGTTCCCGTTCGTCGTGCCCGCCCCCGAGACCGGCCCCGCGGTGGCGTCCGACCGCGTCGATCTCGTCGATGAAGATGATGCAGGGCGCCTGGGCCTTCCCCTGTTCGAAGAGGTCACGGACGCGGGAAGCGCCCACGCCGACGAACATCTCCACGAAGTCGGAGCCGGACATCGAGAAGAACGGTCGTCCGGCCTCCCCGGCGACGGCTCTCGCGAGGAGCGTCTTGCCGGTCCCCGGCGGCCCGACGAGCAGCGCGCCCTTCGGCAGGCGTCCGCCGAGGCGCGAGAACTTCCGCGGATCCTTGAGGAACTCGATGATCTCCTGCAATTCGTCCTTCGCTTCATCGCACCCCGCGACGTCGGCGAAGGTGATCTTCGGCGTGTCTCCGCTCAGGAGTCTGGCCTTCGACTTCCCGAAACTGAAGGCCCGCGATCCTCCGGCCTGCATCTGCCGGATGACGAAGAGCCATAGTCCGATGATGAAGATCCAGGGAAGGATCGAGATGAATACGTTCAGCCAGTTGCTGCGCGCGGGAAGCGTTTCGATCGCGATGTCGGCCGCGAGGAGTTCGCTCATGAGGGCGTCGCCGATCTCGCGCGTCGGAAGCAGGAGATGGAAGTTCCCGACCTCCGTCTCCTCGACGGTGATCGGACTCCTGAGTCTGCCCTCCACTTCGCCGGTTCCGAGGCGCACCTGGATCGACTCGATGTTCCCTTGCGTGATCTGCTGGCGGAACTGCGTGTAGGTCAGCTTCTCCCGGCTCTCCCCGGCGCTTCCCATGAACTGGAGAAGCGCGACGGGGATCAGGATCAGCAGCGCCCAGAACGACGCGGTCCTGAGCCATCGATGCATGCGGCCCGAGGAATCGCTGCCGTCCTGCCTCTGTGGCGGCCTCTGCGGCTGGTCTTGTCTCATTTTGATCTATTCCGACCTGTTCCGGCTCCGATATCTCGCCTGCGACTGTCTCCCGAACGGCTCACGTACGGGGACACGCGATAAATGGAAGGTGACGAAAATCCTCCCCGTGATCCAATCCATACCCCACAAGGAACTCATTTGGTGCATCGAAGCCAACCCACCGGGGCTCCCACTCCAAGTCCGGCGCGATGCGCTTGTGGAGGAGCGCGCAGATCTCGAAAGAGGCGGGGCCTCGATCGACGAGCGCGCCGCACAACTGGTTCAGCGTGGTGCCGCTGTCGACGATGTCTTCGACGAGGATGATGTGCCGGCCGGCCATCGGGGCCCGCGGGTCGTAGAGCAGTTCCACGTTGCCCGAACTCTTCGTGCCCTTGCCGTAGCTCGACGCGACGAGGAAGTCGACCTGCAGCGGCCGCCGGATCCGGCGGACCAGGTCGCCGAGGAAGACGAACGACCCCTTGAGCAGTCCCAGCATCAGGATATCGGCGTCCGGCGGGTATGCGGCGGCGATGTCCGCTCCCATGCGGGCGACGCAGTCCGCGATCTGCGGCGCGGAGTAGACGACGTGTCCGAGGGGCTCGCCCCCGGTGTACTCCGTGAACTCGCGTTCCGCGGCTCTCATCGTGCCGGTCTCAGCGCTCGGTGAATCCAATGGACTCCAATGGCGAACCACGCTCCTCCGGGGTCGGGCGGCGCCACCGCCGCCCGGGAGTGCCCGGCCACCCACAGCACTTTCCGGTCGGCATCCACCAGGACCGGCACGCCCGCGCGACCCGAAGCCGGCACGCGACGCTCGACCAGAAGCTTCGCCACCTTCCGCGACCCGGCCGGCGTGCGGATCCGGTCTCCGGGTTCCGGTCCCCGTACCCGGATCGGGAACCTGATCCCGTTGACGGGGAAAGCCGTCGCCCAGCGTTCCGTACCCTCGAGGGCGCCCCAGCGCACCTCATAGGCCCTCCCGCCGAGGCGAACCGGCGCCCGGCCCGCCCGCATCCGATCGATGTCGAGTTCGCGGTCGGACGGCGCCTGGCGCGCGCGACGGACGTGAATCCGGTCGAACTCGCGCTCGACCCGCAGACCTGCCGCGATGTCCACTCCGCGCCCGCTCTCCCCCGTGTCGATGAAGGATGCGCCCACCCGGGTTCCGCGCCGGGACACCCGGAAACCCATGTCCCGGGCGACCCGCCGCAACATGCGGCCGCGCGCCGCCCGATCATACCCCAGCAACCGGGACCGGGCAATTTGCGCGCCGGCGGCGCTTTCCCGGTATCCCGCGGCGGCGAGACGCCGCCGGGCGACCGCTTCCAGCCCCCCCTCGGCCACCAGTGCATGCCTTCCGAGTTCCGCCAGCAGTCGGCGCACGGATGGCTCCCGGTCGGCCAGGGCCGGCAGCAGCCCGTACCGCACCCGCGAGCGCCGATAACGGGGATGCCGGTTTGCGGGATCCTTCACCCACTCCCGCCCCGCGGCGCGCAGATAGCCTCTCAGTTCCTCTCGCCCGAAGCCGAGCAGCGGACGCACGAACGCGCCGCGGCGCGCGGGGATGCCGGCCAGCCCGCGATAGCCGGGGCCGCGCAGGAGGTTCAGCAACACCGTCTCCACCTGGTCATCGCGCTGGTGCGCGAGGGCGACGCGGTCCGCCCCGGCCTGACGCCGCGCCTCGGCCAGGAACGCGTATCGGGCCGCCCGCCACTCCGCGTGGCCGCCCGCGAGTCCGTTCGCCCGGCCCACGTCGCACGGAACTCCGGCCCGGCGGCAGAGTTCCGCCGCTCGCGCGGCCTGTGTGGCGCTTTCCGGCTGCAGCCCGTGGTCGAAGTGGGCCGCGCTTAGCGTCAGCGGCCATGACTCGCCGAGCGCGCGGAGGAGATGGAGGAGCGCGACCGAGTCCGATCCGCCGGAGAAGGCCACGAGGACGCGCGAGCCTCGCGGCAGAAGCTCCGGAGTCGCCTCGAGCGCGCGCCGCAGGCGGGCCTCCACGCCGGCGCCCGCGGCGCGCGGGGCTTCGGCGCGGAGGGTCAGGACTCTCTTGGCGGGAGGCGGTCGCGGCACGCCGCCGGGCCGCGGCGGAAGTCCAGTTCCTCGGCCACGGAAACGCCGAACGTCGGCCGTGCCGGCAACTCCCCGAACGCGATCTCCGACGGGGCGCCGGCGGAGGGATCGGGAGAGGGATCCGCGGAGGCGGTCCCGGATCGGCCTAGCTTGCGCCCGTGCTCCCAGACGCGATCCCGCCCGGTGACGTATGCCCGCAGGGCGCCGGTGATGTCCTTCGGTCCGCTCAAACCTCCATCACCTCCGCTTCCCTGCGCGTCAGCATCTCGTCGATCTTCCTCACGTATTCGTCCGTATGCGTCTGGACCTCCGCCATCGTGCGGCGGCAGATGTCCTCACCGACTTCCCCGTCCCGCTGCATCTTCAGGAGCTGGTCGCGCGCATCGTGTCTCGCGTGCCGGATCGACACCCGCCCCTCTTCCGCCATCCGGTGGAGGATCTTGACGAGCTCGCGGCGGCGCTCCTCGGTCAGCGGCGGGATGGGCACCCGGACGACGGCGCCGTCCACCGAAGGGTTGAGCCCCAGGTCGCCGCTCTGGATCGCGCGCGCGACATCGCCGGCGATGTTCGGGTCGTACGGCTGCACCAGAAGCATCGTCGGCTCGGGAGCGCTGACGTTGGCCACCTGCCGCAACTGTACGATCGAGCCGTACGCTTCGACCCTCACGCCGTCGAGAATCGCCGTCGTCGCCTTGCCCGTACGAACGGTGGCGAATTCCCGCGCGATCGCCTCGATCGCGCTATCCATCGCCAGGACCGCATTCTCCAGCGTCTCCTCCGGCACCGTCCCCTCCGATCTCCGCGAATCCTACGCGACGAGGGTCCCGATCCTCTCGCCTCGCAACGCTGCCAGGATTGCACCAGGCCGCTTGATGTTCAAGACGACGATGGGCAGCGAGTTGTCCTTGCACAGCGAGATCGCCGCCGCGTCCATGACGCCGAGTTCACGGGTCATCACTTCGAGATACCCGATCTCGTCGATGAGCGAGGCCTCCGGGTCGGTCTCCGGATCCGCTGTGTACACCCCGTCGACCCGCGTCGCCTTCATGATCACGTCGGCTTCCATCTCGATCGCCCGGAGCACGGCCGCCGTATCGGTGGAAAAATACGGGTTCCCGGTGCCTCCGGCGAAGATCACGACCCTTCCCTTCTCGATATGCCGCAGCGCGCGACGCCGGATGTAGGGCTCCGCGAGTTCTTCCATCCGGATGGCGGACATGACCCGCGTCTCCACGCCGGCCTGCTCGAGCATGTCCTGAAGCGCCATCGCGTTGATCACGGTCGCGAGCATGCCCATGTAGTCCGCGCTCACCCGATCCATGCCGCGCGCGCTCGCCACCGTGCCGCGCATGATGTTCCCGCCGCCCACGACGAGTCCGAGGCTCACGCCGCTCCCGTGGACGCGACGGATGTCGTGCGTGAGTTCCTCGATGGCCGGCGGGTCGATGCCGAACCCTCGATTCCCGGCGAGCGACTCGCCGGAGAGCTTCACGAGGGCGCGGCGATACTTGAGATCGGCCGCGGCCCCCGGAATCGGGTCCGCGGAACTCAGCCGCCCACCTCGAAGCGGGCGAACCGCCGAACCGCCAGGCCTTCTCCCGCCTTGCCCAGGACCTCCTTCACCGTCAGGTCCGGATCGCGCACATAGGCCTGCCAGAGAAGCGCGTTCTCCTCATAGAACTTGCGCATGCGGCCCTCCACGATCTTCTCCGTGATCGAGGCCGGCTTGCCCTGCTCCAGCGCCTGTTCGGTCAGCAGCTTGCGCTCGCGTTCGACCTCCTCCTCCGGGATGTCGTCCGGCGATACGCCCCGGGGATTCGTGGCCGCGGCATGCATCGCGATCCCGCGGGCCGCCTCCACCGCCGCGTCACCGGAGTCTGAAACCTCCAGCAGCACGCCGATGCGATTCCCGAAGTGGACGTAGGAGGCGAAGGCCCCCTGCGCGCCGACGTCATAGCGCACGGCCCGTCCCAGCTGGATGTTCTCTCCGACCTGGACCCGCAGCTCGTTGAGGCGGCTCTCGATCGCGTCTCCGCCCTCGAACTGCAGCAGCGCGGCGCCCTGCACGGTCTCCCCGTCCGGCACCGGGAGGTCGAGCAGCCGGTCGGCCAGATCCCGCGAGAAATCCTCGAACGCATCGCTGCGCGCGACGAAGTCCGTTTCGCTCAGCACCTCGACCATCGAGGCGGACCCATCGCGCATCGCGATGCGGATCGTGCCTTCCGACACCGCGCGCGCCACGCGCTTCGCCGCCTTCGCCGCGCCCGCTTTCCTGAGCAGGTCGATGGCCCGCTCCGAATCTCCGTCCGACTCGATGAGCGCGCGCTTGCAGTCCATCATCCCGGCACCTGTTCGGTCGCGGAGAGCCTTCACCGCCCCGGCCGTGATCTGCGTCATGGTCTCCATGTCTCCTTCCCAAAAAAAAAGGGCCACCGAAGTGGCCCCTTGCGGTCACTTCTCTTCTGACGCCACCTCTCCGACAACGACCGCTTCGGCGCCCTCCGATCCGGCGTCCGCCGCGGGTTCCGGGTTGTCGGCCGTTTCGGCGCTCGCCGCCGTCTCGGCGCTCCCGGCGCTCCCGGCGTCCGCAGCACCCTCGGCCGACTCGGCGGCCCCGTCGGCACCCTCTATCACAGCTGGATGGTGCAGTCGCTGCGCGATGACCTCGGGCCGCGGCTTTCGCCTCGGCCTCCGTCGGCGCGAACTGCCCGCGGCGTCGGCGACCCCGCCGGCGTCGCTCGAATACGTGTACGCCTGCGACTCCGCCTCGTCCCGTCCCGCCTCCGGAATCTCGCGGCGCGATGCCTCCACGACGTCCGCGACCGAGCGCGTGATCAGGGAGACCGAGCGAATCGCGTCGTCGTTGCCCGCGATGGCGATCGTGAGGAGATCCGGATCCGCGTTCGTGTCCGCGATCGCGACGACCGGGATGCCGAGGCGGTTCGCCTCGCGCACCGCGATCTCTTCGCGGGTGGAATCCACCACGAACACGAGCCCCGGCAGCTTCGTCATTTCCTTGATGCCGGACAGATAACGGTCGAGCTTCTGGCGCTCGCGCTCGAGGAGCAGCCGCTCCTTCTTCGTATAGAACTCGAACGCCCCTTCCTCGACGCCCCGCTCGAGTTCCTTCAGGCGCGCGATGTTCTTCTTGATCGTCTGGAAGTTGGTGAGCATGCCGCCCAGCCAGCGTTCCGTAACGTAGAAGGAACCGCACCGCTCGGCCTCTCCCCGCACGACGCGGGCGAGCTGAGGCTTGGTGCACACGAAGAGCACGGATTTGCCCGCGACGATCGTCCGGCGCACGAGTTCGTGTGCCCGCTCGAGCTCCCGTTGCGTCTTCTTGAGATCGATGAGGTAGATCCCGCCGCACTCGGCGAAGATGTATTTCCGCATCTTCGGGTTCCAGCGATGTGTCTGGTGCCCGAAGTGTACGCCCGCCTTCAAGAGGTCCTGCAGCTCGACGCCCATGCGTTCGGCTTTCCGCCTTCCGCTATCGTTTGGAGAACTGGAAGCGCTTGCGCGCCTTGGGACGACCCGGCTTCTTCCGCTCGACGATGCGGGGATCGCGGGTCAACATGCCGTGAGACCGCAACGTGCGCCGGCGCTCCTCATCCATCGCGAGGAGGGCGCGGGCGATGCCCAGGCGCGTGGCCTCCGCCTGGCCGGTGATTCCGCCTCCCCGGACCCGCACGGCGATGTCGTACGACGCTCGCGTCCCGGTGACATCGAGGGGCGCCGCGACGAGCGAACGGTGTCGCGGGATCGTGAAATACTCTTCGAAAGCCCGGCCATTCACGTTCACGACGCCCACACCACGCTTCATCGTGATGCGGGACACCGACTTCTTCCGGCGTCCGACCGACTGGACCTGTTCCGTTTCCGCCAACTCTCGTCTCCCTGGCAGTCCCTGCGCGCTCTCTGCTATTCCGCGACCGCCGTTCCGTGACCGCTATTCCGTGACCGCGTCGAAGGGGCGGGGACTCTGAGGCGCGTGCGGATGCTCCGGCCCCGCGTACACTCTCAACTTTCCGAGCATCTGCCGGCCGAGCGCGTTCTTCGGCAGCATGCCCTTCACCGCCAGCTTGATCACCCGGTCCGGGTATCGATCGAGCATGCGCCGGAAGGGGATGAAGCGCTCTCCGCCCATGTAGCCGGAGTGGCGGAAGTATTCCTTCTGATCCGCCTTGTTCCCGGTCAGCCGCACACGCTCCGCGTTCACGACGACGACATAGTCGCCGGTGTCGAGGTGCGTACTGTAGATCGGCTTGTGTTTTCCGCGAAGGACGGTCGCGATCCTCGTCGCGAGACGGCCGAGAACCTGATCCGCGGCGTCGACCACGTACCAATCCCGTTCGATCTCCCCCGCCTTCACCGAGTACGTCTTCATTCGTTCTGCCCACCTCAAAAAAACCGCCCGGCGGGACGGATGCCGAGCGCGTGAAAATGATAGCCCGTGAAGCTATTCAGGGCTTCGCACGAAGTCAATCGCGCGTGAAGGCGTATCTTCGCATGGGACGGGAGGGCGGCGCGTCCCTGCGGTAGGCGCTTCCGGCCCGGGGGGCACCGTCGTTGACGTAGCGAACGAGGCCGGACCGTTCGGCGCCCGCGCGCAGCCGCGAGAGCCCGCGCTCCTTGAGTTGCCGCGTCCGCTCGCGAGACAGGTCGAGGACCGCCGAGATCTCGGCCGGCGTCTGGGGCCGCTCGAAACCCAGACCGAAGTAGCGGCGCACGACCTCCGATTCGAGCGGCGGGAGGTCGGCCAGACTCGCCTCGATGGCCTCGTGCAGCCGCTCCCGAACCAGCCCGGCTCCGGGCTCCGGCGCCTGTTCGTCGGGGAGGAGTTCCTCGTAGGTGCAGGCGCTTCCGGGGGCCATCTCGTCGAGGGAAAAGCGGTGTGGGGCGGGTTCGCCGGGAGGCCGCTGATCGTCGTGGTCGGCGATGGCCTGCGACATGGCCCGCCGCACCCAGTAGTGCGCGTAGCTGATGAATCGGACGCCGCGCTCCGGGTCGAATCGGTCGGCGGCGCGCACGAGCCCCAGATTCCCTTCGTTCACGAGGTCGGCCAGCGGGACGCCGCGACCGCGGTATGCGCGCGCGACCGACACGACGAAGCGGAGATTCGCGCTGACGAGCCGCACGCGCGCCGCCTCGTCGCCGGCTCGACTTCGCCGCGCCAGTTCCACTTCGGCTTCCGCGTCCAGCAGGCTCTCGCGACCGATGTCCGCCAGGTAGCGCTCGAATATCCGGACCATTCCGGGTCGACCTCAGTCGACGCCGCGCAGAATCCGGCCCCAGCGGATCTCGGTGAGCCAGGACATGGGGCCCCTCGGCTCGCGAGCGTACGAATAGTACACGAGGAAGGGTCTTCCCCGGATCGCATCCCTGGGCACGAAGCCCCAGTAGCGGGAGTCCTCGGAGTTCGACCGGTTGTCGCCCATGACGAAGTAGCTGTCCTCCGGCACGACCAGGGGCCCCCAGTTGTTTCGCGTCGTCACCGTCCCGGCGCGGCGCGCGCCATCGGTCAGGAACCGGCGCTGCCACGCGAACTTCGGGCTCGGGGCGTCGGGGAAGTCCGACGCGGCCTTCACGTAAGGTTCCTCGAACGGAACGCCGTTCACGAAGAGCCGCGCCCGCCGCATGCGCAGCGTATCTCCGGGCATCCCGACGATCCGCTTCACGTAGTTCGTGCGCGGGGGCTGTTCGGCCGACTCCGGGGGCTCGAACACGACCACGTCGCCGCGCGAGGGCTCGCCGAACGCGGGCAACTCCAGTGTGGTGCCGGGGATCTCGGCTCCGTACACCATCTTGTTGACGAGGAGGAAATCGCCGATCAGAAGCGTGTTTTCCATGGAGGCGGTCGGAATCTGGAAGGCCTCCACGACGAAGGTCCGGATGAAGAGAAACAGGACGAGGGCGATGAAGATGGACTTCGTCCACTCCCACATCCATCGGCCGACGGACGCGTCGCGACCCCGTCGCGCCCGGACCGCGGGAGCTCGAAACCGGCGGACGCGCCGCCGCGGCGCGCCGCCTTCCAGTCCCGCTTCCGAGCCCGCGTCCAATCCTTCGCCTTCCGTGCCGGAAGCGGTTGCCTCAGTCGGTCGTTCCTCCATTCCAGCCTTCCCTGTTCCACAAGCCGGTGATCGGCGGTCCCGCGCGCATTCCGGTTTCGGATCCCGTGTGCGGGCCGCCCGCACCATGTGATGTACGGCGGGGCCTCAACGGGGTCTCACCTCACGGCCTCACTTCACGGCTTCACCAATCGACATCGATCTGCGCGCGCTGCAGCGTGCCGCTGTAATCGACGTACGCGACCTTCGTTTCCGTGTAGAACTCGTAGACTTCCCACCCCCCTTCGCGGTGCCCGTTGCCCGTGTTTTTCACGCCGCCGAAGGGGAGGTGCGCCTCCGCGCCGATGGTGGGCGCGTTCACGTAGGTGATGCCGTTGTCGAGTTCCTCCACGGCGCGAAAGGACGCCGTCACATCGCGCGTGTAGATCGACGACGAGAGCCCGTATGGAACTTCGTTGTTGATATCGAAGGCTTCCTCGATCGTGTCGAAGCGGATCACGGAGAGCACCGGCCCGAAGATCTCCTCGCACGCGGCCCGGTGCCCTCTGTCGACGCCCGCGAGAACCGTCGGCTCGAAGAACCAGCCGTCGGCGAGGCCGCTCTCCGCCGGTCGTCCGCCCCCCGTCGCCACCGTCGCCCCCTCGTCGCGGGCGATCGCGATGTAGCGTTCGCACTTCTCGCGAGCGGCCTCGTGGATGAGCGGCCCCACGTCGACGCCGGCCTCCAGCCCGTCCCCGAGCCGCAGGGAGCGCGCCTCGTAGCACAGCCGCTCCACGAATTCGTCGTGAATGTCGCCCTGCAGGAGGAGCCGGCTCGTCGCGGTGCAGCGCTGCCCCGCCGTGCCGAAGGCGCCCCACAGCACGCCCTCGAGGGCGAGGTCGAGGTCCGCGTCCGACATGACGATCTGCGCGTTCTTGCCGCCCATCTCGAGGGAGAGGCGCTTGTGCATGCGCCCCGCGACCTCGCCGATCCAGCTGCCCGTCTCCGTGGATCCGGTGAAGGAGAGGCCGGGGACGCCGGGGTGTTCGACGATGGCGCGCCCGATCGTCTCGCCCCGGCCGTGCAGCAACTGCACGCACTCGGGCGGCAGGCCGGCCTCGAGCAGGATCTCCACGAACCGATGGGCGCTGTGGGGCACATCCTCCGAGGGTTTGTAGATGATGCTGTTCCCGCAGAGCAGCGCGGGGAAAATCTTCCAGCTCGGTACGGCAACCGGGAAGTTGAAGGGGGTGATGATCCCGAACACGCCGATGGGACGCCGGAACGACATCGCCCACTTGCTCCGCAGCTCGGAGGGCGCCGTGCGTCCGAACAGGCGCCGGCCTTCCACCGCCGCGTAGTAGGCCGTGTCGATGGCCTCCTGGACATCGCCGCGCGTTTCGTCGAGCACCTTTCCCATCTCGCGCGTGGCCGTGCGCGCGAGATCCTCCTTGTGCCGCGTGAGCAGGTCCCCCGCTTTCTTCAGCACCAGGCCCCGCTCGGGGGCCGGGGTCCGGGACCACTCCTCGAAGCCGCGCTGCGCGGAGGCCGCGGCGGCGTCCAGTTCCGCCGCGCCGGTGTCCGGGAAGAGACCGATGAGGTCCGGCGTGCGCGCCGGGTTTCGGTTCTCGATGTATTCGCCGGTGGCGGGCTCGGTCCACTCGCCCGCGATGTAGTTGAGGAACTTCTCAGCCATTGCCGGAGAGACTCCGTGTTCAGTGATTCATTCAGCGATTCATTCAGCGATTCACGAGGAGGACGATCTCCTCGTTTTCCACCCGGACGTCGACGATGGCCTCGGGGATGTCGAAGAGCACGGTTCGTCCGTCCGCACGCAACCCCAGTTGCTGCGCGGCCATGCCCAGCATCAACGGGGGCACCGGGATGACGCCCGCCTGGATGCTCACGAGGTGGAGGCGTCCCTCGCCGCTCTCCCCCACCTGCGGGAGGACCTCTCCGGCGACCCGGGCGGAATCCCCGAGCAGCCTCGCCAGGCTCGCCGCCTGGTCCGCGTCGATCGGGAGCCGCGCGAAGTCGAGCATGACGGAAAAAGCGACGGTCGAGTCGCGCAGTTCGACGGCGGGCTCTCCGACGCCGGCCGGCAGTCGGGGGGTCAACTCGTAGCGAACGTAGCTCTGGAGTTCCGTCTCGGTGAACCGCGTCTCGGCCGCCCCGCCGCCGGCCGCCAACTCCTCGAGAGCTGCGTCCACGTCCGCCGCGGCTTCGGGGCCGAATTCGGGCGTGGTCTCGACGACGACGATTTCGTCCGCGCCCACGTTCGCGAGCCACGCCTCGATGTCTTCCCGGAAGATCCAGCCGGCGAGCAGCAGAATCAGAAGGAAGGTGAGAAAGCCCAGACCTGTGAAAAGCCTTCGGAAGATACCCATGTCGACCGCCTCCGACCGGAATCGGGGAAAGAGCAGAAGCTAGTGCCGTGCGCGGCGGGCGTCATCGGCGCCGCCCGCCAGCCGGCCGGCGGCGACTTCGGTGTGCCGCGCCCCGCGGGAGAGAAGTTCGCTCCGCATCAGCGACACGCGCCGGACATCCACCGTGGCCTCGAAGCGGACGCCCGCGACGGCGCCCGCCAGACCTACGGGCGGCGGGGGGCGACGGATTCGTCCCACCGTCACGTGCGGGCGGAACGGACGCGGGTCGGGGGCCACGCCGACGCGGACCACGGCCTCCTCCACGGATCGCTGCAGCGTGGCGAGGGCGGGGGCCTCCTCGACGCCGGCCCACAGGACGCGCGCGCGCCGGTGGGAGGGAAAGACGCCGGCCGCGCGCAGCCGGATCGGGAAGCGCGGCAACTCCGCCACGGCGGCGGCGATCTCGCGCGCGAGCGGCGTCTCCAGGTCGCGGTCGACCTCCCCGATGAAACGCAGCGTGAGGTGCAGTTGCTCCGCGCGCACCGGCCGCACGCCCTCCAGCGCCCGCAGGCGCCCGGTCGCGCGAGCGAGGTCCGCGCGGATCGCGGAGGGAAGGAGGACGGCCGCGAAGAGCCTCGACCGAACGTCTGGGGAGACATATCCTGCGCCTGCCATGATCCTCCTCGTCGACAACTACGATTCGTTCGCCTTCAACCTCGCCCGGTATCTCGAGGAACTTGGGGAGACCGTGCGCGTGCGGCGCAACGATGACGTCGATCCGGGGACCCTGGGGGACGAAGGCTTCTCGCACATCGTCATCTCGCCCGGTCCCTGCACGCCCGCCGAAGCCGGCGCCTCCATCGGGGTGATCCGGGCCGTGGGCGCGGAGATCCCGATTCTCGGCGTCTGTCTCGGCCACCAGTGTATCGCCGCGGCGAGCGGCGGACGCGTCGTTCGGGCCGCGCGCCCGATGCACGGCCGCCTGTCGGCGATCCGGCACGAGGGACGCGGGCTCTTCGCGGGCCTCCCCTCGCCGCTCGAGGTCACCCGCTACCATTCGCTGGTCGTGGATCCCGGCGAGCCGGGGACCGACATCCGCGTCACGGCCCGGACGGAAAAGGGCGAAGTGATGGCCCTCGAACACGTGTCGTGGCCCGTGTGGGGCGTACAGTTCCATCCGGAAGCCGTACTCACGGCGGGGGGACGCCGCCTGCTCGGGAATTTCCTCGCGCTCGGAAGGGGGGACGTTCCCGCCTCCGGGCCCGTGGAAGCCGCCCCCTGCCCCGAACTCCCGGCCGACGCGCTGCGCTAGTGTGGTGTCGCAGGAGTCCGCGAGCCACCGAGAGCGTCGAGGCGCCGAGTACTGCAAGGCGCTCCGGCGAGGAATAGCAGAGCTATTGCGAGGAGGAGCAACGCCGCAGGGGCGGATGCATCGGCGCTCGAATGGCCGTGGAATTTCTGCGACACCACATTAGGGTCCGCGGAAACGAATCGCCTCGGCGACGTGGTCCCCGGATACGCGGGCCTGCCCCTCCAGGTCCGCGATCGTCCGGGAGACGCGAAGCGTGCGGTGGTAGCCGCGGGCCGTCAGGCCAAGATGCGTCACGGCCTTCCGCAGGAGCGAACGGCCGACCCGCTCGAGCCGGCACGCCTCCTCGAGACGGGCGGGCAGGATCCGCGCGTTGGTCGTGCCGTGCCGGCGGGCGGCGCGGGCGCGGGCCCTGGACACCCGGGCCCGCACGACCGCGCTCGTCTCGCCGGGCGCCGGATCCGCGAGTTGCTCCCAGCGCACGGCCGGGACGTCGACAAGCATGTCGATCCGGTCGAGGAGCGGTCCGCTGACCCGGCGGCGGTAGCGCCGCACCGTTTCCTCGGGGCAGCGACAGCGGCCCGGCACGCCCAGGAAGCCGCACGGACACGGGTTCATCGCGGCCACGAGCGTGAACTCGGCGGGAAAGCAGGCCGACCCGGCTGCGCGGACGATCCGCACCTGCCCCTCCTCGATCGGCTGGCGCAGGGCCTCCAGCGTGCGCCGCCCGAACTCCGGGAGTTCATCGAGGAAGAGCACGCCGTGGTGCGCGAGCGATGCCTCGCCCGGCCGGGGACGGCTCCCGCCGCCGATGAGCCCGGCCTCGCTGATGGAATGGTGCGGCGCCCGGAAGGGTCGGACCCGCTGGAGTCCCGAACCATCGGCCAGCAGGCCGGCGACGCTGTGGATCGCCGTCACGTCCACCGCCTCCCGGACGTCGAGGGCGGGGAGGAGACCGGGGAGGCAGCGCGCGAGACTCGTCTTTCCGGAGCCCGGGCAGCCGGAAAGGAGGAGGTTGTGCCCTCCGGCGGCCGCGATCTCCAGCGCCCGCTTGGCGACCGGTTGCCCCTTTACGGCCGACAGGTCGAACCCGCCGTTTCGTGGCCTGCCGCCCGTCTCCGTCCGATCCGTCCGACCGGCGGCGGGCAGCAGCGCCGCGGGCCCGCGCAACGGGACGTCGCCGTTCAGCGCGGCGAGGATATCGGTCAGCGAGTCCGAGCCGCCCAGGGCGACCCCTTCCGCGACCGATGCTTCCCGCAGGTTCGCGGCCGGCAGCAGGAGGCGCTCGACACCGGGGTTCGCAGCCGCAAAGAGGGCGATCGGGAGGCCGCCGCGGATGGAACGCAACGAACCGTCGAGCCCGAGTTCGCCCACCGCCAGCGTCCCCTCCAGGGCATCCTGGGGGAGATCCCCCTTGGCGCACAGAATCCCGAGCATGATCGGCAGGTCCAGCGCGGCCCCGGTCTTGGGAAGGTCCGCCGGCGCGAGATTCACCGTGATGCGAAGCCCCGGCACGTGAAGGCCCAGTTGCGCCGCGGCGGCCCGGATGCGCTCGCGACCCTCGCGCACCGCGCTTTGCGCGAGACCGACGATCTGGATGATCGGCGTCCCCTTGACCAGCGACACCTCGACGCTCACCGGCCGCACGTCGAGCCCCATCACCGCCGCCGACATCACCGAGGCCGACCCCAACCACTTCGGCATTCTTCGTCGCTCCCGTCCGCACAGCCTTGTAGTCTTGTAACTTCACCGTGAGTCGAAGATCGGCGCCGGTCTCAACCGGTTCTCAAACGGCTGCACTCAAACGGGCTACAAGCGAGGCGGACGAGTGGCGAAGAGCGTGAGAAGGTCAGGCAGGACGCGGGTGCTCGGAGCGCTCCTCCTGAGCCCGCTGCTCGCGGACCTGCCGACCCCCCTGCCGCTGGACGCGCAGGAACTCGACGCGGGCCACCTTTATCTCCGCGAAGCGGGGCGCCGCGTGGGGACGGAGCGCTTCCGGATCTGGCGGACCGGATTCACCGTGAACGCCGTCGCCAGCGTCGAGAGGGTGCAGCGAACCGCCTGGCAGGTGCGGCTCCAGATGGACCCCGACCTGCTTCCCGTGAAATACGAGATTCGCGAAGGGGTATCGCCTCTCGTGAGCGGGGAACGCTTTCCCGACCGGATCCGCTTCCACTTCGCGACCCCGGAGGGCGAGCGCTGGAAGGAGTACCCGGTTCAGGAGGCGGCCGCGATCCTCGAACCGGGGGTCGCACATCACTATCTCGTCCTCGTGCGCGCGCTCAGAGCAGCGCCGGACGGGCGCATGACAGCGATCCTGCCCCTTGACGGCCGGACCGTGACCGTGGGCCTGACCGGGCGGACGGAGGAAGGCGTTTCGCTCGGCGATGAGTCGGTGGACGCGACCCGTTACGACGTGGACGTGGAGGGCGCCCTGCACCGGGTGTGGCTCGACGCGGACGACCGGCTGCTCCGCGTCGTGGACGCGGCGGGACGCGAGGCCGTGCGAGCCCCGGCCGAGGGCTGAGGCAAACTGGAGAAGAAAGAGGAGAAAGAGGAGAAAATGGAACACCATCCGGAATCGTCCGACGCAGCGGTGGAGGAACAAGGGATTCCCTCCCTGCCCGTGCGCATCGTGCAGGTCTTCGTCTCGCCGGCGAAGCTGTTCGACGCTCTCCGCCACCGCCCTGCCTGGATCGGAGCCGTTGTGGGGCTCATCGGCCTCAGCATCGCGCTGCAGTTCCTTACGCCCGTCGTCGTCCCCGAGGAGGTATTGCGGAGGGCGGCAGAGGCCCGGATCGCGGACTTCATACCGGCGGGAACGGATCCTGCGGTGCTGGAACAGCAGGTCGACGCAGCCATTTCGCCGGGAGTCGGCGTCATCGTAGGCACCATCATCATGACGCCCATCGTACTCTTGATCATCGCGGGCCTCCTCCTCATCGCGTTCAACGTCATCCTGGGAGGCGAGGCCAGCTTCAAGCAGTTGCTGAGCGCCGCCACACACTCGATGTACATCGGAACGGCGGGAGGCGTCCTCTCCATCGGCCTGTTGGCGGTCGGCGCCGAGGTCACGACCCTCTCGCCCGGTCTCTTCCTGCCCGAGATGGAGGGATTCCTGGGCAGGTTCCTAAACGGAATCAACATCTTCTCTGTTTGGACGTGCGGGGTGCTCGGGGTGGCGGTGAGCCGTTTCTATCCGGGACGGTCCGTGGCGGCGGGCACGACGTATCTGCTCGTGCTCTACCTGATCTTCGTGGCGGCGCTCGCAATGTTCTCCGGTCTCCTCGCCGGTCTGGCCGGATAGCACGTGAAACCGCTCAGGTCGCGCCAACGTACCCGTGACGTACCGATGTACCGATGATGTGCCCCTGGGCGCGGGCCCTGCAGTTGCCCGGACTGCCCGCCGAGTCTCGAAATAAAGGTCCTTGTGAAGGATGAAGAAAGCGATCATCGCGGTCGTCGTGGTTGGACTTCTCGCGACCATGGGATTTCTCGCCACGCAGCGGCAAGGGCGTGGCGCCGTCGAAGTCCGCGTGGAGGCCGTCGGGTTGCGGGATCTCGTCGACGACGTCTCCGCTACGGGCCACATCGAGCCCAAGACGCACGTGGACATCACCACGGACGTCGCCGGACGGATCATCGAACTCCCGGTGGAGGAAGGGCAGGACGTGGAGGAGGGAGACCTCCTGCTGCAGATCGACCCGGCCCTCTACAGGGCAGGCGTGGACCGGGCCGAGGCCGCTCTCGCGCAGGCGGAGGCCAACCTCGCCCAGCAGGAGGCGACGTACCAGCAGTCGCAGCGGGACGCGGACCGTCTCACGGCGTTGCAGGCGCGCGGGACCGACTTCGTGACCGAGGCGGAAGTCGAGCAGGCGGTGACGAACGCCAACGTCCAGAAGCGGCTCCTGGAGGCCTCGGAGCACCAGGTCCAGCAGGCCGACGCGAGCCTGGACCAGGAACGGGACCGGCTCGGGAAGACCACGATCCGGGCGCCCATGTCGGGCCGGATCACGCGGCTGAACGTCGAGCGCGGCGAGACCGCGATCGTCGGGACGATGAACAATCCGGGAACCGTACTGCTAACGGTCGCCGACCTTTCCGTCATGGAAGCCGTAATCGAGGTGGACGAAACGGACGTGCCCGATATCGCCATCGGCGACTCCGCCTACGTCGAGATCGACGCTTTTCCGAACCGGCGTTTCGTGGGGACCGTCACGGAGATCGGCAACAGTTCGATCATTCCGTTGAACCCCTCCGCGGCGGGCGGCTCGGCCCAGGCCATTGACTTCGAGGTCAAGATTGAACTGCGCGCACCGCCCGAAGGGATCAGGCCGGACCTGTCGGCCACGGCCGACGTGATCACGGCCACCCGCGACGACGTGCCCAGCATCCCCATCACGGCGCTCACGCTGATGGATGCGGATGAGTACGAGGAGATCCCGAACGAAAACCTCCCGAGCGCTCCGCGTTCCGACGCGGTGCGGGATATCGAGGGCGTCTTTGTCGTGGAGGGCGACGTCGTCCGCTTCCGGCCGGTGGAGATCGGCATCGCCGGAGAGAACTACTTCGAGGTCGTGTCCGGGATCGAAGTCGGCACGACGGTCGTCTCCGGCTCGTTCCAGGCGATCCGCGAACTCCAGGACGGAAGCCGGATCGAGATCGACGGGCCGGCCCCCGAGGCCGCCGTCAACGGCGACGGGAGCGGAGGGAGCGACGCCGCGGCCGACGGATCGGCCAACGGAGAGGACGGACGATGAGCGGGAACGGACAGATGGAGTCGATCATCGTCGCGCGCGGTCTCAAGAAGGACTACGTGATGGGCACGGAGACGGTCCACGCGCTGGCGGGCGTGGACATCGAGATCCTCCGGAACGAGTACGTGTCGATCATGGGCCCCTCGGGCTCGGGCAAGTCGACGCTCATGAACATGATCGGCTGCCTCGATTCCCCGACGAGCGGCGAGTACGTCCTCAACGGGCAGGCGGTCCAGGATCTGAGCGACGACAACCTGGCCCGGATTCGAAACCAGGAGATCGGCTTCGTGTTCCAGACGTTCAATCTCCTGCCGCGGGCAACGGCGCTGCACAACGTGGAGTTGCCGCTGATCTACGCGGGGGTATCGAGCAGGGACCGTCAGCGGAAGGCGGCGCACGCGCTCGAGATCGTGCAGTTGGCCGACCGGATGGACCACAAACCCAACGAACTCTCCGGGGGCCAGCGCCAGCGCGTGGCCATCGCGAGGGCGCTCGTCAACGACCCCTCGATCCTCCTCGCGGACGAGCCGACGGGTAACCTCGACTCCTCGACGTCCGAGGAGATCATGGACGTCTTCGACACGCTCCACGAGAACGGCCAGACCATCATCATGGTCACGCACGAGTACGACATCGCGGCTCGCTCCCAGCGCGTGATCACGCTCGTCGACGGCAAGGTCGAGGCGGAGATGTCCGTGGATTACTACCTCGCGCGCGGCATCAAGCAGCCCGTGGCGGCTGCGGTCGCGGCGGACCCACCGGCGAGCCCGGAGGCCGAGCCTGCACCGGCTCCCCCGCGGGAAGCCACCCCAGAGGGTGCCCCGGCGCCCCCGACGGCGGCTCCGCCGGACCCCGTGACGCCCGAGGCCGCGCCTCAGACCCCGGCAACACCGCGCCCCATCTCGAACCCGTGGGCACCCCCCCGCACCCCGCCCGTCGATGGCGGGCGCTAGCGGCCGCGCGATTCCCCGCCGATGAGATTCTGGGAGGGCATCCGCCTGTCGCTGCAGCAGGTCCGGTCGCAGAAGCTGAAGTCGTTCTTCGCGCTCCTCGGCATCAGCATCGGAATCACGTTCCTCATGGCGGTGATCACGATCGTCGAGGGCATGAACAGCTACGTGCGCGATGACTTCGCGGGTTCGCTCTTCGGCGTGAACACCTTCACGGTGGTCCGGCGTCCCCAGATCACCACCGGTCGCATCGACGAGGCGGAACGACGCCGGCAGCGGCGCAATCCACAGCTCACCATGGAGGACGTGGAAGTCGTGCTGGCCGCGACGCCCGACGCCCAATACCGGGCCTATTATGCGCGAGATGTCGCGGGCTCGGTGCGCTACGGGCAGTACGAACGGCGCAATGTCCTCATGGTCGGGGGTTCGCCCGAGTACGAGGCGGTCCAGGGATGGAAGGTGGTGGATGGGCGGGGCCTGACGCCGATCGATGACCAGCAGGCGCTTCCCGTCGCCGTGATCGGCGCCCAGATCGCCGAACGGCTCTTCCCCACGACCTCGCCCATCGACAAGCGCATCCGAGCGGGCGGGCACGGGTTCAGAGTCGTCGGCGTGCTGGAGGCCCAGGGGGGCCTGGCCGGCAACCTGCGCGATGCGGCCGTCCTCATTCCCTTCGAAACGTTCCAGCGCACGGTAGCGCGCCGGCGGCTGGAGGTGGACGGCATCACCGTCAAGATGGGGTCGCTCGACGAACTGGACCCGGCCATGGCGGAAGTCGAGGGCGCGCTGCGATCCGACCGGCGCCTGCGGCCCTCCGAACCGAACAATTTCGGCATCGACACTTCGAGCGGGCTGCTCGACGCGTGGGAGGCGATCAACCGGGTGCTGATGACGGCGCTGCCGGGATTGGTCGGAATCTCGCTCGTGGTGGGCGGCATCGTGATCATGAACATCATGCTGCTCTCGGTCACGGACCGGACGCGCGAGATCGGGCTCCGCAAGTCCCTCGGGGCGCGGCGGCGCGATGTCCTCTTCCAGTTCCTGACCGAGGCCTCCACGCTCTCGATTGTGGGGGCGGCGCTCGGAATCGGAATCGGATTCGGGCTGGCGTTCATCGTCGAAGGGGTCTGGGGCCTCCCGGCAGCGATCTCGGTTCCCGCGATGATCGTCTCCCTCGTGCTCGGGCTCGGCGTCGGGATCACCTCCGGCCTCTACCCCGCCTATCGCGCGGCCCGGCTCGACCCGATCGAAGCCCTCAGGTTCGAGTGAGGTTGCCGTGAGCGCGGGCAGGAAAGGCATGCGAGGCATGGGATTCATCGCGACAGTCGCCGAGGGGATCGCCGTCGCCTTCGACTCGCTCGGAGGGAACAAGGTGCGGAGCGGTCTCACGATCCTCGGCGTGACGATCGGTGTCGTCGTCGTCATGGTCATGGCGGCGGTGATCACCGGGATCAACCGGAGCTTCTCGGAGCTGATGGCCCCGGAGGGGATCACCACGTTCTGGGTGGCGCACTTCGACTTCTCCTCCATGCAGATCAGCGGACCGCTCGAGGAGGGGGAGGACGCCTTCTTCAAGAACCCTCCGCTGGAGCCGGAATGGGCGAAGGAACTGGGGCGGATCCCGGGGATCCAGAGCGCGGCGCCCTTCGTGGATCTGGCGGGGTCAGGCTACGAGGCCTCCTCCGAGGGCGACCGCGTCGAGATCGGACTCTACGGAGTCGGCGCCGACTACATCGAGATCTCGGGCGGCGACATCATCGCCGGCCGCTGGTTCACGCAGTCGGAAGCCGACCGGCGCGCCGCGGTCACCGTGATCGACTCGGCCACCGCGGTGGGGCTGTTCGGGACTCGGGATCCGATCGGGCGGGACATCCGCATCAGCAGGGGCAGCGAGAACGCGAGGGTGCGCGTGGTCGGCATCTACCGGGTGCCGGCCAACCTGTTCGCCGGGCTGGTCTCGCACTATGTGTGGGTGCCCTTCGCGACGGCGGACAAGCTGCTGCGGGTGTGGGACCGGCAGATCAGCATCGTCGTGCGGCCGGAACCGGAGATGGAACTGCAGGCCGCGCTCGACTTGACGCGCGCCCGCATGCGGCAGTTGCGGGGACTGGACGTCGGCGAGGAAGACGACTTCGCCATGATGACCTCCGAGCAGATGATGGATCTGTGGGGCCAACTGACCGGTGTGCTGTTCGCGGCGATGGTCGGCCTGTCGAGTATCGGGCTCATGGTCGGTGGCGTGGGGGTGATCGGGATCATGATGATCTCGGTCACGGAGCGGACGCGCGAGATCGGACTGCGCAAGGCGATGGGCGGGCGCCGCCGTGACATCATGTGGCAGTTCCTCGTCGAGGCCGCCACGCTCACGCTGCTGGGCGGGACGACCGGGATGCTGCTCGGGGGTGGGCTCGTGTGGATCGTGAACCAGGTCACGCCGCTGACCGCCGTCGTGCCGCTGTGGTCGATCGTGGCCGCGCTCGCGGCCTCGATCCTGACCGGGATCGGCTTCGGACTGTACCCCGCCTCCCGGGCCGCAGGTCTGGACCCGATCGACGCATTGCGCTACGAGTGAGTTCCGCACCCACGACAACACAGGGGTGACCTTACGCCCACGGGGTCTCCGGAAGCCGCGGGCTACGGGGAGGCGCGTGTGACCGCTCGTTCGGGCCGCGGCATGGGGTTCATCGCGACGGTCACCGAGGGGATCGCCGTCGCCTTCGACTCGCTCGGAGCGAACAAGGTGCGGAGCGGTCTCACGATCCTCGGCGTGACGATCGGAGTCCTCGTCGTCATGGTCATGGCGGCGGTGATCACCGGGATCAACAAGAGCTTCTCGGAACTGATGGCCCCGGAGGGGATCACTACGTTCTGGGTGGCTCACTTCGACTTTTTCTCCATGCAGATCACCGGCCCCCTCGACGAGGGGGAACACGCCTTCTTCAGGAACCCTCCGCTGGAGCCGGAATGGGCGAAGGAACTGGAGCGGATCCAGGGGATCCAGAGCGCGGTGTCTGTAGTGAATCTCGGGTCAGGCAACGAGGCCTCTTCCGGGGGCGACCGGGTCGAGGTCGGGCTCTACGGAGTGGGCGCCGACTACATCGAGATCTCGGGCGGCGATGTGATCGCCGGCCGCTGGTTCACGCAGTTGGAGGCCAACCGGCGCGCCGCGGTCACCGTGATCGACTCGGCCACCGCGGTGGGGCTGTTCGGGACGCGCGACCCGATCGGGCGGGACATCCGCATCAGCAGGGGCAGCGAGAACGCGAGGGTGCGCGTGGTCGGCATCTACCGAGCACCCGCCAACCTCTTCGCAGGCCTCGCATCGCACTATGTGTGGATGCCCTTTGCGACGGCGGACAAGTTGCTGCGGGTGTGGGACCGGGAGATGAGCTTCGTGGTGCGGCCGGAACCGGAAACGGAGCTTCAGACCGCGCTCGACGCGACCCGCGCCCGCATGCGGCAGCTGCGGAGACTGAGGCCGGGAGAGGATGACGATTTCGCCATCATCACGGCCGACCAGGTGGTGGCGCTCTGGGGCCAGCTGACGGGTGTGCTGTTCGCGGCGATGGTGGGCCTGTCGAGTATCGGGCTCATGGTCGGTGGCGTCGGCGTCATCGGGATCATGATGATCTCCGTGACGGAGCGGACCCGCGAGATCGGGCTGCGCAAGGCGATGGGCGGACGCCGCAGCGACATCATGTGCCAGTTCCTCGTCGAAGCGGCCACGCTCACGCTGCTTGGCGGGGCGACGGGCATGCTGCTCGGAGGCGGGCTCGTGTGGGTCGTGAACCAGGCAACGCCGCTGACCGCCGTCGTGCCGCTTTGGTCGATCGTGGCCGCGCTCGCGGCCTCGGTGCTGACCGGGATCGGATTCGGACTGTACCCCGCCTCGCGGGCCGCCGGTCTGGACCCGATCGACGCATTGCGCTACGAGTAGTTCTCTCCCGCGGCGGGGAACGCGCGACCTGACTCCGGCGGGCGACAGGAGCCGCGGGGGATGGGGAGGCGCGTATGACCGCTCGTGCACGCGGCGGCATGGGGTTCCTTTCGACGGTCACCGAAGGGATCGCGGTCGCCTTCGATTCGATCGGAGCCAACAAGGTCCGGAGCGGCCTCACAATCCTTGGCGTCACCATCGGCGTGCTCGTCGTGATGGTGATGGCGGCCGCGATCACCGGCGTCAACAAGAGCTTCGAAGCTGCGATGTCTCCGAACGGCATCGCGACGTTCTACGTGGCGCACTGGGACTTCACGTCGGCGGGGTTCGGCGGCGGTCCGATGAGCGAGGAGGAGCCGGACCTGCTCCGCAACGAGCCGCTCGATCCGCGGTGGGCCCGGGAACTCGGACGCATCCCCGGCATCCAGAGCGCGTCCCCGTTCGTCGAGATCACCGGCGATTTCGGCACGCCGGCCTTCGAGGCAAGCGTCGGGTCGGATCGCGTCGAGATCCTGTTCTACGGCGTGGGCGCCGACTACCTCGAGATCTACAGCGGCGACATCATCTCGGGTCGCTGGTTCACGCGCCCGGAGGCCGAGCGGCGGGCCCCCGTCGCCGTGATCGATTCCGTGGTGGCGGCCGATCTGTTCGGGTCGCTCGATCCGGTCGGCCGCGACATCCGGATCGGAGAAGGGAGCCGCGGAGCCATGTTCCGCGTGATCGGCGTGTACCGGGTGCCTGCCAACCTGTTCGCCGGCTTCGCGTCGCACTTCGTGTGGGTGCCGTTCGCGAGCGCGGACAAGCTGCTGCCCATCTGGGACCGGGCTGTCAGCATCATCGTGCGGCCGGAGGCCGAAGCCGACCTTCAGGCGGCGCTCGACGCGACGCACGCGCGGATGCGGCAACTCCGTCGCCTGGAGCCGGGCGAGGAGGACGACTTCGCGGTGCTGAGCCAGGAACAACTGCTGAATCTCTGGGGCCAGCTGACGAACGTCCTGTTTGCGGCGATGCTGGGGTTGTCGAGCATCGGGCTCATGGTGGGGGGCGTGGGGGTCATCGGCATCATGATGATTTCCGTCACGGAGCGGACCCGGGAGATCGGGCTGCGCAAGGCGATGGGGGCGCGGCGGCGCGATGTCATGTGGCAGTTTCTGGTCGAGGCGGCCACGCTCACGCTGCTCGGCGGGGCGACCGGAATGCTGTTGGGCGGGGCGATCGTTTGGATCGTGAACCAATTGACGCCGCTGCCGGCGGTCGTGCCGCCGTGGTCGATCATGGCTGCCCTTGCGGCATCGGTGCTGACAGGGATCGGTTTCGGGCTCTACCCGGCCTCGCGGGCCGCGGGACTGGATCCGATCGACGCGCTACGCTACGAGTAGCCGACCGAAAGGCGAGCCTGACCGCCCGATGACGGAGAAACCGCTGGACCTCCTTGCCATAGCCGCACACCCGGACGATGCCGAACTCACCTGCGGCGGGACGCTGGCCCGTGCGGCCGAACAGGGGCACCGGGCCGGGATCCTGGACCTGACGCGCGGCGAGATGGCCTCGCGCGGGACCCCCGAGATTCGGGCCGAAGAGGCGGATCGGGCGGCGGCGGCGCTGGGGGTCGCGGTTCGGGTCAACGCCGGACTCCCCGACGCGCGGATCGAGAACTCGCTGGAGGCGCGGCGGATCGTCGCCGGGCACCTGCGGGACCTCGCACCCGCGACCGTGATCCTGCCCTATCCGCGCGGTCGCCATCCCGATCACCGGACCGCCTCGGAACTCGCGCGCGACGCCTGTTTCCTCGCGGGATTGCGGGAGTATGAAGGCGGCCCGGGGCGGCGGCCGGAGAAGATCCTCTACGCGCTGGCGTACCGGGAGGACGCCGTGAAGCCGACCTTCGTCGTCCCGCTCACGGAAGAGCAGTTCCAGCGCAAGGTCGAGGCCGTGCGGTGCTACGCGTCACAGTTCGAGGGCGCGAGGGCGGCGGGTGAGATCTTCCCCACCGGACAACCGCTCATCGAACGCGTCGAGACCGCGTCGCGGCACTACGGCTCGCTGATCCGGGCTCCACACGGCGAACCGTTCCATGCCGACGAGACGATGCGGGTGAGCGATGTCACACGCCTCGGAGTTCGCTCGTTGTAGAAAAGCGCCGCGGTCGATCGGAGCCCGGCTGAGCATCCAATGGCGCCGTCAGCCGCAGCGAACCTCGACGAGGAGACGCTTCCAGCTCGGGACCGACTCGGCGCCTACCTTGATCACCTGCACGCGCGCCGCGCCGCCGCGCCGCATCCAGGGGGCGAGCCAGGCGCCGATCTCGCGCGGGAGGTGGCCGACCGGGTCGCCATCGCGGATATGGACCCAGACATCGTCGGGTTCGCCTCCGGGCGGGTCGGGGATCAGGAGGAGTTCCTCCTGCGGGCTTACCGTGTCGAGGTGGCGTGCACGGTCTTCAAAAGCGAGTCCGTGCACGGTGGTGCGGAACACCGGGGCCCCGAGCGGTGGTATGCTCTGCTCGTCGGACGTGGGCCCGGTGGGGCTTGGCGCCGGGGGGGTGGGCCCCGGCGCGGAACGTGGTGGTTCCATGTACTCCATCCCGAGTTGCGGCGTCGTTTGAAGCTTCGACACAATAGACGCTCTTCGCCGAACGGGCGAATCCGGACGGAAAGCGACGATGATACAGCCCGAAAAAGAGCGGCTTTACCTCGACTACGCGGCGACCTGGCCCATGCGGCCGGAGGTGTGGGACGCGATGGGAGCGGAGTTGCGGCACGGCTTCAATCCCGCGAGCGCGCATGCCCCCGGGCGCCGGGCCCATCGCTGTCTCGAGGTCGCGCGCGGGCGGATCGCGGATCTGCTCGGGTGCCCGCGGTCATCCATCTGCTTCACGGGCGGCGGCACGCAGTCCGACAACCTCGCGATCCTCGGCTTCGTGCGGTCGCACGCGGGGCATGCGGAGCGGAGCCCGCGCGTGTTCGTGTCCGAGATCGAGCACAAGGCGTGCCTCGAGGCGGCGGACCGGGGGGCGGTGGAGGGGGCGCGCGTGGCGCGGATTCCCGTGGACGGCTCGGGGACGGTCGACCTCGCGTGGCTGCGGCGGAAACTCGCGGCGGACCCGGACGCACCGACGCTGATCTCAGTGATGTGGGCGAACAACGAGATCGGCACGGTCCAGGCGATGGGGGACATCGTGGAGCTGGGCCACGAATACGGGGCGCTCGTGCACACGGATGCCGTGCAGGCGCTGGGGAAGGTCGACTGCGATCTGGAGCGGACGCCGGTGGATCTCCTGTCGGCCACGGCGCACAAGCTCGGCGGGCCCGTGGGGATCGGCCTCCTCTACCGGCGGCCGGGGGTGAGGCTGGAGCCGCTCAGCTACGGCGGCGGCCAGGAACGGTCCATGTGGCCGGGCACGCAGAACCCGATCGGCGCGACGGGCTTCGCGGCCGCGTTCGCGCTCGCGCTCGAGGGCCGCGAGGCGGAGGTCGCCCGCTGGACCGCGCTGCGCGATCACCTCGAGGGGCGGATCCGGGCGGAGATTCCGGATGCCCGGATCCACGGCGGGGACGCGCCGCTGCGGATGCCGAATCTCGTCAGCGCCGGGATTTCGGGGTGTGACAGCGGGGCCGTGCTCGTGTCGCTCGACTTCGAGGGCATCGCGGTCTCGGGCGGGTCGGCCTGCGGGTCCGATTCGAGCGTCGGCTCCGACGTGCTGGAGGCCATCGGGATCACGAGCGATGTCCCGTATGCGGCGGTGCGCTTCAGTTTCGGCCACGAGACGTCCCGGGCGGACATCGATGCGGCGGCGGACGCGCTGGCGCGGGTGGCCGCGCGGGTCGTCGCGCTCACGGCCTGAGATCCCGCGCCCATGATCGCCCCGAGCCGCCTCGCGGACTCCGTGCTCGTCGCCATGTCGGGCGGCGTGGACTCTTCGCTCACCGCCGCGCTGCTGGCGCGCGAGGGCCGCCCGGTCATCGGCGTGACGATGAAGACGTTCTGCTACACCGGCAGCGAGGGCCCGACGCGCACCTGCTGCGGCCTCGACGGGATCGCGGACGCCAAGTCCGTCGCCGCCCAGCTCGACATGCCGCACCACGTGTTCGACGTGGAGGAGGATTTCACGCGCGACGTGATCGACGACTTCGTGTCCGAGTACGCGGCCGGCCGCACCCCGATCCCGTGCGTGCGCTGCAACAGCTTCACGAAGTTCCGGGACCTCCTCGTGCGGGCCGACGCGCTGGACTGCCGCTGGCTGGCGACGGGGCACTATGCGCGCGTGGTCCGCCCCCGCTCCGGCCCTCCGCAACTCCACCTCGGCGCGGACGACCACAAGGATCAGACGTATTTCCTGTGGGGCATGCCCCGCGAGGCGCTCGACCGCCTTCTCCTGCCGGTCGGAGAACTTACGAAGCCGCAGGTCCGGGCGGAGGCGCGGCGCCTCGGCCTCGACACGGCGGACAAGCCGGAGTCGTTCGAGATCTGCTTCGTCCCCGACAACGACTACGCCGGGGTCCTGCGCCGCTACCTGCCGGAGGACCACCCGGCGCTCTCACCCGGCGCCATCCGCTTCGAGGACGGCTCCGGCGCGGGCGAGCATCCGGGCTACGCCCACTACACGGTGGGACAGCGCAAGGGGCTCCCGGGCGGTTTTCGCGAGCCGATGTTCGTGCTCGAGATCCGGCCGGAGTCGCGCGACGTCATCATCGGGCCGCGGGCCTCGCTGGCCCGCTCGCGCATCGGCGCCCGGGGCGTGAACTGGCTGGCCGAGCCTCCCGCCGGCGGCGAGCGCGTCGGAGTGCGGATCCGGCATGGGGCCGCGATCGTCGACGCGGATGTGGTCGAGGCGACGCCGACCGGCTTTTCGCTGGAGCTGCCCATCCCGCAGTCGGCCATCACGCCGGGACAGAGCGCCGTGCTCTACCGGGAGGAACGGGTCCTCGGCGGCGGCATCATCGCCTCGAGCTGACGGCCGGCGCCGCGGGTGCGGGGGCCGCGCCCGCCAGCGGCCGGGCCGCGGGTCAGTAGGAGAGGCCCTCCTGTTGCGCGAGATCCTTCACCGTCTTCAGGCCGTCGCCCGAGAGGTCGGGCGTCTCCACGACCACCTCAACGAGCTGGTCGCCGCGGTTCTCGCCCCGCCGGATGCCCTGGCCGCGGATCCGGAACATGGTGCCGCTCTGCGTGCCCGGCGGAATTCTGAGCACGACCTTGTTCCCGCCGATCGTCCTCACCTTGACCTTCGAGCCGAGAATCGCCTGCGCCACGTTGATCGGCACCTCGCAGGCGAGGTCGAGTCCGTCCCGGGTGAAGAAGCGGTCGGGGTCGACCTGGAACTTGATGATGAGGTCGCCGGCGGTGCCGCCGCCGGGGCCGCGTTCGCCCTTGCCGGAGATGCGGACGCGCGAACCGTTCTCGACCCCCGCGGGCACCTTGACGCTGAGCTTGCGCCGCGAGTTCACCTGGCCGCGGCCGGAACAACTCGAGCACGGCGTCTCCGGCACCATCCCGCGGCGCACGCAGACGGGACACGGGCGCGTGACGGAGAACCCGCCCTGCCCGAACGTGACCTCGCCCCTGCCCTCGCACTCCGGACAGCGTTTGAGCGACGTGCCGGGAGCGGCGCCGTTCCCGTCGCACGTCGCGCACTCCTCGTTGATCGGCACCGTGACCGCGACCCGGCCGCCCCGCGCCGCGGTGCGGAGCGGCACCGTGACCAGGTATTCGACGTTTCGGCCCCGCTCCGGCCCTTCCCGCTCCGGCTTCGCCTTCTTCCCGAAGTCGAAGATGGAGGAGAAGATGCCGCCGATGCCGCCCAGGTCGGACAAGTCCTCGAACTTGAAGTTGCCGGCGCCCCCGGGCGCTCCGCCCGGCTGGCCGGGCCCGAACGCTCCGAGACCTCCGTACTTCCGCACGCGATCGTATTTCTTGCGCTTGCCGGGATCGGAGAGGACGCCGTGGGCCTCCGACACCTCCTTGAACTTCTCCGTCGACCTTGGATCGCCCGCGTTCGCGTCCGGATGGTGCTCCTTCGCGAGCTTGCGGTACGCCTTCCGGATCTCGTCGGCGCTCGCGTTCTCCGCGACCCCGAGAATCTTGTAGTAATCCTTCGCCTGCGTCGCCATCGGATCAGGAGGTTTCGGCTTCGTAGCGGTAGACCGTGACGCGCGCGGGGCGCAGCAGCCGGTCGCCGAGCCGGTATCCGATGAGGACGACGCGCGACACCCGTTCGTCCTGCTCCGGGTCGTCGGTCGGGGTCATCATGAGCGCTTCGTGGAGGTTGGGGTCGAAGCGCTCGTCCACGGGGTTCACCGGTTCCACTCCGGTGTCGGAGAGGACCTTCGCGAACTTCCGGGCCACGAGCCCGATCCCCTCGTGCAGCGCGTCGGTCGTCGTGCCCTCGAGCGGCGTTTCGGCCACGCGCTGGAGATCATCCATCAGTTCGAGCAGCTTGCCGGCGAGTTCCGCGCGCGCCCGCTCTCCCGCGTCGCCCAGTTCGCGTCTCGTCCGGCGCCGGAAGTTGTCGAACTCCGCCGCGAGCCGGAGGTGCCGGTCCTGCAGGGCCGCGAGTTCCGCTTCGGGGCCGGCGTCCTCTTCCGGCTCGGGCGCGCCGACCTCGTCAACGTGCCCGGGCGTTTCCGGAGCCTCCCCGGGCGCCGCGCTCTCCATCTCCTGCTCCCGATCCTTCTTTCCCATCGAATATCCTCGAGTATGCTCGTCAAAGCCGTGAATCGAGCCAACGTATCGCTTCGCGCGCGGCCGCTTCCCGGATCTCGTCCCGGCTCCCACCGAAACGGTGACACCACGCGTCGCGAGAGGGGCCGTCGTGGGCGATCCACACCGTGCCCACGGGTTTGTCGGCGGACCCGCCCGAGGGCCCGGCGATCCCCGTGACGGCGATGGACCAGGTGCTTTCCGCCACGCGCCGCGCCCCGGCGGCCATCTCCTCCGCCACGGCCCGCGAGACGGCGCCGTGCCGCTGGAGCGACGCCTCCGACACGTTCAGCAGCGACCTCTTGGCGGCGTCATCGTAGCTTATCAGCCCACCCCACAAAACCTCCGAAGCTCCGGGTACCGCGGTGAGAGCGGCGCCGATCAGGCCGCCGGTGCAACTCTCGGCGAGCACCAGCGTGTGACCCCTCTCCCGCAGGCCTTCGACGAGCGCCGCGGCGGCCTCGGACAGCGACGGACAGCGCTTACGAATGGCGGCCCGCCATGATGCGCGAGAACATGCCCAGATAGGTCACGGCGGAGACCACGGTGAGCAGCACCGCGAGGGCGAGAAAGGTCGTGGTGAACCAGCCGTGGAAAGCGGAGAACCACTGCCACGCCCAGCCGCCGGGAGCCACGAAACCGGGGGTCAGGAACGCCACCCACAGGATCGCTGAGCCGATGAAGATGTTCTGCGCGAGCGCCTTCCGCTTGCCCAGGATCTGCGCCGCGACCACCCGGCCCTGCCGCGCGGCGAAGGACCGGAGCAGCGTGATCAGCGCTTCGCGCCCCAGGAAGATGACGATGGCCCAGAGCGGGATGACGCGGAACAGGGGGAGAGAGGGGCTTCCCACCTGCCCGAGATTGATGCTGTAGACGGGGAGGAGGGCGGCGACGAGCAGCAGCTTGTCGGCCAGCGGATCGACGATCTTGCCGAAGGAGGTCACTTGGTCGCGGGCCCGGGCCAGGTGTCCGTCCCACAGGTCCGAGAGCGCGGCGAAGACGAACACGACGAACGCGATCATGCGGGGCGCCGGCCGGGGCTGCAGGAGCAGCGCCGTCACGACGGGGGCCGCGAGGATCCTGCCCGTGGTAATCGCGTTCGGGAGATTCAGTGTGGGTCTCCGCTCTCAAGGACCTCGTCGCTCGCGAGCACGCTCTCGAGACTCTCCAGGACTGCCGTGGCGCGCTTGCGGAGGAGCGGTCGCTCTTCCCATGCCAGGTAGTCTCTCAGCAGCGGCAGATCGTCCACGGACGGGTGCGATCTCAGGTATCCGAGGGCCGCCAGGCGCCGGAGCGGGTGCGGACTGAACAGTTCGCGCCGGTGTCGCCGCATCTGGTCTCGCGCAAGATAGATCCCGAGGCCGACGGCCGCGGCGGCGCCGAGCAGGGCGGCGGCGGCGATCTTCCATCCCGTCGCGGCGCCGCGGTCCGCGTCTTCGTATTCGATTCGAGTCATCATCGGTCGCTGCATCTCATTGGTCGTTACATCTCCCGTCGGCCGGCGAAGGCTTCGGCGATCGTCACCCCGTCGGCGTACTCGAGGTCCCCCCCCACGGGCAGCCCGCGGGCGAGGCGCGTGACAGTGACGTCGGCGGCCGAGGCCAGCAGGCGCTGCAGGTATGTCGCCGTGGCCTCTCCCTCGACGCTCGCGTTCGTCGCGATGATCACCTCCCGGACAGGCGTGTCGAGACGCCGAAGCAGGGCCCGGATGTTCAGGTCGTCGGGGCCCACCCCATCGAGAGGGGACAACCGTCCGCCAAGTACATGATACAGGCCTCCGAAGTTCCCCGAGTTCTCGATCGCCGGAATGTCCGAAGCTTCCTCCACGACGCACACCTGCGCGGGATCGCGCCTCGGACTGCGGCAGTATTCGCACGGCTCCATATCGCTGAGATTGCCGCAGGCGCCGCACACGCGAACTTCCGCCGCGACCCGTTCTATGGCCTTCGCCAGCCGCCGGGAATCGTCCCTCGAACTCTTGAGGAGGTGATAGGTGAGCCGGCGCGCGGTCTTGCGGCCGATCCCGGGGAGCCGGCCGAGTTCGCCCACGAGCGCCTCGATGGCGTTCACGGACGGCCGGGGAAGTTACCCAGGCCCGGCAACGGCAGACCGCCCGCCGCCTGGCGCATCTCGCTCTCCATTCGATCCTTCGCCCGCCGCTGCGCCGCGGAGGCCGCGGCGACGATGAGGTCCTCGAGCATCTCGACCTCCTCCGGGTCCACGACGGCGGGGTCGATGGAGATGCCCTTGATGCCGCCCTGGCCGTCCACCGTCACCTCGACCATGCCGCCGCCCGAAGCCGCGACCATCGTCTCGCGCTCGAGCTTCTCCTGCATCTCGGTCATGCGCGACTGCATCTGTTGACTGAGTTGAATCAATTGCTGGATGTCCACGCCGTCCACTCCGATTCTCCTACTCCTTCAGGGTGAGGTCGAGTTCCTTCACGGCTTCCCGGAGGTGCGGGTTTCCGTCCATCAACCGCTCCACGCGCGTGCGGGCGGCTTCTCCGGCGGTCATGCGGCCGCCCTTGCGGTCGACGATCGCGAACCTGACGGCCGGTAACCCCACGCGTTCCGCGAGATTCGCGCGGAGAGGGCCGGAACGCTGGTCGTCCTTGAACAGCTTCTCGAGTTCCTCGCGCCACCCGGCCTGGACGCGGAGCCGAACCTCGCCTTCC
This sequence comes from Gemmatimonadota bacterium, assembly GCA_963666735.1. Taxonomy (GTDB): domain Bacteria; phylum Gemmatimonadota; class Gemmatimonadetes; order Palauibacterales; family Palauibacteraceae; genus Palauibacter. Next base: position 3,754,782 of record OY762926.1, on the reverse strand, counting down.
ACGAGGCCGTCGACTTCGGTGGCGCGCAGGGCCAGTCCGGACACTCCACCCAGCCCCGGCATTTCGGCGACGGCGGCGGCCCAGGCGTCGCGGACGCGGGATGCCGACGCCGTGCCGGACCGGTTTTCCGGCGCGGGGGCCGGCGCGGGTGCGGGGGCCGGCGCGGACTCCGGCGGGGGAGCCTCCTCCCCTCCCGCGGTCGCGGGTTCGGCGGCGGCCACGGGCTCTCCGGCGGCTGGTGTCGGCGGAGGCGGCTCCGGGAGCGGCGGCCGGGACGCGGGAGCGGGCGTCGGCGGTGGAGACCGCTTCTCGCGCTGGCGCCGGGGCGGATGCGGCGGGCGCGTGCGAGGCCCGGGCTCGGCGGGGGGGGCGCCCAGGGCCGCCAGGACTTCCTCGAGTTCGACGGTCGATTCCATGCGGACGAGACGCAGCAGCAGGACCTCGAGCTGGATGCGCGGCTGGGAGGACCGGTGGAGCATGCCCGAGGCCTCGAACTCGCTGAGCGCGGCCAGCATCCTGAGCAGGTCCGCCGGAACCAGCGCTTCGGCGGCGGCGAGGAAACGCTCGCGTGACCCCGGCAGGAGTTCGACCGCCTCGGCCTCCGGATCGAGCCTCAGAACCAGGAGGGTTCGCAGCGCGTCGCCGAGTCCGCGCAGAAACTCCGCGGGGTCGTGCCCATCGTCGAGGAGGTCCTGGACGAAAGCGAACACTCCGGCCCGGTCCCCGTTCGCCGCGATCTCGAAGAACGCCAGGTATCGATCCTCGTCGACGAGCCCGAGCATGCGGCGGACGTCCGCGAGTTCCACCGTGTCTCCGCGGAAGGACAACACCTGGTCGAGGGAGGAGAGCGCGTCGCGGACGCCGCCCTCGGCACGCCGCGCGATCGCCCGCAGCGCCCCCGCTTCGGCCGGGATTCCCTCCGCCTCGAGCACCGTCTCCAGCCGGCTCGTGATGTCCTGCACGGAGACTCGCCGGAAGTCGAACCGCTGGCAGCGGGACATGACGGGCGCCGCGCCGCGCTCGATCTTCTGCGGCTCGGTCGTGGCGAAAGCGAAGATCACGCGTGGCGGCGGCTCCTCGAGGATCTTCAGGAGCGCGTTCCACGCGTCGCGCGTGAGCATGTGCGCCTCATCGAGGATGTAGATCTTGTAGCGTTCCTCGCTCGTGGGCGCGTACGCGGCCCGGCGGCGGAGGTCCCGGGCATCCTCGACGCCCCGGTGGCTCGCCGCGTCGATTTCCACGACGTCGAGCGAGGCGCCTCCGGACCAGATCCGCTCGCACGAGGGGCACGCGCCGCACGGTTCGCCGGCGGAGCGGTCGGGACAGTTCAGAGCCATCGCGAGGATGCGCGCCGTCGTCGTCTTCCCGATCCCGCGCGGGCCGCAGAAGAGATACGCGTGGCCGACCCTGCCGGACTCGATCGCGGCCTTCAGCGTGGGCCCGATGTGGTCCTGTCCGATCAGCTCCGAGAAGCCTCGGGGCCGGTAGGTCCTGGCCAGCGCGGTGCGGTACAAAGGCTCGTGAGCCATCTGGGTCGGCCGGGGTCACGGTCCCGGCCGGCTTCGACTCCTTCGGGTCTGAGGGCGCCCGCGCCCCGCGACGCGAGAACGCCGACGACGTCGGGCGAACGACCCCAGGCGGGCCGTGGCGACCGTCACACGCTTACCGCTGCTACCTTCACGGTCCTGACGGGATTCACGCGCTCCGGCCCCACGGGCCTGGGGCACTGTTCAACTTATCGGCACGCAGGGGCAGCGGCCAGAAAAAACCGTCATGCATCGTCGCCGTAGAAGGCTTCCGGGATGTGCTGAACCCGGCACGTCCCGCGGCGGCCGACCTCCACGGCGACGAGGTCGAAGCGGGCCTCCGTGGCGGCGGCGGGGTGCCGGCCGAGCCACGCTCCGGCCGCGCGGCGGATTCTCCCCCGCTGGGCCCGGGAGAGCGCCTCCTCGGGCGCCTGCACACCGGAGCGGCGCGTCTTCACCTCGACGAAGGCCACCGTGTCTCCATCCCTGACGACCAGATCGATCTCCAGCCGCCCCACGCGCCAGTTTCGATCGAGGATTTCGTATCCCGCGTCCGCCAGGTGGCGCGCGGCGATGCGCTCTCCGAGGCTGCCGAGGCCGCTCTTCGTCCGGGGCTGGACGCGCCGGGTCCGGTCAGTCGTGGGCGGGGACGCGGGGACGCGCGATCCGGCGGCCGATGGCGTTCGCGATGGGGTGGAGCTCAGCCATCAGCGCGTCGAACTGCTCGAGCGTGAGAGACTGCTGGCCGTCCGAAGCCGCCTTCGCGGGATCGGGATGGACCTCGAGGATGAGCGCGTCCGCGCCCGCCGCAACCGCGGCGCGGGCCATCGGTCCTACCTTCGACCGGGCCCCCGTGCCGTGGCTGGGGTCCGCGACGATCGGGAGGTGCGACAACTCGTGGATCGTCACGATGGCGGTGAGGTCGAAGAGGTTTCGCGCGTGCGTGTCGAAGTTGCGGACGCCGCGCTCGCACAGCATCACGCGCGACTCTCCCTCGGCGACGATATACTCCGCGGCGAGCAGCAACTCCTTGATCGTCGCGGCCATCCCCCGCTTGAGGAGAACCGGTTTGCCGACCCGGCCCGCCGCCCGCAGCAGGGAGTAGTTCTGCATGTTCCGCGCGCCGATCTGGATGATGTCGGTGTATTCCGCGACGAGGCCCATGCTGTCCATGTCCAGCGCCTCGGTGATGATCGCGAGGCCCGTTTCCTCCCGCGCGCGGGCGAGCAACTCCAGCCCCTCTTCTCCCAGCCCCTGGAAGGAATAGGGCGAGGTCCGCGGCTTGAAGGCTCCGCCGCGCAGGACGGTCGCCCCGGCTTCCGCGACCCGGTGCGCGGTCTCCAGAATCTGTTCGCGCGATTCCACGGAGCACGGGCCGGCCATGACGGCGACGTCCTTCTCGCCGATCCGCACGCCGTTGGGCAGTTCGATGACCGTGTCCTCGGGGCACCATTCCCGGCTCACCTGCTTGTACGGCGGCGACACGTGAATGACTCGGAGCACGCCCTCGATCCCCACGAGCCGGCTCGCCTCGACGCTTCCATCGTTGCCGACCAGGCCCACGGTCGTGCGCTGGGCACCCGGCATGGGCCGGGCCCGATACCCCATATCCTCGATCGCGCGGACCACGTCTTCGACCTGCCCGTCCGTGGCGCCGTGCTTCATGACCACCAGCATCGTTCCCCCCGTGAGTGTCTTTCGCCCGTCGTGCGCGCGCCCGGAGCAGGATACTCCACTGGCATCACCTGTTCGTCAACGAGACCCGGAGTCCCTCCCTCGCGACGCAGGTATCGCCGGCGTATCCGGCCTCGGCCACGAGACGGGAAACATCGTGGCCCATTCGGAAGTGCGGGTAGATGTGTGTGAGCACAAGAAGGCGCGGAGCCGCGGAGGTCGCCAACTCGGCGACGCGCGCGGGCGAAAGGTGGTTGTGCGACGCCTGCGAGTCGTGGAGCGAGCACTCGCAGACGAGGGCGCTCACCCCGCGCATGACCGAGCCCAGTTCCGTGGACGGCCCAGTGGACGGCCCCGTGTCGCCGGTGTAACCGAAGCTGAACGCCCCGCCCTCAAGCCGCCACGCGACGCTCTCCTTCGTGTGCGGTGTCTTGTGGGCTTCGAGTCGCGGACCTCCGCTCAGGTCGCGGGACGCGCCCGGCGGGAGTTCCTCGATGAGGACGGAGAACCCCGGATCCAGGACGAAGTCGCCGTAGGCGCCCGCCAGCTTCTCGAAGAACCCGCGGGTGCCCGGGGGGCCCCACACCGTGAGCGGTCGTGTGCGGGGTCGGGCGAGACCGTGTTTGAGCGCGAAGAAGAACCCTGGAAGCGCGCCGACGTGATCGGCGTGAAAGTGGGTGATCGCGAGATCGGTGATCTTCCCCCAGGGCAGGCCGAGTCGGGCAAGCGCCTGGAGAGCTCCGGGACCGCAGTCGAAGAGGATGCGCGTGCCCCCCGCGGATCCCGTGCCGGGGGACGAGACCCAGTAGGAGGAGGCGGCCCGGTCCGCTTCGGGGACGACGGTGCCGCACCCGACGACGATCAGTTCGTCCGCCCCGGTCCCGTCCGGCGCCTTACCGTCCGCCGCGTGTGCCGCGGGTTCGGCCTCGCTCACGCCACCTGCGTGGCGGAGTTGAACTCCACGCCGACGATCGAGGAGACGCCGGCTTCCTGCATCGTCACGCCGTAGATCCAGTCCGCGTTCTCGATGGTTCGCGGATTGTGGGTGATGACGATGAACTGCGTCTCCTCCTTGAATTCCTTCAGCATGCCGACGAACCGCAGGATGTTCGTTTCGTCCAGCGGCGCGTCCACCTCGTCCAGCAGACAAAACGGGCTCGGCTTCGCGAGATAGATGGCGAACAGCAGGGCGAGCGCGGTCAGGGCCCGTTCACCGCCGGAAAGCAGGTGAATCCGCTGCGTCTTCTTGCCGCGCGGGCTGGCCGAGATCTCGATCGGGGAGTCCAGGGCGTCGTCGGGATTCTCGAACCGGAGGTCGCACTGCCCGCCCTCGAACAGCGAGTCGAAGGTGCGGTGGAAGTTGGCCCTCACCTGCTCGAACGTCTCCAGGAGCGCGGAGGTGGCCTGCCGGTTGATCTGGCGGATCGAGGTGCGGAGGTCGTCGCGCGCCCGGGTCAGGTCGTCGCGCTGCTCCGTCAGGAAGTCGAGACGCTTCTGCTCTTCCTCGTATTCCTGCTGCGCGAGGAGATTGACCGGGCCGATGCGGGCGATCGAGCGCCGCACGCGCTCCAGTTCGGGTTCCCATTCGGCGGGCGCCCCGTCGTCGACGGGGTCGGCGCGTTCCCGGAGTTCCGCGAGCGGCGCATCCCATTCCGCTTCCACGCGGCCCCGAATCCCGAACTCCCTCGCCTCCAGTTGCGTGATCTCCAGCTCGAGCCGATGCCGGGCATCCACGCGCTCGCGCTCGAGGCGCCGCGCGTCGCTCAGCTCCGACTCGAGTCTGTCCAGTCGCCCGCGGCGTTCGACGATGCGGCGCTCCAGCGCCGCCAGATCCGCTTCACACCGCGTTCTCGCTTCGAGCCCGGCGCCGATGGACGTCTCCAGTTCCTCCGACTGCGCCTTGCTCTCCGCGATCAGAGCGTTGAGCCGGTCCACTTCCCGGGCCTGCGTCCGCGAGCGCGCCTCCGCGTCGCCCGCGGCCTCGGCGAGGCGGCTTTCCACTCCGCGTCGATTCTCGACCTGGGCTTCCCGCCGCGCCTGCGCCAGTTGCGCTTCGTGGAGTTCGGCCCTCCCGGTGTCGGCGGCGGCACGGGCGACGCCGGCCTTCTCTCGCGCGTCCGCGTACGTGGAGGACAACTGCGCGACCCGCTCATCGAGTTCGCCGCGGCGCGCGTCGTCGTCCGCCGAGAGCGACACCTCATCTTCGCTGAAGGCTTCCAGTTGTTCGATGCGGCCGGCGAGTTCGCTGCGCTCCTGGTCAAGACGGACGAGCCGCGCCTCCGCGGAGGTCCGGTCGGTTTCGGCTTCGCGGCGGGTCGACTCCGCATCGGACACCGAGCGCCGCAGCGCGTTCACCTGCGCGAACGCGTCCGCCGCGGCGTCCACGAACTCCCCGACCGCCTCTCGCGAGCGCGCGCGATCCTTTTCCAGCGCCGCCACTTCCTCGCGCAGCGTCCGAAGTTCGGCCCGGCGGCTCAGGAGTCCCTCCGAAGCGGCGCCTCCCACGTAGACGCCGCCCCACCGATCCTGTCGGCGCCCCCCGGCATCCACCCACGGGTGCGGGCGCGGCGCGAGTTCGCCGCCAGAGGGGACCCCGACGCCCGCCAGCAGCGCCTTCACCCAGGCCGCACCGGCACCCTTGGCGTCGACGTGTCGCATGAGCGGCGCGTCGGCCTCCGCGGGGCCCGGCAGCGGCCCGGGATCGAGCGGGAGCACCAGGATGCCGCCCTCTCCGCCGCGCCGTTCAAGCCATGCCTCGACCGCCTGGACCGCGGACCAGTCGCGCACGACGACGCCGTGCAGGTAGGGGCCGAGATGAGACTCGACCGCGGATGCCCAGTCGGCGGAAGCTTCCATGAACTCCGACAGCGCGCCGTGGAGACCGGGGATCGCGTTCCGGTCCTTCAGCAGTTCGGCGACGGCCTCCGGGAGCAGCGCGCTCGACCCTACCAGAGACCCGAGACTCGAAGCACGGGCGCGCGCGGCGGCGAGGCGGCCCTCCAGGTCGGCCGCTGCTTCGCGGGCTCGGCGCAGCGCCCCGTCCGCGGAGGACGCGGTGTCACGCGCCGCCTGCAGCCGGTCGCGCGCAGCCTCCAGCGTCCGGCCCGCCTGCGCCTCGCGTTCCGACGCACTCTCAGCCTCCGTCCGGAGGCCATGCTCCTGGGCGGCGAGCGCGTCGAGGGCCGGCCGGCGCCGCTTGAGTTCCTCGCTGCGGTCGCGGGCCCTTACCTCCTTCACGCTGAGTTCGAGCCGCCAGCGCTCCACCTCCCGGCGCGCGTCCTCGAGCGCTTCCCGGGCGGCGTCACGCTCGCTCGCGGCGGTGCGGGCCGTCTCGGCCAGAGCCTCCGCTCGAAGCGCGAGCTGAGCCGCCGCGGCGGCGCCTTCGGCGGCGAGGGACTGTCCCTCCCTCAAGGCCGCCCGTGCTTCCGCCACGCGCTCCCGGAGGTCCTCGCGCCGACGTTCGTTCCGGCGCACTTCCTCCTCCAGGGTCCCCAGCCGATCACGCGCGTTCGAGCCTCGCTCCCCGGCCAGGAGACGGGTGCGCTCCTGCTCCTCCACGGCGCGCCGGGCCTCCTCCAGGCGCCGGGCGAGGCCGGCCCGGTCCCGCTCCATGTCGGTGTACTCCAGGCGCAGCGTCTCCGCGCGGGTCTCCGCCGTGCGCAGATCCACATGGTCCGGCCCGGTGTCCGACCCGGTTTCCGGCTCGAGGCGTTCGAGTTCCGCCCGTGCTTCGGCCAGCCGCCCGGCCGTCTCCTCGAGCCGGGCGTCCGCGACGGCGATCTCGAGTTGCAGGAGCCGGGCCCGGAGCTTCGCATGGCGCTCCGCCCGCCCGCGCTGCTGCGCGAGTGAGCGGACCTTGGATCCCACCTCGATCAGCACGTCCTCGAGCCGCTGCAGGTCGCCGTCCGCCTGCTCGATCCGGCGGGTCGCGATCCTGCGGCGGTCCTTGTAGCGCCCGATTCCGGCCGCTTCCTCGAACAGCGTCCGGCGCTCCTCGGCGCGGTCCGAGAGGATCGCGTCCACCATGCGGCCCTCGATCATCGCGTAGGCGTTCGAGCCCAGCCCGGTGTCCCGGCACAGGTCCAGGATGTCCTTGAGCCGGCAAGCCGTCCCGTTGAGCGTGTATTCGCTCTCGCCTCCGCGGTAGACGGTGCGGCCGATCGCGACGTCGGCGTAGGGCACCGGAAGCACGCCGTCCTCGTTCGAGATTTCGAGCAGGACTTCGGCCCGGTGGATGGGCCGCCGCGCCTCCGTCCCCCCGAAGATCGCCTCCTCCATGCGGGACCCGCGGATGGCGGTGGGGCGTTGTTCTCCCAGAACCCAGCGCAGCGCATCGGAGAGGTTCGATTTTCCGCAGCCGTTGGGGCCGACGACGGCGGTGATGCCGTGATGCAGTTCGATCCGCGTCCGGTCGGCGAACGACTTGAATCCGCGCAGCGTCAGGGCCTTGATCTTCAAAGGCGCTCAGCGGGTTGAAGGAATGGCGTCGCCGCGCCTCACGATGAGCGGCGCGCTTTCGCCGGCGGCTTCCAGGACATCGCTCATGGGCGCGGCAGCCTCCGCGTCCTCGTACGCGCCCCCGTACACCCTGAAGACCGGCGTGCCGTCGAGCGTCGTCTCCAGGCCGTACACGGGGACGCCGAGCGAGGCGAGTTCGGCGATCCGCGCCTCCATGAGCGGGCGATCCGTGAACACGCCGAGATCGTACGCGAATCTCACGGGACGGAGGAGCCACGCATTGGCCTCCTCGGCGGCGCCGGCCGCCACGAGTTCGTCCATGAGGGCGGAGGCCTCCGTCTCGCTCGCGACGGCCCCGGCGAGGATCCGTTGATACCGGCCGTCCCGAATCGTCGTGGGAGCCATGAAGTACAGCGTCCCTCCATGGAGCGCACGGAATTCCGCCATGCGCTCGGCCGCGTCGACCGGACTCGTGAAGCTCCCGAGGAGCACGGAGTACGGTCGCTCCGCAGCCGACTCGAACGCGGCGGCGACCGCGGCTTCATCCGGTGCCTGCCAGATGGAGGCTGGCTCGGCAACGTCCGGCGGATCCGTCGGCGTGCCCGCTTCGCCGGCGGCCAGGCGATCCGCAGCGGGCCGGCCATCCTCGGCGACTGAGCCAGCCTCGGCCGCCGGGCCACCCTCGGCGGACATCACCGCAGCCGCCGGAGCCTCCTCCCCGGCCGCGATCATCGACCCGACGCGGGAGATCGCGCTGTCGAGCCATCCGTTCCTGTACGCCCACCAGTTGCCGACCGCCAGCGCCGCGATGGCCAGCGCCGCGGCGAGCGCCGCTCGCGAGCGGCCGCCTCGGGCTCTTGCGGACGCCGCCGACACCGCCGACGCCGCGGGCGCCGGAGCCGCGTCAGGCTCGGGCTCGAGGGCCGGCTGAAGCGCGGGCCCCGGCGCGGGTTCGGCGGACTCCGACGGGGGTTCGGGCTCCGGCTGAGGCTCGGGCTCCGGCTGAGGCGCGGCTGCGTCCTCCACGGGCGTCGGCCCGGGGGCCGCGCTCGACTCGAAGGGCACGAGACCGTAGCACCGCAGGTCGCGCGCCGGGGGGGGGACGCTTCCCACGGCGATGTACCCGTCCAGGAGACCGAGCAGATCGGGGGGGGGCCGCCCGTGCTCGGACATGGCGACAAAGAGCGTCCCGCCCCCCTCCTTCACGCGAGAAACGAAGCGCCCGAGCGCGGGGGACTCCAGCAGGCCGACGACGCCTTCCGGCACCTGTCCCGCCGGCAGGTACACATACGGACAGTCCGCGCGCCGCACGGCGACCCGGGCGAGTCCGGACTGGCCCGCGAGGAACGCGGCCATTCCGCCGGAGTCGGCCCGTTCGGGCGCGCCGGCGAGTTCGTCGAGGGGCGACGACCCGGACTCGGAGTTGAGGACGAGCGTCCGTCCCCGCCGCCGGGCGACGGAGGTGGCGATCGCGTCAACGACCGTCGCGCTTCGCTCGGCTTCCGAACCCTGGAACACGAGCGCCACGATCCGCGCATCCCCGGGCAGTTCCCACGTGAACGGTCTCGGATCGGCGGCGCTCATGGGCCTCGCCTCGCCGCTCGGTCTCCCTCCTCGTGAACCCACGCGTCGATCCCCCTCTCTCGCCGCAACTCCAGCGCGGCGTCCTCGGCATCGGGGCGCGTCGCATACGGGCCCACGAGAAGCCGATACCAGATGTCGTTGGCCTCGTCCATCCGGCGCAACACATGCGTCGAATAGCCGGAGCGGTCGAGGAGTTGGCGCATCTGTCCGAGCGCGGCCAACTGCCGCGAAGAGAGCGCGACGGCGTAGAAGCCGCCGGGAAGCTCGGGCAGCGGAGCCGGCGCCGGATCATCGGACGTTTCCGGGCTCCGGTTCGACGTCCTCCCCGTCCTCCCCGCCCTCCCCACGGTCAACAGTCCGATGCGGCCGGGCGGAACGCTGTCGGCGAGCGCATCGAGCGCCTCTTCGGCATCTTCCAGCGTGTCCTCCGGCACGATGGCGGCGGACGCGACGGGCAGGCGGCGCCCCCACCGGAACGGGAGCCACCACGCGTCGGCGGAGCCCTCCACGGCGTCGACTTCACCGCCCGGGCGGAGGAGGCCGAGGCCGCTCGCCGTGGACACCAGGATCGCCCCGCCCGGCAGCGCGAGCGGCAGGTCCGCCCGCCACTCTCCGGGCACCGCGTCCAAGTCGATCTCTCCCGCCCTCGCGGACCACGCGTTCGAACCATCCCAAGCCACGAGCCGGCCACCCGTCATGCCGGGCCGCAACGTCTCGAAGGGCGCCTCCAGTCGCGAGGATCCGACTTCGCTCCAGTCGTAGCGATCGATCACCACGAAACGCGGCCGGTCGACCGACGCGGCGAACACGCGGTGCTGGGAGGGGGAGATGGCCAGCGCGGACGGCGCGCCGTCGATCTCCGCTCCTTCCGCCGGTTCGAGGTCGGGGACCGACCACTCCGTGAGTCCCCGGCCATCCTCGGACGCCGTCACGATCGTTCGACCCCAGCCCGCGAGCGTGACGGGACCTCTCGTGCCGACCGCCCGCGTCGTCGCGGGCCGCGATTCCCCGGCTTCCCAGACCGCGAGTTCGGGCCCGTCCGCGCCTTCGACGAGGGCGACGACCCGGTCTCCGGCGGCGGGGGCCGCCCAGTGCACGGCGCCATCGGCGGTGACCTCCGCGGCGCGCGTGGAGGTGACGGCGAGGATCCGATCCTGCGACACGAAGGCGCCCCCGGCGGGCGAGGCGATCCAGCGCCCGTCGGCGGGTGCGTCGGGAAGCGGGGTCTCGGCCTCGACCGGCGAGGTCGTGTAGAGGCGAAGCTGCCGGCCCCGCCGCAGCACGACCGCCGAACCGAGCGAATGGGCCGCCGTGACGCCGTCAAGGGGAAGGCGTCCGGTCCAGCGCACGGTGGACGGACTCTCGATGGCACGGAACTGCGCGACGCCGCCAGCGCGCGGAATGACGAGAAGTCCGTACCGGTCGAGCGACGAGCCGGAGACGAGGGTCGGGCCTTCGAGGGGGTCGGGCTGATCTTCCGGGGGACCGCCGCAGGCGCCCGAAGCACTCCCGACGCCCAGCAGGAGAAGGAGCGCAGCCGGCGTCTTGCGACCCAATGAACTCGTCGAACTCGTCACGTCTGCCACATCCTCCGGCCCACCCTCACGGATTGCGCTCCAAAGCTAGCGACGCGCCTCCGGCCGGGGAAACGGCCGCCGGTCGCGGAACCGCCCCGAATCCGATTCACTCCAGTTCGAAGAGGGGGGCGTCGCCCCACAGCCGCTCAAGCTGATAGAACTCCCTGACTTCATCGAGGAAGACATGCACGATGAGCCCCACGTAGTCCATCAGCACCCAGCGACCCGCGTTCAGCCCTTCCACGCCGACGGGACGGAAACCGTCCTCGCGCGTTCGATCGAGGATGTTCTCGCTGATCGCGCGGGCGTGCGTGTCGGAGTCGCCCGTCGCGATGACGAAGAAGTCGGTGACATCCGACAACCCCCGCAAATCGAGGATCGTCGCGAGGCGCGCGTTTCGCTCGAGCGCGGCCTCCGCCACGCTGCGGAGTTCCGGGGAGGGGGTTCCCCGTTCCGAGAGCCGGCGCCACACCTCCTCCAGCGGGAGCGGATCGTGCGGGAGCGGATCGTGCCTCATCAACCGCGGCCCGCTATGCCTCGGTGACCACCGACACCTTGACGCTGGGCTCGATGTCCATATGGAGTCTCACCGGGACGTCGTGTTCGCCGAGGTCCTTGATCGGGTCGTCCAGCCGGATCGCGCGCCGGTCCACGGAGAGGCCCTCCTTCTCCAGTTCGTCGGCGATGTCCGCGGCCGTGACCGAACCGAACAGGCGTCCGCCCTCGCTCGCCCTGCGGACGAAGCTCATGGTTCTGCCCTCCAGTTCGCCGGCCAGTTCCTGGGCCGCTGCGCGCTCCCGCTCGGCCGACTGTTCGACCTGGCGCCGCTCTTCCTCGAACCGCTTCCGGTTCCCCTCCGTCGCCACGAGCGCCATTCCCTGCGGAATGAGGTAGTTGCGCGCATACCCCGGCCGCACGTTCACCATCTCGCCGGCGAGGCCGAGATCCGCGATGTCCTTTCTCAGAATCACTTCCACCATCGATCCCTCCAATTTTTTTCACATCACGCGCCGTTGGTTTTCACCCCCGGACGCGACCGCAGGTCCAGCCACGTATCGCTGACTCCCATGACGAGGGCCGCGCCCGCCGTCACCGGGTAGAGGATCAGCGCCGCGAGCACCCACGCGCCGATCGCCCAGCCCGAGCTTAGCAGGGAAGCCCCAAGCCACACGAGCACCGCAAGACCCCGGAGCAGATAGAGGCCGCCCATCACCGTAACCATGTTGCCCCCCGCGCGCTCCGCCCACGCTCCCGCGGGGAGGACCAGCAGCACGAGCCCCAGCACGAGCACCCAGGCCAGGTGATCGCCGAACCGGAACTCCCGCAGCGGCGGGAGAGGTCTCTGTTCTCCCCGGAGTCGTCCGCTAATGTAACCGGCGACCCCGAGAGCCGAGATCGAAGCGAGCGCGAGCATGGCCGGGTACACCGCTTGCCACACGCTCACGAGACGGCGCACGGCCGCTTCCACCGATGGACCGCCCCACGCGTTGAACTCGACCGCGGCCAGCGCCTGGTTGAACTGCGCCGAGATCCGCCAGTCGAGGTCCGCGGGAAGCTCGGGTCGCAGCACGGCGAGGGCCGCCACCGCGGCTCCCGCGATCGCGACCGCCGCCAGCGACCGGTCGAACACTCTCCGATCCGGCGCCAGTGCCGTGCTGACGGCGAATCCGCCGGCCAAAAGCAGCGCCCAGCCGCGTTCGATGGACCACATCGGCCCCGCCTCCCGAAACCCGAGCGCCGCTCCGGCCAGGAGCAGCAGCGCCAGGGCGGCCGACCCGGACTGAGGCGGTTCGAAGGTCAGAATCGCCACGGCCGCGGGTACGCCGACGATGGCCATGAGTCCGAGCGGCGACGAACTCAGCGGCGACAGCAGCATGACCAGTCCGAGGAGACCCGCGGCCGGCCAGAGGCCGCTCCAGCGTTCCCTCAGCCGCCCCACGCCGGGGCCGAACTAGTCGTAGTAGCCGCGGATGTACGGCAGCAACGCGAGGTATCTCGCCCGCTTGATCGCCGCCGCCACGCCCCGCTGGTGCCGGGCGCACGTCCCCGTGGCTCGCCGCGGCAGAATCTTGCCGCGATCCGAAATATAGCGGTCCAGCGTGCGTTCATCCTTGTAGTCCACGCCGGGCATCCGGGCCTCGCAGAACCGGCACGCCTTTCGAAAGGCCATCTATTCCTCCTTCGCATCGGCGGACTTCGCGGCGGCGGACTCTTCCGGTTCCCCGGCATCCGCGTCCGCACCGTCCTGCTCCGTCTCGGCTTCGTCCGCAGGCGCCTCGTCTTCAGCGTCGGCTTCAGCTTCAGCGTCGGTATCAGCTTCGGCTTCAGCGTCGGAGGCAGCATCGTCCGGCGCGTCCCCAACCTCGTCTTCCGCCGTGTCCGCCGCGCTTTCGGCTTCCTCAGCCTCCGCGGTTCCGGCCGCTGCGTCCGCCGGACCCTCGGCATCTTCCTCGGCCGCTTCTTCAGAGCCTGCCTCCGCGTCCGCCCCTTCGGCCTCCTCTTCGGCCTTCGGAGCCTCGGCGTCCGCGCCCGCTTCGTCGGCGCCGGCGTCCTCCGTCTCGGGGGCCGTCGGCGCCGCCTCGGGAACCGGCAGCGGCTGTTCCGCGATCACGATCAGATACCGGAGGATGTCATCTTCGAGCTTCAGCACGCGCTCCAGTTCCCTGAGCGGGTCGGGCGTCGAAGTGAACTGGGCGACGACGTAGTAGCCGTTCCGTTGCTTCCGGATGGGGTAGGCGAGTTGCCGCTTGCCCCAGTGGACCGAGGCGGCGACTTCGCCCGGATCGTCGGCCGTGATGATGGCGTGGTAGCGCTCGATCTTCTCCCCGATCTCCTCGGAGGCCAGGCTCGAACGGAAGATGTACACGATCTCGTAATCGCGCATGCGCGGGCTCCTTCGGTCTCGTCGGCCCCGACCCGCACGGTCGGAGCAGGAGTCTGGATTTGTCGGCGCGCCGGAGGACGGCGAGCCGGTATATGCACCGCTACGTGAAGGCAACCGTGAAGGCAACCGCTTACGTGAAGGCAGCGACAGCTGGAGCGGCAACTGAATGTAGCGCCGCTGTCAAGGCGGCTAGAACCATCCCAGAGCCCGCAGCACACCGCCGACCGCGGCGAGGGCGGCTTCCGGCGCGCCCGCGGCCATCCCGTGCACGTCCACGAACCAGGGCGCGAGAACGAGCGAGACGACGCTCATCAGCTTCACGACGATGTTCATCGACGGACCGGACGTGTCCTTGAAGGGGTCGCCCACCGTGTCGCCGACCACGGCCGCCTTGTGCGGGTCGGAGCCCTTGCCCCCGTGGGCTCCCGTCTCGATGTACTTCTTGGCGTTGTCCCACGCGCCCCCGGAGTTCGCCATGAAGAGCGCGAGCAGCACGCCGGTCACGGTCGCGCCGGCCAGCGCGCCGCCGAGCGCCTCGACGCCGAGGAAGCGGCCGACCATGATGGGGACGATGATCGCCACCAGGCCCGGCACGATCATCTCGCGAAGCGCCGCCCTCGTGGAGATGTCCACGCAGCGCGCCGAATCCGGCTTCGCCGTCCCCTCCATGATGCCGGGGATCTCGCGGAACTGGCGACGGACTTCCGCCACCATCCCGGCCGCCGCGCGGCCCACCGCCGTCATCGTGAGCGCGGCGATGAAGAAGGGCGTCACGCCGCCGATGAAGAGGCCCATCACGACGAGCGGATTGATGAGGTTGATCCCGGTCTCGCGCAGACCCACCGCGTTCGCGTAGGCGGAGAACAGGGCCAGCGCCGTGAGCGCGGCGGAGCCGACCGCGAAGCCCTTCCCGATCGCCGCCGTCGTGTTGCCGAGCGAGTCGAGCGAGTCGGTCACCGAGCGGACCTCGGGGCCCAGTTCCGCCATCTCCGAGATGCCGCCCGCGTTGTCCGCCACCGGGCCGTACGCGTCCACGGACATCGTCACGCCGACGGTGGCCAGCATGCCCACGGCGGCGATCCCGATCCCGTACAGACCGGCGAAGTTGAAGGCGAGGAAGATGGCGGCGGAGATCAGAAGCATGGGAATCAGGGTCGACTCCATGCCGACCGCGAGTCCCGTGATGATGTTCGTTGCGGAGCCGGTCTCGGAGGCCGCGGCGATGCGCCGGATCGGCTTCTCCGCCGTGTAGTACTCCGTCACGAGGCCGATCGCGATGCCGACCAGCGAACCGAACAGCATGGCCCAGAAGGGGCCGGCGTTCGGGTGGAGGAAGACCCACTTGCCCTGCGCCGCCGCGTCGAACAGTTGGAGGTTCACCGTGATCGCGTACGCCGCGATCCAGAAGAGCACGGCCCCGATGATCGGCGCCCAGCGCAGGGCCGCCGCGGGACTCATGCGATCGAGGACGCGGATGGAGAGGACGCCGACGGCGCTCGCGAGGAAGCCGGCCATGATGTAGAGGATCGGCAGCGCCACGGCCTGGAGCCGGGCTCCATCGAGGATCATCGCGCTCGTCACGCCGATGACGATCGTGGCGATGACCGAGCCCACGTACGACTCGAAGATGTCCGCCCCCATCCCCGCCACGTCGCCCACGTTATCGCCCACGTTGTCGGCGATCGTCGCCGGGTTGCGGGGATCGTCCTCCGGGATGCCGGCCTCGACCTTGCCCACGAGGTCCGCGCCGACATCGGCCGCCTTCGTGTAGATGCCGCCGCCCACGCGCGCGAAGAGCGCGATCGAGGATGCGCCCATCGCGAAACCCGAGATGATCTCGCCGAAGGGACGGAAGCCCGTCGCCTGGGGATCGTAGATCGTGATCACGGCGCCGATCCCGAGCAGGCCGAGCGCCGCCACCGCGATGCCCATCACGGCCCCGCCCGAGAAGGCGACCCGGAGCGCCTTGGCCTGGCCTTCCGCGCGCGCCGCCTCGGAGGTGCGGACGTTCGCCGACGTCGCGGCCTGCATGCCGAAGAAGCCGGCCATGACCGAGCACGCCGCGCCCAGTCCGTAGGCGATCGCCGTGTGCGGGCCCACGAGCCAGAACAGGAGGGCCGCGACGACGATGATGAACGGCAGCAGCACGGTGTATTCGCGCCTCAGGAACGCCATCGCGCCCGAATGGATCGCCTCCGACAGCTCGGCCATCTTCTCGTTTCCAACGGGCTGCGCCTTCACGTACATGAAGAGCGCGAAGGAGAAAAAGAGCCCGATCACGCCGAGCCAGATCGCAAAATCGATGTTTCCGACCACGTTTCCCTGCTCCCTTGATTATCCTCTGATTATCCTCTGATCAGCGGGGGGTTCACCCCGGACGGTTGAAGCGGTTCATCGCCGCTTCCACACCATGGTCCAGCCAGTACTCCACCGCTTCCGCGGCTCGGGGGAAGGCACCCAGCGCTTCCTCCTCCTCCGCTCGCGACATCCGCGACAACACCCAGGCCGCCAGGTCGATGCGGTCGTCCGGCGGCCGCCCGACGCCGAGCCTGAGGCGGCCGTAACCGTCGGAATCGAGACTCGCCGAAATCGAGGCGAGGCCGTTGTGCCCGCCCGGCGATCCCCTCTTCCGCACGCGAAAGCGGCCGGCCGGGAGCGCGACATCGTCGACGAGGACGAGGATGTCGGCCGCCGGGTCGAGCCGCGGCGCCGCGGGCCGGGCCGCGAGCAGCGCCGCCAGCGCCTCGCCGCTCCGGTTCATGTACGTCAGCGGCTTGTGGATCTCCACGCCCGGCCGCCCGGATCCCGTCGTCCACGCGGTGGCCCCGGCTGTGGCCCCGTCCGGGCGAAACGGGTCGGCTCCCCATCGGAGCGCCAGGCGATCCGCGAGCCACCAACCGATGTTGTGCCGCGTATCCCGGTACTTCGCGCCGGGGTTGCCCAGCGCGAGCAGCAACCGCATCCCGCCGACGGACCCGACCCGGCCTCCGGCTCAGCCCTCCTCCGGCTCGTCGCCCGCGGCTTCGGCCTCCTCGCCTTCCACTGCCTCGTCCAGTGCCTCGTCCACTTCCTCTTCTTCCTCGAGGGCCGGCGGCACGACCGTGCAGATCGTGACCGTCTCATCGTCGATGATCGTGACATCGCCCGCATCCACGTCCGAGACATGAAGCGAGTCGCCGATTTCGAGGGCCGAGACATCGAGGTCGAACCCGGAGGGAATCTCGTTCGGCAGACACTCGACCTCGAGTTCGTGGCGGAGGAACTGCAGCATTCCGCCCATCTCCACGCCGGCCGGCGTCTCCACGAGGTGGACCGGGACCGGCACCCGGATCTTCACGTCCGCGCGGATCTCGAAGAAGTCCACATGCAGGAGTTGGGGCCGATACGGGTGGCGCTGGATCTCGCGGATCAGGACCGGGCGCGGCTTGCCGCCGTCGACCTCGAGGTCGATCACCGTCGTGGCCGCGTGGATCCGGCTCAGCAGGCGCGAAAGCTCATGCGTGTCCAGCGCCAGCGACTCGGCCTCGTCCCGGCGGCCGTACACGACCGCGGGCAACCCGCCGCTTCGGCGAAGCTGTCTCGCGGCGCCCTTTCCGGAGGTGGTCCGTGTCCGCGCCGTCAGTCTGGCGGATTCGTTCGTCATCTTTCTCTCGACTTCTCTCGGTTTCTCTCGGTCTCGCTCGGTTTTCTCGATTTCTCGTTACTTGAACAGCTTGCTCACGGAGGTATTCGCGTGCGTGCTCTCGATGGCCTGCGCGAGCAGGCTCGCCACGGACAGCACGGTCAGATTGGGGAGCGCTTCCTGCACTCCCGGCGCGAGCGGCACGGTGTCCGTCACCGTGATCGCCTTCACGTCGGCCGACGCGAGGCGCTCGAGCGCCGGGCCCGAGAAGAGCGGGTGCGTGGCGAGGACATAGACGTCCAGCGCCCCGCGCTCCTTGAGCACTTCGATGGCCGACACCATGGTCCCGGCCGTGTCGATCATGTCGTCGGGCACGATGCAGTGCTTCCCCTCGACATCGCCCACGATGTTCGAGACCTCGGCTTCGTTCGGCGCCGGACGCCGCTTGTCGATGATCGCGAGGTCCCCCCCGAGGCGGCGCGCGTAGCCCCGCGCCATCTTCGCCGCGCTCACGTCCGTCGCGACGACGACCAGGTTGTCCAGCTTCTTCATCTCGTAGTAGCGCCGGAAGACCGGGGCCGCGTAGAGGTGGTCCACGGGAATGTCGAAGAAGCCCTGGATCTGGTGCTGGTGGAAGTCGATGGAAAGGACGCGGTCCGCGCCGGCGGCCGTCATCAGGTTCGCGAGCAGCTTCGCCGCGATCGACACGCGCGGCTGATCCTTCCGGTCGGAGCGGCCGTATCCGTAGTAGGGGACGACCGCCGTGACCCGGGCCGCGGAGGCGCGCTTCGCCGCGTCGATGAGGATCAGGAGTTCGAGCACGTTCTCCGCAGGCGGGTTCGTGGGCTGAATGAGGAAGACGTCGCGCCCGCGCACGTTCTCGTTGATGCGCACGAAGATCTCGCCGTCGGCGAACCGCTTGATCGTGACGTCGCACAGCCGCTCTCCGAGCACATCGGCGATCCCCTGCGCGAGGGCGGGATTCGCCGTACCCGAAAGCAGCATGATCGGACTCGTATGGAACGAGAAGTCCGTGGTGTCCATGCGTGTCGACTGGCTCGCTGGTCTGGTTCCGGCGCTCGCCGCTCCGCGCGCATGCCGCCCGCGGAGGTCGTGCCGGAATGGAGAGAAACCGTGTGGGTCCCGAACCCGTGTGCCGCAAGGCCGAACCCCACGGCGACAGCCGCCCAGACTATCGGTTCGCGCGGGTTCCTGTCAACGAGCGCGCGGTCTCGGGCGGGGGGGGGCGCTACTCTGCCGCCGGAGCCGCCGGCGCCGTCGGAATCGTGTAGACGACCTGCGTCGGGTACGCGAACTCGACGCCGTGCCGGTCGAACCGTTCGTGGATCGCGAGCAGCACGGCCTGCTTCACGTCCATGAAACGATCGTATTCGGGGACGGTCATGTAGAAGATGGTGTCGAACTCGATCGCGGAGTCCGCGAAGCCCGAGAGGTGGCAGCGGTCGAAGCGGGTCTCCTCCTGGGCCGCCACGATCTCCTCGATCCAGCCGGGGATCTGCGCCAGCAGTTCGCGCGGCGTGTCGTAGGTCACGCCGACCTTCAGCGCCCCGCGCCGGTCCGCCATGCGCCCGAGGTTCCGGATCCGCGTATTGATCACATCGCTGTTTCCGAGGATGAGTTGCTCGCCGCCGAGGCTGCGCAGCCGGGTCGTCTTGAGGCCGATGTGCTCCACCGACCCCTGGAAGTCGCCGATGACCAGGAAGTCGCCGATGACGAAGGGTTTGTCGAGGATGATGGAGAGCGACGCGAGCAGGTCGCCGAGGACGTTTTGCGCCGCGAGGGCGACGGCGATGCCTCCGATGCCGAGGCCCGCGAGCAGGGCCGCGACTTCGACCCCGAGGTTGTCGAGGATGAGGAGGAGGACGACGGACCACACGGCGAGCCGGCCCACGAACGAGAGCGCGCCGACCATGGTCACGGCCTCCGCATCCTCGCCCGCCGTGGCATCCACGAACCGCCGCACCCAGAAGGCGATCGCGGCGCTCGCCCAGATTCCGCCCTGGACGACGATGGCGATGACGGCGGCGCGGCGAATCACGAGCGCCACCACGGCATCGAGTTCGAGCACGAGCGAGGCGGCGAAGAGCCCCACGAAGAGGATGAGACCGAACTTCGTCTCGCCGAGCAGGTGGGCGACGAGATCGTCGATCGAGGTCCGGGTCTGGCTCGCGAAGCGCGCGAACGCCCGCAGCGCGTAGCGTTCGAGCAGCCACAGCGCCAGGGTCGTGAAGGCGTAGATGCCGACGGCGATCAGCCAGGCCGAGAGCGTGTTTCCGTAGATTGTCTGGTCCAGGCCCATGCCTCGAACTCCAGTGTCTGTCGTGGGGCGGTCGGCTGTCTTGGGGCGATCAGGAGTCCGGCGACGGCCGGCCGAGTTGCGTCAGCATCTCCGGGATGTCGGCCGTCGGACGCTGGCACGCGAAGTCGGTGCAAACGTATGCCGTTGCCTTCCCGTCCAGGAGGTCGTGCGGCTCGGTGAAGGGAGCGAGCTGCGCGAGCAGGTCCGCCGGAGGCCCGCCGGGCGCTTCCGTCCGGCTGCCCGCCGGCTTGAAGAGGACGGCCGTGCGGGGCGCGTAGCGGCCGGCGAGCGCGGCCAGCATGCGCCGCGTGCCGGGCTCGTCCGGGTCGCCGGCCACGACGACTTCCTGCGACGGGCCCAGCGCGAGGTCGAGCGCGACGAGCGACATCGTGTACGCCGAGGGGGCCTCGCCGACCGGGCCGGCGAGCGCCCGGCGCAGCGCTTCCGCCCGGTCCAGGAGTTCGACGTCGCCCGTGAGCCGGCCCAGTCGGAGGAGCACGTACCACGTCGTTGCGTTGGCCGAGGGCGTGGCCCCGTCGTACAGCTCCTTCTGGCGGATGGGCACGTCGCTCTGCGTCGCGTCCACGTTGAACACGCCAAGCCGGTCCGGGTCCCAGAAGCGCTCCAGCAGCGGATCCAGCAGTTCGCGCGCCGACCGCAGCCAACGCGGATCGAACGTCGCCCCGTACAGCTCGATCAGCCCCCAGATGAGGCAGGCGTGGTCCGCCGCGCCCGCGACGATGGCCGATTCCCCGTCCCGGTAGCGGTGGAGCAGCGTCCCCTCGTCGTCCCGGAGCTGCTCGAGGATGAAGTCCGCGGACCGCCCCGCCACCGCGACGAGCGCTTCGTCGCCGAAGGCGAGGCCGCTCCGCGCCAGCGCCGCGATCATGAGCCCGTTCCAGTCGGTCAGGATCTTGTCGTCGAGCAGCGGGCGCTCCCGCGTGGTTCGCTTCTCGAACAGGACGCGGCGCGCCTCCTCCAGTCGTTTCTCGACGCGGCCGGCGTCTTCCCCTAGCGCCGCCGCGATTTCGGCGGGCGTTTCTCCGGCGTGCAGGATGTTCTCGCCGGTCCGGAGCCCCGACGCCTCGTCCGCGAAGTTGCCGCGCGCCTCGACCCGGAAGGCGCGCCGCGCAAGCCCGGCCGCGTCCTCCCCGAGCGCCTCCGACAGCACCTCGTCGAACTCGGCCCGGGTCCACACGTAGAACGCCCCTTCGCGCCCCTCGCTATCCGCATCCTCCGCGGAATAGAAGCCGCCCTCAGCGTCGGTGAGTTCGCGCGCCACATACTCGTGGATCTCGCGAGCCACCGTCCGGTGCGCGTCGTCGCCCGTCATCTGCCACAGCTCCGTGTACGCCATGGCGAGCAGCGCCTGGTCGTACAGCATCTTCTCGAAGTGCGGGACGAGCCAGCGGGCATCGGTCGAGTAGCGGTGGAAGCCGTACCCGAGGTGGTCGAACACGCCTCCCCGCCTCATGGAGACGAGCGTCTTCTCCACCATCTCCACGCCGCGCCGGTCGCCGGTGCGGTCGCTCCAACGCAGGAGGAAGAGGAGTTGGTGCGGCGCCGGAAACTTCGGAGCCCGGGAGAACCCGCCCTGGTGCGGATCGAAGCGGGCCAGCAGGTCGCTGAAGCCGCGGCGGAGCGTCTCCTCGCCGAGCGCGCCCTCCCCGGAACCCACCCCGCGGACCTCGACCTCCCGGATGGCCGCCAGCGCGGAGGCCCCGGCCGCCTCGACATCCTCCCGCCGTTCGCGCCACAGGGCCGCGAGTCGCGGCAGCAGGTCCAGCATCCCCGCCCGCCCCGCCACGCCCTCGCGCGGAAAGTAGGTCCCCGCGAAGAAGGGCTGCTTGTCCGGCGTCATCACGATCGTGAGAGGCCAGCCCCCCTGCCCCGTCATGAGCTGGCACGCGGTCATGTAGACGCCGTCGATGTCCGGCCGTTCCTCGCGGTCCACCTTGATCGACACGAAATCCCGGTTGAGGAGCGCGGCCACGTCCGCGTCCTCGAAGGACTCGCGCTCCATCACGTGGCACCAGTGGCAGGTGGCGTACCCGATCGAGAGGAAGATCGGACAATCCTCGGCTCGAGCGCGCGCGAAGGCCTCCTCCCCCCACGGAACCCAGTCCACGGGGTTGAAGGCGTGCTGGAGAAGGTAGGGACTCTTCTCCCGCGCGAGTCGGTTGGGGCGCGCGTCGGAGCGCGCATCGGAGCGGGGGGTCGGATCAGGCATGGGATTGGCCCCCCAGGGGTCGAACCTGGATCATCGGCTCCAAAGGCCGGTGTCTTGCCATTAGACGAGGGGCCAGCGGCGCCGAAGATGGCGCGATCCGGCCAGCGGCGTCAAACCGCGCCAACGCCTCGGCGGGCGCGAGATCTCAAGCACTCGTGGGAGGAGTCAGCGCCCCGTGCATCGGCTTAAGCCAATCGAAAGTCCGATCTTCAATTGGCTTAACCCTTCACAGGGACTCCCGGGAACCCACGGGGCGCTCCGGTAGCTACCGGCGTCGTCCGACCTGGGCGCGAGATTCAAGCCATTCCCGGAGATCGACGTTGTGACGACCGTGGTAGTACCGGGTCCGGACGATCAAGACGTGGATGTCTTGGCCGAGACGCTCTTCGATCCGATGGTAGATCCGATGGTAGACTGAGTCCCCACCGTTGGATTTGACGACGAGAACCTGGGTATCGCTCACTTCGTAGCGATCATCGGGCCACTCCTCGCGAATGGAGGCGAGACCTCGGCGGCGGGCTCCTTCAGGCAAATCAAGTAAGCGCTCATGGAGTCAGTCTATTTGCCGCGGTTCGGGCGCTGGCTCAGGCGGGGAGTGAGGCGTCAAGGATTCGGAGACTTCCCGCGCGTTCCGGGGCGGCCAGCGTTCGGCGGGCGCGGGCGCGCTCTTCGGCGTCGCGGAAGGTTGCGAACAGCGTCGAGCCCGATCCCGTCATCGCGGCCATAGCCGGGTCGCACGCGCGAAGCCGGGCGAGCAGTTCCGACAGTTCCGGGTGCCGGGCGAGGACGGGGGCCTCGAGGTCGTTTCGGGCCAGGCGCTCGAGGGAATCCCACTCCGCCAGCCGCGTCGTGCCGGGCAGCACGGAGGCGGCGCCGGCGTCCTCGCCCGTGCGGCCGAGCCAACGGTACGCGTCGGGGGTGGCGACATGAATCGGGGGGCAGACCAGCAGCGCGTGACGAGGCCGCGGAGGGCGTAGCGGGAGGAGCCGGCGGCCGCGCTCCCAGCCCAGCGCCATCGGCACGCCGAGGAGAGCGAACGGCACGTCGCTGCCGATCTCGCCGGCGAGCGCCAGGAGTTCGCTCTCGTCCAGACGGGGCCAGCGGTCGGCGAGCAGGCGGAGCGTCGCGCCCGCGTCCGCGCTCCCTCCGCCGAGTCCGCTGCCCATCGGAATCCGCTTGGTGAGCCGGATGTGTACGGCAGGCCGTCCCCGCCGTCCGAACGCGCGGTCCAGGAAACGCTCCGCCGCCCGCCGGCACAGGTTGTCCGGGCCTTCGGGCACGCCATCCGCCAGCGGCCCATCGACGGAGAGGGTGACACCGCGCCCCCCGGCGCCCTTGGACCGGCCCCCATCGGACCCGGCCTTGAAGAGCCTCACGGTGTCGGACAGGCTCGTGCGGGCGAGCACCGTCTCGACGCCGTGAAAGCCCGTTTCGTCCCGGGCGAAGACGCGCAGGCGCAGGTTGACCTTCGCGCGCGCTTCCGCCGTCCCGATCTCCACGCCGGCCGCTATCTCCACGCCGGCCGTCACCTCTCCGTCGGCCGTCACCTCTCCGGCCGCCGTCACTCCGAGGTCTCCGGCGGCGGAGCCTCGCTTCGTCCCAGTTCGCGGCGGCTGATCCCGAGGCGTCGCATGTACAAGATCCCCAGCACCGTGATGGGCAGGAAGGTGAGGATGTGGTAGCCCGCGGCGAAGCTGATGATCCGCGCCGGCTCGATCTGGTGGAGTTCGAGCGCGACGCGGGCCGCCGTCTCGAACGGTCCGAAGAACCCCGGCGTCGACGGAATCGCGACGGCGAAGCTGATCGTCGTCTGGAGGACGAGCGCGCCGAGAAACCCGGGTCTCACGATGTCGAAGGCGAGAAACCCGAGAAAGAACGAGACGGCGTTCCAGCCCCACACGGCGAACGACCACAGCATCGCGCGGGCGAAGACGTGCGCGTGACGCAGCGCCCCGAGACCATCGACAAAAGCGGAAAGCACGTCCGTCATCCGGTCGGCGACGCGGTCGGGCGCGAGCCGGTGAGACCATTTGGCCGCCATGCGGAGGAAGCGGTTGGGGAAGCGGACGAGCACGGCGAGCGCGATCAAACTCGCGCTGACGAGGATGACCCCCACCGTGAACAGGTCCCGCAGCGTCCCGGAGGCGGCTTCGTCGACCCCGACGATGAAGAAGGCGGGGACGAGGAAGACCATGAGGACGATCGCGTCGAGCAGGCGCTCCACGATGAGCGAGGCCAGCGCCGCGGTCAGCGGCACCGGGGTGATCCGCGACAGCGAGTAGGCGCGGGCGAACTCTCCGAGCCTGCCGGGCAGCACGTTGTTCGCCATGAAGCCGATGCACACAGCCGCATACCGCGAACTGAACGGAAGATCCCCGTTGGAGGCGCGGAGGAGGGTCTGCCACCGCATCGCGCGGATGTTGAAGGTGAGCGTGGCGACGACGGTCGCGGCCAGCAGCAGCCAGACGTTCGCCTCGCCCAGGTGTCTCAGGAGTTCGGCGGCCGAGACGTCCCGCAGCGCCCAGACGAGGAGCGCGACGGAGACGAGCACGCCGATGAGGACTGTGAGACGGCCTCTCACCCGCGCGCCTCGCGCACGAGTTCCAACATCTCGAGCACCGCCCGCTCCATCCCCACGAGCACCGAGCGGCTCACGATCGAGTGGCCGATGTTGAGTTCCTCGCACTCGGCGATCGCCGCCACCGGCTGGACGTTCTCATAGGTGAGCCCGTGTCCGGCGTGCACGCCGAGGCCGGCGGCTTCGGCCCGGGCCGCCGCGTCCTCCAGCCGCGCGAGTTCGTGGTCGGCGGCCGCCTGGTCCGCGGCGTTGGCGTATTCGCCGGTGTGGAGTTCGATCGCGGCGGCGCCCGCCTCGGTCGAGCCATCGACGGCCGCGGGATCGGGATCGATGAAGAGCGAGGTGCGGATCCCGGCGTCCTGCAGCCGCGCCACGGCGGCGGCGATGCGGGCCGGATCGGCGGACAGGTCCAGCCCGCCTTCCGTCGTCAGTTCCTCCCTCTTCTCGGGGACGAGCGTGGCCTGCGCCGGCCGCCAGCGTTCGGCGAGGGCGAGCACCTCCTCCTCGGCCGCGAGTTCGAGGTTGACGAACGTGCGGACAATCCCCAGCAGAAGTTCCACGTCGCGGTCCTGGATGTGACGGCGATCCTCGCGCAGGTGCACCGTGATCCCGTTCGCGCCGCCGAGTTCTGCGAGCACGGCGGCCCTCACCGGATCGGGTTCGTCCGTGCCGCGCGCCTGCCGGACGGTCGCCACGTGATCGATGTTCACGCAGAGCCGGCAATCGATCAGGTGCGAGAAGCTGCTGTTCGCCATGGCTTGCTCCCGTTTTCGGCTCGACGGTCCGCCCCTCAGGCGGCGTCGGCCTGCTCCACGGCCAAACCGCTCTCCCGCCAGCGGCCGGCCACCGCGACGGGTACGCGGGCCACGATGACCACACACCCGGCTTCGTACGCGCGCTCCAGCACCTCGCCCTCCCGGTACGCCTCGGCGAGCCGTGCGCCGTCACCGGCGGGCAGGCTCACCCGCACCGTCTCGAGGCGGGCCCGCATCGTGGCCTGAAGGGCCTCGCGCAACGGCTGCAGCCCGCCCCGCTCCATGATCGACGTCAGGACGTGCGGCCGTCCGTCCGCCGCGGCCCGCTCGCGCAGCGCGCGCTCCTCCTCGTGCGTGAGCCGATCGATCTTGTTGAAGACCTCGACCACCGGGCGATCCGCCGCGCCGGCCTCCGCCAGCACTCCCTCCACGGCCTCTCGCTGCGCGTCCCGGCTCGCCGACGAGGCATCGATCACGTGCAGCAGGAGGTCGGCCTCGGCGAGTTCCTCCATCGTCGCCCGGAAGGACGCCACGAGATGATGCGGCAGCTTCCGGATGAACCCGACGGTGTCGGTGAGGAGGATCGGACCCGGACCCTCGAGATCGCAAACCCGGGTCGTCGAGTCCACCGTCGCGAACAGCCGGTCCTCCACGAAGACATCCGAGCCCGAGAGGCCGCGCAGGATGGAGGACTTGCCCGCATTCGTGTAGCCCGTGAGCGCCACGGTGAACTGCTCGCTCCGTGCCCGGCGCTGCGTGACCCGCGCCCGCGCGATGTGGTCGAGCTTGCGCCGCAGCCGGGCCAGGCGCCGGTCGATGAGCCGGCGGTCGGTCTCGATCTGCTGCTCCCCGGGCCCGCGCGCGCCGATGCCCCCGCCTTCCCGCGAGAGGTGGGTCCACATCCGCTTCAGCCGCGTCCGCATGTACTGAAGCTGGGCGAGTTCGACCTGAAGCTTCGCTTCCGAGGTCCGGGCCCGGAGCGCGAAGATGTCGAGGATGAGTTCGGTCCGGTCGAGCGCGCGCACGCCCAGCGCCGCTTCGAGATTCGCCCCCTGGGCGGGCGTGAGTTCCTCGTCGAAGATGGCGAGCGTCGCGTCGTGCTCGCGGAGCGCGTGCGCCAGGCGTTCCACCTTTCCCTTGCCGATGAAGGTCGAGGCGTTCGGCCTGCGCAGACGCTGGACGACCGAGCCCCGGACATCGGCTCCCGCCGTCGCCGCGAGGCGGGCGAGTTCCTCGAGGTGTTCGTCCACCGTCTCCTGGGGCATGTCGGGCGGCGGCGCGCCCACGAGAACCGCGCGCTCCGCCATCCGATCCGAAGTCACTCCGTCGATCGATCCTCCTCCATTTCGTCCGCGGCGCGCGCCCGGCTGCCGCGGATCGCTTCGAGCCGGCGCCTCGCGTTCACTTCCCAGCCGCGCGCCACGGGATCGTACCAGCGGCTTCCGCGCAGCGACTCGGGAAGGTAGGACTGGGCGGCCACGCCGTCTTCCTCATCGTGATCGTAGCGATACCCCGATCCGTACCCGAGTTCCTTCATGAGCCGCGTGGGCGCGTTTCGAATATGGAACGGGACGGGGTCGGCCGGCGTTTCGCGCGCCGCCCGGGCAGCGGCGCCGAACGCCCGGTAGACGGCGTTCGACTTCGGGACGATGGCCAGGTAGGTGACCGCCTGGGCCAGGGCCAAGTCGCCTTCGGGGCTGCCGAGAAAGTGGTACGCGTCGCGCGCCGCGATCGTGACCGCCAGCGCGCCGGGATCCGCGAGTCCGACATCCTCGGCGGCCATGCGCACGATGCGGCGGGCCAGGTACATGGGATCCTCGCCGCCGTCCAGCATCCGCGCGAGCCAGTAGAGCGCCGCGTCCACGTCCGAGCCGCGCACGGCTTTGTGCAGGGCGGAGATGAGGTTGAAGTGCTCCTCGCCCGACTTGTCGTAACGGGCAAGCCGTTTCTGCAGCGCGGCCGCCACGTGACCCGCCGAGATCGCGGCGAGATCGTCCACGCCGGCCAGATCCGCCGCCGTCTCGAGCGCGTTGAGGGCGCGGCGGGCGTCCCCGTCCGCCTCGATCCCGAGCCGGGCCAGGGCGTCCTCATCGATGGAGAGGCCGCTGTCTCCGAGTCCGCGCTCCCGGTCCCGCAGCGCGCGGGCGCAGATCTCCGCGACGTCTTCCGGCGCCAGCGGCTCGAGGACGAAGACGCGTGTGCGGGACAGCAGCGGACCGACGACCTCGAAGCTGGGGTTCTCCGTCGTGGCCCCGATGAGGGTGACGGCGCCGCGCTCGACGTGCGGGAGGAGGGCATCCTGCTGCGCCCGGTTGAAGCGGTGGATCTCATCGACGAAGAGGACGGTGCCGCGGCCGGTCGCGGCGCGGCGCGCCTTCGCCTCTTCCAGAACGCGGCGGACGCGGGGGATGCCGTCGGTCACCGCGGAGAAGGGGATGAACGCGGCTGCCATCCGGCTGGCGAGCAGGCCGGCGAGGGTGGTCTTACCAGTGCCCGGCGGGCCCCAGAAGATGAGGCTCGGGACGCGTCCGCTCTCCATGAGTTGGCGCAGGGGCCGGCGCTCGCCCACGAGCTTCGGCTGTCCGACGAACTCCTCCAGCGTCCGCGGCCGCATGCGGGCGGCGAGCGGCGAATCCGCCAAATTGGCAGGTCGCGCGGCGGCGGCCCGGCCCGGCCCGGCGGCATCCGCGGCACCCGCGAACCCGAGTCCCGGTTCCGCGCCGGCGAAGAGGCTCGGCTCGTCAGTCATCGGCGCCGGGCAGCCCGTTGCCGGCGGCGGGGGCGTCGAGCGGCCGGGAAGCCTCCGCGAGCGAGCCGATCTCGATCAGCCGGCGGGCCTCTTCGAGGAGCGACTCGTGCTCGTTGCGGCCGGGGTCTTCGATGACCTGTTCGAGCAACTCCTCCAGCAGCATCCGAACGAGCGGACCCGGCGACATGCCGAGCTCGAGGAGGTCGTCTCCCTTGAGGGCGAGACTCGCGAGATCGAGAGGCGGGTCTCCGTCGCGCTCTTCCCGCACGCACTCCCGCGTCGCCTCCAGGTAGCGCTCCGCCCGCGTCTCTCCCGCGGCGCGGGCGACGGCGAAGTGGAGCGCGAACAGATCCTGCCACGCGTCGCCGACCGATGCGAGCCAGCGTCGGTGCTCCGCTGCGGAGTCCATGGCGCCCACGAAGGGGAGGTACAGCCGCGCGAGCCGGGTGACGTAGCGCCGATCCGCGTTGGAGAACTTGAGCCGGAACAGCAGCGACTCGGCGGCTTCGGCCCGGCCCTCGGGCGTGTCGGAGGCGGATACGAGCAGACTCGCCAGGCGCACATTGGCGGTCTGCGCCGGGGCCGCATCGACGGCGCCGAGCGCGGATCTCCACGCGTCGCCGGCGGCCGCGATTCCCAGCAGCTCCGGATACCAGTGGCCCAGCGCCCCGCAGGCCGCGTACAGGTGCAGCGCGGCCGAAGGCTTCGGATCCGCCATGACCTTGAGCAACTCTTCCCGCACGCGCTCGGCCGACAGCCCGGCCAGGCCGCCCACGGCCTCCCGCATCGCTTCGTCCGTGCGCGCCTCCACCGCCCACTCGAATCGTCCCGCGAACCGGAAGCCGCGCAGGATGCGCAGGTAGTCCTCGCGGAAGCGCGCACCGGGGTCTCCCACGGCGCGCAGGATCCCGTCTTCGATGTCCTCCGCGCCGCCCCACTCGTCGCGCACCTCGCCCGAGGCGGGCCGCCAGGCGATCGCGTTCGCCGTGAAGTCCCGGCGGCTCAGGTCCTCCCCGATGGAGTCGGCGAAGGCCACCCGCGCGTGGCGGCCATCCGTCTCGACATCGCACCGGAAAGTCGTCACCTCGTACCCGTCGTCCCCATCGAGCACCTTCACCGTCCCGTGCGACAGGCCCACCGGGACGGTGCGCGGAAAGAGCCGCATGACGTCGTCCGGCCGCGCGTCCGTCGTGAGGTCCTCCCAGTTCGGCTCTGGCTCGGCCGGCTCGGCCAAGTCGCCGGGCCGACCGATCTGGCGGACGTAGGCGTCGCGGATCGCACCGCCCACGGCCCAGGCCTCGAAACCCGCGGCTTCGAGCCGTTCCGCGGTGCGGGAAAACCCGGGCGGCGGGGAGAATCGACCCGGATCGATCGCGCTCACGACGTTCTCAGCCGCACAGCACGCTGCCGCCGTTCACGTTGAGGATCTCTCCCGTGATGTGCCGGGCCGCGTCGGAGAGGAGGAAACAGATGGGCCCCGCGATGTCCTCGGCGGTGGCGACGCGCCCGAGCGGAATGAGGGTCAGCGCGGCGCGACCGGCATCTCCCTGAAGCGCCGGCGCGGACATGTCCGTGTCGACCCAGCCGGGGGCGACGGCGTTCACGTTGATCGACCTCGGACCGAGTTCGGTCGCGACCGACTTGCAGAACGCGTTGATCGCCCCCTTCGACGCGGCGTAATGGCTGTGCTCCGCCTCTCCGCGCTGGGAGGCCGTCGAGGAGACGAGGACGATGCTCCCGCCCGCCGGCAGGCGAAGCGCGGCCTCGCGCGTGCTCGCATAGATCGACGTAAGGTTCGTCTCGATCATGCGGCGCCACTCGTCCGCTTCGAGCGACTCGATGGGCCGCGGGTCCACGTTCCAGATCCCCGCGTTGCCCACGAACCCGTCCAGCCCGCCGAACTCGGCGTCGGCGCGCTCGAACAGGGTCCGGCACTCCGCGGGGTCGGCCAGATCCGCGCCGGCACGCCAGTGGCGCCCGTCCGGGGCCAGCGAGCGGGCCTCCTCGATGGCCCGCCGCGCCTCGGCCTCCGCCCGATGGTAGGCGATGCCGACGGAAGCACCGGACGCCGCGAGGCACCTTACGGTGGCGCGCCCGATCCCGCGCGAACCTCCGGTGACGAGCACGCGCTTGCCCGCGAGGCCGGGCAACCCCGGGCCGCTCGAGGACTCCGTCATCTCCGTATCATCTCCCCGTCATCTCCGTGTCATCCCCTGCCGTCTCTTCTTCGTTGAATCGGTCACCGATCAGGCCGCGCGGGCCCGCCCACTCGGCGAGGCGGATGGCTCGCGCCGCGCTCCCGCCCAGGGCCGGATCCGCGGCTGCTTCGAGCGCATAGGTGAGAATCGCGTCCGCGGCGAGCAGGGTGACCGCCTCCGCGCGGTTCGGCGCTCCGTCCGCCGCGCCGTGCGCGGCGATCGCCAGAGCGTCGAGCGCCGCGTGGACGAGTCCCTCCTCGCCCTCCGCCAGGCGTCCCCGGACCAGCGGCCACACCGCTTCCGCCAGTTCCGCCGGAGCCTCCTCAAGCCGCCGCGTGAACCACGCCTCGAGCGTGAGACGGCCGGGTTCGGCCGGCACGTCAGCCACTGCCCAACGCGGGCACCCGCTCGGACGCCCAGGCCCGGGCCGCCCCGAGCCCGTCTTCGGTCCGCGACGGATCGCCCACGCCCCCCTGCGCGAAACGCGCGCTCCCGCCTCCGCCGGAACCCGTTGCCCGGCTCGAAACGCGGACGAGGTCTCCGGCCTTCACGCCCAGCCGGATGAGGTCGTCGGAAACGACGGAGATGAACGCGTGACGGTCCTCGTCCGGGAACACGACGTGAACGACGGCGGCGCCCGACCCCATCCCGCCGCGCAGGCGATCGCCGAGCGCCCCGAGGTCCGTCCCCGCCGGCACTTCCAGGCGCCCCGACACGAAACGGGCGCTGTTCGCGTTCCCCGCGTCCGCGGCGTCTCCCGCGCCCGGCGCCGCCGCGCGAGCGAGCAGCGTCTCCAGTTGACGCTCCGCGGCATCGCCTCGCCGGCCCCGCACTTCTTCTGCGAGGGCCTCGTGTTGTTCGAGGATCCGGTCCATGCGCGCCGCCAGGTCCGACGGCTGGCAGCGCAGCCGCGCGGCCAGTTCGGCGAGGAGCCGGTCCCTCTCCAGCTCGCGCCGGTAAGCCCCCTGCCCCGTCACCGCTTCGATGCGCCGGATCCCCGCCGCGACGCCCGTCTCGGACACGATCCGGAACGTCCCGATCTGGCCCGTCGTGCGGACGTGCGTGCCGCCGCACAGCTCCAGGCTGAGTCCCGGAACCTCGATCACGCGCACGATGTCGCCGTACTTCTCTCCGAACAGGGCCATGGCCCCGGCCGCGATCGCCTCGTCATAGTCGCGTTGCGACGCATCGACGTCCCGGTTTCCGAGGATCGCCTCCGTCACCTCCGCCTCGATGTCCGACCGTTCCTCCGGGGTCAGCGGACCCCTGTGGCTGAAGTCGAAGCGAAGCCGGTCCGGGGCCACGAGGGATCCGGCCTGCTGCACATGCTCGCCCAGCCGGTTGCGAAGCGCGGCGTGCAACAGGTGCGTCGCCGTGTGGTTCCGCTCCGTCTCTCGCCGCGCCGGATCCACCTGCGCGCACACGTAGTCCTCGACCACGCCGTCGGCTTCGGGCAGCGAGCCCGCGGCCAGCGATCCGGCGACCACCGTCCGCCCGTCGGCGCCCCAGACGGCGGAGATGTCGACCGCCCAGCCGTCCCCCACGACCCGCCCGGTATCGGAGACCTGCCCCCCGCTCTCCAGGTAGAAGGGGTTCCGCTCGAGAAGGAACGCGTGGCGCCCGTCCCGAGCCCAGCGCCGGCAGTCCGTCTCGATCTCCAGGTCCCGGTAACCCACGAATTCCTGTCTCGCATCTCCGGCATTCCCGGCGGCCGGGATGACCGTGAGACCGCCCCCGAACTCCGCGGCGGCGGTGACACCGCCCTTCGATTCGACGACACCCCGAGAGCGGGTGCGCTGGGCCTCGAGCGCTTCGTTGAAACCCTCCCAGTCGACGTTGTAACCGCGTTCGCGCGCGATGAGGCCGGTCAGATCCTCGGGGATGCCGTACGTGTCCTTGAGTTTGAACGCGACGCCGCCCGCGACCGTGCCCGAACCTCTCTCGGGCATCGCGCGGTCGATCTCGCGCATGCCGCCCTCGATGGTCGAGAGAAAGAGTTCCTCCTCCGCCCGCGTCGTCGAAAGCAGGTGCTCCCGGCGCGTCTCCAGTTCGGGGAACGTGCCCGGCATGCGGTCCGCCACGACGCCCACGAGGTCGTGCAGGAGCGGGTCGCGCCGGCCGAGGAGCCAGTAGTGCCGGACCCCCCGGCGCAGGATCCGCCGCAGCACGTATCCCCGCTTCTCGTTCGAGGGGAAGACGCCGTCGGCGAGCAGGAACGCCACGGCCCGGGCGTGATCCGCCAGGACGCGGAAGGCGACGCCGTCCTCCCAGTCCTCGGCCGCCCGCGAATACGGGAGCCCGAGTCCGTCCTCGGCCGCTTCGATGATCGGGAGGAAGAGGTCCGTGTGGTAGTTCGTCCCCACGCCCTGCAGCAGCGCCGCGATCCGCTCGAGTCCCGCCCCCGTATCGATCGAGGGCGCGGGGAGCGGCGTGTCCGTCCCGTCCGGCGCGCGGTCGAACTGCATGAAGACGAGATTCCAGAACTCGATGATCGCGTCCGCCTCGCCCGCTGCCTCGAACTGCGCGTCGGTGATGCCGTCGTCGTGTTCCGTGCGCAGGTCGTAGTGCAACTCGGAGCAGGGGCCGCACGGACCCGTGTCGCCCATCTGCCAGAAGTTGTCCTTGTCCCCCATGCGCCGGATCCGCGATTCCGGGATCGAGGTCAGTTCCAGCCAGAGGTCGAACGCGTCATCGTCGTCGTGGTGAACCGTGGCCCACAGGCGGTCGGGTTCCAGGCCGAGGTCCCCGGTCACCCACTCCCAGGCAAAGGCGATCGCGTCGCGCTTGAAGTAGTCGCCGAAGGAGAAGTTCCCGAGCATCTCGAAGAAGGTGTGGTGGCGGGCGGTCCGCCCCACTTCCTCGAGGTCGTTGTGCTTGCCGCTGACGCGGAGACATTTCTGTGACGTGACCGCGCGCGGGGGACTCGGGCGTTCCGCCTCTCCCGTGAAGATGCCCTTGAACTGCACCATCCCGGCATTCGTGAACATGAGCGTCGGATCATCCGCAGGGACCAGCGGGCCGCTGGGCCGATGCTCGTGCCCCTGCCGCTCGAAATAGGAGATGAAACTCCGCCGGAGTTCGTCCGCCTTCATCGTTTATCCGCCTCGGCCTGCCAGTTGACCTTGATCCAGGCGCGAACGCTGCCCGCGGCGAACCCGCGTCTCGCCAGGTAGTCGAACAGCCGTCGACGCGCCTTCGACGGGTCCACCCCCGCCAGCCTCCGCGCCCGGGCCGCCGCGACCCGCTCGAGTAGCGCCTCCTCCGTCGCGCCCTCCTCCGCCATCGCTTCGCGGATGCCGCGATCCGCATCCTCTCGCGACACGCCTCGGGCGAGAAGGTCGGACTGCATGCGACGGGTGCCACAGGGCCTGAGCCGGATACGATCCCGTGCGAAGCTGGCGGCGAACTGCGCGTCGTCGAGATACCCCAGCGCCGCGAGACGTTCCAGTGCGTGTCGAATCGCGGCCTGGTCGATCCGGTCTCGCCACAGCCGGCGTTCCACTTCCCGGCGACTCCTCGGGCGCACGGAAAGGTAGCGCAGCCCGACGAACATCGCTTCGGCGCGACCGCCCGCGGCCTGGACCGCGTCGAGTTCCGCGGATCCGAGCGTGAGCCCGAC
Source organism: Gemmatimonadota bacterium (assembly GCA_963666735.1). Taxonomy (GTDB): domain Bacteria; phylum Gemmatimonadota; class Gemmatimonadetes; order Palauibacterales; family Palauibacteraceae; genus Palauibacter. The sequence goes on along the minus strand of OY762926.1, from coordinate 3,721,008 downwards.
ATCGAGCCGAAGCCGGTGGACGTCTTCGTCGGGAATCCGGCAGAGGGAAACGCCGTCCAACTGGACTTCGGTCCAGCCGGAGCGGCGCTTGACCGGGACGAGGCCGGTGATCTCGTTCACAGGGCGCCAGCTGTCAGGGCCGCCCGTGGCCGCCGTCCCTAACGGAAGGGTCCCCGCGTGCGTCGCGGCCGAGGCCGAAACTCAGCGCCGGGGGGCCTGCTTCGAGGGCGGCCGGGAGTTCTTCGACGCTTCCTTTTTTGCACCCTTTTTCGCGCCCGCTTCCCCGCCCGCTCCCGCCGCGGCTTCGGCCGTGTCCGAATCCGGAACCGTCATGCCGAGTTCGTCGCGGATCCGGGCCTCGATCTCTTCCGCGATGTCCGGATTCTCGCGCAGGAAGGTCTTGGAGTTCTCGCGCCCCTGCCCGAGCCGGACATCGCCGCCGTACGAGTACCAGGCGCCCGCGCGATTCACGATGCCGATGCTCTCGCCCATGTCCACGAGCAGTCCTTCCCGGCTCACGCCCTGGTTGAACATGATGTCGAACTCGGCCTGCTTGAACGGCGGCGCGCACTTGTTCTTGACGATCTTCACGCGGGTCCGGCTCCCCACCAGGTTGTTCCCCTCCTTGATGGAGGCGATCCGGCGGATGTCGAGCCGGAGCGAGGAATAGAACTTCAGTGCCCGGCCGCCCGTCGTGGTCTCGGGGTTCCCGTACATGACGCCGATCTTTTCGCGAATCTGGTTCGTGAAGATGACGGCGGTGTTGGAGCGCCCGATCGCGCCCGTGAGCTTGCGGAGCGCCTGCGACATCAACCGTGCCTGAAGACCGACGTGCGAGTCGCCCATCTCTCCTTCGATCTCGGCCCGCGGCACGAGCGCGGCCACCGAGTCCACCACGATGACGTCGAGCGCGCCGGAACGGACGAGCACCTCGGCGATCTCGAGCGCCTGCTCGCCCGTGTCGGGCTGCGACACGAGCAGGTTTTCGACATCGACGCCCAGCTTCTGCGCGTACCCCACGTCGAGCGCGTGCTCGGCGTCGATGAACGCCGCCACGCCCCCATCCTTCTGCGCGTTCGCGATGACGTGGAGGGTGAGGGTGGTCTTGCCCGAGGACTCGGGACCGAAGACCTCGGTGACGCGCGACCTGGGGATGCCGCCGATCCCGGTGCTGTGGTCCAGGTTGATCGCCCCCGTCGAAATGGCCGGGATCCGCACCCGCGCCCCTTCGGTTCCGAGCCGCATGATGGCTCCCTTGCCGTGGGCCCGCTCGATCTGGTTGAGGGCCACGGACAACGCCTTCTTCTGTTCCCGATCCATCTCCACACCCATTTCACGCTCTCCCGATTCTCGAAGGGCCCGCAGGGCAGATGACGGGGAGTCGATCACCCGCCGCCGCGGAGGTTGAGGATACCACGCCGGATGACCTTTCGCAATTTCTTCGGTTTTGCTCCACCCGTGGCATCCGACCGTCCAGGATCAGGATGGGGCGGCGTCTCAACGGGGTATCAACCGCACCCGAAGGGCGTCTACCGCGGGCCCCTGCTCCATGGGGCTCGCGCGGGGACTGGCGGGCAGGATTTCAATGATGCGGTCGATGCGGTCCTCGATACGGACAACCGCCGGTCGAGGCGATTCCGGTCTCCCTGGTATCGGCGCTCAGGCGGAATTCGACGGCGGCAATCTCCCCCCTTAAGCCGTCGAGCATCAGCCAGGCCACGGTGCCCAAGACGATGAACAAGCCCACCGTGACCCGCGTTCGGGTTCCGCAGCATCCGCAGCGCGGACCCGCCGCCAGCCCCCGATGATCCCTTCGACCCTCGCCAGCCGTTCCCCGAGTCGCGCCAGATTGCGACCTCCTGATTCGACTGCTGCTTGCATCGCCCAGGGACCATAGGCGTGGTCGGCGGTCTCGCTTGAGACCGCGGGGGGTACATCAAGGCCCATCAGGCGTCGGGCCGGAGGCCGACTCCGCAGGTGGGGCAGAAGGCCTCGCCGCCGGCCAGGGGCGCGGCGCATTCCGAGCACGATGGGGAGGATGCGGCCGGCTCCGCAGGCTCCGGCGCCGGGCCCCCCGTCCCTCTCCGGGCGGCCGCGTCGCGGGCGTCGATGGCCGTCCGTTCCAGGCGGGCGCGCAGGGTCGCGTACTCTTCCTCGCGAAGCTTGCCCGTGCGGTACTCCAGTTCGAGGTCACGCAGCGCCTCTATGGCCGCGTCGCGCCGTTCCGCGGCGCCCAGCGACGCGCCGGTGTCCTCCCCGGCCCGGATCGCGGCCCAGATGATCGTGATCAGGAGCACGAGGAGAATGCTGCCGAACAGCACGAATCCGGTCACCCGTCCACCTCCTGTCGTCCCTGCCGCTCCTGCCGCTCCCGCCGCCCGTGCCGCTCCTGCCGCTCCCGACGCGCGGCCGCCAGTTCGAGCGCCCTGGCGGCCGCTTCCGCCGGGCCGTCCGCTATCTCCTCGACCACGCCGTCGGGCAACGCGGACGCGAGGCCGATCACGGGCATTCCAAACTTCCGGCAGAAGGCCGCCTCGCTGAGCGTGCCCCACTCGCCGGCGATCGCGACCACCGCCTCCGATGCCCGCGCGACGACGACGTTACGCGCCTCGCCCAGCCCGGTCGGGATCGGGATCGTGACCCCGTCCGCCGCGGCATGCGGATCGCCGCCGGGCAGGATCCCCACCACCGTCCCCCCTTCCGAGGAGGCTCCGTCGGCCGCCGCCCGCATGACGCCACCCATCCCGCCGCACACGACGATGGCTCCGGCGCGGGCGAGGGCCGCTCCCACCGCGCGGGCCAGGCTCGCCTCCGCCGGCGCCGCCTCTCCCGGGCCGATGACTCCGATCCGCAGGGGACGCGGGGGACGCAGCGGACCCAAACTCACCGCTCCAGCAGGAGGGTGACGGGGCCGTCGTTCGTGAGTTCCACTTCCATCATCGCCCCGAATTCTCCTTCCGCCACCTCCCCGCGCGCCCGGCACAACTCGACGAAACGCTCGTAGAGCGTCCTCGCGGCCTCCGGTCGCGCGGCGCCCGTGAAGGACGGACGCCGGCCCCGCGCCGCATCACCGTACAGCGTGAACTGTGAGACGATGAGCAGTGCCCCCCCGGCGTCACGCGCGGAGCGGTTCATGCGGCCCTCCTCGTCGGCGAACACCCTCAGGCCCCAGAGCTTGTCGGCCATCCAGATCATCTCCGCCTCGGAGTCGTCCGGCGCGAAACCCACGAGGACGACGAGTCCGAGGCCGATCGTCCCCACGACCTCGTCTCCGACCCGCACGCGGGCCCCGCTCACCCGCTGGATCACGACTCTCAATCGCACCGCCCGGTTGGTTTTCGGCGTACCGGTTTTCCACATGACGCGGAAAGCCGTGAAGGGCCGAAAGATGCGACAGCACTCGCTCCTCGGCGACTCCGCTCGCGGGCGCGCTGCCCGTCGATTTCAAAATCCACGATATTTGGACAAGATATCCACAGTTTGTGGACACTCTTTTTTTCAAAAAAATGAGACCGAAACAAGTCGTCCGGAGTGGTGCGCCTCGCCGCAACGGCTTCAAAGTCGGCCGACCGGTCCGAATCCGGCGGGGCGCGTGCAGGGGATCGGATTCCGGGCGCTCTCCGGGCGCACGTCCATCGTCGCTCGGGTGTCCGACATCCCTCCGCCATCCCTCCGCGCGACCCCTGCGACGGGACCCGCCCGGGGACTCTGGAGATCGCGAGCGGGACGGGTAGATGCACTCAGCCCCTGGCCACCCGAAGGTGTCAGGGGCTGAGCGAGGAAGCTTGTTTACAGCCAACTTCCGCTCGATCCTGGTAGCTTGCGCGGTCTTCCAGAATCCCCGCCGAGCTTGGTACCGTCTGTCCGACCAGCTGTGCTTGATCCCTCTTCCCTTGGTCGCCTCATTCCGTTGCCGGAACTCCGCTCCCTCCGGCCCGGGACTCGCGTCCCGGTCTTGCGATCTCGCGTCGGACAACTCGCGGTGCGGTCATCGGCCTCGACCTCCGGTCGGTCGGTGCCGCCTCCCTTGGCACGCTCTGATTCTAAAAAGATTTTTTTGGGACGTCAACCTCGAACGGCCGTCCGTTGTATTTTTTTGAAAGATTCGTTGATGGGATGTCCGTTTCCCGCAGCGATTCGCGGAGGAAAATCGGAATTTAGCCGGCGGCTTCCGCCGGCGTCAATGCGATTGCCGATCTGCAATCTGCATATGGTTTCATACGGACGTCACAGCAACCACCCACAGGGAGGAACCTCGGGCGCGCTCGTCAGGGGGCGCGCCCGGCATGAGGACGATCCGGCCAATGGGGTGAACGGTCAGCGGCCGTGCCAGAGATCGGTCGGAGCGGCGGCGATGCGCGAGCCGGATCGTTCCACGTGGACGAGGAGGCGGTTCAGGAGAGCTTCGCGAGGCAGGGTCCGCCTGAGGCCGGCGACGGTGGCGACGATGACGAGACGCTCGCGCGCCCGTGAGAGGGCGACGTTGAGCAGGCGGGGAAAGTCCCGGTTCCGCCGCTCGTCGAGGAACCAGCTGCGGCCGGGGGGCGCATCCACGGTGTCGATGATGACGAGGCGCTTCTCCCGCCCCTGGAAGCGGTGGATCGTGCTCACCTCGAGACCGGCGGGGGCGGCGCGGCCGAGGCGGCGCCGGATGAGATCGTTCAGGTGACGGGTCTGGGCGCGGTAGGGCGAGACGACCGCGATGTCGTCGATCCCGTCGCGGGCCGCCGCGCCCACGAAGTCCGCCACGGCCTCGGCGTGGGCCCGGTTTCGCCGCGAGCCGTCCACGCGTTCTACCCGCGGATCGAGACCGCTCGTGTCGAATACGGCCAGGGCGGCGTGCGCCGTCCCCTGCCCCGTCGCGCGCTGCGTCGCGCGCTCCGCCACCTCCGGCGCATCCCTGAGCCGTCCGCCGTAGAAGAACTCGCTCACGAGTTCGCGGATGTCGGGCGCCATCCGGTACTGGAGATCGAGCATCGCGCACAGCCCGTCGTTCGGAGACGGCAGCGCGCCGCCGGCTCCCGCGTCGGCCCCTGTGTCGGGCACGACGCCGGCTTCCCGGAACAGGTCCGTGCGCAGCCAGCGCGCGGCCGCGGGGGCCGTGCTCGACACGACCGGTGGGAGCTGCTGGAAATCGCCGACGGCGATCGCGGGGCCCGCCACCCTGGAGGCGGCGAGCGCCACGTAGGGGAGCGGCGCGGTGCTCGCCTCGTCGATGAGCAGGGATTCAAATCTCAGGTCGCGGAGTTCCTCTCGGATCGAGAGGCGGGCGAAGGTGGTGAGGACGATGTCCGCCTCTTCCAGCGCGAGTTCCGCCTGGCGCGCGATCTCGAGCATGGCGCGGCCCAGGCTGCGGGCGGACTCCGTGTCGTTCCGGGCGCGGGCGAGCGAGAGCAGGCGTCCGGCCCGGGCGTAGGGACTGAGGGCGGGGGCTTCCTCGCGCGTCCCGCGCGCCCCTGACGCCCCGCGCGACCCTGAGGGCGGGCGGGCCCCCAGCCGCCCCTCGTGCTCGGCGAGCGTGCGGTCCACCCCGCCGGCGCCGCCCTCGATTCGCCGGGCCAGCGCCGCGCCCAGGTCGATGCGCGTGTCGGGCGCAGCGCCCAGATCGAAGCCCACGCGGATGATCCGGTCGCGGTCGAGCATCGACGGGTCGGCGATGGCGGCGAGGCGGCGCGCGATCTCGTCCACGGCTCCGTTGGTCGTCGCGGCCACGAGCACTCGGCCGCCGAGCGCGAGTTCCAGCGCCGCGCGCGCCACGAGGCGGGACTTGCCGGTCCCGGGCGGACCCCAGACCAGTTGGGCGCTGCTTCCCAGCACCCGTTCCAGGGCGTCGCGCTGCGGCGCGTTCAGGTCATCGGAGGAGTCGAGTCGCGGAGTCCCCCGGCCGAGGCGCGGAGGGAGCCGGCCGAAGGTCCCGAGCACGGTGTCCGGGAAGAAGTCCTCCGGATCCTGGCCCACCTCGGCCAGCCGCGTGGAGAGTTCGCGCAGCAGCCACGTGGGGTCGAACTCCAGGTCGGCGCCGTCGAGGCGTTCGCCGAGCCACTCCGGGCTCACGGCCTGCAGGAGCCCGAGCGTGCGGTCGAAGCGGTGGACCGTCCCGAGCGCGTCACGCCCGCCCGCTTGGATGCGCACGCGGTCGTCCGCGCGGATGTCGTATGTTCCCCCCGCGATCTGGAACGTGTAGCGATAGCCGGTCCCCGCTTCTCCCCGCAGGCGTCCGGAGAGCGCCGGAATCGGCCGGTTCAGACGGCGGCGGGAGAGGTCGGTGGTGACGGCCTCGATCTCGTCCTCGACCGCACCCCGTAGATCCGCCAGCAGGAGCCACAGGGACTCGAGGGCAGATTCGACGGAAGATTCGGGGGACGACCCGAGGGAGTCAGGAGTTTGCATGCCGGACCACATCGATCGACCGGACGGCGGGGCCGCCCGCGAAGCCACCCGCAACGCCGCAGGCGCCGCGAGCGCGCGGGACGGGAACCGGGACTGGAGCGCGGAGACGTTGCGCGACGCGCTCGGGCTCGCCTCCGAGTGGACCGTCGACTACCGGAGGCGCGTCGAGGAACGACCCGTCCTCCCCGACATGGCGCCGGGCGATGTGCGCCGCGCGCTCGCGAAGGCGCCGCCGCGCGCCCCGGAACCCTTCGAGCGCGTGCTCGCCGACTTCGACGAGCACATCGTCTCCGGTCTCACCCACTGGAATCATCCGGGCTTCCTCGCCTATTTCTCGAGTTCGACGCGGGCGCCGAGCATCGCGGCGGAACTGCTCGTCGCCGCCGTCGGCGTGAACGCAATGTTGTGGCGCACCTCTCCCGCCGCGACCGAAGTCGAGCGAACCGCCGTCGACTGGCTGCGGCAGGCCGTCGGCCTCCCGGACACCTTCTCCGGGCTGATCTTCGACACGGCGTCGACCTCCACCTTCACGGCCCTGCTCGCGGCCCGGGAGCGCGCGGGCGCCGAAGTGCGGGACGACGGACTCCTCGGAGGCCCTCCCCTCGCGGTCTACACTTCCGAGCAGTCCCACTCCTCGGTGGAGAAATCGGCCATCGCGGCCGGACTCGGCCGGCGCTCGGTGCGGCGCATCGAGACCGACGCCGCGTTCCGCATGCGCCCGGAGGCGCTCGAGGCGGCCATCGCCGCCGACCTCGAGAGCGGGATTCTGCCGGCGATGGTGTGCGCGACCATCGGCACGACCTCCACGGCGAGCGTCGACCCCGTCCCCGCCCTCGCGGCCATCGCCGAACGTACCGGCGTCTGGCTTCACGTGGATGCCGCCTACGCGGGGCCGGCGGCCATGGCGCCGGAGCAGCGGGCGCACTTCCGCGGTTGGGAGGCGGCGGACTCCATCGTCCTCAACCCCCACAAGTGGCTCGGGACCTCGCTCGACTGTTCGGTGCTCCTGTATCGCGACGTAGCCCCCTTCCGGGCTTCGCTCGCGCTGACGCCGACCTACCTCGAATCGGAGGACGACGAGACGAACCTCATGGACGTCGGGCTGGCGCTCGGCCGCCGCTTCCGCGGGCTCAAGCTGTGGGTGCTGTTCCGGTGCGTGGGGACGGACGGCCTGGCCGAGACGATGCGCCGGCACATCGCGATGGCCGAAGCGGCCGCGACCCGCCTCGTCGAGGGCGGCGCGTTCGAACTCGCGGCGCCCGTCTCCTTCAGCACCGTCTGCTTTCGTGCCCCGCGCGAAGACGACGCCGCGGGCGAGGAGCGGCTGAACCGAGAGATTCTCGCCCGGGTCAACGCGGGGGGACGCTCGTTTCTCTCGCACACGGAACTGGGCGGACGTTATACTGTACGGTTGTCCGTCGGGAGCGTTCACACGGAGGAGCGCCACCTCGACGAGGTGCTCGACGCGCTCCATCGGGCCGCCGCCGACCTCTCACCAGGAGAACCGGGTTGAACGCCAGATTCCGTTTCGGACCCGCCGTACCCGTTGCCGCCCTGCTCTCCGGCCTCGTCGTCCTCGTGGCGGGCTGCGCCGCGGAGGCCGAGGCCGGGAGCACGCAGGAGCGCTCCATCGTGCCGCCCGATGCCCAGGTGGCCCGCGAGCGGGCCGACCGCAACCGCATCAAGGGCGAAGAGGGAGCTCCCGTGCGGGTGGTGGAGATCTCCGACTTCCAGTGCCCCTACTGCCGGCAGTTCCACGAGCAGACGCTGGGGAGGATCGATAGCGCCTACATCGCCGAGGGCAAGGTCAGCTACCTGTGGATCGCCTACGCGAATCCCGGACACGCGCAGGCCTTCGTGTCCACCGAGGCGGCGTACTGCGCGGGGGCCGCGGGCAAGTTCTGGCCCATGCACGACATCCTGTTCGAGCGCCAGGACGAGTGGAGCGGCGCGGCCGATCCCTATGCACTGTTCGTCGGGTACGCGGAGGACATCGACATCGACCCCGCGTCGTTCGGCTCCTGCGTCCGGAACAGCACGCTGGCCCCGCTCGTGCTCCGCGACTACACCAGCGTCACGCAGGCCGGGATCTCGAGTACGCCCTACTTCATCCTGGGCGACAGCGTGGCCCTTCGGGGCGCCGCCGACTTCGGGACGTTCTCCTCGGCGATCGACACCCTGCTCGTGCTGAAGGGCGGCGACAGCCAGCCGCAGTAGGTAGTTGTCCCCGCAACCCATATCTGCACAAGCTACCCTGCTCCCGGCGGAACTAGCTAGCCTGGTTCGCCTTTTGACTTATGATGCCCTTTTTGCCCAAGTATTTGCGGTCGTATGCGTCCTGGACTTCCTGGCTTCCCATGAGTGCCGCGATCAGCTTGCCACCAATCAGAAGCGAGTAGGGTGGGACAGCACCGAGCACGTAAGCATCCATTACATGGACGAGGCGGGAAGCCCGGTCCCTGTGAGACCATCCGATCCAAGAGTCGCGCGCATTGAGATTGAAGACGGGATCTCCAAGAGCGAACAGCCCGATTAGGGAGCCGTTGTGGCGATCACGAACCAGAAATCGAAGCCGTCGGCCAAATCCTCGGGAAACCGGAATGGACCAAAGCAACGTGGCGAACCGAAAGAGTTGAGCGTCCGCAGATCCAGCTGTGACTTCAATGAGTTCGGGTTCAATCTGAGCTGGGTCGAGTGTCTTGCCGTCGGCGAAGTGACGTACAAGCTGGCCGCCCTCCCGATCAATGAAATCGCGGTGCTGTTCGAGCGTCTCCCGGCGATGCCCAGCGTGTAGGTCGCGGATCTGCTGCTTGGACAATTCATCAGGAGCGCGATACCCATTCCCATTCTTGGAGAATCCAAGGCCCGTTAGGTGGGCGTCCAGTGCCTTACGCAAGGCAGCCGCCGCTGGCTTCCCCTCAGCCTTAGGCATGGGACTCGGGTCGAGAGTGCAGCAGCTGACGCCGGGGGAGGTAACCCCAATGGAGCCTGCTCCACCAGCGGTAGTCGGTGTACCGTTGGGGCGGTCTGTCGCAGTGGATCCACCGACTTAGCGATGATGCGGCTTGACAGACCAGCGTAGCTTCGGAGTATTTCAACAGCGCTTGATCTCCCATCGGTTCGTTGGATATTCGTCGGCTCGTGCTTCCGCATCCAGTGTTTGTTGGGATCGCTGATAGCGCGATGGGCTGTAGTGAGAGTGAAGACATGTGGCAGCCCTCTATCGGCCCGTCGTCCGGGGAGCGTTGGCCCTCGCCTCGATCACGGCGCACCGCTCCATGACCGTGCCAAACGGTTCGTCCACGTCCAGCAACATCCCCGTGGAGAGCATGCTGGCGTAGTCGGCGGCAAGCGCCTCTTGGGCGGCTCCAGAGGGAACGATCCTGAGGTTTCCCGAGACCGTTGCGTGGTAGTCGATCCGCTGGCGGTTTGAATCGTTCTCGCGGAAGAACATCGCCTTGTGGCGGGCGACGGACAGCGCGAGTTCGCGGTCCGCCAGAGCCCGTTCCGCGATTCCGGCGTCGTCAAGGCGGACGAGGTCGTGCCAGTGCCTCGACCATCGCTCGCCCCGAACGCGCCCCTGGAGGCAGTAGACATGCATCGAGGTCGCCTTCTCCCAGAACGTGCGCTCGGCCAGCATGACGGCCGGTAGCGCTTCCGGAAACGCGACGCCGGGAAGGTGGGCGGCGGCATCGCACACCACCGGATGAACGGCGTGCGGCTCTCCCGTGGAGCGCGCACCAAAGTCCACTTGGACCTCCGGCCTCACGATGCCGCGCGGCTCGAACAACGGTTCGTAGCCGATGTAGAGCCGCTCGGCCTCCGCCCGTACCCGCGCCGGGAATCCGGCGCGTCCGAGCTCTTGCCGTACGAGCGGGCCGGCGGTGTCGCGCACCCAGTCGGCGAGGCGCGGTCGGATCGCCCGCGTCCAGCGCCTCTCCTGGCTGCGCGTGGGCGGCAGCGCCTCCTCGTCACCGCCCACGACGAGATCGGGGGCGAAGCCGCGAATGTCGTAGGTGATGTCGATGTCCTCGGAAAACCGGCGGATCGCCCGCCACACCTTGGAAAGCGACGTGCCGCCCTTGAACACGAGGTGTCGTCCGAACGGTGCCTCGAACAGCACGCCGAGCGTTGCCACGATCCAAGCGTCCTTCTCCAGCAGAAAGGTCTCCTGTCCTCGCCGCCGCGCCGCAACATCCAAGGCGTCTCGCTTCTCGATCGCCGAGAGGCGCTGAAACCGGATTTCAGCCATGCACGAGCCGTCTGTTCAGCGGCTCCGCCATCCACGCAGGCACGACGTCCCGGGCGGCGGCGAGATCGCTCAAGTCCTCCCCGGTGAGCTGCGGAATCACGGCATCGAGGCTCTTCTCGACCTCGTCGGGGCCGAGCCACGCCAGCGCGCGAATGACCACGCCGGCGGTCCGATGCGGCGCTGTCAATTGCCACGCCGGGGCGTGATGCAACTCCACCCGGTGAGCCCCGAAATGCAGAAGGCGGTCGGGACCGGAGGTGAGATAGACCGAGCGCACGGTGTTCTGCGTTGTCAGCCCGAGCCAGTTGGCCGCGCCACCGCCGTTCGGAACGATGATCTCGCCCCAGAGCGCCGAAAGGGAAGCAAGCGCTTTTTCCAGACGCGGCGCCCGAAGGCCGAAGCGGGTCTGGATCGGGCGCATGTAGACGCCACGGCAGATTCGCAGGAGCCGCTCGAAGCGCACGAGGCGGGATAGCGACCGGGCCACCGCGGCGCGATCGCCAAGGTGCAGGAGGTCGTCCGCCCGGATCGGCGTGGCCTCCGGCTTGGCCTCGGCGTACTCCATGATCCGCTCAGGCAGGCTGTTCATCGCGTCCGCGTTCTCCATCGCAAGTCGAATTCGGTCAACCCACAATATAAGCGTGCGTCGTGGACGAGCGACCACGGGCGGGGTCCACCCGGCCAAGTCGACCCCGGTCGCGCGCGCGAACCCCAGCCCCGAGCGAAGTACCCGTCTCGTCCGGTCCTCCATTCGGACCATCCCGGCGGCATCGCCTGCCCGCCGGAACGGTCGTCCGACCAAGCATCCCGGCTCCACCGTTTGAGCCCCGGTTCCCACCCGCAAGGGGGGTGTTTTCCGCGCCACTGGCGGAGCCAGCGGCCAGGCTGCTTGTCCTACTGTCTATCTATAGCCTTTACAGGCACTTGGGAGATTTCCCATTGGTTGACGTTCCTGTTTTTCAGCCTTCAACGTTACTGGCATGGACGCGTGGGCGCAGCAGTTCAAGTCACGGGTGAATGCGTTCCTCGAAAGCACGGGCATCAGTCCGACGACGTTCGGCCTGAGGGCGGTGGGCGACCCGCACCTGATGCGCGAGCTCGCCCGCGGACGCTCGCCGACGCTGAGGACGGTGGATCGGATTCTGGCGTACATCGCCGCCTTCGGGCTGGACGGGGGCGGCGCCCGGTGCTCCGCCCCCGCCCGCGCGGGGCCGCAGGTCTTCGTCACGGGCGAGGAGAACGAGGAGCAGCAGAGCGATGAATGAACAACGCACCGCCCGGCTGGCAGCGGACGTTCGACCCGCTGCGCGACGCCTTCAACCACGAGCACGGCTGGAGCCGTCCCGACGACCCGGAGCGGGCCAGGACGCAGCGGCCGGGCCACGTGGCCTACATCGAGGCCTCGAAGCTGCGGGCCGGGCTGGAACACGAAGCCGACCCGCGCACGCTGATCCGCGACTACCCGGTGCAACGCGTAGAGCACGGCCCGGTCAAGGGCCGCGCCGACGTGGTCTCCGCGCTGGAGGACGTTGGCCTGGAGGTGCCCCGCCAGGGCAAGGACTACGTCACCGCCCGCGATCCCGGCAGCGGGAAGCGGTGGCGCCTGAAGGGAGAACTGTATGAACGAGACTTCGAGCCCGAACGACTTGACCTCCCGGCTGAGGAGCAGGCTGGAGGCCGACAGGAAGCGGATCGAGGAGACAGCCGCGCGAGAGCTCGCGCGGCTTGGCGAGAACTTGAGCGCCGTCGCAAGCCGGCGCGCTGCGTTCCATCGAGGCCGATACGGTCGAGGCGACCGGGCGCATGCGCGAGTTGCTGATGAAGTCCTGGCTCCGGACCGCTGGTGGTCGGCATGAGCTTATTCCTCGGTATCTGCGGCGGCAGTTGGGCGACGACGCACTGGTTGTCGAGGAGCATCGACTCCCGGATCGAAACCCTGGCAGAGGTGAACGTCCGGACCGTGCGGGCGCGCGACACCTTAGCGGCGATGCACGAGACGACCTGGGGCACCGAGTTGATCGAGATCCACGGGGAGCGCAACGTGGCGCTGCCCGCCGGCACGCCGGGCCGTCCCGCCTTCACGATGGACGGACGGCCCTACTTGAAGCTGTCGAGAGCGTGGGAAGGAGTTGCGTGACCGACTTGGAACGGCGGCTGACAGCCGCCTTGGAAAGATTCTCCACGCAGTACGAAACGTAACAGCGGCGGCAATCCGGACAAATCGAAGCGTTGCGCGAGCAGGTCGAAGCCTTGCAGCGGCAAGTCGAGCGGCTGAGCGGGCGGGTGACCGATTTGACCGGATACTCTGGCATCTACGGCGCAGGGCCAGGGAGCGGGTGGAGATCACGAGGCGGCTGTTCGAAAAGGCGAGGCCGCGCGGGCCGGATCGCGACTCCGGGCCGAGCCGGTGATTGTCTCCAACTGCCGGAGGGGAGATGACGCCCGCCGCGAGGGCGAGAGCGAGATTCCGGGCCAAGCCGATAGGGGTTCTCGGACGCGGAATGGGCTACCTGCCAGAACTCGATTTCTTCTGGCCGCGACGCGGCATTGCAGCTTATCTTCCCAGCCCAGCGGGCGACCTCCCGGCACCCGCCCCAGGCCCACCCGCAGGGGATTGACACGATGAAGACATGGCTTTACCCCACCGTTAAGCCGAGCCGAGCCGAGCCGAGCCGAGCCGAGCCGAGCCGAGCCGAGCCGAGCCGAGCCGAGCCGAGCCGAGCCGAGCCGAGCCGAGCCGAGCCGAGCCGAGCCGAGCCGAGCCGAGCCGAGCCGAGCCGAGCCGAGCCGAGCCGAGCCGAGCCGAGCCGAGCCGAGCCGAGCCGAGCCGAGCCGAGCCGAGCCGAGCCGAGCCCGAGCCCGAGCCCGACTTGGCAGGATCGCCGCCGGGACCATGAGCGGTCGCGGAGCCGTGGTCCGGCTCTCCGCCGTTCTTGCGGCTCTCGCGTTGTCGTCTGCCTGCGGGGACGGGACCACGGACCCCCCACCGCCACCGCCTCCCGAACCCGCCCGTCCCACCACGGTCACGGTCAGCCCGGCAATCGCCGAGCTGACCGCCCTGGGAGCGACCGTGCAACTCTCGGTGGAAGTGCGTGACCAGAACGGGAACGTGATGACGGGAACGGCGCTGGCCTGGTCGTCAAGCGATGCTTCGATGGCGACGGTCGCCGCGTCCGGACTGGTAACGGCAACGGGTGACGGGACGGTGACGATCACGGCAACGGCTGGCTCCGTGTCGGGCACCGCGCGGATCGTTGTAGAGCAAGCCGTAGCAGCGATCCGCGTGTCGCCAAGCTCGCTGGCGTTGCCAGTGGGGGACACGACGCGACTGTCAGCGACGGCGCTCGATGCACTGGGCAGCGAGGTTTCGGACGCCGCTTTCGAGTGGCGGTCGAGCGACGCGACAATCGCGATGGTGGACGACTCGGGGCTAGTGCGCGCCGAGGCGGTGGGCGCGGCGACGATCACCGCAGCGTCGGAGACACTGGCGGACTCGTCCCGAGTCTCCGTGTTTTCGGACGATCCCTCGAATCACCACGCGGTGCTGACGGCGGGACTGCCGGAACGTCCGTTCGTTACCACGACGGTGGGGGGGACCGAGGGCTCCACCGAAACGGTCGGCACGCTGCGGTTGGGGCTAAATCCCGACGCGTTTCCGGTGATTGTCAGCGAGGGCGACATGCCGTCCGTGCTCGTGGCCGCGTCGCGGCTGGGGGCGGGCAGGGTGGTCGCGTTCCCCGGGCAAGACTTCCTGTCCCCAGGAAATCGGGCGACGCTCCTCGGCAACGCCAGTGCGGCCCGCCTCCTGGCCAACGCCGTGCGCTGGACTGGCGCGAAGAACGCCTCACTTCGCGTGCTCGTGGACAACCGGAGGGTCGCCGACGCGCTCGAGGCGCAGGGGATCGATGGGGTCGACGTGGTCGATGGTCGGGGGCCGTACGTCCGCGACTGGAGCGCCAGCGCGCTGGCCGACGCGGATGTCGCCGTGGTTCTGGCCAACCATTGGGGCACGGCCCACTTGGTCGAGGCATCCGTTGGGCCGCTCCGGGCCTTCGTCGAGCGCGGAGGCGGGCTGGTCGTCGCCGCCTCCGCACTCCACTGGAGCTGGTGGATCGAGCAACACCACGGTCCGCTGACGGCGGACGCTCTCCTACGCGACACCGGCATCTCGTGGAACGAGGACTCGATCGAGGAGATTGCGTCCGCCACCACAAGCTTTGACTTGCGCCTGATGCCGCATGTCGTATGGGGTGAGTACATCGGAGGCGGGTCACTCGACGCGTTCCAGGCGGCGCTTCTGCCTCACCTCTTCAACGCTGCCCTCGAGCTTGGTCGTACCGAGGAATTGGACTTTGCCCTCGCCCGTCTTGCGCGGGAGACGCCGCCCTTGCCGGTCTCCGCAGACGCTCCGGAGGCTCGTCTTGCGGTCGCCGTGGCGAGTAGTCTTGGTGCATACGAGTGGCCTGCGGCGCATCCCTGGGCGGCGGCCTTTCCCGGCCTTCCCGTCCCCGCCGCCCGCCGCGAGGACGGGTCCGTGGTCGTGGACGCCACAGGGGGCGAGTTCCCGGCGGGCGCCCGCCGGCGCGAACGTCATTTTCCGCTGGAGTTCTATGCGCCGCCCGGCGGTCTCGTCACCATTTCGGTTCCCTCGTCGCACGCGACCGGCGAGCTGGCGATCACGGTGGGTCAGGAACACAATGACCTGCGGCGGATCCCCGAGCACGCCGTATGGCGCCGGGCGCCAGCTTTGCGTCGCACCTTCAGTGTTACGATGGCGGAGACTGAGGTCACGAACGCTTACGGCGGCTCAATCTCCCTCGTCATCCCGGAGTCCTACCGGGGGACGATCCCGGTCACGGTCGAGGGGGCTATTCCCATGGCCGTGTACACGGCCGGCGAGTCGAACGCGGCCGGATGGTTAGCGGATCTTGACGCCGGAGCCCCGCAGGCCATCATCCAGAAGCCCGGCGGTATCCGGTTCGTGATCTCGGCCGAGTCCGCGCGCGGTATCGACGATCCGGGTGAAGTCTCGGCGTTCTGGGACGGATTCCGGCGGCACCACGCGGAGCTTGCCGGCGAGCCCGTTCCCCGCGCGTACGAGAGCGTCTGGATCTTCGATCCGCAGGTCGGCTATGGCTACGCCAACGCGGGCTGGCTGACCATCAACTACCCGCTTCACGGGGAACACTGGGCACTCGTGCCGGGCACGGCGGAGGGCCGGGCGTGGTTGGCCACGCTAACGAGCGAGGGCCCAAGGCCGTTTGTACGCCCACCACCCGAAGTTTACTCCCCTTGGGCGCACGGCGTGGACTGGTGGCTCTTCGGCCACGAACTCGGTCACCAATGGCAGACCGAGGACTGGAGAGGAAACGGAATCACCGAGGTCGGTGTGAACCTTTTCACGATGTACACGCTGAACTACTACATTTACGGCGGCGACGACTTCAATGTCTACACCGAGCAGAGGACTCACGGTTGCGCCGCCCCGGTGGACCATGCCGCGATTGCCACCCTGCGGTGGTCCGTCGCAGGCGCCTGCGAGCGGCTCTTTCTGTACCGCCAGCTCATCGACCGGTTCGGCTGGAACCCGATGAAGCGGGTCTTCCACAGCTACTACGACCCGGCCTATCCGCGCTCGATCTTCGGCGGCGAACTCGACGGGTTCGCGATCCGGTTCAGCGCCATCGTCCAGCGCGACCTGGTCAGCTTCTTCCGGCACTGGGAGTATCCGCTCTCAGAGTCCGCTGCGGCGACCATCCGCGGCTTCGGGCACGAGGAATGGCTGCCACCCGGATGGTAGGGACTGTGGATGTGCCCGGCTTTCGGAGGACGCTGTAGGCGGCCGGTCGCGGTCCAGGGATGCGGGTGCCCCGGATAGCAACCGGACCATGTGGCCACAATAGCTGGCAAGGCCTCTCTGGGTCGGTCGGATCCGATCCACGGGTCCAAGGATGTAATCGCTCGGTCCTTGAGCCACCCAACGCGGCGACAAGCCCACTGCCTGACAACACAACCGAGGTGCTTGGCAGTCTCGAAGTCCCATTCGTGCGGCAGGCAGGCCGACCGTGAACGTTCCGACTCCACGGATCGAATCGCCGCTCTCCGCCCGTCCTCAGGGAGGTGGAAGGGGGAAACTTCGTCGGTTGTCCGGTAACGATCCAGGGCGATCCCGCAGGGGGTCAAGCCCACGGTTTGACCGAACGAATACGTCCAAGAGTAAGCGTTCGGTCAGGCCGTGATGACCTCCACCCGGACGCGGTGGGAGGTGCCTGCAATCACAGGCGATCCGTCGTTTCTGCTCGCCGCGCCTTCCCAGACGGCGGATGGACTCCACGGCTTAGCCGAACAGTTACGTCCAAGAGCATCCGGTACGGTCGCGTGGATTCCTGCTCATTTCTACATATCTCAAATGATACATGCTCGCGAGAGGCTTGTGTAACCTGTTGTAATATAGCCGGTTAGCATGATGCTATATCGGTTCCGGCGGATTCAGCAGCCCCCTGCGCGCCGGGTCGACCGTATAGCGGTCGGCTATTCAAACGGACGCAGGGGCCGTTCATCAGCACCCTGCCGGTGTTGAAGAGGCGGCGACAGCCAGCCGCGCGGAGCACCCCCTCGCTCCCCTCTTCTCTCCCCTCCCCCCGCAATAGGTAGTTGTCCCGAAGAAACCCGGCCCGGGGGGCAGACGCCCCCCGGCTGTCAAGGGGCATCGGAAATGTCCCACTTGTGGGCATCGAAAATGGCGCACATCGAGGGAGGGTGGCTCGGGGTCGTACGGTGGTCACGAGGCGGACGCTCCGGGCGGAGAGACATCGCGGGCGGCGGCGAAGGAGGCGCGCAAGGCGTTCGCCGGCCGCTACGGGGACGCCCACCGGAAGGCGGTGGAGGTGCTCGAGGAGACTGGGACCGCATGACGGCCTTCCACGCCTTCCCCGAGCAGCACTGGCGCACTTGCGGACAACCAACGTGGTGGAGAGCCCGTTCGCCTCGGTCCGGCTGCGCACGACCGCGGCGAAACGGTTCAAGCGGGTCGACAACGCCACCGCGCTCATCTGGCGGCTCTTGATCGTGGCCCAAAAGCGGTTCGGGAAGCTCAACGCCCCGGAACTGCTGCGGGATGTGTGCGAGGGAAGAAGATTCGAGGACGGAAATCCGGTCCCGGAAGGTCGGCAAGGGGTCGCCGCCTGAGGACGTTTACACACCTATTGACCCGACCTCCCCGTTTTCGTGATCGTATGGTCGCCCGCCGCGTTCGGGACCGGATGGCAAGGATGGCATATGCGCACAGTGACGTCTTCGGCGGGTCCGCTCGATCGCATCCTGGCATCGCTTCACGAGGCCGCGCTCGACGAAGCGCGGTGGCCCGAGGCGGATCGCACGATGGGCGAGATCAATCGCATGAGCGGCAGCGCCCTGACGCTCCATGAGACGCAGGGGACCCATGCGGCAGTCCTCCTTACGCGGATCTGCCTCGCCGGACGCCGCCGCAAGGACTGGGAGTCCAGGTACTTCAACGATTACTGGGCCGGAGACGAAGCCGCCCCCCGCATCGCGCGCCTGGAGCCCGGGCGGCTGGTGTCCACGGGAGATCTGTACACCGACGCGGAGAAGAAGACCTCGGCCACCTACAACGAGGCGCTGGTCGACACGAAGGCGCGGAACGGCCTCTACATGCGGCTGGACGCCCCGAACGACCTGGGTGTCATATGGGGGCTCTGCGATTCCACCGAGCGCGGAGGCTGGACTTCCGATCAGATCCGGCTGCTCCGGGAACTCCATCCGCACATTCGCCAGTTCGCCATCGTGCGCCAGGCGCTGATCGAAGCGGAGGTGACGGGCACGTGCGCGACCGCCCTCCTGACCAGTCCGCGCATCGGGGTCCTCCATCTCGAGCGGTCCGGCCGGATCGCGACGGCGAACGACCGGGCGCTGGAGATCCTGCGGAAGGGCGACGGTCTGGCGGACTGGGATGGGCGCCTATGCGCCCGGCTGCCGGAGGAGGACGCTGAACTGTCTCGTTTGCCGGCCGGCGCCCTGCCGCCCTGGGGGGTGCGCGGCTTCGCCGGTTCGATGACGGTCACGTCACCGTCCTCAGAGTCCTCCTCTTCTCCCGACATGCTCCCGAAACGGTTGGCTCTGCACGTGAAGCAGATTTGCCGCAAACAGGGCGTCAAGCGGCAGGTGGACCTGGTGCGGCGGGTGCTGTCGCTGGAGAGCTTCGGCGCTGCGGCCCCCGTGTCGTCCCCCCGTGTCGTCCGCTGCGTCGGCCCCTGTGTCGTCCGCTGCGGCGTCCCGCTAGCGCTAGCCGGCGGCGCCGCCGAGGCGGACCCGAGGCCTCTCCAGCGGCTCGGCGATCCCCGTCCCCTCGCGGATGCGGTAGGCGCGGTCGAGGGCGAGGCCGGTGAGCCGGTCGACGGTACCCGAACCCGGCCAGCGGATCTCGACGGACTCGATCCGGGTCGCCGGGCCCAGCCCGATCTGCTGGCGGAGCGGGTTCGAGCCGAAGCTCCCCCCAGTGTCGGCCCGGCGGTGGATCCGTCTCATCCCGTCCGTCCCACCCGGCCCCTCGACGGTCACGGTGATACGGGCGCCAATTCCGGGGCGGTTGGCCCGGTCGCCCACCAGGGTGAGCGCGAGCCAGCGGTGGTCGAACCCCGGGTTCTCGTACAGGGCGTTAGGGGAGAGGTCCCCCTCGTTGGCCCCTCCCAGCTGGATGTGGACGTCGGTGTCGCCGTCATTGTCGATGTCCACGAAGGAGACGCCGTGTCCCTTGTGCAGGCTCCCGAACCCACCCGCCCCGGTGATCTCCACGAAGCGGTCGCCGAGGTTGCGGAACATCCGGTTCGGCATCAACTGCCGGAGGTCGGGGTCGCCCGTGCCGACGAGGAAGTCGAGCCAGCCGTCGCTGTCGAGATCGCCGTAGTTCGATCCCATCGCGTACATGATCCGGTCGAGACCCTGCGCGGCCGTGACGTCGGCGAAGGTCCCGTCCCCCAGGTTCCGGTACAGGCGGGGCAGCTCGGCGGAGTGCGGCTCGCCGGTCATCTCGCGCACGAGGTCGGCGGTCTGCGCCGCGTAGCCCGCGACGTAGATGTCCAGCCAGCCGTCGTTGTCGAAATCCCAGAACCAGGTCGGGAAACTGGCCAGCGGCTCGCCGACGCCGGCCCGCCCCGCCACCTCCTCGAAGGCCCAGTCTCCGTCGGTGTCGGCGCCAGGGCCGAGATTCCGGTACAGGCGGTTGGAGGCGTGGAGGATCGACAGATAGAGGTCGGGGCGACCATCGTTGTCGTAGTCCCCCCACGTGACGCCCTTCACGAAGTCCATCACCTCGATGCCGACGTCCGCGGCGATCTCCTCGAACGTCCCGTCCCCGCGGTTTCGGTAGAGTTCGCTGCGGTGCGCGAGGCTGTCCCTCGACTCGTTGCCGATGAAGAGGTCGAGCCAGCCGTCGCCGTCGTAATCGGCCCACGCGCCGGTCTGGGTCGGGTGCTCGGAATAGAGTCCGGCTTCGCGCGTGACGTCGGAGAAGACGCCGCCATCGTTGCGCAACAGCGAGTTGGGGAGGGGCTGGACGAGCCAGCCGCCGCGGAGGACGAAGATGTCCGCGTCGCCGTCGTTGTCGTAGTCGGCGTGGACGAGGTTGAGCCCGCCCAGGAGGCCCTCGAGCCCCGCCTCGGCCGTCCGGTCGACGAAGCCGCCCGCCCCGTCGCTCTCGAAGTAGCGGAGGGGGTGCAACAGGCCGCGGGAGGACGTCATCACGTCCGGCAGGCCGTCGCCGTTGAGGTCGTCGACGATGGCGCCCCCGGAGAGCGAGACCGCGTCCAGGCCCACCCGCGCGGCCACATCCTCGAAGCGGGGGAACGCTCCGGCCCCGCCCACGGCGGTTCCCTCCAGCCTGTACTCGGGCGGGACGCTGTCGGGCCACGTGCCGGCGGTCATCGCGGCGAGGTTCAACACCCAGCGGGCCCGCAGGTCGTCGGGACGCAACTGCAGGAGCGACCCGTGCCACCCGATCGCCGCGTTGAGCGCCGCGCGCGCGGAATCCGAG
The DNA here is from genome assembly GCA_963666735.1 of Gemmatimonadota bacterium. Lineage (GTDB taxonomy): Bacteria > Gemmatimonadota > Gemmatimonadetes > Palauibacterales > Palauibacteraceae > Palauibacter. The sequence continues at coordinate 3,700,318 of OY762926.1, read as the reverse complement.
ACGGGGCCTGAGACCGGGTCTGAAGCAATCGAGGGCACGGCGGGCCAGCACGGGGAGCGCTCCAGAGCCGGCTCGACGGTGCCCGCGGCGGGTCCGGAGGCGGGGCAGCCCAGCTCGGCGCCGAGGCGCAGGAAGGCGATCCCGATGAGTTCCTCGATGGAGCGGCGGAAGCCGGGGAACGGTTCGGCCGGGATCCCTTCCAGCGTCTGGTCGACGAAGATGAACTGTTCGAGCGCGGGCTGGGTGTGTCCCGCGTTCAGAAGTTCCCGCGCGGCGTTGGCGGCGCGGACGAGCATCTCCGCGCCATCGGTCGACGCCGGCAGGTTCGTGAGATAGCGGAGGCGCGCGGTGTTGAGTTGCTCGTCGAGCAGCGGATCGGCCGAGTCCGCCAGGGCGAACAGGCGGGCCGCCATCTCGCGCGTCCCGGCCGAGGGACCGGCGGAACCGGCGGAACCAGGGGAACCGGGGCGACCGGCGGGACCGGCGTCCGGCTCTCCGCAGCCGGCCGGCAGCGCAATGGCAAGCAGCGCGAGCGCCACGCTACGCCACCCCCGCGTCCCGGCCGCCGCGTCTCCGGTTTTCATGAGCCTTCGCCTCTTCTCAGGGTGACCTCCACCGCTCCGGCGTCCAGCGGGAACGTTTCCTCGGCGCCGTCCGGCCAGCGCACCTTCAGGGCGCGGATCTCCGCCGCACGCCCCAGCACCTGCACGGACCCGTTGAAGGACCAATATCCGCTCCCCAGCTGGATTTCCCGGGCGGGCCCCTCGCTTCCATCGGCATATCTCGGGCGCAGCCGCGCGCCGGCGACACCCGGAGTTGCACCGCCCGGGGTCGCGCCGCCCGAGGACAGCCGGACCCGCAGCCCCGGCGATCCGCCCCGACCCCGGAAGATGACGGTCTCGGCGCCGTTCTGCCCGACGGCCAGGTCCCAGCGCCCGTCGGCATCGAAGTCGGCCACGGCGGCCCCGCGACCGTCCCCGTACACCTCGACCCCGCTCCGCGCCGCGTCGAGGACGCTGAATCCGCCCACCCCGTCGCCGAGCAGCACGGCTCCGCGCCCCGCGTCATGGCGTCCCAGACCCCGCGGCGTCGCAAGGTAATTCTGCGCGAGAAAGAGATCCTCGCGGCCATCCCGGTCGAAGTCCGCCACCACGACCCCGAAGGCGGGGGCGAGTTGGGCGGCCGCCGGCAGCGGGCGCGCCTCGAACCGCCCGCCGCCGTTGAGAAACACCGTGTGGAGCAGCGTCACGGCGCTCGTCCGGTAGAGTCCCGTGCGTCCCGTTCCGAGGAGGTCGTCGACGGAACTCCGGGCGAAGGCCTCGAACGTCGGCGCGGCCCGCCGCAGGAAGGGGAGCGTCGCTCCGAGCGTGAGATAGTCGCGCGCGGGCCGTCGGACGCCGTCCGCCCCGGTCTCGAACTCGATGAGGTCGACGAGCCCGTTCCCGTCGAAATCGGACGCGACGACTCCGGCCGGCCGCTCGGCGCTCGCGAAGCGCCCGGTGTTCGTTCCCCACGCCGTCACCACGAGGTCCGGGCGGCCATCTCCGTTGAAGTCGCCCGTCGCGATGCCGTTCCAGCGGCCGGTGTGCGCGCCCAGACCCCAGGCATCCGTGGCGTCGCTGAAGCGCCCGCCGTCGTTCTCCAGCAGTCGCACGGGGCCCCACTCCAGGGCGAGGATGAGGTCGGGATCGCCATCTTCGTCCACATCGGAGAACACGGCCCCGGAGACGAGACCGATCCGGCGCAGGGTCTCGGCGGCTGCCGCGTCGGCGACCCAGGCGGCGGTCCCGCCGGCACCGTCGGCCAGGAGGAGCCTCGAGTCGGCGGGCATGGGGTAGGCGCCGGGTGTCGCGCGGGCGCCGGCGAAGACGTCGAGGTCGCCGTCCCCGTCGACGTCGGCGGCCGCCAGGGGCCCCGTCGCATGCGGGCTCGGCGGGACAGCCGGCGCGGGGCGGGCGTCGGAGCCAGCGTCGACGCGAGCACCCAGGCGGGCGAGGGGCGGAATCGCGTCGAGGTCGGAGGGCGAACGCGCTTCCCAGGCGCTGACGCCCGCGATGATGACCGGGCGACCCGATGTGGGGAGCGCGATGATGGACGTGTGGTCGCCGACGGCGGGGGCGCCGATGGGCACGGGGTCCGCCAGCCTCCCGGCTTCGTTGACGGCGAGCTGGGCGCGGCCTCCCGCCCCCGCCCCGACGAGCAGGTCCGGGTCGCCGTCCGCATCGGCATCCACCCACGCCACGCCCGGGCCGCCCCGGGACAGCTCGAGCGGCACGAGCGGCTGCCGGGCCAGCTCATCGAAAGCCGAATCTCCGTGCCGCCCGACCGCCTCCGCCTCCGCGAAGAGCCCCGCGCGGCTCGCCGGGACGGCGGCGCCGGTTTCGCCGGTCTCGCCGGCCGGGGGCGGCCCCACTTCGTAAGCGTGGTTCGCGAGCACGCGGACGGTCCGGCTCCGCCCCGAGGGCCAGATGATCGTCGCCTCGGCGGCCTCGGCGTCGCCCATCGCGAAGGTGAGCCCCGGGTCCGAGCCGGAAAGATACATGCCGCCCGCGGTCACCTGCCGCGTCTGGTCCGGCCTGACCGGACCCGCCGCGGACGCGCCGGCGAGCACGACGCGCGCGCCGATCGCCTGCGTGTTGCGGCCCTCACCGAGCACGCGCACGGCGACCCGCGCCCTCCCGGCATCGTTGCGCAGGATGAGAGGCGGTTCGTCCAGCCGCGTGATCACGACGTCCCGGTCGCCGTCACGGTCCAAATCCGCCGCCGCGATCCCGTGGCTCACGTCCGGCTCCGCCCCGTATCCCCAGCCCCGGGTCATGTCTGCGAAAGTACCGTCGCCGAGATTGCGGAACGCGAGGTTCCGCAGCCGGAGCGGCGGAAACACGCCAAGTTCCTCGCGCCAGTCCACCTGGATGCGGCGGGTCCTGAGCGCCTCCTGCGTGTCCCCGTCGAGCGGGTCCCATCCGTGTCCGTTCGTGATCAGCAGGTCTTCGTACCCGTCGAGGTCGACGTCGAGGAACATCGCGCCCCACGTCCATTCCGAGGCGGCGAGCCCCGCGGCCCGCGCCGTCTCGGCCCAGGTCCCGTCGCCCCGGTTGAGCTGCAGCGTGTTGCGGTCGGCCGACACCCGCGTCTCGTGCCCGCCGGGGGGCGTCCATGCGGCCGCGCCGAGGGCGATCTGCTCCCGTCTCCTCACCGGATCGGCGGAGAGCATCTCCGTCGTCACGAAGTCCGTGTCGCCGTCTCCATCGATGTCGGAGAAGTCGACCCCCATCGAGGAGGTGCTCTCGGTGCGGAAGGCGAGTCCCGAGGCGGTGGTGAAGGCGCCGCCCTCGTTGAGCCAGAACCCGTCCTCGCTTCCCAGGTCGTTGGCGACGAAGAGGTCGGCGTCACCGTCGTCGTCCGCGTCGAAGAAGCGCGCGACGAGCCCCCAGTCGCGGGGGACGCCGGAGACCGGCTCGCCATCCGCGTCCCGAAACACGCCTCCCGCGAGGTCGACCGGCGCGAAGCCGCCCGATCCATCGTTGAGGTACAATTCGTCGGGGTCCGCGAGTTCGAAGCGCAGCACTCCCTCGCCCTCGGCCTCGAGCCGGTAGTGCTCGTCGAAGGGGGGCGTGAGCACGAACTCGTCGCCGATGCGCTCGGCAATCTCGCGCGGCCCGCGCTCCGCCGGGCTGAAGAGGTCGTCGCCCTGGACCGTCTTGTAGTTGGCGAAGTACGCGTCGAGGTCCTCGTCTCCGTCGATGTCGGCGAGCGCGAGCGTGCTGCTCCCCCATTCGCCCTCGAAGCCCGCTTCGACTTCCTCGAAGATCCCGCTCCCGTCGTTCAGGAGGAGCGCGTTCGTCCCCCCATGCACGGCCACGAAGAGGTCCAGGTCGCCGTCGCCGTCCGCATCCGCGAACACGGCGCCCCGCGACAGCCGGTCCCCGAGGCCGGCTCCGGAACGCTCCGTCACGTCCTCGAAGCGCCAGCCTCCGAGGTTGCGGTAGAGGACGTTGGGCCGGTCCAGCATGCACAGGTAGAGGTCGGCCCAGCCGTCGCCGTCCACGTCCCCGAGCGCCACGCCGACGCCGTGAATGAGCGTTCGGTTCGCGAGCCGGGCCTCCCGCGACACGGTGGGAACGGCTTCGATGCCCGTTCTCCGCGGCGCCAGCCAGGTGAAGCCGCCTTCGGCCTCTCCCCGGAACGACAGGAGACGCGAGCGGTGTCCGTCCCCCTCGACCCAGTCGATCGAGGCGGGCGGAGCGGAGGCATCGCAGGCGGTGAGGAGGCCGGCGGCGAGGGCTGCGGCGGGAAGTACGCGGAAGCGGGTTTTGCCGCGGGGGGCTATTCGTGGTCTCCGCGGAAGACGGACCGCATCCCCTCCACCGCGTCGCGGGCACCGTCCGCGGCGCGCGCGAAGATCGCGGCGAGTTCCCGTTTCCCGGTGCCGGCGAGCGGGATGTCGAAGGTGAAGTGGACCGCCACACCGGCGGGACGAACGTTTTCCGTCGGATCGGTCCACCCGCCGTCGGGGTCGAGGGCGCCCTCGATATGAACCTCGACCGTGTCCGAAACCGCCCCCACCTCCTGCGCCACCCTGGAGAGCCGGGTGGCGAGCGCATCGTTACGCGAGGGATTCGACTCCCGCTCGTCCAGCCAGAGGGCGGGAGGCGCGACGTCGATGTGGACGTACCCGAGCATCACGTCGCCATCGAGTTCCAGCGCCTCGATCGGTTCGGGCGCGTCGTGGCCGGGGACAGCGGACGCGGCCAGGTAGGTGCCGAGGCCTTCGATCCCGATGTTGGCGAGTCCGAGCGCCATCTCGTCGATGACGAGTTCGATCATGGCGGACGGCGCATGGAGCGCATCCAGCGCGCCGGACTCGAGGATGTCGAGTTCCGACTGGTCGTACGCAACGGCGCGGAAGAACCAGGAGAGCGGCTCCTGGCGGCCCTCGAACAGGTCGCGGGCGCCCAGTCCCCTGTCGCGGAGCGCGCTCAGGAGCAACGCGCCCAACTGGTGTCGTGTGATTTCGGCCACGGTTCGTCCGTCGCTCCGGGATCGCCTAGGGCGTGATCATGACGTGCGAGTTCGCCGTGCCGGCGCCCATCAGCCACGCGCCCCTCGTCGCGCTGGTGGGTAGGCCCAGATCTTCGGCCGTGGCGAAGGGCGTGTAGATGACGGCCTGATGCCTCAGGACGGCGTCCATGTCTCCGGACCAACCCTCTCCCGCATAGATCGCGTGCAGGAAAGCGTAACTCGGCATCTCCAGCGTGCCCGCCTCGATCTCGGCCATCCGCATCTCGACGTTCTCGCGGCCGGTGACGCCCTGCGACGTGAGTTCGCGACCGCGCGCCATGTAGGGCTCGAGCGACTCGTGGTAGCAGGCGGAGTGGAAGCCATCGGCGCCCGGGTCATCCGCGATGCAGATGAACGGTCCGGCGCCCTCGCGCAGCGTCACCCACTCGTCGCCCTGCTTCTGGATGACCTTCGCGGTCGCCTGCTCCGTTTCGGTGGGGATGGGCGCGATGGCGAGCGCAATCGCGTCCTGGGCGGCCACGTCCGGAGCGGCGGCGAGCGCCACGGCGGCAACAAGCGACAGCGCGGGGACCTGCGACAGCGCGGCGGCCGACGCGGAATGGGCGGTGAACGAACGGCGAAACATGCGGTCCTCCTGGGGCTGGGACTTTGGAAGAATAGGCACCCGCCGGCCTCTCGGCGCAATCGAGAGCACACCACGGTCTCGCCAGGCCGGCCCCGCGGTAACGGCGCCACCTGGCAACGGGAGGGCTCCAACCGGAGGGCTCACGGGAGGGGGCCACCGGACGGGACCACCGGGGCGGGGCCACGGGACAGGGTGCCATGTGAGGCATCTGGGACCCATGTGAACGGTCAAGCCAATTCAAGATCGGATTTTCGATTGTCTTGAGCGGATGCAAGGGCGCTTGACTCCTCCCACGAGTGCCCGAGCTCCGGCGCGGCGGCTGGCGGTGAGTTGCGCGCGGTGGCTGGCGGTGCGTTGCGCGCGGCGGTCGGGCGGTCAAGATTCGCGCCCGGATCGCGGCCGCGCGTCCGAACCCTGCGCCGGATCAACACCGTGAACGATGGGAAACAACGGGAGTGGCTCTTGAGCGTTCGAATCTGTGTCCCGCGGGAGACCGCCGACGGGGAGTCGCGGGTCGCCCTCACGCCGGACGGGGCGAAGCGCCTGCTCTCCGATGACGTTTCGATCGCCATCGAGACGGGAGCGGGACGGGCGGCCGGCTTCCCCGACGCGGCCTACGAGGCTGTGGGCGTGGAGGTCGTCGCTGATGCCGGCCGGCTTCTGGGCGAGGCCGATGTCGTGTTCAAGGTCGCGCCGCCCTCCGAGGCCGAGGCGGACGGGCTGCGGGAGGGTGCGGTCCTCGCGTGCCTCCTGCGTCCGCACGAGAACGCGGCGCTGATCGAGCGTCTCGCCGCGGGCGGGGTGACGGCGCTGGCGCTGGAACTGGTCCCGAGAATCACGCGCGCGCAGGCGATGGACGCCCTTTCGTCGCAGAGCAACCTGGCGGGGTACAAGGCCGTCCTCCTCGGCGCGAACTCGCTCGGACGCATCTTTCCTCTCCTCATGACGGCGGCGGGGACGCTCTCCCCGGCGCGCGTGCTCGTGCTGGGGGCAGGAGTCGCCGGGCTGCAGGCGATCGCGACGGGCCGCCGGCTCGGCGCCGACACCTGGGGCTACGATATCCGCGCCGCCGTGCGCGAGGAAGTCGAGAGCCTCGGCGCGAAGTTCGTGGACCTCGATGAAGGCGGGGGGAGCGCCGAGGGCGCTGGGGGCGCAGCCGCCGACGCGGAGACCGAGGGCGGTTACGCGAAGGAACTCGAGGAGGCGGAGCAGGCGCGGCAGCGTGAACTGCTCGCGCAGCACGTGGCGCGGGCGGACGTCGTTATCACGACGGCGCTGGTGCCGGGACGCCGGGCGCCCGTGCTGATCACCGACGACATGGTGGACCGGATGAAGGTGGGCTCGGTGATCGTCGATCTCGCGGGGGAGGCCGGTGGCAATTGCTCGCTGTCGGCGCCCGGAGAGACGGTCGTCGAACGCGGCGTGACGATCCACGCCCCGCTCAACGTGCCGGGCTCGCTTCCCTACCACGCCAGCCAGTTGCTCGGCCGCAACCTCTCCGCGCTTGTGAAGCCGATGTTCGGAGAGGACGGGGTCGTGGTGGACCTGGACGATGATGTGATCGGACCCTGCTGCGTGACGCACGCGGGAGAGATCCGGTTCGGCGCATGACTCCTCACACGAGGCCTGCCTGATGGAAGGAACGCTGCTGATCGGACTGTACGTCTTCGTGCTCGCCATGTTCGTGGGCTTTGAACTCATCACGAAGGTGCCGCCCACGCTGCACACTCCGCTGATGTCGGGATCGAACGCGATCTCCGGGATCTCGATCGTGGGCGCGCTGCTCGTCATCGGACGCGCCGGCGACGGGCATCTCATGCGGTGGATCGGGCTGGCGGCGCTCATCCTCGCCACGATCAACGTCGTCGGCGGCTTTCTCGTCACCGACCGCATGCTCCAGATGTTCAAGAGCAAGGACGCAAGCTAGCGATGGAAATGTCAGGATTCTCGACGATCATTCCGCTCGCCTACCTGGCGTCCGCCGTGCTCTTCATCCTCGGCATCAAGCGGCTCAGCCATCCGGCAACGGCGGCGGGCGGCAACCGGCTCGCCGCGGTCGGCATGCTGCTCGCGGTGGTGGCGACGCTGCTGGAGAGCGACCTGGAATACACCTGGATCGTCGCCGGCCTCGCCATCGGGGGGCTGATCGGCGGCGTCATGGCCCGAACGGTGAAGATGACCGCCATGCCGGAGATGGTGGCGGTCTTCAACGGGTTCGGGGGGGCCGCGTCCGGTCTCGTCGCGGTCGGAGAATACCTGCGCGTGAGCGGCACGGAGACGCTCGCCATCGACTCCGGCGTGTCGATCATGGCCGGGACGCTGATCGGCGCCGTCACCTTCTCCGGCAGCATGATCGCGTTCGGGAAGCTGCAGGGGTTCGTGACCGGCAACGCGATCTCGAACCCGCTCGTGAAGTTCTCCGCCGGGATTCTCCTTGCGTTCGCCCTGGTGCTGGCGGTCTACCTGATCGGCTTCGAGTCGAACCTCCTCTTCTACTGGGGTCTCATCGCGGCGGCCCTCATCCTCGGCGTCCTGTTCGTGATCCCGATCGGGGGCGCGGACATGCCGGTCGTGGTGGCGCTGCTCAACTCCTACTCGGGGCTGGCGGCGGCTTCGGCCGGATTCGTGCTGGAGAACAACGCGCTCATCATCTCCGGGGCACTGGTCGGCGCGTCGGGACTCATCCTCACCGGCATCATGTGCCGGGCGATGAACCGCTCGCTGGCCAACGTCCTGTTCAGCGCCTTCGGCACGGGGGCGGCGACGGCGGTGCGCGCCGCGGACGGCGACCGGGTGGCGACGCCGATCGATGCCGAGGACTCCGCCATGGTTCTCGGTTACGCCTCACAGGTCATCTTCGTCCCCGGCTACGGTCTCGCGGTGGCGCAGGCGCAGCACCGCGTGCGCGAACTGGCCGACTTGCTGACGGAGCGCGGCGTGTCCGTGCGCTACTGCGTGCACCCGGTGGCGGGGCGGATGCCGGGCCACATGAACGTCCTCCTCGCCGAGGCGAACGTGCCCTACGAGCAGCTCTGCGAGCCCGAGGACGTGAACCCCGACATGGAGAACATCGACGTGGCCGTGGTCGTGGGGGCGAACGACGTGGTGAACCCGCTCGCGCGCGACGACCCCTCGAGCCCGATCGGTGGCATGCCGATCATCGAGACGGACCGGGCGAAGACGTGCATCGTCATCAAGCGCTCGCTGTCGGTGGGGTACGCCGGGATCGACAACCCGCTCTTCTACCTGCGGAACAACCGCATGTTCTTCGGAGACGCCTCCGACGCCCTCGCCCGCATCACGGAGGAAGTCAAGCAACTCTGATGCGCGACACGCGCGGCTGAGGGGCTCCCCGCTAAGCCGCTAAGGAATCAAGTCGACCGCGTCCGAGGCGTCCGGCGGCATCAGTTGCGCCACGCCCTTGTCGAACGTCGCAAGGCACCCGCCTCGATCCATGGCGAGCGTCAGGAGATGCGCGTCGGTGAACTGACGATAGCCAACCACTCTCGCGAAGGCCGATTCGCGCGGCGCTGCGGGCGAGACGTCATCTCTCCAAAACACGTGCCCAGGTAGGTCTCGTACTCGGCGAAGCAGAATGCGCGCCTCCTGAGGCATCAGAGCGTCGGCGAGCGCCCGTGCATTGCTCGATATCCGCACGAAGCCCGATTCCGTGACGGGACAGGTGGCCCAACCCGCCTGTTGTATTGAGCGAAACCAGGCGTCGGCCCGACGGTGGTGGACGTGACTGGGCCACGCGAGCGCGACGAGAACGTTTACATCCAGGAGGCGTATCAGATCTCGTCCAAGGCATCGGCCACCATCTCGGGCGTGATCGGAGTGGCGTCGTCGGGCACGTCGACCACCGGAAACCCACTGATCCGGGACACCGATCCACGCGAGGTCGCCGTGCGACGCGGTCGCAACGCTCGCCGGATCAGCGCCGAAGCGACGGCCCCCAGGCTTTCGCCGCGCTCGCGCGCGAGACTCTTCACGGCGCGGTGGACATCGGCGTCGAGGTTTAGTGTGGTTCTCATGAACCTGCACCATGGCACCACGGCGTCACTGCGTCAAGGAGCCGGGAGCCCTCGACGGACGCCGCGGAGCTCGTCGAGCCGGATCGGACGGACCAGATCACCATGCGCGTCAAGCGCTCCGTGCTGGCCTATCTCAAGGCTCCGGGGAAGGCTACCGGACGCGAATGAACCGCGTACTCGAGAGCTACGTGCGGCGCCGCACGCGGAACTCTGACGACACCGGGGGATAGCCGTCCACCGCCCTTCGTGATTGTCGCGGTGGGCATTGTCCATCTACGTTGGCGGGCCGCGGTCCGACCGGGCATGGCGTCCGCGAGGTCCGCCAACGACCGCAGCGAAGCAGCGAGTCACCGTGTCGCCGGAATCAACGTGTCGCCGGAACAGGAGTTGGAACCCCATGCGTAAGCTGGCCATCGTCACGCCGACCACGCTCACCCTCGCCGCAGCCGTGTTGGTTGCGGCGAATCTCGCCGTCGCGCCCACGGCGCTCGCCGCCCAGGAACTCGCCGCCCAGGAAGCGGTGGTGTTCGATTCCGCCGACGTGGCGGGACTCAGTTTCCGCTCCATCGGGCCGCCGCGGGGGGGGCGAAGCACGGCCGTGGCGGGGATCACCGAGCAGCCGCTCACGTATTTCATGGGCGCGACCGGCGGAGGGGTGTGGCGCACGGACGACGCCGGCCTCAACTGGCTCAACATCTCCGACGGCTACATCGAGACGGGCTCCATCGGGGCGATCGACGTGGCGGACAGCGACGCGAACGTCATCTACGTGGGCACCGGCTCGGCCTGCATCCGCGGCAACATCTCCAAGGGAATCGGCATCTACCGCAGCACGGACGGCGGCGATTCCTGGACCCACATCGGACTCCCGAACGCGGGACAGATCGGCCGCATCGAGGTCCATCCGCGCGATGCGGACATCGCCTTCGTGGCCGCGATGGGCGACCCCTTCGGCCCCAACCCGGAGCGCGGCGTCTTCCGCACGACGGACGGCGGCGACACGTGGGACCACGTCCTCGCGATCTCCGACAGCACGGGCGTCGTCGACCTCGCGCTGAATCCGGGGAATCCCCGCATCATCTTCGCGGCGGCGTGGCGGGGCGAGCGCAAGCCGTGGACCGCGATCTCCGGTTCCGAGGAATCCGGCATCTTCCGCTCGACGGACGGCGGCGACACGTGGGACCGGCTCGAGGGCGGCCTCCCCACGGGCCTCGTCGGCAAGGCCGCCGTCACCGTCTCCCGCGCCAACCCCGACCGCGTCTGGGTCCTCATCGAGGCGCCCAACGACCGGGGGGGCGTCTATCGCTCCGATGACGGGGGCGACTCCTGGCAGCGGGTGAACGAGGACCGCGGGCTGCAGCAGCGGGCGTGGTACTACACGCACATCTACGCCGATCCGGTGGACGAGAACACGGTGTACGCCCTCAATGTCGGCTACAACAAGTCCATCGACGGGGGCGTGACGTGGCAGAGCTACGGCGTCCCGCACGGGGACGTGCACGACCTGTGGATCAACTACGAGAACCCCGACTTCCAGGTCGTGGCGAACGACGGCGGCGGGCAGGTGACGACGACCGGCGCGGAGAGCTGGTCCACCTACTACAACCAGGTCACGGCGGAGATGTACCGGGTGTTCGTCGACGACCAGTTTCCCTACCGCGTGTACGGCTCGCAGCAGGACAACTCGACGATCATGGTGCCGAGCCGCGGGATGCCGGCGGTTCAGGCGCCGCAGCACTGGGCCGCGGTCGGTGGCTGCGAGAGCGGGCACATCGCGATCGACCCGCGCAACCCGAACGTGACGTACGCGGGCTGCTACGGCGGCAGCATCAACCGGGTGGACCGGGAGACCGGCGACGCACGGCAGATGCTCCTCTATCCGCAGCTCCAACTGGGACAGGCCCCGAAGACGCTGCGGCACCGCTTCCAGTGGAATGCGCCGATCCGGATCTCCCCCCACGATCCCGATGTCGTCTATCACACATCACAGTTCGTGAACCGGACGCGGGACGCGGGATATTCGTGGGAGACGATCAGTCCCGACCTCACGCGCAACGACACGACGAAGCAGGAGCACGCGGGCGGCCGCATCACGTGGGACAACACCGGGGTGGAGGTGTACGGGACCATCTTCGCCTTCGAGGAGTCGCCGCACGAGGCGGGCGTCCTGTGGGCGGGCTCGGACGACGGCCTCATCCACGTCTCGCGCGACGACGGGGAGAGCTGGGCGGACGTGACGCCCGGCGACCTGCCCGAGTTCTCGACCGTCAACATGATCGACCTCTCGGCGCACGGCGCGGGGCGGGCGCACGTCGCCGTCTACCGCTACAGGATGCAGGACGACACGCCCTACATGTGGCGCACGGACGACTACGGGGAGAGCTGGACCCGTCTCTCCACCGATGGGATCGAGCCCGGCCACTTCGTGCGCGTCGTGCGCGAGGACCCGGAGCGGGAAGGTCTCCTCTACGCCGGCACGGAGTACGGGCTCTACATCAGTTTCGATGGCGGCGGCAGCTGGCAGCGCTTCCAGCAGAACCTGCCGGTCACGCCGATCACGGACATGCTCGTGCACGAGGGCGATCTCGTCATGGGGACGCAGGGCCGCTCGTTCTGGATCCTCGACGACATTTCGCCGCTGCGCACGATGTCGGCGGCCACGCTGGCGGCCGACGTACACCTCTACGCGCCGGGGGATGCGGTGCGCGCCCAGAGCGTCTTCCCCAACGGGGCGCCGATCCACTTCGCGCTCGGAGAGGGGATGGAGGAGACGGTGAACCTCGAGATCGTGGATGCGGGCGGCGAGGTGGTGCGGGTCTACTCCTCGAATCCCGGCTCATGGGACGATGAGGCGAAGGCGGCCATCGGCCGTCCGTCGAGCTGGTCTCCGGGCCGCCTGCCGGCGAGCGCCGGACTCAACCGCATGGTGTGGAACCTTCAGGACGAGGGACCCGACCTCGTGCAGGGTGCCCGCATCTGGGGCTTCACGGGCCGCGTGCCCGCGGTGCCGGGGCGCTATGAGGTGCGTCTGACGGCGGGTGACGCGACGCAGTCGCGGCCGCTGGCGGTCCGGATCGACCCGCGGGTGGCCGACCAGGTCACGGTGGCCGATCTGCAGGCCCAGCACGACCTGATGGTCCGCGTGCGCGGCCTGCTGCAGCAGTCGCACGACGCGGTGCGCGACGCGCGTTCCATCCGGTCCCAGATGAGCGACATCGCGCAGTCGGTGGAGGAGGCCGGCTACGGCGATGACTTCACGGAGATGGCGGACGCCGCGGGCGAGAAGCTCACGGACGTCGAGGAGGAACTCTTCCAGACGAAGAACGAGTCGGGGCAGGACATGCTCAACTTCCCGCCCATGCTCGACAACGAGATCGCGAACCTGTACGGCTACGTCGCGTCGACCTACGACCGCCCCAACGCGGTGGCGGCCGTCCGCGCCGACGAACTTGAGGCCGAACTCGGCGAGTGGCTGGGCACGCTCCAGCAGATCATCGACACGGACGTCGCCGCCTTCAACAACCGGCTGCGCGAGGCCGGCGTCCCCGGCGTCATCGTGCGCACCCCGCCGCGCGCCACGAGCTGACCGGCGAAGGCGACGCCTCTTGAGCGCATCGGACGTCTCGATGGACGCCCTCGCCCGCCGCTGCTTCGAGCGGGAGGCGCGGGAGGCGGAACGCGAACTCGATGTGGAGTTGGCCCGTTCGCGGACCCGGCCCGGGGAAGCCGCGTCGGTGGCGCGCTGGGTGGTCCCGCTCGTCATCGTCGGGTCGTGCTACGCGGGAGTGGTCGGCGGCGGGGCGGGGATGTTCGGCGTCCTGGGTGTCGCGGCGCTGATCTGGGTGCTGAACGGGCTCGGCAAGGCCTATCCCGCCCGACGGAAACGGTCGGAGATCCGCGCAACGGTACACCGCGGCATCGCCGCCTACGGGAACGCGGAACCCTGGGCGGTCCTGCGCGTACACGAGTTTGCGGTGACCGAGTTCCGGGAACGGATTCAGGTACACCGCGAACGGACGCTGGGGAGGGGCTCGGAGTGGGGACGGGCGCGGTCGGAACTCGCCGAGGCGGCGGATGAAGCGCAGCGTTCCGCCGCGTATTGGCGCGAACGCCTTCGCGGCGAGCCGGGGGGCGACCTCGCGCGCACTCAGAGCCCGATCGCGGACCGGCTTGAAGCGAAGCTCGCGGAAGCCATCGAGAAGCTCGACCTTCGCGCGGCGGCGCTCCGAGTGTTCTACAACGACTGCGATGCCAGACTTGCGGTCATGTACCGCTGCAACCGGGATCTCGAGGAGTCGCGGCGCCTCGAGGAGTTGTCGGGGCGGGCGGATGTCGTGATCGCGCAGGCGGAAGGGACGATGCAGACCATCGCGCAGCAGTTCGTGGCCGAGGCGCGCACGATCGCGGAAGCGCTCGGGGGCGTGGCCACCGTCGGGATCAAATCGCTGGCCGGCGAGGCTCCGATGGACAACATCGAGTACTTCGCGGACCACATCATCGAGAGTTCCGACCGCGAGCGATCGGCGATCGAGGATCTCGAACGCCAGTTGTCGCACGTCGCCCGGTGAGCAGACAGCTGAGCAGGCGGCTGAGCGGGAGCAACTCGCCGGCCGTCCTTGCCGGCCTCGCCGGGCTGATGGCGCTCGTCATCCTCTCGGCCGCGGCGTGCGGCGGCGAAACGACGGCCCCGCCCACGACATCGCCCAACCGCCGGCCGACGCCGACGAGCACGATCCCGGCGCAGGAACTGGCGGCAGGCGACACGCTGACGGTGGACGCGGCGGCCTACTTCACGGATCCGGACGGGGACGCCCTGACGTTCTCGGTAGAGACCTCCGACGCCGGCGTCGCGTCGGCCTCGCTGTCCGGTACCGTCGTCACCGTCGCCGGGGTCGCGCCGGGCGAAGCGCGGGTCACGATCCGGGCCCGCGATCCCCGGGCGCTGCAGGCCCGGCTGGATTTCGACGTCCTCGTACCCGAGTTGCTGACGGCGGACCATGCCGTGCTCCGCGCGCTGTACGAGGCAACGGGCGGCGAGGGCTGGATCAACGACGACAACTGGCTCACCGGCCGCCCGCTGGACACGTGGTACGGCGTGGGCGTGGACGCGGAGGGGCGGGTGACGGATCTCCGCCTCGACTTCAACGGGCTCGAGGGAGAGCTGCCGCCGGAACTCGGCGCACTCGACCGGCTCCAGTCGCTCGTCCTGTCGCGAAACGAACTCGCGGGGTCGATCCCGCCCGAACTGGGCCGCCTGCAGATCCTCCTGCGATTGGATCTTCGCGACAACGGCTTTGACGGCGAGATTCCGCCGCTGATCGGCGGCTTCGGTTTCCTGGACCAACTGGATCTCAGCGACAACGGATTCACGGGGCCGGTCCCGGCCGCGCTGGGCCACCTTCGCACGGCACGTCTGCTGGACCTGAGCGGCAACGATCTCGCGGGACCGATCCCGTCCGAACTCGGGGACCTCGGACAGCTGCAGGTCCTGCTGCTCATGCAGAACGACCTCGAGGGGCCAGTGCCGGAGGCGTTCGGGCGCCTGGCCGCGCTGCGCGTTCTGAACCTGTCCGGCAACGCCGGGCTGTCCGGCCCGCTGCCCGTCGCGTTGACGTCGATCCGGGGGCTGGTCCAGGTCCACCTGGGAGGCTCGGCGCTCTGTGCGCCCGCTGAACCCGCCTTCCGGGACTGGCTGGAGCGGCTGTACAGGTACCGGGTCGCCACGTGCGGGCAGGATGCGTCGATCGTACTCACGCAGGCCGTACAGTCGTCGCAGTTTCCCGTGCCGCTCGTCGCCGGCGATTCCGCGCTCCTGCGCGTGTTTCTGACTGCCCCCGAAGGCGCGTCCGTCAGTTTCCCGGAGGTCCGGGCCCGGTTCTACGTGGAAGGCGCCGAAACCCACGTCGTCGACATTCCCGCACAGTCGAACCTCGTGCCGGCGGCGATCGACGAAGGCAACCTCGCCGCATCCGCGAACGTCGTGATTCCCGGGCAGGTCGTGCAGCCCGGACTCGAAATTGTCGTCGAGACGGATCCCGGCGGCACGCTGGACCCGGCTCTGGGACTCACGCGGCGGATCCCCGAGAGCGGCCGGCGCGCCTTCGATGTCCGGACGATGCCCACGTTCAATGTCACGGTGATTCCGTTCGTGCTGACGTCAGAGCGGGACGCGTCGATCGTGAGCTACGTGAACGGTCTGACCCCGGACCACGAACTCTTCTGGGACACGCATACGCTTCTCCCGGTCGGAGCCATGACGGTCACGGCGCACGAGCCCGTGATGGTATCCACCAACAACCAGAACGCGCTGTTGGGCCAGACGGCGGCGATACGTGCCGCGGAGGGGGGCACCGGGCACTACATGGGCACGATGTCGAACAACGACGGCGGGGGCGTGGCTTTCGTCGGCGGGTTCGCCAGTTTCTCCAGTCGCGATCGACCCGACATCGTCGGGCACGAATTCGGGCACAACATGAGCCTCAGCCACGCGCCGTGCAGCGCGACCGGCTTCGATCCCTGGTATCCCGAACGGAGTGGGTTCATCGGCGCATGGGGATACGATTTTCGCGATGGCGGGCAACTCGTCCCGCCGGACAGGCCCGACATCATGGGATACTGCGATCCGCACTGGATCGGGGACTATCACTTCTACAATGCGATGCGCTTCCGCCTCCGCACCGAGCCGCTCGAATCCGCCCCGGACGGGGCGGTCGGCCGCGATGCGCGCACGCTGCTGCTCTGGGGCGGCGTCAGCGAAGAAGGCGTTCCCTACCTGGAGCCCGCGTTCGTCCTCGACGCGCCGCCCTCTCTGCCCATGGACGGTGGCGACTATCGTATCCGCGGCCGGAACGCGTCGGGGGAGGAACTGTTCGCGCTGCGCTTCGACATGTGGCGGATCGCCGATGGGGACGGCGGCTCGGGTTTCGCCTTCGCCGTGCCCGTCCGGCCCGGGTGGGCGGGCGCCCTGGCAAGCCTCACGCTCTCCGGACCCGGCGGGTCGGTCACGCTCGACACGCTCGACGGAGGGGGCGGCCTCCCCGCAGCCGATCCCGCTGTCGTTCCTACGGCCATCGTGCGGGAGCCCGCGACCCGACAGGTGCGCGCGATCCTGCGGGATCCGACTCCCGCGGGGCTGGCCGGGGCGGTGGCGGAGGCGTTGACCCTCGATCCCGGCCTGGAAGTGCTGGTCAGCCGCGGGATCCCCGACGCCGCGGACTGGGAGCGCTAACCCGCCCCGCTACTCCCCTTCCCGGTCGCGCAGGTCGGCCAGCGCGCCGGTGTCGATCGCGTCTCGAAGCTCGTGGAGTTCGTCGATCGTCAGGTTCCGTCCGTCCAGAGCGACGAGGAAACGACCTTCGACGAACCAGATGAACTCCGCGCTGCCGCGGTCGCCGCGCGTGCGCCGGAATTCCTCCATGGCCGGATAGCCTTCGTATTCGATCGTGCGTGCCCAACCCCGGTCGCTCTCTTCCTCG
The DNA here is from genome assembly GCA_963666735.1 of Gemmatimonadota bacterium. Classification (GTDB taxonomy): domain Bacteria; phylum Gemmatimonadota; class Gemmatimonadetes; order Palauibacterales; family Palauibacteraceae; genus Palauibacter. The sequence goes on along the minus strand of OY762926.1, from coordinate 3,683,162 downwards.
ACCGAGAGATCGATCCACTCCATGAACCTCTCCGAACCGATCACCGGCAGCGCGCCGATGTCGGCGATGGTGACTTCGACCTCGACTCCGTTACTCCCCTCGTACCCGGCTTCGGCCTGGGACATGTGGAACCCCAGAGCGCCGCCGGTCGCCCCTTCGCGCGAAGTCCGCCTCAGGTTCCCCACCCGCTCGGGAAGCAGATCGTAGAACTCGCGGAAGTTGACCGGGTTATCGACCAGCGCCTCGCCGCTCAGTTCCTCGGCGAGATCGGACATGTGCTCGCCGAGCTCTTCCACGGCTTCGGTGATGCTTGCGGCAATTTCCTCGGCGGCATCGCGCACATCTTCCCGCACTTCATCCGCTTCGTCCCGCGACTCGCTGTCGCCGACGAAGATGCAGCCGGCCGATACGAATCCGGCGAATAGGGCGCCCGTGAGGGCGATTCGCCCCGAGGGGCAGCCGAGAGAGCGACGATTCCGGAACATCTCTTTCCTCCAGACGCTGAACGCAGGGTTGGACAGGCGGCGCGGGCGCGAATCCCCGCGCTGCCGGGCCGCCGCCTCGACGCCGCGGGGGCCTGTGCGCGCCTACGCGCCCCGCCGGGAGGAAGTGTCAGGGTACCACTGCGCGAAGGCGTCGCGGGCCGGCGCCGGACGCGTCGAGCCGTTGACCGGCGACCCGGGCGGTTCGATGGTGTTCCCATGAACCGCCGCCCGTCCCGTTCCGCCGCTTCGCCGAAGGCTCGCATCGCGGCGCTGGCTCGCGAGGACAAGTGGTTCCTGGGCGGGCTCGACGGCGTGGTGTGGGCACCGCCGTTTCCGCGGTGGCTCCACCGGCCGGGGTTCTGGGATCCGGTTCACCTGCTGCAGCACGAGATCGGCCCGGGGTTCTCGGTGGCTCTCGTCCGCCCGGACGGAGCGGAAATCGCCCTCCGAAGTGCGACCCGCGGCCCCGGCGGGAGCGAGCTGACGCCACGCCGGTGGCGGCCGGGACGGCTGGTCGCCACATGGCGGGATGCGCGAGGCGTCATCCTCGAGGAGCGCCGCCAGGTGCTGCCGGGCGGAATCCTGGAATCCTCGTGGTACGTGCCCGCCGAACTCGAGGGATACGTCGTCGGCTTCACCGCGCAGCCGGCGGACGCGACGGGCGGAGCGGAACCCACGACGGGCGGGGTGGGCTGGACGCGGGTCGTCTCGGACCGGCGCGGGCAGGAACTGGTCCTGCGCGTGGAACTCGCGGGATCCATTTCGCCCGCGTGGCGGCGCATCGTGCCGTCCGAAGGTCGCGGGGCGCCCGAGTGGCGGCACTCCCCCTTCGCGGACGGGGGCGCTGTCCCGGGGAACGCCGCGGACGCGGGCGGACGCCGCTCCGGGTGGATCTGGATCGCCGTCGCGCTTCCGCTCGGAGGGACGGACGACAGTGAGTCGCCAACCTTGCGGCTGACCCTCCATCCCCGGGGCGGCGAGGCCCGGGAGCCCCCGGCAGCCTCCGCCCGGGAGTCCCCGGCAACCTCCGCCTGGGAGTCCTTCTTCGGCGATTTCCCCCACTTCCGGTGCGGCGATCCATACCTCGACCGCACTTTCGACTACCGCATCTACGGTCTCGGCCTGAACCGCCTCGAGGGTCCGTGGGGCCCGGTGCGGCACCCCGCCATCGCCGAGGGTCCGGAGTACTTCCACGTGCCGATCGCCTACAGCGCGCAATGCCACATGATGGAGATGCGCTGGCGGAGGGGCGGGCGCGAGGCGTGGGGCTCGCTCCTGAATTTCGTCGACAACCAGAGGCCCGATGGCTCGTTCCATGGGCGCCTCTATCCCGAACGCCTCGAGGGAACCGATTTTTATCACGCCAACTGGGGCGACGCGCTGCTCGCGGTCGATGACATGCACCCCGATGCCGCGGCGCTGGCCCGCTGCTACGAGGGGCTGTCGCGCTACGCCCGCTGGCTGACGGCGGAGCGCGACGCCGAGGCGTCGGGGATGTTCACGGTCACGAACCATTTCGAGACGGGACAGGAGTACATGTCGCGCTACATGGCCGTGGACGAAGAGGCCGACGTAGCGGGGTGGCGGCCGAGCCTCCGCCTCAAGGGGATCGACGTGACGGTCTACGCGCACCAGTTGTTCCGCGCCCTCGCCTCCGTGGCGCGCCGCCTCGCGCGGGCGGGCGACGAGACCGAGTGGCGCGGGCTCGCGGACCGCTGCTGGAAGGCGATCGACGAACGCATGTGGTCGGCCGAGGCTCGGCTGTTTACGGACGTGAACGGGCGCACCGGCGAGCGCACCGGCGTGAAGGCGGCGGTGGGATTCTACCCGCTGCTCACCGGACGGGTGGGCGGGGCCCGCCTCGACGCCCTGCTCGACCACCTCGAAGATCCCCGGACGTTCGGCACGCGCTTCCCGCTGCCTTCGTCGAGCGTGGACGATCCGCGATTCTCGGCGGAGGGCATCTGGCGCGGGAAGCGCCGCAACTGCCCGTGGAACGGACGCGTCTGGCCGATGACGACGAGCCATGTCATCGAGGGGCTGCTGCGCTGCTGGCGCAGCGGGAGCGGCGGGAGCGGGCGGGCCGGCGCGCTGGCGGCCGACATGCTCTCCCGCTTTGCGCGCATGATGTTCACCGACGGCGATCCCTCGCGCCCCAACTGCTTCGAGCACTACAACCCGCACACGGGCCGCGCGTGCCACTTCAGGGGCATCGACGACTACCAGCACTCCTGGATCCTCGATCTGCTGGCGCGCGGATTCGCCGGGCTCCACCTGGACGCGTCGGGTATCGAGGTGCGCCCGCTGCCGAACGGTCCCGCCCGCGTGTCGCTGGGACCCGTCGTCGCGAGGGGGCGCACCGTGTGCGTGGACGTGGAACCCCGGCGGGTGAGCGCCACCGTGGACGGAGAGCGGTTCGACCAGCCGCGCGGCGAGGCGTTGCGGGTTCCGTGGGCTCCGTGAGTCGCGTGCCGCAGGGCGTCGAACTGCGCGGCGTGGAGAAGCGGTACGGTGAGGTCGTGGCCGTGCGACCGCTGGACCTCGCGGTGCGGGCCGGGGAGCTGATGGTGCTGGTGGGCCCGTCGGGGTGCGGCAAGAGCACGCTGTTGCGCCTCATCGCCGGCCTCGTCGAACCTACCGCGGGAGAAGTGTGGATCGGAGGACGGCGCGCCGACGACATCGAGCCGGGGGCCCGGGACGTAGCCATGGTGTTCCAGAGCTACGCCCTCTACCCGCACATGACCGTGGCCGGGAATCTCGGCTTCGGCCTTCGCGTGCGCGGCGCCCCGCGCGACGAGATCGAGCGGCGCGTCTCGGAGACGGCCGCCGTTCTGGGGCTCGCCGAACTCCTGTTGCGGAAGCCCGGCGAGCTGTCCGGCGGACAGCGCCAACGGGTGGCTCTGGGACGGGCCATGGTCCGCAATCCGGGCGTGTTCCTGTTCGACGAGCCGCTCTCGAACCTCGACGCGGAACTGCGGTTGCGGACCCGGGACGAGATCGCCGCCCTGCACCGGCGCCTCGGCACGACGATGATCTTCGTGACGCACGACCAGGTGGAAGCGCTCTCGCTGGGCCAGCGGGTCGCGGTGATGGATCGCGGCCGGCTCCAGCAGGTGGGCACGCCGGATGAAGTCTACCGCCGGCCGGGCAACCTGTTCGTGGCGGGCTTCGTGGGATCGCCGCCCATCAACCGCATCGCCCTGGACCGCGGCGAAGGGGGTCGCCTCGCCGGTGGTCCGTTCGCGATCCGCGCGCCGGCGGGTGTCGGCCGCGGCACGCTGGCGGTGCGCCCCGAAGACCTCGCCGTGGCTGCAAGGAGAGATGGCGGCGGGCCCGGCGGGGATCGCGAGGCCGCCGACTTCCGGGCCACCGTGCTCCGCGTCGAGGCGCTGGGGAGCGAACAGCGCGTGCACATGGACGGCCCCGGCGAGGCGGCGTGGGTGGCGCGGGCGTCCCCCGCCCTCCGGATCGCTCCCGGCGACCGGGTGAGCGTCTCGGTCGCGTGGGAGCGCAGCCACCTGTTCGGTCCGGATGGCCGCCGCGACGCCGCCGCGCCGCGGCCGATGAGCCGGCCGTAAGCGCAATGACGAGTCCCCGGCCGCGGGCAAGCCGGTCGCCTCGAGCGGTCGCCAGCCGCGCCGCCATCCTGGCCACGGCCGTTCTCTCGGCGGTCGCCTGCGCCCCCGACGGGTCCGACGCCGTGCTGCGCGTAGCCCTCTGGGCCGGAGGGCGCGAACTGGAAATCGAACGCCAGGTCGCGGACCGCTACGAGGCTCTGCACCCCGGCGTGCGGGTCGTGCTCGAATCGGCGCCCAACGGCTACGAGGAGCGGCTGCTGACCTCGATCGCGGCGGGGCGTCCGCCAGACGTGTACCTCATGGACTCGCCCGACATCCCCACGTTTGTGGAGCGCGGGCTGGCGCTGGATCTCGCTCCATATCGGGAGGCGCTCGGATTTCGGCCGGACAGCGTGTTCGGGCAGGTGGCGGACGCGTTCCGCCGGGGCGGATCCATGTTCGCGCTGCCGAAGGACTTCACGCCCATGGTCCTGTACGCGAACCGGAGCGTGCTCGCCGCCGCGGGCGTCGAGGACCTTCTGCCCGCGCCCGGCTGGACCTGGACGGACTTCCGGCGCGCCGCGGAGGCGGTCACCGCGGACACCGACGGCGACGGCCGGAAGGACGTGTTCGGGTTCGACTTCCCGCGCAACCTGTACCAATGGGTGCCGTTCGTATGGTCGGCGGGCGGGGACATCCTGGCGCCCGGCGGCAGCCGCGCGGCGGGGTACCTGGACGGGCCGGAAGCCCTGGAGGCGTACCGTTTCCTCACGGCCCTGGCGGAGGATGGCCTCACGCCGGGCGCGCAGTTCGTCCAGCAGGGAGACCCCGCGCGGGAGGCGCGCTTCGCCTCGGGCGGACAGGCGTTTCTGCTCTCCGGCCACTGGACGCTCCCCGTGTTCCGGGATTTGGTGGAGGCGGGCGCCCTGGACCTGGCCATCCTCCCCATTCCGCACCATCCCTCGCGCACAGCGGCGACCAGCGTGCTGTACGCGTCCGGGTGGGCCGTGCCGCCCAACGCGCCGAACCTGCGGCGGGCCATCGATCTGGCCGGCTTCCTCGCCTCGCCCGAAGCGCAGCGCGTCCGGGCGCGGTCAGGACTCGCCATCCCCTCGCGCATGGACGTGGCGGCGGAGATCGCCGCGGCGGAGGGCACGGGAATCGAGGATGCGTTCATCGCGCTGGTGGAGGGCGCCCGGATGACGTGGGGCGCGCGGGTGCGCGATTTCTCCCGTATCGAGGCGCTGGCGGTGGAGATCATGGACCGCCGCCTGGTGCGCGGAGAACCCCTCGCATCGAGCGCCTCGGACGTGGCCCGCCGCATCGACGCGGAGTTCGAGTGGTGAGCGGCGCGCGGCAACCGGCCTTCGCCGCCCTCGCCGCCGTCGTCCTGGCCGCCGGCCTGGCGCTGGTCCTGGCCATCGCCGCGGGCCGGGTCCAGAGCGTGCGGGTCGCGTCGGCGGAAGCCGAGGCGCGCATGGCGGCGGCGCTGTGGGAGGAGGGAGGCGGCGCCCCGGCCGTCGCCGGACTGCTCGGTGACCGGGCGACGATCCTCGACGCCAGCGACGGAGGCGAAGGGGCGGGGGCACACGCCTACGAGGCCGGCGCGCTCGACCCCGCCGCCTGGATCGCGGTCGCGCCGCGCCGGACGGGCGGCCCCTGGGCGGCCTTCCCTGCCGTCGCCGCGATCATAGCGCTCGCGGGTGTCGCGCTCGTCTCGGGCTGGGCCGCGGGCCGGCGCCGGGGGCCGACGCGGCCGCGCTACCCGGCGGGCCTCGCGCTCCTCGCGGTCGGCTGCATCGCCCTGACGGCGGTCGCCGCCGAGCGGTGGGCGGACCGCGAACTCCGCGCGCTGAGTGCCGCTACGGTGGCCCGGGCCGCGGGAGGCGTCGAACTCGCCATGGCGACCGGCGCGGATCCGCCCCGTGCCGCCCGGGTCGCCCACCTTCCGTGGGCCAGGGACCGTGCGCTGGAGTCCGCGGACGGGCAGTGGACCATGCCGGCCGAAGTCGCGTCGGCCATCGCCGCCTCGCCCGAACGGGGCGCGGCCCCGCCTCTCGCGCCGCCCCCGGAGACGCCGACCGGCACACCGCACACGGTGGAGGCGAACGGCGCCGCCTGGCACGCGGCCCGCATCGCCGACATCCACCTCGCCTTTCTCGGATATGAACACACGGCCTCGCCCGCCCTTCCGCTGACCGCAGCCGGCGGGCTCGCCGCCCTGCTGGTCGCCCTCGCGCTCCACCTCGTCCAACTCGCGGCCCGCCCCCGCGCCCTGCGGCGAACGCTGGCGGCCTGGGGCCTCCTCGCCCCGGCGGCGGCCCTCATCCTCGCGTTCACCCTCGGCCCGCTCCTCTTCTCCCTGTGGATCTCGCTGCACGAATGGCGCCTCATCGACCCCGCGCCCCTCTTCCTCGGCCTCGACAACTATGGGGCGCTGCTCTCGGACGGCGAGTGGCGGTCGGCGATCGGGAACACGGCGCTGTTCACGCTCCACGTGCCCGCCGCGATGGCCGTCGCCCTCGCCCTCGCGCTCCTCACCCGGGGGTCGCGCCGCGCGCTGCGCTGGGCCCGGCTCGCCCTCTTCCTGCCCGGCATCACGAGCGTGGCGGCGATCGCGGTGGTGTGGAAGTGGCTGCTGAGCGACCGGTACGGACTGCTGAACCGGGGTCTGGAGCGCGCCGGGCTCGAGTCCGTCCCGTGGCTCACGTCGCCCGATACCGCGCTCGTCAGCCTCATGCTCATCGGCATCTGGATGGTCGTGGGCTACCAGATGGTCGTCTTTCAGGCGGGACTCGCCGCCATCCCGCGCGACTGGTACGACGCGGCCCGGGTCGACGGCGCGGGGCCGTGGCGGCGTTTCCGCCACGTCACCCTGCCCGGCCTGCGCCACACTCTGTTCTTCGTCCTCGTCACGTCCGTGATCGGATCCTTCCAGGTGTTCGGACTCGTCTACGTGATGACCGAGGGCGGTCCGCTGGGCGCCACCGATGTCGCCGTCTATCACATCTACCGGGAGGCGTGGGAGTTCCTGCGGTTCGGCAACGCCGCCGCCATGAGCTGGCTGCTGTTCGCGGTCGTGTTCGCCGCCACGTGGCTGCACTTCCGCTTCCTCGACACACGCCGCGCCCATGGCTAGGCGCGCGATCGCGTCCCGGACGGCGCGCGGGCTCCTCCTCGCCGCGGCATGCCTCCTCATGGCGGCGCCCTTCGCGTGGATGGCGCTCACGAGCCTCATGGGACAGCTGGAGGTGTTCGCCGGCGAGGGCCTCCTGCCGCGGACGCCGCGCTGGTCGAACTATCCCGAGGCGCTGACGGTCCAGCCCTTCGGGCGCTACTTCCTGAACTCGCTCGTGTTCGCGACTGCCGTGGCCGCGGGCCAGGTCGCGACCTCGGCCACAGCCGGATACGCCTTCGCCCGGCTCGACTTTCCGGGACGGGATGGGCTGTTCATGCTCTTCCTGTCGACGATGATGGTGCCGGCGGTCGTCGTCCTCATCCCCCGCTTCCTCATGATCGAGGCCATCGGCTGGGTCGACACCTACCAGGGGCTCATCTCCACGGAACTCGTCTCGGTGTGGGGCATCTTCCTCATGCGTCAGTATTTTCGGACGGTGCCGCAGGAGCTGGAGGACGCCGCGCGCGTGGACGGGGCCGGACGGGTGCGGATCTTCTGGAGCGTCGCGCTGCCGCTCGCGAAGCCCGCCGTGGCCACGCTCGCGCTGTTCGCGTTCGTCGATGCGTGGAAGAACCTGCTGTGGCCGCTCCTGGTCACGCGGTCCACGGAAATGAGGGTCGTCGAGGTGGGGATCGCCGCCTTCCATTCAACCTACGAGATCAACTGGCCCTACCAGATGGCGGCCGGCGTCGCCGCGGTGCTGCCGATCGCCCTCCTCTTCCTCTTCACCCAGAGGTATTTCGCGCGCGGGATCCAACTGGAGGGAATCCGGTAGTGACCCTAGACTGGCAGGGCATGAACCCCGCCCGACCGAGGACCCATCTCGGCCCGCCGGCATGATGCGCGTCGGGGCGCTCGAGGCGCGTCGCTGGGCCGGTCTCGTGTTCGCAGCGGGACCGGACGACGGCATCGGCCTCCGCCTGGTCTTCACGACGCCCGGCGGCCGGCGCCGCGAGTTGGAGGACTGGCACTGGATGGTCTCTCGCGTCGGTCCCCACGCGCCGAACGGCTGCTACGCGCGAATGGAGTTCGACCTCTCCGCCGAGCCGTCGTCCGCGTCCCGCCCTGGAGAGGGCACGCTCGTACTGGAATGGTCGCGCCGCGGAGACACCCTGGCGTTGCGGGCCGTGGCGCGGGCGCCGGGCCGGGTGGAGTTGGCGGCCGACGATCCCTGGGGGTGGAGGACGCGGTGGGAGAAAGCGTCCAACGGCTGGCGGGCCGCGCTCGGGAGCGTGGAGATCGCCGCCGCGTTCGGGCCTCGGGCGGGAGAACGCGCGGCCACCGTGGTCGCATGGGAGCCGAGGGAGGCGCCGTCCCGCTCCGGAGGCGCCCTTGCCCGCGCCCAACGTCTCCTCCCCGGGCTGGATCGCTGGATTGACGATGCGCGCACGGAGTGGGACCGCCGCCGTCCTCGTTCGTTGGGAGCCGCGGAAGGACTCGTCGAAGCCGTCGCGGAGAACCTGATGTGGACCATCCTCCTCCAACCGGAAACCGGGCGCCTGTACGCACCGGCCGGCCGGCGCTGGATCTTTCCGAAGCCGGACGGCGGAGCGCGGCGCGAGGGCCCACCGGGAGAAAGCGCGGAGGATCCCACCCCGGCACCCGACGACTGGACGGTGTTCGGGTGGGATTCCTTCTTCAATGCGCTGGCGCTCGCCACCGTGTCGGGGCGCCTGGCCTGGGACGTTCTCCTCGCCGGGCTCGATTCGCGCTACCGGAACGGGAACGTGCCCAACTGGAGGAGCCGGCTCGCCGGCACGCCCGACCGCTCACAGCCTCCGGTGGGGTCGTTCGCGGCCCTGAAGCTGCACCTCGCGTGCCCCGACGTGGACGCGCTGGCCACCGCCTGGCCGGGGCTTCGCGCTTGGAACGACTGGTGGGTGGCCGACAAGGGCGGGCACCCGCGCAGGGAAGGTCTCACGCCTGGACTGCTGGCGTGGGGCTCGGACGCTGCACGGGTTCCGGGCCGGGAGCAGGTGCCGGAGTGGGAGGTCGGCGCAACCGGCCACCAGCGGGCGGCGTGGGAATCGGGCCAGGACGACCTGCCGCTGTGGGAGGAGGCGGAGTGGAATCCCCGGCGGGAAGTGCTCGCGATGTCCGCCGTCGATCTCTGCAGCTACCGCGCCCTGGACATCGAGTGCCTGTCGCGGATCGCCCGCATCCTGGACGACCCGGCGGCCGCGGATCGGCTGGAGGCCGAGCACCGCAGCCTCGTCGCGACGATGAACCGCGTCCTGTGGTCCGAGGAGGCGGGACTCTACCTGGACGAGTTGCCCGGCGGCCACTCTCCCCGCGTGGCGGCGTCGAACTTCCTTCCCTTGATTGCCGGCGTGCCGTCCGGGGAGCGGGCGCGGCGCATGGTTGACGTGCTGCGCGACCCCGCGCGCTTCTGGGGAGAGTGGGTGCTGCCCACGATCTCGCGCGACGACCCCGCGTTCGACGACCAGCAGTACTGGCGGGGTTCCATCTGGCCGCCCATGAACTACCTCGTGTTGCAGGGATTGCGGCGGTACGGGTTCAATGAACTCGCCAGCGAGCTGGCATGGAAAGGGGCGCTCATGTTCCTGGCCGACCGGCGGCGGACGGGGTTCTGCCGCGAGAACTTCGACGCGCGCAGCGGGCGGGGGCGGGGGCGCCGCTTTCAGAGCTGGGGGCCGCTGTTCGCGCTCGGCGCGATCGAAGAGTTCGTCGACGCCTGTCCATGGCGCGGACTGCGCGTCGGCTCCCGGCTGCCCGCGTTCGTCGCTCGCGCCGTGGGAGGGGACGCCTCCGGCGGATCCGCGGGCGATGGCGCCTGGGCCCGCATCGCGAAGATTCGCGTCGCGGGACGGGCGCGGACCGTGCAGCTGTCGCAATGAAGGCCGTGGAGGCGGGTCGTCCCGCGGAAGGGTCGACGCTGGTGATCCTCGCCGCCGGGCGATCCACCCGCTTCGGCCGCGCCAAGCAACTCGAGCCCGTGGGGCCGGGCGGCGCAACGCTGCTCGAATACGCGGTCGATGACGCCCTGCGCGCGGGCTTCGGGCGCTTCGTGCTCGTCGTGCGGGAGAGTCAGCGAGATGAGTTCGAGGCACGGCTCGCTCCGCTACGCTCGGCGGGGATCGCGCTCTCCTTCGCCTGCCAGCGCCTCGCGCACCCCGACCTCGTGCCGCTGCCCCCGCCCGGGCGCGTCCGCCCCTGGGGCACGGGATTCGCCGTGCTGGCTGCGGCCGCCGCCCTGCCCCGCCGGGGCCCGTTCGCCGTGTGCAACGCGGACGACTTCTACGGGCGGGCCGCGTACGAGAGCCTGGCCCGCGCCCTCGCGGCCCCTCCCCCGGGCGTCCGCGCCTTCACCGTCACCTACCCCCTGGCCGACACTCTGTCCGGCTTCAGCGGCGTGTCGCGCGGCCTCTGCGAAGCGGCGCCGGACGGCACGCTGCGCCGCATGACCGAGGGTCTGGACCTGCGCCTCGAACGCGATGCTCCCCGGCCCACCGTCGTCGGGCGCACCCCCTCCGGCCCGGCGATCCGCGTGGACGCGGACAGCCGGGCGTGCATGGGCCTGTGGGGGTTTTTCCCCGAGATCCTGCCGCTCCTGGCGGAGCGTTTCCGCGCCTTCCTCGCCGCTGCCCCCGGAGCCGGCGACGAGTTCTACCTCTCCGAGACCGTGAGCGGCCTCGTCACCTCCGGAGAGGCGAGCCTGGGCCTTCTGCCCACCGGCGAGGGTTGGATGGGCGTCACGTTCCCCGGGGACCGAGAGAATGTCGCGGCCTCGCTCCGGCGGCTGACCGCGGCCGGGGTCTATCCCCAGGATCTCCATACGATGCCCGCTCGCACGGAACCGGCCCGCGGCCCGCAGAACCCGTCGGCTCGTCCACCGGGGACGCCGCAGGCACCCTCCCGCAGGGTCGCGATCGCTCCGGGGCGCATCAACCTCATCGGCGAGCACCTCGACTACAACGGCCTCTCCGTGCTGCCGGTGGCGCTCGACCGGCACATCCGTCTGGACTTCGAGGTGCTGCGCCGGCCGGCGGTCGAACTCGATGGCGATGCCGGCCACGGCCCCTTCGCCTTCCGCCTGGACCGGCCGGTCGAACCCGCGCCCCAGGGGCACTGGTCGAATTATGTGAGGGCCGCCGCCAAGGGGTTGCTCGACGACGGCGTAGAGCTGCAGCGGGGCATCGGCGGGACGGTCTCCGGCACGGTGCCGGTGGCGGAGGGGCTGTCGTCCTCCTCCGCCCTCGTCGTCGCATCCGCGCTGGCCCTGCTGCACGCCAACGAGACCCGTGTGGAGGCGCTCGAGTTGGCGGCGCTGCTGGCCCGCGCCGAGCGGTTCGTCGGGGTGCGGGGCGGCGGGATGGATCAGGCCGCGTCCCTGTGCGGGGCGAAGGGGCACGCGCTGAGGATCGACTTCGAGCCCCTGCGCGTGACGCCGGTGCGGGTGCCCGAGGGATGGCGGTGGGTCGTCGCGTCGTCGCTGGCGCGCGCGGAGAAGGCCGGGGCGGCGCGCGAGGCGTACAACGAGCGGCGGGCCCAGTGCGCCGAGGCGATCGAGCGGCTGGACCGGACCTCCTGGCTGGAGGTGGTCGGGGCCGACGACGCCGAGTTCGAATCCATCCTGGCCGGAGCGCGCCGGTCGTTGCCGCCTACGCTGTGGCGGCGCTTCCGTCACGTGGCGACGGAGGGGCGCCGCGTGACGGAGGCCGAGGCCGCGCTGCGCTGCGAGGACATGGCCGCCTTCGGCGCACTGATGAACGCGTCGCACGCCAGCCTGCGCGACGACTTCGGCGTGAGCACGCCGGCGTTGGACGAGATCGTGGACGTGGCCCTCGACGCCGGCGCGGCGGGGGCGCGGCTCACCGGCGCGGGATTCGGCGGCTGCGCGATCGCCCTGTGCCGGGAGAGCGGAGCGGAGGGTGTGATGGCCGCGCTGCGCGAGCGGTTCTACGCGCCCCGGGGAGGGGCTGGCGGTGCGCTATTCGTGGCCGCGGCGTCCGGCGGAGCCACGGTAACGGGCCGCGACGGGATTGGCGGTGCACCGTTGGCCGGCCCGACCGGTGATGGCTAGAATGGTGGGGACGGACCAGGAGAGGATCTTGCCGATGCAAACCTACATTGCCGTCTTGCAGCGCCGCCCCTACACGGGCCTGTACGTGGGCTGCGTGCCCGGTCCAGGGTGCGCACAGCCAGGGCGACCCCTCGGGAGACTCGATCGGAATCTCAAGGAAGTGATCGCCATGCTTCTTGAGGCGGTGGCGGGCTGACCACGATCCGGGGTTATGTGTCAACTTGGCCGTTCTGCGTCCGGCACGGTCGTCTGAACGCGGCCATCCTGTGCGCCGCCCTGTCCGTCGCCTCGTGCGCCGCCCCCGGACCTCGGGCCCGCATCTCGGAGGAGACGCGCGTCCTCGACACCTACCCGTTCTCGGATCCGAATCCCGTTCCGGTGCTCGCCACCGACCGCCGGCTGTACCCCTACCACACGTTCGAGGGCTACGCCGCGACCTCGGAGCCCCGGGAATGGAAGGTCGTGAGGATGGAGAACGACCTCATCGAGGTCTTCGTCCTTCCCGAGGTGGGCGGCAAGGTGTGGGGGGCCGTGGTGAAGGAGACCGGCCACGAGTTCATCTATCGGAACGAGGTGATGAAGTTCCGGGACATCGCGCTGCGGGGTCCATGGACCTCGGGCGGCCTCGAGTTCAACTTCGGCGTCATCGGGCACACGCCGGCCACGGCCACCCCGGTCGACTACGTGGTGCGGGAAAACGCGGACGGCAGCGTAAGCACGATCGTCGGCGCCACCGACCTCCCGGCGCGCACGCCGTGGCGCGTGGAGATACGCCTCCCGCCGGACCGGGCCGCCTTCGAGACGCGCGTCCTGTGGTACAACCCGACGCCGCTGGAGCAGCCCTACTACAACTGGATGACGGCCGCGGCCTTCGCGCAGGACGACCTGGAGCTGTTCGTGCCCGGCAACGCCTATCTGGAGCACTCCGGCCAGGCGCGCTCCTGGCCCCTGGACGAGGAGGGCAGGTTCCTTCCCCTGTACCGCAACAACGCGTTTGCCGGACACAAGTCCTACCACGTGGCCGGGGCGCTCAACGACTTCTTCGGCGGCTACTACCACGACGACGACTACGGCTGGGGCCACTGGGCCCCTCATGAAGAGATGCCCGGGCGCAAGATGTGGCTGTGGGCGCTCTCCCGCGCGGGGGGTATCTGGGAGGACCTGCTCACCGACACCGACGGACAGTACGTCGAGTTCCAGGCGGGGCGGCTGCACGTGCAGTATTCGCCCGGGGCGCAGCGCAACCCCATCACGCAGGGCGGGTTCGATCCCCTCTCGGCCAGCCGCTGGACCGAGTGGTGGTTCCCGCTGGAAGGGACGGGCGGTCTCACCGACGCGTCGCCGCTCGGCGCCATGCACGTCGAGCAGGAGGACGGCCGCTTGCGAGTCGTGGTCCAGGCGTTCCGGGCCGGAGCCGACACGGTGAAGGCGTGGTCCGGCGGCGAACAGGTCGGCGCGCGGGCGGTGGTGCTGGAAGCGCTCGACCCGGTGGTCGTCGAGTTCGACGCCGCACCCGAGAGTCCGTGGCAGGTTGCGGTGCCCGGACTCGGTCTGGAAGCCTGCTCCAACGCGGAAGAACCCGGCCTCGATGGCGTGTGCGGATTCCGGGGCGAGCCCTCGGTGTCCCGGCCGTTTGGGTCCAACGCCGAGGCGTGGGAGGCCCTTCCGGAGACGGATCGTCTGGTGTTCGAGGCGAGGGAACTGGCACGGGGTCGGCGTTACGCCGAAGCGCGGGCGCTCTACGAGCGGGCCGTCGCGGCCGAGCCGTGGAACCGGGAGGCGCTGCTCGGCCTGGGATCGCTGGCGCTGAGATCGGCCCGCTACGAAGTGGGACTCGCCCACGCGCGTCGCGTGCTCCAGCTCGACACCTACGATCCCGAGGCCAACTTCCTCGCCGGCAACCTGTACCTCGCCCTGGGGCGCCGCGCGGATGCGCTCGACTCGTTCGGCTGGGCAGCCCGGTCGGTGGCCTTCCGGGCCGCGGCGCGCGTTCGGCTGGCAGAGTTGGCGCTCGAAGCGGGGGACGTGGCCGGGGCACGCCGCCACGCCGGGCTGGCGCTCGACCATGATCGTGTGAGTATCCCGGCGCGCGAGGTGCTGGCAATCGCGGCGCGCCTGGAGGGGGACGAAGCCGGCGCGGAGCGGACGCTGGCGGAACTGCTCGAGCTTGACCCGCTGAACCATTTCGCGCTGGCCGAGCGATACCTCGCGGCGCGGGGTGAGGGATCCGGCACCGCGGAGGCGGCAGGCGGGCCCGAGGCTGCCCGCCTCACCGAAACGATGCGGAGCGAGTATCCGGAGCAGACGCTGCTGGAACTCGCGGTCGGCTACGCGAACCGGGGGCTGCCCGGCGATGCGGCCCGCCTGCTCGAGTTGGCGCATGAAGTGGGCGGCAGCCCCGTGGCCGCGGCGTGGCTCGCTTTTCTGCGGGGCGACGCGGACCTGCTGGGCGCGGGGGCCGATCCCGACTTCGCCTTCCCCTACCGCGCCGAGACCCTGCCGGTCCTGCGCTGGGCCGCCGCCGAAGACCCGCACTGGGTTTGGCGCTACCTGCTCGGCCTCAACCTGTGGGCGCTCGACCGCGACGCCGAGGCGGCCGAAGTGCTGGCGTCCCTCGGCGAGGAGCCCGGCCATGGCCCCGCCTACGCGGCGCGCGCGCACCTGACGGAGGCCGTGGGCGGCGACCCCGGGCCCGATTTGCGGCGCGCTGTCCGGACGGATCCCGATAGCCGTCTCCTCCGCGTCTCCCTCGTCCGGCACCTGCAGGAAACCGGGGGGTGGGCGGAGGCGCGCGAGGTGTCCGGCCGGGGACGGGAACTCTTCCCGGACGACTTCAACCTCGACCTCCTCCATGTGCGGGGACTCCTCCAGACCGGCGCCCGCGGCGAGGCGATCCGGATCCTCGACGACGCCCGCGTCCTTCCCTCGGAGAACTCCGGCGAGGCCCACCGCCTGTACGAATTCGCGCACGTCGGCGCCGCTCTGGACGAACTCGAGGCCGGAAACCGCCAGACCGCACTCCGTCATCTGAAGGACGCGCTGTTGTGGCCGGAAGCGCTCGGCCAGGGTCGCCCCTTCGATCCCGACGAGCAGCTGGTCCGGTTCCTGCTTGGGTTGGTGGAAGCCGTCGACGGAGCCGCGCCCCGGGCTGCCGCAGCCGAAGCCGCCGCGCTACGCGCCCGCGCCGCCTCCCTCGCCGGCGCAACCTCCCCGACCGCTGCGCTTGAGCGAGCCCTCCTGCGCCGAGCGCTCGCGACGGCCGAGCGGCTTGCACGACAACCTTGGCGCTAGCTCCGGGTTCCCAGCTCTCGACTCCCGCCGGGCGAAGCAAGCGCTCCCAACTCGACGTGCTTCGCGCAGGGGGTCCGAGCAACGAGTGACCGGCCCTCGGATCAACGTGTGGTGGCGTATCCGCGACCCTCGGGTCCGACGACGGGCCGCGATGCCGAGATCGTGTCGCGGAATGGAGAGTTGATCAATCGGAACGCGTAGCCCCCTCCGCCGCCGCCAGCTTCACGCCCTCCTCCTCGTCCACCCGCAGCAGGAGCAGCAACCCCGCGGCGAAAAACAAGAGGATGGAGGCGATGGCCCATCTGTGGCTGCCCGTGGCCCCCAGAATGAGCCCGTAGGAGAGCGGCCCCACCGCTGCGGAAAGCCGGCCGGAGAAGGCGTAGAAGCCGAACAGTTCGCCCTGCTTGTTCTCGGGGACGAACGAACCGAGCAGGGCACGGCTCCCCGCCTGGTTCGGCCCGACCATCAGCCCCAGAAGTATGGCCGCGGCCCAGAACATCGGTAGATCCCGAGCGAGCCATGCCATGGCGATCGCCACCATCAGCAGCACGAGCGTGACCGCGATCGTTCGCTTGCCGCCGATCCGGTCCTGCACGAACCCGAAACCGATCGCGCTCGCGCCGGCCGTCGCGTTCACGACGATGCCGAGGATGAGGAGGTCGGCCGTTTCCATTCCGAACTCGGCCCCGGCGAAGATCGCCGCCATGGCGAAGGCGGTCGCGAGCCCGTCGTTGTAGACGAGGCGCGCGACGAGAAGGCGGACGGCCTGGCGGTAGCGGCTCAGATTCCGGGCGGTGTCCGCGATGCGGCCGAAGCCCACGCGCACGTAGGTACCAAGCGACGCGCGGCGGCGGGGCTGCCGCTCGCGAAGGAAGAGAAAGGTCGGTATCGAGAACACGAGGAGCCAACCGGCGGCGAGGAGGTTCGTGGCCCGCACGTTCAGCCCCCCATCGGCCGGCAGCCAGGCGCTGACCATTCCCAGAGCCAGAGCCAGACAGAGGAGGCCGCCGAAGTACCCGAGACCCCAGCCCAGCCCGGAGATCCGTCCCATGTTCTCTCTCGTGCAAATCTCGGGGAGGAACGCGTTGGCGAGCGACTGCATCGACTCGTAGGCGACGCTGGCCCCGATGAACACGAGCGCGGCGATCCACGCATCGCCCGGCCCCATGCGGAAGAGGCCCGCGGTCAGGGCGACGCAGATCGCCGTTGCGATGAGCAGAAACCGCTTCTTGAGGCCGCCGAAGTCTCCCATCGCGCCGACGACCGGCATGATGAGCGCGGTCGTGATCGCGGAGACGGTGACCGCGCGCGTCCACCAGACACCCCCCAGCACCGGGTCGGGCGCGATCGAGCGAGCGAAGTAGGCGGAGAAGATGAACGTCACGACGATGGTCCCGAACGCCGAGTGGGCGAAGTCGTACAGCGCCCAGGAGACGATCTCCCGGCGCGCGAGGGTGGGGTTCCGAGGCGTCGAGTTCACTCGCGGCGGCCTTTCGAATCTGGCCGGGGGGCCGTTTCGGGGGCTCAAGGGTATCACGGGAGGTCCACATGACGCGACCCGTCCGGTCACGCGCGCCCGCCTCTCCCGCCGGCGCAAGCGTGACCCCGCGGGTTTGTCGCGAACGCATGGCGCGGGGTAGGTTTGCGAGGGTGCCGCCCGCCGGGGCGGAGTCACCGAATGAGGCACGAGAGACGGAAGATCCGCATGTCCGCACATACAGACGCGAGCGCAGAACCCCACGTCAGCGAAGCCGAGGCCCGGAAGGTCGCCGAGGCCGCGCGCGAGACGGACTGGAGGGGGCGCACCTTCGTCCGGAACCTCTTTCTCGGGAAACTCCGCCTCGACGCGATTCACCCCTATCCCGACCCGCACGACTTCATCTCCGAGCGCGCCCGCGCGTGGACCGGGGACCTGCGCGTCTTCCTGCGGGACGAGGTGGACTCGGACGGCATCGACCGGGACGGAAAGATCCCGCCGGAGGTCGTGCGGGCGCTCGCCGAGCGCGGCGCCTTCGGCATCAAGGTGCCGGAGAAGTACGGCGGACTGGGCTTCAACCAGACGGAGTACGCCAACGCGATGCGGGTCGTGGGTTCCGTGGATGGCAACGTCGTCGCCCTCCTCTCGGCCCATCAGTCGATCGGCGTGGGGCAGCCGCTCAAGATGTTCGGTACCGAGGCACAGAAAGAGGCGTACTTCCCCCGATTGGCGAAGGGCGCCGTCAGCGCCTTCGCGCTCACCGAGAACGACGTGGGTTCGGACCCCGCCCGCCTCACGACCGCTGCCGAGCGCACGGAAGACGGGTCCGCCTTCATCCTCAATGGCGAGAAGCTGTGGTGCACGAACGGCACCCTGGCCGAACTATACGTCGTGATGGCCCGCCATCCCGACACGGGCCGCATCTCCGCCTTCATCGTCGAGCGCGACTGGCCGGGCGTCGAGATCGTGCGGCGCTGCCATTTCATGGGACTCAAGGCGCTGGAGAACGGGATCATCCGCTTCAGGAACGTCCGCGTTCCGGCGGAGAATCTTCTCTGGAAGGAAGGGAGCGGCCTCAAACTCGCGCTCATGACGCTGAACACGGGGCGGCTCACGATCCCCGCGTCCTCGGTGGGCGGGGCCCAGGCCGCGCTCGAGGCGTGCCGGCGCTGGTGCGCGGAGCGGATCCAGTGGGGCGTGCCGGTTGGAAAGCACGAGACGATCGCGCACTACCTGACCTCGATCGCGACGCGGACCTACGCCATGTCCGCGATCGCCGACCTCACGCAGTCGATGGCGGACCGGGGCGGGTACGACATCCGGCTCGAAGCCGCGATGGCGAAGCTCTGGAACACCGAGACGGGCTGGCAACTCGTGGACGACGCGTTGCAGGTCCGGGGCGGACGAGGCTACGAGACGGCGGACTCGCTCACGGCGCGAGGCGAAGAACCCGTCGCGGTCGAACGCTGGCTGCGCGACTTCCGCATCAACCGGATCTTCGAGGGGTCGAGCGAGATCCTGCGCCTGTTCATGGCCCGCGAAGCCGTGGACCGGCACCTCCAGATCGCGGGCGACCTCGTCGACCCCCGGCTCGGCCTCGGCGCGAAGCTCAAGGCCCTCCCGCGGGCGGCGTGGTTCTACGCCACCTGGTATCCGACGACGTGGACCGGCTGGAGCCTGCCGCCGCGCTTCGGGAGCCACGGACGCCTCGCGAAGCATCTGCGTTTCGTCGAGCGCAACAGCCGCAAGCTGGCGCGGACGATCTTCCATCTCATGCTCCGCCACGGCCCGAAGCTCGAGCGGCGCCAGGGTCTGCTCTTCCGCTGCATCGACATCGGCGCGGAACTGTTCGCGATCGCGGCCGCGGTCACGCGTGCCGACATGCTGCGGCGCCGGGAGGGTGAGGGAGCCCGCGATGAGGCGCGGGAGGCCGCGCGCCTCGCCGATTCGTTCGCGGCCGAGTCACGCCGCCGCGTGGGCGAACTCTTCCGCCGCATCCGCTCGAACCACGACGTGGCGGACTACCGCATCGCCCAGGACATCATGGCCGGCAGCTTCGAGTGGATGGAACGTGACATCGTCGGCCTCCAGAAGGCCGCGCTCGAAGCCTGGAAGGGCGAGGTGCCGGATCTGCCATCGGATGGCGGCCCCGACGCTCCCCCGCCCGAACCGTTCACGGAGCCCCGCGCGGGTGTCCGCTCGGCGAGCGCCGGAGCCGAGGTCGTCTAGCAGAAGGGCCTGGCGGCAAGCGCTGCGCCGGCAACCCGCTCAAGAGGGGCTGTCGGCGCTAGACCGGATCCGGTGTCGCTCAGCCGGATGGGCCGGGAATGTCCTGCGCGTCGATTTCGACCTCGTGGTCGCACAACGTGCCGGACAGGGTTCCGGTCACGGACGGTTCCATGGAGGAGAGGTCGGGCTCCCCGCGCAGCACAAGATCGATGTCGCACGACCCGGACCGGTCGTCGAGCCGCCAGTCCAGCCGACCCGCCACCGTGCCCTCGAGGCTGAAATGCTCAAGGAATCCGGCGATGACGAGGACAGTCCGTTCGCGCACATCCGGGGCGCCATCCACGGCGAACTGCAATCCGTCGATCGAGAACTCGCATCCGGCGGGGGTGGCCGTGAACTCGGACACCAGCCTCAGGGTGTCCCCAATCGCCTCGTCCACGGACGTCCCCGCAACGCTCACCTGTCCCCCGAGCGGACACGAGAACACGATGCTGCTCTCGGAGCCGCCGATGATCGTGGAAGTCGAATCCAGCTGAATCGCTCTCATCCCCTCGAACAGCGCCATGGACTCGGCCGCTGAAAGCGGCTCCGCCGTGGTGGTCGGCTCCGTCGTTCCCTCGCTGCAGCCGGCCGCGAGCGCGCCGGCGAGGACCACTGCGATCACATGCTTTCGGTCACCCATCCCTGCCTCCCTTCCTCCCTGGCCGGATCCGGCTTGCGCGGAACAGCAGTAGCCGCCCGCCGGCCCGGCGGAACTCGTAAGGTCAGATTCTCGGCAGGGGATCGTATAAAGTCAAACAGGACTGCACGATCTGCGTTTTCGTCCGTTATGCTGGACTTGGCTGGATCGTGCCGCGAAAGCGGGAGGCGCGCATCTGGTCGAGCGTCTGAATCCGTTCGGTGCGAAGTGTCACGATCATGCTCCAATGATCTCTTCGCCCCACGCTTCGGGCTCATCTCGTTGGAGACCGAATCCCTGCTCGGGCTCACTTGTCATTGGACAAGACTCTGTTTGGATGGAGGTGTTTCGATTATCTTTGATCGCTGAGGCAGGCATGCCCGAGAACAAACCATCGTACAGGGTGTTGACACGATGTCGTTCCGTTCGGTCCCATCGTTAAGCTTGGAGCTGTCCCGCTTTCACGGACGGTTAGTTTCTGTGGTTGATCGCCTCCGGTTCTTCTCCTTTCAGCCTCCCTCAGGCGCTCGGGAGAGGATGTCGGTGCGCGCCGCGGGTGCGCCTCAGGCCGCATGGTTGCTCTCGTAGTCGGCCGGCGACTCGTAGCCGAGTGCCGAGTGCAGCCGCCGGGTGTTGTAGAAGCCCTCGATGAAGCCGAAGACCTCCCGTCGCGCCTCATCCGCCGTGCGGAACGAGCGCTTCCAGATCAGCTCGCACTCGAGGGTGGCGAAGAAGCTCTCGCACATGGCGTTGTCGTACGCATCGCCCGCCGAGCCCATGGACTGGGCGATGCCCGACTCGCGGCAGCGCTCCCCGAAGGCGAGCGAGGTGTACTGCGAGCCCCTGTCGGAATGATGCACGACACGACCCTCGGGACGACGCCTTGCGAGAGCCATCGCCAGCGCGGTCTCGACGAGCTCGGTCCGCATGTGCGTCGCCATGGCCCAGCCGACGACGCGGCGGCTCCAGACGTCGAGCACGACGGCCAGATACAGCCAGCCAGCCCACGTGGGGACGTAGGTGATGTCGGCCACCCACAGCTCGTCGGGCCCCGAGGCCGAGAAGTCACGGTCCACCAGGTCCGGCGCGGGGCGGGCCTCGGTATCCCTCTTCGTCGTCGCCGTCTTGAAGCGCCGCCTGGTCGCGCCCTCGATCTCCAGCCCCCTCATCAGCCGCCCCACGCGCTTCTGCCCCACCCGCTCGCCCTCGGCCCTGAGCGCCGCGTGGATCCGCGGACGGCCGTACGTCTCGCCGCTGCCGGTCCATATCTTCGCGATCCGGGCCTCCAGTTCCGCGTCCCGACGCGCGCGGTCCGAGGGAGGACGCCTCAACCAGTCGTAGTAGCCGCTGGGGGAGAGACCCAGCACCCGGCACATGGCCCGAAGCGGGAACTCGGCCCGGTGCGCCCTCATGAACGCATACCCCCGCCGGGGATCGATCCGCTCTCCCTCGCGAACCAGGCCGCGGCTTTTTTTAGGATGTCGCGCTCCATCCTGAGCCGCTTGTTCTCCCGCTCCAGGCGCCGCAACTCGCTGCGCGCCTCCGTTGTCAGCCCGTCGCTACGGAACCCCTCGTCCACATCCGCCTGCCGGACCCAGTTCCGGATCGTCTGCTCCGACGGCTCGAACTTCCGGGCGAGTGACGCGGCACTACGCCCGCCCCTCACCAGTTCCACCAGCCGCTCCCTGTACTCGGATGGATACCGCCCCTTCCGGCCCGCCATGGAACACCTCCTTGCTTGACCCCAATGGATAGGTGTCCGTCAAAGCGGGGCAACTCCAAGCTCGAGCCGAGCCTGACGCGCGTTTTCGGCGCTGCCGCCCCCGTTTCTCCCCTCCTCCTCGTCGCCCTACAGCTGGCACGCTCCGCCTGTTCGCCCCCTCGCCGACGCAAGCCGTGCTCTTTTTCGTCGGAGAGGTGCCCACCCAAGGGCTGCGGTTCGACGGTTCAGTCGACTGTCCCTGGTTTCCCAACAGCCATAAGGAGAAAAGTAATGCCAATCCGAACCATCATCAGGCTCCTCATGGTCGGGGCGGCGCTCGAGGCCGTGCCCGCAGACGCCCAGACGGTTCCGTCCTCGGGCGCCGGAGAGGCCTCACGCGCCCTCGCGGCCCGAGCGCTCCTGGTTCCCCACGTCGTCACATTCAGCCGCAGTCCTGCAAGCACGCTGCGGAGCGGGAATGTTGCGGTGGCACCGAGATTCTCTAGTTCGCAGAGCCGCTTCCGTCCATCGAATCCGACGACCGACTTGAACGCCTCGCGTGCCACCCCCGCCGGCCCGACCCTGACGACTTCGTTGCCGGGCCGACCATCGTTCCAGCGCGCCTTCGCGGACTTCCGACAGGAGCAGGAGGAGAAGGATCCTGTGCTCAAGTACGTAGGCCTCGGCATGATGGTAGTGGGGGGGCTCAACTTCCTGTACGGCAGCGCTACCTGCGCCAGCGATGGGTTGGGAGGCCGTTGCGTGCCGTACGTTGTCGTATCCGGCGGCATCGGTGTCGGCGGGTGGTTCCTCTACAAGAGGCACAGATGATGCGTGGTTCCGCTGTCGCGTCCGCCACACGGAAGGCGGGTGTGGAGGTGGACCCGCCGCGCCTTGGCAGGCGTGGGAACCCGCGCCCAAAGCTCCAGGAACCAGGGCTGGGCGATGTTGTCGGCAGCTTCGAGAATCTGCGGCTAGTAGCGCCAGAGCTGCTCGCGTAACCGGTTCGACAGGCGAGTGGGTTCGCGCGTCAGTTCCTCCGCGATGCGCGACCACTCCCTCAACTCGGCATCCGCAGGATCAACGGGATTGATCCTGCGGATGCAGTGGCCGTCTGTCCGGAGCGCGTCGGCGAGGACGCGGGCGTCGCGGCTGTCGTTCTTGGCACCGGTGGGCGAGAAGCGGCCGCGGAAGCGATCAAGTTGCTTCGGGTTGATCGAATGGACGGAAAGCAGACGTGATGAGTCTCTGGCGCCCAATCGACCCCGGCGAAGCAGGCGTGCTGTCTTACCATACTCCCTCCTCTCCTTGCGGTCTCACTCCGCACGAAGATCCGTGCCGCGATGCCCGCCAATCCCTGTACTTGCCTCGCGCGCGTAGCGGCGCACGTCCTCGCTGATCTTCATGGCGCAGAACTTCGGGCCGCACATGGAGCAGAAGTGGGCGACCTTCGCGCCCTCCGCGGGGAGCGTTTCGTCGTGGAAGGCGCGGGCCGTCACCGGGTCGAGGGAGAGGTTGAATTGGTCCTCCCACCGGAACTCGAAGCGCGCCTTCGAGATCGCGTCGTCCCACGCCCGCGCGCCGGGGCGCCCGCGCGCGAGGTCCGCCGCGTGGGCCGCAATCCGGTATGCGATGACGCCGGCTTTCACGTCGTCGCGGCCGGGGAGCCCAAGGTGCTCCTTGGGCGTCACGTAGCACAGCATCGCCGTGCCGTGCCAGCCGATCGTGGCCGCGCCGATCACGCTCGCGATGTGGTCGTAGCCCGGCGCGATGTCCGTCGTCAGCGGCCCCAGCGTGTAGAAGGGCGCCTCGTCGCACCACTCGAGCTGCCGGTCCATGTTCTCCCGGATCAGGTGCAGCGGGATGTGCCCCGGGCCCTCGTTCATGACCTGCACGTCGTACTCCCACGCGATCCGCGTCAGTTCGCCCTGCGTGCGCAATTCGGCGAACTGCGCCTCGTCGTTGGCATCGGCGACCGACCCCGGCCGCAGCCCGTCTCCCAGCGACAGCGACACGTCGTATTCGCGCACGATCTCGCACAGCTCGCGGAAGTGCGTGTAGAGGAAGTTCTCGCGTTGGTGCGCCATGCACCACTTGGCGATGATCGATCCGCCCCGGCTCACGATTCCCGTCACGCGCTCCGCCGTGAGCGGCACGTAGCGGAGCAGCAGCCCCGCGTGCACGGTGAAATAGTCCACCCCCTGCTCGCACTGTTCGATGAGCGTGTCGCGGTAGACCTCCCAGGTCAGCGCCTCCGGGACGCCGCCCACCTTCTCCAGCGCCTGGTAGATGGGCACGGTGCCGATGGGGACGGGAGAGTTGCGGAGGATCCACTCGCGGGTGGCGTGGATGTTCTTCCCCGTGGACAGGTCCATGACCGTGTCGGCGCCCCACAGGGCCGCCCAGCGCAGCTTCTCCACCTCCTCTTCGATCGAAGAGGTGACGGCCGAGTTCCCGATGTTGGCGTTGATCTTCACCTTGAAGGCCCGGCCGATGATCATGGGCTCCAGTTCGGGGTGGTTGATGTTGGCGGGGATGATCGCGCGGCCCCGCGCCACCTCGTCGCGCACGAAGGACGGGTCCATGCCCTCCCGCACGGCGATGAACTCCATCTCCGGCGTGATTTGGCCGCAGCGGGCATAGTGCATCTGCGTGACGGGACCGTTCTCCGGCCGCCTCCCGCGCACCCACGCTTCGCGCAGCAGCGGCAGGCCTTCGCGCACGTCGCATCCGCTCGGACCGCTGGTGTCGTAGACGCGCAGCGGCGGCTCGCCGCCGGAGAGGGCGATCTCCCGCATGGGGACGCGAAGACCGCGGGGGCCGTCCACGAAGACCCTCGTGGAGTTGGGGAAGACTCCCTCGTACGGAACGGGAGCGGCGAGGGCGGGGTCGGGCTCGATCATGACCGGCGTCGTTTCTCCGGCACACCCGCGTCGCCGCCGGACGGAAGACGGTCGACCCCGGGCGGGATGCTGCCTCGCGCGGGCCGCGCTCCCTACGCCGGTATGAGCCGGATCAGGTTCATGGGGTACGCTCTCAATCCCGCTTGACTCCGCCAAGTCGGGATGCCCCCGGCGACCGCCCGGAAGATAGGGGACGGCCGGCCGCCCCGCAGACGGGGGGCACGATCGACGATCCGGATGGGTTGCCCGCTTCGAATGCCGTTATGGCTTCGTCGTGCCGGAGGATGTACGAGAGTTCGTCCAGTCTCTCCAGCAGGCAGTTGCGGGCGAACGGGTCGATCCGGAACGGGATCGTGCGGGACGCCGTCGCGACGATGCTCTTCTCCAGATCGACGGTGAAGGTCGCGCCGGCCGCTGCCTCATCCAGGCAGGCCGCGTGCGTTTCTCCGTCGACGCGGATCGGCAGCAAACCGTTTCGCAACGCGTTCTTCTGAAAGATATCCGCGAAGCTCGGCGCCAGGACCGCGTCGAAGCCGTGGTCCATGATCGCCCACACGGCGTGCTCGCGAGAACTGCCGCAGCCGAAGTTCCGGCCCGCGATGAGCCGGCGGGCGCCTCCCGCCGCGGGCCGGTTGAGCGCGAAGTCCGGCCGCGGCTCGCCATTGCCCTCGTATCGCCAGTCGTGGAACAGGTAGAGCGTTCTCGGCCGGTTCGCGGACATGCCGGGTCAGGGCCTCAGCTCGCGGAGCGTCTTGCCGGCTCGCCACAGTTCCGAGTTCGCCATCTCGTCGAGTTCCTCCCCGAGCCGCTCCCGATAGTCATCTCTGCCGCACGTCTCGATGACGACCCGGGCTTCCTCGCCCGTCTTCACGCTCTCATAGAGCTCGTCGAACAGCGGCGTGACGGCCTCGCGGAATCTGTGGCGCCAGTCGAGCGCACCGCGCTGCGCCGTGGTCGAGCAGTTTCGGTACATCCAGTCCATGCCGTTCTCGGCCACGAGCGGCATGAGGCTCTGGGTGAGTTCCTCCACCGTCTCGTTGAAGGCCTCCGAGGGGGAATGGCCGTTCTTCCGCAGCACCGCGAACTGCGCCTCGAAGACGCCGGCGATCGCGCCCATGAGGATCCCGCGCTCGCCGGTGAGATCGGACCACACCTCACGCTGGAAATCGGTCTCGAAGAGGAAGGCGGAGCCGACGCCGATCCCCAGCGAGATGGCCCGCTCCCGCGCCCGGCCCGTCGCGTCCCGGAAGACGCCGTAGCTCGAGTTCACGCCCTTTCCCTGAACGAACAGCCGCCGCAGCGAGAGGCCGGACCCCTTGGGCGCCACGAGCACGACGTCGACATCCGCGGGGGGGATGATTCCGGTCAGTTCCCGGTAGGTCACGCCGAAACCGTGCGAGAAATAGAGACATTTCCCGGGCGTGAGCCGCGCCTTGACCTCTTCCCAGCACGCGATCTGACCCGCGTCGGAGAGGAGATACTGGAGGACGGTGCCCCGCCGGGCCGCTTCCCCGATCTCGAACAGCGTCTCGCCCTCCACCCATCCATCCGCGACGGCCCGGTCCCAGGAGCCGGAACCCTTGCGCTGTCCGACGATCACACGGAATCCGTTGTCCCTCAGGTTGAGCGCCTGCCCGGGGCCCTGGACCCCGTAGCCCAGCACCGCGATCGTCTCATCCCTCAGCGCCTCCCGCGCCTTCTCCAGCGGCCACTCTTCCCGCGTGACTACGGTCTCTTCGGCATCGCCCACACGTATTCTGGCCACGACCTCTCCCTCCGCCGGTTCTTGTCAGCGGGTCTTTGGTCAGCGATCCGCGTCGTCGTCCTCGACGACGCAATAGTCTACTCGCGCCACCCCTACCGTGGCGCGGATCTGTTTCGCCGCGCGCCGCATGCGGTCCTTCTCCGTCCGGACGACGAGCTCGTGCTCGAAGGCGGCGGCGCCCGGCAGGGTCTCGCAGCGGAAACGTTCGATCTCGATGCAGTGACGCCCCAGACACGCGATGACGCGCAGGAGCAGCGCGCTGTCCCGATCCGTCAGCGCGGACACCCGGTATCGAGCTGTATCTGCAGCCATTATTCGAGGCGGATCTCGGAACAGCTCGCGCCGGCCGGCACCATCGGGAAGACGTTCTCCTCCCGCTCGACGACGACTTCGAGCAGAAAGGCGGTCTCGGACGCCAGCATCTCGTCGATGGCGTCGTCGATTTCGCCCCTCTCCGTCACCTGCCGCCCTTCCATGCCGAACGCCGCCGCGACCTCCGCGAAGTTCGGGTTCTTCAGTTCGATCGCGGAGTAGCGGCGGGCGAAGAACATCTCCTGCCACTGCCGGACCATCCCCAGGAAGCCGTTGTTCAGGATCACCGCCTTGACGGCGATGCCCTCCTGGACGATGGCGCCGAGTTCCTGAAGCGTCATCTGGAAGCCCCCGTCGCCGATCACCGCGACGATCGCGCGGTCCGGACGGGCGACGACGGCGCCCATCGCCGCCGGCAGCGCGTAGCCCATCGTGCCCGCGCCGCCGGAGGTGACGAGCGTGTGGCCCTCGTCGAACCGGTAGTAGCGGGCCGCCGCCATCTGATGCTGCCCCACGTCGGCGATGAGCGTCGCCCGGCCCTCCGTGCGCTCGGAGAGCCGGTGGATCACCTCGGCCATCCGGATGCCGGGAGAATCGGGGAAGAGATCGCCCTCGATCACACGTTCGCGCTCGATCTCGTCGCAGGCGCGGAACTCGGCCAGCCAGGCCTCGTGCGACCCGCTCGCGACGCCCGTGGCGAGGGCGGCCAGCGCCTCCTTGGCGTCCGCCACGATCCCGACGTCCGCCGGGACGTTCTTGTCGATTTCGGACGCATCGATATCCACGTGGACGACCTGAGCGCCCCGCGCGTACTTCGCGAGACTGCCGGTCACGCGGTCGTCGAACCGCATCCCGGCCGCGATGAGCAGGTCGCAGTCGTTCGTCTTGATGTTGGGCCCGTAGTTCCCGTGCATCCCCAGCAGGCCGACGTATTGCGGATGGCGGGTGGGCAGGGCCCCGAGACCGAGCAGCGTGCAGGCGAAGGGAAGTCCCGCCCGCTCGACGAAGCGCCGAAGTTCTTCCTGGGCCCCCGACAGGAGGACGCCCTGGCCCACGAGGACGAGAGGCTTGCGGGCCCGGTCGATGAGGCGGCACGCGGACGCGACGGCTTTCGCGTCGAGCGGAGGCCGCGGGTCGTAACCCCGGACCCGGGGCTCGTGCTCGACCGGCCGGTACTCGAACGTGCCGAACTGCGCGTCCTTCGTGATGTCGATGAGGACGGGGCCCGGGCGTCCGGTGCGGGCGATGTACAGCGCCCTGGAGACCGCGGCCGGGATATCCTCGGGACGCGTGATCTTGCAACTCCACTTCGTGACCGGCGCGCTCACGGAGAGCACATCGGTTTCCTGGAACGCATCGGAGCCGAGCAGGGCCGACGGGACCTGGCCCGTGATGCAGACGACCGGCGTGCTGTCCATCTTCGCGTCGGCGATGCCGGTGATCAGGTTCGTGGCGCCCGGCCCGGAGGTCGTGAGGCACACGCCCGGTTCTCCGGACACACGCGCGTAGCCCTGCGCCGCGTGAATCGCCCCCTGCTCGTGGCGTACGAGGACGTGGCGAAGCTGGTCCTCGTAGTCGAGCAGCGCGTCGTAGACCGGCATGATCGCGCCGCCCGGGTAGCCGAATACGACGCGCACCCCGCCCCGGACAAGGGAAGAGGCGAGGGCCTCCGCGCCCGACATGGTTCGCGCCGGCGGAACCGGCGGCTCTCCGCGACCGGCGTGGCCGGTCCGTCTCTCGTCGATGAGTACTGCCGTGTCGTGCGTCATCGCGGTACATCCCTGTCCGTGGTACAACCTTCCGAGGCCGGCGACACGGTGCGCGCGTACCTGTACAGGGCCCCGGAATTCGCGCGCGGCGGCGGCGCGGCCCACGCCTCGCGGCGGGCCTGGATCTCCGCCGGCGAGAGGTGGACGTCGATCGTGTTCTCGATCGCGTCGATCCGTATGCGGTCGCCGTCGGCGAGGAGGGCGATGACGCCGCCTTCCCGCGCTTCCGGCGTGATGTGTCCGACGACGAAGCCGTGGGTGCCGCCGGAGAAGCGGCCGTCCGTGATGAGGGCGACGTCTCCGCCCAGCCCGCGTCCCATGATCATGGAGGTCGGCGTGAGCATCTCCGGCATGCCGGGCCCGCCGCGCGGACCCTCGTAGCGGATGACGATCACGTCCCCCTTCCGGATCCGGCCCTCTCCGATCGCCTCGTTCGCCTCGGCTTCGCCGTCGAACACGCGGGCCGGCCCCTCGAAGACCTCGCCCTCCTTGCCGGTGATCTTCGCCACGGAGCCATCCTCGGCCACGTTGCCGTAGAGGATGCGGAGGTGCCCGGACGCCTTGATGGGATCGTCCAGGCCGTGCACGACTCTCGGATCGTCGCCCAGCGGGGGCGCATCCGCCGCGTTCTCGGCCAGCGTCTGTCCCGTGACGGTCATGCAGTCGCCGTGCAGGAGGCCTTCCGCGAGGAGGGCCTTGATGAGGGCGGGCATGCCGCCGATGCGGTGCAGGTCCTCCATCACGTACGGGCCGCTGGGCCTGAAGTCCGCCAGCAGCGGCGTGCGATCGCTGATGCGCTGGAAGTCGTCGATCGTGAGATCGACGCCGATCGTGCGCGCGATGGCGAGCAGGTGAAGCACGACGTTCGTGGACCCGCCGATGACGACGGCGAGCGTGATCGCGTTCTCGAACGCCTCGCGCGTGAGGATGTCGCGGGGACACAGGTTCCGCTCGAGCAGGTTCCGGATCGCCTCTCCCGCCCTCCCGCATTCCGCCCGCTTGTCGTCGCTCGTCGCGGGGTTCGAGGAACTGCCGGGGAGACTCATCCCCATGACCTCGATCGTCGAGGCCATCGTGTTCGCCGTGAACATCCCGCCGCACGCCCCCGCGCCCGGACAACTCAAACGCACGATCTCCCGGTACTCCCCGGAGGTGATGGTCCCGGCCAGCCGCTGCCCGAGGGCCTCGAAGGAGGAGACGACGTCGAGCCGCTCCCCGTTGCGGCGCCCCGGCGCGATCGTGCCGCCGTAAATCATCATCGCGGGGCGGCCGAGCCGACTCATGGCCATCATGGCGCCCGGCATGTTCTTGTCGCAGCCCATGACCGTGATAACGCCGTCGTAGTGCTGCGCCGACGCGATCGTCTCGATCGAATCCGCGATCAGGTCGCGCGAGGGGAGCGAATAGCGCATCCCGAGCGTGCCCATCGAGATCCCGTCGCTGACCCCGATCGTGTTCGAGACGAAGCCGATCATGCCGGATGACCGGACCCCTTCCTTCGCCGCCGCGGCGAGGCCGTTGAGGTGCATGTTGCACGGATTGCCCTCGTAGCCGGAGCTGACGATCCCGATCTGCGGGCGGTCCAGGTCTTCCTCCGTCAGGCCCGCCGCGAACAGCATCGCGCGCGCGGCCGGCCGATCCGGATGCTGCGTCAGCTCGCGGCTGATCCGGTTCAGCATTGGTTCCCCCCTGCTCCGTTTGCCGCGGCCACCGAGCCCGCCGAGCCTCGCGCGCGCGCCAGGCCCACGCGGCCCAGGGCCTCGACGATCAACGCGCCCATCCGCGCCGTCGACACCGGCGCCGGTCCGCCGCCGACCTGGAGATCCGCCGTGCCGTGTCCATCTTCGAGCACGCGGTTCACGGCGTACCGCACGGCGTTCGCCTCCTCCTGGAGCGCGAACGTGAGTTCGAGCATCATCGCGACGGAGAGGACCGCGCCGAGCGGGTTCGCGATCCCCTGCCCCGCGATGTCCGGCGCCGCGCCGTGGACCGGCTCATAGAGACCGATGTCGCCGCCCACGCTCGCCGAGGGCAGCATGCCCAAGCTCCCGGCGAGCACCGCCGCTTCATCGCTCAGAATGTCGCCGAACATGTTGTTGGTCAGCAGCACGTCGAACTGGCGCGGGTTGTGGATCAACTGCATCGCGCAATTGTCCACGAGCATGCTGGAGAACTCGACATCCGGATAGTCGCGGGACACCTCTTCGGCGACTCGGCGCCAGAGGATCGATGACTCGAGGACATTCGCCTTGTCGACCGAGGTCACCTTCTTCCGCCGCGCCCGCGCGATTTCGAACGCCGCCCCGGAGATCCGCCGAATCTCCGCCTCCGTGTACATCTCGATGTCGAAGGCGACGCCGTCCTCGATCCCGCCGGGACCGAAATAGATGCCGCCGAGCAGTTCGCGGACGACGACGAGGTCCACGCCGCGAACACGGTCCGGGCGGAGGGGAGACCGGTCCACGAGCGCCGCGGGTACGGAAACGGGCCGGATATTCGCGTGGTTCCCCAGCAACTGCCGCAGATCCAGCAGCCCTCTGGAGGCGTCGACCTGCGTTCCGTCCGCCGGGCGCACGGCGAGGCCGACGGCCCCGACGAGCACGGCGTCGACCTCGACCGCCAGTGCTCGCGTCTCGTCCGGCAGCGGATCGCCGAACCGCTCGAGCGCGCCGTCGCCGATGGGGGCCTCCAGGATCTCGAACCGGTGGCCGCGGATCTCGCCGATGGCCTCCAGTACCCGTCGCGCCTCAAGCAGGACCTCGGGTCCGATGCCATCGCCCGGCAGAAACAGGATGCGCCCATCCATGATGGTTAGACCGTCGGATCGAGGGGCGGGGCGTGATGCATGGCGGAATCCCGGGAAGGGTTGGCCGACGCGGAAGCGGCGGAAGATAGGCGACGTGACTCGTTTCGCAAAATGCCGGCGCGGGGCGCCGCAGCGGCTCGTGCTAGGAGCCTGCGCCGTAGAAACCGATGGTGCGGCGCGTTTCGGGTGGTTATGGTGATGGCGTGCTGTGACGGGTTCAAGTTCGGCGCGGGGAGTTGGCGATGAGTGCGAGGTCTCTACCGTACGATCCGGAGAGGATGCGGACGAGGTTCCGCCCGTACGATCCGGACCAGCGGTTGCTGCTGCCGCAGGATCTTCGCGAGTGGGTGCCGGCGGGGCATCTGGCGCACCACGTGAGCGATCTGGTGGACGCGCTGGACCTGTCGGCGTTCTACGCGCGGTACGAGGGGGACGGACGCCGTCGGAGCCCGTACGATCCGCGGATGATGGTGAAGGTTCTGCTGTACGGTTACGCGACGGGGGTGTTCTCGTCTCGGAAGCTGGCGCGGAAGCTGGAGGAGGACGTGCCGCTCAGGATGCTGGCGGCGGGGAACTTTCCGGCGCACCGGACGCTGTGCGAGTTCCGGAAGAAGAACCTGAGGGCGTTCGGTGCGTTGTTCGCCGAGGCGGTGCTTCTGGCGCGGGAGCTGGGTCTGGCGGGGCTGGGCCGGGTGGCGGTGGACGGGACGAAGGTTCGGGCGAACGCGAGCAAGCGGAAGGCGATGAGCTACGGGCGGATGGGTCCGGAGGAGGCGCGCCTGGAGGCGGAGATCGCGGAGTTGCTGGCGCGTGCGGAGGCGGCCGACGCGGAGGAGGACGAGCGGCACGGGGAGGACGTTCGGGGCGACGAGCTGCCGGAGGAGCTGAAGCGGCGGGAGGACCGGCTGGCGGCGATCCGGGCGGCGCGGGCTCGTCTGGAGGCGGAGGCGCGGGAGCGCGACGACGCGCGGGGCCGGGAGCCGGAGTGGGACCGCAACCCGAAGGGGGGGTCGCCGTACAAGCTGGCCTACGGGGAGCCGGAGGCGGACTCGCAGACGAACTTCACGGATCCGGAGAGCCGGATCATGCGGACGAGCACGGAGGGCTACCAGCAGTGCTACAACGCGCAGGCGGTGGTCGACGGCGAGAGCCAGCTGGTGCTGGGGGCGGAGGTGACCGACAACGCGAGCGACCAGGGGCAGCTGGTGGAGCGGGTGGACGAGGTGTCCGGGCGGTTGGGGGAGACGCCGGGCGAGGTGCTGGCCGACGCGGGCTACTCGAACGAGGAGGATCTGGCGGCTCTGGATGCGCGGGGGATCGACGGCTACGTGGCGCTGGGCCGGGAGGGCAAGGGGGCCGGCAAGCCCGACCCGAAGAAGCTCCCGGCGACGGCGCGCATGGCGAAGAAGCTGGAGACTCCCCAAGGCCGGGCGGTGTATGCCAAGCGCAAGTGGATCGCCGAAGCGCCCATCGGGTGGGTCAAGGAGGCGATGGGGTTCAGGAGGTTCAGCCTCAGGGGCTTGGAGAACGTGCGCGGCGAGTGGGATCTGGTGTGTCTGGCGCTCAACGCGCGGCGCCTCCACGTCCTTCGGGCCGCGTGAGGGGCGAAATCTTCGCGCCGGAGGGCCTCCGGGGCCCGAAACGCGGCCGGATCCACCCGGAAACGGCGCCGGCGCGGCGGCTTCGCCCGCGCGACGGCGGCTCCCGCCGACAACCGGCGCCCCTCAGCCTCCGGGCGGCCGCGCTTCCCGGGATCCGCCGCCCTTCGCGACCGTTCTACCGCGCAAGCTCCTAGCCGAAGCCTCCGCCGAATCTCTCTACGAACGTGCGTTCGCGGTCGGTGAGGGCGGACCACCCCGCGGCCTTGAGCTTGCCGGCGATGCGCTCGTACTCGGCCCGGTTCACGGGGTGAAGGGCGCCCGGCTCGATGCGCGCCCATTTCACGTTCAACTCCCGCTCTCTCATGCGGACGCCGGGACTCTCGGCCTTCTTGCGGAACTGCGCCGCCGCGGAGCGCGTGGCCCGCAACCTCAGAAAGAGCCAGCCGCCGAGGAACCCGCCCAGATGCGCGAAGTGCGCCACGCCGCCGCCGACGCCGCCGAGGCCCAGCCGCAGGGAAAGCACCGTGAACCCGATGACGAGGTAGCGGACCTGCACCGGGATGACGAACCAGATCATCACCCGGTCGCGCGGCCAGTAGCGCGCGTAGCCGAAGAGCACGCCGTACACGGCCGCCGAGGCGCCGACCATCGGCACGTAGAGGCCTCCCTGCGACATCGCGAGGAGGGTCCACAGGATGTGGGCGAGGGCCCCGACGAGCCCGGCCAGCAGGTACAGCTTCAGGAAATCCTTCGATCCGAGCAGCGACTCGAGCTTCGGCCCAAAAAAGAAGAGCGCGAGCATGTTGAAGAAGATGTGGGACATGCCGCCGTGCAGGAACTGGTACGTGAGGAGCGTCCAGGGCTTCGTCAGGACCTGGGCGGGGACGAGCCACAGCTCCGACATCAGGGCGGGACTCTGGCGCGTCAACACGTACGCGAGGACGTTGATCAGGAGGAGCTGGCCGACGACGCGGGTCATGCGTCCGTCTCCTCCGTCACATCCGTCGCGTCCGCCATCTCCGCCGTCATGTCCGCCATCATCTCCGTGAACTGCCCGGCGAGCGCGGGGCCGACGCCGGCATCTTCATGCTTGAAGAAGGCGTAGACCCGGTCCCAGCCCGAGGCGCGCAGCCGCGCGGCCCAGCCTTCCAGCTCCTCCGTTGAGTAGGCGCTGCGGCGCAGCCGGACGTAGGTCCAGTCCGCCGTCTCGACGAGAGGGGCGTCGTCGCCGTCATCCGTTTCGGCGAGACAGAGGGCGGAGTTCCGCGACCGGAGGATGTCGAACACGCCCTCGTCGAACCACGAGGCATGCCGGAACTCGAAGGCGGACGTTCCCGGGTTCGGAAGCTGGTCCACGAAGCGCGCGAGCCGGTCATCGTCCCGTTTGAAGTTGGGCGGAAGCTGGTACAGGATGACGCCGGCGCGGTCCGCCATCGCCGCGGCCGTCTGCACGAGATACTCCGTCTCCTCCTCCGCGTTCTGCAAGCGCTTGAAGTGCGTGATGCGGCGCGACGCCTTGAGCGCGAAGCGGAATCCGTCGGGCACGGCCCCGGCCCATTTTTCGAGCACGCTCTCGCGCGGCATGCGGTAGAAGGTGTTGTTGATCTCCACGGCCCCGAGCCGGCGGCCATAGAAGGACAACATCTCCTTGTTGGGGAGATCCTCCGGATAGAAGCTGCCCTTCCACGCGGGATAGCTGTAGCCGCTCGTGCCGATCCAGACCTGCATCGGAGGATGATACCGTCCCGCCGTCAGCGGGCCAACGCACCCCCCTGGCGGGCCCCGGCGCCCCGCCAGGGGGCCGACGCACTCCGCCGGCACCCACGTTGTACATTGGCCGCCGGCGACTGCGGTCGCGAAACGACTGGCAAGGGACGAGGGAACGGATCGTGGCGAGTGGCGTCGAGACGAACGGGGGCGGCACGCTCCTGCTGGGCACGACGAAGGGCGCCTTCCTGGCGCGGGCGCGCGCGGGCGGCGGACTGGACGACGGAGGCGGCGACGGGAGCGGCGACGGCGGCGGGGGCTGGGAGCTGGACGGCCCCCATTTTCCGGGTGAGGAAGTCTACGCGATGGCGTACGACGACCGGGCCGGCAGGTCGCGCCTGTGGGCGGCGCCGCACAATCCCTTCTGGGGCACGACGCTGCGCTTCTCCGACGACTTCGGGGCGAGCTGGTCCGGGAAGGCCGAGCGTTCGGTCAGGTTTCCCGAGGATTCCGGGCTCGCTCTCAAGCGCATCTGGCAGATCCAGCCGGGCTCGGTCCGCGAACCGGATGTGATCCGGCTGGGCGTGGAGCCGGCCTGCCTGTTCATCTCCCGCGATGCGGGCGAGCGGTGGGAGGCGGTGGAGGGGCTGCTGAACCATCCGCACCGGGAGCGGTGGCAGCCGGGCGCCGGCGGGCTGTGCCTGCACACGATCATCACCGACGGCGAGCCGGAGGGGCGCGCGACGATCGCCATCTCGGCGGCGGGGGCGTACCGCAGCGACGACGGCGGCGCGACGTGGACCGCGCGCAACGAAGGGGTGCGGGCGGAGTTTCTCCCCGACAAGCACCCGGAATTCGGGCAGTGCGTGCACAAGATCGTGCACCATCCGTCGAACCCGGCCCGGCTCTTTCTGCAGAACCACTGGG
This sequence comes from Gemmatimonadota bacterium, assembly GCA_963666735.1. Taxonomy (GTDB): domain Bacteria; phylum Gemmatimonadota; class Gemmatimonadetes; order Palauibacterales; family Palauibacteraceae; genus Palauibacter. The sequence goes on along the minus strand of OY762926.1, from coordinate 3,647,730 downwards.
GATTGTACCGCAGCGACGACTGGGGCGATTCGTGGACGGACATCGCCAACGGGGTGCCGTCCGACTTCGGCTTCGCGATGGCGATCCACCCGGGCGATGCCGACACGGTCTACATCGTCCCGCTCGAATCGGACGGCTTCCGGTGTACGCCGGAGGCGAAGCTGCGCGTCTACCGAACCCGGGACGGCGGCGCGAGCTGGGAGGCGCTCACCGAAGGACTGCCGCAGCGGAACGCGTACGAAACCGTGCTGCGCGACGCGCTGGCGACGCTCGCCCCCGCACAGGTGTTCTTCGGCACCCGCAGCGGCAAGGTGTACGCCTCTCGCGACGCGGGGACGACCTGGCGGCTGGTGTGCGAGGGTCTCCCGCCGGTGGTGTGCGTAAAGGCGTGCGCCCCCCGGGAGGCCTGATGCCCGCCGGGACGCCGGCCGGCGGCGTGGCGCGCGTGACGCTGCCGGCCGCGCTGACGGAGTTGGCCGGCGGGCGGGCGGTGGTCGACATCCCCGGCGCGCCCGCCGCCGTCCGGGACATCCTGGCCGGACTCGGGGCCGCCCACCCCGGCGTGCGCGACCGTCTGATCACGGAGCGGGGCCACCTGCGGCCGCACGTGAACGTCTTCGTGGATGGCGAGAACATCCGTTTCCTGAGCGGCCTGGATACGCCCGTGGCGGACGGCGCCGAAGTCGTCGTCCTCCCCGCCCTGAGCGGCGGCTGAGGTGGGCCGCGCCGATGTTTACGGATCGGCGTCGAACAGGGACTCGATTTCTCCCGACCCCATCCGGTCGAAGTCCGGCGGGACGGTGATCTCGCCGGCCTGAACCAATCCAGCGGGCTCCCGCGGGCTCCGGAATCTCGACCGGCACCACCTTGACCATCGGTTTTCCGTCCCGCGTGATCACGAACGGATCGCCGTCCGCCGCCTCCTGAACGAGACGGGAGAGGTGCCTCTTTGCATCGTGGATTTCGACCGTGCGCATTGATTCCCCTCGATCCTGTGTGGAGCGATCATACCGGGTCGCGGTATCGCCGCCAACCGCTTGGCGACAACGCCATCGTGTGGTGGCGTTCGCAATATATCAAATGATAGATTGTCCGGCGACTCGTGCATGCCCGCTTGACTCAGTGTCGGAAAGGGGCGAGCTTACGCGATGCCATCACATCTCGACTCGCCGCCTTCGAACCCAGTAAGCCCGGCGATTTCCGCCCAGGCCGACGGAGGCATCCCGGCCCGCGTTCGTCGCCTTCGCCGCGGGTTGAAGCTAACCCAAGAGAGCTTTGCTGAGCGGCTCGGCGTTTCGGTCATCACGGTCCATCGGTGGGAGACGGGCCAGTCTAGTCCCCGAAAGCTGGCGTTGCGGCGGCTTGGCGAACTGGAGGAGGAACACGCCCTGGACACGGCTCGGCAGCGCCCGCGACACCTTGACGGAGCGGACACGCTTCAGGGCGGAGCTCAAGGCGCTCGCGACCTTCCGTTCCTCGACTTCAACGGTGACCCGGACCGGCTCTCCCTCTTTGTGGAAGGCCTCCGGCTGACGCACGGCTATCAGTTCAATCCGGCGTTCGCGAGCGAAATCTCGCGGATCCATCCCCTGCCCCACCAGCGGATCGCGGTCTACGAGCACATGCTCACGCGGGAGCCGCTCCGCTTCCTGCTCGCGGACGACGCGGGCGCGGGCAAGACGATCATGACCGGGCTCTACGTTCGCGAGATGCTCATGCGAGGGCGGATCCGGCGGGTGCTCGTCGTCCCGCCGGCCGGGCTCGTGGGCAACTGGGAGCGGGAACTCCGGACCCTGTTCCGGCTCGACTTCCGCATCGTGTCGGGCCCAGATGCGCGGGCGGGTAATCCGTTCGCCGGCTCCGGGAGCGACCGGGTCATCGTTTCGCTGGACACGCTGCGCGGTAACACAGCCTTTTCGAGGTTGGCCGATCCGGGGACGGCACCCTACGACCTCGTGGTCTTTGACGAGGCGCACAAGCTGAGCGCCACGAGCGAAGGCGCGAGAACCCGCAAGACCCAACGCTACAAGCTTGCCGAGGCGCTGGCGGGGTGTTCGTCCGGTACGCCGGGCCGGGTGCGCACCCCGCGGGGGAACGGACACCGAGGCGGCTCGACGGAGCCCGACTGGTCGTCCCTCAAGTGGTCGGCGCATCATCTCCTGCTCCTGACGGCCACGCCCCACATGGGCAAGGATTCTCCGTACCATCACCTGTGGCGGCTGCTGGATCACCGGGTGTTCGGAACGGAGGAGGCGTGGCGGCGCTTCCCGCCCGACGATCGCTCGCGCCACTTCATTCGCCGCACCAAGGAGGAGATGCTGGGTTTCGACGGCCAGCCAATCTTCCGCGACCGCCGCTGCGACACGTTCGGTTACGACCTCACGGAGGGACCGGACGGCGAGCGGGCGCTGTACGACCGCACCACGGAGTATCTCCGCCGCTCGTACGGCCGGGCGATGGAGAACCGGCAGGCGGTCAAGCTCGCCATGGGCGTGTTCCAGCGACGGCTGGCCAGTTCGACGTGGGCGCTGTTCACGTCGCTGGAGCGCCGTATCCGGAAGGTCGAGGCGTTGGTCGCCGATCTTGAAGCCGGGCGCATCGACGCGGCCGCTCTCGGCCGCCGCCAGACGCGCCTCGACGGGAAATTCCGGGCGGATTTCTTCGAGGAATTCGACTCGGCCGACGATCAGAACGACGACCGGCGGCGAGAAGGCAACGAGGACTACGAGGATGCGGTGCTCGGGGCGGTCGTCGCGGTCACGGTCGAGGAGTTGCGGGAGGAAATCGAGACGCTGCGCGATCTCAGGGACCGCGCGCACCATCTCATAGACTCGGGCCGGGAGTCGAAGTTCGAGCGGCTCCGCGAGCTGCTGGAGAGCCCCGAGCACACGGAGAAGAAGTGGCTCGTGTTCAGCGAGCACCGCGACACCGCCGATTACCTCGTCAGGCGGCTGGAGGCGCTGGGGCACGCGGGGCGGGTGGCCACGATCCACGGCGGCATGGCTTGGCCCGAACGCGAGGAGGCCGTGGAGCGCTTTCGCGATCCCTCCGGTGCTCGCTTCCTGGTCGCGACCGACGCCGCCGGGGAGGGTATCAACCTCCAGTTCTGCCGGCTGATGGTGAACTACGACGTCCCGTGGAACCCTGCCCGGCTCGAACAGCGCATGGGTCGCATTCACCGCTACGGACAGGAGCACGACGTCCGCATCTTCAACCTCGTGTCCACCGACACGCGAGAGGGACGTGTCCTCAAGGTGCTGCTGGAGAGACTGGACGCGATCCGCCGTGAGCTGCAATCGGACAAGGTGTTCGACGTGATCGGGCGGCTGTTCGAGAACCGGTCGCTGCTCGAATACATGCAGGACACCCTGACCGACCAGGGCGAGCGGCGAGCGCGCGATCGAATGTCCCAACTCGGAAGCGATGCGGTACGCGAGATCGGAGAGCACGACGCGCGCCACTACGGTCCAGGCGGCGATGTGGCCCGCCGCCTGGACACCCTGCGCGGCGAGATCGAGAGCGAGCGCTACCTGCATCTGCTTCCCGCATGGGTGTTGCGGTTCGTGGAACTGTCGGCGCCGCTGCTGGGACTCAACCTTCACGGAGACCTGAACGATGTGTTTGCATTCGTTCCGGCCCGCGGGAGCGCATTGGATCCGCTGCTTCCCGCGCTGGAAGCCTATCCGCCCGAGGCCAGAGATCGGCTGCGCGTGAGGCGTCCGGAGGGCGACGAGCCCTGCATCTGGCTCCACCCCGGCGAACCCGTGTTCGACGCCCTGTGTGCTCGCGTCCTTGCGACGTGCGAGAGAGACGCCCAGCGGGGCGCGATCTTCATCGATCCGCGGGCCGAGGAACCCTACCTTGTCCACCTGGGCGAATTGGCTGTGCTGGAGGAGGCGGAGGACGAGACCGCCCCCAGCGCCCCCGCGGACCGCACGCTCGAGAAGCGCCTTGTCTGTCTCCGACAAGGGGAGGACGGTCGGATCGCGCCGTTGCCCCTTGAATACCTCTCGTTTCTCCAAGAGGCCCGGCATGTGCCCCCCGGCACGGTCCCCCTCGCGAACAAGGCCGTCACGCTGCGCGCGGCAACCAACGTGCATCTGCATGAGGAGGCGCAGCGCGTGGCCGAGGCTCGACGGGAGTTGGTTCGGGATGCGATTCCCGAACGCCGGGCACGGATCACCCTGAACCTCAACCTGCGAGCGGCGGAGGCCGCCAGTCGTCGCTCGGCGCTGTCGCGCGACCCCGACGCAGACCCGGAAGAGCTGGAGGCAGTGAAGCGGGACCAGGCCAACCTCCGTCTGGAGCGCTTGGCCGCCGTCGAGGAACTGGAGGCGGCGGCGCGGCGCATCGTTCCCGCGGAGCCTCGCTTCCGCGCGCTGGCGATCACCCTCCCGCCCCGCGGCGGCGAGGAGGTCGAGGCTTTTGACGCGCACGTGGAGGAGACGGCCATGCGCATCGCCTCAGAGTGGGAGCGCGCACAAGGGGCGACGGTGGTGGATGTCTCGCGACCGAGCGGGGCGCGGACGGCGGGCCTCGGCGACTACCCCGGCTTCGACCTGCTCGCGACCCGGCCCGACGGCAGCAAGCGGCACATCGAGGTCAAGGGCCGCGCCGGCCGAGCCGAGATCCGCATGGAGGACAACGAGTGGAGGGCGGCCTGCCACCTCGGCGACGAGTTCTGGCTGTACGTGGTCTACGACTGCGCGACACCCAACCCGCAGCTTGTATGCATCCAAGACCCCTTCAACCGCCTGGTCGCAACGATCACGAGCCGCTGGAGCATTGCCGTCGGCGAAGTGATGAGAGCGGCAGAGGTCTCCGCATGAGAATCATCATCATCGTGGGCCCGAACGGTGCGGGAAAAGCGGCGCTCTCACACGCAACTCCCTGGAGGAGCACCGTGGAGGCAAACCCTGGAAGGATCCCGGATGGCGAGCCGTCCGATGAGAACGTCTTGGCTGTGCGGATCCGAGCCCGTGACCACGCCCCGGAGCGCGCCGCCGCCGTCCGGCGATCACACCCGCCGGCCTAGTTTGAGAATTGGACGGACGTAACCAACACGGGGGTCGCCCGGATCTCTCGGCACTGGAAAGTCGCTACCGTGGATGGAGAACAACACATGACGGAAGATGATAGGGCAAGATACGATGCTTCATTTTTCGACGATTGGCGTTGGCGACTGGCGGAGGTCTGTGCGGACATCGACCAGCTATGGCAGTGAGTGGGAGACAGGATCACGAGCATGAACCTCGCGGACACGCCCGTAAAGCGGACCGATTGATGCCGGATCGGGAGCGGCCGGAGGCGGATGAGGTAGGTGCCACCGTCGAAGGTATCCCCGGCTGGGCGGTGATCGATCTCTTTTGCGGGATCGGAGGACTGAGCCACGGGCTCCGTCGCTCGGGGTTCAACGTCGTGGCGGGCGTCGACGCCGACGAGAAGTGCCGGTACGCGTTCGAGGCGAACAACGATGCGGCCTTCGTGGGCCGACGGCTGGAGGAAGTGTCGGTCGCAGAGATAGGTGCGATGTTCCCCAAGGGCTGCCGGCGCATCCTCGTGGGCTGCGCGCCTTGTACGCCGTTTTCTCCCTACAGCGCGGGCTCTGGTCAGCCCCGCGACAAGTGGTCGCTCGTGGATCTCTTCATGGATCGGGTCGTAGCGCTCGAGCCCGAGATCGTTTCGATGGAGAACGTCCCCCGACTCAAGTCGTTCCAAGGGCGAAGGGTATTCGACCGCTTCCTTGAGCGGCTCGGGCGGGCGGGCTACCAAGCGGCTGACAAGGTCGTCAACGCTGCGGACTACGGCGTACCGCAGGACCGCAGCCGACTTGTCGTGCTGGCCTCGAGGCTCGGCCCCATCGCCGTTCCCGCTCCGTCCCCCGGTCCACGCCGCACGGTTCGGCACGCCATAGGTCACCTGCCCGCGCTCGACGCGGGTGAGGTGTGTCCCCACGATCAACTACACTGCGCGTCTCGACTTTCGCTGCTGAACCTCCGGCGCATCCGCGCGGCCAAGCCCGGGAGGCCGTGGTCCGAATGGGATGACCCGGATCTCGTTTCTCCGTGCCATCGTCGGCGCGGCGGCGCGAGCTACAAGAACGTGTACGGCCGGATGGAGTGGGACAAACCCGCTCCGACCCTGACGACGGGGTGTTTCTCGTTTGGGCGGGGGCGCTTCGGCCATCCCGTTCAGGACCGCGCGATCTCCCTTCGTGAGGCGGCGCTGCTCCAGAGCTTCCCCCGGAGCTACCAGTTCACCGCCCCCGGCGACCCCGTTCGGTTCGCCCGCGTCGGACGCCACGTCGGCAACGCCGTTCCGGTTGGCTTGGCGACCGCCATCGGCGATACGATCCGCTCACACATCGAGGCGCACGCCGCGTGACTGAAGAACGCGTTCCCGGAAACTCGATTAGTCTCCAACGGCTCGGAAGCTTGGGCGGGGCACCTTCCGGGAGCATATCAACAACACCAGCAACGACGGGGAGGACAAGCTTTTATGCCCGATAACGAATCAGGCGGACCGGCGCCGGGGGAGGATGTGGTCGGGGAGCTCGCCGCCGAACACGGGGACATCCGACTGCTCCAAGACCTCACGCCCGGCGCAGCCGTCGGTCAGGTGCTGTTGTTGGACTACAACACGGCGACCTTGGCTGTCCACGACTACCACAAGGAGCGTGCCGGAGGCCTCGCGCGCGGGATGTTCCTGATCGCGGGCAAGACTTCCGCGAAAGATGATGCCGCGATGGTCTTGATGCGGGTCGTTGGAGCGAAGCGGCTCGCCAACCACCCGACGACTCAGGAGGCTCGGTTGACCGCCGCCCGCGACTCGATCGGGCGTGAGCTTTGGACGGAGAGCCTCACAAAATGGATCGCCGATGAGATAGCGCTCGGAGGTATCGAAGCTCGGGTTCTCGGTACGCTCACGATTCGCGCAGCCGAAGAACTGCAGTTCGCGGAGGACATCTCCAACTACTATTCCGCTCATGGCGCGTATGCTTGGAAGCCCGAGGGAGAGCTGCTGGAGCGCATCGTCAACCTCTCGCATCGAAGCAACAACCTCGACTTCTCGGAGCTTGATTCGTCGCTCCACTCGGACCGTCGGATACGCATAGCCCTTACACGCTTTTCCTCCGCTCTCGACTCGGCCGCCGAGCGATCGGCTCAAGTGCTGGTGCGGATCGACCCGACCGACCTCCTCAAGCGTCGTACGGTGTTCCTCGGGATGTCCCGGTCGGGGAAGTCGAACGCCATGAAGATCACTGCGCAGGCCGTTTACATGCTGCGCGGAAAGCACGAAAAGCTCCGTGTTGGCCAGCTCGTTTTCGATCCGAACGGCGAGTACGCGCAAGACAATCCGCAGGACGGACGGGGACTGCACCGCATCCACGACCTTCTCGGTCGCGAGCGGAGCGGCGAGATCGAGACGTACGGCATGTACGTTCCCGAAACCGACACCGAGCGCCGCATCACGAAGGTCAACTTCTTCGGCAACCCAATTCCGCCCAACGACCCGCCCAACCGGGAGGCAACAGAGACAGCGCTGGAGCAGCTCCTCGTCGGCAGAACCATCATCGAGGAGGAGTTGGGGTCTGAGGATGCGCAGTATGTGCGGAATTACCGCGACGCCGACCTGTCCGTCCCGCCGAACTACGCCGACCGCGGCCCCGCCGTCCGCTATCATCGCTCCGTGCTGGTGCACCGCGTCGCGCTGGCGGCCGCCGGGTTTAGCACTCCCAGGCCGACCGCAGATCTTAGGCGACTGTTCAGTCGAGATTTTTGCGCCGCGCTTCGCTCCGCAGGGGGCAGGTTCGAGCAAGCCGCCGACACACTTGCGAGGGATAGCGCCTCATGGTCCAGTCTCGCCAGCGCATTCCAATCGCTCGATTCCTTCATCAATCGAGGCGACGATGCCTACGAAGCCTTTGAGCGGCAGTACCGACAGCGTCCGAGCGGGAGCGGAGAGGACTGGGCGGATGCGCGGCTCAAGTCCGTTCTGAGCATCTTCCGCACACCGAACGGAGTTCGAAAGCTGCAACGCCTGCGAGATCAGCATTCGGTGGAAGCGGGCTCGGATTTCGCGGAGGACATCGTGAAGGACCTCAAGGCCGGGAAACTCGTGATCTTCGATCAGTCGATCGGAAGCCCCGAACTCAACCGGCGGGCGGCGGAGCGGATCATGTGGAAGGTGTTCAGGGAGCAGCAGGCGATGTTCACATCGCACGCGAACGCCGAGCCGTGGGAGGGTCACGTCCTCGTGTACGTCGAGGAGGCGCACAACCTGCTACCGCGTACCGGCGGCAAGGACGTGCTTTCCACGGTGTGGGCGCGGGCCGCCAAGGAGGGAGGAAAGATGAACCTCGGGATGGTCTTGGCCACGCAGGCGCCGAGTTCCGTGCTGCCCGAGATTCTGAGCGAGACCGACAACTGGTTCATCTCCCATCTCAATTCCGACGGTGAAGCCAGGGTCGTCGAGGGCTATCAGGATTTTGCCGATTTCGTGCCGCAGATTCGGCAAGTCTCCCAACCCGGCTTCATCAGGCTGCGAACGCTCTCTGCCGGATACACGGTGCCGGTCCAGCTTGATCGGTTTCGCTTGCCGGATCCACCCGACACAACCGAGGCGGAGTAGCGCGAATGCCCTACCCGAATGAGCGCGCCGGATTCTCGGCGTTGGAGGACCTCGAACGACGGCGCATCATCGACGCGTTCGGCGCTCGGCTCCAGCGCGGTGTGAACGTCCCGCCAAAGCCACTACCGCCGTTCGCGTCATTTCGGGATGGAGAGCCGCGCCCAATCGTCGTCGCTCTCGACGGCTCGAGCATCTACCACCGGATTCCGGCGCGGCTTCCGTGCACCGAAGCCGGGCTGATTTCGATCGCGGTTGTCCGGATTGATGTCGAGCGCTTGGAGTCCTTGCCTCGACTGCCTGCGAGTGGTGCAACGGATCCCGTGCAGCTCCGGGAAACAGAGCAAGCCAGCACGCTGCAGTTGGCCCTCCCCGGACGCAACGCGAGGTCGGTGGACGGAGAATCGTCTCGGGATTGGTTTCGACAGGAAGTGCAAACGACGTTGGAAGAGGGGCACTACGGCGGAGAGAATCTGGCCGCCACGCTTCATGCTCTGCTCGAAGATCCCCGACCGATTCGGTGTCCCAACCGGCGGTGCCATTCACGCCCCCTGACTCCGCCCGAGGGGGCGATGGAATCCAACTGCGAAGAATGCGGTGCCAGCGTGTTGTTGTCGGACGCGCTCCGAGCGCATGAAATCTTCAGCGATGAGCAGCCGTGCGGTGACGCTCACGGCCGAGTTCGCGAAGCACTTGAGATCCTGACGTTGATGAACCTGCTGCGGGAACTGGTGAAGATCGAGAACGGGCGACGGGCGCTGCGTCGGATCGCGTTTGTCCTCGACGGGCCGCTGGCGGCTTTCAGCACGATCGCGGCACTCCAGCCGGGGGTACTTCGAGAACTGCGGCGGATCGATGAGCGACTGTCGCCGGGGAGGCTCCTGGTCATGTCCGCCATCAAGACGGGAGCCTTCGTTCAGCACTTCTCCGAGCTTGACGAGGCTCCGGCGCCGGACTCTCGCATTCCCTTGGGAACCGCGTGGCTTCCCGACGACGACTACATCCGGGAGAACATCATCGCTCGAGACACGGATCAACCCTGGGGTGAGATCACGTATTTCGGTCGCCCGCTGGTCGTAAAGACGAGCGAGGGACAGAGGCTTCTACTCAATCTGGCACAACCCGAGGCGGACCGACCGCTGACCAACGCGGCGAGACCCAGGGTTTGCGATGAAGCGATTGCCACGGCCGCGCGGCTGGGCGTGGGCCGCCACGAATTCCTCCCGCTTCGGCGCGCGCACGCCAAGGCGGCGATTCCGTTCGCGGCCGGCGCGGCCATCATCGAGAGCCTTGCCGGCATATCATGAAGACCTACGGCATCTCCCGCCTTCCATGGCCTGCGAACACGGCGGAGCACCGTTGGTACGGCTTGGGCAGATACTATGCGATGTTCCCGGCACCCTTCGTGACCCGGGCGGTCACGACCTTCACCGCGCCAGGAGACATGGTTCTGGACCCGTTTTCGGGCCGCGGGAACGCCCCCTTCGTGGCGGCGGCCCTCGGCAGGCCCGCAGTCGCGGTGGATATTCAGCCGGTGGCGTGGCTCTTCACGGCGGCGAAGTTGTTGCCGGCTCAGCAGCCCAAGCGCGTATTGGCGCGTGTCCGGGCGATCGGAAGAGCTGTCCGCCCGGTCGACCGCCGATCCCGAAGCCGTTTTGAGACCATGGCTTGGGCACCTGACGTCCGAGGATTCCTCAAGGCCGCCCGGCGTGAGCTCGACTGGCGAAGCTCCCGCGTGGACCGGACGCTGATGGCGTTCGTGGCCCTGCACATGCAGGACAGTTATCCGAAGGGGCTGTCGAACCGTTTCTCGCCGACCGTCGCGCACTCGGCGTCCTATGCCGTGCGCTGGTGGACCGCGCGAGGGCTAATGACGCCGCCCGCGACCGACCCGGTCGCGTTCCTGACGGATCGAATTGCACGAAGATACGCTTTCGGCCTCCCCGCGATGGCGCCGTCCAAACCGTTCCTCGGTGATGCACGCCGCAAACTCGCGCAGCTCGGGCCATGTCGCGCGAAGCTGTTGATCACCTCGCCTCCGTACCATGACGTGACGGATTATTGGAACGACCATTGGATACGTCTTTGGATTCTGGGCGAACCGCTGCGGAAGAATTGGCGGCGCACGCAGAAACACACGAACCTGCGGGAATACCGTTCGCTCATGACAACGGTGTTCCAAAGGGCCAAGAGGCATCTGCGAGAGGACGGAGTCGTTCTGGTCCGCTGCGGAGCGAAGGAGCGTACGGCCGAAACGTGCGAGCAAGCGATCCGTGAGGCGTGGCCAACGAAGCGCATCCTGAGCCGGCGGACGCGGGTGGAGCGGCGAGGGGTGGCGAGCGGGTACGGTCACGGAGAAAAAGTTGTAGAGGAGATAGACATCGTCGCCGCTCCGCAGGAGGCGGCGGATACCGTTCGAGGCTGGACCAGCGACGCCGAATCAACCTACCAAAAGGCCTCGTGATGAGACGCCTAGCCGAGACGACGCTGCCGCTACGGCAGATTTCGCTGGATTCGGTGCACGAGAAGAATGTGCGGCACGGTCACATCTCCACGCTTCACATCTGGCCGGCGCGGAGGCCGCTGGCGGCGAGCCGGGCGATGCTGCTGGCCACGCTGTTGCCCGATCCCGGTGAAGACGAGGGTCGGCGCGAACTGGGGCGGCGTATCGCAGGACGGCTGGTGCCCAAGAAGCTCAAAGGCGGCGCAGAGGATCCCAAGCTCAAGGAGACGGCGGGTGGGGTGCTGCACTGGGGGCGGGAAACCGACCCCGAGTTGGACCGTCTGCGGGAGGAGATACGAGAGGCGTTCGGTGGGCGAGCGCCGAGGGTGCTGGATCCCTTCGCGGGTGGGGGCGCGATTCCGCTGGAGGCGATGCGGCTGGGGTGCAAGACGTTCGCTTCCGACCTGAATCCGGTCGCGTGGTTCATCCTTCGCTGTACGCTTCACTACCCGAAACTTGTGGGACGGGAGGAGAGGGCGCTGCCCGAGTTTGCGCTGCGCGACCGGCACTTCGCCACCGCGCTCGTCAAATCCCGCGGCGCGCGCACGAAGGTCCAGATCCGAAACGCACTCGCCGAGCTGGGACACCGCGATGGCGGCGACGTACAGCTTTCCTCCTCGCTGCTTCGAGACGACGCCAACGCCAAGGCCGACTTTGCCTGGCACGTCCGGGCGTGGAGCCTGCGCGTACTTGAAGGCGTCAGGCGGCAGTTGGCCACACGATATCCGGCCTATGCCGAGTTCGAGCCCGTGCGTCGCAGGGGCCGAGCACGGGCGTCGCGGGCGGAACCCAAGCCATACAAGCGGCGAGAGCCCCGTCTACTCGATCCGGCTTCGGACGGGCGTGTATCGGTCGATGCGCTGAACGCCGGTTTTGACGAGGCCTACTTGAAAGACGAAGCTAACCCGCGCTGGGTGGCCAAGCCGGTCGTAGCCTATCTGTGGGCGCGCACGACCGAGTGCGGCGGCTGCCGAGCCGAGATCCCGCTCCTCAAGACGCGCTGGCTGTGCAAGAAGACGGCCCCAGTGAAGCGGGTTCTCTTGACGCTGACGAAGCGAGCCGATGGACGCGGGGTCGAGTTCGCCGTGGCGACGGACGTGCCGAAGGGATCGGGATCGGTCGCTCAGCAGCGGCAGCACGACCAGGTGCTCGGCGCGGGCACCATGAGCGCGAGCGGGGTCGAGTGCCCGAACTGCGCGGCCGTGACCAGGATGGCCGAGTTGCGCGCTCAAGGCCGGTCGGGACGGCTTGGCGCCCGGATGACGGCCGTGGTGGTGGATGGACAGACCGGTAAGGAGTACCGACATCCGACCGAGCAAGACATCGAAGCCGCGAGTATTGGCAAGAGCGAGCTTGAGGCGCTGTACTCGGACTTCCCTTTCGGCATGCCCAACGAACCGACTGCGCACGAGGAGGCCCTCGGCATGCGGGTGGCGCGCTATGGCTTCGACTCTTGGGACAAACTGTTCACGCGCCGCCAGCTGCTTGCCCTGGGAACGTTCGGGCGCGAGATCCGCGCCGTTGCGACCGAGATGGATGGCTACCCGGTCGAGTGGCGGGAGGCGTTTACGGCATATCTGGCGTGCGCGTTCAGCAAGCTGACCGACTACAGCAGCGCGATCTGCTCGTGGCACAATAGTGGCGAAAAGCTCCGCCAAACATTCGCACGGTTCGCGCTCCCGATGGTGTGGGATTATTGCGAAGTGAATCCGCTGTCGGCCACAACCGGCGGGTTCAAGGGCATGCTTGATTGGGTCGCACGCTGGACCGATCATGCCCTGCCCGCCGGGTCGCATGCACCCTCCGTGGAAGTTGAGACCCGGAGCGCAATCGCCGCCCAGCCGAACGGGCTCGACGTCATCTGCACCGACCCGCCGTACTATGATGCGATCCCGTATTCGGACTTGACGGACTTCTTTCAAGTCTGGCTTCGTCGTGTGCTGCACGGTTTCTCATCCGCGACGGATGCGGCCTTCGCGGACCCCTTGGGTCCAAAGTGGGAGTCCGGCGCTTCCGACGGCGAGCTTATCGACGACGCGAGCCGGTTCGAGGGAGATCGGGAAGCTTCCAAGAACAACTACGAAGACGGGATGGCGCGGGCATTCCGTGGCTTCCACGAGGCTCTTGGCGACGATGGCCGGCTGGTCATCGTGTTTGCGAACAAGAGCCCCGATGCGTGGGAAACGCTTGTGTCGGCGTTGATCCGGGCAGGGTTCGTGGTGACGGGTTCGTGGCCGATCCAGACCGAAATGCAGACTCGGCAGCGCGCGCTGTCCTCCGCCGCGCTTGCGTCATCGATTTGGCTTGTGTGCCGCAAGCGGCCGATGACCGCCACGCAAGGCTGGGAGGGCCCGGTCCTGACCGAAATGCGGGAGAAGATCACTCAGCGGCTGCGCGACTTCTGGGATGCGGGGATTCGCGGACCCGACTTCGTATGGTCGGCCACGGGGCCGGCTTTGGAGGCGTTCAGCCGACATCCCGTCGTCAAGCGAGCCGACCGACCGGGTGACGTTCTGACCGTGGCGGACTTCCTGCGACACGTTCGACGCATGGTGGTCGGTTTCGTCGTAGGCCAGCTGCTTTCCCAGCGGAACGGTTCGGCGACGGAGCTGGACGACGTCACGACCTACTACCTGCTGCACCGGAACGATTTCGGTCTGGAGGTAGCCCCCGCCGGCGCGTGCATCCTGTACGCGCTCTCGTGCAATCTGTCCGATGCCGATCTGGCGAGCAGGCACAACCTACTCGTCCGCGGTGGGAGGGCCTCGGCTCCTGCGTCCGACGAGGAAGGCGAGGAGGCACCGCAGACATCGGGCAGCGAGGTCCGCCTCAAGGGGTGGAACCAACGGCGCGGCTCCCGGCTGGGTCACCCGACGCCGGATGGCGCGCCCCCGGCGCTCATCGACTGTGTGCACAAGGTCATGCAACTCTGGAAAACTGGGGAGCAAGCCCGCGTCAACAGCTACCTCAGCGACCGCGGGCTGTGGAAGCACGAACTGTTTGCCAGCGTTGTGCAGGCCATTATCGAACTAGCAGAGGGAGGCCCCGAGGAGCGGGCCCTGCTGGAATCGGTGCAGAACCACCTGCGCGGCGGGGGCCCTACGGAGACTTCAACGGCACGAGAACAGGGATCCCTGTTCTGAGTGACGCGTGCCGACCCGCCCTCGGTCCCGAACCATATGCGTCCGTTCATGCACGGCGAGGTGGCCAGCCTTCCGCCACCCCTGCCGTGGGCGTAACCTTGCGTCCACGACGACCCAAGGAGTCTGGTCGGTACGATGCACATTAACGAACTCAGCTTGTCCGATTTCCGGTGTTTCCGGCGGAAGCAGACGGCCCGTCTTGCACCGCTCACGCTCCTAGTAGGAGAAAACAGCACGGGCAAAACGTCGTTCCTCGCGCTCCTACAGGTCCTCTGGGACGTTGCGTTCCACGACCGGTTTCCCGACTTCAAAGAGCCGCCGTATGATCTCGGTAGTTTCGATGAGATCGCGCATCACCGCGGTGGCAGAGGCGGCCGTGCGGTGGAGTTCGGAGCAGAGCTTTCCTGGGAAGACCAAGGGGGAGCGCGGCAACATGAAGATAGGCCGATCCCAACCGCGCGGAACCATGCATTCCGGTTTCGCGCCACGTTCCGCCGCGACGGTGCCGCTCCCGTCCCGAGCGTACGGCGCATCGAAAGCAAGAGCGCGTGGGTGGAGGCCTGCATCCCCGGCGACGGCGTGGACGTCTCGCTTCGGTTCTCAACACGTAATGGGAAGTGGGAACTCAAGCGTCCAGACCTCAGAGGCGGATCGTGGGGTCTGGCGCCTGCACTCTCGGACATCCAGCAACGCAGGCTACCTCCTCTCGGATTCTTGGTTCGATATTTCCTCGGCAGGACCGTATCGGAATCCGCGCAACCCGACGCGTCAAGCGGTACTAGAGTCTCACCGACCAAGGAGGATATTGAGGAACTCTTCGGCCTTGAGCCGCCGATCGAGGGGCGCTCCGCACGACCGTTTTCGAGCGCGCCTGTTCGCTCACACCCACGTAGAACGTACGATCCGTCGCATCCGCTTGAAGATGCGGAGGGCGAGCACATCCCCATGTTTCTGTCGAGCGCTGCACGCCGGAACGACCGCACATGGGAATCCCTCAAGTCGTCGCTTGAAACGTTCGGGCAGGAGGCAGGCCTTTTCGATGAGATCGCCATCAAGACACTCGGTGGGCAGGTCGGCGGACCCTTTCAGATTCAAATCAGGAAGTTTGGCACACGCGCCAAGGGACCCCGCCGGAACATAATCGACGTCGGTTACGGAGTAAGCCAGGTGCTCCCCATCGTTACCGAACTTCTTCGCCCGCAGGGACCGGAGATGTTCTTGTTACAACAGCCAGAGGTCCATCTTCACCCTAGCGCACAAGCCGCACTCGGCAGCTTGTTCTGCGATGTGGCCGCTCGAGGACGCCAACTCCTCGTCGAGACGCACAGCGACCACCTCATGGATCGCATTCGGATGGACGTGCGCGATGGTCGGAGCAAGCTGAGACCTGAAGACGTGTCGATCCTGTACTTCAAACGCCGGAACCTCTCGGTGACGATCCACTCGCTGGCGTGGGACGCCAACGGCAACTTGGTGGCGCAAGATGGCGCGATACCGGACGGCTACCGCGAGTTTTTTAGAATCGAGACTCGCAGATCCCTAGGGCTTTGAACATGTGCGCAATCATCGACGTCAACGTTCTGGGGGAAGTGTTTACTCCGGACCGCGCTCCACCGGGAGAACAGTTTTTTGACTGGCTCGAAACGCCGCGCGCCCGTCTCGTCGTCGGTGGCAAGCTACTGGAGGAACTCTCCGAGAACGGCAAGTTCCGCGCTTGGGTTAAGGAAGGGATCCTTGGCGGCCGGGTGAGACGATTCCCTGACGAAACGGTCGAACAGGAAACGTCGGCCGTACGCGCAAAACGGCTTTGCAGGTCGAAGGACGAGCATATCATAGCGCTGGCGCGGGTGAGCCGTGCCCGGCTCCTCTACTCCCGCGATGGGGATCTACGCGCCGATTTCAAGAACCCAGCTCTGATCGCGGGCCCCCGCGGACGCATCTATCCGACCTGTGAGAGCGGGAAGGCGGTGAAGCGGCGACGGGACCTGCTCAACCGAACCGACCTGTGTCCCAACGGATAGTCACCATGCCCACCCCCGCGCCTTGGCACGAGATCGTTCGTCTCAAGCCGGAACTACGTTCCGGGGAGCTCTCGCTCGCCGAGTTCGCCGCCGACCTGCACGAGGTGGTCACGGAGGCGGGGAAGCGGCCCATCTACGAGGATCCAGAGAAGTTCTTCGCACTGACCTACCCCACGCACGCACTGCGGGAGCTTGTGCGGGACGTCGCGGGGCGACTGGCGGGGCAGAACAGCAAGGCCGTCCGCCAGCTTGAGATGACGTACGGCGGCGGCAAGACGCATACCCTCATCACCCTCCATCACCTGTTCCACGATCCCGGCGGGCTGCCGGACATCGCCGCGGTTCGGGAGTTCCGCGAGCACGCGGACTCCCACCTTCCCCGCGCCGCGATGGCCGCGCTCTGCTTCGACAAGATCGATGTGGAAAAGGGCATCGAGGGTGTGCGCGCCCCCGACGGAGAGCGGCGCGCGCTCAAGCATCCTTGGAGCGTGCTCGCCTTCCAACTTGCCGGGGCGGACGGTCTCCGCCTGCTGCACGCGAACAACGAAGACGAGGAGCGCGACACGCCGCCTGCGGAGCCCCTCCTCGTCAAGCTGATCGAGCGACAGCAACGGGACGGGACGGCCACGCTCATCCTTCTGGACGAGGTCATGATGTACGCCCATGCCAAGGCGGGCGTGGCCGAGGAGTGGGTGGCGCACCTGCGGAACTTCTTCCAGTACCTCACGCAGGCCGTGGCGAAGATCGACCGGGCAGCGATCGTCGCGTCCATCCTCGCCACGGACCCGGCGCGAACGACCGATACCCTGGGCAGAAGGATCCTGCGCGATATCGCGGACATCTTTCGCCGGCAGCGCGAGGAGGGCGTGCAGCCGGTGCAGAGAGAGGATGTGGCGGAAGTCCTGCGCCGCCGCTTCTTCGAGCCCGAGAGCATCCGCGATCCGCAGGGATACAAGCCGCATGTGATCGGGATCGTGAAGGGCATCGCCAAGCTCGACGAAACGACACGGCGCGGAAAGAAGGAGGCCGAAGAGCGGTTCCTGCACAGCTTCCCGTTCCACCCGGACATGACGGATGCGCTGTACAGTCGCTGGACGCAGATCGCGAGCTTCCAGCGCACGCGGGGCATCCTGCGCACGCTCGCCACCGCGCTCCGGGACGCGGAGTCATGGGACCGGAGTCCGCTCGTCGGTCCCGCCGTCCTCCTCGCCGAGCCCGATTCCGCCAACGTCTCCGAGGCCGTGCGGGAACTCGCGGGCGTCGCCTCGACGGACGACGTGCAGGGCAAGAAGACGGAATGGGTTCCCCTGCTCGAGGCCGAACTGGACAAGGCGCGGGATGTGCAGCGTGAGTGCGCGGCGCTCCAGCCGGCGCGCGAGGCGGAGCAGGCCGTCGCAGCCGTCTTTCTCTGCTCGCAGCCGGTGGGCCAGAAGGCGCAAACGCCTGAGCTGCTCCGGCTCGTGGGCGGCTCAGGGCCGGACAGAATCGAACTGGAGAAGGGGCTGCTCCGCTGGCGCGAAACCTCCTGGTTCCTCGACGACGCCGACATCGGGGACGACGCGGCCGGTTACGGCGCGGAGCGGGGCCTCCCCAAGTCGTGGCGTCTGGGCAACGCGCCCAACCTGAAACAGATGCACGACCAGGCCTGCAAGGACCGAGTCACCGCAGACATGGTGGAGACACGGCTGGGAGATTTCATCCGCAAGACGAAGCCCCTTACGAGTGGCGCGGCAGCCGCCGGGGCAGGCGTGCACGTGCTGCCGAAGTCGCCCGGAGATGTCGCCGACGACGGCAGCTTCCGGTACGTGATCCTCGGCCCCGACGCGGCGTCGGAGTCGGGCAAACCGAGCAGAATCGCGAAGCGGTTTCTCGACGAGACCACGGGGCCGAACCGCCCCCGCGTGAACCGCAACGCGGTGGTCATCGCCGTGCCTTCGCGCGAGGGCCTGGATGCGGCGCGCACCCGAGTGCGGGCGCTGCTCGGCTGGGAGGACGTGGAATCGCAGCTCGCGACCCAAACGGTGGATCCGGTGCGGTCGCAACGCCTCCGGCGCAAGAAGACCAACACCCAGGCGGAGTTGCCGAGCGTCATTCGACAGGCCTACGGGATCGTCGTGACGGTGGACGCGGAGAACAGCGTTCACGCCTTCAAGCTCCCCGCCAGCGGACAGCCGCTTTTTGAGGAGATCAAGGGACACGACAAGACGCGCCTCACCGACACGCCGGTGAACGCCGAGGCCCTCCTTCCCGGCGGACCGTACGACCTCTGGCAGGAGGGAGACGACGCGCGTTTCGCGAGCCAGTTGGCCGGGGCCTTCGCCCGGCATCCAAGGCTCCCGAAGGTATTGAGGCCAAAGCTCGTCACCGATACGGTAATGGCCGGGGTCCGCGAGGGCCTGTTCGTCGCCCGGCTGAGACGGCCCGACGGCAGCTTCCGCACGCGGTGGCGCGAACCGGTGGAGGCCGAGGCGGCGAGTGACGAGGCGCTGGAGATCGTCCTGCCGGAGAAGGCGGAACTCACCCGGCTGCCGGAACCGCTGCTCGCTCCCGGGACGCTGCCCAGCCTGTGGACGGACGACGACAGCGGCGAAACCGGCTCGGTCCTGCCGGTCGCGACGCTCCTGAACTACTTCGCGGGCGGGCATGTCGCGAAGATCCCCCGCGACCACTACGACGATATGGTCACGATTCCGGCGTGCCCCGCCGACACGGTGCTGGAAACTGTGGGGCAGGCGGTGGAGTCGGGCACCGTCTGGCTTACGAATCCCCCCGCTACCTCCTGGAAGGAGCCAGTGCCCGCAGGAGCGCTGAACGACAAGGCGACACTCCGCCCGCCACCGGACCCGTTGACGCCGCAAGATCTTCGATCCGAAGCCATCCAGGCCGCCGCCTGGCGCGACGACGCCACGACCGGCCTGACCCTCGCCCAAGCGCTCTCGCAGGAACACTCGACGAATCTTCCGTGGGGGCTCGTGCGCGAGGGAATCCGCGCCGCGATCAACGCACATTGGCTCGTGCTCGCGGACGGAAGCGCCAACCCCGACTGCGAGTACGATCAAGCCACACAACTCAAGATACGGGTCCGCCAGGACAGCCCTCTAACACCCCCCCCGCCGCCCGCCGCCGCCAAGCTCGATGTGGGACAGCTACAGGAACTGGCCGACAGGGCCCCGAACCTCCTCGCCGCCGCCGGCTCCGCCGAACTCGGCTTCGAGGTCTCCGTCAGACTCACCGGCGACATCTCGGACGAGGAACGGGCCGGCATCGACACGGCGCTGGCCGAAGTCTCCGACGACCTCAAGTCCGCCTAAGTCCGCCCTGGCACCGCCACGTCTCCAACGAGATGCAAGCTGCCTCTAATGACCCCGACGAGTAACAGACACCTTACCCCGGATGCCATGCCGCTCCTTGCCGACCGTCTGGAGGACACGATAGGCAAGATCAAGCGCTGGGCGGGGATCCCCGTATCCGGGAGCAGCCGCGTGGCGGAGACCGTCCGCGTACTACGATCCGTTAGGCCGTCCGGCGCTTTTTCGGGCTCGCGTGTAGATCTGGTACGGATCGCCCATGCGGTTCGCGACGCGCAGAATTTCTGGGTAATCGGCAACATGCTTGGCCCCTGCAAGCCGCGCCCGATCATCACAGCCTTCCGAGATGCAATCGGCGGCCGCCTTGGGCTGACCCCGCACGCGGCTTATCGGGCGCAGAGCGAACTTTGGGCCATCGCCATGATTGCCGCGAGCGGAACGGCACCCGGCCGCGTAGAGCTCAAGAAGGACGGGAAGAGTCCAGATGTCATAATCACGGAGAGCACGAAGCAATATTCCGTGGAAGTGAAGCGACCCGAGAGTCTTGGCCACGTCCGCAACATGGTCTCGAAGGCAGCGAAGCAGCTGTTGCTCAAACGGGACGACGGTGTCGTACGTAAGCGCTTCCACGGTGGTGCCCTAGTTGTAGACCTGACAGATTGTCTTTCGCCGGACTGGCCGGTGCGCTTTGAGCACGGGTCGCCTGTCCTCAATGTCCTGCGGGAGGAACACGTCTCTCTCGCAGAGCGCATCCACCAACAGATTTTTGATGACTCCTCAGAGGGGATACGAGAGGGACGGCGTCACATCTTCGCGGCTATCAGCTTCATACGAATCAGCTGGTGGAACCTCAGTGATTTGTCACCCCGGATCCTGCGTTGGCGCATAGTCGGACGGCCGGAGGCGCGGTTATGATCTGCGGCTGTGGCGACTTGGCGCGGGTGGTGGCGTTTTCGGGGCCGGACCGGGCCTCGGTGGGGGGCCGGCGGGGTTCGGGAGGGACCCCGGGCGGCGCGCGGAGACACGGGAACGGGGCGCCGCCGCGCGGCGCCTTCGCAAGGCCGGGTCCGGGGTCGGTCAGGCGGGCGCGGGCGGCGGGAGGCCGTTCTCGATGGTGCGGAGCGCCCGCCGCGGGAGGCCGAGGGCCGGTTCGCCGCGCGCGAACCCGAGCGAGGTTCGGCGGGCGTGGGAGGTGATCCTGGCCGGGGCGCGCAGCAGGCGCAGCCGGATGCCGCGCGGCTGTACGACCCGCCACCGACGGCCGAGGCAGTTCGCGCGCAGGATGTGGAGGAGCTGGTAGGCGAGCGCGGCGAGGCCCCACAGGAGGGCGTTTCCGCCCAGATCGTCCACCGCGGTGCGCCCGGCCGAAAGCTGGCCCAACTCCTCGATCCGCTGCTCGACGACCGCGCCCGCGTTGTAGGCGCGCCACGCCTCGATGGGGCCGATGCCCCGGATGTTGGTCAGAACGTCGGCGCTCATCGCGGTCTCCCACGCCTCGAGATCGAGCTCCCCCTCCGCGGGGCCGGTCCGTCTCCGCCTCTCGACCGAGAGAAGCCGCGTCCCCCACAGCTCGCCGGAGGCGGTCCTCAGCTCCCGGTCCCCGGCCCCGTCGGCGGTGGCCGTCTCCCAGGCGCCCCGGAAGCCGTCGAGCCAGCCGTACCGCGGCACCTTGAGCAGATAGGAGACGCCGAGCTCCTCCATGCTCGCCGCGATGCGCTTGGAGAAGAACCCCTTGTCCAGCCGCACGGTGATGTCCCGCACCCCCGCCTCCCTCAGGCGGGCCACCAGCCCGGCCAGCCACGCCTCGGCTCCCCCGGCCGTGTGCGCGTTGCCCGGCCGCCAGCGCACCCCGAGGCAGTCGCCCGTCTCCAAGACGTAGGCCAGCAGCGGATGGTGCGAGGGACGGCCCGGCTTCTTCGGATTGTAGCCCTTCTCCGCCCCGGCCTGTCTCAGCCCGTAGCGCACCACGACGGTCGAGTCCATGACGACCGTCGCCGACCGGGGCGCCCCGCCGGCCATCTCCCAGCGCCGCCGCACCATCCGCCACAGAAGCTCGTCGAGCAGGGGGGACATCACCGCGGCCGAGCGCCGCAGCCAGCGCCCGAACGTGGCCGGGTGCGGCACCCGCCTCCAGCCGAAGATGCGGCGTACCCCCCGCCGCTCGAGAAGCGGCAGGTCGTCCATCACCCCGCCGCCGTACAGGAGCAGCGCCACCCACAACTCGACCATCAGCGACGGCCGGTAGCGGCCGGGGACGTTCCCGGTCCGGTCGTCGATCCAACGGCCCAGCCCCAGCGCGTCCCACAGCCTCCGGACCACGACCAGGCCGCCCGCGTCGGTGATCCGTCCGCCGCCCCCGCGGACCCCCGGCGCCGCCGGCGATCCTTGCACGTGCGTGCGCGATCCGGTATAGTCGTTTCCACGCACCATTCGGGTGTCCTCCGTTCCGGGGTGAACTCTTGTCCAGTCCCTCTGAACGTAGGGCCCCGGATGGTGCTTTTCCATAGTCCAACACTATGCTCTCGCTATCGTCACGGCCTCCGCGGCCCGGATGCGGGCCGCCCTCCCGGACCAGCCTCGTGCCCATGATCGCAGGATCCGGGGTCACAACTGCACTGCATCACGCAGCAACTCAACACGGTTTACCTGACCGATGGAGACTGCAAGACTCTCAGGTATCACCGCGCACATTGGCTCGCAGAGCGTATCCAGCGCGGTCTACGGGAGGTCGGCGTCGAATCGCTCGGCCGCGGCGAGATCCACTTCGGCTTGTAGCCTCGTGACGCCGGGGAATCATCTCGCGTTCAACAATTCCTGCCAGAAGCGCTGGACTTCTGGATGCCGGCCGTCTTCCGTATTCTCGCCGCTCCGGATGACGGTTGCGGGGTAGCTTAGGCGGACCAGCGGCTTGCTCGGGCCGGACATCGGCCGCCGCTCCTCTCTCGTCATTCCACATTCTTTGAGCAGGCCGTACACGGTGTCCCACTCAGGACTACCGGCCAAGCCGAGGCGACCGAAATCCTCCGCTGCTACGTAGAAGCGGCGCTCCATTTTCAGGAGGAATCGCTCAACCAATCGTATGCGGTCTCGCTGCCGGTCATTGTACTTGGGTCCCGTCTCGCCGCTCTCCTCACCCCTCATCCCCAATCGAATCAAGACCTCCCTTACCTGCTCAGGCGCGTAAATCCTTGTGGGCGGTTCTCCGGCCCGATGGCCATTTGAGATGATCTCGACACCCGTCATCATGTCGGCTAGCTCCGGATCCGCCTCTGCCAGCCGCGTGCCATTCAGACTCAGTTTGGGCATCTGAATCGTGCACTCCCTGAATCCCGGTCTTACCATCTTGAGGCCTGTGAAGTCTGTGCGGTCGAAGTAGCAGTTCTGAAACTGCGGCTCCGTCAGAACCGCTTGACCGAAATCATCCTGGTCGAAATAGAGATGCTTCAGCTTGACCCCGTTCCGCAGCCGCCCGCCGATCTTGATCGCCCGTGCTACGAAGCGACCGCCATTTTGCCGAGCCACGCTGTCGCCCAACCCTCGCCGCAGGACACCACATATCTTGACCGCCGCGTCCGTGCAGGCATCCACGTCTCCGTCATACAGGGCAATGACTTGATCCACCACGGACTCGTCGATCACCGAGCGCGCCAAGAACCGCCGAAGCTCTCCGCGCTCTCCCTCTATGCATCGCTTGAGGGCATCGGCTAGGAAGTATCCATAGAACATCTCATGTTCGAACCGCAGGTTCCCGACACCCGTGCCACTCGTGCGAAGCAACCCATAGAATGGCATCCGTTCGATGATCTGCCACGCCGAATCGACTGGTACGCCCAGTTCATCCATCACTAGTTCCGCTACCGTCCGAACCGTCTCCAAGTCGAGTCGGCGCGCCTCCAGCCACCACATTTCCTCCGCGAGCATGACCAAGAGCCGGCGATGGCCGTTCACGTCGAGCAGTGGATTGCCATCTCTACCTTGGGCTTTCTCGCGCTCTCGCTCGAGGAAGGCGTTGACTAGCGTGTCGAGCATCGCCTCATGCGAATCGAGCTGGCGGCCGTCCGTCAAGAGAGCCGCGATCCGCGACACGTAGAACGGTTTTCTGAGCAGGGCCCGGTTTGATTCATCCAGCGTGCCCCGGAAGCGCCGGAAGTCCGTCAGGAGATCCGGATCACCGGCTTTTGCCACGAGTTCGTCCGCGTCGGCATCCGTCCAGGGTTCGATGTCTACCGACGCAACCTCGTAGTTGAGCTTGCCATCGTGTGCGTATCTCTCCGCGTTCTGGCGGAAGGCGTTGTAGTCAAAAAAAGTAGAGCGAGCCGAGGCAATCACGGCACCGTTTCCCTCCAGCCGCGCGATGAAAGCGGCCAGCGAAGAGAACGCCTCGTCGTAACCGCCGCTCCCCAACAGTTCGTCAAAGCCATCGATGACCGGTACCAGGAGCCCACGTCGGACAAGAACAGGAACGGCGCTGTACGAGAAGCGCGACCGAAGGTCTTGAAGATCGCGAGCCATCGCATCGTCAAGACGTGACAGCGCGCGCCCCTGCGCGTCAATGTAAAAGAAGAGCGAGTCCGCAGATCGGGTGTGGTATCTCCCGGCCTGAGCCAAGGTCATGTTCTTCAGGACCATCGTCTTGCCGGACCCCGCCGCGCCTTGCACAAGGATCACGCGAGTCGAGCCGTACGGCAGGTTCCGGGCGAGTGATGCTATGAGCTTGTCCGCGTTTTGGCGTTCGGCGGACGATGCGGTTGGGGAGTCCTCGCCGGTCGCGCCGGCGCGCGTTTCGACGTAGTGGTCCAATCGCGGAATGGTTTTGAGCATGAACTCGGCCAAGCTGCCGAGGTCGGCTAGATGAGAGCTGGCGAGGAAGGTCCTATACGGCATCGCCTGCCCTCCCTCGACCTTAACGTCCGGGAAATCGCCGGGGCGCTGCGTCAGCCTGGCACCCTGTTCGATGCCATCCTTTTGCCATAGCAGGAGCTCGCCCTCGACCATCACTTCCGAACCGGGGTCGGCGAAGAGAGCGATGTCGCGCTTGATTTCCGCAAATCGGTCCATGGATTACCAGTTCCTGATGTGCGTACCGGTTTCGTCGAATACGGAATCATACATGCCCACGGAACCACCAGCGACGTGGCGGCGAAGATGAGTGAGCTGGATGTCGGAGGCCGACAGCGCGAGCAGCGCCGGGATCATGTCGCTATCGTCGCTCGCAAGAACGACGGCGTGGGCAAGGCGGTCTTTAATTATCGCCATCGCGTCGGCCGTGAGCAACGTATCCACCATCTTCTGGCGAGTGCGGTGGGCAATCTGCCGTAGCGTCACGGGACAACGTGACTCGGGACAGGTTCCCGTACACCAGCTGCGAAGCGCTTCGGACGTGCAAGTGGCCGGAGAGAAGCACTGCTTCGATGGGGTCACCTGGGCGTGTACGCGCATCAGCGGCGAGTCGCGAAGCGAACGCAGGAGGGGTGTGCCCGGATCCCAGATGGGATGGTCGGCAAGCTGAACCCGAATTCTCTGTGCCCGGTATCTCTTGGGGTTGTTTTCGATGGCTCGCTCCATCATGTGCCGGATGTCGACCGGTGCTTTGAGCGTCTCTCGATGCCACCCGCCGTAGAGGCGGATCGTGACCTCGGTGGCCGATGGCACTGCGGAGTTCACCTGACCGACGAGGTCGCGAAGGCCATCTTCAACCGCGAGCTGCACCGGCAGGCGGTGGCGAGGCCAGAGTTCGAGGTTGAACACGTCCGCGAGGCAATAGGCGATCATGGCGCTCCCATTGGTGGAGTTGTGCATGTCACGACACGTAGCGATACCGCAGCACCTCAACGCAACATCATCGCCGTCTGGGTAGTCTGGCGGGTGCCGAGGCGGGTGTGTCAGGGCTTACGCGGCCCGGTCGCGAATCGCGGCGTGGATCGGTTGAGCGAATCGTCGGACTGACGCAGGAGAACCGGCACAGCCTTTAGTGTAAGCCCCGCGTCAGGCATCGAGGTCGAGGAGGACCTTGCCGAAGGAGCGGTTGGACTCGACGTAGCGGTGCGCCTCGGCGGCTTCGGCCAGGGGAAACACGCGGTCGATGACCGGGCGCAGGTGGGAGGGGTCGCCCTCCGGCTCGCTGAATCCGGGGAGGAAGCGGGTCGCGAACATCTCCGTGAGGTATGCCTTCTCCGCCTTCGCGCGGGCGCGGAGGACGGTGCCGACGACGGTCGCGCGCTTGCCCATGAGATAGCGGAGATCGGCCTCGACCTTCATGCCGCCCATGACGCCGACGATGACGAGGCGGCCCAGCGTGGCGAGGCTGGCCATGTTCGCCTCCCAGTACGGGGCGCCGACGGTGTCGAGGATGACGTCGGCGCCGGCCCGGGCGGTGTGCTGCGCGATGGCGTCGGCGAAGGAGCCGGCCCGGCGGTCGACGGCGAGGTCGTGCGGCAGTCCGGCTTCACGCAGGCGGCGAAGCTTGTCCGCCGACGCCGTGGCGATGATCGCGCCCGCCCCGGCCGCCTGGGCAAGCTGCAGGGCGGCCGTTCCGACGCCGCCGCCGGCCGTGTGCACGAGCACGCACTCGCCGGGGCGCAGGCGGCCGCGCTCGACTAGGGCGTCCGCCGCGGTGAGGAAGACCTCCGGGATCGCTCCCGCCTCGGTCCAGCTCAGCGTCGGCGGGACGGGCAGGAGCTGCCCGGCCGGCACCGTTACCCGCTCCGCGTATCCGCCGCCCCCGAGAATGCCCATCGCGCGGTCGCCCGCCGACCAGCCGGCGACGCCGGCCCCGACCGTCTCGATCTCACCGGCAAACTCGAGTCCCGGAATGTCCGGGGGGGCGTCCGCGGGCGCCGGATAGCGGCCCATCCGCTGCAGGAGATCGGCCCGGTTGATCCCCGCACACCGCACGCGCACCCGCACCTCCCCCGCCGCGTCGACCGGGTCGTCCCGCTCGACGAGTTCCAGGACTTCGGGGCCGCCGGGCTCCCGGATGCGGATCGCCCTCATGCGTCCGCGCTCCCCACCTTCGGCGTGGCCGCTGCCGAAGGCGCTGTCGCGGCGCCAGTGGCCACGCCAAAGGCGCGCCGCGCGTCGTGCAGCCGCTCCGGCGTCCCGATGTCGTACCACGCCGCGCCCGTCGCGTCGAACACGCCGACGTGCTCCCCGTCCCCGATCCAGTCCATGTACGAATCCATGATCGAGAAGACGCCTCCTTCCGCGTGGCGTTCGAATACGCGCGGTGAGAACACGTGAATGCCGCAGAATCCGACCTCCCGGGCTTCGTGTGCGCTCGACGGCTCGCGCGCGATGACTTCCCACCCCTCCGTCCGGTTCGCGCGCCCGTACACGCCCCGGCCGTCCGCCAGGAGAGGGCGCGACGTCTCCCGCTCCGCGATCGCGAGCGTGGCCAGCCGCCCGTCCCGCGCCTCCCCCTCCAGGTGCGCACGATACAGCGCCGCCAAGTCGACCTCGGTCACGACGTCGCAGTTGTGGAGCAGGAAGGGTTCCCGCGCCTCGAACAGCGGCCGCGCGTGGAAGAGCCCGCCGCTCGTGTCGAGGGGAGCCGGCGACTCCTCGTCCTCCCGCGACACGAACACGGGAACGTCCAGCGACGACGCCTCGGCCCACGCCGCCACCTGTCCGGCGAGATAGTGGGCGTTCACGATCAGGCGGTGGGCCCCGGCCGCGACGAGGCTCCCGGCGACGCGCTCCAGGAGGGGGACGCCGCCGAAGTCGACGAGCGCCTTGGGCGTCGCGTCGGTGAGCGGCCGCAGGCGGCGTCCCCGGCCCGCCGCGAAGATCATCGCCTCCACGCGTCCGCCCCCGCCCGCCGGCTCAGACCCGCGCGGGACGGCGGGGCCAGTCCGCCGATTCCCGGTGCGTGACCTCCACGCGCACGTCCGGGAAGCGCACGGTCAGGTGCTGGCGCAGCCGCTCCGCCATGTACACCGAGCGGTGCTGCCCCCCCGTACACCCGAAATGCACGCCAAGGCTGTGGAACCCGCGCTCCAGGTAGTTCGCGATGTGCGCGTCCACGATCCCCCGCACCCGTTCCCAGAACTCCTGCGCCTCCGGCCGGGCCGCGATGAAGGCGATCGTCTCCTCGTCGAGACCCGTGAGGTTGCGGTACGCCTCCTGCCGGCCCGGATTCGTGAGCCCGCGGCAGTCGAACACGTACCCTCCGCCGTGACCGGACGTGTCCTCCGGATATCCGCCGGGATACCGGAAGCTGGAGACCGTCACCTCCAGTCCTCCCTCGACCGCCGACGGCTCCGCCTCGCGGCCCCAGCGGTCGACGATCGCGCGCAGCGCCCCCTCGAGTTCGGGGACGTCCGCGGGCAGACCTCCCTCGAGCAACCCCCGCAGGTTCTCCGCCGCGTAGGGCACGCTCTGCAGGAAACGCGGCTTCCGCTCGAAGAACCCCCGGTAACCGTAGGCCCCGAGCGCCTGCAGCAGCCGCACGAGGACGTACCCGGGCCAGAGTTCGAGGAACTCCTCGCGCCGCGCGACCCCGTGCGATTCGATGACGCCGATGTAGTGATCGAGCAGCGCCTCCCGTTGCCGGTGCCCGAGATTCGCCTTCGAGTCGTAGAGGAGCGACGCCACGTCGTACTGCAGCGCCCCGCGCCGTCCGCCCTGATAGTCGATGAACCAGGGTTCCGGACCCTCCGGCCCCTGCCGCACCATCACGTTGCGGGACTGGAGGTCGCGGTACAGGAACCGGGACCGGTCGCCGGCGAGCAGATGCCGCGCGAGCCGCGAGAAGTCGCGCTCGAGGTGCGCTTCGTTGAACGGGATGTGCGCGAGCTTCAGGAAGTGGTACTTGAAGTAGTTGAGATCCCACAGGATGGACTGCCGGTCGAACGCGGCCCGGGGATAGGCGCGGCGGAAGTCGATCCGCTTCCCTCCCTCGACCTGGAAGCGCGGCAGGACCTCGAGCACCTGCCGGTAGAGGGGGAGGACGGCGTCGGGGAGGGCGTCCGATCCCGGCTCGCGGGCCTCCTTGATCGCATCGAAGAGGGTCGTGTCGCCGAGATCCTCGAGGAGCCACACGCCGGACTTCTCGTCCGCTCCGTACACCTCGGGCACGGGCAGTCCGAGTTCGCGCAACGTGCGGGAGTAGGAGAGAAAGGCCCGGTTCTCCATGGGGTCGGGCCCGTGGGCGCCCACGGCGGACGCCCCGTCCCGGGCGGTGAGACGCCAGTAGCTGCGGGTGGAGCCATCCGCGGCGACGGGACGGATGTCCTGCGGCGGTTCGCCGTGCCACTCGACGAAGAGCGCCGACGCGAGGTCGACCAGCGCCTGGCCGGGAATCGCCTTTCCGGGAGCCATCAGCCGGCCGGAATCGCGGGGCCCGTGCCGGGCCGGGCCCGGAGCACGCCCACGAGATCCTCGATGCGCGCGACCCCGTTCGCCCTCAGGTGGTCCGAGATCCCCTCGTGGACCGCCACGGCCGCGCCCGGATCGACGAACGAGGCCGTCCCGATCTGGACGAGGCAGGCGCCGGCGAGGACGTACTGCAACGCGTCCTCTGCGTTGCGGATCCCCCCGATCCCCATGATCGGAAGCTCGCACGTCTGCCGCGCCCGCCACGTCGCGTAGACGCCCATGGGGAGGATGGCGGGGCCGCTCACGCCGCCGGACCGGCTGCCGATCAGCGGTTCGCGGCGCGCGACGTCGACGACCATCCCGGGGAAGGTGTTGATCGCGCTCAGGCCGTCGGCCCCCGCTTCCTCGCAGATGCGGGCGAAGTCGCCCACGTCGGGAACGTTGGGCGTGAGCTTGATCACGAGCGGCCGCTCCGTGCAGCCGCGGAGCCGCGCCACAAGGTCGGCCAGCGCCCGTTCGTCGGTGCCGAACATCGTGCCGCCCTTCACGTTGGGGCAGGAGACGTTGATCTCGTACCCGAGGAAGCCATCCTCTCCGTCGAGTCCGCTTACGACGGCGGCGAAGTCCTCCGCCGAGTGCCCGACGACGTTCACGAACACCTGCGCGCGGCGGAGGTGCTCGCGCAGCCAGGGGAGTTTCTCCGCGATGAAGCCGCGCAGGCCGGGGTTCTCGAGCCCGATCGCGTTGATCATCCCGCCGGGCGTCTCCGCGACGCGGTGCGGCGGGTTCCCGGGGCGCGGCTCGAGGCTCACCGCCTTCGTGACCAGCCCACCGATCTCGTCGAGGGGAATGAGATCCGCGTATTCCTGTCCGTAGCCGCACGTGCCCGAGGCCAGGAGCACGGGACTCGGAAACTCCGCCCCGAACACGCGCTGGACGAGGCCCGGGGACGCCGCAGCCGAGGTCAGATCGCCCCCCAGTCGAGTTCCTCCGCGGGGAAGACGGAGCCCTCGATGCACGACTTCACCCAGCGACCGTCCGCCCCGCGCACCACGCACCCCTGGCAGGTGCCGATCCCGCAGCCCATGTGTTCCTCCACCGAGACCTGGAGCCCGCGGCCATGTTCCCGCGCGAAGGCCTCGAGCGCCCGGAGGAGCGGCGTGGGACCGCAGCCGAGGAGAAGCGCGTTCGACGCCGGGTCGAGGCCGGCGGTCACGAGCCCCTTCCGGCCGGCGCTTCCGTCTTCCGTGAACAACTCCGGGTCGTGCTCGGTGAGGCGGGCGATGAGCCCGGGGTCGAAGACGGCTCCGGCGTCCCGCTCTCCGTAGATGAGCCGCACCCGCCGTCCCGCGGCGGCCTCGCGCGCCGCGAGGAAGATGAACGGAGCGAGCCCGACGCCGCCGGCGATGCACTCGACTTCCGCGCCCTCCGTGTCGAAGGGTCGGCCGAGCGGGCCGAGCAGGAGGGCGGTCTGCCCGGCCTCCAGTTTCGCCAGCGCCCGGGTGCCCTGCCCGTAGGCGCGCAGCAGGATGCCGACTTCGCCGCCGGAGCCCGTCCAGCCGACGCTGAACGGACGCGGGAGGAGCCAGGCCCCCGGCGCGCCGAGCCCGACGCCGAGCATGACGAACTGCCCGGGCCGCGCGGCAGCCGCGATGTCCGGGCAGTCGAACTCCTGCCACCAGGTATCGCGGGCCACGAGACGCGTGGAGAGCAACGTCGCCCGCCGGCTCACCGGCACCGCGCGCTCCACGGCGACACCGCCGCCGGCGCCGGCGCTCAGCACCCCGGCTCCGGCGCGGGAGCGTACCGGCGCAGCAAGTCCTCGCGGTACGCCACGATCGCGTCCGCGATCGCCCCAGCGATGGCTCCCTGTCCCTCCGCGCCGTTCAGGTAGCGCTCCTCTTCCGCGTTGGAGAGAAATCCGACTTCGACGATCACCGACGGCATGCGCACGAGCGCTCCGAGCAGCACCCACCACGGGCCCTGGATGACGCCGCGGTCGGGCGACCCGCCGCGACGGGCGCTTCGGATCGAGTTCTGCACGAACCCGGCGAAGAGCCGCGACTCGGCAAGATTCTCGGTCCGGTCCAGTCCCGCGAGGATGAACCGGACGTCGGACGGCGAACCCGCCGCGTCGTCCACGTCGGGGCCCCGGTTCTCCCGCAGCGCAATCTCGCGCGCCTCCTCCGAGCGGGCCTGCCCGAGGAAGATGGTCTCGAACCCGCGCGCTCGTTCGTCCGCCGCGGCGTTGGCGTGGATCGAGACGAAGAGGTCCCCGGCCCGGTCCACCGCGAACTGGGAGCGCAGGTCGAGGTCCACGTAGACATCCCTGTCCCGGGTCAGGTAGGGCTCGACCATCTCCCGCCCCTCAAGCTCCTCGTACAGTCGTCTCGCGATCGCGAGCACGATGTCCTTCTCCTGGCTGGTGCCGCCCAGCGTGCCCGGGTCGCGGCCTCCGTGCCCCGGATCGATGATCACGCGCCACGGCGCGGCCGGGTCGACGCGGGCCGGCAACGGGTCGTCGGCCGGCGGGGACACAGGGGACACAGGGGACGCCGGGGACACAGGAGATGACGCGGACGGCTCCGACGGCTCGGACCCCGGGGACACGGCAGCGACCTGTGGCGATCCCTCCGACACCCACCGCGTGACGAACTCGGCCGGAAGCCAGAAGGCGCCGCCTTCCTCGTATGGCGGATTCGCAAGCTGCACGGTGCGTTCCCCGTGTCGGAAGAAGGGCGATTCCGCCTCGAACGCGACCTCTTCCCCGCGGAGGCGGGCCCGAAGAAAGACGCCGTTGCGCGTGACGTCATCGAGGACGCTCTCCAGTGCGAGCGCCAGATCCGCCGCCTCCACCGCGGGGTAGGCCCGGTGCCGCGCGACGGCGAGACTCACGGTACGGCCCGACACCTCCGCCTGTACCGTCTCGGGGGGCGTCTGCGCCTCGAGTCTCGCCAGGATCCCCGAAAGCACGGCCTGCGCGACGACGATGGCGACGGCGGCGGCGGCAACCACCAGCCGCCCGCCCGCGCCGACCGGTCCGCGTTCGCCGCGGGCTCCCCGGTCAACCCCCACGCGCGGCCTCTCTCGTCGCCCGCTCG
The DNA here is from genome assembly GCA_963666735.1 of Gemmatimonadota bacterium. Taxonomy (GTDB): domain Bacteria; phylum Gemmatimonadota; class Gemmatimonadetes; order Palauibacterales; family Palauibacteraceae; genus Palauibacter. Next base: position 3,615,711 of record OY762926.1, on the reverse strand, counting down.
ACCTCCCGCCGCATCGTCTTCCTCTTCAGGTCCTCCCGCCGATCCCGGTGCTTCTTCCCCCGCGCCAACCCCAGCGTGACCTTGGCGAAGCCCCGCCGAAAATGGAGATCCAGCGGCACGAGCGTCAGCCCGCCCTCCCGCGTCTTCGAGCGCAGGCGATCGATCTCCCGCCGCCTGAGCAGGAGCTTTCGCGGACGCACCGGGTCGGGGGCGTCGATCGTCGCCTTGTCGTACGGAGGAATGTGGAGATTATGGAGCCACGCCTCCCCGGCGTCGATCCGCCCGTACGAGTCGGTGAAACTCGCCTTCCCGTCCCGGAGCGATTTCACCTCCGCGCCCCGCAGCACGATCCCCGCCTCGAACTGTTCGAGCACCTCGTAGTCGTGGCGCGCCTTCCTGTTGCGGGCGATGACCCGGACCCCATCGAGATCGCCCACGGCTCACTCCCGGGACGCCTCGCCGTCGGCGTCGCCGACGCTCTCATCGGCCCCCGGCGCCTCCCCCGCCTTGTCTCCGGTTCCGTCTGCCGCCTCATCCCCGGGCCCATCTTCCGGGGCTTCCTCGAGGCCTTCCTCCGGCGCCGCGCCCTCCGCCAGCGCCGCGCGGTAGGCCTCCTTGGACTCGGAGACACGCGCTTCGAGGTCGGAGCGAGCCTGCCGGGCCGCGTCCTTCCCCGCCTTTAGCGCCTCCCCGGCCTTCTTCTGGCGGTCGGCGACGTTCCGGCGGAAGGCCCCCACCCGCGTTCCCACCTGATCGCGCGTGCGGTCGTAGCGGTCGCCGAGCGTGTCCCGGAGGTCCGTGAGTCGCTCCCCCGTCCCCTCCTTGAACCGGCGGGCCCCCTCCCGCAGGTCAGCCTGCGTCTCGCGTCCGGACTTCGGCGCCAGAAGCAGCGCGACGCCCGCGCCCACCAGAGCGCCGCAGACGAATGCGACGACCCCGGACGCCCGGCGTTCCACGATCACGTACGGCTGTTGATCCTGCTCCGACTCCGACATGTCACTCACTCTCCTGCTGGCGCCCTGGCAAAATCCGCTGGCTCGGCGAAGCTCGATAGCTCGGCGCAACCCGACGGCCGCGGCCGTCTACGACCCACCGCCGCCCTCTACAACCCGCCGGTATGCGGCCGGATCCCACTCGGGCCGTTCTTCGGCGTCGGCGATGCGCTGCCCGAGATGAAAGATGAGACGCGCGATGCGCGCCGTCTTGTCGTACAGAATCCGGTCCGGTTCGTCGTTGGGACCGTGGTAGTCCTCGTGCGTGCCCGTAAAGAAGAAGAGAATGGGTACGCCCTTCCTCGCAAAGTTGTAGTGGTCCGAGCGGAAGTAGAAATTCTCCTCCGGCCACGGGTCGTCGATCGTCTCGAGCCCGAGTTCCGGGTGATCCCGCAGCGTCTGCCGAAGCGTCGCGCCGAGCGTCGATTCGTCGGCGCCGATCGCCACGACGGTGTCGCGCCAGTTCCGTCCGATCATGTCGATGTTCAGGTTGGCGACCGTCGCCCCGAGGGGAAACAGCGGGTTCTCCGCATACCACGCGGAGCCGAGAAGGCCGCGCTCCTCCCCGCTCACGGTCATGAACACGAGGGAACGGCGAGGCGGCGTTTCCAGCGACGCGAACGCCTGCGCAAGTTCGATGATCGCCGCGGTTCCCGAGGCGTCGTCATCGGCGCCGTTGTAGATGGAGTCGCCGTCGACGGGCCGCCCCACGCCCACGTGATCCATGTGGGCGGTGAAGACGACGAACTCGCCGCGCAGGCCGGGATCCGAACCCTCGATCCAGCCGATCGTGTTGTAGGCCCTCTCCTCGCGGAATTCGGAGTGCGTGCGCACCGTCGCCTCCCAAACGTTCGTGCCCGCTCCGGAAGCGAGGGCCGCACGCAGCGCCTCGGGGAGCGCGTGCATCCGGACGAGGGCGACCGGGGCGCCGAGTTCCTCCGGCATGCCGACGGAAAGCCGCTCCCGCGCGTAGAAGCGCCGGATGCCGTCGAAGTAGTCGTCCGCAACATCGAGCGCGAGCAGAACGGCGACGGCACCGCCATCGAGGATGCCGCGGACGGATTCGAGGCCCCGCCGCATGTCATCGGACGGCACCCGCATGATCGCGACAGCGCCCGAGGGGGGGTCCGCGCCGCCGGGCGTCACGACCGCGAGCGGACCTGCGGCCTGGCCGCGGCCGCCGGGAACGGAGAGGTAGTCGGACATGTCGATCGTCCCGCCGCCCGGACCGTCGATCTCGAGCAACTGCCGCCCGGGGGAGCCGGCTCGGGAAGCGGTCAGCGGATACTCCTGCAGATAGCTGTCCCCGTCCGCCGGCTGGAGGCCGAACTCCTCGAAACGGCGGGCGATGTGCCGCGCCGCCTTGTCCAGTTCCGGGCTCGGCGTCGCCCGGCCGCGCATCGAATCGTGCGCCAGGGCGCCGATGCGAAAACGCAGGTCGTCCGCGGTGATGGTCGCCGCTCCGGCCCCGGTCCCGGCCTGCGCGGAGATGCCCGCGGGGGAGGCCGCGAGTGCCAGCAGCGGGACCCACAGCGGGACCCGCACCGGAAGCCACATCGCGGCGGGCCTCGCGCCCGGCAGGGTCGGCCTGATTCCCGGCAGCTTCCTTTTCATGCGCTTCCTTCCCGGAGAGACGTTCGACCGAAGGCGAGTCCGCGACGTGTGGCGGGGCTCCGCCACGGGCTGCTAGTCTTTTCCGATGACCGAAGGCACCGCAACTCTCACCCCCGCTCTCGAAGCTTCCCGACAGCGCCTCGACCTCGCGAGTCCGCGCGAGATCGTGGGCCTTTCGCACCTCGAGCTCGTGGCGCGCCATATCGTCGAAGGGTTTCTCATCGGGCTCCACGACTCGCCGAAGCGCGGCTTTTCCGCCGAGTTCGCCGAGGATCGGCCCTACAACCACGGCGACGACCTCCGCTACCTGGACTGGAAGGCCTACGCGCGGACGGACCGCCTCTTCATCAAGCAGTACGAGGAGGAGACGAACCTGCGGGCCTACCTTCTCGTCGACGTGAGCCGGTCGATGGGGTGGGTGTCGGACGGGGAGCGCTTTCCGACCAAGCTCGCCTACGCGCGGCTGCTCGCGGCCTCGCTCTCGCTGCTCCTCGTACAGCAGGGGGACGCGACGGGACTCATCGCCTTCGACGAGGCGCTGCGGGCGCACATCGCGCCGCGCACCACGCGCCGCCACTGGCGCCGGCTGCTGGGCGAACTCACGCGCCTCTCCGCCGATGGCCGCACCGACGCGGGTTCCGCGCTCAAGGAGATCGCCGGCCGGCTGCAGCGGCGGGGTCTCGTCGTGCTCATTTCGGACCTGCTGGTGGACCCGGAGACGACGCGGATGTCCCTGCGCTATCTCCGGCACCGCGGCCATGAAGTGATCCTGTTCCACATCATGGACCCCGGCGAGCGGGAACTTCCCGCGGAGGGGGAGGCGATCTTCTTCGACCCCGAGACGGGCGAGGAACTGGGCGCCAACTCCGCGGCGCTCCGCAGGCAGTACCGGGAGGCGGTCGAGGCCGCGATCGACGGCTGGCGCAAGGAGGCGCTGCGCTGGGGAGCCGACTATGCGCTCCTCACGACGGACACCCCCCTCGGACTCGCGCTGCGGCAGTTCATGCGCAGGCGCGCCGGCGGATGACGGGAGCCGAGATGACGGGAGCCGAAGCGGCTTGAGCTTCCTCTACCTGTGGGCGGTCGCGCTCGGGCTGAGCGCCGTCGTGCCGCTCATCCTCCACCTGCGGCGGCGCCAGACGGACCGGCGCGTGTCCTTTCCGGCGCTCCGCTACCTGAGCCGCGCGGAAGACGCGCGCTCGAGGTCGCTCGCGGCCTCGGACCTGCTGCTGCTCGCCGTGCGGATCGGCCTCCTGATCGCACTCGCGCTCGCCGCGGCGGGTCCGCTCATCGGACGGGGCGGCGCCCACGACCACGAGCCGACGGACCTCGCGCTCATCGTGGACAACTCGGCCAGCGTCGGGCGGCTGGACGAAGACCGCCTCCTGTTCGAGTCGCTCGTGGAACTGGCCCGCTCGGCGCTCGCCGCGGCCCGCCCGGAAGACCGCGTGTGGCTCTTCCCCACTGTGGGAGAACCGCTCGCGGCCGGCGTCTCCGCGGGGCGCGCCGCGCCGGCTCTCGGGCAGCTCCGGCCGACGGACGGTGCGGCCGATCTGGCCGCCGTCGTGGCCCGGGCGGCCGGGGCGCTCCCGGCCGAGGGCGAACGACGGCGCGAAATCCAGTTGCTGTCGGACCTCCAGGCGTCTGCGCTCCGGACCGCCCCGACGGCGGCAGGCGACGCCGCCCCTCTCGTGGCGTACGCGCCGCCGCCGCCGGCCGAGCCGAACGGCGCGCTCGTCGATGTCGAACTCACCGGGGGCACGACCGCGCCGTCGGGGACGGGGCACGGCGTCATCGTGCGGAGCGCGCGCACGGGGCCGGGCGACTCGCCGGATCCGTCGGACCCGCCGGACCTGTCAAACCCGGCCGCGGCGGAGGCCGACATCCGCCTGGAACTCGACGGGCGACTCGCCGGCGCGGCCCGGGCTCCGTGGGGAGCGAGCGCCATCCTCGGCCTCCCCGAACTCGCACCGGGGCTGCACGAGGGGCGGCTGGAGGTGGACCCCGGCGGCGCGCGGGCCGACGACCTGCGCTACTTCGCGATCCGGGTCGTGCCTCCGCCCACGGTCCGCTTCCACGGCGACGCGACCAGCTTCGCCGGGCTCGGCATCGAGACGCTCCGCGACGGAGGGCGGCTCGGAGCGGGAGGAAACGGGGCCGTAGCGGTCGTGGACGGGGATGTGAGCGTCGGCGCGCCGTGGGAGGGAGCGGGGACCGTCATTTTCGTTCCACCCGCGGACCCGGTCGATCTCGCGGCTTTCAATCAGGGACTCGCTTCCTCAGGGGTCGCCTGGCAGGCACGCGTGGATGCCGGATCGGGCGACCTCGGACTCACGGAGCCGGAGGCCGCGTTCTCGCTCTCGGGGGTTCGGGTCCGGCAGCGCTACCTCCTGCGCGCGACGGGCGGCGGGTCGGCCGCGGACACGGCCCTGCTCCGCACGGAAGACGGAGAACCGTGGCTCATCCGCACGGAGTCGGACGATCGGCTGGCGCTGATCCTCGCCTCGCCGCTCACCGCCGGCGCCAGCGACATCCCCGCGCATCCGGCCATGGTCCCCTTCCTCGAAGCGCTCCTCGTGCACTGGTCCCACCTCGCCACCTGGCCCTTCGCCGATTTCGGGGCGGGGCGGCCGCTGACCCTCCCGGAGTGGGCGAGCGAGGTCGAATCCCCCGACGGGACGATCCGGGGCGTAGAGGGCGGAGCGCGGTTCACGCCGCTCAGGGCGGGGGTGTATGCGGTTCGGGGCACGGGCAGCGACGGGGCGGCCGCGGAAACGCACTTCGCGGCGAACGTGCCGGCGGAGGAGACCGATCCCACGCCGATGGCGCGGCGCGAACTGGAGGAACTGTTCGCCGGCCGGCCGGTATTCACGGCGGGCCCCGACGCGGGTGCCTGGCAGGATGGTATCTTCCGCGCGCGGCGGGGCCGGGACATGGCCCCCTGGCTGATCGCGCTCGCGCTCGCGCTGATCGGAATCGAGTTGTACCTGGCGACGCCGGGCCGGTCGCGCCACCCGCGCGCGGACGGTGAAGGGAGCGAGGTCACATCGGGCGCGTCGAACTGATCCGAACGTCGTTCCTCCAGACCGTGCGAGCCGCCGGAATCCCCGAGGCGCTCTCGCGACGTGGCGCCCGTGCGTCCGTCCACCCGCTCCCGGGGGCGGGATCCGCCGCCCTTGCGCTCGCGCTCGACGACCTGGCGGTCGGCGCGCCCATCGTCCTCGTCGCCGACACGCCCGAGCGGGCCGAGGCTCTGCACGAGGATCTCCGCACGCTCGGCGCCGCCGGCGCCCGCTGCTACCCGCAGCGCGAGGCCCTCCCGTACGAGGATGCGGACCCTCACATCGAGATCGAGGCCCAGCGCGTGGACGCCATCGGGGCGCTGCTGGGCGGTCAATGCCGCATCCTCGCGACGACGGCCCGCGCGCTCGCCGAACGCGCGCCGATCCCGGTCGGCCCCGGCACGAGCCTCGCTCTCACGATCCGGCGCGGGACCGCGCACCCCCTGGCCGAGCTCGGCCAACGCCTGGAACAGATGGGATTCGACCGCACCCACACGGTGCGTGAAGTCGGGGACTACGCGATCCGCGGCGGGATCGTGGATCTGTTCCCGTTCGGACATCCGGCGCCGCTGCGGATCGAACTCTGGGGCGACGAAGTGGAGTCGGTGCGCCGCTTCGACGCGCTCACCCAGCGTTCGACCGAAACCCTGCCGAGCGTGGATGTCCTGCCGATCTCGCTTCGGGGCTCCGAAACGGCGGGCGACGTTGAACGGCGCGCCCTGCTCGAGACGCTGCCTCCGGCGGCGCTCGCTCTGGTCCTCGATCCGGAGGGGGGCGTCCGGGGGCGCGAACGCCTGTGGGATGAGGTCCGGGACGCGAGGAAGCGCGTCGGGGCCGCCGCAGTGCCGGCCGAGTCTCTCGTCCTCCCGCCGGCCGAGGCGGAACGGCGGCTCGCGGCGTTCCGCCTCCTCGAATTCACGGCCCCGGACCAGGGTTCGGAGCAGAGTTCGGAGCAGGGTTCGCCGGTCGCGATTCGGCTGCCGGTCGAGCCTCCACCCTCCATAGACCGCGACATGAAACGGCTCGTGGCGGAGATCGGAACGGCGCGGGCCCGCGGCGAACGACTCATCGTCTTCTGCGACAACGACGGGCAGGTCGAGCGGATGGAGGAGATCCTCACCGAACGCGGGGGCGCCGCGCTCGCCCGCGATGTCGCCCTCGCCATCGGATCGCTCAGCGGCGGGTTCAGGGTCGGGGTCCCCGGCACCCTGCTCGTCCTCACGGATCACGAGGTCTTCCGGCGCCGGTATCGCCGCCACCGCCTGCGGCTGCGCGGCGCCGCCACCATCGAATCCATCGCGGCCATCGAACCCGGCGACTACGTGGTTCACATGGAGCACGGGATCGGCCGCTACATGGGCCTGGAGCGGGTCGAGGTGCGCGGCGAGACGATCGAGACGATGGAGATCCGTTACGCCGACGGCGAAATCCTCAGACTTCCGCACTATCGGCTGGACCTCATCGAACGGTGGAGCGCCGCCGGCTCCGACGCCCGGCCGCCCGCGGTCCACAAGCTCGGCCGGCGGAAGTGGAAGCAACTCCGGAACCGGACCGTCGCGGCGATCGAGGCTACCGCGGTCGAACTCCTCCAACTCTACGCGCGGCGCAAGATGTCGCCCGGCCGCGCTTTCCCGGCCGAGACCGCCTGGCAGCGCGAGATGGAATCCGCCTTCCTCTACGATGAGACGCCGGATCAGCTCAGCGCCTGGGCCGCCGTCCGCCGGGATCTCGAGGCGCCGGTCCCGATGGATCGCCTCGTGTGCGGGGACGTCGGCTTCGGGAAGACGGAGGTCGCGATCCGCGCGGCGTTCAAGGCCGTACAGGACGGCGCGCAGGTCGCCGTGCTCGCCCCGACCACGATTCTCGCGGACCAGCACCTCACCACCTTCCGCGAGCGCCTCGCGGGCTTCCCCGTGCACGTGGAAGGGCTGTCGCGCTTCCGCACCCCCCGCGAGCAGCGCGAGGTCGTCGCGGGGCTCGCAGCCGGGACCATCGACATCGTCATCGGCACGCACCGGCTCCTCTCGCGCGACGTCGAATTCCGCGACCTGGGCCTCCTCATCGTCGACGAGGAGCAGCGTTTCGGCGTTCGCCAGAAGGAGCGGCTGAAGGAGTACCGCGAGACGGTGGATGTCCTCACCCTCACGGCGACGCCCATCCCCCGGACCCTCCACCTGGCGCTCGGCGGGCTGCGCGACCTCTCCACGATCCGCACGCCGCCGCGTAACCGCATGCCGATCATCACGCACGTGCTGCCCTGGGATGACGGGATCCTGGAGGAGGCTCTGCGGCGCGAGTTCGACCGCGGCGGCCAAGTGTTCTTCGTCCACGACCGCGTGGAGACGATCCACGCCGTCGCGAGCCGGGTCGAGAGGCTGATGCCCGAGGCGCGGGCCGCGATCGCGCACGGCCAGATGCCGGAGCGCGAACTCGAGGACGTCATGCACCTGTTCGTCGACGGCGAGATCGATCTGCTCATCTGCACGTCCATCATCGAGAACGGACTCGACGTCCCGTCCGCGAACACGATGATCGTCCACCGCGCCCACAACTTCGGCCTCGCCCAGCTCTACCAGCTGCGGGGGCGGGTCGGCCGCTCTCACCGCCGGGCCTACTGCTACCTCGTCGTCCCCTCCGATGTCGCCCCGGATGCGGCGGAGCGGCTGCGCGTGCTCGAGCACCACACCGAACTGGGCTCGGGGTACCAGGTCGCGCTCAAGGATCTCGAGCTGCGGGGGGCGGGGAACCTCCTGGGCGGGGAGCAGAGCGGCTTCGCCACCGCGGTCGGGATCGAGACCTGGCAGCGGCTCGTCGAGAGCACCCTGCGGCGATTGAGGGGGGAGTCGTCGGACCCCGCGCCACGCGCCCGCGTCTCCGTGGACGGAGAATCGTTCCTCCCCGATGCGTACGTCGCCGGGTCTCCGGTGAAGATGCATCTCTATCGCTGGCTCTCGCGTCTCACGAAATGGGAGGAGGTGAGGGCGTTTCGTGCGGAACTCGAGGATCGCTTCGGCCGCCTTCCGCCCCCCGCGGCGCGTCTGCTCGCGGCGGCGGAACTCCGGATTCTCGGGGCGATGATCGGCGCGGACTGGATCCGGGCCTCCGACGACGACGCCCGCATCTCGTTCGAAGCCACGGCCTCGCCTCAGCTCAGGCTGCTTACGAACGCGCTCGCGGACCGCCAGCTGCACGTTGAAGTACGGCGGCTGGAACCGTTATCGTTGGTCCTGCGACGGGCGGGAACCGAGCCCCTCCTGCCGATGCTGGTGGAAGCCCTGGGAATCCTGGCGGCGCCGGGGCGCACGGAGGCGAAGGAAGTGAGAGTTCCGGTGACCGCGGGAGGAGTCTAGCGTGATCGATATCAATCCTGGAATGAAGGCCTTCCGGGCCGGCGCCTGCCTGCTCGCGGCGGCGCTCGCCCTCAGCGCGCCGCTCTCCGCGCTTCAGGAGAACGAACCCGCGGTGCCCGACACCGTCGTCGCGACGGAGTTCCCCGCCGGCGTGGAAACGCTGGACCGGGTCGTGGCCGTGGTCGGCGACACGGCGATCCTGTTCTCCGACCTGCAGATCACGCTCTACCAGCTGCAGGGTGCCGGCGCCCGGATCCCGCCCGAGGGTTCGGATCGATGGAAGGCATTCGCCGACGACGTGCTCGAGGCGATGATCGACGACCTCATCTATCTCCAGCAGGCGAAGAACGCGGGAATCACGGTGCCCGAGGATCGCGTAACCCAGATGGCGGACGACATCTTTGCGGAGAGGCGATCCCGGTTCTCCTCGGATGATGAGATGATGCTGGCGGTGGAAGAGACGGGCATGAACATGCTCCAGTTCCGCCAGATGCTCCGTTCGCAGGCCCAGGCGGAGGGAATGCGCCAGGCCTACCGGTTCGAACTCGAGCAACGCACCGACCTGCCGCCCGTCATCGTCAGCGAGGAGGAGGTCGAAGCGGCCTTTGACGAGTTCGTGCAGAACCAGCCGCCTCGGCCGGCGCTCGTCTCGTTCAACCGGCTCGTGGTCACACCGTTGCCAAGCGGTGCGGCGCGGGACAGCGTCCTGGCCCGCACGATTCGCGTCCAGAACGACTTCGCGAACGAGGAGGAGTTCTCGGTCCTCGCCCGCCGCCATTCCGACGATGAAGGGACCAGAGAGCAGGGCGGCGAGTTGGGCTGGATGAACCGCGAACTGCTCGTGAGACCGTTCGGCGACGCCGCCTGGGGGGCCCGCCCCGGCCAGACGGTGGGTCCGGTGCAGACGCAGTTCGGACTCCACTTCATCAAGGTCGAGCGCCAGCGGGGGGCGGAGCGTTTTCTGCGCCACCTCCTCCTGCGCCCCGAAATCAAGGACGAAGACATCGAGGAAGCCCGGACGCTCGCGATTCAGATCGCGGACAGCCTGCGGGCGGGGGCCGACCCCGAACGACTCCTGGCCGTGTTCCGTGGACAGGTGGCCGATGAGGCGATCCGCTTCGACGATGTCCCGCTCGGGAGTCTGGTCAGCCAGTTCACGGGCGGGGGCGCCGAATCCGGGCTCACCGCCCCGACGGCCGGGATGGTGTACGGGCCGCTGCCGATGCAGCGCGGCGGTCCCACCGAGTTCGGACTCGTCCACATCCTGACGTTTCGTCCCGAGGGCCCGGTCGAGATCGGCGACGTGCGGGATCAGATCCGGCAGAGCCTCCGTACGCGCAAGCAGATCGACATCATCCTCGAAGAGGTGCGTGCCAACACGTACATCGATGTGAGATTCCGAGGAGGATGACCCACATGCCGCGCCTCGGGATCACGCTGGGCGATCCGCGCGGGATCGGCCCGGAGGTGACCGCGGCGGCGCTCTCCTCGACCTCGGGGGCGGACGGGTTCGAAGCGGTCCTCGTGGGGCCGCGGTCGCTCGGCGAGATGGAGGACCGCCTGGAAGGGGTGCCGCGGGAGACGGTGGGAGACTGGGACCCCGCGGGCGGCGAGAGGCTCGCGGGCATGCTGTCGGGGCGCGCCATCGAACGGGCCGTCGCGATGGCGCGGACGGGAGAGATCGACGGCATCGTCACGGCGCCGATCAGCAAGGCCGCCCTGCGGGCCGCGGGGTACCCGCACCCGGGGCATACGGAGTTCCTGCAGGAACTGGCCGGAGCGCACGAGGTCACGATGATGATGGCCGCGGAGCGCACGCCGCTCGGCGGATCCCTGCGCCTGGCGCTCCTCACCGCGCATCTCCCCCTGCGCGACGTACCCTCCGTGCTCGACGCGGATCTCTTCGCGCGCAGATCCCGGATCGCGATCGAAGCCCTGCGCGTCTGGTGGGGGATCGAACGGCCCCGCCTCGCCTTTGCGGGGCTCAATCCGCACGCGGGCGAGGGCGGGCTCTTCGGCGACGAAGAGATCGAGGTGTTCGCGCCGGCGCTCGCCCGGCTCGCTTCCGACGCCGAGGTGGACATCCTCGGGATCTTCCCCGGGGACACCGTCTTCCTGAAGGCGCTGTCGGGGGAAGCGGACCTCATCGTGACGCCCTACCACGACGTGGGTCTCGCGGTGCTGAAGACGATCGCGATGAACGAAGGCGTGAACGTGACGGCCGGGCTTCCCTTCCCGCGCACCTCTCCGGATCACGGCACGGCCATGGATATCGCGGGGCGCGGGATCGCGGACCCGGGGGCCATGCGCGCCGCGATCGACCTCTGTGCCCGGTTCTGCACGGCGCGGGCCGTCGCGAGATGATCTCGCTCAGGAAGGTCTCGAAGGCATACCCGCGCTCCGGAGACGCGCTGCGGGAAGTTTCGTTCCGTCTCCGGAAGGGAGAGTTCGCCTTCCTCACCGGGCCGTCGGGGGCGGGCAAGTCGACGGTGCTCGAACTGATCCATTTCCAGACCCGGCCGACCGAAGGCGAGGTTCAGGTCTCGCGCTACCGCTCGGGGCGGGTCCGCCGCCGGGACATCCCCGCGCTGCGGCGGCGGGTGGGGTTCGTGTTTCAGGACTTCAAGCTGCTGGAACGGCTGACCGCCGCGGAAAACGTGGCCTTCGCGCTCGAGGTCATCGGGACGCCGCGACGCGAGATCGCGGGGCGCGTCCAGCGGCTGCTGAGCCAGGTCGGTCTCGCCGCCCGCGCCCGCTCGAGACCATCGGAGCTGTCGGGTGGGGAGCGGCAGCGCGTGGCGGTGGCGCGCGCCCTCGCCACGGAACCTCGGATCCTCCTAGCGGACGAGCCGACGGGCAACCTCGATCCCGGCGCCGCGGGCGGGGTGTTCGAGCTGTTCCGGATGCTGAACCGCCTCGGGACGGCCGTGCTCATGGCCACGCACGACGCGGACTTCGTGCGCCGGCATCCGGAGATCCGTCGAATCGAACTGGAGGACGGGCGACTCGTCCGAGATTCCGCCGCGTGAGAGCCCTGCGCGAAGCGCTCGCCGGCTTCCGGCGCACCCCCCTGCTGTGCGCCCTCTCGATCGGAGCGATCGGGCTCAGCCTCGTGATCCTCGGCCTCTTCGGGCTCGTTGCGCACAACATCGGCGGCGCGATCGGCGACGTGGAACGCCGCGTGGAGGTCGTCGGCTACCTGCTCGATGACGCCGGCTCGGAACAGGTGCGGGCCGCCCGGCGGGAGTTGGAGGCGCTGCCGGCGGTGGAGTCGGTGCGCTACGTCTCGAAGGACGAGGCGCTGGAGCGGGCGCGGCGCGATCTCGTCGAGTTCTCGAACGTCTACGGGGAACTGCTGGTGAACCCGCTTCCCGCCTCGTTTCACCTCAGGCTCCGGGAGGGATTCCGAACTCCGGAAGCGGTGTCGGAGACCGCGGGCCTGCTCGCGGCGTATCCGTTCATCGAGGAGGCGCGGTTCGGGGATGAGTGGGTGGAGCGGCTCTTCACCCTGCGCAGCGCGGCGACGGGAATCGCCCTCGCCCTGGGCGGCGGGTTCGCGCTGGTCGCGATGCTGCTCATCGTCACGACGGTGCGCATGGCCATCCTCGCGCGCGGCGAAGAGATCGAGATCATGCAGATCGTGGGCGCGCGCGAAGGCTACATCCAGCGGCCTTTCCTCCTCGAGGGCGCGGTCACCGGGCTCGCGGGCGGACTGCTCGCGCTCGGCGTCACGCGACTCGCGTACGTCGTCTTCCCGGCGCGTTTCGCGGCCCTCGAATCTCTCGCGTGGCTCCCGCACCTCTGGACCGCGGCCGGCGTCGCGACCGCCGCCGCGCTCGGCCTGCTCGCCGCCGCCTTCTCCGTGCACCGTGAGGTGGGACGGGCGTATGGCCCGTCCTGACCGCGCGACCGGGGGCGCGCGAGGTCGCGCCTGGACGGCGCGGCTCGTGGCGGCCGCGACCGTCGCCGCCGCGGCGAGCCCGGCGTGGACCGCGCCCGCGACCGCGCAGGAGTCGCCGGATGTGCGGCGGCGCCTCGACGAGAGCCAGGCGCGGCTCGATCTCATCCGCGAGGAACGACAGCGGCTGCGGCGGGAACTCGAGGGGATCGCCGGCCGGGTCAGCGGCGATTCGGCCGAACTCCTGAACATCGAACGACAGATCGCCGCCTCGTCGAGTCTCCTGGCGGAGTTCGACGTTCAACTGCGCGCGCTATCGGAGCGGTTGACGACGATGACGCGACAGATGCTGCTCACGCGCGACGACCTCACGGCGCGCCAGGCCGTGCTGCGGGGACGGCTCCGCGACATCTACAAGCGCGGCCCCCTCCGCGCCGTCGAGGTGCTCCTCTCCGCGCGGTCGTTCTCGGACCTGCTCAATCGCTACCGGTATCTGCGCGACATCGCCGTCTTCGACCGCATACTCCTCGATGACGTGAAGAAGCTCGAGGACACGCTCGCGGATCTGCGCGGCGGATTGAGTCGGGAAAGCGACCGAATCGCCCGCGTGCGGGCGGAGAACCTCCGGGAATACGACGAGTTGGCGGGGTTGGAGCGGCAGCGACAGGCGCGGCTGCGGCAATTCGCCGGCCGCCGCGACGATGCGCGGTCGACGCTGGCCCGGCTGGCGAGGGAAGAGGCCGAACTGCGCGCGCTCATCGGGGGGCTCGAAGAACGACGCCGCTCGGCGGAACGCGAGGCGGGCGCGGCGTCGGTCTCATCCTTGACGACGGGGGATCTCGGGAGTCTCGCCTGGCCGGTCGAGGGGGAGATCCTCTGGCGCTACGGGCCTGAGCGGGAGGGACGCACGACGATCCCGCGCGAGGGGATCGGGATCGCGGCGCCGCGCGGCACGCCCGTGAACGCGGTGGATCGCGGCACCGTCGCCTCCGTGGCGGCCCGCGCCTCGGGACAGACGGTGATCCTCGACCACGGAGGAGGTTTCTACTCGTCCTATCAGAAGCTCCTGGACGTCACGGTCCGCGAGGGGCAGCCGGTCGGCGAGGGACAGGCGATCGGGCACGTGGGCGGTGACACGACCCGGCCGCACATCGAGTTCCAGATCTACGAGCCGGGGGCGGTGGGACCCCGCGCGGTGGATCCGGTCCGGTGGCTGAGGGGTCGCCGGTGACGGGCGAGCGTCCCTGGGGACAGGAAGACGTCCTGCGACGCATGGCCGGCGCCGTCGCGGGCCGGCGACTGCCGCAGTCGCTCCTCGTCCACGGCCCGGAGGGCGTCGGCAAGCGCTCGCTTGCCCTGTGGATCGCGCGCGCGCTCCAGTGCGAGGCCGTGGAGACCGCGGAGGTGCCCTGCGAAGCGTGCCGCAACTGCCGCATGGCGGCGCGGCTGGAGCACCCGGACATCCACGTCCATTTTCCGATGCCGCGCCCGAAGCGGGCCGCCTCGCGGGCCAAGCTGCGGGAGGCCATCGAGGCGCAGCGGCACGAGCGTCTCGCGCTCCTGCGGGAGGATCTCCATGCGCGCCTGGACCCGGACGCGGTCACGGGACTCTATGTGGCCGCCGTGGAGAACATCCGGGACCAGGCGTCCCGGCGTCCGTCGATGGCGCGCAAGTCGGTGTTCGTGATCGAGGATGCGGAACGGATGGTGCCGCAGAGCGCCAGCCCCGAGGCGGCGAACGCCTTTCTCAAGCTTCTGGAGGAACCGCCGCCGTTCGCGTATATCGTGCTCACGAGCGGCCGTCCGGACGCCCTTCTGCCGACGATCCGGTCCCGCACGGTGCCGCTCCGCATCGCCCCGCTGCCGACCGAACGCGTGGCGGCCTACGTAACGGAACACCTCGGCGTTCGCGACGCCGACCGGGCGCGGGGGGTGGCACGGCGGGCCGGCGGCGCCGTCTACCGAGCACGCGCGCTCGTCCACTCCGAGGGCGGCGAGTCCGGGGCCGGCGAATCCGGGGCGGCCGCGGACGGTCTGCTCGCCGCCGCCCTCGACGGCACGCCCCAGGCGCGCTATCGCGCCGCGTCCCGCTTCTCCGCCCGTGGCGCGCGGGGAGAGTTGGAACCGGCACTCGAGGCGCTGCGCATCCGCCTTCGGGACATGCTCTGCGTCGCCGCGGGAGCGGCCGATGCGGCGCTCGACCCGGATCGCAGGAAGGATCGCAGGAAGGGGTCCGGCGGAGCGGGAAGCCCGGGCGCCCCCGGGGCGGGCGGCGGGCCGGCGGAAGGCGCGGTGCTCGAAGCCCTCGGGGCCGTCGATGCGGCCATGGAAGGGGTGGGCCGCAACCTGAATCCGCAGGCGACGACGGCCCTTCTGCTGGAGGAGATGAGCGCGGCCTTCGCCGGTCGCTCCACTGGCCGGACGGCGGGAACACCGCAGTTTGCGGGGGTACTGAGAAGTCTGTGACGGGAGGCAGCTTCGTGGACGGACTCACACATCTGGACCCGGACGGGCGGGTGCGAATGGTCGACGTGGGAGAGAAACCTCTCACGCGACGCGTGGCCGTGGCCGAGGGCCGGATCCGAATGCGCCGCGCGACGCTCGATGCCATCCGGGAGGGCGAGGTCGAGAAGGGAGAGGCGCTCGTCGTGGCGCGCCTTGCGGCGATCCAGGGGGCCAAGGCGGCGTCCGCGCTCATCCCGCTCTGCCATCCGATCCCCCTCGACGCGGTCGATGTCGACCTCGAGGCCGAGGAGTCGCCGCCCGCCTACCGGCTCAGCGTGCGGGCCTCGGCGGAGTGGCGCACGGGCGTCGAGATGGAGGCGATGGCCGGCGTCGCGGCGGGCCTGCTCGCCCTGTACGACATGTGCAAGGCGATCGACCGGGGCATGGTGCTGGGACCGATTCGACTCCTCGAGAAGCGCGGGGGACGATCGGGCGCCTGGACGGCGGACGCGAAGTGACGCCGCTACGGGGAGTACAGGGGATTCGGGGGACGCCGTGAACCACGGAGAAACGCTCCGGAAGAAGATCGAGTCGGGCACGGCCCGGGTGGGCGTACTCGGGCTCGGCTATGTCGGTCTTCCCGTCGTCACGGCGTTCTCGGGCGCCGGCTTCCGGACGCTGGGGTTCGACATCGACGATCGGGTCGTGCACCGGGTGAGGCGCGGCGAATCCCACATCGGCGATGTGCCGGCGCGGGCCGTCGCCGCCGCCGTCGAGAGCGGCCTCCTCGACGCGACCACGGACTTCGGCCGGCTCGGCGAGATGGACGCCGTCATCATCTGCGTCCCCACGCCGCTCGGGAAGACCGGGGATCCCGACGTATCCCATATTCTCGACGCCCTCGGACACATCCGAGACGGCCTCCGGCCCGGCCAACTCATCGTCCTCGAGTCGACCACCTATCCGGGCACGACCCGGGAGCTTCTGCAGCCCGAACTCGAACAGGGCGGACTCACGGCGGGAAAGGAGTTCTTCCTCGCCTTCAGCCCCGAGCGCGTCGACCCCGGCAACCCCGTCTACACGTTCACGAACACGGCGAAGGTCGTGGGCGGACTCACCGCCTCGTGCCGCGAACTCGCCGCCCGCCTCTATGAACGGGTCATCGACGAGGTCGTGAGCGTTTCGTCGCCCGAGGTCGCGGAACTCACGAAGCTGCTCGAGAACACCTTCCGCGCCGTGAACATCGGTCTCGTGAACGAGATGGCGGTCATCGCGGATCGTCTGGGGATCGACATCGGCGAGGCCGTCGAGGCCGCGGCGACGAAGCCCTACGGCTTCATGCGTTTCACGCCCGGCCCCGGCCTGGGCGGCCACTGCCTCCCGATCGACCCGCAATACCTCGCCTGGAAGATGCGGACGCTCCAGTACCGAACCCGCTTCATCGAACTCGCCGCCGAGGTCAACGCGGAGATGCCGCGCTACGTCGTGGATCGCGTCGCGCAGGCGCTCAACCGGCATCGACTGCCGCTCAACGGCAGCCGCGTCCTGCTGCTGGGCGTCGCCTACAAGCCGGGAGTCGGCGATGTCCGCGAGAGTCCGGCGCTCGACGTCATCGAACTCCTGCGCCGGCAGGGCGCCGAGGTCTCATACCACGATCCGTTCGTGCCGAGGCTCGCGCCGGAGGGCGGAGACCTCGAATCGCAGCCCCTGACGGCGGAACTGCTCGCATCGAGCCACGCGACGGTCGTCATCACGGATCACCCGCAGGTGGACTACGGTCTCGTGCTCGAGAAGGCACGGATCATCGTCGATACGCGTAACGGCCTGACGAGACAGCCCGGGGAGCGTGGAGAGCATCGGGAGGCGGGCGGTGCGACCCTCTATCCGCTTTCCGGCCCGCCGCGCGGCACCTCAGCGCCGAATCTCGAGCCGGTCGCCGGGATGGATCCGGGTCGAGGAGAGGCGATTCCATTCGATGAGGTCGCGCGTCGATACCGAGTGTCGGCGGGCGATCAGCCATAGCGAGTCGCCCGGCCGGACCACGATCGTCACGGGTCCAGCGCCGTTGCTCGCGGACCCGGCCGACCCCGTTCCGGGCGCCCGCCGGCCGGCGCCCGGAATCAGCAGCTCCTGGCCGATCTGCAGGCGACGCGGGTTTACGTTGCCGTTCGCGGCCCGCAACGCAGCCACCGACACGCCGTATCGCTGCGCGATCACGTCCAGCGTCTGCCCGCGCTGCACCGTGACGACCGTCGTCCCCTCGGCATTCGTCCGCGCGGTGAGGGGGCTAGCGTTCGAACTCCTGGCGATCGTGGCGCCGGAGGCTCGCGCCGACCGGGGCACCACGAGTTGCTGGCCGATCTGCAGGCGACGCGGGTTCAGGTTGCCGTTCGCCGCGCGCAGCGCCGCCACCGACACCCCGTACTGCTGTCCGATCCACCCCAGCGTGTGACCGCTCTGGACCGTGTGGAACGTCCACGTCACCCGCTCATCCGCCGGCACGGCGGCATACCGCGCCGCGAACCGGGCGGCCCCCTCGACCGGGACCCGAACCTCGACCTCCCGGTGCGGCGGGGTCACGTCGCGCGGAAACTCGGGGTTGAGGAGGTTGATCGTCTCCTCGTCGGTCCCGGCGACCTCGGCCAGGACATCGAAGCTCGTCGCGTCGGGCACGCGGACTGTCACATGCTCCGGGATCGTCTCTCCCTCCGGATCCGGGAACCCGTAGCGCGCGGGATCGTGTCCGATCATGGCCGCCGCGATGATCTTCGGCACGTAGTCGCGCGTCTCGCGGCGCAGCAGACGGCGGTCGGCGAGATCCCAGAAGGTCGCGCCCGGCACGGTGCGAAGGCCGCGGCGGACCCGGTTCGGCCCTCCGTTGTAGCCCGCCGCCGCGAGGTACCAGGAACCGAACTCGTCGTAGAGATCCTTGAGGTGACGGACCGCGGCGTCCGTCGCCTTCTCCGGGTCTCTCCGTTCATCCATCCAGTAGGATATTTCGAGGCCGTACTGGCGCCCCGTGCCCGCGATGAACTGCCACAGGCCCACGGCGCTCGCACGGCTGTAGGCGTTGGGGTTCATCCCGCTCTCGATGAGCGAAAGGTAGATGAGGTCCTGCGGCAGCCCCGCCTCGCGCAGCTTCCGGCGAATCATGGCCTCGTAGCGGATCTTGCGGCCGAGGTAGGTCGCGAAGCGTTCGCCGATGGCGGTCTGGAAGTAGTGGACCCACGACGCGACGCGCTCGTTCATCTCGAGCCTGAAAACGCGCGCATCCTCGCTTTTGTGGACGAGGCCCATCGGGTCGCCGCCGAGCATCTCGCGGATCGCTCGATCGATCTCCGCCGCCGTCGGCCCCGCGACCGTTTCGTCCGCCGGATCCGGCACGACCGGCTCGCCCGGCATCAGCTCGTCGCCCGGCACCGGCGCGTCGCCCGGCGCCGCAGCGTCCCCCATCGCCGCGATCGCTTCGGATGGATCCGCCGCGCCGGTATCGAGCGCCCCCGGTTCGACGTTCACGGTCTCCGGCGCCGGGCCGGCATCGGGTGGACGCTGCGTGAACGCGCAGCCGTGCAGAACGAGCGCCGCGAGCACCGGACCGGCCCAATGAAGACACGCCCCGAAGGGCGTTCTCGATGATCTTCTCGGCGATCTTCTTGACAATCGACGGGTCATCAGGCGGCTAATCCTCGGCTAGACGTGGTAGTTGGGGGCCTCGCGCGTGATCACGACATCGTGCGGATGGGACTCGCGAAGTCCGCCGGGAGTGATGCGGAGGAAGCGGGCATCGCGGCGGAGTTCGTCGACGGCGGCGACGCCGCAGTACCCCATGCCGCTTCGAAGACCGCCGACCATCTGGAACACGGTGTCCGACACCGGCCCCTTGTAGGGCACCCGGCCTTCGATCCCCTCGGGGACCAGTTTCCGGGCGGCCGACCCCTCCTGGAAGTACCGGTCCGCCGAGCCGGCCTGCATGGCCGCAAGCGAACCCATGCCGCGGATCACCTTGAAGCGCCGGCCCTCGAGGAGGAAGGCTTCGCCGGGGCTCTCGTCGGTGCCCGCGAACATGGAGCCGAGCATGCACGTCTCCGCTCCCGCCGCGATCGCCTTCACGAGATCGCCGGAATACTTGATTCCGCCGTCACCGATCACGGGCACCCGGCCCTCCGCCCCCGCCACGCTGTCCTCGATCGCGGTGACCTGAGGCACGCCGACGCCCGTGACGACGCGCGTCGTGCAGATGGATCCCGGCCCCACACCGACCTTGACCGCGTCCACGCCCCGCTCGACGAGCGACGCCGCCCCCTCGCGGGTCGCGACGTTGCCGGCAATGAGGTCGAGGTCGGGGAGCGCCTCCCGGACCCGGGCGACGGCCTGGAGGACGCCCTCGGAGTGTCCGTGCGCGCTGTCGACGACGATGACGTCCACTCCGGCCGCGGCGAGTTCCCGCGCCCGCTCGAGGTCGGTCCGGCTCGCCCCCACGGCGGCCCCTACCCGCAGCCGTCCGTGGCCATCCTTCGTCGCGTTGGGAAACTGCCGGCGCTTGAAGATGTCCTTGACCGTGATGAGCCCGGCGAGCCGCCCGTCCTCTCCCACCACGGGGAGTTTCTCGATCTTGTGACGGCGGAGAATCTCCTCGGCCTCCTCTAGCGAAGTCCCGGTCGGCACCGTAACGAGCTTCTCGCTCGTCATCACGTCCCGCACCGGCCGCGAGAGGTCGGTCTCGAACACCAGGTCCCGGTTGGTCAGAATCCCGACGAGCGCCCCGCCCTCGTCCACGATCGGGACCCCGCTGATCGAAAACTCCCTCATTCGCCGGCGGGCCTCGCCCAGCGTGGCGTCGGGGCCGAGCGTGATGGGGTCCAGAATCATCCCGCTCTCGGACCGTTTCACCCGGTCGACCTGCTGGGCCTGGGCTTCGACCGACATGTTCCTGTGGATGATGCCGATCCCGCCCTCGCGCGCGAGCGCGATGGCCATGCGGTACTCCGTCACCGTGTCCATGGCGGCGGAGAGCAGCGGAATCTGGAGTCGGATGCGCGAGGTCAGGCGGGTGGAGACGTCGACATCCGCCGGATGGACGAGCGCGTGCCCGGGAGCGAGCAGAACGTCGTCGAAGGTGAGCGCTTCGCGGCTGGAGCGGGGCATGGGGGCTTCCATGCGCCATCGTAGGCGACGGCCCGCGCGACGTCAACGAGCGGACCGCCGTTCGACCGCCGCGACGATCGCGTGCGTCGTCGTCGATGCTACGGGTCGACCACGATCTCGCGCGTCTCGGGCGGAGGACGATCCTCGGTGGGCTCCGGTTCCGGGTTGCCCGCTTCGAGTTCGGCGAGGAATCCGCGCCCGGCTTCGCGGAACGAGTCGATCACGCGGTCGGCCGCGCCGAGCACCTTCATCGTTCCCTTGACCGCGGTCGTCGAGGCCCGCGTCCTGCGCAACCCCCGGTGGACGGATTCGGCGAAGTGCTGGAACGGATCCGCTCCGGCGGCCGGCCGCGAGGCGTACCTCGAAGCGAGATAGTCGATGAAATCGACGACCTCGTACTGCTTGTCCTCGGGGAGAGCCTGGAGCTTCCTCCAGATCTTCTTCCTCAGAATCTCGTTCATTCCTTCTTCGGCCATGGCGCCTTTCCGACTCCGCGGTCGCCCGAACCCGACCGGCGTTCTTTCCGCCGGTCCCCATCGCCGGTCCCCCTCCGCCGGTCCCCCCTCATACTCCGCCCGACCGGGGGCAGGTTTCAAGTACGCGGGGCGCGAGGGGTTCCGTCGTCCGCCGCCGCAAGCATAACATGTAGCGCGTGAAAACCGCCTATGCTCTCGCCTGCGAAGCACTCGCGGCGGCCCCTCGCCGATGGCTCGTCACGGGGGGCGCCGGCTTCATCGGATCCCACCTCATCGAGCGGCTCCTGGCGCTGGGACAGGAGGTCGTGGCGCTCGACGACCTCTCGACCGGACACCGCGGCAACATCGACGAAGCCGTGGCGGCCTCGGGCGCCCCCGCGGATCGGTGCCGTTTCGTGGAGCGGGACATCGTCGATGCCGATGCCGTGGCCGAGGCGTGCCGCGAGGTCGACATCGTGCTGCACCAGGCCGCGCTGGGTTCGGTGCCCCGATCCGTGAAGGAGCCGCAGGAGACGTATGCCCGCAACGTCGCGGGGTTCATCAACGTGCTCGACGCGGCCCGCGATGCCGGCGTCTCCCGCCTCGTCTACGCCTCTTCGAGTTCGGTGTACGGGGATTCGCCCCACCTCCCGAAGGCGGAAGCCCGCATCGGGAACCCGGCCTCGCCCTACGCGGCCACGAAGCGCGTAAACGAGTTGTACGCCGAGATGTACCGCCGCGGCTACAACCTCGAGATTATCGGACTCCGTTACTTCAACGTGTTCGGCAGGAGGCAGGCTCCCAACGGACCATACGCCGCCGTCATACCGCGCTGGACCCGGCGGCTGCTCGCGGGAGAGCCGTGCCAGATCTACGGGGACGGCAAGACGACCCGGGACTACTGCTACATCGACAACGTGGTGCAGGCGAACCTGCTCGCCGCCACGGCGGGGGCGGAGACGGCCCGCGGCGTCTACAACGTCGCCGCGGGCGATGCGACGACGCTGAACGAACTGTTCGGCCTCATCCGGTCGGGGCTCGCGGAGAAGCGGCCGGACGTGGGAAGCGCGGAACCTGTGTACGAGCGCTTCCGGGCCGGTGACGTACGGCATTCCTACGCGGACATCTCGAAGGCTCGGGAACGGCTCGGATACGAACCCCGCTGGACGCTCCTCGAGGGCCTTCGGCCCACGCTCGACTGGTACGCCGCCCTCTGAGCAGCGGGGACTGGCCTGCGGGCGCCCGTCCTCCGGGGCTGCCGGGGCCCGACCTTCACGTCTGGAGGATCGACCTCTCGGCCCGCCGCGAGAGCGGCGGCGGCGAACTCCTGAGTCCGGACGAGCGGGCCCGCGCCGAGCGGCTCGTCAGCGCGAAGGCGCGCGCCCGGTTCCGCCGCGCCCGCATCGCGCTGCGATGTCTCCTCTCCGAGTACCTGCGCGTCCCGCCCGGGGAGTTGGCGCTGGCGTACGGAGAGCATGGAAAGCCCCGGCTGGTGTCGGCACGAGGGGGGGACGGGGACGCTCCCCCGTTCTTCTTCAATCTCAGCCACTCGGGCGGACTCGCACTGTGCGCCGTGGGCCAACTCGGCGAGATCGGCGTCGACATCGAACGCATCCGGCCGCTCAGCTATCCGGGGGGCCTCGCCCGCGACCACCTCTCCCCTGAAGAGCGGCGCCTCCGGTCCGACTGGGAGACGGAGGCGGCCCGGCCGGAGTTCTTCCGGATCTGGGCCCGGAAGGAATCGATCCTCAAGGCCGCCGGACTGGGACTTTCGCGTCCGCTCGACCGCGTCGACACGATCCGGGGGGAACTGGATGGACGGTCGTGGTGGCTGACGGACGTCCTCCCGGGAGAGGGTTTCGCCGGCGCCGTGGCGTGCGCGCGCCGACCCGCCTCGGTACGGCGGTGGAGCTGGCCGTGAGGAGGCGGCCGAGCGGGCTGGACACGGAGGTTGACGAGTGCGGACTTCCTGCCGATACTGCCCCGCGACATTGCGGGTCGTGCCCGACCGCCCAAGCGGAACCGAACGTACGAACCCTCCTTTTCGACAAGCTCCAGAGACCCGGAGGTCGCACCATGTCCGACGCCGTTTTCGCGGCACCCAGTGAAGTCTCCTCGCAGGTTCGATACGACGACTACGGGGGCACCGTGGCCTCGGGTGATCGAGACGCGATCCTGAAGCTCTGCGAGGAGCTGAACGTCCGGTTTCTTCGTCTCATCTTCATCGACATCAACGGCTTCGCCAAGAATGTCGAGGTCCCGGCGAGCAAGTTCGAGGAAGCATTCGACGCCAAGGTCATGTTCGATGGCTCGTCGATCGCGGGCTACGTCCGCATCGAGGAGAGCGACATGCTCCTCCGGCCGGACCTGGACACGTTCCGGATCTTCCCGTGGGGGAATCCGGACGCCCGCGTGGCGCGGATGTACTGCGACGTGCGGCGCCCCTACAACAAGCCGTTCGGGGGTTGCCCGCGCGCGGCGCTCAAGCGCGTCGTCGCCAAGGCCGAGTCGATGGGCTTCACGATGTACGCCGCCGTCGAGGCCGAGTTCTTCCTCTTCAAGACGAATGAGGACGGGAGCTGCAACTTCGTCACGGGCGACGAGGGCGGGTATTTCGACCTCACGCCGTCGGACCTCGCCGAGCGGGCGCGGCGCGAGATGGTCACCGTCATGGAGTCGATGGGGCTCGATATCGAGGCCGCGCACCACGAGGTCGCCGAGGGCCAGCACGAGATCGACTACAAGTACGGCGAGGCGCTGCGCACGGCCGACGACCTCATGACCTTCAAGTTCGTCGTCCGCAACGTCGCGCGCGCGCACGGACTCCACGCGACGTTCATGCCGAAGCCCATCTTCGGCGCGAACGGGTCGGGCATGCACACGCACCAGTCGCTGTTCAAGGGCGGGAAGAACATCTTCCACGACGCGAACGCGGACTACGAGCTGTCCGACGTCATGCTCCACTACATCGGCGGGCTCAAGAAGCACGCGCGGGCGATCGCCGCGGTCACCAACCCGATCGTGAACAGCTACAAGCGGCTCGTGCCCGGGTACGAGGCGCCGATTTCCATCGCGTGGTCGCAGCGGAACCGCTCGCCGATGATCCGAATCCCGGAGCAGCGGGGCCTGGGGACGAGGGCGGAGTTCCGGATGCCGGATCCGTCGTGCAACGGCTATCTGGCGCTGGCCGTCCAGCTCGCCGCCGGCCTCGACGGCATCGAGAACCGGATCGATCCCGGTCCGCCGCTCGACACCAACGTGTGGCAGCTTTCCGACGAGGAGCGCGAGCGGATCGGGCTCGAGGTGCTGCCGGCGAGCCTGGGTGAGGCGGTGGAGGAGTTTGAGGCGAACGACGTCATGAGGGACGCGCTCGGAGACCACATCTCCGGGCAGTTCATCAGCCGCAAGAAGGCGGAATGGAGCGACTACGTGGCGTCGGTCTCCCAGTGGGAACTCGAACAGTACGTCAACTACTAGCCCGCTTCCGGCTTCCCGCAGCCTGAGCCGATCAGCGGTCCGGGGGTTCCAGGATCCCCGGATCGTTGACGGCATCGACGGCCACGACGAGCCCGGGGAGCTCCGCCCCGGTGCTCCGGACGTCGGCGATCACGTTTCGGATTCGGCTCAACCCCACCGCGTTCCGGCGCCGGAAGGACCGCACCGCGTCTGCCGTCGTCGACCCATCGGCGAGGGCGATGATCTGCGCCGCCATGCGTGAACGCGCCAGCTCGAGTCGCGTGACGAGGATGCGCGCCGCTCTCTGGTCCCACGGGTCGTCCGAGGCCAGCGAATAGACGCGGCTCCGCAGCCACGGAAAGTCGATTTCCTCGGCGAGACCGAAGTACACCGCGCCGACGTCGCGCGTGCCGGCGCCCGTTTCGCGGATGAGGCTGGCGATCGGCAGCAGTTCGTCCACGTAGCGGAAGGTCGCGAGTTGCGCCGCACCCTCCGGGTCGAGTCCGTCCATCTTGTGCAGCGAGCAGGTGGACTCGAAACGTTCCAGCCGCTCCGCGGTGAGCAGTTCCGGCAGCGCCTCGCGGACCGCCCGCACGGGGCCGTGCAGCCATTCGATCGCCTCGCTGATCGGCTGCGTGGGGCCGGTCCGCTGCAGGAGCCATCGCGTCGCGCGCGTCAGCGCGTCGGCCATGGCAAGGTAGCATTCGTTCTGCGCCCCGCTCCGCATGCGGACATCGGCGACACGCAGCCGCTCGTAAAGGTCCTCGGAGTCCGCGATCCTTGACGCCACGTACCAGGTGCGGGCGACGGTCGCGGCGGCGCGGCCGGTCTCCTCCATGAGCCGGATATGGCTCGTGGCGCCCATGCGGTCCACGTAGCGGTTCGTCAGCAGCATGCTCGAGATGTTCGGGCGCAGCCGGTGCTCCTCGAGGTCCGAGGTCTCGACCTCCTTCAGCGCCCCGAATGGGAAGTAGTCCTCCACGAGTTCCATCATGGCCGGATCGCGGGACACGCTGGATTCCGTGAGCGCATGCTTGAGGTGCAGCTTCGAGTAGGCCATCACCGTCGCGAGTTCCGGCCTCGTGAGGTGCGCCCCGGTGTTCTCCCGTTCGATGAGATCCTCGCCGGCCGGCAGGTATTCGAGGGCCGGATCCAGGATCCCTTCCCGCTCGAAGCGCTGGATCACCTCGCGGAATGCCGCGGGCGCGCGCCGCGCCCGGATGTAGTCGAGGCTGATCGCGAGGCTCTGGCTGTACGTGTTGCGGAGGACCTTCCACGCGACCTCGTCCGTGCACTCCCGCATCAGATCGTTTCGCGCCTCGTAGTCGATCCGCCCCTGCGACAGTGGCGCGCCCAGCAGGATCTTGAGGTTGACCTCGTGGTCGGACATGTCGACACCGGCGGAGTTGTCCACGGCATCGGTGTTGATGCTCCCTCCGCGAAGCGCGTACTCCACCCGGGCGCGCTGCGTGAAGCCGAGATTGCCGCCCTCCCCCACGACCCGCGCCCGAATGGCCGTGGCATCGACCCGTGTGGGATCGCCGCTCGGGTCGCCCACATCGGCGTGGCGTTCCGAACTCGCCTTCACGTACGTGCCGATGCCGCCGTTCCAGAGGAGGTCGACCGGTGCCGACAGGATCGCGCGGATCAACTCGTTTCCGTTCATCTCCTCGCGGTCGATGGCGAGGCGCTCGCGGATCTGCGGTGAGAGGGGAATCTGCTTCTCCGTCCGGTCGTAGACGCCACCCCCCTCGCTCAGAAGCTCCGTGTCGTAGTCGGCCCACGACGAGGCCGGGAGGTCGAACAGCCGTTTCCGTTCCCCCCACGACGCCTTCGGGTCCGGGTTCGGATCGAGGAAGATGTCGCGGTGATCGAAGGCGGCGACGAGTTGGATCTGCTTGCTGAGCAGCATCCCGTTGCCGAACACGTCGCCGCTCATATCCCCGATGCCGACCGCCGTGAAGGGCTCGTTCTTGTAGTCGATGTCCGCTTCCCGGAAGTGGCGCTTCACGCATTCCCACGCACCGCGGGCCGTGATCCCCTCTTTCTTGTGGTCGTACCCCTGCGATCCGCCGGAAGCGAAGGCGTCATCGAGCCAGAAGCCCGCTTCCGCCGCGAGTTCATTGGCCGTATCCGAGTTCTTCGCCGTCCCCTTGTCCGCCGCGACGACGAGGTACGGATCGGGTCCGTCGTGGATCACCATCCCCCGGGGCTGCGTCACCTCGCCATCGACGACGTCGTCGGAGACTTCCAGAAGCCCGCGAATGAAGTCCCGGTAGCTGTCCAACCCTGCCGCAAGCCGCGCCTCGCGACCCTCCGGCAGGCCCTTCACGATGAAGGCGCCCTTCGCGCCGCCGGGCACGATGACGGCGTTCTTCACCCTCTGCGTCTTCACGAGCCCGAGCACTTCCACCCGGAAATCACCGTACCGGTCGCTCCACCGGATCCCGCCGCGCGCCACGTCGTCCATGCGCAAGTGGGCGGCCTCCGTGCGAGGGCCGCGCAGATAGATCTCGTGCTTCGGCTTCGGCTTCGGAATGAAGTCGACGGAGCGGCTCGAGATCTTGAGGGCGAGAAGAGGCGACCGGCGCAACTCGTCCCGGTAATGGTTGGTGCGCACGGTCGCGTGGACGAGTTCCATCATCCGCCGCAGCGTCCGGTCGTCCTCGATCCCGCGCACCGAAGCCAGCGCGAGCGTGAACTCGCGCTTCAGACGCCGCATCGTGTCGGCCGCCCCCTCCCGCGCCTCCGGATCGAAGCGCGCCTCGAAGGCCCGGAAGATGCAGCGTGCGATGCCGGGGTACGCCGTGAGCGGAAACTGGCCGCCCGTGGGAGCGGCCACGGCGCCGATGCGGAACGTGTAGCCGGCGTAGGCCCGGAGGACCGAGACCTCCTGCCATGTCAGGCCGGCCGTCACGATGAGCTCGTTCAGCCGGTCATCTTCCGCGAGCCCCGCCCGGATGGCCCGCAGCATGTCGCCGATCCTGTCCTGCGCCGCCGCGATGTCGATGTCGCCGGCTCGCATCGCCTCGGCTTCGAAGGACTGGACGCGCGCCGCGAACGTCTCTTCCGTGGCGCCGGGCGTCTCGTCCTTGAGCTGGATCGTGAAGCGGAGCGAGTCGAGCACCCGGAGCCCCAGGTTCTCGAGCGTGGGGATCACGTCGCTGAGGACGTAGTGACCCTTCCGGGCGTACAGCCGCAGCTGATAGTGCCGCTCGTCCGCTTCTCCCGCGGACCGTTTGAGCAGTACCTGGCTCTCGCCCGTCTCGGCCAGCCGCGCGAGACAGGCCACGTCCTCGACCGCGGTGTCGATGTCCATCGCCGCCTGGTAGCCGGTCGAGAAACGCACGACATGCGTTGCGAGTTCGTGGCCCCGCGTGGGACCGTGGACGGCATCGAGCGCATCCTCGAGCCGCTCCTCCCAGGTGCGGACGATCGAGCGGACCTCGGCTTGAACGGCGTCGAGGTCGACGGACCCGACCTCGTCCGGGTCGTGGGCCAGGTAGAAGTGGAGGCGCGCCTGGTCGCCCTGGCCGAGCGCGAGGTGATAGTTGAGGAGCGTCCCCCGGTAAGCTTCGATCAGCGCCGCCTGCAGCCGCCTCCGCACCTGCCCCGAGAAATGGGTCTTGGGGAGAATGACCAGGAGTTGAACCCCGCGGCCAAGCTGGTCGGGACGCGCCGTGACCCGCACGTCGTCGCCGCCTCCCGTCGCCATTACGGCGTCGATAACCGAGCGGATCTCCTCCACCGAGGCGAGGAACAGTTCCTCCTTCGGCATCGAGTTGAACGTCCCCAGGATGACGTTGTAGTCGTGCGATCCCGGGGGCGCGGCTTCGAGCTGAAGGATCTCGCGCAGCTTGCGGCGCAGGATCGGGATGGAGGAGGCGTCCTGCGAGAACGCTTTCGCGGTGAACAGGCCGAGGAACCGGTGCTCGCCGTAGACCGTCCCGTCCGGGCGCAGACGCTTGATGCCCACGTAGTCCATGCGGACGTTGCGCCGAATCGGACTCTGGGCGTTGGTCTTCGAGATGATGAGAAGAGGGCCGCCCAGCACCCGGGCGCGGAGGTAGGCGGGGAGTTCGTCCAGGGGCCGGGGTTCGTGGTATTTCGATTTGCCGTCGTCCCGGAGGATCCCGAGCCCGCTTCCCTCGTCGACGCGAATCCAGTCGCGGCCGGCGTCGTCCGTCTCGATGTGGTAGGCGCGATAGCCGAGGAAGACGAACCCGGGGTCCACGAGCCACCGGAGGAGGTCCTGGATCTCCTCGAATTCGGCGCTGCGCCACGGCGTCTCGATCCGCTTGGCCTCGAGTCCGCTGACGAGCGTCCCCACCTGGTCGATCATGGGGGAGAAGTCCGCGGTGACGGCCCTGACGAGTTCGAGGCGCTGCCGCACCTCGGCTTCCAGCGTCTCGCGGACCTCCGCGTGGTGTGCGTCGTCGAGCACGATGTGGACGACCGACACGCGCGTGCCGTCGGCGGAGTGGTCGCGGACGTCGAGCACGCGGCCGGAGGCGTCCCGGTCGACCACGACGACCGGGTGGAGAAGGTGCGGAATATCGATTCCGGCGGAGTGGAGATACTCGCGCAGCGTGTCGACGATGAAGGGCCGGTCCTCCATCACCGTCTGAAGCACGCCGCGAGACGGATCGTCCTCGTCCCAGGCGAGCCGGATCGCGATTTCGCCGTCGGCGGCGCCGGCGACGAGGCGATAGAGCGCGGCGACGTCATCTGCCAGAGCGCGGATTGGACGCCCATCCGCGATGTGGGTGTAGCCGCGGCTGAAGATCCGGCGGGAGAGATTGCGGACCGCTTCGCCGGGCGCGTCCGGGAGGCGCGATTCGACCTCGCGGATCAGCGGCCCGAGGTCCGACGGCTGCGCAGGCTTGTGTTTCATGCCCGTAGATACCCCATTGTGCCGCACAGGGTCAACGGCGAACGTGCCGCGTGCCGAATCGAGCACCGAATCGCGGCCGGCGCGGGCCGGCGCGGAGCATCGGAAGAACCGAGACGGGGACGGACAGCATGCACATATCGATCGAATACTGCACCGCTTGAAACTACGAGCCGAAAGCCGCCAGTCTGGCGGCAACTCTCAGGGAACGGTTCGACAATCCGGAAATCGAGATGATCCCGTCCGGCGGCGGCCGGTTCGAGGTCGTGGCGGATGGAAGGCTCATCTACTCGAAGGCCGCCACGGGCCGACACCCATCCCATGAGGAGATCCTCGACGCGCTGGGTTAGCGGCGGCTGAGACGGCGGACGTTCCCGCGGGAACGTCCAGGGCCGGCGCGACCGTTCAACGGACCCGTCCGTAGCGGTCCTCGAGGCGCACCAGGTCGTCCAGTTCCGGCGTGCTCACCTCGAGGATGACGCTGTCCTCGAGCGCCTCCATGCGGTGCACGTTCCCCGGCGGAATGGAGATGATCTCGCCCGGGAGCCACTCGAAGACTTCGTCGTTGAGCGTGAAGCGCACGCGCCCGGCCTGGAGCAGCATCGTCTCGTGCTTCACGACGTGCTTCTGCAGCGAGAGGATGTGCCCGGCGTCGACTTCCAGGATCTTGCCCGCGTAGCGATCGGTGTGGGCATACCACACCTCGCGTCCCCAGGGCTTGTCGACGATCCGCGGTTCGCCCCGGCGCGCTTGCTCCCGCTCGTCCGGCGGGTCCGGCGCGCGCCCGTGCCCGAGTCCCTTCGCATGCCCTTCCATGGTGGGACATGATACACCGGCGGCCGCTGCGACGCCGGGCCCGGAATCGGGCTGGCCGGATGTTTGCGGCGTGAGAACCCCGGAGCCTGTGACGGGTAGATTCCCGAATCGAGCCGTCAGAGGCCTGTTGAGATGCGACGCGGCTGCGGAGTGGCGGCGACAGCCGAACCGAAGGAGGACTCCGATTCGCAGCAGAAGGCTTGCTTTCGTCCTGCCGGCCCTGGTCTTTGCCGGCTGCGGCGGTTCCACGGGGCCGGGCGAGCCCGCCTACCTCGAGACGCTGGAGGTGACCGTCGGCCCCACGCTGGCCAAGTGCTACGGCGTGGGCCTGCGGTCATGCATGGTCGTCAACGGCGGGGTGTTCCACGACGGCATCGAGGGATTCGAATACGAGCCCGGCTACGACTATCGCCTGCGGATCGGCAAGTACGATCCCCGGGACGGGGGGGAACCGCCCCAGGATGCCGGCCGGTATGCCTACCGCTTGCTGGAGCAACTGGAGAAGACCCCGGCGCCCTCCACGCCCGCCACCCTGCCGGTGGGTCCGGCGCGGGTCATCTGCCACCGAAGTGACGACTTCTGCCCGGTGGTGGACGGCGCGCCGTACGACGAGCTGATCACCAGCTTCGAATACGAAGCGGGCCACCACTACGTCCTCGAGGCCAACAGGTATGCCGATGGCCGGTACGTGCTGAGTGAAGTCGTCTCGAAGACCAGGGCCGCGGGCACGGAAGAGGAGATCACCATCGACCGCCACCGGGTCGAGTGCGGCGACGGCTACCCCGGGTACTGCAAGGTCGTCAACGGCGCCCCCTACCGCGGCGAGGTCGTGGGCTTCCAGCCCGCGCACGGCTCCAGCTATCGCCTGCGCGTCGAGAGGTTCGACATGTTCCCCGAAGGCATGACCGGATCACCCGATGTTCCGGCCTACGGCTATCGCTGGCTGGAGACGCTCGAGGCCACTCCGGGCACCTGATTCCGCACCGTGCCTATAGCGACGCCAGCCGGTCGAGCGTGTCGGGGTACTTCCGCGCCATCAGTTTCACGCGGTGATTCCGCCGGATGCGCCCGGTTTCTAGTATGTTCGGGGCATGGTACGGACGGAGCATCAGAATGGAGGACGAGAGATCGATGATCAGCGTCGCTGAGGTGAAGGCGCGCGAAGGGTACCGGATCTGGATCCGGTTTGCGGATGGTTGCGCGGGAGAGATCGATCTTTCCGACCTGGCGGGCAAGGGCGTCTTTCGGGCATGGGATAACCAGGATCTCTTCGGCACCGTCCACCTGGCGCCGCACGGCGCGGTCGCCTGGTCGGCGGAGATCGAACTCTGTCCCGACGCGCTCTACCTCGATCTAACCGGCAGGTCTCCTCAGCACGTGTTTCCGGGACTCGCCAAGTCAGTTTCGCATGCCTGAAGTCTGCCGGTTCTACGGCATCGTCATTCGCATGTATTTTCGGGAGCACGGTCCTGCCCACTTCCATGCCGAGTACAGCGGCGCAGAAGCCGTGATCGGCATCGAGGATTTCTCCGTGCTGAGGGGACGCCTTCCACCCCGGGCGCTCGGCTTCGTGGTTGAGTGGGCGTCCCTCCACCAAGCGGAACTGCTGGCCGCATGGAACCGCGCACGAAGTCACGAGGCCCCTGGCAGGATCGCTCCACTCGAGTGAACTGACCGCGTGGCGGCCGCCGGTTCCGGCGGGAAAGCGTGCGGGCAACACGGAAACCGGTATGCCGATGGCCAGTACGTTCTGAGCGAAGTCGTCTCGAGAACAGAGGCGGCGGGCACGGAAGAGGAGATCACCATCGATCGTCACCGGGTCGAGTGCGACGATGGCTACCCCGGGTACTGCAAGGTCGTCAACGGCACCCCCTACCGCGGCGAGGTCGTGGGCTTCCAGCCCGCGCACGACTCCAGCTACCGCCTGCGCGTCGAGAGGTTCGACATGTGCCCCGAAGGCATGACCGGGTCACCCGATGTACCAGCGCACGGCTGTCGCTGGCTGGAGACGCTCGAGGCCACTCCGGGCGAGAGCCCGGGCAGCGGCTCTGGAAGCCGGATGGTTCGAAGGCTGAGCTTTCCCGCCCGGTGCTCCCGGGCTTCCCGGAGCCCCTCAAGCACCTCGGCCGCGATATTCCGTTCATTCATGTTCGATCTCCTCCACGACGGAGCGCCACGCGGCGTTCTCGGAGTCAGCATTCGCCATCCCAATTTAGGGGAGGGCACGACATGTCGGCCATTAGGAAACCGGCGTCACCGGCAGCCTCCGCCGCGGCCCCAGCTCATGGTCGGGGGCGGATCGCGCCGTAGCGCCTCCAGGTATGCGAACGGATCGGGTCCGGCGAGTCCATTGGCCACGGCCGCGACCCGGTTGGCGGCGGCGATCCGGTTCGGGGAGCCCGGGCGGCGCGGCTCTGCTCGCGTGTCGGGCGACACCTCGGATGGCGTCTCGGCAGCCGTCTCGACCGAGCTCTCCGCCGCAACATCGAGATCGACCGGAGCGACGGCCGTGTCCGCTTCTCCTTCCACTGGGGGGATCGTCTCGCGGCCCAGCCGGAGTTCGGGGCTCAGGCGCAGGGGATAGACCCCCTCGGCGAGCACGTTGTACGTCGCGCCGTCCTTCTGAAGCGCGCCATCGATGTAGAGGAAGGGTTCGAGGCGGATCGCGGCGCGGCATTCCCGGTATACCTCGGGCCTCACGATCGCGTTGATGGGCCCGAATTCGTCCTCCATGAGGATGAAGATGTAGCCTTTGGCCGTGTGCGGGCGCTGGCGGGCGACCACGATCCCCGCCACCCGGACCTCGCTCCCGTTGGGGAGATCGACGAAACGGGCCGATGAGACCGTGCGTTCGGGCAGGTGGTCGCCCACGAGCGCGAACGGGTGGTGCAGCGAGGCGGCGAGGGAGAGGATGCGGTACTCCGCGATCATCTTCTCCATGTCGTGCGTGCCCCCGAAGCGGAGGTCCGCGTACGGGTCGTCGAGCGAGAGTTCGATCTGGCCCTGGTCCGAGCGGTCGGTGCTGCGCCGGCCCCGCACCGGCGGCGCTTCCCCGCCCAGCCCCGCGGCGCTCGTCGCGAGTTCGCGGCGCCGGCGCTCCGCCTCCGTCTCGACCTCCGGACCCAGCCAGAGCCCCGTCTGCCACAGCAGGTCGCGGCGTTCGATCCCCAGCGCATCGAGCCCGCCGACCCAGACCAGGTTCTCGACCGCGGCCCGCTTGAGCGCGGCCGGGGTGCGGCGAAGGAAGTCCGGGAGCGACGCGAACGGTCCGCCGCGCTCGCGCTCGGCCACCACGAGTTCGGCCGCCTCGGACCCCCAGTCGCGGACCATGCCGAGCCCGATCCGGACATCGTCTCCCTCGGCGGTGCAGGCGACCTGGCTGGCGTTCAGGTCCGGCAGCCGGACGCCGACCCCGTGCCGGCGCGCGTCGCGCCCGATCGCGTCGAGCGAGTAGAACCCCATCGGCTGGTTGTTGAAGAGCCCCACGTAGTACTCGGCCGGATAGCGGTCGCGCAGCCAGGCGGACTGAAAGGCGAGAAGCCCGAACGCCACCGCGTGCGACTTCGGGAACCCGAACTCCGAGAACGCGACGACCTGCTCGAACACTTTCTTCGCCGTGGGGCCGCCGACCCCCTTCCCCGCCGCGCCGTCGCGGAACGCCTCCCAGTACTCCAGCAGTGCCTCGCGCGAACGCTTGCGGCTCATGGCACGCCGCAGTCCCTCCGCCTGCCCGTCGCTGAAGCCCGCGAGCGCCTTGCACACCTGGAGCACCTGGTCCTGAAAGATGATCACGCCCAAGGTCTCGCCGAGCGCCTCCTCGAGCAGGGGATGGTCGTAGGGGACGACGTAGTCCGGGTCCTTGCGAAGCTTCTCGCGCCGCCGGACGTAGGGGTTCACCGCTCCGCCCACGATCGGGCCCGGGCGTACGATCGCGACCTGCACCGCGAGGTCGGCCAGATTCCGGGGCCGCACCCGCCGCAGCATCTGGATCTGCGCGCGGCTCTCGACTTGAAAGAGGCCCACCGTGTCTCCCGAACAGATGCGGTCGTAGATCGCCTCGTCCTCGTAGTCGATGCGGGACAGATCCGGGATCTCGCCGTGGCGCGCGTGGATCGTCTCCACCGCCTCCTCGACGAGCGACATCATCCCGAGCGCAAGAAAGTCGATCTTGATGAACCCCGCGTCGTCGCAGGAGTCCTTGTCCCACTGGCAGAGGACGCGTCCCTCCCACGCGGCGGGCTCGAGCGGGACGATCTCCACCAGCGGCCGGCTCGAGATGATCATCCCGCCCACGTGCTGGGAGATGTGCCGCGGGAGCCCCCTGATCTCCTCGGCCAGTTCGGCGAATACCTGCCAGATCCTCGCGTTCGCGCGCGCCTCGAGGCCGGGGATGCGTTCCAGTTCGGCCATGAACCCGTCCTCTCCCGGCTCGGCGAGCTTGGCCAGTTTCTCCACGTCGCCGGCCGGGAGGCCGAGCACCTTCCCCAGTTCGCGCACGGTCGAGCGCGTGCGATAGGTGGGGAAGGTGCACACGAGCCCGACGTGGTCGTACCCGTAGCGCTCATAGACGGCGAGGATCAGCTCCTCCCGAATATCGCGCGCAAAATCGATGTCTATATCCGGGACGCTTCCCATGGCGTCGTTCAGGAAGCGGCCGAGGAAGAGGTTCGTCCGCACCGGATCCACGTGGGACAGTCCGATCAGATAACAGATGATGGAGGAGACGGAGGACCCGCGACCGCGCCCGGGCGGGAGTAGTTGGCGCGGCATCGAGTCGCCCCGCACGCGGTGCGCGACCTCGCGGGCCAGTTCGAGGATGTCGTGGTAGACGAGGAAGAACCCGGCCAGGTCGTGGCGGTCGACGAGCGCGAGTTCGGCCGCGAGCCGCCCTTCGGCTTCCTGCCGGTATTCGCTTTCGGGGGGATATCGGGTTTCGAATGCCCGGCGGCATACTTGGTGAAGCACCCGCATGGCGGGGGCGAAGCCGCTCCCGTTGAAGTCGGGAAAGCGGTAGCCGAGGTCGGCAGTAAGATCGAACGCCTGGCAGCGCTCGGCGATCGCCCGCGTGTTGCGGAGCGCGTCGGGCCGCGACGCGAAGCGCCACGCCATCTCCCGGGGCGAGGCGAGGTGGAAGCAGGCGTTGGCGCGGCGGAGCGCGTGCGAATCGTCGACCGTCGTCCGGTTCCGGATCGCGACCATGACGTCCTGAAGACGGTGCCGGTCCGCGACGTGGTAGTGGACGTTGCCCGTGGCCACGACGGGGATGCGGAGCCGGTCGGCCAGCGCCCCCAACGCCCGGCCGCGCGCGAGGTCGCCGTGGACCGCGTTGTTCTGGAGTTCGACGAAGAGGTTGCCGGGACCGAACGCGTCGCGCAGGCGCCCGGCCAGCCGTTCGGCCTCGTCCGTCCCCCGCTCCAGCGCCGCCAGGAGGGGACTCCGGCGGCACCCGCTGAGGAGGATGAGTCCCTCCGGCCGTTCGAGGAGCGCATCGAGGTCGAGCCGAGGCTCCCCGCGCGGACTCTTCATGTGCGCCCGCGTGATGAGCCGGCACAGGTTCGCGTACCCCGTCGCATTCTCCGCCAGCACCGTAACGTGACAGTCGGCCGTTTTCGCCGCCCGTCCCGCCAGCGCGCGGCCTCCGGACGTTCCCGCGGGAACGTCGCCGGCGGCTCCCCTGTGCTCTCCCCCGTGTCCTTCAGTGCGTTCGGCGGCGGCGAACGGCGAGGCGAGGGTGAGTTCGGCACCCGTGATCGGCTGCAGCCCATGGGCGCGGGCGAAGCGCGCGAACTCCATCGAACCGTACAGCCCGTCGTGGTCGGTGAGCGCGAGCGCGGGATAGCCCAGTTCGAGCGCGCGCGCCGCGAGTTCCTCTGGCCGCGACGCCCCATCGAGAAAGGAGTAGGCGGAGTGCGCATGCAGTTCGACGTAGTCGACGGCCCCCCGGGGGACTGCGAACGGCGGCGAGGCCATGCGCGAAGGAACGTCCGGGAGCGGCCTGGCGTCCACGGCGGCTATTCCGGCTGCAGGAACCAGCGATCCATTATCAGATCGTGGTACGCGGTGAGGTAGGCGCCGTTCTCGAGCACGATCGAGAAGTAGGCGCGCGAGATCGGTTCCCTCCACCACTCGTCATCGATCCGCCACTGGTCGAGCACGTCGCCAATCCGCCGCCAGCGCCCCCGGATCTCGAGGCTCACGGGCACCCCGGCGCCGCCGAGCCGGACCCGCACCGGCCGCGGCCGGTTGAGCGGACGCAGCTTCCCCGCGGGCGGCTTCGGTCTCGGCGTTCTCGGCGCCACACCGGGTTTCGCCACGGACGGCTACGCGATTTCCATGAGCGCATGCCGACGCTCGGGGAGCCTGGAGTTCGGCTCGAGTTCGAGCACCCGGTACAGCGCGGAGCCTCCCAGCCGCAGCCGCAGCACGCGCGCTGCGCGCCGGAACACGGGCAGCAATTCGCCATCCTTCGTCTCCAGCGAACCGAAGGCGCGGGGCGCGCCTTCCTTCGGGTCGAAGAGCCCGGTCTGCGCGCTCGCCGGGCCGAAGCGGAAGAGTTCGAGCCGCAGCGTCTCGACCGCGCGCCGGGGCCGGTCGAGCGCGATCCGAGAGCGGAGGAACGCCCCGAGCCGTTCGGGCTCGCTCGTGGGTTCCCGGGCAATCGCGCGTATGGACCAGGAGCCGCCATCCTCGAGGCTCGCCGACACCCTGAGGCCGCGGACGCTCTTGCCTCGCCGACGCGGATGCTCGAGCGCGCGACCGATGAGCCGGTCGAGCGCGGCGTGCAGCAGTTCGAGCTGCCCGATCGGGCTCGGAAAATCGAGCGCGACGCGGATCGGCCGGGCCGGCGCCTCCGGCCGCACACGGTCGATGCGCGACCCTCGCGCCCAGGCGAACGCCCGGCGCCCATCGGCCCCGAACTGCGACACGAGCGCCGGCTCGGGAATGCGGACCAGCTGCCCGAGCCGCCCGACCCCGAGCCGCTTCAGCCGCCCGGTCATGCGCGGCGACACCGGCAGCACTTCGACCGGCTGCCGCGCCAGAAACGCGGCCAGATCGGCCGCCGCCACGCAGACGTCCGCGCCCGCCCGCCCGGGCTCCACCAACCCCGCCGACCGGGCGGACTCCACGGACCGCGCCGCGACCCACGCCGCGAACTTCCCCGGCGCGTAGCCGACCCGCGCGCTCGACGCGAGCCACGGCGACAACGCCTCGAGCTTCGCCCGGAGCCCCGCGATCTGGCGCTCCGGCGGACCGTACAGCCGTTCGAGTCCGTCGACCCCGACGAAGAACCGTCCCCGGTCCGCCGACCGCTCGACGACCGGACTCCAGCCGCGGAGGACTTCCGCGATCCGGTCGCGCGCCGCGTCGTGGAAATCCGGGTCCGGTTCGCAGAGGACGAGCGAGGGGCAGAGCGCGATCGCCTGCGAGACGATCATCCCCGGCTCGACCCCGAAGGAGGCCGCGAGCGCGCACCCCATCTCGATGCGGCGGCGGTCCCCCACCGCCGGCAGTGCGAGCGGCTGGTCCGCGAGCGGCGGCGTCCGGACCCGCTCCAGTTCCAGCTCGAACCCCGGCCACCAGAGGCAGAGCGCCATCCGGCTCCCGCGACCTGCGTCCATGCGACCCTTTCCATCCAAAAATCGAAGAAAAACCGAAAATTGGACCGGCCAATCTAGGCGGTTCGAAACGGGATGCAAGAGGAGTGAAGCCGGTCTCAGCCGTCGAATCCGAGCGCGGGATGGCGGAACAGGTCGCGTGGCGCGCCGTCCAGCATCATCCTTGTCGCTCGAATTTCGATTTGGGACAGGGGAGACGCATGGCCGACAGCGAACACGGTTTGAACGATGGCGGATTGGAGGAGTTTCTCCTCTCGATCAAACGCCCAGGCGACTATTGCGTCGGCGGGCGGCTTTACGCGGCGATGCCGGTACTTGCCGTGGAGGGCGTCGGCGACCTGTCGTTTCCCGTGCCCGAATCCCAGTTACGGGCGCTGGTCGCCGCCTCGCACCGCGCGCCGTACGGAAAGGGACCGAAGACGCTGGTGGACACTTCGGTCCGCGACTGCCGGCAGATCGACGCCGACAAGATCCACCTTGCCGGCCGGGGATGGCGGGTTTCCCTTGACGAGGTCATGGACCGCGTCGCGCGCGGCCTCGGTCTCTCTTCCGACCTCCTCGACGCCGAACTCTACAAACTGCTCGTCTACGAGCCCGGAGGCTTCTTTTCGACGCACCGCGATACGGAAAAAAGCGACGGCATGGTCGGGACGCTGTCCGTCTCCCTACCGGTGCATGGCGCCGGGGGCGAACTGGTCGTTCGCCACGGCAACCGCGAAACCGTCTTCGACATGAACGCGGAGGAACCATCGGAGGTGGCCTTCGCGGCGTTCTACGCCGACTGCCCGCACGAGGTGCGGCCCGTGACCGGCGGGTACCGGATATCGCTCGTCTTCAACCTGTGTCTCCGCTCCGCGGGCGAGTCGCCGCCGCTGGCGCCCGACTATGCCGCTCTGGCCGACCGGGCCGCCGAGAGTCTGTCGGCTTGGCGGAAGGAGGGGGTGACGGACAAGCTCGTGTGGGTTCTCGATCACGAATACAGCGAGGAAGGATTGTCCTTCGAGGCGCTGAAGGGGGTCGACGCGACCCGGGCGCGCGTTCTGTCACCCGCCGCGGACCGGGCGGGCTGCGAACTGCACGCGGCGGTTCTCCACATCGATGAATTCGGCCTGCCCTTGCTGAACGTACACGATGGCGGATGGGGCGGCTCGTGGGAGGCCGAACACAGCGATTCGGAATTCGAGGAGGTGAGCAAGGTCTGGCGGAGGCTCGATGGGTGGAGCGCGCGGGACGGGAGCCGCCCGCCGTTCGGGCATGTGCCGCTCAACGACCTCGAACTC
Organism: Gemmatimonadota bacterium; assembly: GCA_963666735.1. Taxonomy (GTDB): domain Bacteria; phylum Gemmatimonadota; class Gemmatimonadetes; order Palauibacterales; family Palauibacteraceae; genus Palauibacter. The sequence continues at coordinate 3,576,691 of OY762926.1, read as the reverse complement.
CTGCCCCGGGATGCGCTCGACGACGCCGAGCCGGATGAGCGGCGTCTGGAGGAATCGACCGGCAACGAAGGGGCCTCGCTGACGCTTACATATCGTCTGGCCGCGTTCGTGGTTTGGGCTCGCTCCAAGACGGTGGACATCGTGGCGAGCGGCCACAGCGATGGCGCCGGACGGGCGGAAATGCTTCGCTTCCTCGCAGCGGCGGACGACGCCGAGAGCGTCGCACGCTTCGCGCGCCGCGTCGTTCTCCCGCGCTACGACGGCAGCGAGAACGAAGCCCTGGCCGACGTCATGGGCATGCTCGGGCCGGCGGCCGCCGCCGACGTGGTGTCCGCCCTCGTGCGGGAACACCTCGCGCTCCGTCCGAAGGCGGTCCCATCGTTCCTCGCTCTCGTCGGCGAGACGCCGGGCGGCGCTCCGGCGGCGGCGTGGTGCGACGTGGCGCGGGACGGCGTGAGAGCGGTACTGCTCGGCCTGCCCGCCGCGTTTGGCGCCCGGGCGGCCGACACCCGGCCGACACCGAATTTCTACCAGCCGCCCGCCGAGCCGTTCGACCGCGAGGCGGTGCGAGATCTGTTGATCCTGGCCCACCGCTTCGGGCTTGCGGAGGAGGCCGAGACGGCGGCTCGCGCGATCGCCGGCCATCCGGAGGAGGTAGCCCCCGAGCGCGTGCTCCCGGCGGCGCTGGCCGACATGCGGGAACGCGAAGGCGTGGCCGACACGGATGCCTACGCGTACCTGTGGCGGGTGGCGGCGGATGCCCTCCTCGCGCGCAGTTCCGAGCCGCCGGTGGCTCCGCGCGACCGGACGGTCGCGGCGAACTTTTCGTGCGATTGCGAGCACTGCGCCAACCTCCGCGCATTCTGCGAAGACTCCGCCGCCCGCTCGGCGCGCTTCCCGCTGCGGAAGGATCTGCGCCGCCACCTGCACCGCCAGATCGACGACCACGGTCTCGACCTCTACCATGTGACCGAGCGCCGGGGCCGTCCCTATACGCTGATCTGCACCAAGAACCGGGCCAGCTACGAGCGGCGGCTCGCGGAGTACGCCGAGGATGTGTCCCGCATGCGTTCCCTTGTGCGGCTCGCGCCCGCCGGCGAGCGGGATGAAGCGCCCCTCTCCCTCATCGCACGGCTGGCGGCGGCGGTCTCGGCCGCGCCGGGCAAGACGCCGGACAAGGCGAGATGACGCCGGGCCGAACTCCGCCGGGCGTAGTCGCACCGAAGAGTTGGGCCGCATTCGTGGCGCGGACCATCCTTGGCCTCATCTTCTTCATGGCCGGGTTCTGGAAGGTGTTCGAACTCGGGGCCGTCCAGCACGCGCGGGGTCTGTTCGTGGAGGCCTACGCCGACACGTTCCTCCCCGCCTGGTCGCTGTGGGCCGCCGGGGTCGCGATCCCGTTCGTGGAACTGGTCTGCGGGGCGCTGATGCTGGTGGGCTGGCGGCGCGAGGCCGCCGCGCTGGGGCTGGGCGGCGTCCTCATCCTCGTCACCTTCGGCCACCTGCTCGCCGAACCGCTCTATGTCTTCAGCGCGCACGTGATCCCGCGCACGCTGCTGCTCGTCATCGTCCTCATCCTGTTCGAGAACGACCATCTGAGCCTGGACAGCTGGCTCGCGCGCCGCTTTGGCAGAGACGAGAAAGGCTGACGCGAAGCAGTCGACGATGCGCGACGCCGGGCAGTCGCTCGACGACCATGCCATTCGCTCGCGAATGCCTGTTGATACGGTGTTGACACGACGCAACACCGTGGGGCATGATCAGGCTCCGGAGGCATCCGAAGAAAGACATCGAGAAGGCGCTGGACGTCGCCCGCAAAGCCGGGTGGACGGTCATACCGGAATCCTCCGGGCACAACTGGGGCGTGATGTACTGCCCGGCGACCGTCCCGCCCCGCTGCCGGATGCCGATCTGGTCCACGCCGCGGAACCCCGTCGATCATGCCAAGCGACTCCGACAGGTTGTGCGCCGATGTCATCACGGAGAGAGACGAGAAGTCGAGAAATGACGACCCACAGCTTCACGCTGATCGTCGAGGGCGTGGAAATGGACGATCCGCAGGTGTTCAACGCCCTTTACGAAGCCGGATGCGATGATGCGGCCATAGGCATCACGAACGGTATCCCGGTCATGGATTTCGACCGCGAAGCTGCGAGCTTCTGCGAAGCGATCTCCTCCGCCATCGCGGATGCCGAATCGGTTGACGGTCTCCGGGTGGTTCGGATCGCGGACCTCGATCTCGTGTCGATGTCCGAGATCGCGGCCCGGATCGGGCGCTCGCGCGAGTGCGTCCGGCTGTGGGTGCTCGGAAAGCGGGGACCGGGCGGATTCCCGGCGCCCCTCAACAGTCCTCACGACCGGTACCGGTTCTGGCGCTGGTCCGACGTGGAGGGCTGGCTGAGAGGAGTCCTCGGAGGCGAACCGTGGTCATCCCGGGATCACCTGCGGGCGGCGATCAACGCGGCGCTCGAACTGCGCCACCACTTCCGCCAACTCGATCCGCGGGACCGCCCGGACCTGCGCGCCCTCGCCGGTTCGGCCCTCGGCGGCTGACCCACTCCGTCCCCGGCGCCTGACCCGCCTTCCCGTCTCCTTCATGCTATCCCGTTGATATCGCGTTGACACGATACAACACCGTGGGGCATGATCAGGCTCCCGAGGCATCCGAAGAAGGACATCGAGAAAGCGCTGGCCGTCGCACGAAGAGCCGGGTGGACGGTCATACCGAAATCCTCCGGGCATAGCTGGGGCGTGATGTACTGCCCGGCGACCCGAAGGAGCGCCTGCCGGAAGTTCATCGCTTCCACGCCGCGGAACCCTGGTGACTATTCCAGAGATCTGCGGGAGACCGTGCGCCGATGCCCTCACGGAGGAGGACAGGACGTAAAGAAATGACAACCCATAGCTTTACGCTGGTCGTCGAGGGAGTGGATATACACGATCCGGACGTGTTCGACGCCCTCTACGAAGCCGGCTGCGACGACGCGCTGATCGGAACCACCGTCGGAATCCCAGTCATGGACTTCAGCCGCAAGGCAGCGAGCTTTTACGAAGCGATCTCCTCGGCCATCGCGGATGCCGAATCGGTCGACGGTCTCCGGGTGGTTCGGATCGCGGACCTCGATCTCGTGTCGATGTCCGAGATCGCGGCCCGGATCGGGCGCTCGCGCGAGTGCGTCCGGCTGTGGGTGCTCGGAAAGCGGGGACCGGGCGGATTCCCGGCGCCCCTCAACAGTCCTCACGACCGGTACCGGTTCTGGCGCTGGTCCGACGTGGAGGGCTGGCTGAGGGGAGTCCTCGGAGGCGAACCGTGGTCATCCCAGGATCACCTGCGGGCGGCGATCAACGCGGCGCTCGAACTTCGCCACCACTTCCGCCAACTCGATCCGCGGGACCGCCCGGACCTGCGCGCCCTGGCCGGGTCCGCCCTCGGCGGCTGACCCACTCCGTCCCCGGTGCCTGACCCGCCTTCCCGTCTCCTTCATGCTATCCCGTTGATATCGCGTTGACACGATACAACACCGTGGGGCATGATCAGGCTCCGGAGGCATCCGAAGAAGGACATCGAGAAGGCGCTGGCCATCGCCCGCAAAGCCGGTTGGACCGTGATACCGACGGCATCGGGACATCGCTGGGGCGAGTTGCGCTGCCCGTCAGCCGGGACGTCGAGGTGTCGGATTCCCATCGCGTCGACGCCGCGTAACCCGGGCAACTTCGCCAAGCATCTCCGGCAAGCAATCAGAAAATGCGATCACCCACGGTGAGGGGACACCTTCGAATGGCAAACCATGACTTCACGCTCATCATCGAAGGGCGCGACATCCACGAGGATGACGTGTTCGACGCCCTGTATGAAGCCGGGTGCGACGACGCCCTGCTCAGAAGCAAGGACGGGACCCAGTACATGGACTTTACCCGCGAGGCCGCGACCCTCGACGAGGCAATCTTCTCGGCGGTCAGAGATATCGAGACGGTTGAAGGCGTTCGGGTCGAACGCATCGCCCAGCCGAAGGATCGATCCGGCGTGCGCGCCCTCACCGGCCCTGTCCTCGGGGGTTGACCGCCGGCCTTCGACCACCGTCCCTTCGCCAGATCCCGCCGAGACACAGACATTCCGCCCATGGTCGTCATCACGGAGGAGGAAAGGAAGCAGAGAAATGACGACCCATAGCCTTACGCTGATCGTCGAGGGAGTGGATATCCACGATCCGGACGTGTTCGATGCCCTCTACGAAGCGGGCTGCGACGATGCGACCATTGGCACCACGGATGGGATCCAGGTCATGGATTTTTCCCGCGAGGCGCCGAAGCTCGACGCAGCGATTCTATCCGCGATTGCGCATGCCGAGTCGGTTGAAGGCCTCCGGGTAGTTCGGGTCGACGATCTGGACCTGCTCTCGATGTCCGAGATCGCGGCGCGTATCGGGCGGTCCCGCGAGTGTGTCCGACTGTGGGTGACCGGCGCCCGCGGACCGGGTGGGTTTCCGCCGCCGGCGAATGACCCCGGCAGCCGGTACAGGTTCTGGCGCTGGTCCGATGTGAAAGACTGGCTCAGCGCGGCGATGAACGGGACCACCTGGTCTTCCGGCGGCCATGTACGGGGGGCGATCAACGCAACGCTCGAGCTCCGCCAGCATCTCCGCCAACTTGATCCGCAGCACCGACGGGACCTGCGCGCACTGGCGGGCCCCGTCCTCGGCGTCTGAGACCCCCGTCACCAGCGCCTGACACGCCTTTCCCGGGGCGGCGGGGAACCAAAACGCGGCTCGTCGGTCCTACTTTCCGAGACCCTCACCGAGGAGCGGGGAATTGGCGGCACGGAGCACAAAAAGAATCCGGAACGCGCTGGTGTCGGCCGCGACCGCGGGCCTGACGTTCGTCGCGACCGCCTGCGATCCACAGCGACCAACGAGTGTCGGCGCGGTCGCGACCAGAGACACGCTGCCCTCGGGCATCGAGCGCGTCACGAACACGCTTCCCGACGATCCGCCGCCGACCTGGACGCTTGTCGAAGAGCTTCGGGTCGGATCCGCAGACGGAGACGGCCCCGACGTCTTCGGCGAACTGAGGGGGCTGGTCGTGCTGCCCGATGGCGTGTTCGCGGTGCTGGACTCGCAGGCGCAGGAAGTCCGCGTGTTCGCGGCGGACGGCTCGCACCGGGCCACCTACGGTGGTGAGGGAGAAGGCCCCGGCGAACTCCGCGGCGCCCACGGGCTCATGCTCGATCCGGACGGCCGCCTCTGGGTCACGGACCCGTCCAACGGCCGACTGTCGGTGTTCGATCCGGAGAGCGGGTTCGTGGAGTCCTTCCGCCACAACTTCGCCTTCTACGCCTACATCTGGCAGGGTACCATGACGGCGGATGGCCGGATCGTGCGTCCCACCCGGTCGCGGCAGGGCTTCGAGGTCTACGACCTGAACATGGAACTCGTGGAGTCGTTCTCCCGGCCCGACGAGGGAAGCAGGGGGCTCTCGGCCCGGGAGGCCCTACAGCAGGGGGAAGACGCCACTCCCTCCAGTTTCGCCTGGCAGTCCCGTGACGGGAGCCGCTCCGGCTTCATGGGTGTCCCCTACTATCCCCGAGGCGTCCGGTACTATGATCGCGAGGGGACGGTCTGGATCGGCGCTCACGAGACTGAACCGGCCGGCTACCGCATTGCGCGGCGGCACCTGGCCGGAGACACGGCGCTGATTGTGGAGGCTCGGAAACCTCACATCTCCGTCTCGCGCGCAGAGCGGGACGCGGCGATCGAGGGGATCCGGGAACGCCTCCGGGAGCAGGGTGCCGACACCGACCGCGACTGGTCCAAGATCCCCGACGTCAAGCCCTCCATCCTCAACCTCTTCACCTCGGCGGAAGGCGATATCTGGGTCCGCATTCCTTTGACGGGCGAGGAGGCGACCTGGGACGTTTTCTCGGCGGACGGGACCTATGCCGGGACGGCGACCGCTACGGCGCTCAATGCCCTGCCCTTCCTGCCGACCATCGTCCGCGGCGATGAGTTCTGGGCCATCGTCACCGACGCGCTCGGTGTCCAGCACGTGGTGCGAGCGAGGCTCACGTCCTCGAGCTGAGGTGCACGGCTCGCTCGCCGTGTGCCGCTCGACACCCCGAGCGACGACGAACATCGAAGAACATCGAAGATAATCGTTGCTTGTCGAGATAAACTAAGGTAACTTTGGCATAAATGGACCGACGAACGAACCCGTACGCACCTGGAGCAGGCACGCCGCCACCTGAACTCGTGGGCCGCGACGCACTGATCGAGGACGCCGAGATCGCGCTCGACCGGCTACGCGGCGGCCTCGCGGCCAAGAGTCTTCTCATGGTCGGTCTGCCAGGCGTCGGAAAGACGGTTCTCCTAAACCGGATCCTCCTCGATGCCGAAGCCCGCGGTTTTGCGTCTGTGTTGATCGAAGCGCCGGAGGACCGATCCCTCCCCGCAGCGCTCGCGGGACCGCTGAACTCCACCCTCTTGCAGCTCAGCCGAAGCGCCGCCGCAAGAGATCTGGCCCGGAAGGCGCGGAGGTCGCTGGCCGGGTTCGTCCGCGCGATGAAGGTCAGCTATGAGGACATCACCTTCTCCGTCGATCTGGACGCGGAAGAAGGCGTTGCGGACAGCGGAGACCTCGACACCGACCTCACCGCCCTGTTTCAAATCGCGGGCGAGGCGGCGCGCGCCCGAAAGACGGTGCTCATCCTCTTCATCGACGAGATGCAGTACGTGCCAGAAAGGCAGCTCCGCGCCCTGATCACGGCCCTGCACCGGGTCGCGCAGCGCCAGCTGCCGGTCGCGCTCATCGGATCCGGCCTGCCCCAACTCGTGGGCCACATCGGCGTCGCGAAATCCTATGCCGAGCGCATGTTCTCGTTCCCCCGGATCGGTCCGCTCCCCCACGACGCGGCCAAGCAGGCGCTCGAGGCGCCGGCGAGCCGCCTCGGCGTCACCTACTCCCCGGCCGCCCTCAAAGAAATCCTGCGCATGACGGAGGGATACCCATACTTCCTCCAGGAGTGGGGCAGCGCATGCTGGACGGTCGCCGATGGACCGACCGTGACGCGATCCGTTGTGGAGGCGGCTTCGCCCCTCGCTATCGGCGAGCTCGACAGCACCTTCTTCCGCGTACGTTTCGAGCGTACGACCCCGTTCGAGAGGCGCTACCTGCGCGCCATGGCCGACCTTGGCCCGGGCCCCCACCGCTCCGGGGAGATCGCAGGCGTCCTCGACCGCCTGGTGCAGACGGTCGCACCCACTCGCTCGAACCTCATCCGGAAAGGCATGATCTACAGCCCCGCCCACGGGGACACGGCCTTCACCGTCCCCCTCTTTGACCAGTACCTGAAACGGACGATGCCGGATGTTCTGATACGGTAATCACCTGACAGCTGCTCCTGAAAAAAGGGACGGTGGCCACCCGGCCTCCAACGAGGTTAGTTGAGAAGTGCTCTAAACAACTCGACAACCACGGAGGAGAGAAGAATGACCACCGTCCAGGCCGAGAAGATAGCTCGGCGCAAGCTGTCGCTGCTAGAACTCGCTCAGGAACTGGGCAACGTCTCCAAGGCGTGCCGGATCGTGGGCTACAGCCGACAGCAGTTCTACGAGATCCGAAGGAACTTCCAGGTGTACGGGGCCGAAGGTCTCCTGGACCGCATGCCGGGGGCTCGAGGCCCTCACCCGAACCGGGTCGCCTCGGAGGTGGAGGAGGCGATCCTGGCCCACGCCCTGGCGCACCCGACGCACGGGGCACAGCGGGTGGCCGACGAACTGATGCTCCGCGGCGTGCAGGTGAGCTCGGGCGGCGTTCGCGGGGTGTGGATCCGAGGGCGGCCTCAAGACGAGGCACGAGCGGCTGCTCAGGCTGGAGAAGACAGTCCGTGAGAGCGACTTCGAGCTCACCGAGGAGCAGATCCTGGCGCTGGAGCGCTTCGACCCCGAGTACCGGGAGCGTCACATCGAGGTGAAGAAGACGGGCGAACTCGTGGCCGTGGACACCTTCTTCGCGGGCACGCTGAAGGGGGTGGGCAAGGTCTACATCCAGACGGTGCCGGGCTGCTTCAGCCGCCACGTGTGGGCCCGGCTCTACACCTCGAAGATGCCCGTGACCGCCGTCCAGATCCTGAACAACCACGTACTGCCCTTCTTCGAGGAACACGGAGTGAAGGTCGAGACGGTCCTGAGCGACAACGGGCGCGAGTTCCGCGGCCGGGAGGACCGGCACCCCTACGAGCTGTTCCTCCAGCTCGAGGAGATCGAGCACCGGAGGACGCAGGTGGGCCGGCCGCAGTCGAACGGGTACATCGAACGCTTCCACCGCACGCTCCTGGACGAGCACCTGAGGGTGAAGGGGCGCACCACCTGGTACGAGTCGGTCAGCGAGATGCAGGAGGATCTCGACGCCTACATCGAGACCTACAACCGGAACCGACCCCACCGCGGCCGCGGCATGAAGGGGCGGACGCCCTACCAGGTGTTCAAGAAGGGGATCCGGAAGCCCAGGACCCCGAAGAAGTCAACCAAAAAGGAGGTGAAGACCGCAGCCTGAAGCGCTGACCTCGGCGAAGCCGGGTGTCAGGTGATTACCGTGCTTGTACAATCGGACATATGGCCCGAGAGGCTGACGCCGGCGCGGCCCGGACTCACCGCTGCGAACCGATCCTGATTTCTCGGGCGCCCGGGGGGACCTCGATGCGCTCGACAAAACCGCCGGGCCACCGGACTTCGACGGCCATGGGACCGGCCGCGAGGCCCAGGATCTGCACCGGATCGTCGTGGGAGCCCGTCCCGGACCCCGCCCTCACTTCGCGCGCGGGGCCGAGGCCGTCGGCGTACACCACGCGCAGGACGGCCCCGATTCCGTGGGGATTTCCGGCCGGTCCCGCGAGGCGCACCCGCAGGCCCGGCGAGCTTCCGCTCCCGCGAAACAGGCGCGCCGGACCGCCGTTGATCCCGAGCACGAAATCGAGGCGGCCGTCGCCGTCGATGTCCGCGGCCGCGGCGCCGCGCTGGTCGCCGTAGGCGGCGACGCCCGACTCCTGCCCCGGCACCGGACGGAACCCGCCGCGTCCATCCCCCTCCAGCCACAGTCCGCGGCCCGCGTCGTAGCGCGGCGTGTCCTCGTCGGTGGCGAAGAAGTTCTGGGACAGGAACAGGTCCTCGCGACCGTCCCCGTTCGCGTCCGCCACCAGGAGTCCCAGCGAAGGAGCCTGCTGCGCCTCCCGCGGCAGCGGGGCCGCCTCGAAGCGGTCGCCCCGGTTCAGAAACACCATGTGCCGGAGTTCCGTCGCCTCCAGCCGTCCCTCCGGCCGGGAGCCCAGCGCCTCCTCCAGATCCGCTTCCGCGTAAACCGCTCGCGTCGGCATGCGCTCGTCGACGAGAGGGATGTGTTCGGCGAGACGACCCAGCGAAGCCAGCGGCGCCGCCGCGCCGAGGCGCTCGTCCCGCTGCGCTTCCACGAGGTCGAGGGTGCCGTTGCGGTCCACGTCGCCGAAATGGAGTTCGAGCGGGGCCCCGTCTGCGGGGCGGTACTCGGTGTTGTCTCCCCATGACACCGCCACCAGGTCCGGACGTCCGTCCCCGTCGAAGTCGCCCGCGGACACGCCGTTCCAGCGCCCGGCGTGCCCGGACAGGCCGACCTCCCGCGTCACGTCGGAGAACCGCCCCCGGTCGTTCCGCAGCAGCCGGACGGGGCCCCAGTCGATGGAGAGTGCGAGATCCGGGTCGCCGTCCGCGTCGTAGTCCGTGAACACGGAGCCGGTCACCATGCCGAGACGCTCGAAGACCGCCGCGTCCCGCCGGTCCTCCTCGAAGCCGCCGCCCGGGCGGCCCCGGAAGAGCCGGGAGGGGCCTGCGAGCGGGTAGCCGCCCGGCACGACCCGCGAGCCCGCGAAAAGATCGAGCCGTCCGTCGAGGTCGTAGTCGGCGACGGCCAGCGGGCCCACCGCGCCCGATGCCCCCGGCGCGACGCCGCGGTTGACCGGCGTCACCGCCACACCCGTCATGGCGGCTCCCGGCCATTCGGCGGACACGACCGCCGGCACCTGCGTCACCTCGGCCGGCGGCGCTTCGTAGCTCGACAGCCCGAGCAGCACCCTGACGGTGTCCGCCGCCGGGAGCGGGATCACCGCCACCTGGTCGACGGGTGCCCGCGGCCCCGCCAGCGTCACCCGGACCAGCGTCCCCCCGTCGTTCCGGAACAGCGCCGGCGCCGCGTTCGCCCCCGACCCCATGAGCAGGTCGGGATCCCCGTCGCCGTCCAGATCGTGCCACGCGACGCTGGGCCCCATCCGCGACAGGCGCAGCGGGAGGAGCGGCTGCCGCGCCGCCTCGGCGAAGGGCGGCTCGTCGTGGATCGGCCCGAAGCCCTCGTCGAGTTCGAACCACGGCGGCTGCATCGCCGCGTCCGGAGAGGGTGCGGCGCCGGAGACCGCCGCCCCCGTGCCTGCCCCCGCACCGCCGTCGGCCGCCGCCTGCGGCCCGGACGCCTCCGGCTCGAACACCTCGTACAGCCGGTTCGCGCCCTCGACCCGCACCGCCGACCGGGCTCCGCCGCGCCAGTCCACGCCGAGCGTGGCCTCGGCGGCGTCCCCCATCGCGAACGAGACGAGCGCCTCCGAACCCGAGAGATAGCCGCCGCCCGCCGCGACCTCCTTCGTCTGGCGGGGGAGTCCCGGGACCTCCAGCCACACCATCGCCCCGATCCCGGCCGTGTTCGGCGCCTCCCCCCGCAGGCGGACGGCGAGCCGGGGGGCCGCGGCGTCGTTACGCAGCAGCAGGGCCTGGCGGTCGAGCCGGTTCACGACCGCGTCCAGGTCTCCGTCCCCGTCGAAGTCCGCCAGCGCCGCCCCGTGCGACACGTCCGGCTCCGGCGCCACGCCCCACGCCCGGCCCACCTCCTCGAAGCCGGTCCCGCCCAGGTTTCGGAAGGCCACGTTGCGCAGCGGCAGAGGACGGTACAGTAGGGTGGATTCGCGCTCGCCCGAGAGGCCCGCCTCCCGGATCGAGATCTGGGTGTCCGCGTCCATGAGGTCCCGGATGTGGCCGTTCGGGATGAGCAGATCCTCGAATCCGTCCAGGTCCGCGTCGAGGAAGAGCGCGGACCACGACCACCCGGACGCCTCGACGCCCGCCTGGCGCCCGATCTCCGCCCAGGTGCCGTCCCCGCGGTTCGCGAGCAGCGTGTTGCGGTTCACCTGCTGCGCCCCGGCGGCCTCGCCCGGCGGCGTGTGCTCCACGCGCGACACCGGGTCCTGCGTCTTCCTCGCGCGCGAGTCGCGGGCCAGCATGTCGAGCACGAAGACATCCGCATCCCCGTCCCGGTCGACGTCCGAGAAGTCCACCGCCATGGAGGAGGCGCTCGTCGTGGGCAGCGCGTGGGGCGGCGGAAGGCGGAAGGTGCCGTCCCCCCGGTTGATCCACAGCCGGTCGGGGCTGTGCAGGTCGTTCGCGACGTAGAGGTCCGGATCCCCGTCTCCGTCCAGATCCCCGAAGCGGGCCGCCAGCCCCCACTCGGCCGGGGCGGCCGCCAGCGGCGTGCCGTCGGCGTCGAGGAAGGCATCGGAGGAGAACGGGACGTGCCGGAAGCCGCCGCCGTCTTCGCCGCCGCCTTCGTTGAACTCGTTCAGATAGAGTTCGTCGGCCTCCCCCCTTTCGAGCCGCACGACACCGTCCGCCCGCCACGCCAGCTCGTAGTGGTCGGCGAAGCGCCCCACGACCTCGAACCCCTGATCCGCGCGCCGCACCGTGTTGGGGAAGGCGACCTCGTCCCCGGGGAAGAGATCGAGCACGGAGCGGCTCTTGTACCGCGTCAGGTAAAGGTCGAGATCCCCGTCTCCGTCGATGTCGGCCAGCGCGCTCGACATCCCCCCGCGCGAGTCCAGGAGTCCGGCCGCCCGTGCCTCCGCGAACCGCCCCGCTCCGTCGTTGAGAAAGAGAGACTTCGGGCCCTCGATGGAGGTGAGCAGGAGGTCGAGGTCGCCGTCTCCGTCCACGTCCGCGAAGACGGCGCCGGTCGAGAAGCGGTCCCCCGCCGCGACCCCGCTCTCCGCGGCCGTCTCACGGAACCGCCAGTCCCCGAGGTTGATGTAGAGGGCGTTCGGGCCCTCGAGGCGGGCCAGGTAGATGTCGGGCCGGCCGTCCCCGTTCACGTCGCCCGCCGCCACCCCCGAGCCGTTGCCGCGCATCTGGTTCTCGAGGAAGCTCGCGTCCGAGAGCACGTTGCCGAAGTCGACCCCGGACCAGGAGGGCGGTACCGCCGAGAACCCGGCGTTGCCACCCTCCACCGCGAGGGGCCGCCAGCGGGCGCCCGCCACCTCCGTCCATGCGTCGGGCTGCGCGGGCGCGGAGAAGTCCGCCGGACCGCAGGCGGCGGCGGTGGCCAGAAGCAGGCAGGCGACGACCGGAGCCGGGAAGAGGCGGTCAGAATCCGGAGAGGATGGCATCCGCGCGGCCGACGAGGGCCCGGTTCAGGGACAGCCACATCTCTACCGTGGCGGGATCCGTCCAGCCGGAGGCGGCCGCCGCCGCGAGCCCCGAACTTTCGGGCCACGGGCGCGCGTCGACGAACTCCAGCACGTCCTCGAAAGCGGAGAACACGGTGGGGTCCACCTCGGCCCCGATCGAGGCGAGACGTTCGGAGACGGCGCGCCACTCCGCCCGCGTCGCCGCGTCCGCGGCCAACTGGGGCAGGCGCAAGGCTCCGGCCAGCGAGCCGCCGAGCGGGTCGGCGGAGCCCGCCGACGCACCGGGTACGATCCAGGTCACGATCTGGCCCTCTAGCCCGAAGCGCCGGAACTCCTGCAGGCGATAGAAGAGGGCGAGCGCGAGTTCGCGCTGCAGTTGCGAGGATTCATCCGCGGCCTGCGCGAGTTGTCCGAGACGCTCGTCCTGCCGCTCGGCCATCCCCGCGAGGATGTCCGCAGTCGCGCCGCCGCCTTCCGCACTCCCGCGGCCGAACCCGCCGAAGCCACCCAGTGCGGTTCCGGCGGCGCCGCCCACGACGCCGCCGACAAGAAGACCCAGCGCCGCAGCCGGAAGCGGCTTCACCCGCATGCCGCCTCCCGCATTCTCTCCATCACGTCGACGATATCCGGCGCCTCGGAAAGATACCGCGTCTTCGCCTCCGCAATCATGTCCTCCGGAAGGCCGTGCATCGCCTCGGCGACCGGCCCCGCGATGGCCGCGAGCGTGTCGGAGTCGCCGCCCAGGGACACCGCGTTGCGCACCGCGTCTTCGAAGCTCTCCGATTCGAGCGCGCAGGTGATCGCTTCCGGCACCGTTCCCTGGCATGTCACGTCGAACCGGTAACCGGGACGAATCTCGTCCACGGACCGCGAGAGATCGTATCCGAACTCCTTCGTGATCCTGGCACGGATCTCGGCCGGACCCCCGCCCTGGAGGGCGAGCCAGATGGCGCGCGTCGTCGCCTGCGCCCCCCGGTAACCCTCGGGATGATTGTGCGTGATGGCCGTAACCCGATCCGCGTCCGCGAGCGCCTCTTCGGTCGAGCGGTCGCGGTTCACAACCGCTGCGGGCGCCACGCGCATGGCCGCCCCGTTCCCGAAGCTCCAGTAGGGCCGGGGGTCCGCATCGTGGATCCAGTGTCCGAACCAACCTCCGTAGCCACGCCGCGGATGGCGCCTGCACCATCGCTGCATCGTCGATGCGGCGGGCCGGTCATCCAGCAGAATCTCCGCGACCGCGGCCGTACACACGGAGTCGTCCGTGTATCGGCAGTACGGCTTGAAGAAGTCGAAGTCCCTGGTCTTGATCTTCTTCCCTCGTCCCTCGTACACGGAGCCCACGATGTCTCCGATGATCGCTCCCCACACGGCGCTGCTCCCCTACTCCCCGGTCTCGCCCGGGCCCATCGGAGCGCCGCCGTCTCCCCCGCGACCGCCGTCGGTCGTCGTGCGCGCGTCCCCCGCCCCGGCGCCCTTCACGTAGCGGTCGAACCAGTCGATCCAGCGCGCCCACATGTCGAGGTTGTTCTCGATCGCGCGCGGCGTGTGCGACTCGAACGGGTATTCGAACAGCGCCGCCGTCTTCCCGAGCCCGGTGAGCGCCTGGATCATCCGCCTCGACTGGATGGGATAGGTGCCGGAGTTGTTGTCGTCCGCTCCGTGGTACAGGAGGAGCGGGGTGTTGATCTGGTCCGCCTTGAAGAACGGGGACATCTCCATGTAGATATGCGGCGCCTCCCAGATGTCGCGCGGCTCGGCCTGGAACCCCATCGGCGTGAGCGAGCGGTTGTAGGCCCCGTCCCCCGCGATCCCCGCCCTGAAGAAAGGCGTGTGGGCGAGGAAGTTCGCCGTCGCGAAGGCGCCGTAGCTGTGCCCCCCGTGCCCGATCCGGTCCATGTCGATGACGCCGAGCGCGTCGACCGCGCGCATCGCCGCGTACATCCCGTCGACCATGTTCGAGATGTAGTAGTCGTTGTAGTTCTCGCCCACGATCGGGATGTCGGGATAGACGAGCGCGTATCCCTGCGTGAGCCAGATGTCGGACCAGCGCAGCCAGGTGAGGTGCGTATGGGCGTTGTGGTTCCGCGCGCGAATCGTCGCGTTGTCGAAGTCGTCCTCGCTCCGGTATTCGCGGGGATAGGTCCAGAAGATGGCGGGCACCCGCGTGCCTTCGACGTAGCCGACCGGCAGCGACACCCGCCCCTGTATTTCGAGCCCGTCGCGGCGGGTGAACTCGAAGTCGATACGGCGCGCGGCGGTGAGTTGCGGGAACGGGTCCACGTTCCGCGTCAGGTTCTCCATACCGCCGCCGCGGCTCCACAGGTAGCTGTCCGGGAACGTGTTCTTCCCCTCCCGGCTCACGACCATGCGCTCCAGGTCGGCGTCGAGCGGGACCAGCGGCCGGTCGAAGCTGTCGCGCGACCCCTCGAACAGGCGCTCCGTGGCCCCCTCGGGAATCGACACCCGGTCGACGAAGGGCTGCGGCCGGAAGTCCTCCTTCCATCCGTCGCCGCGCAGGTGGGCGCTCGCCCCGCCGGAGGACATCCACGCGTACTCGATCCCGTTCCCGGTGCGGGCCGTGAGGAGGTCGCCCGGCAGTTCGAGCGCGTCGCCGGGATCGTGGAAGGGGACGAGAGTGTGCCCCTCCGGGTCGCTCCCGCCCAGCCCGTAGTGCACGAGCGCGGCATCGCCATCGCGCCGCACGTCGGCGAAGGCGTGGCGGCCGTCCGCGGAGTAGGTGACGCCCGAGATCCGATCATCGCTCGTCGCGACGACCTCCGCATCGCCGTCGCCGAACGGGGCGCGCAGCAGCATGATGCGGTCGGGCCGTTCGTCCTGCCCCTCTCCGCCGTCCCCGCCGTCGTCCCCGGCCCCGTCGTCTTCGGCCTCCGCGCGCTGCAAATAGGAGATCCCGCTCCCGTCCGGACGCCACGTCCAGGCGCGCGGGTCGTTGCCCGCTCCTCCGCCCGGCCCGCCGCCACGCCCGCTCTCCCGCAGTTCGCGCTCCTCCAGCGTGGCCAGCACGTCACCGGTCTCCACCTCGATGACCTCGGTGACGCGCGGGAAGCCCGTGTAACTCGCAATGTAGGAGAACGGCCGCGCGAGGCGCGTCGCCATCACATGACGTCCGTCGGGACTCACCGACAGCGACTCGTACATGCCCGGCTCGCCGACCGGCCGCGGCGACCCGCCGGGCGTCAACTCCACAATCTGACTGCGCGTGTAGTACTCGAACAGGTCCGCGCCGTGCTCGTCCTCGAGCAGGAAAGGCATCGTGCGCGTAGGCGTCGCCTCCGCCCGCGTGTGACGGATCGTCGGTCCCGGCGGCAGCGCCGGAGCCGGCGGCGGGGATCCGCGGTCCGCCGGGGCCGCCAGCGTGAGAATCGAGCCCGAGGGCGTCCACTGCAGCATGCGCGAGGGCGCCGATCCCTGGCCGCGCGACGACGTCCCGATCGTCGCGATGACGCGAGCGTCACCCGCCGGCGTCACGCTCCCGTCGCCCGTGTTCGCGATCCACACCTCCGTGCGCTCCTCGAGGTGCGCCAGGAAGGCGAGGCGCGATCCATCCGGCGACCACATGAGGTCGCTCACGTACATCCCGTCCGGCAAGTCCACATCGATGTAGGCGCGCTCGCTCAGCGAGTAGAAGCGGAAGCCGTACAGGCCGTAGATGTCGAGGTGCCACGGGCGGTCCGCGCGCGCCCGCAGTTCCAGCATCCCCAGACGCAGCGTCTCTTCCCCCACCTCGGCCAGCGTCGAAAGTTCCGTGGAGCGCGGCACGACGAAGTGATCGCCGTCCGGACTCAGTTGGTCCAGCGTCGCGTAGTTCGGGTCGGTCGCGAAGAGGTCCCGCACCGTCGCATCGGGCAGGATGTACCCCTGCGGGATGTCGAGCCCCGGCGTCTCATCGGACGCGTTCTGAGCCGCGACCGGAGACACCGTGGCGGCCGAGATCGCCAGCAAGAGCGACGGCAGGGCGGAACGAAGATGGTGGAAGACCCTCATGGTCTGGCTCCTGGACGGGGGGGCGAGCTTGAACGTTCAAGCTGGACCGTGCGAACGATGCTCCGCAAGCGGAACTTCTGCGCCCGGATTGGGTTACCCGCCGGTCGCGTGTAGTCAGCCGGTCTCCGCGTCGTGCTTGACTCTTTGGAAGATCGCCTGATCGACCACGGAACGCACCGTCGGACAGACGCCTCTCAGCCGGATCGCGTTCATGAATCGCAGCGCCCCGATCCGCACGAAGAGCTTGCCGAGAAACTCGTCAGCAAAGCTGCTGGAAACGATGGATACACCGTCGAAGTCCACGTTGATTGGATAATCCGGGTACATCGTCATGAGATTCTCGATCTTCGTGCGGGTCGATCTCCCCGAGAACCGCGACCCCACCGAACCAGCTTCCTTCCTAACGACGAAGTTGAGAACGTCGTCGGTCGCGTCTTCGTAGCGAAGCTCCACGTAATCGGCTGAGTCAAGCCGCTCTGGATTCTCGAGGGCGCGCCACAACGCCTCCGGCTCCGAGTAGTCCAATCGGACAATCACGAGCGTGCCGCTGACGGGGGTGCTCTCGTCGCGGGCGCCGGACTCGGAGCCGATACTGGCGTAACCGGAGTGAATGGCGAAGGTGCCCGTACCCACGTTCGAGGCTTGGTGGGTGCCGAACAGACCGTGCCCCATTCCCTCGGCGGTACTGGTGATCCCGCGCTCAATGGAGAGTTCGAGAGCTTCAACGTCGGATATTCCAGGCCTCGTCGTTCTCATCGCGCGTGGGATCCCCCGGCCCCCGTCTGCGACGACGAACTCCAACTGCTGCCTTGCCGGATACTGACTCAGTTGAACAAGTCCCCCTTGGGAACAATCCGCATGCCGAAGTACGTTGTCCACAACCTCGAACACCGTCCATTCGAATGCGGCCAAGTCCCGTCTCGTCAGTTCGGCCGAGGAAGAGAGTATCGCGTCATTGATTTGACGTACGATCTCCTCCTGTTCCTCCGGGGATGTAAACCGCCGCGCCGGCAAAACATCGGTGGGTTGCCACGTCGACCTCTCGAACTTCCGCGGAGCTGCCAGGTGCGCCCAGTTGGCGTTGGAAAACAGGCGCCGCAACCTTCCTTCCGTGGGACGAATCACGGTAAGATCCACGTCGAGCTCGTCGCGCAGCCGCCCGCATGTCGCGAGCACCGCAAGCATCGGTCCGGGGAACGCGAGCGTGGTGTCGGAGAAGTCCAGCTTGACATCCTCGAACCCCTTGACTCGCGTAGCTTGGTGCAGTGCCGCCAGGACAGGCCGGAACGAGCCCGGGACCAGGTCGCCGACGATGCGAATGTGACCGCCCTCACGATTGACTTGTAGATTGCTCGGATTCATGGCACCGGTGTTGGCACAACCGCCTGGTTGACCCCAAGCGAGGTTGAAACGGGCTGCGAACTTTGGCCGTTTGCACGTACAGGTTAACGTATCGGTCCGTACTGTGATCGAGGAAATATGACGAACGTGACGAAGTTCTGCCTGTGCCTCGCCGTGTTGGCGGGGCCGGGGTGCGGGTCGGAGCCGGAGCCGTTGACGGAACCGCATGCCGCGGCGATGCGCGACAGCCTGTCGGCGACGCTCGAGGCGTTCCGGGCCATGGGGATCGCGTCGACCTGGGAGGCCGCCGGCGATTTCTATTCGGAATCCCCTGCGTTCCGCTTCTACGAGAACGGGGAATTGGCCTACGAGTCGGCCGACGACGTGCGCGCCGCCCTCGCGGATCTCGGTCCGGGGACACAGATTACGACGGAGTACTCGGATACGGACATCGAGCCGTTGGCCCCCGGCGTCGCCCAGATCCGGTCCCGGTTCGAGAGCACGCTTCGCACGGAGGACGGATCCGAGTTCGGCTATGGAGGCGCGGTGACCATGCTGTGGGTCCACGAGACGGGGGGATGGCGGATCCTGACCGGCCACTCCTCGGCTCCGGTACCGCGCGGAGGGTAGAGGGCCCCATGCCGGACAGGGTTCCCCCCGGGGTTCCCCCGGAGACCTGCGCCGCGCCCCGGGACGCCGTCGAGTCGCGCGTCCGGCGGGGAATGGCCGCACGGCGCGCGGAGCGGGCAGGCGAGGCGCTGCGGCACATGAAGGCGGCGGCCGCGCTCGCGCGGGAGCATGACGATCCGGTTGCGCTCGCCCGCGCGCTGCATGGCCGCGCGAACGTCGAACGCGACCTGGGACGGCTCGATATCGCCCTCCGGCTGTATCGCGAAGCCGTTCCGCTCTGCCGCCGGGGAGACGATCCGCTCGCGCTCGCTCACACCGTACGCCACCTCGGCGACGTGCTCCGGGAGACGGACGACCCCCGGGAGGCCAAGCGCTGCTACGCGGAGGCGTTGGCCATCTACCGCGCGCACCCTGCGCGCCAGGCGCTCGATCTTGCCAACGCGGTGCGGCCGATGGCCATCCTGCGCGAGACCCTCGGCGAGCGCGACGAAGCCCGGGGGCTGTGGCGGGAGGCCCGGGACCTGTACCGGGAGGCGGGCGTCGAGGCCGGCGTGGCGGAGAGTTCGGCCCGCCTCGGACGCCTCGGCTGACAGGTCGCCCGGCACGCCGCCCGGCACGCCGCCAGTCTTGCCAGAGCGGGACGTTTCGACCACCCTGATTCGGAACAGCGGTCACGAACCGTACGCGGGAAATGTCGAAGGAGGGCGTGCAAATGCTGCGGAATCACGGGCTGAACCGTCGGGCCTTTCTCAAGAGCACAGGAGCCACCGCCGTTCTGGGCGCCGTCGGCGCGCGTTCGGCGCTCGCGAGCGAGGTGGCGGGGACCGATGTCGCCGCGGCCGGATTCGCCGGCGCACCCGAGGAGTTTGACTTCGACCAGATCTACGACCGGCGCGGAACCGACTGCGTCAAGTGGGATCGCGCCATCGAGCAGTTCGGCCCCGAGATCGAGGTCGGCATGGGGATCGCCGACATGGACTTCCGCGCCGCACCGTGCATCACGCAGGCGATCGCCGAGCGCAGCAAGCACGAGAACTGGGGCTACCAGCACCGCGACAGTTCGTTCACGGACGCGGTCGTGGCCTGGAACCAGCGCCGCTACGACCTCGACATCGACCCCTCGACCATCGTCTGGACGTCGGGCGTCCACCCGGGAATCATCGCGGGACTGCACACCTTCGCCCCTCCGGGCAGCCGGGTCCTCATGACGACGCCGACCTACAACGGCTTCTACTCGGATCTGCGCTTCGCGCGGAACGTCGCCGAGGACAGCGAGATGAAGGTCGTCGACGGCGTCTACGAGATCGATTGGGATGACTTCGAGCGCCGCGTGCAACGGGTCCACGCCTTCGTCCTCTGCAACCCGCAGAACCCGACCGGAAACTGCTGGTCGGCGGAAGACATGACCCGCATGGGCGAGATCTGTCTCGAACACGGCGTGCCGGTGCTCTCCGACGAGATCCACTGCGATTTCGTGACGAAGGGACAGAAGTACACGCCGTTCGCCAGCCTCGATCCGAAGGTCGTCGACAACAGCGTCACCTTCAAATCCAACAGCAAGACGTTCAGCCTCGCGGCCAACAAGGTGGCCTGGTACTTCTCGACCAACCCCTCCTTCATGACACGCCTGCGCCAGAACACGCGGGCGGACCTCAGCACGCTGGGCATGTACGCCGCCCGCGCCGCCAACAACGAGGGCGACGAGTGGCTCGACCAGCTTCTCGTCTACCTGGACGGCAACCACGACTACACCGAGGCCTATATCCGGGAGAACATCCCGCTCGTGAAGTACACCAAGGCGCAGGGCACCTTCCTCGCGTGGCTGGACATGGGCGACCTGATGGACAGGATCGACGCGCAGGGGAAGGCGGACTACGAGAACCGGACGGCTGCGGAGCCGGTGTCGCCGGAGAGCGTCCTGCAGCGCTGGCTCGCCGAGAACGCACGCATCTACCTCAACAGCGGGCCCAGCTACGGGACCGGCGGCGAGCGGCACATGCGGATGAACATCGCGACGTCGCGCACGCTCGTGAAGCGCGCCCTCGACAACCTGTCCACCGCCGTCGCGGCGCTCTAGGAGCGGACCCGGCGGGAATCCGGCAGCAGAGAAGCCCGGCATGGCGCGCGCGATCGCCTCCTTCGAGGTCACCGGATGGGACCAGGGGGAAGCCGAACCCGACGCAGGCGGCCCCGGGGGGCCGACGCTCTCCCACGCCACCGTCCTCAAGCGTTTCGGCGGGGACCTCGTGGCGGAGAGCGAGGCCCGGCTCCTCATGTGCCAGGCGGATGTGGCGGATATCGCCGCGGGAGCGGGCTATATCGCCCGCGAGGTCGTGCGGGGGGCGCTCGGCGGACGGGAAGGGACGTTCGTCATGCAACACTGGGGGTTGAGCGCGAGCGGCCACGAGCAGACGGGCGGCCAGATCGTCCCGGGGTCGGCGACCGGCGATCTTGAGGGCCTGACCGGCTCGGTCAAGATCGCCGTGGACGGCGGCTCGCACACGCTGACGATCGACTACGATCTCCCGGACGCATGAGGCGGCGCGAGACGCCGTGACCCGGCGCTACACCTTGCCGCCCGCTTCTGGTTTTGGCACCGTAACTTCAATGCGATGCCGGACGAGGTAGGCCGGCGTTTCTTCCTGAGAGGGATAGTACGATGAAAAGATGGTCCATGATGCTCCCGGCGTTCCTCCTCGGCGCGATGCTGTCGACGGTTCCCGCGCCGGTCGAGGCACAGTTCGATGAGGTCGGCTCAATCACCTTCCCGACCTCGGCCACAGGCGAGGCGCAGCAGCACTTCCTCCGGGGCGTGGCGATCCTGCACAGCTTCGGCTGGAAGCAGGCGAGGGAGCAGTTCCACGCGGCGCAGGAACTGGATCCCGGCTTCGTGATGGCGTACTGGGGCGAGTCGCTCGCCTACAATCATCCGCTCGTGTCGCAGATGGACCCGACGGAGCCGCGCAAGGCGCTCGAGAGGCTGGGCGCGACGCCGGCCGAGCGCATGGCCAAGGCGCCGACGGATCGCGAGAAGGGCTTCCTTAGGGCGGTCGAAATCCTGTGGAGCGAGGCCGACCACGTCGACCGGCGCGTAGGGTACATGGAGGCGATGCGCGACCTGTACGAGGCCTATCCGGAGGACCCGGAGATCTCGGCCTTCTACGCGCTCTCCCTCCTCAGCGCGACGGCGGCGACGCGCGATCTGAGCCAGCGCTGGAACGTGATGGCGGGGACGATCGCGCTCCGGCTGTTCAACGACAATCCGATGCACCCGGGCGCGGCGCACTACACGATCCACTCGTTCGACAATCCGATCATGGCCCCGCTCGCGCTGGACGCGGCCTACGCCTTCGCGGACATCGCTCCGGCGGTTTCCCACGCGCGGCACATGCCGACGCACATCTTCATCCAGCACGGGATGTGGGAGCGCGTGTCCGGCAACAACCAGTCCGCCTACAACGTGGCGCAGGAGCTGTGGCAGCCGGGCGACCCGGTGGGCGACGCGGTGCACGCGCTCGACTGGGGCCAGTACGGCGACCTCCAGCGCGGGGACTACGACAAGGCGCGGCTGTGGATGGACCGGCTCGGGGACATGGTCGACAACGAGGGCTTCGGCACCGCGACCGGCGCGCGCGGAGCAGCGGGCATCGCGCGGGCGCAGGGCGCCGTTTCGCTCCTCAGGGCGCGCTACATCGTCGAGACCGAGCAGTGGGAGACCCAGCCGATCACCGAAGACTCCCCGGCGCACGAACTCCTCGCCACGGGACTGAGCGCCCACCGCATGGGCGACCAGGCGACCGTCACCGAGGCGGAGGCCGCGCTGAAGGAGTTGTCGGACGGCGAGGGCTACACGCACGTCATGCACAAGCAGGTCGGGGCGCTCCGGCACGCCGCCATGGGCCATCCCGACGTGGCGACCGGACTCATGGACGAGGCCGAGGCGGAGGTCATGAGCATGGCGCCGCCGCGCGGTTCGGCGAGCCCGGTCAAGCCTCTGCACGAACTCTACGGCGAACTGCTGCTCGAACTCGGGATGCCGGACAAGGCGGTCGAGAAGTTCGAGACCTCGCTGCTGCGGATGCCGAACCGGCCGCGTTCGCTGCTCGGCCT
Source organism: Gemmatimonadota bacterium (assembly GCA_963666735.1). GTDB lineage: Bacteria > Gemmatimonadota > Gemmatimonadetes > Palauibacterales > Palauibacteraceae > Palauibacter. The sequence continues at coordinate 3,554,142 of OY762926.1, read as the reverse complement.
GGCCCGGGCGCACGCCGCCAACGGCGACGCGGTGCTCGCCGCCGAGGCCTATGCGAAGGTCGCCGACCTGTGGAGCGGCCTTGCGCACGCCGGCCTGATGGAGGCCGAGGCCTTCCTGAACGAGGCCGAGAGCGAGGGGAACCAGGGGAACCGGTAGCGACGGGTTCTGCTCAGTAGAGCGCGAGCAGATCCAGTATCGGGACCCTCAGTAGCACCGACCGGCCCGTCCGGACCTTCACGAGGATGTCGAGGGTCTGGAGGGGCCGGAGCTTTTCCGCCGCCGCCAGGAGTTCCGGCGGCACGGCGACGTAGATGAGCCCATCTCCCGGATCGGGGGCGCGCGCGAGCAGGAAGGGCTCGCCTTCGTAGAAGTCGATCCGCTCCGGTTCCGCCCGTTCCAGCGACAGAAACCGAACGGTCCAGCGGAGGCGCGCGCCGGCATACTCATCCGGGTTCGCGCGCAACGCCGCAGCCGAGACGCCGGGCAGGACGGCCTCGACACCGCCGGGGCGGACATCGCCGGGGCCGACACCATCCCCGCCGCCGGGCCCGAGCGCGGCCTCCCGAACCCAGCCCGAGCGGCGAATCCGGCTCCAGCCTTCCCGTTCCTCCACCCGGTCGACGAGGAATCCCTCGAGCAGGAACCCGGTCACGGACCCGGCGGGTTCGGACCTGAGAGGTTCGCCTCCCAAGCTGGCGATGACGCCGTTGTGGCCCTCTCGCGTGGCCGGCGCGACCGAGCCGGACGGGACCCAGCCCTCGACCTCCACCTCCGCCCAGACCCCTTCCGTACGCTTGAGGACGACCGGCGTGCGCAGCGCGAGTTCGGCCAGACGGCGGCCGTCCGCCGTCCTCCGGAAGACCTCGCCGTCGATGACGACTTCGCGCACCTGCGCGGCCGTGGGGGGCGGCGCATGCGCACACGCCAGGACGACCGGCAGGAGAAGCCGGCGTCGCAAGCGACGGCGACAAGACGTTTTTCTGGTAAGGACCCGGTCCTCCACCTACATTCCTCGCGCCGCCGCCCCGTCGCGAGATTCGTGAGACGGGGCCGTTCCCGTTCGAGATCCGACTCATCCAAGATATGGAACCCGCGTCAACCCAGTGTCAAACAAACTGATCTTCGTCGTCGGACTCGCCCTGCTCGCCGGAGTCCCGGCGACGGTCGAGGCGCAGGCCGAACGCATCGATTCACCCTTTCGCTGGCGCGAGAAGGGCTTCCGCATCGGCCTTTTCGGGGGCCACCACGCGGGGAACCGGGGGCGGCTCGAGTTCGCGCAGGGACCCACCGCCGTGGGGGGCGCCAGAATGCGCGTCCGGGCGTCGAGTCCCCTTTCTCTCGAGCTTGGAGCCACCTACGGGGCGGCGGACCGCTGGACACTGGATGTCCTCGACGCGGAAGGACCGATGGTCGTCGACACCGTCGCCGCGGGCTGGCTGCGGGCCGATATCGGCGCGCAGGTCGGCCTCACCGGAGCGCGGACGTGGAACGGGATCCACCCCTACGGGCTCATCGGCGGCGGCTTCGTGTTCGGGATCGACGAGGGCGCCTCCGAGTTCCTCGCCGACCAGGCTCTCGAACCCTTCCGGTACGACATCTCCACCGCTCCGCACATCTTCGCGGGGCTGGGGTTCGAGATCTTTCCGGCGGAGACGATCGGGATCGGCTTCGAGGTCCGCGATTACCTGGTCCGCGTGACGTCTCCGGACGGATTCCTCTTCGGAACCACCCTGGAGCTGTTCGACGCCTCCGGCGCGCCGGCGCCGCAGAGTTCCGTGTGGGGCCACAACCCGGAGTTCAGCATCTCCATCTGGTACTACTTCTAGCCTCCCGTGACGAGCCTCCGCGGCGGCCGGGCATGAACCGGGCATGAACGACGCGGACTGGGTCTCCTTCGACGAGGCCCTGGCTCTCGTGCTGGACGCCGTGTCGCCGCTGGAAACGGAGCGAGTTCCGCTCTCCGCCGCCCTCGGCCGCTCGCTCGCGCGCGACGTGCAAGCCGTCGCCCCGCACCCGCCGTGGAACAACAGCGCCATGGACGGATTCGCCGTGCGCATCGAGGAGGTCCGCGGCGCAAGCCCGGAACGGCCCGTGGTCCTCCCGATCTCCGAAGACATCCCGGCCGGCGCTTTTCCGCGCGGGCCGCTGGAGCCCGGCTCCGTGGCGCGCGTGATGACGGGGGCGCCGGTGCCGGAGGGCGCCACGGGCGTCGTCCGCGTGGAGCACACGGACGGAGGCCCGGACGGGCGCGTTCGCATATTCGATGACGCGGACGGGGAGCGTCACATCCGTTTCCTCGGGGAGGATGTGAGGGCGGGCGACACGATGGTGGAGCGCGGCGAGGAGCTCGGGGCGGCGGCGGTGGCGCTGCTCGCCTCGGCCGGCCTCGAGCGGGTGGACGTGGGCCGGCGACCTCGCGTCGGCGTGCTCGCGAACGGGGACGAACTCGCGGATTTCGATGAATTCGACGAGGTGCGGGCCGGTCGGAGGATCATGAACTCGAACGGACACGCGCTGGCCGCCCAGCTCGCGGATTCCGGGGCGGAGCCGGTGCCGCTCGGCATCGCCCGGGACGACCCCGCCGACCTGCACCGTTGTCTCGTGCGGGCCGAATCCTGCGACGCGATCGTCTCCGCGGCGGGCGTGAGCGTCGGCGATCACGACTACGTGAAGCGGGTCCTCGACGAACTCGGATTCGAACGCTCCTTCTGGCGCGTGCGGATGCGCCCCGGCAGCGCCGCCGTCTTCGGCCTGCTCGGCGGCCGGCCGTTCTGGGGCGTCCCGGGCAATCCCGCCTCGGCGCTCGTCACGTACGAGACGCTGGTGAGACCGGCGATCCGCAGGATGGCGGGGTTCGCGCGTCCCTGCCGGCGGTCGCTGCAGTGTGTCGCCGCACACGACCTGCGCGGTCCCCGGGACGTGCTCTCGTTCCTGCGCGTGCTCATCGGGTCCGCCGAATCCGGCGTCCTCACGGCTCGGCTGAGCGGCCCGCAGGGCTCGGGCAACCTGGGCTCCATGCTGGCCGACGGGCTGCTCGCGGTCCCCGTCGGGACCGACGCCATAAGCGCCGGGGAGCCGGTCGAAGTGATTCCGCTCAGGGAGTGGGCGAGTCCCGCCTGACGCGCGGCAGGTGTGCGGGCCGGGCCCGACCGCCCATCAGATGCGGACGACCGCCGCCGCCATCGTGTAGCCGCCTCCGATCGAGGTGAGGACGATCGTGGCCGGGTTCGGCACGGGTCCGTGCTTACCGCGGACGACTTCGTCGAGCGTCACCGCAACCGTCGAGGCCGACATGTTGCCGTAATCGACGATGTTGTGGATGACGCGCCCCTTCGGCAGTTCCAGCCTCTGCTCGAGACCTCGCGTGATCCGCGCGTTCGCCTGGTGAGGAATCACGAAGTCCACGTCGGACCAGCCGAGACCCGCCTTCTCGAGCGCTTGCTCACCCACTTCGGCCATCTTGACGATCGCGTTGCGGACGATCCGCGGCCCTCCCTCCATGTGGAGAATCGGGATCCGGTCTCCGTCGTCGCGCCAGCTCTGTCCGCTAAGGTAAAGCGGGTCGCGCGCGAACCAGCCCGCCGCCGCCATCGGACCGAGCACGCCGTGATCCGCTTCGCTCCGCTCGAGGACGGCCGCTCCGGCCCCGTCGCCGAAGAGCACGGCCGTCCGCACGTCCGTGTAGTCCACGAGCCGCGTGAGGGCGTCGCCCGAAATCACCAGAACCCGCTCCGCCATACCGCTGACGATGGCCGACCAGCCTGCCCCCACGCCGTAGACGAAACCGGCGCAGGCCGCGTTGATCGCGAATCCTCCCAATCGCGGATTCCCGATCTTCGTCGCCACGGTACAGGCGCTGTTCGGAACCTCGTCGGACGGCGACACGGTCGCGACGTAGAGCTGGTCGATCTCGTCCGGCTCGCGTCCGGCCGCCTCCAGCGCGGCGAGCCCCGCCCGGGCACACATGTCCTCCGTGGTCAGATCGCTTGCCGGCGGAATCCGCCGACGCGACCTGATGCCGGTCAGCTGATACGCCCACTGATCGAAGACCTCGGCGGCCGACAGCCCGTTGACGCCCTCGACGCCCCTGAGCGCGGATCGCGCCTGCCCGACGTCGAACGAATCGCGCAGCGTACCCATGGCGAGAAGCTGGAAGTTGTCGATGCTGTCGGGCGGCAGGTAGCTACCGGTACCCGTGACCGCCGCGGTCACTCTGGCTGGCAAGGCCCTCTCCATCATCCGTGGGCAAGATCCGTGGGCAAGATCCGTGGGTAAGGCGTCGGCGGGCTCAGCCGCCGGAAAGTCCGAGAGTATACGGCAGAGACCGGGAAGGTTGCCAGCCTGCGCCCGATCGCAGGGCGGCGGGCGGGGAACGGGCAAGCCGGAACGGCGGCGCCGCCGAGCGGGCCGCCTCCGCGAGCGTTCGGGTCGGACACGGCCGGGCCGGCATCACGCGGGCGCATTCCCTGATGCTCGCCTGTGACCAGCAGGAGTCAGGCTGACCGTCGCCGCACTCCCGGATGAGCAGTTTCACGCTGGCGGGCAGCCGGAGCACCGCATCGCTGTCGAACTCCTCGGCCACGGCGTAGCGCACGAGATCCTCGGCCAGATCCAGTTCCACGCCGGCGTCCAGCAACTCCTCGAGAGAGACGATGAGGAGAGGAAAATCGGCACGGTCACGCCCCAGCCGCGTCAGAAGCTCGCGCCCCACGCCGCGGCGAAGGGCATCGGCGGCCTTCTCGAGCGCGACCGGCTCCGCCCGCGGACCCACGACCGACGCCGCATCCCGCAACTCCGCGGCGAAAGTGTCGACGGCGGCGAGGACGACTTCCGGGGACATCCCCTTCGCCACGCCCTCCATGGCCTTGTCGATCAGGAGACCTCGGGGCAGACCGTCCCGGACGCCGGCTTCTATGACCGAGAGGGTGCGAGCCGCGTACACGGCTCCCAGGTGACGGCTGAAACGGGCGCGTACGTCCTGAGCGGCGAGCGGGCGCGCCGCGAGAAGCGCGGCGCCGAGAAGCACGACCGCGGAACAACGGCGCAGCAGGGCTTTTCCCACGGGTGCTGGCTGGCTACGGGGCCAGCGAGCGGGCGCCCGCGCCGCCCGTGATGGCGATCACGGCGTTCTGGTTGCCGTAACCGTCCTCCACATACCGTTCCGCGTGCGGATCCGTGATCCAGGTCTCGCCGTCCACGAGAAACATGTACTTGTGCACGCCCGGCGGGAGTTGCACCCGCCCGGTCCACACGCCGGTCCCATACGGATCGGCCAGCGCGACCTCCGGCTGCCAGTCGTTGAAGTCGCCCGCGACGTGGACCGACGCCGCGCCGGGCGCCTCGAAGCGGAACTGCACGTAGTGAACTTCCTCGCCCACGAGCGCGGTCGCCGCCCCCGCCGGCTCGGTGAACACATTCTCCCGCGGCAGGAGGAAGAACGCCGCAAGCACCGCGGCGGCCGCAAGTCCCAGCCACGGCCGGACGCGCACGGAGCGGGGATGCACCCACCAGTCGACGAGGCTCGACAACGGCCGACGCCCCTCCTGGCGAACCGAGGCCATGACCCGCGACTCGAGTCCGACAGGAGCTCGCTGCACCCCCGAATCCCGCACGTCCGAAAGGAGGGCATCCCACCGTTCGGCGTCCCCGCGAAGCTCCCGCGAGAGTTCCGAACGGTCGATTTCTCCATCCAGGTACAGCTTCAGATCGTCGTTCATCGGTAGTTCTCTAACAGCACCTGTAACTGATCCCGAGCCCGATGGACCCGCATCTTCAACGCGGACACCGAAGCTCCAAGTCTCTCCGACATCTCTTCGTACGACCAGCCCTCGACGTGCTTGAGGACGAAGGCTTCACGCTGCTCGTCGCTCAGCGACTGCAAGGCGCGGTAAATCTGCTCCCGTATTTCCGCCCGTTCGGCGCGTGCCTCGGGAAGGCCTCGCGTCGCCGTGAGGGGGCCGGCCGCCTCCAGCGACACCTCTCGCCGCGCCCGCCCCTTCAACTGATCCTTGCACAGGTTGACGGCAATCCGAAACAACCAGCCTCCCACCCGTTCCCGATCCCGGCAGCGGTCGAGGCTCCGAAAGCCGCGGATGAACGTGCGCTGCACGATATCCGCCGCGTCGTCCGCGCGTCCGGTCATGCGCTCCGCGTAGCGGTACAGCACGTCCTTGTACCGGCGCACGAGAACCCCGTACGCCTCGCGATCGCCTTCCAGTACGGCGGTCACGACCTCCGCGTCGCTCGGTTCATCATCCGGAACCCGACCTTCCGGCCCGATCCGAAAGATCTTCTCTTCGTGAATAAGACGACCCCTACGGCTTTGCGGTCACTCGATCCGCCATCGGCCCGCGATCCTCTTCATTCCTGAGCAGGATCGGCGGTTCCAACTTAGCGGAACCGTGATCCCCCAACTACCTTGGGTGCGTGAACGCCGGGAACGCTGCCACCCACGCGCCGGACCTGTTCGGTCTCCCCACTCCGGCGCTCATCCTCGACCTCGATGTCCTGGAGAACAACCTCCGGGCCATGCAGGAACGCACGGACGCCCTCGGCGTTCGGCTTCGCCCGCACGTGAAGACGCACAAATGCGTGGAGATCGCCGAACTCCAGCGATCGCGCGGGGCGTCGGGCATCGCCGTTTCCACGCTCGCGGAGGCCCGGGTCTTCGCGGAGGCGGGTTTCGGCGACATCCTGTGGGCTTTTCCGCTGAACCTGTCTCGGATCGACGAGGCGGCGGCACTCTCCCGGCGCATCGAACTCGGCGTGACGGTGGACTCCCTCACGGCCGTCGAGGCGCTCGAGGCCGCGGGCACCCCCTTTTCGGTATGGCTGGAAATCGACTGTGGCTATGGGCGCTCCGGCATCCCGTACGACGGCGGCCGGGTCGTCGAGATCGCAAGGCGGATCTCACGCGCGGGCCGGCTCGCGCTGGGCGGCTGCCTGACGCACGCCGGCCACACCTACGGCGCGGATTCGCCCTCCGCCATCGCCGCGCTGGCGGAGGAGGAGCGACGCGCAATGGTCGAAACGGGGCGGGCGCTCCGCGCGGCGGGGATCGAGCCGGGGGTGCTCTCGCTCGGCTCGACTCCGGGCATGAGCCGCGTCGCGACGCTGGAGGGGATCGACGAGGCGCGGCCGGGGAACTACGCGCTCTACGATTACACGCAGACGCGGCTGGGATCGTGCGCGGTGAGCGACTGCGCCGTCACGGTGCTCGCGACGGTCGTCTCCGCGCGCGACGGATCCGACGGCGCGATCGCGGACTGTGGCGCGCTCGCCCTGTCCAAGGATGTGGGGCCGGACGACCCCCCTCACTACGGCCGCCTCTTCCGCGACGCGTCCGGAGGAGCACCGGGAGGAGCACCGGGAGGAGCACTGAGCGACCATCGCCTGACCTCGGTGAGCCAGGAACACGGGCGCCTGTCCGGGCGGTTCGCCGTCGGTGAGAGGGTCCGGGTCCTTCCGAATCACGCCTGCCTCACGGTCGCTCACTTCGACTACTTCGAGGTCGTGCGGGGGCGACGCGTGGTGGACCGCTGGAAGATCCGGCGCACGCGCGACTGAGATCGGCGCGGCGCGACCCCGCGCGGGCGTCAGGGCGCCCGTTCGAGGGCGACGAGCTGCGCGAGGATGGAGACAGCGATCTGCTCAGGCGAGCGGGCGCCGATACGCAGCCCGACCGGACCGTGGATGCGGTCGCATGCCGCCTCGTCCAGTCCTCGCGCGAGAAGCGCCGCTCGACGTTGCTCCTGCGTCCGGCGTCCGCCGAGGAGACCGATGTAGCCGCAGCGGGAAGCGAGCGCCGTCTCCAGCGCGGGCTCATCCAGCTTCTCGTCGTGCGTGAGGATGACGATGCTGGTTCGGGGGTCGAGATCGAGCGCGGCCATCGCTTCGTCGGGCCAGCGCGGATCGAGCGACGCGGCGTCCGGAAACCGCTCCGGCCGCAGGAAGGCCTCGCGCGGATCCACGACCACGACCTCGAAGCCAGTTCGGTGCGCCATGGCGCACAGCGCATGCCCGATCGGGGTCGCCCCCACAATGACGAGCCGCGGCGGCGGGACGAAGGATTCGACGAAGACGAGGCTGTCCGGATCGTCCCGCACGAGTTCGACGGCCCGGGCGTCGGTCCGGCCGAGCCAATCGTCGGCGCGGGAACGGGCCGCCCGGTCCAGTTCGGGGGACCCGAGCGTTCCCAGCGACCGGTTCGGTTCGAGCAGGAGTTGCCGCGAGCGCGTGGGCGGCGCCGCGCCGGTGAGGAGGACGCCGGGGGCGCCGGCCTCCCGGAGCTGCCAGAGGCGGTGCCAGACGGGGTCGCCGGGATCGTAGTGGTCGAGCAGGACGTCGATCTCCCCGCCGCAGGAGAGGCCCACGCCCGCGGCCATCTCGTCCGTGATCCCGTACGTGACGGAGGCCGGCGCGCCGCCGCCCAGCAGCGCGGAGAGCCGTTCGTGCAGGTCGCCCTCCACGCACCCGCTCGATATCGAGCCGCTCAGCTCCCCGGCGGCCGAGATCGCGAACCGCGCGCCCGGCGGCAGCGGAGCCGAACGGCGCACGGCGATGAGCGTCGCCATGGCGATCGGATCGCCCTGCTTCGCCCAACGCACGATGTCCTCGCGTACGGCCCGGAGACTCATGCCGGTCGATCCGGACTCAATCGCCCTGGCGGGCTTCGCGAACCGCCTGCGTGAGCGCGGGCAGCACCTCGAACACGTCCCCCACGAGACCGTAGTCCGCCACCCCGAAAATCGGCGCGTCCGCATCGCGGTTGATCGCCACGATGACCTTGGCCGTGCGCATCCCGGCCAGGTGCTGGATCGCTCCGCTGATCCCGACCGCGAAGTACAGGTTTGGCGACACGGTCTTGCCGGTCTGGCCCACCTGCTCGCCGTGCGGCCGCCAGCCCGCGTCCACCACCGCCCGGCTCGCGCCGAGCGCCGCCTCGTCGCCCAGCGCTTCAACCAGCGCCTCGAGCAGCAGCCAGTGCTCCGGCCCCTGCATCCCGCGGCCGCCCGAAACGATGGTCGTCGCCTCGCTCACGTCGAGGCGGTCGCGGTCCCCCTGCTCGAGGGCGGCCGTCCGCGCCCGGCCGTCGAAGCTCTCGATATCCAGGCTCGACATCTCCCCCGCCGCGCCCTCCTCGACCGGCGCGAAGACGTTGGCCCGGATCGTCATCACGGCCGGGCCCGGGGTGAAGCGAAGGGTCGCGATCGCTTTCCCGGCGTACATGGGCCGACGCACGACGATGGCGCCGTCCTCCCGCCGGCACTCGATGATTTCCGAGGCCACGCTCCGCCCGAGCCGCGCGCCGACGCGGGGGGCGATGTCTCTCCCCTGAGCGGTAGCCGCGAAAATCACGGCGTCGTAGTCCCCCGCCTCGACGAGCCGGGCAATGGCCGCCGCGGCGATGTCCGGCTGACACAGCGCGAGAGCCTCCGACTCGCCGACCCAGGTGCGGTCGGCGCCGAAGCCGGCGAGTTGCGCGGCCGCCTCCTCCGTTCCGGGAGGACCGAGCGCGACGACGTGGGTCTCCCCTCCGACGTCGGCGGCGATCCGCCGCGCGAGCCCGACCGCCTCCCGCGAAGCCCGGCTCACCGCGCCTGCCCGGATCTCGGCGTACGCCAGCGCCCCGGGCATCAGAGCACCCCCGCTTCGTCGCGCAGCGCCCGCACCAGTTCCGGCACGGCGCCCACGCCCTCTCCGACGATCCGGCCCGCGGCCGGCGCCGGCGGTTCGTCGAGGCGGATGAAATCGATGGTCGGCGCGTCGAGCGTCACTTCCCGTTCCTCGAGGGGCTTCCTCTTCGCCGCCATGATCCCCTTGAGGCTCGGATACCGCGGCTCGTTGAGCCCCTTCTGCGTGGACACGACGGCGGGCAGCGAGAATTCGACGACCTCGTGACCGCCTTCGACCTCGCGGCGCGCCATCGCCTCCCTTCCCGCGATCTCGAGGCCGACGACGACGGTCGCGCACGGGAGGTCCAGGAACTCGGCCACCATCTGCGGGATCTGCATGTTGTCGTCATCGATCGCCTGCTTCCCGAACAGCACGAGATCGACCTCGCGGTCCCGGATCTCATCAGCAAGCGCCCGCGCCACGGAGAGCGCGTCGTGCGAACCCGCGCACACGAGCAGCACGCCCTCATCCGCCCCCATCGCGAGCGCCTGGCGGATCGATTCGGCGGTCTCGGGGGGGCCGAGCGCGACGACCGTCACCTTCCCTTCCCCCGCCTCTTCCTTGCGGCGGATCGCATCCTCAAGCGCGAACTCGTCGTACGGGTTCACGACGTACTTGACGCCGGCCGGGTCCAGTCCCGCGCCGTCGGGCGTCACTCTCACCCTCGTGGCCGAGTCCGGCACGCGTTTCATGCAGACGATCGTATTCATCCGTCTTGTCTTCGAAGGGAATCAGGCGTTCTGGTAGGTCTCGATCTCGTCGGAAGTCAGTGCGCACGCGCGAAACGCGACGAGGTCGATGAGGGCGTCGGTCACGTTCTTCTGGCGGAGGTTCCGCGCCCGCGCATCCTCGGCGGCGGGTCGCGCCTCGCGCAGCGTCACGAGCCGGGCGGCCAGCCAATCCAGAAAGTCGTGTACGACCTCGCGGTGCTCGCGGTCGCGGTCCGGCTCCCCGTTCGGAGCCCGGGGAAGAAACGCGTCGATGAGCGCGAGCAGCCCGGGGAAGATCATCTCCGTGAGTTCCTCGTCTCCGATGAGTTCCTCTTCGGTGATCTCCTCCCAGCTCATCTCGTTCCAGTACAGCTCGCACGCTTCCTCGAAGAGATGGCGCCGCACTTCGGGAGACGCCTTCCTGAGGACGATGTCACGGGGCGAGAGCCTCCGCCCCACGACTTTTCGCATGCCGCGCATGCGTTCCTGGATGAGCGTTCGGCCGGCCAGAGCGTGGGCTCGGTCGGGCGTTTCGGCGGCGGCGGGCCGGGCTTGCGTTTCGTTGTTCACGGAGCCGAAGATGCGACGGCCACGGTGAAGGAACAAGCGCCGGGGCAAACGCCGGCGGGAGCCGGTGCAACGGCCGGCATCGAGGGCGTGTTACTCAAGCGATGGGGATGTCTTTGGCGGAGGAAACGCGAACGCGGAACGGATCGCCGGTCGACTCGGCCGGCCCCGGTTCCGGACCTGCGGAGCCGCCGGATCCCGGCGCGGACGAGCCTGGCCTCGTCGAGGCCGTGCAGGCCGGCGACTCGCGGGCGTTTTCGCTGTTCGTGACGAGATACACGGACCCGGCCTACGCGGTGGCGCTGTCGATTCTGCGCCACGAGCAGGACGCGGAAGACGCCCTGCAGGCCGCGTTCATTCGCGCGCTCGAGCGGATCGGGCAGTTGCGGCCGGGAAGCCGTTTCGGTCCGTGGTTCTATCGCGTGCTGCGGAGTACGTGCCTCAACCTCCGGCGGCGTGAGTTGCTGCGGACGCACTCGGAGCTGACGGACACGGCGGCGTCGCGGGATGACCCGCATCGTGAATTCGAGCGGAGGCACGCTCGGGAACGGGTGCTCGACGCGCTCGCGCAGCTTCCGGAACGGCAGAGAACGGCGGTCATGATGTACGACCTCGAAGGCTACGACCACGCGGAGATTGCGAAGATCCTCGGGATCGCGGTCGGAACTTCGAGGGCGAACCTTCATCACGGCAGGCACGCGCTGCGCCGGATTCTCGGCGAAGCGGGCGCGTCCGGCGCCGGAGGAGCAGATGAGGATGAATAGGAGAGATGGAAATCGGAACGGCGGGCGCGGGCCTGCGTGGGCCGAATACCTCGAGCCCCTGCGGCCCGATGAACTCACGCGGCGGCGCGTGCGCCGGAGCGTCATGGCCGCGGCGGAAGCGCTGCTCGAGCGGCGGCCCCTCTCCTGGCTCGACGTGACGGCAAGCTGGTCCGCGGCGCTGGCGCCGCTGGCCGCCGGACTGCTCGTGGCGGCTGGCGCTCTGTTGTACCGCATCTCCGTGCCGGACGCGCCCGAGTTCGCCGCGGACGCGGATCCGGAGCCGGTCGGGCTGGTGCGGTCGCTGGCGGCAGACGCCGAAGCCCCGCCCGCGCTGCTCATCGACCTGGTCGAGCCGAGTCGCGACGCGGTGCTGACGGCCGCGCTCATCAATCCGTAACTCGCTGAAACGCGACACGAACCGGGTGCGTATGGACACTTCGAGATTGCGGGCGATCCTGCTCCTCGCGCTCGTCTTCGCGGCGGGCGCCGCGGTCGGCGTGGCGGCGGACCGCCTCGATCTGTTCGCGGACGCAGTCGCGGGCGAACCGGTGGCGCAGACTGCGCCCTCGGAGACGCGGGAGCGCGATGGCGGACCGCGGGGGCGGCAGACCACGATCGAGCAGTTCGCCGATGAACTTGGCTTGACGGCCGACCAGCGGTCGCAGATCGAGAACTTCCTCGATCACTACCGCGACGGAGTGCGGACGATGCGGGGGGGCTACCGGACGTTGATGGATTCGGTCCGGACCCGGATCGAGTCGGTGCTGACGGAGGAGCAGGGTGAGGACTATCGGGAGTTGCTGCGACAACGCTACGGCGACGGGCGAGAGCGCGGCGGTGAGCGGGAGTCCCAGGGGCGCGACGACCCGCAGCGGAACGACGGATAACAGAGAGACGTCAACCGGCCCCCTCCGGGGGCGAGGAAACGATGACCATTAGACATAGATCAGGGTGCGGAGGCCGGCCGAGAGCCGGTCTTTGTCGGTGGGGGTGGGTCCTGCTGCCGGCGGTGCTGCTTGCGGCGGTTTCGCCGGGGATGGCCGAGGCGCAGGTGCAGGCGAGCGACAACGCTCGCCAGATCACGGTCGACGAAGCCGTCGAGATCGCGCTGCGCCGCAACCCCGGGCTGCTCCAGGCCTTCTCGGCGATCGAGATGGCCGAGCACAACCGGCTGAGCGCCTATGGGGCGCTCCTCCCCGGAGTGAGCGCTTCGTTCAGCTACTCGAACTCCTCCACGGGCCGTCTTGATGCCCTCAACCAGGGCTTCGCCGCAACGAGCTACTCCACGCGGATCAACGCCGGTTACACGCTCTTCGACGGCTGGGGCCGATTCTCGAACCTGAAGAGCGCCCGCCTCGGCGTGGTCGAACAGAACGCGCGCTATCGCGAGGCCGAGTTCCAGGTCATGCAGGCGGTGAAACAGGCCTACGCGGCGGCCGTCGCCACTCGCGACCTCGTCGCCGTGGAGGAGCGCCGCGTGCAGCGGCAGGCGGACCAGCTCGAGTTCGTCAGGCAGCAATTGGAGCTGGGACGGGCGACGCGCTCGGACTCCCTCCGCTCGCAGGTCGACCTCAACAACGCGCAACTCGCGCTGCTGAACGCCCGGAACAACGCGCGCACCCGGACCTTCGAGCTCACCGAGGTCATCGGCTCCGAGACCCTCGTGGGGCCGACCGCCGAGGCGGAACTCGCCGTGACCGAGATCCCCTTTACGCGTGACGAGTTGTTTGCCATCGCCGATGTCTCGGCTCCCGGGCTTCAGGCGGCCTCCGTGGCCGTCGAGGCGGCGGAGGCGGCGGTGTCGGGTGCGCGCTCCAGCTACCTGCCGACCATCTCCCTCAATGGCGGCTACGGGTGGGCGAATCAGGAGTTCCCGCCCTCCAACCGTTCGTGGTCGATCGGACTCACCGGCAGTTATCCCCTCTTCAACGGCTTCCAGCGCGAGACTCAGGTGTTCCGCGCCCAGGCCACGGCCGACCAGGCCCGGCAGGCCGAACGGGCGGCGCGGCTGAACCTCAGCTCGCTGCTCGACGCGCGCTACGCGACGGCGCAGTCCGCGCTCGCGGGCGTGGACTTGGCGGAGCAGAACGTCGAACTCAGCGAGGAAAGCCTCCGGGTCGTCCAGGAGCGCTACCAGCTCGGGCTCGCCACCATTCTCGAGCTCCAGGACGCGCAGATCACGTTCACGCAGTCGGAGATCGATCTCGTCTCACGGCGCTTCGACTACGAAGCCGCGGTCGCAACGATCGAGGCCCTCCTCGGCCGGAGGCTCGACCAGCAACCCTGACGGCGCGCGCCGCATGGCGTGTCTCTTCAACGTCGGACCCGCGCGGGGTGTCCTCTCACCGTGCTATGGCGGCGCGGTTTCGCCGCGCCGATAGCCCGGTCACGGACCCGACACGAGACGAGATTCCGATGTTCATATTCGAACGCTGCAGGCGTCGCTTCCCCCTCCGAGGCGGCCCCCCGGGCCGCGCCACGGTCTTCACGGCGCTGGGACTTGCCGCTGCAGGCTGTGCGACCGGCGAGGCCAACGAACCCGAGCAGACGCTCCAGACCCTGACCGCCGGGCGGCAGACCATCGTCTCCAGCGTCGAGGCGACGGGGACGGTCGAGCCCATCCGCGTGATCGAGGTGAAGTCGCAGGCGGGCGGCGAGGTCCTCGATCTGCCCGTCGAACTCGGGGATAACGTCGAGCAGGGCACGCTCCTCGTGCGGATCGACCCGCGCGACGTCAACAACGCGTACGCCCAGGCGCAGGCCGATCTGGACGTGGCCGAGGCCCAGGCCGATGTCGCGGAACGCCAGCTCGAACGGATCCAGGCGCTCCACGAATCCGACATCGTGACCTCGGAGGAACTGGAGAGCGCGATCCTCTCCTCGGCGAACGCGAGGGCTTCGCTGGTCCGCGCCACGACCAACCTCGAACTCGCCGAGGACAAGCTGGACGACGTGACGCTCCGTGCCCCGATCACCGGAACCGTCGTGGAACGGACGGTGGAGCAGGGGCAGGTCGTCACGGGGACGCGCGACCTCACGGGCGGCACCGTGTTGATGCGGATGGCGGATCTCACCGAGGTCCAGGTGCGCATGCTCGTCGACGAGACGGACATCGGCCGGCTCGAGCCGGGACTGCCGGCCGACATCACCGTGGAGGCCTATCCCAGCCGGACCTTCCGGGGGTCCGTCCTCAAGATCGAACCGCAGGCGGTCGTCGAGCAGAACGTGACCATGTTCGCCGTGCTCACGCGCATCTCCAACGAGGAAGACCTGATGCGGCCGGGGATGAACGCGGACGTCGAAGTCGTGATCGGGCGGCAGGAGGACGTGCTGGCGGTGGCGAACAGCGGGATCAAGTCCCAGCAGGAGGCCGTCCAGATCGTCCGGGCGCTCGAGATCGACGCCGATGTCAACGCGCTGCTGCGCGACTTCCAGAGCCAGGGGCAGCCCGGGGAGGGCGAGGGAGAGGCGGACGCGGGGGAGGGGGAGGAAGAGCAGATGATCGGCGGAGTTCCGATGTCGGAATTCCAGTCGATGTCGCAGGAGGAGCGCATGCGCGTCATCCAGAACCTCTCCGACGACGAGCGCCGGCAGATGATGCAGCAGTTCCGAAACCAGGGAGCCGGTGGACCGGGAGGCGGCCGGGGCGGACCCGCGCGGCGGCCCGACGAGCCCCAGCCGGCGTTCGTGTTCAGGTACGATGCGAACGGACTGCTCGACCTGAAGCCGGTCATGATCGGCCTCAGCGACTTCGACCACACGCATATCGTCCGCGGGCTCGAGGAAGGCGAGGAGATCGTCGCCGTTCCCACCTCGCTCATCGCGCAGCAGGAGTTCCTGGACCGAATCCGCAGCCGGACGGGGCTGCCGGGCGTCGGAGGAAGGCGATGATGCCGCGATGATCTTTTTCGAGATTCTCCGGGTCGCGATGGATGCGATCCGCGCCAACAAGCTGCGCTCGTTCCTGACCATGCTCGGGATCGTGATCGGGGTCGGTGCCGTCATCACGATGGTGGCTCTGGGAGAGGGCGCCCAGCAGCAGGTCGAGAACCAGATCGAGTCGCTCGGAACCAACGTGCTCACGGTTCGCCCAGGGCAGGGGATGTTCCGAGGCGTCCGGGGCGGATCGAACGCCCGGTTGACGACCGAAGATGTCGAGGCGGTGACGCAGGGGGCCCCCGCGCTGGTGGAGGTGGCCCCGGAGATGCAGGGGCAGTTGCAGGTGCAGGTCGGGCGCAACAACGCGAGCGTGCGGATTCTCGGTACGACGCCGAACTACGCGGAGGTCGAAAACCACACGGTGCAACTCGGACGCTTCTTCGATGAGTCGGAGAATCGCGGCCGGCGACGGGTCGCCGTGCTCGGAGGCGCGGTGCCGGCGGTCCTGAACACCGACGCCGCCGAACTCGTCGGCCGGACGATCTCGATCCGGAACATCTCCTTCGAGGTCGTGGGCGTGCTGGACGAAAAGGGCGGGTCGGGCTGGTTCAACCAGGATGAGCAGATCCTCGTTCCGCTGGAGACGGCGCAGTTCCGATTGCTCGGGACCGACCGGGTCAACCAGTTCAAGGTCGTCGTCGAGAGCGAGGCGGCGATCCCGGTCGCGATGGTGCAGATCGAGGACATCCTGCGCCGCGAGCACCGTCTCCCGCTGGGACGGGAGAACGACTTCTGGATCTCGGACAGCGTGCAGTTCCTCGAGATGCAGCAGGAGACGACGCAGACGTTCACGATGCTGCTCGCCGGGATCGCCGCGGTGAGCCTTCTCGTCGGCGGCATCGGGATCATGAACATCATGCTGGTGTCCGTCACGGAGCGAACGAAGGAGATCGGCGTGCGAAAGGCGCTCGGCGCCACGCGAAACGCGGTGCTGCTCCAGTTTCTCCTCGAAGCCACGACGCTCTGCATGACGGGCGGCGTCCTCGGGGTCGCGTTCGCGTACGGCGCGGCGGAGATGCTCTCGCGGTCGGCTGGCTGGACGATGGCCATCGCGCCGGAGGCCATCGGCCTCGCCGTGGTGTTCGCCGCCGCGGTGGGCGTGTTCTTCGGCCTCTGGCCCGCCCGGCGCGCGGCCCGGCTCGATCCGATCGTGGCGCTTCGGTACGAATAGCGGACACATAGCGGACACCCGGCCGGGTTGGCGGGAGGTCGCGGGCCGACGTATGGTCCCGGCATGAGTGTTCCGCTGACATCGCTCCCCGATTCCGCCCGCGTCTGGATCTTCGGGGCGGACCGTCCGCTGGCCCCGGCGGAGCGCGAGGCGCTGATGGGCGACCTGCGCGCATTCGTCGACGTGTGGACCGCGCACGGGGCCGCGCTCAGGGCGGGCGTGGAATGGGTTGAAGACCGGTTCGCGGTCGTCGCCGTGGACGAGGCGTCGGCGCCCGCTTCGGGGTGCTCGATCGACGCGATGTCCCGACGGATCGGCGCGCTCGAGGCCCGCCTGGATTGCTCCTTTCTCGACAGCACGCGCGTCTTCTACCGGAACGCTTCCGGCGCGATCGAAAGTTGCGCGCGCACAGAGTTCCGGGCGCGGGCGAAGACGGGAGCGATCGACGACACGACCCCCGTCTTCGATCCGACGATCGACACGTTGGCGGCGCTGCGGGCGGGTGAACTCGAGCGGCCGGCCGCCCGTTCGTGGCACCGGCAACTCCTGGGCCGCCCCGGCGGACGGTCCTGACGCGGGGACCGGCGTGACGGGAGCCCCTGGGAGTGGCGCTTCCGGCGCCGCGCGGGGGAAGCTGGCCTTCGCCCTCTCGGGTGGCGGCGCGAGGGCCGCCTACCAGACCGGCGTGCTGAGCTATGTCGGCAGACGGCTGCCCGCGCTGCGCGTCCCCCTCCTCACCGGCGTCTCCGCCGGCGCGATCAACGTGGGTTTTCTCGCCGCCTACGACGGCAATCTGCGCGCCGCGACGCAGGCTCTGAAGCGCCGCTGGCTCTCGCTCACGACCGAGGAAGTGCTGCGCACGAACCCCGCTTCCCTGCTCAAGGTGGGCCTGCGGCTGGGGGGATCTCTTCTGGGCGGCGGGACCGGGCTGAGTCCCCGTTTCCAGAGCCTCGTCGACACGTCGCCGCTTAGGGAATTCATCGAGCGCGACGTCGACCGCGGGGAGATCGACGCCCGGATCAGGGCGGGCAAGCTCGAAGCGGTGGGTCTCACCGCGATGTCGTACCAGACGGGACGCACGGTCCTCTTCGTACAGGGAGAACCGCAGTCGACGCCCCGGCCGGCGAGCGCCCACTACCGACTCGTGCGGACGGACATTTCGGTGGACCACATCCTGGCCTCCGCGTCGATTCCGCTCGTGTTCCCGGCCGTCAAGCTCGGGCAGCAGTACTACGGAGACGGGAGCTTCCGCACCGCCGCGCCGCTGGCGCCGGCGATCCACATGGGGGCGGACCGCATCTTCACGATCTCGGCCCGCTACCGGCGCTCCGAACTCGAGGCGCGGGCCCCGGACACGACCGGCTATCCGCCGCCGGCGAGAGTGCTGGGCCTGCTGCTGAACTCGGTCTTTCTCGACACGCTCGACTGGGACGCGGCGGCGCTGCGCAGGATCAACCTCCTCGTCGACCGACTCCCCCCCGAGGTGTCCGAGAGCCAGGGTCTGCGCCACGTCGACCTGCTCATCCTCCGACCCTCCCGGGATATCGGAAAACTGGCGCGCGACTTCGAGATCGAACTTCCTCCGGCGCTCAGGTTTCTCGTGCGAGGCCTGGGAACGCCGGACATCAAGACGGCCGACTTCCTGAGCTACCTCCTGTTCGAGAACGAGTACATCCAGGCGCTCGTGAAACTGGGAGCCTCCGACGCGGAGGCGAACTGGGGCCGAATCGAGGCGTTCCTCAGCTGACTGTGAAACGGACGATCGTCCACTTTGCCGACCTCCATCTCGACTCCCCCTTCGCGTGGTGCGAGGCGACGGGCGACGTGGCGCGGCGGCGGCGCGAGGCGCTTCGCGACACCCTGCTCGTGATCGTCGAACTCGTCCGCTCGACCGGCGCAGACGCGCTCTTCTGCGGAGGCGATCTGTACGAGCACGATCGCGTCACGCTGGACACGGCGAACTTTCTGCGGCAGACCTTCGCCTCCCTCGACCCGGTGCCGGTCTACATCGCGCCCGGCAATCACGACTGGTATGGGCCGACGAGCGTCTACGCGACAGGCGGATGGAGCGAGAACGTCCACATCTTTCGGGATGCGGCGCTGCGGGCGGTCTCCCTCGCGCCCGGCATCACGCTGTGGGGAGCCGCGCACTGCGCTCCCGCCAACACGGACAACTTCCTCGGCGACGGCTTCAGGGTCTCCGGGGCGGGGGCCCACGTGGCGCTGTTTCACGGGGCGGAACGGTCGTGGCTCGCGGCGCAGGGCGAAGGGAAGGCGCCGCACGCCCCCTTCGAGACGGCTGAAATCCCGGACAGCGGGCTGCACCACGCGTTCCTCGGCCACTATCACCGGCCGGCGGACGGCGCGCATCACACCTATCCGGGCAACCCCGACCCTCTCCAGTTCGGAGAGGAAGGGGAGCGCGGGCCCGTGGTGGCGACGGTCGACGCGGAGGGTGAGGTCACGCGCGAGCGGCGGGTGGTGGCCGTCACGCCGGTTCACGACCTGCGGCTCGATGTCACGGGTCTCACGAGTCGCCAGCAGATTCGCGACGCGCTGCGCGCGAAGGCGGAGAGCCTCGCGGGACTCGCGCGCCTGACGGTGTGCGGCGACCTGGAGCCGTCGCTCGACCTCCAGGAGGACACGATCCGCGAACAGTTGATCGAGACGTTCGACGCCGTGCAGATCCGGAAATCGGAATTGCACCCGGCGTACGACTTCGAGGAAGTCCGTCAGGAGCCCACGGTGCGGGGACAGTTCGTCGAGGATGTGTTGGGCGCGGAGCTGTCGGACGATGAAAAGCGCCGCGTCCTGAGGATGGGGCTCCGGGCGCTCGACGGCCGCGACGATCTCGAGGTGCTGTGATGCGCTTCGAGTCCGTGACGGCCCATCGTTTCGGCCCCTTCCGGGATGAGACGCTGGAACTGGCGCCGGGAATGAACGTCGTCTTCGGCCGTAACGAGGCAGGGAAATCGTCCTGGCACGCGGCGCTGTACGCCGGGCTCTGCGGCATGCGGCGCGGCAAGGGGGCGATGCGGAAGGAGGAGAAGGCGTTCGCGGCGCGCCACAAGCCGTGGGATGGTGACGAGTGGGAGATCGGCGCGGTCGTCGCGCTCGAGGACGGACGGTGCGTGGAGTTGAGGCACGACCTGGCGGGAAGGATCGAGAGTTCGGCGGAGGACACGAGCGTGGCGGGACGGGACTATTCGCACGAGATCCTGTTCGACGGAGCGCCGGACGGCTCGCGCTGGCTGGGCCTGAACCGGCGCTCGTTTCTCGCCACGGCCTGCGTGCGCCAGGCGGACATCCTCAGGGTCCGTGATCATCCCGAGTCGCTGCAGGAGGACATGCAGCGCGCGGCGGCGACGGCGGGCGTGGACCAGACGGCGGCGGCCGCGCTCCAACGGCTCGAGGAGGTTCTCCGGGAACGTGTCGGATCGACCCGGGCTCCGACGAAGCCGCTCATGACGACCGCGCGACGGGTGGCGGAGGCGCGCGAGGCGCTGGAGGCGGCCCGAGAGGCGCACCGGGACTTTCAGGAGCGTCGCGCCGAGATCGAAACGCTGGAGCGGGCCGCGCGGGAAACCCGGCGCCGCGCGGAGGCGGTGGAGGCCGCGCTCGCGAGCGTGGAGGCGGAAGCGCTCGCGGAGCGGCTGCGGGAGGCGCGGGCCCTGCACGAGGAGTTCCCGGAGGGGGCGCCTCACCCGGTCCCCGAGGGCGGCGGGCTCACGCGAACGGTCACCGAAGCGCTCACGACTTGGCGAAATCTCCCCGCTCCAGTGGAACTGACGGGGCCCTCGGCGCGCGAGATCGAGGAGAGGATCGAGAGCGCCGATGCGGAGCTTGCGGCCACGCGCGCGGTTGTCGCGGAGGCGGCGGCCGTGGAAGCCGGAACTCGCCTCGCGAATGCACGTGAGCTGCGGGCGCTCTTCCCGGAAGGCAGCCCCCGGGTTGCCCCCGAAGAGGACGCGCGTCTTGCGGAGGTCCGCGACGCACTCCGCGTCTGGGAATCGCTTCCCGAGGTTGAAGCGCCGGCCGGCCGGAGTGTGGAGGCACTCGAGGAAGAACTCGCGGCGCTCGAGAAGAGGCGGCGGGCGCCGCCCGTGGAACCTCTGCCCGGGCGAAACGCGGTGTGGCTCGGTGTTTCGGCAGTTGCGGCGATCGGAGGCCTCGTCCTCGCGCTTGCGGCGCCCGATCTGCGCACGACGGGACTGATCCTGTTCGCCGTCGGGGCGGGAGGCATCCTGTCTCAAGGATTCGCGAGAACCCGCGCCGACCGCTCGGAGATTGCGCTGGCCCTGGACGTACGCCATGACAGTCTCCGGCGCGAACTTGCCTCGGCGCGCGCGGAACGGGATCGATACGAAGACGGGCTCCGGCGCCGGCATGAGGCGATCGGGCGCATGCGCGAGCTTGCCGGCGCGGACACGGTGGCCGCCGCCGAATCGGCCGCCGAATCAGCCGCCGAACCGGAAACGATCGCGGACGCGCTGCGCCGCCAGGTGGAGTCCCGGCTGGCCGGAAGGGAAGAGGCCGCGCGGCGGGGCTCGCAGTGGGATGAGCTTCAGGGACTGCTTGCCGGCTCATCCTTCGACGCACTGGTCGCCGAGACGGATCGGCTGCGCGCCGTAGCCGATGCCCTCTTGGCGGACGCGGCCGAAGACCCGCTCGCGGACGCAAGGGGCCGAGGCATCGCGCCGGGCGAGTTGGGCGAACTCGAGCGGCGGACCGCGGAGCGACGCCGACAGTGGAGCGACGAGAGAGCCCGGCGCCTCGCGGCGGAGACGCGGCACGCACACCGATCGGAGCGAGCCGTCGAAGC
This sequence comes from Gemmatimonadota bacterium, assembly GCA_963666735.1. Lineage (GTDB taxonomy): Bacteria > Gemmatimonadota > Gemmatimonadetes > Palauibacterales > Palauibacteraceae > Palauibacter. The sequence continues at coordinate 3,532,493 of OY762926.1, read as the reverse complement.
CGCGAACAAGCTGCGTGAAGCCGGCGCGCAGGTTGGGGCGACGGCCGACGACCCCGAGGATCTGGCGGCGGCGCTGGAGCAATGGCGCGCAGGCCGGGAGCGGCTGCTCCAGGAGGCCGGCGAGCGCAACGAGTCATGGGATCGCCTGCAACAGTTGCTGGGCGAGCGGACACTGGATGAGTTCGCGGACGATGCCGAGCGACTCCGTCTCCGGGCCGACGGGCTCGTCGACCGGGTCGGCGCGGCCGTCCTCGTCGAGACCCGGACGGGACGGCCTAGCGAGGAGACGCTGGAAAATCTGAGGCAGGAAGCGGAGGCCGCCCGCGAGGAGGTGCTGCGCGCAGGCGGCCAACTCACCGAACGCGAGCACCACCTCCCGAGCGTGGCGGACGCGGAAGACGCGCTGGCGGCGGCCGAACGGGAACGGGCGCGGATCGCGCGTCTCAAGGACACGCTGGACTGCACGATCGAATTCCTCGAAGAGGCGCAGGAGCGCGTCATGCGCGACATCGCGCCCATCCTGACGCAGACGGTGCTCGAATGGCTGCCCGGGGTGACGGAGGGCCGCTACACCGGATGCCGAATCGACCCGGAGAACCTGCTCGTCCAGGTGCGGACGCCGGGGGGGCGCTGGCGGTTCGCCGAACGGCTCTCCCACGGCACGGCGGAGCAGGTCTACCTGCTGCTCAGGTTCGCGCTCTCGCGGCACCTCACCCGGGAAGGCGAGACCTGTCCCCTCATCCTCGACGATGTCGTCGGCGCTTCGGATGCGGTACGGAAACAGGCGGTACTGCAGACTCTGGCCGTGCTCGCCCGCTCGACCCAGGTCATCCTGTTCACGCACGAAGATGATGTTCGGGACTGGGCAAGGGAGAACCTCACGGGATCCGACGCCCGCCTCATCGAACTCGTCGGGCGGCGGCGCGATGCCGAAGGTGGCGGACGAACCGCGGCTACTTGAAGACCTTGTAACTCGTTGAGTGGCCGGGGTTCACCTTCGCGGTCGGATCGATGTGGTGAACCGCGTTGTTCACGGCGATCGCGGCTTCCCCGAAACCGGTCGAGATCAACTCCAGTTTCCCGTCGTAGGTGGCGATGTCTCCCGCCGCATAGACGCCGGGGATGTTCGTCCGCATGCGCGAATCCACCACGATGCAGTTCTTCTCGAGTTCGAGCCCCCACTCGGCGATCGGCCCGATGTTCGGCACGAACCCGATCAAGGCGACGATCTCGTCCACTTCGAGGCGCGTCGTCTCCTTCGTCTTCGTGTGCCGGATCGTCGCGGCCTCGACCCGGTCGCCGCCGTGGATCTCCGTCACGGTGTAGAAGGTGCGGAGCCGCAGTTCGCCCCGTGCATGCGCACCCTCGACCTGAGCCACCGTGCTCTCGTGGGCCCGGTAGCGGTTCGAGCGGTGGATATGCGTGAGTTCACCGGCGGTGTCCCGCAGCGCCCAACTCCAGTCGAAGGCGGAGTCGCCACCGCCGACCAGGAGGACGCGCTTGCCGCGGAACGATCCGGGGTCCTTCACTTGCGTCGTAAGTCCCCGGTTCAGGAACTCATCCCATCCCGGCACGGCCAGCGTCCGGCTCTTGAAGGCGCCCTTCCCTCCGGCGATGACGACGGTCCGAGTGGGCCGCGCCCCCCCGTCGGTCCACAGGTCGAAGCGGCCATCTTCGGGATTCAGTTTCAGGACGCGCTCCTCGAGGCAGACCTCCGCGTCGAACTGCAGGCCCTGCGTTACGAGTTCCCGCGCCAGGTCCTTGGCGAGTACGCGGGGGAAGCCGGCGACATCGAAGACATCCTTCTCCGGATAGAGAGCGGTGAGCTGGCCGCCGAGCTCAGGGAGCGCATCGATGACACGGGCGGACACGCCGCGCATGCCGGCATAGAAGAGTCCGTAGAGACCGGTTGGGCCGCCCCCGATGATGGTAATGTCGACTGTTTCTTTTTCCACGCCCAAGCCGTTCAGGCCATCCGGAGCTGGTCAGGTCGCGCTCTTCCACTTCCGCCGGAGGCAGTGTGTCCCGTAATCGATGATCGCCCAGGCCGACGTCGCGCCGACGAGCAACACGAGTGCGGGAACATACCGAGGGTTGAAAATGAGGGCGAGGAGCGTAAGAAACTGCAGGCCGGTGGCGATTTTTCCCGGCCACCGGGGCTTGAATGGGATGATGATGGAGACAAGCCGGGCCAGGAGATAGCACCCCGCGGTATAGAGATCCCGGAGGATCAGGATCAGGAACGACAGGCCGTCGAGGCCGCCCGCCGCCACGAAACCGGAGAGCGCAAGCAGGACGAAGAGCTTGTCGCAGAGCGGGTCGAGCAGGAGTCCGACCTGGGAGCGCGTTCCGCTTACACGGGCAATGAACCCATCGAGGACATCCGTTGCCCCGGCAGTGGCCACGAGCGCGGCCATCATTCCGGGGTCCGAGACCACGACGAAGGCCAGGCCGAGCGGTATGCGGCTCAGGGACAGCAGATTCGACAGGGTGAGAAACCCCGGGTCGTGCGTCTGTATCGGATGCCTCCGCTTCGATCTGGTCGACGGACCCGCCCCACGCACGGGAAGATGCACGTTCCTGGGGCGGGTCTCCAGTGCCCCGGCGAGCGTCGCCGGCGGTCCGCCGAATGCGGCGCGACCCAAGAGTCTACTGCGGGAGCTCGGCGCTGCCGGCGGCGATGTCGTCGGTGTCCGGCCGCGGATCCAGCAGCACCATGTCCTCCACGACCACGTCCACGGTGGGGATCGCGATTCCGTCACGTTCGAACGATCCGTACTCGAGGTGCCCCTCGACGTAGAGGCGTGAACCCTTGTGCACGTACTCGCCGACGGTCTCCGCCTGGCGGCGCCAGAATGTGAGCCGGTGCCAGTCGGTGCGGCGCTGGGTCTCCCCGTTCTTCCGAAACACGCGGTTGGTGGCGAGCGACAGGTGCGCGACGGCGGTGCCGGAAGCGGTCTCGCGCACGTCGGGGTCGCTGCCGGCGTTTCCGACGAGGATGACCCGGTTCACGGTTCTCGACATGATTTCTCTCCTTTTTTCATGGTTTTTCATGGGTGAATGGGCGCGGCTGACACATCGAGACACGCGAATCTCCGGTGTGAACAGGAGGCGCCAAACAGCATCTCCCCCACTGCCGGAGCTGGCCGATCCCGCCTTGACGCCGCGACCGCAAGGGAGTCTGCTCAGGGATGACCCGGATGGACTTCTCTTCTGACGCCTCGCGCACCCGGGCCCGACGGGGCCTGGTCCTGATCGCTTTGGCCATCGTCCTGTCGACCGCGATCTCCGTCATCGAGGTCATCGTCCGCGCGATGCTCGAGGGCCCGCGAATCACGGCGCTGGCCCATTCGGCGGAGGGACTCGGGCCGGGTTCCGCGGTCTGGGTGGCCGGGAGGCCGGTGGGGCGCGTGCTGTCGATTTCCTTCCAGCCTCCCGAAGGGAACGCCGGTAACGATGGCGATGGGTCGTTTGAGAGCCACGTCGTGATCGACGCCGTCATCGACCGGGTCGCCGGGCCCATCCTGCGGGCGGATGCCACCGCCGACGTGCGACCCTCGGATCTCGTGGCGCCCGTCGTCCTCTCCGTGAATCCGGGTACGGGTTCCGCGCCCGCCTGGAACTACTCGGACACGCTGCGCGCTTCCGGTCCGCCGCTCGAACCGGAGACGGTCATGGCACTGGCGGATACGCTCTTGCAGGCGGTGCGCACGCTCGAAGTCGACGCTTCCGAGGCACGGGACGTGCTCGGGTCGGACCAGGGCTCGCTCGCCCGCTTTCGCGAGGATCCGGGCACGCTGGCCCAACTGAGAGGCAGTCTCGAGTCGCTGGAGGAACTGCTTCAGCGAGACGTTCGGCGCTCCTCGCTCGTTCGGCTCGCGACGGACACGCTCGTGAACGCGGCCGCGCGACGCGTGCAGGAACGGTTCGCGGCCTGGGAGGAGGCGCCCCGACTCGCGCGCGCCGGCCGTAACGTGGAAACGACGATCGAGGCGCTGGACACCGTGATGTCACGGCTGTCGGCGATCGCCGAGCGGCTGGACCGCGGCGAAGGAACCGCGGGCCGGGCTCTGGTGGATGGAGAAATTCGCCGCCAACTCGCCGCCCTGCGCACCGCGGCCGCCGAGTTGGCGGAAGATCTCGGCTACAACCCGTCGCGCTGGCTACGCATCCGCGTCTTCTAGGGCGGCGCCGGGCTGGCGGCCGGTGGCAACACCCTGCTAGATCCTCCGCTTCGGAAGCCCGCCGTGGACGGCGAACTTGAGTAATTCCGTCTTTCTGCCGCGCTTTCGCCGAATCCCGATGATGACGTGGTCGACGACCTGGTCGCGGTCTTCGATGGAAACCGCCACATCGACGGACCCGTCCGCGGCCGTGATCCGCGTCCGCACGGATCGGCCGGGTTCCGCGTCCGCCGTACGTGCCGGATTGCGACACAGGGTGCGGGAGGAGCGGCGCCCGCCGGGCACCGGCAGCGACAGCTTCAACAGACGGAACCAGTCGGGCTGATAGCTTATCCGCCAGAGATTGCCGAGCTGGTCGAGTCCCCTTCCTTCACGATTGTGTCTGGCCATCCGGCGCTCGAAGGTCGCGGTCATGGTTGCGGCGCGGTCACCTTGACCGTGCCCGGCGGCACCATTATGGTCGGTGGGTCCACCTCGGACCACATCCCCCGGCCGCAAGCAGGACACCTCACGATACGACCATGCCGCGCGCGGCGTGGCTGCAGCCCGGTTCACTCTCTTCCGGAGGCAGGCGATGGACATCGCCGAACTCAAGTCGAAGTCGATCGGCGAGCTTCATGACATGGCCGAAGAACTCGACATCCACAACTTCTCGGGCCTCCGAAAACAGGACCTGATTTTTCGGATCGAGCAGAATCTGCTCGATTCCGACATCGTCCTCCGGGGCGAGGGCGTCCTCGAGATTCTGCCGGAGGGCTACGGCTTTCTGCGGAGCCAGGATTGGAACTACCTGTACGGCCCGGACGACATCTACGTCTCCCCGTCGCAGATCAAGCGCTTCGACATGCGGACGGGGGACACCATCCAGGGCCGCGTGCGGCCGCCGAAGGAGGGAGAGCGCTACCTCGCCCTGCTGAAGGTGGAGACGCTGAACGGCGTGGACCCGGACAAGGCGAAGCACCGGATCGCGTTCGACAACCTCCGGCCCCGCTATCCGGAGGAACGGCTCGTCCTCGAGCAGGAGGACGGCGATGTGTCGATGCGGATTCTCGACCTCATCGCGCCGATCGGGAAGGGGCAGCGGAGCCTCATCGTCTCTCCGCCCAAGGCCGGCAAGACGATCCTTCTGCAGAAGATCGCGAACGCGATCGTCGAGAATCAGCCGGACGCGAAGGTGATCGTGCTCCTCATCGACGAGCGGCCCGAAGAGGTCACGGACATGGAGGAGAACGTGCCGGCCGAGATCATCTCATCCACCTTCGATGAACCGGCCGACCGCCACACGCAGGTGGCCGAGATGGTGATCGAGAAGGCCAAGCGGCTGGTCGAATACCAGCACGATGTCGTGATCCTGCTCGATTCGATCACGCGCCTCGCGCGGGCCTACAACACGACGGTCCCCCACTCGGGCAAGATCCTCTCGGGCGGCGTGGACGCGAACGCGCTTCACAGGCCCAAGCGCTTCTTCGGCGCGGCGCGAAACATCGAGGAGGGCGGCAGCCTCACGATCATCGCGACGGCTCTGATTGAAACCGGCAGCCGGATGGACGAGGTCATCTTCGAGGAGTTCAAGGGCACGGGGAACAGCGAAGTTCTGCTGGACCGCCAGATCTCCGACAAGCGCATCTACCCGGCGATCGACCTCAACCGCTCGAGCACGCGCAAGGAGGAACTCCTCCTGAACGAAATCGAACTCAACCGGATGTACCTGCTGCGGAACTTCCTCTCCGACATGCCGCCCGCCGAGGCGATTCAGTTCATGATCGAACGGCTCCAGCGCACGGACACGAACCAGGAGTTCCTCGACTCGATGGCGGGCGGATAGCCAACCTCGCGGCTCAGGCGCGCCATCTCACGGCGCCATCTTACGGCACCTGCAGCCAGCGGTCTTCCAGCACCTCGAGCAGCGCCGAGTGCGTGGCCTCCCCCACCGTCAGCGTCACGCGGTACGTGCCCGGGGACACGGGCAGCCCGGCCCCGCCCTGACCCTGGAGGCCGGGGTTCGTCCGTAGATCCCAGGCCACGCGGTTCAGGCCCGGCCGGCCGGTCCCATCGAGTTCGCGCACCACTCTCCCGCTGGCGAGTTCGGAGACCTCGATCGAGACCTCGCCCTCGGAGCCCAGGTAGTACTGGATCATCGTGCCCGCGGGGGCGCTCTCGCCCGTCCAGTTCCTGTCGCCCGTGAGGGAGCGGCGACGCTGGAGATCGTTCTTCCAGAGGACGGCGGGACGCGGCTCGAAGAGGTGCGCGTCGCTCGCCAGGACGCTGTCGGCCAGCGCCTGGAGGGCCGTGACATCGTCGAGCACATAGATGCTGCGGCCGTGGGTCGCGAGGACGAGGTCGTTCTCGCGGGGGTGGACGAGCACGTCGTCGATCCGGACCACGGGCAGGCCCGGCATGAAATCGTGCCAGCTGCCCCCCTCATCGAACGAGACGTAGAAGCCGAACTCGGTGCCGGCATAGAGCAGACGGGGATTCCGCGGATCCTGACGGACCGTGTTCACGTTTCCGAACGAGGGCAGGTTCGACGTGATGTCCTCCCACGTCGCGCCGTAGTTGCGCGTCACGTACACGTAGGGGCGCAGGTCGTCGTTCTTGTGCCCGTCGATCGAGACGTAGGCGGTCGCGGCGTCCACGTGTGAGGCTTCCACGCGGGACACGTAGTGGCGCGTCGTGCCCCCGGGGAGGTTGCGGCTGACCTCGGTCCAGGCCGCCCCGCCGTCGCGGCTCACCTGGATGTTGCCGTCGTCGGTTCCTGCCCAGAAGACGCCCGGGACGAGGGGCGACTCGGCGATGGACGTCATGCTGCCCCACATCGAGACGCCATCGTTTCGCGACAGGGTGCACTCCGTCCCGCGCTCGAACCGGGAGCAGCGCGGGATGCCGTTGACCACCCCCATCAGCACCTCGGCGTCCCGATCCACGTCCTTCGTGAGGTCCGGGCTCATCGTCCACGTCTCTCCGCGGTCGCGCGACGTGAAGAACCGGTTGCCGCCCGCATGCAGGATGCGCGGGTTGTGGGGGGAGAGGAGGAACGGCGTGTTCCAGTTCCACCGGATCGCGGCGTCAAACGGCGGAGCCGGGGCGATGTTCGTGTCTGCCGGATCCTCTTCATCCGGAACCCGGGGGGTGATGGGGCGCGAGACGCCCTCGCGCAGATCCACGCGCCGGAGACGCCCGTTCTGGGATTCGACGAACACGATCGCCGGGTCCGTCGGGTCCACCTGCGTGTAGAACCCGTCCCCGCCGCCGACCCGATACCAGTCCTGCGAGAGGATCGGCCCGGAGCGAACGGAACTCGGCCCGCACCAGCTGCCGTTGTCCTGAAGGCCCGTGCACACGTAGTAGGGGCGCCGCATGTCCACGGAGGCGTGATAGGGCTGCCCGACGGCCCACGGGCGCAGCGATTCCCAGGTCTCGCCCTGGTCCCAACTCACGTCGACCGACCCGTCGTTGCCGATGACGAGGTGGTCGTGGTCGGCCGGATCGATCCAGAGCGCGTGCTGATCGACGTGGCCGTACCCGCTCAGCACCTCCCAGGTGCGGCCGCCGTCGCGCGACTTCGACACGCGCTGATCCACCGTATAGACGAGATCCGGATCCTCGGGGGAGACGCGGATCTGGCTGAAGTACATGGGGCGTCCGTTCTCGTTGCTCCGGAACTCCCACGTGCGGCCCTTGTCCGCCGATCGCCAGACCCCGGACCATTGCGGGTCGGGCGGGAGCGAATCGACTCTCGCGAGCCTGCGCCACTCGTTCTGCTCCTCCTCGGAGAGCGGCGGCTCCCGGTCCGCGGCCACTTCGATCTGGGCGTAGACGACGTCGGGATCGGCGGGCGTCATGGCGAGGGCGATCCGGCCCAGCGTGCCTGCCGGCAGTCCGTCTCCCTCGACGGGCGACCAGCTCTCACCTCCGTCCCCGGACCGCCAGATGCCGCTCCCCGGCCCTCCGCCGACGAAGCAGCACACGGTGCGGCGGCGCTGGTACGTGGAGGCGAACAGGACGTCGGGATTCGACGGATCCATGACGAGATCCGTCGCGCCGGTGTCCTCATCCACCGCGAGCACATGGCGCCAGCTCTCTCCTCCGTCGCTCGACTTGAACACGCCGCGCTCGGCGTTGGGGCCGAAGAGATGGCCGACCGCGGCCACCCACACGACATCCGGATTCGTCGGGTGAACGAGGACGCGTGCGATGCTCTGCGTCTCCCGGAGTCCCGCATGCACGAACGTGGCGCCGCCGTCGGTGCTCTTGTAGACGCCGTACCCGAACGACGAACTTTGCCGGTTGTTCGCCTCGCCCGTACCCACGTAGAGGACATCGGGATCGGAGGGGGCGAGGGCGAGCGCGCCGATGGAGTGCGTCTCGTAGCTGTCGAAGATCGATTCGAACGTTGTCCCGTTGTTCGTCGTCTTCCACAGACCGCCGGTCGCGAAGCCCACGTAGAAGGTCCGCGGGTCCGCGGGGTGGACCGCAAGATCGTCGACGCGCCCGCCCTGCCCCGTCGGGCCGATGGACCGCCACCGGAACCCCTGGAGCAACGGGTGCCCGGGGGCGTTGATGACGACCTCCGTCTCTTCACCCCGCGCTCCGTCCTGGGCATGGACGGGCGCCGGCAGCGTGAGGACGGCCGCAAGTAGCGCGAGCACGATCATCGAGGGGACGCAGGTGCGCGATGCGTATGGCATGGGGTCTTTCTTTCCGTGCGGACCGGGGTGGCGACCCGGCATTATCAGACAGGCGGTCGGAGTCTGTCAAAGCCAGGCCGCGCGGGGGATCCGGCGAGGCGGGCGGCGACTTGCCCGCGCGACCGTCAAAAAGCATGCTGCGGAGTACCGCGCGACCGGAGGATCCATGCCGATATACGAGTACAGGTGCCGCGAGTGTTCGCACGAGTTCGAACTCTTCGTGCGGGGGGCGATGACGCCCGCGTGCGCGTCGTGCCGGAGTGCCGAGCTGGAAAGACTCATCTCTCTTCCGCGCGTCCACTCCGAGGCCCGCAGGGAGCGGTCGCTCGCCGCGGCGAAGAAACGCGACGCAAAGCTCGGGAGCGAACGCACGCGAGCGCAGCGGGAGTACGAACTGAGCCATAACGACTGATCCTCGACGGATTCCTGCGGGCGGACGTCCCGGGTGAGGAGCCGGGCGAGGCGGGGACGGAGATGATGGGATGACGGAGACCTACACGCAGGCGCTGGCCGAGCACGGGATCGACGACGTGCAGCCGCTCTACCGACAGCTCCTCCTGCGGTTGAAGACGCGCGACGGCGGAGCCTACGATCGTGCCGTCGCACGGTACCGGTCGGATGTGGCAGGCGTGACGGGGGGAGGCGAGGCGCTGGCGGCGTGGCTTTCCTATGGGGCGTGGCTGGCTTCCAGCCTGGAGCCTGGAGGACTCTTCACGATTTCGGAGGCGGGACTCGCGGCGCGCGCGCCGGACCCGTTCGCACCGGGCGCCATGCTGATCCATCTGCCCGATGCGGCGAACCGGAAGGGCTTCGTGATCGCCATGCCCGCCGCCCCATCGGAGGCGCAGCGCGCAACCGCCGACCTGCTGTGTGAGTAGGACGAGGATGATCGAGGCGGGAGTGGGGGAAGAAGCGGTGGAAGAGGAGGCACGGCAGTGACGCAAGGCACCCTGCAGCACGAACGCATCGAACGCCGCGCGCTCGAGGAGGAAATGCGCGAGTCGTTCATCGACTACTCGATGAGCGTCATCGTGCAGCGCGCGCTCCCCGATGCCCGCGACGGCCTGAAGCCGGTGCATCGCCGAATCCTGTACGCGATGCTGGAAGAGGGGATGCGCCCGTCGCGGCCGCACAAGAAGAGCGCCACGGTCGTGGGCGACGTGCTGGGCCGGTATCACCCGCACGGGGATGGCGCGGTGTACGACACCATCGTCCGAATGGTCCAGGACTTCTCGCTGCGCTATCCGCTCATCGACGGCCAGGGGAATTTCGGTTCGATCGATGGCGATTCCGCCGCCGCCTACCGCTACACGGAAGTGCGGATGACGCCGGTCGCGATGGATCTCCTCGCCGACATAGAGCGCGACACCGTCGACGTGCGGCCCAACTTCGACGGGCGCCTGACCGAACCGGTGGTTCTGCCCTGCCGACTGCCGCACCTCCTGCTGAACGGCAGCGACGGGATCGCGGTAGGCATGGCGACGAAGATCCCGCCGCACAACGCCGGGGAGCTCCTCGCCGCGGTCGACCACCTCGTCGCGAACCCGCAGTGCGACAGCGACGAGCTGCTCGCCCGCCTGCCCGGGCCGGACTTCCCGACGGGCGGGTACATCCACGGCCGGGCCGGCATCGAGTCCGCCTACCGGACCGGGCGAGGACGACTCGACATGCGCGCCAAAGTCCATCTCGAGGAGGGCAGATTCGGGAAGAGTTCGCTGATCGTCACGGAACTTCCCTATCAGGTGAACAAGACGCGCGTCATCGAGCAGATCACGAAGGTCGTGCGCGCCGGGCGGGCCGACGCGATCACCGACCTGCGCGACGAGTCCGACCGCGACGGGATCCGGCTCGTGATCGAGCTCAAGCGCGACGCGCAGCCCAAGAAGGTACTCGCCACCCTCTTCAAGAAGACGCAGCTCCGTTACACGTTCGGCGTGATCATGCTCGCGCTCGTCGATGGCAAGCCCGAGGAGCTGGATCTGAAGACGGTCCTCCGCACGTGGATCGACCATCGCCTCGCCGTGATCCGCCGCGGCGCGGCGCACGACCTCGCCCGGGCCGGGGACCGCGCCCACGTCGTCGAGGGGCTCCAGGCGGCGCTCGACGAAATCGATCGCGTCATCGACATCATCCGCGGCTCGAAGACGCCGGCGGGGGCGCGGGAGGGACTCCTCGCCGCGTTCGATCTCACGGAGCGTCAGGCAGACGCGATCCTCGCAATGCGGCTCGTCCGGCTGACGGGTCTGGAGCGGGACAAGCTGGCGGGGGAACTGAAGGCGCTGCGGGAGGAGATCGCGCGCCTGACCGCGCTGGTGGAGGACGAGGCGGCCCGGCGGGGATTCCTGCGGGCAGAGATCCGCGAACTCGCGGGGCGCTACGACGACCCCAGGCGGACGGAGATCCTCGACGACGATACGGAGTTCCGGCTGTCGAAGGGTGGCGGGGGCGAGGCGCAGTTGGTGCTGGTGAGTCGCGGCGGCTACGTGAAGGCGCAGCCCGCCGCGACGGGCGGGGGGATGGCGGGCGCCGAAGTGCTGTCCGACCGCGAAGGCGACTTCGCGCGCCATGCGTTCCTGACGCGGGGAGCGCACGCGCTCCTCGCGATCACGGCACGCGGCAACGCGCATGCGCTGCCCGTCTCTGCGCTGCCAAGGGGCACGCGGAGCTCTCGGGGCCGCCACGTCGAGGAGTTCATCGACCTGGAGCGTGGAGACGAGATCGTCGCGCTGCTCGCGGCCGAGACCTTCGCCGATGACCGATTCCTCGTGGTCGCCACAAGACAGGGTCACGTGAAGCGGTCGGCGCTGTCGGAATACGCGAACGCCCGGAGCGCTGGCATCATCGGCGCCGGAATCGCGCGCGGCGACGAGGTCGCGGCCGCGTTCGTCACGGAAGGGAGCAGCGACCTCCTGTTCGCGACGCGATCCGGCCAGGCGATCCGCTTCCCCGAATCCGCCACTCGCGCGATGGGCCGCACGGCCCGCGGCGTCAAAGCCATCGATCTCGCGCGCGGCGATGTCGTGGTCGCCGCGGCGGCTCCGCGCGCGGATTCCGACCTGCTCGTGGCGACCGCCGCCGGGTACGGCAAGCGCATTCCGTTCACGGAATTCAAGGTTCAGGGCCGGGCGGGCAAGGGGTTCACCATCCTCCCCGAGCGGGAGCGGACCGGCGGCCTCGTGGGTTTCACCGAAGCGCACGACGGGGACGAGGTGGCATGGGAATTGTCCGATGGATCCGTGGAGTCGACGTCGGCGGCCAGCGTGATCCGTCGCTCTCCTCGCGAGGCCGGGCGCCCGGCTGTGCGGCTGCGGGCCGGCGTTGCGGTCGAGGCCGTACACCCGATGCACTCGGGACGCCGTGCGCGCACCGCATCGCCCGGCCGCGGGGAAGCCGGCGAGCTGCCCCTCCGGGAAACGCCCTCGGACGGCGAGGAGCCGCAGGCCGAGTTAGAGTTCGAAACGCAGGACCGCTAGGTTGCGCCTTCGTCTGTAACGCTCGTCCGGGGGAGTCCATGCGAAGACTCTGTGCGATGTTGGCGATGTCCGCGCTCGTCGCGTGCGGCGGAGGGACGCCGGAAGACGGCGGCGGCGCCGTGGCCGCCACGGCGCCTGACGATACCGCGGCCATGCACGCTGCGCGTCTGGCCGAGAGTCTCGGTGGGCGGGAGGCATGGGATCGAACGCGATACCTGTCGTTCCGCTGGATCGTGGAACGCGAGGGCCGGATCGTGGCGAACCGCGAACATTCGTGGGACCGGTACGACGGACGGTACCGCATCGCCTATGCGGAGGACGGAACGTCCCATCTCCTGCTCTTCAACGTGCACGAGATCGATCCGCACCCCGAGCTCGAGAAGGTTCCGGCGGGACGCGCGTGGGTCGGAGGCGAGGAGCTGGCCGGCGCGGCGCGGGACTCGGCGCTCCGGCGCGGCTACGGCGCCTTTATCAACGACACGTACTGGGCGATCATGCCCTTCAAGTGGGACGACCCGGGCGTTCACCTCGCCCATGAGGGGGCGCGTACGCTTTCCGACGGCAAGGCGTACGAAGCGATCCACCTCAGCTTCGACCAGGGCCTGGGTACGACCGAAGACCAGTACTGGGGTTTTCTCGACGAGTCGGGGCGCATGATGGCCTGGCAGTACCACCTGGGGCGGTCGGACGCGCCGGGGGAGGTCATCTGGTGGTCGGACTGGCAACCGGTCGGCGACATCCAGTTCGCCATGACGCGGCTTCCGGATGGGGGCGACCGTTTCATCTACTTCGAGGATGTGGCCGCGGGTGAGACGGTGCCCGAGGGACGCTTCGACCCCCCGGCACCTTGACCGGGCAGGGCTCCGGCTCGATGGCGCCGGACTCGATCTCCTCCAGCAACGAGGAGGGACAGCAGTACCGTAACGGCGTGTACAAGCCGCTCGACGAGAGCACCCTTCCGGACGCGCCGGACACAGAAGCCTTTCCCGACCGCGGTCACGGCCCGCCGTTCAAGTTCGTCCGCCGCATGTCCCGGGTGCCCCGCCTCAGGCACATCATCGGGCCCTCCGTCATCGCGCTCGGCATGGGTCTGGGAAGCGGTGAGTTCCTCCTCTGGCCCAACCTCGTGGCCGCCAACGGGTTCTCGATCTGGTGGCTGTTCTGGATCGGAGTCGTGACCCAGTTCGTCGTCATCGGCGAGATCGAACGCTGGACCATCGCCACCGGCGAGTCGACGTTCGCCGGCATGGCTCGGCTCGACCGGCTGGGGTTCTGGCCCTGGCTCTTCCTGGTCGCGACGCTGGCCAGCTTCTTCTGGCCCGGGTGGGCGTCGCAGTCCGCCGAATTCGTGGGTCAGATCGTGGTCCTCGCCGGAGGGCCGCAGATCCAGTGGCAGCCGATGGCGCTGCTCATGCTCGCCTGCATCTGGTTCGGCCTCGCGGTCTCCCGCATCGTCTACAACGTCCTGGAGCGCTGTGAGATCGCCCTGGTGGCGGGGTTCTTCCCTCTCCTCGCGATCACGCTCCTCGCGGTCGGTTTCGTGCCCTCCCACCTCCTCGAACTGGCGGTTGGCGCCGTCTCGTTCGGGAGCGCCCCGGCCGAACTGTTCACGGGGGACCAGTTCCCAACGCTGATCCTCGCGGTGGCGTATGCCGGCACCGGGGGCACGCTGCTCCTCGCACAGTCGCTCTGGTTGCGCGACAAGGGCTTCGGGATGGCGCGGTTTCAGGGACGGATCGCGGGCATCCGCGGGCGCAATGAAGACGTCAGCACGACCGGGTTCGTCTTCGACACGAGCGACCCTGTGCAACTCGGGCGTTTCCGGGGCTGGATGCGGGTCGTCCACCAGGAATTGCTCGTCACCTTCGTTGTCCTGACGCTCCTGAGCGTCGTCATCACGTGCATGCTCGTCGCGGCGACGCTGGGCACGGACAACCCGGGCATCGCGGGCGATCTGACCACGATGGTGACGCTGCAGGGCGAGGCGATTCAGCGCGTCGGCGGCTTGTGGCTCCGCGTCGCGTTCCTGCTCGGGGGGTCGTTCGTCATCTTTTCGACCCAGCTTGCGATCCTCGACACCGTCACCCGAATCACGGGCTGCATCTTTTACGAACGCTTCGGATACAAGACGCGCTTCTTCACCCAGAAACGGACGTTCCTGGTGTTCCTCACGATCTTCGTGCTCGCGGCGATGGGGATCATTGCCGCGTCATGGATCGGCGGGGAGGCGCTGGATGTGCTTCAGCCCGATTTCCTGCTTCTCATCGCGGGCCCGTTCACCATGTCCAGCATGTTCCTGTTTACGCTCGTGATCGGCTACATGAACGTGCGCCGGCTGCCGGTCGAGTTGGGGCCGCCGACCTGGAAACGGTGGAGCCTGCTGTGGGCCGCGGTGCTGTGGGGATGGTTCACGGCCGAACAGCTGTCACGAACGACGATGCTGGTCGCGGGAGTCGAACCGCAGTTCCAGGAGTCGCTGGCGCTCCACCCGATCCGCGTCGTGTTCTACGCGCTGTGGCTGGGGTCGCTGGCGTGGTTCGCGGCACGCACCCTTCCGCGACGGGCGGCGCGAGGGGCCTGAGCGCTAACCCGTGGGCTCCGGCACCGCTTTCGCCATCTTTCCGGACATTTCCTCCGCGCTCTTCATCTGCGAGAGATCGAGCGTGAAGTCGGGTCGTTCGGCGGGAGACAGCTTGTCCAGCAGCTCGCGGATCTCGCGCGGCGCCAGCCCGGCCGCCTTGAGATCCTCCTTCGTCGCGACCCCTTCGCCGCGGATCGATTCCGACTCGGGGTCCGGCCGCAACAGGCTTCGCAGCACCTCGAGTTCCCCCGCGCTCAGCCGCGCCCCCAACACTTCATAGTCGACCCAGGCCTCGTAACTGAGCGGCGCGACCCGCTGGAGCATGCCGGCCATCACGCGCCCGTACTCCTGGATTTCCCACTGCGCGTGAGCGTCCACCCGCAGCCGCAGGAAGTGGAGGAGGTTGTGCAGATCGATCTTCCAGTACCACTGCGTATACGTCGACAGGGGGAGGTCGATCCGCGCGAGTTCGCGGGCGACATCCTCGGAGAGCAGCCACTCGTAACCATGCGCCGCTTCGTTCCGCAGTTGCTCCCAGCGTTCGATCGCGCGGCGGTAGAGGTCAGTTGGGGCGGGGTCCGCTTCTCGGCCCTGGTTGTTCAAACGGCTCTGGTAGGCGAACTGCTCGTGGCCCGGTTCGTAGAACAGCAGCGGCAGGAGACTGTAGCGGGCGCTGAGTTCGTTGACCGAAGCCGTGCGGTGCCGGATCCACTGTCGCGCGACGAACATCGGCATGGAGCAGTGGAACTTGAACTCGACCATCTCGCTCGGCGTCGTGTGCGCGTGGCGCCGCAGATACCGCACGAGACCGCGAGTCTGGCTGACGCGACGCGTGCCGGCCCCGTAGCTGACGCGAGCCGCCGCCTCCACGTGGGCGTCCGAGCCCATGTAGTCGACGAGCGCGACGAACCCGTGGTCGAGGACGGGGAAATACCCGCCAAGGATCTCCTCGGCCGCGGGGACGGTCGGCCTCCCGGTGGTTTCCATGAGCTACCCGTGCCGCTTCAGGGGGGTGTCGTCGGCCAGAATATCAGTTCGTGAGCACGCGGGCGACCGCGCGCCGCCACCCGGAATAGAGCGTTTCGCGCTTCTTCGCGTCCATGGCCGGCCGCCACGCGCGGTCCTGTCGCCACAGGGCCGCGACCTCCCGCAGGTCCGCGAACACGCCGGCGCCGAGGCCGCCCAGCATCGCCGCCCCCAGCGCGGTGGTCTCCGTCACGGCCGGGCACCCGATCTCGATGTCGAGGATGTCGGCGAGAAACTGCATGGCCCAGTCGTTGTTCGTGAATCCGCCGTCCACGCGCAGCGTCGCCGGTCGCGGCGCTCCGTCGGCCTGCATCGCGTCGATCAGTTCGCGTGACTGGTAGGCGACCGCCTCCAGCGCCGCGCGTGCGATCTCGGCCCGCCCCGTGTCGCGCGTCATGCCCAGCAGGGCGGCGCGCGCTTCCGGATCCCAGTGGATGCCGCCCAGCCCGGCGAAAGCGGGGACCAGCACGACCCCACCCGTCGAATCCACGGAACGGGCAAGCGCCTCCGTCTCGGCGGCGTCGGCAATGATGCCCAACCCATCGCGCAGCCACTGCACCGATGCGCCGGCGACGAAGATGCTGCCCTCGAGCGCGTACGTGCGTTCCCCGTGGAGTTGCCAGGCCACCGTCGTGAGCAGGCCGTGCCGCGAGGCGAGTCGGTCCGCGCCGGTGTTCAGCAGCGCAAACGCGCCCGTTCCGTAGGTAAACTTCATCCCTCCCGGCTCGAACGCGGCCTGTCCGAACGTCGCCGCCTGCTGGTCGCCGACCACGCCCCGCAACGGGATCGCGCGGCCGAACAGTCCCGCGAACGTCTCCCCGAAATCGCCGGCCGAATCGCGAACCTCGGGCAACACGGCGGCGGGCACGCGCAACAGTTCGAGCAGTTCCGGGTGCCAGCGGCCTTCATCGATGTCGTAGAGGAGGGTCCGCGACGCGTTCGACGCATCCGTCGCGTGCACGCGCCCGCCGGTCAGACACCAGAGCAACCAGGCGTCGATCGTCCCAAAGGCCAGTTCGCCCTTCGCCGCCGCCTCACGCGCTCCCGGCACGTTGTCGAGGATCCACGCCAGCTTCGTTCCGGAGAAGTACGGGTCGAGCCGCAACCCGGTGCGGCGCGCGATCAGCCCCTCGTGCCCCGCCCCGCGAAGCTCGGCACACGCCTTCGCCGTCCGCCGGTCCTGCCACACGATCGCCGGGTGAACCGGCTTGCCGCTCGCGCGTTCCCAGACCACGGTCGTCTCGCGCTGGTTCGTGATGCCGATCGCCGCCACGTGATACCCGGACGTCTCGGCGGTCTCGATGACCTCCCGCGCCACTTCGATGGCGTCATCCCGGATGCGCTCGGGGTCATGCTCCACCCAGCCCGGGGCGGGATAGCTCTGCGTCAACTCCCGCTGCGCCGTAGCGATCGTCCTCCCGCGGAGGTCGAACACGATGGCGCGCGTCGAAGTCGTCCCCTGGTCGATTGCGACCAGCGCGAGTCGAGAATTGACCTTTATCCCCCCGGCTCCGTGAGTTCGATCTTCGCGGTCAGGAGTCCGGCGGCCTTCAGGCCCTCGGTAAGCACCGCTCGATCCATGCCGTCAAAGTAGACCTGGCTCGATAGCATCCATAGCCAGTCTTCTCGCTCCGCCGGCACTGCGAGGCGCGCAGCTTCGTGCCGCTCCACATCCAGGAACAGCCCGATCGTGTTCTCCGAGTTGAACCGCGCGAACAGACGGCCGTCCTCAAGGGGCCGGAGGCTCGAGACGAACTGTGTGCCGAGGACTCGCTCCGGCCCTCCGAACGCCTCGATGGTCTCACGATTCTTCCTCAACCTGAGATCCCGCATTTCCGTCGGCAGGAAGAGCACGCTCACCAAGATCCCCTCGGCGTCGAAGCTCATAAGCGCAAGCTGGTCCTGATCGAGGACGTGGATCAGGCCGTCGTCGGACACGGTCACCAAGTCCATACGCAACTGGAATGGGCCTTCCGGGTCGGGACGCAACTCGTCCGGGATCCGCCCGAACGCCACGTTTCCGCGCGCCGTCACGCGGGCCAGGTAGTGGTCCACGAACGCGTCCCCAGCTACGAGCAGCCCAAGGTCCGGATGGACAACCGCATCGCTCGCGTTCCCCGGCATCAGTTGGCTGCGAACGAAGTCTCCGTCCGGGCTCAGGTACGACGCTCGCCCGGCTCCGACGTCGACGACGAGGATCTGCTCACCGGCGTAGTCCATGCGGCTCGGAAATCTGTATTCTCCGGGGCCGTCGCCGTCCCTGCCCGAGATCCGCACCAGATTCAGGCTCCGGTCGAGGAGGACGATGTGGCTGTTGAGCCCGTCCGCGACGAAGTAGCCGTTTGGGGTGACGAGGATGTCCGCCAGCGAGCCGAAGCTCACCCGTTCGTCGAACTGGTCAAGGTGGGCGCCGAGCGACCGGATCTCGTAGATCTGGCCGGTCTCGACGAAATGGGCGCGTCCATCGTCGCCGCCACCCGGATCCCCGTTGCATCCGGAGAGTCCGAGTACGCTCGCCAGTCCCAAAGCGACCGATCGCGTCAAAGCAGGCCCCACCCCTCGAGATCGGACGCGATCGCGCAGGTCGAAGTCATCCCCTGGTCGATCGCGACGATGGCGAGCGCGGTCATCTGTCCCCGGCTAAGAGCTCGATCCGCGCGGTTTCGAGCCCCGCGTTCCCTCGGGGTTTGAGCACCACGCGATCCAGTCCGTCGAGGTAGACGCCACCCCGCAGCCGCAACCGTTCCTTGTGGCCGGCGGGGACGACCACGGGGGTCGCTTCAAGGCGCTCCAGGTCCAGAACGAGACCATTCGTAATCGTACTGTCCGGGCGCACGGACGTGATCCGGGCAAACAGTCGACCGTCGTGGAGAGGTCGGAGGGTCGTCACGCTCTGACTGCCGAGGACCCGGGTCGGCCCGCCGAATGCTTCGATCGTCTCTTGTTGTTCCCTCAGTTCGCGAGCCCGCATTTCTCTTGGCAGGAAGATGACGCTCGCGAGCTCTCCGCCGGGGGAAAAACTCACGAGTGCGAGCTGATCCGCGTCAAGGACGTGGATCACGCCGTCGGCCGTAACCGTGACCAGGTCCAGGGGCCAATGGAACAATCCGCCGGCGTCGACGCGCAGCTCTTCCGGAATCCGCCCGAAAGCCGTATCCCCCTCCGCCGTGACCTGCGCCAGATAGTGGTCCGGAAACGCATTGCCCGCGACGAGCAACCCGAGTTCCGGATGTTGCGCGATATCGCTTGCAAGGCCGGGAATCCGTCGGCTGTCCAAAAAATCGCCCTCCAGGGTCAGGTACGCGACTCGCTCGTTCCCGCCATCGAGGACCAGAATCCTGTCTTCCGCCCGCGCCAGACGACTTGGGAACTTGTATTCCCCGGGTCCCTCCCCCTCTCTGCCCATGATCCGCACCGGATCGAGATTCCGGTCGAGGAGGACGATGCGCGGATCGAGTCCGTCTGCGACGAAATAGCCGGTCGGCGTGGCAAGTACGTCAGCGACGGAGCCGAAGCTCACGCGTGCATCCAGTTGATCGAGGTGGGCGTCGGACGATCCGATCTCGTAGGCCCGGCTGCTGCTCTCCGAGAAATAGACCCGTCCGTCGTCGTCGGCATCTGGAGCGCTTCCGCACCCCGCGAGACCGATGGCGCCCGCCAGGCCCAGCGGGACGGTGCGCGAAACCATCCCCGGCCACCGAGCGGAACTCGGTGGCCGGAAACGGTTCGCAGCCGAAACCTCAGGCTTCACGGGACGCGACCTCGAACCGATGGCTCCCGGGATGTGGCTCACTGGAAGCTCCACTCCGTGTAATCGTCGCACCGGACGTAAGTCGTTGGGCGGCCATCCATATCGTACACGCCAAGGTTGAAGGTCGCGGTGATACCGACCGAAAGACCAAAGACCGCGCCGAGATTGAGCGAAACGATCTGGTAGCCCACCAATTCTCCGCTCGCCGGATTGTCCGGTCCTCCCGAGATGTACGGCGCACACTCGCTCTGCGCCGCAGCCTCGGACGGCTGCGCCAGCGAGAGCGCCAGGGCCCCCGCGAAAGCCCACGCCACGGCGAGCGGCCACGCCGCACGGCTGTTTCTCCTCGTCCTCATCATCGTCCACCTCCCCTGAATGATCCCGGAGGGCGACGCCCTGCCGCCCTCTCTGACACAAGGATCGGGGCGGGCATCAACGGGCTATCAAAGGGCCGTCGACGCGGGGACGCGAGGTGGGCTCAGAGGCGGATCAGACGTCGAGATTGCGTACGTAGCGGGCGTTTCGCTCGATGAAGTCGCGGCGCGGCTCGACGTTCTCGCCCATGAGGGTGTCGAACAGCCGGTCGGCTTCCGCGGCCTCGTCGATCCTCACCTGGAGCAGCGTGCGCTTCTCCGGGTTCATCGTGGTCTGCCACAGCTGATCGGCGTTCATCTCGCCCAGCCCCTTGTACCGCTGGAGCGAGGGACTCCCCTTGCCGTTGTCGAGTCTCGCCTGCGCGGCGACGCGCTCCGACTCGTCGTAGCAGTAGTACTCCGTCTTCCCCTTCCACACGCGATACAGCGGCGGCTGCGCGATGTAGATGTACCCGGCGTTGATGAGTTGCCTCATCTGACGGAAGAAGAAGGTCAGGAGCAGTGTCCGGATGTGGGCGCCGTCCACGTCGGCGTCCGTCATGATCACGACCTTCCGATACCGTGCCTGCGCCAGATCGAACTCCTCTCCGATCCCGGTCCCGATCGCCGTGATCATGGCGCGAATCTCCTCGTTGGAGAGGATCCGGTCGATCCGCGCCTTCTCCACGTTGAGGATCTTCCCGCGCAGGGGGAGGATGGCCTGGTAATTGCGGTCGCGCCCCATCTTCGCGCTCCCGCCCGCGCTGTCTCCCTCCACCAGGTAGAGTTCCGCGATCTCCGGGTCCGTGATCGAGCAGTCCGCCAGCTTGCCGGGCAGGATGCCGGTCTCCAGCGCGGACTTCTTGCGCGTCAGATCCCGCGCCTTGCGCGCCGCTTCCCGCGCCCGCGACGCCTGGAGCGCCTTCTCGATGACCTTCCGGGAGGGGCTCGGGTTCTCCTCCATCCACGTTCCGAGGTTCTCGTTGACCAGGCTCTCGACGATCCCGCGCACCTCGCTGTTCCCCAGCTTGGTCTTGGTCTGCCCCTCGAACTGCGGCTCCATGACCTTCACGGAGAGCACGGCCACGAGTCCTTCGCGCACATCGTCGCCGCTCAGCGCGGGGTCGGCCTTCTTGAGGATGTTGTTCCGCTGCGCGTAGCTGTTGATCGTGCGGGTGAGGGCGCCCTTGAACCCGGAGAGGTGGGTCCCTCCCTCGTGCGTATTGATGTTGTTGACGAAGGTGAACGTGTTCTCGCTGTAGGCGTCCGTGTACTGCATCGCGAGTTCGATTTCCGTGTCTTCCTGGGCGCCCGACACGAAGATCACGTCGGAATGCAGCGGCTGCTTGTTCCCCAGCAGGTACTCGACGAACTGGGCGATGCCGCCCTCGAAGTGGAAGTCGCGCCGCAGTCCTTCCTTCCGCTCGTCGATGATCGCGATCCGAACGCCCCGGTTCAGATACGCGAGTTCGCGGAGGCGGTTGGCGAGCGTCTCGAAGCTGTACTCGAGATTATTGCCCAGCCCGGTGAAGATGTCCGGGTCCGGCCGGAAGGTGACCGTCGTCCCTGTTTCCTTCGTCTTCCGCCCCTTCGCAAGCTTGCTTCGGCTGACCCCGCGCTCGTAGCGCTGCGTCCACTCGTGGCCGTCGCGGCGGATCTCGACCTGCAGCCACTCGGAGAGCGCGTTCACGACGGAAACGCCCACGCCGTGCAGTCCGCCGGACACCTTGTAGCTCGACTTGTCGAATTTTCCGCCCGCGTGGAGCGTCGTGAGGGCGAGTTCGACCCCCGGCACCTTCTCGGTCGGGTGAAGGTCCACGGGGATGCCGCGCCCGTCGTCCACGACCCGAATCGACTGATCCGTCCCGATCGTGACCTCGATCCCCGAGCAATGTCCCGCCATCGCCTCGTCGATCGAGTTGTCCACGACTTCGTAGACGAGATGATGCAACCCTCGCCCGGAGGTGGACCCGATGTACATGCCCGGACGCTTCCGCACCGCCTCCAGCCCCTTGAGGACGTGAATCTGCCGCGCGGTATAGTCCGAGTTGCCGTCGCTGTTATCCGCATCTGCCACGGGCTTCCCGCCCGCCGTCGACTTCGCCATCAACCCCTCCCCTTCTCCGTTCGGCCGGGGCGCGCCGCGGCCGGCGACGATTCCCCGGACTGCACGAACACGATCCGTTCGATCCGGCCGCGGGTGCGATCCCTGTTCAGGCGGCTCAGCAACTTTCGCCTCATCATGTTCAGTTCCGTCATCCAGGCCGCACCGGCCACTTCGATGAACACCGTCCCGCCCTTGATCCCGCCAACTTTCGTGACGCGCCCGATGTGCGGCCCCACGACCCGCTCCCACCGCGCCGCCGTGGCGCTGCGCTCCACTCGCTCGCGGATCCCCATGCGATCGAGCAGCTCCGCCAGCACGCCCCCGATGGGCTCGGGATGCCGTTCAGCCTCTCGCGCGTCCCTGCGTCGCGCCTTTCCGCGAGACACCGCCCGGGAGGCCGTGCGGTTCATGCGATGAGCCGTCCGTTGCACAGACGCCATCGCTCGAGCTTCCCGCCCATCAGCCCCACGTCACCGGGCTTGGGCGCGGTGATAATCACCTGCCCGCCCCGCTCGGACTCGAAAAGGCGAAACAGCCGGTCCGAGCGCCCCTCGTCGAGTTCCGCGAACACGTCGTCGAGGAGGTACAACGGCTCGCGGCCGAGCCGTTCCCTGAGCCGGTCCGCTTCGAGCAGGCGCAGGGCGAGCGCGGCCGTGCGCTGCTGTCCGCTCGACCCGTAGCTCCGGAGGTCGCGAGGGCCTTCCGGCGCCTCGACCTCGAACCTGATCTCGTCGCGGTGCGGGCCCACTACGGTCATGCCCTGGCGACGCTCACGTTCCCCGGTCCTCTCCAGCGCGCGTCGAAAACGGTCCTGCCACGAGCCGGCGGCCTCCGAACCATCCTCCACCCCATCGTTCGATGCGATCGAAGCCGAATACCGAAGCGCCGCACTGTCTCCTCCCGAGATCCGCGCGTAGAAGTCGGCGTATCGCTCCGCCCCCTCCACCACCCACGTCGCCCGCCTTTCCGTGAGAACTCCACCCGCCTCGATCAGCCCCTCCGTCCACGCTTCCGTCTCGTCGTTCGACCAGCCGCGCCGAAGCGCCTCGTTCCGTTGCGACAGGAGGCCCCGGTAGCGCTGCAGCGCCGGGAGGTAGCCCGGCACGCCCACCGAGAGCGCGACGTCGAGGAAGCGACGCCGCAGCGACGGCCCTCCACGCACGATCTCGGCGTCGTCGAGACGAAACGCCGCGACCCCCACCGAACCGATCCCGGCCGAAACCCGCTCCACTTCGAGCGCGTCGACCTCGACCTTCTTGATCCGTTGCGACCGGTCGTAGGCTGCCGCCACGGACATCCCCCCCTCAACCTCGCCTTCCACCCGAAACACCGTCTCTCCGAACCGCACGAGCGCGCGATCCCGCACGCCTCGAAAGGACCGAAAAACCTCGAGGTAGTAGATCGCCTCGAGGAGGTTCGTCTTGCCCGATCCGTTGGGCCCGATGATCGCGACGCCGGCTTCGGGGAACTCGCACTCGAGTCGTTCGAAGTTGCGGTAGTCGCGAAGGATCAAGCGCCTGAGGAAAGGCGCGGAAGACGCCTCGGGCTGGCGGATGGACGGTGCCTCCGGTGTCTTCGTCACAAGCCCTCAAAATACGGCGAAAACCCTTGTATCGCAAGGAAATTTGCCCGTTGTCGACCTGGTCCGGAAAGCGCCGCCGAGCGGTTGCCCGGGAGCCTCCGGGCAGGCAGCTTCGAGATGTCCATGACACGCTTCGGCCGCAGCGGCGCACGCCGCCCGATCGCGCGAAACAGAACCCTGCGAGGGGCGGTCGCCTGCCTCGGAGTCGCGTGGTTCGTGTTTCCGGTCCACCTCGCCGCCCAGGCGCGGGCGGTCGAAGCGCCTCCGGATTCGCAGACGCCGGGCGCGAGCCGGGTCTGGCCGGATATCGCCCTCGGGGCGGGCGTCCTCGGCGGCGCCTTCCTCCTCGACGACAACATCCGCACGCTTGCGCTGGACCAGCAGGGAACGTTGGGGCGCGATCTGGCCGGCGCCGGCCACACGTACGGCGACTGGAAGCGGACGGCGCCCCTTCTCGCCGGGGGCGGAATCCTTCTCGGCGTCGCGCTGGACGGCGAACAGGGAGTCCGGCGGGCGACATCGGCCTTCTTCGGCGTCTTCGCCGGCTCGATGTCGAACACCATCCTCAACTGGACGTTGGGACGAAGCCGCCCGAGAGATGAGCGGGGCGTTCTGCACTTCGACCCCTTCCGGAGCAACGCCTCCCTGGGGTCCGGCCACACGGCTTATGCCTTCGCGATCGCCGCCGCCGTCGATGAGGTCGCCGAGGGCGGGTGGGCCATCCCCTTCTACGCGGCGGCGGCGGGTACGGGACTCGCCCGGATCTACGGAGACCGGCACTGGCTGTCCGATGTGGTGGTCGGAGGCTTCATCGGCTGGTGGGTGGGCGGCCGCGCGACCGAAGCGGCTGCTGGCTGGCTCCGAGTCGAACCCTCGTCGGTCTCGTCCAGGCGGTCTTCGCCCGCCCGCGCCCGGATCCGGCCGCTGATTGCCGGGGACGCGCTGGGCATACAGATGCGCTTCCGGGAGTAGCCCCGAGGCGCCGGCCGGCGGCGCCTTCGGCTGGCTCTGGCCGACCTGAACCGGATTACAGCACGAAGCTGGACACGACCGGTTCGTCGCCGCTGTAGTCGTAGAAGCCCTTCCCCGTCTTCCGGCCGTGATATCCGGCGAGGTACATGCGGCGCAGGAGGGGGGGAGAGGCGAAGCGCGCCTCCTTGTACTCGTCGTACATGATTCCCGTGATGTGGTACAGCGTGTCGAGCCCCACGAAATCGCCCAGCGTAAAGGGGCCCATCGGATATCCGCAGCCCAGGCGCAGTCCCTGGTCGATGTCGGGGATCGACGCGACCCCGGCCTCGTACGCGCGGATCGCGTCGAGCATGTAGGGCACGAGCAGCCGGTTCACCACGAAGCCGGTGTTGTCGCCGCAGGCGATCGGGCTCTTGCCGAGCGATTCGGCGAAGGCGAAGGCGGCGTCGAACGTGTCATCGGCCGTCTGTCCGCAGCGGACGACCTCCACCAGCGGCATGACGGGAACGGGGCTGAAGAAATGGAGACCGACGAAACGCTCCGGGCGATCGGTCTCCGCGGCGAGTTCGGTGATGGACAGGCTCGACGTGTTGGAGGCAAAGATCGTCTCCCCCGCGCACCGCCCGCCGAGTTCGCCGAACAGCGCGTGTTTCGCCCCGAGGTTCTCGGTGATCGCCTCGATGATGAGGTCGCACTCCGCCAGGTCCGCCAGCTCGAGCGTCGGGCGAAGACGAGCCACCGTCGCGTCCCGGTCGGCCGAGCCGAGCTTCTCCTTCTCCACGGCGCGGTCGAGGTTTTGTCGGATTCCGGCCATCCCCCGGTCGAGGAACCCCCTCTCCACGTCCCGCACGATCGTCTCATAGCCGGCCGCCGCGCTGACCTGCGCGATCCCGCCCCCCATCAGTCCCGCTCCGACCACCCCGACCTTCCGAATCTCAGTCAATGTCCACTCCCTCTATGTCCGCAGTTGTCCCTCAGCGCAGCAGCTTACGGTGCCACGGTTCCTCCGCGCTGCGAAGATTCTCTCCGCGCTCGAGTCGGTCGAGCAGACCCTGAAGCGCAAGTTCCATCCGTTGCCTGACCTTCCGCATGTCGGCCCGCGCGGAAACCGTCGCGATGGCCGTGAAGCCGGAGAAGATGGCCAGTCCTCCCAGGAGCGGCAGGACACCGCCCCCCGTCGCCATGAACAGGCCGAAGCCGCCGGCCGCTCCGCCCAACCCCATTCCCGCGAACCAGCCACCGAGCCGTTCCGCCCTCATGTTACCGACGTCCGCCGTCAGCGTGACAAGCGACCACCCGCTCTCCAGGGCTTCCACGCCGACCTGGAGGTTGCGCGCCTTCGCGAGCGTGTACCGTCGGCCGCCGACGTCCATCGCGCGGCGCATCTGGCTGACAAGGCCGGTTCCCGGCTCCCAGAGCGATCCACCGGGCCGCGAGCGTACCTGTCGGAGAAGCTCCTCTTCGCGAAGGTACGACTCGAGATTCGCTTCCACATCCGTCGGACTTCCGGGCACCACCCGGCTCGTGCTCACGATCGCGGGACCGACGATCCGGCGCGCAAGCCCTTCGTCCGGAGGCGCGTCGGGGATGAGGGAGGCGGCCTCCACCTCGGCCAGCGCCTGCCGGACGTACCGCTCCTCGAGCCCGACTTCCGCTCCGATCTCGACGACTTCGCCGGCCCCGAGTTCGCCGCCGATCGAGGTGGAACTGCGGAACTGGAGGTCCGACGCCCGCCGGATCACACGTTCGAGTTGCTCCTGCGTGACGGTGGCGGGGAGGGACGAACGGCGTTCGGGAGGACCGGGCTCGCCCGAACCGCCGTCACCGCCGTCAGCCGGCGGCATCGCGCTCCCTCGTCACCGCCTCCGGCTCGTCCGCAGCCTCCGACACGCCATCCGCCGCTTCCGCGCGGGGCAGCTGCGGTGCGCCTTCCGACCCTTCGAGCACGCGTTCGTCGACCGGAGCCGGGGCGGCCGCCTCGGCGTCGGCGGCCGACGACAGGTTCCTGAACAGGCCGGCCATGGACCCCAGATCCACCGGAAGCGGAAAGAGCGTCGTCGAATTGTTCTCCGCCGCGATCTCCGTCGCCGTCTGCAGGAAACGCAGTTGCAACGAAGCCGGATACTCGCTCAACTGGCGCGCCGCGGCGCGCAGGTCGGACGCCGCCTGCAGCTCGCCCTTGGCGTTGATCACCTTGGCGCGGCGCTCGCGCTCCGCCTCGGCCTGCCGCGCGATCGCCCGTTTCATCTCGCCGGGCAGATCCACGTCCTTCACTTCGACGCCCGTGACGTCGATCCCCCACGCGTCCGTGCCCTGGTCGATGATGTCACGCAGGATCTGGTTGAACTTCTCCCGTTCCGCGAGGACCTCGTCGAGTTCCGCCTGCCCGATGACCGAGCGCAGCGTCGTCTGGGCGAGCTGCGACGTGGCGAAGAGAAAGTCCTCGATCTCGAGGATGGCCCGTCTCGGGTTCGCGACCCGGAAATAGAGGACCGCGTTGACCTTTACGGACACGTTGTCCCGCGTGATGACATCCTGCGGCGGGATGTCCATGGCGATGATCCGCAGGCTCACCCGCTCCATGCGCTCGACCCCGAACGGGACGAGGAAGATGAGCCCCGGCCCGCGGGTCGGACGCGCGCGGCCGAGCCGAAAGACCACGGCCCGTTCGTATTCCTTCAGGATGCGGAGACTCGTAGCCAGCGCGAGCGCGCCCGCCCCGGCGAGGATGAAGAACAGAGGATCCATGGTTCGCTCCCTCCGACTGCCTGTGAGGTCCGACCCGGCGACCCGCCGGCAGCCCGTGCTAGTGTGGTGTCGCAGAAATCCCACGGCCATTCGAGCGCCGATGCATCCGCCCCTGCGGCGTTGCTCCTCCTTGCAATAGCTCTGCTATTCCTCGTCGGAGCGCCTTGCAGTACTCGGCGCCTCGACGCTCTCGGTGGCTCGCGGACTTCCGCGACACCACACTAGTCCTAAAACAGGCGCGATCCACGCGCGAACCCTTGTTAAAAGGTACCGGAAAGGCTTATCCTGATTGTCGATAGCGGATTCGAACGATGGACGCCCGATCCCAACCAGGAGGCCTTTCCGGTGAACGGAATATCGCACAGGCAGAGCCGAAGGAACAGTGCCCGGCGGAAGCGGAGAGTGGAGTCGCGGCGGGCGGGGGCGAGGCGGCGGGGCTCCCGGCCGAAGCCCGTGTTTTCGGCGGGCGGGCTCCGCTACGAGATCGGGGCGCGGACGAGCGCGATGAGCTTCGGGGGCATCGGCGCCGTGCGGCGCCTGGTGTCGAAGCTTTCGCTGGCGCGGGAGATCGACCGGCGACTGGATCTTCTGAAGCGGCACCTGCCGTACCACGAGTCGGACCACGTGCTGAACATCGCCTACAACCTGCTGTGCGGGGGCGCGCGGCTCGAGGATCTGAACGGCCTGCGCCACGACGCGGCGTACATGGACGCCCTGGGCGCGGACGTGATCCCCAGTCCGACGGCGGCGGGCGACTTCACGCGGCGCTTCTCCGAGTCGGACGTGGTCGAGCTCATGGAGTGCGTCAACGCGGTCAGGCCCAAGCTGTGGCGGGGCCGGGGCCGGGATCTGCTGGAGCCGGTGGCCCATATCGACGTGGACGGGACGCTGGCGCCCACGCTGGGCCGCAAGAAGGCGGGCATGGACATGTCCTACAAGAAGGTGTGGGGCTACCACCCGCTGGTCGTGTCGCTGGCCAACACGGCCGAGGTGCTCTACGTGGTGAACCGGCCGGGCAACGCGGTGAGCCACGCCGGCGCGGCGGAGTGGATCGACCGGGCCATCGACCTGGTGGCGCCGTACGCGGAGCGGGTGTGCGTGCGCGGGGACACGGACTTCTCGCTGACCGTCAACTTCGACCGCTGGAGCGAGCGGGCGGACTTCATCTTCGGCTACGACGCCCATTCGGCGCTGGTGCGGCGGGCCGAGGCGCTGGAGGAGGACGACTGGAAGCCTCTGGAGCGCAAGCCCCGCCACGTGTCCCGGACGGGGAAGACGCGGAGTGGGCGGGAGGACGTGAAGGGGCGGATCGTGCGCGAGCGCGGTTACGTGAACAAGCGGCTCAACTTCGAGGAGGTGGCCGAGTTCGACCACCGGCCCGTCAAGTGCCGCAAGACGTACCGGATGGTGGTGGTGCGCAAGAACATCAGCGAGATGAGGGGCGAACTCGCCCTCATCGAGGAGATCCGCCACTTCTTCCACATCACCACCCGGAGGGACGTGAGCGCGGCCGAGGTCGTCCGGCTGGCCAACGCCCGGTGCGGCCAGGAGAACGTGATCGCGCAGCTCAAGAACGGGGTGAACGCGCTGCGCGTGCCCGTCTACGACCTGGTGAGCAACTGGGCCTACATGGTGATGGCGGCCTTGGCGTGGAACCTCAAGAGCTTCCTGGCGATGATGATGCACCTGAAGGCCGACCGCCGGAAATACACCGCCATGGAGTTCAGGCGCTTCGTCCGCGAGATGATCCTCGTGCCCTGCCAAGTCATCCGCCGCGCCCGCCGCACGACCCTGCGCATCATCGGCTGGCGGCCCTCGGTGGACCGCCTGTTCAGCACCTGGAACACCATCGAGCGGACCGGCTTCACGTAGCACCCGCCGCCGGGCCCGGCTCGCCCGAAGGCGTCAACCGCCTCCCCGGGGACCGGTGTCTCCCCGCGCAAAACGCCGGCCCCGCACCCTCCTTCCGCCGAGCGACAAACCCCGAATCCCCGCCTCGGAACCACGGAAACACGGCTTCCCGGCGGCCTCCTCCGCCCATAATCCGCCGCCCGAAATCCAAGTGACGCCTCGCCAGCCCTACTCGCTTGTTTTAGGACTAGTCGACCTCCACGATCACGGCCGCGCCCTGTCCCCCACCGATGCAGGCTGCTCCGAGCCCGAGTCCGCCGCCCCGCCGCCGTAGTTCATGGAGAAGATGGCCCGTGATCCGCGCCCCCGTCATGCCGAGCGGGTGGCTCAGCGCGATCGCCCCGCCGTCCACGTTCACCTTGTCGCGGTCGAGACCGAGTTCGCGCTCGACCGCCAGGTACTGCGGAGCGAAGGCCTCGTTCACTTCGACGAGATCGATGTCGTCGAGGGTGAGGCCGGCCTTCTCGAGGGCGGCGCGCGAGGCGGGGGCGGGTCCGATGCCCATGATGCGGGGCGGCACGCCCGCCACGGCGTAGGACACGAGGCGGCCGGCCGGATCAAGGCCGTGCGCGGCGGCATAGTCCCTGCCCGCCAGCACGAGCGCGGCCGCCCCATCTCCGATTCCGCTCGCGTTGCCGGCGGTGACGAGGCCATCCTGCTTGAAGTACGGCCGGAGCCTCGCGAGCCCGTCGACCGTCGAATCGGGACGGAGGTGCTCATCGCGCTCGAAGGACGTTTCCCTTCCCTTCCTTCCCACCATCATCGGGACGACCTCGTCCTCGTAGCGGCCGCCTTCCCAGGCCTCGGCCGCCAGGCGCTGGCTGCGCGCCGCGACCTCGTCGGCCTCCGAGCGCGAGATACCGTATTCCTCCGCGAGATTCTCCGCCGTCTGGGCCATCGAAAAGCCGCAGTAGGGATCCGTGAGGGCCTCCCACAGCGAATCCTCGAACTTGGGCGCCGGGCCCAGCCGCAGACCCCAGCGGGCGCCGCGCACGATATGCGGCGCCTGGCTCATGGACTCGGCTCCGCCCACGAGGCAGACGTCGCTTTCTCCGAGTTCGATCTCCTGCGAGCCATCGATCACGGCCTGAAAGCCCGAGCCGCACAGGCGGTTCACGGTGACGGCCGGGGTTTCGACCGGCAGCCCCGCCCGCAGTCCCACATGCCGCGCGAGATAGATCGCATCGGCCGACGTCTGCATCACGTTCCCCATCACCACGTGCCCGAAGTCGCCGGGCGCGGCGCCCGAGCGCTCGATCGCCGCTTCCGAGGCGACGACGCCCAGATCCACCGCCGAGTAGTCCTTCAGGCTGCCGCCGAACGCGCCCATGGCGGTCCGTGCCGCGGAGAGAAACACCGTCCCGTTTCCGTTGCCGTCACTCATTATCACGGAGTCCTTCCATCGCTTGCCGGTCATCCGACCGGATCCCTGTCATGTACGATTCATGTACGATGCGGCTTTGCCTACACCCCCCGGGGGCCGCGCGCGGAGCCCGAAGACCGGCGGGCACGTGGAAGGTAGCTGGACGCATCAGGCTGCGCTCACCCGTTCCGCGAGCCAGCTTCCGACCTCCGACGTGGTCGCGCTTCCCCCCACGTCCGGCGTCCGCACGCCGGAGGCAAGCGCCGCATCCACGGCCGCCTCGACCGCCCCGGCCGCGTCATCCGCCCCGTGATCCCGCAGGAGGAGCGCGGCGCTGAGCACCGCGGCCATCGGATTCGCCCGTCCCGTCCCGGCGATGTCGGGCGCGCTGCCGTGCACGGGCTCGTACAGTCCATGCACGCCCGGGTTCACGTTGGCGGAGGGCGCGAGCCCCGGTCCCCCCACGATTTCGGCCCCCAGGTCGGAAAGAATGTCGCCGAGCAGGTTGGAGGTGACGATCACGCCGAACCGCTCCGGCGTCCGGACCATCTCCATGGCGAGCGCGTCCACATAACGCATCTCCGACTCCACGCCCGGATATCCGGAGGCAACCTCCGCGAACACGCGGCGCCAGAGCCCGAACATGTGCGGCACCGCGTTCGCCTTGTCCGCGAGCGTGACGCGCAGCCCCCGGGGAGCGGCGTGCTCGAACGCCCGCCGCACGATCCGCTCGACCCCGAAGCGGCTCGCGACCGCCTCCGACACCGCGACCTCGTCCGGCGTGCCCTCATGCTCGACTCGCCCGACGCCCACATACAGGCCCTCCGTATTCTCCCGGAAGATCTCGAAGTCCATGGGCGCCGAGTCCGCCGATCTCAGCGGCGACAGTTCCGGCGCGCGCAGCCGAAGCGGGCGGCGATTGAGAAACAGGTCCAGCCGCACCCGCAATCCGAGGAGGAGGTCGCGCGCGTGACGTCCGTCGGGCACGCGCGGGTCGCCCACGGCGCCGAAGAGGATCGCGTCGAAGTCATCCCTCAGAGACTCGAAGGTCCGCGGCGACAGCGTCTCGCCCGTGGCGAGATAGTGATCCGCGCCGTGCGGAAAGTGCGTGAGTTCGAGGTCGGAGAGACCCTTCGCGGCGACAGCGCGAAGCACGCGACACGCTTCGCGGGTGACTTCGGGTCCGATCCCGTCGCCGCCGATGGCGGCGATGCGCAGCGGGGCCTTCACATCGGCTCGGCGACTAGCGTTCGATTTCGAGCGCGCCGACCCGCGCCGAGTCCTCCAGGAAGGCGCGCGCCGTCTGCCAGGACACGGCGATGCCCGTCAGCGCCTGGAGCCGCATCGCCTCGTTGCGCATGAAGTCCGCCAGCGAGACGCCGGGCTCCTCGGATCCGTTGCGCATGGCCCGCACGATCCCATCCCAATCTCCTTCGTACACCACGCCGTTCGGGGCCCGCACGCGGTGTACCTCCACCGCCGGCGCGTCGGGCGGACGACCGAACAGGTCGAGCTGGCCCGTTCCCGGTCCGGCCGTCAATCCGTTCGCCCGGGCTTCGACCTCGGCCAGCAGGCGGTCCTCCGGACTCGGTTCCGGCGCCAGTTCCTCCAGCGCCAGCAGGTAGGGCTGCAACTCCCCGGCGTCCGCGGGGAGGTCTTCGAGTCGCCGCTTGAGGTCGACGACCCGCCACGCGACGATCGGGTCCGCCAGATCCGTCACCGGAATCATCGCGAGCTGCGTGAGCGCCCCGCGAAAATCGCCGCGTTCGTAGAGCACGTTGCCGTAGAGGGCGCGGGCTTCCGCGAAGCGAGGATCCAGCCGCACCGCCTCGCGGCTCCAGAACAGCGCCCCTTCGGTGTCGCCGTCCCGGTAGAAGGTGAAGGCAAGATCCAGCGCCGCATCGGGGCTCTCGCGGTCGGCCGCGAGGGCGAGCCGAAAGTACCGCTCCGCCCGGCGCAGGAGACCCTCGCGCAGCAGGCTGCGTCCCACGCAGAGCATGAGTTCCACGTCCTGATCGTACCCCATGGCGATGAGGCCTTCAAAGATCTGGAAGGCCGCCGCGCGGTCCCCCAGCTTCAGCAGGACGTCTCCGAGGCCGGCCAGCGCCTCTTCGTGTTCCGGATCGAGCCTGAGGACCCCGGCGAAGGCGGCGCGCGCCCAGGCATACTCCTCTCGGGCCAGACGCGTATAGCCGAGTGAGACGAGGAGTTCCGCCGAGTCGGGATAACGGGTGAGGGCCTCCTTGAGGAGGCCAAGCGCCTGATCGAAGTCGCCGGCTTCGTACAGCCGTTGCGCTTCGGCATCGAACTGCTCGTAGTTCCAGGGGTCGGAGAGGTTCAAGTCCGGAACCTCAAGTCAACAACCTTTCCGACCATGTTCGGCCAGCCAGAGCGGAGCCTTTCGTTGAAGGACGCTTCCACAACTTCGGGCGCGATGCCCACGCCAGCAAGTTCGGAGCCGCCGGGGAGATCGGATGCGTTCACGATTCGAGCGCTTCGCACAACCTCACTACCGTCTCATCGTCCACACCGTGCAGGGTGAGCCGTGTGATTCGCCGTTCGATCAGCTCCGCGACTTCCAACCGCGCATCTCCCAGCGGGACCCGGTCGCCCGGCTCCGGGATTCGGCCCAGCGTGCCGATCACGTAGCCTGCCACGGTGTCGTACTCCTCGTCTTCCTCCAGGTCATCGAGGTCCAGGCCCGAGAGCAGATCCGCGAACGAGACGCCTCCATCGAGTCCGACCGACCCATCGGGGCCGACCTCCAGCCCCGCCTCCGCCTCGTCATGCTCGTCGTAGATTTCGCCGACGATCTCCTCGAGGAGATCCTCCAGCGTGGCGATGCCGTCCGTGCCGCCGAACTCGTCGACCACGACGGCCATATGGGTCTTCCGAGCCCGCATTTCCGCCAACAGGTCGTCGACCGCCTTCGATTCGGGGACGAAGAGCGCCTCGCGCATCACGTCCCGCGCCACGAGTCCCGTTGGACGCGCTGCGAGGATTTCCGCGAGCAGATCCTTCACGACGATGATGCCGACGATGTCGTCCAGCGAATCTTCCGTGACCGGGAGGCGCGAATACCCCGACTCCGCCGCGACCTCCAGGATGACCTTGGCCGGATCCCCGGCCCCTACGGCGACGATGTCCGGCCGGGGCGTCATCACCTCCCGGACCACGGTATGCGTGAGATCGAACACGCCCTCGATCATCGCCTGCTCGTCCTTCTCCACCACTCCTTCGCGCAGGCTCTGCCGGACGAGCACCTCGATCTCGTCCGGACTGTGGGCATGTTCGACGCCGTGCGTATCGCCAACGGGGGCGCGGATCAGCCGCAGGAACAGCCGGGCCGAGCCGTCGAGCAGCCAGATCGCGGGCGTCGCCACGCGGTTGAAGGCGAGGAGAGGACCGGCGAGGTAACGACTCACCGTCTCCGGACGCAGGAGCGCGACGGTCTTCGGAGCGAGTTCGCCGAGTACGATGTGGAGGTAGGTGATGAGGATGAAGGCGACGACGATGGCCGTCGTGTGGAGTGCCGCCGGCCCCGCGGCGAAGCCCAGCGTGCCGAACAGAGGCTCGATCGTCCGGGCGACCGCCGGCTCGCCGATCCAGCCCAGGCCGAGGGACGCGAGGGTGATCCCGAGCTGGGTACCCGAGATGGCGCGGTCGAGATTGCCCTGCGCCCTGCGGACAACCCGGGCCAGACGGTCACCGCCATCGGCCAGTTCGTCTATGCGGGTGCGTCGCGCGCTGACGAGCGCAAACTCCGCCGCGACGAAGAAGGCGTTCGCCGCTACGAGCGCGAGGACCGCGCCGAGCCTCAGAACGAGTCCGAGGTCCATTCGGCGGTCCGACTAGCGGATGGTGTGGCTCCCGGTCTGTCCGGGGGCGGGGGTTCGTTCAGGCTACGTTACCTCGCCGGTGGTCCTCGATCGGGCTGCTAGTGGGCTTCCTGCTTTGACTGCCGGGCCGCGCCTCCGTGCGGGATCGCCGGGGCACAGTACCGCTCTCCGATGGTGCGCAGGACGGACAGCTCACCCGGCGTCAACTCCGGATACCGCTCTCCGAGGTACTGGATCGTATCGTCGAACCACTCTTGCCGCTGCTCATCTTCCGCGTCGAGCACGCCACAGCGGCGGATGTGGCTGAACAACTCGTCGCGGGCCCGGTCGGTTGAATTCGGCACATGATTTCCTTTGCTCAAGGCACCTCCTGGTGGTCGTCGTCTCTGTACAGGCCTCAAGACTAACCTAGGACGCACCACGGCAAAAAGGGAGTACCGCACCGCAGCGGCGCTCTCCGCCCGCCCGGGTCCGGATGTCAGCGACCGGTCTCCGCCTCGTTCTGCTCGAAGCCGCGAAGATACATGTCGACCCCGCCGATCTTCATGCGGCTCCTGATCTGCACGATGAGGCGACGATCATCGTCCGAGATGAAGACCTCGGCCTGCCCCTCCTCTCCGAACAGGCCATCGGTCTGAATGGTCGGACGCAGGACGATCGTGTCGAACGTCCCCGCCGGCACGCGCACGCGCTCGCGGCGGAGAACCTCGACGACGACGGGATTGCCGTCCTCCTCGAAGTAGCGGTCGAACTCGTACGTTCGGCCGACCTCCAGCGGAAGAGTCCGGATCAGGTAGAGGTAGGAGATCTCGTCGAGCGCGCCCGGGGGCATTGGAAGATCCCGCTGCCGGCGGTGCGGAAGATAGGCCTCCGCCTCCTCGTTCCAGTCCTGTCTCGTGGCGGCGAGAGCCTCGTGATCCAGCTCCCAGCGGCGCTGCCTGCGGTATCCCCCCTGCCGCAGATTCTCTTCGAAGCGGAGCGACCGGTAGGGATCGGGGGCAAGCCAACTCACCGTGCGGTCATCCATCCTGTAGAAGGGGACGCCCCCCTTCATCTCCATCGAGAGCCGGTAGGCCGGCGTGCCGCGGATCGTATCCTGCGCTTCGACCCGGAGGTGCATGCGCCCGAAGTTCACCGGCCCGAACAGCACGGCGTACTCGGAGGTCTCCCCGATCTCGAACGGCCAGCTCTCGGAGAAGAAGTCATCGGCCACCTCGCCCGCGCTACCCTGCCCGGCGAGGTCGGATGTACCCGGAATCGAAGCGGCCAGGAGCGCCAGGCACGCCAAGGCGCCGCGACGGAGGTTTCGTCTCCGCATGTCAGGCCGCTGCGGCGATCTGCCGGCCGATCTCGCGCAGCGCGCGGTCCCGGCCGGCGGCGAACAGCTGCCGGAGTTGCTCGCCGGCCCGGAAACGGGCGTCACGGTATCGGCGGAGGGAGTGCGGATCATGCGGAATCTCCTCGAATCTTCGTACAAACGGCCACACCTGCAGGAGCAGCGCGGCGTTGGCGGCCCAACCCTCATACTGCAACAGCTGCCCATCGCCGGCGGCGACGGCGCGTTCCAGAGCGAACAACCTATATAACCGAAGAGAAGCGTAGGGGTCCGTCACGGCTGGAGCCGACAGCAGATGACGGGCACAGAGCCGGCCCCCGGCCCGGGTCAGACGGCGGGTGAAGGGTTCCGAATCACCACGCGCGACCGTGACGAGATCTGCGCCGCCCTCGAAGCGGCGAAGCATCTCCGGCAAGCGCTCGGGCGGATCGGAGAAATCGCCCTGCATGGAGACGAACGCGTCGCGGCGCGGATAACCCGAGCGGTGCAGCGTCGCCCCGATCAGCCGGTCGAGGCTCGCGGCGTAGCCCTGCCGCTCCTCGTTGCGGAGCACGGTCAGCGGAAGCACCCGCGGATATCGGTCGAGCGCCTCGCCCGTCCCGTCGTCCGAGGCGTCATCGCACACGAGCACGTGAAACTGCCGCCGCTCGCCGTAGAGCAGTTCGCGGATCCGCCACAGCAGCGGGCCGATGGTATCGCGTTCGTTGTGAACCGGAATCCCGATGTGAATCACGCGCCCTCTCCGCGTTGCGCCACCCGCTTCCAGCGCCGGTGGAACCAGAAATACTGCTCCGGCCGCCGTTCGACCTCCCTCTCCAACACCCGAACCCACCCCTTTGTGAGCTCGACCGGATCCCCGGCGGCGCCGGACCGGCCGCCGTCGATCTCTTCATGGACGATCCTGTACCCCGATGGGTCTCGAACCAGAGCCGCGAAGAAGAGAGGGACATCGGCCGCGAGACACAAACGCGCCGGGGCGAGCGATGTCCAGGCGGGGCGACCCAGAAAGTCGACCGGGGCGCTGGCCCGCCGGGTGTGCTGATCGGCCACGAGGGCGAGAACCCGGCCCGAGCGGAGCGCGTCGAGCGCCGGCCGCGCCGCCGCGTCGCGGTCGAGCACGTCCAGTCCCAGCCGCGAGCGCAACTCGCCCAGCCGACGGCCGAAGGCGCCTCGCTGACGCTGCACGACCGCCGTCACGCGCACTCCGAGCGCCCGCACGGCCGCCCCTCCGAGCTCCCAGTTGCCGAGGTGCCCGGAGACGACCACGGCGCCGTCCCGCTCCGCGGTCGCCGCGTGCAGGCGCGGGCCCAGCCCGGCCTCGTCGGCGACGCGAGGCAGCATCCGCTCGATCCGGGGCGCACCGCCCATGAGGAGCGCGGCCTCCTGGCCGAAGTGGCGGTAGCAGGCGCGAGCCGTGTCGCGCACCCAGCGCGGTGTGGCAGCCGGGAAACTTGCGGCGAGTTGGGCGTCGACCACGCGGCGACGGACGCGGAGAGGGTCGCGACACAGCGCTCCGAGCGCCCGGCCGGTCCCGAGCGCCACCGGGTCCGGCGCGGCGCGCAGTCCGAGATGCAGGCCGGCCACGCCGCCGTCCACGAGCGCGTCCGCAAGCGGTGGGCCGCCGCCACGCCCACGCCGACCGGCCTGCCGCGCGCGCTCCTTCACGGTTGCGGGACGCGTTCGAGCTGGTGGCCGAAGAGCCGGCGGTACGGCCCGCCGCGAGCGACGAGCGCGTCATGGCGGCCGGCGTCCACAAGTCGCCCGCGCTCGAGGACGAAGATCCGGTCGGCCTCGCGCACGGTCGAGAGCCGGTGGGCGACCACGATCACCGTGCGGCCGCGAAAGCCCTCCGCCGCCGCCGCCCTGAGCGCCGTCTCCGTTTCGGCATCCACGGCCGACGTGGCTTCGTCCAGGATGAGGATGGGGGGATCGCGGAAGATGGCCCGCGCGATGCCGATGCGCTGACGCTGGCCCGTCGAAAGACGCACGCCGCGGTCGCCGAGCACGGTGTCGTAGCCGCCGGGCAGTCCCGCGATGAAGCCGTGCGCTCCGCCCGCCCGCGCCGCCGCTTCGACCGCCGCCGGGTCCGGCGCGGCCTCCCCATAGGCGATGTTCGCCGCCACCGTGTCGTGGAAGAGCACCGCCTCCTGCCCCACGAGACCGGTGAGCCGGCGGAGGGAGTCCATCGAGAACTCCCGGATGTCCGTCCCATCGATCGTGACCCGTCCCGCCTGCGGATCCGCGAACCTGGGCAGCAGGTCGACCAGCGTCGACTTCCCGCTCCCCGACCCCCCGACGATCGCGACGACGGATCCGCGCGGGATGGCGAGATCGATGCCTCGCAGCGCGGCCCGCCCCGGCTCGTAGGCGAAGCTGACGCCCTCGTAGCGGATCTCCCGTTCGGGGCCCGCCGCGATCCGCGACCCTCCGGCCGGTTCCGGATCCTGGTCGAGGATCTCGAAGAAACGGTCGGCGGCGGCGAGCCCCTGCGCGGCGATGGCCGGGTACTGCGCGAGCCCCTTCACCGGCGAGACGGCGCGGAGCGCGATGGTCACGAAGGCGACGAACTGTTCGGGCGCGATCGACCCGCTACTCCCCACGAACGACGCCCCGATCCAGACGAGTCCGAGCGCGACGACGGACGCGAGCACTTCGGAAAGGGGCGAGGCGAGGTGTCGGGTCGTGGCCGCCGCGATCCGCTTGCGGCTGAACGCGTCCGAACGGCGCCGAAAGCGCTTCATCTCGAAGTCCTCGGCGACCCTCGACTTCACAACCCGCACCGCGCCCAGCGATTCCCCCAGCGCCGCCACGAGTTCGCCGTGGTCATCCCAGGTGCGGCGGAACTTCTCGCGCAACCGGCCGAGCAGCGGCCGCAGGCCGAGCCACACGAGCGGCACCAGGATGGCGGCGATCAGCGCCAGCCTCCACGAGAGAGCGAGCAGGGCCACCGCATAGGCCGCGAGAGTCGCCCCCTGGCGCACCGCCTGCGCGAGCGCGTCGGTCACGACGGGCTTCGCCTCGCCCGCATCCGCGATCACTCGCGCGATCAACTGTCCCGCCTTTCCGCGCTCGAAGAAGGCGAGCGGCAGGCGCTGCAGGTGGGCGTGCACGGCATTGCGCACGTCGCGAACGAGGAACTCCTGCGTGCGGATCGAGAGCGCCCGCCCCCCGATGATGCAGAGGTTCTTGAGGAGGAGCGCCGCCAGCACCAGCACGCACACGGCCCGCAATCCGTCCAGCCCCGCCTCCGGACCGAGCCACCCCCCGGCGATCCCATCGAGGAAACGCTCCGCCGCGTTGCGTCCGCCGCCGGGCAGGGGAGGTCCGATCCCGAAGAGCGAACGGAGGAACGGGATGAGCAGGAGGAGGCTGAACGCCTCGAGTCCGGCCGCGAGCACGCCGAGCGCGAGGCTCGCGAGGAAGGTCCAGCGATAGGGGCGCAGGAACCGGAGCAGCCGCCGATACGGGGAGGCGCCCCCGCCGCTCCGGCCCGGGTTCATCGAATCACCGCGGCGTGAGCAGCGCGGCCGGAAGCACCATCTCGTCGGGGCTCACCCCGCCGTGCAGGAAGCTGTCCCGGTACCGATTCTGGTATTCCCGCAGCCTCGTCGGATAGACGAAGAAGTAGTCCTCGCGACAGAGGGCGAAGGTCTTGTTCATTCCGCCCGGAGGCAGTCGCCACTCGTCCGCGTCCGAAGTCGACATGACCGCGGCCGGGTTCTCCACCTTCATGTCGTCGCCGATCTTGTAGCGCAGGCTCGTCGACGCGTCGCGTCCCGCGTAGATCGTGGCGGGCCGCCGGCAGTGAATCGAACCGTGGTCCGTCGTGAGGAGGACCCGGACTCCCCGCTGCGCGGCCAGCCGCAGCGCCTTCAGCGCCGGCGAACGCTCGAACCAGGTCACCGTCAGCGAACGCAGCGCGCTGCTGTCCTGCGCCATCTCCCAGATCAGGCGCGACCGCGCCCGCCCGTGCGTGAGCATGTCCACGAATCCGAACACGAGCGCAGTGGCCGAGGGGGACGACAGGTAACCGCCGAGCCGCGCCAGCATGGGCTCGCTCTCCTGGGCCGAGAAGATCTTCTCGTAGTGCACGGGGATCCGCGACGCGGTCAGTTCGTGGATATGCCGCTCGAAGAGTTCGTCCTCGAACGAGTTGTAGCCGGTCTCGCTTCCCCTCTCCCACCATTCCGGACGACGCTCGGCGAGTTCGTCCGCGAAGATGCCCCCGAAGATCGCGTTGCGCGCGAACGGGGTCGCCGTGGGCAGGAGGCCCGCGTAGAGCGCCTCCTCGATCTCGAAGTACTCGCTGACGATGGGGAGGACCGCCCGCCACTGGTCGAGCCGCATGCAATCCATCACGACGAGCAGCGCCGCCGGATCCTCGTCGAGGATCGGTCGAAAGAAGCGGGGCAGCACGTCCACCGAGAGGGTCGGGCCCCGCTCGCCCCCTTCGTGCACCCACTCACCGTACTGATCCGCCACGAGATCGCAGAACCCTCGGCTCAGGTCGGTGTGCAGCCCACCGAGGATCTCGCGCAGGCCCGACTCGCCGGCCTCCTCCAGTCTCAGATCCCAGTCGACCAGCTCGGAGTACAGGTCGGCCCAGTCCCGCCACGAAGCCGCCGTGGAGACCCGCTCCCGCAACTCGCCGAAACGCCGTGAGAAATCGCGCGTGATGTGCTCGTGGCGCAGCGCCGGGCCGGCGAGGAGCCGGGTCACGACCGACAGCACCTGCCGGGGGCTCGTCGGCTTGACGATGTAGTCGTCCGCCCGCCGTCCGATCGCCTCGTGCATGGTCGATTCCTCTTCGCTCTTCGTGACCATCACCACGGGGAGGCGCGGGGAAAAACTCCGGATGCGGTCGAGAACCTCGATCCCGCGCAGCCCCGGCATCCGCTCGTCCAGCAGCACGAGATCGTAGGACACCGCCGTCAGGAGTTCCATCGCGTCCTGGCCGTTCATCACCGCATCGACGCGATACCCCGACGACCGCAGCAGCATGAGATGCGGACGCAGCAGGTCGACTTCGTCGTCCACCCAGAGTATCCGGCCCGCCACCGTCTTCGTCCCTTCGGTCATGTACGGCCTTTCAGGTGTTCAGATATGAACGGATGGCTCCCTCCAGCTTAAGCACGACCTCCTCGGCCCGGATCCTCCTCATGCGTCCGGGTCGAGTGGCCCGGGACGGCCTTCGCTCGCCGTCGGGGCCGGCCGGGCCACGAAACCGGTCCACGGTGAGATCCGTGAACCGCCCGTAGGGACCGCTGCGTTCCGGGTCCGTATACCCGTACAGTCCGATGGTCGGCGTCCCCAGCGCCACCGCCATGTGCAGGGGACCCGTGTCCGGCGCCAGCACGAGATCGCTCGCGGAGAGCCGGCCCGCCAACTCCCTCAGCGTCCCTCCCAGCGCCACGCGCGGCGGAACCCCGCACAACTTCTCGAGTCGGTGGGCATCCCGCAGTTCCTCTTCGGAGTCTCCTCCCAGGAGCACCGGCTGAAGGCCCAGATCACCGGCCGCCACGTCGATTACCCGCGCGGTCCCCTCGAGGGTCCAATTCCTCCGGGGATTGGAACTCCGCGGCACGACCGCGAGCACCGGGCGCGCGAATCCCTCCCGCCACCGCGCCGAAACCCGCCGCTCCTCTTCGGTGAAATGAAAACGCCACTCCAGGCGTCGCGGGACGCCGAGATGATCGAGAAACTCGAACAGTTCGTCCTGAGTGTGGGCCACGGGAGCCGGCGGGATGCGGCGGTTCGTGGCCATCCAGCTCAGGTCGCGGGCGCGCGCGCGGTCGTGACCCAGGCGCTCCGGGGCGCGGAGGAGACGCGTGACCATCCCTCCCTTGAAGTTCGGCTGCAGACAGATGACGAGATCGAACGCTTCTCCCGCCACTTCGCGACGAAAGCGGGAATAGGCACGGGCGCCGAGCCGCCGGTGGAAGAGCAGGAGCCGGTCGACGTCCGGCCGGCCGGCCATCAGCGCGGCCGGACCCGGTTGCAGCACCCAAGTGATGTGTGCGGCGGGCCAGGCCCGCCGGAGGGACGCTACAACGGGCAACCCCTGGACGGTGCTTCCCACCGCGCTCATGAGCACGAGGGCGACCCGGCGCGGCGGAGCGCCCGCGCCTCGGGGGGATCTATCGGCCTGCATTCCGGTACATGGGCTGGCGGATCGTGACGAAACCTCGGGGCCGAACCGGCCCCGGGAAGACCCGCCCGGGCTGACAACGGCCCCAAAACACAGTAATCTCGGGGCGATGCGAACTCTTACCCGCTATATCCTGCGCCGTCACGCCGGACCGTTCATCTTCGCCATCATCGGCACCACGGTGCTGCTCCTCCTCGATCAGGTGAGCAAGCGCTTCGAGCGGCTCATCGGCAAGGACCTCGAGTGGACCGTGATCGCCGAGGTCTTCGTCTATTCGATCCCCTTCATCATCGCGCAGACCCTGCCGATGGCCGTGCTCATCGCGGTCCTGTACGTCTTCAGCCGGATGGAGGGCGACTTCGAGATCACCGCCGTCAAGGCGAGCGGCATCCCGCTGTCGCGCGTGATGGCCCCGCTCCTCGTCTGCGCCGTCATCCTGGCCGGCGGAATGACCTGGTTCAACAACACGGTCCTGCCGCAGTCGAATCATCACCTGCAGGTGCTGCTCACGGGGATCGGCCGCAAGACGCCGACCTTCAACCTTCGGGAACATACGATCAATGAGGTGCTGCCGTCCTATGTGTACGTGCACCCCGGCACGATCGACCGGGAAGAGAGCGTGGTCCACGATGTCGCGATCTACGATGAGCGAAACGGCCAGGAGAGCCGCTCCATCTACGCGGCGCGCGGGAAGATGGGCTTCTCGGAAGAAGGGGAGGACCTCTACTTCGATCTCGAGGACGGCGTCGTCCAGGTGCGGCTGAACGAGCGCCCGCACGCCTTTCGGCGCATCGCCTTCGA
The DNA here is from genome assembly GCA_963666735.1 of Gemmatimonadota bacterium. Taxonomy (GTDB): domain Bacteria; phylum Gemmatimonadota; class Gemmatimonadetes; order Palauibacterales; family Palauibacteraceae; genus Palauibacter. The sequence goes on along the minus strand of OY762926.1, from coordinate 3,489,630 downwards.
GCGGATGCTGCTCAAGATCCCGGATGTGGCGAACGGGCTCGAGCGCGATACCGCCGCCATACGCGGCGACCGCGAAATGAACATCGCCGACATGCGCGCGGAGGCGGATCGCGGCAGGGAGATGGCGGACGCGGCGCGCTCGGAGAGCCTGGTATACGCCCGGGCGATCACCGAAATGCTGCTGGATTTCGAGCAGCCTCTGGCGGACGCGCCGGTTCGCGGCGGGGCCGGGCCGGCGGGCGGCACCCGTATCCGGGGAGGCGAGACCCCCGACTGGAATGGGGACATCCCCGACCTGAAACGCGACATTCCCGCGCGGGAAGTCGATCGCCGCGACGGGGAAGACGACCTTCCCGCGGCATCGGGGGCGCCCGCGCGGCGCGAGATCCAGGCCACCGCGCCGGACTCCACGACACAGGTCGCCGAGAGCGCAGCCCGCCGCTTCTACTCCGCATTCGATGCGGCGAACCAGTTCCAGTCCTACGCGGAGCGCGAGAACACGGGCCTTCGCCGGATCAACCAGTACTGGGTCGAGATTCACAAGAAGGGGACGATCCCGGCCGCGTGCATCGTCTTCGTCCTTCTCGGGGCCCCGATCGCCGTCCGGTTCCCGCGCGGGGGCGTCGCGCTCGTCGTCGGCGTCAGCCTCGGCTTCTTCGGCGCATACTACGTGTCGCTCATCGGCGGCGAGCGACTCTCCGACCGCCTCTGGATCTCACCGCTCGTGGCCATGTGGGCCCCGAACATCCTGTTCGGCGCCCTCGGCCTCGTGGCTCTGGCGCGCTCGACCAGGGTGATGCGCTGAGCCCGTGAAACTGCTCGACCGGTACGTCCTGTTCCAGTTCCTGCGGATCTTCGCGGCGTGCGCGCTCGGCGTGCCGTTCCTGTTCATGGTCATCGACGTCGCCGACAACATCGACAGATTCCTCGACCAGGGGTCCGCCTGGTCCCAGATCATCCTCCACTACGTGTACGAGTTCCCGTACCAGTCGCTGCTCGGCTTTCCGATTGCCGCCCTGCTCGGATCCGTGTTCACGGTGGCCTCCATGTCCCGGAACTTCGAGGTCGCGGCCGCCAAGGCGGGCGGCGTTTCCTTCTACCGGCTCGTCCTCCCCATTCTCTGCGGCGCGACGCTGCTGAGTCTCGTCGCGCTCGGCCTGACGGAACTCGTCGCCGTGACGACCCGGAAATCGGCCGAAGTCCTCGAGCAGGAGGAGGCCCGCAGCCAGACGATCCGGAACTCCTTCGTCTACCGGGGAGACGACGGCCTCGTGTACAAGGCGCGACTGCTGGACACGCGCGAGGGCCGGATGGATGACATACAGATCGAGCGGAAGGGATCGGAACCCGACTTCCCCACCGTGCACATCACGGCCAACACGGCGCAGTACGACTCGGTATCCTCGCGCTGGGTGCTCCAGCAGGGGTGGATGCGCGAGTTCCGCGGCCCGGAAGAGGAGACCGCCTACGAGTTTTCCGAACTGTTCGTGCGCCAGCTGGACGAGACGCCCGAGGAACTTCAGGCGAGGCCCAAGGAACCGGACGAGATGCGCTACGCGGAACTGGGTCGCCTCATCGAGTCGGTCGAACGGTCGGGCGGCACGACGAACGGGCTGAGAACCTCCCGCGCGCTGCGCATCGCCTTCCCCTTCATCTGTCTCGTGATCGCCGTGTTCGGGATGCCGCTCGCGCACAGCAACAAGCGGGGCGGGGCGCCGACCTCGATCGGAATCGCGCTCGGCACGACGATCCTCTTCCTGACCCTGATCCGCATCTCCGAAGCGATGGGGGCCGGAGGGGCGCTGTCACCGGCCGCCGCGGCCTGGTTGCCCAACATCATCTTCTTCGCCGCCGGGCTCCTGCTCTTCGCCAGACTGCGTACCTAGGGCGCCCGGACACAGCGGCCGTGCGCCGCCGTGGCGCAGAGCCGCTCGATGTCCGCTCGCACCATGAGGCGGATCATTTCCTCGAACGACATGCGCGGCTCCCAGCCCAGCCGCCGCTTCGCCTTCGACGGGTCGGCGCAGAGCCGCTCGACCTCGGCCGGCCTCAGGAGCGCCGGATCCTGCTGCACGTGCTCGCGCCAGTCCCGCCCGATCTCATCGAAGGCGATCTCGATCAGCCGTTGCACGGAATGGGTCACGCCGGTCCCGATCACGTAGTCCTCGGGTGTCTCCGCCTGCAGCATGAGCCACATCGCTTCGACGTAATCGCCCGCAAAACCCCAGTCGCGCTCCGCATTGAGGTTCCCGATCGACAAACGGTCGACGAGTCCGTGATGGATGCGGGCCGCCTCCCAACTCACCTTGCGCGTGACGAACTCCCGGCCCCGCCTGGGACTCTCGTGGTTGAACAGGATCCCGCTCGTCGCGAACAGATCGTAGCTCTCCCGGTAGTTCACCGTGATGAAGTGGCCGTACACCTTCGCGACGCCGTACGGGCTGCGGGGATAGAAGGGCGTGTCCTCGGTTTGCGGGGTTTCCCGCACCTTCCCGAACATCTCCGAGGAGGAGGCCTGGTAGAAGCGGATCGCGTGGTCGACCGCCCGGACCGCCTCGAGCATGCGCGTGACGCCCAGCGCCGTGAATTCACCCGTCAGCAGCGGCTGGTCCCAGGAGGTGGGAACGAAGGACTGCGCGGCGAGGTTGTACACCTCCCGGGGTTCCACGCGTTCGAGAACGCGGATGAGCGACAACTGATCGAGCAGGTCCGCCTGGTGGAGCGCGACCCGGTCGCGGAGATGCGCGATGCGGTCGTACTTCTCCACCGAGGAACGACGCACGACGCCGTGCACCTCGTACCCCCTGTCGAGCAGGAACTCGGCCAGGTAGGAGCCATCCTGTCCCGTAATGCCGGTGATGAGCGCGATCATGGCGGCCGAATATGCGCGGCCGGCACGCCAGGGCCAAACCGCGCCGACCCACGCGAGGCCGCCGTTGTCCCGCCGCTTGACCGAAGATAACCCGAATTCGACATTCCCCGTCCCGCCGCCGGCAGGGCTGCGGAAAACGGACGGCTGAAGACAGAGCCGAAGACAGAGGAGGTCTCGCGATCGCGCGCGCGACGCCGGTTCCGAAATGGGTGCCCGACCTTCCCGCGACCCCGGGCGTCTACGTCTTCGTGGATGCACACGGGCATCCCCTCTATGTGGGGAAGAGCGTGAACCTGCGGCGGCGCGTCCGGAGCTATTTCTACTCGGGCGGGCCATCGAACGAGCGTCTGGCCGAGATGCTGCGGATCGCCCGGGGCGTCGAGGCACACCCGACCGGGAGCGACCTCGAGGCGCGGCTCCTGGAGGCGGAGCGAATCCTCGGCCAGCGTCCGCCCTACAACAAGGCGCTCAAGCGGCGCGGCACCGGCTGGTATCTGGAACTCCGCCGGAACGAACCCTTCCCGCGGCTGCGCGTCGTGCGCCGGACGCGCCGGGCCCAGGCCCGCTACGTCGGTCCGTTCTCCAGTCGTCGTTTGCCCGAGCGCGTCCGTCGCCTCGTGGAGAAGATCCTCCGGCTGCGGAGTTGCGCCGAATCGGTGCGCCCGGACGCCGCCCGGAGCCCCTGCATGCAGTTCGACATGGGCCTTTGCACCGCGCCCTGCGCGCGACGCGTGGGACTCAACGGCTATCGTCGGCAGGCGGAAGCGGCCGGGCGCCTGCTCGTCGACCGCGACTACGCGTGGGAACTTCTGGACCGGTTCACGGCGGCGCGCGACGCCGCCTCCGAACGGCTGGAGTTCGAGCGGGCCGCGGAGGCGCAACTGCGTCTCGACTGGATCGAGGAACTGGAGGAACTCCGCTTCTCGCTGGAGCCGGGAGCCGAACCGCGCTCGTGGCTCATCGTACTTCCGGGCGTGGCCGATACGCACCGCACGCTCCAGCCCGTCGCGCGCGGACAGGTGCTCCGGCGGCATCGCGTGGAGTGGATCGAAGGCGCCTGGGAGGAGGCCGTGGAAGACGCCTGCTATGCCGTGCGCGTGGCGGAGTTGCGGACGCCCGCGGTGCTTTCGCCGCGCGAATCCGTGCCCAGCGCGATGGTCGGCCGCTGGATCGAGGAAGGGGGCGAGGACGGACACGCGATCGACCTGACCCATCTCGACGCCGGCGGCGCCATCCACCAACTTCGGCGACTCGCGTCCTGACGCCTGCCGCGGAACCTCGTCACCGTCAGCCGGGTCTTCATGCTCATGCTCAGAAACCAGGACATCGTCGCGGCCCGCGAACGGATCCGTTCCGGTGTGGCGCGGACGACGTGCCCGCAGTCCTTCGCCCTGGAGGCGCGCGCCGATGGCCGCTTCCATCTCAAGACCGAGTTCCGGCAGCGCACCGGATCGTTCAAGGACCGGGGATCGCTCAACAAGCTTCTGCGCCTGGGCCCGGCCGCCCGCGAGGGCGGTGTCGTGGCGGCGAGCGCCGGGAATCATGCCCAGGCGCTCGCCTGGCACGCGGCCCGGCTGGGGATCGCATGCACGATCGTGATGCCCGTCCACGCGCCGCTCATCAAGGTTGCCCGGACCCGCGGCTACGGCGCCCACGTGATCCAGACGGGCGAGACGCTCTCCGACGGGATGGCGCTGGTCGATCGCCTGGCCCGGGAGGAGGGGCTCACGTCCGTCCACGCCTTCGACGACCTGGATGTAATGGCGGGCCAAGGGACGATCGGCCTGGAGATCCTCGAGCAGGCGCCCGCCCTCACGACGGTCATCGTCCCCATCGGGGGAGGCGGGCTGATCTCGGGGATCGCGACCGCCGTGAAGGCGCAGCGCCCAGACGTGCGCGTGATCGGCGTGGAGGCTGCGGCCTCACCGGGGGCCCGGGAGTCGCTCGCCGCCGGAAAGCCCGTACATCTCGAGAACTCCGATACGCTCGCGGACGGCATCGCCGTGAAGCGAATCGGCGACCTCACCTTCCCTCACCTGGCAACGCTGGTGGACGACATCGCCCTCATCGACGAGGAACAGATCACCCGCGCGATCTTCTTCCTCCTCGAGTCCGAGAAGTTCGTCGTCGAAGGCGGTGGAGCGGTGTCCGTGGCCGCCGTCCTCGAGGGAAAGATCGATCTCCGCTCGTCCGATGTCACCGTCTGCGTCCTCTCGGGCGGCAACATCGACATGAACCTCGTGTCGCGGGTCATCGACCGGGCGCTGTGGGCCGATGGCCGGCTCGCGTGTCTCACGGTCGTCGTTCGCGACCGCCCCGGCTACCTCAACGAGGTGACGGCCCTCGTCGCGATCGAGGGCGCGAACGTGCTGCATGTCGAACACACGCGCGCCTTCGGGGACATCTCGGTGGGCGGGGTGGGCATCGAACTCACGATCGAGACGCGGGGTCCCGACCACATCGCGGCGATCGTCACCAGGCTCCGCGACCTCGGCCACCGGGTGGAAGAGCTGTCCTGACGCGCCTTCCCGCCCGCGCCGATCAGGCTGCGGCGACGCCAAGCGGGGTCAGGCCGTCTTCGGATTCTTCCGCCGCCGCGCGAAGCCCTCGAACAACCCCTCGAGTCTGGCCATCCGCTCGCGCAGATCCCCGATCTCGCGCCCCATGCGTTCGCGGAAATTGCCTACTTCGCCCGTGAGCGCCGCCAAGTCCCGCCGGATCGCGTACTGCCCCGGCAGGATCGCGGCAGCCAGCCCGATCACCGCCCCGATGATCGTCCACATCTCAGCCGTCATCTCGCCGTCTCCTCATCCGCCGATGTCGCTTGCGAAGCTAACGCCCCCTCGATGTACGCGCGCGGATCAACGGCGCGTCAAGGAGAGGCCCGGAGTTGACCGGGGGGGGCGGCCGGCGCATCCTCGGGGCACGACAGAATCGGCCGGAGGGGCTCACGGAAGCCGGTGTGAATCCGGCGCGGCCCCGCCACTGTGAGAGGACCGGGTTTTTCCCGGAACGCCGACTCGGACGTGCCACTGGGATCCACGCGGGTCCCGGGAAGGCGAGCCCCGGCGGCCTCGAGCCAGGAGACGTGCCCATCCGGCGCCCACGACACACCTCCGCGGGGAGGTGAGGGGTCGTATTCCGGGTCCGGCACACCTCGGGAACCTCCCTCTCCTTTTCCGCGAAAAGGGAGAACCGAGATGAGACATGTGAATCCGGCGCGCGGGTGCCCCCTTCACGGACTCGCTGTAGCCGCGGCGGCCTGCGCCGTCTTCGCCGCGCCCCCGCTTCGCGCTCAGGAGCCCATCAGCCTCGAAGGACTCGTCGTCACCGCCCACCGCCTGGCCGAGCCCGAGTGGACCGTGGCGGCCAACACGACGGTCATCGAAGGCGAGGCGCTGGAGCGGGCCGGGATCGAGTTCGTGTCCGACGCGCTCCGGCAGATCTCCGGGCTGGCCGTCGCCCGAAGCGGATCGCTCGGCGCCATCACGTCCGTGTTTCTGCGGGGTGGCGAGTCGGACTACGTCCATGTGCTCGTCGACGGCGTACGCGTGAACGAACCCGGCGGATCGTACGACTTTGCCTCGCTGACCACCGACAACGTGGAGCGCATCGAGATCGTGCGCGGGCCGGCTTCGGCGCTGTACGGATCCGACGCCGTGAGCGGCGTGATCCAGATCTTCACGCGCCGCGGGGCCGGGCCGCCTCGCGGCAGCCTCTCGTTCCAGACCGGGAGCTTCGGGACGACGCGCTGGCAGGGCGACCTCTCCGGGGGCACAGGCGGGCTCTCCTACGCCTTTTCGCTCGGCGGGAGCGCGACCGACGGGATCCTCGCCTTCAACAACGAGCACCGTCAGACGACCGCCACGGGACGCGTGCAGGCGAATCTGGACGCGGACACCGACGCGACCTTCGCCATCCGCTACAATGATTCGCGCTTCCACTATCCCACGGACGGGTCGGGAAACGTGGTCGACCGCAACGCCTACTCGTTCGGCGACGCGCTCACCGTCAACATCGACGCGGGCCGCCGCTGGACGGATGCAGTCGAGACACGGCTCTTCCTCGGCGTCTGGGAATCGGACCGCGGCACGGACGACGGGCCCGACAGCGCCGCGGACAGTCTGGGCTTCTTCGGCTTCAAGAGTCTCACCGACACCCGGCGCGTGACGGCCGGCGGCCGGGCCGTGTGGCGTCCCTCCGACGGGCTGGCGGTCACGACGGGATACGAGGAGGAACGGCAGTCCGTCCGCGGCTTCAACCAGTCTTTCTCCCAGTTCGGGGAGAGTGCCGGCAATTCCGGGAACGACTGGTGGAACCGCGCCTTTCACGCTCAGGTCTCCCGGGTGCGCGACGCGCTGGCGCTGAATGCGGGCCTGGGAGCCGAGGACGACGAACGGTTCGGCGCCCAAGCCACGTGGCGGGGCGGGGCCGCGTGGCGCTCAGAAGCTGCGGGCACGCGCCTGAGAGTCTCGAGCGGCACCGGAATCAAGGAACCGACGTTCTTCGAAACCTTCGCCACGGGCTTCGTCACCGGCAACCCCGACCTCACGCCGGAACGCTCCACGAGTCTCGAGGGGGGAATCGATCAGGAGTTCGGCGACGCGATCAAGCTCTCGCTCACGGGCTTCAGCCAGAGCTACCGGGATCTGATTCAATACACGGGCTCTCCGCCCGCGGAGGGGGATCCGAACTTCTTCAACGTCGCGAAGGCTCGCAGCCGCGGACTCGAGACCGAGGCGAACGTCGAGGCCGGCCGTCTGCGGCTCACCGGCAGCTACACGTACCTCGACACCGAGGTGCAGGACTCCGGTTTCGATGAGGGACCGGGAGCCACGTTCGTGGAAGGCTCCGCGCTGCTGCGGCGGCCGAAGCACGCCATGACGGCCTCGGCCTTCTATCCCGTCTCGTCGCGCGTGGACCTGGACGTGAGCCTGCGGCGCGTCGGTGAACGTGAGGACCGGGACTTCGCCTCCTTCCCCGCCGAGCCGGTATCGCTCCCCGCCTACACGGTGCTGGACCTCTCGGCCAGCTTCGACCTCGGCGGCGGCCGCCGGCCGGGTTTCACGCTCACGGTGCGCGCCGAGAACCTGCTCGACTCGGCCTACGAGGAGGTCTGGGGCTTTGCGGCGCCGGGTCGCGGGCTGTACGTGGGCGGTCGAGTCGTCCTCGGCGGTTCCTGACCGGACACCCCTGACGGGCGCGGTGTCCCGTGGCCCCGCGGCGCACGAAGCCGCGGGGCCCGGGCCCTCACGGCATCACGCCGACGCGTCGGGAGCGTCCTCCACCTCGGCCAGAGCCTTCTGCAGTTCGCGCCGGGCCACGCGGGTGACGAGCACGACCACGGCGGCCGTCGCGGCGAGTCCCGCCACGAGCAGTGCCGTCTGCCCCCAGCCGGCCGCGCCCCCGGAAGCTTCCGCCACTTCCGCTCCGGCCGCTCCGATGTACACGTACAGGAGCGTCCCCGGGAACATGCCCACGAGCGACGCCGCGACGTACTGGTAGAGGGTCACGCCGGTGAGCCCGTAGAAGTAGTTCTGCGCATTGAACGGAAACACCGGTGAGAGCCGGGTGAGGAAGACGATGCGCCAGCCCTGCGTCTCGACCGCGCGGTCGATCGCCTGCAGCGCCGGACGCTTCGCGAGCAGTCTCTCCACGCGGTCGCGGAGCACGTAGCGGGCGATGATGAACGCGAGCGCGGCGCCGACGTTCGCGGCCACGAACACCGTGAGCGTCCCGAGCCCGAGCCCGAAGGTGACGCCTCCCGCGATCGTGAGCGCCGAACCCGGCACGAAGAACACGACGGCGAGGGCGTAGACGACGCCGAAGAAGAAGGGTCCCAGCCAGCCCAGCCCCCCGGCGGTGTCCCGCAGCCAAGTGACCATCCTCGCGAGGAATCCGAGATCCTCCTCCGCATCCTGGAGCGGCAGCAGCCCGGCTGTCACGAGCGTCGGCGCAGCCGGTTCCTCCGCGGAAGCGGAGAGAACCTCGACCGTGTTCAGCGACCAGTCGTAGTCGGCGAACTCGAAGTCGATCCCGGGATCCGCCTCGATGGCGGCCCGCACGTGCTCGTCGGCGTACGGCGCGATGAAGGCCGGGATCGACTCCGCGCGCGGTTCCCAGCCGGCCTCGGTGAAGTCGGAGCCGTACCAGTCGAAGTAGCGCGAGAGCCGGAGCTTGTCGCTCTCCAGCGACACGTTGTCGGGATCCGTGAGGAAAGCCCGGGATCGTTCCTCGAGCTGGGCCTCGAGTTCGGGTCCCGCGTATGCCCAGCGCGGGAGCGGCGCGCAGGAGAGCGAGGCGCAGTTGACCGCGAAATGGATGCGCGGATCGCGGAAGAAGGGGCGCAGGACGTTGTGTTCGATGTTGTCGAGCGTCAGCGCGTGCCCGCCCACGGTCCACTCGAGTTCCGTCCACACGCCGTCGATCTCCCGGATCGAGGCGACGTCGGGATGATCAAGCATGGCGATCACGGTGAGCGCGTTGTACGCGTTGATGAGGAGGGCCATCAGTTCATCGCGATCGAGAACGCCGAGATCGGCTTCGGCCAGACGGCCCGCGTAGGCGTCCAGCTCCGCGCGATGCCGCTCCATGTAAGCGTAGTCGACGAGCCCGTCGGCGGTGCCCTCGCGCAGCAGTCCGGCCCAGTCGGAGTGGTCGAAACTCCCCGTGCCTCTCCCCAGCGAGCGTTCCACGGCCTCGGCGATGGCTCCCGTCGCCTGTTCGGCTGCGGGCGCGGCGCAACCCGCCGATCCCGGTATGAGCACGCCCATGAGCAGCGTGGCCCACATGGCGGCCGAACGCCGTCGTCCGTGTGGTCCGTGTGGTCGGTCGGGCCTCATTGCGGGAATCACTGCGGTCTCTCCAGTCGATTGTGCGCCGCGAGGATGCGCCGTACCTCGTCGTGCGGGAGCCCCGGGACCATGTTCCCGTCGCGTCCCACCATGATGCGGCCCGCGACCATCGCGTTCGTGATCGCCTCCTCCGTGGCCTGGGCCGTCGCGAGCAACAGCGGCGAAATCGCGTCGTTCGACATCATCTCCACGGTCGTGTTCTCTCCCCGGCTCCACGCCCCGCGGTTCGCCGTCGAGAAGGCGATGAAGATGTCGCCGGAACTGTTCGCTCCGTAGCCCCCCATGCGCCCGATTCCGATCGGGGCCCGGCGCGCAAGCCGCTTGAGCTGGTGCGGCAGCAGCGGAGCGTCCGTCGCGACGACGACGATGATCGAACCGAGGCCGTCGAAATCGGACGCTCCGCCGGCGCCGTCCGCTTCCGCCGAGCCGCCGGAGCCGGGAGACGGAGTCCAGTCGAGGAGTTCCTGCCCCACCGGCACGCCCGCGATCAGCAGTTCCGGTCGGCGCCCATAGTTGCACTGCACGAGCACGCCTACGGTGTAGTCCCCCACGAGCCGCGACGAGGTTCCGATCCCGCCCTTGAACGAATTGCAGACCATGCCCGTCCCGCCGCCGACCGATCCCTCGGCGACGGGGCCGGCGGCGGCGCTCTCGATCGCCGCGAACACGTGCTCCCTGCCGACGTGGAACCCGTTGATGTCGTTGAGCCGTCCGTCCCAGGTCTCCGCCACCAGCGGCAGGCTCCACCAGATTCCGGGCGCGATGGGGTGGTTCGCGCGCGCGTCGCGCGACCATTCGATGGTCGCCTGGTGCACGTCTCCCACGCTGTGCGTGTTGGTGATCATCACCGGGCCCTCGAGGAAACCCGACTCCTCGACCCAGGTCGTGCCCGTCATCTCGCCGTTGCCGTTGAGCGAGTACCAACCGGCGAAGACCGGTTCGTAGCTCTCCGTGCGGGGGATCACGGCGGTGACTCCCGTGCGCACGGGCCCCTCCCCGACGACGAGCGCCCCCTCCCCCTCGATGATCGTCGTGTGCCCGACGCGGACGCCGGCCACATCGGTGACGGCGTTCAGGGGTCCGGGCTGTCCCGGGAAGGGAATCCCGAGGTCCCGCGCCCTGGGCGGGGCCTGGGCGCCGAGTTGACCGGCGGCCAGTACCCCGGCGGCGGTGGCCAGCGTCAGCGCGCGTGCGCGCCGGCCGGCCGATCCCGTTCGTGGCAAGAAGGACATCGACACCTCCACATGAGGGACTGTGTGTCGGGAACGCTGTTCCAACGCTACCTGAACGTGCCCTGGAGCCCAAGCGTCCACAAAACGTCCGGCCTCAAACCGGCGGCCTGGATCGGGAGCAGCGCGTTCGTGACGAGAATCATGTCTTTCCCGAGCATGTACTTGAGGCCTACGGCGAGATCGATGAAATGGCGGGGCGCGTCCGGGATCGACGACGACTCGACCGTCAGGACCGGGCGGCCGATGAAGGTGACCGGCCCCGGCATCGGATGCTCCCCGTCGGCCAGTTCCCAGCGCGTCACGAGATCCGCGCCCACCGTGACGGCGTCCGAAGCGTGAGCGTCGAAGCCCACCGTCGCGAGGACCGCGTCCCGGTCGAAGTTGCTGTCGCGCAGATTCCCCTCGCGCAGGAGATACCCCGCGTTCAGATGGGGCGAGAATCGTCCCTGATTGAAGGAGAGGATCGCCAGCGCGCGCCCCCGGCCTTCGCCGAGTCCCAGCAGGTCTTCCTCCTGTCCCGTCGGGAAGGTGACATCCGCAAGAAGCGCCATCCCGACGGGCGGCGGCGCGCGGCCGACCGTCGTGCCACCGGTCAGATTGATCTTCATCCGGGCGGAGACGTCACCGATCCCCGTCGCCGACCCGCTCACCGATTTGCTCGCGTGGAGGACCGGCGCGGCAGGCGTTCCGTCGAACCGGTGCGCCAGCGAATTGCCGAGCGGCAGGATCTGGGCATTCGCCGTCCCCCTCAGGCTGGCCCGCACCACCGGCACGGAGAACCCCACGTCGAGGAAGGACGCGAGCCCGGCACTCAGGACCGCCGTGGCAACCGTGTAATCGAGGCCGAGGTTCGTCCTCACCTGGAGCACATCGCGTTCGAAGAAGGGCAGTCCGAGCCCGGGGTCCGGACCCAGGGCCACGTCCGAGTCCTCGTGAAGGAAGTTCAGCACGAGGTTGTCCGCGGGCACGCCGCTGAAGTTCGTGACCTGGAACGCGGTCGCCTGGAGGCCGAGGAAGAAACGCCCCAACCCGAGGGTTTCGGCTCGTTCCGAAAAAATCGGCCCGAACGAGGCGCTCCGGTCTCCGTCCGACCAGATGCGGCCGCCGGCCATGGCGGTCGGGGGAAGGCTGCCGACCACGCCGCCGATCCCTTCCCGGAAGGAGAGGATGAGCGCGTCGTTCCTCGGGACCCGTTCGCGCAGGTAGTGCCGGCCGTGCTCCGTCATGAAGCTCCCGGTCTCCTCGAAGTCCGGATCGAGGCATAGAGGCACGCCGCACTGCCCGAACACGAACAGTTCCGACACGAGGTCGGTGAGCGACTGTGCCGCGGCCGGCCTGCCGCTCACCGCCATCAGCGCCAGCGCGGCCATGAGCCCCGCGACGGCTCGTCTGTGCATCTCGCCTCCCCTCGAGTTTCACTTCCGGTGGCGCTGAAGGTTCGCGCGATGGTCGGGCGCGGCAAGGCGACCCGTTGACCTCCGGCGCCCTCCGCGCTCATCCTCGGCTCATGCCTTCATCACACCCGCGTCGAACAACCGCCGGCTCGGCACCCGCGCTACGCCGCCGCGGCCAGGATACACACGACGTCATCATCGTCGGCTCCGGCGCGGGAGGCGGCATGGCCGCCTACGTACTCGCCTGCCACGGCGTCCGCGTGCTCCTCCTCGAGGCGGGGCGGGACTACGACCCCGTGTCCGAGACGCCGATGTTCCAGCTTCCGGCCGACGCCCCGCTGCGGGCCGCCGGGACCGCCGACAAGCCGTTCGGCTTCTACGACGCGACGGTCGACGGCGGCTGGCGGGTCCCCGGAGAACCGTATACGAGCGCCGAGGGCGTCAACTTCATGTGGTGGCGCTCGCGCATGCTCGGGGGCCGGACGAACCACTGGGGCCGAATCTCCCTCCGCATGGGCCCGTACGACTTCAAGCCCCGCAGCCGGGACGGGCTCGGGTTCGACTGGCCGATGACCTACGAGGATCTCGCCCCCTGGTACGACCGTACCGAAGCTTTCGCCGGCGTCTACGGGTCCAACGAGGGGCTTGAGAACACGCCCGATTCCTCCGACGGGATTCTCCAGCCGGCACCCGCGCCGCGCGCCTACGAACGACTCGCGGGCAAGACGTGCGACGGCCTCGGGATCCCGGTCATTCCGGCCCACCTGGCGATCCTGACCGAGCCGCAGGACGCCGACCGCCTGTCGAGGATGCTGTGGCCGAACAACGAGACGGCCCGCCGCGTGACGTACGACTCCATGCGGTCGCGCGCGGCCTGCTACTGGGCCACTCCGTGTGGCCGCGGCTGCTCCATCAAGGCCAACTTCCAGTCCACCACCGTCTGCCTGCCTCCGGCGCAGGCGACCGGCAACCTGACGACGATCACCGACGCCATGGTGCGCGAGGTGACGATCGACGCGCGGGGGCGGGCCACCGGCGTTCACTACATCGACAAGAAGCTGCGCGCCGACCGCCATGCCTCGGCACCGGTGGTCGTCCTCGCGGCGAGCGCCTGCGAATCCGCGCGCATCCTCCTCAACTCCCGCAGTTCGCTCTTCCCCGATGGCCTCGCCAACGGGAGCGGTCTCGTCGGCAAGTACGTGATGGACACGGTGGGCGCGGGTGTCTCCGGTCAGATTCCCGCGCTCGAGTACCTGCCCCGGCACGCCGAGGAGGGGGCTTCGGCGATGCACATGTACATGCCCTGGTGGCTGTACGGGGAGCAGGCGGCGGGACACCTCGATTTCGCCCGCGGCTATCACATCGAGTTCGGCGGCGGGCAGCGGATGCCCGGTTACGGCGCCTTCAGCGGCATCGAGCCGCTCACCGAAGGCGCGTACGGACAGCGCTTCAAGGAGGAATGCCGCCGCTACTACGGTTCGTTCATGTACTTCGATGGCCGCGGCGAGATGATCCCGAACGAAGACTGCTACTGCGAGATCGATCCCGAGGTCGTCGACCAGTGGGGCATCCCCGTGCTCAGGTTCCACTGGAAGTGGTCCGACCACGAACTCAACCAGGCCCTGCACATGCAGCAGACGTTCGCCGGCATCATCGAGGAGATGGGCGGACGCGTGCTTTCGACGGTTCAGACGGACGGCGCCCGGGCGATCCTGGCGCCGGGCCAGATCATCCACGAGGTCGGCGGCGTCCGAATGGGCGAGCGGCCGGACGACTCCGTGCTCAACCAGTACTCCCAGTCCTGGGAGGTCCCGAACCTGTTCGTGATGGACGGCGGTCCCTTCGTCTCCAACGCGGACAAGAACCCGACGCTCTCCATCATGGCGATCGCCTGGCGGTCATCCGAGTACCTCGTGGACCAGCTTCGGCAGGGGACGCTCTGATGCCCGACCACGACCGCGAACCCGAACGGGCCCCGGACCACGGCCGCGAACCCGACGCGGCGGAGGGGCTCACCCGCCGCCGGGCGCTCCAGGTGCTCGCGGCCGGGGCGGCGGGCGCGGCGGCCATCTCGGCCGGGGCGTGCGCCGACGGGACCGAATCCGGCGTCCCCGGCGCCGGGGACGCGACCGGCTTCTCCGGCGCGACGAGCGGCGGCAATCCGCGGGCCGCCGGCACCCCGACGGACCCGGATATGGTCTCGCCCATCATATGGTGGGACCTGGTCCTGACCGAGGACGAACTCGCCACGCTCGCCGCCCTGTGCGATGTGATCATTCCGGAAGACGAACATTCCCCCGGCGCGGCGGCGCTCGGCGCGCACGCCTTCATCGACGAGTGGGTGAGCGCGCCCTACGACGGAAACCGTGAGGATCTGACCCGCATTCGCGGCGGGCTCGTGTGGCTGGACATCGAATCGTCGGGGCGGTTCGGCGGGCGGTTCACCGAACTGACGCTCGACCAGAAGCACGCAGTTTGCGACGACATCTGCTGGGTCGAGAACGCCGCGCCGGAATACCAGAGCGCGGCCCGTTTCTTTGACCGGGTGCGGGATCTCACGTCGACCGCGTTCTGGACCACCGCGGAGGGGATGGCGGACCTCGGCTTCGTCGGAAACCGCCCCATGCCCAGCTTCGACGGCCCGCCCCCGGAGGTTCTCGAACGCCTGGGTCTGGCCTAGAAGCCGTCGGCGCGAGACCATGCAACAGGCTTTCCTGCAAGATCTGTCCTGGAGTGAGGCGCAGCATGATGCTGAAGAACAACTTCTCCCGGCGTGACTTCGTTCGGGCCTCGGGTGCGGCCGGCCTCGGTCTGAGCATCGTACCCGCGCACGTGCTCGGCGGCCCCCGGCATCGGGCTCCCAGCGACACGCTGAACGTGGCGCACATCGGAGTGGGCGGCATGGGAGGAGGCGATGTGCGCGGCATGGCGGGGGTCGGCGAGAACATCTACGCCCTCTGCGACGTGGACGAGCGCCAGGCGGCCGGATCGTGGAGCGCCTTCCCGCGGGCGAAGCGCTACCGCGACTTCCGCACGATGCTCTCGGAGGAGGCCGACAACATCGACGCGGTCGTGATCTCCACCCCGGACCACACGCACACGGCCGCCGGCATGATGTCCCTTTCGCTGGGAAAGCCGACCCGCATCCAGAAGCCGCTCGCGACGACGATCTGGGAGGTGCGCCAACTCGTCGCCGCGGCCGAGCGGGCGGGGGTGGCGACGCAGATGGGGAACCAGGGCCACGCCCAGGACGGGACGCGGGAGATCCGCGAGTGGTACGAGGCCGGCGCCATCGGCGAGATCCGGCGCGTCGAGTACTGGACGAACCGCCCCGTCTGGCCCCAGGCGATCCTACGGCCGACGGAGGCGCACCACGCCCCGCCCTGGCTGGAGTGGGACCTGTGGCTCGGGCCCGCGGCCGACCGCCCGTATCACCCGGCCTACGCGCCCTTCAACTGGCGCGGCTGGTGGGACTTCGGGACCGGCGCGCTGGGCGACATCGCATGCCACGCCATGGACGCCGCGTTCTGGACCCTCGACCTCGGGACGCCGGAGCGGATTTCGGCGGAGTCGACGACGCTCTTCCCGGAGACGGCCCCCGCGGCGTCGCGCATCGAGTACGACTTCCCCGCCCGCGGGGACCGGCCGGCCGTGAAGGTGGTGTGGCGCGACGGCAACCTCTCGCCGCCCCGGCCCGGGGAGGTGCCGGACGACGCGCGCTGGCCCTTCGAGTCGAGCGGACAACTCTGGATCGGGACCGACGGCAGGATGTTCGCCGGGATCTACGGCGAGAACCCCCGGTTGCTCGACGCCGAACGGGATGCCGGGATCCGGGCCGACCCGCCGCCCGAGAAGTACCCGCGCACGGACGGTGTGTACGCGGAGTTCGCCGGCGCCTGCAAGGACGGACCGCCCGCCGGCTCCAACTTCGTCGAACACGCGGGACCGCTGACGGAGATGGTGCTCCTCGGCAACCTCTCGGTGCGAAGCGGCCGCGAAGTCCGCCTCGATCCGGCGACGGGCGAGATCCTCAACGGCGTCTCGATCCCCGAACGCTATGTGAAGGCCGACTACCGCTCGGGCTGGGGGTGGTAGCGGCCCGCCGCTCGATCGCGGCGACCGCCGACGCGCCGCGTTCCGTGATCCGCCGGTGATCCCGTGCAGCTGAACGGCCTCGACTGGATCGTCCTGGCCGCGTACGGGACCGTGGCCCTCGGAGTCGGGCTCTGGTTTGCCCGGCGCGCCGGCTCCGGCACGAACGAGTTCTTCCTCGCGGGCCGGAAGCTCCCCTGGTGGCTGCTGGGAACGTCGATGGTCGCCACGACCTTCTCCACCGACACCCCGAACCTCGTCACGGACCTCGTCCGCAACGGCGGCGTGAGCGGGAACTGGGGCTGGTGGGCGTTCCTGATCACGGCGATGTGCACGACATTCTTCTACGCGAAGCTGTGGCGGCGTTCCGGCGTATTCACCGACATCGGCTTCTACGAACTCCGCTATGCGGGGCGCGCGGCGACCTTCCTGCGGGGCTTCCGGGCTCTCTATCTGGGCGTCTTCTTCAACGTCGTCATCATGGCCACCGTCACGCTCGCCGCGATCAAGATCTCCGGGGTCCTGCTCGGGGCGGACAAGTACACGACGGTGCTCGTCGCCGGCACGGTGGCGGCGCTCTACTCGGCGACTTCCGGGCTGTGGGGGGTCGTCGTCACCGATCTGCTCCTGTTCGCGATCGCCATGATCGGGGCCGTCGCAGCGGCCTCGTACGCGCTCGCGCAGCCGGAGGTCGGGGGCCTGGCGGGACTCGTCACCCACCCGGAGATTTCGCGGAACCTCTCGCTGCTCCCCGACTTTTCCGACTGGCGGACGGCAGCGATGGTGTTCGTCATCCCGATCGCCGTTCAGTGGTGGGCGAGCTGGTATCCGGGCGCGGAGCCGGGCGGGGGCGGGTACGCCGCGCAGCGGATGCTTGCGGCGCGGAACGAGCGCGACTCCATGCGCGCGACGCTGTGGTTCAATGTCGCGCACTACTCGCTGAGGCCGTGGCCCTGGATTCTCGTCGCCCTCGCTTCTATCGCCGTCTACCCCACGCTCGACTCCATCGGAGCGGCTTTCCCCAACCTCGATCCGAGCATTATCGGACACGACCTCGCCTATCCGGCGATGCTCGTCTTCCTGCCGCACGGACTGCTGGGACTCGTCGTCGCGTCGCTCGCCGCCGCCTACATGTCGACCATCTCGACGCACCTGAACTGGGGGTCGTCCTATGTCGTCGACGACTTCTATCGCCGGTTCGTGGCCCGGGACCGCGACGAGGCCCACTACGTGCGGGTGGCGCGGATCTCCACCGTGCTGCTGATCGTCCTTTCCGCCACGCTTGCCCTCTTCCTCGACAGCGCGAAGCAGGCATTTGAACTCATCCTGCTGCTGCACGCGGGAAGCGGGCTGATCTTCCTCCTGCGCTGGTTCTGGTGGCGAGTGAACGCGTGGTCCGAGATCTCGGGCATGGCCGCTTCGGCGGCGGTGGCGCTCTGGTTCCCGCTCTTCCACGAGCGCGTGGGCCTGCCGGCGCTCGATCCCGCCGTCCGGCTTCTGCTCGGCGTGGCCGTGACGACGGTCGTGTGGCTTCTCGTGACGTTCCTCACCCGACCCACGGATACCGCTACGCTGCAGGGCTTCTACGATCGCATCCGCCCCTTCGCCCGCGGTTGGCGGCGGGCCGTGAACACGCAGCCGGACGCGCCCGGGGCCCTGGCCGCCGGTCTCGCCGCGTGGGGCCTGGGCTGCGTGACCGTGTACGCCGTGCTCTTCGGCACGGGGATGGCCCTGTACGGGAGGCCGGCCGCCGCGGTCGGGTTCGGGATCGTGGCCACAGCCGCCGCCGTGGGGCTGTTTCGGGCGGTCCCCCGGGTTGGCTTCGACTGACCGAATCCGGCTGACCCCGCGACGTGTCGCGTCAGGGGTCGATTTCGAGGTGGTCCAAGAGGAGGACGTGGCCCGGCGGACCCCAGCCGTCGAGCGAGATGCGATCGATCCCCAGGGGCACCTCGATGCGGACGCGTTCGGCGCGGAAGAGCGAGCGCCCTCGCGGGCTGTAGATCGCCCTCCCCGACCCGGACTCCCCTTCGGAGGCGTACCGCAGGTCCGGAGCATGGATCCGGGCCGACGTCGGGAGGCGCTCCCCGCGGCTCCAGACGATCACTTCGAAGCGCTCGATCAGGTCCGGGCCGAAGAGGGTGAAGGCGACCGTGCGCGGACGCCCGGGGAAGTCGAGGTGCGTCACTCCGACCTCCAGCCCCAGCTCTCCGGCCAGCGCGGGACCGAGCGCGTGCATCGACGCGTTCGGGGGGAGATAGCCGCGCACGTCCAGCACGTGCGGCTGCGTGGCGTCCGCCGTGTAGGAGTCGAAGGAGACCACGAGGCCCTGCTCCCGCCATTCCTCCGCCACGGCGGCGTTGGAGACGACGGGTCGGCCATCGGCGTAGGCTTCGAACTCGATCCGCTCGTACCGTCCGCTCGCGAGGGGACCGCGGCCGGAGGGCGGAGCGTCGGCCTCTTCGCCATCTCCCGGGGCGTCCGGGGCGGCGGGCGGCGGGGAAAGCGGGGGGGCCTCGCGGATCGCGGGCGCCGCCGCCGGGAGCGGGGGCGCTGCTTCGGTGTCCCACCGGAAACGGAAACCGGCGGAGCGCAGCCCGTTCCAGACGGCCGCGCCGGCGAGCCCGGCCACGGTGAGGACGGCCAGGCCGCGCAGCACCCGCAGCGTGAGGGGCGGACGGCGCGTCCGCGCCTTCGTCAGGCTTCGACGACGCCGAGCCGCGGCCATGTTTCCCACCGGCCGCGCGTGAAGTCGGGAAAGTCCACCGGCCGGCTCCGTTCCGCCACGGACTCTTCGCTCACGGCGCACACCGCCGAAAGCGCCGCCGCATCGTACACGTTCATGTCCGTGGGCAGCCCCTCGCGCAGGCACTTGATGAGCCGATAATCCTCCAGGTAGTCCATGCTCCCGTGACCGCGCTCCGCCCCCGCCCCCGCCATCTCGCGCCACAGCGGGTGCTCGAACTCCTCGAGGTAGTCCTCCGCCTCATCCCATCGATGGCCCTCGCTGCGGCCCTCGACGTAGACGCGCTCCGGATAGCCCTGGAAGAGCCCGCGCGTGCCCTGGACGAGGTGGATCCGCGAGTAGGGTCGCGGCAGGTTCGTGTCGTGCGAAACGTAGATCGTCCGTCCCATGACGGTCTTGATCAGAGTGACGTTCACATCGCCGAGGGAGAAGGTCTCGCCACGTTCGGGCGCCCCCTCGGGGAAGTGCTCGCGGGCGAACGCCTGCAGGCCGCGCGACGGGCCGCTCATCGAGACCGCGTAGTCGAAGCGGTCCCCCCGGTTGATGTCCATGCAGTTGGCGATCGGCCCCAGCCCGTGCGTGGGATAGAGGTTGCCGTTCCTCGCCTTCGAGTGTTCCCGTCGCCACAGCCCCTCGCCGGTGGCGGCGAACTTGATGGCGCGCAGGTCGTGCAGGTAGCCGCCTTCGCCGTGCAGGATCTCGCCGAACAGCCCGCGCCGCACCATGTGGAAGACGAGCATCTCCCAGCGGCCGTAGTTCACGTTCTCCATCATCACGCAATGCCGCTGCGTCGCCTCGGCCGTCTCCACGAGGCGCCAGCAGTCCTCCATCGTGTAGGCCGCCGGCACCTCCGTCGCCGCGTGCTTCCCGTGCTCCATCGCGGCAACGCAGACGGGCACGTGCCAGCGCCACGGCGTAGCGGTGTAGACGAGATCGACATCCTCCGCCTCGCACATGCGGATGAAGTCCGTCTCTCCGCGCGTGTAGAGCGTCGGCTCCGGGCCTCCGGCTTCCAGCACCCAGTCGCGGGCGCGCTCGGCGTGCTCGGACCGGATGTCGCAGAGGGCCGTGAGTTCCACGCCCTCCATGTCGAGGAGGTTGCGGACGTGGACCGAACCCATGCCGCCGATCCCCACGAAACCGATCCGTACCGTCTCCATCGGCGGGGCCGAGAAGGGCGCTTCGGGCCCCTCGGGCGCCGGATCGCCGCTCCCGGACCGCGCCGACCCCCGACCGGCCTCGGTTCCGCGGCAGCCGCCGAGGACGGCCGCCCCGGCCCCCAGCGCCCCCAGCTTGAGCAGCGTCCGCCGGTCGACGCCCGCGGGGTACACTTTCCCGGTTTCGTTCGATTCGCGCTTCGTCGGTTCCATCTCCATCATCCACCGCCGTGTCGGAGAGTCGAGTCCGGTTCGCTCCGTGTTTGCCTCGGGATGCGAGACGTGACATATGGAATCCAACTTCGGAGCGGTGAGGAGCGGATCGCAAACATGAGGTCGTACGGGACGAATCGAGCGTCACGCGCGGCGACCGCGGCCGGCGTCGCGGCCGCGCTGTGCCTTTCGTGCGAGTCGGCGCCGACGGGCCGGGACCGGCTGCTCGATGCCGCCGCCGCCATCGAGCGGCTTTCGAGTCTCGCGTACGAGTATGCGTACGAAGGAACCGGGAGCGCCGCGGGATCGTACACCGGGAGGGCGCGGCTGCTGTGGGCCGAGGGCGAGCCACCCATCTACTGGGCGGAACTGCGGCCGTCGCCGTCCTGGGCCCCGCCTGCGGGGCCGGGCGAACCGCCTCCCGGCGACGCGCGCGCCGAGGCCCCCGCGCTCATCCTGTCCGGAGGAGGCGACTACGTCGCGGCCCGCGATGAGGCGTCGGCCCGGTTTCGTCACGGGACGATCTCGGGGGGGTCCGGCCACCTCGTGGCCAACGCCCCCTTCGCGGTCCTCGCCGCGTTCACGGATCCGCAACCGTTTCAGGCGGAACTGGCCAGCGACCTGGAAGTCGTGAGCCGGGAGACGATCGGCGGCGACCTGTGCGATGTGCTGCGCGGAACGACGGCCGAGTTCGGATCCGCACAGGTGTGGTGGCACATCGGGGTCGAGGACGACCTGCCCCGCGCCTTCCGCTGGGAGGCGGATGACGGGAGCGGGGCTCTCGCCTTCGAGATCCGGAGCATCCTCGCCGATCCGAGGCTCACGCCCGATCAACTCGCGATCCGCGTGGACCTCCTCGATTCGGGAGGCGAAGAGGTGGTCGACGAGGACGCGCGGCGGATCGAACCCGGCGTTCCGGCGCCCGGCTGGTCCCTCGAAACGGAGGCGGGCTCGCCCCTCCGCCTTTCGGACCTGCGCGGGGACATCGTCGTGCTGAGTTTCGGAGCGAGTTGGTGCGCCCCCTGCCGGGACCTCGCGGCCGCCTACGCCGCCCTCCCGGAGCGGTGGACGGGAGACGGCGTCCGGTTCTTCCACCTCAACGCGTGGGAAAGCCCCGAGGTGGATCCCGGCCGGATCGCGCGCGAATGGGGACTCGACGCGCCTCTCCTCCTGCGCGCGGAGCGCATCGCCTTCGACTACAAGCTCGCCTCGGTGCCGGCGCTCTTCGTGGTGGATGCCGCCGGAGATCTCGCGCTCGTCCGCAACCCGGCGCTCGCGGATCCCGAGGCCCAGGCGCGCGAACTGGAGCAGACGCTCCAGGCACTCATCGACGCGGATCCCTGACCGCCCGCGGAACCTACCTGTCGATCGGCAGTCCGCTCGGCACCGTCGCCGGCGCCAGGTGCGACAGGTCCCGCGCCGCGTCGTCCGTCAGCGACTCGAGGAAGGCGACGAGGTCGTCCGCCTCGGCGTCGTCGAAGGCGATCGGGATGAGGATGGTGTCCCGCGTCGCGAGGATCTCGTCGAAGTTGTTGAGCAGCGTGCCCCGCAGTTCGGGATCCACCTGCGACACGTCGTAGTCCCGCAACCGGTTGTCGATGCTGTCGTAGTGGACCACGATCGCCTTCAGCGTGGCGAACTGGCCGGCGTGGCCGTACGGCCCCGTGAGTTCGACGTTCCGCAGCGGGGGCGTCTTGAAGAGCCGCCGGTGCGCCCGGTCTCCCGTCACGCGCTCGCGGCCGAAGTCGTCGTTCCCGCCCGGCCCGTCGCCCAATCCCGGGCCGATCTGCGGGATGGCGGCGTTGTGGTGCTCGTTGTTGCGGTCGTCGAACTGGTCCGTCTCGTGACACTGCATGCAGCGAATCGTCATGAAGCTCTTCGCGCCGCGCAGCGCCGAATCGCCGAGCTGGTCGTTGTCCCCCTTCAGGAAGCGGTCCCACGGGGTGTCGATGAAGGTGAGTTCGGACACATAGAAGCCCGCGATCGCGTTCGCCGCGTGCGCGAAGGTCATGTCGTCGAAGGCCGTGCCGGGATACGCGGCCTCGAACATCCCGCGGTATTCCTCGATCTTCCCCAGCCGCGCCATGAGCGCCGCCCACACGCCGGCGAAGTCGTCGTCGTCCAGCGCCGCGAGCTCGTTGTCCTCGCCGAAGCCGCGCATCTCCCCGCGCCGCAGCACGGGGATCATCGGCTGCGCCGAGAGCGCGCCGAACTCGAACACCGCCTGCATCTCGGGCGTCAATTGATCCCCGGCCTCCGTGGAGATCGATCCGTCCTCCAGTTCCTCCACGAACCCGTCCCAGAAAAACTGCGTCGAGAGATGGAGGTTGAAGAGGGCGGGCGAGTTGCGCGGGATGAACTCGCCCTCGGGGTGTGTGCGGTTCGGACCCAGCCCTCGTCCTCCGACGCCGATCGAGAGCGACCGGCCATCCCCCATCGCGAAGCTGGGGAGATGGCAGGTCATGCAGGAGAGGTCCCGGTTGCCGCCCAGAATCCGGTCGAAGGCCAGGAGGCGCCCGAGTTCGACGAGTTCCGGCCGCACGGAGGGCGGAGGCTCGAGCGGGTCGAGATTCCGGTGGTCCGCGAGGAGGCGGACGGTGTCGATGAGCATCGCCCGCACGACCTCCGGCGGAGGCGGAGGCGGAGGTACGGGCGGAGGCGCGGGTTCAGGCGGAGGCGGCGGGACCGGCGGCGTGACGGACCCGTCCCCACAGGCGGCGAGGCCAAGGAGGACTCCGGCGGCCACGAAGGCGAGCGCGTTCCGAGTGCGATTCAACATGAGAGAGATATATGCACCGGGGTCCCGGAAAGCTCCCGTCAGGGAGTTGCCACGGTGATTCGCACGTCCATCATGTACTCGTGGTAGCGGCAGAAGAACACGTACTCGCCATCGACCCTCGGGCGGAACTCCCAGATCGTCCCCGGCCGCAGATCATCGCTGTCCACCGCGTTTGCGCCTTCCGGGACCTTGCTGAACTCCACCCGGTGGATGTTGGTGCCGTTCTGCGTCCAGGTGATGGTCGCGAACCGCTTCACCGTCACCTGGGCTTCCTGATCGTGATTCCCCTCGGGATCGACGAAGGTGTCGTCCTGGATGTCGAAGTTCGCGTCCGATCCGAACGGCGGCTCCACCCGTGTCGGCGGCGGCGGCGGGGGGGGAGGGGGCGGCGGAGGCGTCCCGGCCGGCGGGGGCGAAGGCGGAGGCGCCGGATCGATGGGCGTATCGATCGGGCCGGTCTCCACTCCGCTGCCCCCGCAGTTGAGGGCTACGCCCATCGCAAACAGCAGGGCTGTCCAACGACCCTTCATTCAAGACCCTCCCGGGGTACCGCTCCCATGATCCGACCTGAAAAAATGAAACGGTTCGCGTGCCTTAGGCAAGCTCCGCCCACTCGCCGGCCGCCCGCCGTTGCTGCGAAGCCTGATCCGTTACAAGATTCGCCGGCATGCGAACCCTACCCGATATCCGCCCGGTGACCCCCGTCATCGGTGCCGAGGTCGACGGCGTGGATCTCGCCGCCCTTGATGATGACAGTTTCGAGACCATCCGCGATGCGTTGATGGCGCACTGCGTCCTCTTCTTCCGGGACCAGGACATCTCCATCGAGAGCCAGAAGGCGCTGGGGGCCCGGTTCGGGGAACTCGTCGTCCATCCGAACGACCCGGGACTCGAGGGACACCCCGAAGTCATGAGGATCCACGCCGACGAGAACTCGGTGCGGGCGACGGGCGAGCGCTGGCACTCGGACGTGTCGTGCGACCCCACGCCGCCGATGGGCTCGATCCTCCGCATGCACACGGTGCCCGCCGCCGGCGGCGATACGCTCTTCGCGAACATGTACGCCGCCTACGAGGCGCTGTCGGACCGCATGAAGGCGCTGTTGGACGGGCTCACCGCGATTCACGACGGGGGTCCGTACTACCGGGAGGTGAACCGCCTCATCGGACGCGACGACGGCGGCCGGCCGTACCCGTCGTCCGGGCATCCGGTGGTCCGGACCCACCCGGTGACGGGGCGGCGGGCGCTCTTCGTGAACCAGATGTTCACGGTCCGCATCGAGGGCCTCCCGCAGGACGAGAGCGAGGCCGTGCTCGGTTTTCTCTTCCGCCATGTCCAGCGCCCCGACTTCCACTGCCGGTTCCGCTGGAGCGAGAACTCCATCGCCTTCTGGGACAACCGCTGCACGCAGCACCACGCGATCTGGGACTACTTCCCCGCCGTCCGCTCCGGCTACCGCGTCACCATCCGCGGCGAACGCCCCGTGTAGGGCGGGCCCGGGACAGCGCGGCGAAGGTGGGGCGCGGCCGGGCTACCGCGTCCAGAGTTCGCTGAAGGGAACGGCCAGCATCCCGTCCGGGGCGAGCGGCAGGATGCCGCTGCCGTTGTAGAGAACGATCCCGGCCTCGAAGTCATCCCCGCAGAGTGCGGCGAGGCGCCTTAGCCCCGCCCCCGCCGACCGGCCCGGCGTACTCGTCGCCTTCACTTCGACGCCCCATGTCCGTGACCCGAGCGTGATCACCAGATCCACCTCGCAACCATCCTTGTCCCGGTAATGCCAGAAGCGGAGACCGGGATCCGTCCAGCCTGCCTGTGCCACGAACTGCTGCACCGCGAAGGACTCGAGAAGGTGTCCCATGCGCTGCCGTTTCGTGAGCCAGTCCCCGGCGGAGAGCTGCGCCAGCGTTGCCGCGAGACCGCTGTCGATCAGGTGGATCTTGGGCGACCTTATCAGTCGTTTTCCGGGGTTGCGGTGCCAGGGGAGCAGACGCCGGACGAGGAAGAGTCGCTCGAGGACCGAGACGTATTCCGAAACCGTTTCTCGTTGCAGGCCGAGAGCGCGCGCCACGCGGCTGGCGTTGAACAATTCGCCGTTCCGGACCGCAAGAAGTTCCAGGAGGCGACCCACCTGGTCGGCAGCCCGGACGTTCGAGACATCGAGAACATCCCGATCCACGATGCCCCGCACGTACTGGCGATGCCACTGGCGTGCGCGGGCCGGCGTTCGCGTCAGAGGCTCGGGGTATCCTCCCGCTACGAGCCGGGCGGCGAGTGCCGGTACGGGAGGTGCTGTCTCCGGACGGAGCGAGGGCTGCAACCGTCCCGCAATGAGGTCATGGAGGAAGCGGCCAGGGCGACGCTCTTTTTCGGATTCCGAGAGCGGCATGAGGCGCGCGACCTCCATGCGACCCGCCAGTGACTCGGTGACGGAGGGGACGAGCAGCAAGTCGGCGGAACCCGTGAGAAGGAAGCGTCCGGGGCGCCGGTCCGTATCCACGGAGAGTTTGATCGCCGGGAGGAGTCCGGGCGCCCGCTGTACTTCATCGATGGTCACATCGCGGGGGAGGCTGCCCACGAAACCCGCGGGATCCGCGGATGCCGCGTCGAGAAACGGGGGATGGTCCAGGCTCACGAAGGCTCGCTCCGGCTTCAGAACCCGGGCAAGCGTGGTTTTGCCGCACTGACGAGGCCCGGCCAGACACACTACGGGCGTGTCGGACAGGGCCTCGCGCAGGACGGAGGCCAGCGAACGAGCGTAAGGCGTCTGGTTTCGGGACATGAAGGAAAATAGCGGCCAATTGTCGGTTACGCTACCGTCCAATTGCTGGTTAGCATAACGTCCAATTGCTGGTTGGAACGTCGGCTAGTTGTCGATTGGGCAACGATCATCTTCCCGGATTCGTACGTTTCCCATACGATGGTTGTTTGCACGTTCCCCGGCGCAGCGCGCCAACCATCGAAGGAGTCCGGACCATGCTGAAACGCACCCCGATTTCGCTCATCGTGCTCGCTACGGCGGCGATCCTCGGGGCCTGTAGCGGTGCCGACCCGGAGGTCTCCCCTGCGGAGGCGACCGAGGCGCCGGCGCTCGCGATCGTCGGCGCGACGGTCATTGACGGATCCGGGGCGGAACCCATGCCTGACGCGACGGTCGTGGTCCGGGGCGGCCGCATCGAGACCGTGGGGCCGGCGGGGGAAGTCGAGGTTCCGGCGGACGCCGAAGTCGTGGACGCAGCCGGCAAGTATGTGATTCCCGGCCTCATCAACGCGCACGGTCATGTGGGCGCGACCCTGGGCCTCGAAGCCGGGCACTACTCGCGGGGCAACGTCCTGCGCCATCTCGAGTTGTACGCAGGCTACGGGGTGACGACGGTCGTCAGCCTCGGCGGGGACGAACCGGCCGGGGTCGAAGTCCGCGACGAACAGGACACGCCGTCTCTCGACCGGGCCCGGCTTTACGTGGCGGGCGCCGTGGTGACGGGGGACACGCCGGGGGCCGCGCTCGAGATGGTGAACGGGAACGCGGCCATGGGCGTGGACTTCATCAAGATCCGGGTCGACGACAACCTCGGCAGCACGCGCAAGATGACGCCGGACGTTTACGGCGCGGTGATCGAGCGGGCGCATGAACTCGGCCTCCCGGTCGCGGCGCACCTGTTCTATCTCGAGGACGCGCACGGGCTGCTCGACGCGGAGGTGGACTTCATCGTGCACAGCGTCCGCGACCGGGATGTGGACGACGCGCTCGCCCAACGGCTCGTCGAGGCCGACGTCTGCTACTCGCCGACGCTGACGCGCGAGGTCTCGACCTTCGTGTACGAGAGCGAGCCGGAGTTCTTCTCGGATCCCTTCTTCCTCGCCTCCGCCGAGCCGGCGGTGCTGGAAGCGCTGCGCGCCCCGGAGAGCATGGCGCGCTACCGCGAGAGCGAATCGGCTCAGCGCTACAAGGAGGCCCTCGCGCAGGCGCAGCGGAACCTCGGCGCGCTATCCGACGCCGGCGTCACGATCGCCATGGGCACGGACACCGGCCCGCCCGCCCGCTTCCAGGGCTACTTCGAGCACATGGAACTCGCGCTCATGGCGGAGTCCGGCATGTCGCCGATGGAGATCCTCGTCGCCTCCACCGGCGACGCGGCGCGCTGCGCGGGGCTCGAGGGAGTCGGCACGATCGAACCCGGAAACTGGGCCGACCTCATCCTCCTCGCCGAGGATCCGCTGGAGGGGATCGAGAACCTGCGCGCGATCGAGTCGGTCTGGATCGCCGGCAACGAAGTGCCCTCGGTCTCCGGCCTCTAATCCTCTCTACTCCCCCGGGGCGCGGAGAACGGTCGCGGCAACCTCCCGTACCCGCCCTCCGCCTGCATGATATGCGTTTCCTGCCGTTGGGCCGGACCCTGCCGCTAGAGCGGCTTGACCGAGAGGTGGGTATCCTGTGAGTCGATTCGCGCGCGACGGGAACCGGCCCCGTTGATACACCATTCTCCCAAGGATCGACATGCTGCGAGTGGTCGCCGACCTCGGAAGGCGTGCCGTCGTGCAGGTATCGCGCCGGGACGCCGTTCAATCCGTCGGGAGAACGAACCAGCGACCGATCCTCTCGCTTGCGGCGGTGCTCCTGCTCCTGATTCCGACCCTCCTGCTCTCGTGTGGCGACAATCCCGCCGGACCCATCCCGCCGCGCCCGGAGGCCCCTCGCCCGGCGTCAATCCGGGTTTCACCGGCGTCGGCGACGTTGCCGGCGTTGGAAGCAACGGTGCAGCTGACTGTCGACGTGCGCGACCAGAACGGGCAGCCGATGGCCGGCGCGACCGTGGAGTGGACCAGCAGCGCCGACTCGGTGGCAACCGTCGGCGCCACCGGCTTGGCGCGGGCCGCCGGCAAGGGAGAGGCGACCATCACCGCGTCGGCGGGGACGGCTTCGGGGACGGCCACCATCACGGTGAGGCAGGTGGCAGGAACGGTGTCCGTCTCTCCCTCCGCCGACACCCTGGTCGCGGGCGACACGGTTCGGCTCGCGGCCGCCGCCTTCGACGAGAACGGGCACGCGGTGCGCGGAGCCGTGTTCTCTTGGTCTTCGAGCGACCCGGCGGTGGCCACGGTGGACTCCTTGGGGCTGGTGACGGCACTCGGCCCGGACGAAGCGGCCATTTCAGCCGCTTCGGGACTCGCAACGGGGCAAATGGAACTGGTCGTTCTGCCGCGCGTGCCCACCGACCTCGATATCACGCCGGCCATGGTGGCTCTGGCCGCGCTGGGCGACACGGTCCGACTCGCGGCAGAGGCGCGTGATCAACTGGGACGCGTGGTCGAAGATGCCGCGGTCTCCTGGTCGAGCAGCGACGAGACCGTTGCGACCGTGGACCGTGGCGGACTCGTCACGGCGGTGGGCGAGGGCACCACGAGTGTCACCGCCTCGTCGGGTGCGGCCTCCGGAGCCGTTGCGGTCCTGGTGATGCAGATCGCCAGCTCCGTCATCGTCGCGCCCTCCACAGCCGCGATAGCGTCACGCGCCACAATCGGCCTGGAAGCCGAAGCGTTCGATTGGAACGGTCGTCCGGTCGCGGAGGCGGAGTTCTCCTGGACGGTAAGCGACCCCGCGGTGGCTACGGTCGACGGCATGGGCGTTGTGCTGGGCATCGGGGACGGCGTCGCCACGATCACCGCGCAAGCGGGATACGCGAGGGGCACTTCCAAGATCGCGGTGGGAAACCCGGACCGGGGTGCGCTCGCCGCCTTCTACGAGGCGACCGACGGGCCGAACTGGTCCCGGAGCGACAACTGGCTCTCCGATGCCCCACTGGCGGAATGGCATGGCGTTCGAGTCGATGGCCGGGCACGGGTCTCCCATGTGAACCTCGACAAGAACGACGTCGGCGGCCGACTGCCTGCGGAACTCGGCCATTTGACCGCCCTCGTCGAACTGAGTCTACGGGATAACCGGCTCGCAGGTCCGATCCCACCTGAACTCGGAAGGTCAAGCGAGCTGGAGCTTCTGGACCTCGGCAGGAACCAACTGACGGGATCGATCCCGTCGACACTCGGCAACCTTCCAAGCCTTCGGTCGCTGAACCTAAGTTACAACTGGCTGACTGGCCTCATTCCCCGTGAACTGGGGAAACTCGATAAGCTCGAACGCCTGATCCTCAGGTCCAATCCGCTGACCGGCGCGATTCCGCGCGAACTCGGCAATCTTGCCAGCCTGTCCGTCTTGAACCTGATTGACACCCCTCTCGCGGGCCCTATCCCTCACGAACTCGGACAACTGGATAACCTTAGGATCTTGTGGCTCTACCGGAACCAACTCACGGGCTCCATCCCGCCGGAACTCGGAAGGCTGAGCAACCTGAGGGTAATGGAGCTCCGAGAAAATACGCTAACCGGCTCGATCCCGCCCGAACTCGGGAAGCTGTTGCAGCTGGCGATTCTAAACCTCGACAACAACCAACTCACCGGCCCGATCCCCCCCGAATTCGGCGGCTTGGCCAGCCTGCGGGAGCTGGGGTTGCGGTCGAACGAACTAACGGGCCTGATCCCGTCGGCGCTCGGCAAGCTCGTCGGCCTGGAGAAACTCTGGCTATCCTGGAACCAGTTGAAAGGTGAGCTGCCCCGGAGTCTCGTCGAGATGGACAAGTTGGATTTACTGTCCTTTGCGGGCAACGATGGCCTTTGTGCACCGGGGACTTCCGCCTTCGTCGCCTGGCTGGCGGACATCGAAAACCCCAACGGGCCCCTCTGCAATGAGTCGGACAGGGCCGGCCTGATCGCTTTCTTCGAGGCGACGGGCGGCGACGGCTGGATCAGATCGGAGGGTTGGCTAGGCGGAGGCGCGGTTGGCGAGTGGTATGGGGTTGTCGCCGACTCGAGCGGTTACGTGCGGACTTTGGATATGGCCGGGAACGGGCTAGCGGGAAGACTGCCCGCGACGCTTGGCCAGCTTGCCCACCTCAATACACTTCGGATCGAGGACAACTCGCTCACGGGCCAACTGCCGACAGGGCTGGCCGAGCTTCCGCTCCGGGAGCTCCGCTACTCCGATACCGACTTGTGCGTCCCTCCCGACGCATCGTTCCAAGCATGGCTGGCAACCCTACCGGTCCATGACGGCACCGGGAGGATCTGCGGAACTCTCTCGGATCGCGACATACTCGTCGCTCTGTACGAGGGAACCGGAGGACCGCGCTGGAAGGTCAGCGACAATTGGCTGACGGACGCTCCGCTCGACCAATGGCATGGCGTTGCGGTCGACGGCGAGGGCCGCGTCGTCCGGCTCCACTTCCTTGACAACAACCTTACTGGCGCCATCCCGCCGGAACTCGGGGACATGGACGAGTTGCAGGTGTTGGACTTCAGGTATAACGAATTGAAGGGCTCCATCCCGCCGGAACTCGGCGATTTGGCCAACTTGCGGGTCTTGCAATTGTGGGCCAACGACCTGACCGGCACGATACCGCCGGAACTGGCGCAGCTCTCCAAGCTCGAAGAGCTGTGGGTGGGGACGAACAAGCTGACCGGCGCCATCCCGCCGGAACTCGGCGGCTTGACCAGCCTGCGGGAGTTGGACCTGGAGGCCAACGACTTGACGGGCGCCATCCCCCCCGAAATCGGGAACTTGGCCAACTTGCGGGAGCTGGAATTGTGGGCCAACCGGCTGACGGGTGCGATCCCGCCGACAATCGGGAAGCTGGGCAGTCTACGGAAGTTGAATTTGTCTGGTAACAGACTGTCGGGCGCCATCCCGCCCGAACTGGGAGACCTCCGGAATCTGGCCGTAGTGAACCTTAGCATCAACCAGCTCTCGGGTACGCTCCCGTCAGCACTCGGCAACCTCCGGAATCTGACCAAGCTGGACCTTTCGGCGAATCAGCTATCCGGACCGATCCCACCCGAGCTCGGTAGACTCGGCAGCTTGGAGTCCTTGGGTGTGAGGGAAAACCAGCTGACGGGCTCGGTCCCGCCCGAGTTGGGCGGACTCGATCAGTTGACGCATATGGATCTGTCCGACAACCTCGGGCTGTCAGGTCCCCTTCCGCCGACCCTGACGGCGCTCGCTCGAATCGAAACCCTGTTCGTGGGCAATACGGACCTCTGCGCGCCGCGGGACAACCATTTCCGAACTTGGCTGGAAAGCCGCCTTGCGAATGGGTACGTGCCCTTCTGCCCCCCGGGTGAGCGGGATGCGACAGCCTATCTGACGCAGGCCACGGAGCCACGAACCTTCGGCGTGCCGCTGGTCGGCGGCGAACGGGCGCTGCTGCGGGTATTCGTGACTGCGGCGCGGGCAACGTCGCTGGGCATCCCGCCCGTGCGCGCCACCTTCTACCTGAATGACTCGCAGGCGCATGCCGCGGAAATACCGGCCCAGACCACTGCCATACCGACAGAGTTTCACGAAGGCGACCTGACGGCGTCGGCGAATGCGCGGATCCCGGGAGAGATCATTCGACCGGGACTGGAGATGGTGATCGAGATTGATCCGGAAGGAACCGTGCCCGCTGCGCTTGGAATCGCACGAAGGATACCGGAAACGGGCCGATTGGAGGTGGATGTACGGGACATGCCGGAACTGGATCTGACGCTGATTCCATTCCTGTGGAGCGAGGCACCCGACTCGTCGATCGTGACCACGGTCGAAGCCATGGCGGCTGACCCCGAGGGTCACGAGCTGCTTTGGGCGACACGCGCGCTGATGCCGGTGGGCAACCTGAGCGTCAAGGCACACGAGCCGGTCATGAGTTCGAGCAACGACGCCATCGAACTGTTCCACGAAACCCAGGCGATCCGCATCATGGAAGGTGCGACGAGTCACTACATGGGCATGCTTCCCGACGACGAGAGGGAAGGCGTTATCGGAATCGCCTTCCGGCCAGGCCGAACGAGCTTTTCGCTGGCCCGCGCCACCACAATGGCACACGAACTCGGGCACAACATGTCGCTCGCACACGCTGGGTGTAACGTGTTCGGGCCTGTCAGCTACCCCCACTATGGTGGAAGGATCGGCGTGTGGGGATATGACTTCCGCGGCGGGGGCCGTCTGGTATCGCCAAGCACGGCTGACGTGATGTCCTATTGCCGCTCGCCTTGGATAAGCGACTACCACTTTGCCCGGGCGCTTCATTTCCGGCTGGCCGACGAGGGCGCCCCCGGAGCGGCAAGTGCCGAAAATGTCCGGCCCGTCCGGTCGCTTCTGTTGTGGGGCGGCGCGAGCGCAGACAGCGTACCCTTCATCGAGCCCGCCTTCGTCGTTGACGCTCCCGAAGCGCTGCCCGCCCCCGGAGGCGCCTATGAACTCAGGGGGCGGACGGACGATGGGGGCGTGCTGTTCTCGCTGAGCTTCGACATGCCGGAGATCGCCGACGGCGAAGGGCGTGCCGCCTTCGCGTTCGCCCTTCCCGTGGAGCCCTCCTGGGCTCGTGAGTTGACATCCATCACCCTCAGCGGTCCCGGCGGCGCCGTGACACTGGACGGCGGGACCGGCCGGCCGGTGACCATCCTGCGAAACCCCGGAAGCGGACAGGTCCGAGCGTTCCTGCGTCACGCGCCGTCCGCGGCACTCCGGGAGGGCGGGGCGGATGTTGGTGCGCTCGTGCTGGAGCGGGGTCTTGAGGCGCTGTTCAGCCGAGGGATTCCAAACGCGCGCGAATGGCGGCGTTGAACCGGAGCGCGCGACGGTGAAGCCAATGGGCCGTCGGTCGTGTCGCCCAGCGCGGCGCTCAACAGTCCGGGATGGCCCAACGCCCCGCAGGCCTCTGCGAGTCGTAGCAACTGCCGTCCTCTTCGGGAGCGAGGCGGTCAGACTTCGCGCGAATCGACGATCGGGGCGGCGTCCTCCGGGATCGTCCCCGGTCCAACCGTGAGCACCTCCACGCGGAGCCGGGTCGTTTCCCTGAGGCGGGCGGCAAGTTCCCCGATGTCGGGTGGCTGTCCCGCGGCGGGCTGCACGGAGACCGTGAGGATGTCGCGGTGGTCTTCCTCGGCCACCGTCGCCTGGTACCGCTCCACGCCGGACGCGCCGACGAGGGCTTCCGCCAACTGGCGCGGGTGCACGAACATGCCCCGCACCTTCACGCCCTCGCCGGTCCGGCCCAGGAAACCGGAGAGTCGGGGGGATGTCCGGCCGCAGTCGCACGCGTCCGGCAGGAACGTCGACAGATCGCCCGTGCCCAAACGGACGAGCGGGTAGACGGGGTTGGCGCTCGTGACGACGACCTCGCCGGGCGCGCCGGGCTCGCACCGTTCGCGTGTTCCGGGGTCGAGCACTTCGACGACGACGCCCGGCGCGATGTGCCATCCGTCCTTCGCTTCGCACTCGTAGCCGATCGCGCCCGCGTCCGCCGTTCCGTAGGCCTGATAGACGGAAATCCGGTGGCTCTCCTCCAGCAGCCGGCGGAGATCGACGGGCAGCGGGGCTCCGCTGACGAGCGCGCGGCGGAAGGTGGCGGGAATCCCTTCCTCGCTCCCGCGCTCCAGGAGCGCGAGGAGAAACTGAGGCGTCCCCACGTAGCCGGTGGCGCCGAGTTGCGACGAGAAGGCCGCCTGGGCCGCGGTGTTCCCCACGCCGCCCGGCACGACCACGCACCCCACGGCGCGCAGTCCGGCATCCATCATGTGACCGCCCGGCGTCAGATGATACGAGAGCGTGTTCAGCACCACATCGCCGCGCTCGAACCCGGCCGCGCGGAACGCCGGGGCCATGCGCCAGTAGTCCGAGCGCTGACCCTCCGGATCGTTGATCGGGCCGGGAGACCGGTGGATGCGCCGGAGCAAGCCGACATCCACTCCCAGCATGCCGCCGAAGGGAGGATCGTCCGCCTGGAGTTCCGGCAGATCGTCCTTCGCGAGCACCGCCACCCTCCGCAGACCCGACACGCCTCGCGGCTCGGGATGGGCGATCCCGGCCGCGCGGAGGCGGACCCCCGCCTCCCGGCTACGTTCGAGCGCCAGGCGGACGGCTTCGTCCGCGATCGCATCCTGCGCCGCGTGCCAGTCGCGCGGCGTTTCGGCGGCATCCGCGGGACGACGCCTTGCGGCGCTCACGAGAGCCACCTCTTCCGCCGGCGGTAGTGCTTCACGTCGCGATACGAGCGGCGCCCGATCTCGCTCAGCCCCAGGTAGAATTCGCGCACGTCCTCGTTCTCTCCCAGTTCCTCCGCGGAGCCCTCCAGGACGACGCGCCCCGCTTCCATGACATACCCGTAGTCCGCGACGGAAAGCGCGATGCGCGCGTTCTGCTCGACGAGGAGAATCGTCGTGCCCTCCTCCTCGTTGATCCGCCGGATGATCCCGAAGATTTCCTGCACGAGAATCGGCGCGAGCCCCAGGGACGGCTCGTCGAGCAGCATGAGCCGCGGGCGGGCCATGAGGGCGCGCCCGAGCGCGAGCATCTGCTGCTCGCCTCCCGACAGATAGCCCGCCCACTGCCGCTGCCTCTCCGCCAGGCGCGGAAAGTACCCGTAGACCCGCTCCAGGTCCGCCGGCACCGCCGAGCGGTCGCGGCGCGTGTGCGCCCCCGCGAGGAGGTTCTCGTGGACGGTGAGATGCTCGAACACATGCCGTCCCTCGACGACCTGGAAGATCCCCTCGCGCACGATGCGGTCGGGGGCGACTCCGTGGATTTCGCGTCCTTCGAAGCGGATCGACCCGTCCGTGACTTCCCCGTCCTCGACCTTGAGCAGGCCCGAGATCGCCTTGAGCGTCGTCGTCTTGCCCGCCCCGTTGGAACCGAGGAGGGCGACGATGTGCCCTTCCGGCACCTCCAGGGAGAGCCCGCGCAGGACGAGGATCACGTCGTCGTAGAGAACCTCGACACTGTTGAGTTCGAGCAGGGCGCTCACGGCGCGGCGAGGACCTCCGTCATCGGGGTCCAGACTCCGTTCTCGGCGCGGAACAGCCTGAGCCCCTTCGAACCCCGGTGGTCGCTCGGCGTAAAGGTGAGCGGCGGTCCGGCGCCCCCTGAATCGAAGCCTTCGACCGTCTCCAGGGCGTGCTTGATGTTCTCGCCCGTCAACTCCCGCCCCGCCTCGAGCACCCGCCGAATCCCCTCGACGAACACCCCCATGGTCCACCACCCCTGTGTGTAGGCGTTCGTCTTCTCGCTGTAGTCCTCGCCCCGGGACTCGAGATAGCCGCGGATGTCGCGGACACCCGGCACGTCGTCGGTAAGCGGGGCCCACGGGATCGCCCCGACGACCCCTTCGGCGGCTTCCTCCGCCAGCCGCCAGAGGAGCGCGTTGGCGCACCAGTTGAGGCACACGAAGGTCGCGTCGAGGCCGAGTCCCCGCGCGTTCCGCAGGGCGACGGCGGCGGGCGCGGAGGTGTTCTGGAACACGACATACGCCGCTCCCGACTGGCCGATGCGCGAGAACTCCGCCGTGTAGTCGGTCGCGCCGCGCGGCATTTCGTACGGCGTGACGTCGACGCCGGTCTCCCGCGCGTAGTCCTCGCCCCCCTGCACCCAGGGCGACAGGCCGAACGGACTCGCGCTGTGCATGAACGCGACCTGGGCGTTCCCCGCACCGCCGTTCGCCAAGTGGTCCTCCGCGATCCAGCGCAGCACGATCCTGAACTGGTCGCTGTAGCTCGTGGCCACGAGGAAGTTGTAGGGCGACTCGCGCCCGTCGCCGAGCACGTGCGAGAGCGAGGCCGACGCGAACGGAATCCGGTCCTCGGCGATCCTCAGCCGGAGGGCCTCGGTGTCGCCGGTGCCCCAGCCCATGAAGATGAGGGCGCCCTCCTGCACGAACTGCGTGTAGAGCTGCTCGGCCCGGTCGACCTGATAGCCGTAGTCCTGGTAGATGAGCCGGATCGGCCGCCCCGCGACGCCGCCCCGCGCGTTGAGCCACTCCACGTGTCCCCGCACCGCGTCGGCGTAGTCGAGCCCCACGTCGGCGGTCGGCCCCGTGAGATCGAAGATGGCCGCGACCAGGATCTCGTTCTCCGCCCTCTCTCCCGAACCCCCGCACGCGGCGAGCGCGAGGGCCGTGGCCAGACCGCCCGCGGCGACGGCGGTGAAAGCGGATCGGCTTGAGCGCATATCCGGAGACCTCTTCATATCGTGACGTTTCGCGACTTCGGAGCGATCAGCGGCCCTCTCCGCGGCGGTACGCGAAGGGCCACACGTAGAAGTAGTCTTTCACGTTCCGCCACAGTTTCGACAGACCCTCGGGCTCGAACACGAGGAAGAGGATGATGACGAGCCCGAACGCGGCCTGCTGCACGCTCGGCAGCAGGGCCGCGACCGCGGGCGCCGATTGCTGCAGTTCCCGCCCCGCCGTCGTGATCAGCGCGGGAAGCAGCGTGATGAGCGCCGCCCCGAACAGCGAGCCGCGGATCGTCCCCAGCCCTCCGACGATGATCATGGCCAGATACAGGATGCTGGTCTCGAACGTGAAGCGCTCCCAGGAGATGATGTTGCGGTAGTACGCCGTGAGGGCTCCGGCGAGCCCCACGAAGAACGACGAGGTCGCGAACGCCAGCAGCTTGGTTCCGAACACGTTCACGCCGATCACGCTCGCGGCGATGTCCTGGTCGCGCACGGCGACGAAGGAGCGGCCGGTGCGGGAGCGGAAGAGGTTCGCGGTGAAGAGCGCCGTGGCGCCCGCGAGGACGATGCCGAGCCAGTAGAAGCCGAAGTCCGTGTTCAGCCGCTGCCCGAACAGCCGCGGGGCCGGGACGACGACCGCTTCGACGCCTCCCGTGAGCGCGGGCCAGTGCGTGACGACCCATTCGACGATCTCCTGGGCGGCCAGCGTGGAGATCGCGAGGTAGAGCCCCTTGAGCCGCAGCGAGGGGAGACCGAAGAAGACGCCCACCGCCGCCGTCGCGAAGCAGGCGGCGACGATGCTCACGCCCCACGGGAGACCCAACCGCAGAGTGAGCAGCGCGGACGTGTACGCGCCCACCGCCATGAAGGCGCCCTGCCCCAGGGAGATCTGCCCCGTGTAGCCGACGAGGATGTTCAGCCCCAGCGCGCCGATGGTCGCGATGGCGATCTGGTTCGCGAGGTTGAGCCAATACGGCGACGCGAGGAAGGGGAAGATGAGGAGCGCGCACATGAACAGGCCGAGCCGGAGGCGCTCCGCCGGCACGCGCCGGAGCCCCATGTCCGTTCGATAGTCCGTGTGAAAGACGCCGCACTCCAAGAGCGTTTCCTCCGTTTCCGCCGTGCCGCAGGTTTCGCGCGCCTACACGCGCTCGATGATTTCCCTTCCGAACAGTCCGTACGGACGGACCATGAGGACGATGATCAGGGCGATGTAGGGGACGATCAGGTTGAGCCCGTGCCCGAGGTAGCCGCCGGCATAGATCTCCAGCAGCCCGATGATCGCGCCCCCGGCGACGGCGCCGCGGATCGAATCGAGGCCGCCCAGGATCACGACCGGAAACACGCGCAGGCCGATTTGTGCGACGTTCGGGGTCACGCCCACGATGTTGCCCAGCATGATGCCTCCGATCGCGGCCGTCACCGCCGCCAGCGCCCACGCGGTCGCGAACACCCGCGGGATGCTGATCCCCATGCTGAGGGCGGCCTGCTGGTCGTCGGCGATGGCCCGCATGGCGATCCCGCTGCGCGTGCGCCGGAAGAAGAGCGCCAGCCCGGCCAGCAGGGCGAGCGCGAGCGGGATCGCCACGAGCCGATCCGCGCCCACCACGGCCGAACCCAGCATCACCGCTCCCTCGGGCAGGAACGAGGGGAAGGTGCGCGGCTGCGGCCCCCATATCCCGTGCACGATCGCCCGCAGGACGCTCGAGAGGCCGATCGTGACCATGATCATCGAGATGATGGGTTCGCCGATCAGGGGGCGGAGCACCACGCGCTCGACGGCGAGGCCGATCCCCGCCGCCACGAGCATCGTGAGGAGGACGCCCACGGTCCACGGGAGCCCGATCTGGACGAGGGAGAAGAAGATGAGATAGGTCCCGAACAGGAGGAGATCCCCCTGCGCGAAGTTGATGACGTCGCTCGCCTTGTAGATGACGACGAAGCCCACCGCCGCGAGCGCGTAGATCATCCCCGTGCCCAGGCCCGTCACCGTGAGTTGCAGGAACTGGTCCACGGTCACCCCGTTCCGTTCAGCCGCTCGATCCGGAGATCGTGCGTCACATTGGCCGTGCGGCCGTCCTGGTAGGTGATCTCCATGTCCACCGCCGCGGCGTCGTCGTCCCCGTACAGCGCCGCGATGAGCGCCTCGAAGCGCTCGGCGATGAACCGGCGGCGGACCTTCCGGGTGCGGGTGAGTTCGGCGTCGTCGGCGTGCAGTTCCTTGTGCAGCAGGAGGAAACGCCGGATGCGGGCCGCCTCGGGCACGTCCCCGTTCACCGACTCGATGTGCGCACGCACCAAATCGTAGACCTCGGGCTTCTGCGACAGGTCCGTGTACGTCGTGTACGCCAGCTGCCGCCGCTCCGCCCACTGGCCCGCGTTCTCGAAGTCGATCGCGATGATCCCCGCCACGTACGGGTGCTCCCCCCCGAAGACCACCGCTTCGCTCACATAGGGGCTGAACTTGAGGAGGTTCTCGATGAACTGGGGCGAGAACGTCGTCCCGTCCGCAAGCAGCATCACGTCCTTCAGGCGGTCGACGACGACGAGGTGGCCCTCTGCGTCGAAGTACCCGGCATCGCCCGAGTGCAGCCATCCGTCCACGAGCGTCTCGCGCGTCGCCTCCGGGTTCTCGAAGTATCCCTGAAAGACGGCCGGTCCGCGGGTGAGGATCTCCCCATCCGCCACCACCTTGACCTCCATGCCGGGCAAGGGCTCCCCGACCGTCTGGTACCGGATGTCGCCGTCACGGTGCAGCACCGAGATCCCGGCGACCTCCGTCTGCCCGTAGATCTGCTTCAGGTTCACGCCGAGCGCATGGAAGAAGCGGAACACGTCCGGCCCGAGTGCCGCCCCTCCCGTATAGGCATCGCGCAGGCGCCGCAGGCCGAGCTGGTTCTTGATCGGACGCATGGCGACGACCTCCGCGATCCCGCGCCGGATGCGCCGCCAGGCCGTGGGCGACCGCCCCTCGAACTCGTCATCGGCCACTTCCCCTCCGACCCTCATCGCCCACCCCTGGACCCGGCGCTTCAGCGGCGTCGTGTCCTCCACCATCACCTGCACCTCGGAGACGAGGTTCTCCCAGATACGGGGCGGCGAGAACATCACGCGCGGCCCGATCTCGCGCAGGTCCTGCCGCACGGTGCCCGGCTCTTCGGGGAAGTTCACGGGGAAACCCACCAGGAGGTGGCGGGAGACGGTCATCATCTGCTCTCCGATCCAGGCGAGCGGAAGAAACGAGACGAATTCGTCCCCGGCCGCCATCGGGTCCACGTCCTGCAACTGTCCGGCCATGCTGAGCAGATTCGAGTGCGAGAGCACGGCGAGCTTGGGCTTGCTCGTCGTCCCCGAGGTCGTGCACAGGAGCGCGGGATCGTCGGACCGGACCGCCTCCAGGGCGGCGGCGTACTCGCGCGGCATCGCATGGTCGCGCTCGGCCCCCCGGCGTTCCACATCCGGAAAGGCGAGCAGTCCGCGCGGATCGTAACGGCCCAGTCCGCGCGGATCGTAGTAGACGATGTGCTCCAGGCGCGGCAACGCCTCCCGGATCTCGAGCACCTTGTCGACCTGCTCCTGGTCCTCGGCGACGACGAGCCGCGCCCCGGAGGCCGAGAGCAGATACTCGAGTTCCGCGGCGACCGCGTCCTGATACAGACCGAGAGGAAGAGCGCCGAGCGACTGCGCCGCCAGTTCCGCGATGACCCATTCGGGCCGGTTGTCCCCCACGATCGCGATCCGGTCGCCGCCCTCGAGGCCGAGTTCGCGGAGTCCCAGCGCGAAGCGGCGCACGCGACGCGCGTATTCGGACCAGGTCACGCTCTGCCAGATCCCGAATTCCTTCTCCCGCATGGCCACGCGCCCTCCCCGACTCGATGCCTGCCGCCGCAGAAGGGCGGGCAGACTTCCGTCGACGGATCCGGTGCTCATGGACGTGCTATGCCGCGCTCATGACGCGCTCGCGACACGCTCACGAGACGGCTCCGGCCGCAGATTCGCGGTGGCCCAGGTACGCCTCGATCACGCGGGGATTCGCGCGGACCTCGGCCGGCGAGCCGTCGGCGATGACCTGTCCGAACTCGAGCACGATCACGCGCTCGGAGATGTCCATGATCACGTCCATGTCGTGGTCGATCACGACCGGGGTGGCCCCCCACTCCTCGTGCACGTCGAGGATGAAGCGGGCCATGGACTCCTTCTCCTCGGAGTTCATCCCGGCCATCGGTTCGTCGAGGAGCAGGATTTCGGGGTCCAACGCCAGGGCGCGGCCGAGTTCGACGAGCTTCTGCTGTCCGTAGGGGAGGCTGCCGACGATGGCGTGGCGGATCGGCTCGAGATTGAGGAAATCGATCACTTCCTCGACCCGCACGCGGTGATGGATCTCGCGGCGGCGCTGGGGGCCCCAGAAGAGTCCGCCCGAGAGGACCCCGCCCCGCATGTGGACGTGGCGTCCGAGCATGATGTTGTCGAGCGCGGTCATGTGCTTGAAGAGTTCGATACTCTGGAAGGTGCGCGCGACGCCAAGCCGGGCGATCCGGTGCGGCTGCAGGCGGTGGAGCGCATGTGACCGGCCCGTCGCTTCCCGCAGGGTGATCGCTCCCTCCGTGGGACGGTAGAGTCCGGAAATACAGTTGAGCACGCTCGTCTTGCCCGCCCCGTTCGGGCCGATGAGCGCGAGGAGTTCGCCGCCGCGGATGCCGAGGCACACGTCCTCGAGCGCCGTCACGCCCCCGAAGCGGAGGGTGACGCCGTCCAGGTGTACGCTGGCTCGGCCGTCGGGCTCGTTCATGTCGGCGCCTGCCGCGGTTCGGGACAGTCCCTGGGGAACCCCGGGGGAAACGGGGGGAGTAGTGTACCGCCGCACCCGATGGGCGTGAAAGATGGACTTGAAGATCGACCTCCCGGTGTTGACGAGCGGGCCCCCGACGATCCTTATCAGCGTATGACCGGTCCTCGACTGCCCTCCGCTCCGATCATCGTTGCGACGCTGGCCACGGTGCTGGTTGCCGCCGCCGTGACGGGCATGGCGGCGCGATCCGACCCGCCATCCGCCGCGGCCGGTTCGTCGGATCCCGGCGAGCGGGCGGCCGCGCGCGACTGGCTCCTCGACCGCGAACCGGGGCTGGCCCAGGCGCAGGCGGAATGGGGCCACGACTTCTACTTCACGCGCGCCATCTACTCCGGCTCCCGAGGCCGGTGGGGAGGACGGGGCGGTAGCTGGGCCACGGACTTCCCGAAGGCCGACCGCCAGTTCCTCTTCATCCTCCATCGTCTGCTCACGATGCTGGACCTGCACGAGTGGGAAAACCCGGTGTCGCTCACCGACCCCGAACTGCGCCGCTTCCCCTTCCTCTACATGCTGGAGGTCGGCTACATGAACCTCTCCGAAGCCGAAATCGAGGGACTGCGCGGCTACCTGGAGTCGGGCGGATTCCTCGTGGTGGACGACTTCTGGGGAGAAGAGGCGTGGTACAACTTCGAGTACCACATGTCGCGCATCCTGCCCGGCCGCCGGATCGAGCCGATTCCGCTGGGCCATCCGATCTTCCATCAGTTCTACGACATCGACGAGATCAAGACGGTCCCGAGCATCAACCGCGCCATGCGCGGGCGCTACGAGGAGTGCTGGGGACCCTGCCCGCCCACGGTCCGCGGAATCTTCGACGACCGGGGCGAACTGATGGTCGTCATCAACCACAACACGGATCTGGGCGACGCGTGGGAGTGGTCCGAGAACCCGTACTACCCGATCGACCGCTCGACCTACGCCTACGAACTCGCCATCAACTACATCATCTACGGCCTCAGCCACTGATGGGACCGATGTCCCGGCGGCGGTTCGGGGCCCTCGCCCTCGGCGTCGCGGGGGCGGCGGCCACCTCCTGGCCGGTCCGCGCGCCGGGGCGCCAACGGCTGCTCGTGGACGGAGACCGGCTCAACCGCCGACTCGGCGAACTCGCGCGCTTCAGCAGCGCCGCCGAAGGCACGACGCGGCTCGCCTACAGCGAGGAGGACCGGGCGGCCCGCGCCTGGCTCTCCGACATCATGGCCGAGCTCGGCCTCGAAGTGCACGTGGACCGGGCCGCCAACCTGGTCGGACGCCGGCGCGGCGCCGACCCGTCGCTCGCCCCCATCCTCCTCGGTTCCCACATCGACTCCGTCCCGGCGGGCGGAAGCTACGACGGGCAGATCGGCTCCATGGGCGCGCTCGAGGCGATCGAGACGCTGGTGGACGCGGGCCGCGAGACCCGCCATCCGCTGGAACTCGTGATCTGGGCCAACGAGGAGGGCGGCAAGACTGGGAGCCGCGCCATCGCGGGCGAGACGCTGCCCGAGGAACTCGACATCGTCACCGCGAGCGGGTTCACGATCGGCGAGGGCACGCAGCGCCTGGGCGGAGATCTGACCGACCTGCCCGCGGCCCGGCGAGAGGCCGGCAGCCTGGCGGCCTACCTCGAACTGCACATCGAACAGGGGTTCGTCCTCGACCGGGGCGACCTCGACATCGGCGTCGTGCAGGGCATCGTCGGCATCCGCCGCTGGACGGTGACCGTCGACGGGTTCGCGAACCACGCCGGTACGACCCCCATGGACATGCGGCGGGACGCGATGGTGACGGCGGCGCGCATCATCGACGCCGTTCACGTGACCGCGCTCGAGTTGCCCGGCCGCCATGTGGCGACCGTCGGCCGCCTGGCCGCCGAGCCCGGCGCCCCCAACGTCATCCCCGGCCGGGTCACGTTCAGCCTCGAGATCCGCGACCTCTCCATGACCGGAATCGACGCCGTGTTCCGGGCGATCCGCGAGCGTGCGGAGGAGATCGCCGCGGGGGACGGCACGGAGGTGTCGCTTGAACGGTTCTACGAGAGCCGCGCGGCACCCACCGATCCGCGCCTCCGGGACCTCATCGAGGCGGAGGCCGGCGATCTCGGACTGTCCTCGCTCCGCATGCCGAGCGGGGCGGGCCACGACGCGCAGAGCGTCGCGCTGCTGGGACCGGTGGGGATGATCTTCGTGCCGAGCCGCGACGGCATCAGCCACTCGCCGCTC
Source organism: Gemmatimonadota bacterium (assembly GCA_963666735.1). Taxonomy (GTDB): domain Bacteria; phylum Gemmatimonadota; class Gemmatimonadetes; order Palauibacterales; family Palauibacteraceae; genus Palauibacter. The sequence goes on along the minus strand of OY762926.1, from coordinate 3,446,202 downwards.
GAGTTCACGGAGCCGGATCAGATCACGGCGGGCACGAACGTGCTGCTCCGGACGCTGCTCGCGGTCGACGCGCGCGACCTCTGACCCCGGGCGCGCCCGCAGACCTTCCCTGGCCGGGGCCGCCCGTCAGTTGCCGATCACATCCTTCGAGATGCGCATGGCGACGAGCATGTTCGGCACGTCCACGACCTCGGAGATCTTGAGGTCTCCGGCCATCGAAGCGAGCTGGTAGGCCTCTTGGCGCGACAGGTCCCGGGAACTCACCAGGTAGTCGATCATCGCCTCGACGGCGTTCCGCGCCGCCTCGTCGATCGTGGGCGCGAAGCCGGTCACGGCATAGAACTCATCCGTCTCGTAGTGGGGCGACGGGATCGGCCCGGCGCCCTTGATGACCTCCAGTTCGTAGACTACGCGCAACGGCCCCTCGATCGCCGTGCCGCCCACTTCGCCGTCCCCCTGCGCGATGTGCGGGTCGCCGAGCGAGAAGAGGGCGCCCTCCACCAGAACCGGGAAGTACACCGTCGTGCCCTCGACCAGGTCGCGGTCGTCCATGTTGCCGCCGTTCTGGCGGGGCGGGATGGTGACGAGCATCGAATCGGTGTCCGGCGCCACCCCCATCACGCCGGGAAACGGACGCAGCGGTATCCGGATCCCGGGCGCGAAACCGACGCTCGTGTCCCCCGGTTCGAACTCGAAGATCCTCAGGTACGGATCGGGAAACCGGTCGGCGAGGAACCCGAATCCGGGGACGTTCGCGACCCAGCCCCAGTCGCCGAGTTCGATCTCGTGCAGCGTGACCGCGAGCAGGTCGCCCGGCTCGGCGCCCTCGACGTACACCGGCCCCGTCAGCGGGTGGATCGGATCGAAGCTCAGCGTGGCGAGATCCTCGGCCGTCGACATCGGCGTCAGTTGCCGGTCCGACGCCTCCTCCAGATACGCCTCGATGACGGCGCCCGGCTCGACGGTCAGGATCGGCGGAATCGTCCGGCTCCAGCGGTTGTGCGTCTGGTCCGCGGTCAGCGTGTGCCGGGCCTGCGGTGCGGGCGGTCGTCCTTCTTCGCCTTCTTCACCGCCCGGAACCGCCGCCGCGGAGTCGGGCGCGCCGTCGGGCGCGCAGCCCATCGCAAAGAGGAGCGAGAAGAGCGCGAGGAGCGACCTCCCGGCGCAGACTCTGCCGGCCGCCATCACTCTTCGTTCGCGACCGTGAAGTGAAGCGTGTCCACCACCGGCGGATCGAGCGGAATGTGCGCCGGATTGGCCACGACCGCGATGAGCCGGTGCTCTCCGGGCGCGAGCCCTTCCAGCATGTACTCGGTGCTCCCATCCCCCATGTGGATGATCTGGGGGTCGTTCTGCGGGATCAGGCCGGAGAGCGGTGTCAGGTCCACGTCCACGTAAATGTGATGGTGGCCGGTACCGACCACGGGGGGCGTGATCGAGACGATCTCGATCCCCTCCGTCTCCAGTACGACCTGCACGTCCGGGCCCACCGTCGCGCCTTCTTCCGGCTGCGCGATCCGCACGGTGACCGCCGGCTCGGCCGGCATCTCCTCGGCCATCTCCTCGGGCATCGCTTCGGCCATATCCGCGTCGGCGTCGGCTTGTTCTCCGCCACCGCAGGCGACGGCGAGCGCGAGCGGGGCGATGAGGGCAACGGGGATCCAACTCGGGCGGGGGAAACGCATGAAACCTCCTGGACGAACGATGCGGCGATGAGACACGGCTTCAGTAACCGCAGATTAGGCAAACTGACCCGCCGACGCGAGATGTGCCCCATTCCCGACACTCCGATGTCCGCCTACTGCCGGACCCCGTCCAGGAGGTCGCGCAGGGCCCCGTATTCGTCGGGGATCGTGACGATCCGCTCGGTCAGGGTCGCCGAGCGCGTGAGCGCCGGAGGCGCCGACGGATCGATGCCGACCGCGTCGCGCACTACATCGACGAACTTCGCCGGATGCGCCGTCGCGAGAACGATCCCGGTACCGCCGCGGGCTTCGAGTTCCGCCTTCAGGCCCAGGTATCCCACCGCCGTGTGCGCGTCGAGCAGGTAGCCGCGTCTCTCGTACACATCGCGCATTGCGGCGCGCGTGGCCGCGTCGTCGAAGGCATGCCCGGCGAGATCTCGCCGTAGCGCCGCGAGGCGGCCATCGCCGCCGGAGTAGAGGTGCAGGATGCGCGCGAAGTTGCTCGGGTCGCCGACGTCCATCGCGTTCGAGATCGTGGCCGTCGATGTCCGCGGCCGCAGCCGGCCGGTGCGCAGGTAGCGGGGCACGACGTCGTTGACGTTCGTGGCCGCTACGAACCGGCTGACCGGGAGGCCGAGCCGTTTCGCCAGCAGGCCGGCGGTCAGGTTGCCGAAGTTTCCGCTCGGAGTCGACACGACCAGGTCGGCGCGGCGGGCTCCCGCGACCGCGTCCGGGAGCTGTGCACACGCGTGAAAGTAATAGAAGACCTGGGGCAGCAGCCGCCCGATGTTGATCGAATTCGCCGATGCCAGCGGCCGGCGGCGGCGCAGATCGGAATCGGCGAAGGCCCGGCGCGCGAGGCGCTGGCAGTCGTCGAAGGTCCCGTCCACCGCGACTGCGGTCACGTTGCCGCCCGGCGTCGTGAACAGCCGGCGCTGCGCCTCGGTGACGAGGCCGCGCGGGTAGAGTACGCAGACCCGGAAGCCGGGCAGGCCGGAGAACGCGTGCGCGACGGCGCTGCCGGTGTCCCCGCTGGTGGCCACGAGCACGGTGGTGGCACGCCCACCGGCGGAGAGGAAGCGGGACAGGAGGCGGGCCATCACGCGGGCCGCGATGTCCTTGAAGGCCAGGGTGGGTCCGTGGAAGAGCTCCAGGCAGTACACGCCGGGCTCGATCTCGACCAGGGGCACCGGGAAATCGAGCGCGGCTTCGAGGAGCGGGGCAAGTTCCTCGGCGGACACCTCGGCGCCGAAGAGCCGGCGGCCGAGGGACAGCGCGATGGCGGTGAACGGCTGGCCGCGCAGGGCCGAGACCTCCGCGTCCGCCAGCGCATCGAGTCTCGCCGGCACGTAGAGACCGCCGTCCGGGGCCGGACCCTCGAGCAGCGCCTCGCTCAACGTCACGGACGGGGCGCGCCCTTCGGTGCTGACGAAGCGCACGCTCAGTCCCGGTCCCGCGAGCTCCGGGCGTCTTCGATCACTCGCGCTCCCGGGGCCGGCAGGGGCGCGACCCAGCGATCGCACTCGCGGCCGGAGGCATCCCGGAGCGTGGCGGCCATCGCTTCCGCGACCTCCCGGGCCCGCGCAACGCCGTCGCAGAGGGCGAACATCGCGGGACCGCTCCCGGACAGGCTGCACCCCAGGGCTCCGGCTGCGGTCGCGGCCGCCTTCGCGGCGGCGAAGCCCGGCACGGCCGGCGACCGCGCCGGCTCGGCCACCACATCGACGAGCGCCCGCGAGAGCAGTTCCAAATCGCCCCGGTAGAGTGCGGCGACAAGCGCCGCGCAGTTGCCCCACTGCGTGACCGCGTGCCGGAGCGGCACCTGGCCCCCCAGCGCGGCGCGGGCATCGCGCGTGTTCACCCCGAGATGGGGGCGTGCCACCGCGCACGTGAGGCCGGGCGGCACGGGGAGTTCAATCACATCCGGGGCAGGCTCCAGCGAGCGCACGAGAACGAGGCCCCCGAGCAACGAGGGGGCGAGATTGTCCGCGTGCGTACCGCCGTCGGACGCGGTCTCGCCGGCCACCGCGTAGCGGAGCAGCGTCTGTGGCGGCAGGTCGAGCCCGAGCAGCGCGTCAACGGCCAGGACTGCCGCCACCGCGCTTGCCGCGCTCGAGCCGAGCCCGCTCTCCAGGGGCATGCGCTTCTCGATCTCGAGGGTCACGGCCGTGTCGGGGGCCTCGCCCAGAAGGAGGGCCTTTGCGGCCACGCCGGCCGTGTTGCGGTCGGACGCGAGGGGAAGCTCGCCCCGGTCACCGGCGATCGCCGCGATGGTGACCGAGTCCCGCCGCCGAGGTTCCCGCCGCCGATCATGCCGGGAGGCCGTGACGACATCGCCGAGGCTGGCGGACCCGCCATCCAGCGGTCGGAGCGCCAAGCCCAGGATGTCGAAACCGCAGGCGAGATTCGCCACCGAGGCGGGAGCGAAGGCCCGGACGAATCGCCGCACTCGGCGACTCAGCGCCCGTAGCGGGCGACGACGAGTTCGGCGGCGAGCACGGCGCCGCCGGCCGCGCCCCGGAGCGTGTTGTGGGAGAGCGCGACGAAACGGGCGTCGAGGACCGGGCACTCCCGGAGTCGACCGATGGTGACCGCCATGCCCTTCCCGAATTCGCGGTGCAGGCGCGCCTGAGGCGGCTCGTCGTCGCCCAGATAGACCGTCGGCCGCGGGGGAGCCGACGGCAGGCCAAGCGCCTGGGGCTCGGCCCGAAACGCACGCCAGGCTTCCCGAACCTCGTCGAGCTGCGCGGGCGCGCGGAGCCCGACCGAGACGCAGAGCGTGTGGCCGTCGACGACCGGCACGCGGTTGCACTGCGCCGAGACCGCCAGGGCGGCCGGTTCGATCCTCCCACCCTCCACGCGGCCCAGAATCTTCCCGGTCTCGATTTCCAGCTTCTCCTCCTCTCCCGGGATCCACGGAATCACGTTGTCCAGAATCTGGTAGCTGGAGACACCGGGCAGCCCGGCGCCCGACACCGCCTGCATGGTGACGACGGACACCCGATCAATGCCAATGGTATCCGCCAGAGGTTTGAGCGCGAGCACCAGTCCGATCGTCGAACAGTTGGGGTTGGCGACGATCCCCGCAGGCAGCCGCGCGCCGGCGGCGGGGGCGGCCAGCAGATCCAGGTGATCGGGGTTGACTTCGGGTACGAGCAACGGCACGTCCGCGTCCATGCGGTGGGCACCGGCGTTCGTGACGACGAGACGGCGCCGCGCGAACTCGCGCTCGACCTCGGACGCGATGTCGCCTCCGAGCGCGGAGAAGACGAGTTCGTGGCGGCCTTCCAGGATCTGTTCGCAGGTTCGGACGGTCATTTGGGCGACTCTCTCGTCCGGCGGCTGCGTCTGGACCCAGGTCACCGCGTCCCGGTAGCACCGGCCGGCCGACCGCTCGGAAGCGGCGAGCGCCTCCAGCCGGAACCACGGGTGGTCGGCGAGAAGGCGGACGAACCGCTGGCCGACGGTGCCGGTCGCCCCCAGCACCGCCACCGGGATGCGAGAGCCCGAATGCGTCTTCGGGGCGCTCATCACGCCACCCGCCGCTCGGCATGGGCGCGGAGGACGTCGCTGAAGACGCCCGCGGCCGTCACCTCGGCGCCCGCCCCCGGTCCCCGCACGATGAGGGGATGGGTCTCATACCGCCGACTGCGGAAGATGAACATGTTCTCCGTGGCCGTCAGGCCGGCGGCGGGATGGTCGCGCGGCACGGCCCGCAATCCGACCCTCGCCGCGGGCGCCGGGCCGCGGACGTCCAGTTCGGCAAGGTAGGCGAGTTCGCGGCCGTCCCCCCTGGCCTGCGCGAAACGGCCCGCCATCTCTCCATCGGTCTCGGGGAGCCGCCGCCAGAATTCCTCGAGCGGAAGTCCGGCCAGATCCGGCCGGTCGAGCATCGGTCGCACGTCCAGGTCCTCCAGGTCGAGGTCGAAGCCGCAGAGTCGAGCCAGAATGAGCAGCTTGCGAGCCGCATCCATGCCGCCGAGATCGTCGCGGGGATCCGGTTCCGTGTACCCGAGGCGATGCGCCCGGCCGATGGCTTCGCTCCAAGCCGTCCCGGCGGCCAACTCCGCGGTGAGGTACGCGAGCGTGCCGGAAAACACACCCGAGATTACGTCGATCCGGTCTCCGGCGCGCTGCAGCAGATCCGCCGTGTGCAGCACCGGAAGACCCGCGCCGACCGTGGCCTCGTGGAACACCGCCCGCTCTCGCGCCGCGCTCAGTGCGTGAAAGTCCTCGATGGGGCCGGCGAAGGGGAGCTTGTTCGCGCTCACCACCACCGCGCCGAGTGCCACCGCGCGGCGATAGACGCCGCCCATGCACGGGCTGGCCGTGAGATCCACGAGCACGGCTCGACCGCCGCCGGCCGCCGCCTCTCCCAGATGATCCAGAAGCCGGTCCGAATCGGCCGCCTCTCCCTCCTTCTCCAGAAGCTCGCGCCAACCCTCGGGGGTTTGAGCGGCCCCGGGATCCAGTTCCCTTCCGGCCCCGGCGGCCAGATGCATGTGTCGGGAGTTCGAGATTGCCCGCAACTCGAAATCGATGCCTCGTCCCCCCGGCGCGTTACGCGCGGCGCTCAACTGACGCAGGAATGCGCTGCCCACGCCGCCCACGCCGAGCACGAAGATGGCCAGCCTCTCGGAAGCCGGACCCCGGAAGAACTCGCGGTGGATGCAGCTCACGGCCAGGTCGAGATCCGCTCGCGCCACCACAGCCGAGATGTTGCGCTCGGAGGAACCCTGTGCGATCGCCCTGACGTTCACGGCTGCCTGCCCCAGGGCGCCGAACACGCGGCCGGAAATGCCGGGCCGGTGTCTCATCCCGTCGCCGACCACGGCGATGATCGCCTGGTCTCGTTCGATGATCGTCGGGCGCACGGATCCATCCTCGATTTCCGGCTGGAATTCGGCATCGATGGCGCGCCGGACGGCTTCGGACACGCCCGGTTCGACGGCGAGGCAGATGGAGTGTTCGCTCGATCCCTGGGAGATCAGAATCGCGCTCGCGCCGCAGGAGGCCAGGGCCTCGAACAGCCTTCCCGCGACACCGGCCGCACCGATCAGACCATCGCCCGCGAGCAGCAGCAGGTGTACGTCGCCGATCGATGTGATGCCGGTGACGGCGGTATCGCGAACACGGTCGCTCCCGGCGTTTTCGATCAGCGTCCCGGGCCGGCCGGGTTCCAGCGAATTGCGAACCACTATCGGGATCCCATGCCGCCGGGCAGGAGCAACGGTCGGCGGATAGACCACCTTCGCGCCGAAATGGGACAACTCCATCAGTTCTTCATAGGTCAGTCTTCCGATCGGGCGCGCGTCCTCCACCCGCCGGGGATCGGCGGTCATCACGCCCGGCACATCGGTCCATATCTCGATACGGCCGGCACCGATGGCCGCGCCGACGAGGGACGCGCTGAGGTCGGACCCGCCGCGTCCCAGGGTTGTCGTTGCGCCGTCCGGACCGCTGCCCAGGAAACCCGTGATGACCTGTAGCGGCGCGTCGGGCCCCAGCGACCCGAAGTAGCTGGCGACCGCGGCCGATGTCCGCGCAAGATCGACGTTCGCCGCGTGAAACGAGAGGTCGGTCAGGATGAAGGCGCGCGAATCGCAGGCTTCCGCCGGCATGTTCTCCGCTCGGAGCGCCGCGGCCACGAGTTCCGCCGACAGAAGTTCGCCGTGGCAGACGATGCGATTCGTCGCTGCGGCCCGGCGGCCGCCCCTGGCCCCGGCGGCCCCGGCACCTTCCAGCACGGCCGCCGCGAGTTCGTCGCAGAGCATGCCGAGGCGGACGAGGAGAGCGTCCCGGTTCGCCGAATCCGCCACCTCCTCTCCCATCCGCAGGTGCTCCGCGCGAACGGTTCGCACTTCCGAGGCCGCCTCCGCGCGCCGGGCGGGGTCGAGCGCGGCGGTCGCGAGGGCGAACAGACGGTCGGTCAACCCGCCGATAGCGGACACGACGACGGCACCATTCCGCGGGCTACCATCGATCTGCCGGATCACGACGCGCGCCGCAGCTCGAATGCGGCCGGCGCCGGCGAGGGACGAACCGCCGAACTTGAGGATCTTCATGTACTTGCCCGAATGTACCTGCCGAGTGGCTATTGGCTGTCGAGATGGGCGACCAACGAGTCTCTGCATCGAAGGCGGGAGACGAAGGGGCAACAGACTACGGGCCGGGGCACCCCGCCGCTACGCGGTTGGCGCGGCACGTCGATGCAACGCTTCGTGGGTGTCGATCATTCTCAGAGGAACACGGACGGCGCCCACGGGATCTCGCAAACCCAGGAGACAAAGAGCATGTCGAGCGCAAGTGTTCAATAGCTTGTTGGGGGCGGCGTGCGGCCGGGGAGCGTCCGGGAGCGCGGGCGGGATTCTTGTGCTCGCCCTTCTGCTGCTCCTGGCGCCCGGCGGTGCGGACGGTCAGGACCTCGAGCACGTCCCGACCCCCGAGACGCTCGCCCCGGGGGCCGCGTGTACGGTGCCGGACTCCATCGGCGAGGCCCTCGGCCGCATCGCAAGGCGGGTCGGGAACGCCGTCGGGATCTCGGCTCTGCACGTCGAATCGGGTGCCCGCGTCTCGTTCAACGGAGACCGTCCCTTCCCGATGGCGAGCGTCTCCAAGGTCCCCATGGCGCTCGAATTCCTGCGCCGCGTCGACCTGGGGGAGATCGATCCGGCGGAAACCGTCGTGGTCACGACGGAGGAGTTCCGGCCGGGGCACAGTCCAATGGCCGCTTGGTCGGGGGCGCGATCCGTGCGCCTCACGGTGGACAGCCTCTTCTCGCTCATGCTGGGCCAGTCGGACAACACGGCGACGGACGTGATCCTGAACCTGTCGGGCGGTCCCGAGGCGGCCACGCGTCACGTGCGGCGACTCGGCATCGAGGGCGTGCGGGTCGACCGCTCCGAAGCCCGCACGTTCGCGGACCTGGTGGGGCTCCCGGACACCATCCCGGAGAGCGAACTGTATCGCTACCAGTATTTCCGGCTGCGCGATGCCCTGCCCGACGCGCACCGCCAGGCCGCCCGCGAGCGCTACGGGACGGACCCGCGGGACACGGCCACGCCGGACGGGATGACGAACCTTCTCCTCATGATCCAGGCGGGGACCGGCCTGAGTCCGGAATCGCGCGCCTGGATCCTCGACGTTCTGAATCGGTCGCGGTCCGGGTCCGGGCGCATGCGGGGGCGGCTGCCGCCATCGACTTTCGTGGCACACAAGACGGGCACGATGGGAGGGGCGATCAACGACGTCGGGATCGTCGCGCTGCCGAACGGCGCGGGCCACCTGATCCTGTCCGTTTTCGTGAACACGCTGCGGCACCCGACCTGGAGGCGGGAGCGCACCATCGCGGAGACGACGCGCCTGCTTTACGACTATTTTGGGGAGGAATACCGGGGACGGGGCGCCGCGGTCGCGCTCGCGCGACGCTTCGGCTCCCCGTGTGAGTAGGTCGCCCGTCCGCTAGTCGCGGTTGCCGTTGGCGAAGATCCGGTACAGCGCCGCCCAGCCCACGGCGATGTACACCAGCCGGGCGAGCGGGCCGAAAGCCGCGGCCACGAAGTTGAATCCGAAGAGGCCGATCAGTCCCCAGTTGAGGGCGCCGGCCAGCAGCAGCGCGTTCGCCACCCTTTTGCAACTCTTGCCGTTCATGTATCTCTCCCGAATGAACCTGGCTGCGGGGTCCGGAGTCGGGGCGCGGAACCCCGTCCGGCGACCCGGCATAGTACGAAGTCATCGTACGCACGAGGCCCGACCGGGTTTCGCAAGGCCGATTCGCAAGACCGAAAGGATGCTCTCTTGAGACGTCGCGAGTTCGTTGTCGCCCTTTCCGGCGTTCTCGCCGTGGCCGCCTGCGGTGACGGCGCGGGGCCCGGACCGGCACCGGCCGAGCCGCCTCCGCCGCCGCCTCCGCCGCCGGGCGGACCGGTGCCGGGCGCGAACGTGACCGTGAACATCGAGGACAACGCCTTCGTCGACCCGAGCGGACGCAGGAACGGAGATGCGGAGGTCACGATCCGGAGCGGCGAGACGGTGGGATGGCGGCACGTGGGCGCGAACCCGCACACGGTGACGTCGACCGACGTGCCCTCGGGCGCGCGCGCCTTCGACAGCGGGACGTTCGGCCACAACGAGACGTTCACCGTGACCCCGAGCGTGCGGGGCACGTACGTGTACTACTGCGCGACGCACCCGAGCATCATGGTCGGAGCCCGCATCGTCGTCACCTGACGCACCGATCCGCCAGCCGCCCTTCCCGATTCGGCCCGGCTCCGATTCAACCCTGCCCGCGACGCGCGTGTCGTCTTTTTAGACCTCGCTTCAACTCGGTCGAGATTGGACGGCCACTACCCGGGACCGACGCGGATACTGCGGACACCGATGACACTCCCACGCCACGTTCGCCTCTCGGGGCCGATCCTCGCCCTTGCGGCGCTTCTCCCCTGCGGACCCCGCGAAGTCGCGGGCCAGGAGAGCGGCGACTCCGCCATTCAGGCCACGCGGCTGACCGCCGAGGAACGCATCGATCTCGACGGCCGCATCGAGGAATCGATCTGGGGCCGCATCGAGGCGATCAGCGATTTCCGGCAGCGCGAACCCGTAGAGGGCGGCGCCCCGACACACCCCACCGAAGTCCGCATCGCCTATGATCGCGACAACCTGTACATCGCGGCGATTCTGTTCGACGAGCCCGAGCACATCCTCGCCCGGCAGCGCGCGCGCGATGCGTTTCTGTTCACGGACGACCGGTTCGCCTGGGTACTCGACACGTTCCGGGACGGGCGCACCGGCTATCACTTCGAGACGAACGCGGCCGGCGCCCTCAGCGACGGACTCATCACGGGCACCGGTGGCGGTGGCGGAGGGGGAGGGGGAGGGGGATTCGGCGGGGTCAACCGCTCCTGGGACGGGATCTGGGAGGTGCGCACCGCGCGCCGTCCCGACGGGTGGTCCGCGGAGATCCGGATTCCCTTCCGCACCCTGAACTTCGTCCCGGACGGCGGGAGCTGGGGCATCAACTTCCTGCGATCGATCCGGCGCCACAACGAGGAAGTCCTGTGGCGCGGATACGGGCGGAACGAGGGCCTGAACCGCCTCGTGTTCGCGGGCGAACTGACGGGACTCGAGGATCTCTCGCAGGGCATCGGGCTGGAAGCCGTGGCCTCGGGCATCGGGAGTTGGCGCAACACGCCCGACGAAGCCGACCCGACCACGTTTCCGCGCGACGTCAGCCTCGACCTGAACTACAGCGTCACGCCCAGCCTCCGCGCCTCCTTCAGCGTGAACACGGACTTCGCGGAGGTCGAGAGCGATCAGCGGCGCGTCAATCTGACCCGCTTCCCGCTCCGCTTTCCCGAACAACGCGACTTCTTCCTCGAGGGTTCGAGCGTGTTCGCCTTCGCGCCCCGCAGCGGCCCACAGCCCTTCTTCTCGCGCCGGATCGGGATCGAGGGGGGCCAGCAGGTACCCATCGACTACGGCGTCCGCCTCACCGGGCAGCTCAACGGGGTCGACCTCGGCTTCTATCAGATGGGCACGGGCGCACACTCGTTCGTCGAGACCGGCGTGCCGGCGGATCCGGCGGATCCGCCACCGGAAGACCACGTCCGCTTCGAACGCGAGACGTTCACGGTCGCGCGAGCCCGCGTCCCGATCCTCGAACAGTCGAGCATCGGCGCCATCTACACGCGCCGCGGCACGGCGCTCGACGAGACGGGGTTCGCCCCGGCGGACCGGCATACGCTCGGCGCGGACCTCGACTATCGGACCAACAGCCTGTTCGGGAACAAGAATTTCGAGGCCGAGGCGTTCATGGCCTGGAACTCGAATCCGGACCCGGCCGTGTCGAGAACCTTCCAGGACCTTTCCGCCTGGGGCGGCCGCATCAACTTCCCCAACGACCTGTGGTCGGGGCACGTCTCCTACCGGGAATTCGGCGACGACTACAGTCCGGCGGTCGGGTTCGTGGCCCGGAACGACTTCCGCCGCGTGGAGCCGCGGATCGGCTGGTCTCCCCGTCCGGCCATCGACTGGATCCGGCAGGTGGAGGTGTCGGTCCAGTTGAGGAATCTGTGGGAGATGGGGTCCATGATCCTGGAGGAGCAGGAGCTTCAGCTGAACGTGCTCGATATCGACTTCGAGAGCGGAGACAACCTTAGCTTCGAGGCGGTGCGGACGTACGAATTCCTCGACCGGCAGTTCGAGATCCGCGACGGCATCGACATCATGCCGGGGGATTACACGACCTGGGACTACCAGATCCGCGGCCGGACCACGAGTCGCCGGCCCGTTTCCGTCCGGGGCGGAGCCAACATCGGAGGCTTCTGGAACGGCGACCGGGTACGGGTCGACCTGAACGCGAACTTCCGGCCGAACCCCGGGATCAACCTGGAGACGGGCTACGAGCGCAACGCGGTGAACCTGCCGCAGGGAGACTTCGTCACGAACCTCTATCGCCTCGAGGGTTCATGGGACCCGACCCCGTGGATCGGCGTGACCAACCAGTTCCAGTACGACGATGTGAGTCGCGTGCTCGGGCTGTTCATGCGCTTCCGCTGGATCCTGAAGCCGGGGAACGACCTCTTCCTCGTCTACACCCACAACTGGCGGAATCTGGAGTCCGGACTGCTCGACGCCCCGGACGATGCGGACCCGATGAGGTGGATGGACCTGAGGACCCTTTCCCGCGGGGCCTCGATCAAGCTGAACTACACCTACCGCTTCTAGCCCCCCTCGAAGCCGGCGACTTGCCCCGCCCTCCGGGCTATTCCCCGAACGCCTCGAAGAAGGCGAGTTCGTGGCGCATGGCCTCCGCATAAACCTCTGCCGCCCGCTCCGGCATGTCCGCCGCCAGTTCGTCGAGCAACCCCTCGAGTTCCGCGGCGAGCCCCTCGAAGTCCGGCGAGGCATACGTCTCGATCCAGTCGCGATAGGGGTTCTCCGTGTGATCTTCCGCCTCGAGACGCTGCCCGAGCCACGCATAGAGGCGCATGCAGGGCGTCATGGCGGCGAGAATCTCGCCGGCTTCCGCGTGCCAGGCCGTGCGGGCGAGGAAGTCCGTGTACCCCGTCGCGGCGGCGTTGGGCGTGACGGACTCGAGATCGATGTCGAGTCGCTCCGCGTAGGCGCGATGAAGCTCGAGTTCATCGAGGACCCCCTGCATGAGGGCGTGCAGCCGGCGGGCGACCTCGATGCGGTCGGCGGCGCGCGCGGCGGCGAGGGCGTAGGCACTGAAGAAGGCCCTGAGAAAGAACGCGTCCTGGGCCACGTAGCGGCGGAAGGCGGCGCGGGCGAGCGATCCATCGGCGAGACCGCGCACGAAGCGCGAGTCGAGACAGGCCTGCGCGAGGCCGGCGTTCCGGGCCCAGAGCGCCTGGTGGAGCGATCCTGCCATGTGTCTCGGAGCCCTCGCTAGTTGAACATCGTCCCCACGGCTTCGGGCGGGGCGGCGAAGTGGAAGCGCGGGACCGGGGCGCGGAAGACGGAACCGTCCCGGCGCCGGAAGTGATAGAATCCCTCCATGTGGCCCGTCGGACCCCGCAGCACGCAGAAACTGTTGTAGAAGTGCGATTCCCCCGGTCTCAACACCGGAGACTGCCCGACGACGCCCTCTCCCTCGACCTCATGGTCCCCCGCCATCGGGTCGTGGATGAACCAGTGGCGCCAGAAGAGTTGCGCCGTTTCGTCCCCCACGTTCTCGATCGTGATGTGGTACGCGAAGACGTACTGCCACGCCGCGGGATCCGAGTGCTCGGCGGCGTACTCCGGCCGCACGTGAATCGCCATCGCATCGGGAACGATGGGCGGGGCGCCGGGATCGGACGGGGTCTGGTTGGAGGTCATTCGACCCGAGGATACGCTGTCACCGTTGCGCGGGCCACGTCTCGCGCCGCACAGTATCAGTGCATCGTTTTGTTCGGGCCGCACTCCCGGTTCGCGGACGACGGCCGGGTGACAGGGACTTGAGGGAGCATGGAGGAAGCGATGGATTCCCAGCACACGTTCTCACGCCGACACTTCATGGGCGGCGCCGCCGCGGCTCTGGGCGCCGTGAGCCTGAACCCCACCGCCGTCATCGGCGCCGGGCTCAAGCCTCCCCCCAAGGGCGTCGAGCCGCTCGATCCCTACGACGATCTCGCCAAGCTCTCCTCCAACGAGAACCCGTACGGGCCCTCGGAGAAGATGCTGGAGGCGATGAAGGGGGCCTGGAAGTACTCGAACCGGTACGGCTATCCCGACGGCGACATCCTCGAGAAGATCGCGGCGTCCCACGGGGTCCCCACCGATCACATAATGATCAACGCGGGCTCCGGCGAGACGCTGCGCGTGGCGGGCCTCGCCTTCCTGCGCCACGAGGAGAAGGTCGTCGGCGTTTCGCCCACGTACCTGACCGTCTACCGGACCGCCTCCGGGATCGACGCGGACGTGATCGAGCGCCCGCTCCTGCCCGACTACACGCAGGACATCGACGATCTCATCGAGATCACGAACCGGAACTACCGGGACGTGGGCATGGTCTACATCTGCAATCCCAACAACCCCACCGGCGTCATCGTGCCCGGCGACGACATCCGTCGTCTGCTGGACGGGATTCCGGAGGACATCCCCGTCCTCATCGACGAGGCGTACCACCACTTCATCGAGGACCCGCGCTACGAGACGGCCATCCCCTACATCAAGGAAGGCCGCAAGGTGCTCGTAACGCGCACGTTCTCGAAGATCTACGGGCTGGCGGGCATGCGCCTCGGCTACGGGGTCGCGACGCCGGACATGATCGACGAGATGCGGGACTACGCGACGGGCAGCGTGAACGCGCTCGTGAAGTGGGGCGGGGTCGCCGCGCTCGAGGACAAGGAGTACGAGGCCTGGATCAAGGAGACCTCGAACACGCTCCGGGACCAGACCGCCGACGCCCTCAGGGCGCAGGGATTCGACGTGCTCCCGTCGGAGACGAACTTCTTCATGGTCCGCACCGGCCGTCCCACGGCCGAGGTCAGGGCCGCGTTCCGCGAGCACGACGTGGCGGTGGGCCGGGACTTCCCGCCCATGCTCGACTGGCTGCGGGTCTCCATCGGGACGGAAGACGAGATGAAGCGCTTCATGACGGCGTGGAACCAGATCTTCCCCGACGGCATGACCGCCGCGGACAGCAACGGCGGCAGCTGACGCTCGGCAGTTGATGTCGCCGGCTGGCGTCAACCAGCCGGACACCGCAGCGAAACGGGGGGCACGACCGCATGATCGGCCCCCCGTCTGCTGTGCGATCCACTTTGACGAGATCATCCCGATCGAAGACTTTCGCGAATCAGCGGTGTTGAAACGTGAAGGGCGACGATGACCAAGGAAGACCACCTTCTCCCGGGCGCAACCCGCAAGCTGGACGACCGCGAGGCGCGCGCCTGCGACTTCGGAAGAATGACCCGGCGGGTGCCGGAAGCCGTGGCGACGCCGCGCAGCGTGGAGGAAGTGGCGAGGCTCGTGCGCTGCGCCTCGCGAGACGGGATTCGGCTGGCGATTCGAGGAGGAGGACACTCCCAGGGCGGACAGAGTCTGACGGATCGGGGCGTGGTCCTCGACACGACGTGCCTGGATCGGGTCAGGCCCGTCAGCCCGGAGCTCGTGCGCGCGCAGGGCGGAGCGCGGTGGGGCAAGGTCGTGGATACGCTGAACGGCACGCGCCGACTGCCTCCGGTGCTCGTGGACACGGGCGAGGTGACCGTAGGCGGCACGCTCTCCGCCGGAGGGGTCGGCACGACCTCCCATCGCTACGGCACGCAGGCGGGACAGGTCGAACAACTCGAGGTGGTGACCGGCACCGGCGAGCGGGTACGGTGCTCGCCTACTCGGAACACGGGACTCTTCGATGCCGTGAGGAGTGGCCAGGGACAGTTCGGCATCATCACCGAGGCATGGATCCGGCTCCGCCCGGCAGGCGAACGGTTCCGGCAGTACGAGCTCCACTACCGCGATTTCGATCGGTTCGGGAAAGATCTCGAGCGCCTCGTGGAGGCGGACCGCTTCGACCACCTGCGGGCGGAACTCCGGCACCACGAGAACCTGATCGTCCTCAACGCCGGCATCGAGTACGACGAGGCGTCCGACGATGGAGGTTTCCTCGACGGGCTGGGGCACGACGAACACGCCTACACGAGGGACACCGCCAGCGTCGGGCGCGCCGGGATGTATCCCTCGTGGGCCTTCAGCTGGCTGCACTATCACCCGTGGAGGGGCTGGTTGCTGCCCTGGGAGACCATACGGACGCTGCTCGCCGAGCCGCTGCTGGACCCGGACTCGACGCCGCGCAGGCCCTGGGGCTGGATCGGGCTCTATCCGGTGGGAAGGGATGCGATCGAGGCGCCGCTCTTAATGCGTCCGCCCGGGGAGCGGGCGATCTCATACTCGATCCTCGCCGTGATGGGTGAGTTCCAGTATGAGCGGGCGACCGAGTTTGTGAGGGAACTGGAGGAAGTCGACAGAAGGCTCGTGGGACTCGGCGGCAAGAGTTACCTGTCGGGCGGCGTCGGCTACGACCCGTCTCAGTGGGCGGAACACTATGGCGAGATGCTCCAGCAGGGCATCCGCTGGAAGCGGGAATTCGATCCGGAACGGGTATTCCACAGGGCGGCCATGCCGTTCGGCGCCGACCCCTCGGCTTCGCGCCCGACGGCCTGATCCGACGTGCCCGCCGGAGACCGCGTGTTCGAGAAGAAGCCATCACACCGGGACTCCGGGAGCGGGCTGCTGAAGCGAACCACGCGCGCCGACCGCGGCCTCATCGAGTTGCCGATCCTCGCCCCGCACCTCGACTTCCATTTGATCGGCAACCGGGAAATGCTGCTCGTTTCCGAGACTTTCGACACGCTGCTGCGCGGGCAGGTCCACTGCGACCTCGTGCCGCTCCTTGACGGCCGCCACACCCACCGGGAACTCGTCGCCGACCTCGCCTCCGCACATTCGGCGCCCGACGTGGAGACAGCGCTCGTATCGCTGGCGTCCCGCGGGTACCTGGTGTCGGGCGATCACACCATGCCTCCCGGGCGGGCCGCATACTGGTCCTCGCTCGGCGCCTCTCCGCGCTGGGCGGAGCAGCGCCTGGACGCCGCCACGATCGCCGTCGTCGACGACGCAGACGTGCTGGCCCGCCGACTTGACGCGGTGGGCATTCAAGACGTCCAGACGAATGGCATCCTCCCTTCCCTGGCCGTCATCGTCTGCGACGACTACCTCGACGAACGACACGACGCCGTCAATCGCCGCAACATCGAGTCCGGCACACCCTGGGTGCTCGTCAGGCCGAACGGCTTGCAGCCGCTGTTCGGGCCGGTCTTCCGTCCGGCGGAGGGCGGCCCGTGCTGGGCATGTCTCGCCTACCGTCTGCGCGGCCACCGGGAGGTCCACAACTTCCTGCGCAACCTCGGCGGGAACTCCGCGGCCGTGCCGCCCCGCGCGGGCGAGCCCGGCGTGATGGAGGCCGTATACGGCCTGGCCGCGGCGGAAATCGCCAAATGGCTGGTCCTGGAGGAGATGGCACCCATCCACGAGCGGGCCATCTCGCTGGATTTCATCGGCCACGAGAGCGGCCAGCATCCCGCGATGCGCCGCCCGCAATGCTCCGCATGCGGCGATGAGGCTCTGCACCGCGCCGACCGCCCGGCCGCAGCGGTGCGGCTGCGGCCGAGCCCCAAGAGCGTTCTCAACAGCGGCGGCCAGCGCTCGGTCCCTCCCGAGGAGACGCTGGCCAGGTATCGTCATCTCGTCAGTCCGGTCACCGGCGTCGTGACGTGGCTCAGGCGGACCACGGCTGAGACCGATCCCTGGCTGCACGTGTACTGGGCCGGCAACAACTCGGCGCTGAGGACCCGCAGGCTCAGTTCGCTGCGACGCAGCCTGCGGAGTAAGAGCGCCGGGAAAGGCAGCACGCAGGGACAATCGGAGGCCAGTGCGCTCTGCGAGGCGGTCGAGCGCTACAGTGGCGCGTTTCACGGCGACGAGATCCGCTCCCGACGCCGTCTTGTGGACCTCGAGAAGGCGGGAGACCAGGAGGCGATCCACCCGAACGACGTACAGCTGTTCAGCGACCGGCAACTGGATGACGCGGACCGGATCAACGCCCGCGGCCATCCGTACAACTTCGTGCCGCCGCGGCTCGACCCGGAGGCGGAGATCGACTGGTCGCCCGTGTGGTCGCTCACGCAGGGGCGGCAACGGTATGTGCCCACATCGATCCTGTACGGCATGGCCGAGCACGAAGGCGACGGTCCCGTCTTCAAAGCGGATTCGAACGGGTGCGCCGCGGGCAACACGATCGAGGAAGCCATTCTGCAGGGCTTCCTTGAACTCGTGGAACGCGACGCGTTCGCCATCTGGTGGTACAACCGGCTGGGACTTCCGGAGGTGGACCTGGCGAGCTTCGATGACGAATACCTGGCGTCCGCCCGGGAATACTACGGGCGCCGGGAGCGCGAGATGTGGGTGCTGGACGCGACCGGCGACTTCGCCATTCCGGTCTTCGTGGCGATCTCCAGCAGGACCGGCGAGGGGACCGAGGACATCCTCTACGGGGCCGGAGCGCACACGGATCCTCAGATCGCCGCCCTGCGCGCGGTGTGTGAACTGAACCAGTGCCTGCAATGGGTACAGGGACCGGCGCGAGGCGGGGCCGGCCACGCCGTCGACGACCCCATGAGCCGGTGGTGGTGGCAGAACGGCAAGCTGGCGGATCACCCCTGGCTGGCGCCGGCCCCCGGCACGTCGCCGCGCGGCAAGCCGGACTACCCCGTTCCCGACACCACTGACACGCGGGACGACGTGGAACATTGCCGGGCGCTCGTCGAAGCCCGGGGCATGGAGTTTCTCGTGCTGGACCAGACCCGGCCCGATATTGGCATGCCGGTCGCGCGCGTCATCGTACCGGGCATGCGCCACTTCTGGGCGCGCTTCGCGCCCGGGCGGCTGTTCGATGTGCCGGTCTCGATGGGTTGGCGGGAGACCCCCCTCCCGGAGGATCAACTTAATCCCATCCCGGTCATCGCCTGAACGACACGGAAAGGCACTGGAACAATGGACATCGACGAAGCTCGCGCGGCCATCGAAGAGCACATGCTGGCCCAGGCGGATTCCGTCGGCGAACTGCTGGAGCAGTTCAAGAGCCGGATTCCCTCCGCGTTGATCGACGGCCCCGGGTGGGACAAGCTGGTGGAGCGCACGAACGGGCTGCCGATCAGCCTGGCGACCTCCGGCTTCGGATTCGAGTTGCGGCTGCACGAACGGGAACCGAGGGCCGATCTGGGCCTCGCGCTGTTCGAGGGAAGCCGGTCCGCGGCGCACTTCGAGGCCTGGTCACGGTCGCGGCCCGGGGATGCTTCCACGACGGCGGTCGTCCGGCTTCTGCGCGAGATGGGACAAGACGGGGCCGACCTACGCCGGATCGCCGGCACGAAACTGCTGCTCGAATACGACATCGATCCCGCGCACGATGGCCCGTTCCCGGATCCGGGCATCTTCCTCTACCCCACGGCCGACGCGCTGCCGGACGCCGGCGCGGTTCGGGAACCCGAAGATCTGGGTGTCCTCGCTGACGCGGTCGCCACGGCGAGCGGCTGGGAGCCGGACCGCGCGGAACGCCGACACGCCGAACGCCTGTTTCGGGCCAGGCCGCCGGGCGCGCAGATCGGCGGCGTGGGCGCCTTTCCCGCCCGGACGCGGGGCTTGCGGCTGGCGATTACGGGCATCGGGACTGCGGGCGAGTTGACGTCGTTTCTGGAGCGCGCCCGCTGGCCCGGGCGAACCTCGACCTTCACCCCGTTCGTGTCGGACCTCGAGGCACGCGGGGCCTTCTCCCATCTGGCCGCGCACCTGGATGTGCATCCGGGCGGCGTCGGGCCCGATCTGGGCGTGAGCTTCTACGCCCAGGACGCGCAGTGGGTGAGGGACATCGCCCCCTGGATGGGAATCATCGACGGCTTGCGCGCACCGGGACTCGTCGTGCCGGAGAAGCTGTCCGCGCTCGCGGAGTCGTGGGCGGGGATGGAAACAGTGTTCGCACGCCGTGGCATGCTGCTCCTCGTCAGGGGCATCCACCACTTCAAGATGGCGTTGGTCGGCGACCGCTTCGACGAGGTCAAGGCCTACGTGTTCTGCCTTGTGTCCCCTCCGCTGCAGGTAGCGTCCGCTACCGCCGAGTAGCGGACGCAGGGAGAGTTACGTGATGGACGGCGGCGGCGGGGAGACCGAGCAGGGAGCGGGCGCCGCCAGTGGAACCCGCCGGCGGCGCCCGCGAACGACTAGCGACCGAAAACTAGCCGCAGCAGCAAAGGCCCGCCGCGATCGCCTCCAGCCTCTCCTCGTCCAGCTCCTGTTCCAGATCGGGACCCGGGGGAAGCCCGAGGTGCAGGACGTTCCAGTCGCTCTCGTGCACCTGAATGTTGATGTAGTCGGGCACATCGATGCCGAATTCCTGCTTGATCGTGGCCTTGGGGTCCGCGACGAGCTGCGCGCGGAAGTCGGCATCCTCGCCTGCTCTCGCGATCAGCTGACGCTGCATCTCGTTCGACGTCTGGATCGCCGATTGCACCATCGTGTTCATGTTGCGTCCCCCTTCGCTGAATTGGAGCTTGATGGCTACTCAAGCCTTATAATAAGCCATGTGCATTGAAAATTGCACCCCCCTCTTACCCCAATTCGGGTGGGGCGAAATCGACCGGTCCGCAAAGGCAATCCGGCGGACCGATTACGCGTTCGCCGCAACTCGACAGGAAGGCCGATTCATGTTCAACAACCCGTTTCGCGAACGAGCGATCGCCGCGAGCGCGAGCCGCCAACAGCTTGACCGCCTGCTCCGCGTCACCGCCCCCCACGAACGCATCGTCCTGGTCGCCGCCGGGCTGATTCTCGCCGCCATCGGCGCCTGGGCGCTCTTCGGCGCTCTCGGACGACCTTTGCTCGCCCTGCTCCTCGGCCTGGACCCCGCCTGACATGGTGCCGCGCGGCTCGCGGGGGGCATCGCGAGACGGCCGGCCCCCCCGCGGCGAGCGAAGACGACGGGTCCGCACCCCCCTCTACCTGCAGACCCACGCGACGGAGTGCGGCGCCGCG
This sequence comes from Gemmatimonadota bacterium, assembly GCA_963666735.1. GTDB lineage: Bacteria > Gemmatimonadota > Gemmatimonadetes > Palauibacterales > Palauibacteraceae > Palauibacter. The sequence continues at coordinate 3,425,425 of OY762926.1, read as the reverse complement.
TGTCTCGGCAGTGTCCTGGCCCATTTCGGGCGCTGGGTGCCGATGACGGAACTGCGCGGAACATGTGAAGTCGGGCGGGACGGATCCACCGCCGCCGGGCTGAAGCGGGCCGCCGAGCACTACGGCCTCGAGGGCTCGGGTTGGAGCGTGCAGGTGGACCGGCTGAGGCGGATGCCGCTGCCCATGATTCTCTTCTGGGAATTCAACCACTTCGTGGTCCTGGAAGGGTTCGACCGCAAGTGGTTCTACTTGAACGATCCGGCCTCGGGCCACCGCAAGCTCTCCCCGCGGGAGTTCGACGCGGGGTTCACGGGGGTGACGCTGAAACTCCGTCCGGGTCCTGCGTTCCAGGCCGGCGGTGCGCCCTCCGGCCTGCTGCGCCGCCTCCCGCTCTGGCTGAGCGGGGCCTGGAACGGGTTGGCGTGGGCCATCCTCTGCGGGCTGCTGCTGGCTGTGCTGGCCCTGGCGGCGCCGCTGGCGGCCAGCCTGTTCGTCGATCGCGTGGTCGGCGACGGCGAGGCGTGGGGACTCCTCGTGGCCGGGGCGCTGGCGGGAGCCGCGCTCCTGGTGTATGGCGTCGCCTGGCTGAAGCAGAGGTTTCTGTGGCGTCTGGCGATTCGCATTTCCATCGTTGCCGGAGACCGCTCCGTCTCGCGGCTGTTGCGTCTCCCGATCGACTACTTCAGCCACCGGCTCGCCGGAGACCTCACCGCACGCATCCTGTCCATCGACAAGGTTGCACAAGGCCTGTCGGAACGCTTCCTCGGCCTGCTGGTCGACGTCGCCATGAGCGTCGTGTTCCTGGCCGTCATGCTGGCGTACAACGTGCCGCTGGCGCTCGCCGTGTTGGCGCTGGCGCTATTGAACGCACTGCTCCTGCGCCCGGTCGCGCGCGCCCGGTCCGACGAGGCCTCCGCCCTGCGCCGCGAGCAGGGTCTTCTGATGGGTATCGGTACGATCATGTTGAATCAGGCCGACACGCTTCGCATGACGGCGGCCGAAGATCGCATGTTCGCCCGCTGGAGCGGCCATCAGGCGCGCGAGTTGCAGGTGCGCCAGCGATTCTCCGAACTGAGCAGCCTCATGGCCGCCGCGCCCGACCTGTTCATGATACTGGGGAGTGCCGCGGTGCTGGGCCTCGGGGCGACGAAGGTCATGTCCGGCGAGTTGACGCTGGGCGCGCTGCTCGCGTTCTACCTCGTGGCAACGATGTTCCTGGAACCGATAGGGCGCTTCGTCGAGTTCGCGCACGAGCGCCAGACGCTTCTGACCGACATGCAGCGCCTGGACGACATCACGGACACGCCGGTGGATCCGGGGCTGGCGCGCCGGGCGGAGGCACCGCAGTCGATCGCCACTCTCAACGGGCGTCTCCGGTTGGCGGGGCATGTGGAGTTGCGCGGCGTGACATTCGGCTACAACCGGAACCGGCCCCCGCTGATCAAGGACTTCAGTCTCATCTTCAAGCCGGGGCAACGCGTCGCGGTGGTGGGTCCCAGCGGGTCCGGGAAGTCGACGCTGTCACGCCTCGTCGCGGGAATCCTGCACCCGTGGTCGGGGGAGATCCTGTTCGATGGCCGGCCTCGAGACGAGATTCCCGACGAAGTGCTGTCGCGCTCCCTCTCGATGGTGGACCAGCGCATTGTCCTCTTCTCCGCCACCGTGCGCGACAACCTCACGCTGTGGAACTCCGCCGTGCTCGACGACGACGTGGTCGCCGCTGCCCACGACGCCGCCATCCACGACGACATTCTCAGCCGGCCCCGCGGCTATGCCACTCCGGTGGACGAAGACGGGGTCAATTTCAGCGGTGGACAGCGGCAGCGCCTGGAGATCGCCCGCGCGTTGGCCGGGAACCCGACGGTGCTGATTCTCGACGAGGCGACGAGCGCGCTGGACGCCGCGACGGAGGCGCACGTCGACGATGCGCTGCGCCGCCGGGGCGTCAGTTGCCTGATCGTCGCCCACCGGCTGAGCACCGTTCGCGACTGTGATCAGATCATCGTGATCGACGAGGGCGTGGCGGTGCAGCGTGGTACCCACGACGAGCTGATGGCGGACACGGACGGCGTGTACCATCGCCTCGTGCGGACGGAGTGGGCTGGATGACCGGGCCGGAGGACCGAACGCTCGCTCGGATCGCGGCCGAATCGGGCACGGCGGTGCCCTGCGCAGGCAATCTGCCCGTCGACCTCGGCGATCCCGACGTCGCCTGGTTCATCGAATCGGGCGCGGTCGACGTGTTCCTGGTCGAACGTCAGGGGGGAGTCGACCAGTCCGCACCGCAGCACGTGCTGCGCGCCGGCGCCGGTCGCCTCCTGCCCGGCGTCGCGCCTCAAGACGACGTGACTTCGCTGGGGCTCATCGCCAAGGGGCTGCCCGGCACCGTGCTGCGGCGCCTTCCCGCCTCCCGTCTCGTCGCGAGTCGCCGTGCGGAACTCACCGAACAGGTGGACGCGTGGCTCCTGGACCTCTCCGCGATGCTGGTCCGCGACCTCACGCATCTGCCGCGGATGGATGCACTCGTCGAATCGGGCGAAGCGCCGGTGACGAGAAGCGGCACACTCGCCTCGCGCAGGGGCGTCGTCTGGGTCACCGGGCTGCCGCCCGCGGCTGGCCTGTTCATGGGTCTTGTCGACCCCGTCGAAAGCGAGACGGAGCCCGATGACGCCGGGCGCGCGCTGCCGCTTACGCCCGCCACCTGGCTCACGCTGACGCAGGACGCGCGGGTCTCCACGGCATCCTCCGAGGAACTCGCCGAGCGCCGGCTGTTGCTGCCCGCTCTGGACGCCTTCAACCGGGCCGCGCTCTCGCTCGAACGGCTTAACCGCCAGCTGGCCGTCGTCGATCAGGCGAATCTGGCGCGGGCGCGGGTCATCAGCCGCCAGGGCGACGAGGAGCGCGCCCGCCGCCGCCTCTTCGACGTGTACGGTCACCGGGATGAGGAGGCCGAAGAGGCGGAGGACTCGGGGCTGCACGATGTCCTGAGAGTGATCGGCCGGCATGCGGGCATCGTCTTCCGGCGTCTACCCGATTCGCCCGATGCGGAAGGGTCCACTCCCGACGCGAGGCTCGGCCGGGTTCTCAACGCGTCCGGGGTGCGGGGCCGAAAGGTGCGGCTCGCCCCGGAAGATCGTTGGTGGGTCGGCGACAGCGGCGCCATGCTGGCGTTCCGAGCCGAGGACGGGAGGCCGGTGGCACTGTTGCCCGGGGGGTTCGGGAACTACAGGGAAATCGATCCCCTCGGCGGGCATAAGCGTCGGGTCACGGCTGCCAGCGCCGCGTCCCTGCGCCCGAACGCCTGGGTCTTCTATCCCTCGCTGGAGTCCGGGGCCGCCGGGTGGCGCGACCTGTGGAGGGTTGCCCGGATGGGGCTGGGCGCCGACCTGGTCCGCTTCGTGGCGACCGGGCTGCTGGGGGGGTCCATGATGTTGCTGCCGGCCGTGGCCATCGGCTTCGTCGCGGACGAGGTGATCCCGGCCGGGGATGCCGGGATCCTGTACGGAATCAGCGCGGCCCTGGTGGCGTTCGGTCTCGTCCGCGCCCTCCTTTACTTCCTCCAGGGTATGACCCTGATGCGCATCGAGGGCCGAGCCACCTCCCGACTGGAGGCCGCGTTCTGGGACCGTCTGCTCCAGTTGCCGTCCAGCGTCTTGCAACGGTATCCGGCCAGCGACCTCGCCATGCGGGGCATGACGTTCCAGAATGCGCGCGACGCCGCGCGGGGCGTGATCGGCAACGGCGTGATGTCCATCCTCTTCCTCTCTCCCGCGTTCCTGCTCATCGCCCTGCGCGATGCCCGACTCGGAGGGCTGACAGCCGCCTTCGGCCTGCTGTCGCTGTTCGCGACCGTGGCGCTCGGAATGCGGCAGATCACCCCGCACGACCGCAGGCTGAAGGCCGTCCGGCGTCTGTCCAGCCGACTGTTCCAACTCATCAATGGCATACCCCAACTGCGCGTGGACGGCGCCGAGGGCTCGGGATTTGCGGCCTGGGCGCGAAGCTATCGCGAGCAGAAGCGCGCGGAACTGGAGCTCGGCGCGCTGGAGACACACCTGCGGGCATTCGGCGCCTCTCTGCCCTTGCTGGCCGGTGCGATGGTGATCCTGGTCGTGACATTATCCGGCCCGGACTCCGTCGGGGCCGGCGAGTTCATCGCCGTCTTCGTTCTGTTCCTGCTCTATCAGAGGGCGGTCATCCGCCTGGGTGAGTCCTTCGGCGCGCTGGCCGCCCTCGTGCCCGCATGGAATCAGCTGCGGCCCCTGTTGGCCGAACCCCCCGAGACGAGAGCCGAAGGGGAATTCCCCGAGGCACTGGGTGGCGAGGTCGTGTTCGACCGCGTCTCCTTCCGCCGCGAAACGGACGGGCCGCTGATCCTCGACGAAGTATCGATCACGGCCCGTACCGGTGAATTCGTCGCAATCGCCGGCGCGTCCGGGGCCGGGAAGAGCACGCTGCTGCGGCTCGCGCTCGGGCTGGAAGAGCCTTCCGGCGGGTCGGTCTACTACGACGGCCGAGACCTTCAACAACTCGATCTCAAGGAGGTGCGCCGGCGGATCGGCGTCGTGCCGCAGGGGGTGCGGCTTCACCCGCAGGATCTGTGGGACAACATCGTCGGCGACCACCAGGACGCGACCGCGGAGGAGGCGTGGCGGGCGGCGCGGCTTGCCGCAATCGATCGCGAGATCGCGGCGATGCCGATGGGCATGCTGACGCAGGTGGGCGCGGGCGCCGCCGTCACGTCGGGAGGCGAGAGCCAGCGGATCCGGATCGCTCATGCGCTGATCCGCAATCCCCGCATTCTGATGCTCGACGAAGCCACGAACTGGCTGGACAACGAAACGCAAGCCAGGGTACTGGCCAGTCTGGCAGGCCTCACGTCGACACGGATCGTGGTTGCGCACCGCGTTTCCACGCTGCGCCAGGCCGACCGAATATACGTGCTTGAGAAGGGCAGGATCGTGCAGGAAGGTTCCTTCGCGGAACTGGCCGGGGCCCCGGGTGCGTTCCGGGACCTGGTGCGTCGGCAGATGGCCTGACCGGCGGCCGACGGAGGTGGACCGGGGGGCGGGCGCGGGTCCGGTCAGCGCCGAGAACGGCGCCATCTTCGCGCCAGCGCGCGACGGAACCGTTCTCCGGCATGGTGCTGTACCGCGGCGAGCGCCGGCACGACCAGCAGCAGAAGGAATGTGGCGACGAGGACGCCGAATCCGACCGATGTCGCCAGCGGGACAAGATGCCGGGCGTGGGTGCTCGTCTCGAACACCAGCGGCGCCACGCCGAGAAACGTGGTTACCGACGTCAGGAGTATGGCCCGGAAGCGGACCTTGGACCCGGCGATGATGGCTTCTCGCGGCTCCATGCCGGAGTCCCTGAAATCGTTCATGAACTTGACCATCACGAGCGAGTCGTTGATGACGACGCCGCCCACTCCGATCAGCCCCTGCTGCGACCAGATGCTGAGATCGAGGCCCAGCAGCATGTGTCCCGCCAGCGCGCCGACGGCCCCAAGGGGTATGGCGGCGAGTACGATGAGCGGCTGAAGCCAGGATCCGAACGGGATCGCCATCAGCGCGTACATGATGATCAGGGCGAGGAATCCCGATCTGGCCAGGGCGGCATTGACGTTATCCTGCTGTCTGCGCTGGCCGCCGAAAACGTAGTGGAAGCCTGGATCGCGGGCTTCGAGGGACGCGAAGAACCCGCGCTCCAGGCGATCGTCCACCTGACGGCCCGTCGCGTTCACCGCATCCACGTCCGCGGTGACCGTCACGAACCGCCGCCCGTCGAGCCGATGGATGGCCGATGTGGACCGTGCGAAACGCGCTGAGGAGATCTGGCCCAGCTCCACCTCGCCGCCGCCCGGCGTCCGCACCATGTATCTCTCGATATCGACCGCGGAGTTCCGCTCCTCTTCCGGAAGCCGCACGTAGACCCGGACGTCTTCACGGCCACGTGGCACCCGGAGCGCCTCCAAACCGAAGAAGGCCGATCTCACCTGGCGAGCGAATTCGTCCACGGTCAGGCGGAGCGTGCGGGCGGCCGGGTCAAGTTCGAGCTGCAGTTCGCCGAACCCCTCGTCCAGGTTGGTCCGTACGTCGAAGACGCCATCGATGCCGGCGAGTTCCGCGGCGACGTCGTCGGCGATCGCGCGCAAACGGACCGGGTCGGGATGGGAGAGGTCGTAGTGGACGGGTAGGTCTCCGCCGACGATGCTGGATGTAATCGAAAGCGCCGTCGCCTCGGGGACCTCGCCGACCTCCTCCCGCCACGCCCGCTCAAGCGTGGATCCGGAGATGCCGTGGCGCTCCCAATCGATGAGCTTGAACTGGACGGTCGCGAGGTGGCCGCGAGCGGACTGAAACGCGTCGCCGGCCAGGGGGTCGAAGAGTTCGGCCGGCTGACCCACCGTGACCGCTACGGCAACCTCGAGTGGCAGATCGCCCGCCGCCGTGCCCCGCTCCGCCGCAACGCGCGCCACGGCGCGGTGTCCGGCTGCCGCCACGCGGTCGGCCACGTCGCCCGTCCGTTCGCCCGGCGTACCGGTGGGCAACCTCAGACTGGCGGAGACGATGTCGCCTTCCAGCGGGATGATGAACCGGCTCGGGACGATGCCCGAGAGCACGAGAGCGGACGAGAGGACGAGCAGCCCCGCCGCGGAGGCGAGCACGACGAAAGGCTGTCCCGTGGCCAGTCGCAACCCGCGGTCGAGCGGTCCCTCGACGACACGCTTGACGAGGAGGTCCACGCGTTCCCGGATTCGGCGCAGAAGTTCGGCAGCTCGATGGCGGGGGCGGCGGCCGGGCGCGGGCAGGTGCGACAGGTGGTTCGGCAGGATCAGCAGCGATTCCAGGAGCGAAACAAACAGGACGGAGATGACGACGATGGGGATGGCTCGCGCCAATTTGCCCTGGGGGCCCGGCACGGTCAGGAGCGTCGAGAAGGCGACGATTGTCGTCAGGACGGAGAATATGACGGGACCGCTGACGGACTTCGTGCCGCGTATCGCCGCCGCCAGCCCGCCGGCGCCTTTCTCCCGCTCCGAATGGACGCTCTCCCCCACCACGATCGCGTCGTCGACGACGATCCCCAGCGCGAGGATGAGGCCCATCAGCGAGAACATGTTGATGGACAGGCCCAGGAAGTCCATCACGAGGAACGTCCCCGCGAACGAGACGGCCAGACCCACGGCCACCCACAGCGCGAGCCGGATCTCCAGGAACAGCGCGAGGGCGATGAAGACGAGGACCAGCCCGAGCAGCCCGTTCTTCACCATGAGGCCCAGCCGCCCGCCCACCAGGTCCGAGTCGTCGCTCCAGACCGCGACGTCCACGCCCGCGGGCAGGCCGGGCAGGACATCGGTCGCCAGGTAGTCCCGCACCGCCGCGCTGATGCCCAGCAGCTGTTCGTCGGAGGTCCGGTACACGTCCACGCGGGCGGCCGGGCGGCCGTTGTAGCGCACGCGCAGCTCGGTGTCCGCGAAACCGTCGCGGACCGTGGCGATATCGCCCACGCGGACCGCCGTTCCGTCCGGACGGGTGAGGACGATGATGTCCTCGAAGTCCGCCTGTACGTACTTCCGTCCCAGCGTACGGACGAGTATCTCGTCTCCGCCGGCGGACACCTTGCCGGCGGAAAGTTCCAGCGAACCCTGCCGCACCGCGCGCGCGACGTCCTCCAGGGTAAGGCCCAGCGAGCGAAGCCGCCGCTGGGGAATCTCGACCGATATCTCGTACGGGCGAGTCCCGCTCGTACTGGCGAGGGACACCTGGGCCAGCGCCAAGATTCCCTCTTCGATCCCGTACGCAAGCTCCTTGAGCGTGCGCTCCGGCACGTCGCCATGGACGAGGAGGCGCATGAAGCGCTGTCGGCTGGTGATCTCGCGTACTTCCGGCCGTTCCGCATCCGCCGGGAACGTCGGGATGCGGTCCACCTCCGCCTTGACCTCGTTGAGCGCGCGGTCGATGTCCGTCCCGGCCTTGAACTCGGCGATGACCGACGCGAGCCCCTCGGAGGCGATCGCGGTCACGCGTTCAAGGCCCTGCACGCCGCGAATCTGTTCCTCGATCCTGCGGACGATCGACTCCTCGACCTCCTCCGGAGAGGCGCCCGGGTAGGGAACGAGGACCTGGACGCGGTCCAGGGAGACGTCGGGGATCACCTCCTGCACAAGACCAAACGCCGCGTGCAGACCGCCGACCAGCAGGACGAGCATAACGACGTTGGCCGCGGTGCCGTTCTTCGCCAGGTAGGCGATCGGGCCGCGGCGCTCGTCGCTAGGGCTCATGCCAGGTGTCGTGATCGATCTCTACGGCCGGTCGGCTGGACGGTGCGGTTCGTGTACGAGCGCGTCGAGACCGGCGGCGACCCGGGATGCGGTATCGCGGATCGTCGCGGCGAGCGTCTCGAAGTCGTCCACTCCGCACGCATCGGCGATCGCGGTCTTTGCGGTGGAGGTCGCCGCGTCGACGGTGAATCCGTCGTCGGCGATGAGCCGCAGCGAACCGTGCAGGTTCCGCCACAGTGTCGCCGCCTCCGCCAGCCGCTCCGCGGCATCTTCGGCGATCAGCCCGCGGCTGCCCGCAGCCCGGAAGACCGAGGCCGGGTCGCCGTTCAGCGTGTCCGACGCGTCGCTGCCGGGCGCCCATTGCAGGGCCAGAGCGGCGCGCTCGAGATCCCGGAGTCCGCCGGGCATGTCGGCGACCGAGAGCAGGTCCAGCTCAACTTCGCTCGCGGCGGCTTCGCGCAACTCGACCGTCAGCGCCTCGCGAGCTGTGCTCCCTCCCAGAGCGTCTCGTAACGCCGTCGTGAACCGATCCGCAATTTCGCCATCGCCCGACACGAACACACAACGCGCCCGTGCGAGCGCCACAAGCTCGTCGCTCGAATCGGAGTTCCGGAGCCGTTCCCGGAACGCATCGAGAGCACTGAGCTCGCCGATGCCACCGCGCGGGACCGGCACCAGCAGCAGGTTGTCGCGCGACAGCGCACGGAGCGCCTTGCGGAAGCGGCGGCACAGTGCTTCGTAGTACCTGGCGGGGCCGCCGTCGTAAACAAACCGGACATCGAGTTCCGTCCCCGGCATCGCCTGTCCGCCGGCCAGAGGCCCGAGAACCGCCACCGCCACCCCACCGCTGGTGTGTGGCACACCCCGGTCGGCGAAGTCTTCCTCAACGGCCGACAGCACGGTGGCGATGGAAGCTTCGGCGATGCGCGACAGCGCCATGCCGGCCTCGCTCACCGACAGGCTGCGACGCATCGTGTGCACGGCGACCTGGAAGACCTTGGCATTCGACCACTCCAGCGCCGCCTCGACCGCCTCGCCGGCGTCCTGCACGGGGATGTCGGCGAGCTGGTCCTTCATCTCGGAGACGCTGAGTTCGTGCGTCCAGTAGAGGCGCGCCAACCCGGAGCGGGCGATCGACTCGGATTCCGGATCCGACAGGAATCCCTCCGGCAGTTCCAGGTCCGTGAATTCCCGCTCCCGCAGCGTGTCGAGCAGTCGCGGCCAGCGGTTTATCCACCCCGCCAGGCGCGGGGCGGCGGCGTGGATCTCGGCGATGACGTCGAACGCGTCGGGGCGCTCCGCGAACGCGCGGCTGTCGTACGCGCTCCAGTCGTCGATCTCGGAATAGAACTGGGCGCGCTGACGATCGAGCAGGGGATCGATCGTCTCGAACCACGGCTTGGGGAAGAGGGCCAGGCCGTTCATCTGCATGTAACTGCCCGGCAGCTGCGGCGAGGCGGCCTCACCATGATGCTGCAGCAGCGGATAGCGCCGGTTTGACGTGTGATGGTCGGCGTGGCGCTGCATGTTGTAGTAAAGCCAGTTGGTGAACTTGTAGGCAGCGCTCCAGGCGTGCCTCGGCTTGACCGGCTCGAACCTGCCGGTGGGCATCCGGATGCGCCGAAGCCCGTAATGCTGCACGTAGTTGCTGATCTTCATCGAGAAGACCACGCTGCCGCACAGAAGGAGGTATAGCAGCGCGGCCCACGGACCGCCCAGCCGGAAGATCAGCCCGTACCACACGGCGATTTCCACGGCGTAGCGCCAGAACGCGTTCGTGTAGTGCCAGAGCGGCAGGTGGCGGCGCGTCAGCCGGCGGCGTTCGAACCGCCAGGCGCCCAGCAGATTATTCGCCACCTCCGCGGGCAGGTACTGCCAGAAGCTCACTCCCTTCGGTGCGGAACCGGGGTCGAGCGGCGTACATACGCGGGGGTGATGGATGTAAACGTGCTCGGTCGCATAATGCGGGTAGGAGACGGAAGCCAGCAGGAACTCGCCGAGCCGGCGCTCCCAGAGCGCACGCCGATGGACCAGTTCGTGGCCCACGATGAAGACCGTCTGCGCCACGGTCGTGAGCACGGCGGCCATCAACCCGACTTCCCAGAGCGAGAGGTGGCCGGCGGCCAGCATCTGCCAGAGCGAGAATACAAACGTCACCGGCCAGAACGCCGCCCACAGCCACAGCGAGAGCTTGTACGGGAACAGCTGGCTCTCGCGGGTGGTGGCCGGATCCATGTTCCGCTCCTCCAGCCCGAAGGCCCTGTCGAACTGGCCTGCGAGCATGAAGAAGACGAGAGGACCCACGATCCACCAGCCGCCGTACATGGCGGCGCAGACCACGAGCGGGAAGATCGCGAGCGGAACGAAGTGCGGGAGCGCGTTCGCGATGGATGGTTCGACCACCCGCCCGCTCAGGGGTACCGAGGTGCCGGAACTACGTGCTTCCATCCTTGAGATCCTTCATCCCTGGGTGATCGCTGCCCGGCAACTCGATTAAATCTACCGGCGAGGGCGGGCAGCGCCAGCCGGGGCACCGGACGGCCTGGACGGCGTGGTCACGGGACCAGAACGGGTTGACGCTTCCTCAGCAGGAACAGCCCCTCGTTCCAGCTCGACACCGCGATCACGCCGCTCTCGAAGTACGGGTAGTTGCTCCACGTGCCGCCGAAGGCCGTCTGGTCATCGTCCGTCGGGACGGTGTCGAAGAAGGCCACCTCGACCGGGTGCTCCGGGTCGCTGACGTCGAGGATGCGGAGTCCGCCCAGCAGGTTGGACTGGTAGAGAAAGTCGCCGCGCACGTACTGGTTGTGGTCGATCGAGCGGGTCTCCGCGAAGTATTCGGTCGCCAGCACCGGATCGTCGAGTTCCACCACGTCCCACACGAGCGTCCGCGTGTGCTCGACGGTGCCCCCTTCCTCATCGAGTTCGTCGCCGAGGAAGAAGTAGCGGTGGTCCTCCGTGAGCCACCCCTGGTGGGCGGCGACGGCGCCCGGGTAGCTCGCGCTCGCCAGCGCGACGGGATTCTCCTTGTCGGTGATGTCGGAGATGCCGAGGGCGTCGATCGAGGCGTGGAAGCAGATCTCCCGGCCGATGTAGTCCTCGTCGGGTCCGTCGTAAGTCACGCACTGGGCATCGTGCGTGTAGCCGCCGCCGAGGAATCCGCCGATGTCGGGGTCCGCGAAGCATCCGGCGAAGCGGGGGTTTGCGGGATCGCGGATGTCGATCATGTGCAGGCCGCCGCCGCACGCCTCGCCTCCGCCGCTGCTGCCGACGGCGTGCGCAAATCCGGTCTCCTCGTTGATCACGATGTTGTGCGAACTGAACACGCCATCGTAGTGGGCCGTCTCCTCGAACATGACCGGCGGATCGCGAACGTCGCGGAGTTGCGTGAGGTCGAAGATCTGGACGCCGTGCGCGCCGGCGTTGTCCGCCACGATGAAGGCGTGGTCCGCGTAGGTCTTGATGTCGCGCCACAGGTTCTCGACGCCACCCTCGGTGAGCGGGAGTTCGCCCACGTAGGCCGGGGCGTTGGGGTCCGTGATGTCGACGAAGGACGTGCCGTTCGACTTGCCGAGAAGGACGTATTCGCGGCCGGTTTGGGGATCGGTCCAGCCCCAGATGTCGTTCGCGATCGACGTCGGAGCGGCGCCGAGTTCCGCGAGGGGGAGGAAGGCCACGAGATCCACGTCCGCGCACGTGTAGTCGAGGGCCGTCCCGTCCTGGCAACTCACGGTCTCGCCCGAGACGGCGGTCATGTTCGGCCGCTCAGGATCCCGCAGCGTGGACGCTGTCGCCCAGACGCCGTCGGGACCGCCGCGTTCGAGGACCGCGGCCGCGCCGAGCCTGAGATCGGCCTGGCCGGCCCCGACCACCGCCATCTCCGGCCCGACTCCGAGGCTTGATCCGAAGGCGGCCCCGGGACCGAACGGCGCCGCGTCGACAGACTGGAGGTGGTCGAGGGAGGTCCCGTCGAAGACGTACGCCGCCCCGGTCCCTCCGGCCGTCCCGGGGGCTCCGACCCAAAGCATCCCGCCGCCGCCGGCCAGCGAGGTCCCGAAGCCGGCCGCACCGGACTCGTCGGGCGGGCTCACCAGGCGCGAGGGTCCCGGGGGCTCGCTCACGTCGAACGCGACGACGACGCCCCCACCGGCCTGGCCGGGCGCGCCGGCGAACAGCGTGTTGCCCTCCAGGGCGAGCGACGCGCCGAAGCGGGCCCCGGCGTCGAGACCCTCGAGCGCGAACGCGCCGGCCGGGCGCCAGGCGTCGCCGTCGCGCTCGAAACGGTACGCGGCGCCGCGGCCGCCATCGCTGCCGGGCGCGCCCACGACGAGCAGGTCACCGCGGGCGACCAGGGCCGCCCCGAAGCGGTCCGACCCCTCGGGCGACGGGCTTGTGAGCCGGCCCGCCGGGGTGGCCTCGCCGTCCGGCCCCACCGCGTAGACATGGACGGCGCCGGGCTGCGCGGGCGCCGGCTGGCCGAAGCGCGGCAGATCGCCGAGTCCGCCCGGCGCGCCGAGGAAGGCGGCGTCGGCCGTGATCGCGACCGCGCTCCCCGCGCCGGCGCGCGGCTCGGCCGCCGGGTCCAGCGCGGCGCGCTCGGCCCACTGCCCTCCCCGGCGCTCGAACAGGTAGGCGCGGCCGCGCCGCTCCTCCGCCCCGGGGGCGCCGATGAGGAGCCGCTCGCCGGCCCAGGCGACATCGGCGCCGAACTGGTCGCCCACCGCGCCCGCCCCGGGCCGCAGCGTCTCGGCCACGGCCCGGGCCGCATCGCCGCCCCGACGGTACACGTACACCGCGCCCGCCTCCGGGTAGGTGGGAAGCCGGATCTCGGCGCCGTCGCGGGCGACGAGGATGTCATCCCCCACGAGTGCAATGGACGCCGCGAATCCCGAGGCGGAGAGCCCCGTCGTCACCGCCTCGAACGACCCGGCCAGGGGGATCGTCTGCGCCACGCCCGGGCCGGGCGTCGCCAGGAGACCGGAGATCAGGAGCGGGAACATTCCGATACGCATCGTCACCTCCAGCGGAAACCGCCTACGTCCATCGTTCGCGGAAGACCATGTCGACGTGGCTCAGCTCGTCCGCGATCGCGCAAGCGGGTTCACGCCGGCCAGCGCCGCCCCGGCGAAGGGGAGCGCCAGCACCCACAGCCTGAGCCCGAGCGGCCCGGCGCCGTCCGCCGCGATGCCGCCGAGGGCGAGCAGCGCCAACCCGGCGCAGGCCACGACCGCGCCGCCCGCGAGCAGCCAGCCCGGGCGGGACCTCTTGCCGCCGCCGCTGCGCTCCAGCCGCCCGAAGGCGAGCACGCAGGGGACGAGCGCCAGCGCGTACACGGCGAGCCACAGCGGCCGGACGGCCCACCACCCTCCGGAGGCGGGGTCGCCGTCGAGGCCCACACCGAGAAGAAGCGCCGCGCCGACGACCAGCGTCGCCGCCGTCAGGTGCCAGAGGAAGATCGTCATGATCATCCCGTTGACGAGTACCGTCGCGGTCCAGGGCACGGCTCGGTCGAGCCAGCGCCGCATCGGACCCTCGATCGAGAGCAGCAGCCCGGTGTGTCCCAGCGCCAGCGCCAGCATGGGCAACTTCGGCGGCAGCGAGTTGCTGATTTCGTCGCCGGGGACACTCACCATGCTGACCGGGTACGGTCCGAACATGACCATCCCGACCAGCGCGGCGGCGCCGAGCGCGGCCCACGCCGCGCCCTTCCGCAGCCCCGCCGTGTATCCGTCGCGCCACGCGTACCCCAGCTGGTGGACGGCGACCCAGATGAAGGCGTAGTTGGCCCAGCCCACGACCGTGAGGCCGGCGGCAAGGAAGAGGACGTCGTCGACGACCGCCGCGGCCACGAGCGCCCAGAACGACCACAGCCCGTAGCGCCGCCAGGCCGCGTACGTCAGAGGCACGACGAGCACGACCATGATGTAGACGGCGAGGAACCAGGTCGGGATCAGCGCCATCTGCGACAGGCCGCCCACGAGTCCCGCGTCGACACCGCCCAGTCTCATGCCGACGCCGAGCAGCATCCACACGGCGAGCAGCGCGAGGACCGGACCCAGGAGGCGCCGGAGGCGCGCCTCCAGCCACTCCGCGTAACGCTTCCCCTTCTCGCTGGCCGACCGCCACGACACGCCGTTCGAGTAGCCGCCGACGAGGAAGAAGATCGGCATCACCTGAAAGACCCATGTGAGCCACCGGGTCCAGGGCTGGTACTCGAGCGCGTTCGAGAGCGTGATTTCCCCCCCGCCCGTGTACGGCGCCGCCTGTATCCAGTGGCCCAGCACAACGGCGCCGATCGAAAGGGCGCGCAGGAAGTCCACGTACCGATTGCGCGACTCCGGGGTCCGCGCGGCCACGGCCCCCGCCCTCGACCACAGATCGTTCACCCGTCCGCCTCCGCGACACCCGCTGTGGCGCGGCTCACGGCAGGCCCAGCGCGACGTACTCGGCCGGCTGATCGCTCCCGCCGACCGCGACGACGATGTACTGCTTCCCCTCGTGCAGGTACGTCATCGGCCCGCCCGTCGTCCCCGCTGGGAGTTCCGTCTCCCACACGACCTCTCCCGTCGCCTTGTCGTAGGCCCGGAAGGTCGTCCCCCAGTGCGTGTTCGGCGTCCCGATCACGGCGTCGCTTCCCTCCCCGATGAAGAGCAGCGACCCCGTGACGAGCGGCGCGGGCCGGTTCGCGTTCCCCAGCGGCGGAAGATCCAGACCCTCGAGCAGCGGATGGTCGTTCGCCCCGTCGCCGTTGGCCGACATCCAGAGGTGTTCGCCCCGGTTCATGTCGATCGCGGTGATCCGTCCCCACGGCGGTTTCACAAGCGGCAGGCCCTCGATCTCGGCCCGCGGCCATCCGCCCTGCGTCCCGTAGTCCATCTCGTCCGGTTCGGAGATTTCCGACAGGCTCCAGACGTTCGGGAGCGTGTGCGACACGGCGTAGTAGACGCCCGCCTCGGGGTCGAAGGCACCGGTGTTCCAGTTCCCCGCCCCCCATGCGCCGGGGATGACGTACGTCCCGATCTTCCCCTCCACCGTCCCATTCCGGTTCGGGGGCGTGAACAGCGGACCCATGATGAGCGAGTCGGCCAGCGCGAGCGCCCGCTCGCGGATCTCCGGCGTGAAGTCGATCAGGTCTTCGGGCGTGACCCCCTGGCGGTCGAA
Organism: Gemmatimonadota bacterium; assembly: GCA_963666735.1. GTDB lineage: Bacteria > Gemmatimonadota > Gemmatimonadetes > Palauibacterales > Palauibacteraceae > Palauibacter. Next base: position 3,409,977 of record OY762926.1, on the reverse strand, counting down.
GGCGGGCGGCCGGCTCGGAATCGGCTGTGTCGGGGAGGTCGCCTCGCCGGGTACCGTCGACTGCGGCACTTCCACCTCCTCGATCGGCCACACGGGCTCCCCGGTCCGCCGGTCGAAGGTGTAGAGGAAGGCCGTCTTGCTCGCCTGCATCACCGCGTCGATGGGGCGCCCGTCCACGTGAATCCGGCCCAGCACCGGCGGGCCCACGGTGTCGTACTCCCAGATGTCGTGGTGCACCATCTGGAAGTGCCACACGCGCTCGCCCGTCGCCGCGTCGAGCGCCACGAGGCTGTTCGAGAACAGGTTGTCGCCGGGCCGGTGCCCCCCGTAGTAGGCGGAGGTCGGCGCCGAGAGCGGCACGTAGACGTAGCCGAGTTCATCGTCCGCGCTCAGGCAGCACCATGAGCCAAGGTCGCCGGATTCCGCGAGCGAGCCATCGCCCCACGTGTCCGCCCCGAACTCCCCCTCCTCCGGAATCACATGGAACGTCCACAGGAGGCGGCCCGTGCGGGCGTCGAAGCCGCGTATGTCCTCCCGCACGCTCCCCCGCCACTCCGTCCCCCCATCTCCCGCCCCGTCCACCGTCCCCGCCAGGACGATGACGTCGCCGACGACGATCGGCCCCGAACTCCAGCCGTACCGTCCGCCGGCCGGAAGCTGCAGGTCCACCCGTCCTCCGTCTCCGAAAGACGCGATGGGCTCTCCGGTCCGGGCGTCGAGCGCGTACATGGAGGGGCCCCGCACCGAGATGATCCGTCCGGTGGATTCGCCGTCTCCGCCCACGCCATCGCCACCGGCGTCCCCGCTACCCGCACTGGAGCCGCGCCAGTAGGCCACGCCCCGGAAGCTCCGCCCCGTCGCGTCTTCCTCGGACTCGGGTCGCTGGATCCAGCGCGTCTCCCCCGTCCCGGGATCGAAGGCTTCCACGAGACCGACACCGTTGGGCGCGTACAGCGTTCCCTCGACGAGGACGGGCGTTCCGCGCAGGTAACTGTTGACGTTCAGGTCCGGGAACTCGTCCGTCAGCGCCGCATCGACGGCCGGCCGCCGCCACAGGACCTGCACCCCCGCCACATTCTCGCGGTCGATCTGCGTGAGGGGGGAATACCGGTTGAAGGAGTTCTGTCCCCCGTAGTACGTCCACTCATCGCTCGGGGGCGGCAGCTTGTCGGCATCAGCGTCCGCGCAGGCAGAGACCACGAGAACCGCGGCCAACCCCACGAACATCAGCACCCGGAAGGCTACGTTCCTCACATGAAGCGCGCTTGCCGGGTCGTCTGGCCGTCGCCGTGCGTTCATAGACTCCTCCGTATTCCGCGCGCCCCGATCCCCGGCCCTCACTCGCTCTTGTGCGTACGTGTCCTTTCAAGATTGTTCTGGAACTCGCTCAGCGGGAGGGGTCGCGTGAGCACGACGCACGACGCCCCCGTAGTCTTCCTCTCGAATCCCACCATGAGAGATGAGGTCGGACCAGATGAGGGAGATCAGCTATTCCAAGGCACGCCGTAACCTCGCGGCGTTGATGGACGAGGTCGTCGACGATTGCGAGCCGATCCTGATACGTCGGCGCGGCAAGGAACCGGTCGCCCTGGTCGCGGCCGACGAACTCACGTCGTGGATGGAGACAGCCTACGTGCTCCGCTCCCCGGCGAACGCCCGGCACCTTCGCGAGTCCATCGCCTCCGTTGAACGTGGTGAGGGTGAACTCATCGACGTCGATGAACTCGCCAAGCGGCTCGGCATTGAGGACGAGTGACTGACTTGCTGCATTGGACCGGAACGACACCCGATGCTAGAACCACGCGTCCCCGCAGGTCGACCCTGGCCATGTGGACTCGCGCCCCCCGGACCGATTCTCCGTGGCCCCGGAGCCAGCGCCCGCTCGCAGCGATGCGCCACAGGTCGTGCGGGGCCGGGTCGCCCCAGACCCGGGCGATGCCGGCCTGCATCCCGAGGAACAGCCGGGAGAACAGGGGCATCACCAGCGTTCCCTCGACCACGGCCCGCGCGTGGGGAAGCCAGTTCCTTTCGCCAAGGGGTGGCAGGAATCGTACCGCAGCGCCGCGCGTCCCCACCCGAACTCGCGTAGCAGTCGGGTTCCCACCGACACGCGTTCCACTGGATTGTAGCGCAGTAGCCTCAGCGTCTTGCCGGGGGCGTCGAAGAGCCAGGGCTCGGTGCGTCGGCGCGGTCGCCTCCTTCGCCCGTACCGATGCTCGCGAGTTCCGCCGCGATCCGCTCGATGGTCGCGGCGTCGACTCCGCGATTCTCGTCCCACACGGTCGGGGGCAGCAGGTCGCTCTCGGTTAGGGCCTCCCGGTCCGCCGGCGTGATCGTGACCGTCTCGCCGGGTTCCGCTTCCGTCAGCGCCCGGCTGATGCTGTCCCCTTCCTGGCGCCAGAGCCGAACCGCCGCTTCGGCCGTGGCCGGCGTCCCCGGAGCGGCCTCCGCGCCGCGCTCACGGATGTCCTCGATTTCCAGCGTCCAGTCGATCATCGCCGGGACGGGGAGGGGTGCGATGCCGGCGGCGGTGACACCCTCCATCACACTCATGTCCCCCCGCCACGTCACGCTGCGGGGCAGCCAATGGCGCATCAGATGTCCAGCCGGAGGCGGGGAAGCGCCCCGTCGACCACCCCGTTGACCAACCGGTCGAGGAAACCGGGCCGTTGCTCAACCGAACGGTCGTCGTGTCCCCGGGGACGGAACTGGTAGTAGCGCTCGGCATCCGGCCCCAGCGGGCTGCGAGTGGTGATCTCGGCCTCCGGGGACTGACCGAAGACCATGAAACCGAACTTGAACGGATCCCCCAATGGATCGGCCGCGAACCGTTCGGCCCGCAGCCCGGTGAAGAACTCGGAGTCTTCGGGGTCGGTGAGTGCAACCCGAAACCGCGCCGCGAGCACGTGAACGACGGCGGGTTCGTCACGCGACCAGCGCACGCGGGCCGTTCGTTCGCCGTGCGCCCAGGGCCGATTGCGCCGGGGTGAGGGCCATTCGAGGCCCAGTCGCTCGCGGATCAGCGTCGTGTAGGTGTCGATGCTCAGGCGTGCCGTGTCGCGGGCCGTCTTCAACCCGAGCACGAGTTCGCGTGCGGTGTCGTCCAGGTAGGCGTCCCGGGCAGGATCTCGTGTTTGAGCGGAAGCTGTTCCCTGCAGGGAAGCGGCCAGCAGGAGGGCCAACGTGGCGGCGACCCTCAATGACGGCGTCGGCCACTCTCGATCACACATCCGGGAACCCGTGGTTCAGAGCTCCCCGCACCGGTCCAGAAGGTGCTCGGCGTCGGAGACACCCTCGTTGCTCGGACCTCGTCCGGACGGGTCGGAGACTCTCACCTGGATCGTATCGTTCGATTCGTCGTCCATCGTACCCGCCACGATGTAGTTGACGACAAGAACATCGGTTTCCCGCAGCAGCCCCCGCGTGCGTTCCGCTCTCACGAACCCGAGGGAGCGGTCACCGTCCGTGATCATGTATCCGAGGCGTTGCAGCGTCGCGCTCACGCAATCGAATCCACCCGCCTCGACGTTCGCCGGACGGGTCATGATCAGCGGTCCGCAGGCCGTCGCTCCGATCATGGCCATGAACACCGCCGCGAAGCGTCTCATTGATCACCTCCGGAGTCACGCACGCCTTTTCTTGCGAGGGCGGACGTCGATTCCGCAACCACTCTTCGGGCGTCCGCCCGGTTGCCGGTCTCGCCCGGCGTTCGGCTCTCCCCACACTGGTCCAGCAACCGCTCGGCTTCCGAGATGGCTTGCGACGTTGGACCCTTTTCGGTGGCAGACTCTTCTTTCCGCGAGGCCCTCACCGAGATCGCATCGTCCGACGGGTCGTCTTCCGTGCCTGAGGTCACGTAGTTCACGAGCAGGACATCAGTGGTCCCCGATCTTGATGACAAGAGCGACGGTCGTGCGGGACGTTCCGCCCTCACGAACCCGAGTGCACGGTCGCCGGCCGTGATCATGTATCCGAGGCGCTGCAACGTCACGAGCACGCAGTCGATTCCACCAGCCGGCACACTTGCCGGACGCGTCATGATCTGCGGTCGTCCCGCACCACAGGCCACCGTCGCGGTAAGGGCAATGAACAGCACGGCACGGCGTCTCATCGAGCGTCTCCAAGTCCGAAGTCCGGCTGGCTCGGTCAGAAAAAGGGCCCGGCCACCATCGAGATGACGCTCGGAGACGTCTCACCGTCACACCCCGGACGAGATAGGGGACTCCGTTACCGCCCGGAGCCGGTCATGCGGGACGTTGCTTCTTGGCTTTCGCCACCGCGGCCTCGAGGCGAGCGCGATGTCAGGGACGTGGATCTGATCGACTACCATTGGGAGGCCCGCGACATGCCGATGAAGAACCCGCCGCATCCGGACCTGTCCGTGCGCCACGATTGTCTTGAGCCCTTGGGGCTCACCGTGACGGAGGCGGCGCGGAGGCTGGGTGTCAGCCGAAAGCAGCTCTCCGAACTCGTCAACGGCCGTTCGGGCATCTCTCCTGAAATGGCGATCCGCCTGGACAAGGCGTTTGGAGGCGGGGCTGAGACCTGGTATCGCCTTCAGTCGGCCTACGACCTTGCGCAGGCCATGAAGAATGCCGGCCGGATCGACGTGGAGCGGATACCGACTCCCGTTTGACGCTCGATTCGGACGCCACGGCAACACGAACCTTCGCGGGCCGCCACGACCGGTATCGCTATCGCTCGAACTCCTCAAACCCCTCGCGCACTCCAAACGCCTGCGCGAGGCACAAGCGATCGATCAGATCGAGAGCCTTCTCTCCCCACTCGTCCCCTTGATGCTGCTGGTAGGTGCGGAACACGAGTTTCGCCACGTCCATCGCCAGTCCCGACGCCCGGGTGCTGGTGTCTCCGGCACTCTCTCCGAATTGGTCGAGAAACCGTTCACACACCAAACAAGTCACGCCTGGATTACCGACAAGAACTGGGGTGGCGGGATTTCGTTGTCCAAGCTTTGTTCCGGCGAATTCTGATCACGGGCGAGGCCGTCAGGTCCCTCCTTGCGAGAGGCTTGGAGGAGCCAGCCCTTGCGACTTCGAGAACGCTAGTCGAGTTGGAACGAGATCTCCGGTTGGTGACAGCGGATCCTTCCGATACTAGCGCCCGTCGATTCGCTGCGTTTGTCGCGGTTATGGGTCGCCGCAACTTCGACAAGGCACTCAAGGACCCTGACACGCGCAGGCTACTTCAACGCGATGCGAGCTACTTCGACTGGTTTCCGAAGAAGAGTCGTTACTATCGCGATGTGCTCGCATCCGAAGCCTTCCGTGATATCGCCGACGCACTAAAGCAGGCCCGCCATTGGCATGGCTTTGCTGACCAACAAGCAGCTTTTGAACAGGCGGGAATGGCAACGACGTATCATCTCGAATACGGCGGGAGCTCGCTCTACGTGCATGGTACCAACGTAGAGCACGATTTTGTCGACCCGGCCGATGCCGGGATCCAATCAAAGCCTTTCGTACAACGGGATCCCGAGCCGACGCTCTCCCAGCTTGATCGGATGACGGTAGCGCTGATAGCTCTCTACAGGTTGATCTGGGAAGACCGAGGCAGGCCAGAGTACCAAGAACCTGTGAAGTTCGAGTATGATGACGGGAAGACAGTCCCGATGCATGTCCTGGAGGCGTTGACCGCTCGAGCGATCAGCATCTTTCGGAGCACGACCTATTCTCAGCCAACATAGATGCTCGTGGTGAGCAATGGGGTTCACCAACGCTCGGAGGCGGCCATCAACTCGAGCAACTTCCAATCCACGTCAAAGGTGTGGACCGACGTAGCAGACCCTCAACTGCCGATGTGGTGGCTGCACCGGCCACTCGAAATAGATGCGATAGGATTGGATACGAACCTTGCCATGCCACGTGCATTGAAGGACTCCGGCGCCGGCCGGGTTAGGGAACAGGAATCTCTGCGGGTTGCTCTGCTTTCTCGTATCGGATTCGTCGCCAAAAGGCGCGCATTCGCCTTTGAACTGTTGCGCTTGCAGTTCCTGACCATGCGACGTCAGCGACCCATCCGAGTTCATTTCCTCCATCAGCGCTTGCAGGACATCGAGTCGTCTTTCGATCGCGCTGGCTAAGCTGCGCGTGTAGGGTCGAGACTTCAGTATTGCATAGCAGTGATCGCCAATCAGCAGACGGTCGTAACGGGTCCGTGCAGAAGCGAGGAATTCGTGCCATGTGCGCGGCTCCGGCGCGGCTTCTTGCAGCGCCGCCGCGAGATCAGATTCGGCCCAATAGTTCGGAACGGAGATATGGTTGAATGGATCCTCCTGGAAACCGTGAATGACCCCCAGAGCGGATTCCGCAAAACGCGACGTGGTCTCGGCAAGCATACTGAGGACCGCAGCTTGCCTGGCGGTCAGAATCCAACGAGCAGCCTCACCAAGCCCGAGGTCGGTAACCTCGATGTCGTCGAAGTAAAAGAGATCATCCTCGACGACTTGGCGGTCGCCCTCGATGAACGGACCCATCCTGTCAATCCAGTTCAATAGCAGGCCGACATGTTCGCGCGACATCCGTTGGGCGAGTGCACGAAGCGTCACGCCGGTTCGGATCTCCGTCGCGGAGAGCCCCCCCGCGCAGTAAAGGACGTCCCGAATCACGGGGGAATCCTTGCGGATTCGCAACAGTTCCATCAAAGGTGCGTGCGGAGGGGTTGCTACGGAGCACGCTTCCTTGATCGCAAGTTCGTTGACGAAGACCCGCAACTCCGTTAGTCCCAGCCCGCCAGGACAGCGAGATCCTGCTCCGCTTGATCGAAGAAGCCCGGCGGCCAGTGGTCGATCGCTCCGTTCCGGTCGACCGACATAGCCGTCACTCCGCTTGGACCTGACTCGCCCGCATGACTGAAAAAGTGCACGGCGACATCTTCGGGCGGCAGGAGCCCGTCGCGAACCGCCAAGCGCACGCCGTTGAGCAGATGGTCACTGTGCGTTTCGATCAGGATTTGCAGGCCGGCGCCTGCCATCTGACCGAGCATTCGACCGGCCGCCGATTGCGCGCGGGGATGCAGGTGAGCCTCCGCGCTGTCCATTACAATGACCGATCCAGCCCGTGCCGTAAGCAAACAAACGACCATCGGAAAGGCATGCACCAATCCATAACCCACGTTTCTCGGGCGCGCCCAAGGGCTATCCTCTCCGAGCCTAAAACTCAGCTGGATCGGCGATGCTGCGTCCAGCTGACGAGCTTGAATCAGCGCTCCCGGGAAAAAATCCCCCAGCCACGCGTCGACCTGCGCTCGAACCGTTTGTTGTTCCTCCGCGCCGTGCTTCCTCCGGTCCGCACTCACCTCCTCATCAACACACTCTCGATACCAGTACGCCGCATACTCTCCCTCCGTCCCGACATCGCCAGGTATCGAGGCTCTCGCGGTCACCATGGAACGCGGCACCGCGGTTGACTGGAACGACACGTTCCGGTCCCCACTCAGGAACATCGCGTCGCGCAAAGCCGGCAGGAGTCGAGATTCCGGAACCATCCCCGCTTGGAACGAATTCGCCGTCTTCCGCAATTGTCCGTCCTCGGAGTACGACGTACCTCGCAGCGGCAGCACACCGTGCCGTCCGAGTTGCGGATCATAGCCGAACGTCCAAACAACACGCTCGCTCGATTCTTCGCCGCCCTGTGCACCTAGACACAACGGCTCCGCCTGATCATGCAGTACTTCGCGCCCCGTGCCGAGGGTCACCAAGTCGCCATTCAGCGGCAACGCCTCCCAGTCGGGGTTCGTCCGCAGTCCCTGCGCCATCAAGAGCAGTGATTGAAGGGCCGTGGATTTCCCGGCACCGTTGTGTCCCGTTAGAACCGTGAGAGGCGCGCATGGCAGATCGAGCGCTTCAAAGCACTTGAAGTTCCGTACAGTTACTTCTGCGATCTTCATGCCCAATAATCCTCCAGGACGACCAGCATCATCTCAAAGCGAGTAGACACCCGCAGAGTGCTGTTGGTACCGTACGTAATGGCGTCGAGAAACTCCTCATCTTCGAGTAAGCTATAGACGGCCGTGCGGATTTCATCAGCATCCCGGTGAATTCTCCGAGCCGGGATCCTTGCGCAGGCGTACGAAAGCACATCGAACAGCGACACGTTGATCGGTGTCCGTCGCGCACTGGGGGCGCGTTCACGCAGGGACTTCCTAAAGGCGTGGTTGGCGAAGAGATCGTAGTTGTGCTGCATCGAGGCGGTGAACGTCTCTCCCAGCGAATCCAGCGTTTCCCCATCCGCCTCGTTCATTTTCTCGATGGCCTGTGCCAGAAACCCGTCCATGTCGCCGCCCGTGTAGGACACGTAGCCGAACAGATGAAACGCCGCGAACCTGTTTACGACCTCGCGGTCGCGCATGGTCTTGTGGCTTAGGGTACGGTCCGTGACCCTCAGGAAGCTCTCCTCGGACGCCATCCGGGCAAGCCACTCCGTCCCGGGCCCGTGGTAGAGCGCATTACGCATTTGCTGCCGAGTGAGCTTGGCACCAGAGTTCACTCGATCAAAAATGTCGAGCCTGGCGCGGGGCGGCGTGCCTCGGTCAAGGACGTAGAGTGTCAACTGCGTGTCTTCCACCCGCTCACGAAGGTCGATCGGGAGACCCGTGAACCGCAAACCGTGAAGCGGATGATCCTGACCAAGCCCGGCCAGCTTGAAATCGTCGTTAAGGAACCGTGTGAACGTCGTCAACCTTTGCAGGCCATCCACGACCGTTATGCGGCCATCGCGACCCTCCGCAACGTAGAGAACCGGCAACGGAATCCGCATGACGCAGCTCTCGATCAGCTTGGACGCCTGCTTGCCGTCCCACACGTAATCCCGTTGAAACCCTGGATTCATAACATAGCGTTCCCGCTTGATTCGCTTCACGACTTCGCTGACCGTACGCACCTCGGTCCGCACCATCATGTCGCGCAACGGATACGGGGTATCCCCATCATCCTCGGGAGAACCCAGCCCCTCGACATCCGGCGCGTCCGTTGTAACGTCCGTTCCCCGTCCTTCGGGGATCTCTTGCTCCGGAACCATCGACTTGATGATATCGGGCGTCATCATCCGTGTCTCAATTTCGGCGTTGACGGGAATGGAATGTCGTACGTCTGCCCGTCGCCACTTGGCTTGACTCGACTCCAATGCCGCGCTCCTACCGTACCCCTGCGCGGCCCGGGGCGGAAGCCCAGCGCGCGATGCCCGACGTCGGGGTCACGGCACCAGCGGCTGGAGGCGGCCGAACTCGTACTCGGGGGGCGGCTCGGCGCCGAGGAGGTGGCGCACGAAGTAGTCCCAGCGGCGGCGCATCATGTAGGGCTCGTTGCCGAATCCGTGGCCGCGGTTCGGGAACAGCAGCAGGTCGAAGTCCTTGTTCGCGGCGATGAGGGCGTCCACGACGAGCATCGTGTTCGAATGCGGGACGTTCGTGTCCATCGTGCCGTGTGCGATGAGGAGCTTGCCCCTGAGGTTCTCCGCTACGAGCTGGTTGGCCTGGTTGTCGTAGTTCGTGGCGCCGTCGGCGTACGTCTCGAGCAGACCCTGGTACTTCTCTCCCCAGTCGTCCTCGTAGTTGCGGTTGTCGTGGTTCCCCGCCTGCGAGACCGCGACCCTGTAGAAGTCCGGGTAGCGCAGGATCCCGGAGGTGGAGGCGAAGCCGCCGCCGGAGTGGCCGTAGATCCCGACCCGGTCGATGTCGATCCACGGGTGGCGCTCGGCGAGTTGGCGGATGCCGGCGATCTGATCCGGGAGCCCGTTGTCGCCCATGTTCCCGTAGTAGGCGTCCTGAAAGGTCTTCGAGCGCCTCGGCGTGCCCATCGCGTCGAGTTCGATGACGACGAACCCGAGTTCGGCCAGCGACTGCAGGTCGCGGTGCGCGGCGCGGAAGCTCCGGCTCCCCACGCTCCCGCTCTGCGGCCCCGGATACAGGTAGTTGATCACCGGGTACTTCGCGGCCGGATCGAAGTTCGAGGGACGGAACATCAGTCCGTACAGATCGGTCTCGCCGTCGCGGGCCTTCACCGTGAAGGGGATGGGCGGCTGCCACCCGCTGCGCTCGAGGCGCGAGATGTCCGCTCGTTCGACGGTCTGCAGAAGTTCGCCGTCCATGTCCCGGACGACCGTCACGGGCGGGATCGCGGGGGTGGAGTACTGGTCGACGAACGTCCGGCCGTCGGGCGCCAGCCACGCCACGTGGTTCGCGCTGTCCGGCGTGAGCAGCGCGACATCGCCCCCGGCCAGCGGCGCGCGGTAGAGATACGCGAAGTAGGGATCGCCCGGCTCACGCCCGTTCCCCATGAAGAGGATGTCCCCCGACTCCTCATCGACGCGGACGACGCGTTCCACGTTCCACGCGCCCGACGTCACCTGCCGCTTCAATTCCCCGCTGGTCGCGTGGTAGAGGTAGAGGTGCCCCCAGTCGTCGCGCTGCGAGTACCACAGGATCTCGTCGGAGGCGGAGAGATAGCGCCAGTTCGCGTGGGACTCGAAGAACGTTTCCACGACCTCCTCGAACAGGTCCCAGACCTCGCCCGTGGCCGCGTCGGCCATGCGGACGAGGGCCCGCTTGTGGTCTCTTGAACTCGAGACGAAGGCGAGACGCGAGCCGTCGGCGCTCCATTCCACGTCGGAGAAGCTCCCGCGGCACGCCACATGGTCGCACACCGTGGAGCGGTGCGGGTCGGGGGGCATGTCCAGGCGGACCAGACGGCTCCCCTCCGGCGCCTCCGTGTCGATCACCACGCGGTGGATCCGGAAGATGACGGAGTCCTCCGGGAGCGGGTAGCGCCACGCCTCGAGTTCGGGGTGCCCGACCTCCGTCGTGACCATGTACATCATCCCCACCCCGCGGGCGTCGTGCCGGAAGGTCGCGATGCGGCGCGAGTCGGGGGACCACTTGAGCACGGGACGGTCGCTCTTCACCCAGCCCGCGTTGTTCGTCGCGTAGCCGAAGTCCTCGACGCCGTCCTCGGTGAGTTGCGTCGTCTCCCCGGTCGTCAGGTCGCGCAGCCACAGGTTGTGGTCGCGGATGAAGGCCGCCTTCGTCCCATCGGGAGACACGATGTCGAAGCGGCCGGCCGGCGGGGCCTCGGGCGGCGAGACCGCTTCGCACCGGTCGGGGTCGAGTCCGCAGACGTACGTCTCCCCTTCGATGTCGACCTCGAAGCGGACCGTCCCGGCCTCGAGCGCGAGATCTCCCAGCGGAAGCGCGAAGGCCGTGTGCTCCTCGCCGCTCGCCGCCGTGAGCGCGGCGGCCATGCGCGCGTGGTCGAAGGCGCGTCCCCGCGTCCCCGCGGCCGGATCGACGATGACGTACTCGGTGCCGCCCTCGAACCGGTTCCGATACCAGAACCGCCCGTCGTCCAGCCACACGGGGAGCACGGAAGCCCCGAGCACGAGTGGGTTCGCGTGGTTCCCGAGCCGCCCTTCCGCCCGCTCGTAGTCCGCCTCCGTCAGCGCCTCGGGCGCCTCTTGGGCGGCAACCGAAGGGGTCGAGACGGCGAGAGCCGCCAGCACGATCGCCGCGACGACCGAACGCGGGAGCGCGGGCGCGGATGAGGCCGAAGTGCGACGGCAACTGGACACGAGAAACATGATCAACGACCCTTCCGGGTGAAAGAAAACGACGAGTGCGCATCGACCCGGGGAAGATGTTGGCCGCCGACTCGGTGGGCCACCGCAAACCACCACGACTCAGTCGTCCTCGCTACCTCCAAGCTCGACGCCGAGATTCGGCACTTCACGGCACCCACTCTGCGCGGGGACCCTCAACGTGCCCTCAACCACGGTGCCCCACCAGTTTCTTGGCGGCCGACGGTCGACAGGCCGGTTCCGGGCCGGGGGCAAAGTGTTCGGCGGTGCGCCCAGTAGGTAGATTTCAGTGATGGCCTCCGGGGCTTCGACCCGGGTCGGCCGTGCGTAAACGGGGCGAGGGAGACGGGAGGAGGGCATGTGTTGCAACCTCGACTGGACGCGCTTCCGCGGTCGCAGCGGCTCCTGTGGCCCGAGTTGCACTCGACGCCTGCCGGCTTCGTCCTCTACGGCGGCACGGCGCTGGCGCTGCGGCTGGCGCATCGTGAGTCGGAGGACTTCGACTTCTTTTCGCCGGACCCGCTGGACGGCGAGCGCCTGCTTGCCGGCGTGCCCTATCTGGACCACGCCGGGGTGGTGCGAAGAGCGAAAAACACGTTGACGTGCCTAGTCGATCGTGACGGTCCCGTTCGCGTTTCCTTCTTCGGCGGGCTCGCGCTGGACCGCGTACAGGATCCCGAGCGGGTGGAGGGTCCGGGACTTCTCGTCGCCTCCCTGCTCGACCTTGCGGCGACGAAGGTACAAGTCGTGCAGAGTCGGGCGAGCGCGAAGGACTACCTGGATGTGGACGCCCTGATCCGCGGCGGGGGCATCAGCCTGAGCCAAGCCCTGGGCGCTGCCACGGCAGTCCACGGCGATCGCTTCAATCCGATCCTTACCCTCAAGGCCCTGACCTTCTTTGACGATGGCGATCTGTCGGAAATCCGGGCCGTGGTCCGCGACCGACTCGCCGCGGCCGTCCGGGGCGTCGACCTGGACAAGATGCCAAGCCTGCCCGCGCGCCCGGGCCTCATGCCGCGCGAAGCCGGATCATGATCGACGCGCCCCGGCATCCCGAACTCCTGCGAGTGGCCCGGCGTGTCGTGTGGTTCAAGCAACCGAAGGACACGCTGCGCGACCCCGTGTTCTTCCTGAACCACGTCATGACCTGGGGTACGGTTGACGACATCCGCGTTGCCCGGTCGTGTTTCAGCGAGGACGACTTCCGGGCCGCCCTGAACCAGGCTCATCCAGGGATCTTCGATCCTCGCTCGTGGGCGTATTGGCATCTGGTGCTGGGAATCGACCCCGCCCCACCGCTACCGGAGCGCCGCCTGTCCGAGTAGGGGACCGCTCCATGACGGAAGAGGCGAACGGCCCGCCGGACGTAAGCGGGGCCTATTTCCTCTCCTCACCGAGCGCGCGATAGGTCACGACGTCTAGCCCGCCGAGCCGCCCAAGCGCCGCCGGAAGATCACCGTTCAAGTCGTCCAGGATGCTCCGAATGCGCCCACTCGACGGATCACGAACGACCGAAACCGTACGTTGATCGTCCACGCCGATCGTCGCCGTCCCCTCCGGTCCCGAAAGCGTGATCCGATCGAGGGCTTCGGGCGGAACCATGAAGAAGAAATACTTGTTCCCGAACTGATCCTCGTCCGGCGTGAACGAGATGGAGAATTCCGGGACACCGTCCCCGAATCCTTCGAGGCGGTATGGACCGGTCCGATCCGGAAGGCGCTCGGTGGACGGCACCCGGAATGCAGGCTCAATCCGCAGCTCCCCGTCGACGACACCGCCCCACAGGACGAGCATCTCGGATGGCGGCTGCGCCGCCGCGGGCCGAGCGTCGGCCTCGACGCTACCCCGGTGGCTGATCACCTTTTCGAAGTTGTAATCGCTGAGCCAACCCTGCGCGTAGCAGTATCCCATTATGTCCCGGCGGGTCTCGGGAACGACGACGCTGCCGTCCCGGAAGTCGTACCCCCACGCTCCGATCCCCCCGCCCCGGTGCGGAAAGTGCGGATCGACAAAGAGCGGATTCCCGCAGGGAGCATGATCCAGGTTCAGGTTGTGACCCACTTCGTGGGCGAGTTCGGCAATCGACGGCTTGCCCATGCTCACAGGACCGCCCAATCGTGCGATGCCGCGCACGAAGCCTCCGACGCTCGAGGCCGCTCCATACCAGTAGCCTGTCCCTCGCTCGATGGCCCGAACCCCCTCGAGTTCGAGCACCAGGCGCCACTGCGCCTCCGAGGTCGTCAAGTTTCCGGACGTGACATACGCCTCCCGGCTACGGGCTCGGAACTCGGCGAACGGGAACGCATGCCGGAGAAGGCCCACCTGCCGGCTGTCATCCGCGATACCGTTAGTCCACTTGAAGATCGAGGAGTCAGGCGCAGCGGCTTCGAGCACGGGCACCACGGTCAGCTCCATCGGGGGCACCTCCGCCACGTCCACCACCGCGAGGCCGGAGGCGGGATAGCGGGTCCGGCTGTCGGCCGTCAACGGGACCGACCCCTCAGGATCCGCTTCGATCACGAATTCGAGGCCCGGTTGGATGAGGTCGCCGGGAATGATCGCATTGTAGGATCGGCGGAGGTCACCCTGATCAACAAAGGATGGCAACAAGGGATCCGTCAGAGCCATCGTGACTCGGTGCACCTCCTCACCGCCCCGGCTGAACGTCGCCACGACCTCCGGCTTGTAGAACGCGTTCGACGAAGCACTCGTAAGAAACACGCGGAGGAGGGCATCGCGACCGGCGAGAAGCGGGACATCGCCCGCCGGCCTCTGGATGGCCTGCGTGAGATAAACCATCGGAAGCGTCAACTCCACCCCCTCCACGTTTTCGCACCGGGGACCCTCCACAACATCGACACCTTCAAGCCAGGTGTCGACGCCCCGCGTTGGAGGAATACAGAGGCCTGTGCCCTCGTACTGCAGAACTTCGAGCTGCTTCAGGTTTCTGATCGTGAACGGCATGAATCCCTCCAGGCCCTCGTTGCCATTGAGCCGCAGCGTCCTCAGCGCGGCCATGGAACTGATGTCCTCCGGGAGTCGTCCGGTGAGTTGGTTGTCACTGAGATTGAGGTGTTCAAGGTCGGTCAGGCCCGCTATGAGTCCCGGCAGCCGTCCGGTCAAACCGTTATTCGGCATCGATAAGGACCGCACACGTCCGCCCTCGGCCGTGATACCGTACCAGTCTCCCACATCCGTATCGGTATTCCAGCCGCTTGCGTTGTGCCAGGATTCACCACCCGTGAGATCGAAGAACTCCGACAACACAATGTCTTCGACGTCAGCCGAGCTGCAATTGTTCAGCGCCTTATTTTCAATGCCGTCCAGCCACTGTGTGAATCCATCGTCAAGGGGCGAACAGAGAGCGGTCTGGTATGCGGCGAACTCGGTCAGTTCCCTCAGGTTCAGGAGGCTATGTGGGAAAAGGCCCCTGAGCCCCGCATTCCACGTCAGGCTCAGGCGCTTCAGCCGGACGAGGTTTCCGATCTCCGAGGGCAACCGCCCCGAGAGATCATTCTCGTCGAGAACCAGGTTCTCCAAGGACCGTAGTCCGCCCAGTTCCGGCGGAAGCGGGCCGCTCAGTTGGTTCCGGACCGCCTCCAGACGCTCCAGCAGCGAGAGCTTGCCCAATTCCGGGGGGATGGGGCCCGTGAGTTCATTGTCGCCGAGCAGCAGATATGTCAGATTCTCCAAGTTACCCAGTTCGGGAGGCAGGGAGCCCTTCAGTCCATTGTTTGTAAGACCGAGACCATCGACACGACCGTTCGGGCCGACCCTAACGCCGAACCACGCCGTCAGGGGCGCGGCTGTCAGCCAATTCGTTTTTCTGGTCCAGTCATCGCCTCCGGTGTCATGGTAGAGACGTTCCAGAGCCTCCCGATCCCTGGATGGGTCGGAGACACTGACGGGTATCGTTACGGTGCTGGAATCAAATACCACGATGACTGCCGTAGACCCGTTATCGACGGCCGTGACCAGGCCTGTCGTGTCCACAATGGCCACAGACGGGTCAATGCTCCTCCAGGTCGCTGCGACGTCGACACCAGTGATGGCATGGCCATTGGCATCTGTGTGGGAGGCGGTCAGCCGCACCGTGCTACCAATCCTGTCGAACTCCAGCCGGATGGGCGTCACGGTGACGCCGACCGGAACCTGCATCACCGTAACGAATGCGGTTGCCAAGGCGAGCGACACACGGGCCGTGACCATCGTCGTACCGCTGCCCAGGGCGGTCACCAGCCCCGAACCGTCCACGTCCGCGACCGACCGAGCGCTGCTCGACCAGATCACGGACGCCCCGCTGATCGGCTGTCCAGCCAGGTCACGCACGTCGGCGGTGAGCCGAACCGTATCGTCCAGCGCAACCAGCGTCACCTCGAGCGGAATCACCGAGACCGTCAGAGGCGGTGGCGTCGGCGGAGGCGGCGGTGAAGGGTCAGGACGTGTCGCGGAGTCTCCACAGGAGATCAGCAGAAGCAGCAGGCCGGCCCCGGTGATCGATCTTGCATTGGCAATGGTCACGGGCTTCATACACCGGTCTCTCAGGTCGGGGGCGCGACGCGCCGGGTCGGAGGTTCATCGCTCCCAAGATTGGAATCCCGGTGGGTTGAGGGAAGGGGTACTCCCCATATTGGGTGCACCGGCAGGTGCTGGAGCGCCCCTATCCGATAGTCTCGACCAGTGCGAAGAGGGCCACGGTGGGGACGTCGAGTGGGTCGCGTTGCATGATCAGCACCCAGTCCGGGCCGGCGTCGAAGAGGACGGAGCCGCCGGGCATCGCGAGGCGCCGCAGCCAGGCGCCGTCCCGGTCCAGGAGGTGCAGTTCCTCTCCGGGCGCGCGCCAGCGGTACGTCCTGATCCATATGCCGCCGTCCGCCAGAGCGAGGAGGGATTCATAGGCGGGGAAGCGCTCGGGCAGGTACCCCCGCCTCTCCGGCCAGACATCCCGCTCGAAGCGGCGGCGCCCCTCGCCGTCGGCATAGCGGTCCAGTCCCGAGAGGTAGTCCCGGTACCACTCGACCTGCTCGTCGGTGACGGCGAGGTCGGGGCCGGCCCAGCGGGCGGTGCGCGTGACCCGGCCCGTCCAGTCCAGATGCTGCAGTTCGTAATCGTCTGATGTGCCGAACCACACGCCCGTGTCCACGGCCGCGAAGACCATGCTTCGTCCCCAGTAGCTCGGCATGACGCTGCCTCGGGAAATGCGCGTCCGCTCAGCGCCCGGAATCCCGGAGCGAAGGGTGGTCACGTTGTCGTCCGAGGCATACCTCAGAGACACGCGCCAGCGCCACTGCTCGCCCACCGTCCGCTCAAGGACGCTTCTCCGATCCTCCGGCCACGGGGTGAAGACGAGGCGACCATCGGTTGAGCAGGCGGGTTCCCCGTACGGATTCACGCCGATGGCGTTGAGGTCCCGCGTGTCGACGACCTCGCCGCCGGCATCCAGTTCCGTAACGCGGTCCAGAATCCAGTCGAAGACCGTGATCGCCGCGCCCGGACATCTCCCGAGGAGGCGCAGGCCGCGGTATTCTCCGGGTCCTTCCCCTCTCCGCCCGCTCGTCCACAGGTGTCGTCCGTCCGCGTCGTACCTGCGGACGTTGTGGCTCTGCTCGTCCACGACGACGATGCTGCCGTCCTCCAGACGAACCGCGCCCGTCACCTCCCCGAAGATGTACTCGAGCGGACCATCGAGCGCGCCGATGCGGACCAGCGGCTCCTCGGCCAGCGTCAGGTCGGGGTAGCGGGGTGCGGCGCTCTCAACGATCTCCTGGGCCCCCGTGGGCGCGGCCGCGAGAGCTACGAGAGCGAGCGTCGAGATCATCGGCCCGTGGATCGCCGCCGTCGCCGCAGTCAAGACGAAGCCGGCGCGGCGGCCGGATTGCGCAGGGCGTCGATGCGGCGGGCGACGCCTTCTTCGTAGCCGGGCTCCTCGAAGCCTTCGCGCTTGAACTGGATGACGCCCGCCCGGTCCAGGTAGAACGTCGTCGGATAGCCGAGGATCTCGTAGTCCAGGGCGAGGCCCCGCTCATCGAACAGGACCGGAAACGTGAAGCCGCCCTCCTCGATCTGCCGCGCGACCTCTTCGCGGGGGGACCCCGCCGTGGCGACGGTGAGGAACACGACCTCCTCGTCGCCCTCGTAGGTCTTCAGGAGCTCGACGAAGTGCGGGAACTCCTCGATGCACGGGCCGCACCACGTCGCCCAGAACTTGAGCACGACGATCTTCCCCTCGAGGTCGCTCAGCCGCCACTCGATCCCGTTCTGGTCCGCGAGCGCGAACTGCGGCGCCTCGCGCTCGACGCGTTGGCCGAGTTCCCGCCGCTCCATCTCCTCCTCCACGATGGGACGGCGCGCGGCGAGCCGCTCCTCGACCGTCGCGGGGGACAGGCCGGCGGCCGCAGCGGCTTCCTCCGCCAGGGGCTGAAACCGGGATCCGCCGAACGCGATCGCCTCCACGAAGGCGTCGAGAGCCTCCACGGGCCGGTCCGTGCGGAGGAGATGACGCCCGTAGGCTCCCAGGGTGGCGGCACCCCGCGATTCGTTCGCCACTTGCTCGAACAGCTCGCCGGCCGCTTCGATCTCGCCGAGCTGCGTGAGCGCGCGAGCCTGGAGGATGCGAGCGCGATCGATCACAACCTGTCGCGACCGCTCCCGTTCGTCGCCCCGGAGGCCGGGGTACAGGTATCCGGGACTGTGTCCTCGCAGGTCTTCCTCGATCGCGGTCGTTTCCTCGAGCACGGCCTGCGGCTCGATCCCGAAGTAGAGCAGGCTGCGGAGCGTCGCGAACACCCCCTCCCGCCAGCGGACCGCAGCCATCGAGGCATCGAACAGCCGCCCGGCCAGCTCCGGTTCGAGCGGCGCGTGCGGGGGTTCCGCCGCGACGGCCGCCTCCCCCCACACCGTCCCGCTGCTCGGCGCATCGCCGGCTATTGAAGCGAGGGCACGCTGCGTCGCCACCGTGTGGTTGCGGTTTACCCACGCGCCGCGGCGGCCGAGATCCCGTGACTTCAAACCCTCGGCGGCGAGGCGCCCCATGTCGACCGTACTGTCCGCATACCCGCGCCGGGCCATCTCGAAGTCGGAGGTCAGGTCCCAGTACCGCAAGTCGTCCGCCAACACTCCCCGGCCGGGCGCCGCCTCGAGACGCTCCAGCCAGCGGTCCGCGTCATCTTCCCGCCGGAGGATCCCGAAGTCGTCGTACCCCGCCGCGAGCCGGTACAGCACCGGCGCCGCGATGTCCGCATCATCCTCGGCCTCGGCCGCGAGCGCGTCGAGCGCGGCCCCGATCGAATCCCTCACGACCTGGCCCCGGTCGCCTTCCTCCTTTTCGGCGAGTGTGGCACGGAGCGCATCGGTCGCGTGGAGCAGGATCTGGTCGTCCGGCCGCACCGCCCGCACCTCGGCGAGGATCGCGCCGTACGCTTCGAGTTGTCCGAGATCCTCCGCCGCGTCTTGTGCGTCGCCGTAGATGAGGGGCCGGGCCGGCGCGTGGCGGAGCGCCTCGGGGAGGATCTGCAGGATCTTCTCCGCGTACCTTCGATCAGTCTCGAAAATCCCGCCCCAGCGAAGATCGTGGATGTAGCCTTCCCAGGCAGCGGAATCGCCGGGTTCCAGTTCGAGCACCCGCTCCCAAGCCCGCGCGGCTTCCGCATGCAGGCTGAAATAGCCGGCCAGCGTGGCGTATTGCCGGTGAGCGTCGGCGTCGTCGGACGCTGCGGCACGCGCCGAGTCGTAGCGGGCCATGGCGCGCTCGAACTCGATCGCCTCCGCGTCGGCGGCCGCATCGGTCATCAGCTCGGCGTGCGAGCGGGCGTCGCCGCAACCCGCGAGGACGGATAGACACACCCCCGTGAGGGTCAGATGCCGTCTCATGGATTGTCTCATGGATTCGCTCCTGTGGACATTCTCCTGCGGACGTTGAGTCGCCATGCCCCGAAGATGCCGGGACGGGTCGGGAAGCACTGATCACGTCGGATCGATCTTTGGGGTCACGATAAGGATGAGCACGGGCGCGTCCGCAGAGCGGCGCGCCGATCCCAACACCACCCTCTGACCGTCGCGGATCGTGACAGAGGCTTCGAGAAGCGGTAGGGGCACCAGATCCGTGAGGGTCACCTTGGCGCGGACGGTCCTTGCGGCATGGCGCGCACGGACCTCCGTGCTGATCGCCAACGGAGTCAGGGAATCGTCCGGGACGATTCTCTGGGATCCGCTACCGCTAGCGGTGCTGCTATTGAGATGTGACAGGCCGACGTTCAGCACCGAAGTCGACAGGAGCCGGTATCCCTTGAAGTTGAAGAGCCTCCTCAGTTCGCTCACGACGTCCGCGATCTCCGGGTCGTGGTCGCTGAAGCCATCCGCCTCGACCAGATGAAAGAGGAGTTGGACGTTCTGGATGACTTCGGCCGCATCCTCGCGCTCCTGCGCGCTCACCATGCCCGGAAGCGCGCCGAGGGCCAACGTCGTGATCAAGGCCCGGCGGACACTCGCGCTCACCTTCCGGTTCTCCCGCACGTTCACCCTTCCTTGCGTCTTGCCGATCATCAGTCACTCTCCTCCGGGCTCAGCAGCCATACGACGGCAATGTCGGGATCGTTCGTGGGGAAGACCACGAACGGCCCGTCGGCCTCCACATCCATTTCGCTCACCATGCTCCGCGGGGGGGACGCGACGGGGTCGTTGACCTCTTCGATGGCGCCGCCGGGCAACAGGAGCAGGGCCGCCACGATGGCCGCCGCCGCGAGCGGCCCCGCGGTCCACCTCCGCCACGGGCGCCGACGCTCCACGGGCGTGGCGGGCTCATGCGGCACGGCGGGCAGTTCGTCGCTGAGCTGGCTTGCCATCGCCGACAGGACGGCGTGCATGTTCCGCTCGTCCCGCGCGATGCGCTCGGCGTCCCGTTCAGCCATCGTTCCCCCTGGTTTCCGTCCCGCCGGGTTGCGCCAACATCTCCTTCCGCATCCTGCGCCGCGCGCGAAGCAGATGTACGCGCAGCGTGTTCGGGTTCATCTCCAGCAGCCGCGCCGCCTCCGCGGGTTTGAGCCCCTGCAGGTCCACCAGATCGAAGACTTCCCGCTGCGCCATGGACAGCTCCGTCACAAGAGTCCGAATCAGTCGCAGCGTCCGCTTCATCTCGATGTCATCCAGCGGATCCTCCAGTTGCGGGGTCCGGGCCGCCGCCAGCCACTCCGCCTTCTCGGCCAGGCGCTGCTCCCGCCGTTTCGCCTGCTGGTGATCCAGGCTCGCGTTCCGCGTGATCCGGTAGACCCAGCTCGTGACCCTGGCGCGGCCATCGAAGCTCGCGATCGAGTTCAGCGTCTTCATCAGGACGAGTTGCGCCACGTCCTCCGCGTCATCGGGATCGCCGGTCATGACCAGGGCCCACCGGCATACCAGGGGACGAAGCGCGCCCGCCAGCCTCTCGAGCGCCCCTCGCTCTCCCTGTCTGGCCCCTTCGACCAGTTCCAGGATCTCTCGGTCGGAGAGCATGGCGCTCCCGGTCCCTTCCCCCGCGGGTGGTTTTGAGAAGTGAGACGGCACTGGAGGGTGGGGCGTTTACCTCGCCGGTGGAAGGATCGTCATCCGCCGGCTTCGACCAGGTCGTAGAGGGCCACGATCTGGACGCCCAGTTCGTCGCGCTGGCGCAGGAGCACCCAGTCCCGGCCGGCGTCGAGGACGACTCCGCCCGGGATCATGAGCCGCGGATGTTGCCGCTCTGTTCGTCCGCGACGACGATACCCCCGTCCTCGAGGCGGACCGCTCCCGTCACGTTGCCGAAGATGTATTCGAGCGGGCCATCGACGATCCCGACCCGCAGCAGCGGCTCGTCCGCGAGTCTCAGGTCTGGATCGCGGGGCGCCGCGCTCTCGACCACCTCCTGACCGGAGAGTGTCGGCGGCGGCGCCAGGATCGAGACGGTGAGGAGCAGTACGGCGGCGCCCGGTACGCGGAGCCTGAATCGGTGCATTTCCGCTCCTGCATTTCCGCTCCCGCGGAGAGACGTGGACAGGGAACGTCGCGAGCTTCACCCGTGCCGGGCTTCGATCCGCGAGCGGAACCACTCGGCGATCGCTTCCTCATCCAGCTTGCCGGCGGCCAGAGCCCACATCCTCTCCACCACCTCTTCGTCCGGCGCGACGAGGTCGAGTCCGTTGAGGCCGAGAAAGATGACCGCGGTGAGGAACGAGATGCGCTTGTTGCCGTCGCGGAACGGGTGGCCGGAGCATATGCCGAAGGTATGGCAGGCGGCCAGACGCGGCAGATCCGAGTCCGGTTCGTAGGTCCATCTCCGCCGCGCTCGGACCAGGGCGGCCTCGAGGACGTCCCCGTCGCGCAGGCCGATCAGGCCGCCGTGCTCGCGAACCTGGTCGAGCTGGACCGCCTCCACGACGACCCTGGGCACCCAGCTCGGCTCCGGCCGGGTCACTTCGCGAGTGCTCTCAGCGCCTTTCGGTACTGTTTCTGAGCTTCGACCGCGATCCTCAGTCCGTCCTCCACATCCGGATCGTAGGGGCTCAGCAGGATCCCGTTCGCCGTCTCGACCGCCAGTACCTCATCGCCTGCCTCGAGGTGGAGACGCTGCGCCATATCCCTTGGCAGCGTGGCCCCGACGGACCCGCCCATGCGCCGCAACTTCACGCTTCGAACCATGAGACCTCCGTGTAGCACCTCAATGCTATGATATTCCGGACCTATCGTTCCGGCAAGATGAAGTTCGTATGATGAGACGGACGAATGTCGTGTTCACCCCTGGTGTCGAGGTTCAGATGCGTTCCCTTCCCGTCGCCTTCCTTCTTCCCGCCGCGGTGCTCGCGCTGCCGCCGCAGGCGCCGCTCGCCGCGCAGGAGCGGCCGTTCACGTTCATGGATGTGCAGGAGATGAAACGCGCCGGATCGTGGACGCCGAGTCCGGACGGGGCGTGGATGCTCTACACCGTGACGACCCCCGACTGGGAGGCGGCCGAGTCCCAGACCGACATCCACCTGGTGTCGCTGAGCGAGGGCGTCCCGTCGGACCGCCGGCTCACCTACACGGAGGACAAGGACGAGCGCAGCCCGACCTGGGCTCCGGACGGGTCGTTCTTCCTCTTCGCCTCCAACCGGGATGGGGACGACACCCAGCTCTACATGATGCGCCACGATGGCGGCGAGGCCCGGAAGATCACGGACGCGGAGGAAGGCGTGTCCGGCTTCGCGTTCAGCCCCGACGGGCGCTGGCTCGTCTACCGCTCCGGCGAGAACGGCCGGGAGCAGCTCTACCGGCTGCCGGCCGACGACCTGGCGGACGCCGAGCCCGAGCAGATCACGGACGGCGAGGCGGGCGTCGACCAGTGGGACTTCTCCCCCGACGGAACCGGCGTCTACTTCACGCGCCCCGACTCGTTCGACGAGGACGAGGTGAAGCGGCGCGAGGAGGGCTTCACCGTCGACGTGCGAAACGCGGTCACGCCCCTCTCGAGCCTGTGGAGCGTCGATGTCACCTCGGCCGTCGAGGAGCGCGAGACCGACGACTCGTCGTACAGCGTCAACAGCTTCACGATCTCCGACGACGGCCGCTGGATCGGGATCACGGGCGGCTCGACGGAGCGCTACGAGCGCAACATCACGGCGCAGCGGCTCTATGCGGACCTCTACCTCATGGAAGTGGCGACCGGCGAGATCGAGCGCCTCACCGACAACTACGAGGTCGGCGAGGGCGGGCTCGGCTTCTCTCCGGACGGGCGCTGGATCGCCTTCTCCGCTCCGGACGAGATGGAGCGCTACTCGATGACCGAGAATCGCGTCTACATCCGCGAGGTCGCCGACCGCGGGGGCGCGTTCCGCAAGCTGGGGACGGAGTTCGACCAGAGTTCGAGCGTCGGCTTCTGGTCGGAGGACTCGGAGACGATCTACTTCAACGCCGGCGTGAAGGTGACGACGCAATTGCACGCCCTCGACGTGGGGACGGGCGCGGTGCGGCAGCTCACCGAGGAGCGGGCGGCGATCTCCGTGTCCGAGGATGAGGACACCGGCACGCTCCTCATCAACTACAGCGACCCGCAGACCGCGCCCACCGTGTTCACGGTCGCGAGCGTCGACGATGTCCCGGACCGCTCGAAGTGGACGCAACTCGTCGACGTGAACCCGCAGTTGGGCGAGGTGGCCTTCGGCGAGGAGGCCGAGGTCAACTGGCGTTCCTCGGACGGGAAGATGGCCGGGGGCGTGCTCGTCTATCCCGTCGGGTACGAGGAGGGGACGCGCTATCCGCTCATCGTCGCGATCCACGGGGGGCCGGCGTCCGCCGACATCCTGCGCTTCAACGGCGGCTACAACGCGCAGGTGTACGCGGGCGCCGGCTACGCCGTGCTCAAGCCCAACTATCGCGGCTCGCGCAACTACGGGAACGCGCACCGCACGGACATCGTCGGCGACTACTTCACGATGGGCTACGAGGACATCATGACGGGCGTCGACCACCTGATCGCCGAGGGGATCGTGGACGGCGACCGCATGGGGGCGCTGGGCTGGAGCGCGGGCGGCCACTGGTCCAACTGGATCCTCACGCAGACGGACCGTTTCAAGGCGATCAGCTCCGGCGCCGGGACGATGAACTGGATCAGCATGTACGCGCAGAGCGACGTGCAGCGGAACCGCCAGTTCTACGTGGGCGACGGCTTCCTGTACGAGGACTTCGACACGTACTTCGACCAGTCCCCGCTCAAGTACATCGTGAACGCGAAGACGCCCACCATGATCCATGTGGTGGAGGGCGACCCCCGCGTGCCGAGCCCGCAGTCGGTGGAACTCCACATGGCGCTCAAGAAGCTGGGGGTGCCAACGGAACTGTTCATGTATCCGGGCCGCAGTCACGGCATCCCGGACCCGCGCAACCGGCTCGTGAAGGCGGTGAGCGAGATGGCGTGGATGGACTACTACGTGCGCGGCCTCGGCGAGAACTTCCAGTGGCGCCAGGTCCTTGAAACGCTCGAGGGCGAGGAAGCCCCGACGGTGGTCTCGGACGGAGGCTGATCTCGTGCCGGAAGGCCTCGTGCTGCCGGCGGGGGCCCGTCGCGCGGACGGGGGAGCCTTGCTGTTCGGGGCCTGCCCGCCGCAGTTTTTCGGGCCTCGCCAACGCACGACGACGCATGAACGACGAGATGAACTGACGTGATTTCCCGTGGAGATGAGATGATCAAGCGAATCCCACCGGCGATCCTTGCCGCCGGGCTTCTTTTGCCGACCGCGACTCCCGCGCTGGGCCAGGAGGTGATGCAGTCGGCCTACCACGACTACCGGCTCGTCCCGGTGGTGGAAGGGCTGGTGCGCCCGTGGTCGATCGCCTTCCTGCCGGATGGCGAGATGCTGGTCACCGAGAAGGCGGGCACGCTTCGCGTCGTTCGCGACGGGCTGCTCCTTCCCGATCCCGTGAAGGGCGTGCCGGAGGTGATCTCGGCCGGACAGGGCGGACTCCTCGAGGTCGCGCCTCACCCCGACTTCGAGGACAACCGGCTCCTCTACCTCAGCTACTCGAAGCCCGACGACACGGAGCGCGGGACGACCGCGGTCATTCGGGGACGCTACGAGGACGGGGCTCTGACGGGCATCGAGGAGATCTTCCTGGCCGTCTCCGAGGGGCGGGGGCACTACGGGTCCCGTCTCGTCTTCGATGGACGGGGGCACCTCTTCATTACCGTCGGCGACCGGCAGGCCTCGACGCGCGGCGATCTCTACACGCATCCCGCGCAGGATCCCTCGAACCATCACGGCACGGTCAGCCGCGTGTACGAGGACGGCGGGATCCCCGAGGACAACCCGTTCGTGGACGACCCAAACGTCCGGCCCGAGATCTGGAGCTTCGGGCACCGCAACCAGCAGGGGATGGTCATGAACCCGGAGACGGGCGACCTGTGGGCCACGGAACACGGGCCGCAGGGCGGCGACGAACTCAACCTGGTTCAGCCGGGACTCAACTACGGCTGGCCGATCGTCGGCTACGGGGTGAACTACGGCTCGGGCACCGCGATCCACGAGGGGACCCACAAGGAGGGGATCGAGCAGCCGGTCCACTTCTGGGTGCCGTCGATCGCGGTCTCCGGCCTCCTCTTCTACACGGGCGATCGCTTCCCGCACTGGAAGGGGAGCCTGTTCGTGGGCGGGATGGCCGGGGAGCAGTTGGCGCGCCTCACGCTCGACGGGCAGGAGGTCGTGCGCGAGGAGACGCTCGTGCAGGGGCTCGGGCGCATCCGCGATGTCCGGCAGGGTCCGGACGGGCTGATCTACCTGGCGATCGATGGCCGGCGGGGCGAGGCGACCGCGATCCTGCGCATGGAGCCCGTCGCTACGCGGTAGGTATCACAGACCTCCGGTAGGCTTCCGACAGCGCCCGGGTGATTTCGCCCGGGCGTCCGCTCCCCACGGGCCGGCCGTCCAGTTCCACGGTCGGCCGTATCTCCGTCGTCGTGCCCGTGAAGAAGATCTCCTCGGCGCCCCGCAGTTCGTCCACAGTGAAGGCGCGCTCCCGCGCGGGAATCCCCAGTCCGGCACACAACTCGAGCGTGAAGGCGCGGGTGACGCCGTGCAGGATGTGGTTCGTGGCCGGGGCCGTCGTCGCTTCCCCGCCGATGACGGCGAACACGTTGTTGTGCGTCCCCTCCTGCACCATCCCCTCGCGGATGAAGATCGCGTCCTCGACCTCCGCCTCCACCGCGGCCTGCTGCGCGAGGACGTTGGGCAGGAGGCCGGTCGTCTTGATGTCGGCGCGGGCCCAGCGCTGGTCGGGCAGCGTGATGGCGCCGAAGCCCCTCTCCCACCGCTCCGGCGATGTGCGCACGAGTGCCTTCGTGAAGGCGTAGACGGTGGGCGGGACCGGCCGCGTCGGGAACGCGTGCGTGCGGGGGGCGGCGCCGCGCGTCACCTGCATGTAGAAGACGGAGAACTCGGTCTCGAGGAGGTCGTTCCGCGCCATGAGTTCGTCGCCCACGCCGGCGAGAGGGGGCACGTCGGCCTCGATCCGGAGTGTCCGCAGGCCCCAGGCGAGCCGGGCCAGGTGGCGATCGAGAAGAAAGCAGCGGCCGGCGTACGCCGGGATCGCCTCGTAGACCGCGTCCGCGAACAGGAAGCCCCGGTCGTTCACCGAGACCCGCGCCTCGCCGACGGGGAGGTAGTCTCCATTCAGGTAGACGATGATGGCCTGCAACCCTTCCGCTCTCGGGAAGCGCCGGCGGTCCCGTCACGCCACGCGCCGACCCACTAGATGTCCGCGCAGGACCCGGCATGCAAGCTCCACGCTCGATCTGGTTCCCGCTCGTACGCCGCGTTAGCGTTCAGCGTTGGCGTTCAGCGGGCGGGTTCCGCTGTTCCGCTATCGGCCCGTCTTCTATCGGCCCGTTTTCTTCTGCGTCCGGAGGACTGATGAAGGTTTCGCGGCGAGTTCGCGGCATCCCTGCCGCTCGGTGGCCCTTCCTGGCGATCATCCTGCCCTCGACGATCCTCGCGGGCGCGACGTGGTTCACGCCGACTCTCGTGGCGCAGGAGGCGCGCACGCTCTCCTACGGCGAACCGGAGGAGGTCGGCATGTCCCGCGCCGTCCTCGAGGGCGCTCTCGGACTGTACCACGAGGCGGTCGAGCGGGGAGACCTCGTAGGGGCCGTCCTGCTGGTCGCCCGCAAGGGGAGGATCGTCCTCCACGAGGCGGTCGGCATGCGCGACAAGGAGCGGGGGCTGCCCATGGAGCGGAATTCGATGTTCCGCATGGCCTCCAATACGAAGCCCGTCGTGGCCACCGCGGTCGCGCAACTCGTCGAAGAGGGCAAGCTCTCCTACGACGACCTGGTCCGGGAATACATCCCCGAGTGGGACAACTACCGCGCGGGGTTCATCACCGTCGGACACCTCCTGTCCCACAGCAGCGGGCTCCGGATCCCCACGCTCTTCCTGCAGCCGCTGGGCGAGAATCCGACGCTACCGAGCGAATCGGCCCGCTTCGGCCCGATCGGGGCGGAGGTTACGCCGGGCGAGACGTACTCCTACAACAATCCGGGCTACAACACGCTCGGCGCGCTGGTCGAGATCGCCTCCGGCCAACTGCTGGAGGACCGGCTCATGGAGACGGTCTACGGACCTCTCGGCATGACGGACAGCTACAACCATCACGCCGGGCACGAGGTGGGCGGGAAGGTGGATCGCATGGGCGCCGTCTACTACCAGCGCGGACCCGACGGGGACTGGGCTCCCGGCGGCACTCCGGGAGGGCCGGTGGCCTTCCCGTTCGCGCGGGCTTCGGGCGGCATGATCTCGTCGGCGTGGGACTATGCCGTGTTCTCGCAGATGTTCCTCAACGGCGGCGCCTATGACGGAGCCGAGATCCTGAGCCCGGAGTCCGTCGACGTCATGACCTCCCCGAAGATTCACATCGCCGGAGAGGGGGACGAGGCGAGCTACTACGGATACGGCTGGCGGCTCGCCGACGGCACGTTCGGCCACGGCGGATCGGACGGTACGAACGCGTGGCTCGACCCCGGCCGCGAGATCATCGGCCTCGTGTTCACGCAGACGCCGCGCGGCGACAACCGCGGGACCCGCCTCGAACGCTTCCGCGAACTCGTGAACCTCTCGCTCGAGGGCAACTGACGACGCCTCCACGCACCTCTTCGTCGACCCATGGGGTGCCAGGTGATATCGGGGATTCCGAGCGCTGGAGACCCCCGGGGTCGATGGTTGCCATCTGGAGGTTCGCCTCGAACAGCCGGCGGATTTCCTCCAGCGCCCTCAGCAGCGGGTTTCCGATGTCGCGGCGGAGGTCGTACGGTGGAGTCCTTCCATCCGGAGAAGATGACCTCGTGGCCGCGCAACCTGATAGATTGGTTGCATGAAACACGTCCACATGACCACCTGTGCCGTCGCTGACCTCGGAGACGGATGCGCCCGGGGTGCGCGCGGTGCCGATGCTGCGAACGACCCAACCGACACGCCCGCTCCCACGCCAACCCTCTTCCGCGCTTCCTGACCATGCCCCTTCGCAAGTCCCACCTCTACGCGTCGCTCTGGCAGAGTTGCGACCAGCTGCGCGGCGGGATGGACGCGTGCCAGTACAAGGACTACGTTTTGACGCTGCTTATTGTGAAGTACGTCTCGGACAAGTACGCGGACATCGATGATCCGTACCCCGACATCGTGGTGCCACCGGGCGGCGGTTTCGCCGACATGGCCGCGCTCAAGGGCACGAAGGAGGTCGGCGACGGGATCAATAAGGTCATCGGCAGACTCGCCGAGGCCAACGGGTCCCTGCTCAGGGGCGTGATCGACCAAGCCGACTTCAACGACGAGAGCAGGCTCGGCCGAGGCCGGGAGATGACGGACCGTCTCACGAAGCTGGCCGGAGTCTTCGAGGGGCTCGATTTCCGCGCCAATCGCGCCCACGGCGACGACCTCCTGAGCGATGCCTACGAGTACCTCATGCGGCACTTCGCGACCCAGTCGGGCAAGAGCAAGGAGCAGTTCTACACCCCGGCGGAGGTGTCGCGCATCATGAGCGCCGCCTGGACAAGACCCGTGCGATCAAGCAGGGCATGATGCAGCAGCTTCTCACCGGAGCCGTCCGGCTGCCCATCCCCGAGGACGGACTGGAGGGCGAATCTCATGACGCCTGAAACCCAGCACGTCGAGTGGAAGCGGTCCTGGCGGGACGAGCACTTGAAGTGGATCTGCGGCTTCGCCAACGCGCAGGGCGGCGTGCTGGAAATCGGCAAGGACGACAGCGGCGAGGTGGTCGGGGTGAAAGGGGTGCTCCGACTGCTCGAAGAGATCCCCGGCAAGGCGCAGTCGCTGCTCGGCATCGTGGTGGACGTGAATCTAAAATCGGAGTCCGGCCGCGAGTACCTCGAAATCGCGGTCGAGCCGCATCCGAACCCGATCAGCTACAAGGGAGAGTTCCACTACCGCAGCGGGAGCACCAAACAGGTGCTGCGGGGTGCCGCGCTGAGCCGGTTCCTGCTGGCGAGGTACGGGAGGACCTGGGACGACATGCCGCTGCCCGGAGTCGGGCTGAAGGACTTGGACGCCCGCGTGGTCGATGCTTTCCGCCGCAGGGCCGTGGGAAGCGGGCGGCTTCCGGCTGAAGTGATCGGCGAGCCCATCGAGAGCCTCGTCGAGAACCTGAGCCTGCGGGACGGGGAACATCTGAAGAGGGCCGCCGCGCTGCTCTTCCATCCGTCGCCCGGACGGCTCGTGCCGGACGCGTATGTCAAGATTGGCTACTTCCGGGGGTCGGAACTGCTGTTTCAGGACGAGATCGAGGGCGACCTGTTCGCGCAGGTGGACCGTGCCATGGACCTTCTGTACACGAAGTACACGCGCGGCTTGGTCTCCTATGAAGGCGTCTACCGGGTCGAGACCTTCCCCGTGCCGCGCGAGGCGATGCGGGAGGCTGTGATCAACGCGGTCATCCACCGCGACTACGCGAGCCCCACGACGATCCAGATTCGGATCCGCGACGATCGGATCGCGATCTGGAACGCGGCCCATCTGAACCCCGAATGGACGGCCGAACTGCTTGCCGAGGAGATGTCGTCGCGACCGCACAACCCGCGCATTGCCTACGCCTTCTTCCGGGCCGGTATGATCGAGGCGTGGGGGCGCGGCATCCGGCGGATCGTGGACATTTGCCGCGAGGCGGGCAACCCGGCGCCGACGTGGCGGCTCGACGCGGGCGGGGATGGCCTGTGGGTGCGGTTCCCGTTCTCGGAGACCTATCGGGCCGCCGACGCGGCAGCGCGCGGGAACGCGGCGGGGAACACTCCCCCCGATACTACCCGGAAGAGCAGCGCCGCTACCCAGAAGACTACCCAGAATCCGGTCGAAACTACCCAGAAGACTACCCGGAAACCCACCCGCGACCGGATCGTGGATTGCCTCCGGGCCGAGCCTGGGCTGACCCGGACGGCGCTCGCCGACCGGGTCGGCCTGTCCCCGGACGGCGTCAAGTACCACCTGCAAAACCTGAAGGCGGCCGGGGTCATCGGTCGTGTCGGCTCGGACCGGGCGGGACACTGGGAGGTGCTGCGGTGACACCGGCGAAGACTGTCCAGCGGATTGCCAGAGGCCAGAATCACGGCAGAATATCGTCTAACTACTTACAGGGCTGCACGATCTGCGCTTTCTGCCTTTGGATCGCTGCTTCTCTCGTCGTCTTGAACAGCAGGGAAATCGCCTCAATTTGCGGGAATCGCTTTCAACTCATGGCCCTCTCCGCTACGGCCCTCCCCAGAGCCGTAAGGATGCTGTGTCCCTCCGGCTTACGACGAACAATGCATGGCGCGCCAGAAAGCTTGGTTGCAGCGTCACGGTTGATTCTGCTCCATTGACCTGGCGGCTTCGATCTGGTCCCTATACTCCTCGATCTTGTCCTCCCACTCGAGACAGGTTGCATGGAACTCTCGGCATTTCGCCTGCTCAGCTACGGCTGCCGAGGTCGCGGCCTGGGCCTGAGCGGCGTAGCCTAGCGTGGCCTTCTGGGCCTCCTCGATTCTCCTCAGCAGTCGGCGAGTCGCAATCTTGGTTGCCCCGAAGAAGAGAACGCCACCCAAGATGCTGGACAACAGCCATCCGAGAGCCCGTCTGCCAACGGACGGGCTCTCGATCAGAGTCGTAACGAGGTCCGCAATGAAGGTTAGGACGCCAGCGACAAGCGCACAGTACACGAGCCAAAGAAGGCATTCGGTTAGGACGCGTCCGACCGCCTGCTCCATTCTGGCGATAATGTCTCCAAATTCTAGGTTCACGCGCCCTCCACGGATGAGCCTTGGTACGGATGCGATCCGTTCGCCATGCATTTCGATGTGGTGCTCATCCTAACCACCTCCCGTGACGACGTCACTTCTTGATTGTGTTCCCGCCTCTGGCCCCGAAACGGGAAGGGCGCGGCGAGAGCCCTGGCTCCGCCGTCGGTGTGAAGATCCGCCCGAGCGAGACAGACCGTGGCCCCGGCCCCTCCCGCGCCCGCCAAGCCGAGGCCCGCACCCCCGAAGTCAGCTCCTGACCACCCTTGGGGGGCAGGCACTTCCAAGCCTCCGTCCGGCGGGCCGTCGCGCGCCGAGACCTCCGCCGCGAGCGGGAACCGATATCCAACGAGAAGGAACCGCCCCGCACAACCGAACCGGCCCGGGAGCGGGGCAAGACCGAACCGCCGGGGGAGGAAAGGCTGAAGTCATCCGGCGACCGTAGGCTTGCCGCAGACCGACGAGGCTCCTAGCCTCTTGCGATGAAGAGAAAGCGGTGGTGGGCCGGTCTGGGGGCAGCAGCGCTTGGCGTATTAGCGGGGATCGGATTGCCGCAGTCGGTCCAGTCGCGAGTGACTCAGATGGACTTCGAGTTGTTCCGATGGCTCTTCTTCGGACTTGCGGTAGTGCTCTCGGCGATCCCGGTCGTGCTAGAGGTTCGCGAATGGCGTGACGGCGGGCGCCGAATCACGAAGCAGAAGGCCCAAGCTATCGCCAAGGCTTCGAGCAAAGCCGGAGTCATGGCCGAGATCTCGGGCAAGAGCCGACTAACGGTGGCTCGGCTATTCGTCAAGGCCTACGGAGAAGAATACCCGGGCAAACCTATCCGGATCGGGTACTTTGAGGAGTTCGTGAACGAACTGCGCTGGTCGATATCAGCACCTTACGGCGGCACCCCCTTCATCAACACGGGGCGGCTACCACTCGACATCAACTCGTAGTAGTGTGGGATTTGGAAAGCTGCGGACCTGCCCGATTGCTACCGCGGCGGCGGGGCGCGCTACGGAGGAATCGCCAACGCACGGATCGTTGGGATCGTGACCGGACGGCCCGATCCCGACCGCCACTTTGGCGGTTCTGGTGACCTTCACCACCGGCCACCGGCCACGTCCGGGCTATGACGAGAGCTGACGCGGCGTAGCAGCAGATCGGCCGGGAGACCGATTGTTCGGGCGTGAGACCGGCGCGGGTCGAAACCGACTGGAGGACGCAAACGGGATCGACATGGAACTGACCTCGGCACTGGGAGCTCCTTAGCTCTTCGATTCCAGCGCACTTCGGATTCTCCGCTTGGAGATTCAGGCTGACGCGCGGCGGCGGAGCCACTCGACGGTCAGGAGGAGCGCGAGCGCGAACACGACCAGGAAGGTTGCGACGGCGAGGATCGCGGGGCTGATCTGTTCGCGGATCCCGGCCCACATCTGGCGCGGGATCGTCCGCTGCTCCAGCCCGCCCATGAAGAGCACGACGACCACCTCGTCGAACGATGTGGCGAAGGCGAACAGGGCCCCCGAGATCACGCCGGGGGCGATCAGCGGCAGTTGCACGGTGCGGAAGATGCGCATGGGCCCGGCGCCGAGGCTGGCCGCGGCCCGCGTCAGGTTGCGGTCGAAGGCCGACAGCGTGGCGACCACCGTGATCACGACGAAGGGCAGGCCCAGCGTCGCGTGGGCGAGGATCAGCCCCAGGTGCGTCTGTGCCAGTCCGAGGTTGGTGTAGAAGAAGAACATCCCCGCCGCCGAAATGATGACCGGGGTCACCATGGGCGAGATGAGGAGGCCGGTGATGAAGCGGCGCGCCGGCATGGCGGAGTTCGACAGCCCAAGCGCCGCCAGCGTCCCGAGCGCCGTCGCGAGCAGCGTGGCGGAGACGCCGATCACCAGGCTGTTCACGAGACCGCGCGTCCACGCCTCGTTCTCGACGATCTCGCGGTACCACCGCAGCGACCACGCCTCGGGATCGAGGCGGAGCATGCCCTCGGTGAAGGTGAAGTAGGGTTCCGCGTTGAAGCTGAGCGGCACGATCACGATGATCGGCGCCACGAGGAAGATGAAGACGCAGGCGCAGAAGGCGAGGTAGCCGAAACGGCCGATGCGGGCCCCGGTCACGAGCCCAGGCTCATGCGCTCGACGCCGACCAGCCGGTCATAGAGCAGGTAGAGGACGAGCACGCCCACCAGCAGAAGCGCGCCCAGCGCCGCCGCGAGTCCCCAGTTCAGGGACGTCTGCATGTGATAGGCGACCATGTTCGAGATCAGCTGGCCGCTGCTCCCGCCGACGAGCGCGGGCGTGATGTAGTAGCCGATCGCGAGGATGAAGACGAGGAGCGAGCCCGCGCCCACGCCCGGCATCGTCTGCGGCCAGTAGACGCGGCGGAACGCCTGGGCGGGCGTGGCCCCCATCGAGGCGGCGGCCCGCATGTGCAGCGGTGGAATCGACCGCATGACCGAGTACAGCGGCAGCACCATGAAGGGCAGCAGGACGTGGGTCATGGCCACGAGCGTGCCCGTCATGTTGTAGACCATCGAGAGCCGGCCATCGTCGCCGACGAGCCCGATCGCCACCAGCAGGTCGTTGACGACGCCCTGCGTCTGGAGCAGGACGATCCACGAGGTGGTCCGCACGAGGAGCGACGTCCAGAAGGGGACGAGCACGAGCGCGAGGAGGAGACCGGCCCGGCGCGGCTTCGCGTGTGCGATGAGATGAGCGATCGGATAGCCGAGGATGAGGCAGAAGACGGTGATCGCCAGGCTCACGAGCAGCGTGCGCCACAGGAGCGGCAGATAGATGCGCCGCTCCTCGGGCTGCCGCGCGACGGAACCGTCCGCCAGCCGCCGCATGTCCACCGCGTTCAGGTAGTGGCGGGCCGTGAAGCGCTCGCCGGCCGCGCGGATCGCGTGCCAGGTGGCCGGATCGACCCAGGCGGAATCGCTCGCCGCCATGGCTTCGCGCCACGGACCCCCGGTCACCTCGCGAAGATCCCGGGCGGTCCGCGTGAACACGCCCCGCAGCCCGCTCTGCAGCCGGTTTGCCCGGCTGGCGACCTGTCCCAGCGTTCTCGTCTCCCGCGCCGTCGCGATTTCGCGGGCAGCCGCCTCGTACGCCGCCTCCGGCGGGAGCGCTTCGCCGTCCCACGCGCGCAGGGCCGTGAGCGTCGCGGGCAGGGCGTCCGCCACGACCGGGTCGTAGACGCTCCTCAACAGCATCGTTGCCAGCGGGGCGAGGAAGGTGACGCCCAGGAAGATGAGGAGCGGCAGCACGAGCCCCAGCGCCCGAAGCCGCTCGCGGTAGCCCGGACCGACCCCCGCGACCCTGTGTCGCCGGCGTGCCGTCATCCCGTCAGCGCGCCAGCCAGGCGCTGAAACGCTCGTTCAGCTCATCCTGGTTGTCCACCCACCAGGACCAGTCCCTCCGTAGAGCGCGCGCCATGTTGGGCGGATGGGTCGGCAGGTGCGGGCCCATCTCAATGCCCGTCTCCAGATGGGTCGTAATCAGCGGCGCGGCCGACTCCCGCGCCGGACCGTACGAGATCCTCCGGCCCAGAGCGGCGAGAGCCCCGGCGCTGCTCGCGAAGCTCACGAGCCGCATCGCTTCGTCCAGCCTCGGAGTGCCCGCGACGATGGCCAGCTGGTTGCTGTCCAGGAGCTGCCCGTCCCAGACGATCACGAACGGCTGTCCCTCGAGCACCTGCGCGTTGAAGATGCGACCGTTGTAGGCCGTGCTCATCACGACCTCGCCGTCGGCCAGCATCTGGGGCGGTTGTGCGCCCGCCTCCCACCAGATGACCTGGTCCTTGATCGTATCGAGCTTGTCGAAGGCGCGGTCCAGCCCCGCCGGAGTATCCAGGACGGCGTATACGTCCTCGGCCGGCACTCCGTCGGCCAGGAGAGCGAACTCGAGGTTGACCATGGGCACGCGACGCATCCCGCGGCGTCCGGGAAACTTCTCGAGATCGAAGAAGTCCGCGATCGTCTCCGGCCGGGAGCCGGGGAAGCGGTTGGCGTCGTATGCGTAGATCGTGGACCAGACGACGCCCCCCACTCCGCAGTCGGAGAGGGTGCCGGAGATGAAATCCTCCTCGGCGGGCGTCCCATCCGGTCCGGAGGGGAGCGTCTGCGGATCGATGTACTCGAGCAGGCCCTCGTCGCAGGCGAGCGCCACTTCCGAGACGGCGAGGTCCACGACGTCCCAGTAGATGTTGCCGACCTCCACCTGGGCCCGGATCTGGGCCAGGCCTCCGTTGAAGTCCTCGACGTCCACGCGGATTCCGGTGGCGGCCGCGAACGGCTCGTACCAGGCCTCGGTGCCCGCTCTCTGATACGAGCCGCCGTAGGAGACGGCCGTAATCGACTGGGCCGCGGCCTGTCCGGCGAAACACGCGGCGAGCAGGGCCGTGTGCGCCGATGCTCGCGCCGCGGCCCTCATCGCTCCGTCAGTTCGCACGGGTCAGCCAGGCGCTGAAGCGCTCGTTCAGCGCGTCCTGATGGTCCACCCAGAATTCCCAGTCGTTTCGGAGGGCGCGCGCGGCGTTCTCGGGGCTGGTGGGCATGTGGGGCGCCATCTCGACGCCGGTCGCCAGGTGCGTGGTGACGAGCGGTTCTCCCGACCGGCGGGCCGGACCGTAGGAGATCCGGCGCGCGACCGCCGCCAGCGATTCTCCCGTCGTCGCGAAGCGGACGAAGCGGAGCGCATCCTCCAGCCTCGGCGTCCCCGCCACGATGGTCAACTGGCCGTAGTCGAGCAGCTGGCCGTCCCAGACGATCGCGAACGGCTGCCCTTCGAGCACCTGCGCGTTGAAGATGCGGCCGTTGTAGGCCGTGCTCATCACGACCTCGCCGTCGGCGAGCATCTGGGGCGGCTGGGCGCCCGCCTCCCACCAGATGACCTGATCCGCGATCGTGGCCAGCTTGTCGAAGGCCCGGTCCAGCCCCTCCGCGGTACGCAGAACGGCGTAAACCTCGTCGAGCGGCACGCCGTCGGCGATGAGGGCGAACTCGAGATTGACCTGCGGCACGCGACGCATGCCGCGGCGGCCGGGGAACTTCTCCAGGTCGAAGAAATCCGCCATCGTCGCCGGCTTCTCATCGGGAAAGAGGTCGGCGTTGTACGCGTAGACGGTGGAATAGAACAGCATCCCGGCCCCGCACGGACCCTGCATCTCCGTATGGAAGTCGTCCCTCGCGGGCGTCCCATCGGGGGCCGGCGGCAGCATGTCGATGTCGATGGGTTCCAGAAGGCCTTCGTCGCAGCCCCGCATCGCGTCGGCCATCTCGAGGTCGACGACATCCCAGTGGACCGCTCCGACATCGACCTGCGCCCTTATCTGCGCCAGCCCGCCGTTGTAGTCCTCCATGTCCACTCGAATTCCCGTCTCGTCGGTGAACGGAACCTGGATGGCCCCGCGATACGCCCGCCCGTAGGAGCCTCCCCACGAAACGGCCGTGATCGCCGGACCCTCGGGCGCCTGCGGCCCGCACCCGAGCGTGAATGCCGATGCGGCCGCGAGGACGACAAGCCCCCCGGCGCGCGACGTTTGGATGGCGGATCTCTTCTTCATGCGTCTCTTGCCTCTTCCCCTTCGAAGTCCAGCGCGCGGCAGTCGTTGACGGTCCATCCGATCCGGACGGCATCGCCCACCATCATGGCGCCGTGCCCCACGATGTTCGGGATCTTGACCACGACATCC
Organism: Gemmatimonadota bacterium; assembly: GCA_963666735.1. Classification (GTDB taxonomy): domain Bacteria; phylum Gemmatimonadota; class Gemmatimonadetes; order Palauibacterales; family Palauibacteraceae; genus Palauibacter. Next base: position 3,372,957 of record OY762926.1, on the reverse strand, counting down.
CGTTGCCCGCAGGCGGCCAGCCGGACACGCAGGTGGTCGCCGAGAAAGGTCATGTCCTCGACGGCGGCCTCGACCTCGTTGTGATACAGCCCGCCGCGGGGCTTGATCGCGATCCGCTCGGGGCGAATCGAGAGCGTGACCATGTCGCCGACTCCGCACGGGGCGACCCGAAAGGCTCGGATCCGCTCGCCCCCCACATCCACTTCGCACAGGTCATCCTCGACCAGCGCCACCCGGCCGCGGAGCCGGTTGTTCTCGCCGATGAAGCGGGCCACGAACGCGCGTTCCGGCTCCTCGTAGAGCCCCTCCGCTCCGGCGATCTGCTCGATGCGGCCGCCGTTGAGAACGGCGATCCGATCCGACATCACCATCGCCTCCTGCTGGTCATGGGTGACGTAGACGACGGTCACGCCCAGCCTCTGGTGGATGGAGCGGATCTCATACTGCATCTCCTCGCGCAGGCTGCGGTCCAGGGCGCCGAGCGGCTCGTCCATCAGCACGAGTTCGGGTTCGAACACGAGGGCCCGCGCGATGGCCACGCGCTGCTGCTGGCCGCCGGAAAGCTGGCCGGGCCGCCGGTCCTCGAGGCCGGCGAGGCGGACGAGGTCGAGCGCGCGCGTCACGCGCTCGCGGCTCCGTTCCTCGGCGATGCCTCGCACTTCCAGCGGAAACGCAAGGTTCTCGCCCACGGTCATGTGCGGAAAGAGCGCATAGTTCTGGAACACCATCCCGATCCCGCGCTTGCGGGGCGGAAGGTCGTGGACGGAGCGTCCGCCGATGCGGATCGCGCCGGAAGTCGTGGCCTGGAAGCCCGCGAGCATCATCAGAATGGTCGTCTTCCCCGAACCCGAAGGACCGAGCAGGGTCACGAACTCACCCTTGCCGATGCCGAGGTTGAGATCGTCCACCACCAGCGTGCGGCCATCGTAACTCTTGCTCACGCCGTCGAACTCCACGTGCATGGCCTGGCGGTGGCGGTCGCCCTCCGCGCCGTTGGAACCCGCGATCATCTGGCGATTCTGCCTTGTCTGGCGGAATATGGAATGGTGGTCAGCCCCGGCCGGGACCGACCAACTTGAAGCCGGCGGCCCCAATCCGCGAGTGGGTGCGGCCGCGGCTGTCTTGAGCGGAGGAGGCAGGATGAAGATCGGGAACCGGACGGCGGGACGGGTCATGTGGGCGGCTTGCCTGCTCTTCCCCGCGGCCGCGCTCGCGCTTGCGGCCGGAGGAGAACCGGGCGCGAAGGCGGACTCGGCCTCCGCCGCGCAGGCCCTCGTCGCCCTGCTCGACGAGGCGGGACGCGAGCAGGCGCTCTTCTCCCTCGAGGATGAGGAGCGCTTCAACTGGCATTTCGTCCCGAGATCGCGGAACGGCTTGCCTCTCGCCGAGATGACGGCCGAGCAGCGCGCCGCCGCCTACGACCTCCTGCAGGCCGCCATGAGCAGCCAGGGCTATCTGAAGGCCAGTGCGATCATCGAACTGGAGCGAATCCTCGGACTCCTGGAAGGACGGCCCGAGCGCCGGGATCCGGAGGACTACTATGTCGCGATCTTCGGCGACCCGTCCTCGGAAGGGCCGTGGGCATGGCGGTTCGAGGGACACCACCTCTCCCTCAACTTCTCATCGCCCTCGGGGTTGGTCACGGTGACGGGACCCGCGTTCATGGGCGCGAACCCGGCCCGCGTGCCATCGGGTCCGAAGGCGGGCTGGCGGCCGCTGGGGCGGGAGGAGGATCTGGCCCGGGCGCTGATGCGGAGCTTCACGCCGGAGCAGCGTGAACGCACAACCATCGCCGCCGAGGCCCCCAGCGACATCCTCACCGGGAACGACCGCGAGGCCCGGCTCGACGCGTTCGAGGGCCTTCCCGCCGACGCCATGACTGCGGAGCAGCGCGCGATCCTGTTCGAGATCGTGCACGAGTACGCGGGAAACACGGCGGCGGGTCTCGATTGGATGGCGCGGGTCGAAGACGAGATTCCGGCGAGCGGCATCCACTTCGCCTGGGCGGGATCGCTCGAACCCGGCGAGGGTCACTACTACCGGGTCCACGCCCCGGCCTTCCTGATCGAGTACGACAATACCCAAAACGATGCGAATCATGTCCACTCGGTGTGGCGGGACCTGGAGAACGACTTCGGCGGCGATGCGCTCGCGCGCCACTACGAGGAGTCCGACCACCACTGACATGTTCGAGCACGGCTATGACCTGCCGCTCCTCGACCCCCGGAAACCACTCGACGAACTCCTGAACGGTGGCGCCCGCGGCCAGGTTCTCGTAGAGCGCGTACAGCGGAATCCGCGTGCCCGAGAAGACCCAGGCTCCGCTCACCTTGCCCGGGGTCCGCTCGACAGCCGGGCACTCGTTCCAGTCCGTGGCGTGGCCTCCTTCACCAGGGGGCCTTGGTCGAATGTCGAATGCAGGTTCGATTATCGCGTTCAGGCTCGGCCTGGGTCAAAATCCTCGCACCGACCGGCGACATCGAACGACTTTTTCGCGGCCTCACCCGTCATTCTCGAACTCCTTCGGGCTGCGGATATCGAGGGGGACGTATCCCTATTCCCGGTTCACCTCATTACATCGTTGGATACGCCACAGGCTCACCATGTGCCACTCCAGCTCGCCGGCACGTTGGGGCCACCCACCGTCGCGGCGGCGATGTGCACCGCGTCTCGGAGCGATGTCTCGGCGAGCGCGCACCAGGAATCCCTCGATTCCTCCGTTCCGCCGGAGGTGAACGCCGACGGGTGCGGTGCAATGCTCGCATTCGGCGGGCGACGTGCGGTATGTTTTGCTTTCACTTGGCCGCCCCCGCAGCCCTCGTGCGGGGGCTGTACGGCGGACGCCTGCCCGCTCGCGGCGAGATCCTCCACCCTGGCCCCTATTCGCGTTCGCGGATTGCCCCGAACCACGCGGGCACGCGAGGGAGAACTGACATGACGAAGCTGTTGCTGGCCGGCTTGGCTTTCGCCATCGCGCTGCCTTCGCAGGTGCGGGCGCAGGAAACGGATGAAGCGCGGGAAGCGCCGGGCCGTTTCCGTCTCGAAGCCGGGATCGTCGGCGGCAACAGCGTCGCGTGTCCCGGACGCTACGTCGGCATCAGCGGACGGGTCGCCGGGCCGGTGTCGCTGTACGGGATGGTGGAGAACTACCGGTGCGCCGACATCGCCGGGTCGGCCAATCGGACCGGCGCGTCGGTCCTCCTCGGGCGTTCCGGTTGGCTCGTTCGCCCGGCGTTGCGCGCGGGCATCGAGTACGACGGAGGAGACGTTTCGCCGACCGCCGGTGCGAGCCTGACGTTCGGACGGCGCTACGGGGCTCGCTTCATCCTCCACGTCGGCGACGGGTCCGGCGATACGAACATCGTGCTCTTCCAGATGGGCGGCTACATCTCGTTCTGAGCCCCGGTGGCGTTTCCGGCGGCGGTTCGGCGCAGCCAACCTCCTGCGGAGATGGCCGGGCGGAGCAAGTCGAATCTCTCAAGGACGCTGAAGATGATGTCGCAATGAGCACCCCGGCCGTGCGGGCGGGAAGACCTTCTCGCGTGATTCTGCTGACCTCGGCGCTCGTGGCCCTGTGGTCTCCGGCGGAGGCCCGGGGACGGCAGCAGGGGTTACCGGATGCCGCTGCCCCCACGACGTTGGCCACGGTCCACCCGTCCAACGATCAGATTCGGCGAGCGGTGCTCGTGGCTCGCGTTCCGGCTGCTTCGGACGAGAATGTACCGGGCGAACGCGGAATCATCGACGCGACCTGGGTGGCGGCCACGCCCGGCGGCTTTGCCGTGGTGGACCGGCTGTCCGGCGGCGTTGCGTTCTTCGATGAAGGCGGCGAGTGGCTGGGGCGCGCCGGGTCGGCCGGAGAGGGGCCGGGCGAGTTTTCCGGGGACATCCTCCATGCGGTGGCCGTGGCCGGCAGGCTGTGGGTGCCGGACGTTCGTCATCGCCGCCTGAACATCATCGACATCCCCGGTCGCACCTGGCTGGACTCGCATCCGCTGGATGTCACTCAAGGGTTCCCGTGGGCCTTGCTGTCTCCCGGTGACGAAGTGCTGGGCGCCGCAGTGATGAGTTGGGGTTTCGGCTCGGAGCCGCGTACGATGAGTCTCAGTCTATGGACCGGCGAGGCCATGGAGCCGGCCTTCTCCTGGCTCGTGGACGAGGACCGGCGGGGTTGGGCATCCCGAACGCTCGTTGTGGGAGGCAGCCGGCCCCGCACGGTCGCCATCCTCGACCGTCAGGCGGGCGACATCCGAGTGCGGGACCTGTCCGGGAACATCCTCGCGCGGTACGCCTTCGGGGAGGACGCCGTCGTGGAGTTGCCGGAAGATGATCGCATCTACCTCGAAGCTCTGCGCGAACCGGGGCTCGCCAGGAGGATGCGAAGTCTGGAGCGGAGGTTGGGGGGGCTGGCCGCGGAGGTTCCGCCGGACGTGGCAAGGCAGTTGGCGAACGCGGCGTCGGGAGGGCGCTCCGGGCAACCATCGCCGTTCAACGACCGATACCCGCTCTTCCTGGACGCAAGGTTCGACCCTGAGTCGGAGACCCTTTGGGTGGCTCGCCCGCTTACCGCAGACGAGATCAGGGAGCTGCCCGTACGGTTGGGCTGGGATGTGCTCGATAGCTCAGCCCGGTACTGGGATGCCTACTCGTACGATGGGGCGTTCCGGTATCGACTGGAGGTTCCGGTCGGGTTCGTCCTCACCGATGCGCGAGACGGACGATTCTACGGTTACGAGATCGATCCGCTCGGGACGAGGCACGCGGTCGTCCTCTCGGCCCCGTGACCGCCTCCCGGCTTATCGCGGCGGTACTCCTGGCGGCCTGCGCCGAGGGCGGAGAAGATCCGGCCGACGGCGCTACCGGCGCGCTCGATGGCCCCGACGCGATGGTGAACGCCGTCACCCGGGATGTGTTCACCGTGGGCTCGGCGGCCGGTGACGCCTGGGACACCTTCGGCAGCGTGCGGGCCGTGGGATTCGACCGGGAGGCCAATCTGCACATTCTCGACAGCCAGGCCGCGCGCATCTTCGTGGTCGGGCAGGACGGCTCGCTGGTCCGCACGGTGGGAGGGCAGGGTGAGGGCCCCGGCGAGTTCAACTCGCCCAGAGGGTTGATCGTCGCCCGCGACGGCTCCCACACGGTGATAGGGTTGGCGCAGATCGACCTCTTGGACGCCGGGGGCGAATTCGTGCGACGCGTCGCGATGGACCCGACGACGACGGGGGTGGTCCGGGCCGACGTGGCGCTGCCCGATGGCCGCCCGGTGACCCCACTGCTGCTGCGCCTCGGCGACGACGAGGAAGCCGAGGATGGACGCCCCATTTACGGTTATTCGCTTGACGGAACCGGGGCCGAGGTCCTCTACACCGCCTGGAAACTGCCGGGAGAGGACGAAGATCTCGTCGAGAGCGAGTTCTCGTCCGCCGGAATGGCGATGCGGCTGTCGGCCGGCCGCGCATTCGAGCCCCCCCTCGACCTTGACGTGCTGGCCGATGGCCGTCTCGCGCTGGTCGACTCGATCGGCTACCGCATCAAGCTGATCGCTCCCGATGGCCGCGTGACCGGAACGGTCGAGCGCCCGATTGCACCGCTTGCGGTCGACGAACGCATCAGGGAGGCCGAACGAGAGCGCTATCGCGAGACCACGGCGGCGCTCCTCGAGAGCGGTAGACGAGCCACCCTTGCGGTCCAGTTCGAGCGGGCGGGGGCGGAGGAACTCGCCTTCGCCGGCGAAGTGCCGGTCCTCGCCGGCATCAAGGTGGACTGGGAGGACCGCATCTGGGTGGAGCGCCGGGGTCCGACGGGCGACACCGATGGCCCCATCGACATCGTGACGCCCGCCGGGGACTACATCGGCACCCTGCCGCCGGGGGGACTGCGGGTGCCGGACGCCTTCGGCCCGGGCGGGCTGCTGGCCTACATCGAGAGCGACGAGCTTGGCGTGCCGGCCGTGCGCGTGGTCAGGCTGATTGCGCTGGAATCGCGAGGATAGGGTCGCGCCTCTCCCCAGCGAGGGAGGCCCCCGCCGGATTACGCCGCTGGCGCAGCGCCAGCGCTAGCGGCGGCCGATGAGCCTCAGGAAGCGCGGATCCCCGCGCACGCGCGCGAAATCGTCTGCTCCGGGCAGGGTGCGCCGGCGGCCCGGATTGAGTTCCACCGCCCGCCCGAGCGCGTCGAAGGCGTCGTCCTCGCGTCCGCCGTCGAGCAGGAGCGCGGCCAGCGTCACCCACGCGTTGTCGTTCTCCGGCGACCTGGCCGAGGCTTCGCGCGCCAACGCCAGGGCGCCCTGCAGATCGCCGTCCCGCCTCATCCGCGAGGCTTCGCGCAGCATCTGGCCCGAACGGTACATGTTCAGGACCCGGCGCAGTTCGGCGAGCGGTTCGTCGTGGTCGTCCACCCGGATGTCGACGACCCTGTCGCTGTAGCCGCCGTTGACGCGCGGAGCCACGACGAGGATGGCGCCGGACTGCATGCCGCGGGCGTCGCCGCCTGCCGCCTGCGCGGCATCGAGCGCATCCATGAGCCGTTCCGCCAGCGGGCCGGTGGACGATTCGAACGAAGCCGCCATCGCATCGACGACCTCGGGGCCCGTGAGGATGTTCCCCTGCGCGCAGTAGTCCACGCCGCACCCGTGACCCTTCCAGTCGCTCGCGCCGGCGCCGGTCCAGGCAGCCGTCCGTCCCTGCCGGTCGAGGATCGCAACCTGGCGGCGATCCCGGCCCTCGTCGCTCGCCACCATCATCTCGAGGGCCTCCTCGGGTGAGTAGCCGGCCTGAAGGAGCTGGATGCCGACCGCCCCGTACATGGGATTCGCGGCGGCCTGGTGCGCGATGATCACGAGTCCGCCCTTCGCGTGCATGGCGCGGTTTCCCGCCCCGAACGCCTTCGACTGCACCCCCATCCCCAGTTCGCCGGTCGCGGGATCGCGCCCGATGATCGAGAAGGTCCCGAGGTAGTTCGGGTCGAGGAGATTCTCGCCGTTCCCGGACGCCGGAACCATGCGCGGCTCGGGGACGGCCTCGGGCGGAGCCCAGGCCCCGCCCAGCGAGCGATGGACCGCCAGCCTCGCCAGGGCCAGATCCCGCGTCGCACCCGCCAGCGCCGCCTCCACGTTCAGGAGCGTGCGCAGCGCGTCGAGATAATCGGTGTAGCCCGCGATCCCCGATTCGTACCGCTGCGACTGCAGGTCCCTGGTAGCCAGCGCTTCCTCGCGCTGTGAGGCGAGGAAGGCGTGCCGCCGGGCCTCGTTCTCCAGACCGGCGAGCGCCGTTTCGACCTCGTTCACCGCCGTGACCACCGCCCGCCCGTACGCCGCCGCCGCCTCACCGAAGCGGCCCTCGGCAAGCGCGAGGTTGTTCCGGAGCCGGCCGGCCTGGAAAATGGGCGCGGTAAGGTTCGTGATCAGATTCGTGAACCACTGCTGTGCGTTGAAGAGTTCGCCGGCGTCCGCGCTGGCCAGCCCGATGGAACCGGACAGCGAGAGCGACGGAAGCAGCTGGGCACGGCGGGCGCCGATGCCGTAGCGGGCCGCGTCGACCCGTTGCCCGGCGGCTCTCACGTCGGGCCGCTGGAACAGAAGGTCCGCCGGCACCCCGGCGGGAACGGGATCCGCCGCCAACTCCGGTGCGAGAGCCTCGGGCAGGAGCGCCTCCACATCCTCCCGATAGCCTCCGATCAGAACGGCCAGCCGGGCTTCGGCGTTCGTGAGCTGCGTCTCGAGCTGCGGCAGCCCCGCCTGCGTGTTCCTGAGATCCTGGCGAACCTGGGACAGCGTCCAGGAGTCGATGAGGCCGCGGTCGTAGCGCGTCGAGGCCAGCGACTCGCGTTCCAGCAGGACATCCACGGTGTTGCCGGCCAGTTCGGTTTGCCGCCGCAGGCTCACGATGTCGAAATACGTGGCGATGGCCTCGGCCAGGATGCCGATGCGCGCCGCGTGAAAATCCGACTCCGAGGCCAGATATTCCGACCCCGCCGCCCGCGCGTCGTTACGGGCGCGTCCCCAGAAGTCCAGCTCGTAGGCAAAATCCGCGCTGACCGAATACGTCGTCAAGTCGATTCTGTCCGGAAGCGCGAAACCCGCGATCGTATCCCCCGGACCGCCCAGCCCGAGGGCCTGGATCTGCGCGCCGATGCCGGCGTCCGTCGGCGTGTCGATCTCGTTGACCGCGGCGCTCACACCCACGCCGGGGAAGAGATCGGCCCGCGCCATGCGCGCCCTCGCGCGCGCCTGCCGCACGCGCGCAAGGCCCGCGGCGAGGTCGAAGTTCGAGGCGAGTACCGAATCGACCACGGCGTTGAGCACCGGATCGCGGAACGTCGTCCACCACTCCAGCGGCTCGTACGTCCCCGGCGGCAGCCTGGCCGAGAAATCGTCCGGCATCTCCGCCACCGGCTCCGGAAGCGACGGCCCCGGAGCCAGGGAACAGGCGGAGAGGAGCAGGAGCGGCGCGGCCCGCATCCATTTCGTCACACGCGGTACTCCCCTGCGCGTCATCGCCGGCTCAGGGCGCGATGCTGAAGCCGAACACGAGGTGCGCGCGATCCTGGTCGGGGTTCAGGATGTAGGCGACGCTCACCGGCACGGCGAAGGTTTCGGTGATCGCAAGGTCCTTGCTCGCCGTGACCCCCAGATTGACCAGGGCCGCTCCGCCGGTGCCGTAAAAGTCGCTCTCGCCGCCCACGAAACCCATGTGCAGCTGCAGCCCGACATCCGCCCCGGTAATCGCGAAGGGCACGCCCACCTCCCCGTAGAACACGCTGCTCTCCGTGAGCAGTCCTCCGAAGAGGGAGATCGGGAACGTCTCCGGGCCCGAGAAGGCGAGCGACATCTCCAGCGTGTGCGCCGCACCGGCCCCGAAGCCCGCGTCCGCGCCGGGCGAGGGGAAGTAGTAGTCGGTGATTCCGACCGCGACGGAGAGGCCCGATGCGGCCGTCACCGTGTAGGTCGCCCACAGATCGTTCTCGTTGGCGGAGGCGCCCGATTGGGTGAGGGAGTAGGAACCCCACGCGCCGAACTCGAGCCCTCCGGCCCCGAACGTGATGGCCGGCTGCACGGCCATGGATTCGCCGAAGTCGACGCCGCGCCAGACATAGCGGCTCACGACATCGGCGCCGATCGAGGCGGATTGGCCCCGCAAAGGGGCGGCGAAGGCGCAGAGGACGGCGACCGCAACAGCGAGCCGGAAGCCCTGGAACCGAGACGATTCAACACGGATCACGGACACGATTCTTCTCCTCTCTCAATGTTGACCCGGGTGCGAAGCATGGACTCCGCCGAACCCCGGAAGACGCCGCGAGTGGGCGGAACATCGGCATAATCGCGGCCTACCGCGACCCGCACATGGCGCGCGTCGCATTGCGAGTCGTTGGTCGGATCGAAGCCGATCCAGCCCAGGCCGGGGAACCAGCTCTCGACCCAAGCGTGGCTCTCGCCCGTCGTCACGCCAGCGCCGTTCCCGCCGTCCGGACCCAGATAACCGGACACGTAACGGGTCGGGATCCCCCAACCCCGCAGGATCGCGGCCATGACGTGGGCGTAGTCCTGGCACACCCCCTCGCGGCTCTCGATGATGCGCTCGATCGGCGAATCCACGGCCGTCGTACCCGGCGCATAGTCGAACGACTCGTGGAGCCGGCTCCGCAGGGCCGTGGCCGTCGCCAGCGGATCGTCCCCGCGTTCGAGGCCGCAGCTCCCGATGAAATCGGCGAGGAGCGGCGAGGAGCGGACGAAGCGGCTCGGCTGCAGCATCAGCCCAAGTTCGGGAGCGCTCGCCGCGGCGGCGAGCCGAACCCATCCCCCGTCCCCGACCTCGGCGGGCGTCTCCGGTATCGGGCCCACCTCCACGGTCGAACGTCCGACAATCGAGAGACGGCGGTGCTCTCCGGGACGATCGAAGAAGTGGCCCCGGTTGCGGAAGGGTCCTTCGAATTCGAACACGGAGCCGGACGGGTCGGTCTCGATCGCGAACCCGCGCACGACCTGGCTTCGATCCTGCACGGGGTGCAGGTAGAGCGTCATGACGGACACCTGCACCGGCGCGCTGTAGACGAACTCGATCGCGTGTTCGATGTTGTAGCGCGCGATCATGATGGGAGCCCCGCGACCACCGGGTAGTCGACGTAGGTGGCCTGGACGAGGTCGTGCAGGGTCCGGCTGTCGCGTGCCAGGGATCCGAAGATCTCCCCGGACGCGGCGTCATCGGGTTCCCCGCGTGGGGCATCCGCATCATCGGGGGGGGCATCCGCGTCACCCGGGGCGAGTTCGAGGGCCGCCGCCATGCGAAGCACCAAGCGGTGCGGCGCGGCGAGCGGGGGACGCGCGCCTGCCGCGTCGATCCCGCGCAGCGCAGCCTCGATGCGGCCGGTCACGAAGTGCAGGGAACGGGAAACCTCGGGGTTCCGCATCAGAAAGCCGAGCACCGAACCGCGGCGCAACGTGAGCGACCGGTCCCGGCGGTAGGGTTCGAAGGCGCCGCACACGCGCAGCAGATCGGCCCAGGAGAGAACCGGGCCGTCACCCTCCGGCCGCGCGATCCGGTCCCACACCTCGAGCAGCACGATCTGCTGCTGCAGCCGCTCCATGTAACGGCCGAGTTCCAGAAACCGCCACGCATCGTCGCGCGCCATGCCGGCGTCCACGACTCCGGCGAGGAGGCGGAGCCGGTCGATCGCCCGGCTCACCAGAGCCGCGGGGCCCTCGCCCCACTCGTCGGCGAACTCCGTCTCCCGAAGCCAGAGGAAACCCTGGTTCAGGCACACCCACACGCGCAGGGGCAGCCGGGGCCTGATCTCCCTGGCGTTCTCCCGCGCCATCCTCCAACACGAGACCATCGACGCCGGATTCGTCGAGTCTTCGACGAGGCCGCCGGTCAGCGTGTAGGCATCCGCTATGAGAAAGGCTTCGGCTTCGTCCACGTCGGCCGGCGCCTGGGGAGGGGGCTGACTCAGCGCGCGGTACACGACGCGCCACCCGAGGGCGAGTTCGTCGGCGCCCGCATCGACGAGCCGGGTCAACTGATACTCGATCAGCCGGGCCGTGTTCTCGGTCCGTTCCGCATAGCGGCCAAGCCAGTAGAAGTTCGCCGCCATCCGAGCTAGCATCGTGCATCGCCTCCCTCCCGGCCGCTACTCACGCAGGATCCACAGGTCCTTGCAGCCCCCGCCCTGGCTGGAGTTCACGACGAGGCTTCCCTTGCGCAGGGCGACCCGGCACAGGCCCCCGGGAACCACGTGCTGCGTTTCCCTCCCCTGGAGGACGAAGGGGCGCAGGTCCACGTGGCGGGGCTCCAGGCGTCCGTCCACGAAGCAGCCCGCCCGGGAGAGGGGCAACACCGGCTGCGAGATGTAGTTCGCCGGGTCGCTCCGCAGTTGCTCCGCGAAGGTCTTCCGCTCCGCCTTCGTCGCATGCGGGCCCACGAGCATCCCGTAGCCGCCCGAACCCCCGACCTCCTTGACGACGAGTTGATCGAGGTTGTCGAGCGTGTAGGCGAGGCCGTCCGGCTCTCGGCAGAGGTGGGTTTCCACGTTGGCCAGAATCGGCTCTTCATCCAGAAAGTAGCGGATGATGCGCGGAACGTACGCGTACAGCCCCTTGTCGTCCGCCACGCCCGTGCCCGGCGCGTTGGCGAGCACCAGGTTGCCGGCGCGGTAGGCGTGGAAGAGGCCGGCGGCCCCGAGTACCGAGTCTTCCCGGAAGGCGACCGGATCCAGAAAATCGTCATCGATCCGCCGGTAGAGCACGTCAATCCGCCGCAGACCCGCGGCCGTGCGGGCGTACAGCGTCGCGTCGTGCACGACGAGATCCCGTCCCTCCACCAGATCGACGCCCATCTCGCCGGCCAGAAACGCGTGCTCGTAGTAGGCGGAGTTGTACCGGCCCGGCGTCAGCACCGCCATGCGGGGCGTCTCCGCGGCCGGCGAGAGCGACGCGATCGTCGAATAGAGGTGCTCCGGGTAATCGGCCACCTCGCGGACCCCGTACGCCCGGTACAGATAGGGGAAGGCCCACTTCATCGCCGTGCGGCAGGCGAGCATGTAGGAAACGCCGGACGGGACCCGGAGATTGTCCTCCAGCACCGCGAAGGTGTCTCCCGCGCGCACGATGTCCGTCCCGCACACGGCGACGTAGACGTCGTGCGGCACCTTCATCCCCCGCATCTCGATACGGTACTGGGGGCAGCCGAGCACGAGGTCGGCCGGGACGATGCCATCCCGCAGCGACTTCCCATCGTGGTAGACATCGTGCAGGAACAGATTGAGGGCCGTGAGGCGCTGCTTCAGCCCCCGCTCGATGTGGTCCCACTCCTCGGCGGTGATGAGGCGCGGCACGCAGTCGATGGGGATGATCTGCTCCGAGACATCCTCGACGCCGAGGACCGTGAACGTGATCCCCTCATGGACGAAACGGCGGTACACACCGTCCTGAAGGCGCTCGAGATCTTCGGGGGGGATCCTGGAGAGGGCGGCCCCGAGCCGGCGCGCCCGCGCCCTCGGGGTACCGTCCTCGTGAAACAGCTCGTCGTGAAACGCGGCATCCAGCTCGTAGTGGCGGAAAGGCCCGGACCCCGCGGAGATGGCGGGGTCCGGGTCGGCATAGCCGTGATCGACGAACTTCACCGCCGACATTGCGCGGTTCTCGTCGGCGGACGCTCAGTCCGCGTCGCGGAAGTCGTTGTCTTCGTCGGGATCCACCATGAGGACGAATTCGGGATAGGCATCGAGCCCGAGTTCCGCCGCATCCTGGCCGAGGCTCTCGACAGTCCGCGACACGCGAACGCCCATCGCCCTGTCCAGCACCATCCAGAGGATCCAGGAAGCGGAGAAGGCAAACGCGCCAACGGCCACCACGCCGGTCAACTGCACCCAGAAACTTCCGCCGGCCGCGATGCAGGTGGCGAGCGTGCCCCAGATTCCGGCGAACAGGTGTGCGGGCACGGCCCCGACCACGTCGTCGATCCGGCGCACTTCCAGCAGCTTCAGTCCGAGCATGCACAGGACGGAGCCGATGGCGCCGATCAGGATCGCCCACAGCGAGTTGGTGATGTTGGGTCCCGCCGTGATCGCCACCATGCCGGAGATCGCCCCGTTGAGCGTGGCGAAGAGGTCGACCCGGCCGAGCAGGGGCCGGGACAGGCAGAGCGCCGTGATAACGCCGGCCGCGGCGGCGAGGTTCGTGTTCACGAGGATGTTGCTCATCGAAACCGCGTTGACGACGCCGGAGAGGGCGAGTTCGGAGCCGCCGTTGAAGCCGAACCAGCCCATCCAGAGGATGAACACCCCCAGCGTGACGGCCGGGATGTTCGACGGAGGGGTCAGCTTGACGGAGCCGTCCTTGCGGTATTTTCCCCAGCGCGGACCCACGACGAGCGCGCCGGCGAGCGCCGCCCAGCCGCCGGTCGAGTGCACGATCGTCGAGCCGGCGAAGTCCGTGAAGCCCATCTGCCCGAGCCAGCCGCCGCCCCACGTCCATGCGCCGACGACGGGATAGATGACCGCGGTGAGCACGGCCACGAAGACGAAGAAGGTCCACAGCTTGACCCGCTCCGCCAGCGCTCCGGAGACGATGGAGGCGGTCGTGGCCACGAAGACCATCTGGAAGAACCAGTCCGACATCACGGAGTAGCCGTTCTCGGCCACGGCGCCGGCCGCGCCCTCGTTCCCCCCGAGAAGCGCGACTTCGTCGGCGGACGGACCGTAGAGGAGGCTGATCGACCCGATCACGCTCCCGACGTCGACATACATGAGGTTGTAGCCGATGATGTAGTACGTGAGACCCGCGATGGCGTACAGTCCAATGTTCTTCATGCAGATCATCGACGCGCTCTTGGATCTTACGGATCCGGCTTCGAGCATCGTGAAGCCCGCGCACATCCACATCACGAGCACGCCCCAGACGAGGAACGAATACGTGTTGAGAACGAACCCGAGATCGCCGCCACCGTCCTGCGCGGCGAGGACCGCCGGAGCCACAAGAAGGCCCGCGCCGCAGAGCAGCGCGGTGGTTGCGAGGTTCCTTCCCGCCGCCCTCCGGCGGGGCCAGCGTACCTGATGGGTGCTCACGGCGGCTCCTCCTTCAGCAGGTTTGTAGCTCGGTCATGCCCCTGCGCGACTCTTGTTTTAGGTTGCAACAGGTTGCATCGCTTCCCGGCATCGCGCAACGGTTATCGGCGGGCCGGTAGCCGAACGGCGGCGGCCGATTATCTTCGGGAGTGACCCGGCTGTACCGGAATCTTCGACGAGAGGGCATATCATCATGTGGAAACGCTCCATTGGAGTGGTCGCCGCATTCGGGCTGGGGCTGGCGCTCTCCGCGGTCCACCCCCTCCATGGCCAGGAAATCCGGGCGCGTGGCGGCTCCACCGTCACGGTGGGCGCCCGAATCCAGGCCCAGTACGAGGCTTCGAGCGTTGACGAGACGCCTTCGTCCTTCTTCATCCGCCGCGCGTGGGTGACGATCGACGGGAGGCTCAACGATCTCGTCGGGGCCCGGGCCCAGTTCAACATCGACGGCGCCTCGGTTCTCGAAGCCTACCTGGAACTCACGCCGAGCGAGGCACTGGAGATCCAGCTGGGGCAGTTCAAGAAGGGGATGTCGTATTTCTGGCTCGTGCCCAACTCCTGGCTCCCGATCATCGAACGGGACGCCAGGGTCACGGGCGTGGACCACTGCCCCGGCGTCGGCAGCGTTTGTACCTTCGGCCGTCTCACCGGCTCGCTGGGCCTGGACAACTACGAACCGGGCATCCTCGCGCAGGGGCGCGTAAGCGAGCGCTTCGGCTACCGCTTCACGCTCACCAACGGCGAGGGGATCGGGAACAAGGACGTGAACACCGGGAAGTCGGCCTCGGGCCAGCTCTCTCTCTTCCCGGCGGGTGATACGCGGGTGTCCGCCTACTTCGCCCTGGACGAGACGCTGAACAGCCAGGGGGAGACGATGGGCGTACCGGCCATCGGGGCCGAGGTGGAACTCGGCACGTGGCTCGGCGGTCCCCACCTGATCGCCAACATCCTGCAGGGCCGCAACTGGAAGCTGAACGACGACGCGAAGTTCTCCGCCTTCCAGCTCATGGCCTTCTGGTATCTGCCCACGGCGCCCGAATCCGGGTTCTCGGGGATCGAGCCGATGCTACGGGTAAGCTGGGTCGATTCCGGCGCGGAGAACCCGGAAAAGGTCACCGGTACGGTGATCACGCCCGGCGTCATGGTGTACTTCACGGGTCGAAACGGAATCTCCACGAACGTGGACTTCTACAGCTCGGGCGGCCGGTCGGACTGGTCCTGGAAGGTGCAGGCGTTCGCGTTCTTCTGACGGGCCCGGATGGGCCGCGACGGTTCGGGGGGCGCGCCGGCGGCCCGGTGCGCCCCCCTGTTTTTTCCGGGTTTTTTTGCGGCGGTGCCTACTTGAAGCTGGCCTGAGCCTCTTCGACCGTATCGAAGACCTTGGTCAGCCGCACGAAGCCGCTGACCTCCAGTACTTCGAGGATGTTCTCCGGCACGTGGCACAGGGCGAGCCCTCCGCCGGCCTGGTTGGTCTTCCGGATGGCGATCAACAGCGCCCGTAGCCCGGCGCTGCTGATGTAGCGCAGACTCCCGCAGTCCAGGACCAGGTTGGTCGCTCCCCCGTCGATGATGCCGGAGAGTTCACCGTCGAAGTCCTTGGCGTTGCTGGAGTCTACGCGGCCGCTGATCACCCCCACGGCGGTATCTCCGGAATAGCTGGTCTCAATGTTCATCTGGCGATTCCTCGCTTCCGGCAGCCCCCAGCGGCTGCGTCAGGGTAAGGCAGTTGAAACCCTCGACCCGATCATATGCAAGCGTGGTAATAAAAGACTTCGTAAGGTGGATGCCAAGACCCCCGATGGGACGATCTTCCGCCGCCAGGCTCAAATCGGGAATCTCCGCGTCCTCAAGCGGGTTGAACGGCCGGCCGTTGTCTCGAATCGTAATCTCAACCTCGGCGTCCCCGAGGCGAATGTCCACCGTGATGACCGGATCCCCCGTCACGCCCTCGAAGCCGTAGGAGATGATGTTCGTCAGGAGCTCGTCCAGCGAGAGCTGAAAGCGGAAGATGATGTCCTGCGAAAGCCCGCGCTCGAGGCAGAAGCGCTCGACCTCGTCCACCACGCGACGTGGCTCGCTCGGGTCCGGCTTGACGGCGATCCGCAATCCCGCTCCGCTCCTGTTGGTCCTGGTGGCCGGTTGTCCACGTACCCGGTCCGGGCGCCTCCGGCACCGAAACTACGCTCACTCCCGACGTTTGACATATTGCGCGGCCGGTCCCCGGTTTTGGAGATTCCCGCACCGTGGCGCATCTTGGCGCCGGGACCGTCGCGCGAATCGACAGAGACGATGACGACTCGACTCGGGTTCGGACAAGTGCGGGATCCCGCGAGGGACGATTCACCTCAACCGAGGCCTCGATGCCGAAGATCCTGGTAGTAGACGACGAGCCCGATCTGGAGGTGCTCCTCCGGCAAAAGTTCCGGCGCCGGATCCGCTCGGGCGAATTCGAGATGGTCTTTGCCGGAAACGGGGTCGAGGCCCTCGAGAAACTCCGGCAACACGATGATGTCGACGTTGTGCTCTCCGACATCAACATGCCCGAGATGGACGGCCTCACCCTCCTGGCGCAGCTGAGCGAATTCGACCGCGACCTCCGCGCCGTCATGGTCACGGCGTACGGGGACATGAAGAACATCCGCACCGCCATGAATCGCGGCGCCTTCGACTTCGTCACCAAGCCGATCGACTTCGGGGATCTCGAAACCACCATCGCCAAGACCCTGGAACACCTCGCGGTGATGCGAGCCGCGCTTCGCGACCGCGATGCGCTGGTGGCGCTGCGCCAGGAACTTGGCGTGGCGGCGCGGATGCAGGAGTCGATTCTGCCGACGAACTACCCCAGCGACCCGCGTTACGAGCTTCATGCCTGGATGACACCGGCCCGCGAGGTGGGAGGGGACTTCTACGATTTCTTCCGCCTCGAGGAAGATCACATGGCGATCGTCATGGCCGATGTCTCGGGCAAGGGCGTGCCGGCGGCCTTCTTCATGATGGTGAGCCGCACGCTGCTCAAGGGGACGGCGATCGGCGAGGCCGACCCCTCGGTCTGTCTCGAGGAGGTGAACCAGTTGCTCATCAACGAGAACGAGGAGTCGATGTTCGTGACTCTCTTCTACACCAAGTTCAATCCCGCGAACGGTGAGGCTACGTTCGCGAACGCGGGGCACAATCCTCCGTTCCTCATCAAGGCGCCGGGAGAGGTCGAGCAGATCGTCACCGATCCGGGCATCGTCCTCGGGATCATGTCCGGGGTCGACTTCCCCAGGGGGTCGATCGCGCTCGAGCCGGGAGATGCCGTTTTCTTCTACACGGACGGCGTGACGGAGGCGATGGACGAGGACGGGGCCGAACTCGGCGATAAGAGGCTGGCCGAGGTTCTGGGCGAATGCCACGGCTCGTCCGCGGAGGACATCAACCGCCACGTGATACGGGCGGTGCAGGAACATGCGGGAGAGGCGGACCAATCGGACGACATCACGTGCCTGACCCTCCGGTACCTGGGGGCCTGATGCGGCGCTACTCCTTCGCGCTCGCGGCGGTCTTCGCCGCCGGCGCCATGCCCGGCCCCGCCGCGCCGCAGCAGGGTGAGCCCGCGACCGAGGGCGTCTACGCGGATTCCATCGTCTTCGGCCAGTCCGCGGCCCTCGAGGGGCCCGCGGGCGAACTGGGCCGCAACATGAACCTCGGCATCCGGGCCGCGTTCGACGAGGTGAATCGAGAGGGCGGCGTGCGCGGACGCGCCCTCCGCCTTATCGCCCGCGACGATGGCTACGAGCCCGAGGCCGCCGTCGCCAACACGCGGGAACTCATTGAACTCGGCGTGTTCGGCCTCATCGGCGCCGTCGGCACGCCCACCTCCAACGCCGCGGAGCCCGGCGCGAGCGACGCGGGCGTCCCCTACATCGGGGCGTTCACGGGGGCCGGCCTCCTCAGACGCCCCGACCAGCGCTACGTGGTCAACTTGCGCGCGTCCTACGGCCAGGAGACCGAGGCGATGGTGGACCGCCTCGTGCGGGACCTCGGTTTCGAGCGCATCGCGGTCTTCTACCAGGATGACAACTACGGGCTGGCGGGCCTGACGGGCGTCCGCAGCGCCATGGACGCGCGCGGCATGGAACTCGTCAGCGAGGCCCCCTACATGCGGAACACGCGGGCCGTGAAGCGCGGGCTTCTCGACATCCGGGCCGGCAACCCCCAGGCCGTCATCATCATCGGGGCGTACATCCCCGTGGCGCATTTCATCCGGTGGGCGCGAAAGGTCGGCCTCGACGCCCTGTTCGTTAACATCTCCTTCGTCGGCAGCTACGCCCTCCTCGACGAGCTGGGCCGTGAGGGAAACGGGGTCGTCGTCACGCAGGTCGTGCCCTTCCCCCGCGACCCGAGCGTGCCCGTGGTGGCGCGCTATCAGGCCGCGCTGCGGGCGGTCGACCCCTCGGCCCGGCCGGGTTTCGTATCGCTGGAGGGCTATCTGGCCGGGCGGCTGGTCGTGGAGACGCTGGCCGCGGGAGATCCGGACGTTCGTCCCACGCGGGAGTCCTTCCTCCGCACGCTGGCGGAGTCCGGCCCCATCGACCTCGGCGGTTTCGTGGTCGAATACGGGGAGGAAGACAACCAGGGTTCGGATCTCGTGTTCATGACCGTGATTCGGGAAGGCGAGTTCGTTCCGGTGACCCGGCTCTCACGGTGAATACCGAGGGCCTGCCGGCGAAGCCGGGCGACGAGCGCCTCCCCCGCGCCTTCGAGTGGATCGTGGCCCGGATCCCCGGCGGGTTCGGCGCGCGGGTCCGGCAGGCGACCGGCGGCCGGTTCGGCATCGGCAGCCAGATCGTCGTGGTACTGGGCAGCGGCGTGCTGCTGACGATCAGCGCCATCCTCCTCGCGCTCCTCCTGATGAGCATCGTGGAGCGGGGACAGAGCGAGGTCACGCAGGAGCAGATCCCCTCGCTCCTCGCGGGCCACCGGGTGACCCAGCACAGCGAGGGGCTCCTGCGGGCATCCCCGCAGCTCCTGTCCGCCGCCGATCCCGCGGTGCTGGAGGATGTCCGGGCCGCCGTGTTGCTGGAACAGGACAGCCTCCAGTTCTGGGTCGGGGAAGTCGGCGGCGGAGCGGGAATGGATGCGGATGTCGCGAGTCTGGCCGAAGACCTGGTGGCCAACATCAACGAAATCTACGAGTCGGTCAATAACCGGATGGCCTACAACGCCGGCCTCGCGGAAATGGAGGCCGTGGTCGAGGAGACCGGACTCCGTCTCCAGTTGGTGCTCGAGGAGGCGATCGACGATCAGTATTTCTTCATCCGCACCGGGCTCCGCCAGCTGACCGACGTGCCGGCGCCGGGCTCCCAGCGCCAGGCGCTCGACGAAATCGAGCAGCTTGACGGCCTCCTGAACTTCAAGGCGTCGCAGAACCAGGCGATCACGCTCATCCAGCAGGCCTTCACCGAGACAGATGCGGAACTGCTGCTCGCCAACCAGGAGCGCGTGGAGACCGCCCTCCGCGATGTGCGGGCGACGCTGCCCAGGATCCGCCCGCTCCTGAGGGAGACGCTGGCCGACGCGGTGAGCGTCCCCAGCGAGTTGTACGGAGGCCCCACCGGCATCTTTCAGACCCGGCGGCGGGAACTCGACGAGATCGGCCGGGCCGAGGAGTTGCTCGAGCGCAACCGCCAGACGACGGCGGAACTCGACCTTGGGGTCCGGACGCTCATGGAACGGGTCGAGGACACCGCCCGGGAGGCGGCGAACCGCTCCGCGTTCCTCGTCCGGCTGGGGTTCTGGTTCCTCCTCGCCGTCATCCTGTTCACGATCGGCGGGGCCCGCATCGCCTGGAAGACGCTCGGCCGCTCCCTCATCGTTCGACTGAGCAGCCTGTTCGAGACGACGCGGCGCATGTCCGAGGGCGACCTCGAAGTGAAGGTGGAGGTCGAAGGCAACGACGAGGTCACCGACATGGCGCACGCGCTGGAGGTCTTTCGCAAGCACGCCCTCGAGGTGCAGCGGCTGAACCTGGTGGAGAAGCTGGCGCGGGAGGTCCAGTCGAAGAACGATGCGCTGGAGGAGACGCTCGACGATCTCCAGCGCACGCAGCAACAGGTCATCACTCAGGAGAAGCTGGCATCGCTCGGCGCCCTCACGGCGGGGATCGCCCACGAGATCCGCAATCCGCTCAACTTCGTGAACAACTTCGCGGTGCTCTCGAAGGAGTTGATCGAAGAACTGAACGAGGAGCTGAAGGAGGTCGCGGAGGGAAGCGCGGAGCTGGACCAGGAGTTCATCGCGGAGGTGCTCGGCGACCTCGACATGAATGTGACCAAGGTTCGGGAGCACGGAGGCCGGGCCGACCGCATCGTCGAGGGAATGCTGGCGCACTCCCGGGACGACGCCGGCGACGCGGAGACCATCGACGTGAACCTGCTGCTCGATGAGTACGCAAAGCTCGCCTACCACGGCCTGCGCGGCAACGATTCCTCCTTCAACGTGACGATGGACCGGGATTTTGACGAGGAGGCCGGAGAGGTCACCGGCATCGCCCGCGACCTGAGCCGGGTCTTCCTGAACATCGTGACCAACGCCTGCCACGCCACGGCCGCGCGCAAGGAGCAGGACGGCGCCGACTACTCCCCCACCGTCGCACTCAGGACGGAAGGCCACGAAGACCACGTCATCGTGTCGATTCGGGACAACGGCACCGGTATTCCGGACTCGATCGTCCAGAAGATCTTCGAACCCTTCTTCACGACGAAGTCGGGCACGCAGGGGACGGGACTCGGCCTGTCGATCTCCCGCGACATCGTCGTCGGCCACGGCGGCGACCTCGAGGTGGAGAGCGAGCCGGGCGAGTTCACGGAGTTCAGGATCAAGCTGCTCCGCAAGAGCAACATTTCCGAGGTGGCGGCGGCCGTGACGTGAAGGCCGCCGCATCGATCAGGGAGAGGATCAGGGAGAGATGATGAGAACGAAATCGTATTGCCGCCGTGCCCTTGCGGTGGCCGGCGTCTTTCTCCTCGGCGCGGGGTCTCTGAGCGCGCAGGACGGGCGCCCCGAAACGACTCCACGCGGCGACGACGAGGGCGACGGTCCCTACGACCGCCTGATTCTCCGCGGCGTCACGATCATCGATGGAACGGGCGCACCGCCCCAGGGCCCCGTGGACATCGTCATCGAGGGCGACCGCATCGCCTCCGTCAGCACCGTCGGCTTCCCGGGGCTCGACATCAACGAGGAGCGCCGGCCCGATCTGGCGGTCGACGACAACCCGGACGCGAACGTGCACGAGATCGACCTCTCCGGGCACTTCGTCATGCCCGGCTTCGTCGACATGCACGCGCACACCGGCGGCGTCCCCAAGGCGCCGCAGCCCGAATACGTCTACAAGCTGTGGATGGGGCACGGGATCACGACCTCCCGCGGCGTGGGCCACGGGCCGATGATGTGGTCGCTCGAAGAGAAGGCGAAGGCCGCCCGAAACGAGATCGTCGCGCCGCGCATGTACACGTACGTGCGGCCCGGCGAGGCATGGGACCAGGGATCCGTGGACTCGCCGGAGAAGGCGCGGGAGTGGGTGCGCTGGGCCGCGGCGCAGGAGGTGGAGGGTCAGACGGTCGACGGACTCAAGCTGGGCTCCTACGACCCGCCGATCATGGAGGCGCTCATCGATGAGGCGCACCGGCACGGGCTCGGCACCGTGGCTCACCTCGGACAGATGGGCGTGGGCCGGATGACGGCGCTCGACGCGGCGGAGATCGGGCTCGACATGATGACCCACTACTACGGCCTGTTCGAGTCGATGCTGTCCGACTACAGCGTCCAGGACTGGCCGCTGGACTACAACTACCAGAACGAGCAGCACCGCTTCGGCAACGTGGCCCGGCTCTGGGATCAGGTCGACGGGCCCGGCTCGGACAGCTGGAACGCGCTCCAGGAACGCTTCCTCGAACTCGGGTTCGGGCTCGATCCGACGATGACGATCTACGAGGCGAGCCGGGACGTGATGGCCGCCCGCAACGCGGACTGGCACGAGGAGTACACGCTCCCCAGCCAGTGGGAGTTCTATCAGCCGAGCCGCGCCGCGCACGGCTCGTACTGGTTCTACTGGGGGACGGAGGACGAGGTCGCGTGGCGGAACTTCTACAGGGTGTGGATGCAGTTCCTCAACGAGTACAAGAACCGCGGCGGACGCGTGACGACGGGCTCGGACTCGGGCTTCATCTACAAGCTGTACGGCTTCGACTACATCCGGGAGTTCGAGCTGCTGCGCGAGGCCGGGTTCCACCCGGTGGAGGTCATCCGCTCGGCCACCCTGCACGGGGCGCAGGAACTGAACGATCCCAAGGGACTCCCGCCCGACTTCGGGATGATCCGCCCCGGGCTCAAGGCGGATTTCGTGGTCGTCGAGGAGAACCCGCTGCAGAACCTGAAGGTCCTGTACGGAACCGGCGCGGTGAAGCTCAATGACGAGACGGGCGAGACCGAGCGCGTCGGCGGCATCAAGTACACGATCAAGGACGGGATCGTTTACGATGCGAAGCAACTGCTGGCCGACGTGCGGGAGATGGTGCGGGCGGCGAAGGCCGAACTCGCAACAGAGGACGAAGGCTAGTTGCTGGCGTCCGACGGACGGAGGACCCTGGCAAAGAAGCGCGCCCACGGGATCGGATTCCTGCTCCTGGCGCTTGCCGCGTGCGGCGGCGGCGACGCGAGCGAGGGAGAGGTGCGGACGGTCCAGCCCGGCGCCCCCGGCGAGGCCACGCGCGTGCTGACGGTGGAGGAAGCGGCTTCCCTCGATCACGTCACGCACACCCCGGCGGACGTGCGCTTCATGCGGGGGATGATCCCGCATCACGCCCAGGCGCTGGAGATGGCCGCGCTCATTCCGGAGCGGACGGATCACGAAGGTCTGCGGCTCCTCGGACTGCGGATCGAGATCTCCCAGCGAGACGAGATCGCGTGGATGACCAGCTGGCTCGAGCGGCGGGGCGAGACGGCTCCGATGATGGGGGCCGGACACGCGCACCGGCTCGGCGAGGGGGAACTCATGCCGGGGATGCTGTCTCGCGAGGAGATGGCCGCGCTCGCCGCGGCGCGGGGTTCCGAGTTCGACCGGCTCTTCCTCGAAGGCATGATCAAGCATCATCAGGGGGCCCTGATGATGGTGGCCGAGTTGTTCGGGAGTCCGGGCGGAGGTCAGGAGACGGAGATTTTTCGGTTCGCGGCGGATGTGGACGCGGACCAGGACATGGAGATCCTGCGCATGCGGGACCTGTTGAACGAGATTCCATGACCGCTCGTTCACCGCTCATTCGCCGCCTATTGGCGTTTCACGGGAGGTAGGAAGATGTCACGCAGAGAGATTTCGACAGTCTGGCCGCGAATTGGCCGTCTGGCGGCCGTGTTGCCGGCGCTGGCGGTGCTGGCGTACGGCTGGCTGGGCGGCGCGGGCTCGCTGGCGGCCCAGGACCCGCCGCCGCCCCCTCCGGAGGCCGTGTGGGAATGGGACCCGGACGATCCGCGCATCGGGCTCGCGCCGGGCCTCCACGATGCGGGCATGGCGATCGGCAACCTCGAGCGGCTGATCAGCCTCCCGAAGCCCGATCCCTTCCTGACCGACGAGGCCGGCGGGCGCGGCCCCACGAACTCGGACCTGGCCTTCCAGGGAGACCTCGTCTTCCAGGGCAGCTACTGGGGTTTCCAGGTGTTCGACGCCTCGGATCCCGCCCAGCCGGAACTCGTCGTCGCGGTCGTGTGTCCCGGCGGGCAGGGTGACGTCAGCGTGCACGAGAACCTTCTCTTCATGTCGGTCCAGCAGACATCGGCCCGGCTCGACTGCGGCACGGAAGGGGTGCAGGACAGCGTGAGCACCGTTCGCCTGCAGGGGATCCGGATCTTCGACATCTCCGACGTCGGGAATCCGCGCCAGGTGAAGACCGTGCAGACCTGCCGCGGCTCCCACACGCACACGCTCGTCACGGACCCGAGCGATGACTCCCGCGTGTACATCTACGTTTCGGGCACGGGGCGCGTGCGTTCGGGCAGCGAACTCGAGGGCTGCTCCGGCCTCCCGGTCGAGGAGGACGAGAACACGGCGCTGTTCCGGATCGAGATCATCGAAGTACCGGTGGACGCGCCGGAGAATGCCGCGGTCGTGAACATGCCGCGCATCTTCGCCGACCCCGAGACGGGGGAGATCGCCGGCCTGTGGGCGGGAGGCGACCACGGCGAGGGCTCGCAGTCATCCCGCCGCACGAACCAGTGCCACGACATCACGGTCCGCTCCGATCTGGGACTCGCCGCCGGAGCCTGCTCGGGGAACGGCATCCTGCTGGACATCTCCGACCCCGAGAACCCGGTGCGCATCGACCAGGTCGTCGATCCCAACTTCGCCTACTGGCATTCGGCGACCTTCAACAACGACGGTACGGCGATCGTGTTCACGGACGAGTGGGGCGGCGGCGGAGCGCCTCGCTGCCGCGGCTCCGATCCGGAGACGTGGGGCGCCAACGCGATCTTCACGATCCGCGACCGCAAGATGGAGCTGGCGGGCTACTACAAGCTGCCGGTGCCGCAGACGGAGCAGGAGAACTGCGTAGCCCACAACGGTTCCATGATCCCGGTGCCCGGCCGCGACATCATGGTCCAGGGCTGGTACCAGGGCGGCCTCTCGATCTTCGACTTCACCGACCCGGAGAATCCGTTCGAGATCGCCTACTTCGACCGCGGCCCGCTCGACGCGGTGGAGATGCTGAGCGGCGGCTACTGGTCGGCGTACTGGCACAACGGTTCGATCTACGGCGCGGAAATCGCGCGGGGCGTGGACGTGTTCCAGCTCGCGGCCAGCGAGCACCTGTCGCAGGCGGAGATCGACGCGGCGATGTCGGTGATGGTCGGCGACTCCAACGTCCAGAACCAGGAGCGCTACGACTGGCCCGCGAGCTTCGCGGTGGCGCGTTCCTATCTGATCCAGATGCAGCGCGACAGCGGCATCAACACCGAGCGCGGAGAGCGCGTGGCGGCGCTGCTCGACACGGCGGAGAGCCAGTCGGGCGCCGAGCAAAGCGCCACGCTCGACGAACTGAACGCCGTGGCGGCCGAACTCGACGAGGATGCGCGCCGCGCCGCCAACGCGGCGGGGCCGGGAGATGCCCGGCGCCTGGCGCTGCTGGCCGACGCGATCCGCGGCCTGGCGGCCTCGCTGCGCTGACCGCGCCCGTCGCTGCAAGCTCCGGGGGTCGCCGTGGCCCCCGGAGCGAAGGCTCCACGGAACCCGGAGCGCGCGAAACCGTATGACGGTGTGACCAGGTCGAACCGAGCCGGTCCCGCTTAGTGTGGTGTCGCAGAAGTCCGCGAGCCACCGAGAGCGTCGAGGCGCCGAGTACTGCAAGGCGCTCCGACGAGGAATAGCAGAGCTATTGCGAGGAGGAGCAACGCCGCAGGGGCGGATGCATCGGCGCTCGAATGGCCGTGGAATTTCTGCGACACCACACTGGTGAGCCCGTGACGAACCACGACACTCTGACAGACCCCACCCCCGGCGGCGAGTTGGCCCGGGGCATCGTTCCCGGAGGCACCTTCCTCGCCGATTTCCTCTACCCCGAGCCGGCGGAGCGCCGCGTCGGGGCGATGATCGGCTGGTGGGAGAAGCGCCGGCTCCCCTACAACCTCATCGTCGGCGCCACCGGACTCGTGACGATGACGTTCGGGGCGGCGCTCACGGCGGTGGTCGCGACCCTTCAACCGGTCGACATGGTCCGCATGGCGATCTGGTGGGCCGTGTGGGCGAATGTGTGCTATACGTTGGGTCCGGTGGCCGAGATCGCCCTCCAGAAGCTGTTCGGCGGACGGCTCCTGCCGGCCGGCCCCCTCCTCTTCCGGGCGGGCGTGACCATCGCGGCCGGCGTCACGCTGCTGCCCATCATCCCCATCACGATCGGATTCATCCTGAACTTCTTCGGACTCGTCTGACGACCCCTTCGGCTACGGACAGCGCCGTGCCGGCGTGATCGTCCCCGTAACCGTTACGACCTCCGTGCCGCGTTCCCGCGGGAACGTCCCGTCGTCAGTCGACGCCGATGGAGTGGGGGCCGATGTCGGCGAGTGAGGGCGTCCCGGCGGCGCCCATCGTGATGCGCAGTTCCTCGATCAGGATTTCCAGCACCCGCTCGACGCCCGCCTGGCCGAAGGCCCCGAGTCCCCACAGGTAGGGACGCCCGATCGCGACCGCGGTGGCGCCGCGGGCGAGACCCTTGAAGATGTCGGTCCCCCGGCGGAAGCCCCCATCGACGATGATCGGAACCTCGCCGCCGGCCACCTCCACGACCTCGGGCAGCGCATCGATCGTCGCACGGCCGCTCCCTTCCGCGCGGCCGCCGTGGTTCGAGACCCAGATGCCGTCCACGCCGTGTTCCAGGGCGAGTTCCGCATCCTCGCGCGTCACGAGGCCCTTCACGACGATCCGCTGATCCGTGATGTCGCGCAGGCGGTGCACGTAGTCCCACGTCATGGAGGGGCCGCCGCTGTCGGGCGGGCCCTCGGGCAGCCCCTCGTACATCGGCTTCACGGGATCCGCCCGTCCGCCGCTCCGGTGACAGGTGTCGCAGTTGCGGTCGTCGATGCGCTCCCAGCGCCGCAGGGTGAGCCGGTTGCTCCCGCCGAGGAGATCGACGGTGAGTACGATCACGGGACAGCCGGCCTCGCGCACCCGGTTGATCAGGCCGGCGGTCGCGTTCCAGTGGCGGGGCGCGTAGAGCTGGTACCAGACCGGCTCGCCCCGCGCTTCGTTCACCGCCTCGACTCCCGTCGAACTCACCGATGAGAGCGTCTGCAGGTGGTTTCGGGCCGCGGCCGCCCGCGCGGTGGCCAGCTCGCCGTCGCGGTGGAAGGCGCCCTGGCTTCCCGCCGGCGCGATCATGAGCGGCGTCGGCCACTCCCGCCCGAAGATCGAGACGCGCATGTCGAGGTTGGAGACGTCCACCAGGCGGCGCGCGCGGAGGTAGATCCGCTCCAGCGAGGCACGGTTGCTGGCCTGCGTGCCCTCTCCGTCGACGCCCGTCTTGATGTATCCCCAGTGCGCCGTGGGCACGGTTTGCGCGGCCACCTTCTCGAGGTCGAACACATCGAGGGCCTCCTGCGCCGACGCGACGAGGTCGTCGAGCGACCGCGCCGGCGCCTCCTGGGCGAGCGCCCGACCGACCACGCCCAGGTCGCAGCCCGCGAGCGCCCCCAGCAGAGGGCTCGCGGCGAGCCAGCGGAGGAGGTCGCGGCGGTGGACGGTGTTCGATTCCGGTCCCGGCTCCGGCGTGTCGTGCATTCGGCGCTCCTGGTTGGGACTCCGTGATCGCCAAGGGGTCCGAATCCACGGTGCCCGCCGCCACGCTCCGCGTCAACGCGGGCCCGCGCGGGAAACCCTTCGGGCAACGCCGAAATTCGCTAAAATGTCTTTCAAGCGCCGATTCCCGTCGGCATAAGGCACGGGTGGCTGATCGATGCCTTCGCGCGAGATCATTCGGAGAGACGATTCGAGAGGAGAGGAACGCACCGCGGTGAGTCACGACATCGAAGCGATACAGGAGAAGATCCGCGAGCAGAGCGCCTTCGTGGAGCGGTTGGTCGATGAGGTGGGGCGCGTCATCGTGGGGCAGCGGACCATGGTCGAGCGGCTCCTCATCGGCCTGCTCGCCGACGGTCACGTGCTCATGGAAGGCGTGCCGGGGCTGGCGAAGACCCTCACGGTGCGGACGCTCGCGCAGGCGATCGACACCGGTTTCCAGAGGATCCAGTTCACGCCGGACCTCCTCCCGGCCGACCTCATCGGAACGCTGATCTTCGATCCCAAGCGGAGCGAGTTTCAGATCCGGAAGGGTCCGGTCTTCTCCAACATCATCCTCGCCGACGAGATCAACCGGTCGCCCGCCAAGGTGCAGTCCGCGCTCCTCGAGGCGATGCAGGAACGCACAGTCACCATCGGGGACGAGACCTTCCCCCTCGACGACCCTTTTCTCGTCCTCGCGACCCAGAACCCGATCGAGCAGGAGGGGACGTACCCGCTCCCCGAAGCGCAGGTGGACCGCTTCATGCTCAAGCTCTCCATCGGATATCCCGACAAGGAGGAAGAGCTGGAGATCATGCGGCGCATGGGCGTCGGGTCCGCGCCCGAGCCGGAGACGGTCGTCACGCCGGACGAGATCCTCCGGGCGCGCGGCGCCGTCGACCTCATCTACATGGACCGGCAGGTCGAACGGTACATCGTGGAACTGGTTTTCGCCTCGCGGGAGCCGGCCGAACACGGACTCGAAGACCTCGCCGGCCTCATCGCCTACGGCGCGTCGCCGAGAGCCAGCATCTGCCTGGCGCGCACGGCGCGGGCCCACGCCTTCCTGCGGCGCCGGGGCTACGTGACGCCGGAGGATGTGCGGTCCATCGCCCTCGATGTCCTGCGGCACCGCGTGCTCGTCACCTACGAGGCCGAAGCCGAGGAAGTCACGAGCGAGGACGTCGTGAACCGGATCCTCGACAGCGTCGAGGTCCCGTAGGCGTTCGGGGAATCGGAGGGAGGGAGGGAGGGATGATTCCGCGGGAGATCCTCCGGAAGGTCCGCCGCATCGAGATCACGACGCGGGGGCTCGTGGACCAGGTGTTCTCGGGCGAATACCACTCCGTGTTCAAGGGACGCGGCATCAACTTCGCCGAGGTGCGCGAGTACGACTACGGCGACGACATCCGCTCGATCGACTGGAACGTCACCGCCCGCACCGGAACGCCCCACGTCAAGATCTTCGAGGAAGAGCGCGAACTCACGGTGATGCTCCTCGTGGACGTGAGCGCATCCGGAGATTTCGGCACCCGGGAGCGCATGAAGGGAGATCTCGCCGTCGAGGTGTGCTCCCTGCTCGCCTTCAGCGCGATCAAGAACAACGACAAGGTCGGGCTCATCATCTTCAGCGACCGCGTCGAGAAATTCGTCCCGCCACGGAAGGGCCGGCGGCACGTCCTGCGCGTGCTGCGCGAGATGCTGTATCACCAGCCCCGGGGCCGGTCGACGGACCTCGGCGCGGCGCTCGAGTACCTCTCGCGC
Source organism: Gemmatimonadota bacterium (assembly GCA_963666735.1). Taxonomy (GTDB): domain Bacteria; phylum Gemmatimonadota; class Gemmatimonadetes; order Palauibacterales; family Palauibacteraceae; genus Palauibacter. The sequence goes on along the minus strand of OY762926.1, from coordinate 3,343,829 downwards.
ATCATCCGGCGGCGGGCCGTGGTCTTCGTCGTCTCCGACTTCGTCTCGAAGCCCTTCGAGAAAGCGCTCGGGGTCGCGGGCCGGCGGCACGACGTCGTCGCCCTCCGGGTGAGGGACCGGCGGGAGTCGGAACTGCCGCCCATCGGACTCGTCGAACTCGAGGACGCGGAGACGGGAGAACGGCTCGTCGTCGACACCTCGAACCGTGATTTCCGGGCGGCGTTCGCGAGTTGCGGGGAGGAGGCGCGGGCGGGACAGGACCGGACGTTCCGGCGCAGCAAGGTCGACGTCGTGGATCTCAGTCCGGGGCGCCCCTACCTGCGGCCGCTGATGCGCTTCTTCGAGGAGCGGGGACGGCGCATATGAGCCGCGGATCGTGGGACGGGAGGCGGGCCGCCGTCGTGAGCCTCCTGCTGGCGTGCGGGGCTCTCGGAGCGGGCGGAGACCTTCGGGGGCAGTCGCCTCGGGTCACCATCGAACCCGACACGACGGAGATCCATGTGGGCGATCCGCTCGCGCTGCGGCTCTCCGTCGAGCACCCGGCGGATCTCGCCGTGCGCTGGCCCGACTCGCTCTCGCTGGGTCCCTTCGAGGCGCTGGCGCTCGAGGCGGGTCCGCCCGAGGCCTACGGAGAAGGCGTGCGCACGCCGGCGGTGCTGCGCGTGACCGCCTTCGAGTTGGGCGAACTCGAACTCCCTTCGTTCGATCTCGCACTCACGGACGGGGCGGGCGTCTCGGCCACCGTCTCCACCGACCCCGTGGTGATCGGCGTGACCACGGTCGGGCTCGACGAGAGCGGAGACATCCGCGACGTGAAGGGCCCGCGCGCGGTCGCGCGCAATTGGCTGCTCCTGTGGCCGTGGCTCCTGCTCGCCGCGGCGCTCGCCGGCGCCGGGTACTGGTGGGGGCGCCGGCGGCGTCGCAGCCCCCACCGGACCGACTCCCGGCCACCGGTCCCGGCTCGGCCGCCACACGAGATCGCGCTCGAGGCGCTGGACCGGCTCGAGGCGTCCCCTCTCCTGGAGCGCGGCGAGATCAAGCCGTACCACATCGAGGTGTCCCGGATCATCCGCGCCTACCTCGAGGGACGGTACCGGATCTGGGCCCTGGAGATGATCACGCCGGACGTGATCTCGAGCCTGGGGCATGCCGGCGTGGACCCCGGTCTTCGAACGGCCTTCGAACGCTTCCTGGACGCCTGCGACCTGGTGAAGTTCGCGAAGCGGCGGCCGGATGAGGCGGCGTGCCGGGGCATCCTCGCCGACGCGCGCACGCTGGTGGAACGGACGAAGTTCGTGCCCCCGCCCCCCGCCGCGGAGTCCGACGAGACCGCAGCCGAAGCGACGACGCCCGGAGAGACCGCAGCCGACAGAGCCGAAGCGGCCGCGGACGACCGGACCGAGGCGGCCGTTCCATGATCCACCGCTTCGCGGATCCCGCGTTTCTCCTGCTCCTGCTGCTCCTCGTCCCGGCGCTCGCCTACCGGCGCCTGGCGAGGGGAGGACGCAGGGCCGGCGCCCTGCGCTACCCGGACCTGGCGCTCCTCCGGCGCTCGGGGGCCGAGCGCACCGGCCGCCTGCGCCATGTGCCGCTGGCGCTGCGCCTGCTCGCCCTCAGCTTGTTCATCGTCGCCTTCGCCCGCCCCCAATCCGCCTCGATCAGCGAGGATGTGTCGACCGAGGGCGTCGACATCGTCATGGCCCTGGACATCTCCAGTTCCATGCTCGCGCAGGATCTGGTGCCCAACCGGCTGGAGGCGGCCCGGGAGGTCGCGGCGGACTTCGTCGAACGCCGCCGCAACGACCGCATCGGACTCGTCGTGTTCGCCGGACAGGCGTTCACCCAGGCCCCGCTCACGATCGATCACCCGGCCGTCTCGGCGGTCATGGCCGAACTGGAGGTGGGAATGGTCGAGGACGGGACCGCGATCGGACTCGGACTCGCGACCGCGCTCAAGCGCCTCGAGTCCAGCCAGGCCGAATCGAGGATCATCGTGCTCCTCACCGATGGCCGGAACAACCGCGGCGAGATCGATCCGGCGACCGCCGCCCAAATGGCCCGGGCGCTGGGGGTCAAGGTCTATACGATCGCGGCGGGGTCGCGCGGGACGGCCCCGGTTCCCGTCGACGATCCGGTCTTCGGGCGGCGCCTCGTGTCGATTCCCGTGGACGTCGACGAACCCACCCTCGCGGAGGTTGCCGAGGTCACCGGAGGACGGTACTTCCGGGCCACCGACCGCGAGAGCCTCGAACGCATCTACGAGGAGATCGACGCGCTCGAGACGACCGAGATCGACGTGCAGAGCTTCACGCGGTACGGCGAACTCTTCCACTTCCCGCTCGCGGCGGGACTCGGACTGCTGCTGCTCGAGATCGGGCTCGCGCAGACGGTCCTGCGAAGACTGCCGTAGCGGGGGGGAGGCACCATCGTGTTCCGCTTCGGGTTCGTCACGGCACTGTTCGGACTGGCGCTCATCCCGCTGGCCGCCGGCCTGATGTGGCGGGGCGTGACCCTGCGGCGCCGGGCGCTGGCCCGCTTCGGCGACCTCGCGCTCGTCCGCCGGTTGAGCCGGAGCGTGAACCCGCGGGCCCGCGCCTGGAAGGCCATCGGACTCCTCGCCGTGCTCGCCCTCTCCGCCGTTGCCCTGGCCCGCCCGCAGTTCGGCTCGCGCGTGGAGACCGTCCGCCGGGAGGGGATGGACATCGTCGTCGCCCTGGACCTCTCCACTTCGATGCTGGCGGAGGACATCGCCCCCAACCGCCTGCAGCGCTCGAAACTCGAAATCCAGCGCCTCATCGAGCGGCTGGACGGGGACCGCATCGGCCTCATCGCCTTTGCCGGCCAAGCCTTCGTCCAGAGCCCGCTGACGTCGGACTACGGAGCCGCGCGCCTCTTCCTCAACGCGATGGACACGGAACTCGTGCCCGTGCAGGGAACGGATCTCGGGGCCGCGCTCGAACTCGCGCTGGAAGCCTTCTCCGACGCGCCGGTGGAGGAACGCATCATCATCGTCGTCACCGACGGCGAAGACCATGAGGGGGGCATCGAGCCGGCGGTGGACCGCGCACTCGAGGCCGGGGTTACGATCCACACGGTCGGCGTGGGTTCGACGGACGGCGTCCCGATTCCCGAGTACGGCGCGGCGGGCGGGCCGGCCGGGTTCAAGCGCGACGAAGCGGGGGCCGTCGTCACGACCCGGCTCGACGAGACGGCATTGAGGCGGATCGCGTCGCGCACGGGCGGACAGCTCTACCGCAGCACCCCCGAGGCAAGCGAGTTGACGGCGCTCATCGAAGAGGTCTCGGCGCTGGGCGGACGCGAGATCGACGCGCGCGAGGTCACGCAGTACGAGGAGCAGTTCCAGATATTCCTCGGCGCGGCGATTCTCCTATTGTTCCTGGAGGGACTGTGGACGGACCGGAAGAAGACCGTGAGTGCCTGGAGAGGGAGGTTCACGTGAGCGCGACGGGCAGACGCATCGGGCGGCTGTGGCTGCCCCTCGCCGTCGCGGCCCTCGTGGCCGCGGCGCCCGCCGAAGTGCGCGCGCAGGCGGGACGCGCCGAGACGCGCGAGGGGAACCGCCTCTATGAGGAGGGACGTTTCGCCGAGGCGCACGAGAAGTACCTGGAGGCGCTCCTCGCGGACCCGGACTCCCCGATCATCCGGTTCAACGACGGGAACGCGCTCTACCGGGGCGAGGACTACGAGTCGGCGCTGGAATCCTTCCGCGCCGCGGTGGAGGGCGGAGACCCGGAGTTGGCGGCCGCCGCGTGGTACAACCTCGGGAACACGCTCTACCGGCAGGGCGCGCTCCCCGAGAGTCTGGAGGCCTTCAAGCAGGCGCTGCGCGCCGACCCGGCGGACCCCGACGCCAAACACAACCTCGAGCGGGTGCTCGAACAGATGCAGGAGCAGGAGCAGCAGCAGCAGGGCGACGGCGAGAACGACGAGGAGGACGAGAGCGAGCAGCAACCGCAAGGTGGCGAGCAGAACCAGGATCCGCAGCAGGATCAACAGGATCAGGATCAGCCCGAGCAGGATCCGAACCAGGATCCGCAGAGCCAGCCGAACCCTGAGCCGGACCCCGAGCGGGATCCGGAGGAATCGGAATCACCGCCGCAGGAGGGAACACCCCCGCCCGGAGAAATGACGCGGGAGGAGGCCGAACGGCTGCTTGACGCGATCCAGGAGGATCAGGATGAGGTGAACCGCCAGCCGCGCACGCCGACGCGCGGCACGAGGCCGCGCAGGGACTGGTGATGCGACGGCTTCGACTTCCCGTGCGCCCGGACCGCTCGGCGGCGACCCCCGTCCTCGCCCGGGTCCGGGCGTGGGTCCTGGCCTGCCTCCTCGTTCCCGGCGCGCTCTCCGGGCAGGATGTCACGGCCTCGGCGCACCTCGACCGCGGGGAAGTCGGCGTGGGGCAGACCTTCACGCTCAACGTCGTCCTGGAAGGCGTCCAACGCTTCGACCAGGACCCCGTCCTTCCCGGCATGGCCGCCTTCGCCGCCTTCCTGAGCAGCGGGACGCAGACCTCGGTGCGGATCGTGAACGGCCGGACGACCGTCTCGCTCACCGTGCGGTACCGTTTCCAGGCGACGACGGAGGGGACGTTCGAGATCGGGCCGGTGACGGTCGAGGCGGGCGGAGAGGCGCTGACGACGGAGCCGCTGAGCCTGCGCGTGTCGTCGGCCCCCCAGCCGGCGCCGGGAGCGGAGGGAGCCCCGGCAGGGCAGCCTTCGGACCCCGGGAACATCGGCCCGGACGACCTCTTCGTCGTCGCCGAGCCGAACAAGCGCCGCGTCCGCGAGAACGAACCCGTCATCGTCGAATACCGGCTCTTCACCCGCGTCAACGTGAGTTCGTACGGGGTCACGCGACTTCCCGCCACGGCGGGCTTCTGGGTCGAGGAGTTCGAACTCCCGCAACAGCCGCAGGTGGAGCAGGTCGTGCGCGACGGGGTCGCCTACGCGACGGCGGTGATCCGGAAGGTGGCGCTGTATCCGACAGGGCCGGGTTCGAAGACGCTCGAACCGCTCGCGATCGAGGCGCAGGTCCGCGTGCAGCGACGATCGCGCGATCCGTTCGACGATGTGTTCGGGGGATTCTTCAACCGGAGTTCCCTGTTCGGCGATGTCGTGACGACGGGCGCCGCTTCGCCTCCGGTCGAGATCGAAGTGCTCCCCCTCCCCGCGGAGGGCCGGCCGGCGGGCTTCACGGGCCTCGTGGGGGATCTGGCGATCGAGAGTTCCGTCGACCGGGACAGTCTGGCCGCCAACGAGGCGGTCACGTTGCGCGTGGACGTGTCGGGTTCCGGCAACCTGAAGGCGCTGGCACCGCCGGAACTCGCCTTTCCGCCGACCGTTGAGGCCTTTCCGCCGGAGGTGTCCGATCGCCTGCGAACCACCGACGCCGGTGTCGCGGGAACGCGGACGTGGGAGTACGTCCTCATACCCCGGGCGCCCGGAACGCTGACGATACCGGGCGTGGACATGGGGTACTACAACGCCGAGGCGGACCGCTACGAGACGGCGTCGGCGGCGCCGGTCGACCTGCGGGTCACGGGCCGGGCGGTCGAGGACGCGTTGCCGGGAACACGCGCGCGCGGCTCCGTCGAGGCGCTGCGCTCGGACATCCGCTTCATCCGGACCGATACGCCGCGCTTCCGTCGCCGGGGTGAGATGCTGTTCGACCAGGCATGGTTCTGGATCGTCGCGCTTGCGCCCGTCGGCATGGTCGCGGGCGCGGCCGGGCTGCGCCGGCGCCGCGACCGGCTCGCGGGCGACCGGGCCTACGCTCGCGACCGCCGGGCGGCCCGCGTGGCGAAGAAGCGCCTCGCCCGGGCCGCCGGGCTCGCGGGGGGCAGCGATGCGCGGGCCTTCTACGCCGAGGCCGCCCAGGCGCTGGAAGGGTTCGTCGCCGACAAGCTCGACACCTCCGCTGCCGGGATGATCCGCGACGACCTCCGCGCCGCTCTGCTCCGCCGCGGCGCCCGCGAGCCCACCGTCGACGAGTACCTTGCCGCGCTCGAAGCCTGCGACCGGCAGCGCTTCGCCCCGGTCGGCGCCGAGATCGAAGAACGGAAGACCTTTCTGGCCCGCGCCGAGTCCGCGCTTTCCGCCCTCGCGGGAGAACTCCGATGATCGCCCGCCGCCTTGCCGGGCGTCGCCACGGGTTGGCGGTCATCGGGCTCACGGCCGTGGCACTCGCCGGGCTCCCGGCCGTGGCGCTCGCTCTGGCGCCAACCCTCGCGCCGGCTCCGGCGACCGAACTCGCCACCGTGCAGGAAACTGCGCGCGGCCCTGCGCCCGCCGACCGCTTCCAGGCCGGGAACCGCCTCTATCAGGCCGGAGACCATGAGGCCGCCCTCGATGCCTACCTCGGACTGTACGAGGACGGGTTCGAGAGCGGCGAACTCCACTACAACATCGGCAACGCCTACTTCAGGCTCGGGGAACTGGGCCGGGCGATCCTCTTCTACGAGCGCGCCAGGGTCGCGCTTCCGCGGGACGAGAACGTGCGCGGCAACCTGGAACTCGCGCGCTCCCTGACCGCCGACGAGATCACGCCGCTGCCGGGGTTCTGGGTGCCCCGCGTCGTCGGGTGGGCGCTGCAACTCGTGCCGCGCGGGTGGCTCATCGCGATCCTGGCGCTGGGCTACCTGGGGCTGGCTTCCATCGTCCTCTACCGGCTCCTCTCCAACGGACCGCCGCACTGGACCCGCCACGCCGCCGCGGCAGCGGCCGCGCTCGCCTCCGTCGCCGGCACGAACCTGCTGATCCGTGAGCTCGGGGTCGGGCGCGCGGAGCGCGGGGTGATCCTGCAGACGGAGGCCGCCGTGCAGAGCGCGCCCTCCGAAGATCCCTCGCTGCAGTTGTTCACGATTCACGAAGGCGCCGTGGTCCGGATCGACCGGAGATCGAGCGACTGGCTCGAGATCGTGCTGGAAGACGGCAAGGTCGGCTGGGTACGAGCCGAAGATCTCGAAACGATCTAGCCCCGGGAACCCATCGGCGTCACGTTTCGCCGCCGCATTTCCGCCGAGTAGTACGCCCAGAGAAGGCGCGCCGCCACGCTCCGCCAGGGTCGCCAGCGGCCGGCGATCTCGCGGAGCGTTTCTTCGTCGGGCCGTTCTTCGAGGCCGAGCGCATGTCCCGCCGCGCTTCGCAGCGCAAGATCGCCTGCCGGAAAAATGTCGCGATGGCCGGCGCAGAACAGGAGGTAGACCTCGGCCGTCCACACTCCGACCCCCTTGAGCGCCGTCATGGCGGCGATGGCTGCCACGGCAGGCATGAGGCACAGCGCTTCCGGATCGAGGCTCCCGCCAAGGACGGCTTCCGCCGCGCGTTTCAGCGTCATCTCCTTGGAGCGGGAAAGCCCGATCCGGCGGCATTGCGCATCGGAGAGTCCGGCGACCCGTCCGGGCGCGCAGCAGTCCGCCTCTTCGAGGAGCCGCTCCCAGATCGCGGCGGCGGCCGCCTTCGACACCATCTGCGAAACGATGACCCGGGCGAGGCCCTCGAAGCCGGGGGGGCTTCGCCGCAGCGGCACCGCCCCCGCCCGTTCGACCACCTCCGCAAGCCGTCCGTCGATGCGCACCAACGCATCGAGGCCCTCGGCGATGTCTTCCGACGTCTCAATCACTTTTTCCTGCATTCCTTCCCTCCCGGGACGTTCCCGCGGGAACGCCTCGACGTGCTCTCTGGCCGACGCCGGTGGTTGGCATCAGTCTTATTGCGTGAACCGACGAACGTTGATCAAGACCATGGGGACCGCGGCGCTGGGCTCGAGTCTCGGCGCGTGTTCCCCCGCCTGGCGCCGTGTTCCGCCCGGGCCGGTCGCCCCGACGCTGCCCCTCGTCCGAGTCTCGCCGGACCGCGTGATCCGAACCACCGTCGGTCTCAGACCGTTCCGGCCCGCCGGTTTTCGCGTGGCCACGGAGCGGCTCGACGACAAGACGATCATCCACAACTACGGCCACGGCGGCGCTGGGATCTCCCTCTCCTGGGGGACGGGCCTGCTCGCCGCCGAACTGGCCGAACCTCATCCTTCGCGGCAAGCCGCCGTCATCGGAGCCGGCGCCGTCGGCCTCGCCACCGCGCGGCAGCTCCAGCGCCGCGGCTTCGACGTGACGATCCACGCGCGCGCCCTCCCGCCCGACACGACCTCGAACATGGCCTACGCCGGGTTCTCGCCGCTCTCCAACCTGGTGTCGGCGCCGGAACGGACCCCGGCCTTCGACGCCCAGTTCGACCGGGCGGTCCGCGCCTCCTACGAGCAGTTGCAACTGTTCGCCGGAGCCGGGCGCGGCGTGTCCTGGCTGACGACGTACACCTGGACGAACCGCCTTTCGGGCCGGCGGGTGGAAGATTCCGGACTCGACGAGACCGAGAGCGGCCTCGACCCGGGCCTCGACGTGGCCGCCACCGTGCTGCAGCCGGGAGAACACCCCTTCCCCGGCGCCTACGCGCTTCGCAGGCCGACCCTCCGCATCGAGCCATCGATCTATCTCGATGAGTTGATGGAGGAGTTCCTCCTCTTCGGCGGGCGCGTGCGGATCCGCGACTTCGAGACACTCCGCGACCTCGTGTCGCTCGACGAGCCGCTCATCGCCAACTGCACCGGACTCGGCGCCCGGGCCCTGTTCGGGGACGAAACGATGACCCCGGTCAAGGGCCAGCTCACCTTCCTCGCCCCTCAGCCAGAGATCGGCTACAGCCTCGAGGGCAGCGCCCCGGGGGGCGGCCGCATCGGGGTCCTGCCGCGTTCGGACGGGATCGCGCTTGGACACGTGATGAAGCGCGGCGACTGGAGTCTCGAACCGATCGAGGAGGAGATCACCACCCGGCTCGAGCGCGCCGGCCGACTCTTCGCGGCCATGGCAGACGACACCTCCGGATTCGGCACGGTCGCCGCCACCCCGCGGGCGCCCGCGATGCGCGACGCGCTCGCAGGCGGCCCCGTCCCCGCAAACCCGCCCCCCGTCGAGAGCTTCTACGACATCGAGTCCTAGCCGCCCGCGGCAAGACCCGGCGTCAGTCGCCGAACCGGTCCGCCAGCAGTTCACGAAGCCGGCGCCCGATCGTTTCGAGCAGGGCTGCGTCTTCGTCGGCGCGGCCCGCTACCTGCTGCAGGGCGGCCAGCAACGCAGCCAACTCCGGATCGTCGGCGGGAGCCGCCATCGCCTCCTGAGGCCAGCGCGGTTCCTCCTCGCGCACCAGCAGCCTGTCGCTGAGCGCGGCCCGCCGGGCTCGCGGGGCGGCAAGGGCGGCCGGCGACTCCCGCCGTTCGGTCACGTCCCCGGTCCGTAGCGGGGCATCGGCTCCGGTGGAGCGCGCGGAGAGGAGGTCGGCGGTCACCGCGATCCGTCCGTCCGCGACGCCCGTGATGAGTTCCGGCGACGATCCCTCGAACACGGCGCCGATCTGGCGGAGACCGGTCGCGGGCACCTTCCCGGCCCCTTCCGCCTCGCGCACCCGTCGAATGAAGAGGAGGCGGTCCCGCACGAGCTTCGGATAACGGGTCTTCGGTCCCCTTCGCCCGACACGCGGAAGCAGTCCGACCTGCACGTAATAGGCGATCGTACGTCGCCTGAACCCCGTTTCCTCTTCCAACTCCCGGGCCGTGTAACTGCGCATCCCGTCTCCGCCGCTCCGACCGTGAACTGACATTTACTGTCGTCTGACGACGACGACCGTTGACTTATCCGAATCTCCGCCCTACTGTCAACATAATATCAACACTGACAATATCAAGGAGTGGAGAGATGAACCAGATCACGTCCGCCATCGCCGGCCTCGAGATCGCCGAACCGGCCTTCTGCGGCGGCCTCACGGTGTTCCCGCTGCTTTCCCGGGAGACCTCGGATCTCGATTACCTCCTGCTGGGAGAGGGACTTCGCGAGGATCTGGTCACCGTGCGCGAGGTGTCGATGGGGGGCAGCGTCCCCGACCTCGAGGTGGAAAACCGGGCGGACCGTCCCGTGCTCATCGTGGACGGCGAGGAACTCGTCGGTGCGAAGCAGAACCGGGTCGCCAACCTCACGCTGCTGCTCCCCGCCGGGAAGACGACGGTCATCCCCGTCTCCTGCGTGGAGCAGGGCCGCTGGTCCTACGACAGCCCCGGATTCCGGGTGACGGACCGGATGCACTTCGCGAGCGGCCGGGCGGAGAGATACGCGAGCGTGCAGCAGTCGATGCGCAGCGAGGGGACGCGGCGCTCCGACCAGAGCCGGGTGTGGAGTGCGATCGACGAGAAGGCCACGGCGATGGATGCCCCTTCGGAGACCGGCGCCATGAGCGAGATCTTCGAGCGCCACGCGAAGGCGCTGGAGGACTACGTGCGGGAGGTGGAAGCCGCGCCGGATCAACTCGGCGCCATCTTCTCGGTGGCCGGCGGAAACTACGGTCTGGATCTCTTCGACCGTCACGCCACGCTCGCCGCGTTTCTCCCCAAGCTTGTGCGAAGCTACGGTGTCGACGCGCTGGAACGGCGCACGGAGGGGGACAGGACCGCGCCGGCCTCCGCGGCGCAGGATTTCCTCGACCGGCTGAGCGCGGGATCCTTCGATGACCACCCCGCCGTCGGCCTGGGGCGCGACGTGGGGATCGTCGCCGAACGCGCCATCGGCGGTGCGCTCGTTGTGGACGAGGTCGCCGTGCACCTGACCGGGTTCTCGAACCCCCGGGCCCGCCGCGGCGACCATGGCGGTGAACGGGTGTATGCGAACTACCGCCAGCGGCACGACGCCCCGCGCCAGCGGCACGTGAGTTAGCAGGGGAGCCGGCACGGGAGCCGGCACGGGAGTTGGCGCGGTCGCCGCAGGCGCTTCGAGTGCGGCTGGAATTGGCTCGCTGTCCCCGCCACCTTACGCGACCCGCCAGCGCGTTGGCGGCGTTCCGGCTAACGATCGCGTGGAGGATGGGTGAAAGCAGCGGGGCGGGGCCGAGAGGCGGCGATGGTCTTCATCCTCATCACCGTCTTCATCGACGTGCTGGGGATCGGGATCATCATCCCCATCCTCCCCGAGTTGATCAGGGAGTTCACGGGGGGAAGCACGGCCCTCGCGGGACGCTGGTTCGGGATCCTCGCCGCGGCCTACGCCGTCATGCAGTTCTTCTTCGCTCCGATCCTGGGGAGCCTCTCGGACCGGGTCGGGCGGCGGCCCGTGATTCTGATTTCTCTGTTCGGCCTCGGGATTGACTACATCATCATGGGGCTCGCGCCCTCCATCGGCTGGCTCTTCGCGGGCCGCCTCATCGCGGGGGTGATGGGGGCGAGCATTACCACGGCGAACGCCTACATCGCCGACGTGTCCGAACCCGAGAACCGGGCCCGCAACTTCGGGCTCATCGGCGTCGCGTTCGGCCTCGGATTCATCTTCGGCCCCGCCATCGGAGGGCTGCTGGGCGGCATCGACCTGCGGCTCCCCTTCTTCGCGGCGGCGGGTCTCGCCCTCGTGAACGCGCTGTACGGCCTCTTCGTCCTCCCCGAGTCGCTGCCGCCGGAGAAGCGAGACGCCTTCAGCTGGAAGAAGGCCAGCCCGGTCGGGAGCCTCCGCGTGCTGCGCTCGTACCCGCTGGTGGCCGGCCTCGCGGTGTCCTTCGTGTTCATCATCCTGGCGCAGCGCGGCCTCGAGACCGTGTGGGTCCTCTACACCGGGCACAAGTTCGGGTGGGACGAACTCGCGAACGGCCTGTCGCTGGCGCTCGTGGGCCTCATGGCGGCGATCGTCCAGGGAGGACTCGTTCAGCCCGTCATCAAGCGCATCGGCGAGCGCCGGGCGGTCCTGGGCGGACTGGTGCTGGGCGTGATCACCTACCTGGGCTACGGCCTCGCCACGCAGGGGTGGATGCTCATCGCCTTCATCATCTTCGGTTCCATCGGCGGCGTCGCGGGCCCCGCGCTCCAGAGCCTCGTGGCGGGAGCGGTCGAGGCCCGGGACCAGGGGAAGGTCCAGGGAGCGCTCCAGTCGCTCATGAGCCTGACGAGCATCCTGAGCCCGCTGATCTTCACCGCCGGCCTGTTCAGCTACTTCACCTCACCGGCCGCCCCCATGGACCTGCCGGGCGCACCGTTCCTGCTCGGCGCCGTGATGTACGCCACCGCGTTCGTGCTCGTGTTCCGCCTCTTCCGCCGCGTTCCCGGCGGGTAATGGGTCGTAGCGGGCGGGCGGCGGACAGATAACGCATGTGGGAGTAGGGATCTATTCCCGCTGCGCGGCCTTCAGCATGTGTGGAGCCCATCCTTTGAGATGTTCGACGTTAGGGCGGGCGGATTCGTACCAGGTGCCGCGGCTCCTTCCATGACGCCGGAGCAACCCCTCGTCCACCATCCTCGCCAGCAGACGGGTCGCCTGTGCCGGGCCAATCCCGCACAGCTCGGCCACTTCTCGTCGCGTGACTCGTCCCTTGGACAGCGCGTAGGCCTCGACCCTGAACTCCCGCTGCGAGATCGTTAGTGGATGGGGGCCCTGAACCGGATCGTCGCCGAACCGTTCGCGGGCCTCGTCCGAGAGTTGATAGGACCGCTTCGCCCTAGGACCGCCGGCAGTGACGAGCCCTTTCTCGACCAAAGCATGCAGACTCCGCCTGGCACTGCCCTCATCCAGCTGGATAATGCGTGCCGCCTCAGCCTCCGTGATCCGAGCCTGCAACCCCAGGTGGTGGAGAAGCAGGAGCTGCCGGTGGTCCAGCGGCCCGCCGGTTCGTTCCTCCTCGACGCGGAGTCGAACGAAGCCGAGGTTGGCCGGGCCACCGGGCAGAACGAGAGTAACGCCGGCGGCGGTGCTGCGGTCGTAGGACGGAATGGAGCGGCCGACGCGGAGCTGTGCTTCGAATATCGCGTCGATACCCCGGCCAGTGCGCTCGACGATACCCGCACGCTTGAAGGCGTCCGCCAGCAGCGGATTGCGGGGCCGCGGGTCAGTAACGAGCAGGTTGTCGAGGTGTACGCCCTCGGGGAAGCTGCCGGGGCTGGAGATTTGGAGCCTGTCGTCGTGCCATTGCACATGGACCGCCCCGAGGCGCGTGTAGTCGCGATGCACCAAGGCGTTCGCGACGCCTTCGCGGTAGGCGCGGGCCGGATAGTCGGGAATCCCGACTCTCGTCATCCCGACGAATATCTCCCGCTCACGGTTGTGCGACCGAAACCGCGTCTCCAGCTCCTCCATGACCCTCAGCACCGGCCAGCGGAAGAAGTCGTTGGCCTCCACGTCGTTTTGCGAGAGACGCTGGAAGGCGACCTCGTGCGTAGGGACCCCCGACACGAGCGCCTTCTGCCGCCCGAACAACAGGAGTCCGAGGACGCGAACAACGACGCGGTCACCCGCCGTCTCCACCGCGCCCAGAGCCTTTGCGAGGTCGAGGTCGCCGAGGCTGGGGAGCGCCTCATCTCCGCGACCCGGATTTTCGGCGATCGAGCGACGGAAGCGATCGAACTCGATCGGCGACATGTCTTCCCAGCCGGCTTCGGGTATCGTAAGCGCGGTGTAGTCCAGCAGCCGCGAGTCGGCACGGCGCGACTGCATCTCGTGGAAGTGGTAAGGGTGGCAGGCGGGTCTACCGTCACCGCCGACGACACGCCGCAGGTATCGGCCCGTGGCGGTACCCACCGGGTCCGCCGACGCGGGGACCTCAACGACAAGGACATCCTCCTCGTTCACCGAGCGCAGCTCGGCATGCACGGTCAACGACGGCCGGGTGCGGTTCGCAATCAGCGCCCGCACCCGGTTCAGGTCGGTACTGCCTCCCTCGTGTCGCGGGCGCGCACCGGACACGAAGCCATCATCCTCCACCCCAACGAGGAGCCAGCCCCGTCCAGTGCCGCGCCGGTTGGCCAGACAAACCACGGCCTCCACCAGATCGTCGTCGGAAAGCGGCCGGGACGACTCACCCTTGAACTCGACATCGAGGGATTCTCCCCCGGCGATCAGAGTCTCCAGATCTTCGGGCATGGTTGTCCTTGGCAACGGCATCTCAAACGGCCTCCCGGAGAAACGTTCGAAACGAACAGATAAACGAATCATGCCAAACTTCCAAATAGATCATGATCTATTTTATCGGATCAGCGCATGTTCTTGCAACTTCCACCGTGGCCATCTGCTTGTGCTGCGCCATCTCCTTCGTCGCGCGGAGATCAGGGCCGCCAAGGCGGCGGTCCTCTGCCAGCGGCGTGAGAGTGAGGCCCGCGATGTACTGCTGGAAATGGAAGGAACGCTCGGTCTCCTCGAACGGCGCGGAGGCGGACGGGACGAGTACTGGACGCTGAGGCCGGAGACCCGGGGCGCGCTCGTCCAGGGTATGGTCGGGGAATCGAGCGAGGGGATGCGCGATTGGGCATCGGTCAAACGCGATGTGCTTGAGGCGATTCGCGGTGGAGCCATGCGCGGCGAGGCACCGCTCGCCAACGCCGCGGTCAGGCGGATAACGAAGCTGGATCGCCAGCAGATCAATCGCCTGATCCATGAACTGGCGAACGAAGGGCATGTGCGGATCGACGGGCACGGACGGGGCGCACGATACGTGTTTACGGGTTCGCAAGAAATGTCGGAGAGTGAATGAAATGCATGAATACATTTTTTGATACATTTCACGCCCAAATGTATGCGAGAAATGTCGCCGCGCACACTTCACGCGAACCTTGGCTTGGAGGGGACGAGCGCCGAGTACCTTTCCTCGTACGTGGACGACGGCGGCGGGATTCCCGAGAACGTATCGTGCGACATCATCGCCAAGGTGGCAGGCAGGATCGAGAAGATGGCCTGGGGCCTCGGCCCGAGCCACGGGCGCGGAACTCGCCTCAGGTGGGTTCCGCTGAGAGCCGACCCGCCTTGCAGACGTCGCAGAGCCGAAACCTGTTCTCCGAGGGCGAATGACATGATTGACAGAGGCCGGGACGCCAATCGAACCGCCCAGCTGTTTCGCGTGACCCTGCGCCGCAGCAACGACTCGGTGGCGCTTGCCTGATGGACACGCCCCTTGATTACGTCGTTGACGGCGTGCGGGCCCGGGATGCTGCGGCGGAGGGCCAGGAGCCGCCGGCCGTGATCCTGTGGACCGATCCGGGACGTGAGTGGGAGGGCCTGCTTCCAGTGCTCAGGAGACGGCTGCCGGAGTTGTTCGCGCTGGGACCCTACGAACCGGAAACTCGCACCGGTCCCGCGATCTGGTTGCGCTGTGTGGTGGATGGCACGCTGCAGCCACCGGGCGGGCCTGTTGAGCGGACTACGATTCTCTACCTGCCGGGATTCGAGCGGGGCCAGCTTCGGGCGGGCGAAGCCTGCCCCGAGGCGGTGAGGCCGTTGGTGGAGTTGCTGTACCGCGGCATCCTATGGAACCACCCAAACGGTAAGGACTGGACGGTGGCCGCCTTCCTGGGTTCCCGCCGGGGCGTCGGGCTGGACATCGCCGCAGACCGCGCGACGGTCGGCGCGTTGCGCGGCGCGCTGGCGGAGGTGGCCGTGCGGCCGGTGGCCCAGCTTCGGGGACGCCGCCTCGATGCCGATGACTTCAACGAAATGCTCTCGGAGGACTACCGGCGCGACCTGCTGCGCTGGATGGCGGATCCGGACGCGACACGCGCCCGCCTGGGCGACGCCGAGTGGACGGCCTTCCGCCAGCGGTGCGCCGACAAGCTCGATTTCGACCCCGGTGTGGAGGCCGATGTGGCGGCGGGCGCCCGACTCGGCGACGGGCGCGGCGCGTGGGCAACCGTTTGGGACCGTTACGCGGAAGCCCCGGAGGCGTATCCGGGTGTCGAGGACCTCCTGCGGCGCAGCCGCCCGGCGGGCGAACTCGCCTTCGACCGGGAGCGCTGGCCCGACCTCAACGACGAGGACGAAGCCGAGGTTCGCAAAACACTCTCATCCCTGCCGCAGCGCCCCGTGGAGGAGGCTCGCGACGCGGTGCTCGCGCTGGAGGCTGCGCACGGCCACCGCCGGGACTGGGTGTGGGCGCGGCTCGGACATTCGCCGCTGGCCGCGACGCTGGAACCGCTGGCCGGTCTCACCGACACGACGCGAAGCGCCATCGGCAGGGCCGCGCCGGACGATATCGCTGCAACCTACGCGGACGCGGGCTGGCGGGCCGACGCCCACGCCCGGGCCGCACTCGCGCGAGCATCGGGCCCAGACGCAGCGCTGATCACGTCCACCGTCCGGCACCTGCTCGAGCCATGGTTGGGGGACACCGCAGCGGCGTTCCAGGAGGCGGTTGAACGGACATCTCTCCCCCGCCGGGGCGAGCAGCCGCTCGTCAAGGCGCGGGAAGACGAGTGTCTCGTCTTCGTGGACGGATTGCGCTACGAACTGGGGCGGGATCTGGCCGGCCGCCTCCAACGGCGCGGCTGTGAGGTCTCCCCCGGTCACCGTTGGGCGGCGATCCCTACCGTAACGGCTACGGGCAAACCCGCAGTCACACCGGCAGCCGATCTCGTCAAAGGCGATGAGCTGGGCACCGACTTCCGGCCCGCGATTGGCACGGACGACGGCAAGAACCCGCCCCGGCCCGCGCTCGCCGCCGACCTCCGCAAGGCGATGAAGGAACGCGGCTACCAGATCGTCGGCGACGGCACCCTGGACCTGCCGCTGGAGGCCGACGCCCGCGGTTGGCTCGAGACCGGCAAGATCGACAAGTTTGGCCACGATCACGATGCCGCGACCTTCGCGCGGCTGGTTGGTCAGGAGTTGGACGCGCTTGCCGAGCGCATCGCGCAGCTGCTCGCTGCGGGCTGGCGCTCGGTGCGGATCGTCACCGACCACGGCTGGCTCTGGCTGCCGGGCGGTCTTCCGATGGTGCAGCTTCCCAAGCACCTCACCAAGTCCAAGTGGGCGCGCTGCGCCGTCATCTCCGGCGACTCCACGCCCGACGTCCCCCGGCTTCCCTGGCACTGGAACGCAGGCCAGTGGTTCGCCACGCCCCCCGGCATCGCCTGCTTCAGCAAGCGCGACGAATACGCTCACGGCGGCCTCAGCGTCCAGGAGTGCCTCATCCCCGATATGCGCGTCGAACGCACAGCGGGGAGCGGCATCGCCGCCACAATCCGTTCGATCACCTGGCGGCGGTTGCGCTGCTACGCCGAGGTCGAGGTTCGCGGCACTGACCCCGTGACCGCCGATCTTCGGCTCGCGACCCCCTCGGGCGATTCCGTGGCCCAGACGACCAAGCAGGTGCAGGAAGACGGTTCGGTGAGCCTTGTCCTCGACGACGACAGACACGAGGAGGAAACGCTCGTCCTCATCGTCACCGACGCCGACGGTCGTATAATGTCCCAGCAACCGACCCGCGTGGGAGAGGATACGTGAGCGACTCGGGAACCCATACACAGGAGCCGGACGCCCCCACGGGCGACCCCGCGATTGAACTCGACTCGCTGGACATCGCGGCCAACGAGGCGTTCCCCGGCTACCTCGTGCGCAAGGACCTGGTGCGGCGCTACGCCCGCCAGTACCCCGTCCCAACGTACGTCGTGGAGTTCCTCCTCGGCCGCTACTGCGCGAGCGTGGACGAGGCGGAGATCGCGGAGGGCTTGGCGATCGTCGAGAAGCAGCTCGATGGCCGCACGATCCGCGCCGCGGAGCAGGAGATCTTCAAGTCCAGGGCCCGGGAGGAAGGCACCGTCCGGCCCATCGACCTCATCCGTGCCCGCCTTGATGCCAAGAACGACTGCTACGTCGCCGAGCTCCCGAGCCTCAACCTCAAGGATGCCCGCATCGGCACCCGCCTCGTCAGAGAGAACCAGCGCATGCTGGCCGACGGCTTCTACGCCGAGGTGACGCTCGAATACGACCCCGTTATCGCTCAGGAACGGAACGGCCGCCCCTTCGGCATCCAGGCGCTGCGCCCCATCCAGATGTCGAGTCCGAACGTGCTCGACGTGCTGTCCCGCGGCCGCCGCCACTTCACGACCGAGGAATGGGTCGACTTCCTTCTCCGCTCGACCGGCCTCGAGCCCAGCACGCTGGATGAGCGAGCCAAGCGCGTGGTCCTCCTGCGGCTCATCCCCTTCGTCGAGCGCAACTACAACCTCGTGGAACTCGGACCGCGCGGAACCGGGAAGAGCCACGTCTATCAGCAGCTCTCCCCGTTCTCGCACCTGATTTCGGGCGGAAAGGCCACGGTCGCCAAGATGTTCGTCAACATGGCCAGCGGACAGCGCGGCCTCGTGTGCCACTACGACGTCGTGTGCTTCGACGAGATCGCCGGCGTCTCCTTCGACCAGAAGGACGGGGTCAACATCATGAAAGGCTACATGGCGTCGGGAGAATTCAGCCGCGGAAAGGAGAGCATCCGCGCCGAGGGCTCGATGGTGATGGTCGGAAACTTCAACGTGTCGGTCGAGCAGCAGCAGCGCGTCGGGCATCTCCTGAGCCCGCTCCCCAAGCAGATGCGCGACGACACGGCCTTCCACGACCGGATCCACGGATACGCCCCGGGCTGGAACTTCCCGAAGCTCAATCCGAAGGAACACCTCACCGACCACTTCGGGCTTGTGAGCGACTTCCTGAGCGCCTGCTGGACCGGCCTGCGCCCGCAGTCGCGACTCCCCAGGATCCAGAACCGCGTGTTCTGGGGCGGCGCCCTCTCCGGCCGCGATATCGAAGCGGTCCACAAGTCGGTCTCCGGGCTCCTCAAGCTGATCTTCCCCGACCCCGAGATGGAGATCGAAGACGGAGACCTCGAATGGATCGTCCGGCTCGCGCTGGAGTCACGGCGTCGAGTCAAGGAGCAGCAAAAGCGCTGCCTCAAGGCCGAGTTCCGGAATACGCATTTCTCGTTCACGCTCGGCGTGGACGGTATCGAGAAGTTCGTCGCCACTCCCGAACTCCATAGCGACGAAGCGATCGACCCCGACCCCCTGCCCCCCGGGCAGGTGTGGGCGATAGGCCCCGGCCTCGCCGAGACCGGCCCGGGTCTCTACCGCATCGAGGTCTCGGATGGACCCGGCAGCGGCACCCGAATCCTGAACCACCCGGTCCCGCCGGCGTTCCGCGAGAGCGTGAAGGTGGCTGAGCAGAACCTCTACGCCAGCGCCGCCAACCTCATCGGTGACCGCAACGCCCGGTCCCACGAATACACCGTCCAACTCCGTCCCTTCGACGCGGACACCTCCGGGACCCACCTTGGCGTGCCTGTCCTCGCCGCATTCGTCGGGGCACTCCTCGATCGGGGCACGCGCGGCGCCGCAATCGTGACCGGCCCCCTGAACCTGGGCGGCTCCCTCGATCAGCTGGCAGATCCGGTCGCGATCGCCGAGCTCGCCGTGGACAAGGGCGCTTCCGTCCTTCTCCTCCCGGTCACCGCCCGCCGCGAGTTGAACAATCTCCCCGACGACATCTGGACGAAGCTCAACATCGAGTTCTACAGCGACGCCGCCGACGGCGTCTTCAAGCTCCTTGAATAAGCCACACGCGCCGGTCCACCCAACGGGAGGATCAGACGTGACTCGTCTCGATCACGACACCACACCTCCAGACAGGATATTGTACCGGATTCAGCCGCCTGACATCGATGTGCCGAGAGACGAGCCGTTCAAGAACGACCTTCTCGGCAGAAGGCCGTCGATCGAGGTGCTCACTCACCTTGTCGGCTCCCTCGAAGGCCCGTGCGTTCTTGCGGTTGACGCGCCTTGGGGCACCGGCAAGTCCACATTCTTTCGCATGTGGAGGCGGTATCTGAAAAACCAAGCGTTCGGCGTGGCGCACTTCAACGCTTGGGAAACTGACTTTGCCGGCGATCCACTGCTCGCCCTCTCCACGCAAATCCTGGACAGTCTCGATTCGGAGGGTGACCGGACCCAAGCCGCACTCAAGAAATTGAAGGACGGCGTGCCCGACCTCCTACGAGCCGTTGCTCCCTCGGTCATCCGTGTGGCAACCAGCGGGGTGCTTGATGTCGAGGCGCTGTTGGAACCCGCCGAACGAGTTCGCCAGTATCAAGAGGCCGTTAAGCTCTTCGGCACGTTCCGTGCAGACCTCCAAGATGCGGCACGCACGGTGTCTGAGTCGCGAGACGGCAGACCGTTGGTCGTCATGATCGACGAGTTGGACCGCTGCCGCCCGCCGTATGCCATCGAACTTCTCGAGGTCGCCAAACACATCTTCGCCGCACGACACATCGTGTTCGCATTGGCCGTGAATCGCTCCGAGTTGGAGCACTCCGTGAAGGCCCTCTATGGTGACGGTTTCGACGCGCATGGCTACTTGCGGCGGTTCGTCGACATCGACTTTCGGCTGCCCGATCCTGACCGAGAGCCGTTCATCGAGGCGATGCTGGATGCGACGGGCATCAATGACTTTCTCGCCCAGGCCACCGATCACGACACCCGCCAATACGCGACCCTCGCCAAGGAAATGCTGCACGGTTTCTTTGCGCTGCCTCGACTTAGCATACGTGCGGTAGCCCAAGCGATTCACAGATTGGGCCTGATCTTCGCCTCGCTCGCAGCTAACTATAAACCATTACTCCTGCCAGCTACGACGGCGTTGATCCTCCGTACGCTCGATCTCGAACTTTATCAGCGTTTCACGGGCCGCGGCATCGCGGTTGATGAAGTGGTCCGACGATTGTCCGGTGGTCCAGACGGAACGCTGTTCCAGGAACTGGAAAGACGATATGTGTTTGAGGCGATGCTCATCATCGCTGCCGACGAACAAGGCAGGGCGATTCTCCAAGAGTATGCGACTCTGGCTAGTGATGATAAGCCAGATGACATCGCTGAGCAGGCAGCGTGGAAGCACGCGGACGCAACCGTGAGGCTCGTGCAAGCGAAGATCGGGTGGGAAGGGTGGAGAGGCGAGTTCGAGGCGGCGGTCGAACGCATGGAGCTGTTCGCGGAATCGCTGAAATAGTGCTGGATGGGCATGGTCTCTCGGCACGAGCCGATCGTTCCTTCGGTCAATTGACGGTTCACTCACGGCTCATTGCATCTGACCGTGGAGCTCAAGGATCCCGTCGGCCCCACCCATTCGCTTGCAACTCCACCCGGCCGATCACTGGGCTCAGCGGTTCCGTGACGACGTTGAAGCTCATCGTGCGAACGGCGGCGAATCCTCGAACTTCCAGCCACGGCTCTGTGCGGTGGATGACTTCGCGTGCCGCAAGAAACGTGGTGCCCCGAGTCACCACGTCGTCCACCAGTACGACCTGCTCAAGACCCGAGCCGAAATCGCCCCGCCATTCGAGCGAGGCGGCCAGTTCGTCCACTCGCGGGCGATCAGCCGCAAGCTGCTCGTGCGCCCTTGGCACCCGGACGGTTCTCACAAGCAACTCTTGAACGTCCCGCCCCAGCCCTTGGTCCAATAGCGCTTCGGCAATGCTGAGCCCGGGCCACAGGGTGTCGGGAGCTCTGGCCGGAGCGCTCGTGGGAACGGGAACCAGGGTCGACGTGGGAGTGAAGAACCCCTCGAAATCTGTGCCTTGGCGCTCGCCACAACGGACGGCAATGCGTTCCAGGACTTCCGGGCGGGCGCCCTTCACCATACCCATGATTCCTCGGGGCCCCTGTCCCAGATTCTCGGGATCGCGACCCCAAGGTGTATAGACCAAAAGCGATGCGAACCGCATCCGTCAGAAGCCGATCGCCCCGCTCATCGTCACGCAGGGAAGGTGGTCGAGAATCCGATCGAGATCCTCCATCCGCAGCACTTCCGCTCCGTAGCGGCGCATTTCGGCCGGCCACGACAAGGCGGGGTTGTTGGCGACGGCCTCCAGCAGGAAAAGCGTGCGCCCGAGGCGCAGCGTCTCCCATCCCTGGCTGATGGTACCGCTCTTCTCCGCGGCCTCCACGATCACGAGCGCGTCGCTGAGGAGAGCCATCGTTCGGTTCCGCTGGGGAAAATTTCGTCTCGCCGGAGGAGAACCCGCACGGAACTGGCTGACGACGGCGAAGTTGGTCATCAGGTGTTGCTGTAGCCGTTGGTTGCCGCGCGGGTAGCTGATGTCCAAGCCCGTTCCAATGACAGCGAAGGTGCGGCCTCCAGCACGGAGCGCGGCTTTGTGGGCGGCGGTGTCGATGCCCTGCGCAAGGCCTGAGACCACGGTGGCGCCAAGTCCGACGAGCGTATCGGCGACCCGCATGGCGTTCGTCAGCCCCTCGGGACTCGCTTTTCTCGATCCCACTACCGCCACCTTCGGGCTGGCGCGCAGCAGGTCGACGTCTCCAGCAACATGCAGAACACCGGGTGCCAGCTTCTGCTCGACCGGAGTCAGTTCGCCCAGAATGTCTCGCACGGGTAGGCTGACCATACGCGCTGAGGATGCACTGGTCGCACGCGAAGCCGCAACGGGTCGCCCAACCCGGTCGCCACGGTACCGCAATCGTTCCCATCCTGGAATCCACCTCATTCCACCCCTCCCATCATCAGCCCCGAGGCCGACCGCGGACGTGTCCGCTGCATCGCCTCCACGAGACCGAATATAACCCGAATAACTGCCCGAAGCAAAAGAGTGAACGCTGCAGGCTACTGTCGCCGCCGGTCGACCGTACGCCGGCTTGGCGAGGCGTCGAGGGTCGGCGGGCTACTTCCAGCGGGCGCGGAGTTGGACGTTGACGTCGTCGAGGCTGAAATCGTCGGGGTCGAAGCTGCCGATCCAGTCCACCATGTCCTCGTGCTGTTCGTGTCCGGGATCACCGAGCGCCTCCAGCATCTCGTAGTAGCCCCACAGACCGCCGCAGTCCTCGGGCGGGCAGGCCCGCCTGCCCGCGATGCACGCGGGGAGTCGGACCGACGGGTCGAGCGGCAGGATCTTCTGCAGCGTGACCCGGTGCCTCCAGCCGTCGCCGAAGTCGTAGAGATACGCGATCCAGTCCTTCGGCTTCCGGAGGAGTTGGCCGATGCGGACCTTCCGCGAATCCACGCTCGCTGGTCCAAAACCATCATCCCACGGACTCGGCGGCTCGTAACACCGTTCGCCCTGCCGGAAATGATGGAGATGGCAGTCTTCCCAGCCCATGACGACCTGCAATACGTCGTGCAATTCCGACAGCGGCATCGTCGGCGACACGAGAAAACGGCGCCAGATCGGCGGCTTCGCGCCGCTGAGCGCAACTCTGAGCTGGTAGGTCCGGCGTTGGGCGATGGTCATCACTGACCCTAACATGGACTGGCTTGGGCGGCATACGGAAACCTCCAGTCGCATCGCACGGGTCAAGCTGCGACCGTTCCGACGCCGCTGGATTATTCGTCCCTCACGACCGGCTGCCGACCCGGCCGCGTTCCCACCCCCGACGCCTTTCGTTCACCTTGACGCACTGGAAGTATGGCCCTACCATCGGCGTATGGCCACCACCACCATAAAGTCGACCTACTCGCTTGACGTGGAGTCCGTGCGCGCCCTCGAGACCCTCGCGGCGCGGTGGAACGTTTCCAAGTCGGAAGTGTTGCGCCGGGCGATCCGTGCCGCCTGGAGAGAGCAGGCGATGTCCGCCGACGGGCCTATGGAGGCGCTCACGCAGCTTCAGAAGGATGTCCAGGCTGCCGGAGTGGATCTAGACCAGTGGGTGAGGGAGGCAAGGGCTGAGCGTCGTGCCTGGACGACCGCGGGAGACGCACCCGACATACATCACGAATGATCCACCTCGATACCAGTTTCCTGATCCTGGCACTGCGACCCGGATCGGCGGAGGATGGGCGGCTGCGCACATGGAACGCCGCAGGCGAAGACATCGCCGTAAGCGCGGTTGCCTGGGCCGAGTTTCGGTGCGGACCCCTCTCCTCACCGCACCTGGAAGCGGCGGACCGAATCGTCGGCCCGCGGATCGATTTCACGGATGGCGATGCCGCGATGGCCGCGCGCCTCTTCAACGCTTCCGGACGTCGTCGCGGGTCGCTGCCCGACTGCATGATCGCGGCGGTGGCGCTCGGCCGGGGCGCTCGGCTCGCCACCGCCGACCAGCGTGACTTCCACCGCTTCGAGGCTTTGGGTCTCGAACTGGCCTGACCGCGGGAGACGTGTGCGGCCGCGCTCGGCCGAGGACGTCGGCAACAGGCTGACGACCGTCCCGGCCGGCAGCGCCAGGGGGCGTCAGGACGCGCCGAGCTGCTGGAGGAGGAAGGCGAGTTCCATCGCGGCGTTGCGGACGTTGCGACTGAAGGAGCGGCCGCCCGCGTGGCCTGTGCGCGGGTCGTAGTCGAGGATCACCGGCAGACCCGAGGTCGACGCCGCCTGCAGGCGCGCGGCCATCTTTCGGGCCTGCAGCGGAGGCACGCGGGTGTCGAGATCTCCCTGCGTGAGCATGACGGCGGGGTAGTCGACGCCGCCACGCACGTTCTGGTACGGGGAAAAGGTGCGGAGGACCTCGAACTCCTCGGCCACCGCCGCGTTCCCGTATTCCAGGAGCGCGGGCATGTTGTTCGCGTCGGTGAATTGGTAGAAGCGGACCATGTCGAGGTCGGGAAGGCCGCAGTAGACGGCGCGGAAGAGGTCCGGCCGCTTGGTGAGGGAAGCGGCGACGAGGAGGCCGCCGTTGCTCCCGCCGCGGATCGCGAGCTTGTCCGGGTTCGTGTAGCCGTTGTCGACCAGCCACTCCGCCGCGGCGATGAAGTCGGCGAACACGTTCGGCTTGTTCTCCAGCATGCCCGCCCGGTGCCACTCCTCGCCGAACTCCCCGCCGCCCCTCAGCGTCGCCATCGCGTACACGCCGCCCCGCTCCAGCCACGCCGCGGCGCGGGCGTCGAAACGGGGCAACAGGTTCACGTTGAAGCCGCCGTACCCGTACAGGAGGGCGGGACTCTGCCCGTCCAGCGCGAGTCCCGTCCGGTGCGCGATGTACATCGGAGCACGCGTACCGTCCTCCGAAGTGTACCAGACCTGCTTCAGTTCGTACCCCGAACCGTCGAAGGGGACGGATGACGGCCGCCATTCCTCCGTCTCCATCGTCTCCAGGTCCAGTTTGAGGATGGTGGAGGGGGTGAGGAGCGACGTCAGCGTGAGGAGGGCCTCGTTCCCGTCATCTCCGTGCGAGCGCAGCGTCGCCACATGGTGCGCCGGGATCGGGATCTCGCCCTTCGCCGCGCCGTCCGGCCCGTAGCGTACGATCCGGCTGCTCACGTCGCGCAGGTAGTCGGCGTACAGATCGTCGCCGATGAACCGGTACCCCGTGAGGAGATCCTCCCCCTCGGGCAGCACCTCGCGCCACGCGGCCGGGTCCGGCTCGGGGTTCTCGAGGTCCACCGCGACGATCCGGTTTCTCGGCGCATCCAGGTTCGTGAGCAGGTAGAGTTCGTCCTCGACGAAGCGGGGGCTAAAGCGGGCGGGCGCGCCGACGATGAGCGGCGCGGGCCCCGTCCCGGAACGCAGGTCGTGCAGGTAGACGTCCGTTCGCGCCCACCCGTGCTGCACGGTGTAGACGAGCCACCGGCCGTCGCCCCCCCGCGAGAAGCCCACGAACCGCTCCGGCCCGTGCCCCTCTCCGAACAGTTCCTCGTCCTGTTCGAGGTCGGTCCCCAGCCGGTGGTAGCGGATCCGCGCCCCCGTCTCCCGCGACCGGCGGCTGTAGTAAAAGCCGTCCCCTTCCGGATCGAAGGCGACGCTGCCGTACAGGTAGGTCGGCAGGCGGTCGGGCAGGTCCTCGCCGCTCTCCAGGTCGCGGACGCGGTACTCCCGCTCGTCCCGGCCCCCGTCCCGGATGGCGTAGATCATAAGGGTGCCGTCGGGCGAGAAGTCGATGATGCTCACGCTGGTCGTGGCGTCGGCGCGGAGATCGAGGGCGTCGATCACGATTTCGAACTCGCCCTCCGGGTCCACGGGAGCGTCTTCGGGTTCGTCGGGCGCCGGCCGGCGGTAGATCGCTCCGACCTCCCGTCCCGGTTTCCGGAAGGAGAAGTACTCGTAGTCCCCCGCCCGGCGCGGGAAGATTGCCCTGGGCGCGTCCATCAGTTCACGGAGCCGCCCCTCGAGATCCGCCCGCAGCGGCGTGGCGCCGACGATGCGTTCCGCGTAGGCGTTCTGCTCGTCGATCCAGGCGCGGGTCTCGGGGCTCTCCTGCTCCTCGAGCCACCGGTAGTCGTCGGTGAACTCGACCCCGTGCAGGGTGTCCACGACGGGAATCCGGGCGGTCTCGGGCGCGGGCGGGTACGGAGGGTCGCACGCCGCCAGGCAGACAGCCAGCGTCGGCAGCAGGCGCAGCGGGTGCCAAGGGAGCCGCCCGAGAAGACGGTCGGCGGGCACGGCGATGGCGCGGGCGCGGGGGGTCGAGTCCGCCATGGCGCCTCCTGTCAGTCGGTCCCAGTCGGTCTCAGTCGGTCAGGGGGTGACGGTCACCCGGACGTAGGCGTTGCTCCAGCAGCACTGGTCTCCGCCGGCACTGTCGTTCGCGTCCCAGTTGTCGATGCGCGCGCGCAGGATGTACTCGCCCGGCCCGGTGAAGGTCGCCGCCGTCGTCGCCTCGCCGGTCCCGCCCGCGACGGTGATTTGCCACGGCTCGAACTCCACCGGCGCGGCGGGCCCTTGGTGTTTGAACCAGGTCACCTCCACGTCGACGACCTGGTTCACGAGATCCTCGGGGTCGCGGACGGAGACGTCTTCGGTCCACAACTGCAGCGTCAGAGGCTCGCCCACCTTCGCGCTGCGCGGCTCGCCCCACACACCTTGGACGTGCTGGCCCGCCTCCCCCTCGGGGTCGAAGCGGACGAGAGGCGGCACGGACCCCATGGCCCTCGGCCCGTAGTCGAGTTGCAGCGCGGGCGAGAAGGTGCGCGCCGGCACGGAGTAGGTCACGCCGTTCGTCGTGATCGTCCACACGACCCGCTGCTCTACGTCTTCGAACGTCGCCGGCACGGTGACGGAGAACACGCCGCGGTCCCGTCGCGGGCGCACCGGAAAGTGCGTCGGCTGCATCCCGTCGAACTCGTGCGGCTCGATGTGGTTCTCCGCGCCGAGCGGGACGTCGAGCACCTGCTCCCGGTTCAGGTTGAAGTAGCCGAACGAGAAGGTGAAGGAGCCGTCGTCGTTCCGGTACCAGCCCTCGAAGAAGGGGGCCACGGGCTCCCCCTTCGGCGGGATGGGCGCGAGCGGCAGCCGTTGCACCTGCTGGGCGTGAACGGGCGCCGGCCACCCGACCAGGGCGACCGGCGCCACCTGTGCGGCGACCAGGACGGCCGCGACATGTGCGATCCGCATGTTCCGTCTCAGTTGCAGGTCAGTGGTCGTCGTTGCTGTCGTCGTTGTCTTCGTCGGTCGCGAGCTTCGCCTCACGCTCCTCGACCAGCCGCTGGTAGCCTTCCTCGCTGAGGTGCGTCACGGCGAGCCACGCGTGCGACATCTCATCCCCGGTGCGCGCCCCGCGGGCGTACCAGATCTCCGGATCCGGGGTCAGTTCGTTCTCCGCCGTATTGTCGTACCACCCCGTCATCACGAGGACCGTGCCGGGCGGGAGCAGCGGCGCGACATCATCCTCGTAGATGTAGCTGTGATGCCAGCGGGCGTCGAAGTCCGTGACCATGCTGATGAGCTCGAGCCTGCCGTCGGGGTAGAGCGCCTGGATCGACATCGCGTGCAGGTGGACGTGCCCGTGCGGCTGGAAGCTGTCGAGCCTCACCGGGTGGTCCCAGCGGTGGAACCCCTGCGTCATGGCGGTCCCTCCCGGCGCCAGCGCGATGTCGCCCCTGAGGGGATAGAGGCGCAGATCCTGCTGGAACTCCGGCTCGTAGCCGTCCTCGTGGAACCAGATCCCGAGTTCGACCTGATCGCCGGGGATGTCATATCCCATGGGATAGTAGTGCGCGTCCCACTCGATCATGTCGTTCGCCTTCAGCATCCGCCCCGCATCGTTGGGCACGATCTCCCCGACCTTGCCCATGGCGTACTCGGACAGGCTCTGGATGCGCTGGTAATCCCCTTCCTCGTTGAGCCTGAGCAGGCGCGGGATCGCATGATGCACGACCTGCCGCCCGGCCGGGAACGAAGGCCGCGTCTCGAACGCCATTACCCAGCGATCCTCCTCGAGCCCCGTCGGCACCCGCGGCCGCCACCAGGTGTCGCCGCCCTCGGCCGGCACGTCGAACGGCTTCGACCGGATCACGTGATCCGGCGGGCCGAGGATGTCCTCGAGCTGCCACTTCTGCTCGTTCGGCCACTCGACCGGGGGCGGCATGTCGGCCGGATCCCCTTCGGGAGCGCCGGCATCGGCCCACGCCACGATCGTCTCGATGTCCGCCTCGCTCAGACGCCAGTCATCCTTGATGTCCTGGATTCCGAGGCCCGTGTCGAGGTGGAAGGGCGGCATGAGCCGCTTCGAGACCAGGTCCTTCATGCGCGAGGCCCAGCGCCGCGTGTCGCCGTATTCGAGGAGCGGCATCGGCCCCACCGATCCCGGCCGGTGGCAGATCTGGCAGTTCGCCTGGAGAATGGGGGCCACGTCCTTCGAGAATGTGACGTCGGCCTTCGCCCCGGCGGCGCCGTTCACCCCGTTCGCCGCCGGCCCCTGTCCCGCGAGATCCCCGAACGCGAGACCCAGCGCAACGGGCACGATAACGACGGCCAAGGCCGTTGCGCGCGACCAGGCATGGTTCGAGTGACGATGCGATCCACGCATGAGGCATCCTCCTGCAGATGGCACTGCTTCCCGCTGCCGCTTCCAGCGACTCCTCTTTAGCTCTCTGATACAGTGCGAAGAAACGTCGCCCGCGTGCAAGGAGACGTTGCGTCCCGGGAAACGCGCGTCCACGATGGAGTGTTATCCTTGGCAGCCGTGGCAAAACCCTGCGTCGGCGCCGGGAACGGTGAGACGCGCGTACTGCGACGGTGAGACGCGCGTACTGCGGAAGAGAGAACAGCGAGAGCGGACGGATGATGAAGAACCACTGGAGTTCGCGGCCGGGCAGCGCCCTTCTTCTCCCCCTTCTCTTCGGATCCATCGCGGGAGCCACCGCCGGCGCCCCCGTTGCGGCGCAGGGCCCGGGCGTGGAGGGGGCGGCGTGGACGTACATGGGCGGTGACGCCTGGCACACCCGCTACACGCCGGCGACGCAGATCGATGCCGCCAATTTCGAGAGCCTCGAGGTCGCGTGGCGCTGGGACGCTTCGAGCTTCGGGCCGAGCACGGCGCGGGCTACGCCGTCCTACGTCGACGGCAAGATGATCACGGTGACGGGCGAGAACCGGCATGTCATCGCCCTCGACCCCTCCACGGGGAGACTCCTGTGGAGCTTCGCCGAACCCATGACCTGGCGGCACGAGTACTCGATGCGAAAGGCGTACGGCAAGGGGGTCGCCTACGCCGAGATCGACGGCCGCGGCGTCGTCTACATCATCAGTCCCGGCTTCTTCCTCTACGCGCTCGACGCGGACACCGGCCGGCCGCTGGAGAACTGGGGCGAGGCCGTGCCGCTGCCGGGGTTCCCCTCCACGGGGACGGTGGACCTGGTCGCGGACCTCATCGAGGGCTGGGGACCCTGGGAGAACCTGAACCAGGAGTACGACCCGGATCAGGGGATGCCGCTCGAGATCGGCTACATCACCGCCTCCTCTCCGCCGATCGTCGTGAACGACGTGGTCGTCGTCGGCAACTCCGCGGAGCAGGGATACAACCAGACGCGGAAGGAGATGGTCCCGGGCGATATTCTGGCCTACGACGCCCGCACGGGGGACTTCAAGTGGAAGTTCCACATCATCCCGCGTCCGGGCGAGTTCGGGCACGAGACCTGGGAGAACGACGCCTGGCAGTGGACCGGTGACGTCTCCCCCTGGGCGCCGCTCTCGGCGGACCCGGAACTCGGACTCGTCTACCTCGTCACCAACGGCGCCACGATCGACTACTACGGCGGTTTCCACCCCGGCGACAACCTCTTCGGCACGAGCATCGTCGCGCTCGACGTGGAGACGGGAGAGCGCCGCTGGCATTTCCAGTTCGTGCACCACGACATCTGGAACTACGACACGCCGACCGCCCCGGTCCTCATGGACGTCGTCGTCGACGGACGGCCGGTCAAGGGGGTCTTCCAGGCGACGAAGCAGTCGTGGCTGTACGCGCTCGACCGCGAGACGGGCGAGCCGATCTGGCCCATCGAGGAGCGGCCGGTCCCGGCCTCCAAGGTGCCGGGCGAGAAGCTCTCTCCGACGCAGCCGCACCCCACGTGGCCTCCGCCCTACGACCTGCAGGGCCGCACGGAGCAGGACCTCATCGACTACACGCCCGAACTGCGCGAAATGGCGCTCGAATACGCGCGGGAGAACGATCTCTTCGCGCCGCTCTTCAACCCGCCCACGCACGTCGGGAACCCGGATGGCGAGGGGCCGGCGCTCATCTGCCCCGGCGGGGGCGGGGGCGCGAACATCACCGGGCCGCCCGCCGCCGACCCCGTGAACGGAATCGTGTTCGTCACGTCCACCAGCGGGTGCTCGCCGGTCATGGTGGCGCCGGGTATCGAATCCGAACTCGACGGACCCGATCAAACGGGCGTCACCCACTCCGAATTCTCCCGCGCGACCGGCGTCGTGACGGAGAACACGGCGGACCAGGCGACGGTCGAGGGACTGAGGATCTGGAAGGGGCCGGTGGGACGGATCACGGCAATCGACGTGAACACGGGCGAACACCTGTGGATGATCCCGCATGGCGACGCCCCGGAGCGGCAGCAGGCGGTGATCCGCGACCATCCGATGCTGCAGGGAGCGGACGTGAATCCGAACCAGGGCCGGCGCGGCCACTCCGCCATGGTTGCAACTCCGACGCTCCTTCTTGCGTCTGGACAGACGAGCGATGGGACGCCGCACCTGTTCGCGGTCGACAAGCGGACCGGCGAGCGCGTGGGCCAGGTGGAGCTGCCCGGCAACACGCGCTACGGGATGTCGAGCTGGGTCCACGAGGGCAAGCAGTACGTGATCATTCAACTCACGGACGGACTTGCGGCGCTGGCACTGCCCTGATGGCCACTCGGGCCGGACGGGCTGAACCCTTCTCAAGAGCGTAAGGAAGAAAAAAACATGCTGCGTGAACATCTCAATTTCGGACGCGCGGGCGTCTGCGTCGCGGTGGCGTTGTCCATATTCGTGGCCGGGGCATGCATCGAGAGCGAGGATACGATGGAGCCCACGCCCGCGAACGAAGCGCCGGCCGCGGTAGGCGTGGTGCCGCCGGTGACCGTGGCGGCCGGCGACCATGTGATGGTGGACGTGTCGGGCTTCTTCCAGGACCCGGACGGCGATCCGCTCCTGTACGGCGCGGGGACATCGAACGCGCTCGTGGCCGGCGTCTCCGTCTCGGGCAGCACGATGACGGTGGTCGGGGTCGGGACCGGTCAGGCGGGCGGCCTGCTCTTCGCTCGCGATGAATCCGGCGGCGAAGCCGTGCAGAACTTCCTGATCACGGTGCCGAACCAGCCCCCGGCCGCCGCGCAGTCGCTCCCGGCGCTGCGCCTGGCGGCGGGACAGGTACGCCAGATCGATCTGTCGCAGTACTTCAGCGATCCCGAGGGCGACGACCTCACGTTCGGCGTCACGACCGCGAACACGCTCGTGGCGGTGGGGGCGGTCTCGGGCAGCACCCTCACGGTGGTGGGCGTGACGGTCGGGAGCACGACGATCACCGTCACGGCGCGGGACTCGGACGGGGGCGAGGTCCAGCAGCAGACGCCGGTGGTCGTAACGAGCAGCTGACACGAGCAGCTGACACGAGGAGTTCGGCGAGGGCCGGGCCGGGGGGCGTGGCGGCGCCCGCGTAGCGGTGGCGGACGGGTGGCCGGTGAAGATGTGACCCGTCCGGGGATTGCTTCGTGTTAGGAGTGGCAGACCGAAAACCCGGTTGGCGCAAGCGAATGATGTTCCGCTCAGGCGCCGTGAAGGAGGTAACGTGTCGTACCGATTCAGACAGTCCTCGATGGCGGCCGTCCTCGCCGTCATCGGGGGAGCCTGGGCGGCCGAAGCCGTCGTGGCGCAGGATTTTCTCTTCGGGCGTCCTTCCATCACCCTCGGCGCTCGAATCGGGTACGCAATACCCCGCGCCGACAGCGAAATCTTCGATTTTTCGCGCGACGAACTGACGATCGAGAAAGAGGATTTCAACGCGGTGGCGATCGCCGCCGACCTCGGCATTCGGCTCACGGATCGCGTCGATCTGGCGCTGGGTATCGGGTACGCGAACAGCGAGATCGACTCCGAATCCCGGGATTTCATCGGCAATGACGACCTGCCGATCCTGCAGACGACGGACTTCCGTCGCGTCCCGTTCACCGTCGGCGTGAAGGCCTACCTCACGGAGCGGGGACGACGGATCAGCAATCTCGCCTGGATTCCGAGCAAGTTCGCTCCCTTCGTCGGAGGCGGCGCCGGCTTCGTATGGTATGAATTCGAGCAGGAGGGCGAGTTCGTCGACTACGAAACGCTGGACATCTTCTACGACTACTTCACGTCCAGCGACGGATCCGCGCTCGCCTACGCGACGGCCGGATTCGACTACTCGATCGGGCTGCGGTGGATTCTGACCGCCGAAGCGCGTTATTCTTGGGCCAGCGCGAATATGGGGGAGAGCTTCGTCGGATTCGACAAGATCGACCTGAACGGGCTCCGCGCCGCGTTCGGCTTCTCCGTACGGCTATAAAACCTCGAGGTATGGTCACATGACGAAACAGCGAACTGCTGGAATCGGCTCCGCCCTCTTCGTTGCGGCCGGCATGATGCTCGCGGCCGGACCGCTGTCGACCGTGGCGGCGCAGGAGATGGACCAACGCTGGCTCGCCTGGATGGGTTGCTGGCAGCCCGTTCGTACCTCGACGAGCGCGGACGCGCCGGAGTCTCTGCTCTGCTTCCGGCCGAGCGCGGAAGAGGCCGGTGTCGAAATGATCGCCGTGGAAGACGGCGAGATCGCGGCCCGGGAAGTCGTGCGGGCGGATGGACTGCCCCACGAGGCGGCGCTGGAGGGGTGCAGCGGATCGCGTCGCGCGGTTTTCGCCTCGCGCCCGGGCCGGGTGTTCATGGATGTGGGCCAGGTCTGCGAGGGCGGCGTCGACCGATCATCGAGCGGGATGTTCGCGATGATTTCGTCCGACGCCTGGATCGATGCGCAGGTGGTCACGGTCGGCGAAGAGAAGCTGACGTGGGTGACGCGATACCGGCTGGCCACGCAGAGCGAGGCCGAGGCCGTCGGCCTCGGTGAGATCGCGGCCGGCCGGAGCCTGGCCGTACGCTCCTTGCGACTCGCCGCGTCCGGGCGGTACTCGGTCGATGACATCATCGAGGCGCAGGCTCATGTGGATCCCGAGGCCGTGGAAGCCTGGATCGTCGAACACGAGGCGCCTCTCTCGGTCGACGCCGACCGGCTTGTGCAACTCGCCGATGCCGGCGTGTCGGAAGGGGTCATCGACATGATGATCGCACGAAGCTATCCCGAGCGCTTCGCGGTGTCCGCGGGCGGCGGCGGCGGCGGCGAACGGTCCATGCTCGGCTACGGCGGATACTACGACCCGTTCTACGGCGGCGGTTCCCGCTGGGGTTCCCCCTACTACGGGTCGCTCGGCTACCGATACGGATACGGATACTCGCCCTTCGGTTTCGGATACGGGTATCCCTACGGCTACGGTTATGGATACGGACCGACGATCATCCGTGCGGAGCCCAGGAACAACGGCGGCCGGGTGATCAGCGGACAGGGCTACAGCAGCGGAAGCTCCAGAGTCGGAACCCGGTCGACCGGGTCCTCGCGGGGGACATCGTCGATCGGCACTTCATCGTCGGGTTCGGGAGGGCGGTCGACGGGACGGACCGCGCGGCGGCGCGGCGGCGGAGGTGTCTGAGCCTCACGCCCCGTCCCGCCTGTCCTGAAGCTTCCTCCGAAAGGGCCCGGCCACTCGGGCCCTTTCGCGTTTCACGTCTCGCGCCCCAGGGTCCGGAAGCGCAGATTGGCCATGCGGCCGATTCCGATGCCGGTACCGAGGAGGAACGATGAACGTGGACCACCCCGCCGCGCGCCCCTTCACCTACATCTCGACCGGCGTCCTCGGGCTCGCTGCCGCCGCGGTACTTATTCAGCCCGGCGCGGCCCGCACGCAGACCACCTCCGGCGACTGGGAGCCACCGCTCACCGCGCACGGCCATCCCGACCTGCAGGGGAACTGGACCAACCAGACGCTCACCCCCTTCGAACGTCCCGAAGGCCAGGGATCCGTGCTGAGCCCGGCAGAAGTCGCCGCCATCGAAGGTGGACGGGCACAGACCGTCGCCGAGCGAACGGCCCCCGTCGACCCTGCCCGGCCGCTGCCCCCGGGGGGCGAGCACCGAGTCTGCATCGATGGGGCGACGACCTGCTACGACGAGTTCTACCGGGAGCCGGGCGAACGCGTGGCGGTCGTCAACGGCGAGCCCCGCAGTTCCCTCGTCACCGACCCGGCGGACGGACGGATTCCGGATCTCACGCCGGAGGCCCGGCGGCGGCTGGAGGAGGCGGCCGAGTTCCGCGGCAGGTTCGGGCAGTACGACCACCCCGAGCTTCGGCCGCTCGCGGAACGGTGCATCGTATCGTTCGGATCGAGCGCCGGGCCGCCGATGCTCCCCAACTACTGGTATAACAACAGCTACACCATTGCGCAGAACGAGGACTTCGTCGTGATCATGGCCGAGATGGTGCACGACGCCCGGATCATCCCGATCCGGGACCCGCGGGAGCGCCTCGAGAGCCGGCCCGAACCGGACCACGTGACTCCGTGGTTCGGGAACTCGTGGGGGTACTGGGAGGACCGCACCTTCGTGGTCGAGACCACGAACCTGAACCCGGAACACGCATTTCGGGGGGTGCCGCCCTCGAAGGACCGGAAGGTCATCGAGCGCTTCACGCGCGTGGACGAGGAGACGATCCTCTACGAGTTCACGATCGACGATCCCGCCGTGTACACGAGCCCCTGGAGCGGACAGGTTCCGTTCACGCGATTCAACCATCTGCTCTACGAGTACGCGTGCCACGAGGGCAACTACGCCATGTCCAACGTCCTGAGCGGCGCGCGCTATCAGGAGCGGATGGGGGGGAATCCGTAGCGCCGTCGCCGGGCCGCCTCTGTTCGCTGCTCGCCGCGCTGGCGATCGCGGGCTGCGCCGCCGATCGTCCGCCGGAGAGCGCGGCCGAAGCGGAGACCACCCCGGCCGGGGTGCTCGGCCTGCGCCCGGGCCCCTCGCCCGATCGATCCTCCCCTGACTGGAAGGCGCCCGTGAAAGTCGTCGTCGCCGATCTGTGGCCCGGCCGCACGGCCGAACTCGCGGAGGTCGCCCCGGGCGTGGACCTCGTCGTCGTCGGAGACGGACAGGCCGCGGCGGCCGAAGCGCACGACGCCGACGCGGTCCTCGGCGTGCTGAACGCGGACATCCTCGCCGCCGGCGACCGGCTCCGCTGGGTGCAGCTCGCTTCGGCGGGCGTCGAACGCTACCTGGCGATCCCCGGACTCGCCGATGCCGAGGATCTCGTCATCACGAACGCCCAGCGGATCTTCGCCCCCGGGGGCGCGGAACACGCCCTCGGCATGGCGCTCGTGCTGGCGCGACGGTTCCACACGGCGCTCGGCCTGCAGCGAGAGAGGCGCTGGGACATCCGACCGCTCACCGGACCATCTCCCTACGTCGGCGAGGGGAGCGAACTGCTCGAACTCCGGGGTCGCACGATGCTCGTCATCGGCCTCGGCGGGATCGGGACGGAAACCGCCCGCATCGCGCACGGCATCGGGATGCGGGTCATCGCCACGCGGAACAGCAGCCGCGAAGGACCCGACTTCGTTGAGCGCATCGGACTGGCATCCGAGCTCCTGGACCTCGTCCCGGAGGCCGATGTCATCGTGAACGCCCTGCCCCTCACCCCGGCGACCGACGGCCTCATCGGCGAGGCCTTCTTCCGGCTCACGAGGCCGACCGCCCTCTACATCACGCTGGGACGCGGGCGGACCACCGATACGGAAGCGATGACGAACGCCCTTCGGGAGGGGCGCATCGGCGGCGCCGGGCTCGACGTCACGGAGCCGGAGCCGCTTCCCTCCGACCATCCGCTGTGGGGCATGCCGAACGTCATCATCACGCCCCACCTGGGTGGCGATTCCGATGGGCACATGGAGCGGATGTGGATCCTCTTCCGCGAAAACCTGCGGCGCTTCGCGGTCGGGGAGCCGCTTCTCGCCGTGGTGGACCGGGAGCGCGGCTACTAGCCCGCGCGCCCCGCAGCCGGATTCCCGGGTTCGGCTTCCGTCTACCCGCCCTGGACCTGGAAGGTGAGCGTGGCCCAGTTCGACTCGTAGTCCACATCCGGTTCGGACGTCGTCTCCACCATGTGGATCGCCCGGATGTACCATCGGCCCCCGGCGCTGAGCGGGATCGTCGCGACCCCGTCCCCGTCCGTGCGGGTCGTGACCGCATCGACGTGACCGCCCGTGTCGTCGTGCGCGTGGTTGAACTCGTGGTTCGCATACACGACCTGGTTCGCCACCGGCGCGCCGGCTCGCACGAAGCGCACCTGAAGCTCGTCGCCGACGCCCAGGTCGTAGGGATTCCGCAGCGGGATGAACTCCACCGGGTAGCCAAGTTCCCCGCCCCATTCCCCGCTCCGGGCATCCCCGACCTGGACGATCGCCTTCACGTGTTTGCTGTAACGCTCGGTGGCTTCGTCGTTCGTCCTGCCCGCCGCTTCGCGCTCGGCGATCGCGTCCACCACGCCGTCGTGGACCAGGTAGTCGTTGAACTCCTGCGCCGTGAGCGTGAACACGCGGGCCGCCGTCGAAACGCCGATCTGGTAGGTGCCGGGAGAACCCGTTTCGAAGGTGAGCAGCGCCGTGTCGACGCTGTCGGCGTGCCAGTGGAACATCGCCGTGTCGCGCCACGCCTCGGTCGGCGGGTGCATGACCCCATCCGGCCCCACGATGCTGACATCCAGCATGCGGTCGCGCGTGATGTGGTTCTCGCTGTTGTCGAAGTCTCCGTTCAGGAGCGCGACGACGTTCGTGGAGTTCGGCTCCAGGAAGAAGCTCTCGAGCTTCAGGAACATCGTGTGCGCCTGCGCCGTCGCGACGATGGCGACGGTCAACACGGCGGTGGTCAACAGGGCGCGGCGTCCTACGGTCATTTCCAATACTCCCGGTCGGCAACCCTTCAGGTGTTCAGACTGTCGATCAACATGACAGGGTCAGCCCGGGTTCGGCCATAGCGGCGGCGTCCGACCAAGTACCTCACTGTTGGGACGAAGTTGACGTGGGCGGGTTTCGATCCCTAAGCTCTAAATTACAGAGTACTCTGTGGCGAGGATTGGCGAGGATTCGATGGGCGAAGCGAACTCAAGACAGCAGGCGGGAGACGACCTGGCCATCATTCGTCGCCTGATGGAAGACGCGCGGGAGACCGTGTCCAACAACGGCTGGCACTTTGTGTTGTGGGGCAGCGTGCTCGCGGTCGCCGAGGCCTTCGATTATTGGGCGGATAGCGGTGTGCTTCGCGTTTCGCCCAGTCTCGTCTGGAGCACAGCGCTCGGAATCGGCTGGGGGCTCTCCATGCCTCTGCGGCGTTGGAGGCGAAAGCACGCGGCGGTTGACTCGTCAGCCAACAGGATTCTCGCCGCAATCTGGATTGGATGCGGCCTTGGGCTGATGCTGCTCGGATTCTGCGGAGCCCGAACCGGAACGCTGCCGGGCCCGATCGCCCCAGCCGTGATGGCCATCGTGATCGGGACCGCTTTCTTTACGTCGTCCTCCTTATGCGATCGCGCGTTGTTCCGGGTGTTGGCCATCTGCTGGTGGGCCCTGGGCGGCACCATGCTGACGTGGCCGCACGCCTCCAACAATCTGGTGATGTCCGCCGGGCTGATCCTCTTCATGGCGGGACCGGGTCTCCTGCTGATCCGCCGCACCCGCAAACCCGCCCGAATGGAGCTTATCGCATGACGCCGTATGACTATCGCGATCTCGATCCGTTGATTCACTCGAGGATCCGGCTTTCGATCCTCGCCATCCTTGCCAGTGTCGAGGACGCGGAGTTCACGTACCTCCGGGACCAGGTCAAGACCACCGATGGCAACCTTGGGGCGCATCTTCGCAAGCTCGAGGACGCGGGGTACGTGCGCGTAAGCAAGAGCTTTGTCGGCCGGAGACCCATCACGAGATACCAAACAACCGGGCTGGGGCGCGGAGCCTTCCGGGACTACGTCAGCCGTCTGGAATGGTTACTGCATTCGCTGCCGGTGGACGCGGACCATCGCGAGGCGGGCTGAAACCGTGAAAGCAACGGGGGCGGCCATCCCCACGGTCTGGATCTGGGTCTTCGCCCTCGTACCGGCCAGCCTCGCCGGGCAGGAGGCGTCCCGTGTGCCGGGAAGTGTACGCGAACCGGCGGGGAAGGCGGTTGGCGGGGCGAATGTGTTCCTGCTCGAGACGCTGGAGGGGGCGCTTACGGATTCCGCGGGCATTTTCAGCTTCGAATCCGTCGCCAGGGGTCCGGTGACGCTGGTCGTGCAGCGTTTCGGGTATCTGGAGACCAGACAGGCCATACAACTCCCACTCGCGCTTCCCGTTCCGATCGTCATGGAGCTGGCGCCGGTTGCGCTGGAGCCGATCCGGGTCGAAGCCGGCACATACCGGTTGGGCAGCCTCCCCGGCGTCATTCTCGGCGATCTCGATGTCGTACGCACGCCGGGTGCGGCGGCGGATCCCTTCCGGGCGATCCAGACGTTCCCGGGACTCCAGAACATTGGAGAGGGGGCCGGGCTCTTCGTGCGCGGGGGCGACATATCCGAGACCAGGGTGATGCTCGACGGAGCGACGGTCATCTCACCATTCCGGCTCGATACCGACCGGACGATCTCGTTCGGACGCTTCGACCCCTTTCAACTGCAGGGTACGCATTTCTCGGCCGGGGGCTTCGGCGTGGAATACGGTGACGCTCTCTCTGCCGTGGCCGACCTCCGCAGCGCAGGGAAGCCGACTCGCAGCGAACTCAACCTGGGCGCTTCCGTGGCCGGGGTATCGGGACGGATGGCCCTCGACGCGTCGGAGTCGATGGGTGGCTGGGTGACGGCGTCACGCTCGGACACCGACTTTCTCATGCGTCTCAATGGGCGCAGATCGGAGTTCGATCGGGTCCCCGAATCAACCGACCTGAGCGGGGCCGCGGAATGGTCCTACCGCGGCGGCGGCAACGTAAAGGCCTTCGGGCTGTATCAGACCGATCGCGTCGGCGTCCTGATCGACGACCCGGGACACTCGGGCACGTACCGGTCGGACGCGCGAGCGGATCTTCTTGCCGTCTCCGGCTTCGACGCGTTCGGGGCGCTCGGCGTGGCGTGGAGCGTGGCAACCAGCGGGTCGCGGAAGGATGAGGATTTCGGAGCATTCCGCCTCGAACGTGAGGACAGGCTCACGCAGTCACGCGCGAAGATCGATGTCCGCGTGGGTCGCGGAATCGCGCTGGCCGGCGGGGTCGAAGTCGAGGACCGAAGCGCGGACATTGCCGGTTCGGTGCCGGCGGGTTCGCACGACAACGCGCCCGGCGCGCCAACAACCATCTTCGGCAGCCTCCAGACAGGATGGCGATGGGGCGGCTTCGGGGATATCGAGATGCAGCCGTGGAACGCACTTCGGTTCGTGCTGGGCGTGCGCGCGGACCGTTCCTCGTTTACGGACCGCGTGACGGCAGACCCGCGGGTGTCGGTGTCCTGGCGCCCGGCCGCCAATCTCACGCTGACCGGGGCATGGGGTGTGTTTCATCAGGTTCCGGATCCTCTCTTTTTCGAGCCCACGCTGGGCGACCCCAGCCTGCCCGCCATGTCGGCGCGTCACCTGATCGGGGGCATCGCGTACGATGATGGCGAGCGCCTCGTTCGTGTAGAGGCATATCGAAAACGCTACGGGTCGTTGGCGTCACAGACCCGGGACCACGTCGCCCGCGGAGGCGGAACCGGGGAGGCGGCGGGATTCGATGTCTTTCTCAAGGGAGATGTGCCGTTTCTCGGGCTCACGGGACGGGTCGCGTACAGCTTCATCGACTCCGAGCGCACGGACCCGGACAGCGGCGAACTGGCCCCGTCGCCCTTCGATGCGACGCATACGTTGAATATCGTCCTCACGCGGGGGCTCACCGAATGGCTCGAGGTCGGCGCCGCCTGGCGAGCCGCGACGGGGATTCCCCTCACACCCATCGAGAGGGCGGCTTTCGACCCGGGCCGCGGGGTGTGGGAGCCGGCGTACGGCGCGCCGATGTCGGAGCGGCTTCCCAACTATGCGCGGTTCGACCTTTCCGCGAGCCTTCTCCAGAGCCTCTGGCGTGACAATCTGACGGTCTTCTACGTCTCCGCGATGAACGTCTTCGGCCGCCGGAACGTCTCCGAGTATCGGCACAACCGCGACTACACCGGCCGCACGCCGCTGCGAAGCCCGTTCAATCGAACGATCTACTTCGGCGTGACGGCCACACTGCCCCTCTGAGGTCTTCTTGGAGCGGGAAGGGAGAGAGAATCGCATGGGTTGGCGGACGAACGCGATGACCCGGCCCCGCGTATTGGCGTGCGTGGCCCTGCTGCTCGCGCCGGCCCCCGGCTCCGCTTCCCAGGCTCCGGACCCCGGCGAAGTGGCGGCGCGCCTTCGAACGGGCATCGCGGAGGCGGTGATCGCCGACGATGATGAGGGCCTTGCCGAGATGGTCACGCTGGCCCGGCGGGCGGCAACCGCTTTTCCCGAAAACGG
This sequence comes from Gemmatimonadota bacterium, assembly GCA_963666735.1. Classification (GTDB taxonomy): domain Bacteria; phylum Gemmatimonadota; class Gemmatimonadetes; order Palauibacterales; family Palauibacteraceae; genus Palauibacter. Next base: position 3,303,202 of record OY762926.1, on the reverse strand, counting down.
ACTCGTCCAGCACTATCTCGGCTACGCGCTCTACCGCCTGGCCACGCGCCGTCTCGATACGGATCCGGATGGGGCGCTCGCCACATTTGCCGAGGCCGAATCGGTCCTCCTTCACTCGATCGATATCGCACCGATCCCCGAATCGCATGCGCTCATGAGCGCGGTGCTCGGCCCACAGATCGTCAGCGGCGAAACCGCCATGAATCTCTCGATGCGCGCGTCGGCGGAGTTGCGCCGGGCCGTGTCGATGGACCCCCGCAACCCTCGAGTCAGAATGCTGGAGGGGATCCAGGCCCTGCACACGCCGTCCATGTTCGGGGGTGGCGCGGATATCGCGCTCGAGAGCTTTCTCGCCGCGACCGCGCTGTTCGAGGAGGACGCGCCGGAGCCTCCGCTTCCCGCGTGGGGTCGCGCCGAGGTCTACGCCTGGCTGGGGCAGGCGTACGCCGAGTTGGACAGGCTGGAAGATGCTCGCGCCGCATACGAACGGGCCTTGGAAATCGAGCCGTCGTATGCCTGGGTTCGCCACACGCTGCTCCCGGCGTTGTCCCCGTAGCCTCAAGTGCCGATCATTGCCCCCCGACTGCGACGGTGACGGCTCAACTCCGGGGGAACGAATGACGCTGCGCATCAACGACGCGGCGCCGGATTTCACGGCGGATACGACCCAGGGGACGATCCGCTTCCACGACTGGATCGGGGACGGGTGGGCCCTGCTCTTCTCCCATCCGAAGGACTTCACGCCCGTGTGTACGACGGAACTCGGGGCGGTGGCCGCCCTTGAGGAGGCATTCGCGGCGCGCAACTGCAAGATCATCGGGGTCAGCGTCGACGGCGTGAGCGATCACAAGGCCTGGTCGAAGGACATCGAGGCCTCGCAGGGACACGCCGTGGGCTATCCCCTCATCGGCGACCCGAAGCTCGAGATCGTGAAGACGTACGACATGCTGCCGGCCGACTCGGGCGACACCTCCGAGGGCCGCACGCCGATGGACAACGCCACGGCGCGCTCGGTGTTCGTCATCGGCCCGGACAAGAAGATCAAGGCCACGCTCACCTATCCGATGAGCACGGGCCGCAACTTCACCGAGATCCTCCGGCTCCTGGACTCGTGCCAGCTCACGGCCGAGAAGCAGCTCGCCACGCCGGCGAACTGGGAGCAGGGCGACGACGTGATCATCGCGCCGGCGGTCTCCGACGACGAAGCGCGCAAGCGGTTCCCGGACGGATGGGAGCAGCCCCTACCCTACATTCGGATCGTCCCGCAGCCCCGGGACGGTTAGCCTTTGCGGGACGCTTTGCCGAAGACCGCGGCGCGAACCGGCGCAGGGCGCCTCCTCGCCGGCCTGCTCCTGTCAGCGTGCTCCGCCGGTTCCGACGCGGGCGACGCAACCGCCGAGGAGGGCCGGCTCCTGATCGATGGCGGTACGGTCGTCGTCATGGACGAGGCGGGCACCGTGCTCGAGGGCGGCGCGGTTCTTGTGGTGGGGGACCGGATCTCCGCGGTCCTGGAGGCGGCCACCCCCCGGCCGGCCGGCGTGCCAATTCTCGACGCGACGGGGCACCTCGTGATCCCCGGTCTCGTCAACACGCACGGCCACGCCGCCATGTCGCTCCTCCGGGGACTCGCCGACGACCTGCCCCTGATGACGTGGCTGAACGAGCACATCTTCCCCGCCGAGGCCGAACTGGTCGATCCCGAATTCGTCTATTGGGGCACGCTCCTCTCGTCCTCCGAGATGCTGAAGAGCGGGACGACGACGTTCGCGGACATGTACTACTTCCGGGACGATGCGGCGCGGGCGGTCATCGATGCAGGCATCCGCGCCGTCATGGGCCCGCACGTCATCGGCTTCCCGGCCCCCGACTTCGCCTCACCGGCCGAAACGCTGGCGGACGCCGCCGAGTTCATGGAGAGGTATCGAGACCACCCCACGCTGGTCCCCGGAGCGGCCGCACACTCGCTCTACACGACGCCCCTCGAAGACGTGCGCGCCGCGCTGGAACTGGCTTTCGAGTACGACGCTCCGTTTCAGATCCACACGGCCGAAGACGCCAGCGAACTCGCAACGGCGACGGAACTCACCGGGATGGGCGTGGTGGAAGCGCTAGAGTCCATCGGCGCGCTGCGGCCGGGGACGGTGCTCGCACACTCCATCTACCTCTCGGACGAGGACATTGAACGCATCGCGGCCGGGGGCGCCGGGGTCTCGCACAACCCGCAGAGCAACCTCAAGCTGGGGATTCCGCTGGCAGCCCCGGTCGCGAAACTGCTCGCGGCGGGCATCCCGGTGGGACTCGGCACCGACGGCGCGGCGAGCAACAACGATCTCGATCTCTTCGACGAGATGGACACGGCCGCCAAGCTCCACAAGTTCACGAACGCCGACCCGACCGCAATGCCCGCCGAAACGGTCTTCCGCATGGCCACGATGGGCGGCGCCCGCGTGCTCAACCTCCACGACCGCATCGGTTCGCTCGAGCCCGGCAAGCGCGCCGACATCGTGCTCCTCGACACGCGGCGCGCCGGGCTCACGCCGCTCTACAACGTCTATTCTCACCTCGTGTACGCGGCGGGGGGGAGCGATGTCTCCACGGTCCTCGTGAACGGGCGCGTCGTCGTCCGGGACGGCCGAGTACTCACGGTCGACGAAGCGGAGGTCATGAAACAGGCGTACACCTTCCGCGACCGGGTGCGGGAGGTGGTGGCGCGGGTGGCCGCAGAAGCGCGCTAGGCGCTGCTGGCGTGTCCCGGCTGCCGCGGCGGCGTCCAGCCCATCGCGGCGCGGCGCTCCCGCACGCAGCGCTTGAAGCGGAAGGCGTTTTCGGGCAGGGCGAAGTCCATCCCGTAGTGGTCGGGACCCACGGCGTCGACCCGGGCCACGATCACGCCGAGGTTGTCGCGCTCCAGCGCTTCGACGAAAGCCTCCCCGAACCCCATCGACGAATCCACGGCCACCGCGTGCTCGATCCCCGCCCCGCGCGCGATCGCGGCAAGATCCGTGACGCCCGACGTGGTGTGCGACTCGAAACCTCCCGTCGAGAGCAGGCTCCCGTTGTCGAAGATGATGTGGAGGAGGTTCCGGGGCCGGTAGCGCGCGAGCGTGGCGAAGGTGCCGAGGTTCATCAGCGCCGACCCGTCTCCGTCCAGCACGATCACCTTCTCGTGCGGCAGATGGTTCGCGAGGCCGAGACCGATCGACGAGGCGAGTCCCATCGCGTGCTGCAGGTAGAAGAAGTTCTCGCGGTGCCCGAGGTCGTGCAGCTCCTGGGCGCAGGCCCCCATGATCGTGACGACGAGCTTGTCCTCGATCTCGGGATAGATGAGTTGCAGGCAGTCCGCCCGCCGCATCAGACCCCCTTCCCCCGCCTCGGGTCGTCGTCGCGCATCACACTTCCATGAGGTCGCGCGTGAGCAGCAGTGCGACCGGCGAGAGCGAACTCTGCGAAAGCGTGTACGCCTCGGCGATTTCCTTCGCGACGAGCGCCGGGTCTCTCGCGTGGTGGTAGGGGATGTTGAGCGCCTGAAGCAAACCCTCCGTCACGATTCCGCCACGAGTGTGCCACGGATACGGCTCGCCCCAGTGACCCCGAACCGCGATGAGCATGCAGAGCGGCACGGAATAGAGTTGGGCGAGAGAGATGATTCCGTTCATCGCCGCGAAGAAGCCGTGGTTCTGCATGAGGAGGACGTGGGGTTCGCCCGCGAAGTATGCGCCGGCCGCGATGCCCACTGCCTCCTCCTCCTTGGCGACCTGGATGAGATCGACCTCGGGATCGTCCTCGGCCCGTTGCAGGAGGAGACCGAGCCAGGTTTCCGGGAGCGCCGAGATGCTGCGGATGCCGGCGGCCTTGATCCCGTCGAAGATGGCCTTCGAGTTCTCGTAGGAGACAGTCATGCGCGAAGGGTGCGTACGAGGACCCGGATGGCGCAATCCCTACCACTCGTATAACGATTGGCCGAGGCCTCAATAACGATCAGACGCCACTCGAATAACGATCAGACGCGGTTTCCAAGGTAGCCCCGGGCCGTTACGATGGGTTCCGAGTCCGGTTTCCGAACCACCCCCGGCCACGCGTCCGAGATCCGGCAACATGCAACGGTCCAGCCCCATGTATCGACGTCTTGCCGCCCGCTTCGTCAAAGAGGCCCTCTCCGACACCCCGGTCGTCTTCCTCATGGGCGCACGGCAAGCCGGGAAGACGACGCTGGTTCGAACTCTGATCGACGAGACCTGGGAATACATCACGTTCGACGACCGCGCGCAGTTGGAGATCGCCCGGGCAGATCCCGTGGGCTTCATACGCAACCTGCCTGCGAAGCGGATCGCGCTCGACGAAGTGCAGCGCGTTCCCGACACGCTGCTGGCCATCAAGCAGGCGGTGGACGAGGACCGCACGCCCGGCCGCTTCCTGCTTACCGGCTCCGCCAACGCCATGCTGCTCCCCAAACTCGCAGATGCTCTGGTCGGACGAATGGAGGCAGTTCGGCTGGCGACTCTGTCCGAGTGCGAGATCGCCGCGCGGGAACCCTCCTTCATCGGAAGAATGTTGCGGCTTGAAATGCCGGAGGCCACCGAGGTGCGCGTAAGGGACCACCTGGTGAGGCGGATCGTGGCGGGCGGGTTCCCCGAGCCTCTGACGCGAACGAGCGAGCGGCGGGCCCGTGCGTGGCACGAGCAGTACATCGGTACTCTCGTCCAGCGGGACCTGCGTGAACTTGCTCGCGTCGAGCACCTGGACGCGATGACGAAGCTGCTCAAGCTGACCGCACTCTACTCCGGACGGCTCGTCAATCTCGCCGACCTCGGGGGCAGGCTGGGCCTGAACCGCCTCACCGCCGGCAGATACCTTGCTCTCCTGGAGCAGCTCTTCGTCGTGGAGCGGCTGCCGGCGTGGCACGCGAGCGAGTTCAAACGGCTCGTCAAGGCCCCGAAGCTGCACGCCGCCGACACGGGCATGATATGCGCCCTGCGCGGGATCAACCAGCACATGCTGCTGAAGCGCCCCGGCGAACTCGGGGCTTTACTGGAGTCCTTCGTATACAACGAGCTGCGGAAGCAGGCGCTGTGGGCGGACGAACCGCTGACTTTCCATCACTACCGAGACAAGGACAAGGTGGAGGTGGACATCGTCCTGGAGACGCTGTCCGGTCGATGCTTCGCCATCGAGGTCAAGGCGGCGGCGGGATTGACGGCCGGGGATTTCCACGCCTTGAGACGGTTTCAAACTGTCGCCGGCGACCGCTTCGGGGCGGGCATTCTACTGTACGATGGCGACCACTCCACCGCTTTCGGGGACCGGCTGTTCGCCGTGCCCATCGGGGCGCTGTGGGCGGGGACAGCGGTGTGACGGCCTGTTCCGCCAGCCTCGCTGTAGCGGGCCGGTTGCGTGGTCCAGCGGCGCGTGGTCACCATGAACGCTGACAACCGTGCCTCACCGTGCAATGGGGAGCCCATGGACGAATCGGAAGAGCGGCCGGTCGACCGGCGCGGGTTCATCAGGGACGCGGCAGTGGGTGCGGCCGCATTCGCCGCTCCGGGGAAGCTGATGGCGGACCAGATCGAGCCTCACGACCACACTCACGAGCACGGCCACGACCACGATCACGACCACCAGGACGTGCCGCCGGACATCGCCCTCCGGGTGCGGGCGCTGGAGTCCGTCCTCGTGGAGAAGGGGATGGTGGACTCGGCGGCGCTGGACGGGATCGTCGACACCTACGAAAACCGGGTCGGTCCCCGGAACGGAGCCGAGGTCGTCGCGCGCGCCTGGGTGGATCCCGCCTACCGGGAGCGCCTCCTGACGGATGGGACCGCCGCGATCGGCGAACTCGGCTACCTGGGCGGACAGGGCGAACACATGAAGGTGGTCGAGAACACGCCCCGGGTGCACAACCTGGTCGTGTGCACCCTCTGTTCCTGCTATCCGTGGCCGACGCTGGGCCTGCCACCGGTCTGGTACAAGTCCTCCGCGTACCGGGCGCGGGCGGTCATCGAACCGCGCGCCGTGCTGAGCGAGTTCGGCCTCGATCTGCCGGAGGATGTCGAGATCCGCGTCTGGGACAGCACCGCGGAGATCCGTTATCTCGTGCTCCCGGAGCGGCCCGCCGGCGCCGAGGATCTCACCGAGGAGGAACTGGCGGACATCGTCAGCCGGGACTCGATGATCGGCGTGGCCCGGGTCGAGATGCCCACGGTGGGCAGCCCGGGAGGCGACGCGTGAACACGATCCACGACATGGGCGGCATGGACGGCTTCGGCCCGGTCGAGCCCGAGGAGCACGAACCCGTCTTCCACCACCGCTGGGAGGGCCGGGTCTACGCCCTGACGAGAGCCGTCGGTCCGTGGGGACGAGGTCGCGAATGGCCTCCCTTCCGCTTCACGCTCGAGAGCATCCCGCCGGTCGAGTACCTGAGCATGTCCTACTACGAGCGCTGGTTCCGGATGATGGCGACCCGCCTGCTCGTGAGCGGCCTCATCTCCGAGACGGAGCTGGAGACGGGATACCCGGATCCCGGCGCGCCGCGGCCGGAGCTTCTCCCCGGGTCGAACACCGGTTCGCTGGGGGCCGGACTCCTGGACATGGACCTGCTCGCCCGCTTCGGGACGAACGACCGGGTGCGCGCGCGCAACCTCCACCCGCGCGGCCACACCCGGCAGCCGCGCTATGTCCGCGGCCGGCAGGGGACGGTGGTCGAGGACCACGGTGTGTACGCGCTGCAGGATACCGATGAGGACGGACGACGCTCCCTCGACCGTCCGCAGCACGTGTACTCGGTGCGCTTCGAGGGGCGGGAACTGTGGGGCGAGCGGGCCGCCGCGCGTGACGCGGTGTACGTCGACCTGTGGGAAGACTACCTGGAGCCCGCGTGATGGCCGGCGCCGGACGGGGCGGTGCCGAACGGGTCGGCGCCGAACGTCTCGCGGCGCTCCCGCCGCTGCCCGCCGACGACGACGGTCCGGTGTTCGAGGCGCCGTGGCAGGCGCAGGCCTTCGCGCTCGCGGTCAGGCTTTCCGAGGAGGGCCACTTCACCTGGAAGGAGTGGGCGGGGACGCTCGCCGACGAACTCGCGGCGGCCGAGGCGCGCGGCGAACCGGACGACGGGACCCGGTACTACCACCACTGGGTCGCCGCCCTCGAGCGGCTCGTCGTGGACCGCCGGTTGAGTTCCTCCGCGGTCCTCGGGGACCGCAAGGAGGCGTGGGCGGACGCCTACCGCCACACCCCCCACGGCCAACCCGTGGAGTTGCGCGGCACTGACTGAGCCGACAGGCACGTTCCCGCGGGAACGTCTCCATGAGCCACCCGGTGCGCGGGGCCGGCGGCTATCGGCGTCGCCAGACGCCGACGCCGTTTGCGTAGACGATCTCGGTGCCGTACGGGCGCGACAGCTCGGCGAGGTGCTCGATGATCTTGCGGCCCAGTTCCTCGGGCGCGATCCGGGGGGTGCCGCGCCGCCCCCGCGGCGCCTTCCAGCTCAGTTCGATCGGGTGGAAGATGATCTCGACCACCTCGTCGCCCTCGAAGGTCGCCACCGGGACCACGCTCTCGTACCACTCGGATCCGATGGGGAAGCCCGTCGTCGGGTTGCCGTCCTCGTCCACCTGGAAGCGGGTGTCGTAGATCTCCGAGGCGAGCCGGTCGAGCGGGATCCCGTAGCGGTCGCGCTGGTCGGAGGGCATGGGGTCGATCGTCTCGTTCTGGAAGATGAAGTTCGCGAGCGAGTAGAAGATGGGCCGGCCCCTGTAGATCTCCACGCCGCGGAGCTGGTGCGGGCCGTGGATGATGAACGTGTTCGCCCCCGCGTCGATCGTCTGCCGCGCGAACTCCTCCATCCATGGAGGCGCGGTCACGAAGGCGTTGCCGGGCTCGTGCGAGTGGCTGTTCACGACGACGTAGTCGGCCTGGTCCGTGGCGTTTCGCACCTCGTGCAGGACCCGCTCGCGGTCCTCGTCGTTGAGAGACACGGTCGCGCGGTCCTCGTCGCCCGGGAACACCGTGGACCCGAACACGCGCACCGGCGCGTCCGGGTCCTCCGGCACGTTCGCGCCCTGCCGCCCGGCCACCTCCCGCAGCGCGGCCATCGTCTCCGGCGATCCTTCGTAGCGCGCGCTCAGCCGCAGCGGGTTCAGCCCCGGGCGGCCCTGCACGGTCGGGCCGGTGCGGCCCGCGCGCGACATGGGCGTGAAGGTGGACGCCATCCCGATGAGCGCGATCCTCCCCTTCGGAGTCTCGAGGTATCCGGGGCGACTCGCCCAGCCCAGGTTCTCGCCGGTCCCCGAGTGGATGAGGCCCCAATCGTCCATCAGCCGGTTCGTGAGGCGCATACCCTCGACCCCGTAGTCCGTCGAGTGGTTGTTCGCCCGGTTGTAGAGGTTGAACCCCATGTCCACGAGGTCCTTCAGCGTCTCGGGCGAACCCACCTCGTAGTTCCCCCCGTTCTCCGCCGCCGGCCAGCCCGTGAACTCCTGCAGCCGGAAGACCGACTGCTCGAGGTTCAGGAAGGCGGCATCGGTCGCGCGGATGATGTTCGCGAGGTCGTGGAAGCCCGGATCGCCGGGGTGATCGAACGGCGCCGTGCGCCGGTTCATGATCACGTCACCCACCGCGGCCAGCGTCCAGCGAGTCTCGGCGTCGATGGGCGAACGGCTCTGCGCATGAGTGTCGGACCCGACGGCGGGCGCCAGGGCGGTGAGGGACAGAACGAAGCAGAGAGCGACAAGAGTGGGACGGCGCATGGGGTCCTCCTGGTGACGTGCCGGGGCCGACCATCCGGGCTTGGGGCAACGTACGGAGAAGGTCACCGCTCGTATACGACCCGGCCGTCCACCACGGTGAGATCGACCTCCATCGATTCCAGACATGGGTCCTCACATTCCAGCACGTGCTCGGCCGTCACGACGAGGTCGGCGGCCATGCCGGTCTCGAGCGTCCCCTTCTCTTCCTCTTCGAAGGTGAGGTGCGCGTACCCGCTTGTCACCGCGCGCAGCGCCTCCTCGCGGGTGATCGCCTGGGCCGGATCCAGCACGCCGGCGCTGATCGTGCCGCGCGTGGTGAAGTGGTGCAGCATCCACCACGGGTCCCAGGGGATGACGGGGGAATCCGTCCCCAGCGACACCGGGATCCCGGCGTCCAGATAGGCGCGCACGGGGGTGGTCCGGGCGGCGCGCTCCTCGCCCCAGTACTTCACAAGACTCGGCGCCGCCACGTAGAGGTGGTTCTGCGCCGTCACGGAGAGGCCGAGCGCCCGCATGCGCGGGAAGTGGTCCTCGCGCGCAATGAAGCCGTGTTCGATGACCCAGCGCAGGCCGTCGATCGGGGCATCGGCGTTCGCGGCCTCGTAGCCGTCGAGGACGAGGTCGATGGCCGCGTCGCCCACCGCGTGCGTCGCCACGCGCCAACCCTGCCGGTGAAGTTCGCGGACGGTCTCGATGTAGCGCTCGGTGGGCACGGTCTGCAGGCCGTGGAAGGCGCCGCCCTCGCCCCACGGTTCCTCGTACGGCTCGCGCATGAGGCCGCCCTCGAAGCCGCCGTCCACGCCGAGCTTCACACCGCCGACGCGAAGCCAGTCGTTGCCCTCGCCCATGGCGGGCCACGCCGCGAGCGCGTCGGCGACCGGCGGCGCTCCGGCGCCCCGTGGCGCCCGGAGCACGTAGTTCACGCGCAGGGTGAGCCGGCCCTCGTCCCGGAGCCGCTCGATGGCCCGGTACTGCTCGGGGGGGCCGCCCGGGTAGCGGATGCTCGTCAGGCCGCGGGCGTTGAGCGCGGCGTACTCCCCGGCCAGCGCATCGAGGACGGCCCCCGGGTCGGGCGGCGCGGCTTGGGGCAGCGTCACGAGGTCCTTGGCGCGGTCGACGAGTTCGCCGTTCAGCCGCCCGTCCGGATAGCGTCCGATGCGGCCGCCCGGTACCTCCGGCGTCGATTCGTCGATGCCCCAGCGGGCGAGCGCCGCGCTGTTCAGCACGTATTCGTGCCCGCCGCGGACGACGACGACCGGCTGCCCCGGCGCCGGGCCGTCGAGATCGTCACGGTAGGGAAGGCGGTGCTCGGCGAGTTGCCCCTCGTGCCAGTCGCGGTTCGTGACGATCAACTCCCCGGGGGCCGTCTCCAGCGCGAAGGCCGCGATCGCGTCGATCACTTCCGCCATCGATCGCGCGCGCGTCAGGTCGACGCCGGGCCCGCCCCCGATCCCGTGGTAGTGGTTGTCGGTGAGCCCCGGGATCACGGTGCGTCCGTTCAACTCCACGACGCGCGTGCCGGGTCCGGCCAGCCCGCGAATCTCCTCCGAAGTCCCCACCGCCAGCACCCGGCCGCCGCTCACCGCCAGCGCCTCCACCACCCCCGGCGCCCCGAGCGTGAGCACGTCTCCGTCCACGAAGACGAGATCCGCCGCCTCCCGCGGGGGCGCCCCGCAGGCCGCAAGCCCCAGCCCCGCGACGCACAGCGCCGCCAGCACGGCGACGGTCCGTGAAGTCCCGATCTCCCTCATCGCGGCCCCGCTCCCGTCTCCCGGCGCAGGAGCCTGCCGGGCTGCGCCTCCGCCAGCGCGCCGTCATCGATCACCGGCACGCCGTTCACGAACACATAATCCATCCCCTCGGCATACCGCATCGCGTCCCCGAACCGGGCCATGTCCCGCACCTCGTCCGGATCGAAGAGCACGAGATCCGCCGCCATCCCCGGCGCGATCAGGCCTCTGTCCGCCAGCCCCAGCCGACGGGCGGCGAGCGACGTCATGCGGCGCACCGCGTCCTCCAGACTCAGGATCCCGTCCTCTCTCACGTACTTCGCGATGACGCGCGGGAAGGCCCCGAACGCCCTCGGATGCGCACTCGCCGCCGTGGCCGGATTCGTGGGCGAAGCATCGGTGTCGATCATCACGAACTCGGCCCGGAGCGCCTGCCACTTCTGCTCCTCGTTCATGCTCTGCGGGTTCACGCTCACGCCGCCGGCCCGCACGAGATCGAAGAACGCATCCCATTCCTCCGTCCCGAGGATGTCCGCCGCCTCGGCGACCGAGTGGTTGATCACCCGCTCGTCCACGTCGTCCGGGGCGGAGACGATGAGGACCTTGCCCCAGTCCATCCCCACGTGGCGGTACCAGTTCTCCCAGTCCGACGTGGTCTCGACCTCGCGGCGGAGTTCGGCCCGCACCGCGGGGTCGGCCAGGGTCTCCAGGAAGGGCGCCGCGCCGCCCGCGTAGTGCCGCGGATGAAGGAAGGACCCAAGACCGATCCCGTTGCGGATGTAGGGATAGATGTCCGCAGTCACGTCGATCCCGGCCACGCGCGCCGAGTCGATGAGGGCGAGGGCTTCGGCCATCAGCGGCCAGTTCTCCCGCCCCGCCGCCTTCAGGTGGTAGATGTGGACGGGGGTGCCGGCGCGGACGCCGATCTCGATCGCTTCCCGGATCGCCTCCAGCACCGAGTGTGACTCGTTCCGCATGTGCGTGAAGTAGGTGCCGCCGTACTCGCCGGCGACGCGCGTGAGTTCGACGAGTTCCTCCGTCGTCGCGTACACGGCGGGCGGATAGATGAGAGATGTCGAGGTCCCGACGGCCCCATCCTCCATGGCCTGCCGGACGAGCGCCTTCATCTCCTCCAACTGCTCAGGCGTCGGCTGTACATCCTCCTCGCCCAGAACCACGCGCCGCACCTGGGTGAGCCCCACGTCGTGGACCACGTTGATCGGGATGCCGATGCGCTCGACGTGCGCGAAGTACTCCGCGTACGTCCGCCAGCGCAGTTCCTCGCCGTTCACGACCGGACCCTCGGGCTGCGTGGCGTCGCTTTGGGGCGCGGCCGACCCGCCTTCCCCCGAGAGGTAGGTCGTGATTCCCTGGCGGAGCTTGCTCTCGGCGCTCGGGGGATCCGTGACGAGGACGACGCTCGACTGGCCCATCATGTCAATGAAGCCGGGGGTGACTACGCGATCCGCCGCGTCGATCGTGCGCACCGCCGCGTGTCCGTCCAGGTCGCCGACCGCCGCGATCCGGTCGCCTCGAAGCCCGATGTCGCCGCGTACCCACGGGTTCCCCGCCCCGTCCACGATCCGCGCCCCCGTGATCAGCACGTCGAACGGCTCCGGCCCGCCGGGTACATCGCCTCGTCCACATCCCATGAGCGCCAAGCCGAGCACAATGACGCCGTAGACCGCCCGCCCGCGCCCTGCGTTCATGACGTAGTCCGTTCGTTCCGAGGCAGGATCGCGACACCCCGGCGCCGCGCCGCTCGGGCTAACGCGCGATCCAGGGTCGCGAGTGGGATTGCCTTTCTGATCGCGAGCTCCAGATAGGTTGCATCGTACGTCGTCAGGCGCTCCTGCCGAGCCAATCCCAGGATCTCCCTGAACGCGCGGCTTCCGGTTTCCGGGTCGACGACAATTGGGAGTTTCTCCAACCGCTCGATCCAGCGTGCGATTCGCGTCGCGTCAGTGCGCCTGGTGCGCTCCGCCTGTGCGACGACGTTACCCAGTTCCAACCGCCAGAGGCCGGGCACGAGGGCGCCGTCACGCTTGAGGCGGCGCAGAAGAGCATCCGTAGCGGGCGCCGCCTCATCCTCGAACAGCCATGCGGCGGCGATCGAGCAATCCAGAACGAACGGGTTCACCTGCGGCCGGCGTCCCGAAGGTCCTTCCAGCTCAACCCGTCCAGTCGCGATCCCTCGCGGAGCGCGATCAATTCCTCAATCGCCTGATCGACTTCGGCCCCGGTGGCGTACCCCGCCGAGACGATACGGGCAACGGGTACGCCGCGCCTTGTGATGAGCACTTCTTCTCCGTCCGCTACTCTCTTGAGGAGGGAGGACAGGTGCGTCTTCGCTTCGAAGGTTCCGACTTCAATCATAACCATCTCGTGTAACTAGTTATTTTATCTAGTCTAGTGTCACGGATCGCAGTGCGTCAAGGTCGAGTCGACCGTCGTCTGGCGGCAACCGCACCTGCCGGCCACTGTTTCGAGGATCAGATCCACGCTTGACGCTACGGAGGTTCAAATGACGCGGAAGCTGCACCGCCTGCGACTGCTCGGAGTCGTCTTGCTCGTTGGCGGCGGGGCCGCCGCGCTGCCACTCGCGGGGCAGGACGCGGATCGGTATCCGGGGCCGTTCCCCGGCGGGTATCCGGCGATGAGCGGGATCGGCGGATCCGGGAAGATGTACATGGAGAGCTACTTCCCGCCTCCCGTCACGGCGTCTCCCACCTATCCGGCGTTTTCCCCCGACGGCGCGTCGATCGCCTTCGCCTACCAGGGGCGGATCTGGGCGGTCCCGGCCGAGGGGGGCGTGGCCCGTCAACTCACGTCCGGGGCCGGATACCACTCCATGCCGAGTTGGTCCCCGGACGGCCGCCACATCGCCTACGCCGCGGATGTCGACCTCAACCTCGACATCTTCCTCCTCGACCTCGAGACGGGAGAATCCCGAAGGCTGACGGAAGACCCCGCCATCGACATGCGGCCGCGGTTCTCTCCCGACGGGTCCAGGATCCTGTTCACGACCGGACGGGACGGGACGTTCGACCTCTGGGCGTACGACCTGGACGCCGGAGCCATGGAGTCGGTCATCGCCCACCCGGGGGCGAACGACATGGCCGGCGACTGGATCGGGGAAACGGGCGATATCGTCTTCGTCTCCAAGCGCGGAGAGGCGGCGCTCGGCTCGGGCTCGCTGTGGCGCTGGAGCGCGGACACCGGCGAGGCGGAGCTTCTCATCCGCATTGAGACGAACTACCAGGCTTCACCCGTCGTCGCCCCGCACGGCGGCTCGGTGGCGTACGTGACGGACGCGTCGGGGAACAACGACATCTACCAGGTCCCGACCTACCGGGCGGGCGCGGCGCAGGACCGTTCCAGCCCCGGAATCCAGCAGGTTCGGCTCACGCACACGCGGACGGACGAGTATTTTCCGTCCTGGTCCCCCGACGGGGAGCGCCTCGTCTACGCGCGGAACGGGGGCATCCACGGCCAGGATCGGACGACGGACGGCGGGATGGGGTTCGGGCTCTACACGACGGGCCGCGGCGGCGGCGAGCCGGTTCCGGTGCGGATCGAGGACTACGCGTGGTCCGAACCGACGGGCCAGGTGCAGGTGCGCGTAAGCGACGCGAGCGGGCGGCGGATCCCTTCCCGCATCTACCTGGAGGCCTCGGACGGGCGGAGCTATTTTCCGGACGGCAGCTTCCCCCGCGTCCTGAGCGGGCCGGAGGACTACTACTTCCACACGGACGGGAGCTTCTCCGTCACCCTCCCGGCCGGGACGGCGGAACTCGAGGTGTGGCGCGGATTCGAGTACGAACCCGTCGCGCAGACCGTTGACGTGCGGGCCGGCGAGTGGACGAACGTGGATGTGCGGCTGGAGCGCTGGATCGACATGGCCGCGGAGGGCTGGTACTCGGGCGACAATCACATTCACCCGAACTATGGCGGCCATTACTTCGTCACGCCGCTCGACCTCGGGAACAAGGCGCTGGCGGAAGACCTCAATGTGGCGAACGGGATGATCGCCAACTACTGGGCGAACAGTCGCGTGGAGGATCTGGAACATTTCCTCGGCCACCCCCACCCGCACCCGGATCCGCGGACGATCGTCTATTACAACGAGGAGTACCGGCCGAACTTCTTCGCCCACATGTCGCTGCTGAATCTCGTGGAACTCATCACCCCCTTCTACATCGGCTACGAGGGGACGGCCTACCGCGAGCTCTACCCGGACAACGCGGCGGTGCTCAGACGCGTGCACGAACAGGGCGGCATCGGCGGCTACGTGCACCCGTTCGGCCTCAGCCACCGCGGGCCCGACCCGGCGCCGGGCGGGGCGCGCGAACTGCCCGTCGACGCGATCCTCGGGCTGGCCGACTTCGTGGATGTCTCCTGCATCTGGAGCGACGAACTGGGGACGGCCGCGATCTGGTATCGCCTCCTCAACACCGGCTCGCGGATCCCGGCTACGGCGGGAACGGACGTCATGACGGACATGTGGCGGCATCCGGCCGTGGGGACCACGCGCTCCTACGTCTACACGGGGGAAGAGGAACTCGACTACGACGAGTGGGCCGACGCCATGGCCGGCGGCCACGCTTTCGTGACGAGCGGCCCCCTCCTGACGCTCGACGTGGACGGCATGGGGATGGGCGAGGAACTCGCGGTTTCAAGCGGCGAGAGCGTGACGGTCGCGGTTACCGCGCGTTCGCTGTTCCAGATGGAGCGCCTCGACATCATCCGGAACGGCGAGATCATCCACACGGTGGAGGCGAGCGGCGACGGCCGGACGCTGGAGGCGGAGATCGATGTGCCAATGGACGGGAGCGGCTGGATCGCCGCCCGAGTCCTCGGGCCGGCGCAGCACGGCGCCATGGACAGCTACCTGTTCGCGCACACGAACCCGGTGTTCGTCATCGCCGACGGCGAGCCGATCCGGTCGCGGGAGGACGCCGCCTTCTTCGTGCGCTGGATCGAGCGGACGCTCGAGGATCTCCATTCGATGGACCGCTGGGACGACCCGGCGCACAAGGCCGAGGTCATCGCGACGTTCGAGGAGGGCCTTGGGCTCTACCGGGATCAGGCCGCCAGTGGCCGCTGAGGGCGATCCGGGGCTGAGGGAGGATTCGGGACCGGTCGAACCCGAGGCTTCCGCCAGCTTCTTCAACGCCGAGGTGCCGCTCGATGCCCTGCCCGGCGCCGACACCGTCGACTGGCTGCCGCTACACCCTCGTTTCGCGAGGCGTCTCCAGGTCGGAGCGATCATCCGGTCCGTCGTCTGCGTCGCGGGCGGCGGGGCTTTCCAAGTGGCGATATCCCCTGGCAACCGGGCTCTCATCTCGGAGGCCCTGCCGTGGCTCGCGCCGTTGTTGTGGACGGCCCTGGGGATCTTCTGTGTGTGGTCCGTCCTGTGGCCGCTCATCGCGGTGCCTCGCCGGGGCTACGTCGTCCGCGAGAAAGACCTCCTGTACAAGTCCGGCGTCCTCTGGCGTTCCGTGAAGGCGTTTCCGTTCAACCGCGTACAGCACACCAAGCTCCACAGCACTCCGCTGGACCGCCGGTTCGGTCTGGCGAGCCTGTCGGTCTTTCCGGCGGGCGGGGGCCGCGGCAGCCCAATTCGCGGTTTGGGGCGAGAGACCGCCGAGCGGATGCGCGTGTACATCTCGGAACGAATCGACCCGGCGGTGCCGCCCGCTACGGATGCCGACGAACACTCCGAGACCGCCGGGAACGCCGGCCGGTGAATTCGCCGGCCCCCGGCAATTGGCAACGCTCCTCGCCCGTCGCGATCCTCTTCTTCGCCGGAAACATCTTCAAGACCGTGGCGCGCGCCATGATTCAGGGCGCTCTGATCCCGCTGATCGCGCTGGTGCCGCTGGTGCGGAACGATCCCGGCGTCCCCGGCGTCTTGCTCCTCGTGCTCTGGGCGCTTCTCCTTCTGGCCTTCGTCGCGGGCGCGGTTCAGTGGGCCTGCTTCAGGTTCAGGGTCGCCGAAGACAGACTCCTCATCCACAAGGGCGTCCTCAAGAAGACCGCGCTCGACCTGCCCTACGAGCGCGTGCAGGGCATCAACGTCAGGCGGTCTCCCGTCGACCGTCTGTTCGCGCTGGTCACGGTTACTCTGGACACCTCGGGCTCGGTCCAGGCCGAGGGCAAGCTGCCGTCGATCAAGACGGAGGTGGCCCACCGGCTGCAGCGCAGCGTGACGGCCCTTCGACCCGCACTCGAGGGCCGCGCCGCGGGCGAGGAGGGTTCTGCGGCGGCGGACGCGAGCCCGTCGTCCGATGCGGCGGGGGACATACGGCCCGCCATTGGACCGGGCCGCGTCCTGCTGAAGCTCGGCCCGGCCGACATGGTGCGCATCGGGCTCGCCAGCCGGAACTTCATCTTCGTGGCGGCGCTGGTCGGCGTGCTGGCCGATCTTCTCCAGCCGGGCGATTTCCTGGATCCCGTCCTGGAGGCGGTCGAGTCGGGCATCGACAGCGCGGCGAGCGCGTTCACAGGTCTCGGGACGCTCGCCCGGGTGGGGCTCGCCGCCGCCCTGGTCGCCTCCATTGCGGGCGTGGCGCTCTTCCTCACGGTGACATCGGCGTTCCTGCGACACTACAACTTCACCCTCCGGCACGGCGGCGGCAGGTTCCGCTCGCGCGCCGGCCTCCTCACGCAGCGCGAGGTCGTGGTCGAGGCTCCGAAGATCCAGCAATTGACCGTGGGTCAGGGTCTCGTGCTGCGGTGGTTCCGACGGTACCGGCTCTACGCCCTCCCCGCCGCGGCCGTCCCCCCGGAAATGGGCCGCGCCTCCGCCCTCGAAGTGCCCGACGTGCTGGAGGTACCGCTCATGGGCGACCGGCTCGCCGAGGACCTGCGGGCGTTGATGTTCGCGCGGGAAGCGACGGCGATTCCCGTTCTTCCCGGAAGCAGCGAATTCAAGCGGGTGTCGCCTCACTACATTCGCGCCCTCGCCCTGCGCTACGGCTTCGTCCTTGCCATCATCTTCGGAACTCTCCTGTTGCTGGCGTGGGCCGGGATGTTCGCCGGCACCTCCACGATCCTCTTCTGGTGGGCCGCATCCATCCCGGCCGCGGCGCTCGCCGCCTGGCAGCGGTGGCGCCGGCAGGGGTACGCGTACGACCGCGATGGACTGGCCAGCCGCACCGGATTCGCCGGAAGAGAAGTGAAGGCGTTCCTCATGCGGAAGGTTCAGTCCGCGACCGTCAGGCAGTCCCCCCTGCAGCGCCGGAAGAGACTGGCCACGCTTCAGGTACAGCTGGCGTGCGGGAAGATCACGGTGCCGTACATCGATCGTCGCGTGGCCTGCGCGCTGCGCGACTACATCCTCTACCGCGTGGAGTCCTCACGCCGACGCTGGCACTGACCGGGGCGACGCGCACGCCGGTCCAGCGTGACTTCGAGGACGCGCCGCGGCACCGGGCTCTCACGGGATCGGACATCTTCACCGGCTCGCTTCGCGGTAACTCCGCAGGCGGGCGAGGTTCCGGATATCCGCGTCCGCGCCGTCCCCACCCTTGGGGGTCTCCAGGATCTTGGGGACGTGACGGAGGCGGGCATCCCGCATCAGCCGCCGGAACGGGCCCTCGCCGAGGCTGCCCGCTCCGATCTCCTCGTGGCGGTCCTTGCGGGAGTCGAAGGGGTGCTTCGAGTCGTTCATGTGGATGAGTCCGAGCAGCTCGAGTCCGAGGATTTCATCGAACGCCTCCCATACCCCGTCGTAGTCGCCGACCAGGTCGTAGCCGGCCGAGTAGGCGTGGCACGTGTCGAGACAGACGCCCACGCGATCCCTCTGCGACTCCGGGATCCGGTCGAGGATGGCGCGGAGGTTCTCGAAGCTCGCCCCGACCGTCGTCCCCGCACCGGCGGTGAGTTCGAGGAGGACGCGGGTCGGGCCCTCCACGGCCTCCAGCGACTCGGTCACGCCCCGGGCGTTGCGCGTGAGCCCCTCCTCGATGTCGCCGTCCGTGGCGTTCCCCGGATGGGTGACCAGGAACTCGAGGCCCAGGCGCGCGCAGCGCTCGAGTTCGCCCTGGAAGGAGCGCTGCGACATCCGCCACAACCGGCGGTCCGGTGTGGAGAGATTGATCAGATAGGAGTCGTGGGCTCCGGCGACGGCGATCCCGTGCTCGGCGCGTGCCGCCTTGAACGCCGCCGCCGTCTCGTCATCGATCTTCGGCTCGGCCCAGCGGTTCGGCTGTTTCGTGAAGAGCTGGAAGTTGGCCGCCCCGATCTCCGCCGCCCGCCCCGGCGCGTTCCGCACGCCCCCCGCCACCGAGACGTGGGCGCCGAGTTCGTCAGCCGGGGCTCCGCTGCGGCCCGCCGGCGCCGTCGTCACTTGCGGGGCGGTTGCGACGGACGGAGTTCGACGCGGCTCACGTGGGCTTCCTTCGGATAGGAGAGGAGCTGCATGACCGCCGCGGCGCAGTCGTCCACGTGCAGGCGCCAGGTCCGCTCCGGCACCTGCTCCCGGCCGTTGAAATACGTGTCCACGCTCCCGGGCATCACGATGCTCACCCGTACGTCGTCGTAGCGCACGTCGAGCAGCATCGCTTCGGTGAGTCCCAGGAGGCCGTACTTGCTCGCGTTGTACCCGGCGCCGCCATGGAAGGGATGACGGCTGGCGAGCGATGCGATGTTCACGATGAAGCCGTCGCCGCTCGCGCTCAGGTGCGGGAGCGCCGCCTTCGAGCAGTAGAAGACGCCGCCGAGGTTGACGTCGATCTGGAGCCGCCACTCCTCGACGCTCATCTCCCGCAGCGGCTTGAAGATCCCGAGGCCCGCGTTGTTCACGAGGACGTCGAGCCGGCCGAAACGAGCCACGGTCTCCTCGACCATGCGCTCGCAGGCGGCGGGATCCGCCACGTCGCACACGATGCCCAGCGCGCCCGCGCCGAGGTCCGCCTCGGCGGCCCGCACGTCCGCCCCGGTTCTCGCGCAGATGGCGACCGACGCGCCCACGGCGAGCAGATGCTCCGCGATCGCGCGTCCGATGCCCTTCGTCCCGCCCGTCACGAGCGCAACCCCCCCGGTCATGTCCGGCCTCATCTCGTCTCAGTCCAAGCCACGCGCCGCGTCCGCCGCCTCGAGGATCGCGTCCGTCATCGTCCTTCTTCCCGCACCCCAGCAAAAGCGCCAAGGCTTCCCACCGCAGCGTTTTCTGATCTGTCGGCCCAGCTGGGTGCGCATAAAGCGCATTAGGACGACGGCGTCGTGCCTCTCCAGTTCGGCCTTGGTCTTCTCCAGCCACGGACTCCAATTCCCGCTCCACCCCGGGTGGATGAACGTTACCTGGACGTTGGCTGAGCGACTCGCCACCGCGTCCTTGACGGCGCCCGAACTCTTCTCCTGCCGCTCGTCTCCGCCGACAAACAGCACTCGCACCTTCGACGGGGGCGCCTGCCGGAGTTGGGAGGGACTGTCGGCACGCGAACGGCCGACGAGTGCGGACCGCCGGGCATCCACTCGGCTCGTCAGGTCGGTCAGATGGTCGTCCGGCAGCCCAATACTCCGCAGGTATCCGAGCAGGCCGGCCGCGGAGTGTACATCGTTCTCCGTTACATACTGATGAACCAAGGGTCCAAGCAGGCCGAAGACTCCCGTGATGTCGCCCCTGGATTCGAGGCAGCGGGCGCGGGCAACCTTAGCGTCCGTCGGCTCCCATGCTGGCTGGTAGCTGGCGTCGTCGGAGAGCAGCGCTTCGAATTCAGCGGTGCCGATCTCGCGCACCGCCAGCGTTTCCAAGCGATCCAGCACGTCTTCGGCGTCGTCGTAACAGCCGGTCTCAAGGTAACCGTTCAAGCAGGCCCGGAGATCCACCGCCGCCGCCGCCGTGGCCCCACGTTCCTTCGCGCGCCCGCGAAGCGCGTCGGTCACTTCCCGGCATTGTCTTACGGCAGTCGCGCTCCGGGCGAGCACATCGAGCGCCTCGCTGCCGGAGGCCCTCAGCAGCGCCCCCGCGAATCGTGCCAGATCCTCCGGCGCACCCAGATCCAGACCATCCACCACGGCGTCAATGAGATATGGGGGGAACGCGGCTCCCGCATCCAGCGCGTTGACCATGAGGCCCGCCGCATGTGACAGATCCCCGGCAGAATGCGCCCGCGCGGCGCGTGCAATCCCGAGGTAAAGAACCGTCCGGTCAACAAGATCCTGCCCGTAGCTTGTCGCACGTCCGCCGAAACGGCTCCAGGCTCGGAGGAGGTGGTTCTCGACGTCCCCGAAGCCGCCTCTGTGTCGATCAAGCGCACGTCGCGCCATGCCGAGGACGCCGAGACAGTAGTGTCCGTGCGCCGTGTAATCGTGGCCCCCTTCCACAGACCGCTCGAAATGTTCGATTCCTTCGCTCAATCGGTCGGCGAAATCCTGGAGCCCGTCGCGGCTCGTGGGCAGCGACACATCCTCCAAACGGTTGAAGCGCCCGGCGAGCAAGCCGAGGTCCGCATGGACCATCGCCCGGTGGTTGGGATCAAACTCGAGGTCGAGCAGTTCCTCGAGCTCGCGCCGCGCACGGTCGTGCTCGAGTGCCCGCTGCAGACAGTGCGCCCGACGGCGCCGCACGGTCAGGAAGGGGCGGAAAGCCGGTGGCTGGCCTTCGTCTTCCAAGGCTCGCACGGCCTCCATGAGCCGGTCGAAGATCGCGCGCGCATCACTCTCCTCGCCGCGGCGCAGTGCGTTCGTCCCGACCTCGAGCATCGTCCTGAACAGCTGAGGGAATCGAAGCAGGGCGCGAACCTGCACGAAACCCGCCACCTCTCCACCGCGCCGCTCTCGCGCGAGAGCGTGGACCACGTGAGGGGCGGCGGCCCTGGTCGCAAAGTCCGCTCCGTTGCCGAGGCTGCGTACAGATGCGTGCGCCTCGTAGGCTGCCACGATGTCGGCCCACGATTCGGAGCGCACCCACCCCATGATCGAGCCCGCCCAATACCACCGGATCCTCTCTTCGCTCGGGGCGGGGAGTTCCGCCGATGCGCCGCCCTTGAAGAGGACATCCCGAAGTCCGACATGGAAGTATGAGTGTTGCCGCGATCGGTTCAAATTCACGAACTCGTCCACGGCATCGTCTACTTCGTCCTCCTCCAAGCTACCGACAACGTCTTGTCTGGCGTCAACCATCGCCTCGATGAGCAGTCGGTCGAGAGTCGTGAAGGAGCGGTGGCGGGCCGGATCTCCCTCCTCTTCCTCCACTTCATCGTCCAGCGCGGCCGCCGGCTCGCCGTCGCTCGAGGCGACATCGGGCGGCGCGGCGTCCGGGGAAAGTGCCGTCAACCAGGCGATCAGGTGGGCCGTATAGGGTTCTTCGAGAATCGCTGCGGTGAGAAAGTACACGACGACCCGGCGGAGTCCGTGTTCGCGCGCGAGGTCGTCTGCCGCCGCGTGAACATCCGCCTCGGCCGGGCCGGAACCCGGGCGTTCGTCCTCTGGATCCGTTGGCCGAATGCCGTCATCGTTCGGGATACCCAAACTGTCGAGAAACTGCGCAAGCATTTCCCGGCGCCGGGCAACGTGCAGCGTCTGCAGCAGCTCCCGCGCGAGCGGGTTGTCCGGCGTTACACGCAGGGCCCAGTCCACGATCTTGTTGTCGTTCCAGCCTCGCACCGTCTTCGTACGGAAGTTGCGGGCTTCCGCCACGCTCTGTACGAGCGCGTCACGAGCCTTCCTCTTGAGAATATGTTCCTTGAGGGCCGACGCCTTCTCTCCCTCTTCGAGAGCCCGCCAGAGCCGCCGCGCGCTAAGTCGCTTCGGAGCTGCGATCAGTGCGGCGAGGGTCGCCGGGAGCGCGTGGATCTCGCCGGGAGTGGGGCTGTCACCGACGAGAGGGCCACGATTGGACCGCCGCGACCGTGACATCGGGACCTCCTGGAGGATGGTTCGTGGGAGTGCGCTTGGGGTACGGGGACGTCCATCAAGATGGCGATCTACGGATGGCTACGACAGCGCGCACTACGGACTACCGGAAGCGGTTCACGGCGTCAAATTGGAAGCCAGTAGGCGATCTTGAGCAGGAACACATGTTGCCCGCGGGAGCGCAGGCTGTCGACGAGGCGGCCGGGGTCCACGAGTTCGCCCGAAGTCCGCATGTCGGAGCGGTCCTGCTGCCAGACGAGGAAGAGCGTGCTGCCCGGCTGCCACTCCCAACGCAGGACGACGTTGCTGCGCAGGGAGAGGATGTTGAAGTCTCCGTCGGGGAGCGTAAACGAACCGCCGCCCTGGGTCACGTCCCACGATCCGTCGGCCCGGCGCTCGATGCTTGAGCCCATTGCGCCGTACACGAGCAGGTCCCGGTGGCCGGGTTCGAGGAGTTCGCCCAGGCCGTGGCGGCGTCCGCTCGCCGCGAACGGTTCGAAGTAGGCCTCGAGCGTGAGGTCCGGGCCGAAGGCGTAGGCGCCCCGGAGGCGGAGGGCGAGCGTGCTGCGGTCGATGGCGGAGAAGATGTAGCGCCGGTCGAACGTGGCCCGCCGGCCGCCGGCCAGCGTCGTGAGGTACTGGCGCGATTCCATCTCGCGCCGGTAACTGGGCTCGACCTCGAGCTGGAGCGCCGTCCCCGGACGGAGGGTGAGCGAGCCGCTCACGTCGTACATCCACCCGCCGATTTCATCCCGTCCGTAGGATCCCATGAGGCGGAAGCCGGTTCGGAAGGAGCGGTCGGTGGCGAGCGTCAGCCCGGCGTGCCAGCGGGCCAGCGTCTCCATGAGCGGGCCGCCACGTGTCAGGTGGTCGCTGAGCGCGCGAGGCTGGTATTCGCCGTTGAGCGTCGTGCGCAGATAGTTGTGCCAGGTGGCGGTGGCGTCGGCCCCGAGCGTCGTCTCGGTGCGCACGCCGTCGAAGTTCCACGCGCTCGCCGAGGTGAGGCCGACCCGCCACGAGCGGGCGAACGCGGTCGGGAGGGTCTCGCGGATCGCGACGTCGGCTTCGGCCGTAAGCCGGTCCGCGTTGAACATCTGGCCCACGTCGTTGATCTCGAAGCCGGGCGAGATGGCTTCGCCTCGCACGCGCCACAGCCAGCGCCGCCCCCCCACCTTCTCCATCCCGAGAGCCGCCGTATACCCGGAGAGCGCGGAGCGCGAGGGATCCAGCCGCGCGGTCTCGCGGTCCGGGCGCTGGAAGAAACGCGCGCTCGAGCGCTGTACCCGCAGGGTCGATTCGGGGTTGCCGCTGAGATGGGAAAACCCCGCGTGGCCCGTGAGTTCGTACTCCCCCCCGCCGAAGCGCAGATTCCAGTCGGTGCCCCCGGCGTAGGCGCGCCACGGGAGGAGCGAGGCGAGTTCGGGACGGCCCTCGCGGCTGAGCGTGGTCCCCGTGAAGCCGAGCGTGGACCCCTCCTCACCGAACTCCTGCTCGAGTCTCGCCACCGCGAAGGCGCTCGAGGGGGCGATCGGGACGGCGCTCTCGGTCGTGTCCGTCGCGGCCCCGCGCCGCGTAAAGTGGAACGCCCGGGCATCCTCGCGGCCGGTGACGGCGAAGAGCGCGCCCACGGAGGTCCCGCCCGGGAGCCGGCCGGTCATCTTCCCCGCCCCGAGAATCGTCGTCTGATCGGGCGCGACCACGCTGTCGGCCGCGGCCCGTCCCGGTGGCGGCGCTCCGATGCGGCGCGAGTAGAAGTAGCGCGGACCCAATCCTTCCATGAGTTGGCGGCCCTCCGTGAAGAACGGGCGGCGCTCCTCGAAGACCTCCTCGAACGCCGTCAGGTTCACGACCGCGGGGTCCGCCTCGACCTGTCCGAAGTCGGGGTTGACGGCGGCGTCGAGCGTGAGGCTCGAACCGAGACCGACCTTGAAGTCCGCCCCCACGCGGGATTCGCTCCGCGTCACCACGCCCGTCATCGGGCCACTCGTGGGAGTTCGCAGATCACCCGCCACGTAGGGGAGAAATTCGATCCCCCGGCTCCCCCGCACGCCCTCGAGTCCGGTCAGATCGCCGAGGCGCGAGGCCCACCCCGGTTCGCTCCGAACCACGAGTTCCCACAGGAGGTTCTCCTGGATGTCGGGCATGTAGCGGTTGATGTTCACACCCCACGCCCGCTCGTCGCCGTTGAAGCGCAGCTGCGAGAACGGCATGCGCATCTCGGCCGTCCACCCGAGCGAGTCGCGCTGCACGCGCGCCGACCACACGGGATCCCACGTGTAGTCGCGGTTCGTCACGTTGTCCTCGGGGTGGTACCAGTCGGTGCGGCTGCCCGCCGCGTTCACCCCGAAGGAAACCGCCGTGCGTTGGTTCAGGTAGGGATCGAGTGAGACCAGGAGCCGCTCGGAGCCGGTGTTCTGGTCGCGGCGGGTGCGGTAGGCCTGGATGCCGCCGGGATCGTCCGTGAACATCCGCCCGGCGACCCACAGCGCCTCGTCGTCGAACGCGAACGCGACCTCCGTGCGCCGCGTGGCGGGCCGGCCCTCGTCCGGTTCGCGCTGCCAGAACGAAGTGACGAACTCCGCCTCCTCCCACACCGCGTCGTCCAGGAAGCCGTCGAGGCGCAGCGTGCGGCCCGCGTCGCGGGTGGCCCGCATCTCCTGCCGGTCCTCGACGCCGACCCCCTGGGCCCGCAACTCGTCGGGGCCGAAGGGCCCGGGGCCGCCGACCCCACCGACGACGCCCAGGCCGCCGGCGATAGCGGCCCCGAGCGCGATTCGGCGGGTGAGGAGCAGTCCGTGCCGCTGGTCGACTCGTGGAGTCTTCACTCCTGGAGGAAGATGCTCTTCGGAATGAACCCGGTGACGACCTGCGTGAGGTCGACGACCTCGCTCACGCGGAAGTCCACGGCGATGCTCGCGAGCGACAGCGCCTTGTCCGGCGCGAGGCCCTTCTCCTCCGCCAGGAACTCGACGACGAGCCGGACGGCTTCGCGCGCCGCGCGGTCGAGATCCAGATCGATCCCCATGATGAGGTAGTGCGTCGCGGTCTCGGCCCGCGGGGCGGGAATCGACACTCCCTTGTGGAGGACGAAGCGGAACACGCCCGTCAGCGACTGTTCGATGGCCGTTCCGCTCACCTCGCCGTCTCCCTGCGCCCCGTGCGGATCCCCCGCGTAGAAGAGCGCTCCCCGGTGGAAGACGGGGAGGTAGACCGTGGTCCCCGCGGTGAGATCCTTCACATCGAGGTTGCCGCCGAAGGCCCCCGGCGGGCGCGAGGCCTGGACGCCTTCGACCGTCACCCCCGGCTCTCCCACGACCGGATCGGGCGCGACCGCGAGGATGCCCATGAACGGCGCCAGCGGCACCTGGATCTCCGGAGAGAAGAAGGCCACCTCCCGCCCGTCCACTTCACCCGTCCGGATCAGGTGCCGGCCGGCCGGGATGTCGAGCGGTTCGTCCCCCGCGGCGGCGCCGGGATAGCTCGGGGAGAAGATCCCGCCCCGCCCGCTGGTGGAGTTCACCCCCCAGGGGACGCGCGTCTCGATGTCGAGAATCCGGATCTCAAGCATGTCACCCGGCTCCGCGCCCTCGATGTGGATCGGACCCGTGATGACGTGGCCGCTGCGGCCTTCGCGGGGACGGTCGTCGCGCGAGGCCCAGAAGTCGATCACGTCGTCGAGGATCTCCTCCCGGGGCACGCCGAGTCCGGTCAGAAACTCCACCGGATCCTCATTCTGCGTGGCCCCGACGTGGGTCAGCGTCTGGATCCGAACGGTTTCGCCGGAGGCGATGCGGAGCACCGGTTCCTTGTCGATCGGATACCAGCCCCAGTTGAGCGTCTCCGGCCGCGACGGCAGGACGTGGTCGGGCACGATCGCCTCGGCCCCGCCGTCGCCCGCGTCTTCGTACGCCGGGGGCGCGCACCCCAGCGCGAGCGTGCAGCCCAGCGCCACCAGGCCCGCCTTCATTTGACTCGACATGGAACGGTCTCCCACGCTGAGGGTGAGCGTTCACAGTGGATCTTCCCGTTCCGGGAGGCAACGATCCGGGGCGGAACCCGGCTCGAAGACAGAGGACGGCCATGCGAAACGGCATGAAGGACGCGGGAACGACGAGGAATCGCGCGGAAACCGGGGTCGGGGCGCCCGCGCTCATCATACTTGCGGCCCTCCTTCCGGCATGCGCGAACCCGGAGGCGGGAGGGTCCGGCGAGACGACCGATACCGGCGCGCCGTCGTTCGCGGTCGATCCGGGTTGGCCGCGCGAGATGCCGAACCTATGGATCATGGGCTCGGTGACGGGCGTATTCGTCGACGCGAGTGACCACGTCTGGGTCACGCACCTGCCCGAGACGCTGACCCCGGAGGAGACGTCCGCGGTCCAGGACCCACCCATCGGCGCCTGCTGCGTCCCGGCCCCGGTCGTGATCGAGTTCGACGCGGACGGGAACGTGGTTCAAGGGTGGGGCGACCCCGCGACGCAGGAGGTGTCCGAGTTCCCGCGCAACGCGCACGGCATCTTCGTCGACCACAACGACTACGTGTGGGTGGGCACCTACCGGCACCACCGCGTCATGAAGTTCACGCGCTCCGGCGACCTCGTCACGACCATCGGCCGCTACGACGAGAACGCGGGGAGCGACGACACGGAGCTTCTCGGCGGCCCCGCCGGCATCTGGGTCGACCCCGACGACAACGAGGTCTTCATCGCCGACGGCTACCGGAACCGCCGCGTCGTCGTCTTCGACGGCGAGACCGGAGCCTACCTCCGCCACTGGGGCGCCTACGGCGAGCCGCCGGACGACACGTACGAGTACGACTACTCGGGCCGCGGGCCGGATTCGGAGCCGCCCCGCCATTTCTCCACGGTCCACGGACTCGCGGGATCCAACGACGGCCTCATCTACGTGGCCGACCGCCGCGGGAACCGGATCCAGGTGTTCGACCAGGAGGGCGCGTTCCAGGCCGAGAAGATCGTGGCACCCCTGACGCGCGCCTCGGGCTCGGCCTTCGTCGTCGCGTTCTCACCCGGCCCGGAGCAGCGTTGGCTCTACCTCGCCGACGGCACCAACCACAAGGTGTGGATCCTGCGCCGCAGTGACCTCGAGATCGTGGGGGAGTTCGGCCGCGGAGGGCGCCAACTCGGCCAGTTCCTGCGCCCGCACGGGATGAGCGTCGACTCCCGCGGCAACATTTACGTGGGCGAAGCCTCCACCGGCCGCCGGGTCCAGCGCTTCACCCCCCGTTGATACGGAACAAGATTGGGACACGCCCGTTTCGGACGGCTCAGGCACGACCATGTGAGCAGCAAACCCGGTGAGTGGTGGATCCACCGGGTGGCACCGTTTCACACTTCGGGAGACCCGGCCACACTCTTTCGTCACCTTCGGGACGTCGTGGCCGCCATGCCACGCACCCAGATCGTCACGGCGAGGCGCGATCACCTGCACGCGGTCTGCCGAACCCGCCTCGGATTCCGCGATGATCTCGAGTTTCGGTGGTGTCCGTCGGACGGCGTCGCCCATGTAAGGTCGACCTCGCGCGTCGGCCTGTTCGATTTCGGGGTGAACCGGCGGAGGGTAGAGCGGGTGCGCAGGAAGCTCGAAGCGATCAGCTCCGGACGGGCAACGTCTTCACCCCCTTCGTGACGTCACTCCACGCACATCCCCGCAACCGGAGACATCCCACACATTCGTCCCGTCGCCAATCCATGCCCGGTGTCCGCTCCGCCCTGCATCCCCCCTTGTGCGGTGCTTGGTTTACGCCGACCTTCCGTGCCCCACACACCGAAGAATGCTGCCGGAGGGACAACGTGAGGATTTCGCGCCGCACAAGCGGGGGCCGGGGCGAATACGAGTTGAGCGAGAATCACGGGAACGTCACTCCAACCGACGTCATAGGGCGGCGCTTTCATGTCGCATTCGATAGCGACTGGGTGATCGATTCCGGCGTAGTACTTACTAGCCAGGGGGGTAAGAAGAGGCTCCGCATCCAAGATGCGTCGATTCATCTTCACCGCCAGATCGCAGCATCTCTCCTAATGCCTTCTCCAGTTCGAGCAGACGATGCTCTGGGTAGTGGACGACCTATTCTCCTGTCCGAGCGATACGCTATCGAGCACATTGAGCTAGGCCGCGTAGTTCTTCATGGCCCCGGCCGTGTCACAGTGGCGATTAGCGATATTATTCTTCGCAATTACAACCTGCACGCTGAACTGTTGGGCTATGCAGATCGCATTCAAAACCTAAGACAACTTTGGGCTTGTACAGATGAATTGCCTGAAGACATCGCGCGACTGCTCCGCGCACATAGGGACCTTGTGACGGTCGGAACGCCAGTCCCTCTACGCGGAGAGCAAATCATAACCGACCTCCAAGATCAACTCTCAGAACTAGGGCCGGACTTTCGGATTTATCGGCAGGGGCGAGAGGATGTCGTACCTGATCTCCTCCAAACTTTAGACTTGGCCAAGGTACCCCCGGAGCCTCCCGTACGCGTGGACGAGATAGACCCTAGCGAGCTAGAGCTTCGTCGCCGAACGGTCCGTGAGTGGCGCCGCTGGGCAGCTGCACGCGGAGCGGCCAGTGCCCGTTTTCGGCAAGACGTTCGCGCTGCTTACGACTGGACTTGTGTCGTGTGTGGGCACCGTTATCCCCGCACGTCCGTCAATCGGGTTGCCGGAGTAGACGCCGCCCATATCCTCCCGTGGGCAGATTATGACCTCGACGGCATTGCAAATGGGCTCTGCCTGTGTAAGCATCATCACTGGGCGTTTGACGAGGGCCTCTTGGTCCTGACTTGGGATGGTGCCAGCTACATCCTGGAGGTCCCGGAGGATGCGGTCGCTACACTTAGGAGTGAGTGTCCGACCTTCGGGGTCGTCAGCCTGCTCAAGCACACGGGCCCGATACCAGCCGACCGGTTTCCCACAAGAAGAGAGGATCGACCCGACCCTCGGTTGCTCAGTCTTTATTACGAATCATACCACAGGAGCTAACGCAAACTCCGGCGAGCGGGCGCGATCCCCAGACGCCATCAAATAGGTTTCGATTCGCCGAGCAAGCCACTCAGCTACGGGGACCGTCACGGCGTTACCGAGTGCGTGGTAACGTGGAGAATCGGGATCGGCGGCTGGGGAGCCCGCAGCTTCCGGAATCGTCCAACCATCCGGAAACCCCTGAAGCCGCTCTGCCTCTAGCGGCATATAGCGTCGTACGCGGCCGTCCGGGTAGCTCACGTAGTTCCTGCTCCAATCCGTACCGGTGTGCCGCGCCGAACAGGCATACAGACAGTATGCAAGGGCCGGAGTCACGGGTCCTTTGCCAAGATCTCCAATGCTTCTCTTAAAGGGCGAAACAGGTTTCTTCCCATTCGGTCGACTCTTCTGATGATTCCCCGCGCTGCATTCGGACTCAAAAAGTATTTCTGCGGGACCTCGCCGGTCACGATCGCATCCGACAATGAAGACTCGCGACCGCGATTGGGGGACTCCGAAGTACCGGCTGTTAAGCACCCGCCATCCCACGCCATACCCGAACGAGGCCAGAGTTTGAATAACGATTCGGAAGTCTCGGCCTCCATGGGAAGAGAGGAGACCCGGCACGTTCTCGATGACAACAACTCTGGGGCGACCTGTCTCAACGAGTCGAGAAAACTCAAAAAAGAGTCCAGATCGTCTCCCCCTAAGCCCAGCTCGCGGCCCCATTCGCGCCACTGAGACGTCCTGGCAGGGGAATCCGCCTGCCCAAACGTCGGAAATAGGGATGTCTGAGTCCTGGACGTTTCTGATATCTTCATGTCGCTCCACATCCGGCCAGTGTTGTCGAAGAATTGAGCTGCAAAACTTGTCAATCTCGCACTGAAACGTGACTTCGAACCCGGCACGCTCGAAGCCAAGATCGAAGCCCCCGATCCCCGAGAACAGGGATGCGACCCGATAGGTCAAGTCCCCACCCTTGGGAGATCTACTATGATGCGATCCAACACCTCACGAGGATTACGTTTCATGTCCACACTCCCACACTACGATTGGCTTCCAGCCGACTTCCTTGCAGGCTTCTTGCGTCGTCCGATCTCGTTCCACATTTCTAGCGAGCTCCTTGTTCCGGTAATCTCTATTTGTCTTGGGGCGTCGTCGCTTTTGGCATTCATGCCCGTGCCAAAAGCACCCATGTAAAAAAATCACGACCCGGTATCTCGGAAGCACGATGTCCGGTTTGCCGGGCAGGTCGCTCCGGTGGAGCCTGAAGCGATAACCGTGTGGATGTAACAGCTTTCGCAGCGCAGGTTCCGGGCGAGTATCCTTTTCCGAAATCTGACGCATGATCCAGCTGCGTTTCTCGGGAGTAACGACGTCGGCCATGGCCCAGTAATCCTAATCGAGCTCAAGGCGCGTCTGACGCGGGTCCGGCGCGGCGACGATCACGCGGTTGCTCACCTGGCACAGGGAATCGACTTCGCTACTTGTCAGAACTCGACGACCGTTCCGGTCTCGATATCGTGCATCCTCGATTCGCCCGTCGCGGACCCACCGGAAATACGTCGACCGGCTGACGCCAGCTCGGTCAAGAGCCTCGCCGATTCTAAAATAGGTTGTCCCACCAAGCTGAATCGTCACAATGTCCACCGTGTCGGTACGTGCTGGCACGGCATGGTACAGGATGGCACACTAGAATGCAAGCCGACGAGTTCTCGGAGGGGCAGTCTCGCAACAGTCAGCCGCGGTTGCCCTCACCCCACGCGGACGTGAGGGGCTCGCCGTCGACGAAGCGGCCCGGGCGGAAGGGCGAGAGATCGATCTCCGGCGCCTCTCCGCAGATCACGTCGGCCAGTGCTTCGCCGATCGGGGGGCCGAGCTTGAACCCGTGGCCGCTGCCACCGAAGAACGCGTAGTAGCCCTCGAGACCGGGCTCCGCGCCCACGATCGGGTGCCAGTCGTCCGTGATCGTGTAGAGCGAGGCGTAGCCGCCCAGGTGCCGGGCGCGCGACAGAGCCGGAACCCGCCGGAAGAGCGGGCGCTCGATGCGCTCGCGCACCTCCGGATCGAGAGCCGGATCGCAGTCGTCGGGATCCACGGGCTCGATGTCCTTGGGCGCCCCCAGTCCGGCGATGATCCGGTCGTCGCCGTAGGGTCGCAGGTAGACGCGCAGACCCGGATCGGAGACGACCGGGAGATCTCCGAAGCGGGCCGGCCTCTCCACGAACAGATCGCTCTCGCGGCTCCAGCGCAGCGAGTACTTCAAGCCGAGCCAGGAGCCGACCTGCCCCGCCCAGGGGCCCGCCGCGTTCACGACGACATTCGTCGCGATCGTCCCCTGCTCGGTCTCCACGGCGGCCACGCGATCCCCATGCAGGCGGACGCCCGCAGCGGCGACGCCGACGCCGGGTTCGAGTCCCCAGGGACGAGCGGCCGCCACGAGGTTTTCCGCCGTGCGGGCGGGATCGGCGTAACCCGAGCGCGGCTCGAGGATGCCGTACGAGACGCCGTCCAGAGAGAGTGGAGGCGCCAAGTTGGCCACCTCGTCCACGGTGAGGCGTTCGACGTGGAGCTCATGCCGCCGCTCCGACTCGAGGATGTGCTCTCCGGCGGCGCGCAGACGCTCGCCGATCAGGAGAAGAAAGCCGATGGGCCGGAACCCGCAGTCGCCGCCGAGCAGGTCCCGGTCGTTCTCGAACATGTGGAGGGCCCGCTTCGCCAGTTCGAGCGTGATCGGGTTCGAGTAGTACGTGCGGACGATCGCGGCGGAATGTCCCGTGCTCACGCCCGCGAGGCGTCCCTTCTCGAGAAGGACGATGCGGCCGAACCCCCTCTTCGCGAGGAAGTGCGCGGCGCTGGCGCCCATGATCCCGCCCCCGATGACGACGGCATCGGCGGTCTTCACCTTCGTCGTCATCGTCCCGGCGATCCGCGCAGTCTCCCTGTCTCCGCGAGGTCGACCGTCCACTCCCCCGAACTGATGGCCACGCCATAGGCCTCCTGCGCCCGGGCCCGCGAAACCTTGCCTTCCCGCACGTCCCGGAGCACGGCCTCCGGATCCCGCTCGTGAGCCGGTCCGAATCCGCCGCCGCCCGCCGTCTCGATCCGCACCCGGTCTCCCGTGGCGAGTTGCACCGTCGCTTTCGAACCGAGATCCCGCGCCGCTCCGCCCGAGATCAGCCGGTAGCTCGCCACCCTCCCGTCGCCGCCGCCGTGCAGGCCGTGGGCCGGGAACCGCGCGCGGTCGGCCAGCGTCGTGAACGTCGGCTCATGACCCACGAACTCGTACTCGCGGCACAGCGCGAGGCCGCCCCGCTGCCGGCCCGCCCCCTCCGAGTCGGGGACGAGGCTGTACTCGTGGATCCGCACCGGATAGTTGAGTTCGGTCTCCTCGATGGGCGCGTTCTGGGTGTTCTGGATGTGGGTCTGGACCGCGTCCGGGCCGTCCGTATCGTGCCGTCCGCCGTAGCCGCCCGCGAGCGTCTCGAGGAAGCAGTAGTACTCCCCGGTCGCCGGATCCTCGCCCCCGAATCCGACGTGGCAGATCATCCCCTTCGTTCCCGCGGGCACGCGCTCCGGCATGGGGTCGGCGAGCGCCCGGAACATGATGTCGCACAGGCGCATCGCGACTTCCCACCCGCCGACCACCCCCGCCGGCGGCCGGACGTTCACCGCCGATCCCTCCGGCGCGACGACTTCGATGGGGCGGTAGAACCCCTCGTTCAGCGGGATGTCCGGGTCGACGAGGCACTTGAGCACGTAGACGCAGGCGGTGAAGCACTGCGTGAGGTTGCAGTTCATGGGCGCCGCGCGCTGCGCGTCCGTCCCCGTGAAATCGAAGCGAGCGGTCGAGCCGTCGAAGCGGATCCGGACCCTCAGGTGCACGGGCTCGCCGGTGATCCCGTCGTCGTCGAGGCACCCCTCCGCCGCGAACTCTCCCCGCGGAAGCTCCGCCAGCTCCGCCCGCAGCCGCCGCTCGCTGTACTCGATCATGCGTTCCATGTAGGAGCGCAGCATCTCCGGGCCGTAGCGCTCCCACAGCGCGGACAGCCGCCGCAGCCCGATCTCGTTCGCCGCGTGCTGCGCCCGCAGGTCGCCCGCCACCTCCTTCTTCGCGCGCACGTTGGCGAGCATGAGCTTCAGCACATCGTCCACCAGTTCGCCGCCGTCGAAGAGCTTCACGACGGGAAGGATGATCCCCTCCTGGTAGATCTCGCGGAACGCGCCGATGCTCGCCGGCGCCCCGCCTCCCACGTCCACGTGGTGGCAGCAGTTGGCGACGTATCCCACCCGTTCGCCCCCATGGAAGAAGGGGGTGATGAGGAAGACATCGTTGAGGTGGCTCGCCTGCCGGTGCGGATCGTTGACCAGCAGCCCGTCCCCGGGACCGAGCGTCCCCTCCCCGTGCTCGGCCTCGTACTCGGCCACCGCGCGCGGGACGAGCCGCCCGATCGTCACGAGGTGCGCGGGCTGGCAGAAGGCCTGCGCGATCATCCGTCCGTCCGCGTCCACGAAGGCGCACGAATAGTCGAGCCGCGTCTTGATGTTGGTCGAATAGGCGGTGCGCTGGAGCGTGACGGACATCTCCTCCGTCGCCTCGACGAGCGCGTTCCGGATGACCTCGAACAGGACCGGATCCACGGCGCCTCCGGCGCGGCTCTCAGGCTGCGGCATTGCGGCCCCCCGTTCGAGTTTCGAGGCGCGTCCCGATCCACAGAATCAGGATCGTGAGGGGCAGTCCGACCAGAATCGGGTCCAGTTCCCAGATGATGACGACGGCGCCCACCTCGCGGATCGCCCCGAACGTCTGCCACGCGGCCTGGATCCCGGCGCCGATGAGCATCGCCGCCATGACCGTCCGCGGCGCTTCCCGCAGCGATGGGAAGAGGACGATCCCGATCAGCGCGGGGGCGACCGAGGCTCCCATGATCCGTCCTCCGATCCAGAACAGCTCGATGAGGAGGGGTAGCGCGAGGTAGAGGACCGCCGCCAGCGCCCCCACGAGGAGGACGTTGAGGCGGTACACCCAGAGTTGCCGGGCGGCGCTGGCCGTGGGCGCGATGAACCGCGTGTACAGATCGAGCGTGAAGTTGGAGGCGATCGTGTTGATCGTGCTGGAGAGCGTCGACATGCTCGCCGCCAGCACGCACACGACGACGAGGCTCGCCAGTTCGTTCCCCGCCGCGCCGAACGCGAGCGTGACGAAGGCGTCCTCCGCCGCGAGGCCGGGCCCGTAGATCGTGCGGGCGACGATTCCGATCAGAGGCGGCGTCATGTACCAGATCGAGGCGATGACCCCGCCGTACAGGAAGCCGCGCCGCGCCACGTCCGCGCTCCTGGCCGCGAATCCCCGCTGGATCAACCCCTGGTACGCGCCCGTGATCGCGAGGCCGATGACGATCCAGGCCAGGACCTGTGTGACGCCGGCCCGCCCGAAGATGTCGATCAGCGCCGGATCGACACCGGCGCTCAGCCCGCCGAGCCCTCCGGCGGCGGCCAGTCCCGCCACCAGCACGGCGATCGAACCGGCCAGGATGATGAAGAACTGGATCGCGTCGGTGGCCATCACCGCCCACATGCCGCCCAGAAACACGTAGACGGATGTGACGCCGAGCCAGAGGAGGAGCGACTCGGCCACCGAGAGGCCGAGCACCGCGGTGGTGACGAGCGTCAGCGCGCCGATCGTCCCCGCCGTCACTCCCATGTCCCGGAGGATGACGAGCAGGAGCGAGACGATCCGGTGCCGCGGGCCGAAGCAGCGCCCGAAGAGTTCCGGGATGGTGATGACCCCCGTCTCCCAGAGCCGCGGGATGATGAAGTACGCGATCCAGATCGTGCCCAGCATGAAGGAGCCGCCGCTCCAGTACGCGTCGAGGCCGAAGTCCGCGCCGAGCGCCGAAATCCCGATCAGGGTCGTGCCGTTGATCCACGTGGCGGCGACGGAGAAGGCGATGAGCCATACGCCCGAATGCCGGCCGGCCACGGCCATGTCCTCGACGGAGCGCACGCGCCGCCGGAACCAGAGGCCGACCCCGAGCATGAGGGCGAGGTAGGCCCCGATGAGCCACCACGAGAGCTGCACGCCGTCCATCATCGCGTGACCCTCGGCCTATCCACGCAGGAGCCAGCCCCAGAGCCCGATGTAGCCGAAGCCCAGGAGTACGAGGATGAGAAGCGCCAGCCAGGGCTTGAGGCGCCCTCCGCGCGGGTCCGGCCCGTTCACGCGGCGCCCTCCGGAGAGATCAGGAGGTTGCCCAACTCGTCCACGGCGGCGCGATACCCCGCATGCACGAGCGTCGTGGAGTCGACCTCCTCGATGATCGCGGGACCCGCGACGACGTGGCCCGCCGACAGCCGCGCCCGGTCGTAGATCGCGGTCTCGACGAAGCCGGCGGCGTCCGAGAAGAACACCTGTCTCGTCCCCTGCTGCGCGTCCGTCACGCCCCCACCGTTCGAGCCGATCCTCGGGAGCCGGGGCCGCGCGATCCTGCCGATGGCCGTGACCGTGAAGTTCACGAGTTCGACGGGCTGCTCCGGGTATCCGTGCCCGTAGGCCCGCTCGTGCTCAACGTGGAAGCGGCGCACCGCATCGGCCAGCGCCTCGGCGTCCAACCCGGCAGTGTCCAACCCCGCGTCCGCCCCCCCGGCCGTGCCGTCGCGCGGCAGCGGCACCGCCACTTCGGACGACTGGCCGGCATACCGCATCTCGATCCCGCGCCGGAAGTCCATCTCCTCGGGGGCCACGCCCTCGCGTCGGAGCGTGCACCGACCCTCCTCCTCCATCCCCTCGAAGAGCGACCGGATCCGCTCCGTGAAATCAGCGGGCGCCCCGTCTGTGGCGGCGGGCATGACCCGCGTGCGCGAGAACTCGTGCCGGAGGTCCGTGACGAGGAGGCCGAGGGCGGACGCCGTCCCCGGACTCGGCGGGATCACGAGCGCCGGAATCCGCATCTCCATGCACAGCCGGTTCGCATGCAGCGGCCCGGCCCCGCCGAAGGCGACCATCGTCAGCTCTCGCGGGTCGTTGCCCCGGCGCACCGTCACGAGCCGCAGCGCGTTGATCATCGTCGCGTTCGCGATCTCGATGATCCCGTACGCCGCCTCGACCGGGTCCAGCCCCAGCGGCTCCGCGCACCTCTCGCGGATGCCCGCGGCGGCCGCGTCCACGTCGAGCGCCATCTCGCCGCCCAGGAAGTAGTCCGGGTTCAGCCGGCCGAGCACGAGGTTGGCGTCCGTGATCGTGGGCTCCGTCCCGCCCCGCCCATAGCAGATGGGCCCCGGGTCGGCGCCCGCGCTCCGGGGTCCCACGCGAAGCCCTCCTCCGGCGTCCACCCAGGCGAGGCTTCCGCCGCCCGCGCCCACTTCCACCAGGTCGATGACCGGCGTGCGGATCGGATAGCCGGCAGCCCGCGTCATCCCCTGCCCCGGCTGGGCCTGCGCGCCCACCTCGTATTCCTTCGTGACCCTGGGACTGCCATCGAGAACCAGGCCGGCCTTGGCCGTCGTCCCGCCCATGTCGAACGAGATCAGATCCGCATAGCCGAGTTGGCCCGCGATGAAGTTGGCGGAGACCACGCCCGCCGCCGGACCCGACTCGACCATGAACACGGGCTTGCTCGCCGCCTGCTCCGCGGTCAGCACCCCGCCGTTCGACTGCATGACGAGTAGCGCCGCATCGAGACCGGCCCGGCCCAACCCCTCCTCGATCCCGGCGAGATAGCGCGCCACCACGGGGACGATGCAGGCGTTGATCACACACGTGCTGGCCCGGAAGTACTCGCGGAACTCCGGGCACACGCTCGACGAGAGCGAGATGAGAAGCTCCGGATCCTCTTCGCGAAGGATTTCGGCCACGCGCGTCTCGTGAACGGGGTTCGCGTAGCCGTGCAGGAGACACACGGCCACCGACCGCACATCTCGCGCCCGCAGCGCCCCGGCGATCTCCCGGACGGAGTCTTCCTCGAGAGGCCTCAGCACGCCGCCCGCCGCGTCCAGTCTCTCCGGCACCTCGTAGCACAGGTCGCGCGGGACGAGCGGACGGAGCTTCTCGAAGTGGACGTCGTAAAGCGAAGGCCTGACTTGGCGGGCGATCTCGAGCATGTCGCCGAAGCCCTCGGTGGTCACGAAGGCCGTCTTCGGCGTCTTCCCCTCGATGAGCGAGTTGGTGGCGACGGTCGTCCCGTGCACGAGATGGGAAATGGCCCCGGGATCGACCCCGCCCGTCTCGAGCGCGCGCTCCACCGCCGCCATGAAGCCGACGGAGGGATCGGCGGGCGTGGACGGGACCTTCGCCGTATCGATGCGCCCCGTCTCTTCACAGATCAGGACCGCGTCCGTGAAGGTGCCGCCCACATCTATCCCGAGGTGGAACTGGTTGCCCGTCATCGCGCTTCCAACGTTCGACGCGGGCGTTTCCCGTGACAAGGCGCCGCCGTACGCGGCCGGATGCGCTGCCGCCCGCCACGTCTGGACGCTGTGGTCGACATCCGTAGGTTGAGAATCGAGGGTCCGCCGCCGTCGACGGTTCCCTCGCACACCCGCCGGAGGAGGCCGCATGGACCGCAGATCGTTCGTTCGAACCGGGCTGGCCGGAGCGGGGCTGGCGGGGCTGGGAGCCGCGTTCGACCCGGAGGCGCTCGCGGGGAGCACTCGAGCCTCGGATGGTCGGCTCGCCGCCGATGCCGAGGGAGATGTCGTCATCGTGAAGGACGTGCCGGTCCCCATGCGCGACGGCCTCGACCTCATGACCGACCTCTACCTTCCGGCGGAGGACGGCGTCCCGCTGGAGGAACCGCTCCCCGCCGTCCTCGCGCGAACTCCTTACGACAAGATGCGGCCGATCTCGATCGAGCACGCGATGTTCTTCGCGCGCAACGGGTACGTCTCCGTCGTCCAGGATTGCCGGGGGCGCTTCAACTCGCCGGGGGATTTTTTCCCCTTCGTGCAGGAGCCGGAGGACGGCTACGACACCGTGGAGTGGGTCGCCCGGCACCCGTCCTGTGACGGGCAGGTGGGCACGTACGGCGTCTCGTACCAGGCGTGGGTCCAGTTCGAGACCGCGACGCTGAACCCGCCCAGCCTCAAGACGATGATCCCGTACGAGGGACCGACGAACGCCTACACCTACAGCATGAAGTGCGGCGGCGCCCTGGGTCTGGGGCTGCTGCAGTGGATTCTGTCCGTCGCGTCCAACGGGAACGAGGCGCGGGCGAACCCGCAGATCACCGAGGCGATCAATGAGATGCGCACGGGGCAGACATTCCTCGACTGGGCCTCGCGCATTCCGTGGCGGCGTGGGGAGACGCCGCTCAGCCTCGCGCCGACGTACGAGGAGGCCGCCTTCCAGCTCTACTTCGAAAACTACGACTACAGCGACTTCTGGCGGCAGCCGGGACTGGGGATGGACGAGCACTTCGAGTCCTACCCGGACATGCCGATCCTGTGGGTCGTGGGTTGGTTCGACTGGTACCCGCGCACGATCAGCGACGGCTATCAGGCCATGGTCGACATGGGGCGGGAGAACCAGCACATCCTCATCGGTCCGTGGACGCACAACAACTTCGCGTCGTCGATCGGGGAGGTGAACTTCGGCCCCGAGGGCGCCCGGATCGTCACCTACGACGACTACCTGAACCTCGAACTCCGCTGGTTCGACCGCTGGCTGAAGGGCGACGAGAGCGCCGACGTGTGGGCGCCCGCGAAGTACTTCATCATGGGCGGGGGAGACGGGCGGAAGGCCGAGAACGGCCGCATCAACCAAGGCGGCGAGTGGCGCTACGAGGAGAACTGGCCCCCGGCCGCGTCCCGGCCCACCGAATTCTATCTGCACGAGAGCGGAGCGCTCGCCCCCGAGGCGCCCTCCGTCCGGTCCTCCTCGACGACCTACACGTACGACCCGCGCAATACGGTCTCCAGCAACGGCCGCTGCATCGTGGCCTACGGGCCGGCGCTGGAGTTCGGATTCCAGGGGATGGGCCCGCGCGACCAGATCGAGATGGAGACGCTGCCCGGCCACGGCATCCCCGGCATGCCGATCGCCTCCCGTCCGGACGTGCTCGTGTTCCACACCGCGCCGCTCCCCGAAGATCTGACGATCGCCGGAGATATCACGGCGGTCCTCTTCATCTCATCCGACGCGCCGGACACGGACTTCTACGTGAAGCTCCTCGACGTCCATCCGACGAGCCCGGACTACCCGAGCGGATACGCGTTCCCGGTCTCCGAGGGGATCCTGCGCGCGCGCTACCGGGACGGGTTCGAGCAGTCGGTGCTCATGGAGGAGGGCGACGTCTACCGGCTCGAGTTCCCGCTTGAACCCGCCGCCAACCTCTTCAAGGCGGGACACCGCATCCGGGTCGACGTCTACAGCAGCAGCTTCCCCAACTTCGACATCAACCGGAACACGGGGAATCCGCGCGACCGCCGGTGGCGCGTCGCGAACAACACGGTCCACCACGAGGCGGGAAACGCCTCGCACGTGCTGCTGCCCCTGATGCCCTGAACTAACACTAACGGCCGAGCCGCAACGCTACCTCTTCGGCGCCCCGGCGGACCAGTCGAGGGCGATCGGGTTCGTGGGGAGCGCGTCGATGTCGACGATCCGGCCGCCCATTATCACCAGCCCGAGGCGTCGGATGTTCGAGATGTCGGCGAGGCCGGGTGTCAGGTGATTACCGTATTTGTACATACCACACTTGTACAATCCAGCGCCTGCTCGTCGCTTTCTGTCAGGTCAGCCCACCCAAGAACGCTCGCAAGGGCTCCAGAACACTCGCATTGAGATCCCAATGTTCGTCATTCATGTAGTCGCGTTGTTCTTCCCTTCGCTCCGCATCAACCGCTTCGCAATACGCGTAGATTCGTCCCTTTCCCGTCGGCCCCTCGTATCCACGACCGAACCCGTCGAGACACTCTACGTACTGATCCAAGCAACTGAACACTCCATGGTGCCCTTCAACCGCCACTCCTTCCAGCAGCGTCTCCAAGCATCCGGGACCCACGTCGTTCGGCAACCAGAACGATCGCTCGATCGTCAATCCCAAGTCACTCTTGTGGAGTTACCCCGATTTGGTGGACACCTTTGAGCGTTGGTCACAACGAGGAGGTGTCACATGTCGGGACGGAGATACGCGCCGGAGTACAAGGCGCGGATGGTGGAACTGGTCCGTGCGGGACGGAGCGCGGACCGGCTGGCTCGCGAGTTCGAGCCCTCGGCGACGGCGATCCGGCGCTGGGTGGAGCGGGCCGACCTGGACGAGGGGCGTCGCACCGACGGTCTGACGACGGTCGAGCGCAAGGAAGTCCGGGAACTGAAGCGCGAGCTTCGCCGGGTGAAGATCGAGCGCGACATATTGGCAAAAGCCACGGCCTGGTTCGCCAAGGAGAGCGGATCGATCCCCCGGGGGGGTTCCGGTTCGTGAGCGATCACCAGGCCATGTATCCCGTGCGCGTGATGTGCCGCCTGCTGGGTCTCTCCCCGAGCGGGTACTATGCGTGGCGGACGCGGGAGCCGTCTCGGCGGGCGCGGGAGAACGAGGCGCTCAGTGCGGAGATCGTCGAGATCCACGCCATGAGCGGGGGGACGTACGGGGCGCCGCGGGTCCATGCGGAACTCAAGGCGCGGGGCCGCGAGGCGGGTGTGGGCCGGGTGGCGCGGCTGATGCGGGCGGCGGAGATCGAAGGGGTGAGCCGGCGCCGCAAGGGCAGTACGACGAAGCGGGCCGCGAAGTCCAGGCCCGCGCCGGATCTCGTGGACCGAGACTTCTCGGCCTCCGGACCCGACGAACTCTGGGTGGCCGACATCACGTACGTGCCGACCTGGGCGGGCTTCCTCTATCTGGCCGTCGTGCTCGACGCCTGGAGCCGCCGCATCGTGGGCTGGTCGATGGCGACGCACCTGAGGACGTCCCTGGTGCTGGATGCCTTCGACATGGCGCTGGCGCAGCGGCGCCCCGACGGGGTGATCCACCACAGCGACCAAGGCAGCCAGTACACGTCCTACGCCTTCGGCGGGCGCTGCCGGAGGGCCGGGGTCAGGCCCTCGATGGGCTCGGTGGGCGACGCTTACGACAACGCCATGTGCGAGTCGTTCTTCGCCACGCTGGAGTGCGAACTGATCTGGCGGCGCTCGTTCCGGACGCCCGGCGAGGCCCGCCGGGGGGTGTTCCGGTTCATCGAGGGCTGGTACAACCCGCGCCGGCGGCACTCGAGCCTCGGCTACGAGTCGCCCGCCAGCTTCGAGGCGCGCGAGAAAGGAGAGGCGGCGTGACCCCCCGGGCCGCGGCCCTCTCCCGCGAGGTGGCGAGAATGGAGGAAACCACCACTTTCACCTGTCCACTAAAACGGGGTAAGCCCAGGCGAAGAGACGCGGACCGAAGCCCTCGGGCGGGAAGCGTGAGGCGAGGAGGGTGCGGAAGCTGGAGCGGGAGAACGCGCGGTTGCGCGAGGAACTCCGCAAGGCGCGCATCATCATCGATGTCCAGGGAAAAGTTGCGGGGCTGCCGGGCGTGAGCCCCGGGGACGGGAAGCGCTCTTGAGCGCGGCCGGAGGCTTGGCCGGGCACGTGGGCGTACGCGCGGCGTGCGAGGCCCTCGGGGTCGCGCGCGCCACGTTCTACCGTCGCCGGAGGCCGAAGACCGGGCGGCGGCGGCCCCGGCCGGCTCCCGCCCGGGCCCTGGACGCGGCGGAGCGGGCGGAGGTCTTCGGCGTGCTGTGCTCGCCGCGCTTCGCCGACCGCGCGCCGGCGGAGGTGTACGCGACGCTGCTGGACGAGGGCGTCTATCTGTGTTCGGAGCGGACGATGTACCGGATCCTGGCCGAGAACCGGGCGGTCCGCGAGCGCCGGGCTCAGCGCAGCCATCCCAACCACCCGAAGCCCGAGGTGGTGGCCAAGGCACCGAACGAGGTGTGGTCTTGGGACATCGCCCGGCTGCTGGCGCCGGAGAAGTGGCGGTACTTCTATCTGTACGTGATCCTGGACATCTACAGCCGCTACGTCACCGGATGGATGGTGGCGGAGCGCGAGACCGCAGGCCTGGCCGGACACTTGGTCGGCGAGACGTGTCTCAGGCACGGTGTGCGGCCCCGGGTCCTCACGCTGCACTCGGATCGGGGATCCCCCATGACGGCCAAGTGCACGGCGCAGCTCCTGGCCGACCTGGGCGTCACGCAGTCGCTGGGCCGCCCCAGGGTCTCGAACGACAACCCGTACTCGGAGGCGCACTTCAAGACCCTCAAGTATCACCCGGGCTTCCCCGGTCGGTTCGGCTGCATCGAGGAGGCGAAGGACTTCTGCCGGGAGTTCTTCCAGTGGTACAACACCCAACACCGCCACGGCGGCATCGGCCTGCTCACCCCCGAGCAGGTCCACCTCGGCCGCGCCCCCGAGGTGATCGAGCAACGGCGGAACGTGCTG
This sequence comes from Gemmatimonadota bacterium, assembly GCA_963666735.1. GTDB lineage: Bacteria > Gemmatimonadota > Gemmatimonadetes > Palauibacterales > Palauibacteraceae > Palauibacter. The sequence goes on along the minus strand of OY762926.1, from coordinate 3,260,481 downwards.
GCCGCGGCCTACGCCGCCCGCCCCGACCGCTTCGTCGTCGGCCCGCCGAGGGCTGTGGAACTCCCGGAGGAAGTCTGGATCAACCGCGCACTCCCCGTCACGCCGGTTGATGGATCGGAGTCGGCCAACGGGAGGAAGGAGGCCTCACTAAACTGAATCGGAAAGTGTCTCACATTCGTTGGCAGGTTCCGATCCGCCTTCCCCTCCACAAACACTTTCCACGTCGCGGGCATCATCTGATCTCGATATCGTGTTTCAATGCATACTCAAGATCTGAGTATCCGTAGCGGTAGACCCCGACAATGTCGTTCTGTTCACGTTGAAGCGCGTAGCTGGAACTTCCCTCCCTATACAGCTCACACTCCTCACGTTGCAACACAGAATACAGATCTTCGAGAACGGTGCGACTATGTGTCGTAATAAACATTTGCATGTTCCGCTCGTACGAGACGCGCAGGAGGATCTCTAACAGCGGTGGGATTGCGCGATAATGAAGTCCGTTTTCGATTTCATCAATCATCAGAATGCGGCTGTTGTCTAATAGGCAGGGTGTGATCATTGCCGTTGCCCGACTCATACCGGTACCGAGCATGTTTAGCGGCAGCATCGTTGGGAGCCCAATGTCAGCGTACGCGAGATTTCCATCGGAAGTAAGGTCTGTGACAGCTGGATTGATGATTTGAAGGTACTCGACCAACTCGGCAGCTTTCTTGTGGACAGCTACGTCTGAAATGAGCTTCGCGTCGTAACTGGCGTTAGGGGCGAGATACCTTGCCGGTAGGATGTGCTCTGACGCGTGCCCAGGATCCATTTTCCGTTCGAACCCATCGCTGTTCATCGTCAGGGTGCCCGAGAATTCGATCGGGTCGTCGGAGGTGTTCGGCGTGACAGAGCCGGTGTATCCCAAGGCGCGACGGCCCATGGGGGTGGAGAAAGCAGACTGACTCAGCCGCCGATCGCCACTGGAGGGGGGATCAGGGTCGACGATCGAAGCGTCCCGGGGCGTAGAAAGCTCTAAGGTCCGGCGGGACCCGTCCGCGGAGTGGGCCGCCAGAGTCGCGTGCGAGTCGGAATCGAGGCCATGAAGGAGCAAACCGAACCCTTCGATATCGGGAACGATGAAGTTGCGAAAATTCTGGATCCGGATCGGAAGTTCCAGATTACCAAGACCAGCCAGCAGGAAGATGGCCTCTAGGACGGACGTCTTGCCGACGTCGTTGGCGCCCAACAGAACGTTGAAAATCCCGAAGCCTTCGAGCCGCAGCTCCGAGAGCCCGCGGAAGTTCTGAACGCTGAGTTCGGTCCAGCGTGATGCCGTTGTCATTACAAGTGATCCCGGCCCTCGCGTGAGGGCTCCCAATGTTTTCATCTTTCGAGCCGCGAACTTGGCGAGTCGCAGGCTGGGTGGCGGACACTATACGGGGTAACGGGGGCACGACGAAAGATCGGAATCAAGGAACGCGCGGGCAGAGATCTCCGTTCCCTGGGTTGAAGGCCGGATGCTAGGGACGGGAGCCCTTCGGCGCCCCGGCGACCCAGTCGAGCGCGGTCGGGTTCGTGGGGAGCGCGTCGATGTCCACGATCCGGCCGCCCTTTATCACCATCCCGAGGCGCCGGATGTTCGCGATGTCGGCCAGCGGATTCGCGTCGAGCAAGAGGATGTCCGCGGCCTTCCCCGCCTCGAGCGTGCCGTACTCGTCGAGCGCCTTGCTCGCGATGGCTCCGTTCTTCGTCGCGGCGACGATCGCCTCGGACGGCGTCATGCCGAGTTCGACCAGCCCCTCGATCGCGAAGATCGTGCCCAGGCCGGGCAGCTGGTGCTCCATGTTCTCGGGCTCCTCGCGCAGGAAGTCCGCCGCCACGCCCCCGCGCCCGAACAGCGTGTTGTCCGTGCCGACGGTCACGATGCAGCCGGCGTCGATGAGCTTCTTCGCGTTTGTCCGTTTCGTCGTATAGCGCCCCTCCATCACGGATCCCGGTTGCGGAAGACCGGTGTCCTGGACGCGGCGGCGGATCTCCGCGGTCGTCGGAGGGATGCGCCGCTGGCGCTCTCGCGCCTGGGCCTCGGCGAGGTCCTCCCGCGCGCGCTCCATGTTGCGGACGTGGAACTGCCAGCTGGGGCCCGTGAACTGGTTGATGAGCATCGAGCACACGATGTCGCGCTCTACGATCATGTCGACGAGTTCATCGGTGATCGTGCGGTTCCCGACGTTGTCCGGGTGCTGGATGAGATCGATCCCGGCGAGGATCGAGAGACGCAGGCCTTCGAGGCTCGTGGCGTGGGTCTCGGCCACGAGGCCGCGCTTGTGCGTCTCCTCGACGATCACCCGCTGGGCGCGCGGCGAGAACGAGATTCCGGCGGGATAATTGAAGTGGTGCGTGGCGCCGTACTTGATGAAGTCGGGCCCGTGATCGAGGTAGGAATTGATCGCGACGCGCAGCTCGTCCGGCGTCATGTGCATCATCTCTTCCCCGCTCCCCAGCGTGACCTCGTCGTTCATCTGCTCGGCGAAGAAGCTGATCTCCGACTCGGGGAGCCCGGCGAAAGTCTCCGAGGCGGGGCCGCCCCAGCCCACGATGTTGCCGGCGAGATACGTCCGCGGGCCGATCTCCTCTCCGGAATCGATCTTCTTCTTGACCCGCTGCATGGGACGCAGGACGCCGTAGCTGTCCCGGACGGTCGTCACCCCGTGCTTCAGGTGGAGTTGGAGCCCCTGGAGGATGACCTGCTCGTGGTGCGCCCAGTACGCCGCGTGTTCCTCGACCCGCGGCCCGCGACCGAAGGCGAGCGACATGTGGACGTTGGTGTCCACGAAGCCGGGCGTGACGAACTTGCCGCTCCCGTCGATCACCTCCGCGCCGCCGGGGACTGCGACGTCCGCGCTCGGACCCACCGCAGTGATACGGTCGCCCTCGATGACGAGGGTCCCATCGGCGATGGGGGCGCCGCCGTGTCCGTCGATGATCGTCGCCCCGACGATGGCGAGCGGCGTGGAGGCCTCCTGGGAGACCGCCGAACCCGGCAGGGAGAGGAAGGACAGGAAGGAAGCCGCCGCGACAATCGATCTTGAGCCCATGTTCCTCTCCTCCGGGAGAACAAAGTCGCTAACCCGTGCGCCGTCTCCGAGACGGTTCAGATGTCTCCCACCAGGTCCAGCCGCGGCCGAAATGGCCGAAGTCGAAGTGGTCCGGGTGCAGGCATTCGGCGAGGATCTCGGCCGACTCGACCACGCGGGGGGCGGGGCGGTTGAAGTACTGGTTCCCGTCCGTCATCACGACGCGTCCGTTGCGCACGGCGGACAACTGTTCCCACTCGGGGCGTGTGACGAGGGCCGTCATCTCGCGGCGGGCGCGTTCGATGTCGAAGCCGCACGGCATGATCGCGATCACGTCGGGATCGGCCTCTACGAGGCGCTCGATATCCACGTAGCCGGAGTGCTTTCCGGCTTCACCGAGCGGGTCCGTGCCGCCGGCGATCTCCACCAGTTCCGGGACCCAGTTCCCCGCCATCATCAGCGGGTCGGTCCACTCGATGCAGCCCACCGAGGGACGGGACTCCAGGGATCGCGCGCGGGCGCGGAGCGCATCGAGACGGGCCGTCAGCCGAGCCACGAGTTCGTCGGCGCGGGCCGGCTCCCCGAGCGCGGAGGCGACGGCGCGGATGTCCTTCCAGACATCCCCCAGCGCCATGGGCTCGAGCGAGACGATGGCCGGGTTCGAGGTGACGAGTTCGCACACGGCGCGCTCGACGTCCTGCAGGCTGGCGGCGCACACCTCGCACTGCGTCTGTGTGACGATGACGGTCGGGGCAAGCCGGTTCAGCAGATCCGGATCGACCCGGTACACCGAGAGTCCGTCGCCCACGAGCGAGCGGACCTGGTCGTCGATCTCCTTGCTGCTCGCCTCCACCTTCACCTTCGAGGAGCAGCAGGCGGGGAGGCGCTCGACGCCGGGCGGGTAGTCGCATTCGTGGGAGCGGCCCACGAGTTCGTCCTCGAAGCCGAGGGCGCACACGATCTCCGTCGCGCTGGCGATGAGCGAGACGACGCGGTGGGTCATCGCGCCGCCCTCAGGTACGGCTGGAGGCCAGGCGGTACCCGGGGACGGCGGTCGGCTTGGTCAGGGCGACGCGGCTGAACAGGAGCGGCAGGAAGACCGCCATGCTGACCAGCGTGTTCCGCAGGTACGGAATCGCCATCACGTAGCACTCGACGAGGCCGGCGAAGTTGAGCGGATAGATCGCGCCGCCGCCGAACGCCCAAACGCCGAAGTTGCTGAGCACGAAGAACGCGAGCGACGACCCGAGCCCCGCGCCGGCGACGCGCTTCCACGACCGCCCGCGCCGGAGGGAAAAGCCGATGAAGGCGACGAGGGCGACCGAGAGATAGATCACCGGCTGGTGCGCGTAGAACGCCCAGTCGGCGCGTCCGGTGAGCGCCCAGACCCCGAGGTCTCCGAGCAGCCAGGCCGCGAACGGGACCAGGTACGCCATGCGGGCCCGCGCGAACATGGCTCCGCCGAACAGGCAGATGGGCAGGAACGGCGAGAAGTTCCACGGATAGACCGTGTTGCCGGGCTCGACCGTCATCCCGAACTGCGCCAGCACGTAGGGAATCAGCCGCACGGCGACGCTCACGGCGAGCAATGCGAGGATCACGGACAGCCGAGGCTTCATGGTCCCAATCCTCCGTGTTCATGGCTGGGCAAGAAAATCGGGGCGGCGAGATTTGAACTCGCGACCTCCTGAACCCCATTCAGGCGCGCTACCGGGCTGCGCCACGCCCCGACGTGGACCGTGAAGCTAGCTTGTACCGTGATAGGGTCAAGCTGACGGCCGAACGGTCCGGCCCGGGAACGAGAGAGGAGCAACGCAAGTGGCGCATCACCGGTTGCAGGTATCGGTCTCGGAATCGCCTCGGGCCGGGATTGAGGAACTGAGCGTAGCGCCAACATTGTCATATCCATATATTTGGATTTATGGATACGATGATCAGCCAAGTGCCGGCGCCGACACGGGACCTTCTCTCCCGCTTCGAATCCCTCGGGGATGAGAACCGGCTCCGGATTCTCACCCTGCTGGACCGTAACGAGTTCACGGTGTCGGAACTCGTCTCCGTCCTGCAGCTGCCGCAGTCCACGGTTTCGCGTCACCTGCGGGTACTCGCCGATGATGGCTGGGTGCGCCGGCGGCAGGAGGGGAAGACCCGGTACTACCGCATGGACGGCGAACTCGAGTCGGGGGCCCGGGATCTCTGGCGGCTGGCGGAGGGGAGCCTCGCCGGCGCCCGCTGGATCCGGGACGATGCGGAACGGGCCGAGAGTGTACTCGCCGAGCGCCGGGGGGGCGCCGCAGCCTTCTTCTTGGAATCCGCGGCCGAGTGGGACGCCCTCCGCGATGAGTTGTTCGGGAGCGACGCACGGTTCGCACCCCTCTTCGGTCTGTTCGATCCGGAGTGGACCGTGGGGGACCTCGGCGCGGGGACGGGAACGCTCGCAAACATGATCGCGCCCTTCGTGACGCGGGTCGTCGCGGTCGACCGGTCACCGGAAATGCTGGCTGCGGCGGCTGTACGCCTTGGCGAGCGCGACAATGTCGACATCCGCGAGGGCGAACTGGAGTCGCTCCCGGTCGACGACGATGCACTCGATCTCGCCGTGTTGATGCTCGTGCTCCACTTCGCGGTGGACCCCGGACGGGTGCTGGCTGAGGCGGCCCGCGCCCTGGCTCCGGGCGGACGCCTGCTCGTGGTGGACATGCGCGCGCACGACAGAGACGAATACCGCGACACCATGGGCCACCTGTGGCCCGGCTTCACCGAGGACCAGATGCGGGATTGGACGTGTCTCGCCGGCCTCGAAGCGTATCATCACATTCCGCTCGCGCCGGAGCCCGAGGCGTCGGGGCCGGCGCTCTTCGCGGCCACCGCCCGGAAAGCTGTCTGAACGCTGTCTGAACGCTATCCGAAGCTGTCCGAGAGCTGCCTGAACACCGAAGGAGATAGACGATGGAAAGCGCCGTACTTCACGACATGACCGAGACCGCCTCAGCGGCCGCCGCCGGCCGGCTTCCCTTCAAGGTGGCCGACCTGAGCCTGGCGGAGTGGGGCCGCAAGGAGATCCGACTCGCCGAGCACGAGATGCCCGGATTGATGTCCGTCCGGGCCGAGTACCGCGACGCCCAGCCGCTGGCGGGACGGAAGGTGATGGGTTCTCTGCACATGACCGTGCAGACGGCCGTCCTCATCGAGACGCTCGCCGATCTGGGCGCGGACGTGCGCTGGGTCTCCTGCAACATCTTCTCGACGCAGGACCACGCGGCGGCGGCCGCCGCCGTGGGCCCCGGCGGCACGCCGGAGGACCCGCGCGGCGTCCCGGTCTTCGCCTGGAAGGGGGAGACGCTCGAGGAATACTGGTGGTGCACGGAGCAGGCGCTCCTGTGGCCGGACGGCTCGGGCCCCGATCTCATCGTCGATGACGGGGGCGACGCGACGCTTCTCCTCCACCGCGGTCTCGAGTTCGAGCGCGCGGGGCGGATTCCGGACTTCGATCCGGAGACGGAGCCGGAGGAGTGGGGCGTCATCCTCGAGACGCTGCGCCGGATCGCGGCGAAGGACCCCGGACGCTGGGAACGCACGGCGCCCGCCATCCAGGGGGTGTCGGAGGAGACGACGACCGGCGTCCACCGCCTGTACGAGATGGCGTCGGAGGGAACGCTGCTCTTCCCCGCCATCAACGTGAACGACTCGGTGACGAAGTCGAAGTTCGACAACATCTACGGGTGCCGCCATTCGGTCATCGACGGGCTGAACCGCGCCTCGGACGTGATGATCTCGGGCAAGACCGCGGTGGTGTGCGGCTACGGCGAGGTCGGCAAGGGGTGCGCCCAGGCGCTCAAGGGGCAGGGGGCGCACGTCGTCGTGACGGAGATCGACCCGATCTGCGCGCTCCAAGCCGCGATGGAGGGCTTCCAGGTGCGCACGCTCGAGGACGTGGTCGAGACGGCGGACATCTTCATCACGGCGACGGGCAACCGCGACGTGATCACCTCCGATCACATGGCGCGCATGAAGGACAAGGCGATCGTCGGCAACATCGGCCACTTCGACAACGAGATCGACATGGCCGGACTCGGGAAGCATGGTGTGACCCGGAACAACATCAAGCCGCAGTACGACGAGTTCGTGTTCGAGGACGGGCACTCGGTGCTCATCCTGTCCGAGGGGCGCCTGCTGAACCTCGGCAACGCGACGGGGCACCCGAGCTTCGTGATGAGCGCGAGCTTCACCAACCAGGTGCTCGCGCAGATCGAACTCGCGCGGAACCCCGCAGCCTACGAGCGGCAGGTCTACATGCTGCCGAAGCACCTGGACGAGAAGGTGGCGCGCCTGCACCTCGATCACCTGGGGGCGCGGCTCACGGAGCTGACGGAGACGCAGGCGGACTACATCGGCGTGCCCAAGGACGGTCCGTTCAAGCCGGAGCATTACCGCTACTAGAGTTGAGGAGAAGTAACCATGCCGGCGAACCCGAAACAGCTGCTGGTCTTCGCTCCGCTCTTCCTGTCCGGGGCCTGCGGCGACGCAGGGCAGGACCGGGCGATCGGCACCCGCGGAACCCTCGAGGGTCCAGACGTGATGCTGGACGCCGTCACCGAAGAGGTCTTCACCGTCGGGTCGGTGGTCGGTGACGCGTGGGACACCTTCGGCAGCGTGAGTTCGGTGGCCTTCGACCGCGAGGGCAACCTGCACATCTTCGACTCCCAGGCCGAGCACATCCTGGTGGTCGGACGGGACGGATCCTTGCTGCGCACGGTGGGAGGACAGGGAGAGGGGCCGGGCGAGTTCGGCAACGTCAGCTCGGCCATCGTCGCCCGCGACGGCTCTTACACGGTGCTGGGCTTCTCGCAGGTCGATTTCTTCGACCCCGGTGGAACCTTCGTGCGGCGCGTCCAAATGGATGCGATCCTCTTTTCCGGTTTGGCCCTCCCCGACGGACGCCTGGTCGCCTCGAGCTTCGTTTCGATGGACGCGTCTTCGCGGGCGGCGAGTTCCCCCGACGACGAGGGTCGGCCGATTCACCTCATCCCGCTGGATGGGACCGAGCCCGAAATCCTCTACACCGCCTGGGTTCTCCCCGAGGATGCCGACGACGACAACTTCGCCTTTGATTCGTCCAGGACTATCCGCATATCGGCGGGGCGCGCCTTCGAGCCGGGACTCTACTACGACGTGCTGACCGATGGCCGGCTCGCCCTTGCCGACTCGATCGGCTACCGCGTGAAGCTGATCGGACTCGACGGGAGCGTAACCGGAGTCGTCGAGCGGCCGATTGCGCCGCTGGCCGTCGACGAAGCGATCATGGAGGCGGAGCGCGAGCGCTACCGTGAAACCACCGCTCAACTCCAAGATCTGCCATCGTCGTTCCAGGTGGAACGCGAAGGCGTGGAAGAGCTTGACTTCGCCGACGAGGTGCCGGTCATCGGAGACGTCGAGGTCGACTGGGAGGACCGGATCTGGGTGACCCGAAGGGCAGCGGACGGCGACCGCGACGGTGGTCCGACCGACATCGTGACGCCCGACGGCCGCTACATCGGCACTCTGGCTGCGGATGGACTGCGGACCCCAGGTGCTTTCGGCCCGGACGGCCTGCTGGCCTACATCGAACGGGACGAGCTGGATGTGCCCACCGTCCGGGTGATTCGGCTGGTGTCGCTCGAACCGGAGGGCTGAGGGAACTCTATCGAGGGAGTCGAAAGCGGAAGGCGACGACCGTGTGCACCTCGAAGGTCGGGTCCATGACGACGCCGACGATGGTGTCGTCGCCGAAGAACGGCGGCGGATCCGTCAACAGCGGGGCCGGTACGACGACGGTGCCGGCGTAGCGTCCGTCGTATTCCAGAACGTCGAAGTACCGCGACGAGGCCATGCCTTCCGGGGGCCAGCGCTCGACCCAGATCCGGTCGGAGGCTCCTACGTGGATGGAGTTGAAGACCGGCAGCGAGTCCGGGATCTCGCCCCTGAGGATCTCAGGCGCGACGCCAAGGACTTCGTCCAGCGGGACGGGAAGCGAATCGATACGCGCGTCGAGCGCTCTCATGCTGTCCGCGCGTTCGGCCCGCGGCACTGCGCGGCGTTTCACCTCCGGACCGACGATCGTCCTGAGAGGTTCGCCACCCCGGGCGAACTCGTGGAGCCGGTACGTCTCTCCGTCGCCCACGATGATCGTCCCGCGCCCGGTCATGTCCCAGTCCGCGCGCGGAGCGAACGGGGCGCTGTTCAGTCCGTCGACCATTGGGCCGCCGCCACCCGTGCCGACCCTGTAGTAGGCCATCGGCGATCTCGAAAGGTCCCCCATGCCGGGCACGTGGACCGTGTCGCTCATGAGCCCCGGCTGACAACCCTCGTCGAACGTTCCGCTGTCACAAGGCGTGTCAGCAGCCGGGGCGACAAATCCGCCGTATGAAGGAGGATTCCGTGAGCACGAGTACCGAACCACTGAAGCGTACGATTCGTTGGTTGCAGGTCTACTCTGCCTTGATGACCATCGCGCTGGCCGTGCTCTTCGTCAGAAGCGGGACGGCTTCGGATGATGTGATCAGAACCCGTGGGCTGATCATCGAGGACGAGGCCGGGCGCGAGAGAATCCTCATCGGCGCCCCGGTCCCGGAGGCCGTCAACCGCGTTCGCACCGATGAAGCCCGCGTGCGCGAGATATGGGGACCCCGGTTTCCGGACGCCTACATGGGCTACTACCAGGACTACATCCACGAAACCACCGGGATGCTCATCCTCAGTGAGGACGGATTCGATCGCCTGGTCGTCGGGGATCCGGTGCCCGATCCCAACATCGGCAGGCGTCTCGCGCCGAGCACGGGCATGGTGATCAACGACCACGAGGGGTTCGAGCGGACGGGGTACGGCCTGTTGCCGGTGGACGGCCGCTATCGCGTCAGTCTGGGCCTCGACACGGATCGTATCCAGGAAGGTCTCTTGCTGACCCTGGACGACGACGGCCTGAACGGCGTCACGGTGGGCACCGGGGCGAACAGGATCTTTCTTGGCAGCGCGCCCGCCGGACACAGGCGGACGGGCCTTGCGGAGGAGTTTCAGGGACTGCTGGTGCGGAGAGACGGCGAGATCGTGCACAAGATCAATCTCGCCGACGGCAACTGACGGGGGCGGCATCTGCCGGTTCGATCGTCAGAGGGGCGCCTCGATGTCGATCTTGCGTGCCACGGGGGCAAAGCGGCGGACGTTCCAGGTGATGACCGTCGAGGCGCGAGCCTTCAGCGCACTAGCCGCGATGAGCATGTCGTACGTCTGTCCGCCGATCACTCCGCTTCGCCGTGCTCTGCGCAGCGTGCGCCAGGTCTCGGCCGCCGTGAGGTGCACGACCGGGGTGTCGCCCCAGTTGGCCTCCAGCAGCGCGAGGGCGTCCCCGGATCGCAGGCGATTCGGTCCGGGTAGCCGGGTGAGGACCGCGTACGTTTCCGCCAGCGAATGAGCGGCAAGAACAAGCTCTTCGCCTCCCCGCTCGCGTCGCTCGATCGCGGCGCGGGTTCGCGCGTGGTGTTCATGCCATGAGCAAACGGTCGCGACGAGGGCGCTTGTGTCGCAGAGGTAACGGGTCACCCGGCCCCTTGAGTCCCCTCTGCCGAGGGTGCGCCGGAGCGGAGGCCGAAGGTCGTCTCCTCGACCTCCGCCGCCGTCAGGACGGGCCGTCCCTCTCGCGGCACCGCGACCACGGCGGAACCATGCCGTTCAAGCGAGACGTCCAGCGGTACGGGTTCGATCTCGACGCGGCCGTCCCGGACCCGGAAGCGGACGCGGGTTCCGGGGCGTAACCGGCTCGCCTCCCGAACCGCCTTGGGCACAACCAGGCGGCCAGCTTTGTCGATGGTAGTTTCCATGGTAATAATGATGCCATTCTGGTGCCATCGATCAAGGTCACGCCGGGGAGGTTTGCGAGGATGCGTGATGGTGTGTAATCTTTACACACTGTCCGGCGTACTCGGGAGGAAAACAATATGGCTCGACGGGTCAACATCATGATGGACGAGGACTCGTGGCGTGTGTTGCAGAGGCTGCCGCGCGGTACCCGCAGCCGCGCCGTCAACGCCGCCATCCGCGAGTGGTCGGGTGCTTCCGGGAAGCGGGACGCCTCCGCCCGGATGGACGCATTGCGAGCGCGATTGCCAGCCGTCGAGACCGGCCAGATCGTCCGATGGATACGGGAGGAGCGGGAGCAACGGCTGCCGTGATCGTAACGCCGGACGCGTCGGTTCTTCTGAAGTGGGTTCTTCCGGGCGGCAGCGAGCAGGACACGGACGCGGCGCTCGCGCTACGTGAGGAGGCGGTGTCGGGGACCCTCGATCTGGTCGTTCCTCAACTCTGGATCTACGAGGTGGGCAACACGCTGGCGAGGCGGTTTCCCGATGACGCCGACGCGCTCCTGGCATCGCTGGCCGACTTCGGCCTGACGGAGGCGCGGCTCGACGCAAACTGGAGAAGGCGCACCGTGTCTCTGGCTGTGACGTACGGAGTCGCCTTCTACGACGCCGCGTACCATGCCGTGGCGCTTGGCCTCGGAGGTGTGTTCGTCACGGCGGACGAACGATATGTGCGTCGCGCCTCGAGAGCCGGGGGCATCTCGTCGCTGCGGCTCTGGCGAACCCGCTGAGCCAACGTTCATGACCGATGGGCGCGGTGATGGTCGTTCATCGGGCGGAGGAAGGCGGCTACTGGGCGGAAGTACCGGCCATCGCGGGATGCGTATCCCAAGGCGAGTCGTTCGACGAGCTGCTGCGAAACATCCGCGAGGCGGTTGAGGGTTGCCTGTCCGTGGACTTGCTCGATGCGAAACCTTGACCGGCCAGCCTGCGATCCTGCATGATATTGTACGTCAACCCGAAAGATGGATGCTCGACATGCCGAACCAGCTCGTCCAAGCCCGCATTGACGAAGCAATAAAGGAGGAGGCGGCCACGGTGCTGGCGGCCATGGGCTTGACCGTCTCCGGCGCGTTGCGCCTGCTGCTGACCAAGGTCGCCCACGAGAAAGCGCTGCCGTTCGCGCCGCTGGTTCCCAACGCCGCCACCATTGAAGCGATGAGGGAAGCCCGCCGGGGTGACCTCCCGCCGTTCGCCAGCGTGGAGGACCTCTTCGACGATCTGCGTGCGGACGATTGAGCGCACCAGCCGGTTCAAGCGCGACTACAAGCGGGAGTCGCGGGGCCGGCACCGAGCATACCTCGACGCCATCCTGGCCACAGTCGTGGATACCCTGGCCAACGACCGGCCGCTGGAGCCCCGTCACCACGACCACGCGCTGAGCGGCGAGTGGCAAGATTTCCGCGACTGCCACCTGAAGCCGGACCTGCTGATGATTTACCAGAAGTCCGGGACCGATATCCTGCGTCTGGTGCGTCTGGGCTCCCATTCGGCACTTGGCCTCTAACCCTCGCGGTCGTTCACGGCGATTGCCTCTTCGGGTAGTCCCGCGACGCCTCCCGGCTGGGGGGAGGGAACTGTCGGCACCAGGCAACTCGATCCTCAGGTTCATGATGCTGCCGACTCCCGTGAACGTGACTCGGGTCTTTGTCCGCGGGCCCGATGTTCAACCCTCCGCATTGGGCGAACTGATCCGCGAGAGCATGGACGAGGTCGGCTGGAACGTGACCGAGACGGCCTCGCGCCTGGGGTGCGGGCGGGGGACCGTATCGCGCCTGCTGAACGAGGGGGAGGCATATGTGCGTCTGCTGATTTGTGCGATTGCCGTGCTTCTTTGCGCTCCGGCGGGGATGCGCGCACAGGTCGCGTGTCCGACGCCCTGGCAGTTGGAAGAGGTTTTGCGGATCGGATCCGTGGAAAGCACGGACCTCGTTGCGAGCGTCCTGGATCTCGCGATCGGTCCCGACAGCGCCCTCTACGTCGCTCAGGCCATGGTGCCCGCGGTCACGGTCTTCTCTCTTGATGGCCAAGTGCTTCGCCGGATCGGTCGTGCTGGCCAGGGGCCAGGCGATATAGAGCTTGCGGCGCGCGCCGTCGGCTGGATCGGAGACACCCTCTGGGTAGCCGACTTCAACCGGATCCAGCTGTTCACCGCGGACGAGCGCCGGCCGGACCAAATCATCCAGTTCTCGCGGAGCGTGCCCGAGGAGGGGTCGTTGTTGACCCCGGGCCGCATGCTCGCCGACGGCACGCTCATTGGCAGGCGCCGCATCACCGATGGACTGGCCTTGTCATCCCGAGGCGAGAACCCAGGACTCGCGTTGCGCCGCCTCTCACGATCCGGCGAAGTCCTCGACACGATCGCCAAGATGGAATGGCCGGGTAACGCGATTGAGAATGAGAGGGACGCCGGGTTGTTCCCCGGCACACACCCCCTCAGGGACCTCCCCCCTCTCGGCCTCGGCGAATACCTCACCGCGGTCAAGCCCGACGGCGCCGCGGTCGTACGGATCGGGGAAGTGCGTGAAGACGCGACCCCGCCGACCTTCGACCTTCTGGTGATATCGATCCGCGGAGACACGCTCCTGCACCGGTCCGTCGAGTACGAACCGCGCGAAGTCACCCGCGCGATGGAACGCCGCTTGGCGGACGAGTACGCAGGCTGGAGGGCCGGGGACTACTACCCTTCCTCAGGTCTTCAGCTAACCGAGACAACACTCGAGCGCAGGCGTCGTGCTGCTCGCGGAGTTTTTTGGGTTCCGGAATACCTCCCCCCGGTCCGGCAGGTCGTCGCAGGAACGGACGGAACCATCTGGTTGCTTCGAGAGATGCGTGAGGACCGTGTCGATGTGTGGGAGGTATACGATTCGGATGGAACGCTGGAAGGTACGGTAGAGATCGGGCACGGCCGCACTTCGCTGGTACCTTGGGACCCCCGTCTCGCGGTTGCCCTCGCGAGCCGTGACGAGATCTGGGGCGCCACGTACGGCGAATTCGGCATCCCGTACCTTCACCGGTATCTGGTCGATCGGACGTGCGCGTCTGGCCCTGCACAGAACGGAGCGTGAGATGTTCCCACGAGTGTCGACCACAGGCTTGCTTGGCTGCCTCGTTTTGGCGGCGTTCGGAGCCATAGCGGGTCTTGCCGGTCAAGCGGACGATGGCTCGGCCGGAAACGGCGGCTTCTACGTGGGCGTGGCGTTCCCGCTCGGGCAGCTGAGCGCGACGATGCAGAGGTCGGTCGACAACACGGCGCCCAACACGCTGGTGCCGGAGCCCAGGCGCGGGCAGGTCTTCGAAGACGAGGTCTCCGGGGACGGTCTCTCGTACGGGGCCGGTTTGGTCGCGGGGTACCGGCTGCCGTTCTTCAGCGGGGCCTATTTTCTGGATGCGGCGGTTGACGTGGAGACGCACGGCGGCGCCGCGGAGGCGCAGTTCGCGGGCGTGGGGATTTCGCCGGAACGAAAGCAACTCGGCGAAAGTTGGCCGGTCCGGTGGAACCTCGGTAAGGAAACCAGCTACGGGATGACGCTGAGGCTCGGCGGCAGTCCGGGGGGCTTGCAGTCGCGAGGCATCAGCCTGCACGTCCTCGCCGGAGTCCGCTTTGCCGGTGCGCAGTTCACCAACCGCTTCGACGGCTGTTTCACGACCGAACCCTGCGATCCCTCACAGTTCGAGTCCGGCCGGGAGGACCGCGACATGAACTTTCCGGTCTGGAAGTCCGGGATCGGACTGGAGAAGACGTTGAGCGAGCGGGTCGCGCTGCGGGTCGAGGCGAGCTATTCGGTCTACGCCCGGGAAGCGTGGATCACGGAGTTCGAAGACGTCGTCTTCACCGTTCGTTCAAACATGAAGGCAAGCGAAGCGGGACTGACCGCAGGCTTGCTGCTGCGCCCTTAGCGGCCCCTGCTAGCCCGACTGGGTCCTGCGGCGAGGGTTGCGGCCTCGACCGGGCTTCTGCTCGGCCTGTTCGCCGCGCTCGGATGCGGTGAATCGCCGGTCGCTCCAGGTGCCCCCGAACGCAACGTCGTGGTCGAGGACGGCCGCAACCGCGGAGGCGACCCCTACGTCGTGAACTCGGCCGCCGTCGACGGACACGGGCTGACCATCGAAGTCTCGTACGCCGGCGGCTGCCGGAGGCACGACTTCACGTTGGTGATCTCCAAGACGTTCCTGGAGTCGGATCCCGTGCAACTTCGGGCCGTGCTCGCTCATGAGGCGAACGGCGATGCCTGCGAGGCGTGGGTCACCGAGTCGCTCGACTTCGACCTCGCCCTGGTCAGGACGCGCTACCAGCAGTCCTACGGACCCGGCGCGGGCACGGTCGTTCTTCGAATCACGGGTGTGTCCGGCGACGACCTCGTGTACGAATTCGCCGGGTAGCGCCCGGGCCGGTCTTAATGGTCGCCGGCTTTCTCAAGCTCGGCAAACATCTCTTCCGCGCTCGCGAATCGAGCCGTCCCTCGTCTCATCATTTCCTCCGACTCGGCCATGGCCCGGCGGGTTTCAGCGTTCGGCACCTTCGCGTCGCCTTCCGGCTGAGGATGATTGTCTTCGAGTTCCTCAAGCGGCTCGTCCGCGGTCGCGAAACGCTCTGCGCGCGTCTTATCATCTCGTCGATTTCAGCCATGGCGCGTCGCGTTTCCTCGTTGGGGAACTTCCGCTCGAGCGGGAGCGCCCGGTCGACGGCAATCGAGTCTGGTGTCTTCATCCGCACCCCCGCATCTGGATCGTGATACACCCTGCCGGCCGGTTGTGTCCCGGTCGGCTCGCACCCCGCGGCGGCGCGGCAGCTCACCGCGTTGAACGCGCGATGACGTTGCTTGGCATACTCAAGGAAAGCCGGTTTGCTCACTCCTCCCCACGCAGACTCATCGCGTCGGGGATGTAAGCGGGGCGGCAGCCTCTCACCGCATGAGAGAGCTGCCGCCCCGAGGCAACCGTTCAATCGGGTCGCTACGGCAACCGCGCCGGTCGCATGACTATTCCCAGCCAACGTACGGCTGGATGGCACAAGCCTCAACGACGGAGTTGGCGCATGTACCTGCTGATCGAAGGCAACTCGACTTTCGTACCTTTGCGTACGATCTTGAAGAAGTGAACGGTGCGGAGTTCGTGCGGCGAGCGGCAACTGGAAATCCGTGAGGAGGACTTCTGATGCGGTACGTTTATCCTTGTGAGCTGACGCCCGAGAAGAACGGCGGCTACTCGGTGTCGTTCCCGAATGTGCCGGAGGCGCTGACATGCGGCGACGAACGGGACGAAGCCTTGGCCATGGCCGAGGACGCCCTAGCCGTGGCGCTCGGTTCGTACATGCAGTGTCGCGAGGACATTCCGGTGCCGGAGACCGCGGTGGGCGAGCAGGAGATGATCGCGGTCCCACTGGTCGTTGCGGCGAAGCTCGCTCTCTACACCGCCATGCGGGAGCAGGGGCTTACGAAGGTCGGTCTGGCGCGGCGCCTGGGCCTAAGCGAGGGAGCGGTTCGGAAGCTTCTGAACCCGAATCACCGCTCACACATCGGACAGATCGAGAGAGCGCTCGCGAAGGTGGGGCGGCGGCTCGTCGCGGAGGACGCGACCGTTTAGCGGAGTCGGCCGGGCGCAAGTCAAACAGGACTCTCATTGCCACCGCCCACCAGCATCGTCGCGGCAAGCTCAAGCAGTTCGACCGCCTGATCCCGCGAGACCGTAGGGTAGTCGTCGAGGAAATCGTCGAGTCGGTCCCCCGCTTCGAGATGCTCCATGAGTATCCGCACTGGGACCCTCGTGCCGGAGAACACGGGAGTCCCGCCCAGGATGTCGGGGTTCCTGTCGATAAGCTTGTCCGTCATGATTGCCTCCGCCCGCGCCTCCCGATCACTGCCTGGAGTCTTGGATGTCACCGTTCCTGCCCTTCCCCAGGGTCCCGGGCCCGCACGTTCGAGATGTTCGGCGCGCGCGCCAACAGTCGGCGACTGCGTCTTCGCTCACACCGACCGCCCATCCCGTCTAACGATAGCCCCATCCGCCGGGGCTCCGCATCTCTCTTGGCACAGCCAGCGCTTAATCGACGGCCACCCTCTTGGGATTCCGACACGGCGCCCCCGATCGGGTTGCGGAGCGCCGAGGAGGGGTTAACCCCGACTTGGCTGCCCGTGCTACATTCGGGTCCGGCCGGTCCACACCGTACTGACAGAATGCAGGAGAGAAACGAGAAGGTTGGCTTGACGGCGCGGGTTCGTTGGTTGCGGCGGATTGCGGAGGGGCTGGCGCAGCGGACGCGGCGGCCGGTGGAGGCGTGGACCTGCACGCCGTCGGAGGGCCTCCCCGGTGAGACCGTGAAGGACGGATGCGGGACGCGTCATCGGACACGCGCGACTGCAACGCGCTGCGCCCGACGCTGGACGCAGCGCAGGCGGCGACCCGTCCCCGGACTCCAGCGCGGGGGGCGGGACGCAATCCTCCCGGCCGTCCCGGTGCGCATCGACCGCGATACGCGCCGACGCCTTCCGTCCCCGACCCACGCCGCGCCGGAGGTAGAGGCGAGGGACGAGACGGCGGACGCGCTCGCGGTCATCGGGCGGCGCGCGCGGCAGAAGCGAACGTGCCGGGAGTGCGGCCACATCCGAGACGGGGCGCTGCGGGGACGGTGTCCGGCCTGCGGGGCCTCCGTGCTCGGATCCGGTGTGGACCGGTGAGGGCCTCGCAATCCCCGGCGACCAAGATGGCACGACTGCTTCCCGCGGCCATTCGGCACATCGCGGGCAGGTACGGCGGGGACGCTATTCCCTCACCATCTCGTACACCACGACGCTCTCCACATCCATTTCGTCCCGCTGGACGCCGAGCACGAGCCCGTGGGCCACGTCCAGGATCCGAAGTCCCGGCGGGCCCTCCACGGTCCCCAGCCACTCTCCGTCGGCGGAAATGACGGTGTAGTGCGACGCGCCTTCGCGCGCAGCGCCCGCGCGCCAGGAAGGCAACCACACCCGACCCTCGAGGTCTCCGAAGGGAATAGCAAACAGCGGCATCGGCCCGCCGATCCTCGCCCGGTACACGGCCATGTGCTCATCGGTCATGCGATCGATAGCGGCATCCGCAGCGACGGGATTGGCCATCCGGTTGCCCGCGCGGAGTCCGGCCTCGATGCCCGCGAGCAACTCCTCGGTCAGGGGAGCCGCCTTGGCCTGCCAGCGAACGATCTGCGTAACGGTCCCGCCAGGACTACGCCAAGTGACCTCGGGCTTGTCGGAACGCGTGTAGACGAATTGACCGGCGACGCCCGCAACCCGGCCGAATGCACCGATGGGGTCCCACCGCAGCCCCGGAGGAGGTCGCGACGCGAAGTCATAGGATGCCACCGTGTCGAGGGCGCTGGTTTCCATGTCGAACCGGGCCATGTGTCCCGGAAGCCACGGCTCTTCAAAACCGGAGCGGAAGCTGCTCGTGGCCAGCAGCAGCTGTCCGGATGAACTGATTCCGAGGACACCGAGGCCGTAGGCGCTCCGGATATCCACCGTGCGCTCGACCGACCCGCCGGCGAAGACCGTCACGCGGCCCAGGTCGCGATCGGCCGCGAGAACCCTGTCCTGCCCCAGCGCATACACAGCCCCGACGTAGCCGACTTCGCCCGGTCCCTCTCCCGGCCCGGCAAGCACTTCATGCGTGGCGCCGTCCGGGCTCAGCACGACCAGTTCGCCGTTGAACACATCCGATACTACGGCGCTCCCGTCCGGGAGGATGGTGCCGGGGTGGATCCCCTGGAAGGTGTAGTCACCCGGGTTGGCGCCGTGGCGGTAACGTGGCTGCGCGGGAAACTGGAACGACGCGTTGACAATTGGGGTTCCCACGTACTCGACGATCCGCACGCCCGCGCTGTCCTCTACTTGAACCGAGACGCCGGCGTGCGTGCGGGTATCGTGCTGACAAGCTGCGAGGCTCATGCCCAGCAAGACGATGACCAAAGCGGCGGCATCCCGGTTCAGCACCCGAAGCGCGATCTCCGGGGCTTTGTCCAGGATCCGGAGCAACGTTCTGGCGGCGCCTGTGGGGCCTCGCTTGCCCTGTTCCCAGTTGCGGATCGTCTCGTGCGATACGTCGATGCGCCGCGCAAACTCCACCTGCGTCAGGCCCATGCGCCTGCGAACCCGGCGCGCGAACCGCGCCATGTCCCGCATCGCTTCGGCGTCGTCCTCGCGTTGCTGCGCGATCAGGTCCGCCTCGGTCGTGCGGTCCAGGGCCGCGTAGTCGACCCTCCCTTCGGGCAGGCTTCCCGGGTCGTCCGGATCAATCGTCACCGTGGACGTTGGCTGGGTCCTTGCCGATTCCTGTTCCGTCGACATGTGCCGCCTGCCACTTGGTCGGGTCAATCCAAGAAAAACAGGGACGCACGAGGCGTCCCTGGGGTCTAAATGATCGGACTCCGTGTCTCCCTATCTGGGCGGTGGTCCGATGGATCGTCTTGGACGAAACTCCTAACGGCTGGTCCGGCATGCAAGTAGTCCTTGGACCAGCTGTCGATGCCAGTCCTGCCCCGCACCGGAACCTTGACGCCCCCGGCCCCATGACACAGGCTCCCTTTCGAGACGCAAGCGTAGACTTGCCCTCCTTCCGAGGCCCGTGCTCCGGCACGGGCTTTCGCGTTTCCGGAAAACCCTCCGTGATGTACTTGGTGTGGTGGGGCGCGTTGACGCGATTCAGGCCGGCCAGCCGACGGAGTGGAGGCCGAACGTAGGCCGGAGGCGATCCGAGCGACGGGTAGATTGCCGCCGACGCGATGAAGGAAGGATCATGAACAGCGTAGGAGACGGGCGCGTGGATCCCATGCTCAACCCTCCGCATCTGGGCGAGGTGGTCCGCGAGAGCATGGACGAGGTCGGCTGGAACGTGACCGAGACGGCCTCGCGACTGGGGTGCGAGCGGGGGACTCTGTCGCGCCTACTGCACGGGAAGGCGGGAGTCTCGGCGAACATGGCGCTCGCGTTGGAGGCTCTCGGCTGGGGCACGGCCGATCACTGGATGCGAATGCAGGCGAGCTATGAGCTTGCGCAGGCGCGAAGGGCACGCGGATGGCGCGAGGACCGTAGTGCCCCGACCCGGTGCTGCGGTAGCGTCAATGGTGTGTCGATGACGGCAGATCGGCCGGTAGACGATATCACCTCACGCCTGAAGCGGTTCGGGGCGGAGTCGCTTGAGCGGAAGCGCGGCGTCAGCGGCATCGATGTCGAGGACGACGCGCGCGACCTCGTGAACGACCTCGAGGGTTACCCGCACGCGTTCGTGCTGGCCTGCATCGCGGACCGGCAAACGAAAGCCGACATCGCATGGGGTCTTCCACACACGATCCGTGAGGCCGCCTCGGGTTTTGACCTGGACACGCTGCTGAGGCTTCCGAAGGAGGAGTGGGCCTCCGTGCTCGCGTCCTCGGGCCACCGGCTGGGCACCGAGATGGCACGATTGCTTCCGGCGGCCATCCGGCGCGTCGGGGACAGGTACGGCGGGGACGCCTCGCGTATCTGGGCCGACGGGAGCAGCGGCGCTGCCGTTGCCAGACGGTTCCTGGCCTTCGACGGAGTGGGCCCGAAGATCGCCAACATGGCCGTGAACATCCTGATTCGTGACTTCGGCATCCGCCTCACGACGCCCATGCCCGACATTGCGGTCGACACTCACGTCCTGCGGGTGTTCGAGCGACTGGGCCTTCTCGACAGGCTCGAACACAGCCAGCTGCGCTCGACGAAGGACAAGCAGAGACTCCGGCTTCCTCTGCGCGCTCGCGAACTCAACCCGGAGTGGCCGGGGGAACTCGACTGGCCAGCATGGCATCTGGGGAACAGGTGGTGTCACGCGAGGCGCGCACCGGAATGCGACGAGTGCTACATGAGATCCGTGTGTCCGAGGGACGGGGCCGCTTCGGACTCAACGACCGGATCGTGAACGTGAGTGCACCGGCACGGTCCGATCCGGCGGGCCTGCGTGACGAACTGAAGCGGTCTGGAGTGGCTCGATCCTCGGACCTGCTTCGAGGAGAGATGCAGAGGCGTGTCGGATGGGGCTATCGTTAGACTGCGTGCTCTGCGGGAGCCAGCAAGAGATCGCCGACGGAGGCAATCATGACGGACAGGCTTATCGACAGGGACCCGGACATCTTAGGCGGGATTCCGGTGTTCTCCGGCACGAGGGTTCCGGTGCGGATACTGATGGAGCATCTCGAAGCGGGTGACCGACTTGACGATTTCCTCCACGACTACCCTACGGTCTCGCGGTATCAGGCCGTCGAACTGCTTGGGCGTGCTGACACCCGAAGCCAAGACTGAGATGGTGGAGCGACTGAAGGCCGCGTCAACCAACGCGTTTAGACCCATGTTGGATCGAGCTGCCGCAGTAGAGCGTGCAAGCGGCCTGATCGAGGTCGCCAGACCTATGCTGCACGAAGCTATCAACTACTCCACACAGGCTTTTGCGCGGATCGCTCAAACGCGACCGGATTGGATACGTCCAGAGGCGTTCACAGCACCCGTGATCCTTTTTCGACACATCATTGAGACCACGGACGCCATTGAGGCATCTTTGTCCAATTCCTGTGTCGATCCCGCAAAGATGATGTTGCGCGGGTCGTTCGAAGCGGCGCTTGGTATCAAGTACATTTGTGAAGCGAACACCGATCGTCGCGCGTTGGCATGGATATACAATAATGTCCGTGATCGGATACGCTGGTATACGCGGATTCACGATGGGGAACTATCGGACGACTTCATGCGGGATATTCCTGATGAGATATTGGAGCGAGTTGATCAGGAGTTAGGGCGGTTGCAGAGGGTTCTTGATGCTCCTTACATGCGAGGCGTGCTGGACGAGGTTCAGAGACAAGAGAAGTACAGGCGTTGGTACTCGTTGTGGGATGGTCCGAACAATTTGTGGGAGCTTGCTCAGCATCTTGGGTGGTTGGATGACTACGAGACGCTGTATCGTCGATGGTCGAGTGAGGCACATGCGAGTGGTGGTTTTCTCAAGACCTTTCGCCTGGATGATGCGGGGAAGGGTTCCATTATGCCGGCACGGTCGCCTGTAGATATGGAGAGCGTGGCGAGCTATGCGCGGTGGTTTCTACTGGACGCGTTGCGCGTTCTTATCGACCGCTTCAGGCCGGGTGAGGAAGTCGCGAGAGCGGAGTGGCATGAAACGATGATGCGACCCTTGAAACAAGAGCTTCATGGGACATCGTTCACGTTTGATGTCACACCGTACAAGTGGTAGGAAGGTTCACCCATCCTCGCATTTGGAACTTAGGATCCAGAATCTGGGGGTCATATCCTCTCGGGAGTCCCTCGCAAGGCGGCTTGCATATCGGGGACAAGCTAAGTGTAGTCCGACCGGTTTCGTGCAAGGAGCTTCCGTAGCGCCACGTCGTTGGTGATGTCGCTGGGCCAGCCGTAGGCGGCGGCTACAGCGGCGTCGAGTTGCGCGTGGGCATCGAGGAGCCATTGTGGGCGGGTGTTGTAGAGGTTGGTGAGGGTGCGCCTCCTGAGCGCAGTCGCCTTTTCGTCGCGGGGGACCGGGCGCGGGGGATAGCCGGGGACGGGTTCCTCAACCCACTCCACCAACTCGGGCGGGTTAAGCCAGCGGTCGCGGAGTTCGACGAGCCGACGTGCCGCGGAAGCGATCGCCTGGGCGCGCGGGTCCGTCACGTAGTCCGTGGCGGAGACGTCGGGCGAGAGTCCTTCCGGGAAGGGGAAGGTCTCGAAGGTTGTGGTGGGGGTGTAGCGGGGGTCGTTCCCTTTCCCGAGCGAGGTGCCCTTGCGGAGCGACCAGACCTCGTGGAAGCGGCTGTGCAGGATCCCGAACGTGGTGTCGTCGTCGCGCGCGATGACGATGAGCTGATGGTCGGGGCAGATCCGGGCGTCGAGCCAAGCGAAGAGGCGGTGTTTGGCAACGGTGGGTGTGACGATGTACCGAGACAGCCCGTCGAGAGCCTTCCACATGCCCTGTCTCGGCTCGACGTGTCGCCACCAGTTTATGCGGTACGCCTCGCGCCGATTGCGCTGCCGCATCGGGAAGACGTGTTCCTGGGCATGCTCGAACGGAGCCTCGTACAGGGCGGCTTCCTCCTTCACCATGTTCCAGCCGAAGTCGACGACCCACTTGTCGGCGGGGCGCCGGGTGATGGCCATGCCGTTCATCCACGGTGCGAGTACGTCCGAGTTGGGACGGCCGTTGGGATTGGAGGGTTCCCGAAGCCACTCTCGGGCGACCTCACCAGGAACATCGAACGGGCCACCCTTGGTGTCGCCCATGAAGGCCACGCCGGCGTTTTGAGGGAGGCGCCGCGCCTTCGTAAGGTCGACGCCAGCCTCGCCGCGACGCGCCGACAGGTCCGTGTAAATCTCGTCCACTGCCTCGCCGTCGAGCCGGCGCCCCGGCGTGAGTTCGTCCTCAGATTGTGAGAAGCACACGAGCGAGACGCGCACGGCCGCCCCATCCACCACCCACGGCTCGTCGCTCCACGCGTCGAAGATCGGCCTGCCGTCCGTCGCCCGCTCCAGCGCCCGGCGGTTTGCTCCGCCCCGAATCGAGTTGGTCGCGACCATGCCGACCCGCTTCGACGCCCCTTTGCCCAAGTGTTCGCCGGCCTTCACGAACCAGTAGCAGACGAGGTCAGCTTCGCGGGGCACCCGGTCCTCGTACACCCGGAACAGGGTCGAGACGTATTCCTCGCCGAGGTTTGTGATGAGCAGCTTGCCGCCCAGAAACGGCGGGTTGCCGATGATGACATCCGCCTCGGGCCACTCCGGCTCGCCGCCCTCCGAGGCCATGATCGCGTCGCGGCATTCGATCGTCTCCAGCGGATCGAGGACCGGCTCGCGCGAGCCCGGAAACCCGTTGCGCCGCATCCACTGAATCTCGCCGATCCACACCGATACGCGCGCCAACTCCGCCGCGTACGCGTTCAACTCGATTCCCTTCACGTTGGCGGGACCGACCGATGGGAAAGCGCGCTGAAGTCCCATCGCCTCGGCTTCCAGCTGCACTCGGTGTTCCAGGTCGTGGAGGGAGTGGAGCGCGAGGTAGAGGAAGTTGCCGGAGCCGCAGGCCGGATCGAGCACGGTGAACTTCCGTAGCCGCTCGAGGAACGAGCCGAGCGAGTTCTCCGCTTGTTTGCGGTTTCGCGTAGTCGCGGCCTTTGATTTCGCCGCGTTTGCGCGTTCGAGGCTGTCGGCGATCCGGGCTTTCGCGGTCCCCCACTCTGCGAGCCACGGGCGGACGATCACGGGATCGATGATCCGCATGATCTTGTCCCGGTCCGTGTAGTGCGCTCCGAGCTGCGAGCGTTTGTCCGGGTCGAGACCGCGTTCGAACAGCGTGCCGAGGATCGAGGGATCGATGTTGGACCAGTCGAGTTCGGACGCTTCAAGCGTCGTCTCGATCTGCTCCTTGTCCATGGGGAGGGTCGCGTCGTCCTCGAACAGCCCGCCGTTGAACCACTGGACGGTCTCGAACCCGACGCGGCCCCCGGCCGACATCGCGCCGAACAGGTCGCGCGCCAAGATGGCGAACTGCTCGGGCTCTTGGCGCGCGTGCTTGAGCATGCGGGTGAACATCTCGCCGGGGAGCAGCCCCACGTCCTCGGCGAACATGCAGAACACGAGGCGGTTCACGAAGTGCGCCACCTCGTGTGGGGCGTGGCCGTGGTCCCTGAGCGACTGCGCGAGCTGCGCGAACGTTTGCGCGGCGCGTTCGGTCAGCGTCTGGCGGGTCTCGCCCGGCCGTAGCCGCTCTGGATCGGACATCGCCCACTTGAGCTTGTCCCGGACGGCGGCGTCGGCGAGATCGTCCAGTTTGAACTCCAGCGTCTTGCTCACGGAGTTCGTCCAGTTCGTCCGGATCCGGAACCGGCGCATGTCCGAGACGATCAGGAGCGGCGGGTTCTCGAGCGCGAGCGCGTACTGTCTCAACTGGTCGAACGCGGCGTCGAGGTCGGCGTGCTTCCCCTTGTACTCCCACGCAAAGCAGTGCCGCTTCCACACGTCCGCCCATCCGTCCCCGCCGGAGTCCTTCCGCGCCCCGCGCTCGAAGCAGTAGTGCTCGCCCTTCGGATCGGCCTCCGCCGGTGTGGGTTCCCCGAGCAGCCGACACAGATCGATGAAGTGCTCCTGCGCCGCGGAGCGCTCCTTCAGCTCCGAGGCCTGCCACTTCGCAATGAACTCGTTCGGTGTCATTGTTCCCCGGGCTTCGAGAGGCTCGCTTTCAACCACCTTGCGCAATTTCTTTTCCCGGGCGGGTGCCTCTCCAATGCCCGCCCCTCCCTACGGGCAGACTTCCCGGATCGTCAGGATCAATCCCTACATGTGTCGTGATACCTTAGCGTCGCGGGGGTGACCTGTAGACGCGGACTGGCGGCGGATGATCTGCGCTGCCCTCCTTACAGACAACGCTCGTGAAGGAGCTCACTTCTACGGCCTCCATCGTGTTGGTCCCGCCCTCCTCGCACCGCTCACTCAGGTCGCGGCCTCGAACAACTACGTCATCTCCTGTAACCTCTACAGTTCCGAGCCAGCGATCCCCCAGCGAGATTGTCCCAACCAGCCGAACCAACTCTCGATGCCTCGACTCCGGCTCCATGAACTGCCGCCCGCCTGCGTCTCGGAGCGGCAGGTACTCGGCACCAGAATCCGTTTCGACCTGAACGAACACTAGGGTGTTGAAGCGGCCCGATCCTCCCCCGGAGTAGGTGAAGTGAAGTACGTCCAGACCGCTCCGTGTCGAGCCAAGGAACCGATACGCAGAGAACTCTCTTCCCCAAAAAGGGTCCGGATCCTCGTATCCGTTCATGTTCCAGACACGATCTTCGAGGGTGTAGACCCATGGCCACGACGGGACGAGTGGATTCGCCTGGGGGCTTACCAAGATGTCTCCGAAATAGCGGTTGCTGTCCTGGGAATCGAGCAGATTGATCGCTACCACTTGGTCGCCACGGTCGCTCAGGCCGCCGACGAGGTCCCCGACGATCTTCGGATGCACAAACGGCGCCTTCTTGAAGGAATACCTGGCGTGAAAGCGATCTTCTCCGAAAGAAGGTTGCGGGGTGTCGTCGCTTCCATCACCACCAAGTGTCACCAAAAGCCGGCCGATCAGGTTGGGGCCGAAGAAAAGGCCAATGAGCGCAATAATCGTCGTCGGCACGCGCCACCACGTGGCACGCTCTCGAGAGTCGGCTCCGATCCGTGACTCGCGGTCTGATTGCCGCAAATGGGCTACATCCGAGTCGGGAGGACTCTCCCGGCAATCGGTCGATCTTGTGCATTTCAACGCGTGAATCTCTCCGGCGGCAGTGAACGCTCCAAGCCCGACGCCATCAGCATGTTGACCGGGCCGCGGCGCCCGGATTTCGCTACGACCGCCTTCGGCGGCCCGCGTAATCCGGGAGGTTATCGCATAGCCCGGGCGGGCGGAACAGTACGCCCAGCGCGATGGGCCAGGGGATATAATCGGGGCGCCCGGATTTGAACCGGGGACCTCTGCGTCCCGAACGCAGCGCTCTACCGGACTGAGCCACGCCCCGAGGGGTACTGCGGACCGCGCGCTTGGCGCGGGGCCGGGCTCGCGCTCGCTGACGGAGCGGCGAGCCGGCCTTCTAGAGCGGGTGACCGGATTCGAACCGGCGACCTCAACCTTGGCAAGGTTGCGCTCTACCAGCTGAGCTACACCCGCTTGTGCTGTTCCCTCCGGCTGGCGGCGTGTCGGGCCGGCCAGGGCGGAGGGGTGTTGCCAGAGCCACCGGTCGGATTTGAACCGACGACCGCCGCATTACGAATGCGGTGCTCTACCCCTGAGCTACGGTGGCGAGCCGCCGGACGCTACCCGTGCTGCCCGGGGCGAGGGTTTCGCCGGGGTGGCAGGGGGTGGACGCGACGGCAGTGGAGCCGGCGGGACTCGAACCCGCGACCTCTTGAGTGCGATTCAAGCGCTCTCCCAGACTGAGCTACGGCCCCTCGCTCGACACGTTGTTTGGAAACGGGGCTGACGGGATTTGAACCCGCGACCTCCGGTGTGACAGACCGGCACTCTAACCAGGCTGAGCTACAGCCCCCCGTAGCGGCGTTCCGATGGGGCCTACTGGACTCGAACCAGTGACCTCTACGATGTCAACGTAGCGCTCTAGCCATCTGAGCTAAGGCCCCTCCGAAAGACACGACGAGCGGACCCCGGGTGGGAGCCCGCTCGGACGACACAATGCTAAAGGAACGGCCTGAATCGGTCAACCTTGGCGGGTGCCTCGCCGGGCGTTGGATGGGGCGTCCCGGGCGACGGTTGCATCCACCGGGGCGGGCTTTACCTTGTTCGCGACCCGCGCCTCCGCCACCGGAGGCTGACGGGCGGCTCACATCGTCGATTCCTCCTCAGAGAGGCGGATGAAGATAAGCTCTCGCGCGGCCGCGGGCGTCCTCGCTGCGGCCCTCGGCGCCACCGCTCTGGCGCTGTACCGGCCTCCAACCGGCGAACTCGAGCTCGCGGTCGCGAGTCTCGATCCGTCTTCGTTCCTGCACGCGCAGGGGAGCGCGGATCCGCAGGCCGCGGGCGAGGGCGAGACGGCGGCCGCATCGGCTCAGTACGCCGATGAGCAGAACCTCGCGACGATGCCCCCGCAGTGGCGCGCGATCTACGATCACGAGAACGCGAGCCGCGGACCCGAGCAGCCCATCCCGTTCAACCATCGTTTCCACGTCACGGACCTGCAGATCGACTGCATGTACTGCCACGTGGGGACGGAGCGGTCGGTGTCGGGAGTCGTCCCGTCGCTCGAGGTCTGCATGGGGTGCCACCGCATCGCGGGCACGGGGCTTCCGCCGGTCGAGGAACTCCGCCAGTACGAAGCGCGCGGCGAGCCGGTCGAGTGGGAGTGGGTGTACAAGCTGCCGGAGTTCGTGCAGTTCAGCCACAAGGCGCACCTGCGCAACCTCGAGTGCCGGGACTGCCACGGGCCGGTCGAGGAAATGGACCGGGTCTACCAGTGGGCGCCGCTGACGATGGGCTGGTGCCTCGAGTGCCACCGGCAGCCTCCGTCCGACGCCGACTTCGCGACCGACCACACGCTGGCGCGGGACAACCCGCCTCCACGGGCGCCCGAGCCTCGCCAGCCGGAAGGGTTTTACCCACGGGACATCGACACGGACTACGGCCGGACCCGGGCCCCCACGGATTGCGCGGCATGTCACTTCTGAACGGGGGCAACGGCGGCTGCGGGTGCGGCGGAAGCTGCTCGGGCGACGTCAGGCCCGAGCCCGGCGCGACGAAAGGCTCCGCAGACGGCGCGGTGAACGGGACGGGGACCTCGCGCCGCCGGTTCCTGAAGGTGCTGGGGACTTCCGGCGCCGGAGCCGCGACGATGGCCGCCTGCGGCCCGCCGGACTTCGCCGACAAGCTCATCCCGCACCTGGTTGAGGAAGAGGGGATCACGCCGGGCGTTTCCGAGACCTACGCGACGGTGCTGCCGGACGCGGGTCCGGAACCGGTCGCCGTCCATGCGCAGGTGCGCGACGGCCGCGTCCTCGGCCTGAGCCCCAACTCGCGGTTCGGGGGCGGCGCGAGCGGCCTCTCGTCGCTGACGCACTCCACGCTCCAGGACCTCTACGATCCGGATCGCGTGAGCCAGCCGCTCCAGCGGAACCCGTCGACCGAAGAGGGTGCGCCTCCCTTCCAGTTCGCGAGTTGGGAAGATGCGATGGCCGCGCTCACGAATGCGGTTCGGGTCGGCGGCGGGGTGCTGCTGACGGGCCGGGTCACGGGCACGACGGGCCGCTTCATCGCGGACTGGGCTCGCGTGATGGGGGTCGAACACATCGCGTGGGAGCCGTTCTCGAACGACGCGCTGGCGACCGGGACCGCGGACGTGAGCGGCGGCGCCGGCATGCCGCGCTTCGACCTCTCCTCGGCGGACCGGATCGCCTGCTTCGGGGCGGACTTCCTGGGCACATGGCTCGCTCCGACGCAGATGTCCGCGGGTTTCGCGACGGCGCGCGACATCGAGGCCCACCACCACGCGAAGTTCACCTTCGTCGGACCGCGCCTCTCGCTCACCGGCGCCAACGCGGACGAGTGGATCGAAGCCCGCGCGGGCGCCGAGGGCGCGGTGGCGCTCGCGGTCGCAGGCGTCGTGGCCGCGTCCCGCGGCGCAGAGCTTCCCGCCGGACTGCCCGTTGTATCGCCGGAGGCGGCTGCGGACGCCGCGGGGGTTCCGGCCGACGCGATCCGCGCCCTCGGAGAGGAACTCGCCGCCGCGGAGAACGCGGTCGCGATCCCGCCGGGGCTCGAGTCGCAGGGAGCCGATGCCCGGCGGGCGCACCAAGCGGTCGCGGCGCTCAACGAGGTGCTGGGCGCGGTGGGCCGCTCGGTCCTTCCGGGAGACGGGGCGCCCGAGGGCACGACGGCGAGCTTCGCGGACATGCAGGTTCTGATCGGGCGCATGCGGGCCGGCCAGGTGCGAACGCTGATCGTCGCCGGGTGCAACCCGGCCTACGCGCTCCCCGCCGCGGCCGGGTTCGCGGAGGCGATGGCGAACGTGGCGAACACGGTCGCGATCACACCGCACCTCGACGAGACGGCGTCGGCCAGCGGGTGGGTCCTGCCCTGCCACCATGCGCTCGAGTCGTGGTGCGACGCGGAACTGGCGGACGGCGCGATGGCGCTCGGACAGCCGCTCATGCACGCGGTGTTCGACACGCGCCAGCGCGAAGACCTGCTGCTCGACGTCGCCAACGCGGCGGGACAGGGCGGCGCGTTCGGCGGGTCGGACTACGCGACCGTGCTGCGGAGCGCCTGGACCGAGCGGCTCGGCGGCCACGCCGCGTGGCTCGACGCGCTCCGGCGCGGCGGCGCCGCGGCGGCGGCATGGGCGGGTGCCGACGGCGCCGGGGCCGGCGAGGACGATGCTCCCGCGGGCGGCGACGTCGGCGGCTTCCAGCTCCCGCAGGCGCCCTCCGGCACACAGCTCGTCGTCTACCCGACGGCCCAGTTCTACGATGGCCGGGGCGCGAACCGCTCATGGATGCAGGAGCAGCCCGACGCGATCACCAAGGCCGTGTGGAACTCGTGGGTGGAGATGCACCCCGACATGGCGGCCGAACTCGGCGTCGACCGGGGCGACCTCGTCCGCGTCGAGTCCGCCCAGGGCGCCATCGAGGCCCCTGTCTACGTGTACCGCGGCATCCGCCCCGACACGGTGGCGATCCCGCTCGGGCAGGGGCACACGGAATACGGCCGCAACGCGCGGAACCGCGGCGTGAACCCGCTGGACCTGCTCGCGGCGAACGCGGACCCCGGCTCGGGCGCCTTGGCGTACGCCGGGACGGCGGTCGACGTCACGGCTACCGGGGAGACCGCCCGGCTCGTCGTCACGCAGGGCTCCACCGACGACCTCGACCGCGAGATCGTCCACGCCATGAACGTGGAAGACGCGCTGCACGAGATCGAGGAGCACGAGATCGACCTCGTCGAGATGGTCGAGGCCGCGTGGGACTCGGATCCGAACAGCCCGTACCGCTGGGGCATGGTCATCGACCTCAACTCCTGCACCGGCTGCGGCGCCTGCGTCACGTCCTGCTACTCGGAGAACAACATCCCCACCGTCGGCGAAGAGCAGGCCGCGCTGCGGCGGGAGATGTCGTGGATGCGGATCCACCGCTTCGAGGAGGAGACGGAGGACGGCGGATTCCAGACGGTCCAGCAGCCGATGCTCTGCCAGCACTGCGGCGACGCGCCGTGCGAGCCCGTGTGCCCGGTGTACGCGACGTACCACAGCCCCGAGGGGCTCAACGTCCAGGTCTACAACCGCTGCGTCGGCACCCGGTACTGCGCGAACAACTGCCCCTACAAGGTCCGGCGCTTCAACTGGTTCAACCACGACAGCGCGCGCGGCCGCGGCGAGGGCGGGGCCTTCGCCTGGCCCCTGAACCTCCAGCTCAACCCGGACATCACCGTCCGCGAGGTGGGGGTGATGGAGAAGTGCACGATGTGCGTGCACCGGATCAACAAGGCGAAGATCGACGCCAAGGACGAGGGGCGGACCGTGATGGACGGGGAGGTGACGACCGCCTGCCAGTCCAGTTGTCCGACCAACGCGATCACCTTCGGCAACCTCAAGGATCCGGAGAGCGAGGTCTCCCGCCAGGCGAAGAGCGCCCGCGGCTACCACGCGCTTGGAGAACTCGGGGTGCGTCCCGCCATCACCTACCTCGAGGACGTCACGCACAAGCACATGGCGGCCGGCGGCCACGGTGAGCCGGCCGCGGCCGGAGAGGGCGACGAGGCGCACTGATGGCCACCGCGGAGAAGAGGGTGCCCGCCCACCCGACTCTGGCCGACGCGAACCGCGACATCACGCGCCCCATCGCGATGCCCGAGAAGCGCTTCTATCTCGTGCTCGGGGTCGCGGCGGCGGGTCTCGCCCTCATGTTCGGGGCGTGGTTCTACCAGATCGGGGCCGGCATCGGCGTCGCGGGCATCACCCATCCCGTCTTCTGGGGCGTCTACATCACGACCTTCGTCTTCTGGGTCGGGATCGCCCACTCCGGGACGCTGATCTCCGCGATCCTCTACCTGTTCCGTTCCGGCTGGCGCACGACGATCAACCGCACCGCGGAGGCGATGACGATCTTCGCGGTGATGACGGCGGGACTCTTCCCCCTCATCCACCTGGGGCGCGTCTGGTACTTCTACTACCTGATGCCGTACCCGTCGCAGCGGCAGATCTGGCCGGACTTCCGGTCGCCGCTCGTGATGGACGTGTTCGCGGTCTCGACCTACCTCACGATCTCCGCGCTGTTCTGGTACACCGGGCTCATCCCCGATTTCGCGATCCTGCGCGACCGGGCCAAGGGCTGGATGTACAAGATCTACGGCGCGTTCTCGCTCGGGTGGCAGGGGACGGTGAGCGAGTGGCGGCACTACCGCCGGATCTACCTCTACATGGCGGGGATCGCGACGCCGCTGGTGCTGTCCGTGCACTCCGTGGTCTCGTGGGACTTCGCGCTCTCGATCGTGCCGGGGTGGCACTCGACGATCTTCGCCCCCTACTTCGTGGCCGGGGCGATCTTCAGCGGGGTCGCCCTCGTGATCACGATCATGATCCCGCTGCGCTGGGCGTTCGGGCTCGAGGCGTACATCACGGAGAACCACTTCGAGAACATGGCGAAGCTGGTGCTCCTCACCTCGCTCATCGTCGGCTTCTCGTACGGGACGGAGTTCTTCCTCGCCTACTACTCGGCGGACCCGATCGAGATCGAGAGTTTCCGCTGGCGGGCGATGGGGGCCTACGCCCTCCCGTTCTGGGTCATGGTGTTCTGTAACGTGGTGGTGCCGCAGGCGCTGTGGTTCAAGAAGGTCCGCACGACGCTGCCGGCGCTGTTCGCGCTCACGATCTTCGTCAACATCGGGATGTGGTACGAGCGGTTCGTCATCATCGTGACCTCGCTCGCCCACGAGTACGAACCGGGCGGCTGGGGACTCTACACGCCGAGTTGGGTGGAGATGTCGATTCTCGTCGGCAGCTTCTGCTGGTTCTTCTTCTGGTTCCTGCTCTTCTCGCGCAGCCTGCCGGTGATCTCGATCGCCGAGGTGAAGGAACATCTCGCACACGAGCACGCGCACGCACACGGCGATGTACAGGGGGAAGAGGATGAGTAGCGGCGTCCTGGGGCAGTACGACACGCTGCCCGGCACGCTCGACGCCATCGCGCGGCTGCGGGAGGCGGGACACCGCGACATCGAGGTCTTCTCGCCGATACCGTCGCCGGAGATCGAGGAGGCGATGGACATCCACTCCTCGCCGGTGCGGGTGTGGGCGCTGACGGGCGCGATCACCGGCTGCACGCTCGGGCTGCTGCTCACGGCGGGCACGTCGCTGGCCTATCCGCTCGTCACGCAGGGCAAGCCGCTCGTGTCGCTGCCCCCGTTCGTCATTTTCATGTTCGAACTCACGGTGCTGCTCACGGGGATCTTCGGGCTGGTCGCGCTGCTCGTGCACACGAAGCGGCCGGTGATCAAGCTCGACCCGGCCTATCGCACGTCCTTCTCGGTCGACCGCTGGGGGATCTTCGTCCCGGCCAACGGCGAAGGCAGCGCCGCCGCCGAGGCGCTGGTGCGGGATACCGCCGCCGTGGACGTCGAGGTGCAGGGATGAGCGGCCGGGCGACGGTGGCCGTGCTGCTCACGGCCCTCGCGGCGGGCGCCTGCGACGACCAGATCAAGCATCTGGAGCAGCGCACGCCGTTCTTCAACACGATGTCGTGGCAGCCCTCGGTGGAGGCCTTCGAGGAGCGGGCGCGGACGCCGGTGCCCGGCACGATGCCGATCGACGGCGAGCGCACGTACGACCTGATGGCGGCCGACTCCATGCTCGTCAGCCCGATCTCCGGCACCGAAGCCGGCCTGGCCCGGGGCGCGGAACTGTACAACCAGTTCTGCACTCCCTGTCACGGCGTGACGGGGGCGGGCGACGGCTCGGTCGTGGGACAGAACCGGATCCCGAACATCCCCCTCCTCAACATCCGCGGCGAGCTCACGCGCGGATACACGGACGGCTACATCTGGGGCATGATCGCGAACGGACGCGGGCTGATGCCGCCCTACCGGCGCATCCCCGCCATGGACCGCTGGTATCTGGTCGCGTACGTGCGGCAGCTGCAGGCAGAAGCGATGGCCGAGGAAGCGGCGGCGGCCGAGGCCGAGGCGGCAGCGGCCGAAGCAGCGGCGACCGAGGCGGAAACGGGCGCAACGGGCGAGACGCCCGGCACGGGTGGCGGACAGTGAGCGGCGACGACGGCCGTCCGACGCTCACCACGGGCGAGGCGCTGAAGACGATCAGCGGCCGCATTCCGACGGTATGGCTCGCCGTGTGGCTGGCGGCCGTCGCGATCGGGGCCGCGGGCTTCGCGACGACGGTCGGCGGGGACGCGCAGCGCGCCTGGATGAGCGTGTGGTCGAACTTCCTCTTCTGGACGGCGATCTCGATGGCGGGCGTCGTGTTCGGGGCCGTCCTCCAGGTCGCGAAGGGTCACTGGGGCAAGAAATTCCGCCGGCTGGCCGAGGCGGCGGGGGCCTTCCTCCCCATCTCCTTCGCCTTGTTCTTCACGCTCCGGCTCGGGGCCGAGCACGTCTTCCCCTGGATCGGGCCCGTGGAGACATCGCACCTGAACCGCGACTGGCTGACGCTCGAGGGCGTCTTCCTGCGAAACGGGGTCCTGCTCGCGGTGCTCTACCTGCTCGGCTTCGTGTGGCTCTTCTACTCGATCCGGGCCGACGCGCCGCTGGTCGCCGCCGAGAATCGGGGCTGGCGCAAGGCCGTGGTCTCCCTCTTCGCCCGGGGTTGGCGCGGAGACGACGTGGAGGTCGAGCGCTGCCGCAACCGGATCGGGCGGCTGTCCGCCGTGTTGATCCTGAGCTGGGCGGTGGTCTTCTCGCTCCTGGCGTTCGACTTCGGGATGTCGCTCACGCCGGGGTTCATGAGCATGGTGTGGGGGCCGTACTACTTCATCGGCGGCTGGCTCGGCATGCTGGCGCTGGTCGCGATCGTGGCCCACCGCACCAACGGACGAGCCGGCGGGATGCAGCTGTGGGGCAAGTACGATTTCCACGACCTCGGCAAGCTGACGTTCGCCTTCGTGGCGTTCTGGACCTACCTCTGGTTCGCCCAGTATCTCGTGATCTGGTACGGCAACATCCCGCGCGAGACGAACTTCTTCATGCCTCGCTCGACGGGCGCCTTCGGCTGGATGTTCTGGCTCCAGATGGTGCTCATCTTCGCTCTCCCCTTCCCCTTCCTCCTGGGACGGAGCCCGAAGATGAGTTCGCGCTGGCTGGCGTTCGTCGGACTGCTGATCCTGATCGGCTTCTGGGTCGAACGCTGGAACATGGTGGCGCCGTCGATCTGGCACGGGGAGGGACTGCCGCTCGGCGTGCCGGAAGCGATGATCTCGGCCGGCTTCCTCGGCCTGTTCGCGCTGGCATACAGCGCCTACTCGACGACCTTCCCGAAGGTCCCGCTGCGCGAGACGATCGCGCTGGGGAGTCCCGGCCGCGGCCCCTAGGCGGCAGCCCGGCGGCGCCCGCGGACGACAGGGGGTGCCCCGGCCGGCCTCCGGCCTCTATTTTCAGATGCTGGCAGTATGAGGTGACGGTGCGAACCATGCCGGTGTGGCGAGGCGTCGCACCGCGAAGTTCTTGACCGAGGCGGTTTGGATGGAGCTTTCCGACAACTACGAGCAGATGCTGCAGCGGACGACCGCGACGGTCGAGAAGTACCGCGAAGGGGCCGAGGAGCTGAGGGTGAAGCTCCGCGAGGCCCGCGCCGGCCGAAAAGTGCAGATCATGGCCATGATCGACCGGCTGGAGCGCAAGTACGATGGAGCGAAGACGCGTCTGGAGGAACTCTCCGACTCCGAGGAGGACGGCAACAGCCAGGCCCTCGGCGTTCTCCACCAGAAAGTGGTCTCCGAGTTGTCGGACATGAAGCGGACGATCCAGACCCGGATCCGCTGACCCCTCCGCTTTCTTGGATCCCCCAGTTGCGCGAGATTCTTGGCGAAGCACTCGACCGCGACTCCGAGTTCCGACCCCGGAGTTGCTCGAAGAGGCCATGCTCGTTGACGCCGACTACGTTGCCGCCAACCGTAGTCGTTGACACGGGCCCCGTCGTCGCGCTGATCGACCGTGGTGAGATGCGGCATGATTGGGCGCGACGGCAGTTCGACACGCTGAAGGCGCCGCTGCTTACCTGCGAAGCGGTCCTGTCCGAGACTTCGTTCATCCTCCGGTGCTTCGGCGCCGATCCGAGTCTTCCAGTGCAGCGCGTGCCTGGTGAGGATCGTCGAGTTGACGGAGCACGCTTCGGTCATGACGCTCGATTCCGACTTCCACATCTACCGGCAGAGGGGACGGCGAGTTATCCCGTTACTCACTCCCTCCGAGTTATGAGGGACGGAGGAGCCACGCCGGCATGAGCATCGACACGACGTTTCTCAGGCGTTGTATCGACAGCCTGGAACGCGCGTTTGAGGAACTGGCGCGCTGCGAGCCGGGCGATATCGCCTACGACATCTTTCGCGCCGCATGCGTGAAGGAATTCGAACTTGTGTTGGAACAGAGCGGCAAGCTCCTTCGGAAGCGGCTCGCCGCGTTCTTCGCCAGCAACCGGCAGGCCGACCGCCTTGTCTTCAAGGACCTCTTCAGGCACGCCGCCAAGCACGACCTCATCGATGTCGAGGCCGCCGAGCGCTGGCTCCTGTACAGGGACAACCGGAACAAGACCGCGCACGACTACGGAAAGGACTTCGCCGAGGCGACGCTGCGGCTGCTGCCCGGCTTTGTCGCGGACGCCCGGGCGCTCGCATCCGCCATCGAGGAAGCGGGGGATGGCTGACCGGCTGCACCTCCGGAGCCGGCACCGGACGGTGATCGAGGCCCTGCTGCGCGAACACTTGCCCGACGTGGAAGTCTGGGCCTACGGCAGCCGCGTCACCGGGCGGAGTCACGAGGGCAGCGATCTCGACCTGGTGCTCCGCGGCCCGAATCTCCAAGAGATTCCAATCCGCTGTTTCGCGGAATTCGTCGAAGCGCTGCAGGACTCCTCGATCCCCTTCCTCGTCGAAGTACACGATTGGGCCCGCCTCCCCGAACGCTTCCACCGCGAGATCGAACGGGCCCATGTGCTGTTGCGGTCAGGAAGCGCTGCTCAGCGGTAGCGGCCGGTCAGGCCGGATCCGTGCCGGTGTCCGGCAGCGGAACGCCCAACACGCTGCCCTCGATCCTGGCCACCGCTATGCGCGTCCTGGTCAGTTCGGCGGCGACCGCATCGATTCGGCCGCCGAGTTCGGCCCGCACACCCTTGATGTCGCCTCGAAGCTCGGCGCGCAGGGTCGCCATCTCACCGCGCAAGCCCTTGATATCGCCTCGAAGCTCGTCGCGTACACCGTTGATGTCACCCCGAAGCTCGTCGCGTACACCGTTGATGTCGCCCCGAAGTGGAGTTGCCCCGCTTTGACGGACACCTATCCATTGGGGTCAAGCAAGGAGGTGTTCCATGGCGGGCCGGAAGGGGCGGTATCCATCCGAGTACAGGGAGCGGCTGGTGGAACTGGTGAGGGGCGGGCGTAGTGCCGCGTCACTCGCCCGGAAGTTCGAGCCGTCGGAGCAGACGATCCGGAACTGGGTCCGGCAGGCGGATGTGGACGAGGGGTTCCGTAGCGACGGGCTGACAACGGAGGCGCGCAGCGAGCTGCGGCGCCTGGAGCGGGAGAACAAGCGGCTCAGGATGGAGCGCGACATCCTAAAAAAAGCCGCGGCCTGGTTCGCGAGGGAGAGCGGATCGATCCCCGGCGGGGGTATGCGTTCATGAGGGCGCACCGGGCCGAGTTCCCGCTTCGGGCCATGTGCCGGGTGCTGGGTCTCTCCCCCAGCGGCTACTACGACTGGTTGAGGCGTCCTCCCTCGGACCGCGCGCGTCGGGACGCGGAACTGGAGGCGCGGATCGCGAAGATATGGACCGGCAGCGGCGAGACGTACGGCCGTCCGCGGATCCACGCGGCGCTCAGGGCCGAGGGCGAGCGGGTGGGGCAGAAGCGCGTGGGGCGGCTGATGAGGGGGCTGGAGATCGAGGGCGCGACCAGGCGGCGCTTCAAGACGGCGACGACGAAGAGGGATGCCGAGGCCCGCCCCGCGCCGGACCTGGTGGACCGTGACTTCTCGGCCTCGGGGCCCGACGAGCTGTGGGTGGCCGACATCACCTACGTCCCCACGTGGGCTGGCTGGCTGTATCTGGCCGTCGTGCTCGACGTCTGGAGCCGCCGCGTCGTCGGCTGGGCCATGGCGACGCACATGCGGACCGAGCTCGTCGAGACCGCGCTGGCGATGGCTCTCGCAAGGCGTCGTCCCGAGGGTCGTGTCGTGCATCATTCCGACAGGGGCTCGCAGTACACCTCGCTCGCCTTCGGGGAGCGCTGCCGCGAGTCGGGCATCGCCCAGTCCATGGGCTCGGCGGGCGATGCGTACGACAACGCCATGTGCGAGAGCTTCTTCGCCACCCTCGAGTGCGAGCTGATCTGGAAGCGCTCGTTCCGCACGGCGGACGAGGCGCGACGGGAGGTCTTCGGCTTCATCGAGGGCTTCTACAACACCCGGCGGCTGCACTCGGCACTCGGCTACGAGTCGCCGGCCGACTACGAGAGCAACCATGCGGCCTGAGGCGCACCCGCGGCGCACACCGACATCCTCTCCCGAGCGCCTGAGGGAGGCTGAAAGGAGAAGAACCGGAGGCGATCAACCACAGAAACTAACCGTCCGTGAAAGCGGGACAGCTCCAAAGCTCATCGCGTACACCGTTGATGTCGCCCCGAAGCTCGTCGCGTACACCGTTGATGTCGCCCCGAAGCTCGTCGCGTACACCGTTGATGTTCTCTCCGAGCTTGCGCGTGAGACCAGCCAGCGTGACGCCGACGCCGACGATAGCCACGAATATGGTAACGAGCGCGATGATCACATCCAGCCCCATCCTCTGACGACTCCCGTTGGAGGTTCCGTGCGGCAAGCGGCCCACCGGCCGAAGCCTCGGTCCCAAGAACCTCCAGCTGCAGATCAAGGTGCTATCAAGCGGCCGGCGGTTTCAAGCCAAGCGGCCCGTGGCGCGCGTTTCAGTCCAGACGCAGCGCGGTGCGGAGCAGGCGGCGCTGGCGCCGCACGTGCCTGCCGAAATATCCCTCCGCAGGGCTCCACCAGAAGGTGGTCTCCGAACTCTCGGACATGAAGCAGACGATCCAGACCCGGGGCCGCTGACCCGCCCTCTCAAGGTCACATCTCAAAGAGTCTGTGCCTGGACCCCATTGAGACACTCGGCCCACCAGGCCGTGGGCCACAGGTTACCCTGCACCTCGAGTTTCCGGTCGACGTAGTACACCCACACGGACCTCAGTCGACCTGCACCTGACATCGTTTCGCACTCGCTCCTGGCCTCCGGCGTCAGGGACGTATCGCCACCATAGTGCGTCGCCAGCGTCGAATGCTGCAGCATGTCCGAAACCAGCACGAACGAGTCGAGATCTTCGTGCTGCTGCGCGAGGTGCGCCATCGTCTCCGCGATGGGGGATTGTGCCGCCTGTTCCCTCTGCCTCAGGGAATCGAGTTCCGTCTTCACGCCACGCAGGAACCGCCGGAACTCGATCTCCACTGCTCTGGGGTTCTCATACAGGACGTTCGCCATGGCGCCGGGCCTGGGGATGCACCACGACCGCCCGCTCTGTTCCGGCATCGCCGCCATCGACTCCGGCAGGCCGTAGATGGATATCTTCTGCAGGAACGGGGCCTGGAGGTATCGCGCGACCAATGGTCGATCCGGTCGAATGCCGCCTCCGCATCCTCCGGCGTGATCTCATCCGACGTGTCGATCAGGATCACCGTATGCCCGGGGACGACCACGCCCTCCCGCTCCTGAGGCCACGTTCCCCGGGGGCAGAATCCATCCGCATAGTGGACCCGGAGCTGGTCGGCGTACCACAGTCGATACCCCGCGTAGAACAGACCGAGGACGATGACGACGAGGATGCCCTTCCAAAGCAGCGACGATCCACTGCCCGCGTCCGATGTCGAACTCATGACTGTTCGGTTCCGGCCAGTTCATCCACGATCAAGGGTCTGTAGTCCGTCCAGACTCCGTCGACCGCCCTCGTTTGCTCGTGGATGTCCTCGAAGAACGCCTTCTGGTCCGTGTCGGTCCATCTGCGGATGATGTCACGCGCATCGTCGGGCACCTGCTCGTCCGCCGGTGTCGCGGGGAAGGAAATGTCGATGTCCGCCTGGTCCCGGTGTTCGTCGAGCATCGCCTGATCGATCTTCGTCGCATGCGAGTCGTTGTAGGCGGCTATGAACAGCGTCTCCACTCGCGCCAGCAGCGACCCCCCGGACCAATTGGCCTTCAGGTCCTCCTGTTCGTTGATCGCGTTCTGCCATGCCTGGTCCAGGGTCTCGACCCACCCCGCGACGCTCGCCCGCAGCTCCTGGGTCAAGCGCCCCCGGTAGCGCTCGGACAGCGAGTGGTACTCGCTCAGAATCGCTGCTTTCTCGTTGTCGAGTTCGCGTCGCGCGTGATGCGGATCTCCCGCTCCGATAAACGTATATCCCTTGAAGAAACCGAAGACGCAGAGCGCGATGCCGAGGCAGAAGAAGAGGAGCGATTCGAATTGCCACGATGACGGGATATAGGGAATCGTCGACGCCATCTCGGTGGCCGTCGCCATATTCGTTTCGATGGCGGCGCTCATCTGTTCCTCTCTCGCGTCGATCAGGCGGGCAAACGCCTCCCGGTGCCGGCCAACGAGAAGGTTGAGGAGGAGAGCGGCGGCTCCCCACGCAGCCACGCAACCATAGAACAGACCGTTCTGGGCCGCCCGGCGGCGGAGCGCCGACAACAGCAGGCCGATGCCGGCGCCGAGGGCTCCGACGTTCAGGAAGGAGACCACGATGGCGGTGATGAAGGCGCCGACGAGGCCGGTGGTCAACGCCGACGCCAGCAGATAACTGTTCGCAACAGCCTCGATCGCGATGCAGACGCCCAGAATGGCCGAAAGCTTCCACCACTCCTGAGTGGTCGGTTTGCGCGGTCCCTCGGATACGGGGGTCGCGAGTGAGGGCAAATCGCGGAGTCGTTGCCTGTCGGTCCGGTTGGCCTGAGCGCGAAGTTGGAGACGCTTCAATGCATCCTGGGCGTCCATGACGACTTGAGCGGGGCCCTGAGTCCGGTCGAAGGTCCAGCCGTTGTGAGGGACACCGAGCTGGGAGCGGAGGTTGTCCAGCTTCCGGTTGATGTACTGTGCACCCTCGGCGCGAAGCTTGGCGATCAGCCGGCGGTGTGCGGCGGTCCACTGGCCACCGGCTTCCCGGGCGTACTGGGCCGGCCAACCGGGACTCCAGTTCGGGTCCTCGATCCAACGGAGGCTATCCCCGTTCGAGTCCTCCGGCGTAGCTCCGTGGTCCGGCCGATCATCGCGCATGTTAGAGACCTCCTTCGCCAGCGTAGCCATCTCGAGTGCGTCACCGAACCGTTCCGGCATCTACGCTCTGCTGAGTGCCGAGGTTCAACAGCTTCTCGTGGAGCGGCACCAACTTCCCGTGCGGGCGCGCCGGGCGTCAAGAGATGGGGATCGCCGCATGTGCTTGCAGGGATTTCTTCTTACGGGACCCGCGCCGATCAACTCTCGGAAGGGTTCCGAGCGGCCGAGGTCGATGGCCCTGAGAGCGTCTACTCCTCGGGCAACCTGAGCGCGGTGCGGAGCAGGCGGCGCTGGCGCCGCATGTGCTTGCCGAAATAGCCCTCTGCCGGGCTGGCGCGCTCGGGGCGGCCGATGTAGATGGGCTCGCGGCCGATGAGTTCTCGCAGGTGCGGTCGCATGTATGTCCATGCCCCCATGTTCTCCGGTTCCTCCTGCACCCAGCAGACTTCTGCCGTTTCAGGATACGGCGCAAGGGCGGCTCCAAGTTCCAGGGCCGGGAACGGGTAGGGCTGCTCCACGCGCAGGATCGGGATGTCGTGCGCGGGGGGAGACTCGGCGAGCAGGTCGAAGTAGACCTTGCCGCTGCACGCGATGACCCGGCTCACGCGCGACGGATCGGCCTGGAAGTCGGGGTCCGGGAGAACCGGGCGGAAGGCGCCGCCGGTGAGGTCGCCGATGGTGGAGCGGGCGCGCGGGTGGCGCAGCAAGCTCTTGGGCGTCATCACGATGAGGGGGCGACAGGTCGCCCGTAGCGCCTGCCAGCGCAGGGCGTGGAAGAATTGCGCGGGCGTCGTGCAGTTCACGACGCGGATGTTGCCCTCGGCGGCCAGTTGCAGGAAGCGCTCCAGCCGGGCGCTCGAGTGTTCCGGTCCCTGCCCCTCGTAGCCGTGCGGCAGGAGCAGGACGAGCCGCGACTCCAGCCCCCATTTGGTGCGGCCCGACACGATGAACTGGTCGATGATTGCCTGCCCGACGTTGGCGAAGTCGCCGAACTGCGCCTCCCACATGACAAGCGCGTTGGCGGCGATCGTGGAGAAGCCGTACTCGAAGCCGAGCGTGGCGATCTCGGACAGCGGGCTGTTCGCGATCCTGAAGGCCGCCTGCCCTTCCTCGATGTGGGCCAGGGGCGTGTGCGAGCGTCCGTCCTCGGCGTCGTGCAGCACGAGGTGCCGGTGGCTGAACGTGCCGCGTTCGGTGTCCTCGCCGGTGAGGCGCACGGGGACGCCCTCGGTGAGCAGGCCCGCCAGCGCGAGCGCCTCGGCATGCCCCCAGTCGATCCCCGCATCCAGCGCGGCACGGCGTCGCTCCAGCTGGCGCCCCAGCTTGTGGAAGGGCGTGAAGCCCTCGGGCCAGCGGTGGACCGCCTCGTTGAGTTCCCGCAGCCGCGCCTCCGGAATGCCGGTCGGCCGCGCCGGCTCCGCCGGATCCAACAGCCGCTTCGGGTCCGGCGCCGCCCCCGTCTGCTCGTCCGTTTCCTTGTGCGCGGCGATCGCCCCCCTGGCCGCTTCCAGTTCCGCCTCCACACCCGCGACCATGTCGTCGGCCTCCTCACGGGAGATGAGCCCCCGCTCGATGACGGCCTCCGCGAACTGCGCGCGCACCCGCGGGTGCGAGGCGACCCGCTCGTACATCATGGGCTGGGTGTATGAGGGTTCGTCCCCTTCGTTGTGCCCGTAGCGCCGGTAGCCCACGAGATCGATGACCAGGTCCTCCCCGAACTCGAACCGGTAGTCGACGGCGAGCCGCACGGCGGCCATGCACGCCTCGGGGTCGTCCGCGTTCACATGCACGACCGGGAGCCGGAAGCCGAGCGCCAGATCGCTTGCATACCGCGTGGAGCGGCTGTCGCCGGGAAGGGTGGTGAAGCCGAGCTGGTTGTTCGTGATGATGTGGAGCGTGCCGCCCGTCTCGTAGGGCCGCAGCCGGCACAGGTTCAGCGTCTCCGCCACGACCCCCTGTCCCGCGAAGGAGGCGTCGCCGTGGATGATGATCGGGAGAATGGCCGAGGAGTCGGAGGCCTCGCCGGTGAAGCGCGCCCCCCGGGCCATGCCGAGGACGACGGGGTTCACGTGCTCGAGGTGGCTCGGGTTGGGGGCGAGCCGCACGTCCAGTTCGACCTCGTCCTCCGCGACCTGCGACCGGCCGCCGACATGGTATTTGACGTCGCCGGAGCCGTGTTCCGGGAGGGCGGTCATGATGCCTCGCGCGGCCTGCTCCTCGAATTCGGCCACGATCGACTCGTAGGACAGTCCCATGACGTGGGCCAGCACGTTCAGGCGCCCGCGATGCGCCATACCCACGAACACCTGCCGCGCCCCGCGCCGCCCCGCGCTCCCGATGATCCCGCGCATCATGGGCACGAGCATGTCGAGTCCCTCGACGGAGAAGCGCTTCTTCCCGAGGTAGGTGCGGTGCAGGAACGTCTCGAGCCCTTCCACGCGGGTCAGCCACTCGAGGCACGCCGTCGCCCGCACGCGGCTCATGAGGAGCCGGTGGCGGTGCGACTCGATGTAATCCACGAGCCAGTCGCGCTGGGTCGGGTTCTCCATCTGGTCGAGCTCGTAGCCGATCGGGCCGCAGTAGATCTCCTCGAGGCGGTCGATGACCTCGGCGGCGTTGTTGCCCAGGTGCTTCAGCCAGACTGCGGAGGCGGGCACGCGCGCGAGTTCCTCGCGGCGGATGCCGTGGTAGTCCGGTTCGAGCAGCGGGTGCCTCGGGGGCTCGGAGCCGAGCGGGTCGATGCGCGCTCCGAGGTGCCCGTACGCCCGGTAGGCCTCGACGAGCGCCCCGGCGATGGCGGCGAGCCGCAGGTCCTCCGTCGCCACGACCTCCGCCTCGGCAGGCGTGGGTTCGGGCGGGGGAGGAGCGGGGGGAGGGGCAGGAAGTGCCGTCCCCGGTGGCGCTTCAATGGCCGCCCCGGCCGACGGATCCCAGCCCGCCAGTGGGGGCGGGATCACACCCCGGTCGCGGAGCGCCCGTTCGACCAGCCCCTCCGCGTACCCCGCGTTGTAGCCGTCCGCAACCCAGCCGCCGTCCCCGGCGGCGCGGCCTCCATCCTCGCTCACCTAATGGTGTCCGTGTCCGTGGCCGTGGCCGTGTTCGACGTCCTCACCGCCCGCCGCGCCGGAAAGGCTGCGGTGCACGGTGTCGAGCCAGCGTTCCGTCGAGATGAACCCGGCGCCCCAGTCCGCCCACTCCTCGGCGACGCCCTCGCCCTGGACTTGCTCGCTGCTCATCCCGGCGTCGATCTTCCCGCGGACCATCGCGATCGTCTCGGTGATCATGCGGTGGTACGTCCGCAGGTCGTCCACGGAAGAGAGCGGGCCGTGCCCGGGGATGATGCGGATATCGGCGGGCACGTTGCCCAGCACGTCCGAGATCCCGTTCGCGAGCCCCTCCACGCTCCCGCCGCTGTCGATGTCGACGAAGGGGAAGCGTCCGGCGAAGAAGTCGTCTCCCATGTGGAGGACGTTCGAGCCGGTGAAGTAGATGAGGGCGTCCCCGTCCGTGTGTCCGTGCGGGATGTGGAACGCCCGGATCTCCTCGCCGTTGAAGTGGATGGAGACGGCGTCATCGAAGGTGACGACGGGCAGCGCCACCTCGGGCGATCCGCCCGCCACCAGCCTCGTCCGCACGTTCGTGTGCGCCACGATGGTGGAGGCGTCTCCGAACTCGACGTTCCCGCCCGTGTGATCGCCGTGGAAATGGGTGTTGAGAAGGAACTGCGGCTCCGCGGCCTCCTCCGACTGTCCCACCTCCCGCAGCGCGT
This sequence comes from Gemmatimonadota bacterium, assembly GCA_963666735.1. Classification (GTDB taxonomy): domain Bacteria; phylum Gemmatimonadota; class Gemmatimonadetes; order Palauibacterales; family Palauibacteraceae; genus Palauibacter. The sequence continues at coordinate 3,215,756 of OY762926.1, read as the reverse complement.
CGCGAATCTTGTCCGCCAGCGGCGCGAACTGGTCGTCGACCATCAGCACTCCATCGGAGCCCGAGGACACGCCGATATTGCCGCCGCTCCCCACCAGCATCCAGACGCTGCCGGCCACATGCGTCGCCTCGATCTGGACAGCCGAGAAATCACGCTGCGCGAGGACGGGGGTGGAGAAGAGACCGGTGCACAGTGTCGCGAAGAACAGAGATCGAGCTTTCATGGGATGCACTCCTGAATACTGACGCCGTGTAGCGCCGGACGCGTACCGCCGGGCGCCCGAAGATGGGGTCATGCCTGAATCAATGCCAACTTCGGTCTTCTCTCAGTTGGAACCCTTCGGCAGGAGGGTGCCGCCAAACGGAGTCACCCCTGCGGGATAGCGGGCCGCAATGGCGCCCGAACCGTCTGCCTTCAGGTCGATGACCGCGACATCGCCCCTTCCGCGCACCATCACGTAGAGCCTCTTGCCATCGGGTGAGAAGAGCGGGAAGCCGGGCCCGGGGCCGAGTGTGACGTAACCCGCCACCTCCCGCTTTGCGACATCGATGATGGCTACATTCTCCGTGTCGTTTCGGGTGGACGCCGCGTATCGCCCGTCGGGTGAGACCGCGATGCGGCCGGCGCCCCAGCCGCCGGTGTCGATCATCGCCACGACCTCGTCGCTCGACGTGTCGATGACCGTGACGGTGCCGTCGTAGTCGGAATGCACCCACGCCTCCCCGTCGGGCGTGAAGTCGACGCCGACCGGACCGCCGGCGACATCGATGATCTTCACGACTTCGTCCGTGCGCGTGTCGATGACGACGACCCGGTCATCGTCGCGGTGCGGGTAGTACAGCTTGTCGGTCCGCCGGTCGACGGCAAGGAAGTGTCCGCCTTCGAGGAGCAGGTCGATCTTCCCCGCCACCTCCCCGCGCGCCACGTCGTAGATGACGAGGCCGGGCACCTCGGACCACTCGACGCCGACGTAGAGCTTCGTGCCGTCCCGGTTCAGCGCGACGCCGTGCGGGAGAGCCGAGCGGTTCGTGATCATCTCGGAGCCGTACGGCCGCAGGTCCGGAGGTCGCTGGAAGTACTCCGACTCGATCCGCCCCTTCTCCTCGAAGGTTTCCGCGTCCAGGATCACGACGTAGGCCGGCTCGCGGGGGATCGCCACGAAGATTGTGCCGCCATCGGGACTCACCACCGCTTCGTGCGGCTGGTTCTCGGCCGTGAAATGGTGGACGATGCGGCCGGTCGCCGGATCGATCTCGTAGGCCGTGAAGTCGTCGTGGCTCAGGGCGATGATCGTGTGATCCTGCGCGGCGGCCACGCCGTGAGTGCAGAGGCCGACTCCCGCGCCCGCAACGAGTATCAGCGCGCCCAGCGACCCTCCGACCGTTCTCGGACATACTCGGAACATGCCGTTCTCCTCCTCCGGCCGAAGCGCCGGAACTCTTGACCGCTCGCCAACCCCGGGAGCACACTGCGCAAAATGCGCAGCTATATCGTCTTTCTTCTTCTCTTCTCGATCAAGGTCGCGGGCAAGGCCTTCTGCCGGGTTCGGCTGGAATGGGTTCGAGACGCCGACGAACCATGGGCGGGTCTGCGCGTGATCGCCCTGCTCAATCACACGAGTCTCTTCGAGCCCGTGTTCCTTGCGGCGGTACCCAACCGCCTGCTCTGGCAGCTCGCGACGCACGGGGTCCTGCCGCTGGCGGACAAGACCGCGGCTCGGCCGATTCTGGGACGGCTCTTTCTGCTCATCACCAAGCACGTGGTACCGGTCACGCGCGAACGCGATGACACGTGGGAGAAAGTGCTGCGGCAGGTTCGGGATCCGGAGGCCGTGCTCCTCATCCTTCCCGAGGGGCGGATGATGCGCCGAACGGGGCTGGACCGCGAAGGGAATCCGATGACGGTCCGCGGGGGGATCGCGGACATCCTGCGGGCGATGCCGGACGGCCGGCTGTTCATCGCCTACAGTGGGGGGCTCCATCACATTCAGGCGCCGGGGGAACGCTTCCCGCGACCCTTCCGGCGCGCCTGGCTGGGTGCCGAAGTCGTGGACATCGAGGAGTACCGCGGAGCACTGGGCGGCTCGGAGTGCGCGGAATCCTTCAAGGCGGCCGTGATCGAGGATCTGACGCGCCGGCGGGACGCCTACTGTTACCGCACCCGATAGCGGCCAGTAGCGGCAGTGGAGTTGCCCCGCTTTGACGGACACCTATCCATTGGGGTCAAGCAAGGAGGTGTTCCATGGCGGGCCGGAAGGGGCGGTATCCATCCGAGTACAGGGAGCGGCTGGTGGAACTGGTGAGGGGCGGGCGTAGTGCCGCGTCACTCGCCCGGAAGTTCGAGCCGTCGGAGCAGACGATCCGGAACTGGGTCCGGCAGGCGGATGTGGACGAGGGGTTCCGTAGCGACGGGCTGACAACGGAGGCGCGCAGCGAGCTGCGGCGCCTGGAGCGGGAGAACAAGCGGCTCAGGATGGAGCGCGACATCCTAAAAAAAGCCGCGGCCTGGTTCGCGAGGGAGAGCGGATCGATCCCCGGCGGGGGTATGCGTTCATGAGGGCGCACCGGGCCGAGTTCCCGCTTCGGGCCATGTGCCGGGTGCTGGGTCTCTCCCCCAGCGGCTACTACGACTGGTTGAGGCGTCCTCCCTCGGACCGCGCGCGTCGGGACGCGGAACTGGAGGCGCGGATCGCGAAGATATGGACCGGCAGCGGCGAGACGTACGGCCGTCCGCGGATCCACGCGGCGCTCAGGGCCGAGGGCGAGCGGGTGGGGCAGAAGCGCGTGGGGCGGCTGATGAGGGGGCTGGAGATCGAGGGCGCGACCAGGCGGCGCTTCAAGACGGCGACGACGAAGAGGGATGCCGAGGCCCGCCCCGCGCCGGACCTGGTGGACCGTGACTTCTCGGCCTCGGGGCCCGACGAGCTGTGGGTGGCCGACATCACCTACGTCCCCACGTGGGCTGGCTGGCTGTATCTGGCCGTCGTGCTCGACGTCTGGAGCCGCCGCGTCGTCGGCTGGGCCATGGCGACGCACATGCGGACCGAGCTCGTCGAGACCGCGCTGGCGATGGCTCTCGCAAGGCGTCGTCCCGAGGGTCGTGTCGTGCATCATTCCGACAGGGGCTCGCAGTACACCTCGCTCGCCTTCGGGGAGCGCTGCCGCGAGTCGGGCATCGCCCAGTCCATGGGCTCGGCGGGCGATGCGTACGACAACGCCATGTGCGAGAGCTTCTTCGCCACCCTCGAGTGCGAGCTGATCTGGAAGCGCTCGTTCCGCACGGCGGACGAGGCGCGACGGGAGGTCTTCGGCTTCATCGAGGGCTTCTACAACACCCGGCGGCTGCACTCGGCACTCGGCTACGAGTCGCCGGCCGACTACGAGAGCAACCATGCGGCCTGAGGCGCACCCGCGGCGCACACCGACATCCTCTCCCGAGCGCCTGAGGGAGGCTGAAAGGAGAAGAACCGGAGGCGATCAACCACAGAAACTAACCGTCCGTGAAAGCGGGACAGCTCCACAGAGCGCGATAGCGGCAGAGCGGGCGTTTGCGTCGAAGTAGGCGGAGAAAAACACACCTTGATGGATGGATGGATGGGAATACCTGAGACGCTATGAGACGTGAGGGCCGTCAGCGTTCGGGCCAGCCGTTGGTCTCGAACTCCTGACGGGTTCGCCTTCGATGGCGACCGAGCAACCGGCAAGGTGTCGCTCTTCCATCTCCCACGAGGACGGGCGCAGGGGAGCGGACATGCCCGCCATCCCTCGTCCAGCGCAGGTCCCGGGCGCGTCACGCCGCGCACGACCGGGCTATTGCTGGGTTGGGAAGGAGGCTCGGCCCCGACTCGACGGCCGCGGCCGGTGGTGATTGGTGGTCGGCGGGGGAACCTCCGACGACTGGCGCGGCCAGCCGGAAGCGGGCGAACTACCTGACCGCGAACGCTGCCGAAGCGGCGAGTTTTCCGGGTGATCCCACAGCTGGTTTCAGGGATTCCCCTCTATCGCGGGCTGACATGCGCCGCCAGCTCTCAAGTGTCGGTCTTGACCGTCGAGATGCCCGAACGGCGACGGCGCTCAGAGAACGACCTCAGGTGAAGCGAGGAGACCACCATGTTCGATTTCGCCAGAGCTTGGCGACGACGCTACGCCGCCGGGGAGTTCGCCAACTCCGTGGAGCCAGCCGGTAGAATCAGCATTGGGGCAAGGCGTACTCATGTCTTCTGGCTGTCGTTGGCGTGCCTGGCGGTGTTGCCCTCGCAGGTTTGGGGGCAGGAGGCACCGGACCGTCGGGAGGCAGCGCGCCGTTTCATGCTCGAAGCCGGGATCGTGGGGGACAACCAGTGTCCCGGACAATACGTCGGCATCAACGGGCGGGTCGCGGGGCCGGTGTCGCTGTACGGGATGGTGGAGACCTACCGGTGCGCCGGCCCCTACGTCACGGACCTGGGCGGCATGACCGGGATCGCCATCCCTCTGTTTCGACAGGCCGGATCGCGCAACCATATCGGCGCCTCGGTCCTGCTTGGACGTTCCAGTTGGCTCGTTCGCCCGAGGTTCCGCGTGGGGATCCACTACGACGGCAGCGACTACGTTGAGCCGACCGCCGGTGCGAGCTTGACGTTCGGACGGCGCTACGGGGCGCGGTTCATCCTCCATGTCGACGAGTCCGACGAGCGCTTCCAGATGGGCGGATACGTCTCGTTCTGAGCCCCAATGAGACTGAGACCTGCGGCCGGATCGCTCGCCCCGAAGGCGATCGGCCGCCGGGGCCGTCCATGTCCGCGCCGGGGCCATTGCCTCCCGCAGGGATCTAACACGCTGCATATCAGCGTGTTACGGACTACATTGGACAACATGAGATCTTGCTGGAGCATCGTAGGCTGTGTAGTCAGTTGAAGCGGACGCGTCTCCAGGCGTCATCGGGACCGAGGGTCCAGGCCCGCCCGTCCATCACGACGAGAGAGATGCGGCGCGCGTTCCGGATGTCGGCGACGGGATTCGCCTCCAAAACGAGGAAGTCCGCGCGCTTCCCGATCTCGATCGTCCCCCGCTCGTGCAGTTGGCCGAGCGCTATGGCGCCGTTCCTCGTGGCCATCCCGAGAACTTCGAGGGGAGGGATGCCGGCCTCCACGAGCAACTGCATCTCACGGTGAAAACCCTCACCCCACGCCGTCGTTCGCGGCGCATCGGATCCCACGAGCAGGCGGACCCCGTGGCCGTGGAAGGTCTGGACCAGCGCCTCGGCCTTGGGCCAGACCGCCTGAAGCGCGGTCCGTTCGTCGTCGGACGGCGGCGTGCAGGCGGCGGACTCGGCCGGGCAGTCGAGGGGGGCGGACGCGCTGGCCAGTAACGGCATGAGGGCCGAGTCATTCGAAAGGAGCGCGGCGACGGCACGGTCGACATCGGGTCCGTGCGGCTCCAGCCGCTCCAGCCAGGCGATCCGGCCCGGGACCCGCCCGGCGCCCGCGAACGCCTCGAAGGGTCCGCGCGCGCTCTCCGGCAGCAACTCGGAGTCGCCGGAGACCAGCGGGCTCGCGACGGCGGACCCGGCACGGAGGGCCAGCAGCCAGCCCCCCTCCCGGCGGTCGGCCCACAGCGGCACGTCCGCCCGGCGCGCGGCCCGCGCGATCCCGACCAGCCACGACGGAGGCACGCTCGAGGCGACGGAGACGAAGCCGGCCCCGTCCGCGGCCTGCCGCGCCACCTCGGCGACGGCGGCGGCTTCCGATGCCAGCGCCGCGCCGCGCGGCGCGTCCCCGGCATCGAGGACGGGCCCGCCGATGTAGACGGCGGGAACGGGGTCTTCGCCGAAGCCTCCGCGGCCCCGCTCCACGAAGGCGGCCAGCGAAACGGCTCCGTCGCGCACGCCCGTGATCCCGGCCGCCAGCAGTGCCCGCAATTCGTCCGTGGTTCGAGGCGAGGCGTGGGCGTCGATGAACCCGGGGATGAGATAGGAGCCCGAGAGATCCACGACGACGGTGCCTTCCGGAGCGGCCACGGAACCCTGGGCGCCGACGTCCTGGATGCGGCCGCCCCGCACGAGAACGGCGGAGGAAGGCCGGGGTGGCCCGCCGCGGCCGTCGATCACCGTCACATTGGTGAACAACTCCGATTGCAGCGCGATGAACGTGTCCTGGCCGGCGCCGGCCAACCCTCCGGGGAGACCCGCCGCCACTGCTGCGGAGATCGCGAGGAGCGGCCGGCGTCCCGGCGTCCCGGCGCGCCTCAACTCAGCCCCCGCCGGCCAGCGACCCATCCGAGGACCGGATGTAGAGTTCCCGCTTCGGATAGGGGATCTCCACGCCCGCCTTCGCGAAGGCGGGGAGCGCCCTCTCGCTGATGTCGTCGGCGATGCGCCGTCTCGCCCTCGCCTCCAGAATCCAGACGCGCAGTTGAAGCTTGACCTCCGACGGGCCGAAACTGCGGGCGATGACGATCGGCGCGGGATCGGCCTTCACCCCCTCCACGCTCAGGGCGATGTCCACGAGCAGCGACTTCGCCCGCTCGATGTCCGACTCGTAGGCGACCGAGAACGGGATCCGCAGCCTGATGTCTTCGCCCGACATCGTGTAGTTGATGATGTCGCGCTGCATGATCTGATTGTTCGGGACGACGACGACGAGGTTGTCGGGATTTCGGATCTTCGTGGCCCGGAGCCCGATCTCGATCACGTCGCCCCAGGACCCCGTCTCGTTGGGCGCGGTCCACAGTTCGATCCGGTCCCCGACCTGGAAGGGGCGATCGACGATGAGGAGCACGCCCGCGATCACGTTGGAGAGCGTGTCCTTGGCGGCGAGCGAAAGGGCGAGACCCATGACGCCGGCGCCGGCGAGGAGCGGCGCGATGTTGATGCCCAGTTCCGCCAGCGCGAGGACGATGCCGAGGGCGATGATCGCGAAGCGGATCGCCGTGTTGACCATCGGGAGCGCCGTCTTGTCGAGCGGCGTCGAGGTGCGGGAGACGACCTCGGTCTCGAGCGCCGTCAGGAGATCCCCGACGAAGCGGCTCAACGGGAAGAAGAGGACGCCGATCCAGATGGCGTAGACCCATTGGGCCACGGTGGGCAGGGTCCAGATCTCCAGCAGGCGCCAGACCGCCCAGGCCCCGCTCGAGAGCAGCAGCGCCTGGCGGAGCAGCCGCACGGCGAGATCGTCGAGTTGGGTCGCGGTTCGCGTGACCCAATGCTTCTGCGCGCGGCCCAGGACCATCAGCGCCACGAGGTAGACGAGGCCGGCGGCCGCGATCACGATCAGGCTGGGCAGCCAGCGCGGAGCCATGAAGGCCACCGCTTCGCTCCACAGTTGTGACAGTCTCTCCATCACGCCTCGCCGCTCTCAGGGTTTGCCCGCCACCCGCGTGGCGCCCGCATCCGCGTGCATGATAGCCCCATGATGCCGCGCACCATCGTATCGTAATGGTACCGTGCGAGCCCCCTCACGGATAACTTGGGGGATCGAGCGGCAGGAATCGAACCGGGAGTGATGATGTTGAACGAAAAGTTCGGAAAGGTGGGCGTCGGAGCGGCCTCGATCGGCTTGGCGCTGCTCGTCGGCGGGTGCGCGCCGGAGGCGTCGGCGGACAGCGGAGACACGGCGGCCGCGACTCCCGCTCACGCCATGGCCGATGCGACCTTCGCTGCGACGGTCGATGCGGCACTGGCCGCGACCATCGCCGAAACCCCGACGATCAAGGTCTACAAGTCGCCCACCTGCGGGTGCTGCGCGCTCTGGGTGGACCACATGCGGGAAGCCGGCTTCCAGCTCGACGTGGAGAACACCGACGACATGATCGGCGTGAAGATCGACGCGGGCCTGCCGCTCCAACTGCAGTCGTGCCACACGGCGCTCGTGGGCGGCTACGTGTTCGAGGGCCATATCCCGGCGGAAGTCATCGCCCGCTTCCTCGCCGAGAAGCCCTCCGCGAGCGGGCTCGCGGTGCCGGGGATGCCGGTCGGCTCTCCGGGCATGGAGTTCGGGGACCGCGTCGACCCCTACGACGTCATCCAGTTCGACGCCGAAGGCAACGCCTCCGTCTACGAGAGCCGCTGACTTCCGTGGCCCGCCGAGCGACGCGGAGGTCGGGGCGGCGGGTCGGGCTGCCGATCTCCTTCGTCCTCGTTCTGGCCACACTGGCCCCGCCGGCGGCGTGGGCCCAGAGCGACGAACAGGACGTCATCGATACGCTCGTCGCAATGTGGGCCGCGATCGAAGCCGGCGACCTCGACACCTACGCGCAGTACATCCACCCGGACTTCACCGCCTTCGGGGAAAACGACGTCTACCTCGCCGAAGGCCGGGCGCTCGAGCTCAGGAGCTACGGAGATTACCTAACGCGCGCGCGCGACGTACACACGGAGATGCACCAACCCGAAGTCACGATGCGGGGCGATGTGGCCTGGATTACCTACTACTGGACGGATTCCGGCTACACCGACGCGGGACGTTTCACGAGCAGGGGAAAGTCGACGAGGATCTTCGTGCGGGAGGACGGCCGCTGGCTCTGCATCCACGGCCACTACACCGCGGTCCCTTGACGACATTTGTCGAATCACCCTTCTTTGCGGAGGGGGGGTTGGACCCGGTGCGCGGGACAGGTCCCCGTCCGACTGCAGGCTGATGTTCAACCCTGGCTGGGCATGGTTCCGATGAGCCACGACGGCAGTCATGACGATCATGATCACGACCACGACCATGACCACGATCACAACCATGGGCACGATCACGACCATGACCACGATCATGGACACCATCACCACGGTCACGGCCACCATGGCCACGGTCATGACCACCATCACCACCACGGCATTTTCGGGGCCCACGATCACTCCGAGGAACTGAGAAACGCCAGCAAGCGGGATCTCACGATCGCGCTGGTGATCATCGCGAGTTTCATGTTCGTCGAGGTCATCGGCGGCATCCTGTCGGGCAGCCTGGCGCTCATCGCCGACGCGGGACACATGCTCACGGACGCGGCCTCGATCGGCCTGGCGCTGTTCGCGGTGCACTTCGCGACGCGTGCCGCTTCCGTGGAGCGCACCTTCGGGTACCACCGGCTGGAGATCCTCGCCGCCCTCATCAACGCCCTCACGCTGTGGCTGATCTCCGCCTGGGTGATCTTCGAGGCGTACCACCGCTTCCGGGAGATTCCGGAGGTCGAGGGTGGCCTGATGCTGATCATCGGGGTTCTCGGACTTCTCGCCAACCTCGCCGCTGCCTGGGTCCTCCACCGGTCGGCGAAGCACAGCGTGAACGTCGAGGGCGCCCTGGCTCACGTGATCGCCGACATCCTCGGCTCGGTGGCGGTCATCATCTCCGGCGTGCTCGTGTGGGCCTTCGGCTGGTACATCTCCGACCCGATCCTCAGCGTCCTCATCGGCATCCTGATCCTGCTCAGCACATGGCGCCTGCTGGCCAAGGTCGTGCACGTACTGCTCGAAGGGACGCCGGAACACGTCGACGTGTACAATCTCTGCCACCAGATCGAAGATCTCGAGGGAGTCACGGTCATCCACGACGTTCACGTGTGGACGCTCGCGCCCGGCTACGACGCGCTCACCGCGCATGTTCTGGTGGACCCCGAACACGAGAGAGATTCGGCGAAGCTGCTGCACGAGATTCAGGAGATCGCGTACAACAAGTTCAACATTCAACACATCACGGTTCAGGTGGAGAGCTCGGCCGCACACTGCAACGAGGACCACCACGTCGACCACCTCGTCGCCACCGCGCGGCCGCACTAGGCGAACCAACGGGAGCAAGAGATCATGGGCGAGCACGACCACGACTGTGAGCACCACGACAGCAGCCATACGCACGGCGAGGGCTGCGGCCACGAGGCCGTCGAGCATGACGGCCACACCGACTATGTCGTCGATGGCCACCTGCACCACGTCCACGGGGACCACTGCGACGACCACGGACCGGCGCCGGGGCACGGTCACGATTGTGAGAGCCACGACGACGCGCACGTGCACGGCGAGGGCTGCGGCCACGAAGCGGTGGAACACGACGGGCACGTCGACTATGTCGTCGACGGCCATCTCCACCATCAGCACGGCGATCACTGCGATCATCACGGACCGGCCGTGCAGGGCTAGCCCGGACGCTGAGTGGTTCAGCTGATCGCAGTGCTCGTGGCGCCGGCCGTCGGCGCCGTTCTGTACGTTGTGCTGCATCGAAGGCCGCGCACCATGCGGCTCATCGACACGATCGTCTTCGTTGCGCTGCCGCTCCTCATCGCGTGGCAGGTGCTTCCCCACGTGTGGCTCGAGCGTCAGATCGCACCCCTCCTCGCCGTCGGCGCCGGCGTCGGTCTCCTCTACCTGCTTGAGAGATTCTCCGAGACCCTTGCGCGGCACACGGACAACGCGACGATCCTGCTCGGGGTGCTATCGATGGTGCTGCACGCCCTCCTCGAGGGCGGCGCCCTGCTGGTCGGGCCGTCGAGCACACCCTTCACGTACGCCCTCGTCCTTCACCGCGTCGCGGTCGGATTGCTCATCTGGTGGCTGCTCGAACCCCGGCACGGCGTGCGGGGCGCCCTGATCGGGGTGGCCGCGATCATCGTGGCTACGGTGTTTGGGGTGCTCGCGGGGACGGAACTGCTGCCGGACGACCACTCGGTGCTCGAGATGTATCAGGCGTTCGTGAGCGGCTCGTTGCTGCACGTCGTCCTGCATCAGGGCCGCCACGACCATCAGCACCGACCCGGACACGCCCACGTCTGAAGGATCCGGGGTCGTCGCCGGTCGCCGGCGACTCGGGAGACAGCGTACGCCGGCGCCACGGTTCGGGGCCGTAGCCGCAGTAGACGTCGGGCGCCGTGCCGGCGAGGAACAGTTCGGGCTCGCCTCGACACCCCCACCCGGCGCGCCGTCCGGTCGCGGGCTCGACATCGACCCATTCCACTCCCGCGGGGAAGCGGAAGTCGCGACCGCCCCGCGGTCCCAGAACGCGGATCATGAAATCGGCAAAGATCGGGAGCGCGGCCCGGGAGCCGGGGAGACCGACCGGCGTCCCGTCGTCGAATCCCACCCATACGCCGACCGCCAGTTCGGGCGTGTAGCCGATGAACCAGGCATCGCGGGAGTCGTTCGTCGTCCCGGACTTCGCCGCCAGCGGACCCCGGTACCCCGCGGCACGGACGCCGCTCCCGGTCCCGTGTTCGACGACACCCCTGAGCGCGGACGTGATCAGGTACGCCTCCGCCGGACTGACGACCGACTCGCGGGGGGCCGTGGTCTCCCGGCGCGCCGTACCGTCGCGGTCGAGCACCGTTAGCGCCGAGGCCGGCCGAGTGCGCCGGCCCTCCGCCGCCAGCACCGCATAGGCCGCCGTCAATTCGAGCAGCGTGACCTCGGAGGCGCCCAGCGCCAGGCTCGGATATGGCGCGAGGGGGCTCCCAATGCCCAGCCGGTGCGCCGTCTCGATGATCCTGTCGGGACCGACCGCCAGGCCGAGGCGGGCGAAGGGCACGTTGCGAGACCCCTCGAGCGCCTCGCGCAGCTTGATGGGGCCGAGGAACGCGCGGTCCGCGTTCGCCGGCTTCCACACGCCGGCGGGCGTGTCGAGTGCGAGCGGTTCGTCCCTCAGCATGGAAGCCAGGGTGAAAGAAGGCTCTGCTTCCGGCGCCAGGGCGACCAGCGCCACGACCGGCTTGAAGGCGCTTCCCGGCTGACGCCGGGCGTCCGCGGCGCGATTGAACTGCGACGTGCCGTACGAGCGACCGCCGACCATCGCCAGGATGTCGCCGGTCCGCGGGTCGAGGGCGACCAGCGCCGCCTGGAGCGGGCCGGACTGCTCCTTCAAGCGGGGACGCCGGCGCTCCATGCTGAGGATCCCGTTCGACACCGCGGTCTCGGCGGCGCGCTGAAGCTCCGGTGCGAGCGAAGAAAGCACCGTTCGACCGCCACCCCCCAGTTCCAGCGAAGCATCCCCGGCCGCCAACTCCCGCCTCAGGAAATCCAGATACCAGCGGGCATCGAAGTTCCGCTCCGGAGGACGTCGAATCTCCGGATCGGCTTCCAGTTCGGCGTCGCGCCGAGCGTCGTCCAGGTGCCCGACGGCGTGCATCTGCCGCAGCACGATGTCGCGCCGGGCCCGGGCACGCTCCGGGTGGCGATGGGGCGAGTACACGCTCGGCCCCCTGACAATCCCGACCAGCATCGCCGACTGGCCCAGCTTCAACTCCGAGATGTCCCGCCCGAAGTAGAACTGCGCGGCGCGCCCGAAGCCGTGGATGGCGGTCCCCCGGTGCTGCCCGAGATAGATATGGTTCACGTAGGCCTCGAGCAGGCGCCGCTTGGAGAAACGTCTCTCCAGCGCCACCGCGATCGCCGCCTCACGCAGCTTTCGGAGCACGGTGCGATCCGTCGACAGGAAGAGCGTGCGGGCGAGCTGCTGGGTGATCGTGCTTCCACCCTCAGCGACCCGCCGCTGCCGGAGGTTCGAGAGCGCGGCGCCGGCGATGCGGCGAGGATCCAGCGCGCCGTGCTCGTAGAAGCGGCGATCCTCCACGGTCAGCAACGCGGCGACCAGGTGCTCCGGCACCTCGTCGAGCCGGACGGGCACCCGGTCCCGGCTGCGCTCTCCGAGGGACGTCCCGATCACCTCGGGATCGAGCAGGAGTTGGGCGATGTCGTTGCCATCGGCGTCCCGAATCGACGAGATGCGCGCATTGCTCTGGAGGCTGCTCCGAAAGCTGCTCCGGAAACGCACCCGCGCGCGCACGCCGGGGTCGACGAAGGCTCCGAAGCGAAGCGTGCGGCGGCCCACGAGAAGATCGCGGCCGCGGGCGCTGAACTCTCCGGCTTGCGGTGTACCGCCGGAGACCGGCCGGTAGCCGACCTTCTTCAGGTGGTCGATGAGGCGCTGCGGGTCGACCCGATCACCAGCGCGGAGGGTCCACGGCCGTGCGAGGAGGCGCGCCGGGGAAGAGAAATCGAGCGCCGCGAACTCGCGCGCCACCCGGGCTTCGAAGGCCAGATAGCCGAGGCCGCCGGCGAGAATCGCCACGGCCAGAAGCATGAGCCACCGACCCCTGTGCATCTTCTCTCTCGACGGGAGCCACCGCCGAGCCCTTCTTCTGTCTCTCACACCGTCTTTGACGCCCCGGGGGCATCAAAGGGTTTCCAACGCCGCACGAGGTTGCCCCGAGCCGTCACGCCGGCCTAACGTCCCGTGCCCGCGATGCAGCCTTGTGGCCATTGCACACGCCCTGGACACACCGGCGTGGGAGGAACCATGCCTTCAGCCTACCCGGTCGAGAATCGCGTCGGGCCGGTTCCGCGTTGGCTCGGCCCCGCGCGATCCGGCGTCCGGCCGCCCGCTCGTTCGATCGCCGGGCGTCTCCTCCTTCTGGCGCCAATGCTTGCGGCGGTTGGCCTCTCGTGGCCCGCTCTCGCCAACATCGGCGACCTGGCGGGGCAGGGGCCGGGGCAGGCGTACGTGTTCGAGGGCAACGTGCGCGACGCGGGCACCGGTCAACCGCTGGCGGGAGCGCACGTATCGGTGGTCGGGAGGGAAACCCGGGCGGTGACCCGCGGGGACGGGACCTTCCACCTGACCGGGATGGCCGCGGGCGTGTACACCCTTCGAGCCGAGCGCCTGGGGTATCGGGGCGCCACCGTGGATGTCACCGTGGGGACCGTGCGTGCGCGCCGGGCGGTGGCGGAGTCGGCGGAGATCGTGATCGAGCTGGTACCGTCTCCGATTGGGCTGGCGGACCTGGTGGTGACCGCGACGATCAGCGAGCGGACCGCGGCCGAGGCGATCCGGCCGGTCAGCGTCATGGCGGGCGATGACTTGCAGCGCCAGCTGACGGCGACCGTAGCCGGGACGTTGGCGTCGATGCCGGGGCTGGCCGCCACCAGGATGGGTCCATCGGTTGCGCAACCGGTGATCCGGGGAATGAGCGGCGATCGGGTACTGATGCTCGAGGACGGGACCGCGGTCGGGGATGCCTCCAGCTCGGGCTCGGATCACACCACCGCACTCGATCCGTCCTCGGCACGGCGGATCGAGGTTGTGCGGGGTCCCGGTGCACTGCTCTACGGGGGCAACGCGCTGGGCGGGGTCATCAACGTCATCCGCGACGAGATTCCGACGGCCATGCCGCACCGCCTGACGGGCGCGGCGACACTGCAGACGGAGACCTCGACCGGCTCGCTGGCCGGCAGCGCATCGGCCGTGTTCCCCCTCGCGGGGCGCGTGCCGCTGCGAGTGGAGGTGGCCGCCCGGACGGCGGGAGATCTGAAGACCCCCGTCGGCACGCTTCTCAACACCGACGGCGAACTGTTGAGCGGAGGCGCGGGGACGGCCTACGTGGCCGATTGGGGTCGCCTGGGGGGGTCCTTCCGCGGTTACCGCAACTACTACGGCATCCCGGGTGGTTTCACGGGTGGACACCAGGAAGGGGTGCGCATCGAAATGGAGCGCCTCTCCTCGAAGTTCCGGACCGTGGTCGAGGAGCCGGCCGGACCCTTCCACAACCTCCGCTTCGACGCGACTCACACCTGGTACACGCACCGCGAGCTCGAAGCACCGGACATTCTGGGCACGCTCTTCGAGCAACAGCGCGCAAGCGCGGACGTCCTGGGCCGGCATGAGAGATGGGGACCGTTTACGGCGGGCGCGATGGGCGGCCGTGCGTCCTGGGAGGACTTCGGATACGGGGGATCCCTGCACACGCCGGACACGCGTCGGCTAAAGGCGGCCCTGTACCTGCTCGAGGAGGTCGACCTGGGCTCCGTCCTGATCGAGTCGGGGCTACGCTACGACTGGACCCTGGCCGATCCGGCGGAAGATCGAGTTTCGGACATCGGTGAGATTCGTGACCGCACATTCCACTCCCTGTCGGGGTCCCTGGGTGTCCTTTACAAGTCCGCCTCGGGGCTGGTGCTCGGCGCCAGCGTTTCCCGGGCGGTTCGCACACCCGATGTCCCCGAACTCTATTCGGAAGGGCCGCATCTGGCGGCCTACGTCTTCGAGGTCGGAAACCCATCTCTGGAGAGCGAGGTCGGGAGGGGGCTCGACGTCTTCCTCCGCTTCGAGTCCGACCGGCTGAGGGCCGAGGTAACCGGCTTCCACAACGACATCGAGAACCACATCTACGGGGAGGACACGGGCCGCCTGAGCCGCGTGCGCCTCCCCATTTATCAGTTCCAGGGCAACGACGCCGTGTTCAGCGGCTTCGAAGCCGGCGTGGACGTTGACGCCGGGGGGGGGCTGGCGCTGGAGGGAGTGGCCTCATTGGTGAATGGCAGTCTCAAGGAGACCGATCGGCCTCTGCCTCTCGTTCCTCCGCTCAAGGGACATGTGGCCCTGAAGTACGAGCGGCCGTCGTGGTATGTCCGGGCGGAGGCCGAGATGGCGGACGGGCAGGACCGGGTCGGCGAATTCGAGACGCCGACGCGTGGGTACACCGTCTTCAACGCCACCGCGGGGGTGCGGCTTACGCTCGGCGGGCGTCTGAACGTCCTGACCGTGAGCCTCGTCAACGCCGGGAATACCGAGTACCGCAACCACCTCTCCCGGGTCAAGGAGATCATGCCGGAGGCCGGGCGGGGTCTGAACGTCAGCTATCGGGTGGTGTTCTGACGCGCGCGTTTACAGAGCCCCGGTGCTCCCCGGCATCGCCATCTAGCGCGCCAGCCAGGCGCTGAAGCGCTCGTTCAGTTCGTCCTGGTAGTCGACCCAGAACGCCCAGTCATAACGAAGCGCACGATCCGCGTTGCCCGCGCCGGCCGGCATGTGGGGCGCCATGTCGACCCCTGCGACCACATGGGTCGTCACCAGCGGCATGCCCGATCTGCGCGCCGGGGAATAGGAGATGCGGCGGGCGATCCGCGCCATGGACTCGGCGCTGGTGCTGAAGGCCACGTATCTCATCGCCTCTTCCAGCCTCGGTGTGCCCGCGACGATCCCGACCTGACCCACGTCCAGCAACTGCCCGTCCCACACGATCACGAGCGGTTGGTTCTCCAGGATCTGGGCATTGAAGATGCGGCCGTTGTACGCCGTGCTCATGACCACTTCCCTGTCGGCCAACATCTGCGGTGGCTGGGCGCCGGCCTCCCACCAGACCACCTCGTCCTTGATGGTTTCGAGCTTGGCAAAGGCCCGGTCCAGGCCCTCCGGGGTTCCCAGCGCGGCGTACACCTCATCAAGCGGCACGCCATCGGCGATCAGGGCAAACTCCAGGTTGACCTGCGGCACGCGCCGCATCCCGCGGCGGCCCGGGAACTTCTCCAAGTCGAAGAAGTCGGCCATGGTCGTGGGCTGTTCGCCCGGGAAATCCCTGCTGTTGTACGCGTACACGGTCGACCAGTACAGATTGCCCACGCCGCACTCCGTCTGGCTCTCGGCCACGAAGTCTTCGGCCGCGGGAGCGCCGTCGGGTCCGGGAGGCAGATCGTCGATGTCTATCAGCTCGAGCAGCCCCTCATCGCAACCGCGCACGGCATCGGCGATCTCCAGGTCGACCACATCCCAATGGACGTTGCCGATGTCCACCTGGGCCCGTATCTGGGCCAGGCCGCCGTTGTAGTCCTCCACGCTGACTCGGATGCCGGTCGCTTCGGTGAAGGGAATGTTGGCGCCCTCGTTGACGGCGCGGCCGTAGGAGCCGCCCCAGGACACGACGGTGATCGACTGCCCGGCGACGGGGAGGAGCGGGATGCCGGAAAGGAGCGCAGCGAGCCCCATGGTGGTCACCGCCGGAAAACGTCTCACGACTCCCTCTCTCATTCCGTTTCTCCAGTCCTCGCGGTTGCAGTCCTCGATGATCCTCAGTGGCGGCCGGGTCTCCGAGGAGTACCGACGCACGTGATTGTAGTAGTTGATCCGGTCCGGGACGACGGCCGCGAGTGCCGGAGGCGCGGGTGGCTCAGGCCGGGCCGACGCCGAGGCGGGGCATCACCCGCTTGCCCGGATGTGCGCGGAGAACGTGTCGAGATCGATGTTCGACCCGGAGAGCACGAGGCCGACGCGGCAACCTTCCAGCCTCTCCCGGAGGGGGCCGCACACGGCGGCCAGCGGCGCGGCGGAGGCGGGTTCGGCGACCAGCTTCGCGTCGACGAACAGCGCCTTCAGGGCGGCGCGAATCGCGTCGTCATCGACGAGCACGACATCGTCCACGTAGCGCTGCACGAGGCCGAAGCTGTACGGCGCGGCGTGGGGTGCGCCGAGGCTGTCCGCGATCGTGTCGATGCGATCGAGGGCCGCCGGCTCGCCCGCATCCAGGCTGCGTCGCATGGAGGCGGCGCCGACGGGTTCCACCCCGTAGACGCGACACTCCGGCACAAGCTGTTTGACGATGCTCGCGGTCCCCGAGATGAGCCCCCCACCGCCGACCGGAACCACGAGCGCGTCGAGATCGGGCAGTTGCTCCGCGACCTCGAGGCCGACGGTCGAAGTGCCGAACACGGTCGCCTCGCCCTCGAACGGATGGATCCCGAGCCGGCCCTCCTGCCAGGCAATCTCCTCCATGCGCGCGAAGCCGGCCGCCCCGTCGTCCGCGAACTCGATTTCCGCCCCGAAGTTCCGGCAGCGCGCGACGCGAGCCGGATTGGCGGATGACAGCATGACGACCTTGGCGGTCGTACCGGCGGCCCGAGCGGCGTACGCCACGGAAATGGCGTGGTTCCCGGCGCTCACGGCCGTGACGCCTCGGCGCAGCGTCTCCGCCTCCGCGCGGAGGACGTTGTTCAGGGCGCCGCGGACCTTGTAGGAACCTGTGCGCTGGAAGAGTTCCAGTTTGAGAAAGAGCTGAACTCCCGCGGGCAGCGACGCGACGCCGCGGTCGGGAATCCAGCGTCTTGCGGGCGTGCGTTCGATCCACGGCGCGACGCGCGCTCGTGTCTCGCGGCTCTCGGCCGGCGTCGGGGGCCGGGGGCCGGAGGCCGGAGGTTCGGTCATGGTTTCCCCGGGGTTGAGGTGGAGCGGTCCTGGGTCCGGCAGCCGGTCGACGCCGCGGGAGCGCGCCGGGTCACCGGCTTGACAAGCTAACGGCGCGATGCGATCCTCCGCGCCCATGACGAACACCCATCCGTTTTTCGGCCATTATTTTTTCCACCGCGTGCGCGGAGGCCGGTGATCGTCTAGCTGTTTTCTGAACACAGGTTGCGAACGATCGATGCCGGCCCGGGGTGGCCGGCTTTTTTTGTCGCTGCCTCCCCGCCGGTGCCGGCCTCCAGAGCCAGAGCCCACGACAGCCCACGACATGAATCACAAGACGACAAGACTTGCCCTGCCCAAGGGACGGATGCAGTCCGGCGTGCTCGAACTGCTGACCGCCGCCGGCGTGCGGGTGGATCTCGGAGAGCGCCGCTACCGTCCGGTCATCTCGGTCCCCGGCTTCGGCGCCAAGTTGCTCAAGCCGCAGAACGTCGTGGAGATGCTGCATGCGGGGTCTCGCGACCTGGGGTTCGCGGGGGCCGACTGGGTGGCGGAACTGAACGGATCGCTCGTCGAGCTGCTGGACACCGGGCTCGACCCGGTGCGCCTCGTGGCCGCCGCTCCGGCCCCGGTCGCCCGGGCGGGACTGCACGCCGCCGGCCGCCACCTCACGATAGCGTCCGAGTACACGGGGCTTGCCTCGCGCTGGATCGAAACCCGGGGCCTCGATGCGACGCTCGTGCGATCGTACGGCGCGACGGAGGTGTTTCCGCCGGAGGACGCCGACGTGATCGTCGACAACACCGCGACGGGCGCGACGCTCGACGCCAACGGGCTCGGGATCGTCGACGAACTCATGACCTCATCGACTCGCCTCTACGCAAACCCGCGGGCGCTCGAGGATCCCCGGCACCGCAAGCGAATCGACGACCTGGTCGTGGTGCTGAAGTCGGTCGTGGAAGCCCGGCAGCGGATCATGCTCGAAGTCAACGTGGATGCGGTGCGACTGGACGACCTGGTGGCCGTGCTTCCCTGCATGCGCAAGCCGACCGTTTCGCGTCTGCACGGCGAAGAGGGGTACGCCATCCGGGTCGCAGTGCTGCGCGAAGCCCTTCCGGGCCTGATCCCCCGCGTCAAGGCGCAAGGCGGTACCGATCTCGTCGTGACGACGCCGGGCCAGATCGTCGCATGAACGGAATGGCGGTGGCCGCGCGACCGGGCGAACGGCTCCGGCTCGATCACAACGAGCGCCTGTTTCCGGCGCCGGAACTCGTCCGTCTCCTCCCGAAGGTTCCGGCGAGCACGCTGACGCGCTATCCGGATGCCTCGAGGCTGGAGCGACGACTGGCTGAAGCCATGGGGATCGAGCCGGACCGGGTGCTCGTCACCGCGGGGGCGGACGACGCGATCGACCGCGCCTGCCGCCGCTGTCTCGCCGGAGGCCGGGAACTGATCACGGTGGCTCCGACGTTCGAGATGGTGCCGATGTTCGCGGCGCTCGCGGGCGGGCGGGTACGGTCGATACCGTCGCTGAACGACCCCGCTCCTCTTGAACCCATACTCGACCGACTCGGGGAACGGACGGGGCTGGTCACCGTGATCTCGCCGCACAACCCCACGGGAACGGCGGTCCCGGCCGGGCGGGTCCCGACCATCGCCGACCGCCTGCCGGCGAAGGCGATGTTGCTCGCGGATCTCGCCTACGTCGAGTTCGCCGACCGCGACCCGACACCCGAACTGCTGCAGCACGACAACATTCTGGTCGTACGGACGCTGTCCAAGGCCTGGGGCCTCGCCGGGCTTCGCGTGGGTTTCGCGTTGGGCCGGCCGGCGGTCATCGCGGAGCTGCGGGCCTGCGGTGCGCCCTTCCCGCTCTCGGCCCCCTCCATCTGGTTGGCGGAACGGGCGCTGGCGTTGGGCGACCGGGTCACGGGGACGTACGTGGCCGCCGTGCGCCGCGAGCGCGAGGAGCTTGTCTCGGCGCTGTTCGCGGCAGGGGCGGCGCCCTTCGAGTCGCAAGCGAACTTCGTGCTCGCATCCACGGATCGGGCGGCCGCGCTGTACCGCCGCTTTCGGCAGCGCGGCATCGCCATCCGACGCTTTCCGAACCTCCCGGACCTTGTCCGGATCACGCTTCCGGGGGACGAGGCGGCGTTCCGCCGCATCCTCCGTGTGCTCGACACGACGTTTGGACACATCTCGTGAGGGGGATTCCATGAACGCGGACTCCAGAGAGGGTCGCTCGGCCACCCGGCGGGCGGGAGAACGGTCGCGCCGAACGCTCGAGACCCGCATCGAAGCCCGGCTGGACCTGAACCGGCGGGAACGCAGCCGCATCGATACGGGACTGGCGTTTCTCGATCACATGATCGGCGCCGCGGTCTTTCACGGCGGCATGACGCTGGACCTGCGCGCTCAGGGCGACCTCGACATCGATGATCACCACACGGTGGAAGATTGCGGGCTCGTATTCGGTTCGGTCATCCGCGACGCACTCGGGGACCGGGAGGGGATTCGCCGCTTCGGGTACGCCTACGCGCCTCTCGACGAGGCGCTGGCCCGGGCGGTCGTGGACCTCTCCGGACGTCCCTTCGGCAAGGTGGACCTCGGCCTCCGGCGCGAAATGATGGGGGCCGTCGCGACCGAGAATCTCACCCATTTCTTCGCCTCGCTCGCCACGGCGGGAGGCCTGACGCTTCACCTGGATGTCATCCGCGGCGATAACGACCACCATCGCGCGGAGGCCGCCTTCAAGGCCTTCGGGCTCGCCCTCGCCGAAGCGGTGGCGGAACGCTCCGCGGCCGGAGTCCCGAGCACGAAGGGAGTGCTCGGATCGGGCGAGTTGCCCGCGGCCGACGTGGAAGAGGACGCGGGGGCCGGGGCCCTTGAGACGGTGTCCCGATGAGCGCCGCGCGCGTGGCGACGGGCCCGGACGATGTGGGGATCGTCCCGACGGGCGTGGCGAACCTCGAGGCGGTGGCGGCCGCTTTCCGGCGGTTGGGAAGAACCCCGCGGCTGCTGGATTCCGCGGCCGGGATCTCGAGCGCCGATTACGTCATCCTCCCCGGCGTGGGGTCTTTCGCCGGAGGCATGGCGGAACTTCGCCGGCGTGGATGGGCGGAGGCCGTCCGCCGGCGCGTGACGGAGGGACGGCCGACGCTCGCCATCTGTCTCGGGCTTCAACTCCTGTGCGAGGAGAGCGAGGAAGCTCCGGGCACCGCCGGTCTTGGGTGTGTGCCGGGCCGCGTGGTCCGATTGGCGGAGAACTGCCGGGTTCCCCAGTTGGGTTGGAACCGTCTCGGCGCCCCGGCCGGGACCACGTTCCTGAGGTCATCCATCGTCTATTTCGCCAACTCCTACGGGCTCGAAGCGGGGCCCGCCGGCTGGACCGCCGCGATGGGGCGGCACGGAAGCCGGTTCGTGGCGGGACTGGAGCGCGGCGGAGTCCTCGCCTGCCAGTTCCACCCGGAGCTGTCGGGGAAGGTCGGCGCCGGCCTGCTGAAGCGATGGCTCGCAGAGGCGCCGGGCGCGGCAGCCGAGTTCGAACGGCGCGTGGAACGGCCCGCGCTCGCGGCGGCATGCTGAACGTTCGGGTCATTCCGTGCCTGGATGTGAGGGACGGCAGGGTTGTGAAGGGCGTCCGTTTCGACAACCTCGAAGATCAGGGCGACCCCGCCCGGCTCGCCCGACGCTACGAGCGCGAAGGGGCGGACGAACTCGTGATTCTGGATGTCTCGGCCACGGCGGAGGGAAGGGTGGCCCGGTTCGAGACGGTCGGCCGCGTTCGCAATGAGATCTCGATTCCGCTCACGGTCGGCGGCGGCGTGCGGACGGCGGAGGACGCGGGCGCTCTGCTGGAAGCGGGGGCGGACCGGGTCGCGGCCAACACGGCGGCGGTCGAGCGACCGGAAGTCCTGTCGGAGATCGCGACTCGTTTCGGGGCCCAGTGCGCCGTGCTGGCGCTGGACGCCGGCGCGACCTCGGACGAGGCGTGTCCGAGCGGTTTTGAGGTTCTGACGCACTCGGGAGGGCAACGCACCGGCTTCGATGCCGCGGATTGGAGTCGCCGCGCGGCGGCCCTCGGCGCGGGCGAGATCCTCCTCACGAGCTTCGACCGCGACGGTACGCGGAGCGGCTACGACCTGGCCCTGATCGGCGTGATCCGCGAGGCGGTGCCGCTGCCGATCGTGGCTTCCGGCGGGGGCGCCCATGCGGGTCACATGTGCGCGGCGGTCGAGGCCGGGGCCGACGCCGTGCTCGCGGCGTCGATCTTCCACCAGGGCGAATGGTCGATCGGCAGACTCAAGGATCGACTGCAGCAGCTCGGGGTCGCGGTGCGTCGATGATCATCCCATCCATCGACCTCATGGGGGGCCGGGCCGTGCAGCTTCGGCGGGGCTCCACGCTGGAAATCGATGCCGGCGACCCACGGCCCCTGGCCGAGAGGTTCGCGGTCGCGGGGGAAGTCGCGGTCATCGATCTCGACGCGGCGCTCGGCCGTGGAGACAACGCCGCCCTCATCCGGGAACTGCTCCCGCTCGCTCCCTGTCGCGTGGGCGGCGGCATTCGGTCCCGCGAGGCGGCGCTCGACTGGCTCGACGCGGGTGCGCGCCGCGTGATCCTGGGCACGGCGGCGAGTCCCGAAGTCCTGGACGGACTGCCCGCGGAACGGGTGATCGCGGCGCTCGACGCTCGTGATGGCGAGGTCGTCGTGGAGGGTTGGCAGCGCGGTACGCGCCGCGACGTCATCGGGCGGATGGAGGAACTCGATGGCCTCGCGGACGGCTACCTGGTCACCTTCGTAGAGGTGGAGGGCACGCTGGGCGGAATCCCGCTGGATCGCGTATCCGCCCTCGTCGGCGCCGCGGGATCCGCGCGCGTCACGGTGGCGGGGGGTGTCCGCGAGGTCTCGGAAATCGCCGCACTGGACCGAATGGGTGCGGACGCGCAGGTGGGGATGGCGATCTACAGCGGGCGCATGGACCTGGCGGACGCCATCGCGGCTCCGCTGCGGTCCGACCGGGCCGACGGGCTGTGGGCGACGCTGGTCGAGGACACGGCCGGGCGCGCGCTCGGGCTGGCCTGGTCGAACGCGGAGAGCCTGCGCACCGCCGTCAGCGAACGGCGCGGCGTTTACCAGAGTCGCTCACGAGGGCTCTGGAGAAAGGGTGAGACCTCCGGCGCCACGCAGGAACTCGTCCGCGTGGCGGCGGACTGTGACCGCGACACGCTGCGCTTCACGGTGCGACAGCGCGGGACCGGCTTCTGTCACACGGGCGCACCGACCTGCTTCGACGATGCGCTCGATCTCGAGACTCGTCTCCGCGAGCGACTCGCCGATCCGGAGCCGGGGTCGCTCACCGCGCGACTCGCCGGAGATCCGGAACTGTTGCGGGGGAAACTCGTCGAGGAAGCGCATGAACTGGCGGCAGCCGGGTCGAAGGCCGACGCGGTGGCGGAGTTCGCGGACCTGTACTACTTCGCGCTCACGCGCCTCGTGAAGGCCGGCGGCTCCCTCGGCGACGTGCGCCTCGAACTCGAGCGGCGCGCCCTCAAGGTGCATCGCCGAGCTCCGAGGCCGCCGGGGGGGCCGGCCGGTCGGACGGCTGTGGCCCCCGCCGCGGCGGTTGCGGGCGGGATCCTGCCGCCGATCGGCCTCGAGGAAGCCGTGCGGGCGGTGCGCTCGCCGGCGCTCGACCCGGCGGCCCTCGAGGTCGCGCGGACGATCCTGGACGATGTCGAGCGGCGCGGGGAGCCGGCGCTCCGCGAGCATGCCGAACGGCTCGGCGACCTCGAGCCGGGCGACGACCTGCTCCTCGACCGGTCCGCTCTCGAGCGCGCGACAGAGGCACTCGGCCCCGACGACCGTGCGCTGCTGGACCGCGCGGCAGACCGGGTCCGCGCGTTCGCGGAGGCCCAGCGGGCGGCCGCGACCGACCTCGATACGCCGGTCGCGGGCGGCCGCGGCGGGCATCGGCTCGTACCCGTCGGAGCGGCGGGCTGCTACGCCCCCGGGGGGCGCTTCCCCCTCCCCTCCTCGGTGTTGATGACCGTCATCCCGGCGAGGGTGGCGGGCGTGGACGGCGTGTGGGCCGCATCGCCGCGCCCGAACGCCGCGGTCCGGGCCGCGGCGTTCATGGCCGGCGCGGACGGGCTGCTCGCCATCGGCGGCGCGCAGGCGATCGGCGCGCTCGCCTTCGGCGTCGGAGGCGTCTCCCGCTGCGAGAAGATCGTGGGGCCGGGCAACCGGTTCGTCACCGCGGCCAAACGTCTCCTCTACGGTCGTGTCGGCCTCGACACCGTCGCCGGCCCGTCCGAGCTGCTCATCGTCGCCTCGCCGGATGCGGCGCCGGCGCGCGTCGCGGCCGACCTGCTTGCCCAGGCCGAGCACGACCCCGACGCCGTCCCGCTTCTGTGCGCCTTCGACGAAGCGACCGTCGAGGCCGTGCGCGAAGAGGCCGGGCGGCAGTTGGCCACGCTGCCGACCGCACCGGTCGCGCGCCAGGCCCTGGCGGCCGGCGGCGCCCTCCTCGCGGCCGGCCCCGACGAGGCCGCCGCCATCTGCGACGCCGTGGCGCCGGAACATCTGCACCTGCACGGAGCGCGAGCCGAGGCGGTCGCCCCTGCCGTTCACCGCTACGGATCGCTCTTCCTGGGAGCGGCCACGCCCGAGGCGGCCGGCGACTACGGAGCCGGACCGAACCACACACTCCCCACATCGGGCGCGGCGGCGTTCGACTCGGGACTGTCGGTGTTCTCGTTCCTGCGCCGACCGACGTGGCTGTCGCTATCGTCCGAAGATGCCGCCTACGAGGACCTGCTCCGCGACACCGCCGCGCTCGCCCGGCTGGAGGGACTTGAAGCGCACGCGCGCTCGGCGGAAGTCCGGCTCACGGCGAGGGGCCGGAGAGATCGCGGTCGGAGGGCCCGCGCTTCGTAAGGTGGTCGAGGGCACGGTCCACGGCATCCTTCGTCGAAGCCGTGATCCCGCCCCGCTCATACTCCTGCACCGCCAGCCGCTCCAGGCGGTCGACGAGCGTATCGACCCCGGGCCGCGGGGACGACAGCGGAGCGCGGACATGGTCCGTGGCGCCGAACAGGTTGATCCAGTACTCCGTCCGGCGCCCCCACTCCAGCAGCTCGTAGAACTGCCGGCCCGCCCGGGGCCCGACTCCGAGTACGTCGAGGAGGGCGACGAAGAGCGAGATCGGCAGCAGCAACGCATCCCTCAGGCCATCGAGGACCAGTTTCAGCTGGAAGACGGCCACGTCGCGGATGAGCGTCCAGCGGGAGGGCACGATTTCGGGTTGCAGGGTTGCTCTGACCGGGAACTCGTCCATCCTGTCTCTCGATTCCTTGATCCGCGAAATAAACCTCGCGGCTTTCGTGTAACCCTCGCGTAGCGAACCGTCACCACAGGTCTACATCGGTGCCCGCGACCATGGGAGCCATACTTGAACAGCTCGGAGGCAACCGACCGGATGCTCGTTCTTCGCGCGCAGAGTGGCGAGCGCGCGGCCTTCGGCGAACTCGTCACACGATACATGCAGCGTGCCTACTATACCGCGCTCGGCCTCGTCGGGAACCACGACGATGCCCTGGACCTCTCGCAGGAGGCCTTCGCCAGGGCGTTCCGCGCGCGCGCCAGGATCGACCCCGAACGTCCCTTCTTCCCCTGGCTGTACCAGATCATCCGACGACTCTGTTTCAACCATACACGGGACCGGCGGTCACGCCGCCTGAAACTCGAGAAGGCGGGCAGCTGGCTCACGGATACGACGATGGGACGGCGCCCTCCCAGCCCGGACCAGGCGGTCATGCGCGCCGAACTGCGCGAACAGGTCGGCGCGGCCATCGAACGGCTGCCGGAGCGGGAACGGGAGACGCTCGTCCTGCGCGAGTTCGAGGAACTGCGTTACCGGGAGATCGCCGAGTTGCTGGGAATCCCCATCGGCACGGTGATGTCGCGCCTCTATCGGGCGCGGCGCTCCCTCGCACGCGACATCGAAACGACGGGGACCCGTCCCGGCCGGGAAGGAGGCGCGGGCGATGAGTGAGAGAAACGTGAATCCGCCCGGCGACGAGCGGGTGCGCCATCTGATGATGGCCGAACTGGACCGGGAGATTTCGGGAGAGGGACGCCTCGAACTCGAGTCCGCGCTCGGCGAGGACCCGGGTCTTCGCGACGAACTGGCGACATACCAGCGCCTGAAGGAGGTCACCGACACCATGAGTCCGCTGAAGCCGCCGGAAGAAACCTGGGACAGCTACTGGGAACACGTCTATCGCCGGCTCGAACGCGGAATCGGCTGGGTCCTGGTCTCGCTGGGAACGATCGTTGTGGGGACGTGGGCGCTGTGGACCGCCGTCAGCGAGTTGATTCGGGACACGACGATGCCCGTGTACATTCGCTGGGGGATGCTCGTGCTGATCGCGGGCTTCGTGATCCTTTTCGTCTCCGTCGTTCGCGAGCGCCTGTTCATGCAGAAGAAAGACCCCTACAAGGACGTGGTTCGATGATCAGCACCTCCCGAAACGACCTCGCCGGCTACCGCATCGTGGAGGAGTTCGGCCTCGTCCGCGGCAGCACGATCCGGGCGCGCCACCTGGGCCGCGATATTCTCGCCGGCCTCAAGACCATCGTCGGCGGCGAGATCCAGGAGTACACGAAGATGATGGCCGAGGCGCGCGAACAGGCGATCGATCGCATGGAGAGCGAGGCGGAGGCATTCGGCGCCAACGCAATCCTCTGTGTCCGCTTTTCCACCTCCTACATCCTCGGCGGGACCGCCGAGATCGTCGTCTACGGCTCCGCCGTCAAGGTCGAGGAGGATTGACCGTGGCCCTCGGAATGTTGATAGCGGCCGGGTGCGTGCTCTCCTCTCCGGCGCTGGCGCAGGAGCCGGATCCCGACCCTGACGCGGGAGGCGAGGGCGTCGAGGGCAGGTGGGCGGGATCCGTCGTTCTCCCCACGGGCGAGTTGCCCTTCTCGGTCACCTTCGAGCGCGCCGATGGCGTGCTCTCCGCCACGATGGACATCCCCGCGCAGGGCGCGCTGGGTCTTCCCCTCACCGCCGTATCCCACATCGCCGGCCGGGTCCATTTCGAACTCGATGCCCCGGTCGGTCTCGCCGTGTGGGACGGAGCCCACAGCGGAGACACGATCGAGGGCGAATTCACCCAGGGGGTCGTGACCAGCACGTTTTCCGTGTCGCGGGCGGATCTCCCGGAAGCAGAGGCGGAAGAGCCGGCACCCTACCGGGCGGAGGAGGTCTCGTTCGAGAACGGTGACGTACACCTCGAGGGTACGCTGACGCTGCCGGAGGGGACGGGTCCGTTCCCGGGCGTCGTCCTGATCACGGGGTCGGGGCCCCAGGACCGGGACGAGGTCGTGGCCGGTTTCTCCGTCTTCCGCCCCCTTTCCGATCACCTCACGCGGCAGGGCGTCGCCGTCCTCCGCTACGACGACCGCGGCGTCGGCGGCTCGACCGGCAGCGTCTCCTCCTCCACCACTTCCGACTTCGCGGGGGACGCCCTGGCGGGGCTCGCGCGGCTCTCGGAGCATCCGGACGTCGACCCCGCCCGCGTCGGCTTCGTGGGACACAGCGAGGGGGCCGTCGTGGCCTCCCTGGCGGCCTCGCGCTCGGAGGCCGTCCGCTTCGCCGTGTTGCTGGCGGGCTCGACCGTACCCGGCACCGAGATCCTCTACGAGCAGTCCGCGGCCATTCAACGCGTGAGCGGCGTGCCCGAGGACCGCATCGAGTGGAACACCGACTTCCAGCGCCGTTTGTTCGCGGCCCTGGAGGCCGGAGAAGGCCTCGAGGCGTATCGCGAGGAGCTTGGAGCCGCGATCCGCGAGGGCATCGAGGCCCTGTCCGAAGCGCAGCGCGCGCCGGTCTCCGACCTGGACAGCTACGTCGAGACCCAGGTGGCCCAGCAGATCGATGGCCTGGAGAGCCCCTGGTATCGCTATTTCCTCACGTACGATCCGGCCGAGGGTCTCCGCGGCACGCGGGTGCCGGTGCTCGCGCTCTTCGGCGGACTCGACCTCCAGGTGATCGTCGACCAGAACCGCGGCCCGCTGGAAGAGGCGCTCGCCGGGAACCCGGACGTGACGGTGGAGGTCCTCCCGCGCGCCAATCATCTCTTCCAGGCCGCGACGACCGGATCCCCCGCCGAGTACGCTCTGCTCGAGAAGCGCTTCGTCGACGGTTTTCTCGCAACGATCTCCGACTGGATCCTCGCCCGCTTCGGCGGCTCTGGAACCCTGTCGCGCGGCTGAATGACGGTTGATCCGCCCTCTACTCACGGCGTCGTTTCTCGGGGAACACCATGAACGCATCCGGTTCACGCAGCACCTGCAGGTTCCTCCCGCTTATCGTTTTCCTGGGTGGTAGCGCATGCGCCGAAGGCGACGGTGCCGCATCGCGAATCTCGGCGGAACCCGTGGTGGACATGAACGCGTTCGAGGAAGTGTTCGAGGTTGTGCGAGTGGTGACCTTGGAGGAGACCGACGATGTAGTAACGGTCGGACCCAGGGTCACCACCGACGGCCCGGACGGGCTACTCGTAGTGGAACCGCGGGAGTCACAAATCAGGGAGTACGGTCGTGATGGCACACTCCGTGCCGTACACGGCAGGACGGGTGGCGGACCGGGCGAGTTCCAGATGCCTATCTCCGCACGCCGTACGGTTGACGGTAGAATCGTCGTACCCGACATCTTGCTAGGCCGGTTGACCTTCCTCGGTCCGGACACGCTAATTGACGCCGCGCCGGTAGCCATGCTTCTTGATGTACACGATCTAGGCGAAGGAAAACTCCTCTTGACGGGCATTGGGAACCAGTCGGCCGACCGCCCGCGTTTCCTTCACATATGGGACATGGAAACGGACCGCATCGACCGCAGTTTCCTTCCCATGGGCGTTTCGGATCGAGACCGTCCCACCGCCAGTGCATTTGCGGCGGCTAGCGCCTCAGTGGTACGCGATACCATTTGGGCGGTGTGGTCCCTGTCCGATACGATCTACCAGTACAGCTTGGGCGGTGACCTATTGACCAAGATACCCATCCCGGTCGTACGCCCGCGTGCGGCGCTGCCTGGCTTTGACCGTCAAGTCGACGTATCGGAGACGGGTACGGCACTGGACTCGGTTGCACAGGTATCTCGTGTACAGGTCGCCGGGGGTAATGGGCTGGTCGTCACCATAGGACACATGCGCGGGATCGAGTACGAGTGGGATCTGGTTATCATGGACCGCGACGGCATCCCGCTTGTACAGGTACGTGGTGTCCCGAGGCTGCTTTTCGTGGACGGGGACGAGTTTTGGTTTGGGGATCCGCAACGGCTCCAGCCTAACCGTATTCTGGTCGCCCGGCGAAAGGACACATCATGACCGTCCTGCTCCGGTCCCCGTCGATCCGGTGTCCGGGCCGTACGATCCGCGGACCGCTCCAGCGCTTGAGCCACTTGAACCCCGCCCGGCGGCTCAGCCCATCTCGGCCTCGACCGGCTCCCCCGCCTCGATCCGTCTCACCAGCACGGCTCGCCCCGCGGGCGTCAACGTCGCATTCTTGTGCACGTTCACCACTCGTCAGTCCGGCGAACAACCATCGTGGAATCTACAACTGCGTCGTAGCCTTGCGCCGCCGACGGTAACGCCGTCTCTCCTCGCGCCCGCATCCGGCGCGGCGAGCAGCGTCCGGTAGCTTCGCGGCAGGCTGACCTCTTCCGGGAGACTCGGACACCATGCGCGGACCACACGCCCCTATCGTCGCCGGATCCGTCGTCCCAGTCCTCGTGGGCACCGCCCTCTTCGCGGGTGGCACTTCCCGGCTGTCCGGCCAGACACCGGGCGACGAGGTCCGGCGCCTCGCCGAGCATCCCGCGGTGCGGAACGCCTTCAGCATCATCGAGGAACTCGAGCCGAGGACGATCCGCGAACTCATCGAACTCACGCAGGTTCCGGCGCCCCCCTTCATGGAAGGCGAGCGCGCACAGGTCTACGCGGAGTGGCTTGGCGAGGCCGGCGCCGACTCCGTGTTCATCGACGAGGAGGGCAACGCCGTCGCGATCCGCTACGGCCGGGGCGGAGAGCGCGGCTCGACAGAAGACGGAGGACGCAGGACGGTTGCCCTGTCCGGGCACCTGGACACGGTGTTCCCGGAGGATGTCGACGTGACGGTCACGCAGCGCGGGGACACGCTGTTCGCCCCCGGCATCGGCGACGACACGCGCGGCCTCATGGCGGTGCTCACGGTGCTGCGGGCGCTCGAGGCCGCCGGCATCGAGACGGAGGCAGACGTTCGGTTCATCGGGACGGTCGGAGAGGAGGGGCTCGGCGACCTGCGCGGGATGAAGTATTTGTTTCGCGATGGCGCGGACCCGATCCACACGTGGATCGACATCGACGGCACGGGGCTGGGCCGGATCGTGAACAAGGGGCTGGGCTCCCATCGTTTCCGCGTCACCTTCCGGGGCCCGGGCGGCCATTCTTGGGGGGCGTTCGGGCTCGCGAACCCGGCCCACGCGCTGGGACGCGGGATCCGCCACTTCCAGGACGTGGCGGATACGCTCACGCGCTCGGGGCCCCGCACGAGCTACAACGTGGGCCGCATGGGAGGCGGGACGTCGGTGAACGCGATCCCCTTCGAGGCGTGGATGGAGGTGGACATGCGTTCGGTGAGCGAGGAGAGTCTCGGCCGCATCGACGCCGCGTTCCGGGACGCGATGCGACGGGCGCTGGACGAGGAGAACGCGCTGCGCCGCGACGGACCCGAGATCGAGCTTGAACTCGACCAGATCGGAGACCGTCCCTCGGGAGAGGTCGCGGACGACCATCCGCTCGTGGAACGAGCCAGCGAGGTCATGCGGGTCTTCGGGACCGAGCCTCAGCTCACCCGCTCTTCCACCGACTCGAACATCCCGATCGCACTCGGCATCCCCGCGGTGACGATCGGAAGCGGGGGCGTGGGAAGCGGCGCCCACTCCCCCGGCGAGTGGTGGATCAACCGTGACGGCCACCTCGGGATCCAGGCGAACCTCCTCCTGCTGGTGAGCGAGGCAGGCCTGGCCGAGCCCATTCCCTGAGGGCGCCCAGGGCCGGGTTCGGCCTCCATACGGCGGCGGCGGTCGTCGTCGCCAACATGATCGGGACCGGCGTCTTCACGAGCCTCGGGTTCCAGCTCGAGGCTCTGAGATCCGGGTTCGCCCTCTTGATGCTGTGGGTCGTGGGCGGGGTCGCGGCCGTGTGCGGCGCCCTCACCTACGCCGAGCTCGGATCGACGATCCGGCGCTCGGGTGGCGAATACACGTTCCTCTCCCACATCTACCACCCGGCCGCCGGTTTCGTCTCGGGTTGGATTTCGGCCACGATCGGGTTCGCGGCGCCCACCGCGCTGGCCGCGATCACGTTCGGGACGTACCTCTCGTCCGTCTTTCCGGTGCTGCCCGCCCGGTGGCTCGCGGTCGGGCTCGTCGTGCTGCTCTCGGTCGTCCATGGGCGCACCCACCGGACCTCGGGCGGCTTTCAGCGCTGGTCGACGACGGCCAAGGTGGCGCTGATCCTCGCCATCGTCGCGGCCGGGCTGTCCCTCGTCGCGGAACCCCGGGACATCGGCGTGCTCCCCTCGGCCGACGGCGTCTCGAACGTGTTCTCCGCCGGCTTCGCCGTGTCGCTCATCTTCGTGTCGTACTCGTATTCGGGCTGGAACGCCGCCACGTATGTGACGGGCGAACTCCGCGACCCCCGGCGGACGCTCCCCCGCGCGCTGGCCATCGGGACGATGCTCGTGATGCTGCTCTACGTCGGGCTCAACTACGTCTTCCTGCGGGCCGCTCCCGCCGAGGCGATGGTGGGACGGCTCGAGGTGGGATACATCGCGGCGGGGTACATCTTCGGGCCGGTCGGGGCCGACCTGATGGGGATCACCCTCGCGCTCCTCCTCGTCTCCACCGTGAGCGCCATGGTGCTCGCGGGTCCGCGCGTCCTCCAGGCGATCGGCGAGGACCACCCGACCTTCCGGCTCCTGAGTTCGATCAACGCGCGGGGGACGCCCGGCGTGGCTGTCTTCACGCAGGCGGCGATCAGCCTTCTCTTCATCCTCACGGAATCCTTCGAAACCATCCTCGTCTTCTCCGGTTTCACGATGGGCCTCAACACCTTCCTGGCGGCGGGCGGGGTGTTCCTCCTGCGCCGGAGGCAAGCCTCGGGCCGGATCCCGGGGGGGGTGGCCGGTGCCGGGGGAGACGGAAGACCCGCGCGAGGCGAGAGCGGCGCGTCGGCCGAGACACCCGAAACGGACCAGCCGTACCGGACCTGGGGCTATCCCGTCACGCCGCTCATCTTCCTGGCGGTGACGGGCTGGACGCTGGCCTACATCCTGCGCGACCGGCCCCTCGAAGCGGGGCTGGGACTGGGGCTCATCGCCGTCGGCCTCGTCATCTACGCCGTCACGCGGGCGCGTGACCGAAGGACCCGGGCTTGAACCGGAGCAAGGTTGATCTGCTGCTCGCGTTCGCGGCGGTTTACCTGGTGTGGGGGTCGACCTACCTGGCGATCCGCTTCGGCGTCGAGACGATTCCACCGTTCCTCCTCGGGGGCACGCGCTTCCTCGCGGCCGGCGTGGTCCTCGCGGTCGTGTCCCGGCTTCGCGGCGCGCCGGCTCCGAGGCCTCGCGAATGGAGGGCCGCCACGGTCTCGGGTGTGTTCATGGTCGCAGGCGGCAACGGACTCGTGTGCTGGGCGGCGCAGTACGTGCCCTCGGGGCTATCCGCCCTTCTCGTGGCCGCGGTACCGCTGTGGCTGGTCGCGATCGCGCGCCTCGGACCGGATCGTGAGACCGCGAGCGCGCTGGAGGTCGCGGGGCTCGTCCTGGGGCTGGGCGGGGTCGTCCTCCTCGTGAGCAGTTCCGGGGCGGAAATCGGGATTCGCGGGGCGAGCGCGAACCAGGTCGTGGCCGGAGCGCTCGTCGTCGTGGCGGCGTCGATCAGTTGGGCCATCGGCTCGATGTACAACCGGCGGGCCGCGCTGCCGCAGCCGCCGCTCTACGGCACGGCGCTCACGATGGCCGCCGGAGGGATGATCCTGCTGCTCATCGGGCTCGCGGCGGGGGAGTTCGGGCGCCTGTCGCTCGGCGACGTGTCCCTGCGGTCGTGGCTGTCGCTGCTCTATCTGGCCGTCATGGGGTCGATCGTCGCCTTCTCGGCCTACATATGGCTCCTGCGCAAAGTGCGGCCGGCGGCCGTGGGCACGTACGCGTACGTGAACCCGGTGGTGGCGCTCTTTCTGGGCTGGTGGCTCGCGAACGAGGCGTTCACGCTGCCGATGCTGGCGGGCACCGTGATCATCGTGGCGGGAGTCGTGCTGGTACAGCGGGGGCGGGCGCCGAAGGGCGGCCCGAGGCCGGCGACCGTGCGGGCGCCAGCCTCCAGGTAGCCACCCCGCGCGGTCAGAGGGAGAGCGGAGGCCGGGGCCGTTGCTGCTGCTCGGCCACGTATTCCCGGTACTTCTCCAGCTGCTCGTCGCTCAGCACCTCGGCGAGCTTCGTCTCCGTCTCCTGCTGCAGTTCCCGCATCATTTCCATCATGGCGCTCCGGTCCATCGAACCCCGCGCGCCCTGGAAGCGCTCCTGACGGCTCTCGATCTGCGCCTGGAGGATCTCGCGGACCGTCACGACCTGTTCCTCGTCCAGCGCGAGCCGCTCGGTGAGGGCCGTCATCTGGTCGTCGAGACTCATGCCGAAGCCGCGGCCGCCCCGCTGAGCCTGAGCCTCCAGCGGCGGCGCGGCGGCGAGCGCGACCATCAGGAGAGCGAACGCTCCGATCATCTTTCTCATCGATATCCTCCCGTTCCTGCGTTTCTTCCCTGGCTGCTTCCCGGGCTGCTTTCCGGGCTGCTTTCCTCTGCGTCCGTTGGAGCCCCTTCATCGGAAACGACACGGATCCCGCCGGAAGCGTTGTGGACCCTTGCGCGGGACGCGCCCGATGCGCTCAGCTACGAGCGGGGCCGCCGACCGGCCGCCGGCACTGGCATGAGGGTCTTGCACCGAGGTTCGGACGGAGGTTCGCATGGGGTTTCGTCGTCGGTTCTGCAGCATCGCGGCGCTGGGGACCGCGCTCCTGGCGCCGGGCTGCGCGCAAGAGCCCCTCCCTGCGGAGGAGGACGGGACGGCCCACGAGCGCTCGCACATCGCGGGGATGGCGGCACACCACATCTGCTCGGGCGTGTTCGTCGTGGGGCGGGACTACGAGCGGTCCGTCGACGAGGTGGTGGCGCGGGACATTCGGCGCTTCCCGCTGTTCAACTGGCAGGACGACTTCGAGTACGACGTGAACTACGAGACGGGCACCGCCTCCGTCTCGGCGGCGGACTTCGGTACACGGTCCGCCGAGTACAACGGGGACCAGGGCTGCACGATCCTGCCTGCCGGCCTCGAGGATGTCGCGTACGAGCCGCGGATCGTCGAGCGGCTAAGCCCCGATCCGGCGGTGACGGCCTGGCCGACGGGTGACGTGGGCGCCTACCACGAGATGCCACCGCCGGAGGTCGACATGGAGGCGCTCGACGCGGCCCTCGACTGGACGATGGCTCAGACGGAGCACAACACGCGCGCCCTCGTGGTCATCTACGCGGGCAAGATCCTCGGCGAGCGCTACGCCCCCGGCTTCACGCGCAACACGCCGCAGATCTCGTGGTCCCAGGGGAAGAGCATCGCGAGCGCACTCGTCGGCGCGGCGATCCAGGCCGGCCACCTCGACGCCGGACTCGACGACCCCGTGCCCGTGCCCGAATGGCACGGGGAGGACGACCCGCGCCGGGAGATCCGCGTCCGGGACATCCTGAACATGAGTTCGGGCCTCGACTTCCTGAATCTGGGCCTGACGGACTCGCTGTCGTGGACGCACGCCAACGAGCACTTCCGGATCTACTTCGAGGGGATCGACGTGTTCGAGCACGCCATCGACCAGCCGATGGACACCCTGCCGGGCGCGATCTTCCGCTACCGGAATTCCGACCCGCTGACGGCCAACCACATCGTGCGGGAGGCGGTCGAGGCGCGCGGCGAGGACTGGCTCACGTATCCGCAGCGCATCCTGTTCGACCGCATCGGGGCGCGGAACTACGTCCTCGAGACGGACGCGTGGGGCAACTTCATCATCACCGGCTACGACTACGGGAGCGCGTGGGACTGGGCCCGGTTCGGCCTCCTCCACCTGCGGGACGGCGTGTGGCCGACGCCCGATGGCGGAAGCGACCGCATTCTTCCCGAGGGCTGGGTGGAGTTCGTGAGCGCGCCCGCTCCGGGCGCCGAAGCTCTGGAGTACGGCGGGCTGTTCTGGCTCAACCGGGGCGGCGCGCTTCCCCGGGCGCCGGAGGACGCATACTGGGCGGCCGGGTTCATGGGACAGTACACGGCCATCATCCCGTCCCATGATCTCGTGATCGTCCGGCTCGGTCCGAGCCCCGGGAACACCGGGGCCTATCTGTCGGACATCATCGGCGAGGTGACCGCGGCAATCGCCCGGTAGCGGTCCGCCGTCGTACTGTGTAGTTGCCCTTGGCAAAGCCCGTTCCCCCGAGGCTCCGGGGGAATCGTCCAGTTTCAGTCTACAGGAGGCATCTGTGTACTCCGCGACCCGTTTCCGGAAGCTTCTTCCCGTCTTTTTCTTCGTCCTCGGTTTCGTCCTCGGTCCCGCTTCGATCGTGGCGCAGGACTCCGGGGGCGGACTCCCGTCGATCGAGGACAAGACCGCTTCCATGCGGGCCATCGACGGCTTCATCCCCATGTACTGGGAAGCGTCGAGCGGCAAGCTGTGGCTGGAGATCTCGCGCTGGGACACCGACATCCTCCACATGACGGGGCTCGCCTCGGGGCTGGGGTCGAACGACATCGGCCTCGACCGCGGGGCGCTCTCCGGATCCCGACTCGTACGCTTCCACCGGGTGGGGCCGAAGGTGCTGATGATCCAGCCGAACCTCGACTTCCGGGCGAGCAGCCCGAACCCGCGCGAGGTGCAGGCGGTGACGGACGCCTTCGCGCCCTCCACGCTGTGGGGCTTCACGGCGGCGGCGGAGACGGACGGGCGCGTGCTCGTCGACGCGACGGACTTCGTGGTCCGGGACATGATCAACTGGGCGCAGCGGCTGCGGCCGGGGACGTACCGGTTCGACGCGGGCCGGAGCGCCGTGCACCTGCCCATGACGATGGGGTTCCCCGAA
The DNA here is from genome assembly GCA_963666735.1 of Gemmatimonadota bacterium. Lineage (GTDB taxonomy): Bacteria > Gemmatimonadota > Gemmatimonadetes > Palauibacterales > Palauibacteraceae > Palauibacter. The sequence continues at coordinate 3,179,644 of OY762926.1, read as the reverse complement.
AACACGGAGATCGAGGCCTCGCTCACCTTCGTCCGGCAGCCGGGGGGTGGCGGAGGCTTCGGCGGGTTCGGGGGCGGCGGCGGATTCGAGGGGGTCGGGAACGTGGCTTCGACGGGTGAGGCGGCGACGATCCGGCTGCACCATTCCTTCGTGCAACTGCCGGAGCTGGGGGAGTACACGCCGCGGGCGTTCGACTCGAGGGCCGGGTACGGCGCCATGAGCTATGCCGACTACTCGGCGCCGCTGGGCGAGGACATGCGCGTGCGGTTCATCCGGCGGCACCGGCTCGAGAAGCGGGATCCAGCGGCGGAGATGAGCGAGCCCGTAGAGCCGATCGTCTACTACCTGGATCCGGGGGCGCCGGAGCCGATCCGGACGGCGCTTCTGGAGGGCGCGCGGTGGTGGAACCAGGCGTTCGAGGCGGCCGGGTTCCGTGACGGCTTCAGGGTGGAGATGCTGCCGGATGGCGTGAGTTCGCACGACGTCCGCTACAACGTGATCAACTGGGTGCACCGCTCGACGCGCGGCTGGAGCACGGGCGGCTCCGTCACGGACCCGCGCACGGGGGAGATCCTCAAGGGCGTCGTGACGCTGGGGTCGCTCCGCTGGCGGCAGGACTACCTCATCGCCGAAGGCCTGCTCTCCCCCTACGCGAACGGCGACGAGGTGCCGGAGGACATCGCGGAGTGGGCGCTGGCGCGGATCCGGCAGCTGTCGGCGCACGAGGTCGGACACACGCTCGGCCTCGGCCACAACTACTACGACAGCAGCCGCGGCCGGATCTCGGTCCTGGACTATCCCCATCCGCTCGTGACGCTGGACGATGACGGGCGGCTCGACTATTCCGAGGTCTACGACGTGGACATCGGCGAGTGGGACAAGGTCGCGATCGTGTACGGGTATTCGGACTTCCCGGAGGGGACGGACGAAGCCGCCGAACTGCGGCGGATCCTGGACGCGGCCTGGGACGAGGATCTCATCTACCTCACGAACCAGGACATCAACATCCATGCGCGCGCCGACCAGTGGTCGAACGGGGTGGACGCAGCGGCGGAACTCGAACGGATGATGGACGTGCGGCGGCACTCGCTGGACCGCTTCGGTGAGGCCGCGATCCGCGCCGGCCGGCCGATCGCGATGGTGGAGGAGGCGCTGGTGCCGCTCTACATGCACCACCGCTACCAGGTGGACGCGGCCGCCTCGCTCCTCGGAGGACAGGAGTACGTCTACGCTTTCCGCGGGGACGGGCGGACGCCCCTGCAGCGGGTGTCGGGAGACGCGCAGCGGGCGGCGCTCCGGGCGCTGGGCAGGACGCTGAGGCCGCGGGAACTCGCGGTTCCGGCGGGGGTCCTCGACCTGCTGCCGCCCCGGCCGCCCGGCTTCGGGCGCTCGCGGGAGACGTTCCCGCGCTACACGGGTCCGGCCTTCGACGCGGTCACCCCGGCGGTCGTGGCGGCGGACCATACGGTGTCGCGCGTCCTCGAGCCGTCGCGGGCCGCGCGCCTCGTGCAGCAGCACGCGCTCGACCCGAGCCTGCCGGGGCTCGCCGAGGTGCTGGCCGCGCTGGTCGATGCGGTCCGCCCCGAGGCCGACGAGTCGCCTTATCACACGGAACTGCGGCTCGCCGCCTACCGCGTGCTCGTGGACCGCATCATGGCCCTCGCCGATGGGGCCTCCATGCCGCACGTGCGAGCCCTCGCCACCCGAAAGCTGGTGGACCTGAGAGCCGAGATGGCGGCGAATCCGCCGCCGGAAAGCGATGCCGCGTTCGTGCAACTGGTCGACCGCGACATCGAGCGCTTCCTCGAGAAGCCCTCGGCGCCCTACGAGATGCCGGGGACGCCGAACGCGCCTCCGGGCGCGCCGATCGGGGAGCCCGCCATGGACTGGCTCGCGGGCGATGCGTGGCTGTCGGCCGGGCCGGCGGGCTGGGCGACCCGGTGGCTTGGCTCCGCCCCCGTGTGTGAGGCGGATCGGAGCAACTTCTGACGGAGACGTTCCCGCGGGAACGTGTGAGCGTCAGCTGTAGCCGATCGCGAGGGCGATGACGAGGGCGATCGCGCCGAGCGCCATCAGCATCAGGTAGCGCGGAATCACGAAGCGCAGCCACGACTCGTAGCGGACGCCGCTCGCAGCGAGGATCGCCATCAGCGCGCCGTTGGTGGGCGTGATCAGTTCGCACAGCCCCGCCCCGTACTGGTAGGCGAGGATCGTGATCTGGCGCGAGAGCCCGAGCAGATCCGACAACGGGACGAGGACCGGGAGCGTCAGCACCGCCTGGCCGCTCACGCTGGGCACGGCGAAGTGCAGCACGCCCTGCGCGGCCGACATGCCGATGGCCGAAAGCGCGAGCGGCAGGTCGGCGAGCGGGATGAAGAGCCCGCGCACGATCGTGTCGATGACGCGCCCGTCGACCATGACGACGTAGATCGCGTGCGCGAAACCGATGAGGAGCGCGGCGTACCCCATCGAGCGGAAACCCTCCGCGTAGGCCTGGGCCGTCCCCGTGACGCCGAGCCGGCCGATGATCCCCACCACGATCCCCATGATGAAGAAGAGCGCGGACATGTGGTCGAAGTCCCACCCCCGGGACAGCAGCCCCCACACGAGGATGCCGAAAGTGGAGGCGACGATCGCGAAGATGGTCCCGTCTCTCCATCCGAAGGCGGCGTCCGGTTCGGAAGCGTCCGCTTCTTCCGGGGGGACCCGGGTGCGGTCGGCGTACCGCATCGTCCACCAGATCCAGAGGCCGAGCGCAATGGCCAGGAATACGAGGCGGAACCCGCTGCCCGAGCCGAGCGGCACCTCCGCGACCCTCTGCGCGGTGACGACCTGAAACGGGTTGATGGGACTGAAGGCCGACCCCACGAACGCGGAGCCCGCGCTGACGGCCACTCCCACCATCGGGGAGTAGCCGAGCCGTTTCGCGAGCAGCATGAGCGCGGGAACCAGCGGGATGATCTCCTCCTGCATGTTCTCCGTGACGCCGCCCGCCGCGAAGGCGAGACACACGACGGGGATCGCGAGGATTTCACGCCCCTGGAGCACTTCGACGAGCCGCGCGATGCCGCGCCGGAGCGCTCCCGTCGCGTCGAACACGGCGAAGGCGCCGCCGATGAGGAAGATGAGAAACACGACGTCGGCGCGGTCCGCCATTCCCCGGGGAATCGCGACGATGGCCTCGAAGGCCCCGATGCGGTTCGCTTCGACTTCGTGGTAGGTCCCGGGCACCACGACGCTGCGCCCCGTCTCCGGATCGTCCCGCCGGTCGTACTCTCCGGCCGGCAGGACATACGACAGCGCCGCGGCCGCAAGGATCGCCACCGTCAGCAGGGTCAGCGGGTGCGGAAACCGCAGCCTCCGCACTCGTCGCCCGACGCGCTCGCGAAACGTTCGTGGTGTCGCCATGAACACTGAACGTGCGCGCTACCCTCCCCGTCTGACAATCCGAGGCGCGGCCCGCACTCGGTTCGCACGCGGCGCCGCTCTGGCTCGGGCGGGCACGATCCGGCATCATTCTCGCAAACAGGAAATCTGCCGCCGCTGCATGGCTCGATGGCGGGCTGCCGGGACAATCGCATGGAAGGAAGCAGCCTCGACACGCTTACGGTTCGCGAGCGCAGCGAACTGATGAGCCGCATCCGCTCCAGGGACACGAAACCCGAGATGAGGGTGCGCCGGCTCGTACACGGCCTCGGATACCGCTACCGCCTTCATGCGAAAGAGCTGCCGGGACGCCCCGATCTCGCGTTTCGGCCCCGCCGCAAGGTGATCTTCGTCCATGGTTGCTTCTGGCACCGGCACGAGGGGTGTTCGAAGAATCGCATTCCGAAGTCGCCCGAGACCCGCGACTTCTGGCGCGACAAGCTCAACGGCAACGCCCGCCGCGACCGCCTCAACGAAGCCACGCTGCGGCGTACGGGCTGGGGAGTACTCGTCATCTGGGAGTGCGAAACGAAGGACCTCGACCCGCTGGCCAAGAGGGTCAGGGCGTTTTTGGGATAACCGCAATGCAGACGTTCCAGCACGGCTGGTAGTGCTCGATCAGGAAGCGCTCCGCCATCGTGATCCACAGGGGAACGACCACCAGGTGGCGGCACGTGAAGTCCGCGAGACGGAGATTCTCGGCGGCAGGTTGCGGGTTCAGCCATCGGCCTCATTGAGGCGAGCGGCAACGCTCCGTGCGAGGATCGCGGCGAGTCGCATCGGCACGGCGTTCCCAAGCTGCCTCATGGTCTCTGTCCAGCTTCCCGTGAATCGCCACGCATCAGGAAAGGTCTGCACGCGAGCCCCCTCGCGGACGGTGAGGTAACGCACGCGCCCACTCGGAAAGGCGATCATGTTCTCGCCGCCCGGCACCCCGTGAACACCCGCCTTCAGCGTCTTCGCCGGCCGATCCAGGGGACTTCCGGTATGCCCCGGATAGGCTCGAGCACCCGGCTGCAACCGATGGAACAAGACGCCAGGCGACTCCCCGTGCTCCCTCGGCCCCGGAAGGTCGGCGATCGCGTCGCGCAGGGTTACCCAAGGCTTCTCTTCGGGCGGCAAGAGCGTGGGAAGCCGGCGGATGGTGCTGGCCAGGCGAGCGGGAGGCTCTGGCGCCTCGAGCTGGCGCTCTTCCCAGTATTGGCCCGACACCCACTGGTCGTACTGGAGCCGCTCGCGAGAGTGGGTCGGTTCCGGAAAGTGCCAGTCGGCATCGAGGTCTCGCCGGAAGCCCACGATGAACACGCGTTCCCGAGTCTGCGGTACTCCGTAGTCGGCGGCGTTCAGTAAGCGCCGCACAACCCGGTAGTGAAGCCCTTCACGGGTTCCGCGCGTGTGTACATCCTCCAGCCGAGCAAGGTGATCCTCCCACGAGTCATCGGGTCGTGCCACGACCTCGGGATGTTGAAGTCGCAACTCAATGTAGGAAAGACAATTACGGAAAGTCGCGCGGGTTAGTCCCTTGACGTTTTCGAAGATAAAGGCGTCGGGCCTAACCTCGCGTATGGCGCGGATGAACTCCGGAATCATGTCCCTCCGGTCGTTCATCCCCCGGTGTTTTCCGCCGATGCTGAAGGGCTGGCAGGGCGGACCGCCCGCTACGAGTTGGACCCGGCCGAACGAATCGTAGTGGCAGTCACGGACATCACCCTCAACAACGTTCCAATCCGAAACTCCTGGGACGGTGGCGTGCCGGATGTTCTCACGAAGCGTGGCGCACGCGCCGCGGTTCCAATCGAGCAGCGCGGTATGCCGGAATCCGGCGGTGTGCGTGCCGAGGGCGAGCCCTCCGGCCCCGGTGAACAACTCCAGCGCTCGCAACGCCGACGTCACCAACCGCTCCCCCTCCTTCTCAACCCAACTACGAAGGGGTCGGCCGGACGCGGCAGTTCTCCGGCACGACCGGCGTTCCGCCCGCGCTCTCCAGCCGCAAGCGGAGCACGTAGCTCACGTCCAGGGCATCGCGGGCATGCGCATGGACGACGCCGCCCGCGCCGACGTCGATGGGATCCACCGTCTCGCCCCCGAACCGCACGTTGGCGATCCTCGCCGGCGATGAGACCCTGCCACGGTAGCGGCCGCAGTTGTCGAACAGATCCCAGATCGGATCGTCGCCCGGATCATCCCGGTGCCGCAGCACCCACAGCCAGCCCTCGGGGGAGATGTCCAGGCCCGCCATGAGGGGTTCGAACTCCGACTCGTCGGAGTCGTCCGGCGGAGGCGGCGGCGGGTCGCCAAGCTCGACCGTGCGGACCGTGTCCCCGGCGAACGTGACCTCGTGGAAGCGATAGGCGGCCCTGTTCGCCACCCAGACCGTCTCACCGCCGGCGAACGCCCACACGCGCCGCGGAATCGAGACCTTGACGATGCCGCCGATCGTAATGTTGCCATCGCGGCTCGATCGACTCTGGCTCGTGCTCGTGGAGAGGCGGCTGTCGAGCAGGAGGGAATCCCGTGGCAACACCGGGTCGGGATGCTCGGGATAAATTGGCAGGCGCACACCGTAGGTGCGGCTGTGGGAAACGGTCTGATCGCCCGAAGTCGTGCGGTCGCGGACGCTCACCTGCTGATAGATGAAGCCCGACCCGTCGGCAGCGACGATCATGCCGCGACGCAGGCCGTCCCGCATCGCGGTGCTGCTGATGGGCATCCCGGGGCCGAAGGGCTGGCCGACTCGGCTGAGTTCATTCCCCAGTGAATCGAAACTCAACTGCTGATAGCGGTCGCCGACCCAGAGACGGTTCGGCGGTTGCCAGATGATCCGGTACGTGGGAGAGAAGCCGGAATAGCGAAGCTCGCCGGGTCCTTCTCCGTCGCGTGCCATGTTGCGCAGGTGACGGCCCTCGCGGTCGAAGACGCGGACCTCTTTCGAACCGTAATCCAGCACGTAGAGGCGACCGTTCTCGTCCGCAGCGACGTCGTGCACATCCCCGAAGACGTCAGGCCCGGTTCCGTCCACCTGGCCGAGCCGGAGTTCCTCGACGAGGCGCCACTCGCCGGGTCGCCGGCCACGCGCGCGGTCCGGGTTGGACACGACGATGCGGCCACCCTCGAGGGTGTCGACGCTCACTTCCTGCGGATCCTGCGGAAAGTGTGGCATCGCCGCACCCGGGGCGGGCAAGGCGACGGTCGCGATCAAGACAACCGCCGAGGCGCATAACGCGCGACGGAGACTGCCGTGCGCTCCGGAGGCGATGTCGGCGGGCCCCTTGAGCCGCCTCGGGATCGTCATCTTCCCGCGCCGCCGCGCCCACCGGGGGGACCGCCGCGCTCGCCGGAGACGCCGCCCTGTTCGGAGACGGGCTTGCCGATGAGTTCGAGGCCGAGATCGCGGCCCTTCACGATGGCCGGGACACCTTCCTCCATCCAGCGCGGGGCCGGGGCGTCGATGAGGTAGTAGTCGAAGAACTGCTGCATGCGGATCGCCCAGTCCTCCTGGTTCGCCTGCCGCCCGAGGCCGTGGCCCTCGCCATTGTAGTTGAGCATGAACACGGGCAGCTCGAGCCGACGCATGGCGACGAACATCTCGATCCCCTGGTACCACGGCACGGCGCCGTCCTCGTCGTTGTGCAGCATGAGGAGCGGCGTCCGGATCTTGTCCGCGAAGAAGACGGGCGAGTTGTGGATGTAGCGGTCGCGCTCATCCCACAGCGTGCCCCCGATGCGGCTCTGCGTGCGCTCGTACTGGAACATGCGGCTCATCCCGCTCTGCCAGCGGATGCCCCCGTAGGCGCTCGTCATGTTCGACACCGGCGCGCCGGCCTCCGCGGCGGCGAAGATGTTCGTCTTCGTGATCATGTAGGCGATCTGATAGCCGCCCCACGAGTGGCCCTGCACGCCGACCCGGTCCGGGTCGATGAAGCCCTGCGCGATGAGCGCCTGCACGCCGGGCACCACCGCGTCGAGCGCGCTCTCCCCCGGATAGCCGATCTCGTAGGGGATGTCCGGGACGAACACGACATAGCCGCGGCTCGCGTAGAAGGAGAAGCGGACCGAAGCCCGGTTCGGCAGCGGCGGCTGGTAGCTGTGCAGCCCGTCGGACATGCGCTCGTAGAAGTAGACCATGAGCGGATACTGCTGTGATGGGTCGAAGCCGTCAGGCTTGATCAGGATCCCGTCGAGCGGGGTGCGGTCGTTCGACATCCAGTGGACGAGTTCGGCGCTCCCCCAGCGATACTCCGCCTGCTGCGGGTTGGCGTCGCTCACCTTGCGCGCGTTCTCGAAATCCGAATCCCCCACCCACAGGTCGGGGAATTCGACGAACGTCTGGCGCGTCCACACATGGCGTTCCGCATCCTCCGCCTTCGCGGGCGCCGCGTAGCGCACGTCGTCCATGACCAGTTCCTCGACGCGGCCCGCTTCGTCCGTCCGGCCGCGCGCGAACCCGGACGCCTTCGTGCCCATGTCGAAGACGGAGAAGAGGACCTCGCCCTCTTCCAGTCCCTCGCCCGCTCCGCCGCCGCCGAACCCGAAGAAGTTGCCGCCTCCGCCCTCGGCCACGCGCTGCACGCGATAGCGGAGATCGACCTCCCGTCCCTCGGTCAGTCGCACGGCGGGGTCATTGCCGCTCGGATCGACGCGCCACACGTCGTTGCGGTCGTACACCAGCATGGCGGCGTCCTCCTCGATCCACGTCGCGCCGCCGTAGGGGGGCGGGCCCTGCGGGTGGTCGTCGAGTTCGTTGTAGAACGCGACGGGAAGATCTCCGGTGAGACTGCGCGCGGCCCCGGAGCCGTCCATCGGCGCGGCCTTCCAGTCGCGGTCCGTCTCGTCCCACCAGTAGGCGTACGTCCCCTCCGGCGAGAGGCTGGCGCCCCCGAAGCCGCGCACGGCCTCGACGATCATGCGCCGCTCCCCGGTCAGGACGTCCACCGCGTAGGCGTCCTCGTAGCGGCCGTCCCACGAGACCTTCTGGCGGTGGGGCATGTCGCTCGTGGCAAGGACGTAGTCGCTCGCGCCGGTCTCGGTGCGCGACACGCCGGGGACGCTCGCCGTGCCCAGCTGCACGACGGCGTCCCGGCCCTCGTGCATCACGGCGAGGTACGAGCGGTTGCGTTCTCGGTCCGCCTGCACGAGCTGCATCGGCTGCAGGTAGGGGTCGCGCCAGTTCCAGATGTCGAGCGTCACGCGATCCGCGTCGAGGACCTCCTCGTCGGGCTCGGGTTCGGGTCGCGGCGCGGTGCCGAAGAAGAGACGATCCCCGTCCTCGCTGAAGGAGACGGAGCCGTTCTCGCTGATCCACCAGCCGGCGGGCACGCCGGCGGTCTCGTGGTCCGCCACCTTCTCCGCCGCCTCGCCGTCGGACCGGTAGAGCGCGAAGGACGGCTGGTCCATCTCCCACTCCTCCACGTTGCTGAGGAAGGCGATGCGCTCGCCCGCTTCGTCGAAGGCGACCTGCTCGTAGTGGCCCTCCCCGGCGAGCACTTCCACGCTCTCGCCGCTCGCGGGGTCCACGAGGTGGATCCCGTCCCCGCCTTCGTCTTCCGTCGAGGTCACGTACGCGAGCCCGTTCCCCGCGTCCGCGACCGTGTAGGAGACGACATCGGCGAAGCCGTGCTCCTCGCCCGTGTCGAGATTCAGGAGGATGAGCGGCGTGCCGTCGTCCTTCTCGTGCCGCTTCTCGTACTCCGCGGAGCGCTCCTCTTCTTCCTCTTCTTCCTCGGCGGCCTCCTCGGCCTCCTCCTCCATCTCCTCCTCGTCTTCTCCTTCCTCCTCGTCTTCCTCGGGATTCTCGGAGAGGAGGTACGCGACGAAGGCGCCCCCGTCCTCCGGGACCCGGAAGGACTCGATGGGGCCGGCCCGTCGAACGCCTCCGTCATCTCCGGCGCCGTCCGCGAACGCCTCCGCGAGGGTCACGACGGCGAGCGAGTCGCCGGGGAGATCGTCCCCGCGCTCCCCTTCGAGGCGAAGCGAGTCGACCACGGCCTTGACCGGCGGCACGCGGAAGGCGAGGTGCCGCGAATCCCGCGTGAAGGAGGGCGAGCGACCCCGGAAACGGCGTTCGGCCGAGCCATCAATGCGCGCGACCACGAGCGTGGGGTCGCCGTCCCAAGGCGTGAGGACGTAGGCGAGCCAGGCGCCGTCCGCCGAGATCGTGCGTGCGCCGATGGAGTTCCAGCGGTACGTATCTTCGTGGTCCAGCGCGGGTTTGACGGTCTGCGCGACCAGTTGCGGGGCCAGTTGCGGGGCCGGCGCGGCGGGCGCGAGGAAAAACGCGGCCGCGGCGGCAAACCAGCGGCCGCGACGGACGGAAGGACGGGACGAACCAGAGACCGGAGGCATCCGACGCTCCTGTTTCGGGAGATTCACGAGTTTCAACGCTTGAAGTAGACGGGTTCGGTCGGCAGCGCGTCCACATCGACGATCCTGCCGGCGGCCATGACGACCGACTGTTTCCGGATATTGGCGATATCGGCGAGCGGGTCGGCGTCGAGCACGAGGAGGTCGGCGAGCTTGCCGGCTTCGATCGTCCCGAACTCGTCGAGCGCGCCCGCCGCGATGGCGCCGTTGCGGGTGGCGGCGGCGATCGCCTCGCCCGGCGTCATCCCCATTTCGACGAGACCCTCGATGGCGAGAATCGTCCCGATGCCGGGCTCCTGCCAGATGGGCTTGGGTGCGCGTCCGTATTCCGGCGCGACGCCCGCATAGTTGTCCGTGCCGAGGGTCGTGATGCACCCGCCGTCGATCAGCTTCTGCGCGTTCAGGCGGCGCATCTCCATCCCGTGTCCCAACGCCCGCTGCTCGCGGCGGATCTGATAGCTCGTCTTCTCGCGTTCCACGGGCCGCCGCAGCCGTCCCCACTCGCGCGCCCGGGCGCCCTCCGCCTCGCGGGCCAGGCGTTCCTCGGCCGCCGCCCGGTTCGCCAGGTGGTTCTCCCAGGCGGGCCCGGTGAACGTGTTCACGAGCATCGAGCACACGATGCCGCGGTCCACGATCTGCTGGACGAGCGCGTCCGATATCTCGCGGTTGGCGAGCACCTCGGGGTGCTGGATGAGGTCAATCCCCGCCTCCACCGAGAGCCGCAGACCCTCCGGATTCGTGGAATGGGTCTCGGCGATGAGGCCGCGCGCGTGCGTCTCCTCGACGATCACGCGCTGGGCCTCCGGCGAGAACCCGATCAGGGTGGGGAACGACCAGTGACTCGTCCCCCCGTACTTGAGGAAGTTCACCCCCTTGTCGAGGTACTCGCGGATCCTCACCCGCAGCTCCTCCGGATAGAGGTCCATCAGATCCTCGCCCGCGCCCTGGGCGATGTGGTCGGAGAACTGTTCCTCGTAGAGCGAGAGGTCGTCCTCCGGAATGAGGGCGAAGGTGATCGAATAGGGCCCGCCCCAGCCGACGATGTTGCCGGCGACCTGGAGCCGCGGCCCGATGGCCTTGCCCGAGGCGATGGCATCGCGAACCTGCTGGAGTTCGGGCAGCGCTCCGTAGCTGTCGCGGAGGTGGGTGACGCCGAACTTGAGGTGCATCTGCGCGGCCTCGAGGGTGAGTTCGGGCCCCATCATCCGGTAGAAGACGGAACTCTCCTTCCGGTCCTTGTTGCCCCCGCCGTAGAGAGAGATGTGGACGTTCGTGTCCACGAAGCCGGGGGTGACGAACTTGCCGGCGCCGTCCAGGACGCGCGCGCCATCCGGCACCTCGACTGCCGCGCGCGGACCAACGGCGGCGATGCGGTCCCCTTCCACGACGACGGTGGCATCGGCGAGAGGGGGACCGCCGTTTCCGTCGATGAGGGTCGCGCCGACGATCGCCGTCGTCTGGCCCAGCAGGGGGCCGCCGCTCGGGACGAGGACGACGAGGGTGGCCAGCGCGGCGGAGACGGAGAGCGCGCGGCGGGCGGTGGGGAACATGCGGGAACCTCCTCGTTTCTGCGGAGCGTGCGTCGTCTGAGACTAACAGCTTGCCCGGCGCGCGAGTAGCCGCCCGCTCCCCGCCCGCTCCAATGGAGACGCCGGCGGTTGGCAGGGCGGGACAGTCCGCGTTAGGCTGTCGCCTCCCGCTCATCCGAAACTCCGCCGGAGGCATGACGCGGAATCGGATGGGCGGCCAGCGACAACTGATGACAGAGGACTGACTACAGGCGAGAGAATAATGGCGACGATCACAACGAAATTTCCCCTGAGACACGTCGAGCTTTCGCGGCTCGAATCCGTCGACTTCGACAACCTTCCGTTCGGCTCGATCTGGTCGGATCACATGTTCGTGGCCGACAACATCGACGGCGAATGGACCGGCGCGGAGATCCGGCCCTACGGCCCGATGCGGATCTATCCCAGTTCGAAGGGGCTTCAGTACGCCGTCTCGATGTTCGAGGGGTTCAAGGCGCACATGACCCCGGAGGGCGACCTCGCGGTCTTCCGGCCGGACATGAACCAGAAGCGGTTCAACCGCACGGCGGCCCGGTTCGTGATGCCGGAACTCCCGGAGGATCTGTTCTTCGACGCGCTGCGGGAACTGCTCGAGGTGGACCGCGGCTGGCTGCCTCGGGCCGATCAGGGTTCGCTCTACATCCGTCCCAGCTACTTCAGCACGGATCCGACGCTCAGCGTGGTGTCGGGGCGCTCGTTCAGCTACGTCCTCATGACCGCGCCCGTGGGACTCTATTTCACCGGATCCGAAACGGTGAGTCTCGTGGCGACGCGCAAGTTCGTGCGGGCCTTCCCCGGGGGCACCGGCGGCCACAAGCCCGCGGCCAACTACGGGCCGACGATGCTGGCCTCCCAGCAGGCGCAGGCGCAGGGGTACGACAACGTGATCTGGCTCGACGGCCACGAAGGGCGGTACGTCGAGGAGTGCGGCGTCATGAACATGTGGTTCGTCATCGACGGGACCGCCATCACGCCCCCGCTCGAGGGAACGATCCTCCCCGGCGTCACGCGCGACTCCCTGATCCGGTTGTGCGCGGACTTCGGGATTCCGTGCGAGGTGCGCCGGATCTCGGTGGACGAACTCCTGGAGGCCCACGCCGCCGGAACGCTGAACGAGGCGTTCGGCTCGGGAACGGCCGCCACGGTCCAGCCCATCGACCGCCTCGGGCTCGACGGAACGGATGTCCTGCTTCCGCAGCGTCCCGATTCCCTTGCGTCGCGGCTCAAGGCGGAACTCCACGGGATTCAGACGGGGCGTATGGAAGATCGCCACGGCTGGCTGTGGCGACCCTAGTGGCGACCCTGGTGGCGACCCTGGAGGAGGTGTCGTAGGCGTGTCTTCGGATCCTCCGTTCAAGGCCACGGTCGGGATCAGGCCCGCGTCCCGCACGGACTTCATCGACGTGCGCGCCAGGCTGGCCGAGGAGTTCGGGTCCGAGTTCGCCCGGTATCCGAAGGCGCTCTACATCTCCCATCACACCACGGCGGGATACCTGCACCAGCGGCTCGCGCACCGGCTCGACTACGACCGGAAGAGGCTGCGGGAGTACATAGAGGTCTTCCACGAGATCTTTCCCCCCGACGCCGGATACGAGCACGATGAACTCGAGCTGCGGGCCGAACTGTCGGACGAACAGAAGGAGACGGAACCGGAGAACGCGGACTCGCACCTGACGTTCATCGGCGCCGGGCTCCAGAGCGCCGCCTCATACGACAACGAAGCGGATCGGCCGGTCTGGTTCGTCGATCTCGACGGCGTCCACAGGGGCGGCACCCGCGACCGGCGGACGACGGTCGTGGGATACGGGTCCGAGGAAGTCGTGGCCCGAACCCAGTTGAGCGTCGAAGCCTCACCGCGGGCGATCGATGCCATCGACCTCAGGGAACCGGGAGTCGGTCTCGTGGAGCGGCTTCAGGATCTGATCGAGGAACACGGGATCTCCTTCGGGCGACTCGATGTCTCGCTTGCCGCGCGGGAAACCCACGCCAGCCTGACGGTCAACGAGTACGAGCCGCTGTTGATGAAACGCGACCTCCGCCGCGCGCTTCTCAGCCCGCTGCGATTCATGGCGGACCAGGGCAGGGAGATCCTGAGAACGCCGCTGTCGCTGCCGGGAAAGGCGCTACGGTTCCCGGGGAAGGCGCTGCGGCTGTCCGGGAAGGCGCTTCACGTCGCCAGGATGGGCACGACCGTGCTGCGAACCTCGCCCGGACCCGTCATCGACACCGCCACGGTGGAGGCCGTCCATATCTTGAATGCGGTCCTGGAACGGATCGGCGTGGACGAGTCCGTGATCGCGCGGATGCTGAACCGGGCGCTGGCGCTCCCGGTGGGCCGCTTCCAGGGCCTGAGGCGGGACGTCAGCCTGCCCGTGATCGACCGTGACGGGGATGGCAACGGCCAAATCCCGTGGGGAACCTACCAGAGCCCCATCCTCATCCAGTGGAGAGCCCCGACGGAAACGACCCGCCAACTGGACGTCAAACTGGTCCGCTTCGCCTAGACGAGGGATCGGCCCTGGGAGCCGTCCACGGCGATACAGGCGCCGGTGATGAGGCTGGCCCGTTCGGACGTGAGGAACGTCACGACATCCGCCACCTCATCGGCCCGCCCGAAGCGTCCCAGCGGGAGGTTCGCGCCGACGAACTTTCGCATGCCCTCCGGATCCGACTGCACGCGCTTGTCCCAGCTCCCGCCGGGGAACTGGATCGAGCCGGGCGCGACGCAGTTCACGCGGATGGCGTCCTTCGCCAGCTCCAGCGCCATGATGCCGGCGGCCGAGATCAGCGCCGTCTTCGTCGTGTTGTAGATCGACAGTCCCGGACCGCCCTTCTCGCGCCCGAAGACCGACGACACGAAGACGATCGACCCGCCGCCCGCCGCGCGCATGTGGGGGATCGCCAGCCGGCTGGCCCGAAACCCGGACAGGACGTTGAGTTGGAGGATGTCGAGCCAGTCCTGGTCGCTCGTCTCCTCGAACTTCCCGCGCCGGTTGCCGCCGACGTTGTTCACGAGCACGTCCAGCGCGCCGTAGCGGTCGACCGCCGCTTGGATGAGCTGTCCGGCGCCATCCTCCTCGGCGATATCGGAGGCCACCGTGAGCACGTCCGCGACTCCGTCCGCCCGCAGCGACTCGGCGGCTGCCTCGAGCGGATCGCGGTTGCGCGCGCACAGCGCCAGCCGCGCGCCCTCCGCCCCCAGCGCCCGCGCGATATAGAGGCCGATCCCCCGGCTCCCGCCGGTGACGACCGCGACCTTGCCCTTCAGTCTCAGATCCATGCGCGAGACTCTACGGACCCCTCCCATCGCTCGCCACCCTTCGCGACCCAGCCGCGCTTGCCAAGGCTTCTGGCAGCACACAGGATTCTCTGCCCCACGGCCACCCCACGGCACTTGTCCGTATCGGCTGCGGGAAACGGAGCGCAACGAGTGCCCTGGGCCGCGAGCGGCTTCGCTTCATGATTCCCAGATAAGCCAGGACGGCAAGACCGTGTCCGATCAAACTTCCGCAGGTGCCCCAACGATTGACGACTGCCTTCGGTTGCTAACCCGGATACCTGTGCCAAACGGACAGATCCAGTTGTACCGGGCGCTGCTGTCGGCAGGCTCAAAGGGGGCGACGACTCAGGAACTTGTGTCGACGATGGGCCGTCGTGACGAGAAGGACATGACTGGCGTACTCGGAGCACTGGGGCACCGAGTCAACGGAACGCCTGGGTATGGGGTAACACATAGACCCGGCATCTCGATGATCCTGCAGATAGACGAGGACGAAGAGGGGTCGCGATATCGCTTGAAACCCGTCATGGGCGAAGCCCTGGCAGCACATGCACCTTCTTGGCTTCCCAAGAGCGCGAACTTGACGGCCATGCGTCTCGTGGCTTTCGTCCGCTCTCGGTTTCCGGGGTGGCACGGCTTCGAGGATCCGCGCTTCAACGAAGGCCAGCTCGACGAGGTCGGCTATAAGCTCGCGACCCGAGAGAAGGCCGAGCGCACCCTGTCTCAGGAGGCCTTGACCGAGCTCCTCGAAATTGGCGATACGGATGGCTTCATCGACCGGCTCATCGCGGTCGGTAACGACAACAACCTGCTCTTTCAGCCCAAGTCACAGATCGGCGACCTCCGCCTGCTGCATCACGATGGCTTGGATCGCGCCGGTTTCTGCCGCGCGTTCTTCGACCTCCTCCACGGAGATGGCAACACTCCGGTTCGCATGGACCGATACGCGGATTGGGTGTCGTCGCAGGCTCTCGATTCGATGAATCGGTGGACACTTCCCACCTATTTCCTGTTCTTCGTCGATCCGGAAAACGAGATCTTCGTCAAGCCCCGGGCGACGAAAAAGCTCATGAAGCTCGGCGGTTGGGATATCCATTTCGGCTCCAAACCGACCGGAGACGACTACGCCCGCATCCACGATGCCTACCGCGAGCTGCGCGAAGCGTTGGGCGACTACGGACCTCGCCACATGATCGACATGCAGAGCTTCGGTTGGGTGGCCCAGGAAGAGGCGGAAAGACAGAAGAGGGCGCACCAGAAGGCGAAGGCTGACGGGTTCCCAGTTGATTCCCGCGTCGAGGGGGCGATGAAGAAGTTCGAGCAGACGGTCGACGTACGGAAGTTGATCGACCAGGCGAACCGCATCGAACAAGCGAAACGTGATTTTCTGGAGACTTTCGGAAACGCCTCCAAGCTCCAGTCGCTGTCCCCGGAGGCTTTCTTCGATTTCTTCAACGAGGTGGACTCGCGTGGCGGTGCCAATGGGATCTTCTCGCTCAACGTCGTGTTCTCGAAGGATCCCGACACTCTGACGTTTCGGAACCTCCGGGAGGACTTGCCGACTCTGAGGGAAGCGCTGACGTCGTTGCTCCACGATGCCGGGACCGCCGCGGAAAGAGTCGATGCCATGTGGGACATCGGAAGTGGCGTGAAGAACTACGTTACGGAAGGCCTCACTGTAGCGAGTGCGCTGCTCTTCACTCAAGATCCGGAGGGCGCATCGGGCGTGCTGCCGATGAAGAAGAAAGAGAAGAAGCTTCGCGCGACCGGGCACATGCCCGAGGTGCCGCAGACTGCAACGCTGGGCGAGCGCTTCGAGGCGTTCGAACAGGCGTTGAACAAGTTGCCGGAGCGATACGGCCGAAACTGGACGCCCGAGGCGCGCAAGGAATTCTACTTCAGCGAGGCTTTCGAATTGCTAGAAAATGAGCCGCATCCGCCGCCTCCGCCGCCTCCGCCGAGCCTTCAGAACCTGATCGCATCACTCGAAGACGCGGGACTCCATTTCTCCCAGGAGATTGTCGCCAACTACGTCCTTGCTCTACAGACGAAACGCTTCGCCATCCTCACGGGGATCTCCGGCACCGGCAAGACGCAAATTGCCCGAGAGATGGCGCGACACCTTCGGCCGATGATCAAGGGCCGAGTAGTCGACATTCCGGAACCGGTGACGCCAGTCACGAAGCGGATCGACAACTACGAGGTCGTGCCCGTGCGGCCGGACTGGGTGGACAATCGAGGATTGTTGGGGTACTTGAACCCGATCACCGGAGCATACTCCATGACTCCGTTCCTCTCGCTGCTGCTCAAGGCGAGGGCGGAGGAGGCGACGGCCGACAATGAGGACCGGGATCCGCATCCCTTCTTCGTCGTGCTGGACGAGATGAACCTGGCCCGGGTGGAGCATTATTTCTCCGACTTCCTGTCGGCCCTGGAATCAGATGAGCCGATCCCGCTCCACGATGACCCGAAGATCGAGGACGGTTCGGAGGAGTCGGGCGTTCGCGTGCCGAGACGGCTTCGGGTGCCGAAGAACGTCTTCTTCACGGGCACCGTGAACGTTGACGAGACGACGTACATGTTCAGCCCCAAGGTGCTGGACCGGGCGTTCACGATCGAGTTCGATCACGTCGACCTCGAGGGCTACACGGATGGGGTCGCACGGAGCGAGTCCGGCGAACTCGATTTGTCGGCCGGGAAGGACGGCGCGCTCCGCTTCACACCCTATCGTAAGCCGGGCCGGGATGACTGGCTTGAGTTCACCAAGATCGCCCGTGGACGCTACGCCCGAATCCTCCGGGATCTGCACGCCATCCTGGAGGAGGAGCACCGGCACTTCGGGTATCGGGTGGCGAACGAGATCGCCCGCTTCGTCAATCTCGCGGTTGAACAATCGCCCGATGGAGACAAGGCCGCGAAGGCCGCGTTTGATCTCGCCCTGCTCCAAAAGGTGCTGCCGAAGTTTCACGGGACGCAGCAGGAACTGGAGTCCTTGCTGGAGCGGCTGTTCAACTTCGCCGTGCATGGCGGCGAGCGAAGGCGCGGGGATACCGATGTCGCGCTCGACGAATGGACGGTAGAGCGCGGACGCCTGACGCCCACGAGGAAGACCGGCGATGGAGCCGCGGAAGGCCCCGATCCGGAGTTCCCGCGCACGGCGGCCAAGATCTGGCGCATGTTGCGGCGTCTCCGGCAGCGCGGCTTCACGGCGTTCATAGAGTGATGTTCATCGCGTGACCGCTACGGCGGAGGCTGGTTCAACGGCGAGCGGCGAAGCGTCCGCACCGAGCGAGACATCCGCACCCGTCACGATCACGCAGTGGCGGTCCGGAGAACGCCCACCCTTCCGTCGCGGACGTTGGCGACTGCAAAGCGAGCGGCGGTGGATCCTGGAGGGTCCGCGCGAGAAGCTCGCCGACATCGAGGCAGTCCTGCCGACGGGTGCTTGTACTCAGGCCGGGACCGGGGCGCTCGTTCTGGATCTCGTCAACTCCGTGGGCGTTCTGGAACTCCCCCATGTGGGGCGCCCCGTGGAGCTGTATACCGGCAAGCTCCGAGAGGAGGACTTCGAGGCGCTCCTCGCAGACCTTACGGACATCGCCACGAGCCTTCCATTCGCGGCCCAGGATCCCGGCTCCGCCCGGTACGCCCGCGGGCCCGCGCCGCGTGACGAGGTGCTCTATCACGCGTTCGTCTACCTGCGTTACATCCTCTCCGGCCGCGCCCCCGTGGAGATGCGACTCCTTCCCGCCTTGGAGTTGATCCAGCGCATGCCGTACCGGCGTTGGCGGACGGAGCGCAGGGAAGTCGGGATCGAGGCGCTCACACGATTGGACGAGCGGACGCTGCTCGACCTGGTGACGCGGGCCGGAGCCCCGGCGCACTCCCCGTCCCTCTCTCCGGCCGGCGCGGCGCTCGCTTCGCGGTTGGGCGGCCAACTTCCCGAGACGGTGTCCGAGCGGCGGATCCGGGCCACGATCGACACGCCCGAGAACCGGTTCGTCAAGGCCTTCATCGGTCAGGCGCGGGGGATCATTGGCCGCACGCGGTCGGCGGCGGCGCGTCGGCGCAACGCCTTCGAACGTGGTTTGATCGACGACTGCGATTGGATGGACGCGGCCCTGCTGCCCATCGTGCGGCACTCGATGTGGGAGGTGGTGGGCACGCTGGCGCGGATCCCGTTCTCGTCCACGGTTCTGCAGCGGCGACGCGGCTACCGGCAGGTGCTCCGCCACTTCGCGAGGATCCGGCTCGCGCCCCGCATCCCGGTCGACCGGAACGAGATGCGCGACCTTCTGGAACTCAAGAACATCGCCCTCCTGTACGAGCTTTGGACCTTCTTCCGCCTCGCCGGCGTTATTCGGGACGTTGTCGGACCCCCGACGCACGGTGCGCGCCCGGCAAGCAGTCCGTTCGAGGTCACACTCGCATGGAATCGGACGTTCGAATGGGCCTCCGGCGTCCGGCTGGCCTACAACCCGTCGTTCTCGCACTCGGGGACGCCACCGTACCGTTCCTACTCGGTGGGGCTTCGCCCGGACATCTCCCTTGAGATCGAGCGCGGGCCGAACCGGGGCCTCCACCTGTTCGACGCGAAGTTCAGGCTTCAAACGCCGGCTGAGGCGGGGCTCGACAGGGCCGGCGAAACGACGACTGGCGGAGAGGCCACAGACGAGAAGTCCGCGGAGCGCAAAGGCCGCTTCACGCGCGGCGACCTCTACAAGATGCACGCCTACCGCGACGCCATTCCTGAGACGCGGTCGGTCTGGATTCTGTACCCCGGTAGCGAGTTCTGTTTCTATGATGCCTCAGGGAGCGAATCCATCAGTGAGTCACCGGAACACCTGCCGGATACAGTGAAGGGGGTGGGGGCGATTCCCTTCGCCGCGACGCGGGGCGATGGGTCCGCAGCCTCTTCTCACGGCATCGCCGGGGCGACGATCCGGCGGCTATTGGCGGGAGCCTAAGGCTCGGCCCTTCGCTCCCACGGGTCGAGCGTGACGAGTTCAGGGAATAACGCAAAATCGCGATCTCGCGTGAGAAGAGCTTCCACGCCGTGGGCCAGGCATAGCGCGGCAATTCGGGCATCGTGGACGAGTGGGCCGCGGATGCGCTCGCGTGTGATCAAACGCTCAAGCAGGTCGAGGAAACCGTCCGTCTCTCCCAGTAAGTGGTTGGAGGGGGACTCGGTCCAGGCGCGAATCTGGACCCAGGCTTCGTCGGGCCGTGACGCCGCGTCGTGCCAGATGCGCCGGTTCGTCACGACGCTGAAGAATTCGTAGCAGCACGGCCACGGAATGCCCCAATCTCGATCGCCCTCGGCCAAACCCCCGAGCATTTGGCGCGCCGACTCGTGGAGGGACGATTCTCGACGATGCGCGTACACCAGGATGTTGGTGTCTACGGCGATCACCGCGTTCCCGGATGTTTGTAGATCCGTCGCGGCTCGTAGATCATCTCGGAAAGATCCTGCCACGTGTACGCGACAAGAGGATCGTCGTCGCAGGGGTCTCCCTGGCTGCAATCCGGCATCCGATACCTGGAAGCGGTCGGACGCGCGGAGAGTACCCGCCTCAGGCCCTCTTCGACGACGGACCGAAGAGAACGCTGGTTATCCCTCGCGTACCGTTTGGCCCGAACGAGAAGCTCGCCGTGAATGTCGATGGTCGTCTTCATGACCCATACTACCCATATCGCTTCATATGGGCAATCAATACCCGTAACCGAACGGTTCGGCGTGCGCCCCCGTTACCTTGATCAGCGGACGAACATGACCGGGCGCGTGGGGAGGGCGTTGACGTCGATCACCCTGCCCTCCTTCATCACCATCGCCTGTTGGCGGATGTTGCGGATGTCCTCCAGGGGACTCGCGTCCAGGAGGACGAGGTCCGCGAACTTGCCGGCCTCGATCGTTCCGAAGTCGTCGAGGCCGCGGGCGGCGAGGGCGCCGTTGCGGGTTCCGGCCACGATCGCTTCGGAGGCGGTCATTCCTAGTTCGACGAGGCCTTCGATCGCCATCAGCGTGCCGATGCCCGGTTCCTGCCAGATTGGCTTCGGCTCGCGCAGGAACTGGATGTCGGCGGCGGGGAAGTTGTCCGTGCCGAGGGTCACGATGCAGCCCGCGTCGATGAGGCTCTTCGCGTTCTGGCGGCGCATGGCGGTGCCGTGGCCCAGGGCATTGCGCTCGCGCCGCAGCTCGAACGACGTCTTCTCCCGCTCGACGGGCCGGCGCAGACGCCCCCACTCCGCTGAGTCCCCGGGGTCGGCGAGACCTGCCTCGGCTCCCGCGACGTCGGCGAGGTGCTGCTCCCACGCCTCGCCCGTGATCGTATTGACCAGCATCGAGCAGATCACGCCACGCTCGCGAATCTGCGCCAGCAGTGCCTCGGAATAGGGACGGCCGGCCAGAACTTCCGGATGCTGGATGAGGTCGATGCCCGCTTCGACCGCGAGTCTGAGGCTTTCCGGGTTGGTGGCGTGCGTCTCGGCGACGAGCCCGCGCCCGTGGGTCTCCTCCACGATCACCCGCTGGGCCTCGGGAGAGAAGCCGATCATGGTCGGGTAGGACCAGTGGCTGCTGCCCCCGTACTTCACGAAGTCCACGCCCTTGTCGAGGTAGTCGTTGATCGCGGCGCGGAGTTCCTCCGGGTACATGTCCATGAGGTCCTCGCCGGCGCCCTGGGCGAGGTGGTCGGAGAACTGTTCTTCCCACAGCGACAGATCCGAGTCGGCGATCAGGGAGAACGTGACGGAGAAGGCGCCGCCCCAGCCGACGATGTTGCCGGCGACCTGCATTCTCGGGCCGACTTCGCGTCCCTCGGCGATCGCGTCGCGCACTTCGATGAGTTGCGGGAGCTGGCCGTAGCTGTCGCGCAGGTGCGTCACGCCGTGCTTGAGGTGCATCTGCGCGGCTTCGAGGGCGATCTCCGCCCCGCGCTCCCAGTAGAAGACGGCATTCTCCTTCCGGTGCTTCCCGAAGCCGGCGCCGTAGAGGCTCGTGTGGACGTTCGTATCCACAAAGCCGGGGGTGAGGAACTTCCCCGCCCCGTCGATGACCCGCGCGCCGTCGGGCACCGCGGTGGAGGCGCTCGGCCCCACGGCGGCGAGGCGGGCGCCTTCAATGACGACGGTGGCGTCGGAGAGCGGTGCACCCCCGTTACCATCAATGACGGTGGCCCCGACGA
Source organism: Gemmatimonadota bacterium (assembly GCA_963666735.1). GTDB lineage: Bacteria > Gemmatimonadota > Gemmatimonadetes > Palauibacterales > Palauibacteraceae > Palauibacter. The sequence goes on along the minus strand of OY762926.1, from coordinate 3,157,826 downwards.
TGGCGATCATCTCCTGGGCAACGCCGGGGGACGGCGGCGCCCAAACGGTGAACGACACGGCGAGTAGAGCAATGAATCGGCGAGTCAGCATTGTGCACCTCCCATTTCGATCATGCGCGGAGAGCATTCACGCACCGTAGCGACCAGCGAAGGCCGACTCGGCCTCCATCGTGCGCTCGATTTCCACGCTCGTATCCCTTCGTCACGATCCGTCGGCGTAGGCGATGCGGCCGGCGAAGTCGATGGCGGGGACCAGCACATCTCCGATCGCCTCGAACGCCTGATCCGCCTCCGCCTGGCCGACTTCCTCCTCCTGCACGGCGCGCTCCAGCGACACGGCCATGGCCGCGGTGGCCAGCTTGTACATCTCTCGCAATTCCTCCGCCCTCCCGGGCTCCGCGTAGCAGCAGCCGGCGAGACTGCGGTTGTCCATGTTGACGAACACGATGGTCCTGCCCCCCTCCGAGTCGACCCGCGCCACCGACCTCTCGCCGAAGCCGTGGTCGCTCCAGCCGTCCCGCCGAACCTCGCGTATCTCCGGCGGCTGAACGGAACTCTTCCTGGGCTTCGGCTTCGGCCCCGGAGGGCTCGGGGCGGCCTCGCGGGGCGGATCGACGATCAGTTCGCCCCGGGCCTCCAACGGCCGCAGGCACCCGGGCCAAGTGAGCCCAACGCGCAGCGGGAGGACGGCGCCGGCGGCCGCGTCTTCCGGAGGCTGGAGCCGGATGGAGAGCCGCCCGTCCCACAGCTTGCGGCTCTTCTTCCAGCCTTCCGGCGCGACGATGCACTCCCCGCGCTCGACCGGCCGCGACAGGAACGTGTTCTCCGCGTCCGTCTCCAACTGAATGTCGCACCAGGAATTCTCCGGGCATCGCTTCCGCAGGAAGGACCCGCCCTTTCGCCACCGGAGGTAGGTCGGGAAGCGCCGGCCCTCGAACGCCGCACCCTTGCACCCGTTGGCCCGCACGGGGGCCGGGATGTTCCCCGCGCCACGGAGGATGGCGGCGAGGGCGGCCGACGAATCGATCATGCGCCGGAACAGTTCATCGGTCTTCTCGCTGCTCTCGGCGGAGCGTCGGATCGCGTCCACCCGCCGCCGGTAGTTCAGCGTCCGCAACCCTTCGTGCCCGCGCAGGTGACCCGCCAACTCCTCCAGCAGATTCCGCTTCTCATCGATGTCGCGCATCCGGTCGCGCGACCCCATGAACAGTTGTTCGATGAGACTCGACGGCAGTGCGGAGCAATCCACGGCGACAAGGAGGCTGCGCGCCAGATACTGGAACCCGACGCCGCGCGACCCCCGCCGACGCAGGAAGTCCCGCGGTTCAAAGGCGTGCGCCTGCCCGTTGACCGTGAAGATCAGGGCTTCGGAGGCGCGCACCCAATGGGCCGTATTCGCGTTTTCCCTGAACGGGATGAGCGAGACGCGGACCACGTGGCCGTCCCGAAGCGTCAGTTCGTCCTCGACCGGGAAGCCGTCTTCCACCACGTCGGCGGCGTCCACCGCGAGTCGCGTGTCGAGCCCCGAGACGATCGCTTCCCGGTCGATCCTGAACGAGCGGGTCTCGACGACCTGAATGGGCACCGGAGTGCGGTACAACCGGCGGTTGAGCATGCGCGCGAAGTCGAGCGTCGCCTTCGACTTCTCCGGCAGATCGTACTCGTAAAGACGTACCAGCGAGCCCCATTCGATACGGCTGGGACCGCGGGTCGCCGCAGCCCAGATGGGCAGGGCATCGGTCTCGACGCGAAGAATCCTCCCGCCGGGGGCAAGATACTGGAACCGGGACAGGCGCTCGTCGGCCCGCGGGCGCAGGCGCCGCACGACCGTGAACCCCCAAGCTTCGGAATCGCCCGGAGCGGCGGGGTGGCGGCGGGAAACGATGAGTTGGTAGTTGTGCTCCCTGCCGCAGAACGGGACGGCGCCCGTCGAGCCCATGTTGAATTTCCCCTGAACAAACGGAATCTGCAGCTTGTTGCTGGCCGCCAGGGACGTGAAGGTGCGGGGAAAATCGTCCGGAGCCTGACCCTCTCCGAGGTCGGTGATCGTAATGGTCGGCTTTCCGGGGATCTTCCGGCCCGAGAAGACGACCTGCACCGACCTGCGCGCGAGGCGGCCGCGTTCGGTCGCGGTGATCTCGGCGAGGCGGCCGCCGGGCACGCCGAAGTACCGCTCGCCGGCCGCGAACATGGAAGCGGGCGGCGAATCCGGCAGATCTCCGCGCTCGTGGGCTCCGGCCATCAGCACGGCGTCGATGCTGTTGACCACCTTCTCGACGAGCGCGCCCCTGGGACTCGCCTGCTGGTTCAGGAACTGGCCGCCGTTGTTCTCGACCCCCCCGTACGGCGCCCAGTGCTCATCGCGCGTGTAGCCCCGCCGGTCGAGACAGGCGTGGACCTCCGCCTCGGTGTGCGCCGCCAGCAGACCGTCGAGCAGGTCTCGCGCGGGGGAGGAAAACGAGAGGCTCGTCTGAACACCCATTCATTTCTCCGAACTTTGGTCCGTTGGCGGCCCCCAAGTTAGGCGGAGCGGGTTGAAGCGGGTAAGGGTTCCGCGCATTCTCCGGGAGGTGGAGCGCGGGCGGTCGTCGTGCGATCGTGGCGCCGGAACGTGAACCGAGACGATAATCGCCGGAGTGCCCCATGAAACACATTGCTTCCCTACTGCTGATCGCGCCGCTCGTAGCGGGAGCCGGCGCGATACGGCCGCACGCACCGCCGGGCGCGGGGTCGATGCCGGGCGACGCGACGGGCACGATGCCACCCGAGCGGGCGGCGGACACCTATCCCAAGAATCCCGCGATCGATGCGCTCAACTACGCGTTCGCGCTGACGCTGAGCGACGAGACGGACGTGATCTCGGGCGAGGCGACGATCGATCTCCGCTTCCTCGAGGCCGGGATCGACGAGGTACGGCTGGACCTGATCGAGCAAAGTCCCGATGGCGCCGGCATGCGGGTGGAGGCCGTAACGGGAGCAGACGGCCCGATGCAGTTCGAGCACCGGGGCGACGCGCTTTTCATTGCGCTCGCGCGACCGACCGAAGCCGGCGAGCGGCGCCAGATCACGGTCGTGTACGAGGGCGTTCCGGCCACCGGTCTCATCATCGGTCCCAACAAGCATGGAGACCGGACCTTCTTCAGCGACAACTGGCCCAACAAGGCGCGGAACTGGCTGCCGACGATCGATCACCCGTACGACAAGGCCACGAACGAACTCATCGTCACGGCGCCGGCTCACTACCAGGTCATCTCCAACGGGCTGCTCATCGAGGAGACCGATCTCCTGGACGGCACGCGCCGCTCGCACTGGAAGCAGTCGGTTCCGATCGCAACCTGGCTGTACGCGCTCGGGGCGGCCCGCTTCGCCGTGCAGACCGTGGACTACTACAACGGGGCGCCGATCCAGACCTGGGTCTACGCCCAGGACCGCGACGCCGGCTTCCACGATTTTGCGGTGCCGACGAAGCAGGCGATGGAGTTCTACGGAGACATGGTCGGCCCCTATTCGTACGAGAAGCTGGCGAACGTGCAGTCGAACAGCGTCGGGGGCGGCATGGAGGCGGCCACCGCGATCTTCTACGGCGACGCCTCGGTGACGGGCGAACGGGATGTGCGCTGGCGGAACGTGATCATTCACGAGGTGGCGCATCAGTGGTTCGGGAATGCGGTCACCGAATACGACTGGGATGACGTCTGGCTGAGCGAGGGTTTCGCGACGTACTTCACGCTGCTCTTCATCGAACATCAATACGGGCGCGACGAATTCATTGAGCGATTGAAAGTGAGCCGCGACCGGATCCGGGATTTCATGGCGGAAAACCCGGACTATCGGATCGTCCACGACAACCTCGCGGACATGGGCCGGGTCACGAGCGGTCCGGGCACGTACCAGAAGGGCTCATGGGTGCTGCACATGCTGCGCGGGGTCGTCGGGGAGGATGCGTTCTGGGCCGGGATCCAGGCGTACTACCGGGAATTCCGGGACGGGAACGCGACGACGGCGGATTATCGGCGGGCGATGGAGGAGGCGTCGGGTCTCGATCTGCGGGCGTTCTTCGACCAGTGGCTCTACCGCGGCGGGTGGCTGGAGTACGAGGGTGGCTGGAGCTACGACGCGGCGGCGGGAGCCATTCACATCGACATCCGGCAGGCGCAGGACGAACGCTACACCTTCCGCATGCCGGTGGAGGTCGCGATTCACCTCCCTGCGGATGGCCCGCTCGAGGGCGGAGTGCACGGGGCCACCCGGCCGCCTCGAATCGAAGTGCTGGACGTCGACGGGCGGCAGGGCCGGTTCACGATCCCCGTTCCCGCGGAGCCGCTCGACGTCATCTTCGATCCCAACGCGTGGCTTCTCATGGATGCGGCCTTCGAGCGGCGCTAGTGTGGTAAGATCCCGCGTCAGCGCCGAGAGCGGTGAAGCGCTCGCCTGACAAGAAGGGACGAGGGAGAATAGCAGCGCTATTCTGGAGCGCCTTGGCCGAGGCGTCGGTATCTTTGCGAGTGGGGTCGCGCGCGACGCGACTCGGCCCCGTCGATACTTCATTCTCCCAAGGTTCGTCATGCCGCGACCGGTCGCCGACTTCGGAAGATATTCCGCCGTGCATGTGTCGCGTCGGGACATCGCTCATTCGTCCGTCGAGAGAACGAACCGGCGACCGGTCTTCTCGCTTGCGGCGGCGCTTCTGCTGCTGATTCCGACCCTCCTGCTCTCGTGCGGCGACAACCCGGCCGGACCCACCCCGCCGAGTCCGGAGGCCCCTCGCCCGGTGTCAGTCCGGGTCTTGCCGGCATCGGCAACGCTGTCGGCGTTGGACGCAACGGTGCAGCTGACGGCCGATGTCCGTGACCAGAACGGAAATTCGATGGCCGCGGCGACTGTCGAATGGACCAGCAGCGCCGATTCGGTAGCGGTCGTCGGCACCGCCGGCTTGGCGCGGGCCGCCGACAACGGAGAGGCGACCATTACTGCGTCGGCGGGAACGGTTTCGGGGACAGCCGCCATCACGGTGAAGCAGGTTACAAGCACGGTATCCGTCTCTCCCTTCGCCGATACCCTGGTCGTGGGCGACACGGTCCGACTCGCGGCCGAGGCCTTTGACGAGAACGGGCACGCGGTGCGTGGGGCCGTGTCCTCCTGGTCGTCGAGCGATTCGGCGGTGGCGGCGGTGGACACGCGGGGGCTGGTCACGGCACTCAGTCCCGGCCATGCGGTCATCTCAGCCGCTTCGGGACCTGCAACGGGGAACATGGAATTGGTCGTTACGGCACCCCTGCCCACCGCGATCAAGATCACGCCAACCATGGTGGCGTTGGCCGCGCTGGGCGATACGGTCCGGCTCGCGGCGGAGGTCCGTGATCAACGGGGACGTGTGATCGAGGGTGCGGCGGCCCTCTGGTCGAGTCTCGACGAAGCGGTCGTAGCCGTGGATTCCGCCGGACTCGTCACGGCTGTGGGCGGCGGCATGACCAGGGTCGCCGCCACAGCGGGGGAGAGCGTGGGGACGGCGGCGGTATCGGTGATGCAGGAGGCGGGATCCGTCTACGTGTCGCCCGAGGCGGATACGCTCGCGCCCGGCGAGACGCTAAGGCTGACGGCAGATGCGTTCGATGCCAACGGGCACGAGATCGAGGAGCCGCGGTTGTCCTGGTGGTCCAGCGACTCGGCGGTGGCGACGGTGGACACCTTGGGGCTGGTGAAGGCCATCGGGCGCGGAGAGACCCGTATTGTGGCGACGGTCGGCGACGTCTCGGGTGAGGCGCGGGTTACCGTGCGCGCACGAGCGCATCAAGTCGCCGTTGCTCCTCCCGCCGACACGATCGCGCCGGGAGACACGCTACGGCTGGCCGCAGCCGCCTATGATGCGAACGGGCATGCTATTGACGACGCGGGTTTCGTTTGGTCGTCCAGCGATCCATCCGTGGTGGAGGTGGACAGTCTCGGCCTTGTCCTCGGTGTGGGGGAGGGCGCGGCCGCGGTAACGGTCGCAACCTTCGGCGCCTCGGGAGAGTCGGAGATCACTGTTTTTTCCCCGGATCGGTCGGCCTTGGCGGCGCTGTTCGAGGCGACGGGCGGACCTGCTTGGAGACGTGCTGACAACTGGCTGACCGACGCTCCGTTGGACGAGTGGTGGGGGATCAGCACCAAGGGGGGCCGCGTCACCAGCCTGTGGATCGATTTCAACAACCTGACGGGTTCGATACCGCCGGATTTGGGTCGCCTCGCCCACTTGGAGCTCCTGAATCTCGTCGGCAACTCGCTGACAGGCCCCATTCCTCGGGAGTTGGGTCGCCTCGCCAACCTAAGATCCCTGAGCCTCTCTCAGAACTCACTGACAGGCCCCATCCCCCAGGAGTTGGGGCGGCTCGCCAACTTGGGGTCCATGTGGCTGACCCTGAACTCGTTGACCGGCCCGATTCCTCCAGAGCTGGGAGCGCTGGTCAATCTGGAAGAGCTAAGGCTCGGGCATAATGAGTTGACAGGCTCGGTCCCACCCGAGTTGGGCCGACTCGTCAATCTGGAGGTGCTGAGGCTCCGTCTTAACTCCCTGACTGGTCCCATTCCTCCAGAGCTGGGAGCGTTGGTCAATCTGAACGAACTGATACTCTACAGAAATTCGCTGGCAGGCCCCATTCCGTCAGAGCTGGGTCAACTCGTCAACTTGGAGGAGCTAAACCTCTCTTGGAATTCGCTGACCGGTCCCATTCCTCCAGAGCTGGAAGGGTTGGCCAATCTGAGAAAGCTAGACCTCGATCACAATGATCTGACAGGCTCGATCCCGCCCGAGCTTGGCCGACTCGCCAACTTGGAACACCTGGATCTCGGAAGCACCGACCTCGCGGGACCGATTCCCCCGGAGTTGGGAGATCTCGCGAATCTACGCCTCCTGTACCTTACCTTTACCAACCTCACAGCCATACCGGGAGATTTGGGCAAGCTCGCGAATCTGGAGGGTTTCTACATGCAGTTCGCTCCGGTGAGCAGTCCCATCCCGCCGGAACTCGGAAACCTCTCCCGGCTGAAGATACTGTCTCTGGGTTTCCACCCTACCCTGACGGGGAAGATCCCTCCAGAACTCGGGAAGCTTGCCAACCTTGAAGAACTTAATCTCTCGTGGGGCTCCCTCACAGGCCCGATCCCTCCTGAGCTTGGTAAACTAGGTAGCCTTATCGACCTGCAACTCCAAGGCAACCAGTTGACCGGTTCGATCCCACCACAACTTGGCAATTTAACCAATCTCGAAGAGATGGACCTCGGCCGCAACGAACTGACGGGATCCCTTCCTCCGGAACTCGGCAGGCTGACGCGACTTCACAAAATGCTGCTCGGCCACAACCGCCTGACGTCGATTCCACAAGGGATAGGCGGGATGGAGAGCCTGCGGCGTCTCGATCTCGGCGGCAACCGCTTGACCAGCGAAGGACTGCCGCCGGGCGTGTTCTCCGGTCTTCCCAGCTTGGAGAGCCTTGTTCTCGCGGACAACGAGTTGAGCGAGCTTCCTGAAGGGATGTTCCTGGGCCTACCTCGCCTGTCGCTCCTGTCGTTGGGCGGGAACCCCGGGGTGCCGTTCACGCTCATGCTTGAGGCCATCCGCACCGACGGAGAAGATGCGTCGGCCGCCAGCCCGGCCCGCATGGCGGTCCGCTTGGGGGAGGGGGCGCCGGTGGATCTGAGGATCCCCCTTTCCGCGCACGGGGGCGAGATTTCAGCGGACGCGGCGGTACTGGCAGCGGGGAGCGGTCGAAGCGCGGAAGTGACGGTGACGCGCCGAGCCGGCGGTCGGGGCGGTGCCGAGGTCGTCGCCGGACCGCTCCCCACGCTGCCGGGCACATTCTCCGGTCTCCGACTGGAATCGGCTGGTTCGCTGGTCTTGTTCGGAAGCGTCTCGAACCGGGCACCCGTTCCGATCCGCAGCCTTCCGTGGATGCGAATGCGGGAGGGGGATGAACCCAGGGAGATCCCGGTGTCTTCCTATTTCGACGATCCCGACGGAGATGGGTTGGCGTACTCGGCGGTGTCCGCCGATGCGGGCGCGGTCTCGGTTTCGGTCGCGAACGACCGGCTGACCGTGACGCCGTTGGCGATGGGATCGACGAAGATCGTGGTGACCGCGACCGACGAGGCCGGATTGGCGGCGGAGTCTTCCTTCCCGGTGTCCGTCAGGGGCGTGCGCGAAGGGTCCTACGCCATCGACCTCATAATGACGGATCGTCCGGGAGGTGTCGTGGAGGCGGCGTTCGACGACGCGGTGGAATACTGGGAATCCATCCTTGCGAACACCGAATTGCCGGACGTTCCGGTCGGCTCCGGCGTTGCGTTGGGCTGCCAAGGCGTCACCAGCGACCAGTCGCTGGAGGTCATCGACGATCTTGCCATCGTAGCGTCCGTCGGGGAGGTCGACGGTCAAGGGGGGGTCTTGGGATGGGCGGCACTGTGTGCGATTCGCGAGGAATCGCACTTGCCTCTGATCGGTGCATTGCGTTTCGACTCCGAGGACTTGGAGGTGCTTCGGGAGAGCGATGCGATGGAGGAGGTGATCCTCCATGAGATCGGCCACCTGCTGGGGTTCGGAAGCGTGTGGGACGAACAGGGTCTGCTGATCAACCCATCACTGCCCGACAGCCTGGGGACGGACACCCACTTCCGAGGCCCGCTCGCCATCGCGGCCTTTGACGAAGCCGGCGGTGACATCTACACGGGCGGCGCAAGGGTGCCCGTGGAAAACTACGCGGGACGCGGATCGGGTGATGCACATTGGCGCGAGTCCGTGTTCGACCACGAACTGATGACCCCGCGCCTCAACCTGGGCGTGCCCAACCCGTTGAGTGCGACGACCGTCCAGTCGCTGGCAGACATGGGCTACACGGTCGATGCGCGCTTGGCTGAGCCGTTCCGGCTACCGGGAGCGGCCGCAGCGGCGCGTGATCAGGAAGCACGCAAGATCGAGTACGGCGACGACGTGCGACCCGGACCCATTATGGTTTTCGACCGCGATGGGCGAGTCGTGCGAATAGTCTCGAGTTGACTCTCTTCAGCCAGGCTCGGAGGGGCGCGGACGGGCCGACGCAACATGAGTAGCCCGGGAAGTCAACCGCCGGGGTATGTCCGACAGTCCGACGATGTCTGAGGGACGTTCAGGGAGGTGCGCGGGCCGTACGACTCCACATGGCCGGCGGCGGGGCGAGGTGCCCGGCGCTTGCACGGAGTCCGGCGCATGGGTCAGCTTTGACGCCGCATTGACTCGCTCCGGGAGGGGACGCTCCACTTGGCCATCGATCGACGGGAGTTCCTGAAGAGCGCGACGGCCGGAGCGGCTGCGGCCGGGCTGTCGCTCGGCGCCTCATCCCCGCTCATCGGGGCACCGCCGCCTCCCCGCTCGGCTCCCGTGCGACGCCGCGCCGGCCAACCTCCCGACATCGTGGTGGTCGGCGCCGGAAACTTCGGGATCTGGACCGCGCTCAACCTCGTCCGGCTCGGGGCCGCGGTGACCGTGCTCGACGCCTACGGCCCCGGCAATTCGCGTTCCACCTCGGGCGGCGAAACGCGCGGCGTCCGGTCCTCCTACGGGGGGCGTCCCGAGGGCTTCGTCTGGAATCGCTGGGCCAACGAGGCCATGCGCCGCTGGACCCAGTGGGACGAAGAGGGACGGGAACTCCTCCTGCCGCGCGTCTTCTACCGGACCGGAGATCTCATCCTGCGCGAGGAGATGGTCCCCTATCTCGAAGACACGATGGCTCAGTGGGACCGGCTCGGCGTCGACTACGAGTTGCTCGACGTGGACGAGATCAACTACCGCTGGCCCTGGATCCGGACGGAGGAAGGGGTCTCCCTGGGGCTCCACGAACCCAACGCGGGGGTCGTGCGGGCGCGGCGGGCCATCGAATCCGTGGCCAAGCGGTTCGAGATGGAGGGCGGCGAGCTCCGGATCGCGCGCGCCGCTCTCGGAAGATCGGACGGCCGGCGGCTGAGCGACGTGACCTTGGGCGGCGACGAATCGCTCGCGGCCTCGACGTTCGTGTTCGCGGTGGGGCCCTGGATGGGAAAGACCTTCCCGGAACTGTTCGGAGACCGGATACGCATCCCCGTGGGCAACGTCTTCTACTTCGCGGTGCCGGACCGGCGCTTCATGTTCCCCAACATGCCGAGCTACGGCGTTCCGGGTTGTACGGGCTGGCCGGCTCTGGGCCCGGACCACCGCGGCTTTCGGGTGCGGACGGGCGGACAACCCGGCGACGATCCGGACACGAGCGACCGCTGGGTGCCGCCGGAAGCCCACGAGCGCCCGCGCCGGATCCTCGAGCGCTACTTCCCGGACATGGTGGGCGCGGCGGTCAACGAGACGCGCGCCTGCCACTACTGTTTCGGTCCCAGCCGCAACTTCCTCATCGACAAGCACCCCGACTTCGACAACGTGTGGCTCGCGGGCCTGGGGACGGCCGAGTCGTTCAAGCAGGGGCCGGTACTCGGCGAGTACATCGCCAAACGCGTCCTGGAGATCGAGGACGATCCCGAACTGGCGGAACAGTTCAGGCTTTCGCTCGAGGGGCCGGAAGGCGGGGAGCGCGAGCGGGAACCGGACCCGGAGTCGGAGGATCTCGGCGGTTGAGGACGCGACAATCCCTCCTGACGACCGCGCTGTTGACGGTCGCCGTCTCGGTCGCGGGCGGCGGGTGCTACGGCCCCCTCCGGCTCACCCCCTCCGACCACGCCACCGTCCTCGCCGAACAGCGACTCGAGGCCGAGCATCCGGGAACCCCGGGACCATACGAGGTACGCCGGCTCTACTACGGGAGCGGCACGGACAGGCGCCGGCCCGAGTACCGGGATTCGGTGTCGATCGTGACGGAGACGGTCGACGCTTCGAAGCTCGTCTCTCTCGGCGAATCCGCGGGCGAACGGAACGGCTACTGGGGCTTCACGCCGAAGGAGTTCCCGATCAACGGCCGCGTTTGGTATCCCGAGGGCGAGCCGGGGGATGGCCGCCCCTTCCCGCTGGTCCTCATCGTCCACGGGAACCACGACATGAGGGACTTCTCCGACCCCGGGTACGGCTATCTCGGCGAGCTGCTCGCCAGCCGGGGCTACGTGTTCGCCTCCGCCGACATGAATTTCATCAACGGCGGCATCCGCAACGAGAACGACGGGCGGGGCTGGTTTCTCCTCAAACACATCGACGCCTTCAAGGAATTCGCGGCGGACGAAGCCACCCCCTTCCACGGGAAGATCGACTTCGACCGCATCGCCCTCATCGGTCATTCCCGCGGCGGTGAGGCGGTGGGGCATGCCGCAGCCTTCAACCGGCTGTCCCGGTATCCGGACGACGCCTCTCTGGAGTTCGACTTCAACCACGGGATCCGCGGGATCGTCGCCATCGCGCCCGTCGACGGACAGTACCTTCCAACCGGACGCTTCGTGCCCGTCGAGAACGTCGACTACATGGTGTTCCACGGCTCGCACGACGGGGACGTCACGAGCTTCCACGGCCTGCGGCTCTACAACCGGCTCGAGTTCACCGACGGGGGAAACTACTTCAAGACCGCGATCTACATGTACCGGGCGAACCACGGGCAGTGGAACACGGTGTGGGGGAACAAGGACAACGGCCCGCGCAGCGCCCGGCGTCTCGACCTGCGGGGACTCATAGACGGAGAAGCGCAGCGGGAGTTCGCGAAGATCTATATCTCCGCCTTTCTCGAGACGACCCTGCGCGACCGGCCCGGCTATATGCCGATGTTCCGGGACCATCGCGTGATCGGCGGCTGGCTCCCGGAGACGATGTACATCACGCAGTTCGAGTCGAGCGGTTTCCGGCCGCTCGCGTCGTTCGAGGAGGACATCGACCTCACCACCGGCACGGCGGCGGGCGTGACGCTGAAGGGAGATTCGCTCGGCACGTGGCGGGAGAACCTCCTCGACCTCCGCTCGCGGAACCGGCCCACGACCTCGAGTTCGCAGGACAACAACGCGCTCTGGCTGGGCTGGAACAACCGCGTCGCCGGCGACGGGGACGCGTTGGGGGCGCCCGCCGGCTACGCCATCTCGTTGCCGGACGGATTGGCCGCGAACTGGGGTCTGGGCGCAGCCTCGCGGCTGGACCTGCAACTCGCGGCCGTGGAGGGTCAGCCGGGGCCGCGAAGGCCCGGGGACGACGACGCGGACGCGAGTGCGTCCCCCGCCGCGGAAGACGCCGCGGAGGACGCGGCGGAGGACAGCCGAGACGACGTTCGCGACGACGACGAGAAGCCTGTGGACCTGTCCGTCGTGGTCACGGACACGGACGGCGAATCCGCGAGCGTGCCGCTGTCGAACTACGGGCCTATCCGCCGACCCCTCGAGACCGTCGTGCGGCGGCGCAACGACGCGGAATCGTTCGACACCCAGTGGGAACTGGTGCTCCAGTCCTTTTCCATCCCGCTCGCCGACTTCGTCGAGGCCAATCCCGCTTTCGATCCTGCCGGGCCTCGCGAGATCCGCCTCCTCTTCGACCGCTCGGCGGCGGGCACGGTCGTCGTGGACGACATCGGCTTTTCCGTGGGCCGGCCCGACCGTTGAACCCCACCGACCACCGGCCGGCGGGCTCCGTCACGCGCGAACTCGACCAGCGCGAGCACGAGGGCAGACTCGTGCATGCGCTCCTGGCCGCGCGGGTGGTTGGCGCGGGTCGAGAGGAACTGTGGGGCGCCCTGACGAACGCGGCCCGGATCCCGAGGTGGTTCCTGCCGATTTCCGGCGACCTGCGGGCGGGCGGCAGCTACCGGTTCGAGGGGAATGCGGGAGGCGAGATCATCGCGTGCGAACCGCCGGGACGCTTCGCTCTGACGTGGCGAATGCACGGAGACGTCAGTTGGGTGACCGTGACGCTTGCCGAGATGCCGGAAGGCCGGACCGAGGTCCGCCTCGAACATCTCGCGCAGTTCCCGCAGGAGTTCTGGGAAGAGTTCGGGCCGGGGGCGGTCGGCATCGGATGGGACCAGGCGCTGTTCGGACTCGACGAACACTTCTCTGCGGCCCCGATGGTTGTCCCGGAGACCGCGGAGGTGTGGATCGCATCCGCCGAGGGGCGGGACTTCACTCGCCGGAGCAGCGCCGCGTGGTGTGAGGCTTCCATCTCCCTGGGAACCGACCGGGAAGCGGCGCGCGCCGCCGCCGACCGCGTTACCGCCTTCTACACGGGCGAGGACGCGCCGTAAGGTCAGCGGAAGCTGAGGCCGAAACGGTGCGCGTTGCCCTCCACATCGAACGCCTGGAACGCGTACTCGAGCGTAAGCGCGTCGCCGGTGAAGGCGAAACCGAAAGTGAGGGGGCTTCTCTGATCCTCCACCACACGCTGAAGTCCGGCGCGGAGGCGGAACGTGTAGCCCTGGACGGGCCAGTAGGACACCTCGACTCCGCCGGCCGGGATGACCGCGCCATCCCGACGCCGGGCGACCTGGCTCGTGAGGAACATGTCCAACTCTCCGACCTCGAAGGTCTCCGTCGAAACGCCCAGGGCAAGTTGCGTGGGGATTCTGTCCGTGATGTCCGTGATAGCCGTCGTCTCCACGTCCGATCCCAGGTTGCGGGCCGTCAGGCTGACCATCGCCGGGCCGAACTCGCGCGCCACTCCCAGATCCACAACGAGCGTACGATCCCGTAGCGCACGCTTGAAATGAAGTTCGAGGTACTTCGCCACGACACCGACGTCGACCCCACCGAACAACGCGCGTGCGTAGCCGAGCGAGGCCGCGAATTCGGTCACGGGTTCGCCATCCCCGAACGCCGCGTACTGGAGATCCGGAAACGTGGCGGTACCGGAGCCGCCGTAGCGCATGTACTGGAGACCCACCGCAAGGTCGCCGAGTCCGACGCTGCCCTTCGAGGCGAGCGTCGCGAGGGTGCCCTCCGAGCCGTATCGGTGCAGGCCCGCCGCCATGCCGTTCGCACGCCCTATGAGGGCGGGTGCGTAGAAGAGGAGATCCGCCCCGCCACCGAACAGGTACGGTGCGTTGCCGTACGCCGCCGCCTCCACGCTGGCCGGGGCCTGGAGGACGAGGGCGCGGTAGGCTTCGCGCTCCGTCAGGACGACTTGCGCCCTGCTCCCCCCCGCGGTGGCGCCGATGGCCAGGACGGCGAGCGGCAGGGAAACCGCGAACCGTGCGGCGGGGGACGGCACGGCGTGCTCCCGCGCGGGCCTCAGTCCCACAGGCGCTCCGTCTCGAGGAACCCCCGGAGTCCGTCCGGATCGTCGGCGGCGCGCTCGATGCGAGCCACGCCGCGCTCGATGTCCTCCATGCTGTTCGCGATCGAAATGCGGAGGAAGTGCTGGCCCCCGGCGCCGATGCGGCAGAAGGAGGCCCGGTCCATCGTGGCCACGCCGTACCGGTAGAGCAGGAACATCTGCAGCATGCCCGACGGCGTCGTCCGGGCGCGGGATTCCGCCGGCATGGCGTCGTGCGCCTCGCGCACGCCCAGCCGCTCGCACATGCCGGACACGTTCGGAAAGACGTAGAACGCCCCCTTCGGCAACTCGCAACTCAGGCCCTCGATCGCGTTGAGCGCAGGCACGATGAAATCCCGCCGCCGTTCGAACTCGCCCACCATGTGCGCCACAACGCCGGCCGTGGCCGGGTCCTCGTACGCCGCCCTGCCCCCTTCCTGCAGGAAGGGCGGCACACACGACATGATGTTGATGTTGAGCTGCTTGAAGACGTCGGCCTCTTCCGGCGTCGGCAGAACGGCCCAGCCCAGGCGCCACCCCGTCATGGCGAATCCCTTCGAATGGCCGCTCGCAATGACCGTCCGCTCCGCCATGCCCTCGTGCGACGCGATGCTGCGGTGCTCCAGGCCGTCGAAGAGGATGTGCTCGTAGATCTCGTCGGAGTAGATCCGGACGTCCGGGTGACACCGTTCGCGGATCACGGCCGCGATGCCCGCGAGATCTTCCGCCGACAGCACGCCTCCGGTCGGATTCGACGGCGAACAGAGGATGATGAGCCGGGTGCGCTCGGTGAGGAGTGCCCCGAGGTCGTCCGCCGTGAACGCGAAGCCCTGCTCCTCCGAGAGATGCAGAGGCACGGGACGCGCCCCCACGAACGTGGCCCAGGACTCATAGATGGGGAATCCCGGACTCGGGTAGACGACCTCGTCGCCCCGGTCCACGTACGTCTGGAACGTGTAGCCGATCGGAGGCTTGGCCCCGGGCGTGACGACGACCCGATCCGCTCCCGCGTCGATCCCGCGCGTGGCCGAAACATGGCGCGCGATCGCCTCGCGGAAGGACGGGAGTCCCGCCGCGTCGCAGTACCCCGAGTTCCCGGCCTCGAGTTCCGCCACGGCGACCCGATTGAGGTGGGGCGCGCTGCGGAAGTCCGGCGCCCCGATGTTGAAGCGGATGACGTCCATCCCCCGGTCGAGACACACCTGGATGTCGTCATTGACCTTGAAGGCGTTCTCGGTCCCCAGATCGGCGAGACGTCGCGCCAGAACCGTCATACGACCGCCGCTCGCGGTGCCCTGAGCCGTCGCGCCGCGCCGCTGGTCAAGGTCGGAGTCCCCACGGTGGACCTTTCGGAGAGTGGGTTGCTGTGTAGCTGTCAACCATATACCATACCACCATCATGGATAGAGTCAAGACGACCGTTTATCTGAGAGCGACCGACTACGGCAAGCTGAAGTCGATCGCCGCCGCCGAGAACCGCTCCGCGGCCGAACTGATCCGGGAAGCGGTGGGCGAATACACCACCCGCAAGGTACAGGCCCGGTTGCCCCGCAGCATTGGCATGGGCGACAGCGGCATGCCGGACCTTGCGGAGCGGTACGAGGAGTACCTGCACGGGTTCGGGGAGGATGAGCCTGCCGGTAGCGCCGGGGAAGCCGGGCAGAAACCGTGCAAACGGGACGGGAACCGACCGTGATCGTCGCGGATACCAGCGCCGTAGTGGCACTGCTCGACCGCGGGGCACGGGATCACGCCGCGATCCGCGACGCCTACCGGAAGCGACCCGGCGAATGGATACTTCCGTGGGCCATCCTCCCGGAGTTGGATTACATCGTAGCCGCAAGACTGGGCACCGCCGTAGCAGCGGCGCTGCGCAGGGACCTCGCCGGTGGAAGATTCATGATCGAATGGGGGAGCCTCGCAGATCTCAGGCGGGCGGAGGAACTGAGCGCGACCTACCGTTCTCTGCGGTTGGGACTGGTGGATGGCGTGGTCATGGCCGTAGCCGAGCGGCTCCACGCCCGGGCGATTGCCACCGTCGATCTTCGCGATTTTGGAGCCGTCTCCCTGGACGGGCAGCCGCAACTCTGGCCGAGGGATCTCTAGCAGACGCACGGGAGGATCCATGAATCGAATCATCCTGAAGGGCCGGATCGCGAGCGCCGGACTCTGGGCGCTGTTGCTGCTTCCTCTGCTCCCCGTGCCTTCCGAAGGGCAGGAGGCGCGGCGGCGCTGGGAGCGGATGAACCAGATGCGGCGCGAGAAGTTCGACGTCGTGCTGCCCGAGGCCATGCGCGAGAACGGGATCGACATGTGGATCACGATGCGCCGGGAGGGACTCGACGATCCGCTCACCCCCGATTTCGGCCCCGGGTACGTGAATCCCATCGGCTATTACATCTTCACCGACCGCGGCGGAGAGCGGATCGAACGCGCCGCCCTTGGAATCAGCGGATACCTGCTGGCCGGAAACGGCGCCTACGACATCGTCACCGGCAACTTCGATCTTCGGGAGTTCGTCGCCGAGCGAGATCCGGAGCGGATCGGCCTCAACATGGGATCGAACATCGGCGCGGCCGACGGACTGTCCCATACCGGCTACCGGCACCTTGCCGAGACGCTGGGCGAACCGTGGGCGTCGCGTTTCGTCTCCGCGGAGAAGCTCGTGTCCGATTTCAGGGCGCGGCGCGTCGCATCGGAGATCGCGGGCTTCGCCGAGGCGGGCGAAATCTCGCGGGAACTCGCGGAACGGGCCCTCTCGAACGAAGTCATCACGCCCGGCGTCACGACGCTCAGGGACGTGGCCTGGTGGCTCATGGACCGGCTGCTCGAGCGCGGGCTCGGTTCCTCCTTCGGCTTTCCCTCGATCTACATTACGGGGCCCGACGGCATCGAGGCGACCTCCAGCGACCGAATCATCCAGGGCGGCGACGTCATGATGATCGATTGGGGCGTCTGCCACCTGAACTTCTGCACGGACATGAAGCGCGTCGCCTACGTGATGCGGCCGGGGGAGACGGAGGCGATGCCGGGCGTGCAGAACGCGTTCGACCGGGCGGTCGAAGCGCGGGCAGTGTCGCGCCGCGCGATCCGGCCCGGCATCACCGCGCGCGAAAACATGGACCGGATCGGCGCCGCCCTCACGGCGGCCGGGTTCAATCCCATTCCCTTCAACCAGCCCACGGATGGGCCGCGGACGGACGTGACCTGGGAGGGACATCACTCGGTCGGGAACCTCGGACACGGCATCGGCCCCTCGATCGCGACGTGGAACCCGCGCCGCCTCACCTTCGAGATCGTGCCGTCGAATCTCCTCTCGATCGAACTGTTCGCGTACACCGCGGTTCCGGAGTGGGGGGGCGCGAAGTTGCGGGTGCCGCTGGAGGATGATGCGGTGGTCACCGAACGGGGCGCCGAGTGGCTCTACCCCGCGAACAACCGCCTCCTCCTGATCAAGTCCGATCCCGCCGCGAGGCGACCGGTCTCTTGACCGGGAGCCGTCCCCGGGAGATGGCCAGGCTTCACGAGCTTCTCGTGCATGCGAGTCGCACGTTCGCGGTCGGCATCGAGATCCTCGTGCGCCGTGTGAGGGAATCCAGCGCGGGGATGGCGCCGGGGAGAGAGTTCGGCCTCGCGCGGCCCCCGAAGATCAGGCGCGCGCCAGTCGCAGGCGCGCCCTCCACGCCGCGACGTTGTACTGCGTCATCACCAGCGCCGGCACGACGACCATGAGAAGGATCGTGGCGATGAGCACGCCGAAGCCGGCGGAGGTCGCCAGCGGCACGAGATGCTGAGCGTACGTGCTCGTCTCGAAGATCAGCGGGGCCACGCCCAGGAATGTCGTAATCGACGTCAGCATGATCGCCCGGAATCTCTCCTTGGCCCCGCTGATGATCGCCTCCGCGGGCCCGAGGCCGGAGTCCCTGAGGTCGTTGATGAACCGGATCATCATGAGCGAGTCGTTCACGACCACGCCGAACACGCCGACGAGTCCGTACAGCGACCACAGTCCCCAACTGAGACCGAGCAGCGCATGGCCGGCCAGCGCCCCGACCGCGCCCAGCGGAACGGCGGCCATGATGATCAGGGGCTGCGTGTACGAGCCGAACGGAATCGCCATCAGGCTGTACATGATGAGGAGAGCGAGAATGAGTGACCGGCCCAGCGCGGAGACCGCGTGATCCTGGTCCTTTCGCTGACCGCCGTAGGCGTAGCCGAGATCCGGGTTCTCGCCCGTCAGTCGCGCGAGCACCTCGTTTTCCAGCCTGGCGTTCACCTGCCGGCTCGCGGCGATGCGCGGGTCCACGTCCGCGGTGATCGTAACGGCCCGGCGTCCGTCGACCCGGTGAATCGCGGCTGACGAGCGGGAGAATCCGGCGGACGCGATCTGGCCCAGGGGCGCTTCCCCGCCCGGCGTGCGAACGGGGTAGTTCTCGACGTCGGTCGCGGAATTGCGCTCTTCCTCGGGAAGCCGAACCCACACCCGCATGTCTTCGCGGCCCCGAGGGACCCGGAGCGCTTCCGCTCCGAAGAAGGCCGACCGCACCTGCGTCGCGAAACGGTCGAGCGTCAGGTTCAGGGAGCGGCCCTCCGGCTTCAACTCCAGCTGAAGTTCCCGGAGCCCCTCATCGAGGTTGCTCCGGACGTCGAACGTCCCCTCCATGCCCGTCAGTTCAGCCGTGAATTCGCCCGCAATGGCCTCCAGGCGATCAGGGTCCGGATGTGACAGCTCGTAGTGCACGGGCAGCCCGAGACCCAGAAGGCTCGATGAGATGGAGAGGGATTTCGCTTCGGCGGGGATCCCGGCCTCTTCCCGCCACACACGCTCGAATGTGGAAGCGGCGAGACCCCGGCTGTTCCAGTCGTGAAGCTTGAACTGCGCCGTGCCGAGGTGGCCGCGCGCCGCCTCCACCGCATCTCCGCCGAGAGGATCGGACAGCGCCGCCAACTCCCCCACGGTGACGGCCGCATCGAACTCCAGCGGACCGTCGTCTTCGTCGACATCCTCTGAAATACGCGCCACCGCCCGGTGTCCCGCAGCTTCGATTTCCGCGACGATTCGGGCCGTGCGTTCGGCCGGAGTCCCCGTCGGCATCTCCAGGTTCGCCGACACGATGTCGCCCTCGACCGGGGTGATGAACTGGTTGGGCACCATGCCCGACGCCACCACCCCCAGCGAGAGGACGAGCAATCCGATGGCCGAGGCGAGAATGATGGAGGGTCGCTCCGTCGCAAGGCGGAGTCCGCGGTCCAGGGGGCCGTCCGCCATGCGCTTCATGATCCGGTCCACGGTCCCCTGGGCCCGGTGCAGCATCCGCTGGGCCGCGCCGGGCTTCCGCTCGCCGGGAGCCGCCAGATGCGACAGGTGGTTCGGGAGAACGAGCAGCGATTCCAGCAGAGAGATTACGAGCAGCGCGATCACCACGAGTGGAATCCCGCGGGCGAGTTCTCCCTGCGGGCCGGGCGCGTTCAGCAGCACGGCGAAGGCCGTGATCGTCGTGAGAACCGAGAATATGACGGGGGTGCTGACGCGGCGCGCGCCGCGAATGGCTGCCGCGAGCCCCCTGTGTCCCCGCTCCCTCTCGGCGAAGATGCTCTCTCCCACGACGATCGCGTCGTCCACGACGATGCCCAGCGCCAGCACGAGCGCCATCAGCGAGAACATGTTGATCGAGATTTCCAGGAAGCCCATCACGAGAAACGTGCCCATGAACGAGACGGCCAGGCCCACGGCCACCCACATGGCTAGCCGGATTTCCAGGAAGAGCGCCAGCGCCAGGAAGACGAGCGCGAGTCCGATCAGGGCATTCTC
The DNA here is from genome assembly GCA_963666735.1 of Gemmatimonadota bacterium. GTDB lineage: Bacteria > Gemmatimonadota > Gemmatimonadetes > Palauibacterales > Palauibacteraceae > Palauibacter. The sequence goes on along the minus strand of OY762926.1, from coordinate 3,137,814 downwards.
CAGCATGAGGCCGAGTCGCCCGCCGACTTCCTCCGAATCATCCTTCCACAAGGCTACGGAAACGCCCTCGGGCAGCTTCGGCGTGACTTCGGCATCGAGATACCGCTTGACGGCCTCGGCGATGTCCAGCACCTGCTCGCCGGACGTCCCGTACACGTCGACCCGGACCGCGGTCTGCCCGTTGTAGCGGAGGGTGAGATCGGTATCCGCGAACCCGTCCCGCACCGCCGCGATCTCGCCCAGCCGAACCGACGTGCCGTCCGGGCGGCTGAGGAGGATGATCTCCTCGAAATCCACCTGCTCGTAGTTCTGCCCCAGCGTGCGCACCATGATGTCCTCGCCACTGGTGGACACCCTGCCGGCAGACAGCTCGAGTGAACTCTGCCGCACCGCGAAGGCGATGTCGTCCAGCGTCAGGCCGAGGGCGCGAAGCCGTCTCAGCGGCACCTCGATCGAAATCTCGTACGGACGGGCGCCGCTGACCTCGGCCAGCGACACGCCGGGAAGAGCGGAGATCCCTTCCTCGATGCCGTATGCCAGTTCCTTGAGTGTGCGCTCCGGCACATCGCCGTACACGAGTAGACGGATGACGCTCTGCCGACTCGTGATCTCCCGTATCTCGGGCCGTTCGGTGGCGGCCGGAAAGGTCGGAATGCGATCGACTTCGGCCTTTACGTCGTTGAGGGCGCGGTTGACGTCCGTGCCCGAAGTGAACTCCGCAATCACCGAGGCGAGCCCCTCGGAGGCGGTGGCTTCCACCCGGCTCAGGCCATCCACCGCCCGGATCCGCTCCTCGATCCGGCGGACGATGGACTCTTCGACCTCCTCCGGAGCCGCGCCCGGATAGGGGACGAGGATCTGGACGCGGTCCAGGGAGAGCTCGGGCAGAACCTCCTGCACGAGGTTCCTGGCCGAGGCCAGCCCGGCGAGGACGAGAAACAGCATCACCACGTTTGCGGCGATGCCGTTCTTCGCCATGAAGCCGATGGGGCCCCGGATATTCCTTCGGTCGAAGTGACCGTCGTCACTCACACGGCGCTCTTCCGCGATGTGTCCCACCTCCCCTCATCCGGCTCTTCGCAGACCTAACGGATTATGCGGCGCGCGACCGATTCGCCAGAGCGCGGGGGGCACGGGTGCCAGGGGGTCTCTTCGTAGGATCGGTGATGTTCGCGACGAGCGGGGCGGAGTTGACCAATGCGATCGTCATGGCGATCGCGTCTTCCGTTGGAGGGGGCTCACATATGGAGCCGATCCGGTACATGTGAAGCGCGTGCGCCTCGTCGGTGAAGAGGATGGTCTCGGTAACGGACTCCCATTCTTCGGTCCGTCCCGGCAGCCGCCGAATCTGCGCGTGCACGAACCGGATCCGGACCGACGGCTACCGGAAGCTGAGGGCGGACTGGTCGCGGCCGCCGACCATGATGAACGCCACGTTTCCCATGTCGCGGATATCCTCGTCGGGCCGGCCGCCGATCGCGATGATGTCCGCGAAGCGGCCCGCGGCAACCGTCCCCACTTCATCCTCGATCCCCACGATCTCGGCGTTCAGCCCCGTGGCCGCGGTGATCGCCTCGAGCGGCGTGAAGCCTGCCGCGACGAGGTTCTCCATCTCCAGCGGCATGTACCCGTGCATGCTGTCCGTCCCGATCCCGACCTTGACGCCCCTCTCCTTCGAGCGGCTGAGCTGACCGAGGCGATCCAGCCGCCGTTGCGCCCGTCCCGGGTTCTCATCGAGGGCCCGCCCGTGCACTTGGCGGCCGCGCTCGAGCCAGTCGCGGATGTCGCCCGCTTCGTTGTCGAGGAAGCCCCACTCGTTGAAGACGCCCTGGAAGCCGATGGTGTACGTGTTCACGAACCCGACATCGCGACTCGCCATGAGGTCCATCAGCTCTTCGTTGAGGTTTCCCCCATGCTGGATCGAGTTGACGCCCGCCTCGACCGCCAGCCGGATGGACTCTCCGTTCGCGTGCGCGGTAGCTTCGATCCCGAGCCGGTGCAGTTCGTTCACGGCGGCGTCGATCTCTTCCTTCGTGTAGTTGCTCTCGCCCGGAGCGTACGGGGTGCCGTTGTTGGGACCCACCCGCGCGCGGTCGGTGATCGTGAGCTTCATGTGGTGCGCCCCCATCTCGTAATTCTGCCGGACGAAGGTGCGCATCTCCCAGGGTCCGTTCGTCGTCCGGTACTCGGCGGGGCCGTGGCCCGCCGTGGTCGAGATGAAGTTCCCGCTGGGATAGATGCGGGGGCCCGGGATGATCCCCTCCTCCACCGCTTGCGAGGCCTGTATGTCGTTGTAGTGGACCTCGCCGACCACGTATGCGCTCGTGACGCCGGACATGAGCTGGACCCGGATGTTCCGAACGATGCGCGCCATCTGCATGGCGTCGTGCTGCTCCATGCCTTCCAGCTGGCCCCGGAGCGTGCGTATGTCGGGCCGGATCGAGAGGTGGGCATGCGCGTCGACGATGCCGGGCATCACGGTGTGCCCGCTCAGATCGACGACCCGGGAGCCGTCCGGGATCGCGACGGTCGCCGCGTCGCCCACGGCTTCGATCCGGTCGCCGCGTACGATGATCACCTGATTCTCGCGAGCCGGCTGGCCCGTGCCGTCGATGAGCCGGCCGGCCCGAATCGCCGTCACTTCCTGGGCCGCCGGGGGACGGACGGCAGCCAGCGCCGGGGCGGCGCCGTACGCCGCGGAGGGGACGGCGGGGACGAAGGCCGCGGCCAGCACCGCAGTCCGCAGGGTCATCGCTGTCGTTCGCATCAGACGCTCCTCGAGTCGGCGGGTGGTGAACGGGCGGTTATCCTCTGAAGATTGCTACCTTCATCCGCGTGGGGCCAGCATGGCGGCACTACACCGCCGGTTCCGCGATCTTCGTTAGCCGCTGCGCAACCCTGTCCGCTGCTTCGGCGCGGGACTAACTTCGTGCCCCCGTGGGGTAGAAGGAGCCCCACCGACAGTCTCCTCAACGTTACGGCTTGCATGCTAAGAAACTCGTACCAGACCCGGGGCTTGAGCTTCGCCTTTCTGATCGGACCACCAAGAAACCTCTCTCGGCAGATTGGGATGGGCATCCACTCAGCGGTTTGCGACGTCCTCGGCGTCGATGACATCGCGTTCAAGTATCAACCGGGAGAGTCACAACCAAGCGAGAGGACCTTTTCCATACATCTGACGCGGGAAGACGGACGGCAGCGCTTCGCCGTAGAGATCGACCAGCAGGCGAACCAGCAGCCGATTCGAGTGCTGCTCGGCTACGAGTGGCCTGTTTCGAACAAGCTTGTGTTCGACGATTTCGATGCCGCATGCGATGCTGCTTTCGGGGTACTGGGTGACGGGTGGCAGCGTGTCCTGGCTGAGGCTCGCATAAGGGGACAGGTGCATGCTCCGGGCGGGTCGGCCGTCTCATTCCTGAGCAGAGACGTTCTTGGTGTCTCGAAGGAAGATCGTCGGATCGACGAGCGACTTTCGTTCACGGCCATCAAGTACGAAACGGTGGCCGCTGATTTCGCACGCGGCTCGGAACTTACGAACCCGAAACGCGATGTGTCCGTGGAGGTACTCCGGCAGGATTCTCGCTCGCTCTATGTGGAGGTGATGTCTCAGTGGCCCCAGGTCGCGATCTCCCCCGATGGCACTGTCCGCGTTGACCCAGGGACGATTCGTAGCTTCCAGTCTCCGCCAAGTGAGTACTTATTAAACACTATCGACTACACGGAATCGGTTGTGCTGCCGTTCCTGGACCAAACTCGAACGAAGCGGCGATAAGACAATGAGAGACACGACGACGGAAACCCATGTGACGCTAACCGGCAGTCTCGCGCCGGTGACCGAGGCCTCCTCCTTCGTCCAGAACGAGCCCGTTGGATCCTGGATGCCGGCAATCTATGACGCCTCCGTGATAACGGATTCCGGTCAACGTGTGGATGAGGAAGAGGAATCGTGGGCAGACCTTGCGTCAGCAGCCCGAACTGACTGGGCTTCGGAAAACCCGTTTTGAGGGAGTTGTTGCCCGGTGAGGTCTACCGTGCGTTCGTGGGAGCGGGCAAGCCGCGGCCGGTCGTGGTTATTTCACAACCGCAGCTTAACCGGGGGTACTTACTGCCTTGCGATACCGTTCACTACGGCCCGACTAACAGAAAGGCGTGCGCGTCCGAACTGCGTGTACTTCCGGAAGGGCTCGTTTGGGCTCTCGAAGGCCTGCGTGGCACAGGCCGAAGCCATGACTCTGCTTCGGAAGGCCGACTTGATCCAGCCGGTTTCCCGCCTCGGAAAGCTCAGTCGGGCCCGGATGGCGGATCTCGTTTCGGCGGTTGGCTACGTGATCGGGGCAGACTGCAGCCCCTTGACCACTTCTGGTATAGAACCTGATCGCGGATAGCACCGGACGGCGGACCGCGCTGCTGGCCCTCTTCTTTCTGTCGGGGGTCAGCGGGCTGATCTATCAGATCGCCTGGGTGCGGCAGTCCGTGTTCACGTTCGGGGTCAGCGTCTACGCCTACAGCACGGTCATCGGGGCCTACATGATCGGGCTCGCGCTGGGGAGCTACGTGATGGGCAGGCGAGTCGACGCGCACGCGCGGCCCCTGCGCACATACGCGGGGCTCGAAGCGGGGATCGCCGCGCTCGCCGCGCTGTCGCCCTTTCTGCTGGCGGCGCTTCACGGCGTGTATCCCGGGCTCAGCAACGCCCTCCCGGCCGGGAGCGTCTGGCTCACGCTGGGCCGGCTCGTCTTCTCTCTCGCCGTGCTCACGCCCACGACCTTCCTCATCGGGGCCACGCTGCCGGTCATGAGCCGGATCTACGCGACGCACGGCGGGCGCGTCGGGAGCGACGTGGGCCGGCTCTACCTCGTGAACACGGCGGGCGCGGCCCTGGGCTGTGTCCTCACGGGACTCGTCTTCCTCCGGTACCTGGGCGCGCGGGAGACCATCTTCCTCGGCGCCGCGATCAACCTGCTCGTCGCCGGGGGTGCGCTCGCGCTCCTCCGGCTCGCGCAGGCCCCGAGGACAACCAGTGCGGCGAGCGAGGCCGGCGATGTCGCGACGGATTCGGCCGCCGCGGCCGTTGTGGGCGCGATGCCGGAAGCAGCCACCCCACCCGCGGAGAACGCGCTCCCGATCCCGGCCGGGGCGCTGCGCTACGTCGCGATCGCCTACGGCATTTCCGGCTTCATCGCGCTCGGCTACGAGGTGGTGTGGGCGCGAATCCTCTACATCCACTCCTCGCACGCCTCCTACTCGTTCTCGCTCATGCTGACGGTCTTCCTCGCCGGACTCGCCCTCGGGGGCGCCGGGGCGAGCCGGGTCCTGCGGCGGAGACGAGCAACGCTGAGGCACTTCGGGGCGATCCAGCTCGCGATCGGACTGATGGCCGTCCTCATCCTCCACGCCTTCGCGCGACTTCCCGCGCTTCATCTCGAGGACTGGTTCGGTGGCTACACCATCGCCTACGAGTTCCTCATCGCCTTCGTCACGATTTTCCCTCCCACCGTCCTCCTCGGGGCGCTGTTTCCCGTCGTCGGGAGCCTGTACACGCGCGAGCGGGCGCGGGTCGTGGGGCTTCGCATCGGCCGCGTGAACGCGTTCAACACGCTGGGCGCCATCGCGGGCTCGCTCGGCGCCGGGTTCGTGCTCGTGCCGCTCCTCGGACTCCGCAACACGGCCGTGGCGCTGGCGGTGCTGAACCTCGCGCTCGGAGCCGTGGCCCTGCGTTTCGACCGGGGTGGGCGGCGGGCGCTGCGATTCGCGCCGGCGGGCACCGTCGCGGCCACGATCCTGGCCGTCGCGATCCTCCCCACCGGCTTCTACCTCGGCTCGTACTACACGGAGGCCGACCGGCTCATCTTCTACAAGGAGGGCGTGGAGACCACCGTCGCCGTGCTGGAGGTTCCGGAGGACAACTTCAAGATCTCCTTCGTCAACGGCCGCGACGAAGTGCCGACGGACCGCGCGAGCATGTCGGCCTTCCGGCTGCTCGGACACCTCCCGCCGCTGCTCCGGCCCGGCGCCCGCAACGCGCTCGTCCTGAGCTTCGGCAACGGGATCGCCACCGGGACCATGAACACGCACGGCATCCCGGTGATCGACGCCGTGGATCTGTCCCCGGAGATGATCGAGGCGGCGGCGGTCTACCGCGAGGAGAACTACGACGTCCTCGACAGCGGCCGGCTCCGGCTGCATGTGGAGGACGGGCGGAACTTCCTCCTCCGGGCGGAGGAGCCGTACGACATCATCTCGGTGGACGCGACGCACCCCGCCAACGCGAGTTCATGGGCGCTGTTCACGAGCGAGTTCTATCAGTTGATCGAGAGCCGGCTCGCCGAGGACGGCGTCTTCATGCAGTGGATCCCGATCCACGGCGTCCGTGAAGACGACTATCGGGATATCCTGAGGACCGTCTGGGACGTGTTTCCGAACATGGTGCTGTGGTCGACCGGATCGACGCACAGCTATGTCGTCGCCACGCGGGAGCCGATGTCGTCCGTCGTGATGCAGTCGGTGCTCGCGCGGGCGGCCGCCAACCCGATCGTCGCCCGGGATCTCGGCCCTCCGGAGACCATCGCCGGCTACGTGGCGATGGCCGAAGCGGACCTGACGAGCTACATCGGGCGCGGCCCCGTCATCACGGACAACGACGCCTTCTTCATGCCGGCGCGTTAGTCGACCCTCGACGAGGAACGCCCGGCGCAGGTCACGCCCGCAGAGTCGCACGGCAAGTTGTGGCGCGCGCGCCGATCTTCTCTTCCAGGCGATCCAGGATCGCGTCCTCGAGGCCTTCCGTGCGGGCAGCCGCGACGATGCCATGCAACCGGCCGGCGACGCCGACAGCAACGGTTTCACACAACGCGAGTACTTCCGCCGCGGGAAGTCCCACCTCGCCGGCAAGACGTGTCCAATGCCTTGCCTGGATGTACCCCGGACGGGCTTCGCCGCCGATCTTCGTCGCCAGTTTCAGCCTTGGCTCGTAGTGGCCGGGACAGGGCAGCAAAACTGCATCCCCCACCGTCCAGCTACGAGTCATGGTCATCGGGCGACACACCCCATGTGTCTGCGAACGGCGACAGATGCGGCCCAGCAGTCTGGCTAACCCCTCAGTACGAGACGCCGGCCGCTCGGCACAGCCAGCGCTGGAACGGCGCGGCCGTGCGGCACAGGGCGGTGAACGCGTCCAGGAAGCCGGTGGACGTGAGGTCATCTTCGCTCAGTTGCGCCACGGCGATGAAGTCCTTGCGGCGCAGATCCTCGATCAGCGGATGATCCACGCTGAAGCCCTGCGGGGCCCGGACGAGCGAGTCGCCCGAGAGCTGGAAGGCGCTGCGAAAGCCGGCGCCGCGCGACGCCCGCTTCCAGGCTTGCGGATCTTCGTCGATGAACGCGCGGATCTGCCGGAGCGCCGGCCCGCCGGGGCGCCAGGAGCCGCTACCCATGAAGCAATGCCCGGGCTGGATGTGCAGATAGAAGCCGGGCGCATGGGCGTCCCGGCCCGCGTCGTGCCGGAACTGGATGCCGGTGTGGGTCTTGTATGGGCTCTTGTCGCGTGAGAAGCGGGTGTCGCGGTAGATCCGGAAGAGCGAGCCGCCACTGGCCCTCGGGTCGGCGCGAAAGTGGGGGCTGATTCCCGCGAGGGGCGTGGAGAAATCGGCGATGAAACGGAGCGCCGGCTCTTTGACGTCCGCCTCGTATCGCGACTTGTTGGCGAGAAACCACTCACGGTCGTTGTTGGCGGCCAGCTCGCTCAGGAAACGGAAGGTGCGGGGCGTGAAGTAGGCTGCGGTCATCGCAAGGCTTGCCGGCTGGGGAGCGGTATGACGAACGTGGCCGGGTACCTATGCTGTCGGTCCGGAGGAAGCAAGCAGGACGATCCACCATCGACCAGGAAAAAAGGCCGCCCGCCATGACGCGCACCGAACTCAGCCGCACCATCGACGCTCCGGTGGGAGCGGTCTTCTCGACCATCGCCGACGCCTCCAACTTCTCACGTGCGGTGCCGCACATCGAGCACGTGGAGTTTCTGCCGGAGGCAACGACGGGCGTGGGCACCCGCTTCCGGGAGACGCGGCTCATGGGAAGCAGAAGGGCGACCACGGAGTTGGAGGTGACCGAATACGTGCGGGACGAGCGTGTTCGCTTCGTGTCCGATCAGGGTGGCACGATCTGGGACACGACCTTCACCGTCGAGCCGGGCCCGGAGGGCCGCGGGACGCGGCTGCGCATGGTGATGGAGGCGAAGCCCTACAAGTTCGCCGCCAGACTCGTCACCCCCCTCATGAAGAGAGTGATCACCAAGGCGATTGCCGCCGACCTCGATGCCGTGAAGGCGTACGCCGAACAGATATCGGGTTGAGCCGATGCTCGCCACTCTGACTCCCGCGACGCGACGAATCCAAACGAGGGCGGCCCGAATCGCTGCCGCGCTGCTGACCGCCTCGGCGCCATCTGCGGCTGCGAGCGTGGGATTCGTTCAGGAAGTGATCGAACTCCCGGGCGAGGATCGCTGGATCGAGGCCGACTTCGAGGAGGTCTACCGGGTCGGATCCGCGCTTGGCGAAGCGTGGGAGGAGTTCGGCACGATCGGCCGGGTTGGGTTCGACGACGCCGGGAACCTCCACGTGTTCGATCGCCTGGCTGCGCGGATCGTCGTCGTGAACCCGGACGGAGACTTCGTTCGCGAATTCGGCCGCAGAGGCGAGGGGCCGGGTGAATTCCAGTCGCCCATGGACATGGTGGTCATGTCCGACGGCAGGGTCGTCGTTACGGACATGGGACATCGCGCGTACCACATCTTCGACCCCGGCGGAGATCTCGAGCGCATGGTCCGCATGGGCCGCATCGCGATGGTCCGGGAGATGTACGCCGAAGCTGGTGGAGAGTCTCTCATCAGGGGCGCGAAAGTGCTTGGCGCTGCGTATCGGGCCGTGCCGGGCGAAGCCACGATCACCTTTCCCGACCCGCGTACGGTCGAACGAATCTTCCTCACCGGGGAGGAGGCGACGGTGGAAGCCGCGGCCGACGTCTGGGGCCCCGCCTGGACCAGGCCGACCGAACATCTCATTGCCGGGGGGCCGCAGAAAATCATGAGCCGGGGCCCCCGGAGAGGGTTTGAACCGGAGCTGTTCGCGGGTGTGCTCCCCGGCGGAGGCATCGCATTCTCGGACTCTTCCGCATACGCGATCAAGCTCGCGGAACGGGATGGCCGGATCAGTTCGATACTTGCGCGACCCTTTTCGCCTGAGCCCGTTACGGAACGCGTGATGCAGGCGGAGAAGGACCGCAGGTTGAGGGATCTCGAAGATCGGCCGGAAAATTCGGTCCCCCGGTCCGAGGGTGGAATGGTGGTATCCGGGACCGGCGGCGGGGCCCGGGCGCGCGAACGAATCGAGACGCTGGAGTTCGCCGAAGAAATTCCCGTCGTGCGAGACCTGCACACGAGTTGGGGCGGCCGGATCTGGGTCCTGCGCCGTGGCGAAGAACCGGCCAGCGACGGTCCCATCGACATCCTCGCCGCTGATGGCCGCTACCTCGGGAGCTACCGCACCGGAGCTACGCGGCTTCCGGACGCGTTCGGACCGAGAGGACTTGCGGCCTTCATCGAACGTGACGAACTCGATGTCCAGACCGTGGTGGTGAAACGTCTCCCGGGCGACGTGAACTGACTCCCCGTTCAGTGGGGAGAGTCGGCGAAGCGCTCGGCTGGCGCGAGTCCGGGAGGTGCAGCGGCATTTTGCCTATGCGTGGAAGCTTGCTGAGGGTACGATTCGCTGGACTGGCGCTGGGCCCGGTCGCTGCGCTGGTCCATGTGGCCGCGGCCGACGTCGCGGCCCAGGAGCTTCCCCTCGCCCGCACGGACCAGGGCCGGTGGGCCGAAGTCATCGCGGCCTCGCGCGGGAAGCTCGACTCGCTGCGGCGGGCGATGTCCATCCCCGGTCTCTCCATCTCGGTGTCGGTGGACCGCCGCGTCGTGTGGTCCGAGGGGATGGGGTACGCGGACCTCGAGCTGCGGAGCCCCGCCACACCGCTCACTCGCTATCGGATCGGGAGCGTTTCCAAGGTCCTGACCGCAGCCGGCGCCGCGCTCCTCCACCAGCGGGGAGAACTCGATCTGGACGCGCCCGTGCAGGCGTACGTCCCCTCCTTCCCCCGCAAACCCGAAGGCGAGATCAGCACGCGGCTTCTCGCCGGACACATGGGCGGGATACGGCATTATGTGGACATCGAGGCAGAGTACTGCCTGACGCGGCGCTACGAGACCGTGTTCGAGGCGCTCGACCTGTTCCGCGATGACCCGCTCGTCGCCGCTCCCGGGACCGAATGGTCCTATTCGAGCTACGGTTTCAACCTCATCAGCGCGGTGACCGCGTCGGCTTCGGGACGCGGGTTCCTGCAGTACCTGGACGAGGAGGTGTTCCGCCCGCTCGGGATGCACCACACGGGCGCAGACCACACGGACAGCCTGGTCGTGAACCGCGCGCGCCCCTACGACCGCACCCCGGACGGCCGCCTCATCGAGATCGCCAACCTCTGCATCGAGGCCCGCTGAGCGATCTCTCCCCAAGCACTGGAGAAACCGACCCTTCCCGGGTCTCATCCCGACCCATCGTCGCCAGACCGACCCCGATCGCATGATTGCGATTTCGATGCGATGTTCGGAGGGATGTGGCCGCATACGCCCCGAGCGGGCGGACGGGTCACCGCATGCTACGGTGGCGGGGATGGAGCCGATCGGATTCGAACCGACGACCTCCTGCTTGCAAAGCGTCAATCGGCGTTTGTGATGCACCAAAAAAAATCGTTCAAGTTCAACTGGGACTGCACGATCTGCGCTTCTTGTCGTTGGACGACACCCGACACCATCGTCCCGCTACAGCCGGAAAACTGGATCGTTTGGCGGGAAATCTCTGCCCGCTTGGGAACCGTCTACGCCAGTCAGCTCGACCGTTGCCTCAGGTTCTCACCATCCGGTACTCGCCGGGTGTCAATGGCCGGAGTGCAGTAGTGAACGACGGGGAATCCAAGCGGCTGATTTGGATGTCGTTCGAGGTCGTCGGCGCGTGGCGCGGCGTGTGTTTGCCCGTTCTTGATCCGGTCTCCGGTCTCAAGCCGGTCCGCTTCGCTCAGCCTTCCGTACTTCTCCATCGGGCGCATCGCATACCTCCCGGCAGTTGAACAGCCGCTGCCAGGATGTTGCGTTGACCGCTTGAGACCGACGGGGCAACTCCGGTCTCCAGACGACGTTTGCTGTCGTGGCGGCGTGTTAGCCATCGCCTCAGAACGTGAATCGACTCCGACTCGGGGTTGGGGTGGCCGGGAAGGAGTCGTGGGGGATCGGCCTTCGGAGGCTACATCCTCCGTCACGCTCCGTGTTTCGGCCGGCTCTTGCAGACGGTGCCCACTGGTGCAGCCTCGTTGGGGAACTCGTGACCCCTTGTCCACTCCAGCACCGCCTTCGCTCTCTATGGAGTGGTCTCATCTCGTCACGCGGAGGCCCCTACCGGCAGCTAGGGTCGGCAGTCTGCCGATCGCGAGGCCGCTCTTCCTCTCCGCATGCCGGAGTTCGTAGAGCTTCTGAAGGTTGAGCCAGAATTCCCCCGAGGTGCCGAAGAATTGCCCCAGCCGCAAGGCTGTATCGCCGGTAATCGAGCGTCGGCCGTTCAGTATTTCGGTGATGCGGTTCACCGGCACCTCGATGCTTCGCGCGAGCTCCGCCGCGCTCATGCCGAGCGCGTCAAGATCGTCGCGCAGGGTCTCGCCCGGATGGATGGGTTCGCGCACGACTTGCCTCCTCAAATTAATGGTAGTCCACGATTTCCACTTCGGTCGGGCCCGCACTTCCCTGAGGCCACTTGAAGCAGATCCGCCATTGATCGTTGATGCGGATGCTCCACTGCCCCTTGCGTCGCCCCTTCAGTGCTTCCAAGCGGTTGCCGGGCCTCGCCAGATCGCCCAGGCTTGTGGCTGCGTCGAGCTGGTCGAGCTTGCGCGAGGCGGTACGCGCAAACCCCGAAAACGCCGCGATCCGGCGACCCCCGTAGAACGCTTCGGTTTTCCTGCCCGAGAAACTGACGATCACAACGCTCCCCGTTCCCCAAGCAATCGCATCGGTTTCACACACTAGCGAAGACATCCGCATTACGTCAAGCATAACGCAGGCCGCTCGCCGCCCAGGCCTTGGCGTCGCCGAGGGGACGAGCTTGGCGGTGGACGGCGCGCCGGGGAGTTGCCCGCCGTCCCCGCCCGCGCGGGGGAGCCGCGGCGATCGGCGGGGGAGAGAAAAGATGCGCCCCGCCGTCCCCGCCCGCGCGGGGGAGCCAGAGTATGCCGACTGTTACCCGGCATGTAAGGTTTGGGAATTATACGCCTGATTTGACGGCGGGTCCGGCGCTCGTACTCCTTCACCGTCGTCTCCCGGGCGAAGACCTCCGGCGCCCGGTCCACGAACCGCCGCCTCCAGAGCTGTACCGAGTTCGGGTGCACCCCGTACGCCTTGGCCACCTGCCCGGGCGTCTTCTCGCCACCCAGGACCTCCAGCACCACCTGTGCCTTCAGCTTGGGCGTGTACCGCCGCCGTGCCATGTCGACCTCCTTCCGGTCTGCCGGGTTCTACCCCGCGCAGCACCGCGCCCGGAGGGCAAACGTCACAATGGTGGGGTGTCCTGGATCTGGGGGTCATATCCGGCCCTGTTTTTCGGCCTTCACCGTTAGTGGCATGGACACATGGGCGCAGCAGTTCAGGTCACGGGTGGATCGTTCTTCGAAAGCACGGGCATCAGCCCGACGACGTTCGGCCTGCGGGCCGTGGGCGATCCGCACCTGATGCGCGAGCTCGCCCGCGGACGCTCGCCGACACTGAGGACTGTGGATCGGATTCTGGCGTACATCGCCGCCTTCGAGCTGGACGGGGGCGAGCCCGGGCTCCGCCCCCACCCGCACGGGGCCGCAGGTCTTCGTCACGGGCGAGGAGAACGAGGAGCAGCAGAGCGATGACTGAACAACGGTTGGAACAGAGAGGGAATTGACCGATCCGTTTCCTGCGGATGCCGGAGGTGGTTTACCGGACGGGACTGGCGAGGAGCACGATCAAGGAGCGGGTGCGCGAGGGGAGCTTCCCCAAGCGGTGTCGTTGGGTGCGCGCGCCAGGGGCTGGATCGAGGCGGAGGTCGAGGAGTGGATGCGCGAGCGGATCGCGGAGAGCCGGGGCGACGCCGAGGCCGTCGCCTACTGACCACAAGAAGAAAGGAATGAAACGATGAAGATGTTGTCGAGAACGATACGGGCGACCATGTGCGCGCTGATGCTGATGCTGACGCCGAGCGTGCTCATGGCGCAGGGCACGAGCCCGTGGGTGGACGCGGTGGCCGAGCTCGAGACGCAGTTGACGGGACCGATCGCGCGCGGGCTGTCGCTGATCGCGATCATGGTGGGCGGGCTGATGTTCGCGTCCGGCGAGGGCGGCAGCAAGCGCACGCTGGCCGGGATCATCTTCGGGATCGGGATGGCGGTGGGTGCGGTGAACTTCCTCGCCTGGCTGTTCTGATGCGTGGCCTGAGGCGCTGGGCGGGCTATGCGGCGCTCAACCGTCCGCTGACGGTGCTGGGTGTGGAGCGGCGGTTGTTCCTGCTGGGCGCGACGCTGGCGGTCGCGGTGTGGAACGCGACGGCCTCGCTAGTGGCGGGCGGCGTGGTGTTCGCGGTCTGCTATGGCGCGGGCTGGCGGGAGGGCCGGAAGGACCCGGCAATGCTCGCGGTGCTCCGCACCTCGACGCGCTATCCGGCGCGGTTCGATCCCGGCAAATGGGCGGCCGATCCCTGGCACCTCAAGGTTCGGGCGGGCGGAAGGTGAGGGTCGCCGAGGAACTTCGCGCCCACGAGGCGGCGGGTTCGCTGGCCGAGGAGCTGCCATTTGGCGGGAACAAATGGCGAGAATCGGACTCTCGAAATCGCGTAAGTTCAATGGAGCCGATCGGATTCGAACCGACGACCTCCTGCTTGCAAAGCAGGCGCTCTCCCAACTGAGCTACGGCCCCTCGATACGAGCGAAACACGGAGGTGTCTCCGGGGGATGAAGGATGGGGCGCGCGCCCTTCGCTCGCCAGTTTCGGCGGAGACTGGTCCCCGCGGGCCGGGCATTGCGACGGTTCCGGCTCGATCCCTACGCTTCCCTTCTGGATTCGGGCAGCCCAATCGCCGGAGGACGGGGGCCATGGCGGAGTCTCGCAGGAAATTCCTCAAGCAGTCTGCCGCGACGGTGGCCGCGGTTTCCCTGACCGGCTGCGCTCCCGGAGCAGCCGGGGAACCGGCGGCCGGGGCCGGCGGCGATGCGCTCTCCCGCCCGGGAGCCGGCACGCCAGTCTCCCTCCCCGCCAACACCCTCCGAGCCGTCGCCGAAGCCGTCCTCCCGGACGAACTGGGCGACGACGGCCGCGAACGAGCGGTGCGCGCCTTCGAGCGCTGGTCCGAGGCGCTGGAGCCCGTCGCCGAACTGAGTCACCCCTACCTGGTCCCCGAGATCCGGTACTCGGGCCCCGACCCGCGGGCGGGGTGGGCGGCGCAACTCGAGGGTCTCGAGAAGGAGTGCCGGAGTCGCCACGCGCTGTCCCTCTCCGACCTCGACGTGCCGGGCCGCCGGGAACTCCTCGCGCGACCGCTCGAGGAAGCCGGCCCCGAGCCTGGAGCGCCGCAGAACGCCGACCACGTGGCGCTCGCCCTGATCGCCCACTTCTTCGGCTCCCCGATCGCGACCGACCTCTGCTACGGGCGGGCCATCCGGAAGGAGCTTTGCCGTTCCATCGAGGGGGCCGAGGACGAGCCCGCGCCGCTGGGAGCCGCCCCGTGAACCGCACGACCGAAGGCACGGCCGGGCGGACGTCCAGACGGACGACGAGGCGCGTCGTCGAGAGCGATGTCTGCATCATCGGCGGCGGGATCACGGCCGCCATGGTGGCGGAACGACTCGCCGAGCGGACGAACGCCTCGATCACGGTGGTCGAGGCCGGGGGGCGGACGGCGTCCCTCGAGGAACGGTCCGACACGCGGGCGAGGATGCTGGCCTACGGCGAGAACCCGTGGCCGAACGACCACATCCGCGGCCAGACCGGCTCGGGCGCCATGTACAGTTCGATGGTCGTGGGCGGCTCGGCGATGCACTGGGGCGGCGCGGTCCCGCGCTTTTCCCCGGAGGACTTCCGTCTGCGGTCGCTGTACGGGGTCGCCTCCGACTGGCCCATCTCCTTCGACGACATCGAGCCGTACTTCCAGGAGGCGGAGGAGCGCATGGGCGTCGCGGGCGAGCAGGGTCCCTCCGAGTACGACCCGCGCTCGAAGCCGTATCCCATGCCTCCGATGCCGCTCTCCTACAGCCTCGAACGCATGCGGGAGTGGACGGAGAAGACGGACATCCCCTTCTGGACGCAGCCCTGGGCGCGCAACACGGAACCCTGGCAGGGGCGGAACATCTGCCGCCGCTGCGACACCTGCTCCGTCTGCCCCACGGGCGCCAAGTACACGCCGGACTTCGCCTTCGACCGGCTGCTGGCGGACGGGCGCATCGACCTCGTCACCCGCACGCTCGTCCGGCGCCTGACACTGGAGCCGGGCTCGGACCGGATCGCGGTCGCCGAAGCCGTGAACCGCGACGCACCCGACGAACCTGTCGAGTTTCGCGCCGGCACCTTCGTGATCGCCTCCGGCCACGCGTGGAGTTCGCACCTGCTGCTGCTCTCGGCGAACAGCCGCTACCCGGACGGCCTCGCCAACCGCACGGGGAACGTGGGGCGGTACATGACGGGACACTGGTACCTCAGCGGCTTCATCAACCTGCCGATGCGGCTCTATCCCGGCATGTTCGTTTACAACAGCCTGCTGTCCCGCCGCTTCGCCAGCCCGGGACCGCTGGACCGCTACGTACGCCACGACCTCCGGCTCTGGGAGTCGAACGTCGGCCGCGCCCCGAGGCTCATGGACGAAGACGGGCAACTCCTGTGGGGCGACGCGGTCATGGGGGACTGGAGAGCCCGCACCGAGTCCGAGTCCACCGCGCGCGTCCGCGCCTATTACGACCTGCTCCCGGACCGGGAGAGTCGCCTGACGCTCGACGCCGGCAAGACGAACGAACTGGGCGACCCGATGCCGCGGATCGACTACCGGCCGGCGCAGGAGAGCATCGACCTGCAGGAGCATACGGTCGACACGATCTCGGGGCGCTTCGAGCAACTCGCGCGGGCGGCCGGAGGCTCCATGAGGAGCGTCGGGCGGCCATCCGAGTTGTGGGAGCACCCGGGCGGCGGGTGCCGGATGGGCGACGATCCGGCTACGAGCGTCGTGGACCGCTGGGGCCGAACCCACGACCACGAGAACCTGTTCGTCGTGGGGGCGCCGACCCTCGTCTCCGGCGGCTGCGCAAACGGGACGCTCACCTTCTGCGCCCTGTCCCTCATGTCCGCCGAGGAGATGGAGAAGGCACTGCCCTCGGCCTGAGTGGTCACCTCAGTTCGAGGCGATGCGCCTTACCGATCCGGGCGGCATTCCCTTCCTTGACGACGGCCTCGGACGCGAAACGCGGCCAACGGCGGACCGCGGCGAGTACCCGGTCGATGACGCGGCCCGCTGCCGGGATCCGGAGCCCGGACGTCTCCGCGAATTTCAGCAGATCGGCAAGCTCGAAGCCGCTTCGCTTGCCGGCCATGCTCATCTGGTGCCGGCCCGTCCATGTGCCCCGCGGGTTCCAGGCGTACGCCACGTCATAGGCGGGCGACAGCCGCCACCTCCCGCTGCGGGTCATCAGGAACGCGATGTTCTTCACGTGATCGTCCTGATTCCGCGCGACGATGTTGAAGACCGCCCGGCGGTACTGCTCCTCGACCACCGCCATGCCGAGCCCGAGCCCGCGGATCGTCTCCATCGCCTGCTCGTAGGCATACGCCCCCGGCACGTTGTAGTCGAAGTGCCGCAGCGCCCCGAGGGACTGCATGTGGATTTTCCGTCCCTCCGAATCGCGGTCGAACCGGCGTGTCATGAAGTGGCTCCGGCCGCCTTCGTGATGCAGGCGGCATTCCGACATCTCGATCCCGGCGTCGCGCGCCATCAGGTGATACGCATACTCGATCCGCCCGTAGCCGAGCGGATCCGCCAGTTCCCGGTCGCGGTTGTTGGCGACGCCGTCGAACTTCAGGATCCAGTGCTCGAAGCCCGCCTCCGCGTCCACCTGGCCGGACCGGAACTCGCCCGTAACCGGATTCCACGCGAGTACCGCCTGTGTCATACCTCAGGTTGCCGCCCGGCCGCTGACCGTCGCAAGAGGCTGTACGGTGCCTATTACCGTCCAATAATGAACTGTATCAGCCGTATGTGGCCTGTTATACGCTGGGTCGGTCGCGGTTGCCGTGTTCGAGGAGACACGGGGGGAGGAGGCCGATCAGCGTGCGGCCTTGGCCTACGCGGTCGGACTACGGCCGCTTCTCTCCCGCGGTCACGGGAAAACGCAAGTAGTTCTCCCGCGGCGGCAGGCTGCACACCGAGTGCGGGGTGAAGGCGCACGGCGCGTTGTAGGCCCGGTTGAAATCGATCATCGTCCAGCCGTCGTCATCCGGGAACGGCGCGCGCATGTAGCGGCCCGCCTGGTAGGTGTCGGTCACGGCAGTGGAGTCCCATAAGCTGATGAAGTATGAGCGGCTCGACGCCCCGGCGAAGGCCATGAGGCGGTGTTCGGCCCCGCCGACGCGGAAGACGAGGTCGCCGGGCGCCGTGTTCTCGAGCGTGCCGCCCCTGACGTCCCCCAGCGTGACAGTGCGCGACTCCGGATAGGGATCGAAGCGGGCCGTCACCCGCCACTCGTTCGTGATCGGGAAGTATTCGGGCAGTTCGAAGGCAGCGAGGCGCGGGGCGTCGGTGTCCCAGACCCGCAGCCAGAGCCGCTCCGTCCCCGGTTCCGCGTGCACGCGCATCCCCAGCGACCCTAGCGCCAGCCGGATCGTCCCCTCGCTCCGGTCGTCCGGCAGCGGGATCGGCTCCGTGACCGCCTCGCCGACGGCACCTGATTCGGGGTCCCTCAGATGCAGACCGCTCCCGGCCTCCGGAACGAGACGAACCTTGCCGCCATCGAGGTGCAAAGTTCCGGCCAGCGGAGGCGTGTCCTCCTCGGGCAGCACAATGGTCGACGCCGGGTCGGACCCGAAGGTGTTCGCGCCTTCCCGCAGTTCGAAGAGTCCGTCCCAGCTGATGACGCCCGCGTTCGGATTCGCGAGGCTGTTCCGTCGCCCCGCGCGCCACTCCTCGTGCTCCGCCGTCAGCACACCCGGCTCCACCGGCGGCGGATTCGGCCAGGCCTGCGGCGTGCAGCCGGCCAACCACAAGCCCGACGCGAGGACGGCCAGCACCGTGGTCCCGACCGTGCGGGCGTAGAACCGAGACCGGGCTGACTCCCGTCCGCTCACGGGGACAACTCCCTCTGAGCGGGATATTTCTTGGCGTTCAATCGGATTTTCTCCTCCGCCGCGCCGATCAGGTCAATACCGGCCACGTCTGCAAAACGGAGGACGCCCAGGAATACGTCCGCCACTTCGTGTCGAACATCACGACGGTGGGTGTCAAGGGCATCTTGATCCCATCGAAAGAGCGCGAGGAGCTCCCCGGCTTCGCTCGCGATCAAGGCCGACAGGTTTCGGACCGTATGGTATTTCTCCCAATCCCGGGCGCGTGCGAAGTCCTGCAGCTTGGCCTGTAGTCGCCGGATCTGGTCCGATTCTCCTCGCTCGACTACATCGTCGTTCACTTCCGGAACTGGTTCTCGTTGTGCCACTGGAGATATCCCTTTCCGGGTCGGTCTTCTTGGTTCACGGGCACCCATATCCGTTCTCCGTGCAGCTTGAAGTAGTTGTCCCCGTCGTTGAAGTCGGTCCGCACGTGTTCGCTCACCTCCACATGATAGGCGGGGGTGACCGTCATATAGCCGGTGTCGAACAAACGGTGGACATCGGATCTCAGGAGAATCCCGTTCCGGATGTGGTTTTCCTGTGTAAGGCTGAACGGCTTGATGTGTGCAGCGTCGAGTGCCGGGAGGGCGCGTTCGCGGGTGACTGCGCACTGCCGCTCGTACGCGTCCATTACACGGCTCTGGAAGATCCCCTGGCCTACGCGGCGTCTGACAGTGGACGAGGAATAGCCTCCTGGAAGCTTCCCGGCTGAAGCCTCCGCCACCCTCATGCCCAGGAGTCGATCGGACACCTCCCTCCATAGTTCCTTTCCGATCGTGGCTGTAAGGTCATAGGTCTTGCCTCGCTGCACGGGGGGAGGCCAATCGCGGGGCTGCGGACACCAATTTTCCTTATCCCAGAAGAAGGGCTCGGCCAGCAGAATGCAGCCGATTCTGTAATCCTCCCATGGGCGCGGTGCATCCTTTCTCAACCGAGCGATGCGGTTCCGAACATCGTCCAGACTCTCAGCGCCGTTTTTCTCGCCAAACGCGTCCCAGGCGCGACTGATCGGAAGTTCTGTGTAGTGCTCGAAGAACCCGCCACCTGCGATCGCGTTGTGCGGCCTCTTCAGCTTGAAGAGCAGCGGTTGACCGCGCCGAAGCACTCCGAACTGGCCTCCCCACGGTTTGGGAGTCCAGAAGTTCACTTCCTCGACCGGCTCGCGGTGGGAAAGCGCGCGAAGGTGGTCGAACCACTGTTTGTCCGTGACCGCGACGTATGCGTTCAAGGCCTACCTCGTGTACTCGCTCACCCGGATCGCGCAGACCGGCTCCGGTGCCACCCACCATGGGTCTCCGAGAGCTGCTCGCGCAACCCGGAACATCTGCGAAGCAAGAAACTTTTTCTTAGCAGATTGCCAAGGAAAGCGAACACCGCTTCGCTTTCCTTAGCGGCCAGGAACGGGCACTCGCGAGTAACTCTCTCAGGAGGTGAAGGCCCGTCAGGGGACCAATCCCTCCAGGCCTGCCGGGTCGCGGGGGAGCGCATCGGTCAGGACCTCGGCCCCGTCCGCCGTGACGAGGACGACTTCCTCCACGAACACCGAGACGCCGAGGTCGTGGTTGTAGTACCACGGCTCGACCGTGAACACCATGCCCGGCGCGAGCGGCTCGTCGAGCAGCGCGGGATCTCCCGACGACATCCCGATGTGATGTCCGAAGAAGGAGGGCGTCTGCATGTACGGCTCCTCCTCGTCCGGGATCGCGTTGTAGGCCACCTGCGTGAGTTCGCGCAACGTGATGCCGGGGCGCACGGCGGCGATGACGGCCTCCGCCGCTCGGGTGCTCACAAGGAGCTTCTCCCGCTGGGCGTCGGTGAACCCCCCGTTCACCGGGAAGGTCCGCCCCACGTCGCTCACGTACCCGTTGAGTTCGCAGCCCACGTCGAAGATCACGAGTTCGCCGTCCTGAAGCCCGCGGTTGCGGCGGTTGTAGTGGGCGGCGAGGACGCGCCACGGCCACAGGCTGTTGGGTCCCGACTTGATGATCGGCGTGAACGGGATCGCCTGCGCCCCCGCCGCCCGGCAGGCGCGCTCGAACTCGCCCTGGAGCGTGCGTTCGTCGACTCCCGGCCGAACGAGGCCTGCAGCGGCCCGGATCCCGGCCATCGTCGCATCGGCCGCGCGCCGCATGCGCATGATCTCGGCGGGCGACTTCACCGTGCGCAGGCGGGCCACGGTCTCGAACGCGTTGGCCAGTTCCGCCTCCGGATAGTCGTCTCGCAGGCGCCGGATGAGAGACGCCGTGGCGTCGAGATTCCCGATCAGGGGGACGACCGGATCGGGCACCTCTCCCGGGGCGCCGGCGTTGACGCGGAAGGTCGCACCGGCCCCCGCATGTGAGCGCAGAAAACCCTCGAGTTCGGCGATGTCCCGGTAATCGTCCGCGCCGCCGATGCCGCGGATCCGGTAGTCGTCCAGCAACGGCCGGCCCGGAAAGTCGTTCGGCCGGCCCGGGTTCTCGAAGCGCGGGTCGCGCTTCGGCATGAACAGGATCGAGAGGTCGCGGCGGGCGTCCAGCACGAGCATCGACTGCGGGACTTCCAGCCCTGTCAGATACCAGAAGTCCTCCAACTGCCGAAAGGTACCGCCGTGGGTCAGCCCGTCCGAGGAGGGGACGAGCAGGAGGCCGCCCCCGGTCGCGCGCAGACCATCGAGGATCCGATTGCGGCGAAACTCGTATTCCTGGGGGCGGAAGCCCGGGCGAACCCAGTCGGAATAGCGCTGCTCGGGCGTCTGGGCCGAGAGGAGGGCGGGACCGCTCGGCACGGAACCGAGGACCGCCGCCACGGCGAGGAGCGAACTCGCACGCAGGCTGCGCCCGAACCGCCGGCGCCCGGGGCGGTGGTCGGTCGCGCGCAGGTCGGGGACGGCGCTCACAGGCGCCACACGACGAGGAACTGGACCGCGCTCTCCGACACGCCGGTCCCCAGCTTGTTGCGCCAGTACTGGTATTCGATGCCGGTCATGAGCCGCCCTCCGTCGCCGCCGAGGATCCGGCCCACGTCCACCGTCAGTTGAGGCTGGGCGAGGATCCAGGCGCGGACTTCGGCGCCGAACTCGTCCGTCACGGCGCTGATGTACTCCGCGTGGCCGGTGAAGGTGAAGGTCTGGCCCAGCATCTCCCACGTCGCGAGCCAGTTCACGTCGAACATCCAGCCGTCATCCGTCGCCGGCGCGCCGCCGTTGTCGACGCCGCTCGAGGCGTCGACCAGGCGGGCGAAGTCCGTGTTCAGGAAGATGAACCCCGGGATGTCCCACGACGCGCGGAACCCGGGCGTGTACTTGAGCACCTTCGCCTGGGAGCCGTAGTTCACGCCGCCGAGCACGGCGAAGTCGCGGATCGGGCCGAACCCCACGCGGCTGCCGCTGAGCTTCCCCAGGCTCAGCGACGGATACCACTCGCCGTACAGGTCCTTCTCGTTGAACGCGTCGTTCCCGCCGTCGGCGGTGTAGTCGAAGAACATGAAGTGGTCGCCCCAGGACCACTGTGCGGCGTTCTGGAAGGTGACGACCGTCGTCCCGTGCGTCGTGTCCGCGAACGGATTCGCCAGCTTGCCGAGCTGGAGTTGAAATTCCGTTTGGCCGGCCGCGGCCCCCGGCGCCGCGAGGAGGAGCAGGACGGCGGAAAACCCGCCGTACGACCGCCTGGTCAGTTTCATTCAGCCTCTCTATCGAGGAGGATCAGGGATCGAGGAAGATCAGGGCCAACGTGTTCACGCGCCGGGAGGTTACAGCCAGATGAACTTGGCGGCGAACACCAGCGCCACCACGAGCAGCATGGGCGGGCACTCACGCCAGCGGCCCGCCAGCACCTTGATGGCCACGTAGGTGATGAAGCCGAGTCCGATGCCGTCGGCGATGGAGTACGTGAGCGGGATGGCGATCGCGGTCACGACCGCTGCGGCGGACTCCGTGATGTCGTCCCATTCCACGTCCTTCAAGGCGCGGGCCATGAGGCAGGCGACGTACAGGATCGCCGCGGCCGTCGCGAAGGAGGGGACGGACTCCGCCAGCGGCGCGAAGAAGAGACAGACGAGGAAGAGCCCGGCCACGACGACGGCCGTCAGGCCGGTCCGCCCGCCGGCGCCGACGCCCGCGGCGCTCTCGATGTAGCTGGTGACCGACGAGGTGCCGAGCAGCGTCCCCGCCACGGTTCCGGTCGAGTCTGCCATGAGGGCCCGCTGGATGCGCGGCAGCCGCCCCTCCTCATCGAGGAGGTCGGCCTGGTGCGCGACGCCGATCAGCGTGCCGGCCGTGTCGAAGAGGTCGACGATGAGGAAGGTGAAGATGACGGCGACCATGCCCAGTTGCAGCGCGGCGCCGATGTCCAGCGCGAGCAGCGTCGGGGTCGGATCCGGGGGCGGCGACGCGAAGCCGTGCCACTCCGAAACGCCCAGGATCAGGCCGAGCGCCGTCACTCCGAGCATCCCGAGGATCGCCGCGCCCGGGATCCGCCGCGCTGAGAGCGCCGCGATCGCGCAGAAGCCGAGCAGGGCGAGCACGGCCGGCGGCGATGTCAGTTCGCCCACGGTGACGAGCGTGGCGGGACTCCCCTCGATGATCCCGGCGCTCCGCAGCGCGATCACGCCCAGGAAGAGCCCGATGCCGGCCGAGATCGCCATTTTCTGGCCGTGCGGGATCGCATCGATGATCCAGCGCCGCACCGGGAACACGCTCAGCGTGACGAACAGCATCCCCGACAGGAACACGGCCCCGAGCGCGACCTCCCACGCGTACCCCATCCCGAGCACGACGCCGTAGGTGAAGAAGGCGTTCAGCCCCATCCCCGGCGCCAGCGCGATGGGGTAGTTCGCGTACAGCCCCATCACGAGCGTGGCGAAGGCCGCCGCGAGGCACGTCGCGACGAACACCGGGCCCAACGGCATCCCGGCCTCGGCGAGGATCGACGGATTGACGAACGCGATGTAGACCATCGTCAGGAACGTCGTGACCCCCGCCGTCACCTCCGTCCGCACATCGGAGCCGCGCTCCGACAGTCTGAACCAGCGTTCCAGCTTCCCGGTCATCGGCTCGCCTCCGACGTTCTGTGGTGACCTGCCGCCTCGAGGAAGTCCGGAGAAAAGCAGCTCGCATAGAGCGCCTCGACCCGTTTCACCTCGACCGCAGTCAATCGTTCGAACTCGCGGGTGCGCGCTCGCTTCGACAGCGTGCCGCGATTCTGTCGGAGGAACCTGGACAGAAGATCGATCGTCCGACCCGGCATGTCCGCGATTTCCTCTTGGACGCGCCGCGAGAACTCGTCATACTTCTCCAGGTACTCGACTTCTCCGGGGAGGTCCCTCGTCACCGTCTCCTCCACGCAGCCATACAGAAACTCCGCGTGAGCCGTGGCGTCGAAGAACCGGTAGAAGTCGCCCGTCTCGTTCAGAACTTCGATGTTGAGCTTGCTGTTGGTGCGCCACTCAACCAGGGGCAGCACCCGCGAAGAGTAGCTATGGAGAACCTCGCGGTACTCCGAGATCCGTCTGAGCATGGGCACGCTCACCGGAAACACCAGACTCGGCGGATTGTAGCCCGCGCGGGCGAGGACGTGGTGGATCAACCACCGGTGAAGGCGTCCGTTCCCGTCGTCGAAGGGATGGATGTACACGAACCCGAAAGACAGGACGGCCGCCGATATGACGGGATCGACGGACGTTTCTTCCGCCATCCGGCCATACTGGACCAGCCCCCGCATCAGATCCGGAAGGTCTTCCGGGCGTGCGCTGATGTGTTCCGGGATCGGGTTCCGCGTCCGCCGGTCCCGCTCGCCGACCCAACCGCCCTCGGCCCGGAGCCCGAGTTCGACGAATCTCGGATCGCCGATTACCACCGCCTGCAGGCGTTCCAACTCAGCGACAGCGAGGTCGCGCTGGCCAGCTTCGCCGATCGCCCGGCCCCAACGAAGCTCTCGATCCTGCGTCGGGTGCTCGCCTTCGATCTGAAACGACGCCTGGCTGTCTTCCAGGAGCAGAAAGGCCGCAGCGCGACGGATGATATCCGGTTGGGTCCGTCCAATCGCTTCCCGGGCTTGCTCCCCCAGGCGCATGCCTACGTAGCGTTCGAGTTGAGCAGTCCGCCGGACCAGCGGGCAGAAGCCCCTCCTACCCGGCAGGTTGTTGCGCACCCGGTGCCGGCGAGAGAGGGGCCCGGTCTCTGGCACAAACTGTTGCTTTGGATCCACGACCGGAACGGCTTTCACCTTTCCGGCATCGGGAAGGTCCAGGCGTGCGCCCATCAGCCATTCATACAGAAACCAGATGCGGCGAGCATAGGCGCCCGTTGGCTTGGCGCGCACGATGCGCACGATCTCGGGCGGCTCGATTTGCCCGAAAAGAGCGGATAGCACACCCAGGTTCACGCCTTCCCACTTCAAGGCGAACTCGAGCTGACCTCCGAGACTCTCATCCGGCGCGTGGCTGGGAGAAAGCAGCCGCCACTCGCGCGTCGAAGCGGGACGATGGCGCTCGGCGATGGCGGCCAGCCGCGGCGGCGGCGGAACTTCAAGGTCGTGCCGGGCTATGAGCGCAGCGTAACCCGCGGGTTGCCCGGGTTCTGGAGGCCGCCACTGGAGGCTCATGGGAGAGAACGCCTATTCACGGAGTGGCCATTTTCGCAAGAAAACCTTCACCGACCGAAAAATATTATCACAACTCAAGTAAAATGCAATAAATTCTTCACGACACTCTCGCAATGAGAGCAGAAGTTCACAAACTGGCCCCAAGCGTCAAGAAAGCTTCACACATTTGCGAATCTCTTCACAGGGGAACGGCAAGCGCCGAACACCTTCACCGGTGAGCCGGCTGCGGGCCCGCCAGGCCGGCCGGTGGTCCCGAAACCGGGTCAGGGACGGGACGGCTACTCCCGCATGGGGACAAGCGCGTTGGGGTGCGTGAAGTGCAGGCCCACGGCGACCCGGCCGGCCATGCTCGAGGCGGCCGCCCGGTACACGTCGGCCTGGATCCGGTAGCTGCGGGCCACGTGCGGCGCCTGAGCAGCCGTGATGTCGTGCGTCTTGAAGTCGATGACGAGGGCATCCTGCCCCGCTTCCAGGCCGAGGACCCCGGCCAGCCGGGAAGGCGCAGAGCCGATGTCGGGGCCGGGGCCGCCGACGCGCCGGTACAGGTCGAACGCGCCGAACCGCCAGTCGCGCGTATTCGCGAGGTGCGTAAAGGTGAGTTCCTTCCAGTAATCGCGGCCGAGTTCGCCCTCCGTGTACCAGGCCCATTCTTCGCTCGCGGCGACGCGGCGGATCTCCTCCTCGAGTTGCTCGCGGTACTCGCTCCCGGGACGCAGCATGGCTTCGAGTTCGGGCTCGTCCAGCGAACCGATCGTCTCCTCCAGAACCCGAGCGATCTCCGCCTCTGCCTCCAGCCGCTCGAGCGCGCCGTGGATGATCTGGCCCCGGACCAGGGCCGGGAGTCCCGCCTCCTCCGCCGAGCTCTCGGGCGCGAAGTGCCAGACGGCGAGCGCGCCGTGCTCGTACCGGCGCTTCCATTCTTCCGGATCCTCGTCGAGGAGCATCAGTTCGGTCGCCGACCGGGTCCAGCGCAGCGGCGGATCGGGGAGGGCGTGGATCAGTGCCGGAGGCTCGGCGACGTCGTACTTGTCCAGCCATTCCAGCGTCGGGGGCCGGCTCGTCTGCGGGGCGACCGCCATGTCCCCGCCGCTCCGCACTTCCGCTCCACCGCGGGCGAGCCATCCGTCGTACCCCCTGGCTCCCCCCGTCGGGCCCACGATGATGAGGCGGTCGCGAGCCCGCGTCGCCGCCACGTACAGCAGACGCGCTTCCTCCGCCGTCGACTCGAGTTCCTCGCGGCGCACGATCCGGTTGCCGCGCCCCCCCCGATCCGAGGCCTTGAGGCAGAAGAGGGGTCCGAGTTCGGGATCGGACCAGTACTCGTTCGTACGCGGGTTCCAGAGCTTCCGGTCGACGCCGACCAGAAAGACGACCGGCCACTCCAGCCCCTTCGCCTGGTGGATCGTCGACAGCGTGACGACATCGTCTTCCTTCGAATAGAGCGGCGCCTGCGGGAGCCCGATGTCGCGGCTCGTCGAGCGATCCCACACTTCGAAGAAGGTGGAGAGGTCGTGCGCGCGATGCGATTCGGCGAAGTGGATGAGACTCTGCAGGTTCGCGAGGACCTCCTCCGCGCCCTCCATGAGCAGCGCGTGCAGCCGGTATCCCGTGCGTCCGAGCAGCTCCTCGATGACCTCGTCGAGGGCGAGCCGGGGAGCGAGCTGGCGCAGGTCGTCGAGCACCGCGAGCCCGTCCTCCAGCGCGCGCCGTTCGATCTCGGCCAGGCGCGGGTGGTCGGGGGCTGCGGGCCACTCCCCTTCCTCCAGCCATCGCTTCGCCTGCCGGATGAGCGGCCCGCCGCGCTGGAGCAGGCGCATGCGGGCGATCGTCTCGTCGCGCAGCCCCACGAAGGGCGACCGCAGGTAGCCGAAGGCGCGGACGTCGTCCCGCTCGTTCCCGAGCAGCCGGAGCGCGTTGAGGACATCGAGGATCTCCTGGCGTTCCCCGAGGTGCGCCATGCCGGAGACGAAGTAGGGGATGCCGTGGCGCTTGAGCGTCGTCTCGAAGTACTCGAGTCCGCTGCGGGCGCGGTAGAGGAGAGCGACGTCGCGGAAGGCGAGCGGACGAAGCTCGCCGGTGTCGGGATCGCGGATTTCGTCGCGGCCCACCGACGCGAGGATCCGGGACGCGATGCGCGCGGCCTCGGACTCGCGGCGCTCGGCGGCCTTCCTTCCCTGCGCCGGGAGCCACTCCACTCCCGTCTGCGCGTGGTCGGGGACGCCGGCCACCAGGTCCGCGTAGTCGATCCGGCTCGGGAGCTTTTCCTCGGCAAGCGCGGTTCCTGTTTCGTCCATCGAGACGCGGCCGACGACGTTCACGAAGTCGATGATCGGGGGGGCGCTGCGGAAGTTCCGCGGAAGGTCGAGGATGTCGCCCTCCTCCGCAAAATCGGCGGCAACGTCGTTCCACACCGAGATGTCGGCGCCGCGGAAGCGGTAGATGCTCTGCTTCGGATCGCCGACGAGGAAGAGTTGGGGACGCTCTACGCCGCGTCCGATGGCGAAGGCGATGTCGCGCTGCGTGAAATCGGTGTCCTGGAACTCATCGATGATGAGCATCCGGTAGCGATCCCGGATCGCGGCGAGCGCCGCGTCCGCGTCGGAGCCGAGCAGGAGGTCGGCCGCCCCGAGAACGAGGCTGTCGAAGTCGCGCTGGTTCTCTTCCTCCAGCCGGGCGTCCCAGCGCACGCGGGCTTCGAGCGCCAGTTCGGCGAGTTCGGAGCAGATCGCGAGGGCCTCTTCGTCCTTCGCCTCGCTTTCCGCGCACAGCGCCCTCACCGCGGGCAGATCGAGGCCGGGGCCTTCGGGCGGAAACAGATCGAGGGACCCGTCTTTCGCCGGCGGCGGATCGGTCCGGAGCCATCTCGCGTATCGCCGCTCCCGCCAGCGCAGGTCCCGGACGACGTCCCGGACGTGGTCGATCGCACCCTTGACGTGTTGCCAGCCCGTGAGCTTCCAGCGACGCAGGATCGCCTGCGCGGCGACATCCTCCTCCGCGAGCTTCTCGAACAGGAACGTCTTGATGAGTTCGTCCTGCTCGGCCCACGCCTCGTCTTCATCGAGGATCTCGAAGGTCGGATCGATCCCCAGGCGCAGGGCGTGCTCCCGGAGCAAGTCGCCGCAGAAGGAGTGAATCGTGCCGACCGAGGCCCGGTCGATCTCCCAGCGCAGTTCGTCCGCGCGCGATGAGTCTTCGATCCGCTTCCGGAGCTGCCGCTTGAGGTCGTAGGCCGCCTTCTCCGTGAACGTGATGGCGGCGATCTCGTCCAGCCGGCATGGGACGGCCGGCGGCGCGAGCGGTTCACCCGTCTCCCCGTTCACGCCGAAGGGGAGACCGAGCCGCCACATGATCTTTCCGACCACGGTCGTCGTCTTGCCCGTGCCGGCGTTGGCGACGAGCAGCGTGTCGTCCTCCGACCGGATCGCGCGCACCTGCTCGGGGGTCCACCGGATCTCAGCCACCGGCGCCCTCCCCGCGCCCCTCGGTGTCGTCGCCGAAGTCATCGAAGCGGTGGCCCTCGGTGAGCCGGGCGTGGTTGCGGCGGATCTCGAGTGGCGGATCCCAGAACTTCCAGCCGCCCTTCCACGAGGCGACCGCCTCGAAACACCCGCCCCGCACGCGGCCGGGAACGGAGAGCGCCATGGAAAGGGCCGTCTCGTACCTCGCTTCGCCGAAGTTGACCTCGCCGCCGTTCTTCGGGTTCCCGGGGTTCCTGATCGACCGGTACCGGCAGGAGCCCATCTCGTAGCCGCGGTCCGCCATGACCTGCGCGTAGAGGACGCCCTGGAGCGCGGTCGCGTCGTCGAACCAGGTCTTGTACGGCGGCTTCCCGCTCTTGTAGTCGAGCACGTGGTGGACACCCGCCCCCTCTCCCACCCGGTCCACCCGGTCGATGCTGCCGCGGAGGCGCAGGCGCGATGTCCGCCCCCGCACGTCCGAGCCCTCCAGGAACGTTCGGTCGTCGTCCCAACCGAACCGGAACTCCGTGTGCACGGGGCGTTCGCCGTCTTCCGCCATCTGTTCGAGTTCCCAGTCGACGTAGTCTCGCACCCCCGTCACGATCCCCTCGCGCGTCTGCTCCCACAGGGCGGCGACGCCGAGCCACTCTCCCTTCTCCACGCGCTCGGCGCAGACCTCCCGGCAGATTTCCATGAGGCGGGTCTCGGCGGGCCCCGTGAGGGAGCGCGGGAGCCGGTCCATGAACTCGGCGTAGAACCGCTCGAGGATCTCGTGCGCCACGCTTCCGAACGTGAGCGGCGTCGTCTCCTCCTCCGCTTCCTCCACGCCCTCCAGCCGGAGCACGCGCTCGATCAGGAACGTGAAGGGGGATCGCGCGTACGCCTCGAGCTGACCGGCGGACCACCGGTAGTCGTCGTCGAAGCGGCGCTCCAGTTCGCTCAGCACCTCGGGATCGCGGAGGCGACCGTTCCACGGGTTCGGCCGAAAGGCGGGATGCGGGACTTCGTTGCCGCTCGACGGGGGCGCGGGGAGCAGGAATCCCGGATAGCGATCAAGTCCCGGACCCCGGTGGGTCTCGGCCGCGGCCGCCATGATCGCGCGCGCGAGGCGTCCAGGGCGGGCGGGGGCGATGCGCGGTCGTCCCGTCGAGTCCGGGCTTCCGAGCGCCCGGTACAGCGAGAAGGCCGCGCGCCGGTCCGCCTCGGCCGGCGTCACGGGCTCCCCGTCATCCGAGGGGCGGCGGATCCGGGGCAGTTCGGCCGCATCCTCGTGCGGAGGCGCCATGAGGGACGGCAGGAGCGGCGTCCCGCCGGCGTCCGTCGTCCGGTATGTGATCCATACCGGGCCCGTCTGCTGCGTGACGGCGCGCCACAGCGCTCGCTCCCGGCGCAGCGTCTCCTCCCGGTGCGTGACGGGCAGGTCCCGCTCCGCGAGGCGGCGGCGCTCCCCGTCGGTGAACACGCCCGTTGAGCCCGTCGTCCGCGGAAACTCCCCGTCGTTCGCATGCACGACGAACGTGTGGGCGAAGGGGACGAGCGCCGCGTCGTGCGCCTCCAATACCTGGACGCCCTTCTGGCCGGGGGTTGAGAGGACGAGTTCGTTCGCCTGCAGGAGCTTCCCGAGGAGCGCGTGCCACCCCGCCGGCGGGAGCGGATCGTCGGCGTGGTCGAGCTCCCTCCACTCCCGCAGGAGTCGTTCGAGAAGGAGGATCCCGCGCTGGTCCGAGCGCACGACCTCCCACCGTTCCTCCACGGGGTCGCATACGCGGCGCCTCAGTCGGAACACGCCGCGGTCTTCCCTGAGGAGCGCCAGCGTGAGGTCGATCCAGTCCGCTTCGGGGCGGGCCGAGCCCAGCGGTTCGAGCACCTCGCGCATGGTCGCGAAGGCTTCGATGTCCTTCTCGACGCGGTCGGGGAAGAGCCCCCGGCCCCTTATCTCGCGCGCCTTGTCTTCCACGAGGGCGCGGAGTTGCTCGAGATTGTCACTCCAGGCTTCGAGTCCCGCGACGCGGCGGAGCGCCGCGATGGCGTCGATGCTCCGGAGATCGACGCGCGTATCGAAGTACGGGTGCGCGAGGACGGCCCGCAGCGACCGGTAGTCCCAGTCCCGGCCCGCCCCCCGCAGGATGAGGAGGAGGGCCCTGAGAGCCGGGATTTCGTCGAGCGGCGTCCGGATGCGGGCCGTGGCAGAGACGCCCGCCCGCCGCAGCGCCCGGTACGCGCGGTGCGTGTTCTCACGGCCGGACCTTGCGACGATGGCGACCTGATGCGGCTCCGCCGTCCCCGCCGCCAGAATCGCCTTGACCTGCCCCGCCACCCAGGCCATCTCCCGCGCGGCATCCGGGACCGGCTGCACGGTCGGCGGCCCGGCCGCGCTGTCGTCGCCATGGTCGCCGCCGGCGCCGACCACCTCGGTTCGGGCGGCCAGCGCATCGAAGAACGGATCCGATTCCGACTCCAGCGGCAGGTAGAGATGGACGTCCACCTCCTCCTGCCGGGAGAGGGCCGCGAGCATGCGGCGTCGCGTGCGGGGGCTTGCGATGCTGTACACGTGCAGTTCCCGCGCACCGCCGACCGCCGCCGCCAGCCCGCCCGCCTCGATCCGCTCCGCGATGCAGGCGTTCACCGAACGCCGGTCGAAGAGCCCCTGCTCCCCGAGCGAATCCAGATACGCCCGGTAGACGGCCACGGCCCACGCGTTGCGGCGGCGCGCGAAGCCGTCCCCGCCCAGCCGGGCCAGCGCCCGCTCCAGTTCGTCCGGCGGAACGCCCTCCGGCAGCAGGTCGCCGAACAGGCGGTCGAGCATGTGCCCCCGGATCACACCGTCCCCCCGGCCCGGCTCCCGCCCCAGGATCCGTTGCCCCAGCCGCGCCGCGTGCCGGCTCACCAGCCGGCGGCGCGTGAGGAGGCCGACGGACTTCTCCCGTATGCCGAAGCGGTCGGTCAGATCTCCGAACAGCGTGACGGGGGGATCGAGCCATCCGGGAATGCCGCGTTCATGCGCGGCCTCGAACAGGAGATCCCGCAGATTCCCGTGGTTGAGCCAGATCCACGATCCCGCCCCGGCGCCCGACTCAGCCGGCGACGCCCCCGCCAGAAAACGGTCGACGCACGCCTCCCACAGCGGGGCCGCCGCCGGCGCGCGAATTACGTGGAGCGGCACGCGTCAGATGTCGATGAATCGATGGTCATCTCCTCTTGGCAGGAATCCGGACTCGATGGTCTTCGCCATCGCTCTTCGCGTCAAGTTGCTTGTTGACGTACCGAGCTCGCCAACAAGATATCTATTGTAGATTCCAGGGCAGATTTCAGGACAGGAAGGAGCGACGCCATGGGTGCGAATTCTCACGTTGCAAGATGGGGAAGCAGCCTGGCCGTCCGCATCCCAAAGCCTGTTGCCGAACAATGGGGCGTGCGGGAGGGCTGGCTTGGCGCTCGTCTGTCCGATTACGTCCAGAGTAAGAGGCTACCCTTTCGAAGTGGCGCTCCCGACCACAGGGCGCGTAACGGGCGTGGTCTTTGCGGATCAAGTCAAGAGCCTGGACCGGCGGGACCGGCGGGCGGTCTTCGCGGGTAGAACGTCGGCTTCGGTGCTGGGTGAGGTGCTGGCTAAACTGGACACCCTGCTTGGACGGCGCTGAAGCCAGGGACACGCCGTTCCGCTGGGCCAGATCGAACATCATCTCCGGCTCCACCGAGCCTTCGACAGGAAGCGGGGCCGACGACGAAAAGCCAAGCCGCGCCGAGGGCGGATCGACCGCAGCGTCCGGCGTCAGATCGTCGAACTCACGATGCGGAACCCGGCCCAAGTACAAGTGCTCCGCGAGCCGCCAACATCGGTTCGCCCCGAAAATCGCCGCATAGCTCAAGCGACCGTTGGCGTTCAGCGCAACTGCCACCCCCCAGTCTGGCGCGGTGAACCAACCGAAGGACACCTCGCCGTCCGGGCCTTCCGCCCTGCATTCCGCAAGGACATCCGCCAAATCAAGCCACGGCTCAAACCTGGACAGCGTGAGACTGGCCATGCGCGTGTCGCGCCATGCTCCGAGACTTCGATCTACCGCCCAGGCCCTCGGCCCCGACTCCGGGGGACAGGGGCTCCGGTCTGCTTGAAGCAACCGCATGGGTACCCAGTGTCGTCGTCATCGGAACAACTCCAGAGTCCGTGGAGTCACGCTTTCGAAGAAGGTCCGATTCTTGAATGCTCGCAACGAGCTGGAGGCGTTGTACCGGCAGGGGTACGAGGGCTGGAGCGCGCGGCACTTCCACGAGCGGTACGTGGAGGATCACGGCGGGAGGCGGTCGTACACGTGGGTGAAGAACCGCCTGCGGGCGGCCGGCCTTGTGAAGCGTGGCCGGCGTCGCGGCCGACACCGGCTGAGGCGGCCGCGGAAGCCCCTGGAGGGGCTGATGGTGCACCGGGACGGCTCGACGCACGAGTGGGTGCCGGGGCGGGCGTGGGATCTCATCGTGACGTCGGACGACGCGACGGGGCGGGTGTACTCGGGGTTCTGCGTGAAGGAGGAGGGGACCTGGTCGTTCGGCATGGGCGTGCACATGTCGAACCTCCCCTATGCCGCACCAGGCATACCGAAGGGCCGGGTCGCTCCCGTCCACGGCCCGGAGAGGCGGATCGGCACCGGAGATCCCTGGGCCGTGGCCCAACCCCAAGCCGTCCAGCGCGCTTAGTTGTTAGGCGGCGCGCGCGGCGCGCTGGAACCCGCCGTCCAATTGATCCAACTGCCGGTCTTCGCCCGGCAGTTGAATGACCTCTTGGGTGCCCGCCGAACCGACCGGCGACAGGCCAACCACCTCGACGATCCCGGCCAGCTTGCGGGATGCGCCGCGGCACAAGCCGATGACCCTTGGTTTCGTTCCGGGACGCGCCGACGTCAAAACCGGTACTCCACCGGACGCTCCCCAAAACCCTACCAGCGCGGCGCACACACGCTTGAGCGGCGCAAAAGCAGACGTGTACTTAGGCCCTCCAACTCCGTATCGAGCTGAACTTGTGGACTGCACACCACAATCGTCGGCGGGGCCTCCCAACCCAACTCAAGTGGCGGCAGTTCGCCCGCCCCGAGGGCAGCTGCGGCAGCAGTGCCGGGAAGGGCATACGGATCGGCGAGGCTCAGATCAACCTCATAACCGAGGTCCGCCAGAGCCTGCAACGTAACTGCGCTCGTGGGAACGTGGTCGCTCCAGCCCCATGACATGAGTTCCGACCCGAACACCTCTGTCCGCCAGTGCGAGTTCCGGCCCCCGTCACCGTGCTGGTGCAATGGCACCCTCGGACCCGTGTAGCCCGCGCCACCCGCAGCATCAAAGGCTTCCTGCGCGAGCGGCGAGACAACATAGGTGTCCCGTACCTCTTTCTCCGTGCTCCGATTCCTCACCAGGTGACGGGTATCCCAAAACGACCCGATGCCGAGGGTGTGCCCGAGCTCGTGGCGCGCGATGAGACCAAGCCAGCGCGGTTTCAAAGCAAGTTCCGCGCGGAAACCCACATAGCTCTGGTAAGGGAGGCGATGCCGAAAGAGATCGTTCAGTCCATGGAGTCGGACTCCGGTTCGTTCGTGAAGATAGACTGTGACGACGATGTCGTCGATGAGGTCCGGTCCGGATGGAGCCCAATCCGGGATGTGGTTGTGGTAGCGCCGTGCGCCAAAAAGGTCTGGAGCCTCCGTGTCCCGGAGTATTTCCATCCAGTATTCGGCTTGGGAGCGCATCGCCTCGCGGATTTGATCGGGCACATCCGGGTGGAACACCAACTCGATCTGAAAGCCCGGTTCCGTTTCGCCGCACGCGTAGCCGATCCAGCCCTCCCTTGCAATGTACGAGTCAAACTCGCTGGTGCGAGGTACGCACAGGCCGGTCGCATGCGACTGGAAGTGATCTTCCATCTTCAACGCCAGGACTTCGGGCGGGATCTCTCCCCGGAGGCCAGGGTTGACGGAAACCAAGAAACTCTCGAGGTCAACGAGTTTGCCCAACTCGGGCGGGATCGGGCCGGTGAGCTTGTTGCGGCTGAGCCACAGAGCTGTCAAGCTCGTGTTGCCTAGCTCGGGCGGGATGGGGCCGGTGAGAGCGTTCTTGTTCAGAATCAGCCACTTCAGACGAGCGAGCCTGCCCAGTTCCCGAGGGATCGGGCCGGAAAGTTCGTTGTCATCAAGAGTTAATATTCGCAGACGGGTATTGGCTAGTTCGGCGGGGATCGGGCCGGTGAGAGTGTTGTCGCCTAACCTTAGCGTGCGCAGACCACTGAGTGTACCCAGTTGCGCAGGGATTGGGCCGGCGAGTCCATTGCGTCGGAGGTCTAGATAGCCAACCCGATCACCGAGCATTCGGACGCCGTACCAGTCACCGCGGGGAGCGTCGGTGAGCCAGTTCTCGTTGTTCAGCCAGTTCGGCCCGTCCGTCGCTTCGTAGAGCGCTACCAGCGCCGCCCGGTCGGGGTTGAACACGGCAATCTGCGCGATGCCGCGCGCGCTTCCCGTCTCGGCCGAGATCTTGGCCGTGCCTTCCGTGACACCATGCACCAGACCGGACGCGTCCACGGTCGCCACGGACTCGTCGCTTGACGACCAACTGAGGTTCGCCCCGACGACCGAATAGCCGTTCGCGTCCCACGCCTCGGCCGAGAGACTCAGCGTGTCGCCTAACGCGACCGAGTCCGCGCCCGGGGTGACAATGACCGATTCGGCCAACTGAATCACGGCTACCATCGCACCGCCGAGCGCCCCGCCCGAGGCGGCGGTAACCGTCGTGACTCCGTTTCCCACGGCCGTCGCCAATCCGGTGCCGTTCACCACGGCGACCAGCGTGTCGCCGGATACCCAAGTGAACACCGTCCCCGACACCGCATGACCGTTCGCGTCCATCGCTTCGGCCGACAGCCGCAGCGTGTCCCCTAACGCCACCAGCGTATCGGTCGAGGGCGTGACGACTACCGCGCCCAGCTTCTGAGCGACCGTCACCTCGGCACCCGTCGTCTGCGACCGGGACGTTGCCGTGACCTGCGCGCTTCCGTTCGCCGCCGCTGTCGCCAGCCCCCCGGCGTTCACGGTCACGACCGACTCGTCATCCGACGACCAAACGAACTCCGCGCTCGTTACCTCATGCCCGTTCCCATCCCGCGCCTCCGCCACGAACCGAACCGTATCGCCGATAGCGACCAGGGTATGCGTAGCCGGGGACACGACCAACTCGG
The DNA here is from genome assembly GCA_963666735.1 of Gemmatimonadota bacterium. Taxonomy (GTDB): domain Bacteria; phylum Gemmatimonadota; class Gemmatimonadetes; order Palauibacterales; family Palauibacteraceae; genus Palauibacter. The sequence continues at coordinate 3,102,096 of OY762926.1, read as the reverse complement.
CAACCAACTGGTCCACTGCCACCTCCGCGCTGGCCGTCACCGGCCCGGCCGTGGCGGTGACGGTCGCGTTCCCATTGCCCACTGCGGTAACGAGCCCTTCCGTCACGGTGGCGACGGAAGTGTCGCTGCTGTTCCACACGACAGCGACATCGGTCATCGCCTGGCCGTACTGGTCGCTTACCGTGGTGATCAGTCGCACGCTGTTGCCGATTGCAGGGAACGCTGCGGACGTTGGCGAAATCGCGACCGTGGTGGGAACGGGCGGGTCCGGTGTGGCCGGAGTCATCGGGTCGTCCCCGCAGGCCGTGACGGCTCCGACCACCGCCGCGGCGATGGCGAGGACACGAGCGCAGAGCTTCATTTAGGCGGGACTCGCTTGGTGATCAAGTGAGGTCCCCCCTCCGAGCAGCAGGCCGGCGGCGAGGCAAGCCTTGGGCGGGACGCACAGGAGCGAAGATGAGGTCCCATGGAGAGGAAGCTAACAGCGCACCGCGTTCAGTGCAGAGACACCGCCTGACGATCAGCCGACGCCAGCAAGTCGGACAGCCGACGCGCCCGGACGAGATGGCTTCCCAGGGACGAGGGCCGAGGTGAGGTTCTTCGGGACCTTCGACGAAGAGGCTGCGCGGGCGCGGGAGTCCCGCCATTCAAGCGCGATTTTCCCGCTTTCGCGGCACGGTCCAGCAAGATCCAGTAGCACGACAGGAAACGCAGATCGTGCAGTTCTGTATGACTTTAGAAGATTTCCTGCCGTGACTCAGGCCACTCTTGCTCCGCCGTGCAGGCGCTGGACCGGAAACTCGTCGGCGAAGGTGTACGCGGAGCCGCGCCCGGCATGGATGTCCATGGATGCAAAGTCCTGAACCGTCCACCCGCAGGCCTCAAGCTGCCCGTCGATCTCCTCGCGGGCTTGCTGTTCGGGCGTCAGGGGCACGGGCGCGTGTCCGGCCGGTCGCGGTCGTCAGGCCGTCACGAACCGCTCGACGGCGATCTCGCCCGTCCGGCCCCGCGCCTGCCATAGATCGTAGGCCATCTGCATCCCCAGCCACGTCTCCGGCGTCGATCCGAAAGCCTTGGACAGCCGGATCGCCATCTCCACCGAGACGCCCGTCCGCCCGTTCAACAACTCCGACAACGCCTGTCGCGTGACGCCCAACCCCTCGGCGGCACGGGTCACCGTAAGCCCCAGCGGTTCGAGGCACTGCCGCCTCACGATGCCGCCCGGATGCGGCGGGTCGTGCATGACCATGATCCTCTCTCCTCCCTCAGTGGTAGTCCACGTAGTCCACATCGGCCGCCGCGCCGTCCTCGAACCGGAACGTCACGCGCCAATTGCCGGACACCGAGACCGCGTAATGCCCCTTCAGCCGGCCCTTGAGCGCGTGCAGCCGGAACCCGGGGAGGTCCATGCCCTCCGGTCCCGAACTGTGGTCCAGCGCCGCGAGGATGTCACGCAGCCTACCCGTGTGCTCGGGCGCGACCCTGCGCTCCGTCCTGCCCTCGTAGAACGCCTTCAGCCCCCGGTGGCGGAACGATGCGATCATCATCCAAGTCTAAGGCTGTCGCCCGCCGGACGACAACCGGCGACGCGGGGAGCCCGGCTGGAATCGGCAGGATCGGGAACCAAATCTACCGGGAACTTGACGAAGGGACGGCTCGCAACCGCAAGTTGTTGGTGGACAACGACAAGAATTGGCCACACACCCGAGCGTGGAAGAAGGACATGACCAAAGCCGGTCTCGTTCAGCGGGCCGCCGATACGGTCGGCCCAAGAATCACCAAGAAGGACTGCGGCCTTGTGGTTGACGCCTTTCTCGGCGCCGTGAAGGACGCGCTGGAGCGCGGAGAGGGCATCGAGATCAGGGATTCGGCACCTTCAAGGTGCGGCACCGCAAGGCCCGCACCGCACGCAATCCCAAGACAGGCGAACCGGTCAGTGTTGCCGCCCGCGCCTCGCCGGTCTTCCGGCCTTCAAGACTCCTCCGCGACCGGGTGACCCGCGGAAACGTCTCTGCATAGGCCGTGACATGCGCCCGGCGGGGGTCTTCCACTCCCGCAACTTCCCGCAAATCGAGGCGGTTTTGCCGCTGTTTCGGTGCGGCGGAATCGGATTGCGGCCGACGGCAAGAGTGGCAGATCGTGCAGTCCCAGTTAGACTTACGTGATCTCTCGCCGTGATTTTGGCCTCTGGTGTTCCGCTTCTTCCTCGGTATCTGCCGAGGCAGCTGGGCGACGATGCACTGGTTGTCGAGGAGCATCGACTCCCGGATCGAGACCCTTGCGGAGGTCAAGGTCAGGATCGTGCGGGCGCGCGACACCTTCGGTCCGCACGAATGGCCCGAGACACATCCTTGGGCGGCCGTGTTCCCGGGTCTCCCCGCAGAGGATCCACACCGCGTCGAAGGCACGGTGACCGTGGACGCCAGCCGGAGCGAGTTCCCCGCCAACGCATCCAGACGCGAGCGCCACCTACCGCAGAGTGGCGCGCGGACCTGGACGGGGGAGCACCGCAGGCGATCATCCAGAAGGCTGGCGGTATCCGGTTCGTGATTTCAGCGGAAAGCGCGCGCGGCATCGACGATCCGGGAGAAGTCTCCGCGTTCTGGGACGGATTCCAGCAGCATCACGCCGAACTCTCCGGTGAGCCCACTCCACGAGCATACGAGAGCATCTGGATCTTCGACCCCAAAGTCGGCCACGGCTACGCCAATGCGGGAAGGTTGCGCATCAACTATCCGCTTCACGGGGAAGCCTGGGTACTGGTGCCAGGCACGGCGGAGGGCCGGGCGTGGCTCGCCTCTCTGCCGAGCCAGGGGCTGACACCGCATAGGATCCCCCCCCAAACAGGATATTCCCCGGCGGCGCACGGCGTGGACTGGTGGCTCTTCGGCCACGAACTCGGGCACCAGTGGCAGTCCGAGGACTGGACCGGACACGGGATCACCGAGGTCGGAGTGAACCTGTTCACGATGTACACGCTGAACTACTACCTCTTCAGCGGCGACGATTACAATGTGTACACGGAGCAGAAGACCCACGGCTGCGCCGCGCCGCTGGACCATGCAGCGCTCGCCAACCAGCGGTGGTCCACCGCCGGTGACTGCGAACAGCTGGCCTTGTACCGCCAGCTCATCGCCGAGTTCGGTTGGGGTGCCATGAAGGCCGTCTTCCACAGCTATTACGATCCGGCCTATCCGCGCTCGACCTACGGCGGCGTGCTCGACGGCTTTGCGATCCGGTTCAGCGCCATCGCTCAGCGCGATCTGGTCGCCTTCTTCCGGCACTGGGAGTACCCGCTGTCCGAATCCGCGGCGGAAACCATTCGGTCCTTCGGATTCGAGGAGTGGCTGCCGCCGGGATGGTAAGGATTGTCAACCTTGCCCGGCTTTCGGAGGACGCTGTAGGCGGCCGGTCGCGGTCCAAGGATGCGGGTGCCCCCGGATAGCAACCGGACCATATGGCCACAATAACTGGCAAGGCCTCTTCTGGGTCGGTCGGATCCCGTCCACGGGTCCAAGGATGTAATCGCTCGGTTCCTTGAGCCACCCAACGCGGCGACAAGCCCACTGCCTGACAACACAACCGAGGTGCCCATCGGTGCTGGAACCACAAGACGACCAACGTGCCGGACCGGCTGCCGAAGCGTGAACAGGCCGTGGCGAGGGAGATGCTGCGCGCGGCGGCGTACGCGCCCTCGCGGGCGGCGGCGAACGAGGCGCGCGACGCGTTCGCCGGCCGTTACGGGGACGCCCACGCGAAGGCGGTGGAGGTGCTCGAGGACGACTGGGACCGCATGACGGCCTTCCACGACTTCCCCGAGCAGCACTGGCGGCACCTGAGGACGACCAACGTCGTGGAGAGCCCGTTCGCCCCGGTCCGGCTGCGCACGACGGCGGCGAAGCGGTTCAAGCGGGTAGACAACGCCACCGCGCTCATCTGGCGGCTCTTGATCGTGGCCGAAAAGCGGTTCGGAAAGCTCAACGCCCCGGAACTGCTGCGGGATGTGTGCGAGGGAAGAAGGTTCGAGGACGGAAAGCCCGTCCCGGAAGGTCGGCAAAGGGTCGCCGCATGAGGACGTTTACACACCCGTTGACCGACCTCGTCTTTCGCACATGAGACTGACGTAGTCCTTCGGAGCGCACAAGTTTCACGCTAGGAGTTGATACCCGATATCACACTCGGGTTGCCCGTGAACGCCGCCTCAAGGGAGTTGCGGGCGAGCGTCTCGATTTCCTCGGGCGAGAGGCCAACCGCATCGGCGACCCGGCGGAAGTTCTCGTTGATGTAGCCGCCGAAGTAGGCGGGATCGTCGGAGCTCACCGTCGCGACGAGGCCGAGGTCGAGCATGCGCTTGATCGGGTGCGCTTTGAGATCCTCGACGACGCGGAGGGCCAGGTTCGACAGCGGGCACACCGTCAGCGGGATGCGGTCATCGCGCAGGCGGGCGACGAGCGCGTCGTCCTCGAGGGCCCGGTTCCCGTGATCGATGCGTTCGACGCCGAGGACATCCAGCGCCTCCCACACGTATTCCGGCGGACCCTCCTCGCCTGCGTGGGCCACGAGCCGCAGACCCATGTCGCGCGCCGCGTCGAACACGCGCGCGAACTTCGAGGGCGGATGCCCCACCTCGCTCGAATCGAGACCCACGCCCAGGAGCCGGTCCCGGTAGGGTTCCGCGGCTTCGAGCGTCTCGAACGCCTCCCGCTCGGTCAGGTGGCGCAGGAAACAGAGGATGAGGGACACGCTCACGCCCCGCTCCCGTGAGCGGACGATGGCCCGTTCGAGGCCGTCCATCAGCGTTCCCGGCGGCACGCCGCGTCCGGTGTGCGCCTGCGGGTCGAAGAACATCTCGACGTGGACCACGTTGTCCGCCGCCGCCCGCCGCAGGTAGGCGTCGGCCGTTCCGGCGGGCCAGATCGAACATCATCTCCGGCTCCAGCGAGCCCTCGACGTGGATGTGGAGTTCGGCCTTGGGCGTGCTCCGGATGATCTCGTTCAGCTTCGGCATGGCGTGCGTCTGGTGGCCCCTCGTGACGACGGCGTAGTATGGATCGTCGAACTCATGCAGGGGCGGAGTCCCCCTGCCCGGATAACGCCCGACTGGACATGTCCCATGAGCCAACCCCGCGATAACTGGAGTTCGAACGCCGGTCTCGTGCTGGCCGCGACCGGCAGCGCGATCGGCCTCGGCAACCTGTGGAAGTTCCCGTTCATCACCTGGGAGAACGAGGGAGGCGCCTTCGTCCTCGTCTATCTAATCTGCATCCTCGCCGTGGGCCTGCCGATCATGATGGCGGAACTGCTCATCGGGCGCAGGAGCCAGAAGAGCGCGGTCGGGGCGCTCAAGGAGGCGGCCGGGCCCTGGTGGGGCATCGTCGGCGGGTGGGGCGTGCTCGCCGGCTTCATCCTCCTCAGCTACTACACGGTCATCGCGGGCTGGTCGCTGTACTACTTCGCCCAGTCCATCGGCTGGACGTTCGGCGGCTACCCCGCCGGGATGGCGGCGGGCGACCTGTTCAACGAGCAGGTGGGGAACGCGGGCCTCCAGCTCGCGCTCTCGCTCAGCTTCAGCATCGCCACGATCGCGGTCGTCTACTTCGGCGTGAGCAAGGGAATCGAACGGATCGCCCGCATCTTCCTCCCCATCCTGTTCGGGATCCTGCTTCTCCTGCTGGTGAGCGCGCTGGGGATGAGCGGGTCGGGGGAGGCGCTGAGCTTCATCTTCCGCGCCAACTTCGGGGAACTGGAGATGAGCGGGGTCCTCGAGGCGCTGGGCCACTCCTTCTTCACCCTCTCCCTCGGGATGGGGGCGATGATCACCTACGGCTCCTACATCTCGCGCAAGCATTCGATCGTGAAGGCGTCGGGGGCGATCGTGGCGCTCGACACGCTGATCGCGCTCGTGGCGACCGTGATCATGTTCTCCGTCATCTTCTCGGTGGCCGGGATGAGCGACCAGGTGAGCGGATCGCCGGTGGGGATGCTCTTCATCTCGCTGCCGGAACTGTTCTACACCGCGGTGCCGTTCGGCGTCGTGCTGGGACCGCTCTTCTATGTGCTCGTGGCGCTGGCGGCGCTGACCTCGACGATCTCGCTCCTCGAGGTCGTGTCGAGCTATGTGATCGATGAGCACCGCCTCAGCCGGCCCAAGGCGACCGTCCTCTGCGGAGGGGCGATCTTCGTGTTCACGATCTTCGCGGCGCTTTCCTTCACGGGCACGCCGTTCCTCGCCACGCTGGAAGTCTTCGCGGGCAAGGTGGGCTGGTTCTCGACCGTCGACCATTTCGTCTCCAACTGGATGCTGCCCACCGGCGGGTTCGCGATCACGCTCGCGGCGGGCTGGTTCATGACCCGGAACGCGACGGAGCGGGAACTCGTGGACGGCACGGAGCCGCGCTGGTTCCACTACGGCGCGTGGCGCTTCTTCATCCGCTGGGTGGCGCCGCTCGCGGTCGGGGCGATCATCATCGCCGTCATGCTGGGCCGCGACTTCAGCTGACGGGAGACGACGGACGACCGTGACGGGTGGCGTTTTGAGGCGGGCCCGGGCCGGCATCGTCGCGCTGGCGGCAGCCGCCTTCCTGGGCGGCTGCGGCGGCGCTCCCTCCGCGTCCTCCGGGGACGGCGACCGGGGCGGCGAGGCCGTGGGCCGTCCCGACATCGGCCGCGCGGAGGTCGTCGAGGCGCTGGTCCGGGGCTGGTTCCCCGGCCGCGTGGGCGACATTGCGGTGATTCCGGACCCGCTCGCGATCATCACCTACGGGAGCGAGAGCAACCGCCACATGCACGGGGGCCCGTGGCCGCACGACAGCGATCTCCCGCTGCTTCTTCACGGCCCCGGCGCCTTCCGGCCGGGCGTCTACGACGAGCCGGCCTCCCACCAGGACATCGGCGCGACCGTGACCGAACTGCTCGGACTTCCGCCGTCGCCGGGAGCGACGGGACGCCCGCTGAGCGAGGCGTTCGCGAACGACGAGGACCCCGCGCGACCGGGGCTCGTCGCCGTCCTCGTTCTGGACGCGCTGCGCTCCGATTACCTGGAACGGAGGGCGGACCTCCTCCCCAACCTGAGCCGGCTCGCGGAGCAGAGCGCCCGCTTCGCCAACGCCAGGGTCGACTACCTCCCGACGAACACCTCCACCGCGCACTCGACGATTGCGACCGCGACGGACCCTGCGGTACACGGGATCGTCGGCAACGGGCTCTACGACCGGCGGACCGGCGAATCGAAGCTCGCCTACGAGGGAGCCGCGCCCTACAACCTCATGGCGCTCACCTTCGCGGACCGCTGGAGCGTCGCCACCCGGGGCCGCGCCGAGATCGTCGCGCAGGCGGGGACGGACTACCCGGCGGTGGCGCTCGCGGGCCACGGGGCGTGCATCCTGGGCGGCAACCCCCCGTGGATGGCGTACTACGACTCCGGTAGCGGCACGTGGCGCACGAACGAGGACTGCTACCGCCTCCCGCCCGCCGTCGCGGAACTCGATTTCGGCCCGCGGCTCGACGCCGTGGGCCACTCGTGGATGGGACACGAACTCGACAGCTTCGGCGAGGCTCGGCGCTCCTCGCACTTCTCCGCCTTCGAGGGAGAGGCGGCGGTCGCCCTCATCGAGGGGAGCGCCTTCGGCGAGGACGACATCGCGGACCTCTTCCTCGCCAACCTGAAGAGCACGGACTACGTGTCCCACAAGTACGGCCCGTTCTCGCCCGAGATGGATGCGACGCTGGCGGAACTCGATGGTTGGCTGGGCCGGATCGTGGCGGCGCTCGAAGCGAAGGCCGGGCCGGGCGGGTTGGCCCTGATCGTGACGGCGGACCACGGCATGCCCGATGCGCCCGCCGGCGCCGAGTTGTGGGTGACGTACGACGACGTGACCGCCTGGCTCAATGAGCAACTGGACCCGGGCGGCCCGGGCGTGGTCGCGTTCTACGAGGGCTCCGAGAATCAGATGTTCCTCGACCACGGGCGGCTGGAAGCGCTGGGACTGGCGCCCGACGACATCGCCCGGACGCTGGAGGCATCGCCGGTCGTGGGCTTCGCCATCACCGCGGACGAAGTGCGGCAGGCGGTTTCCGCGCGCAGGTGAGTACACGGAGGTGAATACACGGAGGTGAGTAAGCGGATGTTGAACCGGCGGACCTTCCTCAAGACAGGCGCCCTCTCCGCGGCTGCGGTGGCGACCGGTGCGGAATCCCTCCTCGCCACCCCCTACGACCCTCTTCCCCGCAGCCCTCGGACTGCGAATCCGATTCGCGTACGGGGCATGGTCCGGGCGCAGGGGCGGGACGTGGGGCGCGTCGCCGTCTCCGATGGACTCCAGGTCGTGGATTCCGACGCCGATGGCCGTTTCGAACTCGTGACCTCGGCCGACCGGGGCTTCGTCTGGGTTCGGGTCCCGGCCGGATACGAGATCCCAACGAACCCGTCCGGCACCGCGCGCTTCTACGAGCGCATCGACCCGGCGCGGAACGAGATGTCCGTGGCGTTCGACCTCACGCCGCTCGGAGTGTCGGACGAACGCCACGCGCTCCTCCTCCTCGGGGACATCCAGACCGAGACCGAAGAGGAGATGGGGTGGTTCCACGAGCGCTCGGTGCCCGACCTCCGGCAGACGGTGCGGGAACTGGGCGACACGCACGTCTTCGGCATCTCCGATGGCGACATCATGTACGACCGCCTCGAACTCTATCCCGAGTACGAACGCGGCGTGAACCGGATCGGCGTCCCGTTCTTCCAGGTGATCGGAAACCACGATCTCGACACGGAGAGCCGCACCGACGAGGCCTCGACGGACACCTTCTCCCGCCACTTCGGGCCGCGCTACTACTCGTTCGACCGCGGGGCCGTGCACTACGTCGTCCTCGACGACGTGTTCTGGCACGGGAGCGGCTATCTCGGCTACCTCGACGCCGACGCGCTGACCTGGCTGGCGGCGGATCTGAGCCGCGTCGAACCGGGGGCGCCGGTGGTGGTGGCCACGCACATCCCCGTCCTGGGCAGCTACCACGCCCGACAGGGCCTCACCTCGCCGGACCCGCCCGTGGCGATCATGAACCGCGAGGCCCTGTACCGGCTGCTGGAGCCCTTCCGGGCACACATCCTCACGGGCCACACGCACGAACTGGAGCACGTGTTCGAGAGCGGGACGCACGAGCACGTGGCGGGCGCGATCTGCGGCGCCTGGTGGAGCGGACCGATCTGCTGGGACGGCGCCCCGAACGGGTACTGCGTGTACGAGGCGGCGGGCGAGGAGATCTCGTGGCGCTACAAGTCCACGGGCTTCGACGCGACGCACCAGATGCGTCTGTATGCGCCCGGCGCCGATCCCGCCGCGCCGGATGCGGTCGTGGCGAACGTGTGGGACTGGGACCCGCGGTGGACCGTGCGCTGGTTCGCCGACGGCGAGCCGCGAGGGCTCATGGCGCAGCGTCCGGGACGGGATCCATGGAGCGTCGAACTTCACTCGGGCGATGACCTGCCCGCGCACCGGCCGTGGGTCGAGCCCCGCATCACGAACCACATGTTCCGGGCGCCCGTCGAACCCGGTGTGGCGGAAGTGCGCGTGGAGGCCGCGGACCGTGTCGGGCGCGTCTACACGGAGTCTCTCCGCCTGACCTGACTACGGGCGACGCAGCCGCGACGCACCCAGCGCGCACTCAAGGCGTTGTAGACCTCCGAACGCCGAGTCATGTTTCAGGGACGGGGCGGCCGGAGGGTCGGCCGTCCGCATGCAGACCCGGGCCCGGAGATTTCGCCATGACCCAGCCACGCCCGCGCTTCCGTCCGTCCTTCCTCGCGTCGTCGACCTCGCTCGCCTTCCCCGCTCTGGCCGCGCTCCTGGCGACTGCCTGCGCGCCCCCGCAGATGACGCGGATGACGATGGAGGAGGCGTGCGCGGATCCCGCCAACGAGATCGTGGCCGAGAACTGCCTCCAGGGGCACCCGGCCACGGAGTGGGACATCAACGGCTACGGCGACCCCAGCATCCAGGGGTTCGGCACGGACATCGGAATCGCCCAGGGGGAGACGATCGAGTTCAAGATCGACACGGACTCCGACGACTACCGGATCGACATCTACCGCATGGGCTACTACGGCGGCATGGGCGCGCGCCGGGTGGATTCGTTCGAGCCGGCCGCGACGCTGCCGCAGATTCAACCCGAGTGTCTGCGTGGATCGATCCCCGTGCTCGCCGAGGGTGGCGGCCTCGATACGTGGCCCGCGCCGCTCGTCGACTGCGGTAACTGGGCCGTGTCCGCCTCGTGGCAGGCGCCGGAGGACGCGACCTCGGGCATCTACTTCGCGCGACTCGTGCGCGAAGATCCGATCAAGGGCTGGGTGAAGAACGATGCGTTCGAGGCCACGCCGCTCCCGCCGACCGGCGAGGACTCGCTGTGGGAGGCGCCTGGCTTCCACGCGGTGATGCGGAACCCGCTGCGCGAGGCACGGGCCAGCCACATCTACTTCGTCGTGCGGGACGATGACGGCGAGTCCGACCTGCTCTTCCAGACCTCCGACCTCAACTGGCAGGCCTACAACCGCTACGGCGGCCACAGCGTGTACGGCCGCCTGAATCCGGAGCGACTCCGGCTCCACGGGGGACCCCCGCGCGCCCCGAAGGTGAGCTACAACCGTCCGTTCGAGACGCGGCACTACCGGGCCGTGAACATGGTGTTCAACTCCGAGTATCCCATGGTCCGCTGGCTCGAGCGCAACGGGTACGACGTGAGCTACACCTCCGGGGTCGACACGGATCGGCGAGGCGAGGAACTGCTCGAGCACAGAGTCTTCCTCTCGGTGGGACACGACGAGTACTGGACGGGCCAGCAGCGGCGCAACGTGGAGGCGGCGCTGGCGGCCGGCGTGCACCTCGGCTTCTTCGGTTCGAACGATGTCTTCTGGAAGGTGCGCTGGGAACCGAGCATCGATGGCTCGGAGCAGCCGTACCGGACCTTCGTCACGTACAAGGAGACGCAGGACCACCGGAAGCTCGATCCGGTCGAATGGACGGGGTTGTTCCGCGATCACCGGTCGATCAACCCGGAGGGCCCGTGGCCGGAGAACGCGCTCACGGGGACGCTGTTCACGGTGAACGCCTGGCGGAACGACCCGCTCATCGTCGACGCCGAGTTCGCCGACCTGCGGTTCTGGCGCAACACGGAGGTGGCAGGGCTCCGGCCCGGCGAGCGCTACGTGTCGATCAAGGGGATCCTCGGCCACGAGTGGGATTCGGACATCGACAACGGCTTCCGTCCGCCGGGGCTCTTCCGGCTCTCCGCGACCACGATCGACAACCTGCAGTACTGCGTCCACCCCGGTCGGGGCTGCGAGACGGGGTCGGCGACGCACAACGCGGTCCTGTACCGGCATGAGAGCGGCGCCCTGGTCTTCGACACGGGGACGCTGCAGTGGCCATGGGGCCTCGACGCCCACCACGACACCGAAACCGGCGTCCCGCCCGAACGCCAAAACGGCATGGACACGCGCGTCGGCGTGGACCCGAACGGCCCCGACCTCGTCCTCCAGCAGGCGACGCTGAACGTGTTCGCGGACATGGGCGTGCAGCCCACGACAATTCAGTCGGACCTGGTGCCGGCCACGGCTTCGACGGATGACGTCCCGCCGACCTCCTCCTTCGACGCACCCTCCGGGCCCGATGCGGAGAGCGGCCTGATGACGATTGCCGGGACGGCGTCGGACGCCGGAGGCGGTGTCGTGGCGGCGGTCGAGGTGTCGCTGGACGGCGGGATGACGTGGCGCCCGGCCCGTGGTCGCACGAACTGGAGCTACGCGTGGGATCCCGACGCGACCGGCGGCGACGTGTCGATCCTGAGCCGCGCCGTGGACGACAGCGGCAACCTGGAGACCCCGGGCGAGGGCGACTGAGCCGAGGAGAGCCGGACCGGCCGGAGCCGGCCCGAGCCTGCGCCGCCGTTGTAGACTTCCGATGGCGGGGGCATGTTGCGGGGACGCGACGGCCGGGGGTCGGCCGACGCCTGCTCTGGCCCGGAGATGTCGCCATGATCGCGTCCCCAGCGCGCCCTCGCCCGCTCCCTGCCTCCTCTGTTTTCCTGCTCGCGGCGCTCGCGGTATCCGGCTGCGAACTGCAGGTCTCTCTGGCGGGGGACCCGTGCGAGAACCCCGCCAACGAGATCGTGGCAGAGAACTGTCTCGAGGGGCATCCGCCCACGGAATGGGACATCAACAGCTACGGCGACCCGAGCATCCAGGGCTTCGGCACGGACATCGCGATCAACCGGGGCGAGATGATCGAGTTCAAGATCGACACGGACTCGGACGACTACCGGATCGACATCTACCGCATGGGCTACTACGGCGGCATGGGCGCCCGCCGCGTCGATTCGTTCGAACCCGCCGCGACGCTGCCGCAGATCCAGCCAGAGTGCCTGCGGGGCCCGATCCCGGTGCTCGCCGTGGGCGGCGGGATGGACACGTGGCCGGCACCGCTCGTGGATTGCGGCAACTGGGCAGTGTCGGCGTCCTGGCAGGCGCCGGAGGACGCGACCTCGGGCATCTACTTCGCGCGGCTCGTGCGCGAGGATCCGATCGAGGGCTGGGTGAAGAACGACCAGTTCGAGGCGACCCCGCTTCCGCCCACGGGGGAGGATTCGCTGTGGGAGGCGCCGGGGTTCCGGGCCGTGATGCGAAACGGCCTTCGCGAGCCGCGCGCCAGCCACATCTACTTCGTCGTGCGGGATGACGACGGCGAGTCCGACATGCTCTTCCAGACGTCGGACGTCACCTGGCAGGCGTATAACCGCTATGGCGGGCACAGCGTGTACGGACGGTTGAACCCGGAGCGCCTTCGCCTCCACGGCGGGGAGCCCCGCGCACCGAAGGTGAGCTACAACCGGCCTTTCGAGACGCGGCACTACCGGGCCGTGAACATGGTCTTCAACTCCGAGTACCCTATGGTCCGCTGGCTGGAAAAGAACGGCTACGACGTCAGCTATTCCTCGGGGATCGACACGGACCGGCGAGGTGAGGAACTGCTCGAGCACAGGATCCTTCTCTCGGTCGGCCACGACGAGTACTGGAGCGGGCAGCAGCGGCGGAACGTCGAGGCGGCGCGGGCCGCGGGCCTGAACCTCGCCTTCTTCAGTTCGAACGAGGTCTACTGGAAGGTGCGCTGGGAGGCGAGCATCGACGGGTCCGGGGAGCCGTACCGGACGCTCGTCACGTACAAGGACTCACAGGATCACCGGCGGCTCGACCCGGTGGAATGGACGGGTGAATTCCGGGACCACCGCCCGATCAACGCCGAGGGCCCGTGGCCGGAGAACGCGCTCACGGGGACGCTGTTCACCGTGAACGCGTGGCGGAACGACCCCATCGTCGTGGACGCCGAGTTCGCCGGCCTGAGGTTCTGGCGCAACACCGAGGTCGCGCGCCTGCGGCCCGGTGAGCGGTACGTCTCGATCAAGGGAATCCTCGGCCACGAGTGGGACTCCGACATCGACAACGGCTTCCGGCCGCCGGGCCTCTTCCAGGTCGCCGCGACGCCGATCGACAACACGCTCTACTGCGTCCATCCGGGGCGCGGCTGCGAGACGGGCACGGCCACGCATCACGCGGTGCTGTACCGGCACGAGAGCGGCGCGCTCGTGTTCGGCTCCGGCACGCTGCAGTGGTCGTGGGGGCTCGACGCGCACCACGACACGGAGACGGGCGTTCCGCCCGAGCGTCAGAACGGCGCCGACACCCGCGTTGGCGTCGACCCGCACGGTCCCGACCTCGTCCTGCAGCAGGCGACGATGAATCTGTTCGCGGACATGGGCGTCCAGCCCGCCACGATGCAGGAGGATCTCGTCGCCGCCACAGTTTCGACGGATCTCGTCGCGCCCTCGTCCTCCTTCGACCCGCCCTCGGCGCCCGATGCGGAGAGCGGCATGGTCACGATCACCGGGACGGCGTCCGATACCGGCGGTGGCGTCGTCGCGGCGGTCGAAGTGTCGCTCGATGGAGGGGAGACCTGGCGCCCGGCCCGCGGCCGCGCGAACTGGAGCTACGAGTACGACCCCGCCGTGGCGGGAGACGACGTCTCGATCCTGAGCCGCGCGGTGGACGACAGCGGGAACCTCGAAACGCCCGCCGGGCCTCTCGCACAGGCGCCGGACGAAGGAAGCTGACTCCGCGTTCCCGCGGGAACGTCGCGGCGGGCTGCTACCAGTACTCGATGTCCAGCCCCTCGACCCGGGCAAAGCTCCGCCGGTCTCTCGTCGCGACTCTGTAATCGCGGCTGACCGCCGTGGCCGCGATGATCAGGTCGTGGGCCCCGATCGGGGTTCCGCGCCGCCCGAGCTGCCGCGCCAGGATCGCGTGGACGCGAGCGGCCTCGAGATCGAAGGGCAGTACCGGCAGGACGTCGAGCCACATGTTGAAGGACCGCTCGGCAACCACGCGCCGGGCGCCACGAGCCGCGTGGACGCCCTGGAGGAATTCCGAAGCCGTGATCGCAGCCATTGCCAGTGGAGTACCGGTCTCCCACACCCCGCCAAGGATGCGATCAACTTCCAGTTCGCCCCGCTCGACGGCGATCAGGACGCTGGTATCGATCAGCGTTCCCACGGACTCCGAGGCACTTCCTCACGGTTCCAGATTGCGATGCCCTCCTCGATGGCGCGCAGGCACTCCTCATCCAGGGGAGGCCAGGGGCGATTGGCGACGAGGTCGCAAAACTCCCTCAGGGTGAGCGTGCGGTCCTCCTCGGGGCTGATCCGGGCGACGGCCTTGCCGCGATGCTCCACGACGTACTCGGCGGCCCGCTCACGGACCTCCGTAAGGATCGCCCCGAAGTTCTTCGCGGCCTCGGTCGCGCTCACGTTCCGCACACCCGGCCGCAGGTTTCGTTGGTCTGACATGAGATGAAAATACGGACCTTACGGAAGATCCGCAATTAACGGATCCAGACTTGCCCGGGTCACCCCGGTTTTGCCGCGCCGGCGGGGCTACCTGTTCGTGGGGAAGCCGAGGTCGACGCGGCTGCCGGCCGGGTCGGGCCATCGCGTCGTCATCACCTTGGGTTTCGTGTAGAAGTGCACACCCTCGGGGCCGTAGATGCCGTGCGCCCCGAACGCCGACTCCTTCCAGCCCCCGAAGGAGTGGTATCCGACGGGGACGGGGATCGGGACGTTGAGGCCCACCATGCCGGCGTCCGCATCCTCCTGGAACTGGCGCGCGGCCCCGCCGTCGCGGGTGAAGATCGCGGCGCCGTTC
The DNA here is from genome assembly GCA_963666735.1 of Gemmatimonadota bacterium. Lineage (GTDB taxonomy): Bacteria > Gemmatimonadota > Gemmatimonadetes > Palauibacterales > Palauibacteraceae > Palauibacter. The sequence goes on along the minus strand of OY762926.1, from coordinate 3,086,858 downwards.
CCCCACGCGTTATCGCGCAGCAGGTCCACGGCCTCGTGGTACGTGTCCGCGCGCACCACGCAGAGGACGGGACCGAAGATCTCGTCCTGATAGACCGTCATGTCGGGGGTGACGCGGTCGAGCAACGTGACGCCGAGGAAGAACCCGTCGCCCTCGAAGCACGCATCGCGACCATCGACGACGATCCGCGCTCCGGCCTCGGCGCCCTCGCGCACGTAATCCGCGACGCGGTCGCGGTGCTCGGCCGTGATGAGGGGGCCCATCTCGGAGGCGGGATCGTCGCCGGGGCCGATGCGCAGCTTCTCCATGCGGGCGCGGATGGCGTCGACGAGCGGATCGGCGCTGTCGCCGACCGCGACCGCGACGGAGATCGCCATGCACCGCTCGCCGGCCGATCCGTACGCGGCGGAGACGGCGGAGTCCGCGGCCAGGTCGATGTCCGCATCGGGCAGCACGACCATGTGGTTCTTCGCGCCGCCGAGCGCCTGCACGCGTTTTCCGTGCGCGGTGGCCGTCTCGTACACGTGCCGCGCGACCGGCGTCGACCCCACGAAGCTCACGGCCTGCACGTCGGGGTGCTCGAGCAGCCGGTTCACGGCCACATGATCGCCGTGCACGACGTTCAGCACGCCCGCCGGGAAGCCGGCCTCGTGGAAGAGTTCCGCGACGAAGTGGGCGGCGCTGGGATCGCGGGGTGACGGCTTCAGGACGAACGTGTTCCCGCACGCGATCGCATTCGGGAACATCCAGAGCGGCACCATGGCCGGGAAGTTGAACGGCGTGATCCCCGCCACGACGCCGAGCGGCCGCCGGACGGAATAGACGTCGACGCCGGTGGACGCCTGCTCGTTGTACGTCCCCTTCAGGTGTTCGGAGAGGCCGCAGGCGTATTCGATGTTCTCCACGCCGCGGGCGACCTCGCCCATCGCGTCGGCCAGCACCTTGCCGTGCTCGGCGGTGAGCCGCTTCGCGATCTCCTCCGCCTTCTCCACAACCAGGTTGCGGTACGCAAACATGAGCTTTGTACGCCGCGCCACGCTGACGCCCCGCCACTCGTCGAACTCCGCAACCGCCGCCGCGACCGCGGCGTCGACTTCCTCGACGCTCGCCAGCGGCAGTTCACGCGTCTGACGTCCCGTGGCCGGATTGAACACCGGCGCCGTCCGGCCCGAAGCGCCGGGCCGCGCCCGACCGCCAATCAGGTGCGAGACGGACTCGACCGCCCCCGTCGCGGCGTTTCCGGCCGCCTCGTCCACCGGCGGCGCCGAGACCGAAGACAGTACCGTGCTCACTTCACCCCCTCGTGATAGCCGAGGATCGCCTTCACTTCGAGAAACTCCTCGAGTCCGTGCCGGCCCCACTCGCGACCGTTCCCGGACTGCTTGTACCCGCCGAACGGGACCCTGAAGTCCGGACGCGCCCCGTTCAGGTTCACCTGACCCGACCGGATGCGCCGCGCCACCGCCCGGCCGCGTTCCGGATCCCCCGCCGACACGTAGCCGGCGAGGCCGTACGGCGTGTCGTTCGCGATGCGTACCGCATCGTCATCGTCCTCGTATCCGATAAGCACGAGGACGGGACCGAAGATCTCCTCGCGCGCCACGATCATTTCGTTGTCCACGTGGGAGAAGACCGTGGGCCGCACGTAGTAGCCCCGCTCCATCCCCTCCGGCCGCCCCGGCCCGCCCGTGGCGAGGCGCGCGCCCTCCTCGACTCCCGCCTCGATGAGCCGCTGGATCTTGTCGAACTGGACTTCCGACACCGCCGGGCCGATCCCGGTGCTCTCGGCCGCCGGATCGCCGACCACGACCTTGCCCGCCGCCGCTGCCGCGATCTCCGCGGCCTCGTCCATCCGCGAATGCGGGACGAGCATGCGCGTGGGCGCGTTGCACGACTGGCCGGTGTTGTTGCACACGGCGAACATGCCCCGCGATACGGCCCGCCCCAGATCCGCGTCGTCCAGGATGATGTTGGCCGATTTCCCACCCAGTTCCTGGGCCACGCGCTTCACGGTCGGGGCCGCGTTCCGGGCGACCTCCACCCCGGCGCGCGTGGAACCCGTGAAGGAGACCATGTCCACGCCCGGGTGCGACGAAAGCGCCGCACCCACCACCGGTCCCTCGCCGTTCACGAGGTTGAACACCCCCGCGGGCACGCCGGCATCATGCAGGACCTCGGCGAAGAGCAGCGCGTTGAGCGGCGCGACTTCCGACGGCTTGAGCACCATCGTGCATCCGGCCGCCAGCGCGGGCGCCACCTTGCAGGCGATCTGGTTCAGAGGCCAGTTCCACGGCGTGATGAAGGCGCACACACCCACCGGTTCCCGCACGAGGAGAGAGGTTCCGAGGTCGGTCTCGAACTCGAAGTCCGCGAGGATCTTCTGCATGGTGCGCAGGTGCGCCAGTCCGGCCGGCACCTGTGCCTGCGCGGCCAGGCTCATGGGCGCGCCCATCTCCGCGCTCACGGTCGCGGCCAGTTCCGCCGAACGGGTGGCGTAGCCCTCGCATATCCGGTCCAGCAGCGCGAGGCGCTCTTCCCGGCTCGTGGCCGAGAAGGACTCGAAGGCGCCGCCCGCGGCCGCCACCGCGGCGTCCGCATCGGCCTGCCCTCCCATCGCGATCGCCCCGATGACCTCCTCGGTGGCCGGGTTGACGACGTCGAGCGTCTCACGGGTCGACGGTTCCACCCAGGCGCCGTCGATATAGAACTTCCGAAGGTTGTTCACGGTCTTCCTTCCCGGATCGGGGCGGCGTGGCGCTGTCGCGCGTCGGCCCCCCGCCAGCGAATCGTCGTATAACCGAGAACCCCGGCGGGGGCGACTGCGCCTCCCGCCGGGGTCGATCCTACTCTCCGAGGTCCGCCCGGACTACCGGCGGCCCCGGGTCCTGCCTGTTGCCGGTGACTACGCGGTCGGACTCACCCGCTGAGCCACGACCACCGGTAGTTCACGCGAACGTAGTAGTATCCGCCGTTGAAGCCGAACGGCGAGCTCTCCGGATAGAGCAGACCCACGTCGTCGGCCGTGTCCGGATCCTGCGTCTCCGGATACGTGTCGAACAGGTTGTTCGCGCCGATCGTGATGCTTGCGTCATCCGTGAGGTCCGTCGACAGCTCCAGGTCGACGAGGAACCGGCCGGGGAAGGCCGTGCCCTCGACGCCGCCGATCACCACGCCGCCGACGTCCACCCACGAGTCGTACCAGGTGCCGCGCAGGAGGCTGCGCACCCCGCCGATCGTGTGCACCACGTTGAGCGAGCCCCGCCACGAGGGGATGGACTGCTCGAGCTGGTCCACCCGATCCGTGTCGATGACGTCGGGGTTGAAGTCGGTGACCGTCGTGCCGTTGTAGTTGAAGAGCGCGCTGAAGCTCGTCGCGCCGCCCATCGACGGGGGCGTGTAGTTCGCCACGATGTCGATCCCCTGCGTCCTCGTGCTGAAGTCGTTGGTGAAGAACCGGAACTCGGCAAGGTTCGCCGCGCTCGTGATTCCCTCGCCCAGCAGTCGCGTGACCTCGTCGTCGGTGAGACTGAAGGTCTGCGTCTGCGCGAAGCGGTCCGAAATCGCGATCCGGTAGTAGTCCATCGTCAGCTTGAACGCGTCCGCATCGAACACGGTCCCCGCGGTGAGGCTGAACGCCTTCTCGGGACGCAGCTGCTCGCCGCCCCGCAGCGCCGCCACCGCCGACGTCGACGGGATCGTGCCGCGGTTGACGAGGTCGCCGATCGTCGCGTCGAACACCGTCGACACGTTGAAGGCGTTCTGCTGCCCCGGCGTCGGCGCGCGGAAGCCGGTGCTCCCGCCGGCCCGCAGGGCGAGCCGCTCGCTGACCTCGAGACGACCCGAGACCTTCCCCGTCAACTGGCTTCCGAAGTCGGAGAAGTCCTCCCAGCGCAACGCGGCGCCGAGCGTCCACGGATCTTCGCTGCCGCCCAGGTGCAGGTCGCCGTAGATCGCCACGTTCTGGCGGTCCCACTCTCCCGCGGCGATCGGGCTGAAGCCGGGGAAGCCGTTGGAGGACGAACTGAAGCCCTGTGCGGCGTAGGGCCCGATCCTCCACGACTCGTCCTGCCCCTGGCCGATCAGGAAGCGCTCTTCCCGCCGCTCGAGGCCGCCCGCGAGGTGGACCTGGTCGCTGGCCTCGTACGCGACGTCGAAGTTGAGGTTGAACTCGTCCTGCGTGTACAGACCCGGGTCGAAGTGCGTGGGCGTCTCCGGCCCGAGCGCGGCGTTCACCGTGTTGTAGATGAAGAAGTCGGCCGTGTGACTGCCGAAGCTGGCGCTGGCATCCCACGTGAAGCCGCTGTCGTTGCCGCCCTTCACGCCGCCGACGACCGACCAGTCGGTGACGTTGCCGCCGAACTGGGGCGTGAAGCCGCCGGGGAACATCTCCTGGAACGAGAAGCAGTTCGGGTCGGCGAAGACCTGCGCCAGCGCCGCCGGGTCGGGCACGTTGTTCGTGATCGTGACCACGGGGCAGTTCGCCGATCCAAGGCCTTTCGCCTTCAGCACGTCGCCGACGAGGAGCGTCTCCCCCCCGTCGCCGCTGAACACGCCGCCGCGCGTGTTCGGGTTCCGGAAGAAGAATCCGCCGTCGACTTCCTTGGTTGCGAGGTTTCCGAACGCGTAGAACTGCTCGTCGTCGTTGAACGTGTACCCGGTGTTGAGCCATACCTTGAGGTCGTCGGTGACTTCCGGCGACCCCCAGATCTGGGCCGTGGGCGTGCGGACGGCGCTGTTGCCGGCGGCGATGAGTCCAATCGCGTCGCCGCGCTGGATGGCCCGGTCGGTCGGATCCTGGTTGCCGTACTCCACGCTGAGGTTGGCGAAGCCGGTGGCGCCGAGCGGAACCCCGACGTTCCCGGAGACGGTGAGCATGTCGCCATCGCCTTCGTAGTAGCTGCCGCTCTTGACCTCGATCATGCCGCCGTCGCGGTCGTCCTTCAGGATGAAGTTCATCACGCCGGCGATGGCGTCGGAACCGTACTGCGCCGAGGCGCCGTCGCGGAGGACCTCCACCTGTCGCAGCGCGATGCCGGGAATGGCGCCGATGTCCACGCCCTGGGCCCCGTCCGAGAGACCGGCCCCGAGCCACGTGATGATCGACCCGCGGTGCCGCCGCTTCCCGTTGATCAGCACCATGGTGTGATCGGAAGCGAGACCCCGCAGGTTGGCCGGACGCGTGATCGTGGCCGCGTCGCTGATGGGCTCGACGCGGACGTTGTAGGACGGCACCACCGTGCGGAGCAGGAAGTCGATGTTCGTCTCCGCCTGGCTGGTGATCTCGGACACCGGGATCACGTCCACCGGCACCATCGACTCGGTCACCGTTCGCGGCTGCGCGCGGCTCCCGACGACCACCAGCTCACCGAGGTTGATCGCCTGGAGTTCCAGCGCGAAGTCCTGGTTCGCCGTCTGGCCGCTCGCGACCGAGACCGTCCGGGTCTGAATGGCGTAACCGATGATCCGGACTTCGACCTCGTGGTCGCCGGCCGGGACACCGGAAATCGAATAGGCGCCGCCCGGACCCGAGCCCACCGATATGTCGAGGGCGGGGATCGCGACCCTTGCGCCGCTGAGGCCGGCGCCGGATGCGCTGGTCACCCTGCCCTCGATCGTTCCCTGGGCAAAGGCCGCCGCCGGCACCGCAAGAAAGGCAAGGGCCAGGAATGCTCGTTTCAGCATACTCATCTCCTGAGGTTGGTTCGTATCAACTCCTGAAGTTGGTCGTATCGGACAAGTCGGCTCGACGTTCCCCGTCCCGGCGGGCCCGAGCCGGTTGGCCCGTGGACGTCCAGTGATGCCCTAGAGCGGAGCCCAGGGCATCTCGAGTGATCTCCACATGTGCGCGACCGGACTGTTGTCGTACCCGAGACCCTCCTTTGGCTGCTTGAAGTGGCGCCCGATGATGTCGATGAACGGATCCAGCGACACCTCCATGCCGTCCTGGAAGGCATACGTGTCGTTCACGCAGATCATGCGGGCCGAAACGTACAGCGGGTGCCCCTTCGCGTACTCCGCTGCCTGCTTGATGTAATCCGGCGGGATGTAGTCTTCGCCGAAGATCCGGTTGTACAGCTCCGGGTATTCGTACCCGTAGTCCTCGTCCGGGTAGAAGCGCAGCGCGCCGTGATACCGGATACCCCAACTCACGTACTCCGGAACATACGGTTCGTAGAGCTGCGCGCCCCACCAGCCATGATCCACCTTGATCAGGTTCTGCACGGTGTCGTGGAGCAGGCCGGCGAGAACATTCTCCTCGGGCTGCCCATCATTCAACGCGTGAGTAGCGCTTTGCAGGACATGCCGGGCGGGCCAGAACCTGAGGCGGAAGAAATCCTCCAGCGTGGGATTCGACGGCAGGGCTTCGAGAACCTCGTCGTTCGGCTTGAACAGGTTGCCCGTTCCGCGCGGGGCGCTGACCTCCTGCCCGGCGCCATGATCGCCGTGGCCGTGCTCGTCGTCGCGGTGCTCGTCGTGGTCGTGGTCCGCGAATTCGGCTTCCGCCTCCGCGGCCTCCGCCAAGAGGTCGTTCTCGTCGAGGAGCCGCGGGTCGAGATCCTCGGTCCGCGGAACCGGACCGTCGTGGTGATGATGGTCGTGGACGTGGTCCGGATCCTCCCCATCGAGGAGGTCGCACATGTAGTGCTCCAAGGCCTCCGCCTTGTCCTCGGGCGTCATGACGGCGAGGGCGCCAGCACCAACCGATGCGAGGAACCTTCTTCGGTCGATCTCCATGATTCCCTCCCGGCGCTGGAGCGTACGCGACGGTTACGCCTTCAAGATGGGCAATCGGGCGCGAGACCGCTAGATGATGGCGGGGGGGGGGGGAAGGTCGCGCGAGACCACCAAGAAAAAAGAGAGGGGCGTCCCGTCCCGGACACCCCCCTTCCTGCCACTCCAGCTACGTGTCTCTACGCGACGCTCGATCTACCGGCGGATCAATAGGCCTGCTTGACCACGTTCTCCGCCTTGGGGCCCTTCGGTCCGTCGACGACGTCGAGTTCGACCTTCTCGCCCTCCGCCAGACTCCGAAAACCGTCCGTTTGGATTGCCGTGTGGTGAACGAAGACCTCCGCGGATCCATCATCGAGCGCGATGAACCCGAAGCCCTTCTGATCGTTGAACCACTTGACTGTGCCGCTTCTGCGCATGCCCGTGCTCCCTGAAGGTATTGGTGTCGCCGAGAGTACGGGCTTGCCGCACATGCCGACCACAATGCCGGCGAACCTGTTCCGGTTCGCATTTTCCGGAGCCCAGAATACACGGAAAATTTGCGGTTGTCCATGCGCCGGGCGGACGCGTCTATTTCCCCACGGACAGGAAATCGCGCAGCCGGAGTTTCGTCTGGTGGTCCCGCATCCGCGCGCCGCGCATGTTCTGGCCGCGAATATAGGTCCGCTGCCAGCCCTGTTTGACCGCCTCCTCCTCATGCGCGTGGAGGTCTTCGATGAACCGGGATCGGGACTCGTTCCAGGTCGTGTACTGCCTCGCGATGAGCTTGTCGTCCCACAGATCTCGCGTGCGGGGGCGCACGTTCTCCAGATAGTGTCGCGGGATGGGGACGATCCGGCAGATGGGCTCTCCCTCGTCGAAGCGGATCCAGTGCTTCGGCCGGGTGACCTTCCAGTTCATCGTGAACGAGAACGGGGCCCAGTCGGTCTCGACGATCCCGTCGAGCGGGGCGATGCCGTCCTTCGGAAGGTTCGGGCAGCCTCGCGCCCAGAGGTTGTGGCCCTTCGTGGTGCGGAACAGATAGCCGGGCGTGAATGTCAGGACTCCGCTCCCGAAATGGCTCGCGATGGCGGGGTGCGGCTCGTCCTCCCAGCGAAAACGGATCGACTCCAGCCCGACGCCGCCGTCCCAGCGAAGCGAGAACCGCGTGGGGCAGAGCAGGTCCCAGCCCGCCTGGTTCGCGATGAGGAGCGGCAGGCAGCGGTAGGCGAAGCGGTCGGGCGTTTCGTCCATCCACTCGCGCTGCTGGCCGCCGGCCGCGATCCGGAGGGCGGTGTCCGCGACCCGGAACGCCGTCAGTTCGATGCCGCGCGCGGACCCGGGCCGCGCCTTCGCCTTCTTCGCCACCGGGCGGCCGACGGTCGCCCTACCGCGCCGAGACCCGGTTCGCCGGCCCGCCGCCGCCGCCGCCCTCGCTTGCCTCGACGAGCGACTTGCCGAGATCGAGGGGCACGAGCCGGCCGCCGATCTCCGCGACGCCCTGTATGCGGACCCAGCGATCAAGGAGCGTCACCTGGAACACGGTCTCGAACCCGTCGGTCGTCGCGGTGGGGTCGATCTTCATCGTGATCCGCCGCGCAGCGACATCGTACTCCCACGAACCGTAGAACCGGGTGTCGAGGGTCGCACCGCCCGGCCCGAGTCCGGTCAACGTGATCCGTGAACTCAGGTTCTGGATCGACCCGAAGACGACACGGACATCGGAACCGGGGGGCAGAGGCTGGAAGTCGCCGGGAAGATGCGGCACTTGACGCCTGAGGAGTTCGAGCGGCCGGTAGGCGCCGACGATGGTGTGATGGACCGTTCGGTATGCGGGCCCGTAGGGGTTGTTGTCGTTCTCGCACGCCGCAATGGCGGCGAGCAGCGCGCCGACCGAAATCGCCCGCCCGATGTCTCGCGCCCGTACCCGGCCCCTGAAGAGTCCCATCATACCCTCCGAATACCCTCTGATCTCCGTGGCGGCCGGTGGCTCAAGGACCTTCCGCGACATGGCTCCAACCTCGGCGCACCCGCCCCTTCGCCCCTTATGAGACCGCCGGGAGCGGCATACGGCAACCCCGCCGGCAACCCGCCGGCAACCCTGCGCGTCCGCGCATCTCGCGCGCCGGGCGTCGCGGACCGGGCGCCGGGCGTTGCGCCGCGCGATCCGGCTCGGCAGGGTTGTCGCCGAACCGTCCCCTACCCCAAACCCGGGTCCCCCACGTCATGCTTACGATCCGCCCCATCCCGCGCGCTCTCGTGCCCGCCGACTCCAACGCCGCCCGCCGCGTCTCGGCCCTCAACTACGACGAATTCCAGGGAGACGCGGAGATCTGGGAGGCCATTCGGAGCGCGCCCGACTCCGTCCTCGGCGTAACGATGGCGCACTGCGCGGTCGACAGCCCGGCCGCGATTCTGCCGGGGGATTCGGAGGCGTCCCTGGAACTCGCGCACCGCAACTTCCAGCGGCTGAGCGCCTCGCGTTTCACCCGCGAGGCGAAGCGGATCCTGTACCTGTACGAGATCGTCGACCCGCGGCGTCCCGGCGTGCGGCAGATCGGCGTCGGCGGGTTGGCTCCCACGGCCGAGATCCGGACGGAGGACACGCCCGACGGGCCGATCATCCGGAACGAGGGGGTGCGCCCGCCCAAGGCGAGGGGACGCGCCCGACTCATCGAAGCGACCGGCGCCATCATCGGGACCGTGAACAACGCGGTGCCGGACGATTCCGGCGCGTTCGCGGCGGCGCTCGAACGCCATGCGGACGGAGCCGCGCCCGACTTCGAGGCGGGGGGGTCGGGCGGCACGACGCACCGCATCCGGCTCGTCGCGGAACCGGGCGCCATCGCCCGCCTGCAGCGATTGCTGGCCGCGGAGCCCGAGGCGTACGTGGCCGATGGCAACCACCGGAGCGCCGCCGCCGCCATGCTGGGGCACGAGTCTTTCCTCACCGTGTTCTTTCCGGCGGACCGAATGGCGATTTCCCCCTACAACCGGCTGGTCCGGCTCCCTCGCGAACGCGATGCGACCGCCGTGGACGCGGCCCTGGAGCGATCGTTCGAGGCGTCGCCCGCCGGGGACGAGCCCCTCCAGCCCGACGCCACCCATGTCGTCGGCGTCTATGCGGCGGGGCGCGGCTGGCGGCGCGCGACGCCGCGGAGAGGTGTGTACGACGAGACGGACGCCGCGGCCTCCATCGACCACGACATCGTGCAGCGGACGCTCTTCGCCGATCTCGGCATCGCCGACGCGGCGGACGACCGGCTCACCTTCGTGGGCGCCAACCGGGATGCGGCATGGCTCGCGGCCGAAGTCGACGGGGGTCGCGCGGACCTCGCCGTCACGCTACCCGCCGTGACGATGCGGCAGTTCATCGCGGTATGCCGGCAGCGGCGGATGATGCCCCCCAAGTCGACCTGGTTCGAGCCGAAGATTCGTAGCGGGCTCGTCATGGCGCTCCTCGACGACGTCTAGCCGGAATGTGCCTCCGCCCGGGCCCGCAGCGCGGCGCGGTCGACTTTCCCCAGGTGCGTCCTGGGCAGATCCGCCGCCACGTGGACGGCCGCCGGTGTCTTGTACGAGGCCAGCCGTGAGCCGACGAACGCCCTGAGTTTCGCCGGAAGGTCGCCGGTCTCAGGCGCCGCCGGCTTCGTCGGCTTCGTCGGCTTCGCCGGGACGACCCAGGCGACGGGCTCCACGAGACCTTCGCGCGCCGGCACACCGACCACGGCCGCATCCGCCACGTCCGCGTGTTGCAGCAGGCAGTCCTCCACCTCGCCGGGGGAGAGCCATTTCCCCTTTACCTTGAGCATGTCGTCGCCACGCCCGCAGTAGCGGAACACGCCGTGTTCGTCGCGGACCACCATGTCGCCCGACACGTACCACTCGCCGCGGAAGGCGTCCGCCGTCGCTTCGGCCCGCTGCCAGTACCCGAGCGCCCGCGATCCTCCGCGGACCCGGAGCCAGCCCACCTCGCCGTCCGGGAGTTCACGGCCCTCGTCGTCGCAGACCCGCACATCGAAGCCCGGCACGACGCGCCCCAGCGTTCCCGGATGTACCTCGTCCGGACGGTTGCTGAGAAAGATGTGCCACATCTCCGCCGTCCCCAGCCCGTCCAGCAGCGTCACCCCCCACCGGTCCCGCCAGCGCCGGTGAAGTTCGGGGGGGAGCGCCTCTCCCGCCGAGGTCGCGAGACGAAGGCACGAGAGATCGCTCGCGGCGGCGTCCGGGTGCGCCACCATGAGCCGGATCATGGTGGGGACGTTGACGAGCACCGTCGGGCGGAACCTCCCGATCCTCCCGAACAGGACATCCGGAGTGCAGCGCTCCGGGAAGAGGGCGGCGGTGGCGCCGACCGAGAAAGGGAAGAAGAGGTTGGATCCGGTGGCGTAGCCGAAGAAGAGCTTGGGGACGGAGAGCGTGATGTCGTCTTCCGTCAGGCCCAGCACGCGCTTGCCGTAACACTCCGTCGTGTTCGCGAACGAGGCGTGCGTCTGCACGACGCCTTTCGGGCGGCCGGTCGTCCCGCCGCTGAACAACCAGAGGGCGGGGTCGTCCCGGTGGGTCGGCCAGGGTTCCAGCGTCGCGGGCTGGGCGCGCAGCCGTTCAACGAACGCGAGCTCGTCCACGACGAGGATCTCGCGCGGGGCACCGGCGCCCTCGCTCCAGGGGATGCCGGAGGGGACTCCAGCGGGGGCTCCGGCCTCGCGACCCGTTCCGGGCGCCGGAGCGGCGGACGCCTCGTCGCGAACGGCGCGAAAGTGGGGGGCGCGGGCGGAATCCACGAGAAGAACGGCGCCCCGCGTGTAGCGGTAGAAGTACGATATTTCGTCCGGCCGCAGATACGGGTTCAACATGACGACCACGGCGCCGATCCGCAGCGCGCCGAAGAGGGCGCCGACGAAGTCCGGTCCGTCCGGAAGCGCCAGGAGGACCCTCTCCTCCGGCCGCACGCCGGCGCCGCGCAGGAGGTGGCCGTAACGGTTCGCCAGCGCCTCGACCTCGGCGTAGCTGATCTCGCCGGCGTCCGTGAGGAGCGCGCGGCGGCCGCCCCGCCCTTCCCGAACGCGGTCTCCGAGGAAGTACTCGGCGATGTTGAAGCGCTCGGGCGGCTCGAAGATCGGCTGCGGAACGGCGTCGCGCATCGGGCTCCGTCGGCGGGGGTCGTCCGGTGCGTCCGGGATCGGACTCGGGTTCGCACGGTATGCGCGGACCGGCGCGGCTACAACCGACACGGCCCGCCCGGGTGCCGGCACTTGCGCCTCCCCCCGACACGGCGTAGCGAGACTCCATGACTCTGCACAGGCTTTCGGACCTCACCTGGGAGGAGGCCGGGGCGCTCGACCTCGATCGAACGGTCGCGATCCTGCCCGTCGGGGCCACGGAAGCGCATGGCCCCCACCTCCCGCTCGACACGGACGTCACGATCGCGGAAGCGATGGCGGAAGCCGGGGCGCAACGACTCTCGGCTCTCGGTCTGGAACTCGTCCTCCTCGATGCCCTTCGGTACACGCCCGCCGCCTTCGCCGCGAGCTTCCCCGGTACGATCGATGTCGGGGCCGCGACGCTCACCGCCCTCCTCACCGACATCGCCGCCGGCCTGCAGCGGGCCGGGATCGCCACGCTGGCGATCGCGAACGCACACTTCGACCCCGCCAACCTCGAGGCGCTTCATGCGGCCGCGGCGGCGATCAACGAAGGAGCATCCATGCGCGTCGTGTTTCCGGATGTGACGCGCCGGCCGTGGGGAGGCCGACTCACCGAGGAGTTCCGGAGCGGCGCCTGTCACGCCGGGCAATACGAGGGCTCCATCCTCCTCGCCCGCGACCCCGGGCGGGTGCGCGAGGAGACCATGCGCGAACTGGAGGACAACCCCCTCTCCCTCTCCGCCGCCATCCGCGCCGGGGTGCGGGATTTCTCGGAAGCCGGGGGCGACCGCGCCTATTTCGGGTACCCGTCGCAGGCGACGGCGGAAGAGGGACGTGCTACCATTGAAACGCTCGGCAGCATCCTCGCGGAGGCCGTGAGCGAGGCCCTGGGAGAGAGCCTGGGAGAGGCCCCGAGAGAGGACATGACAGAGGACGGGAAGTCGTGACGCGAAACCCCTCCGGAGCCCGAATATGAGCCTCATGAGCATTGCCCGACGTGGCGCTCTCGTCACGGGCGGCGGGCGCGGCATCGGGGCCGCGGCGGCCCGGATGCTGGCGGAAAGAGGCGCCCGTCTCGTTCTCGCGGCGCGGAGCACGCCCGAGATCGAGGCCGTGGCGTCCGAGTTGCGGGGCCGCGGGGGCGACGCGTGCGCGGTGACGTGCGATGTGTCGGATCCGGCGAGCGTGGAGGCCCTGTGCCACGAGGCCGCCGAGCGGCTCGGAGCCGTGGACATCCTGGTGAACAATGCCGGCGTGGCCAGTTCCGCCCCGGTCGTGAAGCTCGCGCTGGAGGAATGGGAACGGCTGTGGCGCATCAACGCGACCGGCGCCTTCCTCGCGATGCGGGGCGTGCTGCCGGGCATGGCGGAACGCGGCTGGGGCCGGATCGTGAACGTGGCCTCGATCGCCGCGCTGCGCGGAGGGCGCTACATGGGGGGCTACGCCGCGTCGAAGCACGCGCTCCTCGGGCTCACGCGCTCGGCCGCGGCCGAGGTGGCCGGCGCCGGCGTGACGGTGAACGCGGTCTGTCCCGGCTACGTCGACACGCCGATGACGGACGCGACGATCGAGAACATCGTTAGGCGGACGGACCTGGCGGAGACCGACGCGCTCGACGCGATCCTCGCCACCACGCCGCAGCGGCGGCTCATCGCCCCCGAGGAGGTCGCGGCGTCTATCGTCTTCCTGTGCGAAGACGAGGCGCGCAGCATCAACGGCCAGACCGTCGTGCTCGACGGCGGCGCCACCTCGGCCGTCTAGCGCCCATGGACGACCGCACGGACGCCTTCGAGGTGTTGAATCCCGCCGCGCTGGGCGAGCCGCGGGGCTGGAACCATGGACTGCTCGCTCCTCCCGGCGGGCGCGTGCTGTTCGTCGCCGGGCAGACCGCGAGCGGACCGGGCGGACACATCGAGACGCCGGACTTCGCCGCACAGTTCGCGCTCGCGCTCGATCGCGTGCTGGCGGTCGTCCGGGCGGCGGGCGGAGAGCCGTCGCATATCGGACGGATGACCATCTACGTCACGGATCTCGCCGCCTACCGGGACGCGCGTTCCAAGCTTGGGACCGCGTGGCGCGCCCGACTGGGCCGGCACTATCCCGCCATGGCGCTCGTCGAGGTCAGCGGCCTCGTCGATGCCGGCGCGCTGGTCGAGATCGAGGCGACCGCCGTCGTCCCGTGACTCCGCCCCACTCCCCGCCACTCCCTGGAAGGAAGCGCGCCGTGCCCCTGAATCCGGCATCATTCCTGTACGAGGTCGATGCGGCGGCCTCCGTCGCGACGATCACGCTCAACCGTCCCGAACGGCGCAACGCCCTGACGTTCGAGGTCTACGACGAACTCCGGAACACATTCCGCGCGCTCGACCGGGAACCCGGGGTCCGCGCGATCGTGATTACAGGAGCCGGCACCGCCTTCTGCACGGGCGGAGATGTGCGCGACATCATCGGGCCGCTCCTCGAGATGGACGCTGCCGAATTGCTCGACTTCACGCGGATGACATGCGACCTGATCGCCGCCATGCGGGAGTGCGGCAGGCCCGTCGTCGGCGTCCTGAACGGTACCGTGGCGGGGGCCGGGGCCGTGATCGCGACCGCCTGCGATGTGCGGATCGCGGCGGAATCCGCGAAGATCGCCTACCTGTTCACCCGGGTCGGGCTCTCCGGCGCCGACATGGGGATCGCCTGGCTCCTGCCGCGAATCATCGGTCTCGGGCGGGCGACGGAGCTTCTGATGACGGGCGATTTTCTCGACGCGCGGGAGGCGCTTCGCCTCGGGTTGTACAACCGGCTCGTGCCCGGCGGCGAGGCGCTCGCGGCGGGGACCGAACTGGCGGCGCGGCTGGCGGCGGGACCATCGGCCGCGCTGTCCATCACGAAACGCGCACTGGAAAGGGAGGCGCACATGACGCTGCGCGACGCGCTCGCGGAGGAGGCCCGCGTGCAGGCCGCCTGCATGGAGGACCCGAACTTCCGCGAAGGCTTCCGGGCGTTCGTCGAGAAGCGGCCGGCGGTGTTCTCGTGATCGACCTCCATCCCGTCCGCGCCTTTCTCGAACCGCGGCATCTCGAGCTCGGGGAGGACCTCGGACGCTACGCGGCGGACGAGTTCGCCGAACACGCGCATCGGGACGATGATGACCTCGCGCGGCGCTACGCGAGGGAGATCTGCACTTCTCTCGGGCGGGGCGGCTGGCTGAAGGCGGTCGCCCGGCAGGACTTCCGGGCCTGTTCCGTGACCCGCGAGACGCTCGCCTTCTACTCGCCGCTCGCGGACGCGATGTTCGCGCTCCAGGCGCTGGGCTCGACCCCGATCGCGCTGGCCGGCGACGAGAGGCAGCGGCGGCTGTGGCTCGACCGCGCCGTCCGGGGGCGCGCCGTGGCCGCCTTCGCGATGAGCGAGCCGGAGGCCGGATCCGACGTCGCCGCCATGCGCACGACGGCGGTCCGCGACGGGGATCAGTACGTCCTCAACGGCGTGAAGACCTTCATCTCGAACGCGGGGATCGCGGACTTCTATCTCCTGTTCGCCGTCACCGACCCGGGCGAGGGCGTGGCGGGGATCTCCGCCTTCCTCCTCCCGGCCGACACCAAGGGGTTCCGCTTCGTGCGGCCGCTTCTGATGGCCGACCCCCACCCGCTGGGCGAGATCGCGCTCGAAGACTGTCGCCTCCCCGCATCGGCGCGGGTCGGAGGCGAGGGCGAAGGCTACAAGCTCGGGCTCGCCACGCTCGACCGCCTCCGCCCCACGGTCGGGGCCGCGGCCTGCGGGATGGCGGGCCGCGCGCTGCACGAAGCGCTCCACCACGCCCTCTCACGCCGGCAGTTCGGACGCGCGCTCGCCGACTTCCAGATCACGCAGGAGAAGGTGGGACGGATGGGCACCGACCTCACGGCGGCCCGGCTCCTCGTGTATCGAGCGGCCTGGGAGCGCGACGGCGGAGCGGATCGCACCGACCTCGAAGCCGCCATGGCGAAGTCGTTCGCGACCGAGATCGCGCAGGGCGTGGTCGACGACGCCGTGCAGATCCTCGGCGGTCGCGGCGTGCTGGCGGACCATCCGGTCGACCGGCTCTACCGCTCCGTGAGGGCCCTCCGCATCTACGAGGGCGCGACGGAGATCCAGCGTCTCCTGATCGCGCGTCATCTGTTCGACGCGGCGCGCGGCGAGAGCGACCTCTGAGGATCGTCTGCGTCGGAGGCGGGCCGGCCGGCCTGTACTTCGCGATCCTCGCGAAGCGATCGGATCCGGCGCACGACGTCATCGTCCTCGAGCGCAACCGCCCCGGTGACACCTACGGCTTCGGCGTCGTGTTCTCCGACGCCACCCTGGAAGAACTCGCCGCCGCGGACCCCGAGAGTTACGAGGCGATCACGCGGTCCTTCCACCACTGGGACGACATCGACATCCACTACCGGGGCCGGCGGCTCACGTCGACCGGGCACGGGTTCAGCGGCCTCGCCCGCACCGCGCTCCTCGACATCCTCGAGTCCCGGGCGCGCGACCTCGGCGTCGAGTTGAGGCACGGAGTGGAACACGGCGTGGACGTCGAGTCCGGCGAAGCCTGGGCGGGCGCCGACCTCGTGCTGGCCGCCGACGGCGTGAACAGCGGCGTGCGCGACCGCCACGCCGACGCGTTCGGCCCCCGCATCGACCTCCGCCCGAACCGGTTCGTGTGGCTGGGCACGACGAAGCCCTTCCCCGCCTTCACCTTCTATTTTCGGGAGACCGAACATGGATTGTGGCGCGTCCACGCCTACCAGTACCGGCCCGCACCGGCGGACAAGGAAGACGAAGGAGATCAAGGCGACGAAGAAGCCATCTCCACCTTCATCGTCGAGGCGACCGAGGGGACTTGGCGCGCCGCCGGCATGGATTCGGCGTCGGAAGAAGAGACCGTCCGTTTCCTCGAGGAGATCTTCCGCGAGGAACTGGACTCCCGGCGACGCTCCCACCGCCTCATCGCGAACCGCTCGATCTGGCGGGGCTTCCCGACCGTCCGCAACCGATCGTGGCGCCACGGCAACATCGTGCTCGTCGGCGACGCGGCCCACTCGGCCCACTTCTCCATCGGGTCCGGCACCCGGCTCGCGATGATCGACGCGATCTCGCTTCACGAGTCGCTCCTCGCCCACGACCTCGCCGTCGCTCCCGCGCTGGAGGCCTACGAGACGGCCCGCCGGCCCGAGGTCGAGAGCGTGCAGCGGGCGGCCCAGGCGAGTCTCGAATGGTTCGAGGGCGCCGAGCGGTTCCTGGACACGGAACCCGTGCAGTTCGCCTTCAACCTCATCACGCGCAGCCTCCGCATCACCCACTCCAACCTCGCCCTGCGCGACCCGGAGTTCACCGCGCGCGTCGACCGCTGGTTCGCGGAGCGGGCCGCGGCGGGCCTGGCGGACGCGGCGACGGGGGCCGGAGAAGCTCCCCCCGGGAGCGTCGGAAGTGGCCCGGCGCCGCCCCCGCTCCTCACCCCTTTCCGGCTCCGGGAGCTCAAGTTGAAGAACCGGGTCGTCGTCTCGGCCATGTGCCAGTACTCCGCGGAGGACGGGACGCCGGACGACTGGCACCTGGTGAACCTCGGCAGCCGCGCGGTCGGCGGGGCCGGACTCGTGATGTCGGAGATGACGGACGTGAGCCGCGAAGGCCGTATCTCGCCGGGCTGCACGGGCATGTACGCTCCCGCGCATGTGGGCGCGTGGAAGCGGATCGTCGATTTCGTGCACCGCCACTCCGACGCGGCGATCGGGATGCAGCTCGGACACGCGGGCCGGAAGGCGTCCACGCAAGTGTCCTGGGAGGGCGACAACGAGCCGCTGGACGAGGGCGGCTGGCCGATCATGGCCGCTTCCCCGGTGCCCTGGTTCGAGCACAGCCCGGTTCCCCGCGAGATGACGCGGCGGGACATGGACCGGGTGACGGCGGAGTTCCGGCGCGCGGCGGAAATGTCGGAGGAAGCCGGCTTCGACCTGCTCGAGATCCACTTCGCGCACGGCTACCTGCTGGCCAGCTTCATCTCTCCTCTCACGAACCTCCGCGAGGACGAGTACGGGGGAGACGTGGACGGACGGCTGCGCTTCCCCCTCGAAGTGCTCGCGGCCGTGCGCTCCGCGTGGCCGCCGGAGAAGCCGATTTCCGTCCGGATCTCCGCGGTGGACTGGGCGGAGGGCGGAATGACGGCGGACGGAGCCGTCGCGGTCGCGCGCCGCCTGAACGCGGCGGGCGCGGACATCATCGACGTCTCGGCGGGGCAGACCGTGCCCTGGCAGAAGCCGGTGTACGGCCGCCAGTACCAGACGCCCTTCTCGGATCGCATCCGGCACGAGGCGGGGATCGCGACCATGGCCGTGGGCAACATCTCCTCGTTCATGGACGTGAACACGATCCTCGCGGCGGGGAGGGCGGACCTGTGCTGTCTCGCCCGCGCGCACCTCTGGGATCCATACTGGACCCGGCACGCGGCCTACGCTTCCGGGGCGCCGATCCCGTGGCCGCCGCAGTATTCGTCGCTGGACGGCTATACGCCGAGGTTCGAGTGGGGCTACTGAGCACGCGGGCGCCCTGAAAACGGGCCGCTGAAGGGAGATTCATGGCGCACGGCAAATACGTCACCTATGCCGGCTACCTGCACCTCGAGGAGCTGCTGTCGCTCCAGCGGGAGCAGTCGGGCGTGGACGGGGACCGCGAGCACGATGAGATGCTGTTCATCATCATCCACCAGGTGTACGAGCTGTGGTTCAAGCAGCTCCTGCACGAGCTCGAGTTCGCGCGCGGCCGGATGGACGCGGACGACATGCCGCGACTCCTGCACACGATGCAACGCATCCTCACGATCCTGAAGGTCCAGGTCGCCCAACTCGACATCCTGGAGACGATGCGTCCACTGGAGTTTCTCGCCTTCCGGCAGCGGCTCGAGGAGGCGAGCGGACTGCAGTCGTACCAGTTCCGCGAGCTCGAGTTCATTCTCGGCCACAAGCGGACCAGCGTGTTCGACCGATACCCGGCCGGGAGCGACGCCCGCCGCCGACTCGACGCCCGCTACGGCGAGCCCTCGCTGTGGACCGCCTTCGTCCGCTTCCTCCACGCGCGCGGATACCCGATCCCGGCGGAAGACCTCGAACGGGATGTCACGGCGCCGACCGAGCCATCCGCGGGGGTGCAGGCCGCCCTCGTCCGGCTGTACCGCGAGGACCCGCAACTCGTCCAGTTGTGCGAACGGTTCGTGGATCTCGACGAGGGGCTCCAGGAATGGCGCTACCGGCACGTAAAGATGGTCGAGCGCACGATCGGGGCGCGCCCCGGCACCGGCCGGACGGGGGGCGCCGACTACCTGAGGAAGTCGCTGAACCGCCCCGTGTTTCCCGACCTGTGGGCCATCCGCACGGACCTGTGACGAGCCCTGTGACAAATATCGCGGCGGAGGATCTGTACCGGGAGCCGAACGCGCTCGCTCCGCACTATTCCCGCTTCCGGGTCGCGGAGCGGCTGCTCCTCACGGGACATTCGCACCAGGCGTGGCCCGACTGCGGATTCGCGGGGCAGCTCCGGGCCTGGGAGGACGCCGCCCGCCTCGTGGACGGGAAGTGGGAGGAGGCGTTCGCGCGCGGGAATCGGGTCCGCGCCGGGTATGCCGAACTCCTCGGGCGCCCGGAGCGTCCGGACGACGGGGACTACGCGCTCGGCTCGAACACGCACGAACTCGTGATCCGCTTTCTCTCCGCTCTGCCCCTGCGCGCGCGGCCGCGGCTCGTGACGACCGCTGGCGAGTTTCACTCGATCCGGCGCCAACTCGACCGGCTGGAGGAGGAGGGGCTGACCATCGTGCGCGTGCCCGTGGACCCCATCAACTCGCTCTCCGGGCGGCTCCGTCTCGCGACGGACGACGAGGCGGCGGCCGTGCTGGTCTCCGCCGTCCTCTACCGTGACGCCCGCATCGTCGACGGACTCGGCTCCGTCGCGGAGCGCTGCGAGCGGGTCGGGGCCGAGCTCCTGGTGGACGCCTATCACGCGCTGAACGCGGTCCCCTTCGATCTCTCGAGTCTGGGACTCGAAGGCGCCTTCGTGACCGGGGGCGGCTACAAGTACTGCCAACTCGGGGAAGGCAACTGCTTCCTGCGCGTGCCGCCGGACTGTCGGCTGCGTCCCGCCGTCACGGGTTGGTTCGCGGAGTTCTCGGCCCTGCACGAGGGGGAAGACGCCGGGCGCGTGAGCTACGGCCCGGGGGCGGAACGGTTCGCCGGCAGCACCTACGATCCGACGAGCCATTATCGGGCGGTGGAAGTCTTCGACTTCTTCCGCGAGCGGGGACTGACGCCGGAATTCCTGCGGGAGGTGAGCCGACATCAGGTGGGCCGCCTGGCGGAGGCCTTCGACGCCCTCGGCGCGGATCCGGCACTGATCGACCGCGACCGGGAGACGCCGTCCGAGGCGGTCGGCGGCTTCCTCGCGCTCCGGACGCCGCGGGCACGCGACTTCCACGAGGCCCTCGCGGCGCGAGGCGTGGCGACGGACTACCGCGACGACCTCCTGCGACTGGGTCCGGCCCCCTATCTCACCGACCGCCAACTGGACGACGCGATCGCCGCCGTGGGCGAAACCTCCAACCTATTGTAGCTGCGGCGATCTACAGAGTCTCCTTTCGCAAAACTCGGTGCCCTCGCCGCAATACGGAGATCCCATGTACGCACCCCCGTGGCAGTAGAATTCGCCGTCGGTATCGCCGCATGCGCAGCATCTGGTTGCCGGCGAACTACTGCACGCGGACGCCCCCGAGCCGAGCGCGGGCGAGGGGATCGCCGGCATCGCTATCGCCATCAGTCCTGCAGCGATCGCGAAGGCGAGGACGAAGAAACGCCGACCCTCGCGACGGGTGCGTCGCTTGTTCCTCATGGTGCACCACCTTGTCGGACAAAACACGTACACATCCCCGTCGCGACTCAGCGCGGCCGGAGCACGATCTCGCTTACTATCGGGTACGGTCGGACCCTCTCGGCAAGAAGAAAGACCGTGTCCCCCCTGAAGGCGCCCATGGGCCCGCGTAGTACCGATGCCGTGTCCACGACCGACCATCGCATCAGCAGGGCTCCACTGTACGCGCGTGCTTCAAGAATCACGGACGATGCACGGATGTCCGCGATGTCTCCCGTAAAGTCGTCCGGATCCACCGTCACGACGCGGTAAAGAGCTAGCGAGCGACCGCAAGCCACGTCGACCCTGGCTGGCCCCGGCACCCACGTCCCGCCCGATGTGAGCGTGGGAGGCAGATCCAGCGATGTCAGGAAATGAAATCGTTCTTCGCCGGTATCGGATACGAATCCAACACCTTCAAGAGCCCATTCACTTGTCGCGACGATGGTAGGCGACCGGCTCCCGGGCTCGACGCAAGCCGCCATATGCCTGATCCAGCCGTCCGAGCGCATGGCAATAGGTGGAGCGTCCAACAAGGACCTGCGGAACACTCCCGTTCGACTGTCGACCAGCGCCACGCTGGCGTGGTCGGCCGCCTCGGTAGCGACCACCAGCGTCGAGTCGTCCAGTACGGCCAGATGCGAAAGGGTCACACGCCGCCCGCCTACGACTCCCAGCGGCACTCGCCTCGCCTCGTGGCCCGTATCGTCCAACACGACGACGGCACCGTGTCCCTGATCGTAAACGAAGATCGAGTCGCCGAACGTGTCGATGATTCGGATCATCCGAAATTCGCCGGGGCCATCGCCACAACGACCCAGTTTGTGGCGCAAGCGACCCTCGGGTCGCGCGATCACTGTAAGGGTGCAGGCGTGCAGATCCGCTACAACGAGACTGCCATCCGCGAGAACCGCCGCGTCGATAGGGGCGCCGAAGGATATCTCTCCAGACAAACTACCGTATTCTCGAAGCGATACCGCCACCCACGAGGAATCCGCCCCCGCCGCCTCGGCCCTCACGTCGCTTAGTCCGGGCAATAGCCACGCGTGGTTGCTCTCTCCGGAGCCAAGAACCGAAGAACACATCAGCAACTGCTGCAAAACACGGAAGCGCGGAGTCCTCATGCAGCGGCTACGCTTGGGTGGGCGCGCGACGATAGGCGACTGAAGGACGAGAACACTCGCTGTCCCTACTGTACCCACAGACAGGCCGGATTATCCGGGCAGGAGGAGCCATCGCACGATACCGCTCCTATGTATGCTCCACCCTTACAGAATGGCTCCCCGTCCTGCTCGCCGCAGGTGCAGCACTTCGTCTTGGGGGCCCGCTTGGCACGCCGCACTCATCGCCTCCAGTGACGGAATCGGTGAGACGGTCGGCGCCACCAGCAACGCGGCGATCAACACAAGCGCGAAGGATCCAACGTGTCGTGGCAGCATGCGAGGTCACCTTTCGTTCAAGGTCAGTTCTTCAACGGGGGCAATTGACGTTACTATCGGCGCCATCGGATCGAAGTCAAACGAACTCAGCGTCCGCAAACCGTCAGCGCCGACACCGACGCCGGTGAACTCACCGCCTTCAATCACAAACCACACGGGGGTGACACCACGAGGCGTGCCAATGGACCACCAGCCGGCACGGGGGGTCACGATTCGGAGCATCTTCGACATCTCGGCGCCGAACTTCCGACGCCAACGAGGTCCGTTGCGAGGATCTGTATCGAGCAGAAGCACTTCTCGTTTCGGCGATGTCTCGTGGAGCGCAAGCGCTGCTTCGATAGCCGCCTCCGACCACGGGCATTCCCAATCCACTACCAGAAAAACTCCGTCGGTCGGCCATTTCCAATTGAGTTCGATGTTCGTGGTTTCGGATACCCACTCAGACGCTTCCATGAATTGCGGCGTAAACGCGTGAGAGGGGCGGTTGAGGAACCCGGCTTCGTAAGCTTGCAATGGGTATCCAGTCCAGCTGACCGCAAGTACGAGTACGGCCCACCCAATCCAGCGGCGGATACTTGATCGAAGCTTCATCGCGTTCTCCTGCAATTGTGACGCATCTGTGGAACACGCGCTTCATTGTAAGTTACATTACCCTCCCCCTCTCTCCGGCGTCAAGCCGCAATGGAAAAAGCATGGCCACGCCGGGGTGGCCACCCCGCGGAGCTGAAACCAGAACTTCGGTGCGGGGGCGGCTTGAGGTCGTCGACATTAGTTTATCGACGGGCGTGTACCGGCCGGCGCCCGGTGTACGCGGTGCTCGAGACCGGCTTCCGGCCGCTGCTGGTCAACGCCCGGCACGTCAAGCACGTGCCCGGCCGGACGACGGACATTCGGGATTGCGAGTGGATCGCACAGCTTCTCGAGTGCGGACTGCTCAAGGGCAGCTTCGTGCCGCCGCCGGAGATCCGCGATCTGCGCGATCTGACCCGGCTCCGGAAAGCGCTCGTCCGGACCGGAACTCGCAGGTCAACCGGGTGGGAAGGATCCTGGAGCTGGCAAACGTCAAGCTGGGCTCGGTGGTCTCCGACATCATGGGCGTGACGGGCCGCGCGACCACGGAGGCGATGATCGCGGGCGAGGAGGATCCCGGACCATGTTCGAACACAACCCCAAATCCTAAACGTCGTGGCCGGCGCCCGGCGCACCGAGACGCACGGGCCGCAAACCCGCGAGTCGTATCCGATGCGGTACGACGAGGTAGTCGCGATGGAAGACGCGGTGCGACGAGCGATGTCCGCTGTGAAGTAGCCCCCGCCAGCGCAAGCCATCCAAGCCATCGTCCGGCCGTCAGGGCGTGTCCGGCTCGAAGCGAAAGCCATCGGGCCGCGAGGCGCGGCGCACGGCCCAGTCCAGGTCGGCCCGGCTGTCCACGCCCCGGACCATCGTCTCGATGTCGCCGGTCCCGGCCAAATCCTCGGCCGTGACGTATCGCACCCTCAACCGCTCGAGAAAACTCATCATCGAGGGGGACGAGCCCCCGGACTCGGCGGCCCGCGCCACCAGCCGCGTGGCCAGTTGGCCGACCTCTCGCCGATAGACGGCGCACAAGGGCTGTGCCCGGCCGCGGGCGCGCGGCACGACCGCGTCCAACTCCGCGTCGCTCGCGAGTTCACGGCTCAGGCGGTCGACGAGATCCGGGGTGACGAAGGGAAGGTCGCCCGCCAGCACAACGCAGATCGCACCATGCGCCGCGCCCAGCCCGGAGGCGAGGCCGGCGAGGGGGCCGAGGTCGGGCACCGGGTCGGGCACGACGACGAGGGCGCGGCCGTTCGGGTTCCGGAGCGCAACAGATCCGGGCGGGCGGCCCGCACGCTCCGCGGCGGGTTCCCAGCCTTCCGCCTCGAGGGTGCGCCGGAATGGCGGCACCTCGCGCACCGCGAGCACGATGTCCGCGATATGCGCCGTGGCCTCCAGGATCCGCGACAGCACGGTGCGGCCGCCGATCTCGACCAGTGGCTTGTCCCGGCCGAGGCGGCGCGAACGCCCGCCGGCCACGATCACGAGCGATCCGTCCGGCCCGCTCACGCCCCGGCAGGCCCTCCGGGGCCCGTCGCCTCCGCCCGGCCCGCCACGCCGAGATCCGCCAGCAACGCGGCCACCCGCCGGCGAATGTCATCCCGGACCGCGCGGAACTCCTCGGGCGGAAGGTCCTTCGGGTCCCTCACATCCCAGTCCTCCCGCCGCCGGGCGGGCACGTGGGGACACGCGTCGCCGCACCCCATGGTGACGACCGCATCGAACGGTCCGGGCGGCACGTCGTCCAGTCCCTCCGACCGGTGGGCGCCGAGATCGTAGCCCAACTCCGCCATGGACTCGACCGCCCGCGGGTTCACCACACCCGAGGGCCGCGATCCTCCGCTCGCCGCTTCCACGCCGTTACCCGCCAGCAGGCGGGCGAACGCCTCCGCCATTTGGCTCCGGCAGGAGTTCTCGACGCAGACGAAGAGGAGCCGCGGCCGCATGGGAATCCCCGCCGGATCGTCCGGGGTCAGCCCCCGAGGACGTTGAACTGCCGGCTGAACTTGATGATCAGCGAGCGGCCCTGCGGCCCGTGCAGATCCTGGATCCCCTGGATGTCGTTGTAGACGATGAACAGGCCGGTTCCCGCCGTGCTCAGCCACCCGAAGCGCACGTTGGCCGAGAAGGTGTCGAGTTGCGTCGAGTACTGGACGAGCGACTGCAGGTAGACGCGCGGCGAGAAGAAGTACCCGAAGTTCACCCCGGCCAGCGTCGTGACGAAGTCGCCGTGCTCCAACGTGACGTTGTTGTAGTCGAGCCGGAGCGACGTGCTGAACGAGGAACCCGAGCGCATGGTCAACGTCCCGTTCAGGCTGCGGCGCGACCCCGACAGGAACGAGCCGATGTTCGCGCCGCTGTTGAACGAGACCTTCGCCGACTCGTCCGTCCAGAAGCGGATCTGGCTCTCCCAGCCGTCGTACGTTCCGGTGGGCACCGTGACGTCCGTGCCGAAGATCGTGAACGGCTCGTACAGCCCCTCCCGCACCCAGTTGACGCCGGTGTGGGCCTCCATCCCGTCGTTGAACTCCCAGTGCGTGTCGATGTGGAGCCGCGCCGACTCCTCGAACCCCTGCTCGACGCCGGTCTTGTCGCTCCGGAAGGTGTAGTAGGAGACGTGCGGGCGGATCTCGCGGAAGGTCTCGGCCGGATGGATGTTGTGCATCAGGAAGACCTGGTAGTACTGGTGGCCCGTCCGCCGCAGGAAGCCCACTTCGGGGTTGAAGTTCTCGCCGAAGTGCTGGTACTGGACGTTCCCTCGCCACTTGCGGGTCGTGAGACCGAAGGTCGCGTCAAGGGCCCGGTCCGCGTCCGTCAGGCCGGGGGTCTCCGTCCTCGCCCCCCAGGCGGTCAGCGTCCACGCCTCCCCCAGCCCCAACTGTCCATCCACCGCGTAGGTCCGGTTGTAGTCGTCGAAACCGCTCCCGTCGCGGTTGATGAAGGCGGCGCCGATCCTTGACCGGTTCGGCAGTTCCCGCGCCACGCGGGCGACCGAGTACGCGTTCCCGTCCTGGACGCCCTCGACCCCGTCGGTCCCGATGTGCAGCATCCCGACGTTGAACCCGGCCGCTCGCCCCGAGACGCGGGCGCCGCCGGTGATCGGGACCTGCCGGCCGTTGGCGATGCCGATGCGGCGGCTGAAGAAGAGATCGGCCCCGCCGCCCCCGACCGCGAAAAAGCCCGCGTTCTCGAGGAAGAAGGGGCGCTTTTCGGGGAAGAGCAGGCTGAAGCGCGTCAGGTTGACCTGCTGGTCGTCCACCTCCACCTGCGCGAAGTCGGTGTTGTACGTCGCGTCGAGCGTCACGCCCCGCGTAAGCTGGAGCTTGGCCTCGCCTCCGAACTCGTAGTTCCGGTCGAACGCCGTCTGCCCGCCCGCGTAGTCTCGCTCCGTCGACCCCAGCATGTACGGCGTGACCGACCCGAGGCGCCGGAAGGGAAGCTCGAGCCCCGTCAGGTGCCCCGCGTAGTTGAGCCGGTAGAGGGTGAACTCGCGGGGGACGGCGGACCAGAAGGACTCCTCGTTCCGGCGCCGGATCTGGCGGGAGACGTTGAAGCCCCAGGTCGAGTCGGTCCCGTAGCGGAGCGTGTTGAAGGGAATCCGGAATTCGGCGTACCAGCCCTCGCCGTTGCGGCTCGTCGCGACGTTCCAGGAGCCATCCCAGTTCTTGTTGAAGCCCCCGCCGGCGCCGGATTGCATGCGCCGCTGCGTGTTGAAACCGCCTCCCAGGAAGAAACCGCCGCCGCGGCCTTCGTTGGCGACCTGCCCGTCGTACTCGATGCCCGATGGCGTCGTCCCGAACACGAACGCGTTCTGGTAGTCGTGGTAGGTGTCGAACGCGAGCAGGATGTGGTCGGCCTCGGAGACCTCCATGTCGCGGATCCGGTCCCCGGGGATGATCCCCGCCGGGTCCTCGTCGAAAGCCCACACGCCGATGTAGATGGCCTCGTCGTCGAACACCATGCGGACTTCGGTGCGCTCGGATGCCGGTTGCCCGTCGAAGGGCTCGCGCTGGATGAAGTCCGTCATCACCGGCGCCCCGTTCCAGGCCGCATCGTCCAGGACTCCATCGACGACGGGAACCTGCTCCGCACGGACCGCCAGGCCTTCCAGCGGAGGGGGCGGCGCCTCTTCCGGTTCGCGCTGCCCCGGACCGTCCTGCGCGCGCAACTCCGGCGCCGGCGCGGACAGGACGACCAGCCCGGCGATGAGACAGGCGATCCCGAAGCGTAGCAGCCCGTGGTAAAACCCTGCGTCAGCGCCGAGAGCGGTGAGGCGTTCGCCTGACAAGGCGCGACGAGGGAGCATAGCAGCGCTATGTGACCGGGGAGCAACGCGGAGCGGAAGCGTTTCAGGCGAAATGCATCGCCGCTCGAACGCAGCAGGGCTTTTGCCGCGGGCTGCCAGCCCGGGCAGACCATGGTTTCTTCGGAGGCTCATACGATGAACACCTTGGATGAACACGGATTAGCACCTTGAAGGATCGACCTGCGCACGCCAAGCCGAAAAATGTAACACGTACCCGCTCCGCACGGTTGCAACAGAGCACCCGCCGCCGCTATGTTCAGATGTATGGACACTGTTCAATCACGATTGCGATTCTTCCGTAAGGAGCTTCAGGGCTTGTCGCTGCGCGATTTTCGCGGCCACGTCAACGCGGAGTTGCCGGAGCACGCCCGCGTAAGCCTCGGCACGCTCTCGAACTACGAACGGGAGGCCGCCGGGTCGTCGAGGGCGGGACCCCGGTCCGAATTCCTGGCCGCGCTGAAGCGCGCCTTCCCTCCCCTGCGGCTCGAGTGGCTGATTCTGGGCGACGGAGAGCCGACGATCATGGCCGAGCGACTCGCCGCGCCGGAAGAATCTTCCTTCGCCGCCCAGGTTCTGGCGCGGTACCCCGATCTCGAGCTGCTCTCGCCGGAAGCGTCGGCCCTCTTCATGGCCGCGCTGACGCGGCTGGCCATGGGCGAACCGGAGATGGCGCTGGACGAAGGGAACCTGATCCAGCTTGCGGGCGACCTGCGCTGGCTCCTTCTGCTGCCGGTGGGAGCGTGGGGGTTTCGCCACGCGCCGCCCTACCGGGCGTTCTCCGACTACGCCGTCGCGATGCTGCACGCGCTGAGCCAGCTCATGCCCGAGAGCGGACAGGGCGACCCGATCGCGGACCACGCCGCCTCGATTCTCCCGCGGCTGCGCCGCTTTCTGCCGGTCGGTTTCTAGACGCCGGAGGGACGATTAGATTCCCCGCCGGGTCTTCGTCGCGGTGGGGACGGGGGCGGTTGCGGAAGGCGGCGGAGTCGTGGTGAGTCCCGAGCCCGGAGACCCGGCACTCGAACTCTTCCTGATGACGCCGGACATACTGGATATACATGGCAACCCCTATCGACCAGACCGACGACCTCGAGCGCGCGCTCAGCGCCCTCGCCCGCCCCGAATGGCGGGATCTCCAGGCCGAGGATCTCCTCGCGATGTATCGCACGATGTACACGTCGAGAACGATCGACGACCGCGAAATCGCGATGAAGCGGCAGAACCGCATCTTCTTCCAGATCTCCGGCGCCGGACACGAGGCGCTCCTCGTCGCGGCGGGACGCGCGCTCAGACCCGGCTACGACTGGTTCTTCACCTACTACCGCGACCGCGCGCTCTGCCTCGAACTCGGCATGTCTCCGTACGAGATGTTCCTCGGCGCGGTCGGGGCGGAGGAGGATCCCTCGACGGGCGGACGGCAGATGCCGGCGCACTTCGGTTCTCCGGCCCTGCACCTCGTCACGCCCTCCAGTCCGACGGGCACGCAGTTCAACCAGGCGGTGGGGTGCGCGGAAGGCATCGCTCGCGCCCGGGCCGCCGGCCTCGACGCCCTCGACGCGGTCAAGCCGCACGTGGAATCGGATGAGATCGTGCTCGTGTGCACGGGGGACGGCACGACCTCGGAAGGAGAGTTCTGGGAGGCGATCAACACCGCCTCCAACCTGCAGCTTCCCATCCTCTTCCTCGTGGAGGACAACGGATACGCGATCTCCGTGCCGGTGGAGGTCAACACCGCCGGGGGCAGCATCTCGAGCCTCGTGCGGAACTTCCCGAACCTCCACATCGAGGAAGTCGACGGCACGGATCCGATCGAGAGCTATGTCGTCATGCGGCGCGCCGCGCGACACGTGCGGTCCGGCCGCGGTCCGGCACTCGTTCACGGGCATGTCACCCGGCCCTACAGCCACTCGATGTCCGACGATGAGCGCCTCTACAGGTCCGAGAGCGAGCGGGAACTCGAAACCGCGCGCGACCCGCTCGTCACCTTCGCCGACTACCTCGTCCGGGAAGGCGTGATCGAGGCCGGCGCCCTCGAATCGCTCAAGGCGGAGATCAAGGCCGGCGTCGCCGACGCGGCGGACCGGGCCATGGCCCGCCCGCAGCCGGACCCGGATACCGTCTACGCCCACGTGTACTCGCACGACGTCGACCCCGCGTCGAGCGCCTTCGAGACGCGGGCCCGGCCCGGCCCGGAGGGGAACCCGAAGACGATGGTCGACCTGCTCAACGCCTGCATCCGCGATGAGATGCGGCGCGAACCGCGGATCGTGGTGTTCGGGCAGGACGTGGCGGACGCGAGCCGCGAGGAAATCCTCGAGGAGGTCAAGGGCAAGGGCGGCGTCTTCAAGGTGACGCACGGCCTGCAGCGCGAGTTCGGGTCGCTTCGGGTGTACAACGCGCCCCTCGCGGAGGCGAACATCGTCGGACGCGCCGTGGGCCTCGCCGTGCGCGGGCTGAAGCCGGTCGCCGAGGTCCAGTTCTTCGACTACATCTGGCCGGCCTACCACCAGTTCCGGAACGAGGTCGCGACCTTCCGCTGGCGCTCCGCGGGCACCTGGAAGTGTCCGCTCGTCATCCGGACCACGTACGGGGGCTACATCTCGGGCGGCGCGATGTACCATTCGCAGACGGGCGCCTCGCTCTTCACGCACACGCCCGGCATGCACGTGATCTGTCCCTCGAACGCGACGGACGCGAACGGGCTCCTGCGCACCGCGATCCGGTGCGACGACCCGGTGCTCTTCCTCGAGCACAAGCATCTGTACCGGCAGACGTACAACAAGGGCGTCTATCCGGGCCCCGAGTACATGATTCCGTTCGGCAAGGCCGCGCTCGTGGCGGAGGGGGACGACCTCACGATCGTCACGTACGGCGCGATGGTGGAACGCACGCGCAAGGCGCTCGCGAAGCTGGACCGCGCGGGGGAGCCGGTGCGCGCGGACCTGATCGACCTGCGGTCGCTGAACCCGGTCGACATGGACGCGATCCGGCGCTCCGTGATGAAGACGAACCGCGTGCTCGTGGCCTACGAGGACGCGAAGTCGTGGGGCTACGGGGCGGAGATCTCGGCCCGCCTGGCCGACGAACTGTTCGAGTGGCTCGACGCGCCGATCCGGCGGATCACCTCGACGGACACCTTCATCGGCTACGCGCCGTCGTTCGAGAACGCGTCCCTGCCGCAGGTCGACGACATCGCCGAAGCGATCGTGGAACTCGCCACCTGGTAAGCCCACCGGGACCGGCTGCAATCGGCAGGCGCCGGCTTCGGATCCCGCGCAGCCCGTTGCCTCAGGCTTTGCGGCCGGCGCGCCAGGCGCGGATGTGATCCCTGAGTTCCGCCCGCGACACGCCCGGACCGCACCACTCCAGGCGAGCCCCGAAGGCGTCGAAGTGGGGGAGCGTCGAGTCGTGGATCCACGCGGGCTCGAGGCCGTGCCGCCGGCCCCACGCCTCCAGTTCCTCGCGGGAGGCATCGCTGTAGACGTGGCACAGCGGGTCCCCCTTCGAGATCCCGAGGCGGGGGATCTCCTTCCGCGAGGTGTGGTAGTGGTAGCGGATCATGCGCCCTCCCCGGAGACCGGCGGCCCTCCCGGCCGGAGTTCCTCGAGCGCTTCCAGGCTGCGGGGCCAGTCCCTTCCCAGCAGCCGGGAAAGGGCCCGGTCCGCCAGCACCTTCCCGCCGGTTTGGCAGGCGGCGCAGTAGTTCGTTTCGTTGTCCGCGTATCGGATCCGCTGCACCGGAGCCGCGCAATCCGGGCACGGCCGCCCGTACTTCCCGTGTACGGCCATCTCGGCGTGGAACGCGGTCACCCTCTCCGGGAACTTGCCCGCAAGTTGATCGCGCAGCCGGCACGTCCACCGCTCCAGCGTGCCGCGCGTGGCCTCGTGGAGCCGGCCGATCTCCTCGTCATCGAGCCGGCTCGTCCACTTGATCGGCGACAGCTTCGCCGCGTGCAGGATCTCGTCGGAATACGCGTTGCCGATGCCCGAGAAGAGCCGCGGGTCCGTGAGCGCGCGCTTGAGCGTGTGGTTGCGGGCCGTGAGCGTCTCGCGAAAGACGGTCGGGTCCGCCGCCAGGGGATCGACGCCGCCGGGGTCGTGCCGCGCGAGGGCCTCGGCGCCCTGCACGACGTGCAGCGCGGCCCGTTTTTTCGTCCCCGCCTCCGTGAGCAGGAGACTTCCCTCGGCGAAGTCGAAGGCCGCGAGACCGAGCCGGCGCGGGATCTTCACGCCGGGGTCCCGCCACCGGAGCCGACCCGCGATCATGAGATGGAGGACGAGCCACAGTTCCCGTGTGTCCTGTGCGTCCGGTGGGTCACCGCGTTCGCCGGGGCGGGCCAGCCCGATGGCGATACGCTTCCCCAGCCGGCGCAGGGCCACGACCTCGCGTCCGTGCGCATCCGCCAGGGGCGGATCGACGCTCCGGAGCAGGAAGGGACTGCCGAGCCGCACCCGCTCCAGCGTGCGTCCGAGGAGGCGCGCCTCCAGCCCTTCAAGGTAGATCGTGATGTCGGGCAGTTCGGGCATCGGCGCTGTCCGGCGAAGCACCCCGAACGCCAGCGTGGCGTCTCCGCGCTAGCCGTCCGAGCGGGATGCGTGTCCGTGGCCGTGGGCGGCTTCGTTCGGTTTCTCGAGGGTGTTGCGAAGGTCCTGGACGTAGTCCGGGTGTTCGCGGCTGAACTCCGGCCAGTCCTCATCCGCCGCGATGATGATGCCGCCGATCGCGCCCATCCCACCGTCCGGCGCCGGGTGTCCCAGCGGGTTCGAGTATTGGACCGAGATGCGGTAGACATGGTCCTTCCGGACCCGCACCCCCCCGCGCCACCACAGCCGGCTCGTGGGCACCCCGACGGTGCGGCCTTCGCCGTCCACCTCCGGCCCCGTTTCCCAGATCACCCTGTGCGCCGTGACGTCCTCGAGCCGAATCCAGTCCCCGTAGTCGTGCAGGTGCCCTCCGATGCCGAGGATCCGCCCGTCCACGGCGGGGCTGCCCTCCCAACTCATCCCGTGCGTCCCGGGCGGGAGCGGAAACTCCTTCTCGCCGACGGGGCCCATCACGTCGAGATAGAACGGATAGATGTCCACCGGCCCGATGAGGCCCGGATCCTCGAACGGCGTGTACGGCAGCCGGATGTGCAGGAAGGCTTCGTCGTGCGACGCTGCGGGGAGCGGCGCGAACATCGCGCTCACGAGGACCCGGGTGCCCGGCGCGAGGGGATACCCCAGCACGCCCGGCAGGAACTCGCTCTTCGTCTCGCGGCCCGCGGCGAGGACGCGGCGCGGGACGGCGGAGAAGAGTTCGCGGTTGTCGGGGTCGATGAGGTTGACGTGATGGAGCAGGCGTTCGGGGAGCGGGTTGCCTTCCCGGTCCTTCATCTGCCACGAGAAACCGTGCATCCAGCCCGCGACCGGCACCTCCGCGAGTTGCACCGGGGGCCGGAGGTGCGGACCGCCGGCCGGCAGGGAGACGGGGCCGACGACGATCTCGAACTCGCGATCGGCCGCGTGCACGCGCACGTCGATGAGCGGACTCGCGGCGGGCAAACGCGGCGGGGCCGAGTCGTCGGCGTGCGCTTCGCCGACAAGCGCCGAAGCTCCGTGGGCGTGTTCCTGCGCGGCGTGGGTGGCCGGCGCCAGCGGGTGCGGCGACAGCAGGAGGCCGAGGGTGACGAGGTGCGGCACAGGGCCGCGCGGGCGCCGGTTCCACATCGCGGTGGCTCCCCTCAGTGGTCGGACTCGAGGATCAGTCGGGCGGCGGAACGTCGAAGTAGGTGTAGTTCTTCGCGGTGAAGGCGTCGTACTGCTCCGGCACTTCGTCGTCCGGATAAATGGCCTCCACGGGGCACTCCGGCACGCAGGCGCCGCAGTCGATGCACTCCTCGGGATGGATGTAGTACTGGTCCTCGCCCTCGTAGATGCAGTCGACGGGGCACACATCCACGCAGGATGCATCCTTCTCGCTCATGCATGGTTCGGTGATGATGTAGGTCATGCGCGGGAAGATACCCGAGGCCTGAGGGCTGAGCAATTCCGCGTTGCCGCCCGCCGGAGCGGGGGGCGGCGGGTTGGTCCGTCGCGCAACAGCCGGTATCTTGGATGGTTCCCGGCGGACGGCATACGGACGGCATACGGAGAGCGAACGGATGGTTCGGCCGGGGGCGCGCGACCGGGAAACGCAGGGCGGATCACAGAGCGGATCACATAGAGGCGATCACATAGCGAGAAGGCGGCAGGCTTGAGGCCACTCGAGGTCATACAGGGAGGGAGCCCGGCCGATGCCTGGCCTTCGCGGAAACCGCGATGGCTCAAGGTGCGGGCGCCGGGAGGGCCCAACTACCAGCGTCTCAAGGCACTGATGCGGGGGCTGGAACTCAGCTCCGTCTGCGAGGAGGCGCAGTGCCCCAACATCGGAGAGTGCTGGGAGGCGGGCACGGCGACGTTCCTCATCATGGGCGACGTGTGTACGCGCAACTGCCCCTACTGCGCGATCGCCCACGGCCGGCCGGAGGAACTCGACGAAGACGAGCCGCGGCGGGTCGCGGAGGCCATCGAGCGACTGCAACTCAACCACTGCGTCATCACGTCCGTCGACCGCGATGACCTGCCCGATGGCGGCGCCTGGATCTTCGCCGAGATGATCCGCGAGATCCGGCGGCGCCGTCCCGAGTGTTCGATCGAGGTCCTGACGCCGGACTTTCGGGGAAACCCCGAGGCGATCCGCACGGTGATCGACGCGCGGCCGGAGATCTTCAACCACAACATGGAGACCGTGCGCCGGCTGCACCGGGTCGCCCGGCCGGGCGGGCGCTACGAGCGCTCCCTGGACGTCCTGACGACGGGCCGCCAACTGGACGACCGGGTCCTCATCAAGACGGGGATCATGCTCGGACTGGGGGAGACGTCCGCCGACATCGAGGAGTTCATGGGCGACGCGCTCGAAGCCGGCGTGCAGATCCTGACGCTGGGGCAGTACCTGAGGCCGTCGCCGGACCATCTTCCGATCGACCGCTACGTGTCCCCGGAGGAGTTCATGCGCTGGAAGGAGATCGGAGAATCGCGAGGGTTCCTGCACGTCGAGAGCGGGCCGCTGGTTCGGTCCAGCTATCACGCGCGCGAGCAGGTGGTCGAACTGCGCCGGAGGGTTGCGGCGCTGGCGGCGGGATGAGCGCGGCGAACGCCGGCCGGTCCGCGGCCACGGTCTCCGACGCGCCGGCGGGGGGAGCCCCCGCGGGATCGACGGACGACCCCGACGTGTTTCTCGGACTCTCGAGGGAGGAATGCGTAGCGCTCCTGCGGGAGATGATCATCGAGCGCCGGTTCGAGGAGAAGGCGGCGGAGGTCTACCAGGTCGGCAAGATCGGTGGCTTCTGCCACCTCTATATCGGGCAGGAAGCGGTCTCCGCGGGAGCGATCACGCCGCTGCGGGACGACGACTACGTGATCACCGCGTATCGCGATCACGCGCAGGCGATCGCGCGCGGGATGACGCCGAACGCCGTCATGGCCGAACTCTACGGGCGGGTGGACGGTTGCTCGAAGGGCTTCGGCGGCTCGATGCACATGTTCGACAAGTCGCTCAACTTCATGGGCGGACACGGGATCGTCGGGAGCCACCTCCCCATCGCGATCGGGGCCGGGTACGCGATCCGGTACCGGGGCGGGGACCAGGTCTGCGTCTGCTTCTTCGGAGACTCGGTGGTCAACATCGGCGCGTTCCACGAGTCGATGAACATGGCGGCGCGCTGGAAGTTGCCCGTCATCTTCATCCTCGAGAACAACCGCTACGGGATGGGGACCGACTACCGGCGCGTGGCGGCGGTGAAGGAACTCAAGGACCGCGGCCGGGGATACGACGGCCTCACCTCGCTCGATGTGGACGGCATGGACGTGCTGGCCGTCCGCCAGGCGACGGAGGAGGCGATCGAGCGGGGACGGAACGAGAAGACGCCCAGCTTCATCGAGGCGCGCTGCTTCCGGTACATGGGCCACTCGATGGCGGATCCGATGCACGGGACGTACCGGACGCGCGAGGAAGTCGAGAAGTGGCGCTCCGATGACCCGATCCTCTCCTTCACCCGGCAGCTCATGGACGCGGGGCGTCTGACGGAGGAGGCGTACAAGGCGATCGACCGCGAGGCGAAGGAGATCGCCGAGGAGTCCGCGGCCTTCGCGGACCGGAGCCCCTTCCCGGATGCGGAAGCGCTGTATCGCTACGTGTATTCGGACGGGTATCCGGACGACATGCGGCGGCGCGACGCGTGGCGGAAGGAGCTGCGCTGATGGCCGTCCTCACGTATCGGGAAGCGCTGAACGACGCCCTGCGCGAAGAGATGGAGCGCGACGACTCCATCTTCATCATCGGTGAAGAGGTGGGGGAGTACGACGGCGCCTACAAGGTCACCAAGGGACTGCTCGACCAGTTCGGGGAATGGCGCGTCCGGGACGCCCCGATCGCCGAGTTGGGGTTCGCGGGGCTCGGCGTGGGCGCGGCGATGGCGGGCCTGCGGCCGATCGTCGAGTTCATGACGTGGAACTTCGCCTTCCTCGCGATCGACGAGGTCGTGAACGGGGCGGCGAAGCTGTTCCAGATGTCGGGAGGGCAGTACGACGTCCCCATCGTCTTCCGGGGGCCGGGCGGCGCGGCCCTCCAACTCGCGGCGCAGCACTCGCAGTCGCCCGAGCCCTGGTACAGCTACGTGCCCGGGCTGAAGGTGATCGCGCCCGCCACGGCGAAGGACGCGAAGGGACTGCTGAAGAGCGCGATCCGCGACAACGACCCGGTCGTTTTCATCGAGAGCGAGATCATGTACAACCTCGTGCGGGATGAGGTGCCGGAGCAGGAGTACGTGACCCCGATCGGGGCGGCCGAGGTGAAGCGCGAGGGATCGGACGTGACCGTCGTGTGCCACTCGAAGATGGTGCACCAGGCGCTCGCGGCGGCGCGCGCGCTGGAGAAGGAGGATATCGACGTCGAGGTGCTGGACCTGCGCACGGTGCGTCCGCTGGACGTGGACGCGGTCGTGGCGTCGGTCAGGAAGACGAACCGGGCCGTGGTCGCGGAAGAGGGGTGGCCGATGTGCAACGTCGGAGCCCAGGTCGTGGACGACATTCAGCGCGAGGCCTTCGACTCGCTGGACGCGCCGGTGGCGCGCGTGAACGGGCTGGACGTGCCCATGCCCTACGCGAAGAACCTGGAGAAGCTCGTAATCCCGAACGCGGACCATGTGGCGGCGGCGGTGCGCCACGTGTGCTACGCGGACTAGCCGCGGACGCCGGCCGATATGCCGACGAGAGTCGTGATGGCGCAGCTGAGCCCGACGATGGAGGAAGGCAAGCTCATCGAGTGGAAGGTCGCCGAGGGCGATGCCGTGGCGCAGGGAGATGTCGTCGCGGAGATCGAAACCGACAAGGCGAACATGGATGTCGAGGCGCTCGGCGGCGGCGTGCTGCGCAAGATCGTCGTGCAGGCGGGCGCCACGGTCCCCGTGGGGGCGCTCATCGGCGTGATCGCCGCGCCGGACGAGTCGATCGACGCCCTGCTCGCCGAGGCGGAGGCGGCCGGCGGCGCCGGGCCGGCGGAAGAACCCGCGGGCGGCCCCGCAGAGGTGCCCGCGCCGGCGGCCGCGGCTCCCGAGACGGCCGAGGCGTCCGCCCCCGCGGCCGGAACCGGGCAGCCTGTCGAGGCCGCGCCCGAACCCGCGCCGGCGGCCGGCAGCCGCATCAAGGCCTCCCCCGTGGCCCGGCGCATGGCCGCGGAGAGCGGGATCGCCCTCTCCGGCCTCGCCGGCTCCGGGCCGGGCGGCCGGATCGTCAAGGCCGACATCGAGGCCGCGCGGGCCGGCGGGCCGGCCGTTGCGCCGGCCCCCGCCCCGGCGTCCGAGCCACCGCCTGCGCCGGCCCCCGCCTCGGTCGCGCCATCTCACGGCCTCGAGGACCGGGTCGAGGAGGCGAGCCAGATGCGGAAGGCCATCGCGCGCCGGCTAGGCCAGTCGATCGGGCCCGTCCCCCACTTCTTCCTCACGACCGAGGTCGACATGGGCCGGGCGCTCGAATTGCGCGCGGACCTCAACGCCCGCTTCGCGGACGGCAGAATCGGGGTGACGGACCTGCTCCTGAAGGCGACCGCGGAGGCCCTCAACCGGCACGCCGGGGTCAACGCCTCGTGGGAGGAGAACGCGATCCGCTACCACGGCGCGGTCCACCTCGGCATCGCGGTGGCGCTCGACGAAGGCCTCATCACGCCGGTGCTGCGCGATGCGGGCCGCAAGGGGCTGCGACAGATCTCGGCCGAGGCGCGTGACCTCATCGCCCGGGCGAGGGCGCGGAAGCTCGCGCCGGAGGAATACCAGGGCGGGACGTTCTCGGTCAGCAACCTCGGCATGTTCGAGATCGACCAGTTCACGGCGATCATCAACCCGCCGGAAGCCGGCATCCTCGCCATCGGGCAGACGGTCGAGAAGCCCGTGGTCGTTGCGGGGGAGGTGGTCGTGCGCAAGCGGATGCGCGTGACCATGTCCTGCGATCACCGCGTCATCGACGGGGCCACGGGGGCGGCGTTTCTCGTCACCTTCAAGGCCATGCTCGAGAACCCGCTCGAGATGATCCTCTAAGCAGGCTGGCGGGACTTCCTGAGAACCAGAGAATGAGAGAGTGAAGGGATAGATGTCGGAGACTTACGACGTCGTCGTGGTCGGGGCCGGACCGGCCGGCTACGTGTGTGCGATCCGGGCCGCGCAACTGGGGCTCCGCACCGCCTGCGTCGAGAGCGGGTCGTACGAGGGCGGCCTCGGCGGCACCTGCCTAAACTGGGGCTGCATCCCGGCCAAGGCGCTCCTCGAGAGCGCGGCGCTCGCGCACAACCTCCGGCACCACGGCGCCCGCATGGGCGTGAAGCCCGTCGAAGTGGAGTACGATTTCCCCGCGGCCGTGAAGCGGAGCCGCATGATCACGCGCAAGCTCACCGCCGGCGTGAAGTACCTGCTCGGGAAGAACAAGGTCGACATCGTACAAGGTCGCGGCCGGCTGGGCGGGACGGGCCGTGTCGCGGTCGAGTCGGACGGCGAGGCCCTCGAACTCGCCACCCGGAACGTCGTCTTCGCGACGGGTTCCGTGATGAAGACCTTCCCCGGCTTCGAACTCGACGGCGAGAAGGTGATCGGGAGCCGCGAAGCGCTCGGGCTCCAGGAACTCCCCGCGAAGATGGCGATCGTCGGGGCCGGATTCGTGGGCGTCGAGTTCGCCGACGTCTTCAACGCATTCGGCGTCGACGTCACGCTGATCGAGGCCCTCGACACGCTCGTGCCCTTTGAGGACCCGGAGATCGGGAAGGCGCTCGAGCGCTCGTTCAGGAAGCGGGGGATCCGCAGCCTCACGAACACCCGGGTCAAGCAGTTGGACCGTGAAGCGAGCCCGATGGTTCTCACGCTCGTGAACCCCGACGGCAGCGAGACCGCCGAGGAGACGGACCTCGTACTCATGGCCGTCGGGCGGCGGCCGGTGACGGACAATCTCGACCTCGAGAGGAACGGGGTCGCGATGGAGGATGGCTTCATCAAGATCGACGGCTGGTGCCGGACGAACCAGCCGGGCGTCTACGCGATCGGCGACGTCGCCGGGCAGCCCATGTTGGCCCACGTCGGATCGCACGAGGGCATCGTCGCCGCCGAGCATATCGCGGGCGTGGCCAAGCACCCGATGACGTACGGGAACATCCCCTCCGTGGGGTACTGCCACCCGGAAGTCGCCTCGATCGGCATGTCCGCGTCGCAGGCCGAGGAGGCGGGCCACGAGGTCGTCACCGGCAAGTACCCGCTCGGAGCGCACGGACGCGCGCTGACCGCCGAATCCGCGGACGGCTTCGTGAAGGTGGTGGCGGACGCCAAGTACGGCGAAGTACTGGGCGTCCACATGATCGGACACAACGTGAGCGAACTCGTGGCCGAGGTCGGCATGGCGCGCGAACTGGAAGCCACGCTGGACGAGATCGTGCGTCACGCGCACGCACATCCGAGCATGGCCGAGGCCGTGATGGAAGCCGCGTTCGCCGCCCTGGGGCGCGCAATCCACATGTAGGCGGGCAGGGCGCCGGCGGGGGACGGACGGGACTCCAAATGAGCGGCGAGCGGCAACTCCGGGCGGTCGACCTCGGCCGCCGCGAGTATCGGGAGGTTCTCGAGCTTCAGCGCTCCATCGCCCGCTGGCGCCGGAATTCTCCGCCGGGTCACGACCTCCTGCTTCTCGTCGAACACCTGCCGGTGATCACCGTCGGGCGCGGTTCGAGGGAGGAGCACACGCTGCCCGACGCGGCCTGGCTCGCGGACGAGGGGATGGACGTGGTCGAGATCGAGCGCGGCGGCGACCTCACGTATCACGGCCCCGGCCAACTGGTGGGCTACCCGATCCTGGACCTCCACGCGCACCGGAAGGACCTCCACTGGTATCTGCGCCGCATCGAGGAGGTGCTGCTGCGCGTCCTCGCGGAGTGCGGTCTCCCCGCATTCCGGGTCGCGTCGTACACGGGGGCGTGGACCGGGTCTCCACCCCCCGGAAGTCTCGAGGCCGTCGAGGATGACGGGTTCGGCGCGATCGCCGCCGCGCGGGCGGACGCCCTGATCGGGGCCGGTGCGATCCGAAAGGTCGCTTCAATCGGCGTGCACGCGAGCCGCTGGATCACGTCGCACGGCTTCGCGCTCAACGTGACGCCCGAGCCGCTCGTGAATTTCCGCGGGATCGTCGCCTGTGGCATCCACGGCGTCCGCATGACGAGCCTCGCGTCCGAGGGCGCCTCCCTTACGCTGGAAGAGGCCGGCGAGGCCGTGCTGCGCGCCTTCCCCGTGGCGTTCCCCGCCCTTGCGCCGCTACAGGCGCCGGAAGTCGGCCTGCGCGTCTGACGTTCCCGCGGGAACGCGCGGGCGGGAACTCACCGGCGGGAATGTTGCCGAAACGCAGGCTTGGGCCGACCTTGTGGCGCGTCGCCTGCAAATGCGGGCGGCCCGGTCTCCGCCGCCGAAACCGCCGCACAAGGATGGCTTGCGAAGATGATGATGA
The DNA here is from genome assembly GCA_963666735.1 of Gemmatimonadota bacterium. Lineage (GTDB taxonomy): Bacteria > Gemmatimonadota > Gemmatimonadetes > Palauibacterales > Palauibacteraceae > Palauibacter. The sequence goes on along the minus strand of OY762926.1, from coordinate 3,046,729 downwards.
TTCTCGGGATCCTGCTCATCAGCACGGTCGTCGTGGCCCTATTGCTCGGGCACCTTGCCAGAATGTCCTTCCTGGAACGCGTGCTTCAGACGGCCGCGATGCTCGCCGCGGCGTTCATCTTCTTCGGCCTCGTCGCCCTCTTGGAGTCCGCCACCCACTAGCCGCTCTCCCGCGAACCGCTAGCGGGCGGCTCGTCGCTTCCGGGAAAGGTGATCGATCTCCCGGAACGCGAAAGCGAGGACCAACACGAAGCCGGCCAGCGAAGCTGCGATGCCGACGACCGATGGAGGCACCAGCAGCACGAGCGACAGCCCTTCCCCGGATCCGTGAATCAACTCGTTGAGTCCATCAACGGCATCCCGGGCTATGGAGTTCACGACCCAGAACGCCCAGGGCACGAACCACAGCCGCCACCATCGGCGCGACCGGGCGCTCGCATCCGCTTGGTCGAACAGCCAGCGCCCCCAACCCGCCCATGCCAGGGCGCTGACCCCGAGCAGGAGGACCCACACGACGACGAGCGCCGCGAACCACCATAGAGATGCGTCGCTTTCCGCCGTAGCCCAGACCGTCCAGCCGGAAAAACCTGCCAAGACCGTCATGGCCAGCGCGACCGTGAGGATTTCCAGCCGTACGCTCATCGGCTCACTCCCTCCCTTTCATTCTCCCGCAGCGGACTCAACCATCGTGGCGGGCACCCCCGCGCCGGCGGTCTCATTCGGTCCGTGCACGATCTTCGAGCCCTGCCATGCGGCGAAGCTGATCATTAGCGTCGCGAACAGGCCCACGAGGAGTACGAAATGCCGCAGCCGCCGGTCGTCCCGCTCGTGCAGCGCGAAGGCGGCGAGCGCGCCGGCCGTGAAGGCGGGGACGGCCGCCCACGTGGCCCAGAAGCGGTGGGCCTGGACGATGCCGGGCCGCACGAAAGTGCGCTCCGCCACGACATCGGCGGCGGCGAGGCCGGTCAGGTAGGCGGGGGCGACGAAGGCGCCGGCGATCACGAGGGCCACGAGCCCCCACAGCTCGAGCGGCTCGCGGTTCCGCGCCCACCCGTACAGGCCGACGACGCTCCCGCACGCGGCGAGGACGATGGGGAACGAGTGGGAGACGATGTGCAGGTGTTCCCAGCTCACGGCGCCCGGCACCCGTTCCGCGTACCGTCTCGACTTGTTCTCATCTTGACACGCCTTCCAGCCCGGCTAGAATATCGCTTCCCAACTCCGCCCCCTTCGTCTAGTGGCCCAGGATACCTGGTTCTCAGCCAGGAGACAGGGGTTCGATTCCCCTAGGGGGTATGAAGCACCGCAGCGTGTTCGGGACGAGCCCCTTCGTCCGGATCGCGCCGCTGTCTTATCCCGCTGTGTGATCCCGCTGTACTACCCCGCTGCATTATGCTCCTGAGCCGCGCCCCGCGCGTGCCTGCCGCCAGCGGAGTTTGGCGATCATCGAGAGGATGCCGGCGCTGGCGCCGACGACGCCCCGGACCGTTCCGCCCACCTTCGAGCGGCCGAAGCGGCGGCGCAAGGTGTCCACCGGCACTTCAACGACCCGCAGACCCTGCTGGATGGCCTTGACCTGCATTTCCACGGTCCAGCCGTACGTGCGATCCCGCATGTCGAGGCGGCGCAAAGCCTCGGCCCGTATGGCGCGGTAGGGACCGAGGTCGGTCACCGCCGCCCCCCACAGCAGACGTATGAGCAGGCCGGCCACCCGGTTGCCCGCGATCTGCGGAGCCGACAGGGCGCCCGGCTCCCTCCGGCCCAGCGCGCGCGATCCGATGGCCAGGTCAGCCCCGCCAGCGACGGCTTCGAGCAGCCCGAGTCCCTGCACGGCCTCGAACGACCGGTCGCCGTCGGTGAACAACACGATGTCCACGGGGCGAAGCTGCGCGAGGGCCGTGAGGCAGGCGAGTCCGTACCCCGGCGTGTCCTGCCGGACGGTCCGTGCCCCCGCCTCTCTCGCGCGGGTCGCGGTCGCGTCGGTCGATCCGTTGTCGCAGACGACGAAGTCGTCGACCACGCGCCTGCCCCGATCATCGCACAGCGCGAGCAGGTCGCCGACGACGACACCGATATTCCGCTCCTCGTCCCGCGCCGGCACGACCACGCCGACCGTCATTCCCGCGTACACGCCGGCCGGCCCTCAGGCCACTCCGGCGCGCGACGGATCGTCGGTCAGAAGTTCACCTGGGCGAGGAACATGAACTGCCCGTCGGACAGCGTCGGGGCGTTGGGAGAATCCCCGAGCGCGGTGGCGTACTGCACGCCGAACCGCGCGTAGCCGTCCGGATACATGTTCACGCCGAACACCATGAACTCGCGGTCGGCACCCAGAGCGGGCCGGAAGCCGTCGTAGCGGACGACGCCCTCGATCAATCCCCAGGGCCGGTACCCGAACTGCGCGTACCCGCCGTACGCCTCCGTCTCCGAGGATCCGATCGCACCCAAGGAGCCATCGAGATCGAAGTCGGCCCGCAGGTACTCGCCCGAAAGCGTCAGGCCACGGTAGGAGAGCTCCATGTCCGCGCCCCAAAGGAGGCGTTCGCCCGCGAAATCGGAGGTAATCCGCGGCGCCGCGGATCGATCTCCCGTGACGATGCCCGTGCCGAGGGACGCCGAGGTGTCCGTCGAATAGCCGAACGAAACGCCTGCCTGGGCAACGAACTCATCGTAGAAGGCGATCGTGCCGATCGAGTTGAACTGGACCCGGCCGGTGAACAGGTAGTTGTCGTCATCGTTGGTGACGTCGCGTCCGTTCCCGTTGTACAGTCCGGCCCCGTACGAGAGCCGGCCCTCGAGCGCCTCGCCGCCCGCCTCAACGCCGATCTGCCGGCCGGGCTTGATGGCGGTCACGGCCTGCGATCGATTCACGAAGGTGATGTCGGCCCGCGACACGACCGCTTCGTGGCTGAAGTTGGGCTTGAACATGCCGAACTTGATCTGAAACTCCGGCATCAGGGGCATCGTGACCACGGCGTCGTGAATCCGGAACGCGTCGCGCGACGCATCGTAGCGCGTCACGAACTTGTAGTCGAAGACCAGGCCGACCGACCCGCTCACCTTGAGACGCGACTCGAAGAGTTGAAATCCCTGGGCCCCGATGCCGGAATCGGAGTGCGCGCGAACCCCCGCGCGCATGAGTCCCCCGACCTGGACGGGGAGTGACTCCTGGGCCGCCGCCGCCGCCGGCAGGGTGAGGGCCAGCGCGATGGCCGTTCGTGCGCACACTCTCGCGATCATTGAGTTCTCCTCATCATCCGCCTGTCTACTCCTGCCTGCCGGGTCCTACTGTGGTCTGCCGTAGTCTACCGTGATCTGCTGGTGTGAGTGTCATTCGGGGTCTGCGGTATCGGCGGGATCGAAGCCCGCGTGAAGGTAGCGCCAGCCTCCAAGGCCGATGGCCGCGTTGATCCAGAAGTGCCCGACGATGGCGGGGAAGAGGCTCCCCGTCCAGATGACGGTTGCCGCGAGCACAACGCCCAGCGTTGTCGCGCGGATCACGCCGGCCAGCTTCTGGTACCCGTGTCCGAGACCGAACGAGACGGAGACGATCAGCGCGGCCGGCCAGACGTTCCCGGTCCACGCCGCGAGGGCCCACAACGCGAACCCCCGGTACGCGTACTCCTCGCACACCGCCGCGATCCCGGAAAGCACGAGGAAGGCTCGCTTTTCCGCGGCGTCTCGCGGCATGAGCAGCATCACCGCGGCGGTCTCCCGGAGTCCGGCCAGCCGGGTGGCCGCCGTGATGAGCCAGGCGAGCACAAGGCCCGCGACGGCGACCCCCAGGCCCCATAGCAGCGCCGCGGCCGGAGTGTCGACCGTCCAGCCGAGCGCGGCCGCCGGCACGTCCTGCCACGCCGCGACGCCGAGCGTCAGGAGTCCGAGGACGAGGAGAGAGGCCCCCACCGACACATACAGGAGCACGCGGTGTTGCGCCGCCGCGGCGAGATCCGCCCCGCGGCGAGCGTCGAGGGCGGCAAGGACGGGCATGCCGACCAGAAGCAGCAGCGCGTAAGCCGCCGCGGTCGGACTCGGAGTCTCGAGCATGGCCGGACGGATACGGAGACAAGGTGCGGGGTGCAACACGTGACGCCGGGCGCCCCGGGGCCGTTGACACCGCCGCGAGGTTCGGGGACGTTCTCCCCGCAGGCGGTCTCTCGTGGCCGCCGGCCTCTCGGCACTTCACTCGAACGACGGCTCCGAACGCATGCCGCTCGATATCGCGATCGCCCAGTTCCGGCCCGCCAAGGGAGACCTCGACCGGACGCTGGACGCGTGCGCCGCGACGATCGAACGAGCCGTCGCGCGGGAACCCCGGCCGCGTCTGGTCGTGTTTCCCGAGACGGCCCTCACCGGGTATTTCCTCGAAGGGGGCGTGCGCGAACAGGCGATCTCGGCCCCGCGGTTGTTCGAGGCGCTCAACTCGCGCGTGAGCGCGGACGGTCTCGACATCGCGATCGGGTTCTATGAACGGGATGCGGGGGGGATCTACAACTCGGGACTGTACGCGACGCTGGGGCCCGCGGGAGGGATTCGTCACGTTCACAGGAAGGTGTTCCTCGCCACCTACGGCATCTTCCAGGAGGAGCGTTTCGTCGAGGCCGGAGCCGGCATCCGGGCCTTCGATGGGCCGCTCGGGCGAACCGCTCTCCTGATCTGCGAAGACGGCTTCCACTCGATCTCGGGCACGCTCGCGGCGCTCGACGGCGCCTCGATTATCCTCATCCTCAGCGCCTCGCCCGCACGCGGAGCGGCCCCGGGGGCCGGGGCGCCCGGCAACCTCGTTCGCTGGGACGCGCTCGCGAGCGCGGTCGCCGCCGAGCACGGAGTCTACGTCGTCGTGTCGCAACTGGTCGGCTTCGAGGGCGGCAAGGGATTCGCCGGTGGCTCCGCGGCGTACGATCCGCGCGGCCACCGCATCGTCGCGGGGCCGCTGTGGGAGGAAGCGCTGCTCCCCGTGCGCGCAGATCTCGGCGAGGCTGCCCGCGCCCGCGCGGATGAACCGCTCTTTTCCGACCTGGAGCGTTCCTGGACGCGTCTGCTCGTGAACAGCCCGGGCTCGGGCGTCGGCCGACCCGCCGCCGAGATCGAATGAACGGCGTATGGCCGCCGGCCGGGGTCGCCGAGAGCCGTTCACCGCACCCCGCCGATCCGAGCCCGCTCGACATCGATGTGGACCTCGTGCGAAACTGGCTCGCTCAGTTCCTCCGCGAGGAGATCGAGCGTCGGCGCGGCTTTCGCCGGGTGGTGGTCGGGCTGTCGGGCGGGGTGGATTCCGCTCTCACCGCTGCGCTGTGCGCGGAAGCTCTCGGCCCGGAAGCCGTGCTCGCCCTCCTCCTTCCCTACCGGACGTCGAGCCCGCGCAGCCGCGAGGACGCCCTTCTCGTGGCGGACGGGTTCGGCATCCCGACGCGCACGATCGAGATCACGCGGGCCGTCGATGGCTATCTCGAGAACTTCGAACCCGGCGCCGGCGGGCACCGCAGGGGCAACGTGGCCGCGCGCCAGCGCATGATCGTCCTCTTCGACCAGGCCTTCAAGCTGTCGGCCCTCCCCGTGGGCACCGGCAACAAGTCGGAGCGGCTGCTCGGCTACTACACCTGGCACGCCGACGACTCTCCCCCGGTGAACCCCCTCGGAGATCTGTTCAAATGCCAGGTGTGGGCGCTCGCGCGGGCCGTGGGAGTGCCGTCCGAGATCATCGACAAGCCCGCGACGGCGGATCTGATCCACGGACAGACGGACGAGGGCGACCTCGGCGTCACCTACCCGGAAGCCGATCTCATCCTCCATCACCTGGTTTCGGGGCGCGTGCGGGATGAACTGACCGCAGCGGGGTTCGAGCGAGACAAGGTGGAGATCGTGGCGGGGCGGCTCGAGCGCACGCACTGGAAGCGGCACCTGCCGACGGTCGCGATGATCTCTCCGACGGCGATCGGAGAGTGGTATCTGAGACCGGTGGACTACTGAACTACGGCTCGTAGTAGCGGAAGATCTTGAGTTCGCCGTCCCAGTCGAGGACATCCTTGAAGATCTGTTGGGGCGGGATCAGGTCCCCGTCGCGTTCGAGGGTCACCCAGCAGTCGGTGTGCACGACGAAGCTCTCGAACGCCTCCGTGGATCCACGGCACTCCGCGTCGATGAACTGCAGCTTCCGGTCCTCGTACACGCCGAAGAGGTCGGAGAGCGCCGCGCGGTTCCGCGTCCGGATGTTCTTCCACGCGAGATCCACGGGGTAGTTCACTTCCGGCGCGGAGGCCGGGAGTTCCGGCCACACCATCTCGTTGTGTTCGATCTCGGTGAGACGGACGCCTTCGAGGCGAAGGGTATCCGCCGCAGCCAGCCCGACGAGGACCGTGGTCGCCAACTCCGCGAGGGAGCCGGCGGATCCGGGCAGTCTCTGCCCTCCAACGGACGGAGCATCCCCGCAGGATCCGGAAAGGATCGGTAGCAGACCCGATACGAGGATGAGGCTGGTGCGACGCATACGTGTGTTCTGCTAGCCCTGGTCCGACGTGGTCCAGCCTTCGATCCACTGCGGCATGTCCGGCGCGAAGGCGCCGATGTAGTCCACCGCCTCGAAGAAGTCGCTACCCGCGGGCGGCTCGGCGAAGCCTTCGGTGAGCGGGGAGCCGTCGGCCGGCCGGAAGTCGGGCATCATGAGATTGAACGGGTCCGCAAGCATCGGGTCGTCCATCGAGTTGGCCCAGTCCTCCGTCATCCACAGGGCTTCCTCGTCGATCCCGTCGTCATCGCCCTCGAACATCCTTTCCTGCTGGCCGTAGAGGTAGCTGTTCCGGATCTCGACTCGGCCGACCGTCTCCGACTGGTCGACGTCGAAGCCCTTCTCGAAGCCGAGGATCACGGCGTTGTACACCGTCCCGTCGGTGCCGCGACGGAAGATGATCCCCCGCGTGCTCTCGCCCGCGGAACCGGTCCCCGCCTCCTTCCCGACCAGCGTGACGTTGTAGATCGTCGGATCGGTCAGCGGCATGGCGTCGAAGTTCTCCTCGTTTCCATCGATCTCGAAGCCGTTGTCCGCGTCATCGGGATCCTGCTGCGCCGCCCAGAACTGCCCGCGGCCCTGCCAGCCCGTCGAGTAGTCGAACGAGTCGTCCGATGCGCCGGTGACGTAGGCGTACTTGAGGTCCACGGTGCCGCCGAAGAACTCGATCCCGTCGTCCGAGCCGAAGTGCGACTGGACGTACTCGAGCTGCGTGCCCGAGCCGACCCCGTTGAGCGTGAGGCCGTTCAGTTCGTTTCCGAAGCTGACTTCATAGCCGCCGTACTCGATGCGGACGTAGCGCAGCACGCCGCTGTCGTCGTCGGGCATGTTGCCGCCGTACGGACCCGAGTTGCCCTCGCCGACGCACTCATCCGCCGGGAAGTTACAGTTCGAACGGCCGTTGAGGACGACCCCGCCCCAGTCGCCGCGGCGGCGCGAGCCCTCATCGTTCGAACTCGTGAACACGATCGGCTCTTCCGCCGTGCCCTCGGCGACGAGCCGGCCGCCCTGACGGACGATGAGCGCCGAACCGGTGAAGTCGACGTCGCCCCTGAGCACCGTCCCGGCCGGGATCGTGACCGTCGCGCCGTCCTCGATGACCGTCGTCCCCTGGATGAAGTAGGTGAGGCTCGGATCCAGTTCGATCGACTGGTCGATCGTCCCCGACAGCGTCGCCGTGGTCGGCGGCGGTGGAGGCGGCGGCGGCGCCACGGGGGGCGGCGGCGGCGGTGGAGGAGGAGGCGGAGGCGAGACGGGATCTTCCTCGCCCCCGCACGCCACATGGAAGCCACTCAGGAGCAGCCCGGTCAGAAACAGTCCGACCCGCCGGTTGCGTCGTACCGGATTCATCGTGTGTTTCTCCTCAACGCTCCGTCGCCTGTCTGGAGTCCCCCCGCGACCGGAGCGTGAGTCGCAGGCCGGAAGAGCCGCCGCCCGTGAGGGAGCGGCGGCACGGATCGTTCGTCAGCGGTCGACCGGCTGCCAGGTCATGCCGAGAGAGAAGGCCCTGCCGGGCTGCCAGCCGCGAAGGAGATCGCCGGCCTGCGTGAAGCGGTAGTCGGCGGCGAAGAGGTTCGTGGCGCTGAGCTTGGCCGAGATCTTCGACCCGATCCCCTGTTCGACGACGAGGTCGAACTGGTTCCGGCCTTCCTCGAATACGCTCTCGAGGAACTGGGTGCCGACCTGACTTATCCGGCGCCCGAAGCGGTTGAAGAGGAGGGAGACCGAGGTCCGGCCGGACGGGCTGACCCAGTTCGCGCCCGCGTTGACGACGTAGGGCGACTGGCCCTGGAGGCGGCGCTTCTGCCCCACCACGTCGATCTCGAGCGGTCCCGAGCCGGGGACGAAGATCTGGGCCACGCTCCCCGTCTCCACCTCGGAATCGACCAGCGTGAGGTTGAGGTTGAGCGCGAAGTTCTCGAACGACTCCGAGAGGAAGCCGAGGTCGGAGCGCAGCTCGAATTCGGTCCCGGTGTTGTTCGCGGTCCCGGCGTTGAGCCAGCTCTTGATGAACTCGCTGCTCGGGAACACGACCTCCTCGATCGGATCCCTGAAATTCTTGTAGAAGCCGCTCACCGCGATAACCGCGCCGGGGCGGGGGAACCACTCCCAGCGCAGATCGAAGTTCGTGATCCGCGAGGGCTGGAGCACCGGGTTCCCGACGACGAGATACCCGCCGGCGAAGTCGGCGAACGAGAACGGCGCCAGCTCGCGGAACTCGGGCCGCGCCAGCGTGCGTGAAGCGGCGGCCCGGAGGTTGACCCGGTCGCTCGCCGCCCAGGTGAGCGTGGCGCCGGGGACGAAGTCGGTGTTGTCGAGTGCCGCGCCCGTGAGCGGCTCGGCACCCAGCGTGAAGACGTCCTTCGGCTCGACGACCTGCCGGCTGCGCTCGATGCGGGCCCCGCCGGCGAAGCGGAGGCGCGGCACGAGTTCGAAGTCGGCCATGAGGTAGGCCCCGGTCGTGGTCTGGTCGGCAACGTAGTTATCGGGGCGGAAGGTCGCCTCCTGGATCTCGAACTGTCGCGGACCCGGGCCGATGTTGTCCGGCGAGAAGATCCGGTCGGGCGACGACGCCCTGACTTCGTTCGCGATCGACCGGTTGGGGATGAACCGGAAGCGCCGGCTGAGCACGTCGCGGTCACGCGTGAGCCTCGCGGCGCCGACCTCGATCGTCCCCGCCCGCCCGTTCACGCGGATCGGGAACTGAATGTCGACGTTGAGGTTGATCGCATCTTCGGTCAGATCCTGATGGAAGATGCTGCCGCTCTGGATAAAGTTGTCCCACAGGAAGACGCCGCCGGACTCGCGGTACAGAACCTCGCGTGTGTTCGGCTCGTAGCGGCCGGCGCGCGAGTACGCGGCCTTCCACTCCGCCGTCATGTCGCCGAAGGCGCTGAAGTAGTGCCTCCCGCTCAGGCGCCCCTGGACGAGGGAGTTCTCGACGTACTGGATTCGGGTGTTCCGCTGGTTCGTGTTCGAGTCGAGGTTGAAGCCCTCGAGGATGCGGGACTGGTCTTCGGTCACCCGGTTGAGGAGCCCGTTGAACGATATCCGGTGACTCGCCGCCAGCGTGTAGTCCATGTTCAGAAGGCCGCCGAGGGTGACGGCTCGCGCCGATTGGTCGCCCCCGTAGTCGACTTCGGGATCCGCGAGGCCCGAGGAAGCGAACACCCGCTCCACATAGCCCTCGCGGCGGTTCCAGGAATCGTCCCAGTGGGCCGCGGCGAGAAGGCCGAGGTTCTTCGCGCCGAGCGGGATCTCGGTCGCGAAAGCGAGTTCGCCGCTGCGCCCGAAGGGGAGGTCGCGCGGGGTGCCCGCCCAGCCGGGCGCGAACGCCTCGCCGATCGCCTCCAGTTCGGCGGAGTTGAAGTTGCGCCGGTTGACGGGGGCGTCGGCCGGCAGGAGGTCGGGAAGGGCGCGCAGCCCGTCGTCGATGCCGAGGAAGTCGAGGCCGGAGCCCGCGTAGCCGAGGCCGCTCTTGCCGGTCGTCGCCGTCTCCATGCCGGTGCCGAACCCGATCTTGAAGAAGCTCTCTCCCGGAACCCTGCGCGTCTCGATCTGGACGAGTCCGCCCGCGTAGTCGGCCGGCTGCCGGGGGAGGTAGCTCTTCGAGGTGGAGACGTTCTCGATGAAACTGGCCGGGACGAGGTCGAGCGGAACCGCCTTGCGGTCCGCGATCGGGGACGGCATGACCGCGCCGTCGAGCGTCGTGTTCCCGTAGCGTTCTCCGAGGCCTCGCACGAACACGAACTTCTTGTCGACGATGGAGACGCCGGGGACCCGGGCCAGCGCCGCGGCCGCGTCCGAGTCCGGCGAGTCCGCGATCTGCTCGCGGCCGATCGCGTCGGTTACCGCGGGCGCGGTCCGCCTGTTCTGGAGGACGGCGGAGGCCGTGCCGCGCTGGTCCGCGACCGTCACGGTCAGCTCGTTCAACTCGATCGCCCGGGGCGGCAGCGAGATGTCTATCGTCGCGTTCCCTCCCGAGACGACCCGTACGCCCGTGATCGTCTTGCTCGCGTAACCGATGAGGCGGGCGACGATGTCGTATGTGCCGGCCGGTACGGCTTGCAGCGTCCAGCGGCCATCGACGTCACTCAGCGTGCCGGTGTTCAACGAGGGGACGGAGATCTGCGCCAGGCTCAGCGGCCTCGCCGTCTCTTCATCCACGATTCGACCCGATATCTTGCCGAGTTCCGCCTCCTGCGCCGCAACTGCACCGGCCAGGCCGAGCAGGAGGCAAGCGGAAAGGACGGCAAGACCGGCCGGAAGCCGGGGCTTGTGCTGTCGCTGCTTGAGTTTCATGACTCGTTTCATGACTCTGGATCCTCCGGGCGTTCACTGCAGGGATCTGCCACCGGGGCGGAGGATAGGCGGGTTCGGTAACGCCTCCGGACAAGGAAACGTCACAGGTTCGTCACGGCGCGAAGCGCGCCGGGTTACCGAGTTGGACGGACCGGAAGCCTCGCGAGGCCTTGGGACGCGGCGCGCTCCGGCGGTCGGTCACGAGATGGTTACGAATATGTTACGATACGGTCTGCAGACGGGGTCCAGAATGGGGTCCGGAATGCTGCGGGGATTGGGTCCGTGCGGCGGACGCCTCCATGGTTGAGCCCATCTGACGCGGATGGTTGACGATGCCGGACGCACAGATCCTGGTTGTGGATGACGAACCGGATATCCTCAGCGTGCTCGTGTATCACCTGAGCCGGGAAGGATACCGGGTCACCACGGCCGTAAACGGACCGGGCGCGCTGACGACGGCGGAGGCCGAGCAGCCGGACCTCATCATCCTCGATCTCATGCTGCCGGGCATGGACGGATACGAGGTGCTGCAGCGACTGCGGCGCGCCGAGCGCACGAGTTCCATGCCGGTCATCCTGCTCACCGCGAGACGGGAAGAGGAGGAACGTGTCAAGGGCTTTGAGGTCGGCGCGGACGACTACATCACGAAGCCCTTCAGCGCGCGCGAACTCACGCTGCGCGTCGAGGCGCTTCTCCGCCGGGCGAAGGCGGAACCGGTGTCGACGACGAGGAGGATCGCCGTGGGACCGGTCGAACTGGACCGGGAGGCGCACCGGGCCTTCTCGGACGGGGTCGAGGTCGACCTGACGCGCCTCGAGTACCGTCTGCTCGAAGTGCTGCTCGAGAGGCGTGGACGCGTGCAGACCCGCCGCCAACTGCTTCAGGCCGTGTGGGACACGAATGCCGCGATCGAAACGCGCACGGTCGACATGCACGTCGCCCGGCTGCGGACCAAGCTCGGGGACGCCGCTCCCCTGATCGAGACCGTTCGGGGGATCGGCTACCGATTCCGCGCGCTCGACAAGTAGTTCGCGCGGCGGAGCCCGTTCGGTGAGATTGGCCACCCGCTTCTTTCTGGCCGCGGCCGCGGTGTTCGTCGTGGCGTACTTCGCCGCCCGGTTCACCCTCCGGCTCGACGCGACGGGCGTGGCGATCGAAGCCGCCGTGCTCGGAGGCATCCTGCTTCTGCTGTGGCCGGCTTCCTGGTTCGTGGCCCGGAGAATCGAGACGGCGCTCGGACAGGCGCGGGAAGCCGTCGATCGCATCGCCTCCGGCGACCTCGATCCCTCCATCGGCCCGACCGGTTCCGGTTCCGTCGGTTCCGTCGGTTCCCTGGGTCGAGCGATCGACCGCATGGCCGGGCAGGTGCGCCACCGTGTGGAGGTCTCCGAACGAGAGTCCAGCGACCTGAGGGTGCTCTTCGACGGGCTGGAGGACGGACTCGCGTTCATCGATCGGGAAGGGTTCGTAAGCCTCTGCAACCCCGCCTTCGAGCGCTGGGCCGGACGTGAGGTGGCGCCCGGCGCTCGCGTCGCCACGCTCTTCCGCTCCCCCGGGATCGCCGAAGCGGTGAACGCGGCGCGGCGCGGCGAATCCACGACGGCTGAAGTCGAACTCGGCGAGAACACGGTGCTGATGTCGGTCCGGCCCCACCGGTCGGGCGCGATCATCGTGCTCCACGACCTTACGGTCATGCGGCGACTCGAGGGCGTCCGCCGGGACTTCGTGGCGAATGTGTCGCACGAACTCAAGACCCCGCTCACCAGCGTGGTGGGCTTCGCCGAGGCGCTGGCGGAGGGAGGACTCGAAGCGGACCAGGCGGGCGATTTTGCCCGGCGCATTTTTTCCAATGCGACCCGCATGCGGTATCTGGTCGATGATCTTCTGGACCTCTCCCTGATCGAGTCCGGCAACTGGAACCCCGAGCCGGAGGCGGTCTCGGTGGGCGCCCTCGCGAGGGAGGCGTGGGAGACGCTGTCGCCGAAGGTTCGGGCCGCCGACCTCGAACTGCGCGTGTCGGGAACGGAGCAGCCCGCCTGGGCGGACCCCGATGCGATCCGCCAGGTGATCCGGAACCTCCTCGACAACGCGGCGCGCTACAGCGATGAGGACCCGGACATCAGGGTCCGGATCCGGTCGGTCGGACGCTTCCAGCGAGTGGAGGTCTCCGACCGCGGCCCGGGGATCGCGTCCGTACACGTCGAACGCGTGTTCGAACGCTTCTACCGCGTCGATCCGGCGCGTTCGCGCGCCCGGGGCGGAACCGGCCTCGGACTTTCGATCGTGAAGCACTTCGTCGAGGCGCACGGGGGCAGGATCGGCATCGAGAGCGTGCTCGGCCACGGAACCACCGTCTGGTTCACGCTCCCGGATGCCGCCCGGCTCTCGGGCAGGGAGAGCCTCGATGTTCCCGCCTGACAGGCCGCTTCGCCCCGGTCGCCCCGGTTGCTCCCGTCGCTCCGGTGCGGGATGGGCGACGTTGGCGGCCCTTGCGCTCGCGGGTTGCGGTGCCGACCCGGACGGAGGCCTGTCGGGCCTCATCGAAGTAGATGGCTCGAGCACCGTCTTCCCCATCAGCCAGGCGATGGCCGAGGAGTTCCAGATCGCCGGCGGACGCGCGGTTCGCGTGTCGGTGGGCGTCTCCGGCACGGGGGGAGGGTTTCAGAGGTTCTGCAACGGCGAGACGGACATCACCAACGCTTCGCGAAAGATCGACGAAGCCGAGGCCGCGTCCTGCCGGGCGGAGGGCATCGAGCCCGTCGAAGTGCAGATCGCCCGCGATGGCCTCACGCTGGTCGTGCACCCCTCCAACGACTGGGTCGCCTGCGTCAGCGTGGCCGAACTCCGGCGGCTATGGGCGCCCGGGTCCGAGGTCGAGCGCTGGAGCCAGCTCCGCCCGGGCTGGCCGGATGAGGAACTGAAGCTGTACGGACCCGACACCGATTCGGGCACCTTCGACTACTTCACGGCGGCCGTGGTCGGCGAGGAGGGCGCCAGCCGGAGCGACTACACCGCCAGCGCCGACGACAACGTGCTCGTCGGGGGCGTGAGCGGCGATCCGGGCGCGCTCGGCTACTTCGGCTACGCGTACTTCGAGGACAACCGGGGGCAACTGCGCGCCATTGAGGTCGACGGGGGCGCCGGTTGCGTCGCACCGTCCCGCGAAACGATCCTGAACGGCACGTACACGCCGCTCGCTCGACCGATGTACATCTACATTCGGCGCGATGCGCTCGATCGACCGGAGGTCGGGGCATTCGTGCGCTTCTTCCTCGAGCGGGCGGCGACCCTGATCCCGGAGACGGGGTACATACCGCTCGAGCCGGAAGCGTATGCGGAAATCCGAGCCCGGATCGGCTAGCACCCTCGGCGAGCGCCTGATCGGGGCGCTCCTCTTCGGCTGCGGAGCGCTCTCCATCCTGACGACGGTCGGGATCGTCGTGGTGCTGCTCACCCAGTCGCTGGGCTTCTTCGCCGAAGTATCCCCGGTCGAGTTTCTCGCGGGGACGCGCTGGTCCCCGGACCTCGTGCCGCGGTCGTTCGGCATCCTCCCGCTGGTCAACGGCACCCTCCTCGTCGCGGCTGGCGCGGCGCTGATCGCGCTCCCGGTGGGACTGGCCACGGCCATCTACCTGAGCGAGTTCGCATCGATCCGGACGAAGCGGACCGTCAAGCCGGCGCTCGAGATTCTCGCGGGGATTCCGACGGTCGTCTACGGCTACTTTGCCGTGATCCTCGTCACCCCGATCCTCAGGTCGTTCTTCCCGTCGGCGGGCGTCTTCAATGCCGCGAGCGCCGCCATCGTCGTGGGCATCATGATCCTTCCGATGGTGTCATCTCTCTCCGAAGACGCGCTGAGCGCGGTCCCCGGCTCTCTGCGCGAGGCCGCGTACGGCGTCGGAGCCACCCCGTACGAGGTGGTGACGCGGATCGTGGTGCCGGCGGGTCTGCCCGGCATCGCCGCCAGCTTCGTCCTCGCGATCTCCCGCGCCATCGCCGAGACGATCGTCGTGACGCTGGCCGCGGGCGCGACCCCGGGCATGACGCTGGATCTGCTCCAGAGCGTTCAGACGATGACGGCCTACATCGTGCAGGTGAGCCTGGGCGACGCCTCCTCCGGGTCCGTCGAATACCGGACCCTGTTCGCCGCCGGCCTCCTTCTCTTCCTCATCACGCTGGCCCTCAACCTGCTGAGCCAGCGCATGGCTGCGCGCTTCCGGGGGAGCTTCCGGGGGAGCTTCCGGTGAGTCCGGGCGCGCTCCGCGGAGGCCGTTTCGACCCGCGCCTCGAGGCCCGCCGCCGCGCCGGGGTCCGGTTCAAGTGGCTGTGCCGCCTTGCGGTGGCCTTCGGGGTCGCGTCCCTGGTCGTCCTCCTCGCGAGTATCCTCGCGGACGCGCTGCCGGTGCTGTCGTTCGAGTTCCTGGCCAGCCATCCGTCGCGTTTCCCGGAGCGTGCCGGGATTCGCTCCGCCATCCTCGGGAGCGCGTGGATGCTTGCGTTGGCGGCGGCGATGTCCTTTCCGCTCGGAGTCGGCGCCGCGCTGTACCTGGAGGAATACGCCCCGAGGAACCGCTTCACGAGCCTGCTGAAGACGAACATCGCGAACCTCGCCGGCGTGCCCTCCATCGTCTACGGCATCCTCGGCCTGGCCGTGTTCGTCCGCTTCCTGGCGCTGGAGCGGAGCCTGCTCGCCGGAGCGGCGACGCTGTCGCTGCTCGTGCTCCCCCTCGTCAACATCGCGGCCCGCGAGGCGATCCGCGCCGTCCCGAACTCGTTGCGGGAAGCCGCCTGTGCGCTCGGCGCCACGCGCTGGCAGACCATCCGGCACCACGTGCTCCCGGCGGCCCTGCCGGGAATCCTGTCCGGCGCCATCCTCGGTCTCTCGCGCGCGGGGGGGGAGACCGCCCCGCTGCTCATCATCGGGGGCCTGACGTTCATCGCGTTCGATCCGGTCTCGCCCATGGATCCCTTCACGGCCCTGCCGATCCAGATCTTCAACTGGACCACGGATCCACGCGGGGAGTTCCATGCGCTGGCGGCAGGAGCCATTGTGGTACTGTTGGGCGTGCTGCTCATGATGAACGCGGCCGCGATTCTGATTCGTAACCGATACGAGAGGTGACCGTGGCGTCGGATGCGGTCCTCGAGACCGTCGGGCTCGGCGTTCGCTACGGCGAGACCCGGGTGATCGGGGACATCTCGCTCACGATACCGGAAAAGCGGGTGGTCGCCTTCATCGGGCCTTCCGGTTGCGGCAAGAGCACGCTCCTGCGTTGCTTCAACCGCATGAACGACCTCGTGCCGACGGCCCGCGTCACCGGCCGGGTCCTGTTCCGCGGGCGGGATCTCTACGCGCCCGGCGTCGACCCGGCCGACGTCCGGCGCAACATCGGGATGGTGTTCCAGAAGCCGAACCTGTTTCCGAAGTCGATCTTCGAGAACATCGCGTTCGGCCTGCGGATCAACGGGTTCCGGGACGACATCGGCGATCGGGTGGAGGCGTCGCTCCGCGCGGCCGCGCTCTGGGACGAAGTGAGCCACCGCCTCGACGCGGACGCCCTCGGGCTCTCGGCCGGACAGCAGCAGCGGCTCTGCATCGCGAGGGCGCTGGCGGTGGAACCGGAGGTTCTCCTCATGGACGAGCCGGCGAGCGCGCTCGACCCGATCGCGACCGGCCGCGTGGAGGACCTCATCGGAGATCTGCGCGGAGACTACACGATCGTGATCGTGACGCATAACATGCAGCAGGCCGCGCGCATCAGCGACGACACGGCCTTCCTCTACATGGGCGACCTGGTCGAATACAAGGAGACGCAGCGCTTGTTCACCAATCCGGAGGACGAGCGGACCGAGGCCTACATCACGGGCCGGCGGGGCTAGAAGGGCCGCCGCCGATGTCCTTCAGGCAGTTCGACGACCGGGTGAGCGACGTCACGCGCACGTTGCACCGGATGGCGCACGACATCGAGCAACTCGTGCAGCGGGCGGTGGCGCTCGTGGGCCAACCCGTCGTGGACGCGGAAGCGATCCGGGAAGCGGACGACGCCATCGACCGGGTCGAGGTGGAGGTCGAGGAATCCACGGTGGAGATCCTCGCGCTCCACCATCCGGTGGCGAGCGACCTGCGCGTGCTCGTCACGGTGCTCAAGATCAACAACGACCTCGAGCGGATCGGCGACCATGCGGTGAACATCGCCGAAGCGGCCGAACGGCTGGCGGGGGCCGAGAAGAAGGTGCCGGTCCCGCCCGAACTGGACGAGATGAGCCGTATGGCGCGGGCGATGCTGCGCGATGCGCTCGACGCCTTCGTACACCGGAACGCGGACGACGCGCGCTCGGTGATCGCCCGGGACGACCGGCTGGACCAGCTCCAGGACTCGCTGGGCCGGGTGATGATCACGCATATGCCGGACTACAACCTGTCGGCGTGCCTGCAGGTCATCCTCATCGGCCGCAACCTCGAGAGGATCGGCGACCTCGCGACGAACATCGGGGAGGATGTCGTCTACATGGTCCAAGGCATCACGATCCGGCACCAGGAGGGGACGGCAAACCCGCCTTAGCGGGCGGCGGCAAGGCTCCGCGTCAGTGCGAGGCGCTCCAGTGGTCGTCCACCTTGCGGCGGCGCTTCCGGACTGCCTTCAACATCCGGCTCTGATAGTCGATGGGGCGCTCGCCCGGCGCGGGCTCGCACAGCACGTACTCCCCCGTCGGCCGCAGTTCCCAGGCTCGCTGATTGTCGCGAAGGGCGAAGCGCAGCGTCTTGCGCAGGCGTTTCCGGATCCGCTTGTCGCGCACGGGCAGCAGCACTTCGACGCGGTCGTCGAGGTTTCGGCGGCGCCAGTCCGCGCTCCCGATCCACACCTCGGCGCTCCCGTCGTTCTCCCACCAGAAGATCCGGTCGTGCTCCAGGAACCGTCCGACGATGCTGCGCACGCGAATGTTCTCGCTGAAGCCGGGGATCCCGGGGCGGAGCCGGCACTGGCCGCGGATGATGAGGTCGATCTGCACGCCGGCGGCGGACGCCGCGTAGAGGGCGCGGATCACCTTCGGGTCGTCGAGGCCGTTCATCTTCATGATCATGCGCCCCCTCCGGCCGGCCTCGACATGGGAAACCTCGCGCTCGATCCGGGCGATGAGGGCCCGTCGCAGGTCGCGGGGCGCGACGATGAGCTCCTCGTAGTGCTGGTCGGGGGCGTACCCCGTCAGGTAGTGGAACAGGTTCACCGCATCGCGGCCGATCTCCGGACGCGCCGTGAGGATCCCGATGTCCGCGTAGATCTGCGCGGTCTCGGAGTTGTAGTTGCCGGTGCCGATGTGGCAGTAGGTGCGGATCTCGTCCTCTTCCTCGCGGACGACGAGCGCGACCTTCGCGTGCGTCTTCAGCCCGACGAGACCGTACGTGACGTTGACGCCCGCCTCCTCCAGAACAGACGCCCACTCCATGTTGTCGGCCTCGTCGAAGCGGGCCGTGACCTCCACGAGCACGGCGACCGCCTTGCCCGCCTCGGCCGCCCGCACCAGCGCGGCGATGATCCGCGAGTGCTCCGCCGTCCGGTAGAGCGTCTGCTTGATGGCCACGACCGCGGGATCCGCGGCGGCCTCCTCGATGAACTGCTGCACCGTGGCGGTGAAGGACTCGTACGGGTGGTGCACCATGAGGTCGCCCGCGCGAATCACCGTGAAGATGTCGGGACGGTCCTCCGTCTCGCCTTCGCGGATGAGGCGCGGCGGGATCATCGGCTCCCAGGGTTCGTGCCGGTGTTCCCAGGGACCCTCGGCCGCGATCTGCCAAAAACCCGACATCTCGAGCAGGCCCGGAATCTCGTACAGATCTTCCTCGTCCAGTTCGAGTTGGTGAACGAGGAACTGTCGCACGTCGTCGGGCATGCCCGGCTCGACCTCCAGACGCACGACGCGCGCGAAGCGCCGCTCGCGAAGCTCTTCGGAGATCATCTGCAGGAGGTCGTCCGCCACCTCTTCGTCCCGGGCCACATCCGCGTTTCGGGTGACGCGGAACAGCGACGCGCTCTCGATCCTCATCCCCCGGAAGAGCTCGCCCGCGAAGTGCCGCACCACCTGCTCGACGGGGACCACGTGCCCGCTCTCCGGGAGTTCGACCCAGCGCAGCGCCGTGGGGATCTTCACCCGGGCGAAGTGGCGGGTCCGGCGTTCCGGGTGCTCGAGCATCAGGGCGAGCGAGAGGCTCATGTTGGACAGGAAGGGGAACGGGTGTCCCGGATCGACGGCCAGCGGCGTGAGGACCGGATAAATGCGATCCGCGAATACGCGGCGCACGTGCTCGCGTTCCTCTTCGTTCAGATCCTCGAAGTCGCGCACGACGATGTCGAGTTCCGACGCGAGGCGCGGCCGGAGTTCCTCCTCCCACACCTCCGCCAGCCGGGTCCGCATGGTGCGGACGCCCTCGCGCACGAGATCCAGTTGTTCGGCGGGCCCGCGCCCGTCCAGGGATGGCTTCACCACGCCCGCCCCGAGCACGCGCTTGAGGCCGCCGACCTGCTTCATCACGAATTCGTCGAGGTTGTTCTCCGTGATCGCGAGGAAGCGGAGCCGCTCCAGCAGCGGCGTGCGCTCGTCCATGGCCTGGTAGAGCACGCGCCAGTTGAAGTCCAGCCAGCTGAGTTCCGCGTTGAAGTAGAGCGATGGATGGCCCGGCTTCGCGCCGTCGGGAACGGGCTTCGGCGCCGCGGCGCGCGGGAGGACCGGGGTGCCCCCTACGCGGTGGCCGACCTCCGGGCCGGACGGACGGGGAGTGGCGCCGGCGTCGCTGTCCGGCCTCGGGGCGTCCGGCGTCGGGGCGGCAGCGGCGGGCGGGCGGGCCTCGCGCGTCGGGGACCCGTTCACGGCGGCGGAGCCGGACGGCGCCGCCGGAGAAGTGCCGGCGGCGCGCCGGCTCCCGTGGTGGACCCACGACCGACGGGGCGCTTCTTTCGGCTCGGCTTTCGATTCGGCTCTCGATTCGGACGACACACGGCGCTCCCGGCCACTCTTTCGCGAACGATTTGCGAACGCAGGGCTTGAATTATAAGCCCTGCACCCCCCATCCCGCTCGTTCTCGACGCCTCAGTCGGAGGACAGGTCGAAGGTGACGTACGGATCGAGGCCGAAGATGCGGGCGAAGAGCTTCCCCTTCTTGCGCAGCGCCCACTGCTCGAGGAGCAGGCGTCCCCTCCGCTCGAGACGCAGTTCGAGCCGGTGTTCGTGCACGCGCGCCTCGACGCTGTGCACGCGTTGAAGGTGCTCGCGGTCGAGGGAGTCCGCGATGCGAAGGAGGGCGGCGAGCCGCTCCACGCGTCCGCGGTCGTGAGGATTCAGGTCGCGGTAGAGGTAGTGGCCGCGGCGCGGTTCGGCGCGCCGGTGGTAGCGCGCCACCAGGGCGACGAGCGGGAGTTCGTTCGGCGCGATCCCCGGGATCTCGCTGTGATGGATCAGGTAGAGCGAGTGCTTGTGGTGTTTCGCGTAGGAGATGTGCTGCCCGATGTCGTGCAGCATCGCTCCCGCCAGCAGGATCCGCCGGTCGCGCGGTTCGAGGGCGTGAACCTCGGCAAGTTGATCGAACAGCGAGATGGCCAGCGACGCGACGTGGCGTCCGTGATCCTCGTCGAAGAGATATCTGCGCCCGAGCGTGAGCGCTCCTTCGTGGACGATCCGCTCCAGCCGCCCGAAACCGGCCCCGCTCGCCAACTCATCGACGAGGTCGAACAGGACGCCCTCCCTTACACCGACTCCGGGGACGAGGATGTGCTCGGCCCCCGCGAGTTCGGCGACGCGGTCGTACACGATCGCGGCAGGGAGGATCACGTCGGCCCGATCTTCCCGCAGGCCCAGCCGTCCGATGCGCTGGCTGTAGGAGAGATGGGAGAACTCCTCGATCGCCATGGCGAGTTCCGCCCGCGTGATGCGGCGGATCCCGTCGGCGGCGCGTTGGCCCGCGAGGCGGGCAAGCTCCTCGATATTGCCGCCGGTGGCGATCAACTGGACCGGCGTCCAGTGCTTGCTCGCGTGCGGAATGCGGAGGGTGGCGGCGTACTCCGCGAGCAGATTCGCGAAGTGCGCCGGGGCATCGGCCGCCCCCGTGAGCTCCTCGAGCAGCCGCACCGAGCCCATCCGGTGCGACTCGCTCCACATGATCCCGGACTGGTCCGCCAGCGAGACTTCGACGCTCCCGCCGCCGAGATCCACGAGCATCCACTTGGCGTCGCCGAAGTCGAGCTGCTGTTTCACGGACATCCACACGAGGCGCGCTTCATCCGTGCCGGAGATGAGGTCGAGCCGGATTCCCGCCTCCTCTTCGACGCGGCGGACGAGGTCGGCGCCGTTGCGGCTCTCCCGCACGGCGCTGGTGGCCACGGCGCGCACGTGCTCGATGTCCAGGCGATCAATCTCCTCCCGGAAGCGCCGGAACCCCTCGACGGTCCGGTCGATGGCGGAAGGCGACAGTTCGCCGGTGAGGAAGGCCGAATGCCCCAGCCGGACCGCGACCCTCTCCGAAGCGAGTTCCACGTAGCGGTGCGGGTCGCTGAACTCGGCCGCGACGAAGCGAAACGCGTTGGATCCCACATCGATGGCGGCGACGCGCAGGGGAAACGGAAGCGGATCCCCACCCTGGGCGGTCTCGCGTGGCAGTGGTGGCGTCGTGCGCTGCGTGGTGCGCTGCATGCGGCCAACGTAGCCGGATCGACGGCGGCGCGCGCCACCCCCGGCCCGCTTCTACCCCCGGCCCCCGGCCGAAGGCATGTTGGTGCCTCACCCTCACGATGCCGGAGGTTCCGAATGGCTGTCATCACTTCAGCGGCGACCGCGTCCCGACGTTCCCGACTCGGCGGAGTCTGCGGATTCGGCTCACTCGGCCGGCGCTCCCGGTGCGCCGGCGTCCTGTTCGCCTGTCTGGCCTTCCCGGTGCCGGCGGCGGGCCAGAGCGAGGCGATCGCTTTCACCGGCGCCTCGGTGATCGATCCGGGGACCTCCGGCGTCCTCTCGAACGCGACGGTCGTCGTGCGGGAGGGGGTCATCGTTTCCGTGGCGGAGGGGGGCGAGGCGCCCGCCGCCGCGCAGGCGGTCGACCTCGGCGGCCGCTTCCTCGTCCCCGGCCTCATCGACGCGCACGTCCACATCGCGACGCTCGAGGCGGCCCGCCGGGCACTCCTCTCCGGAGTCACGACGGCGCGCAGCATGGGGGCGGGATTCTTCGCCGACGTCGGCCTGCGGGAACTCTTCCGGCGCGGGAGCTTCGCGGGTCCGGAGATCCTCGCCGCGGGCTACCATGTGCGGCCCCGCCCGGCGGAGGGTCTCTTCCTCGATGAGCCGGGTCTCAGCGACCTTCTCGGACGCGATGTGCGCGGGCCCGAGGCGCTGGGGCGGGTGGCGCGCGCGATGCTCGATCGCGGCGTGGACTTCATCAAGGTCAACGCGACCGAGCGCGCGGGCCTGCCGGAAACCGACCCCCGCAAGCCGTTCTTCACGGAGGCCGAACTTTCGGCGCTGGTGGCGGACGCGGCGGGCGGCGGCGTGCCGGTGGCCGCGCACGCGCACGGGGACCGGGGCGGCCGGGCCGCGGTCGCGGCGGGCGTGCGAAGCATCGAGCACGGGACGTACCTGGGCGACGCAACGCTGCGCCTCATGCGGGAGCGGGGCACGTATCTGGTGCCGACGATCGCCGTCGTATCGGATCTCACGCTCCCCGGTGGCGACTACGACGATCCGGTGCTACAGGTGCGCGGACGGCACATGCTCCCCCGGGTCCGGGAAACGGCCGCGGCCGCCCACGCGCTCGGGGTGCCCGTCGTCGCGGCGACCGACACGGGCTACGGGTCGGAGAGCGTCCTCCGCCTGAGCCATGAACTGATGGAACTCGTGGGAATCGGAATGAGCGAACTCGATGCGATCCGGTCCGCGACCACCGTTGCGGCGGAGTTGCTCGGCATCGCGGACCGCACGGGACGGGTCGCGGCAGGGTTCGAGGCGGACCTTCTGGTCGTCGACCGCAACCCGCTCGATGACATCGGCCAGTACCAGGACGTGCTGTTCGTGATGAGCGACGGCGTCATCGCGCTCGACCGACTCGATTTCCGGCCGGAGACGCCGAACTGACGATGAGCGGGATCGGACCCCTGGCGTACCTGGCGCTCCTCGCCCTCCTCGCCCCCTTCGGGGCGCATCGGCTGCGCCTGCTCTGGCTGCGAATGCGCCGACCCGCCAGGGTGGAATCGCGCTCCTGGGAGGACGCGCTTCCGGTCGTCACGGTGCAACTGCCCATCTTCAACGAAGCCAACGTCGTCGAACGGCTCATCGACGCGGCGTGCCGCCTGCGCTATCCGGCGGACCGCCTCGAGATCCAGTTGCTCGACGACTCCGACGACGAGACGGTGGCGACCGCGGCGCGGCGCGTGCGCGAGTGGCGGGCTCGCGGGATCGACATCCGGCACGTGCGCCGGGCCTCCCGCGAAGGGTACAAGGCCGGCGCGCTCGCCCACGGCACGGCCCTGGCCCGCGGAGACTTCCTGCTCGTGCTCGACGCGGATTTCGTTCCGCGCCCGGAGTTGATTCGGGAGTTGCTCCCCCCCTTCGCGGACCCCGGCGTGGGGGCCGTGCAGGCGGCCTGGGACCACCTGTCCCCCGACGCGAGTTGGCTGACGCGCGCACAGGCGCTCTTCCTCGACGCGCATTTCGCGATCGAGCACGAGGCGCGATACCGGGCCGGCCTCTTCTTCAACTTCAACGGATCCGGCGGAATGTGGCGCAAGGCGTGCGTGCAGGCGGCGGGGGGGTGGCAGAGCGACACCCTCACCGAGGACGTCGATCTCAGCTACCGCGCCCAACTCGCGGGCTGGCGCTTCGTGTACCGGGACGACGTCCGGGTTCCCGCCGAATTGCCGGCCAGTCTCCGCGCGGTGGAGATCCAGCAGAGCCGTTGGACGCAGGGCGGAATCCAGAGCGCCAGGAAGCTGTTGCCGCGGATCTGGCGCGCCCCCGTGCCGGCGGCGATCAAGGTCGAGGCGACGGCCCATCTCGCGGGACACGTCGTCCATCCGCTGACGCTCACGATGGCGGCGGCGCTGGCGGGGGCCGGGTGGGCGTCGGCGACCGGCTTCGGTCTGCCCACGGCCGTTCATGTAGCCGCCGTGCTTCTCGCCACCGTCCCGTTCGTGCTCTTCTACGGGTCCGCCGGGTGGATCCGCCGCCGGCGGCGGCTCGGACGCCGCATCGTCGAGGCCCTGCTCCTGGGGCTGGGGCTCGGCGTGCCGCTCACCTTCGCCGTCGCGCGGGCCTGCCGCGGGATCCCGACCCCCTTCGCCCGCACGCCGAAACGAGGCTTCCAACCCGTCGTGGCGTATCGAGCCCGGCTTTCGGGCGGACCGGCGTTCCTGCGCCTGGCGCTCGCCGCCGCGCTCGCCGGCGCCGTCGTGAACACGGCGCTCGTCGGGTCACCCGCCGTCCTGCCCTTCACGGCGCTCTTCGCCGCGGGCTACGCTCTCACGACGCGCGAGTCCCTGAGGACGCCGTCTCCGCCAGCCATCCCAGGCTAGGAGGGCCAGGGGCGGCCCATGGATCAGCCAGGCCAGCCACGCGGGCTCCGGCCACGCCCCCGTGCCGAGGTAGGCATCCCGCCCCGCGTACGCGAAGAACACGGTGCCGCTGAACAGGAGCCAACCCCGATTCGCCGATAGACAGGCGAAGGGGAGGACCCAGAGCAGATACCAGGGGTGGAGGGTCGGCGAGAGGAGGAGGGCGGATCCGATCGTCCACAGGAGGGCGCGCTCCAACGGCCAGCGGCGGAGCGCGGCGCGGCACGCGATGGCCCCGACGATCGACGCGCCGATCCACTTCGCGAGATCGGGATGCCCCGGCAGCCGCGCGAGTATCCGGTAGAGGCCGCCGTTGAACGCCCAGATGTCCGCGTAGGTCCGCAGACCGTCGAAGAGGGCCGGCCCCGCGCCGGCGTAAGGCACATAGAGAAGCAGGGGTACGAGGACGGCTGCGGCGAGCGCCCCGGGACCGCGGAGCCGCCAGAGCGCCGGGAGTGCGGCGAGGGGGGCGAACTTCAGCGCGCCGGCGAGTCCCAGAAGGGCTCCGGACCGCCACGCCGGAACCGCCGTGCTGCCCGCCAGCGCCACGGCGCCCAGCATGGGCGCGACCCCGAGCGGATCCAGGTGGCCGCTCCAGGCCACTTCGACGACGACGAGCGGGGACCAGAGATACAGCAGCAGCGGGAGCACGCTCCGGCCCGACGACAGCCGGTCGATGAGCCGCGCCACCAGCAGGTCGGCCGCGAGCCACCCCAGCTTGAAGATCCACCACGCAGGCCCGGCCGAGACCAGCAGCGAAAACACGACCTGAGCCCCCGGCGGATAGATCGTGGACACGTCCGCGTGGTTGATGAGCGGCCACCACGCGGTGCGCAGTTCCTCGAGCGCCGACGCCGAGGGGGAATGCGCGTAGGGATTCACTCCGTTGGACTGAACCCAGCCGTCCCAGATGTACCGATAGATGTCCTCGGAAAGGGCGGGCGCCGCGGGGAAGGCCCCCGCTCGAAGGACGATCCCGGCGGTCCAGATGCGCCGGCGGGTCGATGCCGCCCGGCCCGGCCCGGCGGCGCAGCCGGCCGCCGCGAGATAGGCCGCGAACGCCACGGCCCACAGCGGCATCGCCGGCCACGGGGTGCCGGATCCACCCCAGACCATTCCCCAGAGCGCCGCCGCCTCGACGGCCACGAGGAGCCAGATCATTTTCCGGCGCCGGACGTCACCGACCTGCGCCGGCGTCAGCGGGCGAACCCGCCGGGGTCACCGCCGAGCCGAACGGAAGAGCTGTCGCAGCGTGGGCTCCGGGAGTGCGATGGCCCGCTCGATGACGTGCGCCACCGATTCCTCCATGATCACCGGAGCCGTGTCATGCTTCTCATCGTCGAGCCGAAAGGAGAGCCAACCCCGCACGAGGTCGTCGGCGACGGGTTCGGCGATGACGAGGATCTTCCACCGGCGTTCCCCGTCGTCAAGGTTGCCGATCGGGGCCTCCTGGCCCGCTTCGTCCCACATCCGCAGTTGGGGGCGTCCTGCTTCGGCACCGTCGGTTGCGTCATACTGATCTCCAGCCATCCCCCCTCCGATTCCACCGGGATTCAATCGGTGTCCGGGGCCTCCTCCTCCGAACGCTGCCGCCACAGGCCCATCAGGTACTCGTCGTACTCTTCGGGGGCAGCTTCGTAATCGCGGCGCCACTTCTCGAAATCGGGTAGCGGCACGCTCTCCCGCAGTCGCTTGGTCGCTAGTCGGACCCTCGTCTGAAACGCAAGGCGCTCTTGGCCGAAAGCCTGCGCCCGGGCTTCCTCCTCCACGATCTCGTAGATGCGTTCTTCAGACAGGGAGAGGAATACTTCGGTGAGTTGAGCCGAGCAGTAGTCGGCGTATTTGGCCCGCAGGACGCCTTCGCCGGACTCCGATCCCCTCTCGGCACCCCGGCCGGGCGCTGGACGCTCCGTATCGGAAGACACGGCTATACTCGGCTCGCAATCGCTGGCCAACCCCTCACCTCCCCGCTCACCCGCCCCCCGCGCGATTTAGCTCCGGGCGGGACGGGCGTCAACGCCTCCGGTCGTGGCGGGGACGGCGCTCGGCGACCGGATCCGCGCCCCCGCGGGCACGCCGGCCGCCTCCCTCAGCGGTGTCTCGAGACGGGCGTCTTGAGTTCTTCGAAGATGATGCGGCGGGCCAGGACGTACTGTATGGCTCGTTCGAGGAACTCCGGATCCCGCTGGCGCACGGCCTCCACATCCGCAGCAAGCTCCTTCGGGAGATCCACGACGACGTTGACGAGGCTACAGTCGGATGATGCCATCATGTTCAAGGATGCTCTCGCAAGAAATTCGAGGGTTTCGCTCTCTGTATCGGAACGGACCCCGGGGGTCCGCGGCAGTCGGGGGCCGTGCATTTCCCGTCGCGCTCTGAGGATAGGATCGACGTTCCGGCTCCTGCAAGCGGACGACCCTCTAGCGTAGGGATGGGAGGATTGCGGAATGGGATCGTAACGGGCTGCATCATAGGGCGTTACGTGACTGTTGAATGATCGTCCAAAACTCCTGATTATGTGTGGATCGTGCCGCTAATCCGCGTCGCGTCCGTGGCGCGCGCGAGCGGCGTTCGTGCCCGTTACATGCGGCGATGAACGGGCTGTGACGGCTGCTCCCAAGAACTGGCGCGCGACTTATTTTTTTCAAAAAATATCGATTGCCGCCGATGGGCGTCCGGGTTGCCGGATGCTTCGCCGTTGGCGGTCCGGAGATGCGCACGACCGTGCGACCCGGGGAACGGACGGCTATGCTGTGCGCTCCAACTTCCGCAAGGCGGCGGAGGCGGCGGGGCGGCTTTGGGACGGACGGCAAACGGACGGAGACGGAGGGACACGAGTGACGGATTCCGCGCCCGGCGCGTTGATTCTCGGCGCCTCGAGCGGCTTCGGCGAAGCGGCCGCGCTGGCGTTCGCCGAGGCCGGTTACGACATCTTCGGAGTACACCTGGACCGGCGGGCGGGACTCGCGCACGTCGGAGAGATTCGGGATCTGATCGAATCGCGCGGACGGCGCGCGACGTTCTTCAACGGAAACGCGGCTTCCGCGAAGAAGCGCAACCGGGTACTGGACGAAATCGCGGAAAGCGCGGGGCCGGGTTCCGTGCGCGTGCTGATGCACTCCCTGGCCTTCGGAACGCTCCTCCCCTTCGTGCCCGACGACGACGACGGAATGAGTCCCGAGCAGATGAACATGACGCTGGACGTGATGGCCCATACGCTGGTCTACTGGACCCAGGGGCTGCTCGAGCGCGACCTGATGGGCGAAGGCGGCCGGATCTTCGCCATGACCTCGTCCGGCGGCGACCGCGTGATCCCTTCCTACGGAGCCGTCTCCGCGGCCAAGGCCGCGCTCGAATCGCATTGCCGCCAACTCGCGCTCGAACTCGCGGTGAAGGGCATCACCGTCAACTCGATCCGGGCCGGCGTCACGGACACGCCCGCGCTTCGCAAGATTCCCGGCGCGGAACACATGATCGCCGAGGCCGCCGCCCAGAACCCCCACGGACGACTGGGAACCCCGGAAGAGGTGGCGCGCTGCATGGTGGCGCTCGCCGCGCCGGAAACGGGGTGGATGACGGGGAACACGATCCGCGTCGACGGAGGCGAGGACTTCGTCGGCTCCAAACCGCCCGGGGACTGAGGGGACCGAGGACGTGGACCCCCGGCGACTGGCCGGACCGGCGGCGGACCTGGCCCGGGAGATCGCCTCCGGCGAGGTGGAGTACTGGCGGAGCGAAATCACCCGGCCCTGGCGCACGGGACGGCGCGGACGCTGGGCGGAGGTGGGCCGCTGGATCGGGACGGGCCTCGCGGTGGGAGCCGCGGCGTGGGGCGTGATCGCCGCGGTTCAGGCGGAGCGCCCCCGGGACTGAGGCACCGGGGCTCGCGTCAGTTCCCGGCCAGGTTCAGTTCCCTGCCAGGTCGAGGACGATTTCGATCCGGCGGTTCCGCGCGCGTCCTTCCTCCGTCTCGTTGCTCGCGACCGGGCGTTCCTCGCCCAGGCCGGCCGCCTCGACCCGCGAGGACGGAATGGGCACCCGGGCGAGCAGGTGCTCGCGCACGGCGATGGCCCGCCGCTGGCTCAGCGCCTGATTCCCGCGCGTCCCGCCCTGCGCGTCGGTGTGCCCCTCGATCCGCACGGTAGCCCCCGGAAAGGTCGTGATGACGCGCTGGACCTTGGTGAGCAGGGGATACAGCGCCTCGTCGATCTCGGCCCGCGCGGGCTCGAAGGTGAGGCCGAACAGGCGGAGGACGAGCCGGTCTCCGACGAGCAGGACTTCCCCTTCCGCAGGGGTGAAGAGGCCCTGGACTTCGCGCAGCCGCGCCTCCCGCTCGCGTATCGCGAGCAGTTCGGCGCGGGCTCCCGTGAAGCGCCTCTCGAACTCGGCCACGCGGTCTTCCAGCGAGGCCACCCGGCGGTCGAGTTCCGCGGTCCTCGCTCGTTCGCTCGCCACCTCGGCGCCCAGCCGCGTGTTGTCCGCCAGGAGGCGGGAGATTTCCCCCTCGATGCGCGCGGTCGTTTCGCCGGCGTCGCTCTGGAGGGCCTCCACGCCCGCAGCTTCGGCGAGGCGGGCCAGGTCCGCCTCATGCGCGTCGAGCAGCCGTTCGACCGTCACCTCGCGCCGGCGTACGCTGTCGAACAGGGCGGCGATGCGGTGGGCGCGGGAGAAAGCGGCGAACGCGGCTTCCCCGGCCCGCGCCGACCCCTCCACGGGAGCGAGGTTCTCGATCTCCGTTTCCGCGCTCGCGATGTGCGCCTCGCCCACCGAGAACGCCTTCGGGGCCAACTCGCTCGCGCCCGCGTTCATCGCAGCGGCTCGCGCCTGCATCGCCGCTCCCAGAAACTCGTCGCGCCGCGCGGAGCGGGTCGCCCGCCGGTAGAGCACCGCCGCGCGGTCCGCTCGCACCGCCACGTCCTCGAGATCTTCGCGTTCCAGACGACGGCCCGCCGTTTCCAGTTCGCGTTCGGCTCGCGCCCACCCTTCGACCGCCCGCGTCTCGGCTTCGGAGGCGCGGGCCTGGTCCCGGGCGGCAAGCGCCGCCGCGAAGTGCGGCCGGCCCGCGGCCGCGATCCGCTCCGCCGCTTCGAACCAGCGTCCGGCCTCGCCCAGCAGTTCCTCGAACCGGTCGTCCTGTCGGCCATCCCTCAGACGACGCGACGCGTCCTCCAGCCGGTCCGCGGCTTCGCCGAACGAAGACGGCGCGAGGAGGTGGATCGCGTTCTCGCGGGCCTGGCCGAGGCGAGCCGCGAGCGTTTGCAGCGAACCCGCGCCTTCCTGGGCCACGGCCGCACCCGGACACAGGAAGCAGGGCGCGACGAGTATGGCCAGCAGGGCCAATAGGGCCTCCCGCCGCGGGCGCGATCCGGCGGGGAATCCGTGCCTGGCAAACGCCATGTTTTCCGTGCTCTTCCTCGTCGGCAACCAAACGAATCCGGCGCGCGTCCACTGCACGATACACAGCACGATACAAGGGCGGACGGCGGATGTCTCCCCGAGCGGATACGGACGGCCGCGGACGGGCGCGCGGCCGCGCGCCGGGCACCTTTCAATCTCGCTCGCGGAGCGCCAGATTGCGCTCCCTTCGCGAACGAATTCACCCAGGGGGATCCCTTCATGAAACCACTTGCCGGCGAGGTTCAGCAGGGCGCAATTCCGGCTCCCGCCAACGAACCTGTCTACGACTACGCCCCGGGCACTCCGGAACGGGCCGCTCTGAAGGAAGAGTTGCTCCGCCAGCGGAGCGAGGTCGTCGAGATCCCGCTGATCATCGGCGGGCGCGAGGTGCGGACATCGAAGACGTTCGACGTCGCGATGCCGCACGACCACGGCCACGTGCTGGCTCGCTGCCACATCGCCGGGACCGCCGAGGCCCGGGCCGCCATCGACGCCTCGCGCGCGGCCTGGGCGGAGTGGTCGAACTGGGCCTGGGAGGACCGGGCCGCGATTCTCCTCCGCGCCGCGGAACTGCTCGCCGGCCCGTGGAGGATGAAGCTCAACGCGGCGACCATGCTCGGGCAGAGCAAGACGGCGCTCCAGGCCGAAATCGACGCCGCCTGCGAGGTCGTCGATTTCTGGCGCTTCAACTCCTTTTTCGCGGGACGCGTGCACGCGGAGCAGCCCATCTCCGGGCCGGGCGTGCGGAACCGCATGGACCACCGCCCGCTCGAGGGGTTCGTCTACGCCATCAGTCCGTTCAACTTCACGGCCATCGGAGCCAATCTGACCACGTCTCCCGCGCTCATGGGAAACGTCGCGATCTGGAAGCCCTCGACCACCGGCGTGCTCGGGTCCCACTACGTGATGAAGCTTCTCGAAGCCGCGGGGCTCCCCCCGGGCGTGATCAACTTCATCCCCGGCGTGGCTTCGGAGATCAGCGATGTCCTGCTGTCGAGCCCGGAACTCGGGGGCATCCACTTCACCGGTTCGACCGGCACGTTCCAGCATCTCTGGAAGTCCGTCGCGCAGAACGTGGAGAACTATCGCGCCTATCCGAGACTCGTCGGCGAGACGGGAGGGAAGGACTTCATCCTCGCCCACGAGAGCGCGGACCCGCAGGCGCTCGCGGTCGCGATCGTGCAGGGCGGCTTCGAGTACCAGGGACAGAAGTGCTCGGCGACATCGCGCGTGTACGTGCCGGACACGATGTGGGAGGATGTGCGGGACCGGGCCGTCGCGATGACCGAGGAACTTCGCATGGGCGACCCGGCGGACTTCCGGAACTTCCTCGGCGCGGTGATCGACCGGCCGGCGTTCGACCGCATCAAGTCGTACATCGACTACGCTCGCGAATCCGGCGATGCGCGCATCCTCGCCGGCGGCGGCTGCGACGACAGCCGGGGCTATTTCATCGAACCCACGCTGGTCCAGGCGGACAACCCCGGGCACAAGCTGATGTGCGAGGAGATCTTCGGGCCGGTCGTCACCCTGCACCCGTACCGCGCCTCGGACTGGGAATCCACGCTCGCCCTGGTCGACGGAACGTCTCCGTACGCGCTCACGGGCGCGGTGTTCGCGCGCGACCCGGCGGCCGTTCGAAGCGCGGGCGCGGCGCTTCGGAATGCGGCGGGGAACTACTACATCAACGACAAGCCCTCCGGCGCGGTGGTCGGCCAGCAGCCCTTCGGCGGCGGTCGCGCGAGCGGCACGAACGACAAGGCCGGGTCCGTTCTGAACCTCGTGCGCTGGGTCTCCCCCCGGACGATCAAGGAGACCTTCGACCCGCCGGTCGACTACCGGTATCCCTACATGGAGGAAGAGTGAGGGGCGGACGGAATCTGCTGCGTGCGGGGCTGCTCGTCGCGGCGTTCGGGGCCATGGGGTGCGGCGACGAGCCCGTAACTCCGAGCCGGGAGGTGTTGGAGGACGCGACGTTCCTCACGCTGGACGGTGGCGAGGTCACGCTCACGGCGGGAACGGGGGTCAGTGAGGACAATGTGCGCCACGAACTTCTCCTCACGGCCGACGGCGATCTCGATTTCGATTCGGACGTCGACGCCATCGCGGTGCTCGCGGCGGATCACGGGCGGGAGCGGTTCCTGACCCTGCATGCCGTTCTGAGAGACGGCGATCAGCTGCGGGACGTGTCCGCGCGCCTCATCGGAGACCGGATCGACGTCCTCCGGGCGGAGATTCTCGACGGCGTGATCCGGATGAGCGTCCGGGTGCGCAGGCCGGGCGACCCGGTCACGGTCCGCCCCTCGGTCGACCGGACCCCCTACTTCGCGCTGACGGATCGGGGACTCGCCTCCACCACCCTCATCGACGTCGACGACGGGGAGGACGCGCAAGCCGCCACGCCTGCGCTTTACACGCACGAATGGGAGCTTGAATCGTTCGACAGCGGGGACTGGAGCGCGAACCTCCGCGCGCCGCGTGAACCGGTGACGCTCAGATTCCAGGCGGACCTGCGCGACGCCGCGGACGTCACCGGGCAGTTGGCGGGATTCGCGGGCTGCAATCGGATTTTCGGGAGCTTCCGAATGCACGAGGCGGAGGCCCTGCGGTTGTACGGCGTCGCGGCCATGCGCAGGCAGTGCCGGGGGCGGCAGGCGGACTTCGAGCAGCGCTTGCTCGAAGCGCTTCGTTCCGTGACAGCGTTCCAGGTCGACGGCGACCGGATGACGCTCGCGCTCCGAGGGGGCGCGATTCGTTTCCGGGCCGGACGGCGGCTGGCTTCGCACACGGCCGACGCGACCCCGGACACGCCCGACGCGAGTTCAATGTAGATTCACGGTTCGCCCGCCGGGCGGAGGATCCGGTGCGGGCGGGAGAGGCGCCACGGTATGGGACGTTTCACGGACGAGGAGTTGCAGCGGAAGGTACAGGAAGGGTTCATCGTCGAGTCCGAAGAGGACATGACGGAAACCTACAAGCGGGCGCTGATCACGCAGCTCACGGTCCAGGGGGACACGGAACTGATCAGCGCGCCGGCCTACTTCATGGCCGCGCGCGACGCTCCGTCCACGAACACGATGGTCTCCGCCACGGCGATCATTCAGGACGAACTCGGGCACGCGAACATCGCGTACCGCCTGCTCGAGGATCTGGGCGTGGACCGCCACTGGCTGCTCTACGAGCGGGAACCCGCCCATTTCAAGCACCCCTACGGCTTCGACCAGCCGCTCGTGGACTGGGCCGCACTCGTCTCGGCGAACGCGCTCTACGACCGGGCCGGGATCACGCTGCTGGGCGACGTACACCGCAACACGAGCTACGGGCCCCTCAAGCGCGGCCTCGTCAAGGTGAGTATGGAGGAGAACTTCCACCTGCGGCACGGGGAGGTCTGGATCCGCCGCTTCGCCGAGGCGGGAGGCGCCGCGAAGGAGGCGGTTCAGCGGACGCTCGACTGGATGTTTCCAATGGGCGTGGAGTGGTTCGGCATGCCGGACGACCGGAAGCACCACAACGCCCAGCTCGACTTCCGCCTCAAGGGGATGACGAACGACCAGCTCCGCCAGACCTGGCTCAGGGCGGTCGTGCCGCTGTGCGAGGAGCTGGGTTACGACCTTCCGGCGCGCTGCGACCCCGATACGGACGAAGTGGAGCTGACCTACGAGCTGCCCTGCCAGTACGACCCGAAGGCGCGGCGCTGGCTCTTCAACGAGACGATCACCTGGAAGCAGGTGTTCGAGCGGTGGAAGGCGCGCGGCCCCATGAACGAGCAGTACGTCGATTCGCTGCGGAGAAGTCGATTCGCGGTCGAGCGGCTGCTCGCGGCATGAACGCCGGCGGCACGGCTCACGGCGCGGCGCGGCCTCGGCGCCTGCCGCGGTCCCTCCCGCGCTACGTCCCGCGGTACGAAGCGGGCATGGACTTCGGCGCCGTCCTCCGGGAGACGCGGGGCGGTCGGGAACTGCCGCTCCCTCCCGCGTTCGCCCAACCGGCCGAGGATCTCGCGGAACGGGCGCGCCGGGCGCTCTACGAAGTCGCGGACCCCGAGTTTCCGATTTCGATCGTCGACCTCGGACTCGTTCGCGGGGTCGAGGGAGACGAGGCAGCCGGGACCCTCACCGTCCATCTCACCTTCACGGCCACGGCCTGCCCATGCATGGACTTCATCGAGTGGGACGTGCGGCAGCGCCTGCTGGAGCTGGACGGCGTCCGGGAGGTCGAGATCGTGACGGAGTGGGATCCTCCGTGGACGACGGCCGCCATCTCCTCGCGCGGCCGGGCGCTTCTGCGCTCCGTCGGAGTCGTGACGTGAGCGGCACGTGAGCAGTGACGGGAGGGGCGGCGTGAGGCGTAACGGACGCGTCTACGAAGTGTTCGCGCGCAAGAAGAGGGCGGACCGCTTCGAGCACGTGGGCGCGGTGTCCGCCCCCAACGAGCAGTTGGCGCGCGTCTACGCGTGGCAGACGTACGACGAGGCGAAGTGGTTCGAGATGACGGTCGCGCCGCGCGATGCGTTCGCGGCGGTGAATCGGCCGCAGGCCCCGTTCACGCTCGGCGGTTCGGGCGCGCGCGCGACGGCGGATTCACGATGACGGAGAGCGGCTTCCGGTCCGCGGAGGACTTGCCGGAGGAGGTGTCGGGACACCTCGGCAACCTCCTTCTCGCCCTCGCCGACAACAAGCGGCTGCTCGGCCTCCGCTACTCGGACTGGATTCTCGGGGCGCCCTCGGTCGAGGCCGGCATCGCCTGCTCCGCCATGGCGCAGGATGAGTGGGGGCACGCCCGCATCCTCTATGCGCTGCTGCGCGACTTCGGCCACGATCCGTCCGCGCTCGAGCACGAACGCGGGGCCGGCGAGTACCACAGTTCGGAACTGCTCGACCGGGACGTCGCGTCCTGGGAGGAGTTCCTCGCCCTCAACTTCCTGTGGGACACCGCGCTCTCGGTCCAGTTCGAAATGCTCGTGGAGAGCCGCTACGAACCGATCCACTACAAGGTGCGCAAACTGCTCGAGGAAGAGCGGTTCCATTTCGACCACGGACAGGGGTGGACCTCCCGCCTGCTGAGCGCCGAGGGCGGACGCACGGCGCTGGCCGAAGCCTTCGGAGCGGCCTGGAACGCGTGTCTGTGCTGGTTCGGGGCCGGGGATGACCCGCTCGTGTCGACGCTCGCCCACCACGGGGTCGTGAGGGGGGATGCGCGCGGGGCGCGGGCGCGCTGGCTCGAGCGGGTGGGGCCGCTCGCCGCGGAGACGGGACTCGCCCGGGCGGCCGATGCCGGCTGGGTCAGCACCCGCGAACCGGCCTGGGAGGGCTGCCGCGCACGGCGGCGTCGCACGGCGGGGGGCGGGCCCGATGAAGACTCTCTGGCGCGAGTGCGCGGCGACCGCAACCGTACGCTCCTCCTGGACTGAACCGTGTCCGGCGACGCGAAACCCAACCGGCCGGCGGGGCGGTCGACGCTCGACGATCCCGTCGAATCGTCCGCCATGCCGGTTTCGATCCCCTGCCCCTTCTGCGGCTCGGACGATTCCGACCCGTTCGCCACCTTCGGGGGACAAGCGTCGACCGCCCAATATTACTGCAACGCGTGCCGAACGGTGTTCGAGGCCCTGAGGTGGCGCTGAACTGGTATTCCGCCGCCCCCGGGGGCGGCATTCTGCGAATCCGGACTCAGCCGCGCGCGAGTCGCACCGGCGTCGCGGGCGTTCATGGGGAGGCCCTCCGCATTCGCGTGGCCGCACCGCCCGTGGACGGTGCCGCAAACCGCGCGCTGCTCAAGTTCCTCGCGCGGCGACTCCGCCTCCCCCGCTCGGACATCGAGATTCGTTCCGGCCATGCGGGACGCGTCAAGTCGATATGGGTCCGGGACCTGGATGAACCCACCGCGGCGCAGGCGCTGCTGCCCCATCCGTGACGCCCCGGCCCGCTCCCACCCGGCCCGCTCCCACCCGGGAGCCCGGCCTCTATCGCGGGCGAGTGCCGCCGCTCGCCCCCTTTGCGAGCGCGCTGGCCGCGTACGCGGCGGGGGAATCGGATCCCGGACTTCGGCTGCGCAGCAGTCTCGGGGAAGACGCATCGCTGCCGGTCGGGTTTTTCTTTCGGACCCCGGATCAATGGATGGACTTCGAGCGCTATGCCATCGAGTTGTGCCGCGGGCGCGTGCTCGATCTCGGGGCCGGCGCGGGACCGCACACCCTCGCGCTCGAGGCGCGGGGACGCCCCGTCGTCGCGGTGGAAGGCTCCGCCGCGATCGCTCGTCTGTTGCGGGCGCGCGGGGCGGCGTCGGTCGTGCACGCCGACTTCCGCCACTGGTGGCGACCGGGCTTCGACACGGTCCTGATGCTCATGAACGGGCTGGGGCCGGTGGGCACCCTCGCGGGCCTCGACCGTTTCCTCGCGCACGCCCCCCGGTTCCTGTCGCCGGGCGGGCAGGTCCTGATCGATGGCGCGGAGGCCGTCCCTCGCGGCCCCTCGGCGATGGCCGGCTGGCCGCCCGCCGGCGGGTATCCCGGCCAGGCCTGGATCGAACTCGCCCACGCGGGCCGCGTGGGCCGGCTCTTTCGCGAATTGTACGTCGATCCCGAAACGCTCGCGCGCCACGCCGCGCGAGCGGGTTGGCGGCTGGAGGTGGCGTTCGAGGATGGAAACGGGGACTGGCTCGCCCGCCTCACGAGGCCTTCGTGACCCTCCGCGACGTCGCCCGGGACAGGCCGCCTGCCAACCATTTCGTCGATTCCGGAGTCGAAGGTTCAGGAACCGATGGAAACTTTCTCTCTTTTTTTCCGTATCACGTAGGGTACAGGTCGCAACCGCCGATTTCCGAGGAGGGATGGATCACATGGACAGATTCTCGAAGTGGGCGACCACAGGCTCTCTGGCCTGGCTGGTGATGGCGGTGGGGCTGATCCTGGGCACGCACAGCGGGTCCGTGCAGGGCGCGCAGGCGGCCGGGACGCCGGAAGCCCCGGACGCCCCGGAAACCGTGACCTGTCCGGAGA
Source organism: Gemmatimonadota bacterium (assembly GCA_963666735.1). Lineage (GTDB taxonomy): Bacteria > Gemmatimonadota > Gemmatimonadetes > Palauibacterales > Palauibacteraceae > Palauibacter. The sequence goes on along the minus strand of OY762926.1, from coordinate 3,009,943 downwards.
CGCCCGTCGCGGCGGCCCCCGCGGCTGTGGATTTCGACACCCACGCGAGGTCCTGAGCGAAGCCGCATTGCTCGCGGCGCCGCCGGTCGGGCCGGGTCCGTAACGGGACCCGGCCTTTTTTTTCGACGGACGATTCCATGGGGCGCGGCATCCGGTCGCGCGCCTGTTCGGAATCGCCTGCCAAGCGCATAGTTTCTCCCCATGCCGCAACGAGAGCGTCCGGATTTCATCCGTCAGATCGTCGCCGAGGATGTCGAGAGCGGACGGCACGGAGGGCGCGTGCTCACGCGCTTTCCGCCCGAACCCAACGGCTTCCTCCATGTGGGCCACGCCTCCGCCATCTGCCTCAACTTCGAGGTGGCGCGCGAGTACGGCGGCCGCACGACGCTGCGCATGGACGACACGAACCCGACGACGGAGAACCCCTCCTACGTCGAGGCGATCGCGCGGGACATCCGCTGGCTCGGGTTCGGGTGGGACGGCGGGATCCGCTACGCGTCGGACTACTTCGGGGCGCTGTACCGGATGGCGCTGCGGATGATCGAGGATGGCTTCGCCTACGTGGACAGCCTGTCCGAGGAGGAGATCCGCGCGCACCGCGGGTCGGTGCGCGAACCCAGCCGGCCCAGCCCGTATCGGGATCGCTCGGCGGAGGAGAACCTGGATCTCTTCCGGCGCATGCGGGCCGGCGAGTTCGACGATGGAGCGCACGTCCTCCGCGCGCGGATCGACCTCGCCTCGTCGAACATGAAGTTGCGCGATCCGCTCATGTATCGAATCCGGCACGCACACCACTACCGGACGGGCGATGAGTGGCCGATCTACCCCTTCTACGACTGGGCGCACGGCCAGTCCGACGCCATCGAGGGCATCACGCACTCCTTCTGCACGCTCGAGTTTCAGGACAACCGCGCGCTCTACGACTGGTTCATCGAGCACACCCGTCCCGCGTCCGCCCGCATCGACCGCATACCGGGAGCGGAGGGCGGCGGCGGAGAGGCGCTCGGCTCCTGGGATCCGCGGCCCCGCCAGTACGAGTTCGCGCGCCGCAATCTCGACTACACGATCGTCAGCAAGCGGAAACTCCTCCTCCTCGTCGAGGAGGGACACGTCTCGGGCTGGGACGACCCGCGCATGCCCACGCTGGCCGGCTTCCGGCGCCGCGGCATCCCCCCGGATGCGATTCGCGCCTTCTGCCGGCAGGTCGGAATCGGCAAGGCCGACAACCGGGTGGAGATGGCCACGCTCGAATGGGCGGTGCGCGAGGCGCTGAACCGGCGGGCACCGCGCGTGCTTGCCGTGCTGCGTCCCCTCGAGGTCGTCATCGAGAACTGCCCGGAGGGCGAGGTGGACTGGATCGAGGCCCCCTACTTTCCGCGCGGCGCCGATGCCCCGCCCGAAGGGTGGCCGGAAACGCGGAAGGTCCCGTTCACCCGGGTCCTGTACATCGAGCGGGATGACTTCGCGGAGGAGCCGGCCCCGGGCTTCCGCCGGCTCGCCCCCGGGCGCGAGGTGCGCCTGCGGCACGGCTATTTCGTCACGTGCCGGCGGGTGGAGAAGAACGACGCCGGCCGGATCGTGCGCCTGCACTGTACGTACGACCCGGCGACGCGAAGCGGAGCGGCGCCCGACGGGCGCCGGCCGGCGGGGACCATCCACTGGGTGTCCGCCACGGAGTCGGCGCCGATGGAGGTCCGCCTCTACGATCGCCTGTTCCGCGTCTCCGACCCGGCCGGAGGCGCCGAAGGCCTCCGGGAGAGCCTCAACCCGGATTCGCTGCAGGTGCTGACCCATGCGCGCGGCGAGCCGAGCCTCGCCGACGATCCGCCCGAGACGGCCTATCAGTTCGAGCGCCTCGGCTACTTTGTCCGGGACCGGGCCACGAGAGCCGCCGGCCCGCTCGTCTTCAACCGGACGGTGACGCTCCGGGACGCCTGGAGCCGGCGCGCGAAGTCGGACGACGCCCGCGACGCCGCCCCCCCCGGGGCGCGGACCCCGGCGGACGACACCTCGACCGGGCCGGCCGTTCCCGGGGTCGACTCGGCGCGGGAAGCCCGCGACGTGGCGAGGCGCGCCGACCCGGCGCTCCAGGCGGCCTTCGACCGCTTTCGGGATGCGCTGGGTCTGCCGGATGAACTCGCCGACCTGCTCAGTGGTTCCGCCGAATCGGTGCGCTATTATGAGTGGGCGATCCGTGGGGGAACGGATGCGGCCGCCGTCGCGACCTGGCTCGTGCACGAGGTGCGCGGCGCCGGGGGCAGCGAAGGCGACGCCGGCGCCCTCGAGCCGGAGGCCCTGGCCGAGTTGGTGGCACTCGTGCGCGAGCGCTCGATCTCGCGGGCGGTGGCGAAATCGCTGCTGGCGCGACTCGTGGAAGACGGCGGACGCCCCCGCGAGATCGTTCGGCGCGAGGGGCTGGGCCGGATCGGCGACGCGGAGCAGATTCGCGAGGTCGTGGACGGTGTCGTGGCCGCTCACCCGGCCGAGGTGGCGCGCTACGCCGCCGGGCACACCGGTCTCGCCGGTTTTTTCGTCGGCCAGGTCATGCGCGCGACGCACGGACGCGCGGACCCGGCCATCGTGAGGGAACTCCTCGAGGAGAGTCTCAATGACGCGACGTGAAGCGGGGCTTCGATCACCCGGACGTACTCGCTGCGGGTTTCTCGTGCTGGCTCTGTGCGGGCTGGCTCCGTGCGGGCCGTGGTCGGCGGCGGGGCTCGAAGCGCAGGATCCGGTACCCGCGGACAGCGTGATTCCGCTGGGCGAGTTGATCGTCTCGGCGCTCCGCGCCCCGACCTCCGTGGGAGAGGTCCCCGTCAACGTGACGACCGTGACGCGCGAGGAACTGCGCCTCTCCGCCGCGCAGACGCTCCAGGACGTCCTTCAGGAGGTGCCCGGCCTCAACTTCCGCTTCCCCTTCCAGGCGGGCGTCGCGCATCCCTCGTGGCAGGCCGTCACGCTGCGCGGACTGGGAGGCACCGCCGCCAGCCGCACGCTGGTGCTCGTCGACGGCGTCCCCCTGAACGACCCCTACTTCGGCTGGGTGCGCTGGAGCCAGGTTCCGGTCGAAGTCATCGAACGCATCGAGATCGTGCGCGGCGGCGCGACCGTGAGTTGGGGGAGCCAGAGTCTCGCGGGCGTCGTCCACGTGATCACGCGCTCGGGTGGCGCGGGCGGGTTCTCGGCGGGCGTCCAGGGAGGGAGCCAGTCCACCTTCCGCGGCGATGCGATGGCCTCCTTCGGCGACGACCGCGCCGGCGGCTACGTGGCGGGCGAATTCTTCGACAGCGACGGCTACGTCCTCACCGAGCCGAGTCTGCGCGGCGCGGTGGACATCCCCTCCGCGTCGAGTCACGGGGCGCTGCGCGCGAAGGTCGAGTTCCGGGCCGGCGACCGCCTGCGCATCCATGCCCAGGGCAACTACTTCGACCAGGACAAGGACAACGCGACCCCCCTCCGCAACAACACGACGGAGGCCGGGTTCGGCCAGGTCGGAATCACTTTCGACGGCGACAACGGTTCCACGCTCGCCTTCAACGCCTACCTGCAGTCGCAGTCCTACGTGAACTCGTTCTCGGGGGTCGATGCGGGCCGGAACAGCGAAGAGCCTTCGATCAGCCAGGACGTCCCCTCGTCCGGGACCGGCGCGAATCTCGTGTGGCAAAAGCCCGGGCTCGGCAGCCATAACCTCACGCTCGGGACCGACATCCTCAGCGCGACGGGGGAGGCCTCCGAGCAATACCTGTTCAGCGGCGGCGCGTTCGCGCGGCAGCGGGAGACCGGCGGCGATCAGACGCTGTACGGCTTTTTCGCCCAGGACCGGATTCTCCTGAACGACCGGTGGCAGGTGTACGGCGGCCTGCGCCTCGACCTGTGGCGCAACGCCTCGGGCATGCGCCGCGTCTTCGAGATCGCCGACCGGAACGTGCTGACGGACAACGCATTCGACGACCGGAGCGGCAGCAGGCTGAGCCACAGCCTCGGCGTTCTGCTCGCGGCGTCCGGCCGGGCGACGCTCCGCGGGAGCTTCTACAGCGGCCTCCGCGTCCCGACGCTGAACGAACTCTACAAGCCGTTCCGCGCGGCCGGGAACGTCGCCAACGAATCGAACGAGGCGCTGGATCCGGAGCGGGTCCTGGGCGCGGAGGTGGGGCTCGATCTGCGGCCCGACCCCGGCGTCCTCATCCGGCTCACGGGCTTCTGGGCCCGCGTGAGCGACGCGATCACCGACGTCACCATCCAGGAGGCCGAGACCTCCGGCGTGATTCAGCCGTGCGGCTTCGTGGCGGCCGGGGGCGTGTGCCGTCGTCGCGACAATGTGGGAACGCTGCGGAGCATCGGGCTCGAGACCGAGGTCGAGGTGCGGCCGGCGGGGGCCTGGCTGCTGGCGGTGAACCACCAGTACAACCCGGCCGAGGTCACGGACGCGCCGGGCCGACCGGACCTGATCGGCAACGAGGTGCAGGGGAGCCCGACGCACCGCGCCATGCTGCGCGTCGGGCACATCGACCCGTCCACGCTGGAGGTGGTCGCGACCGCCCGCTATCTGGGCGCCCGGTTCGACAACGACCTCAACACGGGGGAGATCGCGGCCTCGTTCCTCCTGGATGTCCGGCTTCGGCGGCAACTGACGAGCCGGCTGAGCGCGTTCGCGAGCGTGCAGAACCTCTTCGATGCGGTCGCCGAGATGTCCCACGACGCGAACGGGTTCATTCGCGTGGGGGCGCCCCGCACGCTCGTCGGCGGCCTGCGGGTACGGCTCGGAGGCTGATCGCCCCGGTGCGCCGCGCCGCCTGGGCAACCGGGCGACCGGGCGACCCGGCGCGCGTCAGTCGTCGAGGGCGAGCTGTGACATGAGCGCGTCGATTTCCTGCCGGAGTTCGGCCACGAGGTCGTCCAGCGGGATGATCCGGCTCTCCCGGACGCCCCGGTGGCTGAGTTCCGCGCCCCCCGCCGCCAGCGAGCGTTCGCCGATGACGAGGCGCAGCGGGAGGCCGCGCAGGTCGGCGTCGTTGAACTTCACGCCGGCGCGGAGATCCCGCCGGTCGTCGTAGATCACCTCGATCCCGGCGGCGCACAACTCCTCGAACACCCGGTCCGCGGTCGCCCACGTCTCTTCCTCCCGGGCGAGCACGACGAGCGAGACGTGATACGGAGCGACGGAGACCGGCAGCTTGAGGCCGTAGTCGTCCCGGTGCTCCTCGGCCACGCAGGCCAGCAGGCGCCCCGTCCCGATCCCGTACGAGCCCATCCAGACCGGGCGCTCGACCCCCTCCTCATCCGTGTACATCGCCTCCAGCCCCTCCGAGTAGCGGGTGCCGAGCTGGAAGATGTTCCCCACCTCCACGCCGCGGGCCATGCGCAACCCTTCGCCGCAGCGCCCGCACGCGGCACCCTCGAGGGCAAGGGCGACGGGGCCGACGACGGTGGGATCGTAGTCGCGTCCGCAGCAGACGTTGCGGAGGTGGTAGTCCGCCTCGTTCGCTCCGAGCACCAGGTTCGCGGACTCCGACACCCAGCGGTCCACGACGAAGATCGCGGCGCCGGGCTCCACGCCCACCGGCGAGGCGAACCCCGGCACCATCCCGGCCGCCGCGATCTCCTCCTCGTGCGCCGGGCGAAGCTCGAGCGCTCCCGCGAGGTTCTGGACCTGGATCGGGTTCGCCTCGAGGTCGCCGCGCACGATCGCCGCGATCAGCTTCTCTTCACGAGCCCCCGCCTCCCCCGCGAAGCTGCCCGTGTAGAAGACCATCTTCCCGGTCTCCCGCGCCGAGATCCCGAGCAGCCCCGTCACGTCCTCGATCGTGGCCGTTCCGGGCGTGTGGACCCGCTCCAGCGGCGACATCTCCTCCTCGCGCGGCTCGAGCGTGAACTCGGCGACCTCCCGGTTCGCCGCGTAGCCGCAGGCGTCGCAGAGCGCGAGGCTGTCTTCGCCGATCGGCGTCACGTACATGAACTCGTGGGCGATCTTGCCGCCCATCATGCCCGTATCGCTCCGCACGGCCGTGAGCGGCAGGGCGCAGCGGCGCCCGATGCGCTCGTACGCCTCGTAGTGCCGGTCGTACTGCACCGCGAGCCCCTCCGGATCCCGGTCGAGCGAGTAGGAGTCCTTCATGATGAACTCGCGCACGCGGATGAGTCCGCCGCGGGAGCGGAGTTCGTCCCGGAATTTGGTCTGCATGTGATAGACCATCGCCGGGAGCTGCCGGTAGGACTGGATCTCGGACGCCGCGTGGAAGGCCACCACCTCCTCGTGCGTCATCGCCAGGAGCAGATCGCGGTCGCGGCGGTCGACAAACCGGGCCATCGTCGCATCGATGTCGTACCAGCGGCCGGTCGCCTGCCACAGCTCCGCCGGATGCACGACGGGCATCGACAGCTCCTGCCCGTCGATCCGGTCCATCTCCTCGCGCAGGATCTGCTCGATCTTCCTCAGCGACCGCCAGGCGAGAGGCAGATAGGAGAAGATGCCCGCCGCGAGCTGCCGGACGTAGCCGGCCCTCACGAGGAGGCTGTGGGACTCGATCTCGGTTTCCCCCGGCGTCTGGCGCAGGGTCATGCCGAAGAGATTCGAGACACGCTGTCCCGTACGCTGTCCTGTACGTTCGGTTCGATTCACGGGTCGACCGCTCAGGGTGGTTGGGTGGTGAGGAATTGCCGCCGGACGGCGCCGAGAGACACGCGACGCTAACCGGCCCGCTGTCCGCGGGCCAGCATCTCGATAAGATATCGGCCCGACGGCGATACGACCTCATCTCCGGAGCGACCCGTGAAGCCTCTCACGATCATCGTCCTCGCCACCGCCCTGACGGCGCCCGTCTCGGCACGCTCGCTGGGCGGCCAGGAACCTCGGGCGCCGAAGGCGGAACTCACGGCGCTGCAGGACATCGTGGCCTCCGTCTCGGCCGCTCGCGTGGAGGCGGACATCCGGCGGCTCGCGGGCTTCGGCACGCGTCACACGCTGTCCGACACGCTGTCCGACACCCGCGGCATCGGGGCCGCCCGGCGCTGGATCAAGACGCAGTTCGATGAGATCTCCGCCGCGTGCGGCGGGTGCCTCGAGGTCTCCTACCAGACCTCCCTCGTCGGAGGCACGACGCGCATCCCCGACACGACGGCCGTCGTCAACGTGCTCGCGATCCAGCGGGGGACGACGGACCCGGGCCGCTACGTCGTGATGTCGGGCGACATCGACTCGCGCGCATCGAACGCGCTGGACGGCATCTCCGACGCCCCCGGCGCGAACGACAACGCGTCCGGGATGGCCGGCGTCCTCGAGGCCGCGCGCGTCCTCACGCAGTATGAGTTCAACGGATCCATCATCTACGCGGGACTCTCCGGCGAGGAGCAGGGGCTGTTCGGCGGGCGGCACATGGCCCGGGTCGCGCTCGACGAGGGCTGGCGCATCGAAGCGGTGCTGAACAACGACATGATCGGCAACATCGAAGGCCAGAACGGCGTCTCGGACAACACGGTCGCGCGCGTCTTCGCCGAGGGCACGCGGGCGGACGAAACCGAGCAGGTCGCCGCGCGGCGGCGCGTCACCGGAGGCGAGGTGGACTCCCCGTCGCGCAACCTGGCCCGCCTCATCGACCGCCTCGCCGACGGCTACGTCCCGAATCTCGACATGATGATGGTGTACCGGCTGGACCGGTTCGGGCGCGGCGGGCACCACCGGCCGTTCAACGACGCCGGCTTCCCCGCCGTCCGGATCATGGAGGCGAACGAGGACTACCGGCGCCAGCACCAGGACATCCGGGTGGAAGACGGGGTCGAGTACGGCGACGTCATCGACGAGGTCGAGTTCGATTTCGCCGCGAAGCTGACGGCGGTCAACGCGATCTCGCTCGCCGCCATGGCGTGGGCTCCCGCGCCGCCGCGGAACGTCGCGATCGAGGGCGCCGTCCGGCCGTCCACGACGCTGAGGTGGGACCCCGTACCCGCCGAGCACGCCCCGAACCTCGCGGGATACCGCGTCTACTGGCGGCTCACCGACGCGCCGCAGTGGCAGTGGAGCGTCTTCGCCGGCGACGCGACGGAGCACACGCTCGAGAACATCGTCATCGACAACTACCTCTTCGGCGTGGCCAGCGTGTCCGAGGACGGCTACGAGAGTCCCGTCGTCTTCCCGTGGCCCATCGGCGCCTACGAGCCGCTGGAGTGGATCCGGCGCGACCCGGGCAGTTAGCAGGCAGTGGCCGGGAGCCGCCAGGCGCAGCGCACTGCTACGCCCGCCGCCAGGCCCAGCGGAACAGGACGAAGCAGAACAGCAGCGCGACGGCGATCCACAGCCCGCCCCACAGGAGCGTGGGCACGCCGGTGAGTTCGGCCAGCATCCGGGCATCCGACCGCAACTCCGGCCGGTCGAGGATGTCGCTCTTGATGTCCAGCACCGCGTAGAGGCAACTCGTGAGGCCGAGCGCCGTGAGCAGGACGCGGTTCACCCCGGCGCTCGCCCTCCAGGCCACCGCGAGCAGCGCCGCGGAGAAGGCGAGCCCGAACGCGACGGCAAAGGACTGCTGCGCGAAGAACAGCGTCATGCCCCCCACGATCACGGCGAGGGCCGCGGAGAACCACGAACTCAGCGTCGGGAAGCGTTCCGCGCCCCAGATCATCAGCCCGCCCCACAGCAGACTCCCGAGGTATCCTGCGGACAGGCTCAGGAACGCGTTCCCGCCGGGACACCGGCACAATCCTCCCTCGCGCGGCGTCACCTCGATGGCGAGGATCCGGCCCCCCGTCGCCAGCGTGGCCAGCCCGTGGCTGATCTCGTGCAGCAGGACGACGAAGAGTTTCACCGGATACACGAAGGGCGTGTCCCAGAGAAACCACACGGCCGCGAAGAGGCCGACGAACGCGGCCAGGAAACGGACTCTTCGTTTGGATCGATCGTTCATGCGTTCCTCATACGGGATGCGGCCGTCGCCGGTGTCGGGCGACCATGCGCCGGTGGGCGAGCGAGCGCCGTCACGGTGTGGTCACGGTGCGGTCAGGTTGCGATCAGGAAGGCGAGCGCGACAAGCGTCATCGTCACGCCCGCGAGCGCGTATACCGGAACTTCCCGGTCGAACCGCCACCGGCAGACCGCGAAGACCAGCGAAAAGAGGCCCAGCGTCGCGTACACGGGGAGGAGCGCTCCGGCCCAGTCCGTGCGCTCGCTGAGCGCGAGCACCGCGAGTCCCGAAGCGAGCGTCGCGATGAAGAGGGAGCGCTCGTCGGTGAGGGGCGGCTGCGGCCAACGGGTCGCGGGCAGCCAGCCGCCGAACGCGAGCGGGGCCAGGACGAGCGCTTCGCCCACTACGGTCAGCCGCCAGGCATTCTGTGCCGGACCCGCGATCAGGAACGCGTCGGTGAACGCGGCGAAACCGGCGGACGTCGCGGAGACCGCACCCAGCAGGTAGAGCCCGAAGGCGATGATGCGGCCCGAGATCCGCGCGGCATGGAAGGTGCCCGGAGCGTCCCGGCGCAGACGGAGCGCCGGCACGGATTCCGCGGGCGCCCTCCCCACGCCGCGGGGCAACCACCGGGGACGTCCGGCGCCCCGCGACCGGGCCAGCAGCCGCGCGCCGAGTTCGCGCACCTCGTCCGCCTCCGCGCTCGACAGCTCCGCGCGGGCCACGGCGGCGTCGAGTTCGTCCTCATCCAGCAACACGCCGCCCCCGCCCTCCGGCAGCCACACGTCCAGGTAAAGGTCGTCGATGACCCACGGTGAGGACTGCAGTCGCGGAGGCCGGATCAGGTTGATGTAGTAGCCCTGGAAGGCGCCGCGGGGGTGGTAGAAGGCGCCGACCTCGAAGGGCTGCCCCGGCCGAAGGAACCACATGAGGAGGGAGCCCGGCCGCAGGGTCGTGGCCTCGTCGATCCTCACCGGCTTGAAGCGCGCATCGAGGATCTGAAGCGTGACCTTCCACTTCGGGCCGTCCACGAGCAACTCCTGGCGAAAGCGCTGCACGTGGCTGCCGCGACGAACCTCCACGTCGACGCGGGGCGCATCTTCCGGGATCCGGCGCGCGGCCCGCAGCGCGCGGCGCCGCGCCCCGAGGAGGTCGAAACCCACCTACATGTCCGGCGGAGACCCCGGGTCCCGCCGCAAGGCGCCGGACGTGAACGATGCCTCCGCGGCGGCGAGCCTTTCCAGTCCCGGCGCCGGAGTGAAGCGGTCTCCGTGCCGCTCCCGCAGTTCGAGGAGACGGTCGCGCACGGCCCGCGCTCCGCGAGACTCCGCCCACGCGAGCGGCCCGCCGCGGAACGGCGGGAATCCGGTGCCCATCACCATCGCGAGGTCGACGTCGCCCGGCCCCGCGACGACGCCTTCCTCCAGCGCGTACATCGCCTCGTTCACGGAAATCAGCAGGCAGCGATCGATGATCTCCTCGGGCCGCACGCCGCCGCCCCCCGAGCCGAAGGCACGGCCCACCTCCCGGTCCACGCGCTCGTCGTGATCCGAATAGGTGTAGAAGCCGCGGCCGTTCTTCTTGCCGAGTCGGCCCAGGCCCGTGAGCGTTTCCAGGGCCGCGGAGGGGCGCATGCGGTCTCCGAACGCACGGGCCATCTCCTTCGCGGCGTGCGCGGCGACATCGAAACCGACTTCGTCGAGCAGCCGGCACGGCCCCATCGGCAGCCCGAACTCCTTCAGCGTCCGGTCGATGCGGACCACGTCCGCGCCATCGTTCAGCAAAAACCCGACTTCGTTCAGGTAGGGCGCGAGGAGCCGGTTGACGAGGAACCCGGGCCGGTCCGCGACCAGCACGGGTGTCTTGCCAAGCCGCCGCGCGAGCGTGAACGCCGTGGCGAGCGCCGCATCCGAGGAAGACTCCCCCCGGATGATCTCCACGAGCGGCATGCGGTGCACCGGATTGAAGAAGTGCAGGCCGACGACCCGGTCCGGCCTGGCGGCCGCCCCGCTCAACTCCGTCACCGACAACGAGGACGTGTTGGTCGCGAAGACGGCGTGCGGGGGGAGTTCCTCCTCCACATCCCGAAGGACCTGCTGCTTCACATGGAGCCGTTCGACGACGGCTTCGATGACGACGTCGACCTCGCCGAAGCGCTCGTAGTCGAGCGTCCCGTGGATGAGCGCGAACTTCAGCCCCACCTCCTCCGGCGCAATGATCCCCCGCTTGCCCGCTTTCCGGAGCAGTTCGTGTGCGTGGCGCAGTCCCACATCGAGCGCCTCCCGGTCAATGTCCTTGAGGATGACCGAGAGGTCGTGCGCGGCGGCTAGCTCGGCGATCCCGCCGCCCATGACGCCTGCCCCGAGGACGGCGACCTTCCCTACCTCCCGCTGCTGTGCCGCGATCTGCGGAGCAAACGTCCTGTTCGCGGCGCGACCTCCCCGGAACAACCGAACGAGGTTCCGGCAGACGGTCGTCGTTGCCACTTCACCGAGGGCCTCCGCCTCGATGGCGAGTGCCTCATCGATCGGCAGGTCCAGCGTTTCCTCGATGACATCGATCGCCTTCAGGGCCGCCGGGTAGCGCGTCCCCGAGGCGCTGCGCACGCGTTTTCGGGCGCCCCGAAACAGAAGGCGCCGACCCAGGCCGGTGTTCTCCAGGAAGCGGTCGCGCGCCGTCGCATGCGGGAGCACACGCTCCACCCGCCCGAGCACGGCGTCCAAGGCCACCTGCGCGACGGAATGCTGGAAGCCCGTTTCGTCGAAGACCTGGTCGACGAGACCGTATCGATACGCGTGCGCGGCCGAGAGGCTCCTTCCCGTGAGAATCATGGAGAGGGCCCGCCGAATCCCGATGAGGCGGGGGAGCCGGACCGAGCCTCCGAACCCGGGAATCAATCCGAGCTTGATCTCGGGCAGGCCGATGGTCGTGGCGGAAGTGTCCGCGGCCAGGCGCCAGTCACACGCCAGCGCGAGCTCCGTGCCTCCGCCCAGGCAGGCGCCGCGAAGCGCGGCGACCTTCGGGATCCCGAGCCGTCCCAGCCGGCTGAAGATCCGCTGCCCCATGGCGCTCTTCCGCCTGCCGTCCTCTTCGTCCTCGATACCGGCGATCTCGTTCACGTCGGCGCCGGCGATGAACGTGTCCGGCTTATCGCTCCAGATCACGACCGCGATGGGATGTCCGGTGGCGATTCGCGACTCGAGTTCCGTGAGATGGCGGTCCAGGCGCCCCATCACCTCGGAAGTGAGGAGGTTCACCTGGGAGTCGGGGGCGTCGAAGATCAGCCAGGCGATCTTGTCCGCGTCGATCTCGAGCCTGAGCGTCGTCGGCTTATCGACCATGCGTCCCCCTGCTAACCGGCAGCCAGGGGCCCGCGGGGCTGCGCGCGGCGCGAAGGCCGCCCGTGTCTTGCCGGTAAGGACCTAGCAGCGCTGACGCACACCCTGCCGCAGGTCGGCGTTGCCCGGCCCCAGCCGCAGCGTGTCCGACGAAGCCTCGTCGACCATCACGTTCCAGTAGAGTTCGCCGGCCGCCGTGTTCACCCGTGCGTGGACCCACCAGGGCCCGCCGGACGCCGGCGCCCACGCCACCCCATCGGCGTCCGTGGTGTCCGCCAGCACCTCTCGTCCCAGCGCCGTGAGCAGATCGCTCTCCAGGTCGCCATACCCCGCGAAGGCCGCTTCCTCCCAGGAATCGATGACGATGCAGATCGAGTCGACGCGCTGCTGGGTGGCCAGCTGCATCTCGTTGAACTCGTCGAACGCCGCCTGTCGCTGGCGGTCCAGGGCCCGTTCGCGATCCTCGAGATCGCCGAACTGGTCGAACAGTTCCCGGTATTCCCTGCTGCGGTCGTCGAGGTTGTCGAGTTGGGTGGTGATCGCCCGCATGGAATCGCGGACGTTGTTCCAACTCGACTCCGCCGTGCTCCATCGGTCCCGGAGGTCCTGTTCGGTCAGGGAGGCCTGTTCGAGATCCGCGGGGATCGCCGGCTCCGGCGTCGCGGCCCGCCCGGTGATGACCGCGAACAGGGAGTCGCGATCGAAGGGGATAAACTGAACTTCCAGGTCATCCACCAGCTCGGACGCGGCCTCATCGGCCGTCACCTGCACGGTGATTCTGCTGCCACAGGCGGCCAGCAACGGGAGGATCGCAAGAAGCGGGACAGCCACGCGCAACTTCGACATCAATCGAACTCCAGTTGGGGTGTCCGGATAAGTGGGCGGAATCTAAGAAGCTCCTGCTAGCGGCGGTAGCCGTCCAGGAAGTAGCCGACCGGATTCACGGCGCGGCCATTGACCCAGACCTCGTAGTGGAGATTCGGACCCGTGGCCATCCCGGAGATGCCGACCTCCCCGATGACGTCGCCACGCTGGACCTGTGCGCCCACGCGAACCGCGATGCGGCCCAGGTGAGCGTAGCGGCTCTCATAGCCGTCGCCGTGATCGATTTCGACGATACGGCCGTACGTGCTCTTCGAGCCGGCGAACGTGACCTCTCCCGCTCCCGTCGCCATCACCGAACTGCCGAAATCGGTCGAAATGTCGACCCCGGTATGCGGGCGCCGGAGTCCGAGCATCGGATGCAGCCGGTTATGGCTGAAGCCGGAGGAAAGCCAGGAATCCTCCTCGATGACCGGCCAGATCGAGGGAATGCGCTGATACCGCTCACGCCGCACGCCGACGGAATCCGCCGCCTCGGTGAGACTGCTCCGAAGCAGGTCCGCGCGCCGCAGCAACTGTTCGATGTCGACCGCCACATCTCCGGCTTCCCGCGCCAGATCCGGGGCGATTTCGAAGAACTCGTCGTTCGTCGGGTCGACGCCGCCGGGACCGCCCACGCCTACCGAGTAGACGTCGGGATCGAGCAGCGGAAGGCCGGCGACGATCCGGAACCTCTGTTCCTGCACCGAGAGATCGTCGAGCGCCCGGCTGAACTGTCCGCTGCGGCGCTCCATGGCCTGCAGGCTGCTGATCAGCTGTCGGTTCTCGGCTCGATAGCGCGCGAGTTGCTCCGCCGCGTCCTGCCGCCCCAGCACGGTGGCGACGAAGGCGGACGCCATCATCAGGAGCACGGCCGCCACGACTCCGACAGCTTTCGCGCGGCGCTTCTCCACGCGATAGCTGCGCGCCCGCCCGCCACTCCCGGGCAGTATCTGTATCGTCCAGTACGAAGGCTTTATCAAGTCATCCAGCCATTGCCAGTAAAGAGGAACTTCCGGCGGGTCGCCGCGAAACGGCGGCAACCCCGTCCGCAGCCGCAACATCGACCGATGAAGCTAGTCGCGGTGGGCAACCAGTGTCAACCAGTGTCAACGTTTTACCCGCTGCGGGAGGCAGTGTTCCGGGTTGTGGGCGGGTTGTGGGCGGGTTGTGGGCGATCAGGGGCGCGGGAAGAGCACGCCGCTCGGACGCACGGCGCGGAGCCCGGCCACGGACGGTTCCAAGTGCTCGAAAGCCGGCGGCGGGCCGTCGCCCCCCAGGGTCCGCCAGAGTTCGGCCGCCTTCCCCGGCGTGAAGGGAGCGAGCATCGCGGCCACCGCGCCGAGCGCCGCGATGAGCTGGGACAGGACCCCGTCGAGGGCGCCCGTGTCCGCGCCGCCGCCCGCGCCCCCGTCCCCGCCCCGCTCCGCCTTGGCCAGCGCCCAGGGCTTCGTCTCGTCCACGAATCCGTTCGCCGCGCGCACGACATCGAACGCCGCCGCCAGACCCCGGTGCAGCAGGTAGCCGTCCATCGCGGCGTGGTACTCCGACAGAGCCCGCGCCGTCTTCTGCGCGAGTGCGCCTCCCCGCGGCGGCGGCACGTCCCCTCCCCGGTACCGGGAGACCATCGAGACCACGCGGTTCAGGAGGTTGCCGAGGTCGTTCGCGAGGTCCGACGTGTAGCGGCGGTCGAACTGCTCGATGAAGGCCTCCGTCGATGGGTAGTCGCGGTCGCCGTCCCACGGCACCTCCCGCAGCAGGAAGTACCGCAGCGCGTCCGGCCCGTGCCGCTCGATGAGTTCGACGAGTCCGAGTTCCGTGCCCGCCGACTTCGAGAGCTTCGCCCCGCCGATCTTGATGAAGCCGTGGGCCCACACGCTCTTCGCCGGCGCCACGCCCGCCGCCAGCAGCATGGCCGGCCAGTACACGCAGTGGAAGCGCGTGATGTCCTTGCCGATGATGTGGAGGTCCGCGGGCCAGAACTTCCCGAACGCGTCGCCGTCCGGATAGCCGATGGCCGTGATGTAGTTCGACAGCGCATCGAACCACACGTAGACCGTGTGCTCCTCATCCCCCGGAAAGGGGACGCCCCAGCGGATCCTCGCCCGGGAGGCCGAGATGTCGTCGAGTCCGGACTCCAGCAGCCGGGCGATCTCGTTGCGGCGCGTCCGGGGACGGACGGACGCCGGGTCGTCCCGCAGGCGGGAGAGGAGCGTGTCCCGGTAGTCGGAGAGCCGGAAGAACCAGTTCTCCTCCTCGGTCCACTCGACCTCGCGCCCCGGGTGAAGCGGGCAGCGCCCGCCGGCCAGTTCGTCGTCCTTCTTGAAGGCTTCGCAGCCGGCGCAGTAGTGGCCCTCGTACTTCGAGCGGCGGAAGTCCCCGTTCGCGGCGATCCGCTTCATGAGCGCGGTCAGGCCGCGGTGGTGGCGCGGCTCCGACGTCCGGATGAAATCGTCGTGCGACAGACCCAGGCGTTGCCAGACATCCAGGAAGGCCTCGGCGATGCGGTCCACCCATTCCCGGGGGTCCGATCCCTGTTTTTCCGCCTCCTGCCGGACCTTCTGCCCGTGCTCGTCCATGCCGATGAGAAAATGGACCTCGTCCCCGCGGGCGCGGCGGTATCGGGCGATCGCGTCGGCGCCGATCTTCTCGATGGCGTGTCCCAGGTGCGGGTCGCCGTTCGAGTAGTCGATCGCCGTCGTAAGATAGAAGCGGGACACTACCTGCGGTCCAGCTCGGCGCGCCGCGCCGCGCGCCGCTCGGTGCGCAACTGGGCGAGCGGGATGGTGCGGATCTCCCCGTCGCCCGCCTGGAGCGACACGGTCTCCTCGAACAGATCCCACGACTTCACGTTCTCGCGGCCTTGGGCGGTTTGAATCGTCCGGCCGACGGGCGGGAAGCGCTTTTTGGCCTGCGTGTACACGGCGTGCTCGTAGCGGAGGCAGTTCATGAGACGGCCGCAGGCGCCTGAAATCTGGCTCGGGTTGAGCGAGAGGCCCTGGTCCTTCGCAAGCTGCAGCGTGACGGGTTCGATGGACGTGAGCCACGAGCGACAGCAGAGTTCGCGGCGACAGCGGCCCAGCCCGCCCAGACGGCGCGCCTCATCGCGGACCCCGATCTGCCGGAGGTCGATCCGGGTCCGGAACGAGCGGGCCATCTCCCGCACGAGGGCGCGAAAGTCGACCCGCTTCTCGGCGGTGAAGTACACCGTGAGCTTGTTGCGGTCCCACTGCCACTCCGCCTCGCTCACCTTCATGCGCAGCCGGTGTTTCGCCGCGAGTTCGCGCGTGCGCCGGCGCACCTCGAGTTCCTGGTCGCGAAGCTGCCGCAGCCGCAGCACATCGGCCGGGGCGGCGCGGCGGATCACGCGGCGGGACGGCAGCGGCACGGCGCGGTCGCCCACGCTGTCGCAGCCCCCTTCGCACGCCAGGTCCCCGGCGGCGGCCGCGCGCTTCACGCACCCGATGTCCTGTCCGCGGTCGGCCTCCACGACGACGTACTCGCGCTCCGCCAGCGCGGGGGCGCCGCTGAAGGCGAAGAAGTCGGAACGAAGGCCCTTGAACCGGACCTCGAGGACCTGGCTCGGGGGGGCCGCCCCCGGATCCGGTCCGGATCGACGCTCGCGAGAGGCGCCGTTGCCGGCCTCCCCGCCGGGGCGCGCGGAACGGGGCGCGCCGGGACGCACGGGGCGCGGCCGCCGGCCCCCGCTCACCGCTCCTCCCAGGCGCCGATGGCGTAGTACTTGTCCCGCCGCGACTCGACCAGGTCGTCCGGCTCCAGCTTTGCGAGTTCCCGCAGGTGGCGCCGGATCGCGGCGCCCATGGCTTCGACCGCGGCCTCCGGGTCCGTGTGCGCCCCGCCCCTCGGCTCGGGGATGATCTGGTCCACCACGCCCAGGTCCTGCAGGTCGCGGGCGGTGAGTTTGAGCGCTTCGGCCGCCTTGTCGGAGTGCTCGCGGCTCCGCCACAGGATCGCGGCGCACCCTTCGGGCGAGATCACCGAGTAGATCGCGTTCTCCATCATGAGGACGCGGTCCGCCACGCCGATGCCCAGGGCTCCGCCCGAGCCTCCCTCGCCGATGACGCCGCTCACGATGGGAACCCGCAGGCCCGCCATCACGGCGAGGTTGCGGGCGATCGCCTCCGCCTGGCCCCGCTCCTCGGCCCCGATGCCGGGATACGCCCCCTGCGTG
The DNA here is from genome assembly GCA_963666735.1 of Gemmatimonadota bacterium. Lineage (GTDB taxonomy): Bacteria > Gemmatimonadota > Gemmatimonadetes > Palauibacterales > Palauibacteraceae > Palauibacter. The sequence goes on along the minus strand of OY762926.1, from coordinate 2,992,658 downwards.
TCGATGAAGGTGACGACGGGGCGGCCGAACTTCTCGGCCAGCCGCATCAGGCGCTTCGCCTTGCGGTATCCCTCGGGATGGGGAGAGCCGAAGTTGCGGCGCAGGTTCTCCTTCATCTCCCGGCCCTTCTGGTGCCCGATGACCATGACCGGGCGGCCATCGAGCTTGAGCCAGCCGCCGACGACGGCCGGGTCGTCGCGGAAGACCCGGTCGCCCCTCAACTCGAAGAAGTCCGTGCCGATCCCCTGGATGTAGTCGAGCGAGAAGGGACGGTCCTGGTTGCGGGCGAGCTTCACACGGTCGAAACGCGACAGCCGGGCCATGGCCTCATCGTGCGCGGCGGCGAGTTGGGCTTCCAGCGGCCCCAACTCGGCGCTCACGTCGATCCCGCGCTCTCTGGCCTTGGTCCGAAGCTCCTCCACGTGGTTGCGGAGTTCGGCCAGGCCTTCCTGTTCTATCGACATACGCGATTATCTCTCGGTCCCGGAGCCGACACGGCCATCATCCAGCATCATCCAGCCGTCGGCCGCCCGCGTAAAGTGGCCCCGCGGGTGGTGATCCGGCCAGCGGGCGGCCGGACGGGCGGCCGGACGGACCAGGAACGGGCGGCGTGATGGGCGAGGAACCGTCAGCGATTCCGGACCAGTCTCACGCCGCTTCCGCCCAGCAGCCCGCGCAGTTCCTCGACCAGGCTCGGAGTCGGCGCCACGCGCAGCGTTCGCGACGTGAAGCGCGGCGGTCGCGCGTCGTCCTCCGGCGCCCCGTTCCCGGCTTCGCCGGCTGCTGCGGCTGCTGCGACCGCTGCGGCTTCCACGGCTTCGACGTAGAGCGGTCCGCGCCCCGGCGAAGCCTCCAGCAACTCCCGGGCACGCAGGAACGCGCCGGGCTCCGGCCGTTTGTCCTCGCGGAGCTCGATCAGGATCCCCACCTGGCCCTCGTCCCGCACCTCCGCCAGCGGCCGCACGGAGTCGAGGAAAATGGGCGGATCGTCGTCGTCCCGCGAGTTGTTCGACACCGTGCCGGCGATCAGGACCGGACGGTCGTCGGTGAGCAGATCCCGGTTCTTCTGCCACACATCGCCGAAGACGAGCGTCGTCGCCGTCCCGTGAAAATCCTCGATCCTGAGGCGCGCCCACTCCCGGCCGTCCTTGCGCGCGGTGCGTACCGACGTCTCGGTGATGACGCAGGGGATCTCCACCTTCCGGTCCCGGCGCTCGCGCAGGTTCGTCGTCTTCGCCTCCAGCGCGTAGAGGTCGGCGAGATCCCGGTAGCGCTCGAGCGGGTGTCCCGAAATGTAGAACCCGAGGCGCTCCTTCTCCTCGCGCAGCCGGTCGCGCTCGCTCCACGCGGACACGACGGGGAGTTCGACCTCCGGCCGCGTCTCCGCCGAGTCGCCCCCGAACAGGCTCGTCTGGCCGCTCTCGGCCTCCTGCCGGCGCAACTGCGCCTCGTTGAGCATGACCTCGAGGCCGGCGGTGAGGGCGGCGCGGTCGCCCAGGTCGTCGAGCGCCCCGGCGCCGATCAGGGCCTGGATCACGCGCGAGTTGTTGAGCCGCAGGTCGATCCGTTCGAGGAAGTCGATGAAACTCTCGAACGGCGCGTCTTCCCGGGCCGCCTGCATGGACCGGATCGCGGAGTGTCCCACGCCCTTGATCGCGCCGAGTCCGAAGCGGATCGCCGACTTCCCGGGCGCATCCGGATCGTCGACGACCGTGAAGCGATACCCCGACTCCCTCACCGAGGGGGGAAGCACCCGGATGCCGAGCGGCCGCGCCGCCGCGATGTACGACACGACCGCATCCGTGCTCCCGATCTCCGAGGACAGGAGGCCGGCCATGAACTCGGCCGGGTAGTGCGCCTTCAGCCACGCGGTCCGGTAGGAGAGGAGCGCGTACGCGACGCTGTGCGCCTTGTTGAAGCCGTAGCGGCCGAAGGTGCGGATGAGTTCGGCGATCTCGCCCGCCTTCGGTTTCGCCACGCCGCGCTCGACCGCGCGCTTGACAAATTCCCCGAGCACCTTGTCCGTGAGTTCGGCGTCCTTCTTCCCCACCGCCTTCCGGAGCACATCGGCTTCGGCGAGCGAGAACCCGGCGAGCAGGTTGGCCGCCCGCATCACCTGCTCCTGGTAGGTGATGACCCCGTACGTCGGCTCAAGGATCTCCTTGAGGTCGGGATGCGGGTACTCGACCGGCTTGAGTCCGCGTTTGCGCGCGATGTAGACGTCCGTCATCCCGGAATCGAGCGGGCCCGGGCGGATGAGCGCGTTGACGGCGACGAGGTCGTCGAAACGGTCGCAGCGCATGGCGCGCAGCTTGTCCGTCGCGAGGCTGGACTCGAACTGGAACACCCCGCTCGTGCGGCCGCCCGCGAGCATCTCGTACACGGCGGGGTCCTCGAGGCCGATCTCCTCCCAGTCCACGCGGATCCCGTGCCGCTTCTCCACGTTGCGCGCGGCGTCGGCGATCACGGTCAGCGTGCGCAGGCCCAGGAAGTCCATCTTGAGCATGCCCGCCTTCTCGAGCGCGTTCATGTCGAACTGCGTGATCACGGCGCCGCTCTTCGTGTCCGCGCAGATCGGCACGTAGTCGTCCAGCGGTCCCGGCGCGATCACGACCCCCGCCGCGTGCACGGAACTGTGGCGCGCGAGTCCCTCGATGCGCTCCGCGTAGTCGAGGAGCTTCGTGACCTGGGCGTCCTCGCGGTCGCGCTCGGCGAGTTCCCCCACCTTCTTCCTCGCCTCCGCCGCCGTGAACGAGAACCCCGGCGTCGACGGCACGAGCTTCGCGAGGCGATCCGTGTCCGAAGGCGTGAAGCCGAGCACCCGGCCCACGTCCCGGATCACGGCGCGCGCCTTCATCGTCCCGAACGTGATGATCTGCCCGACCGAGGCCTGGCCGTACTTCTCCCGCACGTAGTCGATGACCTCGCCGCGGCGCTCGTAGCAGAAGTCGATGTCGATGTCCGGCATGGAGACGCGTTCCGGATTCAGGAAGCGCTCGAAGAGGAGGTCGAACGCGAGCGGGTCCACATCGGTGATGCCGAGCGCGTAGCAGATGATCGATCCCGCGGCCGATCCGCGGCCGGGCCCCACCGGAATGTCCCGTTCGCGCGCCGCGACGATGAAGTCCCACACGATGAGCAGGTAGCCCGCGTATCCCGTGTTCTCGATGACCCCGAGTTCGTAGTCGAGACGGTCGCGCACCGCCTCGGGCAGGGGATCGCCGTACCTGGCCTTCGCCCCCTCCGCCGCCTCGTGGCGCAGCATCTCCATGGGTTCGGAGAAGCGGTCCGGGAGCGGGAAACCGGGCAACTGGTACTGCTTCTCGACCTTGACGTCGCAGCGCTCCGCGATCCGCACCGTCTCGGCGAGCAGGCCGGGCAGGTCCGGGAAGAGTTCCGCCATCTCGTCGGCGGTCTTGAAGTAGCTCTCCTCGCCGTGGAAGCGGAGCCGGTCGGGGTCGTCCTTGTCCTTGCCCGTCCCGATGCAGAGGAGGGTGTCGTGCGCGTCCGCGTCCTCGCGCCGCATGTAGTGCGCGTCGTTGGTGACGACGAGCGGGAGGCCGAGTTCCTCGGAGAGCTGGATGATGCCCCGGTTCACCACATCCTGCTGCGGGATCCCGTGGTCCTGGAGTTCGAGCCAGTAGCGGTCGCTGAACACCCGCGCGTGCCACTCCGCGGCCCGCTTCGCCTCCTCGTACCGCTCGTGCTGCAGGTAGCGGGCGACTTCGCCGGCGAGGCAGGCGGAGAGACAGACGATCCCGTCCGCGTGTTGCTCGAGCATCTCGCGGTCCACGCGGGGACGGCGGTAGAAGCCCTCCGTGTACCCGATCGACGAGAGCTTTACGAGGTTCGAGTAGCCGCGCCGGCTCTCGGCGAGCAGCACGAGGTGGGCGTAGTGGGCCGGGGCGCCCTCCTCCAGCTTGCGGGAGCGGCGGTCGCCGTACGCGACGTAGACCTCGCAGCCGATGATCGGCTTGATCCCCCGGGCGCGGGCCTTCTCCTGGAACTCCCATGCGCCGTGGAGGTTGCCGTGGTCCGTGAGGGCGAGGGCGGGCATGCCGAGTTCGACCGCGCGCTCGACCAGGTCGTCGATGCGGTTCGCGCCGTCGAGGAGCGAGTACTCGCTATGTGTGTGAAGATGAACGAACGACATCCAGGCGACCCTGTCCGGCTAGTGCACTAGGCGCCGGACTCGACGCAGCGGAACGACCCGAGTATCTCCTGCAGTTGCAGCATGTACTCGTACTTGGGCCGGTTCGGCGAGTAGAGCCACGCATCGACGAAGTACGTGCGCGCCGGACAGTCGACCAGCCAGACGATGAACGGGCCCGCCGCGGGGAACCCGCCCGTCTCATCCTGCCACACGCCGGTCACCTCCAGCGCCGGGCGGCCCTCCCACATGAAGCTCACCACGCTCGAATTCGTGTCGTCGATGCGCTGCGGGACGTTGTAGTGCGCGGCATCGATCTCCGCCCGCCACTCCAGCGCCAGCTCCGCCGTCAGCGAGTCGACGTTCGGGCGCCAGTCGATGAGGACCGACCGGATGAGTTCGCTCGGGTCCGGGTTGTCGTTGCGCAGGATGACGAGGCTGTCGCCTCCGCCGAGATCCCGGGCGATCCGGTCGTACACCTCCGGGACGAGCATCGAGAACCCGAACCGCCGCCCCAGATCCGTCCTGAGCGCCGTATCCGCCGCCGTCGCGAACATCCGCCGCAGCACCAGTTGGCGGTAGTTCGTGTCCACCGCGTTCAGGACCGACGGCAGGGCCGCCACCCATGACTCGGCTTCGCGGCCCGACCGGAGCAGGACGCCCGTCACCGTCTGGCCCAGCGCCCACACGTTGGAGGCCTGGAAGACGCGGCCCGGCTCCAGCGCGGCGAGATCCCGTCCCTCCTCCGCCGCCACCTCGAGCAGCAGCGGGTCGTCGACCGTCCCGAACACGATGAGGTTACGGAACAGCTTCAGCTCGCCGACGTTTTCGTGGCCCGGGTCGACGAAGGAGACCTCGTACTGTTTCTCGTCGCGGCTCGTGAAGATCGTGGGCTCCAGGACCCGCCGGGTCTCCTCCTCCACTTGCTGCGAGAGAGCGTCGGGAGCGAGGATGATGAGGCTGTTCGCCTCCCCGAAAGCCGTCTGCTTGCTGCAGGCGGAGAGGACCGGGAGGGTGGCCGCGAGAAGCGCCGTCAGGGCGCCGAAGGGACGGATTTTCATGCGAGTGAAGCTAGACCGGCAGGCGGGCGGCGGCAATCGAACACGGGCCCTCGCGGAGGGGATTTCACCGTGAGCACGCGCCGCGATTTTCTCGCCGCCTGGACCCGCTCCGCGGCCCTCTGCGCGCTGGCGCCGCTCCCCCTCGCGCAGTTCGGCCCCGGGGCCTCCGCGGGCGGCCGCGAACTCGGTCCCCGCGCCGGCCGCCGGGCTTCGGCGCAGCGCTTCCCCTTCGAACTCGGCGTGGCCTCCGGCGAGCCGACCGCCGACGGCGTCGTCCTGTGGACGCGCCTCCTCGACCTGCCCGGCGACCCCCGCGCCGCGACCCCCGTGCGCTGGGAAGTCGCCTCCGACGACCGCTTCCGCACCGTGGTCCGCCGCGGCGAGGCCGCCGCGCTAGCCGAACTCGGCCACTCCGTGCATGCCGAGGTCGACGGCCTCGACCCCGCGCGCGACTACTGGTACCGCTTCCACGCCGCCGGCGCGACGAGCCCCGTCGGCCGCACGCGCACCGCCCCCGCCCCCGGCGCCCTCCCCGACCGCTTCGACTTCGTCTTCGTCTCGTGCCAGCACTACGAGCGCGGCTGGTACACCGGCTTCCGCCACATGGCCGCCGAGTCCCCGGCGCTCATCGTGCACCTCGGCGACTACATCTACGAGAGCGGCCCCGGCCTCGGCGACAACCTCGTGCGCCGCCACGACACCGAGGAACCCCGCACCCTCGAGGCCTACCGCGCCCGCTACGCCCTATACAAAAGGGATCCCGACCTCCAGGCCGCCCACGCCGCCGCACCGTGGGTCTTCACCCCCGACGACCACGAGGTCGACAACGACTGGGCCGGCGACCACAACACCGAGCAGATGACCCGCGAGTCCTTCCTCGCCCGCCGCACCGCCGCCTTCCAGGCCCTGTACGAACACTTCCCCCTCCGCCGCACCTCCCTCCCCGCCGGCCCCGACGCCCAGTTGTACCGCCGCCTCGACTTCGGCTCCCTGATGCGCCTCCACGTCCTCGACACCCGCCAGTACCGCACCCTCCAGCCCTGCGGAGGCCGCCGCCAACCCCCCTGCCCCGACCAACACGCCGAGGACGCCACCATTCTCGGCGGTCGGCAAGCCGACTGGCTCCTCGACGGCCTCGACCAGTCCACCGCCCGCTACAACGTCCTCGCCAACCAAGTCTTCATGGCCCGCCTCCTGGAAGGCGACGAGACCCTCACCCTCCCCATGGACAAATGGGACGGCTACCCCGCCGACCGAGATCGCCTCATGACCTTCCTCCACGACCGCCGCCCCTCCAACCCCATCGTCCTCACCGGCGACCTCCACACCAACTGGGTCAACGACCTCAAACTCGACTTCGACCGGGGGGATTCTCCGATCGTCGGCACCGAATTCGCCGGCACCTCCATCAGCTCCAGCGGAGACGGCGCCGACACCGGCCCCCAGGGCGAAAACGCCATGAGCCACAACCCCCACATCAAGTTCTTCAACGCCCAACGCGGCTACGTCCGCTGCCGCCTGACGCCGCAGCGGCTGCGGGCCGACTTCCGCGTCATGCCCTACGTCACCCGCCCCGACGCCCCCATCGCCACGCGCGCGAGCTACGTCGTAGAAAACGGAATCCCCGGTGCCCAGGAAACTTAAACCCGCCGCGCCGGAATGGTCGCGCGCCGGTCTTCTTCGGGGCCCGTAGCTCAGCCTGGTTAGAGCGCACGCCTGATAAGCGTGAGGTCGGTGGTTCAACCGAGCGCCCCGCTGGGCGCGAGCTCGGTGAAGCAGCGGCCTCGGCAGAGGACGGTGCTTCACCAACTCTACCCGGGCCCACGCTCCCCGGTCATGAAGCCTCGACCTCCTCCCTCTCTGGCCCAATGTGGAGCACTCCCACGGCCGGGAACGGGTCCTCCGTTGGCTAGGGTCGTCATGGTCGACCTGCGCGTGGCAACTGTCGATTGCGACCGAGAGTGACACCCGGTGGGAGATTACGAGCCCAAGAGCGGAATCCCCGGTGCCCAAGAAACTTGAACGCGCTGCGCCGTATCCTTAGGATGGACTCGGCCCGGCGCCCCACCCTCGGCCTCGAACGAGCGGTCGCGCGCCGGCCTTCTTCTCGGGGCCCGTAGCTCAGCCTGGTTAGAGCGCACGCCTGATAAGCGTGAGGTCGGTAGTTCAAATCTACCCGGGCCCACTCTTCAGCCATCGGATCCGAACCCCAGCCTCCGCTCCGATCCCTGGACCGACCTCACGGACGGACAAGTCGCCTCGGTAGTTCAACCGAGCGCCCGGTCCCGGGCGCGAGTTCGGTGAAGCAGCGGCCTCGGCAGGGGACGGTGCTTCGCCAAATCTACCCGGGCCCACGCTCCCCGGTCGCAAAGCTTCGATCCCTTGCCCTCCGACCCGACTTGGAGCAACCTTACGGACGACCAAGCCAACCCGGTGGCGGACGCCATATCGGGTCTTCCTTCAACCCGTCGTCGACGCGGCAAAGACCGTCCGAAAGCACTGGACGGCATCCTCCCCTAGCAGGCCGTGGAAGAAGTGGTCGCCGACGCGGGCGACTGTGGAAGCGGAAAGTGGCGGATGATTCGGGTGCTGTTATGCAAAAGGCGGCCCGGGGGGCGGCGAAGGCCGCGATTCGCGCCCCGGAGGCCGAGAATGCGCCCGATTCGGCCGAAGATGGCGGCAAAACCGCGTGCGGAGGCGTCCGCGAGGGCCGCGGTCGATGCCGCGAGGCCCTGCAGGCCGCGCGGGGTGCCGAAGCCGAAGCGGCCGCGCATCGCCAAGGAGAGGTTGAAGGCGGCGGCGTGAACGAGCATCCGTTTTCGGATCTCCTCCTGCCCGCGGACGTGAACGCGGCGCATTCCTCCGCTGCCGAGCAGGTGCGCGAAAGTCCGTTCCAGCTTCTCCCCGCGCTGGCGCTGTAACCGCTTCCCCCGCTCGCCGCGGATCCGGCGGCGGTTGCCGTACACGGCCTTCTGCGCGTCCCGCTTGCCCTTCCACTTCCGGCGGCCCCGGTTCGGCTCGCTGACATAGCTCCGCAGTCCCCGCTCCCTCACGCCCGTCATGGTCGCGTTCGAGTGGTAGCCCTTGTCGGCCACCACCTCCCTCGCCTCCGCGCCCGCCTCCGCCAGCCGCCGCTCCGTCTCGTCCAGCGTCACCGGCAGCGACGCGCAGTCGCCGCCGTCCATCGTCTGCACCGTCACGGCGACCACCGCGCCGGTCTCCATGTCGACCGCCTGCTCGAGCTTGTGCGCCAGGCGCGTGCGGCCGTCCTTCATCTTCGCGATCCGCGCCTCCGGGTCGTGCGGATGCTTCCAGTCCTTGTTCGACCCCTTCCCCGGACGCTTGCGGTCCAGCTTCGCAAGGTCGGCCCGCGTCGGCGTCTCGATCCCCGACGCCTTCGCCAGCTGTTCGAGCCACGCGTCGTACTCCGTCTCGTCGTCACGCCGCACGATCGCGCGCAGCGCCGCGTTCGCCTCCAGCGTCGTCGAGTCCACCCCCACCGTCCCGCCCCGCAGCAGCCCCGACTCCCGCAGCACCTCCAGCACCCAGCCGAACACCGCCCCGTGCGCCTCCACGCTCAGACGCTTGCGCGTCTTCGACAGCGTGGAATGCTCCGGCGGCGTCTTCGCCAGACCGTAGCCCAGGAACTCCCGCAGCGAGATCGAGTCCCGGCAACGCCACGCGATCCCCCGCTCCGAGCCGATCCCCTCCAGGTATCCCACCATCAGCATCCGGAAGTACACCCCCGGCGGAAGGCCCGGCCGGCCCATCCGCGCCGCGTAGAACTCCCGGCACGCCTCCTCGGCGAACTCGTCGAAGCCGCTCCCGCGCAGAAGCCTGTCCAACGCCGCGTAGAACGGGTTGTCCAGCGCACGCACCGCGCTCGCCGCAATGAACAGCTCCTCCTGACGCTCCCCCGGCATCCTGCCCACCGCCATCGCCAACCTCCCGTTGCCTTCTTGTCCCGCCCACAATCTAACCATCAACACCGGCGCGCGACATCGCGACTTTTTCCACGGGCTGCTAGTTTCCGTTCGAGGATCACCGACCGCATCGTCGAAGGCTTCAACCTCCCTCGTTCCATCTGCAAGTACTACGCCACGCGGCAGTCAGACTCGCCTGAGACTCTTGAAAGGCCAACTTCCTCGCTGCTTCTCGCGTTCATCTACCTCCGTGACGCTGACGATACCGATGCCACACTCTATTTCCCATATCTTCGCGTGGGTTGCGGCGTGGCGGGACCGGCATCAACACCAAGTTCTCGAGAAATCGCAGCTGCGAGTGCTCTGGCCTTTTGATCTGACGAGCGTGAGCCATCCGTCAGCACGAAGCTTGCCCCAGTCCGCTCAATGTAATTCATGGTGCCGTCAAATCCCGCGTGGTTCGACAAGCCAACTCTATAAAGTCGATCGCCTTCCTGCCGTAAGGCCACGTCGGCAGCAAATTTGGTCAATCGAAACCCGGTGCCCGGCAGAACTGGAGTTGCCCCGCTTTGACGGACACCTATCCATTGGGGTCAAGCAAGGAGGTGTTCCATGGCGGGCCGGAAGGGGCGGTATCCATCCGAGTACAGGGAGCGGCTGGTGGAACTGGTGAGGGGCGGGCGTAGTGCCGCGTCACTCGCCCGGAAGTTCGAGCCGTCGGAGCAGACGATCCGGAACTGGGTCCGGCAGGCGGATGTGGACGAGGGGTTCCGTAGCGACGGGCTGACAACGGAGGCGCGCAGCGAGCTGCGGCGCCTGGAGCGGGAGAACAAGCGGCTCAGGATGGAGCGCGACATCCTAAAAAAAGCCGCGGCCTGGTTCGCGAGGGAGAGCGGATCGATCCCCGGCGGGGGTATGCGTTCATGAGGGCGCACCGGGCCGAGTTCCCGCTTCGGGCCATGTGCCGGGTGCTGGGTCTCTCCCCCAGCGGCTACTACGACTGGTTGAGGCGTCCTCCCTCGGACCGCGCGCGTCGGGACGCGGAACTGGAGGCGCGGATCGCGAAGATATGGACCGGCAGCGGCGAGACGTACGGCCGTCCGCGGATCCACGCGGCGCTCAGGGCCGAGGGCGAGCGGGTGGGGCAGAAGCGCGTGGGGCGGCTGATGAGGGGGCTGGAGATCGAGGGCGCGACCAGGCGGCGCTTCAAGACGGCGACGACGAAGAGGGATGCCGAGGCCCGCCCCGCGCCGGACCTGGTGGACCGTGACTTCTCGGCCTCGGGGCCCGACGAGCTGTGGGTGGCCGACATCACCTACGTCCCCACGTGGGCTGGCTGGCTGTATCTGGCCGTCGTGCTCGACGTCTGGAGCCGCCGCGTCGTCGGCTGGGCCATGGCGACGCACATGCGGACCGAGCTCGTCGAGACCGCGCTGGCGATGGCTCTCGCAAGGCGTCGTCCCGAGGGTCGTGTCGTGCATCATTCCGACAGGGGCTCGCAGTACACCTCGCTCGCCTTCGGGGAGCGCTGCCGCGAGTCGGGCATCGCCCAGTCCATGGGCTCGGCGGGCGATGCGTACGACAACGCCATGTGCGAGAGCTTCTTCGCCACCCTCGAGTGCGAGCTGATCTGGAAGCGCTCGTTCCGCACGGCGGACGAGGCGCGACGGGAGGTCTTCGGCTTCATCGAGGGCTTCTACAACACCCGGCGGCTGCACTCGGCACTCGGCTACGAGTCGCCGGCCGACTACGAGAGCAACCATGCGGCCTGAGGCGCACCCGCGGCGCACACCGACATCCTCTCCCGAGCGCCTGAGGGAGGCTGAAAGGAGAAGAACCGGAGGCGATCAACCACAGAAACTAACCGTCCGTGAAAGCGGGACAGCTCCAAAGAGCCCGGATTGGTCGGGGCGGGCTTGGGTAATCTTCTGGCTGCTGGCCATTGCCGCGTTCCTTTTCCTGGTGGTTGGGACAGAGAAGGGCCTGCTGACCTGGCCGGAGGAACTGCCTTGGTGAGAGACTGAGGATCAGGCCCGGTATGCGACCACGCGGCACGTCGGGGCGCCGACCGTGCATCGGCGCCTGGCCTTGGGCTGCGTCAAGCTGTCACCCGCGAGCGAAAGAGTGACACCCGGCCGGAGGTGACGAGCCTCAGGGTGACGTCTCAGCCTGCGTAGTGCGACACCCTCTCCCTCCGCGCCTAAAGAACCTCGTCGAGAAGGGAAGAGGTGGGCGCTCCAGTAGGTTCTCCAGCACCGCTACCCGCTGACTCCAAGCTGATCGGCATGCACCGTAATCGGTGATCGGCATACGTCGGAACCCGCAAGACAGCGAGGAACCTCAAATCTCGACCGGAACGCCGACATCAATCTGGTTCGCGACCTCGGCGTAGAGGTCCACGTCAACGTCAGGCGCCCGGATGCTGACCACCAGAGAATACCGCACCTCTCGGTCGTAGTGTCCGAGCGTCCCCCGGCTCCGCGCAGGGGGGCTTTTTCGTTGCTGAATGGTAGGGGTTGGCCGAGCTGGCCGCACCCTCGCAACCTACGTGCCGCCCCGCCTGCCCATCACGTGTAGACGTCACTAACCCCCGCCGTGCAATCGCCTTCGGACCGCATTGAGTCGGTCGTGGTGGCGGTTGATCAAGCGGACGTCCTCGAGGATCATCTCGCGGTCGCCACAAAGGCGTTCCCCCATGTCGGAAAGCCCGTACATCCCGTCCCCAAAATCACGAAACGGCGAGTCGGGATCATCTCTCAGCGATATGCGGATGATGCGGTTTACCGTTGCCTCCGGGTTCTCAATCCGCCGCCTAAGCCGCTCATCATCGATCCACTTCGCGATGTCGGTATAGTGCGCCGGCTTCGGGTAGCGGAGGCACAAGCACCAACGGATTGCTTCCCGCCATGTCGGGTGCATCACGTCCACGGCTCAACTCGCGACAGGTCGTGCCTCTCTTTCGCGGCGCGGCGGTCGGCGATGTCGCCGAACAGGTCCGCCGCTGGCGGGGCGGGACAAGGGTGGCGGCAAGTTGCCGCAGGGCCGGATCGAATACCGGAGCCTCGAGCGTTCCGGCGAGAACCGGGACGGGTACGACTAGGCTGGCCGCCAGCGCCGGTTGCGCCGGCTTCTTCGACTGTCATTTGTGCGTACCTCTTTCCCGTTGCGCCTGAGGTGGCGACCTTGAACGGGTGTATAGTGTTGAGGCCCGGTTCTTGCTGGGGGCCTTTCTGTTGCTGGTACGGTACGGCGTGGCCGAGTTGGCCGAAAGCTTGCTAGGGAAGGTCTGAACAGGCCGGCAGATCGGCCGGTGTCGGGCTGAATGACGCCGACTTGGTCGTCTGCCGCCCCTGAAAGGGGCTCGGAGACGCGAAAAACGGGCGTTTTGGGCCTGCGACCCCCCGCTTCCGTCCCGCCGGGACGGATGTCTCCCGCCGCGGCGCCCTACGCCGTCGCATAACGACCCGCGATCAGCAGGTTCGAGAAGCCGAGCAACAGCGCGATCCGCTCGGTGTTCTTCGCCAGCCCCCGGTAGCGAACCTTCCGGTAGCCGAAGTGACGCTTCAGGTACGAGATCCGAAGGAACTTCCAGGTGTACGGGGCCGAAGGTCTCCTGGACCGCATGCCGGGAGCGCGGGGCCCTCACCCGAACCGTGTGGCCTCGGAGGTGGAGGAGGCGATCCTGGCCCACGCGCTGGCGCACCCGACGCACGGGGCACAGCGGGTGGCCCACGAGCTGATGCTCCGCGGCGTGCAGGTGAGCTCGGGCGGCGTCAGAGGGGTGTGGATCCGTAACGGGCTCAAGACGAGGCACGAGCGGCTGCTCAGGCTGGAGAAGACGGTCCGGGAGAGCGACTTCGAGCTCACCGAGGAGCAGATCCAGACGCTGGAGCGCTTCGGTCCCGAGTACCGGGAGCGTCACATCGAGGTGAAGAAGACGGGCGAACTCGTGGCCGTGGACACCTTCTTCGCGGGGACGCTGAAGGGAGTGGGCAAGGTCTACATCCAGACGGTGCTGGACTGCTTCAGCCGCCACGTGTGGGCCCGGCTCTACACCTCGAAGATGCCCGTGACTGCCGTCCGGATCCTGAACAACCACGTACTGCCCTTCTTCCAGGAACACGGGGGTGAAGGTCGAGACGGTCCTGAGCGACAACGGGCGCGAGTAACTGCGGCCGGGAGGACCGGCACGCCCACGAGGTGTTCCTCCAGCTCGAGGAAATTGAGCACCAGAAAACGCAGCTGGGCCGGCCGTAGTCGAACAGGTACATCGAGCGCCTCCGCCGCACGCTCCTCGACGAGCACCTGAGGGTGAAGGGACGGATCACCTGGTACGACTCGGTCAGCGAGATGCAGGAGGATCTCGACGCCTACATCGAGACCTACAACCGGAACCGTCCGCACTGCGGCCGCGGCATGGAGGGGCGGCCGCCGTACCAGGTGTTCAAGAAGGGAATCCGGAAGCCCAGGACCCCGAAGAAGTCAACCAAGAAGGAGGTGAAGACCGCAGCCTGAAAGCGCTGACCTCGGCGAGCCCGGGTGTCAGGTGATTACTGTACTTGTACACTCTGCCAGAACATCGGGATCGCCGCATTCGGCACTACGACAACACCACTTCCTTTCGACATATAGCTTCTCGAATCACGAAACCATAATCAAATGCAGCGTGCTCCACGTCAATTGTCCTCCGCAACTCACTAACCAGTTGCTGATGACGTTGGCAACTCCGTAGCTGCACGCCACTTCCACAAGGGCACAATGTCCCGCCCGTCGGCGGGTGGTCCTCCGCCAAGGCACGGATGATGCCGATGATCGCCGCGTATTCCGTCACACCAAAAGGCTCAAGTATCTCCGCATAAGCCTCGATGATTCCTGTTGCGCCGTGCGCTCTTGCTAGCTCGGGAGGCCAATATCCGTGTGCCTGGTAATATGCCTGTCCTATGAAATAGGGTTTTACAAGGCCCTGCAGGAAATCGGTTATGTCTGATCCACGCGGCCAATACTTTCGGTACTCGGCGGCAACGCAGAGGCAGGCCCGACCGTTGGTGAACACATGGCGATCAGCAATCCATGGAGCAATTTCCCGGCGATCGCACCACAGCACCGGAACACCGTGAGGATAATTCTCAGGGATTTCCAGATTGACGCTGAATCCGATTCCAAGACCGTCCAACCACATCGTCCCGGTCACTCGTGCTGGTGTCCGCGATGCGTCAAGCACGAGCCTGGGAAAGATCTCTGTGAGACGCGCCTGCTCTCCGATTACCAACTCAGTGTTCATAAACTCACCACCCGTCTACATGGAGTTGTGCCCGTACTGTTTTGGACTCGCTGTCCCCAAGTCTCTGACCGCGGCAGCTGATGCCGCCTTCTCGCTCTCTTCCGCTTCCTTGATGCGCTCGTCGAAGAAGTCAGTATTATTGAACACCTTCTTCCAGACACCTAATGCTTTGGAGTCTGTACAGTTATCCGCATCCAGATCGGTCAACCATTCAATCACTTGACTACACAGATCTCGAAGGTCGCGGGTTCTGTTTTCCGTGTCGCTGTCAATAAGCCATTCGCCATCGATCACCGGATGTGCCACCGACAGATCGTCGTCGAGGCGTTCAACTATTGCAGCAATCGTATCCCTCAGATTCTCATCAAGTCTCTTTTCCTCAGATTGATAGCATTCCTCAACAAGTACCGTAAGCACAAACCCGCTAGGTAATGAGTAGGATGTCCGGCTTTTGCATATACTCTTGAGAAGGCGAATCACTTCACGTGAGTTCGTCTGTCCGGCTTCTCGCTTCTCCTCGATCCAATTGCGGAACCATGCGTTTACTCCCCGCGGATCTGACGGCCTCCACGTCGAGCTAGCAAGCTCATAGTACGTCCCGTCGCCATCTTCGTCTTCGCATTCGCGGTAGACCGGGACGTCGACGTGATGTCCTTCCTGGTAGTAAACCCGGACGCAGTTCGCCTTCACCTCGGGCGGCGTTGCGAACCGCTCGTCGTGAACCGCGTCGCAAACCATATGTCTCGCATCGAGAGGAGACTTGTCGCCGCCTCGGGAACCCTCAAGTGACTCCTTCGTGAAGACGACACCATCGTCGATATCATATTCTCCATCGGGCTCTTGAATGATGGTGTGCATCGCGTAGGACCCTTGGATGACAAAATCTTTAGGCTCGGGGTCATCATCGCCTAATCCGTTCTGTAATCGCGTTCGATTTGAATTGCGATGAGTCCTCAAATCGTCTACTTGCGTCTGGGTGAGCTTGACTGCCTCGGCATGATAAGCGCGAATGTCACTGTTACAATCTCTCATCATCGATATGTCCTTTGGGGGTTTGTGCGATCCTCGGTCATACGCTCGAAGATCTGAGTGAGTAGTTTGCCGTAATCGTTATCGGCATCTTGACACCACCGATACGTCTCAATTCCATCCACGTTTCCGAGGCGCTTCATGAGCTTTAAGGCAACGGTCGATGCTGAGTCCAACTGAAGAAGGCCAGCTTGGTCGGATGATGGATTGGTTTCTGGGAGACGAACAATCTCCACCGGCTTACCGAGCTTCCTAAGTTCGTCACGTAAGAACGTTGCGGCGTACATTGCGGCCTGACTCTGAGCATCCATGGACAACAACATGGGCAGGATTCCAGCCCGCCAAGCTAAGATGCCTCGTTCAAGGTTATTGAGGGAACCGGCTCCAACTGCCGGAGGGCAGGTACCGACCGATACAACGACAACGGGCTGCTCGGGAGCTGAAAGAGCAAGCCCTTCGATCAAGCCAGCTAATACAGGACTGTTGGCTCATAGACCCCCATCAACAAAAACGTGGTCGGGCATGTCGTCGGCCTGTACTTCAGCTAAGGGCAGGAATAATGGAGCCGCGCTGCTCGCAAGACACACATCGGCAATGGTAAGTGTATCGTCCAGGTTCTTTTGAGGTACGTGCCGGGTCTTGAAGACCCTCGGCTTGTGGTTTAGGAGCGCCGTAGCTGCTATACACAAACCGATACCGCGACGCTCGTAGAGCTGGCCGAAGGTGAGATCACCGAAGAGTCGTTTTAGCTCAGATTGCAATTCACAGTTACGGTGCGCAGGTCGACGCATGTGCGAGAGAGCCCACCACCAGAACTTTGCTTTCCGACAGATCCCAAATGACTTATCGTGAGGTGGCACTGGCTTTTTAAAGATCTTCGGACCTGCTTCTTCGTATAGCGTGACGATCTCAGCAATGGGGACGCCCGCTGCAATGCCAGCTGCAAGGATGGCGCCCGTACTGGTACCCAACACGAGATCGAAACCCCTACCAAGATCGAGATCAGCGATATCCCATGCTCGTGAGAAACGATCGGCGAGCGTATGTAGCACGGTTGCTGCGTACAACCCACGCATGCCTCCGCCATCCAATGCCAAGACGTGTATTGGATCCATGTGAGCATGATGGCACGACGAGTCGCTGAGGTCAAAATTTCTCTCTAGAAGCTAGGAGGAGCGTGGCCTTACAACTCACCTCGAACGTGGTGAACCGACGGCTGGGCCTGTGTCGCAGGTAGATCGTCGAGGTCGACGTCGCAGGCGTAGGCCAGCGCGACCAGTAGCCGGTAGGACCTGCGGATTCCGACGAAGACGCGTCCTCCCCACCTGCGTGGTGTGGAGCATCTGGCTGCGTGTGCGTGTCGCATTTTGGGGGGTACGGGTACGGTCATCAGCTGACAGACGGCCTCGCCGACGTCAGCGCTTCAGGCTGCGGTCTTCGCGGCCTTTTCGACTGACGTCTTCCGGATCCCGTTCGCGCGCACCTGGTAGGACGTCCGCCCCCCATGTCGCGCCCCCGATGCCCACGCTTCCGGTTGTAGGTCCCGATTCAGGCGTCGAGGTCGGCCTGCATCTCGTCGACGAACTCGTACCAAGTCGTCCACCCCTTCACCCTCAGGCCCGGACTTCCACAATCATTTTCGCCTGACCGTTGCCGACGCAGAATGCCCACGAGCGAACATGACACCCGTCGAACATTCCTGAACTCGAGCGTTCCCGACCGCCGTGTACCGGACCTGCATGTTCTGGAAGAAGCCCCTAGGCTCGAACGAGGTCGTGGAGCCCTTCCCCGTCGGCCGTCGCCTTGCCTTCGATCCGGCGAAGGGTCGCCTCTGGGTGGTGTGTCGAGACCTGCGAAAGGCTCTTCCGCGCGACGCGGATCCGCACCTCCACCGAAAACGTCGGCCTGGCCCGGCACACTGAAGGCCTCGAACTGGTCCGCATCGGCGAGCCCCTCCGTCCCGAGTTCGCCGCCTGGCGCTACGGCGACCAGTTCCGCCGTCGGCGCCGGCGCTGGATCGCGGCCGGGTCGGCGGGGGTGGCGGCGAACCTCAGTACCTACGCGACCATCAACCTGGTGACGGGCGGGTTGGTCGCGGGAGCTGGCGCAGCCGCGCTGAGCGGCGCCGGCGCCGGGCTGGCGTTGGCGACGGTGCAACGACTGCTGAACAGGCGGGCCAATGTAGCGGAGTTCCGGCGTTCCGATGGCACGCGCTACGAGCTCGCACGGGAGCACGTCACCCAATTCGCCCGGATACGGGCCGACGACGACGAACCCGGCTTTCGCGTCGAGATCCACCACGGGCCGCTCTCACGGAAAGGTCCGGACTCGTTCGAGGGCGACGATGCCGGGCGGGCCATCAACGCTCTTCTTCCCCTGGTCAATGGCGCCGGCGCCGCGGCTCGCCACATCCGGGAAGCGGTGTCCCGGATCGAATCCCACGGCGACCCGCATCGGTTCATCGCCGATTCCGCCGAGCGAGGGTCCGCTACCACTGCGCGCGAACTCCCTGCGCCTGGGCGCGGGAGAAAGGTCCGGCTGTCCGGACCCGGGTGGGTCCGCCAGATGCCCAAGCCCACGCGCCTCGCGCTGGAGATGGCGCTGCACGAAGAGCAGGAACGGCGCGCGCTCGAAGGCGAACTGGCGCAGTTGGAGCGAGCGTGGCGCGAAGCCGAGGAGATCGCCGCGATCGCCGACAACCTGCTCCTCATCCGGGCAACCTTCCGAGTCCATTTCACACTCTACTTCACAAACGGGACACCCTGCGGTATGATTTCCTGGCAAGCCACCGCACAGCGACGCCGTTCATCGACAAACGAGCCATCACGTGATTGCTGCCGACACGCCTCTGACCGGGCCACCCCCGCCCGAGGTGCCGCTGACTGACCCGCCGCTCGTGCGGGTCATCGCCCAGGTGCGCTTTCCGCTCATCGCGTCGGTGGAGAAGCGTGACTTCATTGCGCCGTTTCAGGAGGCCATTCGGGAGTTCTACCCGGTGCTGCGCCCGGAGGAGGAGCGCAGCGTCGTCCTGGGCCCACAGGGAGTGGTGGACACCACACGATCGAACACCTTATGGCGCTTCAGCGAAGCGAGCGGGGCATGGCGTGTCACGTTGGCACCCACCTTCCTCGCGCTGGAAACCACGGAATACACGAGCCGTGAAGATTTCATGGAGCGCTTGAGGCGGATCCTGGGAGCACTCAAGGAGCACGTCGATCCGCAGGTATTGGATCGCATCGGCGTCCGTTACATCGATCGCGTGTCCGGGGAAAACCTGAGCGCTCTTCCGCAGCTCGTTCGACCGGAAGTGGCGGGCATCCTCAGATCCCCGCTCGCCGCACGTGCTCAGCACGCCGTCTCGCAAAGCGTGTTCATACTGCCCGGGAACACGGGTCAGATTACCGCCCGCTGGGGACTGCTTGCACCGCACAGCACGATTGACCCTGGCGCGCTGGACCCTATCGACGAGCCCAGCTGGATCCTTGATGCCGACGCCTCCCAGTCGTTTCAGGCCGGCAGCCGGCGGCTCGATGTCGACTCCGTGGTCGAGCAGGCGCGAGGCTTCGCCGAACGCATCTACAGCATCTTCCGCTGGGCGGTCACGGATGAGTTTCTGCGACGGTACGGAGGTGAGCCATGACCCTCGAATCCCTGCTACGCGAGTCGGCCGTCAGTGACGGAACGACGTCCCTTGCCGGTCACGCCGGCATCCGGGATCGCGCCCCGCTGTCGGTGATCATGGTAAGCGGCGCGTTGTGGATCGGCTGCACGTCGTCTGCAGAGCCCACGAAGATCTGGGGGGAACCGTACGTACGCGATCTTGAGACGACCGCTGGCGGACCAAGCCGCGACGCTGTGGTGACGCAGATGGAGATCGAGACGGAGACCACCCGTAAGGCCGTCTCTGAGTTGCGTCGAATCTCTGGCCTGACTTGGGAGCAGCTCGCCGGGCTGTTCGGGGTATCGCGCCGCAGCGTCCACTTCTGGGCCAGCGGGAAGCCGTTGAACGCCACCAACCACGAGCGGCTCATGCGTGTGCTGGATGTTGTCCGGGATGCCGACCGTGGCACGGCACGCGGCACGCGTGCGGCTCTGCTCGATGCCCGTGGGGGTACGAGCCCGTTCGAGATGTTGGCGGATCAGCAGTTTCGGGAGGCACATTTGGCACTTGGCCGAGGGCGGACGCGCCTCATGCCGGCGCTAACCCCGCTCAGCGAAGCGGCCCAGACGGCCCGTAAACCCCTCCCGCCGGACGAGCTCTACGACGCGAAGGGCGACCGTGTACACCAGGAACCGGGGCGTGGGCGCGCCGCTCGAACCGCAAGGGGCCAGCGGCGTGGGCGCGGTTGACGGTGCCATCGGTGAGCAGGTCGACGAGAGAGTCGCAACTTGGCGTCAGGGCGACTGCGTCGTCGAGGACGCTTGGTTTCTGTATCGGACGAGCGCGCAAAACCCGCTGACCGACGCCGGCAGAACTGCGGTCGTCGAAGGAGTCGAGAACGCCGAGACGTCCGTCCTCGGCTTCGCGGTCCTCACTCAGACTTGCGACCTCGTCCGGCACTGCGCGGATCGCCCCTTCGTCGAGGTTAGTCCGCTGGTCGAGGTTGATGGTCAGGTGCTCCACGAGATCGAGCGAGGTCGACGGCCAAACTACGGCTTCATCCCGGGCGTGGCGGACCGCCGCCTCGTGGCCGACCTCGACCGAGTTATGACGGTCGAGAAGCCGGTCGTGGCGGGTTGGGAGCGGATCGAGGGATGCCGGACGGACGATGAGACGCGTCGCTTCTCCCTCGCGCTGGCCCGGAAGCGAGCGAGGACGGCGTTTCCCGACGACTTTGTCGTGTTCGCCAGGCCGTTGATGGACCGGATGTCGGAGAGACACGACAGGCAGAGCGATGAGGGGCGTGCCCTCCGCTCGCTCCGCGAAATCCGAGTTCGAGCGGCCCCATCGTGGGATGCCGACGCCGTGGAATTGACGTTCTGGTTCGTCCAAGATGACGACGAGCCGGCATTTGAGATCGACAACTGGGAGCTCTGCCTAACGGCTTTGCCCCAGCCGGAGTCGACCTACGAGCGCTTCGTCCGTGTGGATGGCGTGGTCCTGACTCTGGATGACCTGACCGCCCGCGACTTCGTCGAGAGCGACCCGCTCGATCTGGATCACCTCTCAACCCGGGAAGGGTAGACACAGCTCCCCTCCACGGTATCCGAGTTCGCCGCCCGCTCCGGTGGCCAATGCAGCCCAGTTCCGGCGCTCCGACGGCACACCCTACACGCTCACGTGGAAGGAGGTCACCCAATTCGCCCGGATACGGGCCGACGACATCGAACCCGGCTTTTGCGTCGAGATCCACCAGAGACCGCTCTCACGGAAAGGCCCGCACTCGTTCGAGGGCGACGATGCCAGGCGAGCCATCAACGCTCTCCTTCCCCTAGTCAATGGCGCCGGCGCGACGGCTCGCCACATCCGGGAAGCGGTGTCCCGGATCGAATCCCACGGCGACCCGCATCGGTTCATCGCCGATTCCACCGAGCGAGGGTCCGCTACCACTGCGCGCGAACTCCCTGCGCCCGGGCGCGGGGGGCAGGTCAGGCTGTCCGGGCCCGGATGGGTCCGCAAGATGCCCAAGCCCACGCGCCTCGCGCTGGAGATGGCGCTGCACGAAGAGCAGGAACGGCGCGCGCTCGGAGGCGAACTGGCGCAGTTGGAGCGAGCGTGGCGCGAAGCCGAGGAGATCGCGGCGATCGCCGACAACCTGCTCCTGCCCGAGCACACCGACGAGTTCCTGAGCCGCCATTCACGTCGGGAAAGGTCCGGCGAGCCTTCCCGATCGGTTGGAGGAAACGCCACGGCAGTCGGTCCATGGGGTCGTCCGCGCCGCGTCCCGCTGCGGCACCATCGAGAACAGTCCTGATTGAACTTAGACGATGTTCTTGCCGGGATTCGCGTGCAGCGGTCCCGCTGTTTTGGACAGAGGGGCGGCTTAACCCCATCAAGCCGCCCGGCGGGTGAGCTTCTCGCGGGCGCGGGCCGGGGTCAGGTACCCGTGCCGCTGGAGGAGCCAGCCGCCGTTGTAGCGCTCGATGGCGGTTACAGGCGATAACTCCTAATCGCCTCCGGATCGAGCTGATCGGCCGGCACCAGCCGGTAGTGGCGTTCTTCCACGACCCTGATCTCGCTGTCCCGCAGCGTCAACTCGAACAACGCCACCACATCGTTGTCCAGGAACTGCGCGGCGATGGCTCGGCAGCGCATGCCGGGAAACTTCTGCTCGGCGAAGCGGATATCCTGGGTCGTCTGCACGATCCCGATCTGATCCTTTTCGCCCTTCGCCTGAACGGGGACCACGTAGTGGCAACCGAGCTTGTCGATCCCGATGTAGAGTTCGTCGATCTCGATCTGCCCCAGGTCCTTGACCGTCGTCCGGAGATGGTTCTGCAGGCTATAGGCCGTAAGGCCGAGAAACGTGTCGATGAGGCGGTTGTAACGCACCATCGCGAGCAGAGCTTGCTCGTCGTCGAGTTGGTACGCCCGGATCAGCTCGGGCGTGGCGTCCGGTATGTCGATGACGACGAGATCCTCTCGCGGCAGGATACGGCTCGCCGTAACCAGCTTGAACCGATACCGGCCTTTCCCGGCCCCTTCGATGATCCATTCGTGCCCCTCGGGCTGCGTTTCGAGAATGCTGTCGGGAAAGGGATTTCGGTAGCGGAAGGAGTACGGAATGTCGCCGAGATTCTTGACGCGAGCGACGCCGAGCGCGGTGACCGCGTCCTCAAGCTCTTCCCGCTGGAGCTCGAACTCGGTCATCCCCGGCGCGTAGTGATCGAAAAACACCTTCTCGATCACGGCCTGGTATCTGTTTATCGTCTCAGACACGCGCCGCTTGCCTGCCCAGACGCTCGCGCTCGATGTCGATCTGCCTGCGCTTCCTCGCGCCGCTCTTCCTGTCGCGGCGGCTCGGAGGCGGTTCGACGCCGAAGTACTTGGCGGCACTCGAAGGGTCGAACGACAGAAGCGCGGGGTCTCCCAGGGAGATCGCGGCCGTCGGTCGAACCGGAGTCACGCCGAGTGATCGGATGACCTCGCCGGCGATCGACCTCGCAAGCGGCGGAGGGACCGAGTTCCCGATCTGCCGTCCGCCGTGCCATTTGGTGGCGTTGAATCGGAACCAGTCGGGAAACCCGTGCAACCGGGCCATCTCTCGCACGGTTACGCAGCGATCGTGGAGGTAGTGGATCGGACGAGGGCTGGTGAAAGCCCCGCGCGCTCCATCGGTACCTGCGCGCAGCGTATTGGAGACCCCGAACTCCGGCAGCCTGAAGAACCTGCTGATGGGTTCCACGGTACCGGGCGCCGTCTCGCGGAAACGCCGCCGCGAGATCTCCGTATGCCCGGTACGGGCGCTCGACGTAAGAACGGAAGGGTCCCACTCGCGCACATAACCGTAATGCCAGGCATCGTCGGACAGGCACCGCAACTCAGCCGCATACTCCGACGGCTCGCCGTACACCGCGGCGTCCGTCGCGTCCGAACGCGTCAGATCCTCGATCTCGTCGACGTCCGGGAGGTCTCGCAGCGCGTCCGAGCAGGTCGGCCCCTCCGGCAAGCCCACGATGCGCTGCTGCGGGCTGGGGATCTCGGTCACGGGCTCCGGATAACCGGGCAGGGCATCGCCCTTTCGGGCGCCCAGCAGGATCAGGCGTTCGCGACTCTGGGGCGTGCCGAAGTGTCCGGCATTGAGAACGCGCCAAGGTTCGCGCGCGACGTATCCAATCCGGGAGAACTCCTCGATCAGCTCATCGAGAAACTTGCGGTGCCGGCCGATCGTTAACCCCTTGACGTTCTCGAAAACGAACGTTCGGGGTTCGATCTCCGCGATGATGCGAACGAAGTCGCGCACGAGCCCGTTGCGAGGGTCGTCGAGGGCACGCTGACCGATGAGAGAAAACCCCTGGCAGGGGGCGCCGCCGAACACGCAGTCGACCCGGTGCCCCGCGAGGCCGGCGGATTCGAGGATATCGGTGCCGGACAGGGTCTCGACCGGATGGGGGATCGTGGCCGTGCGAGGGAAGTTGAATTCGTGGACGGCGCAGTGGACCGGATCGACCTCGATGGCCGCCGCCACGTCGAAGCCGGCCTGCTCGAAGCCAAGGCTGAGCCCGCCGGCCCCCGCAAAGAGGTCGATCCCGATGGGTCTCACGGCCCCGCGCCTCTTCCGTCGTTAACGCTCGATGCCGACGTGCCCCGACCTGCGCTGGCTGCTCGGCCGCCGAGAAAGCCGTGTAGGCGTCGGGCCAATACCTCGAGATCGACCGTCTCGCATTGCCATATCACCAGCACACCCCACCCCATCGAACGCAACTCCTCTTCTTTTCGCTTATCGCTTTCCTTGTTTCCGCTGAGCTTCGGCTCCCAGTAGTCGAGGCGCGATTTCGGCAGACGCCCCTTCGGGCAGCCGTGGCCGTGCCAGAAGCACCCGTGAACGAAGATCGCCTTCCGCCGAGACAGGAAAGCGACATCGGGCTTTCCCGGCAGATCCTTCCGCTGGAGCCGATACCTGTAGCCCAAGCCGTGAAGTAGCCGACGGACGACCATCTCGGGCCCCGTGTCGCGGCTCTTGACGGCCCGCATGATCCGCCGACGCTGTTCCTCGGTGCGCGTGTCCATCGCTTGTCCCATCGGCCACGGATCCAGCGCGACGATACGATAACTCCGTGGCCGTGGAGACACACCTACCGATGATCGGTCCGGACCATCATCGCGCTCTCAACGACGCCGACGCGTCCTCTCGTTCCCTTCGCTGCATCGGCTGTCTGGGGGAGCGGTCCGGCGACGTGATGCCCAAGCCCACGCGCCTCGCCCTGGAGATGGCGCTGCACGAAGAGCAGGAACGGCGCGCGCTCGAAGGCGAACTGGCGCAGTTGGAGCGAGCGTGGCGCGAAGCCGAGGAGATCGCGGCGATCGCCGACAACCTGCTCCTCCCCGACCACACCGACGAGTTCCTGGACCGCCACTCACCTCGGGGCGGGCCCGGCGAGCCTTCCTGATCGGTTGGCGGGAAACGCCACCGCAGCCCGTCCAAGGGGTCGTCTGCGCCCACGTGCCGTTGGAGCCTAAGGGTGACGTCTCGGCCTGCGTAGTGCGACACCCTCTCCGTCAGCGAGGAATCTCAAATCTCGACCGGAACGCCGACATCAATCTGGTTCGCGACCTCGGCGTAGAGGTCCACGTCAACGTCAGGCGCCCGGATGCTGACCACCAGGGAATACCGCACCGCTCGATCGTAGTGCCTTAGCGCCGAACGCGTCCTCCACCATCCAGACGTGGGATACACCGCAATAGCACCCCGGCTGGCAAGATCGGCTGCGGTTCCGCGCCAAATGTCGCCGTGAAGGGATCCCCGATGGCGGCTCTGCGTACCGATCAGCCAAGCCGGATCGTCACCGCTCGTGCCGCCGGCATACTCGTCGTCACGCGCCGCAGCGCTGATTCGACCGCGGAATGAGTCGATGGTTTCGAGCGGTCGCTTCACGTCAAAGCGAAGACCGTGCGACTCATATCGGTATCGTGATCGGACTCCTCGCCGCGACGGATTCGGCTCAATGAAGTACGAGAGGGTCACGCGCATCTCGACCGGCGTATTGCCAAGCCCCTCAAGGGACCCCTGTGGCCACGGGAGATTGTGGATCTGCATGTCCCGAGTCACCACGTTTCCCGACCTGCTACGCTCGAAGGGGACCAGGGTCTCTTCCACCACCATGGTCAGAGAATTGGCGACGCTCCAGAGGGCGCGATCCAGATCCGGTACTCCGAAGCCGCAACGACGCAGAAGACTCTGGTAGTCTCTCTTCGGTGGATTCTCGATTGCGGGCAAATACGCGTCCTTCATCGCGTCGGTCCACTCGGCAGAATGCACGATCAACCCGCGAACCGTCTCCGGCCAGAGGCCCGGATATGCTTCCATCACCCTGGCTGCCAAGCGGGCGGCGAGCGCGGACGATGCGCTGGTGGCGTGAGCCGTGGTGAAGGCTCGCTCCGCAGGGCGGTGGCCCGCCGTCAAGAGGCTGAGGCTCGGGAGCGACGCCGCGCTCAGGGAGTCACGTGCGGCATTCCCACCTTCCATCACGATATCCGGCTTCAGCGGCCAGTGCTTTTCCCATGGCAAAGATGTGGTGCTATACGGACTCAACCCCCCCTTCTGGGCGATAGGTGCGTATCCGCGGGTGTCCGGTCCAGTCACCCGCACCAAGTCAGTGCACGCGCCCACCGTCAGCACGTTCCAGGCCTGGGCTGGATCATGCACACCGTCCGAGTCGTTGCTTACCGGATAGTTGCTCCACGCCATGGGGTCGTCGACGTTGCCCGCCGATACGACGAGCAGCCGCGGATGGCTACCGTGTTCGGATGAGTCGGCCGCCAATGCATCGAGGGCCGATGACCACGCAGACGGTCGTCCGCGGTCGCGGTTGTCTCGAGCCGTGATGGTCATGCCGAACACTCGTCGGTGGCCCGGAGCGGTGATTTCGGGCCGAGCAGCAGCTTCGATCGTGAGGTATCCGTGGTGCTCCGGATCGGTACCTGTCGCGCCATCGTGCGGCAGTAGCTTCACTGATTCGAGCCGGTGCCTGAAGTCGACCGGACCGCTCCCGGCGAGCACTTCCGTCAAGTTCCCGGCAAGAGCGAGGCCTGCCATTTCCGTTCCATGTCCATCGCCGTCGTCGGTGCCCCAACCAGGCTCGACCGTGTGCAGGTCGTCGACGGCCAACGCCGGGGACAGCAACGGATGACCACGGTTGACACCCGTGTCGAGCAAGCAGACATAGGGAACATCTTCGTCACTGTCCGGATAGCGAGTCCTGGCCAAGAGGTCTTCGAGCCACTCCAGTTGCTCCGAAGGGTGTAAGGAATCGAAGAACTCCGCCGTCTCCTTCGGGCGCCGCAGTTCGGCGATGTTGTTCAGTGTGACCATGGACGCCCGCAGCTGCTCCACCGAGGCACGCGCCAAGAGGACGGTACGCTCCGGGAATCGCAGATCTCCCTTGGCCACGCGCATGCCTTGGAGGCCAGCTCTCTCGCGAAACGCATCGGTCGTTGCTTGTCGGTTTCCCCTAAGGGGTAGCCACACTTCCCACCACACTGGCTCAGTTTCATCGGTGGGGAACGCGTCGTCGTCATCGGTCCAGAGCGCCCGAAGGCTCGCCGCCCTGATCTGCTGGATGGTGTCGAGCAGCCGCCTGTTGTCTCGAGGATAATCACGAGAATCCTTGCGGCGCTCCAGATAGGCTACGATCAAGTTCTCGAAGTGATCGAGCTTGCCGTCGGGCAAGAAAACCGTGGCGCGCGTGGTTTTTTTTCCATGGCGAACATTCAGCAACTCGATCCCCTGGTTCTCTCGAGCCAAGCTCTCGAAGGCCAACTCCAAATCGGGGAAGCTCTCGAATTCGACCTGCAGTCCCAGACCCTCTTCCATCCCGGCGTCCCGCTGGGCATCCGCAGTGGCCTCGGCAGTTGCGCGAACTTCGCTCAGTTGCCCTCGGAGCGCTGCGGCGTGGGTGCTCCGGTCGCGTTCGGGAATCGCCGGGCCATCTCCACCACCACCACCTGGATATCGATACCCCTCGGTCTCTGTTACGCCTTCGAGAATGAAGTGCCGATTCCGCCCATCGTTTTCGTTCGCCATTGTGGGGACCGTGCGCCGACTACGCGCTTGGCTCCGCCAGCCTGTTGCCGACCGCCTTGAGCTCGTCGATCACGACCCGAATCTCCTCCTCCTGGATCCGCGCCCTCTGCCCGACCAGTGCGTCCTTGAGAACATCGTTTGCTACTCGCGCCACATCCGCGAAGCTCAGTCCCTCGGCGCAGTCGGCGAGACCGCTCCACGCGATGTCCCGCGAGGCGGCCGAACCAAGCCGCGTTTGCAGTAGCTCGGCGATTTGGGAGACGTCCGGCATCTCGAAGTGAAGAATGTCGTCAAAGCGACGGAAGAGTGCCCGGTCGAGCACCCTTGGATGATTCGTCGCTGCCATCACCATGCTGTGGGAGTCGTCCTGCTCGATCATCTGGAGGAAGCTGTTCAGCACACGCCGGATTTCGCCCACGTCGTTGGAGATCCCGCGTTCCGAACCGATGGCGTCGAACTCGTCGAAGAAGTAGACGCCTCTTGTCTGGCCGGTGGCGTCGAAGATCTGGCGCAGCTTGGCTGCCGTCTCTCCCATGAACCTGGTGATCAGGCCGTCGAGCCGAACCTGAAGCAGCGGGAGACGGAGTTCCCCTGCCAGAACGGAGGCGGACAGCGTCTTCCCGGTGCCTGGAGGGCCCACGAGCAGGAGCTTGCGCCTCGGCGAGAGGCCGTGGTCAAGGATCTCGCCGGCGTGGCGCTGTTCGCGAACGACCCGGTGAATCCGCCTCGCCAAGGCCTTCCCGAGGATCATGTCCCCGAGCCGCGCCTTGGGGTAGGAAACCTGGAGCAGGTTGGCCAGCTCCCCGCGCGGCCGACCAATCGGGACCGGAGATCCTGCCTCGCGCCGGCTCTTGGCCTTATCGATAATGTCGCGCAGATCGGTGGCCAGTTTCCCGTGCCCGACCCTTGCCTCGTGGGCGGCGACCTGCATGGCGACCGAGATGAATCGGTCGTTGTCGCCTTCCAGATGCGACCTCAGCAACGCCTTGAGCTGCTCGGCACTGGCCATGGAAGCCTCCGGTTGGGAAGTGCGAATCGGATCGGTGGGAACGTAGCGACTCATTCGGTATCGCGCCCGTTTCCACGCTCTAGGCGGCACGATCTGTCCTCGTTCATGCTCCCTTCCCTTCGTCCCCAGTGTGATAGGTGGTCGACTAGTCCGAGTTCGCGTGGCACACAACCGACAATTGACACTTTTGGTATGATAACGCAGTCTGTCAACCATCGTCACGTGAAGGAGGACAGCATGTTTGGAAAACGGCTACGGCTCGCCCGCAAACGCGCCGGCCTTTCCATGCGGGCGCTGGCCGAACGGATGGATCCGAAGGTCACCGCTCAGGCCATCAGCAAGTACGAGGCGGGGAAGATGATGCCGTCTTCGGCCGTCCTGGTCGGTCTCGGGCAGGCTCTCGATGTCTCGCTGGACTTCCTCATGAGCTCCCAGGTCGAGGTCCTCGACGGCCTCGAGTTCCGGAAGCACTCCAACACCTCCGTCCGGGATCGCGCCAAGGCCGAAGCCGTGCTGATCGACAACCTCGAGCGATACCTGACCATCGAAGAGGTCCTCGGCATTCCGCCCGCGAGCGACCGTTTTGAAGGCTGCCGGTACGACAGCGTTGCCGATCTCGAAGAAATCGACGACAGAGCCGATCAACTTCGCAACGCATGGGATCTCGGCCTGGATCCGGTCCCCAGCCTGTGCGCCCTCCTGGAGGACAAAGGGATAAAGGTGATCGAAGACGATCTCCCCGAGCGCATCAACGGGCTGGCCTGCCAAGTCCTGCGAGAAGGCAAGCCGGTCGCCGACGCCGTCCTCGTATCGAGCCGGACCAACGTGGAGCGGAAACGATCCACCCTGGCCCACGAACTCGCGCACAGGATCATCCGTTCCACCGGCAACCCGGCCATCAAGCTGGAAGCGGCCATGAACCGTTTCGCAGGTGCCTTCCTGGTGCCGGGCCAACATCTCATTCAAGAAGCGGGGGAAGACCGCCGCCGCATCACCTATCATGAAATCGTCCGCCTCAAGCACATGTACGGTGTATCAGCGGCGGCCATGCTGGTACGCCTTGGCCAGGTCGGCGTGCTGCCTCGTGACGCGGTCCAGCGCGCGTTTCGAACCTTCGCCCGCTCCTGGCGGAAATCCGAACCGGAACCTATCGATGGCAACCAGGGGTTCGGGGCGTTCGAGAAGCCCCAGCGCTTCAAGGGCCTAGTCTGGCGCGCTGTTGGCGAAGAGCTGATCTCGCCGGTCCGGGCGGCCACTCTCCTCAACGAATCCCTCGACGTGGTCGAGCAACAGATCACCGGCCCGGCCATCCATTGACACGTGTCATTGTCAACGACGCTTCCTGCCTGATCGACCTCCGCAAGGGTGACTTGTTGGAGATCCTTCACAGGTTGCCCTACCGACTAGTGATCCCGCTGCTGTACGCGTTTCTGAAGTCCTCCACTTCTCCGACGAGCAATGGAAGCACCTCGACGACCACGGCATGATCACCCACGATCTGACACCGGCCGAGGTCGGGCAGGCCGTTGCGCTCGCGGAGCGCCACCGTGCCCTGTCTGCGAACGACTGCTTCTGTCTGGTGACCGCGCGTGTTCGTCGGGGGATCCTGCTGACGGGAGACGCCCAACTCCGCAGAGTCGCCACCGACGAGGGGCTTTGCGTGCACGGCGTCCTCTGGGTGATTGACGAGTTGGCCGCCGCCGGAGCGTGCCCGACATCCCTGCTGATCGAGGCCCTTCAGACTTGGAGGGCGACAGGACGGTCTTCCTCCCGTACGGCAAGGAGAACGTCGGCGTCATCCACTTCGACGCGCACTACGATGCGGCGGACGCCCGCACGGCCACCTGATCTCGCATGCCCAGCCGATGTGCCGCCTCATCGAAGAAGCTGCGAATAGTGTCCAGGAACACCGGGTGCGCCATAAGGTGGTCCTCTTCACCGGCGCCACCGGATCCGGCAAGTCCTACCTTCGCCTGCGCACTCGGCCACCAAGCCTGCCGCAACGGCAGCTCCACTCGCTACTACCGCCTCTCCGGGCTGTGGCTGTCCTCGCCGACCGCGGAGACATCTCCTAACTCAAGCTCGCCCGGCGGCTCGCCAGAACCGGCTCCTCATCCTCGACGATTTGGGCCTCGCTTCACTCTCGCGACAGGGCGTCACGACCTGCTCGCAAGTCCTCGACGACCGCTGCGTCCCGCGCGGCGCTCTCCTCGCCGGCAAGTCCCCGTCAACAATGTCGTCGGAGATCCCGGTCTGAGCGACGTCATCCTCCATCGCTTCCTCAACAACGCACACAGGATCACCCTCGGGGGCAGTTCCATGGAGATTCTCTACGACTCATCCAAGGAAGCCAACCGCCACGACGACTGATCGATCCGTGTCCACTGCCGCTTCAAGATCGATCGTCCCCACGGACGGCATCGCCCGGTATCACCCCGCTTTCCACGGAACCCGTCGATGGCCTAGTGTCATGTCACATGTGATATGTCGCATGTATCCTGATAGGTTTCCCGCCGGTCCACAATGGCGGGGAGGCTGGCATGAAACGGTATCTGGTGGAGTTGGAGGCGGGGGAGCGCGAGGCGTTGGGGGCGATCACGCGCAAGGGGTCGCATCGTTCCCAGAGGGTGGTCAACGCGCTGGTTCTGCTCAATTGCGACGAGGGCGAGTTCAACGAGCGGCGCGCGACCGGCGGGGAGATCGCCGGGGTGTTGCGGATCAGCGCGCGCAGGGTGGACCGGGTCAGGAAGCGGTTTGTGGAGGACGGTCTGGAAGCGGCGCTTGGGGCCCGGCAGGGTCGTCGCGCGAAATACCTTCGCAAGGCGGACGGCGAATTCGAGGCGCGGCTGGTCGCGCTCAGCTGCGGCGATCCGCCCGAGGGGCGCGCGCAGTGGTCGCTGCGCCTGCTGGCGGACCGCGCGGTGGAACTCGGCTACATCGACAGCGTCTCGCACGAGACGGTGCGGCGCGTGCTAAAAAAAACGCCATCAAACCCTGGCGGCGCATCGGCTGGGTGATCCCGCCGCGGCGCAACGCCGACTTCGCGGCGGGGATGGAGCGGGTGCTCGACGTCTACCGGCGTCCGTACGATGCGAACTTCCCGGTGGTGTGCATGGACGAGACGCCGCGCCAGCTGATCGGCGAGACGCGCACGCCCGTCCCGCCGGCACCGGGACGGCCGGCCCGCGAAGACTACGAGTACCGGCGCCTCGGCACCTGCAACGTGTTCATGGCCACCGAACCGCTGGCCGGCCGGCGCCGGACCAAGGTGACCGAGCGCAGAACGAAGACCGACTGGGCCCGCTTCCTGCACGACATTGCCGCGCAGTACCCCGACGCCACCCGGATCACGCTGGTGATGGACAACCTGAACACGCACCGCCCCGGCGCGCTCTACGAAACCTTCGAACCCGCCGAGGCCAAGGCGCTTTGGGATCGCTTCGAGTTCGTCCACACCCCCAGGCACGGCAGTTGGCTGAACGTCGCCGAGGTCGAACTCAACGTCATGATCCGCCAGTGCCTCAACCGCCGCATCGACTCCATCGACACCCTGCGCGCCGAAGTCGCCGCCTGGCAGGCGGCCAGAGACCGAATCCGAGCTAAGGTCGACTGGCAGTTCACCACCGACGACGCACGTGTCAAGCTCAAGCGTCTCTATCCGACGTTTGATGTGTGACATGACACTAGCCTCGGAATCGATCGAGACTTCGTTCGAATAGGCCGCGGAGCCTGTTGTACCGACATCTGGTGAGTTGGCGGCTACCCTCTCTGCCAACACGCGCGAGACACGAGAGGAGCAAGAGATTAGAGTAGGGCGAGACAGAGAGATTGAGGATGGAACGAGGAGAAGGAATGAAGGTGAACGGAACGCCCCTCTCTTCAGGGGAGGGCGGGCGAAGCGCGGCGGCTTCCGCGGCGGATCCGGAGGTGTCGGCGAAGGCGACGCGGCGGCGCTTCACGGCGGCGTACAAGCTGTCGATCGTCGAGGAGGCGGACGCCTGCGAGACGTCGGGCGAGATCGGAGCGTTGCTTCGGCGCGAGGGATTGTACGGCTCGCACCTGTCGGCGTGGCGGAAAGCGGCGCGGGAGGGATCGCTGCGGGGGCTGGCGAAGAGACGCGGACCGAAGCCCTCGGGCGGGAAGCGTGAGGCGAGGAGGGTGCGGAAGCTGGAGCGGGAGAACGCGCGGTTGCGCGAGGAACTCCGCAAGGCGCGCATCATCATCGATGTCCAGGGAAAAGTTGCGGGGCTGCCGGGCGTGAGCCCCGGGGACGGGAAGCGCTCTTGAGCGCGGCCGGAGGCTTGGCCGGGCACGTGGGCGTACGCGCGGCGTGCGAGGCCCTCGGGGTCGCGCGCGCCACGTTCTACCGTCGCCGGAGGCCGAAGACCGGGCGGCGGCGGCCCCGGCCGGCTCCCGCCCGGGCCCTGGACGCGGCGGAGCGGGCGGAGGTCTTCGGCGTGCTGTGCTCGCCGCGCTTCGCCGACCGCGCGCCGGCGGAGGTGTACGCGACGCTGCTGGACGAGGGCGTCTATCTGTGTTCGGAGCGGACGATGTACCGGATCCTGGCCGAGAACCGGGCGGTCCGCGAGCGCCGGGCTCAGCGCAGCCATCCCAACCACCCGAAGCCCGAGGTGGTGGCCAAGGCACCGAACGAGGTGTGGTCTTGGGACATCACCCGGCTGCTGGCGCCGGAGAAGTGGCGGTACTTCTATCTGTACGTGATCCTGGACATCTACAGCCGCTACGTCACCGGATGGATGGTGGCGGAGCGCGAGACCGCAGGCCTGGCCGGACACTTGGTCGGCGAGACGTGTCTCAGGCACGGTGTGCGGCCCCGGGTCCTCACGCTGCACTCGGATCGGGGATCCCCCATGACGGCCAAGTGCACGGCGCAGCTCCTGGCCGACCTGGGCGTCACGCAGTCGCTGGGCCGCCCCAGGGTCTCGAACGACAACCCGTACTCGGAGGCGCACTTCAAGACCCTCAAGTATCACCCGGGCTTCCCCGGTCGGTTCGGCTGCATCGAGGAGGCGAAGGACTTCTGCCGGGAGTTCTTCCAGTGGTACAACACCCAACACCGCCACGGCGGCATCGGCCTGCTCACCCCCGAGCAGGTCCACCTCGGCCGCGCCCCCGAGGTGATCGAGCAACGGCGGAACGTGCTGGCCGCGGCCTACGCCGCCCGCCCCGACCGCTTCGTCGTCGGCCCGCCGAGGGCTGTGTGGAGTTACCCCGATTTGGTGGACACCTTTGAGCGTTGGTCACAACGAGGAGGTGTCGCATGTCGGGACGGAGATACGCGCCGGAGTACAAGGCGCGGATGGTGGAACTGGTCCGTGCGGGACGGAGCGCGGACCGGCTGGCTCGCGAGTTCGAGCCCTCGGCGACGGCGATCCGGCGCTGGGTGGAGCGGGCCGACCTGGACGAGGGGCGTCGCACCGACGGTCTGACGACGGTCGAGCGCAAGGAAGTCCGGGAACTGAAGCGCGAGCTTCGCCGGGTGAAGATCGAGCGCGACATATTGGCAAAAGCCACGGCCTGGTTCGCCAAGGAGAGCGGATCGATCCCCCGGGGGGGTTCCGGTTCGTGAGCGATCACCAGGCCATGTATCCCGTGCGCGTGATGTGCCGCCTGCTGGGTCTCTCCCCGAGCGGGTACTATGCGTGGCGGACGCGGGAGCCGTCTCGGCGGGCGCGGGAGAACGAGGCGCTCAGTGCGGAGATCGTCGAGATCCACGCCATGAGCGGGGGGACGTACGGGGCGCCGCGGGTCCATGCGGAACTCAAGGCGCGGGGCCGCGAGGCGGGTGTGGGCCGGGTGGCGCGGCTGATGCGGGCGGCGGAGATCGAAGGGGTGAGCCGGCGCCGCAAGGGCAGTACGACGAAGCGGGCCGCGAAGTCCAGGCCCGCGCCGGATCTCGTGGACCGAGACTTCTCGGCCTCCGGACCCGACGAACTCTGGGTGGCCGACATCACGTACGTGCCGACCTGGGCGGGCTTCCTTTATCTGGCCGTCGTGCTCGACGCCTGGAGCCGCCGCATCGTGGGCTGGTCGATGGCGACGCACCTGAGGACGTCCCTGGTGCTGGATGCCTTCGACATGGCGCTGGCGCAGCGGCGCCCCGACGGGGTGATCCACCACAGCGACCAAGGCAGCCAGTACACGTCCTACGCCTTCGGCGGCCGCTGCCGGAGGGCCGGGGTCAGGCCCTCGATGGGCTCGGTGGGCGACGCTTACGACAACGCCATGTGCGAGTCGTTCTTCGCCACGCTGGAGTGCGAACTGATCTGGCGGCGCTCGTTCCGGACGCCCGGCGAGGCCCGCCGGGGGGTGTTCCGGTTCATCGAGGGCTGGTACAACCCGCGCCGGCGGCACTCGAGCCTCGGCTACGAGTCGCCCGCCAGCTTCGAGGCGCGCGAGAAAGGAGAGGCGGCGTGACCCCCCGGGCCGCGGCCCTCTCCCGCGAGGTGGCGAGAATGGAGGAAACCACCACTTTCACCTGTCCACTAAAACGGGGTAAGCCCAGTGGAACTCCCGGAGGAAGTCTGGATCAACCGCGCACTCCCCGTCACGCCGGTTGATGGATCGGAGTCGGCCAACGGGAGGAAGGAGGCCTCACTAAACTGAATCGGAAAGTGTCTCACATTCGTTGGCAGGTTCCGCCTCGCACTCGCGGCACTCACCTGCGCCTGAAGTACCAATCTCGACCTCTCCTGCCTTACGAGCTTTGCAACCCGGTCCTTCCCCACCTTCACCTCATTGTAGATCTCGATTGGAACCTTCACATACCCTGCCGATGCGTGGTGCAAGAGCCATGCCCAATACTCGGGTACGCGGTCGATGGAGTAGTACAGCTTATCCGCGTCTATCAGTACGTTCGCATCCAGTAGGTAGCGCAAAGTGGTAAAATAGATCCTATGGCTCGACGAGCCGGTGTGCGTTGTTGGGGCGGACACCGAGGACGAATCCCGCTTTGGTCGTGGTCAGAACTCCCGACTGCATCAAACGTCCCGTTGTACCTACGAAGCGGTTCCCGAGCCGATACCGGGCGGTGTTGTAGTAGCTTCCTCCGCCCCCACTGCTTGACCTCGACATCTGCCAGCGACGATAGAAGTTCTTCCGCAAGGAGATCCAAACATCTCTGCTAATCGCCGCGCGTCGGTGAAGCCGGTATGCGACCATGGCAGGGCTTAGGTTCATGCGGCCCGCGAATGAGGTTATTTCAGATATCCATTCCTCCTCACCTTGACGTTGCTTGGTGGCAAACTCATCCAAATCACTATCCGGGAGGAGGAATCGCGAAGCAACATCGCTACAGAACTGTTCCACCCTACTAGCCGGCGTCCAGTTGCTGACCCCTGTGTTTCCAAGGCATAGATGCACCAGTTCGTGTAGCAGCGTGAAGGAACGCGCCCCGTACGAATCCCCAGGATTGACGACAACCATTGGTGCGATCTCATCACACAGGACCAGTCCCCGGAACACGCTGACACTTATAGTCCGCGAGTGGTGCCCGAGTTCGCCGATCAGGAGGACGAACACGCCTGCCTCCTCGGTTCTAGTGCGCAAGAGGCGGAACGCCTGATCACGATTGCTTTCAAGGCGATACTCGCGGTGCGTAACGCCCAAGATCTTGCGGAGTTCCTCAACCGCGTCGAGTACCGAACGCGAACTCATGCCTCCTACGAACGACACCGACTCATCCTCTTCGTTGTCGATGATTGCTTCTTTCAGTAGTGACTGGCGCGCTGTCAGGTCTCTCAACAGGAGGTTGAGCCACGCTTCCTCTTCCTCTGCGAACTCTCTGTTCACCGTTGTCCTGAAGTCAGTGGCGTGATGGCCCAGTTCTGGTGGCTCGTCAACGTAAAGCGAGATGAGAGATTGCTGGTACTTGTCCGCCATGTTGGCGAGCATGGCTCGGGTAGGAAACTCCCGGCCAGCTTCAAGGTTTCGGAGACGTGCGGTAGGCTCGAAGCCGCGGGCAGGCTTTATCTGCAGCTTGCCAGCGGCCTTCGCTAGACTTAGGCCTGCGGATTCGCGGGCCCAGCGGAGCACGTCAGGATTCACGTGTATCGACAAGATAGCGTATGCGGTTCCGTTGTGTCCCTGTGCGACCTCTACCCGCTAACCGCAATCGTAGCACGGTGCCGCGGCGCGGAGCAACCCGCCCGCATCGTCGATTCCCACGCACGCCGACCGCTGATGCCGCGGCGTGCCGATGGTCGATCCCGTTCCAGGAAGGGGGGCGTGACCCGGGATGGTGCGTTCAAGACGGCTCCTAAACATGCTGGTTGCAAAGGTATCGGCCCCGGTACCGGTACAAACGTCCTTGGAGCCGGAGCGGCTGTAACTCAACGATCCGGCGCGATCTCAACCGTTCGTCATCAAGACTCCGTCCTCATCTTCGGCACCCGGCGCAAGACGGCGACCGAAGGTGACACATGCGGCGGGTCAAAACGTGACACCCGGCCGGAGGTGACGAGCTAAGGGAGAGTCTTGATCCCTACGGAGTGCGCTCGAAGAGCACGGCATCCGGTCCGAAACTCGTCCAACCGGACATGCTGCCCCGGAACGCGGTTTCGGAGCCCTGCGCTCCCGTGAAGCTGCCTCGACGCCCGTCCTCGTAGCGGAAGCCCAACGAAACATCCGCGCCGCTGTGTCTCCCGCTTACCGTCCCCGAAACGATCCTCGGTTGCATGCTCGGACCGCCCGCCTCGATGTACTCGACGGTTCCGGTCACGTCCCCTGAAGAACCCTCTTCCAAGGTGAGATACCACTGACCGCCTGCATCCAGGAGGCCGGTGCAGCACCAGCCCGCCCAGTTCCCCGTGAGCGCGCCGAACTGCGGGCCGGGGTCGAACACGCCGCAGCCTGTGGCGAACACCAAGCTCGAGGCGAGGAAGGTGAGAGCCGCTGCCGTCCTCCGCCCGCTATCCATCGACGTTGGACAGGTTCTTGAGCCATAGCGTTCTCACGTCATCCTCGTTCCACGCGTGGTCGCTCTAATTCTGATCCGTAGGATCGGGGTCGTAGAGTATCATCCCCACCTCGACTCCATCGGCCTTCGCAGACCCGTGATCCGCTCACTCAGTTCGTCCATGAACTCCGACAGCGTCAGCTCGAGCGCCCGCGCGAACTTGCTCGCCGCCTCGACCGTGAGTCGTATCTCCTCCTTCTCCAACCGCCGAACGTGCCTCTCCGACAGCCCCGGGATCTCCGTCTGCTTCAACTGCCGGTCATGCCTCATTTCACGGAGGGCCTGCGACACGTTCTCCATCTCATACCGACGGATCTCCACCTGGGCGAGATGCACGGGATCCACGGCCTGCAACATCTGAGACGCACCCATGTGCACGTCCTCATCGGACCAATGCAGGCAGGAGCCGGCGGAATCGATCACGAACCGGCGGACCGCGGCCGGCTCGAACCCCCTGACCCTGGGGAGCCTTCCGACCGGGAACTTCCATACGCTCATGTCCCCCAGGACGGCCACCAGAGAGTTCTCGAAGACATAGGCGTCAAGGATGCCCTCCCACGCGGCCGGCCGCGTGAGCGCGATGACCAGACGCTTCACGACGGAAGGGTCCCGGCACACCTGCAGCCGCCGATCCGGCTTGTGGAGCCGAAGCCTCGACGCGAGACGAAGCACCGCCTGCTCCGGCACGTCCAGCACCACCAGGTAGCGTGTGTCCGTATCCACCCAACCCGGCAGCTTGAGCCGGTCCCGTCCCAGCAGCTCACTCGCCAGAGCCACGACCAGGCTCGGAGACGGTCCAGCCCGGCCGGCGGCGGAAAGCTGTCTCGCCAAAGCGCGAAACCCGTCGTCCGGCAAGCACTCGGTCACCGTCCCCAAGAAGGTGATGCGGCTGAACGGTCTCGCGTCACTCATCCGGCGATTGGCCTCCTCCACTCGTACCGGACATGATCGTATTACAACCTAGCCTATCTGTCCGGTCAATGTATCGCTACCGTGCCTCGAGCGGCCCCCATCGCCACAGGGGGATCGATGTGAGCGTGCCAGGTTACATTTCTGGGCGCCGACACGCCGAGCGCTTCAGCTGCAACCAACCGAGGGCGTGACCCGGTGCCAGGAGACGCTATTGTCTACAAAGGCCACGACCAGGATTGCCGCGTACGGTGTCGTGTCGCGGTTGGACCAGATTCTCGTTTGTCGCATCTCGGCGCGGGTCTCGGAATGGGCAGGTCGTTGGACCCTTCCCGGCGGCGGGATCGAGTTTGGTGAAGATCCTGCCGAAGCGATGGTGCGAGAAGTTCGAGAAGAGACCGGGCTGCTCGTGCGGGCCACCGACGTGGCGGGAATCGACTCGCGCGTCGTACCGGACGGAGGCCTCGCCACGCACAGTCTCAGAATCATCTACTTCGCCGAAGTGCTCGGAGGCTCCCTGACCCACGAAGTCGACGGCAGCACCGACCTTTGCGCGTGGCACGATATTCACACCGTCGAGTCACTCCCGACCGTGGATCTGCTGAGAACCGGGCTTGGTCTCCTGCGGTCCCACCGTTAGCCGCGCCATTGCGAGAGACGGGGGGCGTAGCCGGTCTCGCCGACGATGAGGTATGGTCCGCCGGTTACAACGGCATAGCGGCAACGATTCTCTGTGGCTCAAGCGCGGACGCTGGACGTATGCCGGAAGACCTACACCACCGCGTGCCGCGGGGTGACTTGCTCGGCGATCTCGCGGCCCGCCTCGATCTCGGTCCGGCGAAGCTCCCAGGTCTTCTGAAGGTTCAACCAGAGTTGCGGCGTTGTCCCGAAGTACCTGGCCAGCCGCAACGCCGTATCAGCGCTCACGCCGCGCTGGCCGTTGAGGATCATGGTGACTCGGTTCACCGGCACGCCGAGCGCCTTGGACAACGCGTTGGCCGACAGCCCGACCTCCTCGAGTTCCTCGCGCAGGATTTCGCCCGGGTGCACCGGCCTCATGCCGTTCCTCGCGTTCATGTCACACGCCTCTCAATGATAATCCACGATTTCGACCTCGCATGGCCCGTCGTCGGTCCAACGGAAGCAGATACGCCACTGCGCGTTGATCCGAATACTGTGCCGGCCCGCGCGGTTGCCTCGCAGTACTCCCAGCCGGTTGCTCGGCAGCCCTGCCAAATCGCCGAGCGTTTCTGCGCTGTCCAGCAGGGTCA
Organism: Gemmatimonadota bacterium; assembly: GCA_963666735.1. Lineage (GTDB taxonomy): Bacteria > Gemmatimonadota > Gemmatimonadetes > Palauibacterales > Palauibacteraceae > Palauibacter. The sequence goes on along the minus strand of OY762926.1, from coordinate 2,953,364 downwards.
ATCGGCGCACCGCCTGATCCGAGAACCCCTGGAACGCCGCGACGCGACGCCCCTCAAAGAAACGCCGCGTTCTGCGGTCCTTGAAGCTTCGTATCATGCACTCCGATTCTACGCCCTGTTACGATGTACGTAAAGGGATGTAGCTTGACGGCACTGCCTGCCACCGAGGCCGTGACCGCGGTCCTCGGCCTCTCGAGCGGTGCCCGAGGCGGGGCCGGGCCTGAGCGTGACCTATCGGGTCGTATTCCAGCAGCAGCAGCAGGATGGCCCGCCGGGCGCGACTCCGACAGCCGGAGAAGGGATGCACATGTACGGTGTATCAGCGGCAGCCATGCCGGTACGCCTTGGCCAGGTTGGCGTACGGCCTCCTGCCGCGGTCCAGCGCGCGTTTCGAACCTTCGCCCGCTCCTGGCGCAAATTCCGGTCCGGCCAACCGGCTCCGGGCCGCACTACTTGATGATTGCCTCGGCCTGAGCGCGGAAACCGGCTACGCCCCTCTCGAGTACTGCCGGCAGCGGCGAGTGGTCCTGCAGGGTCGTCGCCAGGTCACGGTTGATCCAGCCAATGGTGTCGAGGATGTTCTGATGGCTTCGACCGAGCTTCCGGTCCCAGACGGCCTCATGGTGAGAGACGCGGTTACGCAGGTCGCGGAGCGGATCCAGGGCGTGGAAGATTTGGCTGCGTGTGCGCTTGGCGTTGGGCGGATGCGGAAATCCCCTCTTCGCCAGTTCAGGCCAGAGGCGCGGCCCGCCGCCGCGCCCCTGTTCATATGACCGCTTGCACAGACTCACCCAGAAACCAAACCCCAGGACCGAGACAAGCCGACCCTCGGTCATCGGACGGCCTCGCTTCGCGATCGTTTCCTTCGCTTTCTCGAGGGCGTCACGCTCGGGGCCGGCAAGCAGCGAAGGTCGAGCATCGAGCCAACACGGAACCTTGTCGAAACTGAGTTTGGTCTCATCGACGATCCTTCTGGAGATGTCGAAGAGACGGTTCCGGACGGTAATCTCAAGGGTATGAAGCGCCGGGTGGAGGGCGCTGCACAGCGCCAGATTCCACAGGTACCTGGCCACGCAGTCGACTTCGTCGGTGTCCTGAGGCAGGGCATAGGCACTCAGCCGCTCGGCTGAAAGCGCACTCCGAAGGCCTTCGATGGGTAGCATAGCAACTCCGCCGGTTGCGGTTTGGATGAGAGTTGACGATCCTTCAAGCGTACGCCTCAGGTCGTCCTCTACTGCAAAAGGCCTTCGGGTGCAGCAAGACGCTGAGGTAGGAGCCCCGAGGCCGTTTCGTCCTCGGGGCTCTTGCGTTCCGGGAACCGCTCAAGCCGGTCAAGATATCGTCCCGCCCCACGCCGTTTGCCCCCCGCCCTGGCGCCCAATAGGCTTCCTCTTGAGACGACACCCGCTCATCGCCACCTGAGCCGGACGTGATCGAAGCCATGACATCCCGCCCGTCTTCCGCCGCCGGTTTCCTCCTGTGCAGCCTGCTGCTGACGGCCTGCGAGGTGCCACCGCCGGAACAGCCTGAACAGGCCGAGGTCGCCCCTTCGGACACGCCGGCCGACAGCGCTGCCGTCGCCGACGCCGCCTCCGAACAGGAGCCTCTCCCCGCCGACTCGGCCATCATCCGGCTCGACGCGAGCGACCCCAACCTCGGGGTGTGGCGCGACCGCGACATCTCCGGGGATCCTCCCCGCGAACCCGGACCCATCGAAGTCGGATCCGTCCTCACCTTCTTCGGGCTGCCGATCGCGCGCACCCCCGAGGACCTCGTCGCGGGCGAGGTCGAAGTCGCCTTTCTGGGGGCCCCGGTCGACATGGGGGTGGGGTACCGCGGGGCGGGCGAGGGACCGACCGCGCTCCGCGCCATGCGGCGCAGCGTGGGCAGCATGGAGACGATGGTGTCGTGGCGCAGCGAACTCACGGCGGTCGACTACGGCAACGCGCCCATCGACAACCTGAGCGTGGAGCGCAGCATGCCGCCGATCCGCCGCATGGTGCGCGAGATCGCGGAGACCGGCGCCATCCCCGTGATCATCGGGGGAGACCACTCGATCGAGTTCGCCAACGTGGCGGGACTCGCGGATGTGTACGGCAAAGAGAACGTCGGCGTCATTCACTTCGACGCGCACTACGACGCGGGGGACGCCCGGCACGGCCACCTGATCTCGCACGCCCAGCCGGTGCGCCGCCTCGTCGATGACGGTCACATCCTCGGCAGGAACTTCATCCAGGTCGGGTTGCGGGGCAGTTGGCCCGGCGAGGACGGCTTCGAGTGGATGCGGGAAAACGGCCTCCGCTACCACACGATGGCCGAGATCGACCGGGACGGCTGGACCGAGGTCATGCAGCAGGTGCTCGACGAGGCGAACGACGGTCCCGAGTACCTGTACATCTCCTTCGACATCGACGTCATGGATCCGGCCTACACCTCGGGCACGGGGACGCCGGTTCCGGGCGGACTGACGCCCCGGGAAGTGTTCTACATCGTCCGCGGGCTCTGCTCGGAGAACAACGTGGTGGGCTTCGACCTCGTCGAACTCAACCCGCTCGTCGACCCGGGCTACACGACCGTGCTCAACGCCAAACAGGTCGTGGACGAGTGCATGACGGGGATCGCGCTCAGGAAGCTGGGACTCGGAAACCGCGACTACCTGAGCCCACTCACGCGGAGGGACACCCGCCGGTAGCGGCGCGCACTTCGAAGGCCTGTGACCCGCCTCGCGCTACGCGCGCAACTTCCGCGATCCGAGCCAGACGCCCACGACCCCGATCAGCGGGTTGAGCCAGGGGAGCCATGCCGGCTGGCTGGCGCTCATGGTCGCCTCCAGCATCGACACGTCATCGGGGCGGGGTCCCGCCGCCATCTCCACCGGCATCAGGGCCGACACCACTCCGAGCCCGATCATCATGGCGATCAGAATCGTGGCGCCCTTGGCATCGTGCGCCACCCGGGCACAGACTCGTCCGCCGATGTACGCACCCACGAACCCGAGCCCGATGGAGCCGAGTATCCAGCCGCCGGCTACCTCCCACGTGCCCGGCCGTAGATGGGGAGCCGGATGCGGCTGAGTTCCCCCGTCGCCTGCGGGAAGACGTAGCCCGAAATGGCGTTTCGGAACCACGTCGCCTCGGCGCTCAGGCGTTGTCCCGTGATCCGCCCGAACACGTCGATCCCGAGGCCGGTTTCCGTCTCCAGCGAGGGATTGCCGACATCGAATGAATTGGACGCGAAGTGCGGCCCCTCCGAGTAGAGTTCGTGTACATCCGGCGTGCGAAAGGCACGGCCCACGCTCCCACCCACCGTGAGGGGGCCGGACAGCCGCAGAAGCGCACCGAGCGACCCGGAAAGCGCGCCGAAGGAACGTGCGCGGATGTGTCCGATGTCGGAGAACTGGTCCTCCTGGTCCGGTTCCAGCTCGACCCGATCGTAGCGGAGCCCGGCCTCGATCGAGACCGGATCGAGCTGGATCTCCTCGAGGAGATACGCGGCCTGTGTCCGGCGCCAGGCGTTCGGAGTGTAGAGGACCCCCCCGAATCCGAAGTATTCCCACGAGACCCTCGTTCCGATGGCGCCCGATGTGAATGGGCCCCATCGCCCGTGCCGTGCCCGAGCCTCCCCGCTCACGACCTCGCGCTCGTACAGCGCACCGAGGATGCCGGAGGACTCCATCTCGTGATGCTGGTACGACGTGTAGCCCGCATCCACTTCGATCGCCTCCAGGCCCTGCCCGGGCCGGATGACGGTGCGGAAGCGGCCCGCGACCCTCTCCTGCTCCGTGCGCACCGGGTTCGTGTGGCCGCCGAGGAAGCCTCCGGGGATCCCGTAGTCGTTCCTGAAGACGCGAAATGAACCGCCCGCGTATCCCCAATCGTCCACCCACGAGGTGCCGGCCGACGCGCTCCATACGTCGGTCTGCGTTCCCGCGAGCCTCCCGATGGGCGTCCGCAGATCCCCCGACTCTCGCCTCGAGACCTCGACGCGGAGGGGCACGTGTTCCGTGATTCCGACGGTCATCTCGCCGCTTCCCCCGAGGGCGCGCGTCGCCGACTGCGCCTGCATCGAGGCGAAGCCGGTCGGGCGGTACGGCACCGCGCGGGGTATCTCTTCCCGCACGACGTTGATCACGCCTCCGAGGACGCTGCTGCCGTAGAGAATCGCGCTCGGCCCGCGAATCACGTCGATTCGCCGAGCCATGGAAGGGGAAAGCGCCGAGGCGTGGTCGAGGCCGCTGTTGATGACGTCGCCCACGGCGTCGCCGTGAACAGCATGGAGCCCGGCACCGCCCAGCCGGTCATCCGCGGCCTGACCGGCGACCGGATCCTGATGCTCGAGGATGGCCGGCGCGGAACCGTTGCAACCGTCTTCGCGACGGTTCCCGCCATCCGTCGCTGCAGTTCCTCCCCCGCAAAGACGGCGGAAGGCCGGATCGCCTCGTTCGCAGCGGTGGGGCTCAGGACCGCCGTGACGACGAGATCCGGCGAAGGAACGGCGGCGACTTCAAGGTCGACCGTGGCCGACTCCCCGTGGCCGACCTCGAGGGTCGTCGTTGCGTACCCGAGGCGATCGACCCGGAGCTGGTACTGTTCGGCATCCGGCACGGCGATTCGGAACGCGCCGTCTCCGTGGGTGACGGCGCCGCGGCCCGTGCCGACGACCGTGACCATCGCGCCCGCGAGAGGCATCCCGCCCTCCGTCGACCGGACGATCCCCTCAAGGATGCCCTCGTCCTGTTGCACCTGCGCGGCCGAAGGCACGGCGGCGGCGCTCAGGCCCATGCTCAGAAGAAATGGAACTGCGATGAGTCGCTTCATCATCCCCGTCCTGGAACCCCGGTTTGCTCTCGCTCGCTGCCGGTGGGGTCGCACCGGGGGAGTGGCCGAGAGTGTTTCAGCCGTATTGATAATAGATTCTCATTAAAAGGCAACCGGGATGGTTCGGGTGGGGGTCGTGAGGCCGGTGGTTCAACCGAGCGCCCGCCGCGCGGGGGCGAAGTTCAGTGAACGGGCGGTCGCATCGCCGCTCGAATGCCGACAGGTCTTGTCCGCAGGCGGGCTAGAAGCGCAGCAGTGCGGCCGCCCAATGGAACCCGGCGCCGAAGGCGGTCAGCAGGACCAGGTCGCCGGGCTTGATCCGACCCTGAGCCCGTGCCTCCCACAGGGCCAGGGGCACGGCCGCCGAGCCTGTGTTGCCGTACTCGTGGACGTTGACGAAGACCCGTTCATCGGGGAGGTCCAGCCGTTTCCTGACCGCGTCCAGGATCCGCAGGTTGGCCTGATGCGGCACGACGAGCGCCACGTCGTCCATGGAGACGCCGGCCTTCTCCAGCACCCGGTGGGACGCCGCGCCCATGCGGCTGACGGCCTCGCGGAACACCTCCCGTCCCTGCATGACGACATGTTTGTGGAGCCCCTGCTCCACCCGCTCGACGGTCGTGGGCACGCGCGTGCCGCCCGCCTCCACCCCAAGAATGTTGCTCTTGCTGCCGTCCGTTCCCGCCGTGGCGGCCACGATTTCGACCGCGCCCGGTCCCGGTCCGACGACCGCCGCGCCCGCCGCGTCCCCGAAGAGTACGCAGGTGTTGCGGTCCTCCCAGTCCATGAGCCGGGTGAGGAGTTCCACGCCGATCACGAGCACCCGGCGTCCGTCCGCGAGGGCCCGGGAGCGGGCGATGTCCAGTGCGAGCACGAACCCCGCGCAGCCGCTCCCCGCCAGGTCGTAGCACGGGATGTGGCCGACGCCGAGCCGCGCCTGGACGTACGCCGCCGTATCGGGGATGAAGACCTCGGGCGTATCGGTGGCAAGGATGATCTCGTCGATATCCGCGGGCTCGAAGGCGCCGTCGGCCAGAGCCGCCCGCGCCGCGGCCAGCGCGAGATCGGCCGTGCTCTCGTCATCCGCTGCGATGCGGCGCGTGTGTATGCCGGTGCGCGCCACGATCCACTCGTCCGAGGTGTCGACGTGCTCCGCCCATTCGTCGTTGGTCATGACACGCTCGGGCAGATAGATGCCGAGACCCAACAGGCCGATGGGGCGCGGGCTTCCGGCGCCTGGCTGGTCCACTTCGTCCTTCATACCCTCCCACCTCCGGGGTCCCCCGTTCGGGGAATACCGGCTCGCATTTCCCGCCCCCACGATACGCGCGTTCCTTTGTGCCGGCAGGATCTGTCTGCACCGCCGTATCGGCGCTCACGACCGCGTCAGCCTCCGGAACCTGAACAATGCGAGCCACTGGTCGAAGGTGAGACCGCGGGGCGGTCCAGAAGGATCGAACCTGAGATCCCGACCCAGCCGGTGGATCTGCGTCGGCGTGAATTCGGGCCGCAGACACCGCCGGACCGAGCGGCCGTCGCGACCGAAGCAACGCTTGATCAAGCGCCGGTAGTCCGCGGCCTGGAATCGGTCCACGAGCGGTCTCGTTCGACGGGCAAGCCAGAGCGCGACGGCGTCCACCCTCGGAGGGGGATCGAAGTCGGTACGGCGAAGCCGCCGCGCGATCTCGATCTGCCACCACGGCGGATCGCCTGAGGCCAGAATCACGGCAGGGAATCGTCTAACTACTTACAGGGCTGCACGGTCTGCGTCTATTGCCGGGCTACTGGATCTTGCTGGACCGTGCCGCGAGAGCGGGAAAACCGCGCTTGAATGGCGGGACTCCCGCGCCCGCGCGGCCTCTTCGCCGAAGGTCCCGGAAGACCCACGTCGGCCCTCGTCCTTAGTAAGTCATGTCGTCCGGGCGCGTGGGATATCCGACATGCTGGCGGCGGCTGATCGTCAGGCGCGTGCTCTTGGGCTGAACCCGATCCGTTGCTAGCTTCCTCTTCGTGAGACCCATCTCCACCTCGGTGCGTCCTGACCGCCAAGATTCGCCTCCTCGGCGGGCTACTGCCCACGCCGTTGGAACTATGGAGTAGCTGAAGGGCCGGGCTGGGGAGGTGGCTGCCGGGGGTCTTGCGGGTTGCAGAGCCGAAAAAAAGGCGTTGAGAGGGCCGAGGTGGCGGCGAACGAGGCGGCTGCGGAAGCTCGGTCTAACCCCGGACATTTCTTCGTACTGGCGGCGGAGGGCCTCCTTGGTGGCGGGTCCGGAGAGGCGGCCGTAGGCGACGTCGACCTCGGCCGGGAGGGCGGCGTCCCCGGGCGTATAGCGCCGCTGGAAGGGATTTGCCGGGGGCTTCCCGCGCCGGTCGCGGATGTGGCCAGTCCTCTTGTGCTGGGCGATGAGCCGGGTGAACTGGGCGCGGGAGGGTCCAGTCACCTTGGCCAGGTAGGCCTTTGACCAGACCCTTGTCCGGCTTGCCGAGGCGGTGGTAACGGACCCTCTCCAGCGACCGTCTCACGAAAACGTAGGCCGAGTCCCGGTCGTTGAGGGTGAACTCCACCGGCTCGCTGCCCTCGAGGAAGGCGCGAACCTCATCGAGCGTCCGAATCCGTTCGGTGCGAAGCGTCACGATCCTGCCTCCATGATCTCATCGCTCCGCGCCTCAGGCTCACTTCCCGGTGGAAACCAGTTCCTCGTTCAGGCTCATGCCCCGCTGGACAAGACTCAAGCTGTTACGAGCACATAATCTGTCCGGTTGGTTAGCACATAATCTGTCCGGTTTCAACATGGTCTCGGAGGGGGCTGTATGGAACGGACGGAGCTGCTCCGCGCGGTGCGGACGTTGAGGTTCGAGGAGGTGTACGGGGCGTGGGTGGGGGGAGGAACGACGCAGGCGTGGGCGGCGGCCGTGCTCGGGGTGAGCGAGCGGACGTTCCGGCGCTACGCGGCGCGGTACGAGGCGGAGGGTCCGGAGGGTCTCCGGGACGGCCGGGTGGCCGGGGGTTCGCACAGGCGGGCGCCGGCCGCGGAGGTGGCGGCGCTGGAGGCGCTGTACCGGCAGGGGTACGAGGGCTGGAGCGCGCGGCACTTCCACGAGCGGTACGTGGAGGATCACGGCGGGAGGCGGTCGTACACGTGGGTGAAGAACCGCCTGCGGGCGGCCGGTCTTGTGAAGCGTGGCCGGCGTCGCGGCCGAAACCGGCTGAGGCGGCCGCGGAAGCCCCTGGAGGGGCTGATGGTGCACCGGGACGGCTCGACGCACGAGTGGGTGCCGGGGCGGGCGTGGGATCTCATCGTGACGTCGGACGACGCGACGGGGCGGGTGTACTCCGGGTTCTGCGTGGAGGAGGAGGGGACTTGGTCGAGCTTCCGGGGCGTGCGCGAGACGGTGGAGGCGAAGGGGGTGTTCGCGAGCCTGTACACGGACCGGGGGTCTCACTACCGGCACACGCCGAAGGCCGGGGGGAAGGTGGACAAGGGGAAGCCGACCCAGTTCGGGCGGGCGATGGGGGAGCTGGGGATCGAGATGATTCCGTGGTACTCGCCGCGGGCGCGGGGGCGGTGCGAGCGCCTGTTCCGGACGCTTCAGGGACTGTCTGCCCAACGAGCTGGCCCGCGAGGGGATCGCGGACATGGAGGGGGCCAACGAGTACCTGAGCGGGTACTGGCCGCGGTTCAACGCGGCGTTCGGGGTTGAGGCGGCCGGGGAGGGGACGGCGTTCGTGCCGCTGCCGGAGGTGCCTCTGGACGACATCCTGTGCCTGCGGGAGACGCGGACGGTCGGCAACGACAACTGCGTGTCGTACGATGGCAGGCGGCTTCAGATCGCGCCCCAGCCGCACCGGATCCACTACGTCCGGGCGAAGGTTCGGGTTCACGAGTACGAGGACGGGACCATGGCCGTGTTTCACGACAAGCTCCGGCTGGGCCGCTACGACCGGGAGGGTCGTCCGCTGGCCGCCTCCAACGGGGCGAGGGGGGCGTCGTCGTGAGGCGGTTCGTCGTGCCCGTTCCGGCTCGCCTCGGCCGCCTCCGCCGGCGCGATGTTCAAACCGGACATGTTACGTGCTACAAAACCGGACAACTTCATTTGCTCCTTACAAGACAAGACTCAAGCTTGCGCCCCGTCGTCATCCCATGTACGGTCCAAGCAGTTTGACGTAAGCTCAGCATGACCCACGAACGCTGGAGGGTGGAGTGAGCAAGAGACTGCTTCGACTGACCATTTCGCTGGCCGCCCTTGCGGTGGCTCTGTTCGCCTTTACGTCATCCGAAGCCCGCGGAGCGGCAGGCAGTTGCCGTAATGTGGCACCATTCTGCTCGGACGAGTGCAGCTGCGGTGCTATGCGGTGCGAGGCGGACTGCTCTGACACGGAGTCGTGCGACTTCGGAGGAGATAGCGACCAAACGGTCTGGTGCGTGGATCAATTGTACTGAGTCGTGATCGGATAGCACCCGCAGTTTACCGATATCGCTCCGATTCCGACGCGATCATCTGTGCGACCCTCAGCGTCGTGGCTCACGGATGCGGCGACACTCTTAGCGGCCGTGAGCGCAGTGGCGATCCTAGGGGCCGTTATCTGGGGTCGGAACACGTCGTCGCGTGACGCCTCCGATCCTACGGTAGTCATCGTTGAGGATTGGGCTTCCTATGCGGAGAGCGGGCATCGCTTGGGCCCTGCTGACGCCGCCGTTACGATCATTGAGTTCGGAGATTATCAATGTCGGTACTGTTGGGAGGCGGAACCCCACTTGGCTTCGATTCGACGGAACTACGCAGACGATGTCGCCCTGGTTTATCGGCATCTGCCGCTCGTAATCGAATCCGCTTCGTATGATGCCGCCAGAGCAGCGGAGTGTGCTGGCGAACAGGGTTTATTCTGGCCGTTTCACGACCGGCTGTTTTCCGACCGTAATTGGCAGATCGGCGGCGCAACGGATGCTTGGAAGCGCATAAGCGTTGAAGTCGGTATTGATGATCGGGTCAGGTTCGAGGCTTGTATCGGGAGTGACGACCCGGTTCCCGCGATTACCGCCGATCTCGCTGCCGCAGCTGAGCTCGGTTTGTCGGGAACGCCCGCTTTCTTGGTGAACGGCCGCCTCTCAATGGGCGTCTTGGACTCGATTTCCTTCGCCGAAGTTTTTCGGGGGGTGCGTCGCTAAAGTTGAGGCACTGCAGCAGCAAGAGAATGTGGCGCTTAGGGAAGCGAGCGGCCCGGGCAAAGATCCCGACGTTGGTTGTAGCGTTATGCGTGACTCCGCACACCTTGCAGGCCCAAGAGGTGTGTGAGACACGCTGGATCTTGACCGAGACACTCCGCATTGGATCGGTCGACGGAGACGTGACGCTCAGCCCCATAGGGGATTTGGCCGTCGGGCCCGACGGACGCATCTATCTTATCCAAGCGTGGGCGCATGAGGTTTCGGTGTTCCAGCCTGACGGTCGCCTCGGCGGCGTGATCGGGCGCGCGGGCGGAGGCCCTGGAGAGTTCGGAGCGTGGCCCACACGACTCGGTTGGCGAGGGGACACGCTGTGGGTGAGCGATCGGTTCACGACGCATTTCTTCTCAGCCGATGGAAGATCGATCCGTGACGTCAGTTTCCGAACACCCGTGCCGTCGGAGGGATCTAACCTCGTACCAGGGACCCCGCTCCCCGATGGCACTTTCTTACCAACACGCCTTGTCAACCAGCATTCCGGTCGCTTCTTGTTGGCGGACCGTGCGCCTTTGCGGCGCCTATCAGCGATAGGCGAGGTTGTCGATACCGTGATCACCGTCGCGCGACCGCTGGCGTCCTTCACCCTCGTGCGAGAGACAGATCGGAACGGGTGGGGCGTGATGAAGTCGCACCCGATTGGCAATTGGTCCGGCGAATCCTGGCTCCCGGTCACGGCCACACCGGACGGCTCCGCCATCGTAATGATCGGGGAGGTCCGACAAGACAGGACGAGTGCGAGCTTCGATCTGTTGAAGATTCGGTTCAACGGCGACACCCTGCTGCACCAGTCGGTCCCGTACGAGGCAAGGCCCATTACGCGGCGCGAAGAACTGCTGATGCGGGAACGGTTTGCCGCGTCCGTGGCTGGCGCCTTCAGGCCCGAGTCAATGAGTCAGCCTATGTCCCGTCAGGAATCGGAGCGGCGGCGGCGGATTGGGCGCGAACTTATTACCTTCCCCGAGTATCATCCCGTTGTGCGCCGGATCGTGGCGGGGGGAGACGGCTCCATCTGGCTCCTCCGCGAGGCTTGGCCGAGCCCGGAAGATGTGTGGGAGATCTACGGTGAGCATGGGAAGTTGGAAGGTTTGGTCCGTATCGAGGATCCGCCCCACCATGAGAATTGGAATCCACGCCTGCGCATCTTTGAAGCCAGCCGAAGTGAAGTCTGGGGGATGACGGTCGGCGAGTTCGACGTCCCTTACGTCCACCGCTATCGTGTGAACCGCAACTGCAACTGATTGAAACGGCTGGCGATCCGATCCTACCGATGCTGAGCGACAAGTCCCGTGGATCCCGCGTAGTACAGTGAGACCAGTGGGAATGAAGTCAGCGGCTGCACGACACAGGTGGTTCCGTGGAATGCGTTCCCGCGGACTGATCTCACGTCTTTCGTAATCCTTTTCTGCTATGTGATTTACGGACGCCGTGTGAGCATTCTTCCCACCCATTGTTTCCGCCGGGGGGAACTGGATTCCGTTGGCCCTTAGTGGCTGGCATCAGCAGGCAACTGGGTCGGTCAGCCCGTAGAAGAACGGTCGGCCGGGCATCCTTTCTCCAGCTCCACCCAGCGCCGGATCGCCGTCGCCGAGGGCTCGAACTCACGGGCCAGTTGGTCCGCGCCACGGCCCGCCCGTACCAGTACCACCATCCGCGCCTTGTACTCCGGCGCGTACCGCCGTCCGCTGTCGGCCATGGAACACCTCCTTGTTGTGACCAACGCTCCAAGGTGTCCACCAACTCGGGGTAAGCCCAAACTGACGCAGCGCCATCTGAAGCGGCTCGCCGTGACCAGCGTGAAGCAGCTGACCGACACCATCACGGCCTACATCGACCACCGGAACCGAGACCCGGCACAGTACAAGTGGACTGCCGCGGTCGAGGACATCTTGGCGAAAGTCAGCCGTGCGAACAACACTTAGCGACACTACGCTAGCCCGGCGGTGGTGGATTCGGATTCCCGATCCACCGCCCCAAGTAGGTGGAGTAGGGTTCCAGGCCCAAGTACAACTGTTGTGTTGCGTCGGCTAACCGGTGTAGGCTCGACGCGGCCAAACTCATCTTGGCAAGCGCCTCGTTCTCAACGAGTTGCTCCCAACAGTCTGGCGGGCCACAATCTGAGAACAACTCCCGGCCGGTAAGCACCACCACGGCATTCTTCCAGTGTCCATCGGCGATTGGCTGTCGCCCGTTCTCTGCGAGAGGCTTGATCAAGTCGACATCCGCTTGCTTCAATGAGGAACTGAGTGTCGCGAACACCAGAACGGCCCCAAGAAACTCCTCGCCGATCCGGCGCATGTTGAATACGTCCTTCTCCTCGAAGATACTGCCTCCGTGTTTCTTGCCGTAGGATTTCCCTTCAACGAAGACAGGGAACACGGATTCAGCATATGGCTCATTCTGTTCGATGAACGCCATGGCATCGACTTCGACCTCGCTCCAGCTTCCGTCGTTCCTCTTCAACGTGAAGGATGGGCACCACGTGATCCGATCCCTTCCGGCCCCAGCGCTCGTGTTGGCTAGCAATCGCACGGATAACAAGACCGACAGCCCCCCTTGAATGTAGTTTTCGACTGCAAAGGGACCGACCGTTCGATAACGCCACGGCTTCGGAGGCGGTCTGGTGGCAGGGAAGTCAAAGTCTTGCAGGCAGCGGCCACACTGCAACGATGTTCCGAGGTGGTCTAGGCCGTACCAATTGTCTTGACCGCAATGTGCACAATCAAGGGTCGCGCCGACTTCCAGTGCTTTGCGCTCGACGAGCACTTGAACCGACAGCTCCGCGAGCCGTCTATCTGCCTTGTTCTTTGGTTCCGCGCTCTTTCCTACAAGAGCTTGCCAAGGATACGCCTTAGGCGGGCGATCGGGCCGACCGGCCATGCGGTTCAACAACTTCGCTAACTTCTCCCTCGTCAGAATCCGCGTGTTGGCGAGTCCCCCGAGCCGCTGCATCGCTTCGTGCATCAGCTTCCCGCCAGATGTCACTTCAAGCTTGAACCCGTGCTGCGCCAACCAACTCCGGCAGACCTCGGTCCCTCGGGGCACCTTCCAGAAGAAGCGATTGGTGCCGTTGGCAGTCACCACAATCCCCTCTGACGAGAACCACGCGGGGTGTAGAGAAGGGTAGGCGATCACTTGGCCAGCTGACCTTAGGTCGGACGGAGTTACCGAGGCTATGCTGGATCCGTCCAGGTAGCTCCGCACACGAACTACACGCGCCGAATCAGCTTCCCGATAAGGCGAGCGACTCGTCCTCAACGGCAGTGGACATGCTTCGAAGCTGATTCGGTCGCCGGTAAGCACGACTTCGTCCGTGACGGCCCTCGATGCCGCTATGTTCATACGGCGGGCCCCCTCGTGAGCTCTACTCCATGGGTGCCAGACGCGCGGATAAGGCTTCAACAACAACGCCTCTGGCGCGGATTCTGCCCGTAGCCTCTCCCCATGCGCACGAGCCTCAGCTGGTTCCAGCGACCGACCGCATATTAGCGTGGCCGAGAGCATATAATCTGGGTTGTGGGGATGTGGCCGGTGAAGTGCCTTCGCCAGTTCCGCGAGCTGCGGTGTGAGTTCATCTAGCCATGGCACAGGCACGGGAACCGGATTCATGCCCAGCGCGCGGAGATTCCAGAAATCGACAAGATCAAGGATTGACGCAGGGTCGAGAACAAACAGCAATGGATCACGTTGCCCGGTCTCGAGATGGTGGGCACCTGCAGAGAGCGGGTATACAACACCCTTGAGGAGCAGGCGCAGAAGTTCGTTTGCCGTCACGTCTAGATCCTGAGCGCCGAATACGTACCTAAAGGCTCCCTCGAAATCGGGGCCTCCGGCGTTCGGGCTGGGGAACCTCCCGAACTCCCCGAAGCAGGTCGCCACAAGCGGCTCTTGCTCTACTTTGACCGCACGCGGAAGTACAACTTCTGGGGGATCTCGCTTCTCGTATTGGAGGTCCTCCTTCCACATCCATCGATAGAGCTCATCAACCCCGATGCCATGAGAAAATGGAGTGTCCGCAGCCTGTCCCGCGAATTCCGACATGGCAAGTACGCGGTCCTCCTCGTAACCCAGTCCCTCGGTCAAGCCGAGGTCGTCGGTTACGAGAAAATCCGGCTCGAACGCGCCGAGATACCCCTCTGCTATCTCGATTCCTGATCGATGCCCCTGCGCCCACGGCGGCGGATCAAGCTGGACCGGCACTAGGCAGTTGTACTTGCCGCCCCAAAGGCTCGTAAAGAGACGGATTGCCGACCTAAGCCTGCATGAGTCCTCCCACCCTCCGAGAAGAAACGCGAACCGAAGCGGTCGGCTTCGCTGCGAAACCGTGACTCTCTGGACGGCGGGATCACTCACAGCTCTTGGCCATCGCGGGCGAGCAGGATCGGCCAGTCAAGACCCTCCGGCACGATCGCGGGACGGCTACACGGCGGTCGGGTGCGCTCGTGGGCCATCTTCAGGAAGAGCAGGAAGGTGACCTGCTCCGTGTAGGCCATGTAAGACAGGCCGTCGTCGCGGAGCAGGTGGGCGAAGCTCCACGACTTGTTGACGATCTTCTGGGTGTCGTTCTGCCGCTCAGAAGACCCGAGGACCGCAGCAACTCCACCACCCGGTCGAACACCGCCGCGTGCGCCTCGACGCTCAGCCGCTTGCGCGTCTTCGACAGGCCGGAATGCTCCGGCGGGTTCTTCGAGAGTCCGTATCCCAGGCACTCGCGCAGCGAAATCGGGTCCGCGCACCGCCACGCGATCCCTCGCTCCGAACCGATCCCCTCCATATACCCCACCATCGCAAGCCACTCGCGGATGTCTTCCCCGGAAGTCCCCCGCCGGTCCCGGTCGAAGCCGGTCGATCCGCCATAGGGTCCCTCGGGGTCACGGAACCCGCCGCCGTCTCTCGAATCCGTGCGCCGAAGGCCGCGAACGTCCAGCGTCCGGGCCGTCACTGCCCGCATTCATTGACCCGTAGGTATTGGTCCATGAATACGTCCAGCGATTTACGAAACTCTTCAAACGGGTCAATACGGCCGGAGGTCTGCCACGTTTCGGCGCTTCCCCTCGCCCCCGTCGCGGGGTCCTGTAGCTGCTTCACCAATCCCAGAAAGAAGTTGCCAGCCCCCACCCTTGGCGCCCCCACGGAGATGTAGAGATAGCCGGTTGCCTCCGGGTCATAGATTCTCGCGGCCCGCAACCGGCTTCGGACGGCCGTTTCAATTTCAATTTCGCGGACGCGGGGACCCCCGGCAACATCCGAATCCTCCCAGTCGATCACTGGCAAGAGATTCACCGCACAGCCGGTACACAGACTGAAGCGCTCCAGCTCGGTAACCTCATCTTGGGCAGCCACGGGGCCGGGGAGTAGTGACGCCAAGGCAATGAGAACGAGCGGGAGGGTTCGATCCACGCGCCCGCCGCCGCTCAACTGGAGGCCTCCCCCCTCCGGACCTCGGGGGCCTCGCCGCGCCAACCCTCGATCAGCCCTTCCAGCCGCGCCATCCGCTTCCGTAGGTCCCCCACGTCGCGAGACAGCGCGGCCAAGTCGCCACGGATCGCCCGAAGCGCCGGAACCACGGTCCCACCGAGCGCCACGCCTACGCCGATCACGGCCCACGCCTCGGGGGGTCACTTGCCCCCTTGGCCCATTTATACAGAAAATCGGACAGTCCCCCATCAGGGTTGGTTTATCGTCCGCAGAAGCTCGACGCTCAACTCTTGAGCTCGTGCCACTTGCTCGCGGGTCATGTCGCGTGACAGCCGATCCTTGGCTTCCTGGGCTTCGTCAACGCCCTGCGCACCGGCCAGATTCATCCAAGCGTAGGCAAGCACATTATCCTCCGGCACGCCCTCCCCGGTGGCGTACATGAGCCCGAGCTTGAACTGAGCGACGGCGTAGCCCTGTTCGGCGGCGGCGCGATACCAGCGGACGGCCTCGGCGTCGTTTCTCCGGAACCCCACGCCCGAAGTCGTACTTCTCCCCGAGCTTGAACTGAGCGACAGCGTGGCCCTGTTCGGCGGCGGCGCGATACCAGCGGACGGCCTCGGCGTCGTTCTTCGGCACGCCAAACCCGAAGTCGTACATCCACCCAAGGGTGTACTCAGCGACGGCGTGGCCCTGTTCGGCGGCCGAGATCAGCGCTGCGAGGCTATCCGGGGAGATTTCGCCGACGAGCGGCGTGTTTGCCTGCTGTGCACATGTCGGCGAGACCGCCAGAGTGGCCAAGCTCACCGCGGCCGCCGAGATGGCCGTAGCTATTGCGGGAGACAGCATTATTTTGAGCCTGCCGTCAATGCCGAGCCTCCTACCAGCCGCCATCCATAAGCCTCCCCCGGGCAGCGCCGCCAGCGTGGCACCGCATCACGCGCTCGCTGTCGACGGTCTTCGCCCCGGCCGACAGGTCAACCCGAACCGCCGCTAATTCATAGCGTGCCGCCCGGTGCGGGTCTTCGTCAACCCCCAGGATCACCCGGATCCACCCGCGCCTTTGGGGCCACTGCCTTGGCGTCGAATGCGGTCCGAGGCTACCCCATCGGCGCGCGGTCCGTCTCCGCCCCGCTCCGCGTACCCGGAACCAGTAGGAATCCACGCGGCGCGCGCCCATGCCGCCGTAATCGATCAATACTCCGGCACTTATCCTCATAAGCCCGCGTGGCAGGGCCGGAGTTACGCCAGACCAAACTGTCTGCTGGACGGGGGAGGGTTCGCCCGGGCGGGGAGTAAGGATCATCGCTCGAACCCTCCCCCGCCACGCTCGGGGCCTCGGGGCCGGGGCAGCCGAGGGGAAATGCGGATGGGGATGCTCGGGCCGCGCTCCCGCTCCCTCGTCTCTTGGCGCTCCCTCATCCTCTCCCGCGCCGCCCATGCGCGCCGCTCCGCTTCCACCAGTCTACTTCGATAGAACTTGTGCACACGGCGCTCGAGCTCCCGGGCGCGCCCGGCGTGTTCCTTGCCCAGCGCGGCGCGCTCTTCCCTGTGATACCGGTCGAGATCCTCGCGCCAGCTCTCGACCAGATCCTCCCGGCCCCGGACCGCGCCTACCAGTTCCCGCAACGAGCGCTCGGTCCGCCAGATCCGGAGCCGCCCGAGCACGGTGCGGCTCTCCCGGTCGAGCCTTTGCCGCGTGTCATCCTGCCGCTTGAGCAGCTCCGCCCACTCCCTCCGCGCCCGGATATCGAGTCGCCGGAGGCCCCACTCGCGCCCGTCCTCGACCTTCTCCCACGCCTCCGCCTCGGCGCGCCGCCATGCCTCCATGTCGACGCGCTCCTCATCGCGCGGCCCCCTTGCCCGCCGCGCCCGGCCGGGCTGCAACCCCTCGCGGCGGACGCGCGCCCAGTGGCGCGGCCGGTTCGACGGACCTCGAACCACCTCCTGGCCCGCCCGCCGCCGCTCGTTGTTCCTGACCCGCGCCTCGCAGCGGATCCGGCCCTGTTCCCGCTCGTAGCCCTCGGCCCAGCGCGACAGCCGGAGCTTGCTGTTGCCCAGCTTCGCCGCCTTCCCGGTCTCCGGATCGACCCGGTTGGCGACCACATGGACATGGGGATGCCGGGTGTCGTCGTGCGCGACGACCAGCGCCTCGTGGCCCTCCAGCCCCAGCGCCTCCAAGCTCCCGTCCACGGCGCGGCTCATCTCCCGCTTGTCGGGCGTCTCGTCCTGCGCCCAACTGAGCGAGTAGTGGAGCACCGGCTTCGCCAGCTTCCGCCCCCCTCGCGCCGCCCCGGCCAGCCGCTTGAGGTCGGGGGCCGCCTTCGCGGTCGCGGCCATCAGCCTCGCGGCCCGCTCCGGCCGAAACGTCGCGAGGTTACGGGTGTCGGCCCACCCGACCCGCTCCGAAGTCTCCGGGCTCCGGTCGTCCGGCGTCGGGGAATCGTGCAGACAGTACGCCGCGGCACCGGCGAACGAGCGTCCCAGACTGTTGATCTTCGGGATCATCGGTCCAGCGCCTCGCCGCTCAGCAGATCGGCCGCAAGCTCGCCCACCCGCTCGACCGCCTCCAGCGTCCCGTCCGGCACCGAGGCCCCGGAGTTCAGGGCGCGGGCGATCTGGTTGAGGTTCACGCCGATCCGGTGGAGTTCGACGCGCTCTTGGGCACCGAGACGGTGAACGGCCGCCTCGCGAACCGGCTGCCCCAGCGCCCGGCGGCGCATGTAGCCGCCCTTCGTCATGCGGGCCGCTCCGGCCCGCTCGGCGATCTCGGCGGCCTCCGCGGTCGTGACGCGCACGCCGATCGTGCGGGTCCTGCGTTCGGCCTCGGGCTTCCGGGGACGAGCCATGTCGGGCGGCCTCCTTTGGTGGCGCGCGAAAGTGTCGTTCGGGGGACCGGGGGGCATCCCCCGGCCAGAGGTTTTCGTGCAACGAAAACACATCTGCCTCCACGGTAACCCGCAGAAACCAACGCCCCCGTGGCGCGCCCGCGCGAAAGCGCACCGGGCCGCCAACTCTGGACGACGCGCCCGCCCGGCGCGAGGTTTCAAACAGTGCAGATCGTGCAGTCCATCGAATCGGAGGTATCGAACGATGGCACGCACGAAACGAAGCCGCCGGAGCTACGGCGCCGGCGAGTGGGGCCGGAACCGGGTCAGGGTCTTCCCGGACCCGAAGACCGGCCTGTTCCAAGTCGAGTGGCGCGAGAACGGTCGAAGGCTCACCCGATCGCTCGGGCACCGGGACTGGACCCGGGCGAAGAAGCAGGCGGATGAGTTCGCCGCCGGGTTCGCAAGCTTGGACCTGAACGGCACGGCGGAAGCCGAGCCTGAGCCGCTCACGCTGGGCAAGCTCTTTGACATCTACGGAGAGGAGGTCACCCCGACCAAGGGGAAGCGGACCCGCGAGCGCGACAGGGTCGCGATCGCGATGTTCCTCCGCTTCTTCGGACGGGACCGCGATCCCGCCACCTTCTCCCAGCGCGATTGGGACCGTTTCATCCGGGAGCGCCGGGCGGGCAGGATCGGACCGAGCGGGAAGCCTGTGGGCAACCGGACCATCGAGTTGGACCTGCGGTTCCTTATCGCGGTCCTCAACTGGGCGACGAAGTCCAGAGACGAGGAGGGGAGACTCCTTCTCGACTCGAATCCGCTGAGGGGCCTGAGGACACCCAAGGAGAAGAACCCCTCCCGGGTCGTCCTCTCCGAAGAGGAGTACCAGGCGATGCTCGGAGTGTCCCGGCAGGTCGACTGGCGGTTCCACGTCGCGTTCGTGCTAGCCCACGAGACCGGACACCGAATCGGGGCCATTCGCAACCTTCGCTGGGGTGACATCGATCTCGAGGGCCGCGAGGTGCGGTGGCGCGCCGAGCACGAGAAGACCGGTTACGAGCACGTCACGCCGATGACGGAAGAGGCGGTCGCGACCTTGGAAGAGGCGCGCGGGAGCGGTGCCGGGACCGATAATGCCCCGGTGCTGCCCTCGTCGAGGGACGCCACGCGGGGCGTGCAGCGCGCTTCCGTCTTTCAGTGGTGGAGGAAGGCCGAGACACTAGCAGGACTGGAGCCGAAGCCGCGGCGGGGCTGGCACTCGCTGAGGCGGAAGTTCGCCAGCGACCTGATGGACCTTCCGCTCAAGGTGCTCTGCGAGCTTGGCGGGTGGAAGGATGCACAAACGGTGCTCAGGTGCTATCAGAGGCCGGACGCTGGACAACTCAGGACGGCACTGGAAGGTCGCCGGAGGGTCCGCGGCTGAAACCCCGACCAGCGGGAATCATTCGACGGGAATCCGACTCACGAAACTCCTAAGTTCATCGGGTGCAAACAGTTGTAAACCTTATGCACCTTGTCACCACGGCTTGAGCAGCAGCGAGGGCAGGGTCTCCCGGGAACAGGGACCGCCGGCAAACCGTTCGGCCGCTTCACGCTGGACCACGAGCCAGGCGTCGTGCGGCGGAAAATCGGCCTGGACGAGCCGCCGGACGATGGCGGCGGTCCGGTTGAACGGGATGTTCCCCAGGACCTTGTAGGGAACGTCGGGCGCGGCCCGGCCCGATCTCGACGACCAGATCGCTTCGTTCGATGGGAGCCTGAGCAATCAGGCTAGCCGCAAGCGACCTGCTCCGGGGGAAGCGCTGCGAGAGGTCCGCACGCCTGGGTGTCCGATGTCTGGACACGGCGAACCATCACGAACGTGGACACGGAATCTCCTGCGCTGCACGAGCCAGGCCGACCGAGCCTTCGCACACGACGCTAGAGAACAGGCGTCTCAACCGCAAACCAACTCCGCCACGGCGGAACCCCTCGCGTCTTACGTCGCTGCCAACCTCGCCGCGACCTCTATACTGGTTGACCCGATTCCTGACGAAATTGATCCTCATGTACAAGCTGGGAGCAGACGACTGATGCACAAGTACGAGATCATTCTCTACTGGAGCAACGAAGATCAGGTTTTCCGAACTGCCTGTCGGAATTCCTCATAGCCTTCCCAGATCGTCGAGATCGAGCGGGTTCCCAGGTTCGAGAACCCACCCAACTGGCTGCAGACACGGGTGTCGTCATGGTAGCGCTCGTGAACCGCCGAGAAGAGGTACTCTTCGATATCATAGTATTCGAGGTAATATTATTCCTCCGAGGGAGAGGCAAGATCGCGAAGCGGGGCGACGACGGCACCGTCATGGCCACCGTCGCTTGTCCCATCGCCGGACAGGGCAGCGGGCAGACGTCGGCCTGCACACGCCCCTCGCCCGGCAGGCGCGCGAGGGGGAGCCCCCCTGGCGATCGAGGTCGAGCGCACCAAGCAGGTCGGATCGGCAACAACCCGAACCGGTGGCGGGCTGGGTAATCAGTAGTTGGCGCTCCGACCCCTTCTTGAACCGACGAGCTGCTGCACAGAGTCTCTAAGGCCTTCGAGGTTCAGGCTGACTCCGAAGACGCTGGGCCTGATCTCCACGATCCCGCCGAGGTCCAGACTTGCTCTGCGCACGATCCGATGGGCTCGCCGAAAAACATCTTCCTCCGGCTCAGAGGTGATCAGCCTCGCCAGATCCTCGAGCATCCGACCCGTCTCCTCCTCGCGTCCACGGAGCGGGATCTTGACCTGGAGCCATCGATGCTCCTCGGGGTCGAACGTGTCGAAGTCATGGTCGATCATCAGCAGGCTTGGTGTGCTTCTGATCTCCCGCCTCGCGGATCGAGTCCAACGTTTGTCAAGAACCTGCCGTCGAGTGGCCTCAACGTCACCTGTGAATGGTCGTACGAGCGCGCCTTCACTCTGCAGTTGACGTGCGAAGCGCTCCAAGCTCGCCCTCAGAGCGTTCGAGAACTCCCGTTGTTCTTGATCATAGTCTTTGAGGAGTAGGAAGAAGAGGTACCTGTAGCGACCGCGAGTGGTGGACAGATACGTGCTCGTGATGATCACGACGACCGCCGCAGAAGGACGCGAGACATGTCCAAGCTGGCTTCCATCCTCTGCCGAAGCAACGACAGGGTCTCCAACGATAGCTTCACTAGTCAAGGCCTCGCTTTCTGGACTCCGCCCTTCAGGCTCCTCGCTCAGGCTCTCACCGAGCCAAGGCGAAACACTGCCGACGGGCACCCGCCTAAGGCTTTCACGCGAGGGATTGGTGACCGGGAGTGAGGTCGGCGGAGCGCGGCATGGGGTTGCGCATGCCAGTCCTCCACGGTGTCTGCACGAGGCATCGAAACACGGGGGTCACAACTCGACGAGACCGACCGCCACCTCGGGGATCAAGGCCGCCAAAGCTGCCCGAGTGGAGCCCCTCGCCAGCTATTCCGAGACATCGCCGACCCCGCCGCCGCGTGGAAGACCAGATGAGGAGCGGCTGCAAAGCCATCGCACACCCCTGCGGTTGCGAGCGGCGTCGCCCGCATCGGCACTTCTCCAAGACGCTAGACCGGCCCGCAGCCCTACCGAGGCATCCCTTGCGACATGGATACTCATCTCCCGTATTGGAAGAGGCTGTCTCGCGGTCATGGCGCGCACTCCTCAAGCCACTTGGCGTATATCGGAGAGGGTTCGGTCGTATGCGGCGTATGCGGCGCACGCTCCGGCGGCTCCCGCGTCGGGTCTAGCGCGTGACGCAGCATATCCTCCGAGTACTTGCGATACAGCGTCGCCCTTAGCAGAGCGTCAGTATCCGGGTAGGTCGGGTCTGCGGCGCGGAACGCCCGGTGTTCCGGTCCCGCGATGGGCAGGTTGGGCCGGTAGAGCCGGGCGGTGTCCAGCGCGGCCACGGCTTCCTCGAGCACAGCCCGTGTCCCGTCATCCGGCGCGCAACCGTCGCGGAACGTGTCCCGCTCCCGCATCTGTAGTAGGCTAAGGCCTATCGTGATCGCCACGACCGTTTGCGGTGGGATCCGGAGCGCCCCGTTGCTCATCCTCACTCGTTCTCCTCCTCGTCCCGGCGTTTGCGCGGCCAGCAGCCAAGCTAGTGGCGAACATCGAAAACCTCAATCTGGACGCCTAGAATAAACTCGATACCTGCAACGACACCGGTCCAACGCCGGATCCAAATGGCGACGCTCCGAAGGTACGTCGATGACCTCTTGTGCCCGCTGCTGGCACGGCCGCCGGCAAGCCGACCACTGCGAGTGTCTCGACCCATTTGAAGACGGCCGTCGGTTCAGCGCGCATCAGCTCTGACGCGACGTTCGTATCTATGACGAACATGCAGCCGCTCAGGAGAGATCCGGAGGTGCGCGCATCGGGCCGCGCGGCGGCAGTTCGAGTTCGACGCCACCGAGAGACGCGAAGCACTCCCGGGTGAACTCAGCGAGGTTCCGAGGACCGGCGCGCCGGCTGGTGACGGCGTCGCGCAGGATGACACGCACCTCCTCCTCCAGCGAACGGTGATGCTCGGCGGCGCGTACGCGGAGGCGTGCCCTTATGTCGTCGTCGAGATTGCGGACCGTGATGCTCGCCATTGGTTGTGCCTCCTCGCGGTACGGGCGGGCGGAGAAGCTACCGAATGATTGCGGTGCAATCACGCTCCGACTGAAGCGTACGGACGACTCTTCGCGTAGGCACGAAGAAAGGGCAGGGTCATCGGAGGACATGTGAACAGACTGCAGGTCGAGGATCCGGTTGCCGAGGCCGCCGCCGGTCCGGAGGAGGCGAACCCGCGTGCCCGGAGGCGACCGCGGCGTTGGTCTGGCCGAGTCGTGCGGTGGGGAGTGACGGCCGTCCTGCTTGCGGTGCTTCCGTTCATCCTCCTCGTCCGCGGAGGCGTCTTCGCCTACCAGCAGTGGGGGTTGGGGGCGTGGTCCTCGGTGGCCGTCTCGGCGGCCGCCACCGCGCTGCTCCTGGCGTTCTACGCGTGGGCAGCCAGTCGGCGCCTCGGGGCGGGCAAGCGGCTCAGGAAGTTCGCGACTCGGGTCGCGGCGCTCTCCGCCGCCGCGTTCGTGCTCTACTCGCTGCTGGTCGTCGCGGGCGGAAACGTGAAGTCGGAAGAGGTGCGAGCCGAGTACCTGGGCCTTCATCCCCTGCTGCGGATGGCCGTATCGGTCTTCGTCCTGGCCGACGCCGACGCCGTGGTCACCGATGCGGCTCGCACGCCCGAGTTCTACGCTCGCGCGGGGCTCCCATCCAACGAGTCTTCCCTGCACTTCCGCCAGGACGACGGATTCGTCCACGCCCTGGATCTTCGCACCGCCAACCGGCCCGAGTGGCGGAACCTCGCGGCCGAAGTCGCGTTCCGGGCGATGGGCTTCCACACACTCCGCCACGTGGGCACGGCCGACCATCTGCATGTGTCCCTGAGGTAGGCGGGCTGGCAGGCCGTTCCGTTCATGGTGCATTTCAGCTGCTCGGTGCTGCTCGCTGAAGACGCTACAAAGAGCGAGATTGACATGGCTCGGGGATTGGGAGACCTCGCTCTCCGGATCCTTGAGGTAAACCTGGCTCCAGGTACACCAATGAGGGGGACATGACCATCGAAAGCGGACCGGCGGAACTCAGGCTTCGCGACTTGCGTGTCGGATATCGCCGGGGGCAGCCCGTGGTGGGCGGACTCTCGCTCGACATCGTGCGCAGCGAGGTGCTCGCGGTGGTGGGACCCAACGGCTCGGGCAAGACGACGCTCTTCCGCACGCTGCTGGGTGTGCTCGCTCCGATCGACGGCGAGGCCACGGTGTCCGGCACCGACCCGGCGGACTACCGGCGCCGGCACGGTATCGGCTACCTGGCGGAAGACACGGTGCTTCCACCGCACTGGACCTGTGACGGCCTGCTCGCGCTGGCGGCCGCCGCGGCCGGTCCGGACGCCGACATCGGGCGCGCGAGTCGGCTGGCGGGGCTGGACTACGACACCGACCGTCCCGCCGACTCGCTGTCCAAGGGGATGCGGCGCCGACTGGCGCTCGCCATGGCTCTGATGCGACCGGCCGGTTTGCTCTTCCTCGACGAGCCCGAATCGGGACTGGACCCCGGGCAACGCATCCGCCTCCGCAGGCGGATCGAGGAGATTCGCGGCCGGACCACGATCCTGGTCGCGAGCCACGACCTCGGCGAACTGGCGATGATGAGCGACCGCGTGCTCCTGATCGACCGGGGGCGCGGGCGCATCGTGGAGCCACCGGAAGGCGGCTTTACCCGCGAGGTCCTGGAGGCGGAGTTCGTCGGGCTGGAGGGGGCGGTGTCATGAGCGGCGCCATGGGCGGTACTGCGGACGGTTTCGTGAACATCGTCAAGGTCTCCCTCCGGAACGCGATGCACCGCCGGTGGAAGTTCGCGCTGGTGGTGTTCCTGTTGGGCGTCGGGGTCGTCGTCCTCACGCACGCCTACGACATGACGGGAACCTTCGAACTCATACAGGCCGCCGGGCAGCAGGTCGAAACCGAAGGCGCCGAGCCGTCCGTCGAGCTGGTTGAGGGCATGGCGCGCGGTGCGGCAATGTTCGCCCTCTTCAGCCTGTTGAACCTCGCCTTCGGCTTCGGCACGACCCTCTTTGCCTTCCTGATGCCGGGCGGGATCGTCGCGGATGAGCGACGTAGCGGTGCGATCATGCTGTGGGCGCAACACCCGATGCCGCTGCGCTCCTTCTACCTGCAGCGCTACCTCGGCATACAGGTCGCAACGTTCGCCGCACTCGCGATCTTCGGTTTGACGGGCGCGGTCGCCGCCCTGCCGCCCGGGGTGGCGCCGACCACGGAACTGGGAGGAGTGGCGAGCATCTGCCTCACCGGTGTGCTCGCATGCGCGATCAGCTTCGCCATCACCGCCCTCGGAATCCGCCGGGCCGCACTCCTCGGGCTGCTCTACTATCTGCTCTCGGGGGCTGTGGGATCACTGCTCGAAAACCCCTTCCTGGAGGCTTCGGCAACGGCGGAATCGGTCCGGACTGTCCTGCGGTTCGTCATCTTCCCCGCTGGAGTCATACGCGATCTGGTCGCGGGGTTCGGGTCCGGCGCGGCCTGGGACTGGGGAGCGACGGGATTGGCCGTCTATCACTTCGTCCTGTGGACCGGCATCGCGTGGCTCGGCCTCCTCAGGATCGAGAAACGACCACTGAAGCTGTAACGCGGGGAGATCCCGTGCCTCCAGAGTCCACCGCGCCCCACCATGCCGTGGCCCTCGGCCTCGGGCGTGTGTTCGCGACAGCGGACGAACGGTATGTCCGTCGCGCCTCGAGAGCCGGAGGCATTTCGTCCCTGCGGCTCTGGCGAGTCCCGTAGTCCGAGACCTGCCGAGAGCGGACTCCCGGAAGAAGGTTACGCACGGTCGAATACCGGCGATCAGGGAGGGTCCAACGGCGTTCACGGAGGGTCCAACTCAGCCTGACGGCGGTGTGTACCTCCCGTCGATGGCGGTCCAGCCGCCGTCGGCGAACAGGACCGTCCCGGTCACGTAGCTGGCGGCATCCGAGGCGAGGAAAACCGTGGGGCCGGCCATCTCCGCGGCGCTGCCCCAGCGGTTGAGGATATTGCGCGCGGCGTAGGCGCCGTACCAGTCCGGGTCGCCTTTGATCGGGGCCGTGAGCGGCGTGTCGATGACGCCCGGCGCGACCGCGTTGACCCGCACCCCGCGGGGCCCGAGTTCGGCCGCGGCGGTGCGCACCAGTTGCACGATCCCCGCCTTGGTGGCGGCGTACATGCTTTGCCCCGGCTCGACCACGACCGACCGGATCGAACTGAAGAGGATGATGGACCCCGATCCCTGCGCGCTCATGATCCGGCCCGCGGACTGAATGACGTGGGCGCCGCCCTTGAGGTTGAGGCCCAGCACGCGGTCGATCTCCTCATCGGTGTAGTCGAGGAGGGGTTTGCGCACGTTCACGCCGGGGGTGCAGGCCACGACGTCGAGGGACCCGCGGGCCGTCGCGATGTCCTCGAACGCGCCGGTGATCGCCGCGCCGTCCAGGATGTCGAGGCGGTCGGAGTCGGCCTCACCCCCCGCCGCGCGGATGGTCGCCGCCGTGCGGGCCGCGGCGTCCGCATCGATGTCGAGGCAGGACACGTACGCTCCCGCCTCCGCGCACCCGGTCGCGACGGCCTCGCCGATGCCGGAGCCGCTTCCGACGATCGCGGCGGTGCGTCCTTCCAGGCTGAACATCTGGGTCATGGGGATTCTCGGGCAGGGTTTCGTTTGGTGTAGGGCGCGACACAATGTAGGGACCGCACCCGCCGGGCAACCCGGCCCGCGTATCCCCCAGCCCGGAGATCCGCATGCACCGCGTAAGCCCACCGACCGGCACGCGCCGGGAGGACCGCGTCCTCGCCGAAGTGGAGGCCGCGCGCGACGAGATTGTGGCCTTCACGGCGGAGATGATCCGGATCCCCACGGTGAATCCCCCCGGGGAGGGCTACCGGGACTGCGCCGAACTGATCGGGCGGCGGCTCGGGGCGACGGGTCTGGCGGTCGAGTACGTGGAGGCGGAGGGGCGCCCGGAGCATACCGCCGACCACCCGCGAGTGAATGTGGTGGGGCGGGGGGCCGCCCTTCCGGGACGTCCGCGGCTCCACCTGAACGGCCACTTCGACGTGGTCCCGCCGGGGGACGGGTGGACGGTCGACCCGTTCGCGGGCGTGGTGCGCGAGGGGCGCATCTGCGGGCGGGGGGCGTCGGACATGAAGTCCGGGATCGCCGCCGCGGTCTTCGCGCTCGAGGCGTTGCGGCGCGCCGGGGTCGAACTCGAGGGCGCCGTGGACATCAGCGCGACGGTCGACGAGGAGAGCGGCGGGTTCGCGGGGGTCGCGCACCTGTGCGAGGCCGGGGTCATCTCCAGCGACGACACCCGCTACGCCATCATCCCGGAGCCGTTCGGACCCGGTCGCGTGTGCGTGGGGCACCGGGGCGTCTACTGGTTCGACGTCATCGCGCACGGCCACACGGCCCACGGCAGCATGAGCCACCTCGGCCGCAGCGCCATCGATGACATGGGCGCCCTGCTGGAAGCCTTCCGAACCCGGCTCGCCCCCGACCTCGCGACGCGTCTCTCCGCCCTGCCCGTCGTGCCGGAACCCTCCCGCCGTCCCTCGCTGAACGTCAACGCGATCACCGGCGGGCAGTCCGGCGAGGCGACCCAGTCGCCCTGCGTGGCCGACCGCTGCGCGGCCACCTTCGACCGCCGCTTCATCCCGGAGGAGCCGTTCGACGAGGTCCGCGCCGAAATCGCGCGCGCGGTCGCGTCGGTAGAAGGCGGCGACCCGGAACGCCGCTTCACGATCGAGGAGCGCATGGTCGTGCACCCCACCTCCGCGCCGCCCGGCTCGCCGCTCGTGGCCGCCCTGTCGCGGGCGGTGGAGACGGTCATCGGCCGTCCTCCGGAACTCGTGGCGAGCCCCGGCACCTACGACCAGAAGCACCTCGCCCGCATCGCCGGCATCGAGCACTGCGTGGCCTACGGCCCCGGCCCCCTCGAGGAGGCCCACCAGCCGGACGAATCCTGCGCGGTCGACGATCTCGTGGCGTGCACGCAGGCCCTCGCGCTGGCGGCCCTCGAACTCGTGGGCCCGGCGTAGCTCCCGCGTACACCGTCGAAGTAAGGCCTACCCGGTCACGACAATCGAGATCACAAACGCGGGAAGCAGCACCAGCGAATAGAGCACGTACACGCCGACCGACTTCGCCACCGTCAGTACCCAGCCGTTCTCGTAGTAGCGCCGGAGGGCGATGACGAAGTAGGGGTACGGAATCAGCAGGCAGCCCGCACGGACCCAACCGCCCAGCCCCGAGTCCGGGAGCAGGAGCGCGACCGCGTAGATGAGAAACGTGAAGGTCTGGACATGGATGGCGAAGACCAGGTGCTCCACGTAGAAGCGCTTCCTCCGAAAATGGAAGACGGCGAGGACCAGGCCGAGGACCGGCAGCACGAAGAACATCGCGATCGGCATGTTCGCGAGGAGGCGCCGGCGGACGACCGAGGGATCGTGAATGATGTCGATCGCGGCCACCACCATGAACCGGGCGATCCAGTTCCGCTCCTCGAAGTCCTCCTCGGCCGCTGAAAGGACGACTTGTCTCCCGAAATTCTCTTCCGAGCGACGGAGAATGTCGTCGGCCTTCCTCCGTTGTTCCGGCGGTAGTGCCGCCCTGAAGGCCGCGAGGCGCTCTTCAGTCGGTGGCTGGGTGACGGCGTCGGAGAGCTGGGTTGCGGCATTTTCCCGGTCCTCCTCGGTCATGCCCGTCACGACCACTTCCCCGAAATCTCCGAACAGCGACAACAGGAGGAAGAAAACGAAGCTGGCGAAGATGTAGAGCCTCACGGGCGACACGAAGCTGACCCGCCGGTTGCGCGAGAACTCCCGGGTGAGGCTTCCGGGCCTGAAGAAGAGACGCTTCAGCGTGCGGAAGAGCCGGGAATCCAACTCGAACATCTCGCGCAGAAACTCGAGAACCACGGAGCCGAGCGAACGGGCATACTCCCGGTCGCTCTGCCCGCACCCCGCGCAGAAGCTCTCCGGCCGCTCGCGTCCGCAGTTCGCGCAGGTGCGCGCGCCGGTGTGCGCCGTGCCGTCGTGGCCGGACTCCGACATTTTCTCTCCTACGCGTTCCGTTCAATCCAATCGGTGGGAGTGACGGCCCCGGCCCGCTTGATCAGCTCGCCATCCCACGACACGACCCCGGCGCCCAGCCAATCGGCGAGGGCGGCGTAGAGAGCGTCCCCGGAGCGCAGAAAACCTCGGGTGCCGACCTCGAGGGCCCGTTGGAGCATCGCCCGGTTCGATGAGTACACGGTGACCAGCGGAGAACCCAGCATTTGATCAGCCAAGTTCCGTCCGCGCTCGGCGTCGCGCAGCCTCCGCGCGAGCGCGCAGGCGATCTCCAGCTTCGCCAGCTCCGGGAGAGAAACCGGGAGTTTCCGTTCCACCACCAGGGAGAGAAAGGCTCGGCTCGACTCGGAAAATCCATCGGTCGCGTCTGCCGCGGAGACCCACACGCTGGCGTCAATGACCAGCGTCGTCACTCGGCTCCCAACCGATTCCGGTCGGCGGCCAGCTCTTCCCTCGCCGATGGGCCCCCGGGCGCACGCTTGAGCGCTTCATCGGCCGCATCGAGCCAGGAGCGCAGCCATGCGTTGGGGGCCTCGCGGATCTCCGCGCCTTCGTCCTCGCTCAGCCAGCGCCGGTAGAGTCCCGTGGTGACTTCGCGAATGGTCAGGCCCCGCAGGGCCGCCTCCGACTTGACTTGGCGGTACAGGTCATCCGGAATATCGATGGTCGCCTTCATGGCGCCATGATAGCTGTATTACCGTATACCCGTCAACGAATGCATCGTGCCCGCGCCGGGGGGCCGCCACCCCCATCACGCGGCGTTCCACCAGTGGGATGGTCTCAGGCGCTCGCCGCGCCCACCGACGGAGTCAAGCCAAAGCGCAAGTCGCCGGAGCCGCGTGCCGGCCAGCCCTCGCCACACTCGGCTCCATCGGCGGCGATAGTCGCGATTGTAGGGGCAGACGCGCACGCAGATCGAGCAGTCGGTGTTCTGGTTGGCCCAGAAACGGAAGCACTTCTCCGCATCCGTGGTCCATTTTCGGATGCCCTGGATGTTCGACCGGTTGTGGACCAGGGCGGACGGCTCGCCGTCGGCGATCGCCCCCGCGGGGCAGCCCTTCGTGCACGCGCGGCAGATGTCGCACGTCTCCTTCACGCCGAAGCTGACGGGCCTGTCGTGGGCGAGGGGCATGTCGGTGAAGACCTTGCCGAGGCGGACCCGGGGGCCGTACTCGCGGGTGATGAGGAGACCGTGGCGCCCGTATTCGCCCAGCCCGGCCCTGATGGCGAGCGGGATGGCGAGCGCCGAGTCGTTCATGCTGGCCACGGCGCGATAGCCGAGATTGGTGATGTACTGCGCGATGGCCAGCAGCACGATGGTATCCCGGGAGTAGGTGGCGCCCGTCGCGGCGCCGCTCAGCGCGGAGGGCGCCGTCCGCAGCAGTTCCCGGTCCATGGATTGAGCGATCACGATCACACGTTCGAGATCGGTGGAGATCTCCTGCGGTTTCTCGTGCTCGTCTTCGCGGCTGTAGGCATGAGTGTAAAGCCACCGCTCGTCGTTGCCGGTGATCCCCACCAGATCGGCTCCCAGGGTCTTGGCGGCGTGCTTGATCTCGCGCGCCATCTCCTCGGGAGACGCCACCGGCGGCGTGCTGCCCGGGCCCTCGCGAACCGTGGTGTACGGATCCAGAAAGCCCTCGCGGCGGTCATCGCCGTCACGCAGTTCGGCGAAGACGTCCGTCACGTGCCAGGACGCGTTGCGCAGCGCGTAGTCACGCCGCGTGAAGCCGTCGACGGAACGCCAGGTCAGCTTCGGCGTGCGGTACGTCTCGTAGAACATGTCCGAGCGGTGCGTACGCACCTCCGGGTCCCAGAACGAGCGGCAGAAGATGTCGTCCCTCTGCGAGAAGCGCCGAAAATCCTTCCGGACATCGAAACCGGCTTCCCTGTCCATTCAGAAATCCCTGCTACCGCATTCCGTACCGGTCCCGGCCACCCGCTTCTTCTCCTCTTCCAGCCCATGCAGCGGCACGCCGTCCGTAATCCACGCCGGCGCCGGCTCGCCCTTCAGGTAGTGCCCGAACCACTCGAGGATGCGGCGGTGGTAGTCCTTCTGGTTCGCCTCGTCGCGGAAACCGTGGTCCTCCCCCTCGTAGACCAGGAGCACCATCTGCTTTCCGGCGCGGCGGGCGAAGTTGAAGAACTCGGTCCCCTGGTCCCAGTCCACCACGCCATCCTCGTCGCCGAAGGCCATCAGCAGCGGCGTCTCCATGCGGTGGACCTCGTGGATGGGCGAATTCCGGCGGTGCGCCTCCGGGTCCTCCCAGAACGGCACCTCCATGCGCGCCTGGCCGGTCTCCCAGTGGCTCAGTTCGGCGATGCCCGGGTTCCAGTGCAACTGGCCCATGAAGCTCACGAAGTCGGTGAGCGGCGCGCCGGCCACGGAAGCCGCGAAGATGTCGGTCCGGGTGGGCAGGAACGTCGCCTGGTAGCCGCCCCAGGAGTGCCCGATGAGGCCGGCCGCGTCGGGGTCCGTCACCCCCATCTCGACGGCCTTCGCCACCGCCGCGCGCACGGACTCCAGCGCGCTCACCCCCGGATCCCGCGCCCGGTACACGATGTCGGGAAGCAGCACCGCGTACCCGTGCTGGGTCCAGGCCGTGTAGTTGTAGTAGTCCCGCTCGCTGGGGACCTCGAAGAGGTGCATCTGCGGGGAGAGGATCTCGTAGGTGTACACGATCGTGGGGACCGCGCGGCCCTCCTCGTAGTTCGCTGGAAGGAGGAGGACGAACTGGAGGTCGCGGCCCGACTCGCTCACGAAGTCGACCAGTTCCGCCCGGCCCCACGCCACCTCGTCGATGAAGGGGCTGATCGCGGTCACCCGCGCGGGGTCGTCGAGGCCGGGCCCGGCCGCGAAGTAGTCCGGCGGGTCGTCGAAGCGCTCGGCCCGGTAGAACAGGATGTCGGCGCTGTCGGCGCGTTCGAGGCCGCGCACGTAGGCGTCTTCCAGGATCAGGGTCTCGGCCAGGTCCCGGCCGCGCTCGGCGGCCCAGCCGGTCGTGAAGCGGGCGTAGCCGCGCTCTTCCGTCTTCTCGTTGTAGAGGGACAGGTAGGGGCGCGAGCCGGGGTCGAGACCGGGCTCATCGTCGTCGTCCGTCACGCGGGTCAGCCGGTGCGTGATCCCCGTCTCCGCGCCGCGCGTGAGCCGCTCGCCGCCCGAGCCGTCGGGCGCCACGCGCCACACGTCGTGTTCGTCGTAGAGCAGGACCGCGCCGTCGCCCTCGAGCCAGCCGCCGGGACCGAAACCGTGCGGGGGGATGACGTCCGTGGGCGTGTCGTACTCGGTGTCGGCGAAGCCGGCGGCCAACGCTGACGTGAGGTCATGCGTAGCACCCGTGGCGATGTGGAGGCTGTGATAGGCGGAGCCGTCCCACGAAATCAGCCAGTCGCCGCCCGCGCTCGGCCACTCGTAGCGCACGCGGGTGAGGAGTTGACGGCGCTCGCCGGTGTCCGCGTCGATGGCCCGCACATCGTGGTACGGACGGCCGAACATCGCGCCCCACGGGTAGGGCGCGTCGATGTCCTCCAGCGCGTACTCCCAGCCGTGCAGGAGTTGAGCGGAGCCCATGAGGTCGGACCCGAGGACGACGGCGCGGCCCTCGTCGAGGTGCCAGACGGCCAACAGCGACCGGGAGTCGTCGCGGCCCTCCGAGACCCGCTGCTCCGGGAAGAGGCGGACATCCCCGGTATGCCAGATTTGCAGGTCCGGAAGGTCGGGTTCGGAGTCGCCGGACGTGGCGTCCTCACCCTCCGGGTCCGCGTTCTCCGGGTCGTCGGACGGGGCGGCTCCCGGCTCGTCCTCCGCGCCGTCGCCGGCATCGTCGGCGGGATCTTCGTCCGCGTCCTGCTCGATCGGCCGCAGCCCCAGGGAGATCATGCGGCCGTCGTCCGACCAGGCCGGGGCGCGGTGCCGGACGGCCTCGAGCGTGTCCGGGAGGCCGGCGGTGCCCGCGCCGAGGACCAGCGTCTCGACGTGCCGGCCCAGGTCGCGCCAGGCCAGAACATCGTAGGCCGTGCCGTCGGCGGCAGCGTCGTCGCGGGAGCGGAGGACGGCCAGGTCCGCGGAATCATCACGCCAACTCAGGCTCCGGTAGGCGGAACCGGAGGCGTCGGCGGAACGCAGCGTACCGGCACCCGCGTCGTACACCTGCACGCCGTTGCCCACATCGGCGCCGGTCGCGATGGCGAGCGCGAGCAGGGATCCGGCCGAGCTCCAGGCCATCTCGCTCACGTTGCCGAAGCTGGTCTCCGTTCCCGTGGCGAGCGTGACGATGCGGACGTCGGCGCCTTTGCCCGCAGGCTCGTCCGGCGCGTAGCCGCGCAGCGCCAGGAACCTGCCGGAGGCGTCGAAGCGCGGCTCGGAGACCGCGTCGAACTCGCGCGTCTCGCCGGTTTGCAGGTCCAGCACCGAGGCCTTCTCACGGATCGGTTCGTCGCTCTCTTCCAGCCGTTCCCGTGCTTCCGGCGGCAGACCGACGGTCCAGGTCAACCAGCGCCCGCCGGGGGAGAACCGCGGCGCCGAGCCCCACGGGAAGACCCGGACG
This sequence comes from Gemmatimonadota bacterium, assembly GCA_963666735.1. GTDB lineage: Bacteria > Gemmatimonadota > Gemmatimonadetes > Palauibacterales > Palauibacteraceae > Palauibacter. Next base: position 2,919,852 of record OY762926.1, on the reverse strand, counting down.
GAATCCTCTGCGACCTTGCGCACGCGCAGTTCCGACTTCTCGTCCACGCGGGTGACGACGTAGGCGATCCAGTCACCGGACGGTGAAAACTCCGCGCCGCCGAGCCGCTCCCAGCGGCCGTAGTCTTCAGGGGTGACGAGTGGTCGGTCCTGGGCGGAAGCGGGGGACGGAAGGACGAGCGTGAGACCCGCGAGCGCGGCCATTGCGGCAAGCGTCGGGAAACGGGAGGGGAGGGTTCGAGTCAACGCTCCCCGCTATTGCTGGAGGCGCAGGACGAAGAGGCCTTCGTCCCAGCTCGAGGCGACGAAGATGCCGCTCTTGAACCAGGGGTAGGTCGACCAGGAGCCGTCGAACGTCTGGTCATCACGGTCCGGCACCGTGTCGAAGTAGCCCCGCTCCATGGGATTCGCCGGGTCCGAGATGTCGAGGATGCGCACCCCGAACGTGTAATTCGAGTGGTAGATCAACCCCTCGTGGACGTAGAGGTTGTGATCGACCGCCTCGCTGGGGCCCAGGTGCTCCTTCACGAGCACCGGATCGTCGAGGTCGGTGACGTCCCATACGAGCAGGCGCGTGCGCGCCACCCGGTTGTTCCGCTCGTCCAGTTCGTCGTTCTGGTAGAAGTACCGGTGGTCTTCGCTGAGCCATCCCTGGTGGACGTAGCCGCGGTCCGCGTAGGTGGCGGTCGACACCGTCACCGGGTTCTCCTTGTCCGTCACATCCGAGATGACGACCGCGGTCTCGTTCGAGCCGATGCAGATCTCGCGGCCCGCGTGGTCGCCGTCGGGACCCCGGTATGCGACGCACTGCACATCGTGCGTGTAGCCAGCGCCGAGCCAGCCGGTCCCCTCGGCCGCGTAACACCCCGCGAACGTCGGGTTCTTCGGGTCCGAAAGATCGATCATGTGCAGCCCGCCGCCGCACGTTTCGCCGCCGGAGTTGCTGCCGACGGCGTAGGCGAAGCCGGTCTCCTCGTTGATCGCAATGTTGTGGACCGCGCTCACCTCCCGGTAGCGCGCGTCGGCCCCCAGCTCCGTGAACTTCGTCAGTCCGCGAAGCCGGGTGAGGTCGAGCACCTGCACTCCGTGCCCCGTGATCTCGGCCACGACGTACGCGTGATCCGCGTACACCTTCATGTCACGCCAAATGGTGTGCGAGGCCGGGGAGCCCATGAAGGCGATGGGACGCGGTTCGGTCGGGGTCGAGAGATCGACGATGGCGAGTCCGTCGTGACGTCCGACCAGCGCATATTCGATGCCCGTCTGCGGATCCGTCCACCCCCAGATGTCGTTCGCGGCCCAGTCGTTCGCGAGTCCCGCGGGCGTCCGTCCCGGGCTCAGGTCGCGCATCGGGACGTGCGCCACGAGATCCACGCGATCGCACGGGAACCCGTCGGCCGAGCCGCCCTCGCAAGGGACGATCTGCGCCGCGACGGGAGGCGGAGGCGGGGGGTCGGGCGGATCCGGATCGGGCGGACCGGCCGGGGTTTCCCCGCACGCGGCCACCGCGACAGCCACAAACGCAAGGGTGGGGAGCACGCCCCGCGCTGTTGTCCCGTTCGTCGCCTTCATCGCCTCGCCTTCATCGCCTCGCCCTCATCGCTCGATTCGCGTCTCAGGGAGTCAGCAGGAGCCGCGGTCCCAGTAGCCTGCCCGGGTCCGCGTCCGGCTTCGGGGTGAACTTGTTGATCCAGCCGCCGCTGTAGGACGCAATATACAGGTTGCCGTCCTCGTCCATATCCAACTGGTGAGGGAGGGAGAGGCCGCCCGGCCATGTCCCGCGCCCGATGGTGCCCGCCGCGCCGTAGGCGCCCCAGTAATCCCGGAGGACGCCGTCGCGGCCGTACTTCAAGACGCGGTTCAGCGTAGCGTCCAGCACCCACACGGCGCCGTTCGCATCGAGCCAGATATTCACGGGATCGAAGATGTTCGGCCATTCCTCGATGAACTCGCCGTCATGCGTGAACAACTGGAGGCGTTCGTTCTGCCGGTCCGCCACATAGACCCGGTCCTCGTCCACCGCGAGGCCGTGCAGGAGGTCGAATTGCCCCGGTCCGGCACCGAGCCCGCCCCACTGCGTGATGAACTCCCCGTCCTCGGAATACTTGATGATCCGCGAGTTCCAGTACCCGTCGGCCAACAGAAAGCTCCCGTCCGGCAGGAACGCGAGCTTCGACGGCCAGCCGTACGTGTAGGGATCCCAGTCGGATCGGGCGCGGGCGGCCTCGCGCGTCTTCGGGTGATCGCGTTCGCCCAGGCGCATCGCGATCTCGCTGCCGTCGTTCGTGAACTTGACGACCTGCATGTGCCCTTCTCCGCCGCCGCTGTCGATGACCCACACGTGCCGGTCGGGGTCGTAGGGACTGATGTACACCTGGTGCGGGAGCGTGAAGATCGAGTCCCACTGCGCCCACTGTTCGACGATCTCGCCGTTCCCGTTCGCGACGACGACGTAGTTCGTGCGCCGCAGGCGGCCCTCGCGGGGGGCCGATCGGTCGGCGGGCCAGTCGCCGCGCGTGACGACAATGATGCGGTCCGCGTGGTCCACCGCCACGCCGGCCACCTGTCCCCAGCCCCATTCGTCGTCGTGGTCCGGGGCGGCTTTCCACCAGTCGGCGACGGGATCGTACGGCCCGGTGCGGTCGTCTCCCCCCTTCACGACCGCGCCGTTCGCTCCCTCCATTGTGGCGGCGGCGGCGCGGTCGCCGGCTTCGCATCCCGAGACGGCAAGGGACGCGGTGAGCATGACGGTCAGGCAAAGTGGTTGGGTCTTCATGCTTCCTCTTGGGGCTGGCGGTCAGCGCGAGCCCGGCTTGCCGCGGTCGGACCGTTTCTCCTCCTCGTCCGTCGCGGCGGGCGCCCACGGGTCGTTGATGCCTGCCCCGGGGCAGGAGTCCCCGGTATCCAGGAAATGTGTGTGCAGGCACTCGAGGGTCGCGCCGAGGCTCGTCAGCAGTTCGACCGTCGCCGGGTACGGGACGCGGGTGAAGAAGCCGGCCCGGCCGCCGCGCGCCATGTCGGCCGTGGACTGGCCGAGGCGGGTGATCGCGGTGGGGTCCCCGCCCTGCGACACGAGATACTCGATGAGTTCGTTGTCTCCCCGAGACGCCGCGTAGTGCAGCGGAGTGTAGAGCCACGAATCGCGATGGTTCACGTCCGCGCCGAGTTCCTCGATGAGGTACTGCACCGCGGGAATGAATTGATCGGGTCGGTTTCGAACGCTGAACGCGCCCAGCCCCAGGTAGCCGCCACCCGCCGCCGCGTGGATCGGCCAGGCGTTGGGCGCGCCCTCCGGAATCCACGGCAGCGCAGAGTCCTCCTGCTGCCGGCCATCCTGCTGCCGCCGCTCGCGCATCCCGACCTCGGGCCAGCGCGTGGGGATGTGCGGATCCGCTCCGTGTGCGACGAGGAGCTTCATCGCCTCGAGGTCCTGGGCGAAGGCCGCTCGCCAGAACGGCGTCGCCCCCGTGAGGTCGATCCCCATCTTCGTGAGGCCGTATTCCCAGTACCACAGGTGCGTGTTCAGGCGCGGGTTGGGGTCGGCCCCGGCCTCGAGCAGCGCGCGGAGCACGTCCATGTGGCCGGCGTCCTGCAGGTCCTGCGCGCGAGGCTGCGGGTAATTCGACTTCGGGGCCCACTGGGTCTGGAGGACGGCGAACAGGGGCGTGGCCCCGTCCGTCGAGGCGGCGAGGCCGGGGTCGGCGCCGCGCTGAATGAGGACGAGCGCGAGGTCGAACTGGCCGTTGAGCGCCGCCATGAGGAGGGGGCTCGTGGCGTCCGCGCTCACCCGGTCGATGTCCGCGCCGCCGTCGAGGAGGGCCGTGGCCGCTTCGATGTGGCCCTCGCGGGCCGCGTGCAGCAGCGCGGTCATCCCGCCGGTCCGGCCGACGAGCACCTCGCGGTACGGGGGACGGATGAGGTCGGGGCCGCCCGGGTAGTCCGGGCCCACGCGGCCGAGCGAGTGCGCGCCGGCATCGCCGACGTCGTAGCCCGAGCGGAGGAACTCGCGCTGGGCGCGGATGGCGGCCTGGACGCGGGCCGGGCCGGGCTCGCCCGGCCACTCGGCGTCGGGGTCCGCGTCGGGGTCCGCCTCCGGCCCGTACGGTCCGGACGTTTCGGCCGGCGCGCCGATCATGTCCCGCATGCGGCGGTTGGCCTCCCGGTCCAGCGCCAGGCGGGGCAGGACCTCGACCACGGCGGTCGTGATGGCGGGGTCGGCGCCGGCTTCGAGCAGCGCGGCCACGGCGGCCGGCCGGTTCGCGGCGGCGGCGAACATCAGGGGGGTCTGCCCCGCCGACCCCTCCCGGGCGTTCGGATCGGCGCCGTGGTCGAGCAGCGCGGCCACGGCGGACCGGCCGTCCACGGCGGCGGCGGCGAGGTGCAGCGCGGTCACGCCGCTGTTCGTCGTCGCGGCGTTCGCGCCGGCCCCGGCCTCGAGCAGGAGCGCGACGACGGGCCCGTGCCCTCCGCGGGCGGCCAGGTGCAGCGGCGCATAGCGGCCGATCCGCGTCCCGGCGTCGACCGCCGCGCCCGCATCGATCAGCACCCGGGCCACCTCCGCGCGGCCGCCCTCGGCGGCGAAGTGCAGCGCGGTCATCCCGTCGCCCCGCGCCGCGTTCACGTCCGCGCCGTTCCCCACGAGCGCGCGCACGACGTCCACATCCCCGCCGCGCGCCGCCTCGATCAGCCGGTCGTTGGAGGCGGACGCTCCCTCCTGCGCGGCCGAACCCGCCGGCAGGAGGGCCGCAACCGCGAGCACGAAGGCCGGGCCGTGCCTCATCGCGCGGCGCTCCCGCCCGGGGCCGCCTCGCCCGTGAAGTCGAGCGGGAAGAGCCCATCGCTGTCGCCGAACGAGGCCATCTCCGGGTGCCCGATCTTCCGCATGAGGCTCACGAAGGCGTTCGCCATCGGCGTCCCGTCGGGGGCCCGCAGATGGACGCCGCCCTCGAGCGCCCCGTTCGCCCCGCCCATGATCAGGAGCGGTGCGCGCCGGTGGTTGTGGAGGTTCCCGTCCGCCATCGGCGACCCCCACACGACCGCCGTCTTGTCGAGCAGCGACGCATCGCCCTCCACCGTGTCGCGCAGCTTCTCCAGGAAATACGCGACCTGGCCCAGCCGGTAGGTGTTGATCCGGTTGAAGTCCATGATGTCCTCGGGGACGTTGCCGTGGTGCGAGGCCCCGTGAACGGACTTCGTCGTCCCGCTCGCCGGGAAGGTCCGGTTGGACTGATCGAAGCCGGTCTTGAAGGTGATGACGCGCGTGAGGTCGGTCTGCAGCGCGAGCAACTGCAGGTCGAACATGAGCTGCATGTGCTCCTCGAAGGAGTCGGGGACCCCGGAAGGCGCCTCCGGCATCTCCCGCTCCTCCCCGCTCGCGTTGCGCGCTTCGACGAGCTGGATCCGGCGCTCGATCTCGCGGATGTGCTCGACGTACTCGTCAAGCGCGACCCGGTCCGCCGCGCCCAGAGTCCTCCTGAGCCGAGCGACCTCGGTCGCGATCCAGTCGATCATGCTGCGGTCCGTGCGGCGGCGCGCGGCCCGGTCCTCGGCCGAGTCCCCGGCGCCGAACAGGCGTTCGAACACGACGCGCGGCTCCCGGATGGCCGGCAGCGGCTGGTTCGGCGACGCCCAGGCGAGCGACGTCGTGTACGCGCAATGGTAGTTGTACGCGCAGCCCCCGCCCCGATCGATCCCCTCGATGCAGAGTTCGAGCGACGGGAGCACGGTCTCCCGCCCGAAGCGCTTCGCATGCAACTGGTCCAGCGAGGTGCCGAGGAAGATGTCGGACCCCTGCGTCTGCTTCGGATGCGCCTGGGTGAGGAACACCGCCGTCGACCGGTCGTGGTCGCCGCCGATCTCCTCGGCCCGAAACGCTTCCGCCGAGCGGCAGTCCGTGTTGCTCACGATCGTCATGTACTCGCGGAACGCCTCCAGTGGCTTGAGCTGGCTGTCCGCGACCAGCTCGAAGTCGCGCCCGGTCGCCGCCGGCGCGAACAGGTGCCGGGCGTCGCCCCAGTCGCTCGAGCCCGCCGCGCCCATCGACTCCTCGATGCAGACCAGGCGCGTGAATTCCGCCGCCCCGGTCGTCCTGGCCGGGTCGGCCCACAGCCGGCCGGCGGGGACCATCGCGTCGAGCAGGGGCAGCGCCACGCTGGCGCCGGCCCCGCGCAGGAAGGTGCGGCGCGAGAGGTGTGTTCCGGTGATGAAATTCATGAGCCCGCTCCGCTTCTCATTCGATTCCTCATTCGGCTTCTCATCCGGTCGTCCGATTCCCCCTCTTCCTCCACGGCGGACGCGGGACGCGCCATCCGGAAGGGGTCGCTGTTCACGACGCCGAGGATGAACGAGGACATCCGGTAATCGTTGGCTTCCGCCTCGCGCGCGATGGCCCGGATCCCGGGCTGGTCGAAGTACTCCGCGCGGCGCCCGATCGCGTACGCGAGCAGGTGCGCCGTGAAGTTCCGGACGAGCGGGACCGGCCGCTTCATGAGGGCGTCGACGAGTTCCGCCGGCGTGCTCACGCCGGTCCCGTCGTAGAAGGTCCCCCGCGTGTCGAGGGCGACGCCGTTCTCGCGCACCCGCACCCGCCCCGTCACGTCGTAGCGGTCGAGCGCGAGCCCGATCGGGTCCATGAACCGGTGGCACGAACGGCACGTCGGGTTGGCCGCGTGCATCTCCAGCCGTTCGCGCGTCGTCAGCAGTCGCCCGCCCCGGGCGGATTCCGTGTCGTCAAAGGCGGGGATGTTGGGCGGCGGGGGCGGAGGCGGCGTGCCCATGAGCACCTCCATCACCCACTTCCCGCGCAGCACCGGCGACGTGCGCGCGGACATCGACGTGAGCAGCAGGACGCTCCCGTGCCCCAGCACTCCGCGCCTGGCGTCCGGATAGCTCACCCGCCGGAACTCGGGGCCCGCGACGCCCGGGATCCCGTAGTGACTCGCGAGGCGCTCGTTCAGGAAGGTGTAGTCCGCCGTGAACAGTTCGAGCAGGCTCCGGTCCTCTCGAATCAGGTGATCGAAGAGGAGTTGCGTCTCCCGGACCAGGTCCTCGCGAAGCTGGCCCGTGAAGTCCGGATAGAGGTAGGGCTCGGGCTGGTTGTCCTCCGCGTCCTGGAGCCGCAGCCACTGCGAGGCGAAGCGCGTCGAGAGCGCCTCCGCGCGGGGGTCCGCCAGCATCCGGCGCACCTGCGCCTCGAGGACCGCCGGATCCGAGAGCCGTCCCTCCGCGGCCAGTGTCAGCAGTTCGTCATCCGGGCTCGCCGCCCAGAGGAAGAACGAGAGGCGCGACGCGAGGTCCACGTCCGCGATCGGATAGCTCTCACCCGGCGCGACCCCGGGCGGCGCCTGCTCGAGACGGAAGATGAAGGAGGGGTTGGCGAGGATTGCCTGCAGCGCGGTCCGAACCCCGATCTCGAACCCCTTGTCGGCCGCGGCGTCAGCGTATGCCTCATCGTAGAAGGCCATGGGCCCGGCGAGATCCTCCTCCGTCACCGGCCGCCGGTACGCCTCGCGCGCGAGCCTCGTCACGATCGACGCCGCGCAGACCCGAGCCCCCTTGCGCGCCGCCGCGGATGCCCCCGCAACGAACGCCCCCGCAACGGTCTCGCTCCGCTGCGGATGGCAGTGGAAGACCCTACGCCGGCTCGCCGTCTCGGAGAGGCCCGAGGTGCGCCGCGGACCCGTGATCATCAGTTCGCTCAGGTGGGGGAGCGCCGTGATCCCGTAGTTCGCCCACGCCTGGGAGTCCTCGCCTCCGACGAAGGACCAGCCGGGCGTCTTCAGGCGGTCCTCGTACGGCCCCTCGATCGTGCGCACGAACGCCGCCGCGACCTGGCGCTGCCCCGCCCTAACGAAGATGGGTTCCGTCCGGATCGGCGCCGTCGAGCGCCCGCCGTGCTCGAGGCCGAGGAGTGCGACCCCTTCCCCGTCAATCGAGATGTCGATGTCCTGGAAACCGGTCCCCTGCCCGAAGAGCGTCTCGATCGAGACCACGTACTCCCCATCCGCCGGGAAGTCGTGGGTCACGACCATCCCGCCGCGCGTCCCGTACGGCGCGCCCTCGATGTGATCCCAGGCGTGCTGCGACACGTCGATCGGGTTCGTGTACTTGGCCGTCTTCGAGGGGGCGGCCGGGTTGCCGACGGCAATCCGGCTCACCTCCGTGGCGGCCCTCAGGTACGCCTCGAGGAGGGTGGTCGAGAGGCCCTGTGCGTCGGACATGTTGTCGAAGGCGCCGAGGTAGGTGTCCGCCGGGAGCCAGCGGCTGGCGTCGATCTCGAGACCCAGGAGATCCCGGATCACGCGCTCGTACTCGGCCCGGTTCAGCCGCTGGAAGCGCCGCGAGCCGGGGTTGCGGTCACGGGCGGCCTCGCGGTCGACCACGGTCTCGAGCGTCGCGACGAGGGCCAGGAGCGTGTCCGCCGAAGGCCGGCGCTGACCGGGCGGCGGCATCATCCCCGCGCGGAGCTTCCGGATCATCTTCTCCGCCGTGGGGGCCCGCTCGTGCGCCGCCTCCACGTCGAACGTCTCCAGGATGAGGTTCCCGCGCAGCAGACGCTCGTTGTGACAGCGGGCGCAGTAGCGCTGGACGACAGCGGTCAGATCCGTCGTGTCGACGAGGGCGGTCAAGTCGTGATCGGAAAGGGGCGCAGCGGGCGCCGTGCCGGACGCACGATCCCTCGAGGGCTGCCCCATGAGGGCGAACCACAACCACAGAACCGCACCCACACTCAATGTCTTCACGCGCCCGTCCTTCTGGAACGACGGATGACGCTGCCTCGCAACCTTTCAACTTAGGAAACGTCATCTCGCCGGGCCACGCCGAGTCTTGTCCAACGGGACGTGAGCCTGAACGAGGGACGGGTTTCCACCGGCATGTGAGCCTGAGGTGCGGGGCGATGAGATCATGGAGGCATGATCGTGACGCTTCGCACCGAACGGATTCGGACGCTCGATGAGGTTCGCGCCTTCCTCGAGGGCAGCGAGCCGGTGGATTTCACCCTCAACGACCGGGACTCGGCCTACCTCCTCGTCCGGCGCTCGCTGGAGAGGCTCCGCTACCACCGCCTCGGCAAGCGAGACAAGGGTCTCGTCAAGGCCTATCTGGCCAAGGTGACCGGCCTCTCGAGAGCGCAGATCACCCGGCTGATCGCTCAGCACAAGAGGACCGGCCACATCCGCGACCGGCGCGGGAAGCCCCCGGCCAACGCCTTCCAGCGGCGCTACACGCCCGGCGACGCCGCCCTCCCGGCCGAGGTCGACGCCGCCTACGGCCGCCTCTCCGGACCCGCCACCAAGGAGGTCCTCCGCCGCCAGTACGAGGTCCGCGGCGACGGGCGCTTCGAACGCCTCGCACACATCTCCAACGGCCACATCCACAACCTCCGCAAGCGGCGGGACTACCGCCTGGGAGCCCTCTCCCTCGACAAGACCCGCCCCGTCCAAGTCTCCATCGGCGTCCGCCGCAAGCCCGATCCCGACGGCCGCCCCGGCTTCGTCCGCGTCGACACCGTCCACCAGGGGGACCTCAACGGCGTAAAGGGCCTCTACGCGCTCAACGTCGTCGACCAGGTTACCCGGTTCGAGCACATCGGCTCCGTCTCCCGCATCACCGAGATCTTCATGCTCCCCGTCCTCGAAGACCTCCTCACCGCCTTCCCCTTCCAAGTCCGGGCCTTCCACGCCGACAACGGCTCGGAGTACGTCAACCACCACGTCGCCGGCATGCTCAACAAGCTGCACATCGGCCAGTTCACCAAGTCCCGCCCGCGTCACTCCAACGACAACGCGCTCGTCGAGTCCAAGAACGGAGCCATCGTTCGCAAGTGGCTCGGACGCGCACACATCCCCGCCGGGTGCGCCCCCGCCGTCAACGACTTCCTCCGCGACCACCTCTGCCCCTTCCTCAACTTCCACCGGCCCTGCCTCTTCCCCTCCGAGGTCGAGGGCCCCCGCGGCCGCATCAAGAAGCGCTACCGCCAACGGGATGTCGCCACCCCTACGAGAAGCTCAAGTCTCTCGACGACGCGGAGAGCTTCCTCCGCGAGGGCGTCACCTTCGAGGCGCTCGACCGCGTCGCCTCGGCCACCCCCGGCCTCCAGGCCGCCAGGACCGTCCGCCAGGCCCGCCGCGACCTGTTCCGCTCTCTCGACCCCGCCGTATCGGTCGCCTGAGTCCCCCGTGTCCGCTCCCCCCGGCCCCCGTTGCGCGACCCTCCCTCCACCGAGGATTATCCGGAAGAGAGTCGAACCCCAACGGCCCCGCGGCCCCGGCTCACGACTCCCCGTTCAGGCTCATCTCCGTATTGGAAAACACTCGCCGGGACCGAGACCCTACCGCGTCGTCGAGCCCCCTACGGGCGAAAGGCGCCGAATCTCCGCTTGGGCTACCTCCGGCCGGCGGGCACCAGTCTCACGAGCCCGGTCGCGGGGCCGTCCACGTCCCGCGTCTCGCCGTCGATGGCGAGATAGATGAACCCGTCGGGTCCCTGGCGCACGTCCCGGATGCGGCCGATCCCCTGCAGCAGCGTCTCCTCGTGGACCACCCGCCGGCCTTCCAGGCGCAGGCGCGCGAGGCGCCGACCGCTGAGACCGCCGACGAGCATGTCGCCGCGCCACTCGGGGAAGGCGTCGCCCGTGTAGAAGAGCATCCCGGAGACGCCGATCGACGGGACCCAGATGTGCTCCGGCGGCTCCATCTCCTCCATGAGCGTCCCGGAGTGGATCCGCGAGCCCGTTCGGTAGTTCACGCCGTAGCCGACGACGGGCCAGCCGTAGTTGAGCCCCGGCTCGATCAGGTTCAGTTCATCCCCGCCCTGCGGGCCGTGCTCGTTCTGCCACAGCTCCCCCGTCTCGGGATGCACCGCCATCCCCTGCGCGTTCCGGTGGCCCCACGTCCAGATCTCGGGGTGGATCCCGTCGCGGCCCACGAACGGGTTGTCCTCGGGGACGCGTCCATCGTCGTGGATGCGGATCGTGCTGCCGTTGTGACGGGACAGGTCCTGGGCGGGGTGCGCCTCCAGGTCGCCGGCGGAGGGCCACTGCCGGTCGCCCAGCGTCATGAACAGGTAGCCGTCGTGGCCGAAGACGAGGCGTCCGCCCCACATCGAACTGCGCTCCGTCCCGTTGCCGGGCGCGTCCGCGTGGAACAGTTCCTCGACGTCGCTCAGCCGGTCGTTCTCGAACCGGCCGCGGGCGATCGCGATCGTGCCCAGCGAATCGGGACCCGGCTTCACGTAGCTGAGATAGAGCAGCCGGTTCGTCGCGAAATCCGGGTGCAGGATCGCGTCGCGCAGCCCGGCCTGCTCGAAGCCGGCCATGGAACGGGCACCGCGCCCGAGCGCCCGGATCGGCGGCAGGCCCTCCACGGACTCCGGGAGCAGGACGCCGTCGCGGATGATGCGGAGCCGGCCGGGACGTTCCGTCACGAGGAGGTCTCCCTCGGGCGTGAAGGCCATCGAGAACGGGCGCACGAGGCCGCCGGCCACTTCCTCGACCCGGAAGTCGTGGAGCGCGGTCAAGACGATGCCGTCGTCGTCGCCCGCCGGATCTCCGCCGCCGGGAGCGCATGCGGCGATGGTCAGGGCGGCGGCCAGGGCGACGGCCGGGGCAACAGTCGGAGCGGTGGTCGAGAGCGATACGACGGGGAAGCGGGAGGCGCGGGGATGGCTCATCGGAGGATCGTTCGTCCGTGTCAGGGGAGTCATTCGGCCTCTATACTTATGCGTTCCGCGTGAACCTGACAGGAGCCCGACAGGAGGTAGACATGATTCACGCCCACACGGCCACAGCAATCTCTGCCGTTCGTCCCGCCGTCCTCGCGACCGCTGCCGCGCTGGTGGCCGGCTGCGCGACCGATGGAGGCGGCGCCGGGGCCGGCGTGACGGCGTTCGAGGGCGCCACGGTCCTCACGGGCGACGGGTCCGTAATCCCGTCCGCCGTCTTCCTTGTCCAGGACGGACAGTTCGCCGGCGTCGGGGCGAGCGGGGAGGTCGAGGTCCCGGACGGCGCGGAGCGGGTGGACCTCTCCGGCAAGACGGTCATGCCGGCGATCGTCAACGCGCACATCCACCTCTCCTCCGAGCGCGATGAGCGGATCGCCCAGCTCCAGCATATGGCGTACTACGGGGCGGGGGCCGTCGTGAGCCTCGGCACCGAGACCGGCGGCACCGGGATCGAGATGCGCGGCGAAGTCATCCCGGACGCGGCCCGCGCGAAGACGGCCGACCGCGGGATCACGATGCCGGAGCCCGGCCGCTCCGAAGCGCCCTACTGGGTCGAGACGGAGGAAGAGGCCCGGGCCGCAGTCCGGGAACTGGCCGAGCGGCAGGCCGACATCGTCAAGATCTGGGTGGACGACCGTGGAGGGCAGTACGACAGGCTCTCGCCCGAACTGTACGGCGCGATCATCGATGAAGCGCATCGGCACGGCCTCATGGTGACGGCGCACGTCTTCTACCTGGAAGACGCCAAGGGGCTGCTGCGCGCGGGCGTGGACGTGTTCGCGCACGGCGTGCGGGATCTCGACGCGGACGACGAACTCATGGAACTCTGGGCCGAGCGCCCGGAGGTCGTCCTCGTCCCCAACCTCCCCGGACCGGGGGTGGCGCTCGATCTGAGTTGGCTGAGCGGCACCGTGCCCGCCGACCAGCTCGCGGAGATGCAGGCGGCGTCCGTCGACAACCCGGCCGCGCAGGAGTCGTTCGGCATCCAGGCGCGCAACCTCGCCCGCTTCGCCGAGGCCGGAGTGAAGATCTCCTTCGGCACGGACGGGAACGCGGCCTGGGCTCCGCATCAGGAAATGGAGGACATGGTGCGCTCGGGGATGACGCCGGGAGATGTCATCGTCGCAGCGACGAAGACCTCCGCCGAGCTGATGAGCTGGGACGAACTCGGTGAGATTGCCGCCGGCAAGAGCGCCGACTTCATCGTGCTGGACGCGAACCCGCTCGAGGACATCGCGAACACCCGACGGATCGACGCCGTCTACCTGCGGGGGACCATGGTGGACCGGGAAGGGATCAGCGCCCGAATGCTCGGAGCGGGAACCGAGTGACCGCCCGCCCGGACCCCGGGGCGTCTCGATGATCGAACTTCAGACCGTGACGCTCGAGGGCCACGGCGTCCGTCTCGAACCCATGGGCTTCGAACACGCCGACGCGCTCGCCGAGGCCGCCGCGGACGGGGAGCTGTGGAACCTCTTCTTCACCTTCGTCCCGGCCCCGGACGAAGTGACGGCCTACATCGAGACGGCGCTCGAGGGCCGGACCGCCGGCCACATGCTGCCGTGGGTCGTCCGGCTCCTGGAGACGGACGCGATCATCGGGTCCACCCGCTACCACGACATCCTGCCGCACGTGGACCGGGTCGAGATCGGCTACACCTGGTACGGCGCGAGCCACCAGCGCACACACGTCAACACCGCGTGCAAGCTGCTCCTCATGACGCACGCCTTCGAGACCGTGGGGTGCGGAGTCGTCGGGCTCCGCACGGACGGCCTCAACCTGCGCTCGCAGCGGGCCATCGAGGCGCTCGGCGCGAAGAAGGACGGCGTCCTCCGCAACCACTCGCCACGGCGCGACGGGAGCGTGCGCGACGACGCGATGTACTCCGTCCTCCTCCACGAGTGGCCGGGGATCAAGCGACACCTCGAGACCCGCCTCTGGCGCCACCGGCACAGCTGACGCCCCCGCCCCTCGCAAGGCTCGTCAGCTACATCCGCCGGGCCAAATGCGTCGGGCTACATGCCGAGCGGGATGTCGACCTGCGTGCTCTCCCAGGAGAAGCGGAGCGCGCCGTCCACCTGCTCGAAGGTCATCGTCTCCACCATTTCGGCGGTCTCCGAGGGCGTCGCCATGAAGCTGCCCACCTCGGTGCTCTGGACCACGGCATCGATCGGGATCCCCCAGCGGTCGTACTCCGAGTTCAGGTGGAACTCCCATTCCGTCTCGCCGGGCGTGGCGTACAGCGAGTAGCTCCCGGGCCCGAGCGCGACTCCGCCTACCGTGGCGGCGGCGGACAGGTGGAGCGCCGTCGCCTCGTTCGCCCCCAGGCGCCAGACCTCGCCGTAGGGCACCAGGCCCCCCATGACGACGCGCTCGCGGGCCGAGGGCGCGCCGTAGCAGAGGAGACCCTCACCCCCGTCGTACGAAAAGCTCAATTCCTCGAGTGGACTCTGCCTGCCCTCCACATCGCCCATGACGACGCAGGCCAGCGCCGCATCCGCCATTTCGCCCATGGCTTCGGTCATCGCTTCGGCCGTCTCCGCCATCTCTGCCGTCTCGGCCATCTCCGCATCGGAGCCGGCCTCGGATCCTCCGCCACATCCCAGGACCAGAAAAACGGCGAGATACCACGCGCTGCTTCGCTTCATCTTGTCACCTCCAATGTTGTTTGTTTCTGGAGTTCCTTGTTTCCGGACGCTATTTTGTCCAGACCGCGACGAGGCCGCACCGGGAAGGCGGGAACTCCGCCGGACCCGACGCCAGTCCCTTGTATATCTCGATGCCTGCGATCTCGCTCGGTCTCACGACGTCGTCCAGTGCGATCCCCCTCGTCGGCAGACCGTCGACATAGAAGTTCAGCGAACAGGCGCCCGTGACCCCCGACGACAGCCTCGTGTTCACCAGCCTGCAGTCGGTACGCCGGGCGTTGCACTGGAGCCGGATCCCCGACTCGTCCGCGATCATGTGCGAGATCTCCACCGGCCGGCGCCGATCGATGTCCTCCGCCGTGTAGAAGGTGCCCGTGCCGACGAGTTCGCTCCAGTGCCGGCGTTCGTAGAAGCCCTTGACCTCGAGCCGGCGAGACCTCGTCGCCGTCGCCACGATCGGCTCCATCTCCACCGGATCGGGGACCATGCCGATCTCCACCTCCGTGGTGAGGCCGGGGGAGACCTCGACCACATGGGAAAGCGGAGCATACCCGAGATGCCGCACGTTCAGGTCCCGCACGCCGGCCGGAACGCCGCTCAGGACGAACCGCCCCCGGCGATCGGTCTCGGTCACCCGCAGACGGTCGGGAACGAACACCGAGGCCGCGACCACCGGATCATCCGTGATCGCGTCATGCACCTGGCCGATCAGCCTGCCGGTTCGGATCGGCCCCGAGCGCAGCGCCAGTGTGATGTCGTGGGACATCCCGGCGACGATGGCGACGACCGCCTCTTCGCTCGAGAAGTTCCCGTACTCCGCCCACAGCGTGGCCCGTGTCGCATCCCGCGGAGCGCAGAGTACGAGGCGTCCGTCGGCTCCGACAACCTCGCGCACCGGCCGCCTCGCGCGCTGAGTGTCGGTCCACTGAACGACCGCCGTCGCGCCCCGGACCGGAGCCATGTCGTCGTCGTTCAGGACCGCGACCCGCAGGCTCGCGCGATCGCCGCAATCCGAATCCTGGGCCGAGAGCGTCCCGGCACCGCCGGCCAGACCGAACGCCGCAACAAGGCTCCACGCCAGTCCTGGCGCCACCGATCTGTCATCCAGCTTCGAGAATTTCCCGCTCGCCATCCCGAAGACTGGGATCCGGAGCACCCTGCATCAAGCCAGGAGGAGGAACCCTGCGCGCGGGGCGAGCCTACTTGGTCCAGACCGCGACGACTCCACAACGTGAACCCGACCCCCCGAACTCCGCCGCCAGCGACGCCGTAGAACGTGCTCAAGGTCCGTGGTGACGCCCTTGGACACCACGACCGGGTGTACGAGCGGCGCGTAGCCAAGCCGCCGCACGGAGAGTTTCGTGGATCCCCACCGGCACGCCGCTGAGGATGAACTGGCCACTCCGGTTGGTCTCGGCCACCGTGCGCCCCCCGAGCGACACCGCGACCGCCGCCACCGGACGGTCCGTCCGCGCGTCTTGCACCAGTCCGATCAAGCGCCCGGTCGCTGACGACTCCAGGAGCAGCCGCAGTTCCACATCCCGCGACATACCGGGCTCAAGTTCGACCGACCGCTGCCTGCTCGAGATATTGCCCAACTCCGCCCACAGCGTCGCGCGTCTGGCGTCGCCTGGGGCGCAGATCCGCACACTGCCCTGGAGGTCGACCTCTTGCCGCATCGGCCTCCGAACGGCGTCCGTGTCCGTCCAGCGAAGCACCACGGAGCACCACGGTCGCCCCCGGAATGGGCATCATCCCGGACTCGTCCAGCACCATCACACGCATGACGGCCCGCCCGCCGCAATCCAGCTCCTGACCGGAAAGCGCCGGCACCC
The DNA here is from genome assembly GCA_963666735.1 of Gemmatimonadota bacterium. Taxonomy (GTDB): domain Bacteria; phylum Gemmatimonadota; class Gemmatimonadetes; order Palauibacterales; family Palauibacteraceae; genus Palauibacter. The sequence goes on along the minus strand of OY762926.1, from coordinate 2,903,649 downwards.
CGTTCCCGAGTCCGAGAAGCGCAACGATCGCGCAGGCCAGCCGTCCTGACGCGTTACGCAGAGCTACCGCGTCCAGATCAGGACGAGGTTGCACCTCGACTGGCATCGCATGAGATCCGTCGGCAACAGATGTCCGCCGTTTCGTTCCGACCCTCCCCGGTTGACCTGCCTGTACGCGGATAGCAGACGCCCTCAGCCGATCATGGGTCACAGACCATCGGCACCGGATTTTCGCTCGAAACGATCCGGACGGAATCGAGGCTCGCCCTACTAGTTTCTGTCGATGCGGTAGATGACGAGATACTCCACGTCGAACTCGTCCAATTCGCGGCGCACGACTCGACCGTCCGGCGTGAACATGCCCGGCCACGGCGTGTCTGCCGGGAGGGTGCCGTGAAACACCCCGGCCGAATCGAAGACATCGATTCTGTGTCGGTCCTCCTCGCCCGGCGGCGCGGCGTGACGCCGCACCCAGATCCAACCGGTCGGGTCCACGCGGATCCCCGTGATCACCTGCCGGAAGTCCTCAAACCCCCGAGCATCCAGTTCATCCTCGGGATCAGCCGTGCAGGCGCGGCCCGCCACGCTCCACGTAGATCCGTCCCCAACTTCGGCGCGCGCCACCACCTCCGTGATCGGGGCGGGCGGAATCGCCCGCTTCAATTCCTGCACCAACCTGCCACGGTTGAACACATGCACTGAGTAGTCGGCGCTCTGGGTCGCGGCAATCAGATCACCGGCCGCATCCCACCACAGGACGTGCCTGAATAAGGGCTCTGCCGGAATGGTGTAGTTGCACACCGGAATGGTGTATGTACCCGATGACGCCCTGGTTTGGTCGGCCAGCGTGATGGTGTCGCCGCGATCACGAATCAATACGAGGCGGTCCGTCACCTCCGCGCTGCGACTGCGATAGCCAAAGATCTCCACGAGAACGATGCCGTCCGACGTATCCCGCTGGTCTTCACTGGCTGCGGATTGGGGAATACGCCTCGCCTCCAGGAAGTCTCCCGCAGTTGTGAAGAGCTTGTGAGACAGCGAAGGGCCGTCCAGAACGCTCAGCGTATCTCCCCGAGGTCCAAGCAAAGCCATGGGGTAGGCAAACTCGCTCCGCCCCTCGCCTCTCGATCCGAACTCGCGGACATATCCCCCCTCCGCGTCGAACTTAACGACCCGGTAGTTGCCCTTGTCGAGAACGTAGAACGACCCGTCAGGTCCCACCGTCGTCGATCGGGCCGACACGCGATGCAGCGCGTCGCGACCGGACTGTGATCCCAACCGGAATTCCGGCGTAAGAGCCCACGCCAGCTCCCGATCCTCGTCCGAGTTCGCAGGCATCCCACACCCGGACGCGGCCCCTGCCGCCACGAGGGCTAGTGCCCGCAACAGGTTAGTCTCGCGAAGAAGGAACGAAGAGCCTACGCGTCGACACAGCATGGAGCCGCCCAGCACCTTCGCAAGCAGTAGTAGCCGCGAACCTCACAGCCATCAAGGTCGCAGTGGATGGCCTTGAGCGCTTGGTACGAATCGTCGGGTGGCCCCCCATCATCTTCTTGCGCATGCCCCGGCTTGCCGAGTTGCGGAGCACAGAGTGCGCCGACCACCACGACCGCAGTTAGCACGGACGTCCAGATCGAGCGGCGTGGTCTCAGTTGGTCTGACATCACTGTAAACCTTCCTTCCCGGTGGCGTCGAAATCGATCGCTCTGAAGCTAGTCGATATGCATACAGCAGAAGCCCGTAAAGCAGTTTGGCGCGCACCGCACTTCAACAACGCGGCACCGCTGCGCATCTTCCTCCGCGTCGTACTTGCACAACAAGACCTCCATCGCGTCCTGACTGGCAGGTGTGGGGGATGCTCCGGCAGTTCCGGCCAACGCCGAGATCAGCACGAGTGCGAGCCCCAGACGCAACTTCGAGTGTCTTTTCTTCATAGTCATGCTCCTTAATCTTCTGACTTGGTTGCACACGGCGCGAAAATGCGGACCGCGTACCGTCCATTCTCGCTCACCTGTCTCAGCACCGAGATGCGATCCCGCTCCCTCAGACTCAAGTCCATCCGCTCCTCTCCCGGATCCCGTTCCGCCGTTGACCGAACATGGACCGTAAGAGGACATTTCTACTTGGCTAAGGGGGGACATTTCTACTTTGGTACGACAGCCGTCGCGGCCAAGTATCTTGACACGCCGCCGACCGATGCCAAGGGTTGAGAGCCGAGGGACTGGGAAATACTCCCCTCGGAATCCAGCACATGAACCCCCTTGACTCTTGGGTCCGCGAGCGTGGTAGGAGATCTTCCTCCGACGAGCACGCTTTGGTCCAACACTTGAACGGAGGTGATCGGTCGTACCGGAAGATGCGTTTCGGCGACCAGCTTGCCCTGCAGATCGAATTCCATCAACTGCATCCGCCCGGCGTCCGCGATCATGACAATTGAATCATTGCGAAACGCCGCGCCATCCAGAATAAACACCTGTCCGGGTTGTTCCCCGCGCGTTGCGATGACGCTAATCAAGCGGCCGCCGCGATCAAACAGTTTCACGTCGTAGTCGTCGCGGTCTCCGATGAGAATGTGGTTGCCCGATGGCGAGATATCGATGACGCTGGGCGTCACCAGCCTCGCCGTGTCCAGATCCTGGAGGTCGACACGACGCGCCTCGAAGAACGTAGTTCCGATTGCTGGTACATCTGCGCGACAACGAGCTGTCGTTTCGCCGACAAGTTCTGTGTGTCCACCCGCACCGCGGGTCGACGCCACCGCGAATGCCAACACGACGACGGCCGCACTCGAAAGGAGCTCGCCGGGGCGGCTCGCGAGCCGCATCATTCAGCGACCTCCCCGAGAAGATTGGCAACCATATCCGACACACGGTTGGGGTGCCGCGAGGCGTCGGTGCCAGCAACAAATCGGACCACCAAGGGCTGCATGCCGGTACCCGCTGCGACGACTAGCATCGCGTTGGAGGGAAGCACATGCGGCACGGCGATAACCGTGGCATCGATACGAGCTTTTCTGAGTTGGCTGCGGAGAGCATTCTCATCAAAATCCGTAATGATCACATGTTTATAATCTGTAGTACGCGATGCGAAGTGGCGAACGTAATAGAGGTAATCAGAGCAAATTGTTGATGCCGACTGCGATATGACCCAATAAACAGTCGTTGCGTCTTCGACTCGCCGATCCGCCGCGGCGATGATGTCGCTTGCCCGCTCCTCCCACGCGCCAGCTTCATCCTGCGCGAACGTCCCGTGGCATCCGATCAGCGAGACCAGAACAGCTGCCGACAACGTAGCCTTCAGGCACTGCGACTTACCGGGTGCCCAGATGCTGGCGTGGGCGGCAATCATCCGTCTCTCCTCGCGATAAAGTCCCGTTGCGTCTGCGGTGCGGTGGCTCCTCGTCGGTCGGTTGCCAGGAAGAGCACCGGCAGCCAGCGCGCCGCCATACCACCGGGGTCGTCGAGAGTGCCGGTATTTTCTCAGCATCGACACTCCACAGAACCTGTTGCCGTCCAACGCTTTCCCCACCCTGCAAAGCCGCCGTGTCGCGGCACGTTTGGAACTTCGGGTGTCGCGCGGACCCGTGCCAGATTGGAATCGATGGACTTTGTCAAGAAATCGGTGGACGGTCCGCGTCACTGGTACGGAGCAGCGGTTTCGAGAAATCGGAGATGAACTTTGCGAGCAGCGGCGCTTGGCGCGTACGCGCGAGTTGTTTGTGCCGAACTGGTCGCCCACCGCCCCCGCTCCGGGCCGCAGGCGGCGTTTGGCGCGTACGCGCGAGTTGTTTGCCGCCTCCGCCTGCCGGCTCACCGCTCGCCGACCCGGGGCGGCGCTTGGCGCGTACGCGCGAGTTGTTTGGGTCCAGCTCTCGCCGCCATCGGTCGACTTCCAGGCGGCGCTTGGCGCGTACGCGCGAGTTGTTTGAGCGTGCTGCCCGGCCAGCGGGTCGATTTGTTGTGGAGGGTCTGACGCGCGAACCCCAGGCGTCCGGCCACCACGTCCCAGCTCAAACCCGAGAGACGAAGCTCCTGGGCCTTCAGGACCGTGAGGGCGCTGAGGAACTGGCTCAGGTTTGCCGCCCCGCCGGCACTCTTCCGGAACTCGTGGGACAGAGTGATGGGAGAGATGTGAACGGCGTCCGCCAACGCCTTCAAGCCGCGCACGGGTCGGCGGGTGGCGGCGCGCAAGCTGTACGCCAGTCCGGATCGAAGGGCAGGAGGCAGCTTCGCTTCCTCCACCTGTTTGGCCAGGCGCAGGAGCGGGACCGATTGCTTGACGGCGACGATCCGGGGCTCGAGTTCGGTTCGGACGTCCGGGTACCAGACGACGGCCGCCACCCTGATATCGCACAGCCGGTGAGCAACGCCGGGCGCGTGATCCGTCACGAGGATGACGGGAACCCACGGCGCGTCACGCTCGATCTTTCGCACGAGTTCGATTCGCTCCGCCTGAATCGGATGGCGGCAACCCAGGATCCGACACTCGGCATGGGCGCCGCCGTTCGCGAACCGAACGGAATTGTTCAGGACCCGTGTGTCGCTACCGATGGCTCTTGCGATGAGCGCCCCGTCGTCTGGCGAGTCCGCCAGGATGTCGATCATCCAAAGCTCCTTGGGCCACGCGAAACCTACGCCCCTACTACTAGTCCTAAAGCAAGCGCGGACCCTTGCAAAAAACCGGAAAGGCTTATCCTGATTGTAGCTACGAGAATCCGGCGCGAGTCGCCGGACACCAACCAGGAGGCCTTTCCGGTGAACGGAATATCGCACGACCGGAGCCGCGGGAACAGTGCCCGGCGGAAGCGGGAGGTGAAGGCGCGGCGGGCGAGGGCGCGGCGGCAGGGCTCCCGGCCGAAACCGGTGTTTTCGGCGGGCGGCCTCCGCTACGAGATCGGGGCGCGGACGAGCGCGGGGCCGCGGCGCGCGACGGGATCAGGCCAGGAGGAGGAACCCTGCGGCGGCCAACCCCGCGGCGAGGAGCGCGTAAGGGAGTTGGGTCAGCGCATGCTCGACCACCCCGCAGCCGGCGCCCCGGGACGCCAGCACGGTCGAGTCGCCGTAGAAGCAGGCGTGGCTGCCGAACGCGCTGGCGGAGATGAGCGCCCCGATCACGAGCGGCATCTCCGCCCCCAACGAGTTCGCGAGCGGCAGCACGATCGGGACCACCACGGCGAAGATGCCCCAGAACGACGCCGTGGCGAACGCGACGAGCGACATCGTGAGGAAGGTGACGGCCGGGAGCAGCCGCGGCGTCATCAGCGGTTCGACCGTCTGGATGAGGTAGGCGGTGAGCCCGAGTCCGTCGTTCACTTCCTTGAGGAGGAAGCCGCCGAACACGGTCGCCAGCGGGACGATCATCGTGAGGACGCCAGCCATCGCCGTATCGAGCGCCGCGCGCACGCGGAGGAGTCCGGCGCCTACGACGATGACGAGGGTGACGCCGAGCGCGACGATGACGCCCTTGAGGATGTCGAGGTCGAGCCACCAGGTGGCGGCCACCAGCGTGACGACCGGAACGATGAAGTGCCACGGGCGCGCCCGCTCGGCGGCGCGCGGATCGGTCTCGCCTTCGAGCTTCGTCTCTTCGAGGCCTGGTGGGACGACCTCGCCCGTCTCCCGGGCGCGGCGCTCCGCCCTGCGCATGGGGCCGATGGCGGGAACGACGCCGATCCCGACGAGGGCGGCCAGAACCACCGCGATCCACGCGTAGAGCATGAACGGGATCGCATCCATGTAGAGGGCGAGGCCACGGCCCGGCGCCGCCCACCCCGTCTCCTCGAGCAGGCCCGAGAAATAGGCGGCCCACGTCGAGACCGGCACGAGGATGCAGACCGGCGCGGCGGTCGAGTCCACGACATAGGCCAGCATCTCGCGCGACACGCGATACCGGTCGGTGACCCGCTTCACGGAGGAACTGACCGCGAGGACGTTAAGGTAGTCGTCGATGAAGACGGCGAGCCCGAGCAGCCATGTCATGGCGAGCGAGCCGCCGCGCGTGCGGATGCGCGCCGAGGCCGCGTCGCCGAAGCGGGCCGCCGCGCCGACCCGGACAAGCAGGGTGATGAGGCTGCCGAAGAGCGCGCAGACGAGGATGATCCAGCCCACGGTCTCGTTCTGCATGACCGCGACCATGCCGTCGGTGAAGGCGGTGAGCGGATCCCGGGGCACGAGGATCGCGAACCCGACGAGCGCCCCGGCGATGAGGGATTCCACCGGCCGGCGCGTCCAGACCGCAACGGCCAGTACGACGGCCGTCGGTACGAGGCTTACGACGCCGAAGTGCTCCAGCGGCGACTCCCTTCTCCGGAGGCGAGACCCGCGCCCGCGCCGGCGGTGCGGCGGGCCGTGCCGGCCGAGACGGACCGGGCCGTGCTAGCCGAGGCGAACCTCGTCGCCGACCCGGACGGCGCCCGGCCCGTCCACCTCGCACTTCACGCCCACGTTCCCGCCGTTGTGGTCGAAGGCGGCGCGCAGCACCCGCGGGTCCTTCGGGAGATCTCCCAGCGGGAGCGTGACCATGACGCAGCGCATGCACGGTTTCGTCACCCGCAGGCGCGCCTCGCCGATCCGGAGGGTGCCGCCCACCCAATCGTTCTCGACGAAGCCCCGCGCCCCGTCGGCGGGTTCGATCACGAGGTTGGGCCGGAAGCGGCCGACGTGGAAGTCGCTTCCCGGCGCGAGCCCCCGCAGATGGTCGAGGCTCGCCGTCGTCAGGGCGTGGAGGCCGGAACTGTCGAAGAAGGTCCCGGGCGGCAGTTCCCACTCCGTGATCTCGTCGCGGTATGTCCGCCCGTCCTGGACGAGTCCCTCCATGTCCGGCCAGTGGTACTCGCACGTCGCGCTGCCGGCCGCCTCCGTCGCGAACGCCACTTCCCGGCCCAGGAGCGCGCTCAGGCGGGCCTCCAGCCGGCCGCGCGCAGCGCTCGACAGCGTCGTGCCGGCACCGAACCGGACGCGGATCTCCGCGGACCCGTTCTCTCCATGCTCTGGGCTCTCTCGGTGGAAGCTCGCGGAAAGATCGTAGACCGCCCCCCACAGCCGCGGCCGTTTCGCGCTCACCACGCGTCCGGTTTCGCGGTCGACCAGCGCGCCGGCCCGGTCGCCCTCCATCCCGCGCGCCGTGATTCGAGCCTCCTCGAGGCGTTCTCCCCCCATCGACTTCACGGGATAGCGGTGTAGGCTCACGACCCGCCCCACCACCTCACCGCGTGGCCCCGCCGCGCCGTCCACGGCCGGGTGTGCGCTCATCGGACGAGCGACGCCAGGTAGGCGAGGCCGGTCCCGCCGAGAAGGACCAGTCCCACCCAGGTCAGCGTCACCATGCCGCGGCCCGGCCGGTGCTCCGGCGGCACCGCCTCCGAGGTCACGGCGCGGAGGTTGAAGTAGCCGAGGATGGGCGCGGTGAGGAACGCCACCGTCGTCGCGAAGTCCACCATCGCGGTCAGGCTGCCGGAGAAACCGAGGATGATGAAGAAGGCAATGACGGGGAGCGTGACCATGCTCCACCAGTAGACGCGTCCCACGCGGGTCACCGTCTCCGCCGCAACCCGCCCCCGCAGGTTCGCCAGCGTGCGCTCGATCGCCCGCGGGAAGCCGTCCGTGACCGCGAGGAGGCTCGAGAAGATCGTCGCCATCGCCGCCACGAGCACGATGGGACGGGACCACGAGCCCAGCGTCGTGCTGTACATGTCGACGAGTTGCGTGGAGAACACGGCCCCGGCGTCGCTGAGCGCGACGTCCGCCTGGTACAGGACCGTGGCGCCCACCGACACGAAGATGAGGGCGAGGATGCCGGTGCCGACGAAGCCCACCAGGAAATCGCGCTTCGCGTCCGCGACCGATGTCTGCGCGCCCGTCGTCTTGTCCTTGGCGAGCGTCCACAGGCTGCTCCACACCGCGACGTCGACGGGCGAGGGCATCCACCCGATGAGGGCGAGGAGGAAGGCGAAGGGGACGACCGTGCCGACGACGTCGCCCGGCCAGACCGCCAGCGTCGAGAGGTCGGCGCGCGGCGCCGCCACCAGCGCGGTCGCGACGGTCGAGAGGACGAGCATCGCGAGCAGGATCTTGATCGTGATGTCGAGGCCGCGGAAACGCCCCACCGCGAGCACCGCCACGCAGGCGCCCATCAGCACGGCCGCCGTCGCCGCCAGAGGCCACTCCGCGCCGAAGGCGTAGCGCGTGAGGAAGGCCATGAACATCGCGAGCGCCGCCAGCGAGATGATCGCCGTCACGAGCGTGATGGCGAGGAAGAGCCACAACGCCCAGCCGCCGATGTCGCGGTAGCCCTCGACCAGGCTCCGCCTCGTGGCCGCCGCGTAGCGCGCCCCGTACTCGAAGAACGGATACTTGAGGACGAGCGCGACCACGATCACGCCGGCGAGGGCGAACCCCGCCTCCCCCCCGGCCCGCGTGGATTGCACGAGGTGGGAAACGCCGATGGAGGTCGCGGCCCAGATGAGGCCGGGGCCGAAGCTCCTCCAGAAGCTGGAGCGGGAGCGCGCGGCGGGTTCGCTGGCGGCGGGTTCGCTCATCGGGTCTCCTCCGGCCGGACCGTGGGCGGCGGGGCCTGGCAGCCGGGTTTCGGCACGGGCTGCCAGGATCGGATCGGCCTGAGGATGCGCCTTGGCCGCCCCCGCGTGCAACGCATCGTGCACCCCCGCGACGATCGTGCGATAGTGAGTCGACGACCGCCCGTCCCCCGTACCCGGAGATGTGCCCGTGCTATCCACGCTCGCGCTCGCCGCCGCGCTGCAGGCGCCTGCCCAGGCGCAGGAACTCGCGCCCGGCACGCGTTACGACCCCGGCATTCCGACGCTCGAAGAGGTGGCGGGACACGGCTTCCGCGAGGTCGTCACGCCGCCGGACGATGTGATCCGCTACATGGAGGCGCTCGCCGCGGCGGCCCCCGGGCGGACGCGTCTCATGCAGTACGCGGAGAGTTGGGAGGGCCGGCCGCTCGTCGTCCTCGTCATCGGCTCGGCGGAGCGCATGGCGCGGCTCGACGAGGTGAAAGCGGGAATCGCGCGGCTCGCCGACCCCCGCGGCCTCTCCGATGCGGAGGCCGAGGCGTTGCTGGCCGAACTCCCGGTCGTCACGGCGCTCATGCACGGGATCCACGGCGACGAGATCAGTTCCAGCGGCGCGGCGATGGCCGAAGCCTACCACCTGCTCGCGGCGATCGGGGATCCCGACGTCGATCTCATCCTCTCGGAGTCTCTCGTCCTCATCGATCCCATGGAGAACCCGGACGGGCGGAACCGCTTCGTGTACCAGAACTCGGTCGCGGGGGCGCGCTGGCCGGACGAGGCCCGGATCTCCGCCGAGCACGACGCGCCGTGGCCGGGCGGCCGCGGGAACCACTACCTGTTCGACCTCAACCGGGACCTGTTCATCCAGAGCCAGGTCGAAACGCGCGGGAAGGTGGACATCTTCCTCCAGTTCCGCCCCCACATCGTGGCGGACCTGCACGAGATGGGAGGGGACGCGACCTACTTCTTCCCCCCCACCGCGCCGCCCTCCAACCCCTGGTTCGGGGAGCGACAGGTCGCGCTCATGGACGTGTTCGGCGAGGCGATCGCGGCGCGCTTCGACGAACGCGGGTTCGCGTACTTCAACCGGGACGTGTACGACCTCTTCTATCCCGGCTACGTGGACATGTGGCCGATGGGGCACGGCGCGCTGGGGATGACGTACGAACAAGCGGGCGCCGGGGGACTCAGGCTGCGGCAATCGGACGACGACCTGCTCACGTACGGCGACGGCGTGCTGCACCACTTCACGGCGGCGATCGAGACCGCTCTCACGGCTGCCCGGAGCCGGGACCGGATCCTGCGGGACTACCTCGCCTTCCTCCGCGAGGGGACCGCGCTCGGACAGCGGGGCCCGGCCGAGATCGTGCTCCATTCGGCACACGACCCGGGGATGGCGGAGCGGCTCGCCCTCATGCTCGTCGAGAACGGGATCGACGTGTTCCGTGGCTCCGGGCCGGTGACGGTCGGCGACCGGACGCTACCCGCCGGTTCGAGCTTCATCGTGCCGCTCGCGCAGCCCGCGCACCGCTTCATCCGCAACCTCCTCGATGCGCACGTGCCGATGGAGGAGGATTTCGTGCGGCGGCAGGTCGAGCGCCGGGCGAACCGGCAGCCGGACGAGATCTACGACCTGACGGCGTGGAGCCAGCCGCTGCTGTGGGACGTGGAGGCGATCGAGACCGCCCCGACGGGGGCGCGCGGCGCGCCGCTGACCGCGAGCGAGGCCGCCGCGCGCCCGGAGGTGAACGGTGGCGGCGAGGGCGGCGGCCGGGGAGTCGGCGGCGGTGGCGGCGGCTCGGCGGCGCCCCTGCCCGAAGCGCTCGTCGGTTACCTGGTCCCGTGGGGCACGAACGGGGCCGCGGCGGTCGCCGAAGCGCTGCGCGAAGGCCTCCGTGTCCGGGCCGCGGGCGCGGAGTTCACGCTGGACGGCCACCGCTTCGGCGTCGGCACCGCCATCGTCCGGGCGGCCGAGAACGGCCCCAATCTACGACAGCGCCTGGCCGGCATCGCCGCCCGGCACCGCGCCGAAGTCGTCCCGATCGACGACGCGTACGTGCGCGAGGGCATGTCGCTCGGCAGCCGCAGCGTCCGGGCGCTGCGCGAGCCGCGCGTGCTCCTCGTCTACGACGCCCCCGGCCGGGGCTATTCCGTGGGCTGGGCCCGTTACGTCCTCGAACGGCGCTTCGGGCAGCGCACGACAGCCGTGCGCGCCTCGAGCCTCGACCGCGCGCGGCTGGCGGACTACGACGTCATCGTCTTCCCGAGCGGCAACTACGGCGGTGTCGTGGGCGACGGGCTGCTGGATCGTCTGCGGGCCTGGATGCGGGACGGTGGCACACTGATCACGATGGCCGAGTCCTCGCGCTGGGCCTCGCGGGCCGGGCTCCTCGCCACCGAGCCGGAGCGCCGGGGCGGCCGCGCCGAGAGCGACGACCCGCCGGAGCCCGGCACGCCCGAGCAGCCGATCGACTACCTCGAGGCGATCTCCCCGGAGGACGAATCGCCGGAGGGCGTGCCCGGCGCGATCCTGCGCACGCGGCTCGACACGGAACACTGGCTCGCCGCCGGCACGGACGGCGAGATCGGCGTCCTCGTCGAGGGCTCCCGCGTCTTCCGTCCCATCACCCTCGACGAGGGCACGAACGTCGGCCGCTACGCCAGCCTCGAGGACCTCGTGCTGAGCGGCATCGTATGGGAGGAATCGAGGCCGCAACTCGCGAACAAGGCGTTCCTCATCCACCAGCCCGTGGGGCGCGGCCAAGTCGTGGCTTTCGCCGAGGACCCGAACTACCGCGCCTACGCGGAGGCGACGCAACTCCTGTTCATGAACGCCATCCTGCTCGGACCGGGCCGATAGGCGGCCGATCGAGGTGCTTGGGGATGGTTGCTGGAAGTCCCTGTGGAGCCTTATGCCAATTGCAGGTCACACTTTCGATTGGCATAGGCCGACACAGGGGCGCCGACACGCCCACAGGCATTGCAAGAGCACGATCACGGGAGTTGCAAAAGCACGATCGGACCGGGGCGATGCGCCCCGGTCCGTCAAAGTCACCGTCAGGAGCTTTGGTCATCCGATACGGCGCGGGTGTCGCCGTCGTCGTGCGTCCCGAAGCGCTCGAACCAGGTGCGCAGGAAGAGTTGCGTGCGCAGGAAGTTCGACGGCGTGCTACTCGTCCCGTGCCACTCGTTGCGGAAGCGGATCATCGCCGTCGGCACCCGCTCCATCTTGAGCGCCTGGTAGTATTCCTCCGTCTGGGGCATCGGCGTCCGCAGGTCCATCTCCCCCGTCATCAGCATCGTCGGCGTCGTCACGTTGCCCACGTACATGAGCGGCGAGCGGCGCAGGTGCTCCGAGGGGTCGTCCCACGGGAAGTGCTCGAAGTTGCGGTACCAGCCGGGTCCGTCCGTCGTCCCGACGAAGGAGAGCCAGTTCGTGACCGGGCAGTTCGCCGAGGCCGCGCGGAAGCGGTCGGTGTGGCCCACGACCCATGAGGTGAGCACGCCGCCGCCGGAGCAGCCGTAGACGAACATGTTGTCCTCGTCGACGTATCCCCGCGCCACGACCTCGTCGACGCCCGCCATCAGGTCGTCGAAATCCTTCGACGGATAGGCGTTCTTGATCGCGTTCCCGAATTCCGTCCCGTACCCGGAACTGCCGCGCGGGTTGGTGTAGACGACGACGTAGCCGTTCGCGGCGTGCTCCTGCCAGCCGAAGTTGAAGCCGGTGTTGTACATGCCGTGCGGCCCGCCGTGGATCGACAGGATGAGCGGGTACTTCCGCGACGGATCGAAGTCGGGCGGCTTCACGATCCAGCCCTGGATATCCCAGTCATCGACCGACTTGTACCAGATCTCCTCGACCTCGCCGAGCGTGACCCCGGCCAGCACGTCGTCGTTCACGTGCGTGAGCTGCGTGACGTTGCCGCCATCGTCGAGATCGAAGGAGACGACATCGCCCGGGCCGTGCGGCTCGGTCAGCGTGCCCATCGCCATCCCGTCCTCCGTGAAGGAGCTGAGGCTGAGGAGATGGTTGCCGGTCGTGACCTGGGTCACGCCCCCGTCCACGGACGCGAAGTGCAGGTTGCGCGTGCCCTCGCGGTTCACGTTGAAGTAGACGCCGCTCCCGTCCGGCGCCCACATGAGCTGCGGACTCCCCCGCATGCCGCGGTCGAAGTCGCCGGAGATCTGCCGCACGCCCGAACCGTCCGGGTTCATCACGTAGAGGTGGGAGTTGCGGTACGTGTCGTCGTTCCAGTCCTGTCCCGCGTAGGCGATGAGGCTGCCGTCGGGCGAGGGATAGGCGCCGCCGTCCGGCCCGTGGCGCGTCGTGAGCTGCCGGATCGCGCCCGAGGCGACGTCCACCGCGTAAATCTCGGACTCGCGCCAGTTGTACTCGGAGTCCTCCTCCCGCAGCGACGAGAAGTAGATCTCGCTCCCGTCCGGGCTCCACTGCGGGTTGCCGTGGTTCCACATCCCATCGGTGAGCTGGCGCGGCGTGCCGCCGTCGGCGGGAACCACGAAGACGTGAGAGTGGCCCTGGTCGACGTATCCCCGGCGGTCCTGACGGTAGTCCATGCGGGTGACGATCTTCGGGCCCTCCGTCCACTTCGCGCCGTCCGGACGGCTCGGCAGGTCGATCGGCCAGCTCTCCTCGTCCTCCACCAGCATCGTGAACGCGATGTGCGTGCCGTCCGGCGACCAGCGCAGGCTGCCGGGGGAGTGCTCCAGCCGCGTTACCTGGGTCCTCGCCCCCTCCGCGTCCATCCAGCGCACGAAGATCTGTGAGCCCTCCGGGTCACCGGATGCGGTGTAGGCGATGCGGGTACCGTCCGGAGACCAGATCGCGCCGGACCCGTCGATCAGCTCGCGCTTGCGGGTGCCGTCGGCGTTCATGATGTACAGCGTGGACTCCCAGCGGTCGTTGACCTGGTCGATCCAGCCGCGCGTGTAGACGACGTGGCGACCATCCGGAGAGATCTGGGGGTTCGAGACCCGTTCCCAGTCCATGTACATGTCGAGGGATAGGGTCTTCGTCCCGTCGCCGTTCTGGGCCGAGACGGGCGCGATGCCGACGAAAAGGCCGACGAAGAGGAGAAGAAGCAGGCTCGCGGAAACGAAGCGTGCGGCACGATACATGATGACCTCCGGCCGAAAGCGGGATATGTGCAGATTTGTAACGTACATGGGGGAATGGGGGGAAGGAAACCATCGGGGCGGGCATGCCAAGCCCTTGCGCGCTGCACTTGCCTATGGCGGGAGCGTCACATATCCATGTGGGGAACGAGTCCCGGGAGCAGTCCTCAGACCCGAGAGGGTTCATGCTCCGGTTGAAGCGTTTCGTTCCCCTCGCAATTCTCCTCGTCGCCGCAGTGGTGGCCGTGCTTGTGCCGCAAGGCCGGGCCCACGCCGAGACGCGTGCGTCCATGATTCTGGAACCGACGCTCCGTGCGGCGACCCCGGAGCCGAGTGTGGAACGCTGTCTGGTGACGTCCTCCGCGCCCGATTCTGGCGCAACCCTCGCCGCAAACGCTGAATCCAGAAACTGCAGCGCCATAGCGATCCTGTTCGTATGGTATCTGCTGGACGAATCGTATGGTATCTGCTGGACGAAGTGTGCGGGCCCGGGGGGTACAGCCTCGTTTAGCTGCCAAGACGACGGTGGCCCTGACGACTTGCACATCGATTGTGCTGCGCGAGAACCTTCATGAGGCGGATATCCGCCGCGGCAGTTGTGCTGTTGACGGTGTTCCTCGTGCAGCCGCTCCAAGGCCAGGTAGTCGCCAAACCGCCGGCACCCGGAACGGGTTGGATGGGGTTCAGTTGGCGGCCGTTCCCGGGAGGATTCCCGAAAATGGAGCGTGACGCGCAGGGTCGCTTCCTGTTGCCCTCCGTCGAGGAACGGCCGTTTCCGCTGATAAGCGGTGTGACCGTATGCTCACCAGCCCACGAGGCGGGGCTGCGGATTGGAGATCTCCTAACGCGCATCAACGGATTGGACGCGAGAGAAACCCCTCCGCCGTTCCGCGAATCCAAGCCGGGAGCCGTCCAGGAATTGGAGATTCTGCGCGACGGTAAGACTCTGCACATCACACTGGTAGAGGTTGAAGCGCCCGCTGAGCCGCTAGATTGCGAGAATCCGTCACGACGCCCATAGGGGGTTGCCTCCGCGGCGCGGTCATCGTCTCGCTGGCGAGCTTCCAAGCGTGCGAATCGCAGCCGTCGTCGCAGGCGATCCCGAGCGTCTACACGCTCGAGACCGGTCGGGTGCTCGTGGCGAACCCCGCACCCCCCGAAACTGCGTCCCTGCGACTCGTGGAAGAGCTACGCCTGGGCGCGGCCGAGGGTGCCGGCCAAGACGTGTTCGGGGACTTGGGTTCTCTGGCGGTTGACGGTGAGGGTACGATCTTCGTCGCTGACTTCGCCGCCGGTGAGATCAAGGCGTTTTCGTCCGACGGCGAGTTGCGCGGCCCCACTCTTCGGAAGGGGCAGGGGCCCGGGGAGATCCGGTTCTACCTTAGACGCGTCGACTTGCTCTGGCAGGAACCCGACCGGCTCTGGATAGGGGATCCTCCCCACGTTCGACTTATGGACTTGTCCGGCGACGTTCGAGAAATCCGCTATGATCTCGGCTTGTCCGCGTTGCGTGCGCGGGCGGACACATCGGGATTCGTTTTTCGGGAAGCCGCGGACCTGACCAATGACAGAAGGGTGAGGTGGATCGAGGCGCTCCGCCTAACGCCGACGGACTCGCTGTCCGTGGAGGCGACGATACCCCTTGAAACCGTCAGGATGAAGGTGCGTCTGCACCGGATCGGAAACAGCGAACTGCGTGAGATGCAGGACGCTCCCTTGAGAAGCGGCGTCATCTGGGATGTGGATCCCGCCGGTGACTTGTGGCTTGCGCACGCCGGAACCTATCGCATCCATCGTGTGACGCTGCGGGGTGACACGGTGCGGACGGTTGAGCTCCCGCTGCGGCCCGAGCCCCTTCGGGGCGCCGCGCGCGAGCGCGCTGCTGAGAACTCCGCTTGGTCACCCGAGGAGCTGCCGGCACACAAGCCGTTGATTGCTGACTTAAGGGTGGACCGGGAGGGCTGGCTCTGGGTGCGGAGAACTGCATCCGGTTCGGATCTCCCACTCGTTGATGTGTTCGACAAGTGCGGCCGCCACCTGGGATCGGCACCCGCGAACTTGGCCGATCGTCAACCTTGGCTGGCGCTCGGTACGGCGCGCCTCCTCGGCGTGGTGCGGGACGAGCTGGACGTGGAATACGTCGTCCGCCTGCGGTTGGTTCGGGACGACGGGGCCCCGGTCGCGTCGGCCCCCTGCACCTTCTAGCCCCCAACTCCATCCGCCGAACTCTTCGGCAAGGGGCGTGAGCACACCAGCGCCGGCCCATCGCCGGCCCGCAGCAAGTACGGCAAGCCGGGTCGGCACGGTCGAGGACTGGGAAGAGAACTCGCATTAAGCCGGAAACGGCGTGTAACATGGACGGTGGATACCGATGGACGCTCCCGATCCTCCACCCGTGTACGCCATGAGCCGACCCTATTCGAACAACGAACTCGAGGCCATGCTGGCGAACATCGAGTCGGACCTCGTGGAGCGCAAGGAATCGCTGAAGGGCGACGCCCGCGACAAGATCCGGCAGGCCGTGTGCGCGTCCGCCAACGATCTCCCGGACCACCGTCGGAAGCCATGCGGTGGCCGCGAACGAGGCTTACAACGACTTCAAGCAACTCGCCGGGGAGATTCTGCGGCGCGTGGAGTCCTGATCGAACGGAACTTCGGCGGAGGTACATCATGAATCGGCGAATCCTTCTCTTCGCGGCGGGCTTGGTGCTCGCGTTTCCCGCGGCCGCCGCCGCGCAGCAGTTCGGCGGTGCGCTGGCCGTGAGCGGCGACCAGGTGCTGGTCGGCGAAGCGGGCAACGGGACGATGTCCGGAATCGTGTGGGTCTACGGCCGCACGGCCTCGGGCTGGGCCGAGACGGGGCGGGTCACGGTCTCCGGCGAGGTGCGCGTCCCGGACGGGTTCGGCCGGGCGATCGCGACTCAGGGGGACTGGCTGTGGGCGGGCGCGCCGCTCGAAGCGGACGGGGCCGGCGCGATCTACGTGTTCCGGTCCGATGGGGCGGGCGGCTGGGAGCAGGTGGCCCGGCTCGGGGCGCCGGAGGGCGCCGCGGCGTTCGGGAGCGCCATCGCCCTGACCGGGGGCGCCGCGATCGTGTCCTCCCCCGGAGCGGACGACGGACGAGGGGCCGTGTTCTCCTATGTCCCGGGCCCCGACGGGATCGCCTCCGCAGGCGCGGCGTTGCGGCCGGCGGAGGGCGTGGCGACCGAGGGGTTCGGCGCGGCGCTGGCCCTCGACGGAGAAACGCTGCTCGTCGGCACCCGGGAGGCCGGTGACGCGCCGCCCGCGGTGCATGCCTTCGAGCGCGAGGGCTCGGGGTCGTGGACGGCAGCCGGGACCCTGGAGACGCCGTCGCTGCAGGAGCGGAGCGGGTTCGGCGCCTCGCTCGCCGTGCGGGACGGCTTCGCGCTGGTGGGCGCCCCGACCCTGAGGGAGAGCGGCGGGGCGGTCTTCGCCTTCACGCGGGGAGCCGATGGCTGGACCATGGAGGCGCGGCTCGGCCCGCTGCTGCCGGAACCCAACGCGCAGTTCGGATCCTCCATCGGCTTCGACGGCAACGACATTCTGGTCGGCGCCCCCGGGAGCTCGATCGGCGCGGGTGCGCTGTATGCCTACCGCCGCGACGCCGACGGCCGCTGGAGCGAAGCCTCCGTGCTGATGCGCTCTCCGCTCGGCGAGCGCTCCGGCTTCGCCGGGGCGGCCGCGAGATCCGGCGACCACCTCGTCATCGGCGCGACGGGAGTCGACTCCCGCGCCGGCGCCGCCGTCGTCTACGAGCGGTCCGCCACCGGCACCTGGGAAGAAGGCGGCACCCTCGTCAACGACTACCGCGGCTTCCCCGCCCTTGCCGGCGAGGAGATCGAGTGCGCCGGGGGGCAGGCGGATGTCTTCGAGTGCCGGGACGTGAACATCACCGCATTCATGCCGATCAAGGACCTCGGCGGCACCCGCGCCACGCGGGTCAACGACATCTGGGGCTGGACCGATCCGGAGACGGGGCGGGAGATCGCGATTGTCGGGCGTACGGACGGCACATCGTTCGTCGACGTCAGCGACCCGTATCACCCGCGCTTCCTCGGCGACCTGCCGGCCACCGAAGGTTCGAGACACATGATCTGGCGCGACATCAAGGTGTATCGCGACCACGCCTACATCGTCGCGGACGCGGCCCTGGAGCACGGCGTGCAGGTGTTCGACCTGCGGCAACTGCGCGACGTGGGCGCGGAGCCCGTGACGTTCGAGGAGACCTTCCTCTACGACGGGATTCACTCCGCCCACAACATCGTCATCAACGAGGAGACCGGTTTCGCCTATGCCGTCGGGAACAGCGGCGGAGGCGAGACCTGCGGCGGCGGCCTGCACATGATCGATCTCGAGGATCCGGCCCAGCCCGTCTTCGCCGGCTGCTTCGCGCAGGAGGGGACGGGACGCCGCGGCACGGGGTACGTACACGACGCGCAGTGCGTGACCTACCGCGGCCCCGACACCGAGCACGCGGGCAAGGAAATCTGCCTCGGCTCGAACGAGACGGCGTTCAACATCGCCGACGTGAGCGACAAGAATGCGCCCGCCGGCCTCGCCACGATCGACTATCCGAACGTCGCCTACGCGCACCAGGGCTGGCTGACCGACGACCACCGCTACTTCTACATGAACGACGAGGGCGACGAGCCCCAGGGCCTCGTGGAGGGGACGCGCACGCTGGTGTGGGATGTGACGGACCTCGACGATCCGGTCCTCGTCACGGAATACATCGCGGAGACGACCGCGACCGACCACAACCTCTACATCGTCGGCGATCTCATGTACCAGTCGAACTACTCCGCGGGCTTCCGCGTCCTCGACATCTCGGACCCCGAGAACCCGGTCGAGATCGGCTTCTTCGACACCTCGCCCTACCAGGGCGGCGCATCGTGGAGCAACTACCCCTACTTCGAGAGCGGAACAATCGCCGTGACGGGAACCGGGGACGGACTCTTCCTGCTCAAGAACATGGCGAGACCCCGCCTCGTGCCGTGAACGACGCGGCGGGGCCCGCCGACGCGCGCCCGGAGGGCCCCATCGTCCTCTTCGACGGCGTCTGCAACCTGTGCGCGGGCGCCGTCCGCTTCGTCATCCGCCGGGACCGGCGGGGCCGCTTCCGCTTCGCCGCGCTCCAGTCCGACGCCGGACGCCGGATCCTCGCGGCGGCGAGGGTCGAGACCCCTGGAACCCTTGGACCCGGCGAGCCTCCGCGGTCACTGATTCTGTTCGCGAGAGGAAAGGTCTACCGCGGCAGCACCGCCGCGCTGCTCATCCTGGCGGGTCTCGGCCGCGCCTGGCCGTTCGTCGCGACACTCCTCGTCATCCCCGCCCCGCTTCGCAACTTCGTCTACCGCTTCGTAGCCCGGAACCGCTACCGCTGGTTCGGGAAGGAGACGACCTGCGAACTGCCGCGGAACGAACAGAGCCGGCGGTTCATCGACGCTGAGGAGAGGGCCGCCAAGCCTTCGCCATGAGGTCCTCGTCCGACAGATCGAGCTCATCCATTCGTGAGAGGGCTTCGATCTCCTCGCGTCTCGCGCTGCGGCACAGGACTTCGCGCAGCGCGTAGTCGACCGTCCCCCCAAGCCCCCGCGAACTTCCACGGACCGGTTTTGATCGCCGGATGTGGACGTATCGGAGAATGCGTCAGAGCCGTTGTTCGAGGGTTCGGCGGGGGCGGTACTGGCGTACCCGGCACGGGCTTGACACTCAACCGGCGGGGTTCGATCCCCCGCGCCTCCACCTATCCCTCTGTGCTTCAACCTATTGTGGGCTCGCGGACCCGTAAAGCCGGCCGCCCGTACTAGGGTGCGCCGCGCTCGTGGACGACGCGGCCGCCGACGATCGTGTACAGCGCCTCCGCCTCGAGCAGCCGCGCGGGATCGCTCCGGCCGGCCTCGATCAGGTCCACGTCGAACACGGCGATATCCGCCAGCTTGCCGGGCGTCAGCGTGCCCTTGATGTCTTCCTCGAACGAAGCCCACGCCGGGTTCCGCGTGTAGGCCTCGATCGCCTCCTCTATCGTCAGCCGCTGGTCCGGGAACCAGCCCTCGGCCGGCTCGCCCGTGAGCGTCTGGCGGCTGACCGCCGCGTAGAGCCCGTACCTCGGATGCAGGAAGTAGCGGGCCGCGTTCGTCCCGGGACTGTCGCTCCCGAACACGAGCACCGCCCCGGCGTCCTTCAGCGACCGGAACGCGTACGCGCCGCGCGACCGCTCCGGGCCGATCCTCTCCTCCATCCAGCGCATGTCGTCCGAAATGTGGTACGGGTTCACCTCCGCCACCAGGTTGAGTTCGCCGAAGCGGTGGAAGTCCGCCTCCTCCACGACCTGCGCGTGGATCATCCGCCACCTGTGATCCGCTTCGATGATGTCGTGCTCGCTCAACACGGCCTCAAACAGGTCGAGCAGGATCTTCACGCCCTTGTCGCCGATCGCGTGGATGTGGGGCGGGAGTCCCGTGGGCACCGCCTCCTCCATGAGCCGCTGGAGGTTCCCCTGCGGGAATTCGGCGTAGTTCTGATCGCGGCTCAGGGAGAGTGCGAGGCCGTCGACGCCCTCGGGAAGCATGATCTGGCGCACGATCCCGAAGTTGCCGGGCGCGTGGTCGTACTCCTCGTAGAACATCGCGCTGGAGCCGCCCATGATCCCGTCGACCCAGGCCTTGTAGCCGATGAAGCGGAGCCAGTCGTCCCCGAAACCGCGGGTGATGCCGAGCCCGCCGGTGTGCGTCACGTTGTCGAGCGAGGGACGGATGTTGATGCGGGCGGTCAGTTCGCCGCGGGCGTGCAGTTCCTGGTAGGCGCGGAGTTGCTCGGAGGAGGTGATGTCCTGGATCGTGGTGACGCCGCCCTCGCGGGCCTCCCGGAGCACGGCGCGGACTTCCGTGAGGCGTTGCTCGAACGATTTCGGCGTGATGGCGGCCCGGACGAGGTCGACGGCGGAGCCCGTGAGGATGCCCGTGACCCGGCCGTCCCCGCCCTTTGCGATCGCGCCGCCCGGCGGCGCCGGCGTGGCGTCGGCGATGCCCGCCATCTCGAGCGCGAGGCTGTTCGCGAGGTACATGGAGCGGTCGAAGCGGTTCACGAGGACGGGGTGATTCGGGGTCACGTCGTCGATGAGGTCGCGGTGCGGCGTGAACGGCCCCCCGGCACTCGAAGCGCCGGCCTCGGCAGCGCCCTCTCCCTCGCGGCCGGCCGATCCGGCTTCCCACTGCTCGTAGGCGCCCCAGTCGCCGCGCGTGATCCAGCTGCCGGGCGCCAGACGTTCGGCCGCCCGCGCGATCTCTTCGCGGAAGCCTTCCGGCTCGTGCACCTCGAGCAGGTTCACGCCCACGATGAGCGCCCCGGTGCTCTCGACGTGCACGTGGCCGTCGTTGAAGCCCGGTGATACGAAGGCGCCACCCAGGTCGATGACGCGCGTGTCCGGGCCCGCCAGCGCCCGTGCCTGCGCGTTGGATCCGACGACGGCGATGCGCTCGCCGCGGATCGCGACCGCCTCGGCCTCCGGGCGACCCTGATCCAGCGTGTACACGTTCCCGTTGATTAGCACGAGATCCGCCGGATCTTCCGGACTTCCTCCTCCGCAGGCGACCGTCAGCGCGACGACCGCGATCAGCCATATCTTCATCGTTGTCCTCGAACCCTCTCCCAGACGAGCGTTCCCACCGCGCCCGCTCCGCGCGCGGGGTCCGGTGCGGTGCTCAGAATCAGCCGGTCCCGTCCGTCGAAGGTGAACGAGCGTGGCCGGTCCGAGCCGACCCAACCCGGCAGCAGCGCGCCCTCCACGTGGTGCGTGACGACACCCGCCTCCATGTCGAGGCTGTAGTCTCCGTAGTAGGAGAAGAAACCGCCCAGGATCGCGTCGCGCATCTCCTGGCCGGTGGCCTCCGCCGCGTCGGGGAACGCCCGCCCCGTCCGCATCAGCTGCGCGGACATGCGGCCGTCGGCCGTATACGCGATCTGGCCGGCGGGATTCCCGTCGTAGGGAAGCGTCACTTCGCCTGCCGCGGAGCGGCTCTCCCACGACGCGAGCGACCACGCCCCGGCGAAGGGGTTGTCCGTTTCGGCTGCGGGGTCCGGGGCACAACCCGCGGCGAGAGCCAGAGTCAGCGCGCAGCAGACGCCGCGCACATGGGGATGGATCGCAGACATTCACACCTCCGCTTCGCTGGCCGCGCATGGTCTTCAGGGGTTCCGGAACGATAGGTCCCATCCCGGCGTCTTTCCACCGCGTCCCGTTGCCGCAACGGTTTTGCGGTCGCGTTCCCGCGGCAGCGTCAGAGTCCTCGGCCGCGTCTTCGGCCGCGCGCGGATCGCCTTCCCCTCTCGGCAGGGAGCGATGTCCGGTGTACCTTCCGGGTCCGGCCCGAAAGGCGCCGGCGTGAAGAGCAGTGGTCCCTCAATGGGAGTTCTGGCTTGTCCGATCGCGAATCGAAGGCCGACGACGGATTGAATCCGGAGGGCTTCACCCTCCCGTCGCTCAAGCCGCGCGATCTTCTCTCCCACTTCGGCCCCGGGCTGATCCTCATGATGACGGGGATCGGGACGAGCCACGTCGTCACGGCGCCCACCGCCGGAGGCCGGTTCGCCCACGCCCTCCTCTGGTGCCTGCCCGTCGCCTACATCTTCAAGTATTACGGCTTCGAGATGGCCTTCCGGTTCACCAATGCGACCGGGAAGAGTCTCCTGGAGGCCTATGCCACGGCGCGCTGGAAGTGGCCGCTCTGGTACGTGATGATCACGACGCTCATACAGTGCGCGATCGGCCAGGCGGGACGTCTGATCGCGGCCGCCGCGGTCCTCTACTACCTGTTCAGCGAATACCTGGGCCTTGCCGTTCCGCTCGAAGCATACGCGGCCCTGCTCGGCGTGCTCTCCGTGGGCATCATCCTCCGGGGCAGCTACAAGGTCGTCGAGAACACGACGAAGGCCCTCGCGGGCGTCCTCGTTTTCTCATCGGTCGCGGTCTATATCGTCCAGCCGGCGCCGCTCGCCGAGATGGGGCACTTCTTCCTCTTCGAGATCCCCGACGGGTCGTGGCTCGTGATCGCGGGCTTCCTCGGCCTGCTGCCGACCGGCATCGATGTCTCGCTGCAGGCGTCGGAGTGGGGGAAGGCGAAGCGCGCGGGCATGAGCAAGGTCCGGCCCCATCTCGAGGCGACCGGCGTCGCGCCTCGCTTCGACCCCTTCACCTCGCCCGCATCCGACCTCGCGGTCGATACCGCGCGGCTCTCTCCGCACGCGCGGGAGTACTGCCGGCGCTGGTTCCGGATCGGGCTGTGGGACTTCCGGACGGGCCACGTCGTCTCCTTCGCGCTGGCGGCGATCTTCGTCCTCCTCGCCGCGGTGTGGCTCCATCCGAGTCCGATCGAGGGGCGCGCCGTCATGGGGGAGATCGCGGGCATCTTCACGCTCAGCGTGGGACCGTGGATGATGATGATCTTCATCCTCGGGGCCCTCGCGGCCACGTATTCCACCGCCTTCAACTACTTCGACGGCTGGCCCCGCATCGTCGGCGCCTGCTGCCGGAACCTCTTCCGCACGACGGCGCGCCTGCGCGGGATATCGCCGGAGGACCGGGCCGATCCCGAACGGCGGCGGACGTGGAACTCCGAGTACAACATCTACCGGATGACGATGTTCTACTCGCTCATCGCGTCCGTCCTTTACATCACCTTCGACCCGCGCCCCGTGTTCCTCGTGCTCGTCGCCTCGGCGCTCGCCTTCTTCGTCGCGCCGGTGATCTACTTCTTCAACCTCTATTTCTGCCTGAAGGTGATCCCGAAGGACGACAAACTCTTCTACCCGTCCTGGTTCGCGCGCTGCTTCGGGGGGTTGAGCCTGCTCATTTTCACGGGCCTGTGCGGCATTCTGATCTTTGCGCGCGTGTTCCGGATCCCGCTGTTCGGCGCGTAGCGGTCTGCGGTAACGCAGTCCCTCGGCGCCATCGGCACAGACGCTAACTGCGGAGACGCTGCACGAACCACCAGTAGTGACCTTCGAGATCGCGGACTTCGTAGCTCCGGTCGGACCAGTAGTCCTCGCCGTAGTCCTGGGTCGCCGGCTCGGTCGTGATCGCGGCGCCGGCCGCGCGGGCCCGCTCGCAGTGGGCGTCCGCGTCGTCCACGTAGACCATCAGCGACTGCGTGTTCGCGCCGTCAGCGGCCTGCGGGGATCGGGGGTACGTCCGGCTCGGCGTGAGCCCCGCCTGGCCAACCATGATGAGGCCGCCGTTCAGGGCGAGCTGGGAATGCACGACCTGCTCCTGCTCGTTCTCGATCCTCTCCCGCACGTCGAACCCGAACGCATCGGCCAACCAGTCGATCGCGGCGCCCGCGTCGTCGTAGAACACCGCGGGGGTGATTCTCGGCCAACCGTCCGGAGGATCCTTCATATGGTTCTCCAGTGGGATCGTCGGATCCCGGGTCGAATTCAGGCGGAGGGGTAAGCGCCGGCGACGCGGGCGCGCTGGCGGACCAGGGCGAGGATCACGTCGATCGTGGGGGTGGGAACGTCGACCATGCGCCCCATCTCCTGCACGGCCGTGACGAGGGCGTCGATCTCCATGGGCCGGCCCTTGTCGAGATCCTGCAGCATCGAGGTGCGGTGGGCGCCGACGGCCTCGATCCCGTTGATCCGCCGCTCGATGTCGATCGAGAAGCGGGCGCCCAGGGCTTCGGCGACCGCCTGCCCTTCGAGCATCATCGTCTTCGCGACGGCGCGCGTGCCGGGGTCCCGGGCGATGGTGTCCACGGTCTCCTGCGTGAGGGCGCTGATCGGATTGAAGGCGACGTTCCCCCACAGCTTCACCCACATCTCGTTTCGGATGCCCCGGATCGGAGCCCGGAATCCCGCGCCGATCATCGCTCGCGCCAGCCGCCGCACGCGCTCCGTCTTCTCGCCGCTCGGCTCGCCGAGCGTGAACCGGTTGTACTTCAGGTGCCGGATCACGCCGGGCTCGGACACCTCCGTCGCGGCATACACGACGCAGCCGATGACGCGCTCCGGGCCGATCCCGTCCCACTGCACGCCGCCGGGGTCGAGGCTCTCGAGGCGCCGGTCGCGCCACGGGCCTTCGAGTTCGTAGAAGTACCACCACGGGAGGCCGTTCGTCGCCGTGACGACCGCCGTGCCGGGCCCGAGCAGGGGCTGCATCGGTTCCACGATCCAGGGGACGGAATGTGCCTTGAGCGTGACGATCACGTAGTCCTGAGGCCCCACCTCCGCGGGGTCGTCCGTGCAGCGGGGGTGGGCGACCCGCTCCTCGCCGTCGATCAGCAGTCGCACGCCGTGTTGCCGCATCGCCTTCAGGTGGGGGCCGCGCGCGATGAGCGTGACGTCCCGCCCCGCCAGCGACAGTTGCGCGCCGAGGTATCCCCCGATCGCACCCGCCCCGTAGATGCAGATCCGCATCAGCCGCCCCCGGTCAGGTCAGGCCGAGCTTCTCGGCCATGCCGATGCGCTGGAGTTTGCCGGTCGGACCTTTGGGGATGTCGTCCATGAGGAGGATCTTCCGGGGGACCTTGAAGTCGGCGAGGCGCTCCGCCGCGAACGCCTGAAGCTCGCGCGGCGTCGCCTCCATCCCCTCGCGGAGCACCGCGGCGGCCGCGATGTCCTCGCCCAGCTTCGGGTGCGGCACCGCGAACGCCACGACCTGCCGCACCGCCGGGTGGTCGAGGATCGCCTCGTCGATCTCGCGCGGCGAGATCTTCTCGCCCCCGCGGTTGATGATCTCCTTCAGGCGTCCGGTGATCCTGAGGTAGCCCTCGTCGTCCATCACCCCCTGGTCCCCCGTCCGGAACCAGCCGTTCGTGAAGGCTTCGGCGTTCGCGGCGGGGTTGTTCTCGTAGCCGTCGCTGACGTTCGCGCCGCGGATGACGATCTCCCCCACCTCGCCCGCCGGCAGGAGCGCTCCGGCCTCGTCCATCACCGACACCTCGGGGCCCGCGGCGATCCCCACTGTCCCCGGCTTGCGTGGCGCGGGCGGAAGGGGATTGCACGTCATCTGGTGCGCCGCCTCGGTCATCGCGTACGCCTCCACCACGGGGGCGCCGAACGTCTCCTCGAGCTCCGCCATCACCTGCCGCAAGAGGGGGGCGGAGGCCGAGCGGATGAAGCGCAGGTTCGCCCGATCGATCGCGTCGCGGTTCCTCGGGGCCCGTGCCAGGATCGCCTGGTGCATGGTGGGAACGGCCGTATAGAAGGTGGGCCGCGACTCGTCGAGCCACGCGAAGAAACGGAGCGCATTGAAGCCGGGGGTACAGAAGATTGAGCCCCCGGTGCCGAGCGGTGCGAGGACCGCCGCGATCAGTCCGTGGATGTGGAACAGCGGCATCACGTTCAGACAGCAGTCCTCCGCGGTGAGCCGCAGCGTATGCTGAACGTTGACTGCGGAGGCGCACACGTTCCGGTGCGTGAGCGGCACCATCTTGGGACGGGACGTGGTCCCCGAAGTATGGAGGATGAGCGCAATGTCATCCGCTTCCGCCAAGCCGTCCCGGAGGCCCTCCCCCGTCGAGTTCGCGCCGTTGGTTCCGTTCCCGCCGGATCCCTCCCGCGCGCAGTCGAACGTCCCGGCCGGGGCCTCTAGGTCGGCACCTGACTCGAAAATCGGGATCCCCAGTTCTACGGCCGCGGCTCGCGCCGGCGAGTCGCTTCCTGCTTCGAGGATGAGGGCCTTCGCGCTGAGGTCCTCGAGATAGAACTCGAACTCGGGCTGCCGGTAGGCCGGATTCAACGGTGCGGCCGTGGCCGCGCACGCCACCGAGACGAAGGCGGTTGCCATCTCGGGCCCGTTCGGGAGGACGATCGCCACACGATCGTTCCGCCCGATGCCGAAGCCGTTGAGGGTGCGGACAGTCGCCTGGACCTGGCGGCGGAGGCCGTCGTAGCTCAGCGGTTCGCGTGAGGGGGCGGCGATGGCGGGACTCTCCCCCGAACCGCCCGCGAGCAGTTCCCAGACAGTAGCGGTATCCGGCATGGTCAGGTCAGGCCGGCCCGAGTTCGCCGGTCTTGTTGATGGGTTCTCGTCACGAGTCGTCGAGGGCTCGCGGTCAGCAGGAGACGCAGCGGTGGTTGTTCCTCGCGCCGAGGCTCTCGAGGAGGACGATCGTCTCCGGGAACGGCTGCACCCGCTGCACCGGCCCGTTCGCCAGGTCCACCGTGGTCTGTCCGTTACGGGCCACGAGCGTCACGTCGGCGCCCTGCTCGACGAGATAGAGGATCATCTCGTTGTCGCCGCGCGAGGCGGCGTGGTGGGCGGGCGTGTACCCGTTGTGGTCGCGCGCGTTCACGTCGGCGCCGAGTTCCTCGACGAGGAACTTCATGGCGTGTAGCCAGCCGTCCGGCACATGGCGGTGCGAGTTACCGGCGAAGCCCTGCCCGTAGCCGACGCCGGCCGCCGCATGGATCGGATGGACGGCCGGTCCCCCGACGGGGATCGGATCGAGACCGGAATGATCGATGTCGTCTCCGCCCCGGCCGTAACGCCGCTCCGGCACCTTCGCCGTCGGAATCGCGGGATCGGCCCCGTACTCCAGGAGCAGCTTCATGGCGTCGATGTCGAGCGCGTGCGCGGCGCGCCAGAAGGGCGTGGCGCCGGTGCGGTCGACCCCGAGCAGATCACGATTGTAGGTCGTGAACCAGAGCGACTTCCTGAGCCGCGGGTTCGGGTCTACGCCCGCCTCGAGCAGCGTTCGCATGACGTCGAGATAAGACCACGCCTGCTGATGCACGTCGGTGGGCTGCGGATGCCGCGCCTTCGGGGCCCAGTGCATGTTGAGCGCCGCGTACAGCGGGGTGGCCCCCGCATCGCTCGCCAAGGTGGGGTCGGCGCCCCGCGCGAAAAGTTCCATCGCGAGGTCGAAGTGCCCGTTGATCATCGCGATGAGCAGCGGGGTCGTGTCGTCCGCGGCGCTCCGCTGGTCGATGTCCGCACCCTCGTCGAGCAGCGCCAGCGCCGCGTCGCGGTGGCCTTCGCGGGCCGCGAGCAGCAGCGCGGTCAGCCCGCCGTGCGTACCGACGAGGTCGGCGTAGTTGCCCAGGCAGCCGGAGCAGGCCGGCTCCTCGGGGTCCGCCAGCCGCACGGGCTGGGGGCCGGAGCCGGGCGCGGCGGTCGGCCCGGGGGCCGGCTCACGCTCGTTCGCGGGCGGCGGCGCGCGGCCCGCCCGGAGCGCGGCCACGCGGGCATTGCGTTCGCGGCGGTCGAGCTGGTCCCACGCGTCGCGCGCCACGATGTCGAGCACGTAGGCGGTGAGCGAAACGTCGGCCCCCGCGTCGACGAGGGCACTCGCCGAGCCGGCCCGGCCCGCCGCCGCGGCGAACATGAGCGGCGTCTGGCCCCATTCGGGCTCCCGGGCATTCGGATCGGCACCGTGGCGCAGCAGCGCCGCGACCGCATCCGGCGACCCGGCGGCGGCCGCGAAGTGCAGCGCGGTCGCGCCGGTCGACGTCGCGGCGAGGGCGTCGGCTCCCGCCTCCAACAGCGCCTCGACGAGCGGCGCGTGCGCCGCCCGGCTCGCAACGTGGAGCGGCGCGTGCCCGCCCAGCCGCGTGCCCGCTCCAAGGTCCGCGCCCGCCTCGATCAGCACTTGGGCCACGTCGAGCCGTCCCTTCATCGCGGCCCAGTGGAGTGCCGTCATGCCGTCGCCCCGGGCGTCGTTCACGTCCTCCCCCGCGGCGAGCAGCGACCGCACGGCGTCCAGATCGCCGCGCATGGCCGCGTCGGCCACCGGCGCATCCGGCCCGGCCAGCCCGGCCGGCGACCCGGCCGGCGGCGCCGCCCCGAGCGCGAGCAGCGCCGCGGCCGCGAAGGCCACCGAGCGCGCGCGCCGCATCAATCCGCCGTCTCCGCGAACGGGAACGCTCCGGTGCTGTTCCCGAAGCTCGTCATGTCCTCCATCCCCAACCGGTGCATGAGGCTCAACATCACGTTCGCCATCGGCGTCCCCGGCGCGGCCCGCAGGTGCAGGTTGCCTTCCATCCTCCCCTGCGCGCCCCCCACCACGAAGAGCGGGCACCGTTTGTGGTTGTGCACGTTCGGATCCCCCATCGGCGATCCGTAGACGATCATCGTCTTGTCGAGCAGGTGCGTGTCCCCCTCCATCGACTCCTTCAACCGGTCGAGGAAGTACGGGACGAGCCCGACATGATAGCGGTTGATCTGCGCGAAGTCCGTGATGTTGTTCTCGTTGTCGCCGTGGTGCGACGCCGGGTGGAAGCCCTTGTCGATTCCGCTCTCCGGATAGACCCGGCCCGACGCGTCCCGCCCCATCTTGAACGAGAACACGCGCGTCATGTCCGCCTGGAAGGCGAGCGCCTGTAGGTCGAACATCAGCTTCACGTGCTCATCGAACGAATCCGGCACCCCCGCCGGCGCCTCCGGCAGGTCCCGGCGCTCGCCCGACTCGTTGCGCGCCACCACCCGCTGGATGCGACGCTCGATCTCCCGGACGTTCTCGAGATACCGGTCCATGCGCTGCCGGTCGGAGGGGTCGAGCCGCCCCTTGAGGCTCGCGACCTCACCGGTGAGAAAGTCGAGGATGCTGGCGCTCGAGCGCTGCCGCGCCGCGCGCGCCTCCGGCGTTCCGCCCGCCCCGAACAGCTGGTCGAACGCGACGCGCGGATCCCGGATCATGGGCAGCGGCTGCGTAGGCGAAGACCAGCTGATCGTATCCGTGTAGACGCACGCGTACCCGTACGCGCAGCCTCCCGCCTGGTCGACGTTCTCGATGCAGAGCTGCATGGACGGGATGGGCGTGTCCTGCCCGAAGCGATGCGCGTAGAGCTGGTCCAGCGAGGTCCCCACGAGCACGTCCGAACTCTCCGTCTGCTTCGGGTGCGACTGCGTGAGGAACGTCGCGCTCGACCGGAAGTGGTCCCCCCCGATCTCCTTCGGCTTCGTCGCCTCCGCCGTCTCGACGTCCGTGTCGCTGATGATCGTGAGATAGTCCCGGTACGGCTCGAGCGAACTCAACGCGGTCGGCGACAGGTCGAATCCCCGGCCCGTGGCCGCCGGCGACCAGTAGTTCTGTGCCGCCCCGAACCCGCTGCTCCCCGCCGCGCCGTGCACCATCTCGATGCAGACCAGCCGCGTCGGATCCGCGACCTCCCGCGCCCACAGCCGGCCCGCCGGCACCATCGCGTCGAGCAGCGGCAGAGCGACGGTCGCCCCCGCGCCCCGGAGGAAGGTCCGGCGAGAGAGGTGTTTCCCTGTGATGAACTCCATCAGTCCTCCTGGGATCCCGCTTGCATGTCGTCGACCACGGCCTCGGTCCCCTTCAACCGGAACGCCGGGCTGTTGACCACGCCGAGGATGAACGCGGACATGCGGTGGTCCTGTGCGGCCGCCTGCCGGGCGATGGTGCGCACGGTCGGCATGTCGTAGTACTCGACCCGCCGGCCCAGCGCGTAGGCGAGCAGGTTCTCGGTGAACGCGCGCACGAGCGGCACCGGCCGCGCGAGGAGCGCCGCGCGCAGATCCGCCGCGCTCGTCACCGGCGTGCCGTCGTAGAGTTCGCCCTGCGCGTCGATCGGCATCCCGCTGTCCTTGATGCGCCGCCCCCCGGTGCCGTCGAAGTACTCCAGCGCGAGACCGATGGGATCGATCACGCGGTGGCACGAACGGCAGGCCGGGCTCGCCCGGTGCATCTCCAGTCGCTCCCGCACCGTGAGCAGGCGACCCTCCTCGGCCTCCGGCGTCGCCTCCAGGTCGGAGACGTCCGGCGGGGGCGGAGGAGGAGGCGTCCCCAGCAGCACCTCCATCACCCACTTCCCGCGGAGGACGGGGGACGTCCGGCTCGCGTGCGAGGTGAGGGTGAGGATGCTGCCGTGCCCCAGCACGCCGCGCCGCTCGGGCTCGATGATCTCGACCCTCCGGAAATCCGTTCCCGTCACGCCGGGGATGCCGTAGTGCCGCGCGAGGCGCTCGTTCACGAACGTGTAGTCGGCCGTCAGCAGTTCGAGCAGGCTCCGGTCCTCCTGCACCAGCGTGTGGAAGAGCAGTTCCGTCTCGCGGTGCATCGCCTCCTTGAGCTGCTGGTCGAAATCCGGATAGAGGCGGACATCGGGGTTCATGCCCTCGAGGTCCTGCAGCCGGAACCACTGTCCCGCGAAACGCGTGGCCAGCGCCGCGGCGCGCGGATCGGCCAGCATGCGGCGCACCTGCGCGTCGAGCACCGCCGCGTCGGAGAGCCGGCCCTCCGCGGCAACCTCCATCAGTTCGTCGTCCGGACCCGTGGCCCAGAGGAAGAAGGAGAGCCGCGAGGCGAGATCGTAGTCGTCCAGCGCGTACACGCCATCCGCTTCGCGCGCCGGTCGCTCCTCGAACCGGAAGACGAAGTGCGGGCTGGCGAGAATCCCCTCCACCGCGAGCCGGATCCCCTCCTCGAAACCGCCCGCTTCGGCCCCGGCGCGGTAGAGATTCATGAGCGCGGCGAGGTTGTCGTCCGTCAGCGGCCGGCGGTAGGCCCTCGTCCCCAACCGCGAGAGAATGGCTTCCGCGCACGGCGTCTCCTCCTCCGGCGCCGAGGGGCGGCAGGAGAACACGCGCTCGCGACTCGGCGTGGAGGACATCCCCGCCGGGGCGAAGGGACCTGTCACCGCGAGGTCCCGCAGGTGCGGCAGCGTCGTGAACCCGTACGCGTCCGTGATGCTCGTGCTCGCGATCGACCAGTCGTGCGGCGACATCAGGTCCTGCGACGGCCCCTCGAAGGTGCGGATGAAGGCCGCCGCCACCCGGTGCGGACCCGCCTCGATGAAGACCGGCTCCGTCCGAAGGTTCACGCCGTCCGGATCCGACACGTGCATCCAGCGGTCGATGTCGAGGAGCGCGACCCGCTCGCCATTGATCGAGATCTCGATCCGTTCGGGCTCGTCGGTCGTGTGCAGGGCCCCCTTCCCGTTCCCGAACAGGGCGCCGGTCGTCTCGTGGTGGAAGGAGACGCGGAACGCGTACTCCCCGTCGGCCGGGAAGTTGTGGTCCACCGCCACGCCGCCCCGGCTCCCGTACGGCGTGCCCTCGACGTGCTCCGCCTGGGAGGTCCAGCGCGACACCCGGAACGTGGCCTCGCTCGGCGTGACCTCGGGGTCGCCGACCGCGAGCCGGCTGATCTCGCTCGCCGCGCGCAGATACCCGTCCATGAGCGTCGGGGAGAGCAACTGGACGTCGGCGATGTTGTCGAAGTTCGCGCTCTTCGTATCGAGCGGCAGGTAGTCGCCGGCGTCGATGTCGAGGTCGAGGAGATCGTAAATCGAGCGCGAGTACTCGGCCCGGTTCAGCCGCTGGAAGGTCCGCCGTCCCGGGTTCGGGTTGGCGTCCCACGCGGCGTCGAGCCGGGATTCGAGGACGGCCGCGAGCGTCCGCAGGCTGTCGGGCGTCGGGCGGCGCACTCCGACCGGCGGCATCATGCCGGCCCGCAGTTTTCGCACCATCCGCTCCGCGATCACGGCATTGTCGGCGGCCGAAGCCACCTCGAAGGTCTCGAGCGACATGCCCCCGCTGACCCGGCGCGGGTTGTGGCAGCGCATGCACGTACCCGCGACGACGGCCTGTGCTACTTCGGCGGAGAGGGTGTCGGCCGCGGGCGTTGATGTCGGGCCGGCCAGTCGCGTGACCGCTGGCGGCCAAGTAGCCGGAAGATGCTCGGCCCCCCTCGCGCCGTCAGCCTCCTGACCGACGACGGGACTCGGGAGCACACCCGCTGCGACCAGCAGCAGAAGCGATGTTCGCATGGCCGAGACCTCGTCCGGACAACCGCGTCGCGCCCCGCGGGGCGCCGGGATACACCAACTCGAAAATGTACCATCGACGCAGATCGCCCGGCCAGCCGGCCTTTGCTACACCGCCCCTTCGGCCACCGATTCCGCCGATCCGCTCGCGGCCCAGTTCCGGCCCCGGAGCCAGAGGGCGGCTGCCGCAAGAGCGAACGAAGCGGACCACAGCCGGTAGCCAGCGCCGGGGTATTGGTGCGCGACGGCAGCCTCCTCGTACGGGAAGGGTGCCGGACTGAAGACACGAGACATCCCCAGCCCCAGGTTCGCTACGCCCATGCCGCCGAGGATCCGCCGGAGCCACCGCCGGTCGGGTCGCCGGGAGCCCAGCAGCATCGGGAGGGTCATGAGTATCGGCAGCAGTAGCGATGCCGCGTACAGCGCCGAGGCACCGGCAAGCAGACGCTTCCATCGAGGCCGGCCGGCCCTGGCAGACTCCGTAGAGAGCGCCCTTGGCTCGCCGAGCGCTTCCCGGGCGACCGCGAACGCTTCGGGTCGCGCGAGGGTGGCGTCCAGTTCCATTTCCAGATCGACCAGGGCGCGCGGGTGATCTTCGAGTTCATCCAGTTCGCGAGGCGAGAGAGAAGACCTTTCGTTCCACCTGCGTGCGCCAACTTCTGACTTCACGCTCAAATTCAAGCATGGCTGCCTCCCCAGGACACCTGGAGGGCCCCGTACACGGCCTGCCAACTCTCGCGGTCGGTCGCCAACTGGCGCTTTCCGCGAGCGGTCAGCCGGTAGTACTTGCGACGCCGTCCCCCATCGGTGAGTTCCCAGCGGCCGGCGATGAGGGCCGTCCCGCTCCAGCCGGTGGAGGACGGGGTAGAGCATCCCGTCGGACCACTCCAGATCACCGCCGGAGAGCAGCTTCACGTGCTTGAGGATCTCGTAACCGCGAGAATTCCGAGCGGGCGTTCCCGCGGGAACGCGTGGCAGGTGTCGTCAGCGCGCCGGAAGCGGGAGGGATGCGATGGCCGGGCGATCGAACTCATCCCGCGACACGCCCCAGATCCGGGAAGTCGTGAAGCGAAGCGCGTCGAACCGCGCCGGCAGTCGCACATCGCGCGTGGCGCCATCGGGCGCGATTCGCAGCCACAGGGAGCCGCCGGCCAGTCCACCCGCATCCGGATCGAGAGGCTGCAGCCACATCGTCCCGTCTTCACTGCAGCGGAAGTCGACGTAGCGGGGGAGGTAGCTCGCGAGTTCGTGCGGCGCCCCCCGCACCATAGCGGCCATCTGATTCAGGAGCCTCAGGCTGTCCGCTTCGCTGAGCCTGGTCGCGACATCTCCCGTCACTTCGGCCTGCCTCAGCGCGAACACCGCTCCGGCAAACTGTCGCGGACTGACCTCCGTGAAGGGCACGGGCGGAAGGTCGATGGGGTCCACCTCCACACCGGATCCGTCGAACCCGCGCAGCTGATTCCTGACCCTGTCGTGGACGCGCACGAGATTCTCGCCACAGGAAGCCCACAGCCGGTACCACAGGGGAAAACCGCCGTCGCTCGCGATGAAATCCCCCGACGGATCTTCCAGGGCTTCGCCGAGCGCCACGAGCGTCCGCGTTTCGCCGGTCTCCGGATCCACGGCCATCAGATCGGCTCCCAGGAGCCCGAAACGGAACTGCAGCACACCCCCCTGCATGGTCACGGTCGAGCGAGGCACGATGATCTCGCGGCCGAGTCTCGCCGTTCGCACCGAGGCGTCCAGCATGCTCATCCCGCTTCGCACGCTGCCCCGGGGGACCGGCGTCGACGCGAGGGAGAACTGCTCCCACTCCGCTGCGGGCCCCGAGACCCGGATCAGCGCGTGGTGCAAGAGGTCCAGGACCCATGCCTCGCCCTCCCAACCTCCCGCGACGAAGGCCGAGGGCATCGGGAATTCGTCGGGTCCTCCTCCGGGCGATCCGTGCGCGCCGAGGGATCCGCCATCCGCACCGAATCCCATGAAGTACGGCTCCCGCGAATTCAGAACCCATACGGAGCCATCGGCCAGGACCTCGAGGTCTCGAACCACCGCGAGCGAGTCCGAGGCGCCCCGCATCTCGATGGATGCGGTCCCCAGGTCGAGCGGCGCTTCGGGGTCGCCTCCGCCCGGGGCGTCTTCGCATGCAAGGAATGCCGCGCCCGACAGGACCGCCGCAACGTGCCGCGAGGTCAAGAGTTCGACGGTCCTCACGGGTCAGAGATTGAGGTCGAGCAGGACCTTGCCAAGGGGACCGGCTTCCACGGCCTCGTGAGCGGCCACGACGTTCTCGAGCGCGAAGCGCTCCGCGACCGTGTGGCGCAGTTCCCCTTCGGCGAGCCACTTGGTGAGGTCCTCCACCGCCTTCTGCTTCGCCTCCTCGGGCATGAGGAAGACGAGTTCGAAGCGCACCGTGAGGTTCTTGTAGAGGAGCGTGTAGAACGGGACGGCCGGCTGGGGTTCGCCCTCCGAGGCGTAGGCGGAGATCACCCCGTTTGCCTTCAACATTTCGATCGAGGCGTCGAGATTCCCGCCCATCTCGACTTCGACGATGCGGTCGAGCCCTTCTCCCTCGGTCAGTTCCGAGACGCGAGCCGCGACATCCTCCTCACGATAGTTGATGACGACGTCCGCGCCCGCCGCTCGGGCGATCCTCACCTTTTCGTCCCTGCTCACGGTGGAGAGGACACGGGCGCCCCCCAGCCTGGCGCACTGGATCGCGTAGGCGCCGACCGCGCCCGCGCCGCCGGTCACGAGCACGGTCTGCCCCTCGACGGGACCGTCGGCGTACACGCAGCGATGCGCGGTCAGGGCGGGGATGCCGAGACACGCGCCCTCCGTGAACGTCGCATTCGGGGGGAGCGGGACGGCCCGGGACCCAGGGACGGTGGTGAACTCCGCCGCCGTACCGAGGTTCCGCCCCCACTGCGCCTCGTAGACCCACACGCGGTTGCCTAGCCTGCCGGCATCGACGCCATCGCCCACCTGGTCGATGACCCCGGCGCAGTCGAAGTGCGGCACCACGAGGGTGGAATCCGGCGCGCCGCGCCCGCCGGCGCGCCGCTTGACGTCGACCGGGTTGATTCCGGAGGCGCGTACGCGGACCCGAACCTCGCCGGGACCGGGCACCGGCGTATCCCGCTCCCCCACCTCCAGCACGTTACATGCCGATCCCGGTTTCGTGTACCATGCTGCTCGCATGTCGTCGTTCTCCCGCTATTCGCCGCTGGGGTCGCTGCTCGTGTCCGCGCCGGAACTCAGGCCCCCGGTGTGTCCGTCCACGGGGAGCGCCTGCCCGGATATCTTCGCACCCGCGCCGGACGTGAGGAAGAGCACGAGCGCCCGACGATGGCGCTGGGTGAACTTCACCGGCGGATCGAAGCGGCGACGGTCCCCGGTCTCCGTCCTCATACCTACACGTACTACACGTAGCTTGTGGTCGTCTGATTCGGGTGATAAGAAAGCCTTGGAGCGAGTCCCCATTGGCCCGGGAGGATCAAATGTCCGACCTCAAGTCGTTCCGCCACCCGTCTACGCTGAACCCCCTGAAGAGCCGCCGATGCGCTCCATCGAGATCACTGGATCGATTGCGACTTGCAGTGAGACGCTTCGTTCGGGGGAGCGCCGCCGCGGCGGTGGCGGCCATAGCCGCCGGGTGCGCGGATGACGGAGACCTGGAGAGCCGGGGCGGATCCGTCCCCTCGGCAGCTCCCGCCGCCGCGGCGGTGGCCGGCTACCGCGTCCTTGAACCGGGCGCGTTCATTGCGGGGTTCCCTGCCGACCCTCTCGACATGCGGTCGGAGTCGTTCATCGAGCGCGCGTGGGATCTCGCCGTGGACGTCGCTGCGGCAGACGAGGTCTACGTTCTCGACCAATCGGCGAAGCGTGTTCTGCGACTCGACCGGGATGCGAAGCTGCGAGCCGTGATCGGAGGCCCGGGCGAGGGCCCGGGCGAGTTCGAACACCCCTACTCGATCGAAGCAGACCCTCGGGGCGGCGTGTGGGTGGCCGATCTGCGGCTCGCCCGGCTGTCCCGCTTCGATCCGGACGGCCGGCTGCTGGAGGAAATGCAGGTCCCGCAGTTGGTGCGGGGCTTCACGGTACTGCCGGACGGCGCGGTCTTGTACCGGACGTTCGACGGCCGGTCCGCCTCGCTGGCGGTGCAGTCCGGCGACGAGGCCGTGGACTTGGCCGGGGAACTTCCACCGGAGCTGTCGCCCGGCGATGTTCGATCGAATTGGGCGGAGTACGATCTTGAGTTTGCCGTCCTCGCGCCCGACACGATCGTCGTTTTTCGCAATACGGATGTCCGCGCCTACGGTGCCTGGCGCGCGACGCTCGACGTTGCGTCGGCCCGGATCGCCGACATCGCCCCGGTCGCCTTTCCCGGATGGCTCGTCCAAGCCATCGCGGCCCAGGCAGCGGACATCGAACGGGAGTACAGGGAGACCGGACCGGCGCAGCGCGACGGGATTCCATCGAACGCGGGGAGTTCGGTCATTCCCTTCTCGCGCGGCGTGCGGACGGCCCGGGGCGATCTTTGGGTACGTCCGTTCTCGGCCTCCTCGCGGGTTTTCGCCACGACGATCCCCCTCTCGGCAGACGATTCGGTTTCGGTCGTTACACGTGGGATCCTGGACCCGCACTCCGGATGCGCGGAGCTGGATGTCGCCGTCCTCGGCGACCGGATAGCATTGCTTTGCCAGGATCAGCTCCGCATCCACGAGTTGCGGGCTGCGCCGGGACCGCCACCGTTCGCCGGCGGATGGCGGTGATTCGTGACGGAGAGCACGTCAGGGAGGGTACGGCCTCCTTCGCTACCGCGACGTATCGGGATGCTGTTCACGGCACGCGAAGGGTTGTTCGATGTGCTCGTGGAAGAGCCCGAGTGGAGGCGAGCGCTGGCCGTATACGTGGTGGCGAGCGCGTCCATGCTGACGTTGGCCGGGCTGGCCGGTTCGGAATACGGGATCGAATCCATCGCGGGCCTGCCGGTCGCCGGAGGCTTCATCGTGCTCGTCGCCGCACACACGCTCGTGGCGGCCGCCGCGGTGATCAACGCGCCTTTGTACTTTGCTGCCCTGGCCGGAATTCTCCTCGTGGTGTCGAGAGTGAGGCCCGGGCCCCGCGTCTCGTTCAGGCAGCTGTTCAGTTTGACCGTTCACGCCGCTTACATCTTGCTCGCCGGCCACACGCTCCGGCTGATGCTCGCGCTGTGCGGCGTGGACCCGTCGGGACCTGCAGCGGCCCTTCTACCGGTGGAGGCGTCTCCTGTCAGCGTTCTTTCCGTAACGTGGTCCGACGCGAGCGGTCCGCCGGTGGGCATCTTCGAGACGAGCTTCCATGCGATGCTTGGCGCAGCGTATTGCCGCGCGCGCAGCCGGAAGCGAATGGTCGCGGGGGTGGTGTGGGGCGCCGGACTTTCGCTCTCGGCGTTTGCCGCGTGGCTGCTCCTCGGCACGGGACCTTGAACGTACGACGCCGACGAACGAATACGAGATCGAAGCGCACCGCGAGGTGACGTTGTCCCGCTATTCGCCGCTGGGGTCGCTGCTCGTGTCCGCGCCGGAACTCAGGCCCTCGGTGTGTCCGTCCACGGGGAGCGCCTGCCCGGATATCTTCGCACCCGCGCCGGACGTGAGGAAGAGCACGAGCGCGGCCACGTCCTCCGCGTCGACGAAGCGCCGGAGCGAAATCTGCCGCAGCCAGTGTTGCCGGACCGCCTCCTCGGACACTCCCCGCGTCGCCGCCTGGGCCGCGATCACGCGGTCGATGCGGTCGCCGCGGACGCTGCCGGGGCAGATCGCGTTCACGCGGATCCCGGCCGGACCCAGTTCCATGGCCAGGGTGCGGGTGAAGCCGATCACCCCCCATTTCGCCGCGGCGTAGGGGCTGCGCAGCGGATAGCCGTGCAGCCCCGCGGTCGAGGAGAGGTTCACGATCGACCCGCCTCCCGCGCGCCGCAGGGCCGGGACGGCGGCCCGGGCGCAGAGGAACATGCCGTCCAAGTTGACCGCCAGCGTCCGCCGCCAACCATCGAGATCGAGCGTTTCGACGGGCCCGGTGGGGCCGGCCGTCCCCGCGTTGTTCACGAGGACATCGAGGCCGCCCAGCCGCGCGAGCGCCTCGGTGAACAGCCGTTCCACATCCGCCTCGACGCTGACGTCCGACACCGTCCCGGCGACGTCGCCCTCCGCCGAACGCACCAGGTCTTCGAGCGCGTCGGGATCGCGGTCGCAGACGTGCACCCGCGCCCCGTCGTCGAGGTAGGCCAATGCGACCGCCCGGCCGATTCCCGCCCCGGCGCCGGTGATCACGACCCGGCGGCCCGCGTGCTCGGACACGTCGCTCACCTTCCCGCAGCCGGCTCGGGCGGAAACAGCGGCCGGCCCGTGTCGGCATCCATCACGCGGATCGCGCTCACGGGGCAGTTGGCCGCCGCCTCGAGGACGAGCGCCGCCGGGTCGCCCTCCGCGTCGACGACCGTCGACTGGCGGTCCTCGTCGTGCGCGAACACGCCCGGGGCGGTGGCCACGCACATCGCGTTGCCGACGCAGAGCCCGCGATCGACGTCGATCGTCACCATGGGATGCTCACGCCGCGGCCTTACCACGTCACAGGCATGGATTCGATGGAGCGGAACTGGATGCTCGGCTGGTAGCGCAGTTCATCCGTCTCCAGTTCGAACCGCTCGAAGCGGCGCGCCAGCCCGCGGAACACTTCCTGTCCCTCCATGCGCGCGAGCGCGACGCCGAGGCAGTAGTGGATGCCCGAGCCGAAGGAGAGATGGGGGTTCGGCCGGCGCCCGATATCGAACCGGTCCGGGTCCTCGAACACGGACGGGTCCCGGTTCGCCGCCGCGATGATCCACCGGATCCGCTCGCCGGGGGACAGCGTCTTCCCGCACAGTTCGGCCTCCCGCGCGACGATGCGCTGGGTCGATTTCACCGGCGGATCGAAGCGCAGACACTCCTCGGTCGCCGTACGCGCAAAGCGGTCGGGGTCCGCCCTGAGCCTGTCCCATTGCGCCGGATGCTCGATGAAGGCGCGGAGACCGTTACAGATCAGGTTCATCGTCGTCTCGTGTCCCGCGAACAGCATCAATCCCGCATTCACGAGCACCTGGTGCCGCGTGAAGACGCCGTCGGTCTCCCCCCGCGCCAGAGCGGAAATCAGGTCGTCGCCCGGATTCTCGATCCGCTCCTCGACGAACGGGCGGGCGTACTCCACGATCCCGCGGATCCCCTCCGTCAGGGGTCGCAGCCGGTCGGGTTCGCCTCGGTTCAGGTGGAGGATACTGTCCGCGAGCCCCCGGAGCGTGTCCATGTCCTCGCGGGGGACGCCCATCAACCGCGCGATGATCCGCACCGGGAGCGGCGCGGCCAGGTCGGTGACGACATTCATGCGTCGCCTGGGCCGCAACTCGTCCAGGAGTTCGTCGACCGCACGGCGCACGAAGGGCCGCCATTCCTCCATCGCGGTCGGCGTGAAGAAGGAGTGGACCGTCTTCCGCTGCTCGAGGTGTTCGGGACGGTCCCGCTCCACGAGTTGATCCGCGCGGAACGTCTTGACCTCGTCGAACAGGGGCAGGTCCTCGGGCAGCACGGGCGGATACGGCGCCCCCTCCACGCCTCGTATCACCGCCGAGGAAAAGAGTTCGTGGTGCCGGAGGATCCAGACG
Source organism: Gemmatimonadota bacterium (assembly GCA_963666735.1). GTDB lineage: Bacteria > Gemmatimonadota > Gemmatimonadetes > Palauibacterales > Palauibacteraceae > Palauibacter. Next base: position 2,863,546 of record OY762926.1, on the reverse strand, counting down.
ACGGGATCGTATCCCGTCACGACCCACAGCCCGAACTTCTCGTTCCAGTGGACGGGGTCGCGCTCCCGCAGCCGCGCGAAATGGGTGTACGGGCGTGCGATCGCCTCTTCCGCGAAGAGGTCGTCGAGTTCCGGCGCGGCGACGGCGCCGCGATTCGACGCGGACATCACGGCGTGAACCGGTAGCCGACCGGCATGTCCGTCTCGCCCTTCCGGATTTCGGTGGCGACGGGGACTTCGCCGCCGAGCGCCTCGAACGCGGCCCCGACCGCGTTCACGAGGGCCGTCGTGCAGGGGTCGCCGTCATGGAGCGTCACGATCCGCCGCAGACCCAGTTCATTGTAGGCGAAGTCGGAAAGAGCCCGCGCCTGATGGAGGTCGTTGTTCGCGACGCGGTAGTAGCCGTGGTGATAGGCGGAGTTCGGGTTGCCGGCGAGGTTCGAGGTCGGCAACGGGGACGTGGTGTTCGGCGCGACCATCGCGAAACCGGCCGGTCCGATCACCGGCGAAGCGGCCACGGCGCCGGCCGAGCAGGACGTGCCGATGACGCCGACCACCTGTGGATCCGCCACGATTCCCCGGGCGCCAGCGCTCCCGGTTCGAAGCTGGATGGACCGGTACTCCCGTCGCACGAAGCCGTAAGCGCCGCCGCGAGTGTCGCCGCGAGCGCGGGGAACAGCCTGCGCGGCACGATCCCGATTCCATGACCCGTTTTGCACCCCCTCGTGACAGGTCGAGTGGTTTCACCGCAAGCTACGCGGGGGCAACGACGCCTCCAAGACATCGAAGGGGTGTTCATGATGGCTCAAGATCGACCGCTCCAACTCGTCGCGGGCCTCGCCGTGGCTCTCCTGTGCGGTGCCTGCAACGGGGTGGGATCGGGCGACGGAGAGCGGATTCCCCTGGAGGAGCTCGCCCGCGGAGCGTGGGCGCCGCCCGCCATGCTCGCCAACGACCGCTTCCTTCCCTCGTCCGAGGCGGAGCCCGCCCGGCATCCTTTCTCCGGCACCATCGCGTTGACCGGCGCGGAGATGCAGACGGATCCGGCCGACCTCGACCCGCGCCGCATCATCGGCCGGGACACGAAGCGCTTCCCTGATGTCTCGCTGGGATTCGTAGTGGATGGCCGTGACCTGATCCCGTGGGATCGCAACCTCATCGTGTCCGGCACGCGCACCGAGGCCGGGAGCTACTGGGACGTTCTGGTCGGACCCGGCACCGTGTGGTCCGAACCGGGCGAGACGTGGTCGCGGGCGGCGTTCCCGCTGCAACTCGCGAGTTCCGTCGAGAACGAGACCTACAACGGCGTGGCGACCTTCGCCTTCAACGACCGGGAAGTGTCGGGCGTCCGCTTCCAGACCGTGACCCAGGGCCGGCCCTATTTCCTCGTTCAGCGGCGCCTGATGTGGGGCCAGCTCGCCGCGGAGTACACGCCGGGCCCGGCACCGGCGGAGGCGGTCGAGGCCTTCGCCGCCGAGAAGGCGCGGCGCCTGCCCCTGCGCCCGATCTCCGACCTGCGCCCGCAGGTGGGAGACACCGCGTTCGACGCCATGCACGGAAACATGAATGTCGAGAGCATGGTCACCGCGGCCTTTCTCGTGCGGGACACCCTCTACGCCGCCGACTGCCCGACGCCGTTCGGGGAGCTTCCCTTCTGCCGGGAGCAGCGCTTCGGGATCTGGTCCGTCACCAAGTCCACCGGCAACACCGTGGCCGCTCTCCGTCTCGCGCAGCGTTACGGGCGCGGCGTCCTCGACGAACGGGTCGCCGATCACCTCGATGTGACGGCGGACCACGACGGCTGGGACGACGTCCGCTTCCGCGATGTCCTCAACATGGCCACCGGCGTGGGCGAGGGATCGACGCGGACCGAACCCAACACCACGGGCGACGGCTACCTGATCGGCTACGACGACTGGTACACGGCGATTTCGAAGGACGCTCGGATTCGCCAGGTGTTCCGCGCCTCGAACCACCCGTGGGGGCCGGGGGAGGTCGTCCGCTACCGCGACCAGGACGCGTTCCTCATCGGCGCGGCGATGGACGCCTACCTCAAGCATCGAGCCGGAGACGGGGCGGACCTGTGGGAGATGCTGGAGGAGGAAGTCTACCGCCCCATCGGCGTGCCGCACGCACCGACGAATCGGCTCATCGAGGCGGACGGCTCGCTCACGCTGCCCCAGATGTCACAGGGCTACTACCCGACGGTGGACGACCTCGCGAAGATCGCCCGCCTCCTGCAGGACGGCGGCGTACACGAGGGCGAACCGTTGCTGCACCCCGAGTTGACCGCCGAGGTCCTCTACCGGACGGACGTCCGCGGGATCGCCTTCGGCCCGCCCGCCGAAATCGGGCAGCCCAGCTACTCCCTCGCACTGTGGCACCAGAACCATGTCGGTGAGGGGGGCTGCGTCGTCGACCTCACGCGCATGTCGGGCTGGGGCGGCCACCGGGTCGTCCTCTTTCCCAACGGCATCGTCGCGATCCGGATCTCGAAGGTGGCCGGGAGCGAAGCCTCTCCCGTGGACGGACTGGCCGCGGTGGCCGACCGCCTGGACCCGTTCTGCCCCTGACCGAGCCGAGCCCGCGACTCCCCGGAGCCCCCGACGACCCGAAACCTGCGACTATCTTGAGCTGGTCTCCGGGTCCGCGGTCGCGTGGGATTTCTCTTCGAGGATACCGGAGCCGTAGTCCTCGCTGAGGGCGCGCTTGAGGCGGTGGCGTTCATCGTTGAGACGGTAGACTTGCCGTGCCGCTTCAATGAATGGTGAGCCGAACTCGCGGGCACGTTCGAGAGCGCGCAACTTATCCTCGACATCCCAGATGCCCCGGTTCACGGCTTCCAGTTCCCCGGCGCGTTCCATGACGCGGAGCGGGGCTTCCTCGAGCGGCCCGATGGTCCGTTCACAGATTTCCTCGAGGCGCCCGAGTTCGGAGACGACGTTTGCGAGCTTCCGGGGATCGCGGATCCGGGCCTGTTTCAGCCGGAGGATGGTGATCCGGTCGATGAGTTCGCCGGCGGAGACGGGGATTTCGATATTCACGCACCGAAGATAAGCGGGGAGGGGACGCGGTGAAGATAGGACTCGTGGGGTTCGCGGGTTCGGGGAAGACGACGGTATTCAACGCGATGACGGGGCTCGGCGTCCCGGTCGGGTTCGGCGGCGAGGTGCGGCTGGGTACGGTGCGGGTCCCGGATGAACGAATCGATGCCCTCAGAGCCCGCCTCTCCCCGCGCCGGACGACGTACGCGGAGATGCGGTTCTGCGACATCCCGGGCGAATACGGCGCGGCGAGCAGGGGTCTGTCGCCGCGGGGGCTCCAGCAGATCCGCGATCAGGAAGCGCTCTGCCTCGTCCTCCGCGGTTTCGACAACCCCTCCCTCGCGGACCCGCCGGACGCGGAAGGCGAACTGGAGGCCTTCGCCACGGAATGTCTGCTCTCCGACCTCGACCTCGTCGAGCGCCGACTGGACCGGGCGCGTCGCGAGGGGGCGGACGCGGTCGAGATCGCCGCCTTCGAACGGGCGCTTGAGGCACTCGAAGGCGAGCAGCCGCTGCGGACCGTGCCCCGGGCGGAACTGGACCGCGCGCCGTTTCGCGGCTACGGCCTCCTCACGGACCGTCCGCTGCTCGCCGTGCTGAACCGCAGCGAGAACCGGGCAGGGGAGGCGCTACCGCCGGCGCTCGCCGCGCGACTCGCCGCGATGGGGGCCGGCGGCCTGGCGCTGTCCGCGCCCGTCGAGGCGGAGATCGCCGACCTCGACCCGGAGGACCGGGCAGCCTTCGTGGAGGCGCTCGGCCTGCGCGAACCGGCGCTCGCCCGCTTCATCCGCGCGGCCTACGGGCTCCTCGATCTCATTTCCTTCTTCACCGCCGCGCCGGTCGAAGTCCGTGCATGGACGATCCGGCGCGGCACGCGCGCCAGGCGGGCGGCGGGCCGGGTCCACTCCGACATGGAACGAGGCTTCATCCGCGCGGAGGTGATCCCGTACGAGGTGTTCGCGGAGTACGGCTCAGAGCAGGCGGTGAAGGAGGCGGGCCTGCTGCAGGTGGAGGGCAAGGACTACGTCGTCGCCGACGGCGACATCCTCCACATCCGCTTTAACGTCTGACCCGGGCGGCCCACCCCCACATCACAGGTTCCTGGACCGGCAACCTACCCGAGCGCGGGTTTCCGAATTCGCGTGTCCGGAATCCGATCCGGCAATTGCGAGCGTGCCAGGGCACTGGATCGGATGCGCCTCGAAGAGTGCGCGTGCGCCATGAGCTGGCGTGAAGGACGCCGAGCTCCCGGCGTCACGAGGCCGAGGGCGCGGAGATCCAGATCCTGCCTCTGTGGCTTGGATTGGTCGGCGGACGTCCCCGAGACACGAGCCGTGAAGTACTTGACGGTGACGATCCGATGGTGAGACTGAAGCATGTTGTCGAACAACGCGACCAAGTCCAACCACTTCCACGAAGAACCCTTGAGTGCTCCATAGTACAGGTTGAAGCCATCCACGTAGACGAACGTTCGCATCGCTGACTGCCCTTAAGAGAAGCAGGGGCCCCCGAGGAGGCCCCGCGCCCTGCGATCGAAACCACAGAGGGTGTTGAATGCAAGCTAAGACGCGCCGCGAACGACGACGCGCCCCTCGCAGCAGCTGTCCGCGTAGTCCATCGCCGTCCGGGTCATGCGGCGGAAGGCGTCGTCCGTGAGCGCGAAGCAGCCCAGGAGGTCGTCGACCCGGCTGCCGAAGCCTGCCGAGAGGATCACGAAGTCCGGATCGAAGGCCGTGAGGGCCGGGTCGCCCGTGCGCGGATAGGCGTGCACGATCTGCCGCTTTGCCGTCGGTCCGGTATCCGATTCCTACGCACCGAAACAGCGGCAAATCGCCTCAATTTCCGGGAGGTTGCGGGAGTGGGCACCGTCCCTGAGCCATGGCGTCCCGGCACCGAGCGCATGTCCCCGCCTACGCGAAGATGTTCCCCTGGGCCGACCACATCGGGTGCGCTGGGTCGGCCCGTCAAGCCCGAGCCCCCCTCGTCCTCGCGGAGGTTTTCGTCCGGCGGGCGCCCGCCTACCCTTGGATGATTATGGCATCCATCCGCCCGCCGGGGGATGAAGGCAATCTACGAGGCCGGACCGGAGCATCGGGAGGCCGTAGTAGATGGTGGTCTGCGAGCTCCGGCAAGTCCGCAACCGTGTCGAGGAGATCGCAATCGAGCCGGTTGGTGGACGGCTGGGCGGCCCAACAAACAGCGTGATTCGGGGTGGCCGAGCAGTCGGCAGAGGGGAGCCCAATGAACACCTCGCAGCAACTGCCAATGAAGCCACCGGAGCTGCACTCTTCGGTGCGGGAACACTTCGCTTGGAGCTATGGGCGACTGGCGATGTCCCATGCGGCCGTCGAGCAGGGCAAGACTCGCTATGAGGCGGTGCACTTCATGATCCGGGCACGCTTCCGCAACGGATACTTGGCTGGTGACGTGACGATGCGGTCCCTGCTGTACGACGAGAAGACGAAGATCGTCCACGGCACGACATGCTGCTACTGCGGATGCGAAGGTAGGCTCTCCTTGGACCACATGATCCCTCGCCTGAAGGGTGGCCCGGACGTGAGCTTGGAGATGCGGTGGACGATCCAAGACGCCACAAGTGTCCACGGGAATTGTCGGCCTAACGGGGGCGTCGCGCTTGGGGACCGACCGGTGAGGGTACCCGGCGCGGAAAGGGTGGTATTGCACGGTCGTTGGCGAGAGGTCCGATTTGACCGGTCGAAGCCACAGTAGCTATTATGTCCACATGAGAGAACTAACTGCCAAAGAGGCTAAGAACCGGTTCGGCCAGCTGCTTCGGTTCGCCCAGCAGGGACCCGTGCGTGTCACGCGGAACGGCACGCCAGTGGGCGTGATGCTGTCGGTGGAGCAGTTCAAGCGACTGCGCGGAACCGCTTGGGATCGGTTGGCGGTCGCGATGGACGCCATGAGCCAGGAGGCGGCCGCCAACGGCCTGACGCCAGCGGCGTTGGAGTCCCTGCTCTCCGATGATAGCTGACAGGGTCGTACTCGACACCAATGTTCTGATCAGCGCCGTCCTCACCCAGACAGGGCCACCTCGCAGGGTGGTCGATCTGGTAAGAGCGGACAAGGGGATCGTTCTCTTCAGCGACGAGACGTTCGCCGAGCTCCGCCATCGGATCCTCGGCTCGAAGTTCGACCCCTACGTGGGCAGGGAATCCCGAGCAGCTTTCGTCACGCTGCTGGCCGCGGTTGCGGAATGGGTGCCGATCGCCGGTGCCAGGCTCGGCTGCCGCGACCCCACCGACGACAAGATCTTGGAGACTGCCCTCATGGGTCGCGCCAACCATCTGGTGACGGGCGACAACGACCTGCTCGCCATGTCACCGTTCCATGGTATACCGATCATCACGCCGGCCCGCTTTCTGGCGCTCCATGGGCAAACAAGTGCGGTCGCCCTCGACCTTCACGAGCGCGGTTCCGCCACCTGAGGCAGGACCGTACATTCCTCCATGCGCGGCAACCACACCCGGCAGATGGTCAACAAGGCGTGGGCTTCGCGCACCTGCTGCGCGACGACGGCCTCTCGTCCATGGCCTAGACTAACCGTCGGAAACCGGCCTTCCCAACCCCAGAGGTGCCTCATGGCTGCCAGGAACACGCGCAGGAACCCGCCGCTCCGAACCCTCAGACTCGTGGGGAGTGTCGCGGGGGGCATCGCTCTCTTCCACGGTTGCGGGGGGACGCCGGGAGAGGAGGAGAGCGAAGCGATGGCGGAGCCCGAGGAGGCCGCCGACACGCGGATGGTGGATCAACTCGCCGCCGGGGACGCGATCTTCGGACTCTTCTCCGGCGATCACACGCCCGAGGCCGGCGCCGCCATGGCCGCCAACCGTCCGCTCGATTTCGTGTTCTACTCGCTGGAATCCGGCCCCTTCGACATCCCCGCGCTCGAGAGTTACGCCGCCGGGATGTCGGAGGCCTCGGGGCACCAGATGCCCCATCCCATGCTGCTGCGGATCCCGCCGATCCGGGACGGGCACGACGAGGCGCGGGACCGCGCCGCGCAGGGACTGGCGGCGGGCGTTTCCGGGATCGTCTACCCCCACGTCGAGACCGCGGAGGAGGCCGCCCTCGCGGTGGATGCGCTCGGCGATGCCGCCTGGCCCGGCAATCCGGACGGCCACCTGATCAGCTTCCTCCTCATCGAGGACCAGGTCGGGATCGACAACGTGCGGGAGATCGTCTCCACCCTTGGAGTCAGCGCCGTCTCCCCGGGGCCGGGCGACCTGCGGCGCGTCTACGACGGAGACATGGAGAAGGTGGAGGAGGCGATCCAGATCGTGCTCGCCGCCTGTCTCGAGTTCGACGTGCCGTGCGGGGTCACGGCCGGCGTGGATGACATCGCCATGCGGATCGAGCAGGGGTTCCGCGTGATCATCGTCACGCAGCCGGAGGCCGTCGCCCTCGGAATGGCCGCCGCCGGCCGCTAGCGCAGGAGGAAAGATGAAGTCGCTCATGTTGATCGCCCCGGTTGTCGCGCTCGGCCTCATGCCCGCGGGCGCGCTCGCGCAGGAAGGCTCCGGCGACGGAGGCCGAGACGAGGTCGAGGCTTCGCGCTGGGAGTCGAACCATTCCATCGTCGTGAACGGGGAGACGGTCGAATACCAAGCGGTCGTCGGCAGCGTCATCCTCCGGGACAATGAGGAGAACGCAACCGGCGAACTCTTCTACACGGGGTACTTCCGGACGAACGGCGGAGACCCGTCCACGCGCCCCGTCATCTTCGCCTACAACGGAGGGCCCGGGTCCGCTTCCTTCTGGCTCCACATGGGGATCATGGGACCGCGCCGCGTGGTGACGCCCAACGTGGGGCAGCAGGCCCCGCCCCCGTACCCGCTCGTCGACAACGGATACACGGTGCTCGACATCGCGGACGTCGTGATGGTGGACCCGGTCGGGACCGGGTTCAGCCGACCCGCCGGCGACACCGATGGGACCCACTTCTGGGGGATGGACGAGGACGCCGCCTCCCTCACGCAGTTCATCCGCCGTTTCCTGAGCGAGAACCAGCGCTGGAACTCGCCCCGCTACATTCTCGGCGAGAGCTACGGCACGACGCGGTCCGTGCTGCTGGCCCGGCACCTGCAGAACGCGAACATCGACCTGAACGGGATCGTGCTCGTCTCCGCCGTCATCGACTTCAACACGCTCCAGTTCCCGGACGGGTCCCACATCGGCTTCATCACGAACGTCCCCTCCTTCGCGGTCGCGGCCGAGTACCACGACATGCTGCCGGGCGGACGCCCGGACGACCTCGAGACGTTCATGAAGGAGGTCGAGGCGTGGGCGCTGACCGACTACGCGCAGGCGCTGCTCGCCGGCACCGCCGTGGATCCCGAACAGCGCGCCCGGGTGCTGCGGCAGATGCACGAGTACACGGGGCTGAGCATGGAGTACCTCGACAAGGCCGACCTGCGCGTTTCCGCGCCGGCGTTCGAGAAGGAGCTGCTGCGGGACCGCCGGCTCACGCTGGCGAGGCTGGACACGCGCTTCACCGGGCCGACGGGCGATCTGCTCGACCTGACGCCCGACCACGACGCCCAATCCTCGGCCATCAGTTCCGCCTACACCTCCCTCTTCAACACCTACGTGCGGGACGAACTCGGCTACGACGGCGACCGCGAGTACTGGCCCAGCGGAATGGCGCGGCCGTGGAACTGGGAGCGGCAGGGGGGCCGGCGCGGCCCGTTCGGCGGCTCGGCGCTCAACGTGGGACCCGACCTCGCGCACGCGATCGAACGCAACCCGCGCCTCGAGGTCCTGCTCATCAACGGAATCTACGACTTCGCGACGCCGTACTTCCCCATCGTGTGGTCGCTGGAGCAACTCGGCCTGCCGCCGGACCTGCGCGACAACATCACCCGGGCGGACTTCGCCGCCGGACACATGATGTACGTGGAGGAGAGCCTGCTCCCCCAGTGGCGCGAGACGCTGGCGGGTTTTATCACCCGCACGGCAGGCGGAAACCTGGTCCCGTAGCCGAAGCCTCGCGGGAGCCGCACCGCCCCCTATTGGAGGCGGAGAACCCGCTGAACATCAGGCAGTCCGAGCCTAGGAGCTTGCGCGGTAGAACGGTCGCGAAGGGCGGCGGATCCCGGGAAGCGCGGCCGCCCGGAGGCTGAGGGGCGCCGGTTGTCGGCGGGAGCCGCCGTCGCGCGGGCGAAGCCGCCGCGCCGGCGCCGTTTCCGGGTGGATCCGGCCGCGTTTCGGGCCCCGGAGGCCCTCCGGCGCGAAGATTTCGCCCCTCACGCGGCCCGAAGGACGTGGAGGCGCCGCGCGTTGAGCGCCAGACACACCAGATCCCACTCGCCGCGCACGTTCTCCAAGCCCCTGAGGCTGAACCTCCTGAACCCCATCGCCTCCTTGACCCACCCGATGGGCGCTTCGGCGATCCACTTGCGCTTGGCATACACCGCCCGGCCCTGGGGAGTCTCCAGCTTCTTCGCCATGCGCGCCGTCGCCGGGAGCTTCTTCGGGTCGGGCTTGCCGGCCCCCTTGCCCTCCCGGCCCAGCGCCACGTAGCCGTCGATCCCCCGCGCATCCAGAGCCGCCAGATCCTCCTCGTTCGAGTAGCCCGCGTCGGCCAGCACCTCGCCCGGCGTCTCCCCCAACCGCCCGGACACCTCGTCCACCCGCTCCACCAGCTGCCCCTGGTCGCTCGCGTTGTCGGTCACCTCCGCCCCCAGCACCAGCTGGCTCTCGCCGTCGACCACCGCCTGCGCGTTGTAGCACTGCTGGTAGCCCTCCGTGCTCGTCCGCATGATCCGGCTCTCCGGATCCGTGAAGTTCGTCTGCGAGTCCGCCTCCGGCTCCCCGTAGGCCAGCTTGTACGGCGACCCCCCCTTCGGGTTGCGGTCCCACTCCGGCTCCCGGCCCCGCGCGTCGTCGCGCTCCCGCGCCTCCGCCTCCAGACGAGCCCGCGCCGCCCGGATCGCCGCCAGCCGGTCCTCCCGCCGCTTCAGCTCCTCCGGCAGCTCGTCGCCCCGAACGTCCTCCCCGTGCCGCTCGTCCTCCTCCGCGTCGGCCGCCTCCGCACGCGCCAGCAACTCCGCGATCTCCGCCTCCAGGCGCGCCTCCTCCGGACCCATCCGCCCGTAGCTCATCGCCTTCCGCTTGCTCGCGTTCGCCCGAACCTTCGTCCCGTCCACCGCCACCCGGCCCAGCCCCGCCAGACCCAGCTCCCGCGCCAGAAGCACCGCCTCGGCGAACAACGCACCGAACGCCCTCAGGTTCTTCTTCCGGAACTCGCACAGCGTCCGGTGCGCCGGAAAGTTCCCCGCCGCCAGCATCCTGAGCGGCACGTCCTCCTCCAGCTTCCGCGCCAGCTTCCGAGACGAGAACACCCCCGTCGCGTAACCGTACAGCAGAACCTTCACCATCATCCGCGGATCGTACGGGCTCCGACGGCGTCCGTCCCCCTCGTACCGCGCGTAGAACGCCGACAGGTCCAGCGCGTCCACCAGATCGCTCACGTGGTGCGCCAGATGCCCCGCCGGCACCCACTCGCGAAGATCCTGCGGCAGCAGCAACCGCTGGTCCGGATCGTACGGGCGGAACCTCGTCCGCATCCTCTCCGGATCGTACGGTAGAGACCTCGCACTCATCGCCAACTCCCCGCGCCGAACTTGAACCCGTCACAGCACGCCATCACCATAACCACCCGAAACGCGCCGCACCATCGGTTTCTACGGCGCAGGCTCCTAGCCGGAGTCTTGCTGAGCCTGGGCCGCCCAAGTCAAGAAATCGAGGTCGATAGTAGCGTGCTCTGGGGCGACGGTGCTCCGTAGCTCTCTGAGGAGCGGCTGATGGCAGTTCCGTAGCCTAGTGCCGCTTCCACAAGGGCATGCTTCATGTCCGCCAGGTTGGTTTCGTCGCGCCAAGAGACGGATGAAGCCGACGATCACCGACTGGGTAGCGGGTTCCGACCCGAGCGACGCGAGCAGTTCCCGGTAAGCCTGCATGATTCCTTCGGGGCCATGTGCCCTCTCTTGATCGGCGGGCCACTGGCCGTGCGCCTGATAGTACGCCTGCCCGATGAAATAGGGTCTCACGACGTTTCTGCAAGAAATCGGCCAGATCCGACCCGCGAGGCCAGTGTTTTCGGTACTCGGAAGCGACGCAGAGGCAAGCTCGCCCGCATGGAGAGACATGCCGGTCTGCTTCCCACGGAATCTCCCGGCGATTGCACCTAAGCTCGGGGACGCCCCGAGGATAGTTGCCAGGAATCTCCAAGTCGACGCTGAACCCGAGCCCGCTCCTTGAACTCGCCCGGACAGTGTGCATCGCACGGGTCGGGAAGCAGGAGCGCCATGAGCACGGCCCGGGAGGAGGCGAGCGGCCTCCGCGCCCACCACAGGTGCAGCGTGGAGGGGTGCCCGTGCCGGATCGACTTCTCGCGCACGGCGTGCTTGGAGACCTCCGCAATCGGGAAGTCCACCTTGGCGAGCCGCTTACACTCCTTGTGAATCAAATGACGCTCTCAACCCATTCGATGACGCGTTCGGCGATGTCGACGGCCATCGCATAGGCGGTCGGGGAGACCGGTACATCCTTGGCGGTCTCGGTTTCGGGGTGGCGTGGACCCACCGCGTATGGGGACAATCGTGCCGCATCGAGGACATGGACTGGGATGGCAATTCCCGTCTCCTCGATGATCGCCAGCACATGCGACAGGTCATGGGTCAGCGGGACATCCGCCTTGCGGGAGGCAAGCAATCCCTTGAGTGCCTTTTCCGCCGCCTGCTGAGCGTTGAAGCAAAGGTCGCCGAGACGAACGCCCGGGATACGGTTCTTCGCAAGCACCAGGTTGCTGCGCGCGTGGTCGAGCCAGGCCTGCGGATCGACCGCCGGAGGACGATCAGTCGGCGTCATACAGCACCTTGCCGTCATCGAGGGCGTGGCGGAACACGAGTCCCGGCGTGTCGGCGTGGCGTTCCATGTGTTCGGGGGTCGTGACTACCGCGGTCACGCCGATGCCGACGCCGTACAACTTCTCGTAGATTCCGGCGGTGGTCTCGAGCGTATCTTCGGCCTCGGCCACGATCAGGAGGGGGATGTCCGCGCCGGGTCCCATCTGCCCGCGCGCCGCGGAGCCGAACAGGATCACTTTCTGCGCGGCGGATGCCTCGACGACGCGGCGGACGACCTCGGCTAACAGGACGGGATCGACGGTGCCGCGGGGCCGCACGGGCTCTCGAGTTTGCTGCGGGCTGTGGGGATCGGGCGCGGCCGCGTCGTACACAAGCCTTCCTTCCTCGAGGGCGTGTTTGTATGCAAGGCCGGGGGTGTCCTTGTGGCGCTCGACCTGTTCGGGCGTGGCGACGAGTACATCGACCGCGATCCCGACGCCGTATAGCCCGGCGTAAATCTCACCTGCGGTTTCGTACCGATCATCGGTGTCGGCGATGACCAGAAGGTCGAGGTCGCTGCGTGGGCCCAACTGCCCGCGCGCCGCCGAACCGAACAGGATGACCTTCTCCGGGCGGGCGACCTCGACGACGCGGCGGACCACCTCATCCAGAACGGATCCATCGACCGTCGTCCCGCTGTTTCCCTCTGGCCCCCGCACGTTAGTCGTCGTCACCGTTCCTCCCGCGTTCGCGGAGCTTCAGCGGCTGCGTCAGGGCATCCACCGTAAGGTAGTAGTGCTGGACCTTGCGGACTTCGTGCCAGGGACGCCCGGCCGGGTCGAAGACCGGGTCCTCAAGCTTCGGTTCATCGGCACAGTTCGTCACCACGTACAGCCAGTAACAGTCTCGTCGGTCCTCGGCCACCCGGCGCTCGTTCGGCGTGAGGAGGATCGTGCCCTCGCGCGCGGCGAGGCCCTTGATCTCGATCAGGCGGAGTTCGCCCGATTCCGGATCGAAGCTGGTGATATCGTAACCGAGATTCTTCTCGTGCACATCCGTGACCTTGCAGCCCCGCGCCGTCTCGTACGCCATCGCCGTTCGCATTGCAGTCATCTCCGTCTCGGGATTAGTGCGAGGGCGTCGCGGCTATCTCGGAGGCGATTCGCGGAGAGAGTGATCGTGCCGGACGACCCCGGGGCGGCGTTGCGGCTGCGACGGTACATGCCGTGGTGGGCTAAGGAAACGAATTCCGGCAGCTGACGACGTTATTTGATCAGGTTCTGCAATCCAAGCGTTCCCGATGGCAGCTAGACAGGCGAAACGAAGCAACAGCAACAAGTTAAGTGGATTTGAGTTTTATTGATCGGTTGCGTGCGATGGGATGTTGCCACGATGAACCGGACGCTCCCGGTCTCGAGCAGCCGCCCCATCTCTTCCACGGTCACGGCTTCCGCGTCCGGAGAGCCCCGTTCGACTTCCTCCACCTTCTCTTCCCTACGCGGTTGAGGGCGCGATGACGGCGCCGCGCATCATTGGTTGCGGGTTGGATTGGGCGCGAGCGCGAAGCTATGATGTGCGGACCATGCAACGTACCGAGAGCACCTGGCGGGACGCGCAGCGGATGCCCGACGATGGCAACCGCTACGAGGCGATCGGCGGGATACTGCACGTGACCGCCGCCCCCAAGTGGCGCCATCAGGTGGTCAGCAAGCGGCTCCTGCTGAGGCTGTCCGAGTTGTTGGAGGATCCCGGACACGGCGAGGTGGTGGCCACCCCCGGCGTCGAGTTCCCGGCCACCGGCGAGGGAGTGCAGCCGGACATCCTCTTCGTCTCCCACGAGCGGCGCCACATCGTCGAGGAAGCGGGGCTCGTTGGGGCACCCGACCTCGTCGTCGAGGTCCTCTCTCCCTCCACCGCCGAGCGCGACCGCGGCGTGAAACGGCGGCTCTACGAGCGCCAGGGCGTGCGCGAGTACTGGATCGTGGACCCTGCGGAGAACCAGGTGGACGTGCACCGCTTCGGCCCGGGAACCGGAAAGGGCCCGGCATTGAACCTCGGGCCCGAGCGCTTCGGCCGCCGGCTCCCCCTCCGCCTCGGCGACACGCAGGTCGGCTTGATCGACCTCTCCGCCATCTTCGCCCCCGGCTTCGGCGACGCTCCCCGCTGACGGACGCCCGGATCAGGCGACCGGAGACCCGGCTACTTCGCCGTCGCTACCAGGTCGTCTCGTAGCGGGCGGGGGCGAGGTTCCAGGTCTCTCCGTAGACGTGCAGCCGGTTCGTCGGCCCATCCGGGCCCACGAGCGGCGCGCCGGCGTGGGTCCACGAGAGGAGGCTCCCGCGCAGGTTGAGGACGCGCCGACCGTCCTCGTTCTGCCGCTTCGCGTACTCCGAACTCCGGTGCCCGATCGTGCAGTAGGCCACGACGGTCAGGTCCGCGTACCGGTCCGGATCCCGCTCGAACTCCTCGGAGGTGATGGAGCCCGGGATCCAGGAGACCTCGCGCTCGCGGGGCGCCCGGGCGTCGACGAGCACGACGTTTCCGGTCTCGAGCAGCCGCCCCACCTCTTCCACGGTGACCGCTTCCACGTCCGGAAAGCGCCGTTCGACTTCCTCCACCATCTCTTCCACGCGCGCGAGCTTCTCGGCATCCGTCAGCGGTGCCTGGCCGGCGCAACCGGCCGCGGCGGCGACGAGCACGAGGGTCGGAGCCAGCACCAGAGCTGTCTTGTGTCGTTCCATCGTCGTTCTCCCGGACGGACCGTTCACGCGGTGCGGGCGGTCGCGATGCCCTCGGCCAGCGCTTTGACCAGCCGGGGAATCGAGTGCGCCGGCGTGGCGCACAGGGCGATCCGCACCGCACCTTTCATCGGGACCACATACACCCCGGCCTCGCGCATGCTTGCGGCCGTCACCGCCGCGTCCGGCGTGAACACCGAGACGAAGAAGCCGCCCTCGTAACGGGGGTAGGACAGCCCCGCGCCCCCCGCAAGGTCGTTGAAGACCGCGACGCGCTCGTGGAGGAGGCGAATCATCCCGGCGCGCTCTTCATCCGCGCGCCGGCGCAGTGCCGGATCCGTGAGGAGTTCGGTGGCGCCGAGCAGTCCGAGGTGGTTGCAGTTCGACCACGTGGCGCGGCATGAGAACCCGAGCGCGTTCGAGATCCGCCGCCGCTCCTCCGCCTCCCGGTGAAGCGCCACGAGCGCGCCCACCCGCGCGCCGTAGAGGGCAAACGACTTCGACACGGTCCAGCCCACGAGAACCGTCGCCGACTCCAGCATCCGCGGGATGTAGTCGATCCAGCGGTTGGACGCCTCGTCGCCGAACTTCGCGTACGCGTGATCGAGGAGGAACGCGACGGGGCCCGGGCGGCCGGCCTCCCGCACGATCTCCGCCACGGCCTCCCACTCCGACTCGTCGAGCGAGTAGCCCGTGGGGTTGTTGCAGGGGAAGTTGAACAGGACGAGCGACCGCCCCTGCCGCTCGATCTGGCCTTCGAGCGCCGTCTTGAACGCGTCCAGATCGAGGCGGATCGCGGCATCGAACGTGTTGAAGGTCTCGATCGCGCGACCGGAATGGGTCGAGATCGTGTGGTACGGACCCCAGTAGTAGCTGGGCGTGAGCGCCGCCTGTCCCGGTTCGAGGAAGTTGAGGATCGCGTGGTGGATCGCCCCGGTGCTCCCCGGCGTCGCGACGGCGACCGCCTGTCCGGCCAGACCGCCCTCCCCGCAGAGGTCCGCGATCACGGCGGCCAGGTACGGAGGGTCGCCCGAGATCGGCGCATAGCCGGCGGCCCGCGCGTGCGGCACGCGCGCCAGCGCCTCGGCGGCCGCGGGCATCACCGCGAGGCTCCCGTCGTCGTTCATCAGCGCCCCGAGCGTCGAGTTCAGGATCGACTCGCCCGCCGCGGCCCGCCGCACCGCCTCCCCGTGCAGGGCGAAGATCGGGTCGTTCCCTTCGCGCATCGCCGCCTCGGGAATGAGGCTGCCGGAAGAACCGGAAAGAGTTGTCGTCGCCGTCGTCATCGCCCGCTACCGGACCTTGTTCGAGAAGTTCCCATGGACGCTGTACCGGGCGATGGCGCCGTCCTCCCGGTGGAAGATGTACGCCTCTCCCGGTTCGCCGTCGTCCCGTATGCGCCGGAACGTATCGCCGCCCTCGTGCCGCAGCTTCGTCATCGCTTCGAGCGGATCGTTCGAGGGAACGCCGAGCGCCGCGAGACCATCGTCCCAGCGCAGGATGACCGTCTCTCCCCACGTGGACTGGTACAGTCCCTCGTACTCCGCCAGAGAAGCCGGGCGCGCGGTGCCGCCGCCCGGGTCGCTCCGGATCTCCTCGAACGCCGCGCCGAGCGTCGCCATCATCTTCGTCCACACGTCGGTGGGGTTGGCGAGAGCGTTCATCATCACCACGCCCGCCAGCTTCTTCGCCGGAACGAGCTGGAAGGTCGAGCGGAAGCCCGGGCAACTCCCGCCGTGGCCCACCGCGCGTTCCCCGTCGCGGCGCGAGACCGCGAACCCGAGCCCCCACATCGTGTCGAAGTCGGGGTCGACCCAGTGCACGCGGTGCATCTCCCTCAGCGTGTTCGCGTCGAGAATCTCCGTCCCGCCGTTCTCCAGCAGCCGGAACTGCCACGACGCGAGGCGCGCCAGATCCTCCACGGTGGAGGCGAACCCCGCGGCCGACGCCATCCCCAGCGCCTGGAAGAAGGGGGCCTCGGCCCGTTGGCCGTCCCGCTCGAGCCGCGAATATCCGGTGGCGTAGCGGCCGCCCCTGTGCTCGACGGGAATGTCGGGGTAGGTGTCCGGCATCCCCAGCGGCTCCAGGATCCGGCTGCGGATGTATTCGTCGTACGCCATCCCGGAGGCCTGCTCGATCAACTGGCCCGCCAGCGCCATCCCCAGGTTCGAGTACTGGAAGTAGCGGCGTCCGGGGTAGAGCGTCTCCTGCTCCGCGAGCCCTTCGATGATCTCGTCCGCCGTGGGGAAGGGATGGTCGGGACCCGTCCAGTAGGGGTGCGCCGATTCGCGCGGCAGGCCCGAGGAGTGGGTGAGGATCCCCTCCACGTCCACGCTCGGACCGTCGGCGTACACCTGTTCGAGGTCGTACCACGGGAGGTGGTCGGAGACGGGATCGTCGAGATCCAGCTTGCCCTCGTCCCTCTGCTGCATCACGCCGATCGAGGTGAAGAGCTTCGAGATCGAGCACACCGAATACATGGTCGACGGGGTCGCGGGGACCTCGGTCTCGCGGTGCGCGTACCCGTACCCCCGGGCCCATACGAGATCCTGGTCATGCACGAGCGCGGCGGACACGCCCGGGATCTTCTCGTACGCCATCTTCGCGTCGAGCCAGGCTTCGAACAGCGCCACCGCCTGCTCGAACCGCGGATCGTTCGCGGGGTCGCCGTTCCCCTGGGCGCACCCGGACGCTGGAGCCGCGAGCACGATGGCGACGACGAAGGCGGCGGCGCGACGCCACGGACGGCCTCGGAATTGATGGGTCATGGGGCGCCTCCTCGAGGGCGGGGTCGGAATCTGACTTCGGCCTCCGGCGGCGAGGCGTTTCTCAACTCTGGCGCGAACGCGGGGGGCGCGCCACCCTTCGGCATGGCTCTTCCACCCGTCTTCCACCCGCACGAAAGGACCGAGACATGCGGAGACTTGTCCTCGCCGCAGCCCTCGCGCTGGGCCTGGCCGGAACGCTCGCCATCGGAGGCGCGGCCCCGGTGAGCGCGCAGGACTCGCAACTGCTCGCCGTGGGCGAGATGGCGCCGGACTTCGCGCTGCCGGGCGCGACGCGGTACGGGGCGCTGGAGAACCCGGTCCGGCTCAGCGACTACCGGGGCGAGACCGTCGTCCTCGCCTTCTTCTTCAGAGTCAGGACGCGTGGCTGAACGGTTCAGATGAGAGCGTACCGTGATCAGTACGCAAGCGTATTCAACGAGGGCCGGAACGTGGTCCTCGTCGGCATCTCGAACGACCCGGTCGACGAACTCGCGTCATGGCTGAAGGACGAGGACTTCCCCTTCCTGTTCGGAAGCGACGCGGACAACGACGGGGGGACGTACGTCGCCTTCGGCGGAGGCCTGAGGGAAAGCAACGCGGTGGACAGCCGCGCCGTGATCGTCGTCGGGCCCGACGGACGCGTGGCTGGGGTGATCCCGAGCTTCAACCAGGTCGACCCCGCCGCCTACGACGAGTTGGCCGCCATCATCGACGAGGTGACGCCGGAGCCCGCCGACCCGTAGGAGCTAAATCCTCTCCCGCTTGCTGAGCTGCGAGGATTCCGGTGACGGCTCCGACGAGGTCCTGGTCGGGGCCGACGCCGGTGTAGGCGACCTTCCCTTCCGCGTCGAGGATCACGACGATCGAGGTCGTGGTCGCGGAGTAGGCACGCACCGCCTCGCCCTCGGCATCCCACAGGTAGGGGTATTCGGCCCCGTGGGATTCCGCGTGGCGCCGGACCCGCCGCAGCGACTGGGCCACGGCCACGGCGACGGCGACGACGTTCACCTGCTCCCCGTAGTCGGCCACCACTTCGTCGATCTCGGGTTGGAGGCCCTCGCACTGCTCGCACCACGCGGCCCAGAACTCGATGAGCGTGGGCTTGCCGGCGGCGTAGTCGAGGAGTTGGACGGCGTTTCCGTCCAGATCCTCGAGCGCGGCGTCGGGTCCCGCCGTGCCGGTGGCGAGGCTCACCTGCCCCGCGCCCGCCTGACCGCTCAGGGGACCGGCAAGCGTGACCAACGCAACGATCGCCGACAGAGCGATCCGTCTGAATTCAAGGTTTGCAGATTCAAAGATCACAGAAAATATCCCGCCCGGATGAGGTAGAACTGCGCCATCCCGATCATGATGACGGCGGCGGCCCGTTTCATCCAGATCATCCACGTTCCCGACTTCGGCAACACCGCGACCGTTCCCGAGAAGAGACCCACCGCGATGAGCACGGCGGTCATGCCGATGGAGAAGGTGAACAGGTAGACGAACCCCATGAGCCCGGCCTGTTCGGCGACGACCCAGGTCAGGACCACGGCGAAGGCGGGAGCGCCGCACGGCGCGGCCACGATGCCGGAGGTCGCGCCGAGCAGGAACACGGCCCGGTAGGACCCTCCGCCGCGGCTGCTCGCCCACGCCAGGAGCCGCTTCGGCACCGGGACGGGGAACACATCGAGCATGAACAGCGAGAAGAAGAGAAGGAGATTGCCGGTCGCGAACAGCGCCCAGAAGCTTGCGCCAATGGAGCCGAGCACGGTGCCGCTGAGGCCGGCGATGACACCCAGCACTGAATAGAGGAGCGCGAGCCCGAGAGCATACGTGAGCGTGAGTCCGATGGTGCGCCTTCGCGGCTGGTCCTCGCCCGCTGTGCCCGAGATGACGGAGAACGTGATCGGGATCATCGGCCAGATGCACGGGTTCGTACTCGTGAGCACGCCCGCCCCGAAGAGCGCGCCGAGCGCGAGGAACGGGTTGTCGGAGAGCGCCGGGAGGAGTCCGCCCGCAGGCTCCACCTGCAGCGCCGCGGTGGCGACTGCCTCGACGGCGGCGGCCTTGAGAACCCCCGCCAGAACCGGGTCCATCACGGGACCAGCGGCTCCGCCGGGGGACCGCCGAAGACGATCACGCCGTCCTTCACCACGAGATCGATGTTGCGCAGGTCGGCAATGTCCTCCAGCGGGTCGCCGTCCACGAGGATCAGGTGCGCCCGGCGCCCCGGCTGCACCGTCCCGAAGTCGTCCTCCTTCCCGAGCCAGCGCGCGCCGTTCGCGGTCGCGGCCCGCAGGATGGCGGCGTTCGGCACACCGGCCTTCGCGTACGCCTCGAGTTCGTTGAACAGCCCGACGTTGTCCGTGCCCGCGAGCAGCGGAACTCCGACCTCCACCGCGCGCCGGACGAATTCGCCCATGCGCTCGTAGGCCTGCTGTCCGTTGTGGAACTCCTCGAGCGAGAAGCGCGTGCGGTCACCGTCGTCGATCTCCTGAATGAAGAGGGTGGGGTCGAGTCCCGTCTCCGTCTCGGCCATGAGTTCGAGGAGAGACATCACCTCCGGGCTCGCCGGATCGATCTCCCGCCAGTCCGCCTGCATGCGCCCGACGGGGTTTCGCCCGCCGTCGAGCGACATGTCGCGACCGTCGGCCTGGATCTCGGGCGGCAGGAAGTCGCGCCACACCCGGATGTGGTTGAAGCCGCTGATCCCGGCCTCGATCGCCTGGCGCCAACTCGTGCGGACGCCGATGTGCCCCGTGACCGGCAGGCCCTGAAGGCGCGCCTCGGCCACGACGGCCGCAAGCACCTCCGGGTCGAGGAGGAAGTACGCCTTGAGCAGATCGACGCCCTGGTCCTTGAGCGCGCGGACCAGCGCCGGGGCGGCCGCGGGGTTGTCTATGCTCACGTCGACCATGGGGTGGTAGCCGGCGGGGCCGTCGATCAGCGGACCGGCCGTGTACACGTCGGGGCCCGCGAGCACGCCCAGACGCACCGCATCCTTGAAGTCCATCGCGTCCTGGATCGCCGAGCCCGGATCGCGGATCGCCGTGACCCCGGCCGCGAGCAGATCGGCGCCGGCGAGGGGCTGCCAGTAGTGGTAGTGGTTGTCCATCAACCCCGGGAGCAGCATGCGGCCGCCGCCAGCGATGACCGGCGTCCCCGGACCGACCTCGGGAATCCCGGCGTCCTCCCCCATCCGCACGTCCGTGATCCTCCCGTCCCGGACGAGGACCGCCGCCGCGGGGACCGCTTCGTCGCCCGTGCCGTCGAACAGGCGGACGTTCGTGATCAGCAGATCGTCGGCGGGATCCCCGGCGACCTCGAACCGGGCCTCGAAGGGAATCGGAGTGAACTCTCCGCTCTCCAGATCCAGCCGCTGCATCCGCCGGCCCCCGAGGACGAGCAGCCACTCGCCGGAGGGATGGAACGCGAGTTGCTTCTGGTCGAAGGCGCTCAAGAAGCGCTGCAGCTGCCCGGGCACCGACACCCAGAGCACGTCGTTACCATTGTGTGTCGCCACATGCGCCCGGCGCGTCCCGTCCGGGCTCCACGCCACCGCCATTTCCCGCTCGGACGTGTCCGTGACCCGCTCGAGCGACATCTCCTCCAAGTCGAGTTCGTACAGATCCGTGCCGTCGAAGCGCCCCGTCTCGAGGAGGATGCGGCTGCCGTCCGGCGAGAGGGCGAACGACCACTCGTGCCAGTTCCGCGTGTGAGTGATCTGCTCCGCCTCGCCGCCCGCCAGCGGGATCCGCCACACGTGCGCCTCGTACTGCGAGCGGTCGTCCACGAAGAAGAGCTGGCTTCCGTCCGGATGGAACTGCATGTGCCCGACCGACCCCGGGACGCCATGCAGGAAGCGGACGCCACCCGTGGCCATGTTGCGGACGAGAATGTCCGCCCCGGCGCGGGATCTCGCGGCGTAGGCGAGGAAGCGACCGTCCGGCGACCAGGCGGGGCGCGTGTCCCACGTGGCCCCGTCCGTGAGCTGGCGCGCCGTGCCGCCCTCGGCGGGAAGCGTCCAGATCTTCCCCAGGATGGAGACCGCGATCGTGGATCCGTCCGGCGAGAACGCGGGATCCCGGGCCCCGATGTCCACCGTCACGTGCGACTGCGCCTGAAGCGCCCCGACGCCGGCCGCGGGACTCGCCACGAGCGCGAAACCCGCCACGACCGCGGCGAGCCTGAGCCTCCACCTGGTCGGCGCGCCGATCTCGCTCATCCGGGCAACTCTCCGTTCAGCTCCATGTAGACGCGCTGAATCGCGCGCGGCTTCTGGCTGTCTCGCAGCGACCAGGCCTCGATGGCGCCGAACCCCGCCGCCTCGGCCGCTCCGCCGGCACTCATCCCTTCGCCGTGGAATCGCGTCGCCTCCTCCACGACCTGTTGCACCGCATCGCGGAACGACACGAGCCCCGCCTCGAGAATCTCCGGCGACTCCATCACTCCGTGCCCGGGGACGTAGACATCCACGTCCATCTCGAGCGCGCGGTCCAGCATCGCCACCCACTCCGAGGGATATGCGGAGCGCATGGCGGGAAAGATGTGCTTCAGGTACGTCTCGCTCATGAACAGCACCTTCCCCTCGGGCACGTACACGACAAGGTCGCCGCCCGTGTGCGCGCGGCCGAGATGAAGGAGCCGGATGTCGCGCCCGCCGAGTTCGAGCACCGTATCCTCGCCCACGACCTCGGTCGGAACGATGACCGGGGGCGCCTCCGCCGGTCGGTTCGGGTTGGCCGCGTTCGCCTCCAGGATCGCCGCGGAAGTGGGGTGCGCGAGGAACCGAGCCTCCGGGGGGAAGGCGGAGTTCCCGCCCGTGTGGTCCCCGTGGTCCGAGGCGACGACGACGTGCGTGATCGGCTGCTCCGTCATGCCCGCGATCGTGTCGACGAGCCGCTGGGTCTCCTCGGGATTCTCCTGGCCGTCCGCGACGAGCACCCCTGCCGACGTGATGACGATGAGGCTCACCGTGGTGATGATCTCGCCCCCCGTCGGATGGATCTGCTCGTACGCGTACACGTCCTCCGCCACTTCGATCACGCGCGGATAGTCCGCGTCCGTGAACCCGTGCGCGTAGGGGTCCGACGTCGCCGGCCCCGCCGCCGCGGCGTCCACCGCCGCACTCGACGCCGCGTCAGAGGAAGTATCGCCGGGCACCCCGCACGCGGCGAGGAATGGAAGAGCCAGCCAGAAAATCCGATCAGAGGTCCGCCGAACCATCTCCATGCCTCCGTGAAGGAGAGAACCTGGTCCGCATCTTCTCCCATCGAGGGTAGCGCCCGCCAGACCCGCAGGAAGAGCAGCCGTCAGGATTCCGTTGCCCAAACCGTGAACTTCGACGGACTGGCGGATTGGCCCCGCCGGGGTCGGAGCGCTCGCCCGACGCGGATCGCCACCATATTGTCGTAATGGGCGACGATTCCTTGGCAAAACTTGACGGACAATGTGGGATTTTTCATCTTTCGCACACTTCGTGGTGCGAAGGAGTCGCGCGACAGCTACGAATCAATCCAGAGGCCGAGATCATGGCAATCGATCAACAGGAACTCGCCCGCCGCCTCCGCGAGGTGCGCGAAAGCTGCAACATGACCCAGGCGGCGGTCGCTCAGCACCTCGGCATCCAGCGGTCGGCGGTCTCGGAGATCGAGTCGGGAAGCCGCAGCGTTTCCGGTCTTGAGTTGCACCGCCTCGCATACCTTTACGCGCGCGATCTTCAGGAACTCTTGGCCGATGAATTTGTCGATCGAGAGCCGATCACCGCCCTGTTCCGGCGACACGACGAATCCAGGGTCGACGAGGAAACGCTGGAGACGCTACGCAGGTGTGTCGTGCTCGGACGGGAAGTCGTGAACTTGGAGAGGTTTCTCGGAATTCGGCGGGAATCGCTCGGTACGCCCACGTACACGCTTCCCACGCCGGACACGAAATGGGAAGCGGTTCGTCAAGGCTCGAGGGCCGCGGGCGACGAACGCCGCCGCCTGGATCTCGGTATCGGTCCGCCGCCTGATTTGGCGGAGCTTCTGGAGGATCAAGGGATCGTCGCCGCGCAAGAGACGCTCCCGGATGATGTTTCCGGCCTCACGCTGATCGACCCCGGCAACTGCGTACTGACCGCAGTCAACATCGATCACCACGTCCTGCGACGTCGTTTCTCCTTCGCCCACGAGTACGCCCATGTGTTGTTCGATCGCGATGGCAGAGGAACGATCAGCCGGTCCAGTGAAAGGGACAACTTCGAAGAAGTCCGCGCCAATGCGTTCGCCGCCTCCTTCCTGATGCCCGAGGAGGGAATCCGCTCCATGATTCACGGGTTGGCGAAGGGACATTCGAGCCGTAACCGCATGGATATCTTCGATGAGGACGCCGCGCTGAGCGTCGAGGGGCGCACCCCGCCGGGAAGCCAGCAATTGCAGTTGTACGATGTCGTACGCCTGGCTCATCGATTTCGCGTCAGCTGTGCCGCGATGTTGTACCGCTTGAAGGGGTTGCGTCTCATCAACGAGCGGGAGCGTGCCAGACTCGCCGAGGCGGACGCCGCTGGGCGCACGAAGCAATTCAGGGACCTTCTCAATCTGCCGGAACCTGATCACGCGGAAGCGCGGAAACAGTCTCGATCTCGTTTCCTCGCCCTGGCGATCGAGGCATATCGCCGGGAGGAGATTTCAAGGGGGAAGTGGCGGGAACTTGTGCGTCTGATCGGCGCAACGTCGGATCCCGACGTCATGCTTGAAGATGCCGGCCTGAGTCCGCCGGAGCCGGCCCCAGTCATGGTGGGCGACCATGAACCCCTGTAGCGTTCGCGCCACCGAAACGCGGACACGTCACGGCGCATGCACCATGTAGCGCTCGATGCCACCACGACCGCACCCCGCGGAACTACTGCTGGCCAGAAGACATGAGCAGGTCATGGGACGCGGAGAGGCAGCTTGCCTTGCGGCGGCAGAGTGCCGCAACTGGCTCTTCGCTTGTGACGAACTTCGCCGGGTGCGTCGGATTGCCGTCGAACGCATCGGCGAAGGACGTGTCCTGACGACGGCGGGAATACTGATCCGGGCTGTCCGCACCAAGATCATCACCATCCCGGAGGCCGATGCATTGAGAGCGGTTCTAGAGAGGAACCGCTTCCGAATGGACTTCGAGTCGTTCGCCGACCGCTTGCCTTGAGAATCTCCTCATCGGAGGGCAGTCGGCCACACTCGTGGGGTCATGCAGCTCCTCTGGCAGGCCGGCGGCCGGACTGGTCCGGGTGGGAAGGGATATGCTAGCGTTGGGGAGTTGGTGCCGGTCCCTGCTTGCTGAAACGAGGTGTCCCATGAGAAAGTCCCGATCGATCCTTCCCCTGCTCGCGCTGTTCGCGGTTTCGGCCTCGGCGCTCGCGGGCCAGCAGCGGAACATGACGGCGGAAGAGCGCGCCCGGATGGCGGCGGAGCGCGAGCGCCGCACCCAGGAGGAACTTGCGTCGGAGCGGCCCATCGAGGCGTTCGACACCATCTGGATCGAGGAGATGACGTGGATGGAGGTCCGGGACGCGATGGCGGCCGGGAAGACCACCGCGATCATCACGACGGGCGGCATCGAGCAGAACGGGCCGTACCTGGCGACCGGCAAGCACAATTACGTGCTCCAGGGCGCCTGCGAGGGCGTGGCGCGCGAACTCGGAAACGCGCTCTGCGCGCCGATCATCAAGCTCGTCCCCGAGGGGGACATCGATGAGCCGTCGGGCCACATGCGGTATCCGGGCACGATCAGCCTGCGGCAGGAGACGTTCGAGGCGGTGCTCGATGACGTGGCGTCGAGCCTCAGGGCGCACGGCTTCGAGCACATCATCCTGTTCGGCGACAGCGGCGGGAACCAGTCCGGCATGGAGGCGGTCGCGGCCCGCCTGAACGAGCGCTGGTACGACGGGCAGGCGCACTTCATCCCCGAGTTCTACCGCTACCGCGACGTCCACCAGTGGATGAACGACGAACTCGGCATCTTCGAGACGGACCCGGAGGGGATCCACGACGACTTCGTCATCACTGCGATCATGATGGTCGAGGACCCGGCCATGGTGCGCTACGACGAGCGCGTGGCCGCGGGCCGGGCCAGCATCAACGGCGTTTCCATCGCCCCGAAGGAGGAGGCGATCGCCACCGGAAAGAAGCTGCTCCGCTTCCGGGTGGATGAGACGGTGAAGGCGATCCGGGCCTCGATCGAGGCGAGCATGGCGGAAGCGGGGCGATGAGACCTGCCCGGATCCTGGCGTCCGCCGCGGTCATCGCGGCGCTGTGCGCCGAAGCCTCACCGCTCGCGGGCCAGGTCCCGTTGGGCAGCCGGAGCGGACGGGGGCAGACGGTGACTCCCGCCTACGAGGGCTGGTATCCGAACGGGGACGGCACCCTGTCCCTCTCGTTCGGCTATTTCAACCGGAACTTCGACGAGACGATCGAGGTCCCCCTGGGGCCCGAGAACTTGGTCGAGCCGGCGGAGTTCCAGGGCGTCCAGCCCACGTCCTTTGCGCCGCGGCGCCACTACGGCGTGTTCGTCGTCCGGGTTCCGGCGGATTTCGGCGAGGGGAACGTCTACTGGACGCTGAAGATGCGCGGACAGACGTTCCGCATCCCCGGCCACCTGCACCGTGACTGGCAGATCGACGCGCTCAAGGGCGAAGCCGGGGACGGGAACACGCCTCCCGTCCTCCGCTTCGGAGCCGGCGACGAAGGCGCGGGGCCGGCCGGCGCCTGGGGAGGCCCCCTCGCGGCCCGGGTAGGGGAACCGCTCAATGTGAGCGTCCACGTCCGGGACGACGGTGTGGGACGCAGTCACTTCGTCGCGGGGAGTCGCGACGGCTCGCCGGTCAACCTCACGTGGTTCAAGCACCAGGGTCCGGGCGATGCCAAGTTCGCCGAGCCGACCGCCCGCGTCCCGGCCAGCGGAGCCGAAGCCATCACGCCGGTCACCTTCAGCGAGCCAGGCGAATACATCCTGCGCGTGCGGGCGAACGACGGATCGGGCGTCGCCGCCGCGGGGCACGCGCAATGCTGCTGGACGAACGGATTCGTGCGGGTCATCGTAGACCCGTGACGCGACGCCTTCCGAGTCAGGCTGGAGGAGCACGACCATGAGACAGACACCGATCTCCCATAAGCTCGCCGCCATCGCGTTCGGCACGGCACTCGGCGTTCTGGGCGCTGCGGGACCGGCGCAGGCGCAGGAGAACGGTCCCGGGGGGGTGACCTTCAACCGGGACGTGGCGCCGATCCTCCAGGCGAACTGCCAGGAGTGTCACCAGGAGGGCTCGATCGCCCCCATGTCGCTCCTCACCTACCGGGACGCCTATCGCTGGGCCTCCGGGATCCGCGAGAAGGTCTCGAACCGCATCATGCCGCCCTGGCACCTCGACCCGACTGTCGGGATCCAGGCGTTCAGGAACGACCGCAGCCTGTCGAGCGAAGAGATCGGGACGATCCTCGCGTGGATCGATGGCGGCCGGGTGGAAGGCGATCCGGCGGACCTGCCGCCGCCCGCCGAGTTCCCCGATCCGAACGAATGGCGCCTCCTCGATGAGTTCGGCGAGCCCGACCTCGTCGTCGCGTCCGAGCCCTACACGCTCGAAGCCGAGACGATGGACAAGTGGTGGCGGCCTGTAACGCCGACCGGCATCGCGGAGCCGCGCTGGGTGAAGGCGATCGAGATCAAGCCGGCCGGCAACGACGCGCGTACGATCACGCACCATGTCCTCGCCTTCCTCCAGCAGGACGAGGAGGAGAGCCCCATGAGCGCCGGCATCGTCGAGGCGAGCACGCGAGGGGGCGCGATGGGCGACCCGGGCCTGTTCATGGAGTGGGCC
The DNA here is from genome assembly GCA_963666735.1 of Gemmatimonadota bacterium. Classification (GTDB taxonomy): domain Bacteria; phylum Gemmatimonadota; class Gemmatimonadetes; order Palauibacterales; family Palauibacteraceae; genus Palauibacter. The sequence goes on along the minus strand of OY762926.1, from coordinate 2,836,310 downwards.
GTGGGCAAGGAGGGCGAGATCTTCCCCGAGGGCGCGGGCAAGGTGATGCTCCCCGGCTCGCGGATCCGCTGGGAGGTCCACCTCCACGCCATGGGCAAGCTCGTCGAGGACAGTTACGTCGAACTCGGCGTCTGGTTCTATCCGAAGGGGGAGGAGCCGCGGAACCGCACCCGGCTCGCATTCTTCGGCGCCAGCGGCCGAACAGGCCTGGACATCCCGCCTGGCGAGATCGCCGTGACGCAGGACTTCCACACGCTGCGCTGGCCCGCCCGCCTGGAGAACTTCCAGCCGCACATGCACATGCGCGGCAAGGCGATGTCGCTCGAGGCGATCTACCCGGATGGCCGCAAGGAGTTGATCAACCAGGTCGACAACTTCCAGTGGAACTGGCACATCAACTACATCTACGAGGAAGACGCCGCCCCGCTCCTACCCGCGGGCACCACCCTCGTCATCACCGCCTGGCACGACAACACGCCCGAGAACCCGAACAACCCGGACCACGAGCAGTGGGTCGACTACGGGGACCGGACCGTGGACGAGATGGCCCATCTGTGGGTCGACGTGACCTACCTCGATCCCGCGGAGTTCGAGGCGCTCGTCGCCACGCGCGAGGAGGCGAGGCAGGCCGCTGAGGCGGCAACGAACAACTCGAATCACTAGCGACAGCCCGAAACCGGCCGCCGGCGCCCGGAGATCCAGACCGTTGGCCGCGACCGGTCAAGGCCTCACGCCGATGCTCGTCGTTCGGGACGTAGCGGCGAGTTCAGCCTGGTACGTCGAACTCTTCGGGTTCGTGAGTGGGCGTGGCGGCCATCACTTCGAGCGCCTCCTCGCCCCGGACGGAAGCGTCGAACTGATGCTGCACCACCGCGAGTTCAAGGCGCATCCCGGGATGACGGATCCACATGAGGGGACGCCCGGCCGCGGCGTACTTCTCTACTTCTACACCGAGGATGCGCAGGCAGTGTTCGAGCGCGCCCGCGCCATGGGAGCCGACTGTCTGGACGAACCGCACGAGAACCCGAACGCCCGCTCGATCGAGTTTACGGTGCGCGACCCGGACGGCTACCCCATCTCCGTCTCCCAGCGCCTCCCTGCTTGACCTAAGAGGTGGGGTTCATCGGGGCGGCTTGCGAACGTGGCTGTACCTGGACCGCAGCACCTAAAGCGAACTTCCGCAGCCCGGAACGCGACAAGTCGTTGCGGTGTGGTGACATGACTCGGTTTCGGGGGTGTACGCTACTGGGTACGGTTCACGGTTTGACGCCGAGGAGCCGGAAGGCTTCGGCCTGGAGAGGAGTGGGGCGGGCGAGGCGTGCAGGGTCTCGGCGGCGCCGGGGTCGTCGTCGTCAAAGAGGATGGGGGCGAGGGCGCGTCTCATGTGCCACTCGACGTGGTAGGCGAGCATGCGGAGGAAGACGTGGCCGGTGCTGTCCCCCCTGCTCGACGAGTTGCTGTGGCGGATGGTGCGGCGGCGCTGGGAGATGGCCGGCGGGGCGCCCCGGTCGGCGACGGTCGTCATGGACTCGACCGTGGTGGTGCGCTACGGGCTGAAACAGGCCGGGGCGGAGAAGGGCTACAACCCGAAGAAGCCGGGCCGTCCCTCGCACCACCCCCCCTGCTGGCCTACGTCTTGGATACGGGCGACTGCCTCGGCGTGCGCCGGCTGCGGATTCCGACGCATGCCGATCACCCCGGAGTGAGCGAGTAGCGTCTATGGACGCCCCCGTTGATGCAAGCCGTCTGTAGACCGGCTCGGGTGCAGGGTGGTCGGGTGCTGTCGTCTATCCGGCCTGTTCATGCGGCCTGCCGCCGCCGGCCCCTATGGGAGGTACGCGGATCAGGTCCATATCGCTCGGACAAGCTTGCGAGCTTTCGGGTACCAACTGGTTTTCCCGATCCCGTCTCATCGACCGTCTGCCCCTACCCGTTCCTACGTCCCGCTCACATCCCCGACTGCTGCCCGCCCTTCGGCCCGGTGGCCGTCAGGTCAACGAAGGGCGATAACTCTCCTCGTGCGTCGCCGGTGATCAACAGCCGCCTGAGATCGCGCTGGCCCATCTTCGATATCCGGCCAAGCCTCGGCTTGCCCCCGGTCGTGTGTTGCCGCGGCACCAGGCCAAGCCACGCGGAGAAGTCGCGCCCCCGCCGGAAGCTCTCCATCGGTGGCGCGAAGGCCTGGATCGCCAGCGCGGTGATCGGTCCGATCCCCGGGATCGTCATCAGCCGAGCCGCCTCCTCGTCCTCCCGCGCGCCATGTACCTGAAAGCTGCGCTTTGCCAGATCGATTCCGATCACGCCAACCTCTTCCATTGGATGCCTCCTCCCTCGGATGGTTCGGAACTGCTCGGAACCATCGTGGCACACTGCGATACCGCCGGGAGGGGGCGTCCACTCCATCGGTGCTGGAGAACCTGCTGTAGCGCCCCCCTCTTCCCTTCTCGACGAGGTCCCCGAGACGAGGAGGGAGAGGTGTCGCAGAAGAGGTTGTCCATGCGCAAGATCAGAGAACTGATGCGCCTGAAGTACGAACTCGGGCGCAGCCACCGCGAGACCGCCGCCTCACTCGGCGTCGCCAACAGCACGGTGAGCGATTACGCGGGCCGGGCGAGGGCGGCCGGGCTCTCGTGGCCGCTGCCCGAGGGGCTGGACGACGACGCCTTGGAGGCGGCGCTGTTTCCACCGCTTCCACCCTCGCGGGGTCCCCGTCCCGAACCGGACTGGGACCGGGCGCACCGGGAGCTTCAGCGCCACAAGGGCGTCACGCTGAGGCTGTTGTGGCTGGAGTACCGGACGGTGCACCCGGACGGCTACGGGTACAGCCGCTTCTGCGACCGCTACGCACGGCGCGGCACGCTCCTCGCCAGCCAGGTGCCGGTCGAACACTGGCACGATGTCGTCGGCGATCCCACCTTCGGCGACGCCATCCTCGACCGCCTCCTCAACAACGCCCACAAGATCACCCTCAAGGGCGCTTCCACGAGGAGGCTCTACGACTCGACGAAGACCGGTACAAGCCGGTAGACTCCAACCCTCGACCCCGACACCCCGGCCCCGCTATGGACCGCCGCTCCTCCAAGGTGATCGGCATGCGCCGGAATCACCGATCGGCTTGTCGGAATCGGTGGTCGGCATCGTCGGAATACGCACCGCGGGCGGGCAGCGCGCACACGGCCCGGGGGGCGGAGGCGTGGCTGACCAAGTTGGTGGCCCGCCTGAGGGAGGCGGGGGTGCGGGACATCACCGTGCGGCTGGACAAGGGGTTCTTCTCGAAGTCCACCGCGCGGTGCCTGGAGTCGCTCGGCGTCTCCTATCTGCTCAACGTGCCGCGGTACGGCTGGCTCGGCGGCTACCGGGGCGCTTGGGAGACGGCCGCCGCCGACGGGGCCGGGGACCGGGAGTTGAGGACCACCTCCGGCGAGCTGTGGGGGAGGCGGCTCCTCTCGGTCGAGCGGCGGAGACGGATCGGGCCGGACGAGGGGGAACTCGGTCTCGCGGCGTGGGAGACCACGACGAGCGCCGACGTTCTGACCAACATCGAGGACATCGGGCCCGTCGAGGCGTGGCGCGCCTACAACGCGGGCGCGGTGCGGTGGTCGAACAGCGGATCGAGGAGCTGGGCCAGCTCTCGGCCGGGCGCACCGCAGTGGACGATCTCGGCGGCAACGCCCTCCCGTCGAGCCTCGCCGCGCTCGCCTACCAGCTCCTCCACATCCTGCGTGCGAACTGCCTCGGCCGTCGGTGGCGGGTCGTACAGCCGCGCGGCATCCGGCTGCGCCTGCTGCGCGCCCCGGCCAGGATCACCTCCCATGCCCGCCGACCATAATCCCGGCCCCGGTCGTCCGACTATCCACAAATGCAGGATCCGGGGTCAAGCCGCGCCCGTTGCGTCCACAAGAAGGCTCTCAGGCAGCCTGTTGTCACGGTCCCGCGCGCGATCCCTCCAACACCGCTGCGACAGCCGCGAGGTCCTCCGGTGTCGCTAGATGCTCTATTGGGATATGTACAGCAATGTATCGTTCGTCGCACGCCCGCACCTGGATGGCAGCTCTCTCGGGCGCGACACGGATCGGCGAACCGGCGGGTTGGTCGAGAACTATGCGAAGCGCTGCAATCGCGTCACCATCACGGAGTTTCCCTTTGATACTCGCGAGTGTACTATCCAGGAGGTAGTCGAAATCGTCATCGTATAACGGACCAGGATCCGCACCGCCCTCGCGGCATGGGGGCGCGTGGTTCGCCGAGCACGTGAAGGGATAGACCACGGTGGGGTGGGTTCCGCCTCCGCGGGAATAGCCTGCGTAGTCATGACGTGCGTCAGCTGCCGTATGTCCCCAGCCCGCTTGATCCTCATCTTTCCACTCTTCAACCCAGTAGTTTGTACAGTCCACACAATTGTCGTCTTGTTGCGCAACCAGCGTCTCGGTGGCGCAAAGGACCAGCAACAACACGGCACCAAGCCGTCTAACGTGTCGCATTCTGACCTCCGTGAGGTGTTTACCTCGGCTTGAGGGTTGAGTTCCACAGTCTGACAGTTGGGAACCCGAGGGTAGTCCGTCCCAGTGAGTATAGGGTGCCATCATCCATGACTCCCGAGGGCACCAAATCCCGGGAGAGTTCTGCAGGGGCGTTCCAGGCGGCGAGGACGCGACCGGCCCAGGGGTCGAGCACCTCGACCCTCGTGTAATACAGCGGTTTGCAGGCTTCGCGAGTCGTGTACGTGGGACCCTCGCGTGCCTGGTTGGACACGAGCTCGAAGCAAGCGGCCGGTGGGGGCGACTGCGTCGGCACCCGGAGGATCACCCACAGCCGGCCCTGCGGATCTTCCGCCACACCCGTGACCATCAGCAATCCGGGCTTGCCCGCTTCCCACGTCTCCCGAACGTGCCGGGGGAGCACCCATTCCGCCTCTCTAGTCACCGAGCGGCTCCGCTTCCCCTCGACCGCATCCCAGAGGTCGATTCTGTACTCGTAGAATGAGGCGGACCAAACGTGCCCACTGCGCGACGCCGGATCCAACCACCGATAGCTTTGGTCCGCCGGTACCGTTCCGACCGACACCTCATCGAAGGAGACCCCCACGGTGCCGTCCCCGTCGAAACGGTGGAGGGCGTACCCGACGCGCTCCGGCAAGTAGCTCATCGCACTGATCACGTACGATGAGTCGTCAAGCACGGCCGCGTCACAACAGTAGTTTCCGTACAGTCCGAGAGAGTTGGTGTGGAGTGTTTCGAAGCTCTCCGCGTCTAGCACGGTACGACGCAGGTTGTGAACGTCAAAAACGTGAAGTCGATTGCCGTGTGAGCGAACCCATCGAACCCCCCTGTACTCGCCCGGCCCCTCTCCCTCCCGTCCGATCCAGCGGCGATCCGGGAGATCCGGGGACGCGACGAGGAAACGGTCGGCGATCAGCTCCCAGAGGAGGAACCGGCCATCGGCCAGAACCTCCATACCACCGAAACTCGACACCCAGTCGTCTTCGTCCAAAGTGCCGCCCTCGAGTATCGGACCCGGTTGCATGTCAATGATGTAGGGCGGCGACGGATCGTCCGGGATCACAACATCTTCGGACCGTTGTGCCGCAGACGCTCCACTCCCGAAGCCGGCAAAAACGAGCCCGACTAGCAAGGGCGATAGAAGTCCTCTCACGGGGAGCGTCACCGCAGGTGGCACCCGGAGGCGCAACGCCCGGGCCGAGAGACCATCGACCGAGCCGAGGACGATCCTGGCGCGCTCGACGCGCCGCCGCAGGGTCTTCCGGGCCCGAACCCACCGTTCGAGCTCCTCGCGATCCCCGGGCCGCAACCGGATTCGTATCTCAGACACGAGTGGGAGATGGCACGCCCTCCACGTTTATGTCAAGCGCTGGCTGGACCGGTATGAGGCCGAGGGCCTCGCGGGGCTCGAGGACCGGCCCCGCTCCGGCCGTCCGAGAACGAGCGTCACGCCCGGGGCGGAGGCGGAGGTGGTGCGCCTGACGCTCGAGGAGAAGCCTCGGAGAGGGACGCACTGGAGCACGCGGCTCATGGCGGAGGCGGCGGGGCTCCACCACAGCCAGGTGGCGCGGATCTGGCGGGCGCACGGGCTGAAGCCGCACCTCACGCGGACCTTCAAGCTCTCGGCCGACCCGAAGTTCGTGGAGAAGCTCCGGGACGTGGTGGGGCTGTACGTGGACCCGCCGGAGCGGGCGGTCGTGTTCGCCTTCGACGAGAAGAGCCGGATCCAGGCGCTCGACCGCACGCAGCCGGGGCTTCCGTGGAAGAAGGGCCGCTGCGGCACGATGACGCACGACTACAAGCGCCACGGGACGACGACCCTGTTCGCGGCGTTGCACGTGGCCACCGGAGAGGTGATCCACAAGTGCGTGCCCCGCCACCGGCACCGGGAGTTTCTCCGCTTCATGGCCGAGGTGGAGAAGCGGGTCGATCCGGCGCTCGATCTTCACGTCATCCTCGACAACCACTCGACGCACAAGCACGGGAAGGTGGTCGACGACCGGAACCGCGATCCGGCGCCGTACAAGTGGACGGCCGCCGTCGAGGACATCCTGGCGAAGGTGAGTCGTGCCAACGCCACTTTAGCGACGCTACACTAGCCCTAAGACAAGCGCGATCCAAGCGCGGACCCCTGTTAAAAAATACCGGAAAGGCCTATCCTGATTGTCGATAGAGGATTCGGACGGTGGACGCCCGGTCCCAACCAGGAGGCCTTTCGGTGAAGAAAATATCGCATCGCAAGAGCAGGAGGAACAGTGCCCGGCGGAAGCGGCAGGTTCGGGCGCGGCACTGCAGGGCGGGACGCCGGCGGGCGCGGGCGAAGCCCGTGTTCTCGGCGGGCGCGGTCCACTACGAGATCGGGGCGCGGACGAGCGCGATGAGCTTCGGGGGCATCGGCGCCGTGCGGCGCCTGGTGGCGAAGCTTTCGCTGGCGCGGGAGATCGACCGGCGCCTGGTGGAATGAGCATCAACTCCTGGATCGTCGACGCCGTGCTCGAACGGACGAACGCTCCGTATCGGACCAACGACGACTGACGGAGCTGTTCGGACTCAGCAGCTGAGGCAGTTGTGGTTGTTCTTCGCGCCCATGCCTTCGAGGAGGGCGATCGTCTCGAAGAACGGCTGCACGCGCTGGATCGGGCCGTTCGCCATGTCGACCGTCGTCTGGCCGCTGCGGGCCACGATCAGCGGATCGGCGCCCTTGCCGACGAGGTATTCGATGAGCTCGTTGTCGCCGCGCGCCGCGGCGTAATGGAGCGCGCCGAACCCGTCCGAGTCGCGGCCGTTGACGTCAGCGCCCAGCTCCTCGACGAGGTATCTGGCCGTGGTCATCCATTCATCGGGTCGATGCCGGTGCTGGTTGCCCGTGCGTGAGCGTCCGTAGCCGTAACCGGCGGCAGCCACGAGCGGCGGGATGCCCGGACCCCCGACCTCGACGGGCGGCAGTCCGCTGGGATCCTCCTCCCCTTCCTCATCGTCGTCGGCGGGCCGGCGACGGCGGCGCTCGGGCGGCTTCCGGGTCGGCATGTGCGGGTCGGCCCCGGCGGCCACGAGCATCTCCATGGCGGGGATGTCGAGCGCCTTCGCGGCTCGCCAGAAGGGCGTCGCACCGCTGAAGTTCACGCCCAGCAGGTCGAAGTTGTAGGCGGAATACCAGATGTGCGTGTTCACGCGCGCGTTGGGATCCGCCCCGGCGGCGAGGAGCATCTCCATCAGCTCCATGTAGTCGAGTTCCTGCTGGCGGAACGCGGTGGGCTGCGGATAGAGCGCCTTCGGAGCCCAACGGTTGGCGACCGTCGCGTAGAGGGGCGCCACGCCGTCCTCGCTGGCGAGGTTCGGGTCCGCTCCCTGCTCGAGCAGCCACGCCGCGAGGTCGTAGTGTCCGTTCACGGTGGCGACGACGAGCGGCGTGCTCTCGTCCCCCCCCGTCCTCCCATCGATGTCCGCGCCCGCCGCGTGGAGGGCCTTGACGGTCTCGAAATGGCCTTCGCGAACCGCGAAATGGAGCGCGGTCATGCCGCCCTGCTTGCCGACGATATCCGAGTAGCTCAGCGGCTGCGGCGCAGGCTTCGTCTCTTCTTCCGCCGGCTCTTCGGCAGCTTCCACTTCTTCGGTGGCTGCCTCGTCCTCGACGGCCTCGTCCTGCTCAGCGGCTTCTTCTTCCGCGGCGGCTTCGGCGGGCTCCTCCGCTTCTTCGCTCTCTTCGGCCTCTTCTTCAACCTCGGGAGGATCCTCGCCCTCCGGGGGATCTTCGCCCCGGGCGTTCTCGGGCTCCTCGGCCGGCGTCTCCTCGGGCGCGGCGGCCGCGGGCTCCTGGCCGGGGGTCGCGCCGGCGCCCTGCGTCGCGGGAGCCGTGCCCGTCTGGTCCCGAGCCGCCCGGTCGGCGGCTTCGCGCCGGGTCGGTTCCTGACCGGACGGCGTGTCTGTGCGCGTGATCCCGACCTCGGCGGTTTCGCCGCGAGCCTCGGCTTCGGCCTTCCGAATCGCCGTGAGCACTTCCCGCCGCCGGCCCCGGGCCTCGCTGTCCGTGCGTGCCTTCTCGACGAAATCCAGCACGCGCGAGGCGATCGACACGTCCGCGCCGTGCGCGATCAATGCTTGCACCGCGTCGAGACGTCCGGCGGCAGCTGCGAAGATGAGCGGCGTCTGCCCGTTGGAGTTCTCTCGCGCGTCGACCTCGACCCCTGCCTCGAGCACGCTCGTGAGGGTCGGCACGTCCCCCCCCGCCGCAGCGAAGTGCAGGGGCGTAACGCCGGTCGTCGTCGCCGCGTCAGGGTCGCTGCCGGCCTCGATGAGGAGGGTGACCGCCTCGGCCCGGCCGTCCCGGCTCGCGAGGTGAAGCGGGGTGTAGGCGCCCAGGCGTGTCGTCGAGGCGACGTTGGCCCCGGCGTAGACGAGCACGGACACCATCTCGGCGTCGCCCCGAAGCGCCGCCCAGTGGAGCGCGGTCATGCCGTCGCCCTGGGCCGCGTTCACGTCCGCCCCATCGCGGAGGAGCGTCCGCACAGAATCCAGGTCTCCGCGTGCCGCCGCTTCCGCGACCGGTGCGTCCATTGCCGCGGCCGCCCACAGCGTGGTCGCACAGAGGGCGACGAGGACCGCCGCCCGAAGACCGGCCTTGCCGATTCTCTTCAACATCGATCTTGCCTCCGACCCTCCGCCCGGTCTCGCGGCTCAGTCCTGCGCGACCGCCGAGAACGAGAAGTCTCCGGTGCTGTCGCCGAAGCTCTCCATGTCCTCCAGACCGAGCTTGTGCATCAGGCTCAGCATCACGTTCGCCATCGGCGTCCCGTCGGGCGCCTTGATGTGCATGTTGCCCTCGAGTTCGCCGCCGGCCTTCCCGACCACGAACAGTGGGCAACGCTTGTGGTTGTGCAGGTTCGAATCGCCCATCGGCGAGCCGTACAGGATCATGGTCTTGTCGAGCAGGTTTCCGTCCGGCTCCTCGATGCTGGCCAGCTTCTCGAGCAGGTACGGCATCATGCTCACGTGGTAGCGGTTAATCTTCTCGTACTCCCGCACGCGCTCTTCGCGGCCGCCGTGGTGCGAGGCCGGGTGGAAGCCGGCGTCCACACCGCTGCCCGGATACACGCGGCCCGACCCGTCGCGGCCCAGCTTGAACGAGAACACCCGCGTGAGGTCCGACTGGAAGGCCAGGGCCTGCAGGTCGAACATGAGATGGACGTGCTCGGCGAAGTCATCCGGAACGCCCGGCGGGGCCTCGGGGATCTCGCGCGTCTCACCGCTGCTGTTATACGCCTCGATGCGCTCGATGCGGCGTTCGATCTCGCGGATATTGTCGAGATACTGGTCCAGCCGCCTCTGGTCCGTGGGGCCCAGAGCGCGCTTGAGGCCGCTCACCTCGCCCATGATCCAGTCGAGAATGCTCCGATCCGTGCGCCGGCGCGCGGCCCGGTCCTCCGACGTACCGCCGGCCCCGAACAACTGGTCGAACGCGGCCCGCGGGTCACGGATCATGGGCAGCGGCTCCGTCGGCGACGCCCAGCTGATCGTGTCCGTGTACACGCAGGCGTAGCCGTATGCGCACCCGCCCGCCTGGTCCACGTTCTCGATGCAGAGCTGCATGGAGGGGATCGGCGTGTCCTGCCCGAAGCGCTGCGCGTAGTACTGGTCCATCGAGGTGCCGACCAACACGTCCGAGCCCTCGGTCTGTTTCGCGTGCGCCTGCGTGAGGAAGGTGGCGCTGGAGCGGAAGTGGTCGCCGCCGATCTCCTTCGGCGTCTTCGCCTCCGCGTTCTCGACGTCCGTGTTCGAGATGATCGTCAGGTAGTCGCGCCACGGCTCGAGCGGGCTCAGGCTGCTCGGCGAGAGGTCGAAGTCGCGCCCCACCTTATCGGGCGACCACATGAACTGCGACGCGCCCCATTCGTTGCAGCCGGCGGCGCCGTGCACCATCTCGATGCCCACGAACCGCTTCACGTCCGTGAGCGACTTCGTGGAGGCCCACAGCCGGCCGGCCGGCAGCATCGCATCCAGGAACGGCAGCGCCACCGTCGCACCCAAGCCCTTCAAGGCCGTGCGGCGGGACATGTGCTTACCCGTGATGAGTTCCATGCTCACTCCTCCTGGTTTGTTCTCCCAAGCAGTTCCGGGACTGCGGGCTCCGGTCAGTGCTCGTCGCCCGACCCGCCGCCCGCGTCGATATCGTCTTCGGCCACCATCTCGGCGGCGCTCATCTGGAAGGGCGCGCTCTTCACGACCTCGAGGATGAACGACGTCATACGGTAATCGTCGGCTGCCGCCACGCGCGCGATCTCCCGCACGGTGGACATGTCGTAGTACTCGATCCGCCGGCCCAGGGCATAGGCCATGAGGTTCTCGATGAAGGTTCGGACGAGCGAATCCTCGCGTTCGAGCAGCGCGGCCCGCAGGTCCGGGGCGCTCAGAATCGGCGTCCCGTCGTAGAGTTCGCCCGACGTGTCCACCGTCCGGCCCTGGTCCTTGATCCGCCACGCCCCGGTGACGTCGAAGTTCTCCAGCGCGAGGCCGATCGGGTCGATCACCCGGTGGCACGACCGGCAGGCCGGATTGGAGCGGTGCATCTCGAGCCGCTCGCGCACCGTGAGGAAGCGTCCATCCTCCGCCTCGTCCGTCGCCTCGAGGTCGGCCACGTCCGGCGGCGGCGGCGGTGGCGGAGTCCCGAGCAAGACCTCCATCACCCACTTCCCGCGCAGGACGGGTGAGGTTCGGTCCGCGTGCGAGGTCAGCGTGAGGATGCTCCCGTGGCCCAGCAGCCCGCGGCGCGCCTCGTCCGGGATCGCGACCCGGCGGAACTCCTCCCCGGTCACGCCCGGGATCCCGTAGTGCCGCGCCAGCCGCTCGTTCACGAACGTGTAGTCCGCGGTCAGCATTTCGAAGAAGGGCGCATCCGAGCGCAGGAGGTGCTCGAAAAAAAGTTGCGTCTCCTCCAGCATCGCCTCGACGAGCCGGTGATCCCAGTACGGGTAGAGCAGCGCGTCGGGGTGGATCTTCTCCAGATCCTGCAGGCGGAACCACTGGTAGGCGAAGCGCGTCGCCATGGCTTCCGCCCGGGGGTCGCCGAGCATACGGCGGGCCTGAGCCTCCAGCACCGCCGGATCCGAGAGGCGGCCCGCATCGGCCAGCGTCACAAGTTCGTCGTCCGGGTGCGTGCCCCACAGGAAGTAGGAGAGCCGGGTCGCGAGATCGATGTCGCTCAGACGATAGATCTCCCCGGGCGCCACGTCCTCCGGCATCTCCTCGAGACGGAAGACGAAGTGGGGGCTCGCGAGGATCGCCTGGAGCGCCGTGCGGATCCCGATCTCGAACCCGCCCTCCTCGACGCCGAGGTCGAAGAACACCAGAAGGTCTTCGACATCGTCGGTCTCCAGCGGCCGGCGATAGGCCTTGGCCGCCAGCGTCCCGATGATCTGCCGGGCGCAGGGCCGCTCCTCCTCGGGTGCCGTGGGCCGGCACGAGAAGATCCGCTTGCGGCTCGGCGTCTCCGAGATGCCGGTGACCGCGAACGGCCCCGTGACGAGGAAGTCGCGCAGGTGCGGGAGCGTCGTCACGCCGTAGGCGCTGCCGATGTTCGAGTCGGCCAGCTTGTAGTCGATCGGCTTGATGAGGTCGTTGTCCGGCCCCTCGGCGTTGAGGAGGAAAGCCGCCGTGACCCGCTGCGGACCCGCCCGCACATGGATGGGCTCGGTCTCGATCACCATCCCCTGCGGGTCCGACTCCGACATGAACGGGTCGATCTCGAGCAGCGCGACGCGCGCCCCGCCGATCGAGACCTCAATCTTCTCATCGGGAGCGGTCATGCCGTACAGGAACCCCGTCGGGCCGGGGTGCATGTCCATCTTGAACACGTACTCCCCGTCCGCGGGGAAGACGTGGATGACGGAGATCCCGCCCCGCGTGCCGAAGGGCGCGCCCTCCGCCCGGACCGCCTGCGACGCCGTCTTGGGCACCTTGTAGGTGACCTGCCGCGGGCCCGCGTCCGGATCGCCGGTCGCCATGCGGCTGATCTCGCTCGCCGCGCGCAGATAGCCCTCCATCAACGTGGCGGACATCATCTGGACGTCGGCGATGTTGTCGAAGTTGTCGCTCAGCGTTTCCGTCGGGAGAAACGCCTCCATGTCGACGTCCAGGTCGAGCAGGTCCCGGACCGCGCGGCGGTACTCCGCCCGGTTGAGGCGCTGGAAGGTCCGCGTCCCGGGGTTCGGGTTCGCGCGCGCCGCCGCGTCCATGCGCGTCTCGAGTTCCTCGACCACCGCCGTCAGGGTCGCCTCTTCCGGACGCCGGATGCCGGGCGGCGGCATCATGCCGGCGCGAAGCTTCCGGATCATCTGCTCGGCGGTCTCGGGGTCGGCTTGCGGCTCGGCGGCGTCGAACTCGAGGAAGGAGCGGTTGCCCGCCCTGCGCGAGTCGTTGTGGCAGCGGGTACACACCGTCTGGATGACCGAGTTGGCGACGGTGTCCGGGGCGGGGGCGACCGCAAGGGCGTGCGAGGGCGCGCCAAGCGGCGCATCCTTGCCCGTTACGGCAAGATACAGCACCGCCGTACCCAGACCCGCGATCACGAACTTCTTCATGTGGACCTCACCGGCTGTCGCCCGAATGCAACCGGGCAAACACCGCGACCCGCCGCAGCGTTTGGACGCAATTCACCCTCCCCGCATCCAGCCTGTGTAAGATAGGTATTGTCGACGCTCCAACGCCAGTCGAACCGGGCCCGGGCTATTCTGCGGAACCGCGGGACTCCAGGTAGTCGCGACCGGCCGACATCAGGGCGACGAAGGCGTCCTCATCCCCCGCTTCGACGACGTCGCGGACCCTCTCCGCCGCCGCGACGAGTTCCTTCAGCGCAGCGTCTCCGTACTCGTTCAGCGACTGGATCTCGAAGTACATGTGCGGGTTCTCGCCGGCCAGCGCGCGCGCCACGTCCAGCTGGGCCTCGAACGTCGTGCTCGACACGTCCGCCAGGCGCGGCGTCGTTTCGCCGGAGCGCGCCAGCGCCGTGAAGAAGGTGATGTTGAGGGCGTGCGAGAGCCCGAGCACGAATCCCATCACCCGGTCGTGGCTCTCCAAGTCCATGCGCACGCGCGTCGCCATGGTCGAGGCGAAGAGCGCTTCCGCCCCTTCCGTGGCGTCGGGACAGCCGACGTCCACGAAGATCACGTGTTCCCCTGAAAGGAGTTCGGTGTCGGGACCGAACATGGGGTGGACGGACGTCACGCGGACCCCGGCTTCCGACAGCGCCAGCAGGCCGGAGCGCAGCGGACTCTTGAGCGAGCCGATATCGAACACCAGGCCCGGCGGCCCGATCTCCGCCAGCCGCGCGAGGATCTCGTTGGCGATGACCATGGGCGTCGCCACCACGATCAGGTCGTGGTCCAGCGGCGTCGCGGTCCAGTCCGCGTGATCCCCCCCGTCCGGGTCCGCGTTCTCCACCTTGAACCCCTGCGAGGAGAGGAAGCGGACGAACCACCCCCCCATCTTCCCGGAACCGCCGATGACGAGGGCGCGTTTCCCGCCTCCTCTCGCGGCCGCGGCCACGCTGCCCCGTTCCTGCACGGTGAGCGACCAACGGATCAGTGAGAGGACGAGATCCTCGGCCAGCCGCGGCGGGAGGCCGATGTCGCTCGCGGCGGCGCGGGCCCGCTCGATGACGGTTTTTTCCTGCCGGTAGTCGCGCGGGGGGATCTGCGAGGCGCGCTTTCGCTCCCCGACTTTCGCGGATACCGCCTGCCGCCGGGCCACGAGTTCGAGCAGTTCGCGGTCGATGCGCGCGAGTTCGTCTCTGAGTCGATCGAGGTTGGACACGTCTTGCTCCGGAGGTCCGGTTTAGCCGCCCGCGATCACGCGGATCGTCTGACGCAGCGCGATCCAGCTCACGTACGCCAGGAGAGGCGGCGCCACAAAGCGGATCAGGAAGCGCGCCATCGGAATCAGGCGCGCGAACCCGGGGGAGGCCCCGGTCCGCAGTTCCTCCTCCGGGTGCTTCATCACCCAGCCCACAAGCACGGCGATCGCGAGTACGCCCAGCACCGTGAGGAGTTCCGCCGCAACCTGGTCCATGATGCCCAGCGCGCCCAGGGAGAGTGCGGGCGCGATCCCGATCGCCGCGATGAGGAGGCCCGAAGTGAGCGTCGCCCGGCGGCGCGTCCAGCCCCACTCGTCGATGAGGATCGAAGCCGCCACCTCGAGCAGAGAGACCGCCGACGTGATGGCCGCTACGATCACGGCGATGAAGAACGCCGTCCCCACGATCCGGCCCAGCGTCTCCATCTGCGCGAACGCGCTCGGGAGCGAGATGAAAAGGACGCCCAGCGTGCTCTCCCCCACGTCTTCCGAGAGCCCGAGTCCGAAGACGATGGGAAACACCACCAGCCCCGCCACGAAGGCGACAAAGAAGTCCGAGAGCGCGATCACGGCGCTTTCCCGACCGAGGTTGGCGCTTCTCGAGAGGTAGGAGGAATAGGTGACCATGATCCCCATGCCCACGCTCAGCGAGTAGAAGGCGTGCGCGGCCGCACCCTGCAGCACGACCGGATCGAGCAGCTCGTTCAGTGAGGGCGAGAGATAGAAGCGGTATCCCTCCGTGGCGCCCGGCAGCGTCGCGGCCCAGATCGCGAGGCCGATGAGGAGGAGAAAGAGGACCGGCATGAGCAGCATGCTCGCCCGTTCGATCCCCTTGCGGACGCCGAACACGACGATTCCCACCGTTGCGGCGATCGACACGAGGTGGAAGACGACCGCCGAGGGTCCGGAGGCGATGGATTCGTAACGTCCCGCCGCGTCGGCGTGGAAGCCGGTCGCCAGACCATCGAGCGCGTACCGCAGCGCCCAGCCCGTGATGACCGACAGGTAGGCCATGATGACGGTCGAGGTGACCAGGAAGAGAAGACCCATCGCGGCCCAGCGTCGGCCTCCGACCGACCGCAGCGCCCCGATCGCCGACCGGCGGGCGCGCCGCCCCACCGCGAACTCCGCCAGCATCATTGGCACGCCGATGAGGAACGCCATGCAGACGTAGGCCACGAGGAAGGCGGCGCCTCCGCCCTCCGCCGTCTGATACGGGAAGCGCCACATGTTGCCCAGCCCGACGGCGGACCCCACCGCCGCCAGCACGAACCCGGCACGGGTGCCGAAGCGCTCGCGCGCGGATTTCGGGCTGTCCGGTGACTGGCTCAAGTGGCGGATCCTCGGCTGGACGTCCGTGCGGGCAGGAGGCTTGAGTGTCGCCGACCAAAGCGTCACGCCGCAAGGTGACGGCCGCTTCCCCGTTGCGTGCCCACTCCGTTCCGGGGATTATCGACCACGCACCGGCGGAGCTGGACGTGGATCCGGCCGCCAGCCGACCGCCTTGCCGAGAGAGACGGCCCGAGTGACGCCACACGTCGAGATCCCCGGACTCACGCTGACGCGCGAGGACTTCGAGCGCGCGCGGAAGCACGTCGCGCCGCACGTCTACCACACCCCCCTCCTCACGTCGCGCTCGCTGAGCGAGGCCTCCGGCTTCGACATCCGCCTCAAGGCCGAACTCTTCCAGCGCGGGGGTTCGTACAAGGTGCGGGGCCCGCTGAACGTGATGGCCCACATGAGCGAGGAGGAGAAGGCGCGGGGCATCATCTGCTCCTCCGCCGGGAACCACGCGCAGGGAGTGGCGCTGGCGGCCCGCCTGTACGGGATTCCCGCCGTCGTCGTGATGGCGGAGAACGCGACCCCGGCGAAGGTCGCGGCCACGGAGGGCTACGGCGCCGAGGTCGTACTTCAGGGGTCGATCTGGGATGAGGCGAACGAGCGGGCGCTGGAACTCGTCGAGGAACGCGGACTCACGTACGTGCACCCCTTCGACAACCCGCGGCTGATCGCGGGCCAGGGGACGCTCGGCCTCGAGATCCTCGAAGACTGGCCGGAGGTCGAACTCGTCGTCATCCCCATCGGCGGGGGCGGCCTCATCTCCGGCAATTCGATGTCGCTGAGGAGCGTGAACCCCGATATCCGCGTGATCGGGGTGGAATCATCCGGGGCGCCCGCGATGAAGCGCACCGTCGAATCCGGAGAGATGATCACGCTGGAGACGGTGGACTGCGTGATCGACGGGCTGAAGGTGATGCGGGTCGGCGACCACACGGCGTCCGTCGTGAGCCGCTTCGTGGAGCGCGTCGTGACGCTTCCAGACGGGGACATCTTCGACGCCATGCTGTGGCTGATGACGCGGGCGAAGCTCGTGACCGAGGGCGCGGCCGCGGCGTCGGTCGCCGCCGTCCTCCACGGCCTCATCGAGGCACCGCCGGGGACGAAGGTCGCGTGCGTTCTAAGCGGCGGAAATCTCGACGTGGAACAGTTGCGGGGACTGAGCTGGAACTGAACGGGTCGCCGCCGAGAGATCCCCGCAAGTTCCGTGCCGCGGCCAGAAGCGGTCTCCGCCTCGCTCCGCTCATCTTGCTGCTCATCTCGGTGCTCATCTCGCTGGCGCCGGGGGCCGCCATGGCACGGGAGCCAGGTCAGCAGGGACCGGCCCGGATCGCGGTCGAGTCCGCGCCCCGCCCGACGGCCGCCGCCCTGCGCACGGACGCGCCGCCCACCGTGGACGGCCGTCTCGACGAGCCCGTCTGGCGGCAGGCTCAACCCCTGACCGGATTCGTGCAGTCCCGTCCCGACACCGGCGCCCCCGCCAGCGAGAACACGGTCGTCCACTTCCTGTACGACGACCGCGCCCTCTACATCGGCGCGATCTGCTACGACTCGGAACCCGACCGCTACTTCATCTCCAGCCTCAAGCAGGACTTCAGCAGCGGGTCATCGGATGTCTTCGGCGTGGCGCTCGATACGTACCTCGACCGCCGCAACGGGTTCATGTTCCTCGTGAATCCGGGAGGCGCGCTCAAGGACGTGCAGTTGTTCGATGACAGCCGCTCCGAGAACCAGGCGTGGGAAGGCCCGATCCGGGTCGAGACGACTCGGAGCGACGAGGGCTGGACGGTGGAGATCGAGATCCCGTTTTCCACGCTCCGCTTCAATCCGTCGGAAGAGGACCAGACCTGGGGACTGCAGATCCTGCGCCGCATCCGGCGCAAGGCGGAGGACACGTTCTGGGCGCCGCTCGACCGCCGCGACCAGATCCACAAGATGTCCAAGGCGGGGACGCTGACCGGATTCCGGGGAGTGGGGCCGGGGCTCAACCTGCGGGTGAAGCCCTACGCGCTCGCGCGTGACCAGACGGGCACGCTGATCCGGGAAGGGGGCGGCGGCGCGCAGGCCGACATCGGGTTCGACGTCAAGTACGGGGTCACGCCCGGGCTCACGCTCGACCTCACGTACAACACGGACTTCGCGCAGGTCGAAGTGGACCAGGAACAGGTCAACCTGACCCGCTTCCCCCTCTTCTTCCCCGAGAAACGGGATTTCTTCGTCGAGAATTCCGGCACGTTCGCCTTCGGCGACCAGTCGGAGCGCAGCTACCGGACCGGGGTCTCGCTGCGCGACTTCACCCTCTTCCACTCGCGGCGCATCGGCCTCCGGGGGACCGGGGAACCGATCCCCATCCTCGGGGGCGCGCGGCTCACGGGCCGGACGGGCGGGTTCGAGGTCGGCCTCATGAACCTCCAGACCCGCTCCGGGAGCGGCCTCCCGGCCGAGAACTTCTCGATCATGCGGGCACGCCGGAGCGTGTTCGGGACATCGGACGTGGGGGCGATCTTCGTCAACCGGGAAGCGACCGGCGCCGATGTGGAGGGATATCCCGGCTTCAACCGCAGCGTGGGTTTCGATGGGAACCTGAGGCCGCTCCCGTCGCTGCTCTTCGCGCCTTTCCTCTCTTGGACGCGCTCGCCGGATAGCAGTGGGGACGCCTTTGCGGGACGAATGTGGGCGGGTTGGCGGGACGAACTGTGGGACGTATCGGCGCTGTGGCGCCACGTGGGGGAGGACTTCAACCCCACAGTGGGCTTCGTGCGCCGGCGCAATATCCGGCAGGGTTACGCCACAGTGGGGCTCCATCCGCGACCCCCGGTGCCCGGCGTGCAGGAGGTGAATCCATATATCGAGATCGACTACATTCAGGATCTCGAGTCCGTCCTCGTGACCCGGACGCGGACGGCCGGGTTCGGAGTGTCCTTCCTGAATGGAAGCGGCCTCACGCTGAACTACACGGACCGGTTCGAACTCCTGCGGGAACCTTTTCGCGTCTCGAGGGACGCGACGATCCCGGTCGGTAACTTTGGGTTTTCTTCGGGTTTCCTGCAATACCGGTCGGCCCCGGGCCGCGTGTTATCGGGCTTTGTTCGGGTCGAACGCGGCGGATTCTTCGATGGGACGCGGACCTCGCTGTCAGGCGGACTGGTGTGGCGGCCGGACCATCACCTCTCCGTCGACCTGTCGGCGAACCACAACGACGTCTCGCTCCCGGCCGGAGACTTTACGGCGGACGTGTTCGGAGGGCGGGTCGACTACGGCTTTTCGACGAGGGTTTTCGCTAGCGCTTTTGTCCAGTACAATGCGGCCGAGGATGAGTTTGTGACGAATGTGCGCTTCAACTATCTGTATTCACCCCTCAGCGACGTCTTTCTGGTCTACACCGAGCGGCGCGACCTGGCCGCCGGCATGACTGTCGAGCGCGTCTTTGCGGCGAAGGTGTCGAAGTCCATCGGCTTCTAAGCCGCTCTCCCCTGGGCGCCGGGACTCGAAGTGCCGACAGTCACATAGCCGGATTCGAAAGGGGCTCCGCCGCGTTCCCGCGGGAACGTGGCCGGAGGCCCGCTATTCGTGGCGGGCGAGCCAGGCGCGCAGGCGTTCGGCTTCCGCGGCGGCGGACGGATCGAGTTCCGCCTGGTGGAGCCGGCTGCGGACGACGAAGGCGTCCATCTCGTCCGGTGGCGCGTCTCGTTCGAGGATTTCCCGCACCTTGCGCAGGAAGAACGTGCCCCAGTCCGGCCGGCGGCCGTCGACGTCGGTGAAGCCATACTCCATCGCCAAATTCCAGCTTGAGAACAGTCCTCCGCTCTTCTCGGCCACGTTCGGGTCCGCAGCGAGCGCGGCGATGGCGCGGCCGACGTAGCACGGGGTCTCGGACTCGGCGAAGTACTCGTCCTTCTCGATCGCGTCGCGCCAGTCGGCTTCGGCGACGCCGAAATGGTCGAGGACCGCCTCGGAGCGCAGGAATCCGGGAGTGATCGCCAGTGCCGTCACGCCGTGGGCCTGGAGGTCGGCCGCCATGGCGTAGGCCAGCCGAACGACGGCGTGCTTGGCGAGGTCGTAGAACAGGTTGCCGCGGTAGCCGAACGTGTCGCCATCGGTGACCTCGACGATGAGTCCGGCGTTGCGCTCGACCATCAGCGGGGCGCCGTGCCGGCTCGTGATGATGTGAGTGTCGACCGCCCGCTCCAGCAGACTCTGTCCCTGCGCGATGGAGAGTTCCCAGAAGGGCTTTCCCCATTCGGTCAGCGCGTCGCCGCCCCAGATGTCGTTCACCAGCACATCGAGACGCCCCGCCTCGTGGCGCACGCGGGCGAAGAGTCGCTCGACCTCGGACTCGACCGTGTGGTCCGTGCGGACGGCGATGCCCCGGCCTCCCTCCGCCGTCACCCACTCCGCGGTCTCCTCCAGGGTTTCGGGCCGCCCCGGCGTGGCGGGATGCCCCCGGACGCTGCGGCCGGTGCAGTAGACGGTGGCGCCCGCCGCGCCCAGCATGCGGGCGATGCCGCGGCCGGCGCCGCGCGTCGCACCGGCGACGACGGCCACCCGGTCTTTCAGCGGACGGTCCGGCATGCGTTTCAGAAGCGCAGGCGGAGGAGCGGGACGTTCCAGATGGTGTGCCGCCGTCCGTTCCGCTCCGGGTCGGGGACGGTGGTCGGGAACGGCATCGGCAGGCCAACCGCAGGTTGTGTGCCATGCGACCAGGTCAGGAGAGCCGGCGGCGCCGAGCCGGACCCCGCGCGGGCCGCGCTCGACTCCCCTCCGGCGGCGTCCGCGCCGTCCCGTGTCAGCAGGGCCCCGAAGCCCAGACCCGCGAGACTCGTCGCAAGCGGAATCGCGAACGCGGCTTCGGTGCCGTCCGGCTTCGTGATGAGCGCGATGCCGACCCCACCGAAACCGCCGATGAGACCTCCGAGGCTGATCATGTGCGCACGACGGGAGGAAAAGTCGAAGCGGCTCCCGGCCAGCGCTCCGGCGATCAGGCCCGCGTCGCCCACGAGCAGCGTGCTCGCCCACATCGCCTCGTCGTCCAGATCCAGCACGGTCGCCCCCGCGAGGCCGAACCACGTCCCCCACAGGCTGCCCAGGTAGGTCGCCGCAGCTGTTCCCTCCGTGACGTCGCGTGAGAGGAGGCCGGCCGTGACGATGCCGGTCAGGCCGCCGGCCAGTGCGGTAGCCACAACCTCTTTCTCGCCCGGCCCGCAGGATTCGCAGCCCGCCTCGGCCCCCAGGTTCAGGGCGTTCGCCCAGCCCACGCCCTGCCAGGTGCCCCACGTGCCGGCCCAACTGATCGTGCGTGCCCGTCCCACCGAGAGGGAACGCGAGAACACGCGTCCGGCGAGGTAGCCTGTCGGCCCGCCGAGCAGGAGACCCGCGCCGTAGGACTCGGAGCCCTCCGCATCCGCGAGCATCGGCACCGCGACGCCCAGCCACAGCCCGTAGAGTGTCGACCAGACGCGGAACTCCGTGTCGCCGCGCCGGTCGGGCGGGGGATCTCGCGGGGCATCTCCCTGCGCCAGCCGCACCGGCGTCGGGCCCTCCGGCACCCCCAGCCGTTCCAGTCGAACCCGGGCCATCCCTGCACCGGGGGTGTCGGGGTAGCGGCGGATGACCTCCTCATAGAGGGCTCGGGCCACGTCGAGTTCGCCCCGCTCCTCGAAGTCGCCCGCCGTCGCGACGAGCACCGCAGCGGCATCTGCGGCGGTCGGCTGGGCGGCGGCAGGGTGCGGGCCGCTGAGGACAGCGGCCAGGAGAGCGACGATCGTCAGGCCCGAGAGCCGGACTCGCCCTGCTCCTCGTGAGTTCACCCGGGACGGCCCGTCAGCGGATGCCGACGATGCCGCGGACCGACTCGATGAGCGCGGGCGCGTCCCAGCCCACGCCGCCCTTGAACACGATGCGCGTCTCGCGGATGTGCCCGTCCGCTTCCGGGTCGCCCTCCAGCACGACGAGGTCCGCGACCTTGCCGACCTCGATCGTCCCCCTTTCGTCCTCGATCCCCAGCACCCTGGCGCCGTTCGCGCTCATGATCCGCACGACCTCGGCGGGCGTGAACCCGGCCTCGAGCAGCAGTTCGTAGTTCTTCTGGTCGCCGTAACCGGGCGGAGCGGCCCCGTATCCGGTCGGGTCGACGCCGGCCGCGAGCGTGCCTCCCGCCTGCACGAAGGCGTACTCGTACTCGAGCGCCTTCCGGTAGATGTCGGGGTGGATCCCGATCCCGGAGTCGAGCGTCGCGTTCCGCCGCAGGTCCGCGATCTCTCGCACCTCCGCCGCGATTTCCGGGGCGAGGATGTCGTAGATCCGCTCGTCGATCGGTCCCCGGCCGGGGACGGAGATCTCGTAGACCGCGAGCGTCGAGGTCATCGCGACGTCGTTCTCGATCATCATGCGGAACGTCTCCTGGACGTCCTCGGAGTTCACATCGAGGTCGGCGTAGCCGTTCCGGAACCCGGACGGGCAGTCGTCCGGCTCCTTGCCCGGGAAGTACTCGCTGTTCGCGAGCAGGCCGTGTTCCAGGTTGTCGATCCCGAGCGCCACCGCCTCCCGGTATCCCACCGAGCAGAGGTGGGCCGTCACCTTCACGCCGTGCCGGTGCGCCTCGTCGATCGCCGCGCCGAGTTCCTCGCGGCTGATCCATGTGTACGCCTTGAACCAGGGCACGCCCTCCTCGGCCCAGTAACGGACGAGACGGCGCGCCTGCTCCGCCCCGTCGAGCTGCGCCATCGACTGGGCGCCCTCCTGCCCCGTCAGGTAGGGCCCGGTCGTGAACATGTTGGGGCCGATGGCCCGTCCCTCGTCGATCGCGCGCTTGAGGTTGATCTCCTCGTACGGTGCGCGCGCGCCGGTCGTCCGGATCGTCGTCACGCCCGAAGCGAGGTAGAGCCGGGACCCCGAGACGGAGAGCTGCGCGGCACGTCCGTTCCCGCCCGTGTAGTAGCTGTGGTTGTGGAGTCCGATGAGACCCGGAATGACGGTATGACCCTCAAGGT
The DNA here is from genome assembly GCA_963666735.1 of Gemmatimonadota bacterium. Classification (GTDB taxonomy): domain Bacteria; phylum Gemmatimonadota; class Gemmatimonadetes; order Palauibacterales; family Palauibacteraceae; genus Palauibacter. The sequence goes on along the minus strand of OY762926.1, from coordinate 2,813,641 downwards.
CGAGGACCTGCGCGTTGCGGATCCGTCCCGCGACCTCGTCGGCGGGGCCGATGTCGGCGATGCGGCCGTCCCGAATGACGATGGTCTGCCCTTCGAGGGCGGGACCTCCGGTCCCATCGATCACCTTCACGTTGGCGAGTGCGACGGTGGGCGCCTGCACCGCGATGAAGTCCTCCATCGCTTCCTGCGCCCGAGCGCCGGAGGGCAGGCCGGCCGCGAGGCACGGGATGGTCGCGGCGAGCGCGAGGAGCGGGGCGCGGTGGAGGCGGGCGGCGGTCATCGAGGCGTCCTTTCGCGACGTGGCCGTGGATCGTTCATTGGCCGGGGTTCGACGGCTCAAGCATCATGCTCCCCGTCGATGCGGCGGGCAACCGCACCGTGTGGCGGCTTCGGTTCCAGTTCGAAGTGGCCCGCAGGCCCTTACAGATCCAGGACCAGCCGCAGCCCGGCTTCGACCCGACTCATGAGCTTGGGCGAGATCCGGCCACACCGGTCCCCCAGGTAATCTTCATCGATGGTCACGAGTTGGGTCACGTTGGCCACGGAATCCCTTGGCAACCCCGTTCCCGAGGCCGGCAGGAGAACGTTGCCCGGAGCGTCCAGGTAGCGCGTGTTCGACGTCAGGGCTACGCCGATCACGGTTCTGAGCCTACTTCGATTGAAGGCGTCGGCCTGCACGATGAGAATCGGACGACGGAACCCCGGCTCCGACGCTCTCGGCTCGTCCAGGTCCGCCCACCTGACCTCTCGTCGCGCAACTACCATTCTTCGGCGACCGATCGGGCCTGCGCCCGACGGAGCGCAGGGTCGACGTCGCCAGACAAGTCGGCGTACACGGCATTCAGCTTCGCAGTAACGTCCTCGCTGCGATGTTTCGCCACGAATTCGGCCACCGCGGTTGCGTAGAGCTCGCTTCGCGAGACGCTCATCCGCTTTGCGAGCGAATCTGCCGAGGCGAACAGCTCGTCCGGAAGAGAAATCGCTGTTTTCATACCATGGTAATACCGCAGTATAACCAATGGATCAAGCTCACGGGGGCGCTTCCGCGACGTTCATCACCATCTTCATCCCGGACTCGAGGTGTTCCGCGATGTGGCAGTGGATCATCCAGCGGCCGGGGTTCGACAGTTCCAGCAGGATGTCCGTCGTCGATGCGGCGGGCAGCAGGACCGTGTCCTTCCATACCAGGTTGTCGTTCGGCACCCCGTTCTGCGACAGGACGAGGAAGCGCTGGCCGTGGATGTGCAACGGGTGCTGCATCGCGTGGAAGGCGCCGCGGTCGTTGACGACGCGGATCTTCACCACGTCCCCGACCGCGAAGTTCCAATCGATCTCGTCGTTCTCGCGCCCGGTTGCGGTCTCGCGCAGCACCCAGCGAACCTCGCTTCCGGTCGTGGCCCAGTTCATGCGCGGCATCGTCCCGGTCCACTCGACCGGATTGAAGTAGACCCAGTCGTAGGCCATCGATCGTTCGATGGAGAGCGGGAGATCCTCGGTCTCCAGCGTCATCGCGAGTTCGCGGTCGGGCTCGTCGTCGAAGCGGGGCCGGTAGCGGTCGATATCCGCGATCACGTCCGCGTGCTCGCGCAGGGTCGCGAACGCGGCCCCGTGGTCGTGGGCTGCGGCCTGTGACGCGACGCTCACGGTGCCGAGCGTCCGGAATTCGGCGCGGAACACGCCTTGGCGGTGGTTGATCCCCTGCACGTGGTTGACGAGCGCGTGCGTACCGGGTCGGTCGAAGCGGACGTCGATCACGTAGCGCTCCGCCGGCGCGAGGACGACGCTCCGGGCCCATTCCTCCCGCTCGAAGCGGCCCACGTCGGAAGCCACGACCTTCACCGGAAGACGATGGGGATCCTCGATGTCGGGGTCCGCGACGCGCTGGTCGGGATCGGGGACCCCGCCGCCTTCGATGTCGACGAAGGAGAGGTTGAAGGTGCGCGTGTTGGAGGCGTTCGTGAGGTGGAAGCGGACGACCTCCCCCCGGTCGACGTCGAGCTCGTAGCCGGGCTCGCCGTTCACCAGAGTCTGGTTTCCGAACCGGCCCATGAGCATGTAGTTCGCCGACTCCTCCCCGAAGTCCACGAGCCCTTCCTCGTCCAGGAGGATGTCGTCGAGCATGAGGACTTCCTCCCGGTTCGCGGGACCGTAATAGTCCGCGGCCGCGGGGTCGACGAGGAGGTTCCCGTACAGGCCGAGTTCCTGCTGGATGTCCTCGCGGTGGTGCGGGTGGTACCAGTAGATGCCCGCGTCGCGGAAGAAGATCCGGTACTGGAACGAGCCGCCGGGTTCGACCGGGTCCTGGGTGAGGCCGGGGACGCCATCGAACTCGTTGTCGAGCCGGATGCCGTGCCAGTGCACCGCGGTGGGGTACGGGGTGCGGTTCGTGAAGTTCACGAAGATGGTGGACTTCTCCGGGACCCGGATGAGGGGTCCCGGGTGCTGGCCGTTGAAGGCGAGCATGGCGAGTCGGCGGCCTTCGATTTCGCGCCGGATGATCGTCGCCTCGAGGTCGAGCGTGCCGCCGTCGGGGAGATCGACGAGTTGGCGCGGGGCGGCCTCGGGGAGCGACTCCCACGGGGGCAGGTCGGCCGCGCTACCGAGGCTCGCGGGGCGGGCGCGCGGCTCGAGGTCCATCACGCCGGGCAACATGGCGATGCCGGGGTACGCCGGTGGCGCGTCCCAGCGCGTCGGGGCCCGGTCGGCCGCCCGCCGCGTCGCCGAGGGCGCGAGGGCCAGGAGGTCGTGCGCCTCCATGAGCGCGGACGGCGAGCGCCCCCGCAGCACGAGCGGCCCCTCGCGCTCCTCCACATCGGCCGACGCCTCCGCGCTGACCATCACGAGGAACTTGTTGAACGCGACGCGCCCCAGCGCGTGCTCGCCGTTCCCGACCGGGCCCAGCGGCACCACGGGAGCCAGCTCGAGCGGCGTCGCCCACGCCATGTAGACCGTGTACGGCCCCAGGCTTCCGGGCGGCGGGAGGCCCTCGATGTGCGCGGTCAGCGCGCGGACATGGTGCCCGGACGGCGTCACCGTGACGCCGAACGGCGACGGCACCCGCCCCAGTTCGACGAACCCCTGCGCGTCGCCGCCGCGCGCCGTGGAGTAGAGGCTGATGCAGTGAAGGTCGGCCGCGACCCGCCCCGTCGACGTGTCCGTGAGCGCCCCGGCGGCTCCGGCGGCGCGAGTTTCTGCGCCACGGGCTTCGCAGGCTCCGCTGGAGCCCGGAAGCTGGCCCTGCACGCCGGACGCCGCCGCGAGCAGGCCGAACACGCCGGCCGTCAGCGCCGGCGCCGGGCGCCGGATCAGGACGCGCACGCCGCCGAGCAGAGCCCCGAGCACGCCGCCGCGCCCCTCCCGGGCGACCGGCTCAGTCGTCCTGCGGATCGTCGTCCGGGATGAACCGGAGCGCGACGCCGTTGTTGCAGAAGCGCTTGCCCGTGGGCTCGGGGCCGTCGTTGAAGACGTGGCCGTGGTGCCCCCCGCAGCCGGAGCAGTGGTACTCGGTACGCGGGAGGATGAGCTTGAAGTCGCGTTTCGTCTCGAAGGCCTCGGGCAGCGTCTCGAAGAAGCTCGGCCACCCCGTGCCGCTGTCGTATTTCATCTCGGTCGTGAACAGCGCCCGCCCGCAGGCCGCGCAGGCGAACGTGCCGGGACGCTTCTCGTCGTTCAGGGGGCTCGTGCCCGCCCGTTCCGTCGCTTCCTCGAACAGCACCTTGTAGGCCTGCTCGGGAAGCGCCTCCCGCCACTCTTGCTTCGATTTCGTGGATTTCGACTTCATGATCACCGGCCGGGGTTCTCCAGGATGAAGATCTTGTCGTCCGTCTCATCCACGCCGGTGAGATCGAGATCCCCGTCCAGGTCCCGGTCGTGGATGACGACGCACGAGCCGTTCGTGCTCGCGGGATACGTCCGGGGGTTCGCGAGCGTTCCGTCGCCGGCGTTCTCGTGCACGGTGAAGCTGTTGCCCTCGAAGTCGCTGGTGACGACATCGAGATCCCCGTCGCCATCGATGTCGCCCACGTCGACCGCCAGCGGGGCGTCGCCGGTCTCGTACTCGACAGCATCGGCGAAGCCGCCCGAGCCGTCGCCGATGAGCACCGCCACGTTGTTCCCCTCGCGGTTCGCGGACATCACGTCGACCTTGCCGTCGCCGTTCATGTCGCCCGACACGATCATCCACGGCTTGCCGCCGGCGCGCACGCGCGCGCCCAGTTCGAGGTTGCCGCGCCCGTCGCCCAGGTAAGTGAGCACTTCGTCGGTAAAGTAGGCTCCGACAAGCAGGTCGGGCAGGCCGTCGTTGTTCACGTCGGCCGTCGCGCACGTCTTCTCGCCCTGGCCCGGCGAAGCGATCTCGGAGGCGCGCCGCAGGCTGCCAGTCCCGTCCGCGTTGTTGAGCAGCATGGCCACGTTGCCGCGCGATTCCTCGGGACCGACGGACATGTTCACCGCCGCCACGTCCGGCCAGCCGTCCTGGTCGAAGTCGCCGATGCACACGCCGCGCACGTTCCGGCCCGATTGAATGTTGCTTCCCAGTTCGAACCAGCCCTCGCCGTCGGCCAAGAACACCGACACGAGATCGTTGCCGGCGTTGCCGACGACGAAGTCGGTGAGGCCGTCGCCGTTGAAGTCCGCTCCCTCGTTCGGGCTCGGCCAGCTCCCGCCCGGGATGTCGAGGACGCGGAACTCGCTGTAGTCGCCCTTGCCGTCGTTGAACATCACGCGGACGTCCGCGGACACCTCGTTGGGGATCGCGATGTCCGGGTACCCATCGCCGTTGAAGTCGCCGGCGTAGGCCCCGTACGGCTGCACGTGCTTCTCGCCGTCGTCGAGGACGGTCCGCGCGCCGCGGTCGACCATGTCGAGCGAACCGGCCCGAGGCCGGATCCAGAAGTTCCACGCGAACCCCGTTTCCATGGCCCCGCCGACCGCCAGCTTCTCCCCGGCGCGCAACGAAGCCGTGACCGATTCGCCGGCATGGAAGGATTCGCCGGGCTCGAAGCGGATGCGCCGGCCATCGTCCGAGAGCTGCACGGAGCCGCTCATCACGCCGCTCCAGCGACCGAACACGGACAGCGCGGACGGGTCGAACCCGCCGGGATCGAGCGGCTGCGTGAGCACGAGCTCGACCGGCGACTCGGGACCCGCTTCGATCGAGTGCGGGGCGGGCGAGACAAGCGACACGGGAGCCGACGAAGAAGCCCCGGAGGCGGCGGGCGGGGCGGCCTCCGTCGCGGCCGCTTCGCCGCGGTTCGTGCCGAGGAGGAGGAGCACGGCACCAGCGGAGATGACGAGCCCGGCGACTACTCCGGAGATGGTTTTCATTTTTCAACCTCCTGCAAGCTTGCTGCGCCTTCGATCCGACAGCGGACCTGAAGCCCGCAAGCTATCTGCGGGCATGGCCGGTGACGAGCGGGAGATCCTCCCGCCGGCCCCAGTCGTTCCACGACGCGTCGTAGAACTTCGTCTCGTACCCGAGATATCTGGAAATCATGTAGGTGTAGCTCGCGCGCATGCCGATAAGGCAGTAGCTGACGACGACGCCGTCCGTGGACGCCCCGGCTTCGTCGAAACGCGCCTTCACTTCGTCGAGGTCGATCAGCCTGGGAACATCCTCACCCGTAAGGTCCTGCCAGTAGAGATTGTAGGCGCCGGGGATATGGCCGCCCCGCAGGAAGTCCCGGCCCGGCCGCTCCCCCGTGTACTCGTTCTCGGGCCGCGCGTCGATGAGGGTCGTGCCGGGGTCGTCGAGACGCTCGTGGATCCATTCCGCGGTGACGAGCATGTCTTCCCGGACGTCCGCCTCGAAATCGCCGCGGGTGGGCACGGCCGGCTCGGCGGCAACGGCTCCCCCGGCCGCCTTCCACGCCGCCATCCCGCCGTCGAGCACGGAGGTGCGGTCGCCGTGGCCCAGGTAATCCAGCGTCATGAAGACGCGGGCCGCGTGGAGGCCGGGGTCACCCACGACGACGACATGGCTCTCGTTGGAGACGCCCGCCGCGCGGAAGACCTCGACGAGATCCTCGACGGGCGCGAGTTCGGTGATGAGATCCTCGGTGTCCACGGCGATGTCGTGGTACTCGAGGGCATGCGCGCCCTGGACGTACTCATCGACACCACCCATTCGCGCCATCTCCATATGCAGGACGACGACGCCGGGGTCGTCCCGATGCTCGACGAGCCAATCGCCGCTCACAAGGATGTCCGGATTCGCCTGGGCGCTGGCGCTCGGCGGGATCACCGTCGCGAGCACTCCCACGAGGATCGCGGCCGCCAAGCCGGCGGCCGTGGGACCAAGCCTTCGAGGCCCGTGTATGTTCATCCGTTCTTCTCCTGTATCTCCGCTGTATCTCCGCGGCTGTCCGGTTTCAGAGTCCCCGAGTGATCCTGCATGATAATGTTGTGTCCCAGCAACGCTCGCTGAGACCCGTCCTGGCCCGTCACCCTCATCCAAGCCCTGGTTCATGCCACTGTTGCCGCGCCCCAGCCGAATGGAGTTCCGAAACCGGGAAGGGAACGAGGAGTACGCGTTCTCCCTCCCGCGGAGGAATCATGCGCCGGGGACAAGCGCCTTCGTGCGGGCGAAGAACGAAGAATCGAAACTCGAATACTGCCTGCGCTCGATCCTCCCGGTGTTCGATGAGATCCATGTGATCGACAACGGCAGCCGCGACGACACGGCCGAGATCGTGCGGAGCGTGCAGGCGTCCGCCGCCGGGGGGGCGAAGATCCGTCTTCACTCCTATCCCTTCGCCCTGGGACGGTTCGGGCCCGAACACGACAAGACCTCCGCCGACTCGCTGCATTCCCTCGTCTATTTCACGAACTGGGCGCTGTCGCGCTGCACCCGGAGGTACGCCTGCAAGTGGGACGCGGACATGGTGCTCGCCCGTAGGCAGCGGGGCGCTTTCGCCGGCCTCCTCGCCCAACTCGGGCGCGGATGGCCCGCCGCCGGGTCCCTCGCCGGGCAGACGGTGTATCGGACGGCTGGCGGGTCTTTCCTGGCCCCGCGCGGGGAGGTGAACCGGGAGGTGCGGATCGCCCCCTGCGGTTATCCCGCCAGATTCCACAAGCGCCAACACTGGGAGCAGTTGATCCGTCCCCGCTGCCTGCGCACGCACCACTTCGCGCCCGTTTGCTTCTACGAACTAAAGTTTCTGGACGAGGGGGAGTTCGATCACTGGTCGACGACGGAGTTTCCGTCGCCCCGCAAGCGGCGGGAATGGGCCTCGTTTGAGCGGCTGCGCGAGGGTCCGGCGGACGGCGCGGTTCACAGCCTGCCTGCGACCTTCCTCGACGACCAGATCGATGCGACCGGGCCGAGCGAGTCGGGCGGGGAGAGACCGAGCGGGCCCCCGGCGCGCAAACGTGCGGTGTCGCGCTGGATGCCTCGGTTTCTGGGGATTGGCGCCACGCGCGCGGGCACGAGTTGGGTGGCGGCGCACCTCGCGGCGCACCCGCAGATCCGGATGGGCCGCAAGGAAATCCACTTCTTCGACCGGAAACTCGGTGCGCCAGGCACGAGCGGCTCCGCGCGGGATCGAGCGAATCAGCTCAGGTATCTCGCGCGCTTCGTCCGGGCGCGGGGCGGCGGCGGGATCCGGGGCGAGATCACGCCCGCGTATGCGGTGCTCGAACCGGAGGTGATCCGGCGCGTCGCCGAGTGGATGCCCGACGTCAGATTGATCTTCATGATGCGTGACCCGGTCGAGCGCGCCTGGTCGCAGGCGCGAAACGGCTTTCCGCGGTGGCGCGGCAAGCCCCTGGAGTCCGTGGGCCGCGACGAACTCGTCTCGTTCCTCGACAGCGACCCGGTCCGCCGGCGCAGCGACTACGCGACCTGCCTGCGCGCCTGGCTCGAGCACTTCCCGCGCGACCACTTCTTCTTCGGCTTCCTGGACGAGGTTCGCGAAGAGCCCGGGGCCTTGATACGCGATCTCCTTGAATTCCTCGAGGCGAAGCTCGTCGTGGCGGACGCGGAGTCGCTGGAGCAGCCGGTGAACGCTTCGGTTCCGGTCCCCATGCCGGACTGGGTACGCGACCACCTCGAACGGGCGTACGCGTTCGACGCCGGCGAAGTCTCGGAACTCATCGGACGGCAGGTTCCGTGGTCCCGCTGAACCGGCCCCCGAAGCTCGACCCGCCCCGGGTTCGGCACCGCCCGGTCCCGGCCTTCAAGCGCTGGTTCGGTCGCGGCAAGCGCCGGATCGGGTATTACCGGCTGCGCGACGGGCTGCGGAACCGGCTGCGGGAGCCTCGATTCCGCCGTTCCCTGCGCCCCACGGATGTGTTCCTCCTGGGACACCCGAAATCGGGGAACACGTGGCTCGCCTACATGCTGGCCGTGTTTCTGTCCGACGACCGCGATGACGAGGTGAACCTGTACAACGTCGGCGACCTCGTCCCCTTCGTGCACGGTCACGACCATGCCATCGCCGCGTACGGCCATCTCCCGGATCCGAGGGTGTTCCGGAACGAATACCCCCGCTATCCGCGCCGCTATCCGGGGACCCTCTATCTCGTGCGCGACCCGCGGGCGGTCCTGGTCTCCTTCTGGCACATGTTCGCGACGATGTTCGACGACCGTGACATGACGCTCTCGAGGTTCGTCGACGGGTACCTCTCGGGCGCCGCCCCGTTCGACGACTGGCACCGGCACCTGGGGCGCTGGGACCGGCAGGTCGGGGCCGCGCTTCGGCGCGCGGAACGCGGTGAGCGAATGTGCGTCGTGCGCTACGAGGATCTGGTGCACGATCGGGAGGCGGGCCTCCGGCGGGTCGCGGAGTTCGTGGAGAACCTTCCCGCGGCAACGTCCCCGGGGTTCGACGCGAGGCTGTCCCGGGCAGTGGCGCGCGGATCTTTCGAGGCCATGCGCGAGGTGGAGGGGCGCCACGGCGCGGAGGCCTACGCCGGGCGGGCTCGGGGCGAAGGGCGGTTCATTCGGCGGGGGCAGACGGAGGGTTGGAAGGATGAGATGGATCCGGCGGACGCGGCCCGGATCGAAGCCGCCTTCGGCCCCGTAATGGAGCGCGCGGGTTACCTCGCGTGAAGGCGCCCGACGGCCCCGGCATCGCGGTCATCGTCTCGACCTACAACCGGCCCGACGCTCTCGACGCGGTCCTGCGGAGTCTCGCCGAACAGACGTACCGACGGTTCGAGATCGTCGTGGCGGACGACGGCTCGGGACCGGACACGCGCGCACTCGTTGCGCGCCGGGCCGAAGACCCCGGCCCGCGCGTGCTGCACGTGCTGCAGGAGGACCGCGGGTATCGGCTGGCCGCGATCCGAAACCGGGCCGCCGCCGCGACCGAACAGCCGTACCTGATCTTCCTAGACGGCGACTGTCTCGTGCGGCCGGACTACGTGGGACGACACGCACGGCTCGCCGAGGCGGGGCACTTCGTCCACGGCAGCCGGGTGAGGCTCGAGCCCGGACTCTCGCGGAGCGCGATCGAGCAGGGGCCCGCAATCGGGCGCTGGAGCGCCGCCCGCTGGCTCGGCGAATGGCTCCGGGGGCGCGTGGACCGGTTCACCCCGCTTCTGCGGTTGCCGCTGGGACCTCTGCGCCGCGTATCGCCGCGACGGTGGCGCGGCGTCAAGGGGTGCAATCTCGCGCTGTGGCGCTCGGACTTCCTGGCGGTGAACGGGTTCGACGAGGGCTTCCGGGGCTGGGGCTTCGAGGACAACGATCTCGTCGTTCGCCTTATCCGAAACGGAGTACGCCGCAAGGAAGGCCGCTACGCCGTCCCCGTCCTCCACCTCTGGCACGAGTCGCGCCCGCCCGGTCCCGCCAGCCGCGAGCGCTTCGAGCGCCGGGTTCGATCCGACGCGGTCCGCGTTGAACGGGGCATCGACCGCTACTTGTGAGCCGCGGGTCGCGGACCCTTGCGGATCCCGTGCTCGGTCCAGTCGCGACCGCGCGCGAGGCCTTGAAGGATCCGGAGCGGGCGGGGCATGCCCCGGGTCTCGGCGCGCAGCCGTTCGTTCGTTGCCTGCGCTTCGGTATCGAGCCACGGACGGTCGTGCTCGACGTGAGCGCAGACCGCCCGATGCCGAGCCTGGAGGGGACGAACCCCGGCGTTGCGGAGGCGCTCGCCGAGTTCGCGGTCTTCGACGGGGTAGGTCATGCGCTCATCGAAGCCGTTCACGCGCAGGAGATCGGTCTTCCAGGCCGACGCGTTGTGTCCGTTCCACGTCGCGCGGGTCGTCGTCAAGCGGTCGAACCACTCGGCGCGCCGCGGTGAGCGGATCAGTTTGCTCCGGTCGCGCCCGCGCAAGAGCGCCTCGCGGCCACGGAGCCACGACGCCTCGAACAGCGATCCGTCGAGCACATCGTCCCTCTCGATGCGCGCCGCAGCCGCGCTGGAGAGGCGAACTCTCCCGCCCGAAAGGAAGAACCCCCGTCTGGCGAGCCGGGCGTGCGTACTCACGAAATCGTCGCGCGGGATGCAGTCGCCGTCGCTGAGGATGAGGTATTCTCCCCGGGCCTCGACGATCGCCCGGTTCAGGATGCGACATTTCCTGAACCCGTCATCCTTCTGCCAGACGTGGGAGATTGCCAGACCGGTCGGTGCCCGCAGTTGCTCGATCCGGTCGCTGGTCTCCGGCCCCGAGCCGTCATCGGCGACGACCACCTCGAAATCCGTGCGCGTCTGCGCCAAATAGCCCCAGAGCGTGCGTTCCAGTTCGTCCGGCGCATTGTAGGTGCTGAGGATGACGGACAGAGAGGACGACGGCATGGGGGGGAAGCGGCCGGCCAACGACGACCGGATCCCCCGAATCGTTCCGTCCGAGCCCTTGAGCGCCCCTACGGCCCTACGGGCGCTCGGGCTCGGCGGTCGAGAGCGCGATCGCGTTGAACAGGAACTTGAAGGTGCCGTGCGGCTGGGCGCGCCGCGTGATGAGCGGGCCGAACAGGTACAGGTGCCCGTCGCCCACCTCGGCCTCCGCCATCGTCACGCCGCCCTGGAGGTACTCCTGGCCCCAGGCCCAGCCGCTGATGAGCGGTTGGTCGGTGTCGAACCAGGCGAGCGGCGTCACGCCGCTCGCACCGTTGTCTCCCGCCGCCAGCGCCGTGACGCTGAACACCGGGCTGTTGTTGAACGATACCGGGAGCGTTGACGGCACCCCCGTGGTGACGAGCCGCGAGTTGTCCACCGTGACCTCCAGGATCGATCCGGGCACGTAGTACTCCTCCCGGCCCAACGGTTGCCCATCCTTCACGAGGTGGTCCTCCAGCGGGAGTCCCAGCCCCTGTCCGAGAGAGGTGGAACCGCCGATGGTGACGATCGAGCCGCCGTCCTCGAGGAACTCGATCAGCGCCGGCATCGTCGCATCGGGGGTGACCCGGCCCAGCCGGTCCCGGTACTCCTCGGGAATCGTCTCCGGATCCGGCGCGCCGAACCCGAACTGGCGCATCATTCGCTGCCGGACGGAGTCGGGAACGCCCGCGAAGACCTCCTCGAACTGCGAACCGATGGCGCCCTGCGGGAAGATGATGACATCGTAGTCGTCGCTCAGATCTCCCGCGTTGAGCCGCTGCGGGAAGGCGAGTTCGAAGTCTGCGTACTCGAACTGCTCGAGGATCCAGCGAATCCAGCCGGACGGCATGGAGCCGCCGTACGTGTCCCAGAGCGCGATCCGGGGCGCCCGCAGGCGCAGGGCCTCCGCGTCCGGGTCGTTCGCCAGACCCCGAAAACCGATTCCCAGTTCGGCGGCCAGCTCCGCGACCGCGTCGCCCGTGCCGCGCCGGTTCTTGACGTAGAAGGTCCCGGGCGGGTGCATCCGACCGCCTTCGCGCAGCGCGGAAGTGAGCCAGTAGACCTCGTGCCCCGAGGCCTGGAGCCGGTTGATCGCCGTGAACGCGTCGTTCGCCTCGTGGCTGAACAGGAAGCCGTCCGCCCCGTCCGCGTCCGCGACGACGCCCGGCATCGGGCTCGCGTTCCAGTCGGTGATCTCCTCGAAGGGCCCGTCGAAGCCCTCCAGGATGCGGTCGAACTCGACCCCCATCTGGATCGCGAGCGTCCACCCCGCGTTGTCGTACGGCGGGGTCGGGGACGCCCCCGGATAAGGGAAGTCGTCCGGGTGGTCCTGCGGCTCGAACATGTCGAGCACGTGCGGCCGGAACGCCTGCGCGGCCCGCACCACATACGAGCCCTCCGGATACTGTTCCGCGCCGACCGCGAAGTCCGAGGTCGCGCGCTCCACGGCGACGCCGTTCTCGAGCAGCGCGTTGACGAACTTCGTCGCGGTCGGGAAGTCGGCCTGGTCCGAGGGGAGGATGTACCCGCGAGGGTCGCGCAGGTCGGAGTCGAACAGCTTCTCGTAGTCCGCGCGCGTACCGCGGCTGCCGCCGAAGCCGCCGACGTTGCGGGCGAAGTCCGTCTCGCCCGCCCCGGCCCGCATCTCCTGGCGCAGCCAGTCCACGCGCCTCGGGTGGATCGTCCAGCTGTCCTCGCCTCCCCGCTCGATCGAGTTCATCCCCATGCGCCAGATGCGGTACAGGAACGTCTCCCGGTAGCGCGAGGCGACGTCGAGCACCGCCTTGTTCGCGGTCACCGAGTAGTCGACCGACTGCCGGAAGTGCCACGGCTGCGGCTCGATCGGGGCGGGCAGATTGTCGTTGGGCAGCACCCGCTCGAGGATGAGCGGGATCTCCATCGGGGTCGGGTTTCCGATCGTCTCCGTGAGGAGCCCGATCATGTTCTTGAAGTAGGGCGTCGTGCGCAGGCCGCCGTTCCACCACGTGGAGTAGTTCGCGCCGCGCCGCCGCGTCGCTCCCGGCTTCCCCTCCTCCGTGAAGCGCGAGTGCATGGCCGACCCCACGAGATCGATCCCCGTAATGACCATGGGGTCGATGTTGTAGTTGAAGGGATCGCGGAAGGGAGGCGCGAAGAGGACGGTCCCCGTGGGCCCCGTCTGGTGGTGGTTGTAGACGATCTGCGGATACCACGTCCGGTACATCTGCCGGTTCATGTTCTCCGATTCCGGCTGGAAGGACGAATAGAAGTCGCGGTTGTTGTCATGCCCCACGTACTTCTGGTAGAGGACGGGGATGCCGCGCGTGCTGCGCTCCGTCTTCTCCTCGATCCGCGTGTACCAGTTCGAGACGAGGTCCATCCCGTCGGGGTTCGCGTGGACGAAGAGGATGATGACGTCGTCGAGGATCCGCATCGTCTCGTCGTCGGTCCCGCTCACGAACTGCCACAGCGTCTCCATCAGCTGCTGCGCGCCCAGCACCTCCGTCGCGTGGAGGCCGCCGTCGATCCACACGACCGCCTTGCCGCGCCGGGCAAGGGCCCGGGCCTCTTCCTCCGACACACCCCTCGCGAGCGCCAGGCGTTGGGAAATCTCCCGGTAGTCGTCGAGGTTCGCGTGGTTCTCGGGCGAGGTCACGATCGCCATGAGCTGCTCGCGGCCCTCGGCCGTCGTCCCGATCGACTGCAGCGTCATGCGCGGCGATTCGGCGGCCAGCGTCTCCCAGTAGCGGGTGAGGTCGCCGTAGTCCGGGAGTTCGTAGTCGGCGCCGATCCGGTGGCCGAAGAACGCCTCGGGCGTCGTCAGCTCCTGCGCGACGCCGGGTCGGGCGACCAGGGCTCCGAGGACGATCGCGATGGCCGGCGGGACGCGGCGGGCGAAAGCCCGGTGGGGGGCGGAAAACGACATTTGCGGACTCTCCTTGCGCGAATCGTGGCGCGAATCGTGTGCAGAGTTTCGGCACCCATTATGGCGACGGCGTACCCGGAAGCCAAAGTCCTCCCGGCCGGAAGCGCCGCCGCCCGCCGGCGAGCCCGAATCTCCGGGTTCGCGGCGGGCGGCTTCGGCTGGAGCCGGGTTCAACGCCCGGCCCCGGCAGTCCGGCGGCTGCGTCAGCGCATCGGCGGCATCGGAACTTCCACCGGATCGCCGAGCTCCGGACGGACCCCCGCCGCCTGCAGCGCGGCGTAGAGCGCCGGCATGCGGTCCTCGATGACGGCGTTGAGGCGGTCGATGGCGCCGGGCAGCGCGCCCCAGCCGCGCTCGAGCTGATACAGCATGTCGGCCGTTGGCGCCGTGTGGTAGCCGGACAGGCTGCCGGACACTCCGGCACCCGCCCGGGCCGTCCCGAGCTCCTCGCCGATCTCGTCGAGTTCCTCGCCCGCGGCTTCGACGTCCGCCGTCAGCGACTCGGACACGTCGTGGTCCTCGAGCTGGTCCTCGATGGAAGACAGGTGTTCGCGCATCCGGCTCAGCGCCTGCAGTCCCTCGTTGGTCGGCTTCGCCAGCGCATAGGCGCTCATGAGCGCTTCCTGCCGCGCCATCAAGTCGCCATTGCTGATGTTCACGCGCGGATCGAGCCGCACGGTGACCGATGTCTCCATCGTCTGGCCGGCCGCCTCCAGCCGGGCCGTGTACGTGCCGGGCAGGATCCTGGGCGCCGTGGCGCCGGCGCGGAAGAACCCGCCACCGCCCGGCGCGGCCGGCGGAGGCTCGTAGCGCAGATCCCACATGACCTCGTTGAGGCCGCGGCCGCCGCCGCCCTCGAGTTCCCGGATCACGGAGCCGTCGGAGTCGAGAATCGCGACCGTCGCCTTGCCCGCCATCGCGGACATCGGCGCCGGGTCATCGCCGTTGGCGGACGGCCCGCCGCTGGTGACGATGCGCTCGCCGCTGTCGCCGCCTTCCTCGTCGGCCATCGGGGCCTCCGGCAGGTCGCTGCCCAGCCAGTAGCGGATCCGGGCACCCGGAGGCGGGTTGTCCGCCTCCCATACGCCCGGCGTCCAGCCCTGCGGCGTGTACGGGTTGTAGGCGACCGCCGACTGCGTCGAGAACAGGTGCACCTCGGAGGCGAGCACGGCCTGGCTCAGCTCCTCGAGCGGCGTGATGTCCTCCATGATCCAGATCCCGCGTCCGTGCGTGCCGATGACGAGGTCGTTCTCGCGCTCCTGGATCTTGATGTCGTCCACCGGCGCCGGCGGCATGTTCCGCAGCAGCGGGTGCCACGAGTTTCCGGCGTCGATCGAGAAGTAGGTGCCGATCTCGTTGCCGGCGAAGAGGAGGTTCGCCGCGCGCGGGTGCTGCGCCAGCGCGTTCAGCGACCATCCGTCCGGGATCCCGTCCCTTACCGCGCGCCACGTCTCGCCGAAGTCGTTCGACACGTACAGGTACGGGGCCATGTCGTCGTTGCGGTGGTTGTCCCCCGCCACCCACACGGTGCCGGCGTCGGCGTGCGAGGCCACGATGCGAGTCATGTACAGCTGATCCGGCACGCCCGGCATGTTCGGCGCCACGTTCATCCAATTCGCGCCGCCATCCCGCGTCACCTGCAGGTTTCCGTCGTCGGTGCCCGCGTACACGACCATCGGATCGAGCGGCGATTCCTCGATCGAGATCATGTTGCCGAAGGTCGACGTCCCGTCGTTGGCCGACATCATCGGCTCGGAGCCGAGGACGCCCATGATCTCGAGCGTTTGGCGGTCGATGGCCTTCGTCAGGTCGGGGGAGATCTGCTCCCACGTCTGCCCGTAGTCCGTCGACTTGAACACCACGTTGCCGCCGTAGTAGACCGTGTTCGGGTCGCTCGGCGAGACCTCGATCGGCGTGTCCCAGTTCCAGCGGTAGCCGGGCGGATCCTCCTCACCTTCCCCGGGGCGTCCCAGCGGCCGCATCCGCAGGCGCTCGCCCGTCTTGAGGTTCGTCCGCATCAGGTTCCCGTTCTGGGACTCCGCGAGCATCGTCTCGCCGTTGGGGTGGAGGACGGTGAAGTAGCCGTCGCCGCTCCCGATGTTGTACCAGTCGCGGGGCCGGATCCCCTGGTTGGACCAGGTGTCCGAGGGACCGCACCACGAGCCGTTGTCCTGCAAACCGCCGCACACGTGGTAGGGATCGCGGTTATCCACGCCGATCTCGTAGAACTGCGCCAGCGGAAGGTTCGTCAGCTGACGCCAGTTGTCCGAGCGGTCCCAGCTGATCGAGACGCCGCCGTCGCCGCCGAGGATGAGGTGGTCGGAGTTCGCCGGGTCGATCCACAGCGCGTGGTGGTCGGAGTGGACCTCGGAGGCCGCGTCGGGCGTGAAGTTGTTCCCGCCATCCGAGGAGCGGTACAGGCTCGATCCGCCCAGATAGATCCGTTCGGGATCGTTCGGGTCGATGCGGATCTGGCTGTAGTACATGGGACGGTTGTTGGTCGTGCTGGTCTGCACCCACGTCTCGCCGCGGTCGGTCGACTTGTAGGTCCCCGTCTTGCGGTCGGGGTCTCCGGGACCCTGCGGACCGCCACCGCCCCCGGGGGCGCGCGCGTCGGCCTCGACGATCGCCATCACGACGTTGCCGTCCCGGCGGTAGATGTCGAGCCCGATGCGGCCGACGTCACCCTCCGGCAGGCCGCCGGCCAGCTTCGTCCAGTTGTCGCCGCCGTCCATCGTCCGGTAGATGCCGCCGCCCGGTCCGCCGCCGTTGAAGCCCCACAGCGTCCGCTGCCGCTGGTACATCGCCGCGAACAGCGTCATCGGATCGCCCGGATCCATGGCGAGGTCGATCGCACCCGTGTGCTCGTCGACATGGAGGACGAGTTCCCACGTCTCGCCTCCGTCCATCGTCCGGTACACGCCGCGCTCGGGGTTCGGGCCCCACAGGCGACCCATCGCCGCCACGTAGGCCACGTCCGGATTCCGCGGGTGCACCTGGATGCGGGAGATGTGGTTCGTCGCCTCGAGTCCGAGATGTGTCCACGTCCGGCCGGCGTCCGTCGACCGGAACACGCCCATCCCCCACGGGGAGGACTGCCGGTTCTGCGGCTCTCCCGACCCGACCCACACGACGTTCGGGTTCGAGGGGGCGAGGGTGATGTCCCCGACGGACAGCATCGGCTGGTCGTCGAACATCGACTCGAAGGTCGACCCGCCGTTGATCGTCTTCCACACGCCGCCCGTCGCCACGCCGACGTAGAAGGTGGACGGATCGGCCTCGTCGACCGCGATGTCGGCGACCCGGCCACCCATGATCGTGGGGCCGATTTCACGCCATTCGAGCGCCTGGACGGCCGCCTGCAGACCGGCGTCCTGGGCGAGAGCGGGAAGAGGGGCCGCGGTGAGGGCGAGCACCGCGAGAAGAGACAGAGACACCGGGAGCCCTGAGCGCGTACGCATGTTCCATACCTCGTTCGACTGGGGGTTCTGCGGGAGGGAGGGCACGGGCGAAGGAACCGACACCGGCCACCCCACCCGACCATACAGCTTGGATACAATAGATGAACCCACCGGAATCTGAAACGGGGGTCTCCGGCGACCTCGCGTGCGAGAAGGCCTTCGCCGGCCCCGCTTGATGTTCACGACATTTCGTCGTAAGATTACGACATGTCGTCGTGAGAAAGACTGTTCCGAATCGAGCGGGAGACGGATGACGGACGTGATTCTCCAGATCGGGGCCAGCAAGCTGGCGATCTCGATCGGCCTTGCCGGAGTGGCGTGGATCGTGGCGCGGCTCGTGGCGCGGCGCCTCGGGAGCCCTCCGCTGGCGCACGGGCTGTGGCTGCTGCCGCTCGCGGTCCTGCTCGTACCGCCGGTCGTCTCGATTCCGGTCTGGTCGGCGGAAGTCAATCCGGTCGGGCCGCTGGCTGCGGTCGGCCTTCCGCAGGCGGAACCGGCGCCATCGGCGTGGGCCATGCTGCTCGGTTGGCTCGGGAGCCACGGCAAGGAAGCGCTTGTCTGGCTATGGCTCGCGGGCACGGCTTCCATACTCGGATGGACGCTCGTGCGCACGCTGCGCTTCCATCGCTCGCTCGCGAGGGCATCGCAAACCGCGCCGCCCGAGGTCCAGCGCCTCGCGCGGGAGGTCGCCCACAGGATCGGACTCGGCCCGGCCCCGACCGTGTACGCGACGCGCGCGCAGTTGTCGCCGATGGTGTGGTGGGCCGGCGGGAAAATCCGGGTCCTCCTCCCCTCGGAGCTTCTGGGCGACATGGACGCGTCGGAACTGCGCTGCATCCTGGCGCACGAACTCGCCCACGTCCGGCGCCGCGACCACGTCGTGCGCTGGCTCGAATGGCTCGCCTGCGCGGCCTTCTGGTGGAACCCGGTGGCCTGGTGGGCCCGCCGGCGGTTGAGGGCGTCCGAGGAGTTGTGCTGCGACGCTCTCGCCGTCGCGACGATCGAAGCCGAACCCCGCGCCTACGCCGGGGCGCTACTCCGAGTGATCGACTTCATGTCGAAGACTCCGGCGCCGGGCCCCCTCACCTTCGCGAGCACGCTCGACCGCTGCGGCCGAGCGTCACGGCTTGAAAGGAGATTTCGCGTGATCATGACGACCCGCACCCCGACCCCCACCCCGCGCTGGCTCCGCGTCGCCCTGCGCTCGGGAGCCGTCTGCCTGCTCGCGGGCGGCCTCATCTACTGCACTGATCAGTCCGACCTCACCTCCGTCGACCCGGCCATCGTTTCGAAGAACCTGGACACGCGCGTCGGCGATCTGGATCTCGCGCCGAGCGGTTTCTACCCGCGCTCGGATCAGGAGGCGGCAATCGCGCAGCTCGATGGAGGGGGTGACGGTCCGGCTGCGGACCGACCCCTGCAGCTGCGCACGCTCGGCGACCAACTCGAGGCATTCGCGGCGGAGCACGCACTCCCGGTCGAACTCGCCAGGGCCGTGCGTGCCGCCGGGGAGGCGGCCCTCTCCGACCGCACTCCCGCCGACCTGTTCCTGGCCGTGACGCCGGACGACGGAGCCGGAGACCACAAGGTCGTTGAGTTGGACCTCGCGGGTCTTCGATCCGCGATGCTGGAGGCCGGGCTCTCGCCGCAAGCGGCGGCGGTGAGGGCCGAACTCGCCCGCCACCTGCGCGTGCGTCCCCTCGCGGTGAACGGGTTCCTCGGTAGGCTGCACATCGAATGCAGCGGTGCGGACGGCTCGATCGTGAGTTCTTCCGATGGCGTCGGCGTCACCGGCGCGATGACGTGTGTGAAGCTGCGCCTCAAGAGATGATGGTGCGGGGGTCGACGCCCCCGTGCCGAAGCCGATCAAGAAGGGGATCCACATGACGACGCCGCGTCTGGCCAACGCCGAACTCGCGGTCATGGAGCAACTCTGGAAGGAGGGGCGCCTCACGGCGCGCCGACTCCGCGAACAGCTCTATCCGGACGCCACGAGGTCGGCGCACGGCACCATCCAGCGACTCCTGCAGCGGCTCGAGGACAAGGGTTTCGTCCACCGTGACGGCAGTCTCGGGACTCAGCTCTTTTCGGCACAGATCAGCCGCGAGGCGTACGCGTCCGGGCGGCTGGAGGCGCTGGCCGACCGCATCACGGGGGGCTCGCTGGTCCCCATGATCACGCAATTGATCGAAGACGAGAAACTTGCCCCGGAGGAGATCGAGCGCCTGCGGACGATCCTCGAGGAGGGATAACGGATCCCACGCGTCCCAGGGTGGCGTAGACCTCCGCATCGCCGGATCTTCGGCGCGATATTGCACGCGAACGGAGATTCTCTCCCCTCCAGCGAGCCGGAGCGTCACCCATGTCTGCCGAAATACGGATGGAACGGATGACCTCGCCCGAGATCGGGGCGGCGATCGCGGCCGGGGTCACCACCGTCGTCGTCGCGGCGGGGGCGGTGGAGCAGCACGGGCCGCATTTGCCGCTGTTCATGGATGCCGAGCACGGCGACCGGCTGGCGGTCGAGGTCGCCCGACGGCTCGGTGGCGCGCTCGTCGCTCCCACGATCCGCGTCGGCTGGTCGGCGCACCACATGGCGTTCCCCGGCACCGTCACGCTCGGGAGAGACACCTTCCTCGCCGTCTGCCGCGACTACTGTTCGAGCCTCGCGCACCACGGCTTCCGGCGCGTTTGCTTCGTCCCCTCGCACGGCGGGAACTTCGCTCCGCTCGCCGAGGCGCGTGACGCGTTCAACGAGGCGGCGGGGCCCGGCTGTTCCGTGGACGTGTACGCGGACCTCCCCGGGGTCATCGGGGTCTGGCGCGGGGTCGCGGAGGCGGAGGCAGGTCGCGGAGCCCGCGTGGGTGGCCACGCCGATATCGCCGAGACCTCGATCATGATGGCCATGCACGAGGGCATCGTCCGCGAGGAACTGGCCGAGTGCGGGCGCCTGACGACGCCGGAAGAGGAACCGGAACTCATCCGGCGCGTGCTGGGCGACGGATTCGCGAGCGTGACGCCGAACGGCATCCTGGGCGATGCCCGCGGCGCGACGGCGCAACTCGGCGAGAAGATGATCGCCGCGCTGGCCGACCGTATCGCCGCGCATTTCGCGAGGTAGCGCCGCGCCGGATTCCGGCTCGGATCTGGAGAGGGAGATGCAGGGATGAGGGATGGACGAACGATAGCGCTGATCGCGGTCATGCTGGGCGGCGTGTGGCCGGTCGCGACCCCGGCCGAGGCCCAGGCGCGGCGCGGCCCGCCGCCCGTGCCCCCCGACACATCCCCGCCGATGACGGTCGAGGCGTACGACCCCCGCTCGACCCTCGTCGTGCCCGAGAACCCGGTCTCGCGCGCCGCCTTCCCCTTCGTCGACGTTCACCTGCACCTCAACGGGATGATGCCCCCGACGCAGATGGACCAACTCGTGCGCGACATGGACGCGCTCAACCTTGCCGTCGGCGTGAACCTGAGCGGGGGGACCGGCACGCAGCTCGCGCGGCAGATCGACGCCTTCGAAGCGGCGTATCCGGGGCGTTTCGTCGTGTTCGCGAACGTCGACTTCGGCGACATCGCGGATCCGGAGTTCGGGGCGCTCGCCGCGGCTCGCCTGGAGGCCGACGTGGAGGCCGGCGCCCGGGGCCTCAAGATCTTCAAGAGCCTCGGGTTGTGGATCACCGACGCGGCCGGACAGCGCGTCTCCGCCGACGACCCCCGCCTCGATCCGATCTGGGCCAAGGCGGGCGAACTCGGGATTCCGGTTCTCATCCACTCGGCGGACCCGGCGGAGTTCTGGGAGCCGATGGACGAGCACAACGAGCGCTGGCTCGAGCTTCGCCTGCGGCCCCGCCGCCGGCAGAGCGGCCCGCCCTCCTTCGAACAGGTGCTGGGCGAGCAGTTGAACATGTTCCGCCGACACCCGGAGACGACCTTCATCGCCGCGCACCTCGCGTGGCTCGGCCACGATCTCGGCCGTCTCGGGCGCCTGCTGGACGAGATCCCCAACATGAACGTCGGGCTCGGCGCGGTGATCTACGAGCCGGGCCGACAGCCGCGCTTCGCCCGCGAGTTCTTCATCGAGTACCAGGACCGGATTCTGATGGGGAAGGACTCCTGGGCGCCGGACGAGTACCCCACCTACTTCCGCGTGCTGGAGACCGCGGACGAGTACTTCCCCTACTACCGGAAGTACCACGCCTTCTGGCGCATGTACGGCCTCGACCTCCCGGACGAGATCCTGCGCAAGGTGTACTTCGAGAACGCGCTCCGCATCATCCCCGGCATCGACCGAAGCCGGTTCCGGTAGAGAACTCCGATTGGAGGTGTCCGCCAGCCGAGTTCGCGCGCTATCTTCCCCGCGGTGGTCCGGTCGCAGGCGGCACCGTCAAAGGGGACGCGAGATGAAGGATCCGGCGAAGAGAGCCCTCGACGCCTACCGGAAGGCGATGTCCAGGGAAGAGGCTTACGACGCGCGGCGTATCGGGCGCTGGCCAACGCCACGAAGAGATGGGGGCCATGCCCACTCGCGGTCCCACCGAGTTGAACGACGTGAACCGCGAATCGATCAGCCGCCAGGCCGATAAGGCGGGCGAACTGCGGAGTTGGCTGAAGCTGCTGGACTGAGCGCGCCGCCGCTCCTTCCCGTCACATATCCGGATAGTCCGCCGTGGGCCCGAACATCTGGGGCACCGGCACGTCGAGCAGCCGCAGGTAGACGCCCAGTTGCGCCCGGTGGTGGATCAGGTGGTCGAGGACGAAGCTCCGGACCACGACCGCCTTGGGCATCGTGAAGCGATCCTCGCCCGCCACTTTCAGCGTCCACGTGCCGGCGAAGGTCTCGTCCGAAGTGGCCTCGATCGTCTCCCGGGCCGCGGCCGCACTCTGGTCGAGCGCCGCAACGAGTTCGGCCGAAGACGTGAGTACGGGATTCTGCGGCGGGCCACCGCCCTCCGGAGCGACGTCGAACTCGGACATGGTCAGCGATGCCACAGTCCAGTTCGGGATCATCGCGACGTGGGTCGCCAACTCGCCAAGGGTCCACGACTTCTCGTGCGGACGCCAGTCGAGGCGGTCATCCGGCACGGCTTCCAGCGTGGCGCGGCAGCCGGTCACGATGTGGTCGAACTGCATGAGGGTCTGTTGAGCAATCATGGGAGACTCCGTTGTGAGTGCGCGACCGCCGCCTTCCGTGCGGCGACCGCTCCAGCGGGCGCGGTAACCTGCCATGTTCGCCCGGTGTAGGGAACCAGCGCCCGGCGTGGCGCCGACGCTTCGCCCGGTTCTTCCGGAGCGCCGGGCGTCTTTGATCCCGCTCGCGGCCTGGCTAGATTCTTAGCTAGATACCAGGTTCCGGAGGGGAGATGTCACACGTCGTGAACGTTCATGAAGCGAAGACACAGCTCTCGCGTCTGCTGGCGCGAGTCGAGAATGGGGAGGACGTCGTGATCGCGAGACGAGGCGAGCCGGTCGCACGGCTGGTAGCCTGCAAGCCGGTCGGTAAGCGCCGGCCGGATGTTCTCAAGGACCGGTTCGTGATTCCTGACAGCTTCTTCGATCCGCTGCCGGAGGAGGAACTGGCCGCATGGGAAGGCAGGTAGCCGTTGCGCGTGCTGCTGGACACGCATGCGCTTCTCTGGTGGATCGCGGACAGCGGGCGCCTGTCCCGGAAGGCCTGGCGTCTCATCGCGGACGAGACCAACGACATCGCGGTCAGCGCGGCATCAGCCTGGGAAATCGCGACGAAGCACCGGATCGGCAAACTACCGGGTGGTGAGGCAGTGGCCCTGGACGTGGGCCACCACATAGCCGGCCAGGGGTTCGACGAGCTTCCGATCAGCGTCAGCGACGCGGAACGCGCGGGGCGCCTTCCGGGACCGCATCGTGACCCGTTCGACCGCATGCTGGCAGCGCAAGCCCTCGCACGCCGTCTTGTCGTCGTGTCAGCCGATCGAGTGTTCGACCGCTACGGCTTGGACCGTCTCTGGTAGTTACCCGCGTTTGCCCGTGTCGCCTTTTCGGATCGCGAAGTCGCGGCGGTCCCGGTAGAGGAGCGGCTGATTGCCAGTTTACCTCTCGGCTGATTGCAAGTTTCTCCGGTCCGCGCCGGGCGCGGTACGGCGCAGGATTCCCCGAAGCATGCCGCGGAAGATCAGCCAGTGGATGGGGTACAGGCCGTACCAGTAGAGCAATCCGCCCAGACCGAGGGGGTCGAAGGCCGCTGTCTGGGTGACGCGGCTCCCCTTCTTCGCGGGTTCCACCTCGAACTGCAGCCAGGCACGGCCGGGCACCTTCATCTCGGCCTGCAGACGCAGGAGGCGGTCGGGCTCGAAGGCCTCGACGCGCCAGAAATCGAGCGGGTCTCCCGGCCGAATGTCGACCGGATGCCGTCGGCCGCGGCGCATGCCGACGCCGCCTACGAGCAGGTCCGCGGCACCCCGCAGCCCCCACAACCAGTTCGCGAAGTACCACCCCCGGGAGCCGCCGATGCGCTGGATCGGGGCGAAAGCACGCGCCGTCTCGGCCGGGACCTCGGCCTGTTGCCGGTCGACGATCCGCGAACCGAAGCGTTTTCCGCCCCAGAGCGGTCCCCGGCCACTGGAAGACACGGCGTCGCTCCAACGGGTCCGGGCCATCTCCCGGTCTTCGTCTCGCAGCGCGCGGGCGATCGCCTCGCCCACCCCAAGGGGACGAACCGGGAAGCGCTCCAGAACCGCGTCGTCGCGAACCACCGTCTCGTTGCGGGACCCGGGGTTACGGGCGAGACAGCGGATCCGTTCGCCGCGCTCCTCGAGCGACGGGACGAGGCGGCCCCCGACATAGCCACTCGCCCCGGTGACGAGAATCGTCCGATTGGAAGGGTGCTGACGGTCCATGCGAGAAACCCGTGCGGTGTGGGTCGCGCGGTCACGTGTTCAGTTGCCTGACGTGGTACCCCCGTTGGCGGGGATTGTGGCACCGTCGGCCGTATCGTCGGAGCCCCGGGCGATCCGTCTGAGTTCCAGGGTGCCGATATTCCGCACGACCGTGCCGCGAACGATGAAGCCCTCGATACGGTCGTCGGACCTGAAGCGCCCCTCATAGGCCTCGGAATGCGATCCGTAGTCGAGAATCAGCCTGACTTCGGACGAGGCGTGGACGCCTTCCACGGTTCCGGGGGATACGGTTTCGCTCGGCGCGGGGATCCGGACGAAATCCGTTCGGCTGACGGTGCCGGAGACGTTGCCCAACCCGTCTTCATGCAGCCGGAACTCCCAGGCGAGCCCGCCATCGAGGCGCGGGATGTGGCCGAGCCAGTTCCCCGTGACGGGCATGTCGGCCGGATCCGTCGTGTACCGACAGCCAGCGAGCGCCGCGAGCAGGGCGACCGGGACCGCCGCCCTCGAACCGCGGCGAATCGCGTTGATCATGGCCTATGGACTACTCCATGCGCCCCCGTCGAGACCCCGCCGTATCGTCAGCGGGACCACGGGGGGACGATGCCGTTCATGCGGGCGTACGAGACCGACTGCCCCACGTGTTCGTTCATGTGCGAGACGAGCTGCAGGAGCACGGCCCAGCCCTGCACGGTGCGGCCGTAGAGTTCGGTCTGCCCGTCGAGTTTCGCCCCGGTGAGCGCGCCCACCTGCTCCATGACGTGGCGGACGGACATCTCATGGATCTCGCGCACTCTCTCCTTGTCGCGGATCGACTCGATGTCCGCGTAGTCGAACCCGTTCGGGGGCGCGATCCCCAGGTTCTGGTCGAGGTACATGAAGTTGTAGCGGGCGATGTGCATGTAGACCTCGCCCACCTGCATCACGCCCTCGCCGGGCGCCCAGGAGAACTTTTCCGCGGGCATCACGCGCGCGAGTTCGGAAATCTTGCGGCTGGAGCGCTGGAAATGGTCGAGAATCTCGTCCCGGATGGCGGTCGGATCCGTCGCCGCGGGGACCGGCGGCGCTTCGTGGATCCCGCCGGCATCCGAGACGCCGCCATCCTGGGCGAACAGACCTGCGGGGGCCAGCACTCCGGCGACGACGAGCGCGGCGATGAACCTCTGTCTCATGTGACGATCCTCCTCCGGTTGGCGGCGGGCGCCGCGCATTCCCGTGACGTTGGCAGGTGATATGATACAGCCCGCTCGCGCGTTGTGTCTGGTGCAGGACGGAGCGAGTCGATCCCGAACCCTCGCGAGGCGCATGCCCGACATTCATCACGACGCCCGTTCCCTCGTCCGCGTCACGCTGCTGGCGGCCGCCGCGCTCTGCGGCGGGTGCGGACCGGGCGCGCCGGACTGGGTCGAGGAGGGCGGATACCGCTGGGCCGAGCTTCGGGTGCCGGGCGAGGACGAGCCGGGGTTCGAGCGACTCGCCCCTTCGGAGACCGGGATCTCGTTCGAGAACGTGGTCACCGAGGAGCAGTACATCGACAACAGCCACTACCTGAACGGGTCCGGCGTCGCGGCGGGGGACGTGGACGGCGACGGCCGCGTCGATCTCTACTTCGCCGGGATGGACGGGCCGAACCGGCTCTACCGGAATCTGGGCGGCTGGCGCTTCGAGGACATCGCCGAGGAGGCGGGGGTCGCCGCGGCGGACCGCTTCTCGACGGGCGCCGTGTTCGCGGATGTGGACGGGGACGGAGATCTCGACCTGCTCGTCAACGCGCTCGGAGGGCCGAACGCGCTCTACCTGAACGACGGGACGGGACGGTTCACGGACGGGACGGAGGCGGCGCGGCTCACCTCGACGCTCGGGAGCATGTCGATGACGCTCGCCGACATCGACGGGGACGGGGACCTCGACCTGTACGTGGTGAACAACAAGGTCGCGACGGTGCAGGATCTCTTCCCGCCCGAGGTCCTCCAGCCGAGCAAGATCTACCGGCGGACGGAGGACGGGTTCGAGCTTCTCCCCGAGTGGCGGGAGCACTTTACGCTCGGAGAGGTCCGGGAGGGGATGGTCCCCCGGCTCGAACTGGCGGAGCCCGACCGGCTCTACCTGAACGACGGGACGGGACGGTTCACGCCGGTGCCGTGGACGGAGGGCGCGTTCCTCGACGGGGAGGGCCGGCCGCTGGAGTCCGAGCCGATGGAGTGGGGACTCGCGGCCCGTTTCCAGGACATGGACGGGGACGGAGATCCGGACCTGTACGTCTGCAACGACTTTCACAGCCCCGATCACGTCTGGATCAACGATGGGGACGGGGGCTTCCGGATGCTCGCGCCGCTCGCCATGCGGAGCACGAGCTTCGCGTCCATGGGGGTGGATTTCTCGGATGTGGACCGGGACGGGTTCACGGACTTCTTCGTGGTGGAGATGCTGAGCCGGGAGCAGCGGCTGCGCATGAAGCAGATGGTCGGCGGGGAGGCCGATCCGCAGTTCGCGGGGCGGTTCGATAACCGGCCGCAGACGCCGCGCAACACGCTCTACCTGAGCCGGGGGGATGGAACCTTCGCGGAAGCGGCGCAGTTCGCGGGCCTCGACGCGTCGGGCTGGTCGTGGGGGAGCACGTTCGTGGACGTGGATCTCGATGGCTACGAGGATCTGCTCGTGGGGACGGGCCACTTCTACGACGCGATGGACAAGGACGCGGCGCAACGCGTCGGATCGATGGACTGGCGGCAGCGGATCCTCGGCTTCCCTTCGCTGCGCCTCTCCAACATCGCCTTCCGCAACCGCGGAGACCTGACCTTCGAGGAGGTGGGAGAGGCGTGGGGGTTCGCGGGGGACGAAGACATCTCGCACGGGATGGCCGCGGCGGATCTCGACGGGGACGGGGACCTGGACATCGTCACGAACCGGCTGCTGGCGCCGGCGGGGGTGTACCGGAACGTGGGACGAGCGCCGCGAGTGGCCGTGCGGCTCCTCGGCCGGGGACCCAACACGGCAGGGGTCGGCGCGCGGGTCCGTCTGTCGGGGGGCGAGTTGCCGGCGCAGACGAAGGAGATCGTCGCGGGGGGCCTGTATCTCTCCGGTTCGGAGGCGATGGCCAGCTTCGCGGCGGGCGACGGGGAACTGACGCTCGAGGTCGTGTGGCGGGACGGGACGATGAGCCGGGTGGAGGGCGTCCGGGCGAACCGGATCTACGAGATCCGGGAACCGGCGGCCGGCGGCACGGCGGCGGCTTCCGCGGCGGCTCCGGCGGCGGCTTCCAAGGCGGCGGAGTCGGAGACACCCCTGTTCGACGATGTGTCCGGGTTGCTCGAGCACCGTCACCGGGAGAACGCGTTCGACGACTTCGCGCAGCAGCCGCTCATCACGTGGCGCCTGGGACAGGGCGGCCCGGGCGTCGCGTGGGGCGACATCGACGGTGACGGAGACGCGGACGCCCTGATCGGCGGTGGAGGCGGCGCCGGCCTCTCGGTCTTCCGCGGCGACGGCGAGGGCGGGTTCTCGCCGGACCGGGGAGCGCGCGACAGCGGGGCGGTTGGGCCGGCGCCATCCCCGGGCGACCAGACGGGCCTCGTCATCCTCCCCGGCCGGGCCGGCGCCTCGGTCGTCGTCGGAACCGCGACGTACGACGGCGCAGACCGGGCGGCCCCCTCGGCCACGGTGCTGCGGGCCTCGAGTACGACGCTCACGCAGGCGCAGAGTCTTCCGGGGGCCGAGGCGAGCACCGGCCCTCTCGCGGCGGCAGACTACGACGGGGACGGCGATGTCGATCTCTTCGCGGGCGGCCGCGTGATCCCCGGCCAGTATCCGGCCGCGGCGACCTCCCGCCTCTTTCTCAACGAGGGCGGCCGCTACGTCCTCGACGAATCGAACGCGGCGGCCCTGACCGACGTGGGTCTCGTGTCCGGCGCCGTGTTCAGCGACGTGGACGCGGACGGAGACCCGGATCTCCTGCTCGCCATCGAGTGGGGACCCGTCCGGCTCCTCGTCAATCGCGACGGCCGCTTCGAGGACGCGACGGCCGCCTTCGGACTCGAGTCCCGGACCGGGTGGTGGAACGGGGTGACGACGGGAGACCTGAACGAAGACGGGCTGCCCGACCTCATCGCCTCCAACCGGGGACTCAACTCGCAGTTCACCGCGAGCCCGGAGCATCCGGCGACCGCCTATCACGCCGATCTGGACAACGATGGTTTCCGCGATGTGATCGAGGCGCGTTACGACGAGTTCACGCGTTCGATGGTGCCGGTGCGGGGACTCCTCACGCTCGCCGGGGGCCTCCCCTTCCTTCGCGGCCGCATCCAGGGGTTCGAGCACTACGGGCAGTTGGGCGTGAACGAGATCCTCGAGCAGCCCGCGCACCTCCTGCCGACGGTCGAGGCGACGACACTGGCGCACACCGTGTACATCAACCGCGGGGGGTCGTTCGAGGCGTTCGAGCTGCCGCGCGAAGCGCAGTTGGCGCCGGCGTTTCACGCGGGTGTGGCCGACGTGGACGGGGACGGGCACGAGGATGTCTTCCTGAGCCAGAACCTGTTTGCGCTACGCGGCGAAGCGGCCCGGAACGACGGGGGCCGCGGCCTGTGGCTGCGAGGCGACGGGACGGGGGCGCTGACGCCGGTCCCGGGGCAGCGGTCTGGCATCGCGGTGTACGGCGAGCAGCGCGGGGCCGCCTTCGCGGACTACGATGGAGATGGGCGCGTGGACGTGCTCGTCAGCCAGAACGGGGCCGGGACGAAGCTGTACCGCAACCGGGGCGCGAAGCCCGGGCTGCGTGTCCGGCTGAGAGGGAGCGAGGAGAATCCGGCCGCCATCGGCAGCGCGATCCGGCTCGAGTACGGCGAGAGGCGCGGGCCGCTGCGCGAGATCCGCGCGGGCGGAGGTTACTGGTCGCAGGACGACCCGGTGCAGGTCATGGGGCTCGCCGCGGATCCGGCCTCGAGTCCGACGGCCGTGTGGGTGCGCTGGCCGAACGGCTCGGAAACGGTGACCCCTCTCGGAGCCCCGACGCCGCTGGAGGTCGTGATCGATGCCAGCGGCGCGCTGGTCGGTAGCCGGTAGAAGCCGGAGCCGCTCGCCGCGGCGGGCTGCCCCGTACGACGGGGCGCCGTCCCGCTCGAGCAGGCCTCATCCGCCTGTCAGCGCCCGGATCCGCGCGGCAACCTCGCGCGCCAGCTCGTTGGGAATCGGGATCGTGAGGTTGTACTGCGCGACCTTCCAACCCCCGTCTTCCATTACGAGCACGCCGCTGCCGCGCGTTTCGCCGAGGTTGGCGTTCTCGAGACGCTCGTCGAACCAGGCGGTGCGCCCGCCGGGGGCGATGGCGATGTGGCGCTCCAGCGTGTGGTAGGTCCAGCCCGTGCCCGTGTCGAAACGGGCCCTCGTGTAGTCCATGAACTCTTCGCGCGTCCAGCGCTCCGTTGCGTCGGTGCCGAGGAAGACGGACTCGCCGGCGTAGAGGCTGAAGTAGCGGTCGAAGTCGGCCTCCGAGGCCGCCTCGTGGAGCGCGTCGAGGATCGCGGAGACTTCGGACCGGGCGTCATCCTGCCCGGCGAGGTGCACGGTCGGGAGCGCCGGCGCGATAAGGAAAACGAAGACGGCCAGGCGAGCCAGGGAACGAGCCAGGGGAGCCAGGGGGTGACGCGACCGGAGACCGGCGTTGTTCATCAGGTTCATCATGGGTTCCTCGGGGTCGGACGGCTGGGGCTGTGGGTGTCGCGTGATCCTACCTGCGCCGCCCGCGAGCAACTAGTGTTCTGAAGGCTCCCGCGCCGGGACTTCGAATCCCGGGCCCTGTTCCCGCTCCGGAGGATGTCATGCCCCCATGCGCCGCTGATTCGACGCGAAGCCACAGGGCTCTGATGGCCCGGGCGGCCGCCGTCGCGGTCCTCGCGATCCCGGGCGCGAGCGGATGCGCGACGGACGCGGGAGAGGACGCCTCGGGTCTCCGGCCGGCGGGTCCGGACGACGCGGTGGTGATCCGGGCGGACCGGATCCTCGACGGACGCGGCACCGTGCTCACGGGCCGGGAGCTCGTGGTGCGCGGGGGGCGGATCGAGGCCATCGCCGACGAGGGGGCCACGGAAGGCGCCGTGGTGTACGAACTCCCGGGGGCGACCGTGCTGCCGGGGCTCATCGACACGCACGTCCATCTCGGCTGGCACTTCGACGCGGAGACGGGACGGCTGCATAGCGCGGAGTCGACGGACACGGCGGAGGATCGCGTGCTTTACGCGGCCGAAAACGCCTGGAACATGCTCGCGAGCGGCGTCACGACGGTGCAGAGTCTGGGCGGACCGGAGGACGTCCCGGTCCGGGCAGCGATCGCGCGCGGATCGCTGCCGGGACCGCGGGTCCTGACCTCGATCCAGCCCATCACGTCCGGGAGCGGCGGACCGGAGGAGATCCGGGCCCGCGTGGACGCACTGGCGGAGGCGGGCGCGGACGTGATCAAGATCTTCGGGTCCGCCAGCATCAGGGTCGGCGGCGCGCCCACGCTGAGCCAGGAGCAGCTCGACGCCGCCTGCGGCCAGGCGCGCGAGCACGGACTGCGCGCCGTGGTCCACGCCCACGGTCCCGAGAGCGCGCAGCGCTCGGCCCTCGCCGGCTGCCGGCAGATCGAGCACGGCGCCCTGCTCGACCGCGAGACGCTCGAACTCCTGGCCGAACACGATCTCTACTACGACCCACACACGCACCTGATCTTCGAGAACTACTTCGCGAACCAGGACCGCTACCTCGGCATCGGAAACTACACGGAAGACGGATTCCGCCAGATGCGCGAGGCGGTGCCGACGGCGCTCGGCGCCTTCCGCGAGGCCCTCGACGTCGAGGGGCTCGACATCGTGTTCGGGACCGACGCCGTAGCCGGAGCGCACGGGCGCAACTGGACGGAACTGGTGTACCGGGTGAGTGAGGGCGGGCAGAACCCGATGGAGGCGATCGTCTCGGCCACAAGCCTGGCGGCGGCTTCGCTGGAGCTCGAGGAGACCGTGGGCACGCTCGCGCCGGGGTTCGAGGCCGACGTGATCGCGGTGGCGGGCGATCCGACGGCCGACATCGGCGCCCTCGAGCATGTGGTGCTCGTCATGCGCGGCGGGATCGTCTACCGGCACCGACCGCTCGCGGGGACTCCGTGAAACGGCGATCCTTCGCCGCCGGCGCGACGATTCGCGGTCACAGCGACACTCCGGGAGCCAGGCTCTCGTAAGGAGGCGCATGAAACGCTCGATCGAAGATGCGCAGCAGCGACTCGCCGAGAAGCTGCTCTCGCGCAGTGACGTGTCCGCCGTGGGCATCGGGGCCGACAACGGAGACCCGTGCCTGAAGGTCTACCTGTCCGGGTCCTCCTCCCGGAAATCGATTCCCGACCGCTACGATGGACACCCGGTGCGGGTGGTCGGCGGGGGCCCGTTCCGGGCGCAGGGGAACGGGCCGCCGGGCCCATTGGCCGGCAGCGCGTGACGGGCGGAGAGAACAGGCGATGACGCCGCGTCGAAACCTCGTTCTTGCGATCACGATCGCGGTCGTCACGTGCGTGGGGGTCGGCATCCACTGGACGCTGGCGTCCTGGCCGCCGCGGCCCCCGACGCTGCCGCCGCCGCGGCTGCCAACCCGTCCGCCGCTGCGTCCCCCGGGCACCTCCGCTCAGGAGTTGCTCGCCGCCGCCATGCAGCTTCAGAGCGACTACGAATCGACGCTCTTCGCCTTGCCGGGCGTGGTCGGCGTGGGGATCGGTTTCACCGACGCCGGGATGCCGACGATCAAGGTCTTCGTCGACCCCGGTGCGTCCCCGGCATCCCGTGGCCTCCAGGGCATCCCGGAGACGCTCGGTCTCTTTCCCGTCACCGTCGCGCCGGCGGGCCCGTTCCGCGTTCTGCCGCCGGAACCCGCCGCTCCGGCGGCGGCGGACGAAGGAGACGAAGGACCGGTACCCACGGGACGCTTCGATCGACCGGTGCCCATGGGCGTGTCCACGGGGCACACACGCTCCACGGCGGGCACGATCGGTGCCGTCGTGACGGATGGCGAGCGCCGGTACGCGCTCAGCAACTGGCACGTGTTCGTGCCGGGCGGCGAGGGACAGGTGGGCGACAATCTCCTGCAACCGGGCCCCGTGGACGGCGGCGCGGATCCCGGAGACGCGATCGCCACGCTGGCGGCATTCGAGCCGGTGTCTCTGTCGCCGTTCGCGTCCAACCGGATCGATGCGGCGATCGCGCGCACGGACGAGGTGCTGCCGGAGACGCCGGTGGGGGGCTACGGGTCGCCGCGCAGCACGACGATGGCGGCGAAGCCGGGGCTGCAGGTCCAGAAGTACGGGCGGACGACGCGCCTCACGGTCGGGGAAGTGGAGGCGGTCAACGCGTCGATCAACGTGACCTACGGGTCGGCCGGTTCGCAGGTGGCCCGCTTTGTCGGTCAGATCATGGTCTGCTGCAACTTCAGCAAGGGCGGCGATTCGGGCTCGCTGATCGTGGCGCGCGACCTGGATCGCGACGGGA
Source organism: Gemmatimonadota bacterium (assembly GCA_963666735.1). Classification (GTDB taxonomy): domain Bacteria; phylum Gemmatimonadota; class Gemmatimonadetes; order Palauibacterales; family Palauibacteraceae; genus Palauibacter. The sequence continues at coordinate 2,781,139 of OY762926.1, read as the reverse complement.
ACGCGGGCCCGGACGACCGCAAGCCGGTCGCGCTGCTCTTCGCCGGCGACGGCCGGCTCACGATCGCGAACCCGATCGACCTCGTGCTCGACCGTTTCGATGTGACGATCGTGGGCGAGGACGCCGGCCGCTGACGACGGCCCCGGACGGCTGTCCGTTGGCGCGACCCAGCGGCCGGCAGCCCGTGGCAAGACCCAGCGGCGGGCTGCTAGGTTGGCGGTCATGACACGCTTCCGGTCGCACTTCCTGCCGCGAACGCCGACGGGCCGCCGGCTCGTCGCCCTCTTTCTGGTGCTGTTCGCGTTCACGCAGCCACCGCTCGTGTACTGGATCGGCAACCGCGTCGAGCCGTGGATCGGGGGCATGCCCTTCCTCTACGTGTACCTGCTCGTCTTCTACGTCCTTCTCATCGGCGTTCTGATCCGGGTGCAGAGGCGGGGGCTCTAATGGAGGCCTGGGTCGTCGCGACCGGTCTCATCTTCGTCTACCTCCTCGCAACCATCGTGCTGGGGGCGATCGCGAACCGGCGCATGTCCGTGGACCTGGAGGACTTCCTCCTCTACGGACGCAAGGCCGGGTTCATCGTCCTCTATCTCACGGTCGTCGCCACCTACCATTCCGCGTTCGCCTTCCTCGGTTCGGGCGGCTTCTTCTACACGCACGGGATCGGGTTCTGGGCGGCGGGCGCGTGGACGGTGCTCGTCGGCGCGATCACCTACGTGCTCGGGAGCCGGATCTGGGCGCTGGGGAAGACGTTCGGCTACATCACGCCGGCGGATCTGCTGGCGGACTTCTACGAGTCGGATGCGGTGCGGGTGGTGACCGCCATCGTGTCGGTCCTGTTCACCATCCTCTACATCCAGGTCCAGGCGGTGGGGCTGGGCTACATCCTGTCGGTCGCGTCCGGCGATCGGATCTCGTTCGAATTGGGGACGCTGATCCTGCTCGTGGTCGCCGCCGGCTACCTCATCGCGGGGGGTCTGCGGGCGGTCTACTGGACGGATGTGATCCAGGGCGTGTGGATGTACATCGCCGTGTGGGCGGGCGCTCTGGTCCTCGCCTTCAAGCTCTTCGGCGGACCGTTCGAGCTGTGGCGGCAGGTCGCGGTACAGCGCCCCGACCTCCTCACGCTGCCGGGGCCGGAGGGCTTCTTCACGCCGGGGATGTGGTTCGGGATGATCGTCGTGCTCTCGTTCGGGATCATCTTCCAGCCGCACCTCCTCATCCGGTACTACACGGCGGTTTCGGCCCGCACGATCAAGCTGCTGGGCGCCACGACGCCGATCTACCTCATGACGCTCTACATCCCGGCGGCGCTCGTCGGCCTGGGCGGCGCGCTCGTGATGCCGGACATCGCGATCCCGGACCGGATCTTCCCGGAGATGCTCTTCGCGTATGCCCCGCCCTGGCTCACGGGTGCGATTCTGGCGGGCGCGACGGCGGCGGCGATGTCCACGCTCGACTCGATGCTGCACGCGAACATGACGGTGCTGACGCGCGATGTGTACCAGCGCTACATCCGCACCGGCGCGAGCCAGGACCACTACATCCTCATCGGCCGGCTCATCGTCGTGGCCCTCCTGGCCGTGGGGTACTTCCTCTCCGTGAGCACGTTCGATTTCCTCGTGGAACTCGTGGCGCTCTCGGGCTCGGGGGCGCTGCAACTGATGCCGGCGATCCTCGGCGTCTGCTTCCCGAGCCGCCGTCTGACGACGAAGGCCGGGGTCATCGCGGGCATCGGGGCGGGCCTCGCGACGCTGTGCGTCACCCTCATCCTCGTGCCCCACCCGCTGGGGCTGCACGGCGGCGTGTGGGGACTGCTGGTGAACTTCGCCGTGACGTGGGTCGTGAGCCGGTTCACGCTCCCGCCGAGCGACGTGACCGTGTCGCGGATCCACGGCGCGGTCGAACGCTTCGTGTACGAGGGCGACCCCGCGTGAGCGCGGCCGGGGGTTGACGCGGTGGGGAGACTCGTGGGAGGCGTCGCTCTCCTGGCGCTCGCGTTGTTCATGGTCGTGGGGTTCCTGCGCTCGGGCGCCGATCCGTTCGCCCTGAGGACGCTGTTCGCGCTCTTCATCGCGGCCGGACTGCCCGCGGCCGGCGGCGGCTTTCTCCTTGCGCGCCACTTCGGGGTCGGACGCCGCATCGAAGGCCGGCGGGAAGAACTCCGCCGCGACACCCTCGAGGCCGAGATCCTGACGATGGCGGGGCGCCACGGCGGGCGGTTGACGGCGGTCGAGGTCGCCGGGGAACTGGCGGTGCCGGCGACGCTGGCCGAGGAGCTTCTGAACGAACTGATGGCGCGGGAAATGGCCGACATCGAGATCACCGATTCGGGTCTGCTCGTGTACACCTTCCACGACGTGCGGCACCTGTCGGAGAAGGAAACCGCCCGCGGCCTCCTGGAGCCGTGACGGGAGGGCCGTGGTCGTGAGCGAGACGCGCTGGCCGTGCCCCGTCTGTCTCGGGGTCAAGATGGAGAAGACGTCTCTGGGGACCGGGGCCGGAGACGCGTCGGGTCCGCTGACGCTCGACCATTGCGCCCGTTGCGGCGGCATGTGGTTCGAGTTGGGGGAGGTGCAGCGCCTCCGTTCCGAACGGCCCGAGTCGCTGTGGGCGCGGATTCCGGCGCGGGAGGAGCGGCACCGGGCCCAGTGCCACACGTGTCGCGCCTTCGTGGACCGTGACGCGCCGAAATGCCCCGCGTGCGGGGCGAAGACGCGGCTGAACTGTCCGGCCTGCGACACGCGAATGCTGCAGGTGAGCCCGTCCTCGCTCACGCTCGATGTGTGCAAGCGGTGCAAGGGCGTGTGGTTCGACCACCATGAGCTCGAGGCGATCTGGGAGATGGAGAGGGACCGGCTCGTCGCGCGGCGGGGGCGCGACGGCGCGGTCGCGCGCACCGCGGACACCGGCGCGGATGTCCTGTTCGAGACGCTCTTCTGGGCACCGGATCTCGTCTTCGTGGGCGCGCACGTCGCCGGCCACGCCGTGGCGGCGGCGGCGGAAGCGGCGCCCGCCGCGCTCGAGGCCGTGGGAGAGGCGGCGGGGAGCGTGTTCGAGGCGATCCTCGAAATCGTGGGAGGCATCTTCGGCTGACACCCGCCCCGGATTCGCCGAGACGCCCCAACCGTTACACTTCCGGTCCGCCGAACTCCTTGCACCCATACGCCCCCTGGAGAACCGCCGAATGGAAATCGTGCTGGCCACACTGGCCGATGCCGCCAATACCTCGAGCGATGGCAAGCTCAATCTGATGGGCCTCTTCGACACGCTCTACGCCGGGGCGATGCCGGTGACCCACCCGTCCATGCAACTGGTCCTGAGGATCCGGGCCGAGCCCTCCGAGACCGACCGGCAGCACGCGCTGGAAATCCGGTGCATGGACGAAGACGGACAGGAACTCTTCAAGGTGACGGGCGGCTTCTCCGTCCAGGCCCCGCCGGGGAAGGCGGCCACCTTCAATCACGTCGTGGGCATCAACCACCTGACGTTCCAGAAATACGGCGGGTACACGTTTCCGATCTTCATCAACCAGGACCTGAAGCGGACGGTCGAACTCGACGTGGCGAAGGCGGAGGGACCCGCCGGGCCGCCCCCCGACTGAACTCCGCCTCCCACAGGCGCCGCTGCTCGCTCGTGAGGTAGTGCCGGATCGCGGTCGCGTCCTCTATCGAGAGCAGGTCGCCGAACCCCGCCATGCCGTTCACGGCGAGCGCGCCGCCAAGCACCACGGCGTCGAAACTCTCCCACGCGCCGCCGTCCATGCGGCGCAGATCCGGATAGGCGGAGAGATGTTCGTCCGAGGCCCGGTGGCAAATGCTGCAGTGGACCCCGAAGAGTTCCGCCCCGCGCCGGACCCTGGCCGCGTCGAGCGCCAGATCCGGCGGTTCCGGCGTCGTCGGCACGACCTGCGCGGGCGGTAGCGGCACCGCCCCGCCGTCGAGCCTGAACACGAGCAGCCGTCCCGTGCTCTCGTAGTCGTACGCCGCCGAACCGGGCGGATAGGCGGATCCCCTCGGCCCGCCGTAGCCCGCCATGACCGCGATGTACTGCACGCCGTCGACCTCGTACGTCATGGGCCCCGCCATCACGCCGCTGCCGAGATGGATGCTGTGGATGCGTTCGCCGGTGTCGGCCTGGTGGAAGTCCAGCGTGCCCGCCGCCGTCCCCTGGATGACGAGGTTCCCGCCCGTCACGAGGGTGCCTCCGTTCCACATGCTCCCGCGCGGAACCCGCCACAACTCGTGCCCCGCGACCGGATCCCACGCGAGGAGAAACTCGTTCGGACCGATATCCGGGAGACCCTCCGCGAGGTGCGCGAACTCCTCCGGGAACGGAGGCCAGGAGGCCGTGAAGCCTTCGTACGCGACCTCGGGGCGATGGTCGAACTCGTCCAGCGACCGCCACAGCATGGCCTGCTCGCGGGCGGGGATGTAGGCGATGCCCGTCTCGGGATCGAAGGACATCGGCTGCCAGTTGTGCCCGCCCGCGGAGGAGGGGAAGACGACGCGCGGCTCGTCGCGATAGTCCGCGGCGGGGTTCGGGACCGGCCGGCCCGTATCGAGATCGATCCCCTGCGCCCAGGTGACGGTCACGAAGTTCTCCGCCTGCAGCAGTTCGCCCGTGGCGCGGTCGAGCACGTAGAAGAAGCCGTTCTTCGGAGCCTGGAGCAGAACCTCGCGCGGCCGGCCGTCGATCGTGACCGTGCTCAGGATGATGTTCTGCGTCGCGGTGTAGTCCCAGATCTCGCCCGGCACCGTCTGGTAGTGCCAGACGAGACGACCGGTCTTCGGGTCGATGGCGAGGATGGAGACGAGGTAGAGGTTGTCGCCCCCCGATGGGCTGCGGTGCCAGATCGGGTACGGGTAGGAGTTCCCCGTCCCCACGTAGAGGAGGTCGAGCACGGGGTCGTAGGCCATCTCGCCCCACACAGTGCCCCCGAGTCCGCCCTCCCAGGCCGAATCCGGGTCCCACGTGGCGGCCGCCACCTCCATCTCCGGGTGCTCGAAGCCATCGGCCGGATCGCCGGGAACCGTGAAGAAGCGCCACGCCTCCTCGCCGGTCTCCAGATCGTAGGCCGTGATGTACCCGCGCACACCGAAGTCGCCGCCGGCGTTGCCGAGGACGACGACATCGCCGGCGATCTGCGGCGAGCCGGTGCTCGTGTAGGAGAGCGACCGGTCGATGAAGGTGTCGGCGCGCCACACCTCCTCGCCCGTCGCGGCGTCGAGCGCCACCAGCCAGCCGTCGAAGGTGCCAGTGTAGACGCGGCCCTCCCACACCTCGAGTCCGCGGTTGACGGGGCCGCAGCAACCCTTGCGCGTGTAGCTCGGGTCGACGTCGGGGTCGTGGCGCCACACGAGTTCTCCCGTCGCCGCGTCGAGCGCCGCGACGCTTCCCCAGGGGCCAGGCGAATACATCACGCCGTCGACGACGACGGGCGTGGCCTCGAGCCCCCAGTGCACGGACCCGACATGGGATCGCCACTCGTACTCCCAGGCGAGACCGACGGCAACCGCGTTCATGACGTGAATGCGCCCGAGCGGAGAGTAGCGGGTTTCACCGAAGTCGCGGCCCGACGTCATCCACTCCGCGGGGACGGTGTCGGTCGCCAGCAGTCGATCCCGCGTGACACGGCCGGCTCCGCTCCCGGCGTTCCCGGTGAGCGGCGGTTCGCACGCCGACAGTGCGCAGACGGTGAGCAGTGCGCCGGCCGACAGCCGGGCGCCCGGTTTGCGCCGAATCAGCCGAATCAGCCGAATCAAAAGCTAGAAGCGGGGGGTTACGGTGAGGCGAAAGCTCCGGCTCTGTCCGGGACTCCGTTCCTGCACATCCACGTAAATGGTCTGGAACAGGTTCTCGATCTTCGCCTGTACGCGGGTCCCCAGGATCCGGGTGCCCACACGAAGGTCGACAAGGGTGATCGCGTTGCGCTCATCGAGCGGGAAGGCAAGCACCTGCTCCACTCGGCTCCGGTGGCGGAAGTCGACCGCGACGGCGCCCCTCCAGCCGGTGGCGGTCGCGGTGAAGTTGTGACGCGAACGGTAGGGGAGCGCGCGCCCGCTCCGATGGTCTTCCGTGTCGAGGAACGTGTAGTTCGTGCGGAGATCCAGACGATCCGGTATCACCCCGATCCGCAGGCCCGCGTCGACGCCTCGCACCATGGCTTCGGCGACGTTGCGGAACTGGAACACAAACACGTTGTTCGGCGCGGGCGAGGGTTCGATGAGGTCGGTATAGTCGCTCCAGAACAATCCCGCATCGAGCCAGACGCGATCGGTGAGGGTCACGGTCGCTCCGACCTCCCGGGCCCAAGCCGATTCTCCCCGCAACTCGAGATTGGGGATGACGCGAAAGCCGAACTGGGTCGTCGACGTGAACTGCTCGGACACGCTCGGTGACCGGTAGCCGCGGCTGAAGGACCCTCGGAGGCTCACCCGCTCGCTCGCCTGATAGACGAGGCCGAGCTTCGGGTTGAGCACGACATCCCTCATCGCCGCCGTGGCCTCGTGGTAGTCCAGCCTCAGGCCCACAGAGCCGCGAACCCGGTCGGAGAAAGCGATCTCGTCCTGTGCGAACACGGCCAGGTCCGTCACCTCGGGCGCGGGGTCGAGGAAATTGGACTCGACGTCCGTCCGCGCGCCCTCGCCCCCGATCGTCAGAGAATGCGACCCGCTGGGGAAGAGGGACCACTGAATGTCGGCGCCGACTCTCGTGGAGCGGTGGAAATCCTCGTTGTTGTGAAAATGGTTCCGGGATCTCGCGTGGTAGACGTGCGGCCGCACCTGCACGCGGTGTTTCGGCGTGACGATCGGATTGGCTGTCACGCCGAGGACGACATCGTCCGTGCGAATCCAGTCTCCGAGTTCGGCCGGGTCGACCTCCAGCGGACGATCTGCCGACAGCCAGGTGAAGAACTCCTCCTCGTCCTTCCGCTTCCAGTTGACGAAGATCTCCCATGGATTGGAGGATTCCGCCGGGAAGACGGTCTTGAGCCGCACCCGCCAGCGTTCCAGCGCGCCGTTCTGCCGGAACCCGTCCGATGCCTCGCGCGCGAGGAACAGGGTGGCGCCGGCATCGCCCAGGCGGCGGGAGTGTTGGAGCGCGATCCCTTCCCTGCTCAGCCTCTCCTCCGTGAACGAATGCCGGGCCGGCGTGTCGAAGAGGCCGACGTACCCGCGCACGATGGTCTCGGGCTCGGCGGAGGGCCGCTTCGTGATCACGTTCACGACGCCGCCCAGCGCATTCGTCCCCCACAGGGTGGAATGTGGACCTTTCACGATCTCGATCCGGTCCACGTCCAGCACGGGGAGACCGCTGAAATCGATGGAAGCGCCCACCCCGGAGAGCACGCGGTGGCCATCGAGGAGCATGAGAACGCGGCTGCCGACGCCCCGCGCCAGACCGGTGGCGCCGCGGATGTCCATCTGGCCGGAATTGAAGATCACGCCCTGCGCGAACGGAAGCGCTTCGTCGAGCGTCACGATGTCGCGGTTGCCGAGCTCGTCGCCGCTCATGACGGCGACACTTACCGGGGCCTCTCCGGACCGGGCGGCGGAGCGGCTCGCGGTTACGGTCAACTCGGGAACGTCGAGCATTCGGCGCTCGAGCAGGATGCTGAGTTCTACGGGCGTATCAGGCTCGATCCGGCGTTCGGAGGCGCGGAAGCCCTCCGCGACCACGATCAGCGTAAAGGCGCCATCGGACGGGGAGGGGATCGCGAACCCGCCATCGGCCCGCGTCGTCGCGCGTAACGGGGTGTCGCGGATGAGGACGGTGGCCCCGGCCAGGGGCGCGCCCGTCTCCGCGTCCAGAACGCGGCCGCGTACGACATCCTGGGCCTGGGCGGCAAGCCGGCCGCTCGCCAGGAAGGCGGCGAGCGCCGTGCTTGCCGCGAGACATCGGCGGGCACCGACTGTTACTGCCGCTGCCAAACGGTCGTCGAGACGTTGGGCGCGGGCTCCGTCACCGTGACGGTGAGGACGTTCCCCGCCAGCGAGTAGGTCCCGATGTTCTGCGCCGTCTCTCCCGTCTGCTCCCAGCTCCCGTCCGTGCGCACCGTGAACGTTCCCTGGTCCTCGATGGTTTGAATCACCGAGCCATCCAGCGGGTTCGTCACCGTGATGCTCAGCGTGAGGGTCCCTGTCGCGCTGCCCTCGAAAGTCGCGTCCTGCGACAGCGTAAACGTCCCCACGGCAACGGGTGGCGCAAAGGTAATCCCCCCGGTGATGGCGCCGGACAGGGACACGAGATTGTATGTGCCCGAGAGGTTGGGCGGACCCGCGTCCGCGGGCGGCTCCGTGTCCATGGGGTCGTCGCCGCCGCAACCCGCGACAAGCGTGGCGACGACAACCGGCACACAGAGTGTGAGCAAACGCTTATTCATGGCTCCTCCAGTCTGTTCAAGATGGGGCCGGGATCAGTCGCTCCGCCGCCGTCGCGTCAAGCATCCGACACCGAGCGGCGCGACATTTGTTTCCCTTGTACTAGTTCCCGTTCAATAAATACGGATTCCCGGGATGTCCCGCGAGGCTCTCACCCCTCGATTCTGCCCGTCTCGGTACTCCGAACGGTCGGCTGGGGTGGTTTCGCGCACCTCAGGCGCGTCTGCTTGACCCGCGAAGCGCGGAAGCGCCCAACTCTTGCGAGTCAGCCTTGCGGTTCATCGAAGGGGGCCGGCGCTACGCCGGCTGGAGTTTCAGCCGGCTTTGAGCAAGGACAACGAGATTGTGCGTGACGGTGGCCGACCACGCGTAGGGCCGGAAGTGCTCAGGCTCCGCCAGTTGCACCGCTAAAGCCCGAAGCTGCGCTTCAGGCACGCGATCGCCGCCTCCATCCCGGCCCGGAACCGCTTGAGCCGCCCGTAGACGCCCGCCGAGGACGCCACCTCCACCGGGGCCGGCCCCTTTGCCTCTTGTGGAACATCATGTCGACGATGCCCGGCGCTTCGCATCGCGCAGGTTCGCCCTGCTCGCGTAGGCCCGTCGCGCGCCGCCGGCGCCGGCGCCACCCCGTACACTCCGCGTGCCGCTCGAGCATCTGGATCAGGCGTTAGCTGTCGGCTGGGTTCCCGCGCTCGATGACCGCGTCCAGCACCATGGCGCTCCCGCCCGTCGAGAGGCTCAGCGGCGAGACGTACGGTCGTCCGCGGATCCACGCGGCGCTGAGGGCCGAGGGCGAGCGGGTGGGCCGGAAGCCCGTGGGGCGGCTGATGAAGTGATGCGCGACTTCACGGCCTCGGGGCCCGACCAGCTGTGGGTGGCCGACATCACGTACGTGCCCACGTGGGCGGGCTGGCTGTATCCGGCCGTCGTGCTCGACGTCTGGATCCGCCGCGTCGTCGGCTGGGCCATGGCGACCCACATGCGGACCGAGCTCGTCGAGGCCGCTCTGGCGATGGCGCTCTCGCTCCGCACGGCGTCGGAGGCCCGGCGAGAGGTGTTCGGCTTCATCGAGGGCTTCTACAACACGCGCAGGCTGCACTCGGCCCTCGGCTACGAGTCGCCGGCCAGCTACGAGAGGAACCATGCGGCATGAGGCGCACCGCGGGCGCGCACCCGGAGCCTCTCTCCCGCGTCCGAGAGAGACCGAAGGGAGCAGAACCCGAGGTGATCAACCACAGAAATCAACCGTCCGTGAAAGCGGGACAGCTCCAGGTGCGCTATAGCAGCTCCGAATCTCTTTTTTTTGATTAGCCCTACGCCTCATTCGCTGGTAGGCACCTCGCTCGGCTCGCCAGCTCCCTCCGCCTCGGGTTCTTCGCGTTCCACGACGATCGAGCAGTTCGTGACGAGCGCGGCGATGGCGCCGATCGCCGCCCAGGCGGGCAGCATCAACGTCCCCACGACACCGATGGAGAGCGGAACCTCGATGAGCTCCTTTCCGTCTTCGTTCCGGATCGAGATGCGGCGTACGTTCCCCTCCCGGATGATCTCCTTGATCTTCCGGACGAGGTTCTCACCCGGCACCCTGTGTTCCTCGGTCATGTCCACCTCTCTTGCGGCTCTTGCGGCGCGCCCGCGAGTCTGGCTTGATGTTGGATCTTGGCAGTGCGCCGTACGCTCGTCATCCGGTCCGGGTTTTGCGAGCCGCGCGGAAACCCGCTTCCCAAGCGTAACGAGGGGATAACGAGGAATAACGATGAAACGCTATCGAACGGAACTCGGCGCTCTCGCGCTCGGGCTCGGCTTCGCGGCCTGCGACGAGCCGGCGGACGACGCCGGAACATCCGGCGGCGGGGACGGACTCCCGGAGGGGGCGGAGGCGATCTCGCTCCTGGGCGAACCGCTCCATCCGTCCCCCGCCGCGGCGGAGGTCGCGGCGCAGCAGGCGCGCGACGTCGAAGCCGCGCGCGCGGACTACGACGCGGATCCGGATGACGCCGACGCGATCATCTGGCTCGGCCGGCGCGTCGGGTACACGGGGGCCTTTCGCGACGCGATCGAGATCTTCTCGGAGGGGATCGAGAAGCACCCGGACGACGCGAGGATGTACCGTCATCGCGGGCACCGCTGGATCAGCGTGCGCGAGTTCGACCGGGCGATCGAGGACCTTTCGTACGCCGCCGGCCTGGTCCGGGGCGAGGAGGACGAGGTCGAGCCGGACGGCCAGCCCAACGCACGCGGCATACCGACGAGCACGCTGCAGTCGAACATCCACTACCACCTGGCGCTGGCCCGCTACCTCCAGGGCGACTTCGAGGGGGCGCTGCCGTCCTACGAGAACTACGGGGCGGTGACGACGAACCCCGACCAGCTCGTGGCGATCTCGCACTGGTGGTACATGGCGCTCCGCCGTCTGGGCCGCGACGCGGAGGCGGCGGAGGTCCTCGAACCCGTGACGGCGGACCTCGACGTCATCGAGAACACCAGCTATCACCGGCTCCTCCTCATGTACAAGGGGGAACTCGCTGCCGACGAACTGTGGGATCCCGCGAGCGGAGATCCGGCGGGCGTGGCGGTCGCCTACGGCGTCGCGACCTGGCACCTCTACAACGGCCGCGAGGCGCGGGCGGTGGAGATGTACCGCCGCATTCTCGAGGGTTCCGGGTGGGCCGGGTTCGGCTACATCGCGTCGGAGGCGGAGATCGCCCGCCTGGAGGCCGACGCGGGCGGCTGACCCCCTGCAACTTTTTCCTCACCGGCATCGTTCCCGTCAGGAACGCGGCGGACCGCAACCTTTCGACGGCTCGACGCGTCCTAATTCGCAGGTTTCAGGGTTCGGGCTGCTTAAGGAAGGTCACCTTGGGGTTCTCCTCGTTCTTGATAGATTCCGCCGCCCCGCTGCGCCGGCTGGCGGCTTTCGTGCTGTTGATGGGCCTGGCCGCGCCGCTCGCGGCACAGGATTCCGCGATCGGCGGCGAAACACACGCGCGGGCCGCCGCGGCCCCGGCGCTCCAAGCCGTCCGGGCGACGGAGCCGCCGCAGATCGACGGGCGGCTGGACGAACCCGCGTGGAACGGGGCGTCGATTGCCACCGACTTCGTTCAGGTCCAGCCCGACCCGGGCGCGCCGGCGAGCGAGCGCACCGAGGTCCGGGTCCTCTATACGGACGACGCCGTCTACATCGGCGCGCGGATGCACGACCGCGATCCCGACGGGATTATTCGCCGGCTCGCGCGCCGCGACGAGCAGGTGACGACGGACGCCTTTCACGTCGCGCTCGACAGCTACTTCGATCACCGCACGGCGTTCCGCTTCTCCGTCAGCGTGGCGGGCGTCCAGAGCGACGCGCTGATGTTCTCCGACACCGAGGAGGACGGCGATTGGAACGCGGTGTGGGAAAGCGCGACGCGCTCGGACGAAACGGGCTGGACTGCGGAACTGCGGATCCCCCTCTCGCAGCTCCGGTTCGCCGGATCCTCCGACGGCGCCGGAAGTACGTGGGGCATCAACTTCCTGCGCGAGATCGCCCGCCTGGAGGAGTCGAGCGCGTGGTCTCCCCTGCCGGAGGACCGCTCGCGGGTCGTGTCCGCGTTCGGCACGCTGCGCGACCTGCGGGGTCTCCAGCCGCGCCGCAATCTGGAAGTGCGGCCCTACGTCCTCTCCTCGGCCACGCGGACGCCGGGCTCGGCTGACGATCCGTTCTACGCGGCCACGGCCCTGCGCCAGACGGTGGGGGGAGACCTGAAGTACGGGATCACGGAGAACCTCACGCTCGATGTGACGGTCAACCCCGACTTCGGGCAGGTCGAAGCGGATCCGTCCGTCGTGAACCTCACGGCGTTCGAAACGTTCTTTCCCGAGAAGCGGCCGTTCTTCCAGGAGGGATCGGACATCTTCGGTTTTTCCTTCGGGGCGGGCGATGATAACAACGAGTCGCTTTTCTACAGCCGCCGGGTCGGGCGGACGCCCCAGGGGTCCGTGACGAGCCCGGCGGCCTACCGCGACGTGCCGAAGGCGACGAGCATTCTCGGAGCCGCGAAACTGTCCGGGAAGACGGCGGACGGCTGGTCGATCGGGTTCCTCGATGCCCTCACCTCGAGTGAGAACGCCCGCTTCATTTCGCCGGGAGGCGCCTCCGGCGACCAGCTCGTGGAGCCGATGACCACTACGCCGTGGCGCGGGTCATCAAGGACTTCCGCGACGGAGAGAGCGCGATCGGCGTCATCGGCACCGCCACGAACCGGCACCTGGACGCCGGAGGGCCGCTCGTCTTCCTGACGGACGCCGCGTACACGGGAGGGATCGACTTCCGCCACCGGTTCGGGAACGGGAACTATCAGATCGACGGTCACCTGATCGGGAGCACGGTGAGCGGGAGTCCGGAGGCGATCGAGCGCATCCAGCGCTCCTCCGTCCACTACTTCCAGAGCCCGGACTCGAGGCACGGACTGGACCCCACCCGCACGCGTCTCTCGGGCAGCACGTCGACGATCAGCTTCTCAAGGGTCGGAGGCGGGAACTGGCGCTACGGACTGTTCGGCGAGAACCGGTCGCCCGGCTTCGAGTCCAACGACCTCGGCTTCCAGCAGAACTCGGACTACCGGGTCGGGGCGGCCTGGGTGAACTACGAGCAGTTCCGGCCGCAGGGGCCGTTCCGGAACTGGGGCGTGAACGCGGCGACGTGGTCCGGCTGGACGTTCGCCGGCGAACGGCAGTTCACGGGCGGCAACGTGAACGGGAATTTTCAGCTCAAGAATTTCTGGCGCGGCTTCGCCGGGTTCAACCAGGAGTGGGCGGGAATCGCCACCACGGCACTGCGCGGAGGGCCTTCCCTCTACCAGCCCAGCCAGTGGAGCAGCTGGGGCGGCGTGTTCACCGACTCCCGCAAGCCCGTGCGGCTCGGAGCCGTATTCAACGCGGGAGGAGAGTACAGCACCGCGACCCGCCGCCTGGGCCTGTCGCCGAACGTGATGCTCCAGCCGTCGAGCCGTCTCCAGCTCAACTTCGGCCCGAGTCTGCAGTGGAACGATCGGGCGTGGCAGTTCGTCTCGCGGCCCGGCGCGTCGGACGGGACGCGCTACGTGTTCGCGCGTCTGAGCCAGCAGACGGTCTCGATCACGACCCGCCTGAACTACACGTTCAGCCCGGACCTCTCCCTTCAGTTCTACGCCCAGCCCTTCGTGAGCGCGGGGAGCTACGACCGCTTCATGGAGGTCGATGATCCGCGGGCTTCCGCCTTTTCCGATCGCTTCCGGACGTACGGCGAGAACGAGATCCGGCGGGTGGAGGCGAACGGCCGCGGGCTCTACGAGGTCGACTCCGACCGGGACGGAAGAGCGGACTTCGGCTTTGCCGATCCCGACTTCAACGTGAAGTCGTTCCGCTCCAACCTGGTCCTGCGCTGGCAGTATCGGCCCGGCTCGACCGTGTTCCTGGTCTGGAGCCGCGACCAGCAGTCGTTCGTCAACGATGGCTCGTTCCGCTTCGGCGACGACCTGACCGACCTCGCGCGGATTCCCTCCACCAATATCTTCCTGGTCAAGTTCGAACACTGGCTGGGGCTCTAGCGGTGCCGCGGCGCAGGAAGGCATCGGCGCCCGGGTAGCCGAGGTACTACCGCGGCCCCACACCCGTCGGCCGGCAGTCGAGGGCGGTGAGAAACGGTGACCGGTTACATTTTCATGGCGCTTGCGGTGCTGGTGGCGGTGACCGGCTGGAGGCTTCGCAGCCGACTGCGCCGCGAGACCCGGAGCGGCGTGACGGACGAAATCGTGCAGCGCATCGAGACGGTGGGCCGCGTGGACGCGGAGGACGTTGAACCGGTGGATCTCGAGGCGGTCAGGGCCGAGGAGGACGAATTCTGGGCCCAGACATGGGACGAGCCCGAAGAGAACTGGTAAGAGGACCCGCAGACCCGCAGGAAATACGATGACAAGGACGGCAGCGAACACCGGTATGATCCGCGTCGGGCTGGCGGCGGCGGCGGCCGGCGTGGGGGCGGCTGGCGTGGCCGCGGCACAGGAGGCGCCGCAGGTTTCGTTCGGGACGGCGACCGCAACCTTCGAGGACGGGCTCGGCTCCATGCGTGGCGTGCGCGAACTCGAAGACGGGCGCGTACTCATAGCGGACGGCTTCGGCGCCGCCGTCATCGTGTGGATGCCCGGGAGCGGCGCGGACACGCTGACCAACACGGGTCAGGGTCCGGAGGAATACCGGACGCCGGACGGTCTCTTCCCCCTTCCGGACGGCGGGACGCTCCTCGTCGACCTCGGCAACGCCCGGCTCACCCGCATCGAGGCGGACCTCAGCTTCGGCGAGACGTGGCCCATCGCGCACGGAGCCCCGAATACCGGGATGACGATGATGATTCCGGTGGGGACCGACCGCGACGGCGGGATCTACTTCCAGCGGCGACTAGACGGGATGGCGGGCACGTCGGATTCGGCGGTCGTGGCGCGCTTCGATCCGGCCTCCGGCGAGATTTCCGAGGCCGGCCGGGTCCGGCTGGCGGAACAGACGCGGGTGGAGTCGGGTGACGCCAACAACCGCAGCGTGAACATCCGGCCCGTGCCGTTCTCCAACCAGGATGCGTGGAACGTGGCCTGGGACGGCCGGGTGGCGATCGCCCGCGCGGACGGCTACCGGCTCGAGTGGGTGGATCCGGCGGGCGGGGTCACGCGGGGGCCCGAGATCGCCTACGAACCGGTACGCGTGCGCCGGGCGGACCAGGATGAGTGGATCGAGGGCCTCGGAGGAGGCTTGCGCGTCGAGGCCACGGACGACGGCGGCGGGATGCGGATGTCCATGAGCCGTGCGCCTTCAGGCTCGAGCGCCGCGGATCCCTCCGACTTCGAGTGGCCCGACGTGAAGCCGGTGATCCCGGCCGGGGCGGTCGCGGTCGATGGGGAAGGCCGGGCGTGGGTTCGGCGTCATGTGCCCGCGGGCGAGCCGCACCTGTACGATGTGTTCGACGCGGGCGGGCAGCGAGTCGCCCGGGTGGAACTGCCCGAGGACCGGCGCCTCGTCACCTTCGGCGCGGCAAGCGCCTACCTGGTGCGAAGCGACGAATTCGATTTCGCCTGGCTCGAGAAATATCCGATGCCCACGTTGCCCGGGACGCGCTGACGCCGCCGGACCCTACCGACCCGGCCTCGAACAGCGGAGGCGCCGCGACTCAGCGCGGCCGCCGTCTCATCAGATCCGGATCCGGCGGCAGCAGCGTCGCGTCGTCCGCCGGCACGAAATCCGCGGAGCCGGTGAGAGGAATCGGAGGGACCCACACCTCCGTGTCCGGCTGGAACGCCGCCCAGGCGAACCAGAATGCGTGGTACGCCTCGGGATGAGGCTCGAGCCTTTCTCCGTCGAGCGGGCCCGCCACGGCCTCGCCGCCGAAGTTCCACACGCTCCCCGTTTCCACGTCCTGTCGGCGACCGTCGATGACTTCAAACGTGAGAGACCGCCCGTTGACACGGGCATGGTAGATCCGCGCGCTCTGCGCGATGGAGTTCCAGAAGGCAACCACGGGTTCGCCGCCGACCCTGGCACTCGCGGCCCAGACAGTGAAGTTCTGCCCTTCCTGGTCCCGCGCCGCCACCTCTCTCAGGTCCGAGATGGCGAACGCGTAGCCGCCGGTCCCCGACGGGATTCCGACCACGCGCTCCTTGGGCCTTCGTCGCAAGTCGATCGGGGCGGACGTCGGATAGAAGAGCGATGCGTTGTCCGGATCCCGATAGTTCCCGTACGGGTAGAGGGTGTATAGGAAGTCGTGCCCCGTCACGCGCGTTGCGATCCAGGTGTCCTGGAAGACCTGGAGCCAGGCCCCGTACACCATCAACTCGTACGGAACGCGCTTCAGGCTGATGCCGTCCTGCGGGCCGCAGGTGGCGGAGCGCGTCAACTGAGGGTAGAGCGTCCCGGAACCATCATCCATCACGAGGTTGTTGTCGAGCACGTAGCTGGACACGGCGAAGTCGGGCGTGCCGCTCGGCTCGGGATCGAAGACGCTGACCGACCCCGTAAGGGGCGAATAGGTGACCGTGAGCCGTTCTCCCGCCGCACCCGCAACGGTCGAGTCGACGTCGGCCTGCAGGTTCAGAACTTCGTGATACCAGAGGAGTTTCAGGGGTATGGCGAGGGGCTGGCCGTTGAACTCGAGGCCGATCACCAGATCGCTGCGATTGACGTAGCCGACGTGGGGCGCGATGAGCCTGGTGGCGACCTCCGGGTTCGTGAGCGCCGGAATACTCGAGCGCTCGACGCCGGCGTCCGTGAAGTTCGTGAGCGGAAGCGAGCAGTTCGAGAACCCCGTCAGCGGTCCGAAGCTCTCTCCGGAGCATGCGGCGAGCCCCACCGCCGGCAGCAGCATGGCGATTCGGAGCACGCGACCACGCAAACCGATCCGGCGGGCGACGCTACACTTGGCTGGACTCATCCGGTGCCTCGCACCTGTCATGCTCCGTCACCGTCCGACGCGAGAGTGCCCGACGGCTCTTCAGACGGAAGGACCGGCGAGGCCGCCGGTCATCGGCCAGCAGCTAGATGAACAAGGCCTCGTTCTCGGAATCGACTCCCTGGATGTCGGCCTTCTGCGTCCGCACTTCCTTCTGGCCCACCTGACGCTGCCCGACGACGATCATCGCGATACTCGCGACGAGCGCCAGCGCGATCCTGAACTTCTTCATGGCGTCCCCCCTCCCCCATCGTCCCTGCACCCAACGCCGCATCTAACGCCGAATCCCGACACAGATCGCTCCCACAATATAAGGCCTCCCTGCCGATTAACGAACTCTCCGGCCCGATGGTGACAGGTCCGGCGGAGGCGTCGCCGTCGATGACCCAGCGGTTGAGGATGTCCCGTGCCAGCGCGAGGTCGACCTCCGCCAGCAGCAGGCCTCCCGCGTCACGCGCCTCGAGCCGAACGAGGTCGGCTCGCACCCGAACGTTCACACGGACCGAATCGCGGCGGGGCACGGTATCGAGCACCACGCTCCCGGCGCCGGCGGCGGCGGAGACGTACGCATCGGTTTCGAGCGGATTGACCAGGAGAATCCGGTATTCGCGGGTTGGACCCTCGCCCGGGAGCGAGGTGGCCGCTGCGGCCTCGTCAGGCGGCACGGAGTCGGGCGGGACAGCGGACGAATCGGAGGTGTCGTCGGCCGGGGCGCAGGCCGCCGCGAGCCACACAAGCGGAGAGAGAGTGCGGCCCGACCGGAAAGGCCGCCCGTTCAGCGGACCCCCTGCGCGCGGGCGGCCGGTTCGCGGATCGCGCCGTCGTCCACTGCCCTGAATGTCAGCGCCCGTTTCACTTCCTCCGCCTTCCGTTCGCCTGTCCAGTCCAGCTCCGGCACCACGACTTCGGCGACGCGGCGCGCCGCCTCCGGCGTCCCGGAGCGCGTCTCGAGGCCGACCCGCATCCGCCGAAAGAGAATGTCTTCGACGTGAAGGGCCATCTCGCTCCGCACCGCATACACCGCTTCGGCCAGAAGGTGCGGCCTCTCCGCGACGACCCTCTCGCCGGGGAGCGGAACCTTGTCCGCGTCCACCTTCCGAAGCGCCTTCACGCCAGCCGGCGCAAGGAACGCCTGCAGGCGGTCCATCGTCGACTTGGGCACCGAAGTAGCGCGCGCCGCCCAGAAGCCCCTCGGCACGCAGCCCCGGTTCGCAGGCGAGCATGGCCTCGGCGTCGTCTGATGGCGTTCGCTGTTCCGGAACAGCGAGAGCGCGTCGTAGAGCCACATCCCCGCGTCCAGCTTCCTTCGGCCGATGCGACCGTCCCGGAAGATCGGAAAGTGGAACTCCAGCGGCCAAACGAGGTGGGTCGCGATGCGAAGCAGGGTCCGCCGCTCCTGGCTCGCCTCGAACACGAGGTCGAATTCGAAGTGCTCCAGGTAGCGCAGGCCGCCGTGCACGAGGCGGGAGGAACGGCTGCTCGTGCCCCACGCGAAATCCGCGGCTTCGACGAGAGCGGTGCGAAAACCGCGGCGGGCCGCGTCACGCGATGGCCGCGCCGGAAACGCCGCCGCCGATGACGAGGATGTCGAAGGCGGTCTCCGCGAGGTCCCGGAACCGCTCGGCGCGGCCCGGAGCCGCCGCCGGGGTCACGGCTCGAGAACGAGCTTCCCGAAGACTCCCCCGGCCTCCAGCCGCTCGTGGGCCTCCCGCGCCCGGTCCAGCGGCCACACGTCGTCGACCACCGGCGTGAGAGTCCCGTCCAGCACGAGCCCGATCACGGCTTCGAACTCGGCGCGCGTCGCCATCGTCGTCCCCATGATCGATGTCTGACTCCAGAACAGGCGTGCGATGTTGAGCGTGCCCCGCGGTCCCGTCGTCGCGCCGTAGACGACCATCCTGCCCGCGCGCGCCAGCGTGCGAACGCAGCCCTCCCACGTCGCCGCGCCCACGCTGTCGAGGACGAGATCGACGCCGCGCTTCTTCGTCTCCGCCCAGACGCGCCGCGAGAAATCCTCCTCGAGACGGTCGATGGCGAGGTCCGCTCCCAGCGCCTCCACGCGCCGCACGTTCGCGGGTCCGCTCGTGACCGCGAACACGCGCGCCCCGTGGTGCTTCGCGATCTGGATCGCGGCGGTCGAGACGCCGCCCGACGCTCCGGTGACGAGGACCGTCTCTCCCGGCGCCAGCCGCCCTCGCGAGAGGAGTCCGCGCCATGCCGTCTGGTATACGAGCGGGGCGACGGCCGCGGTCGCGAACGGGAAGCCGTCGGGGAGCCGGACCAGGTTGCGCGCCGGGACCGCAACCTGCTCGGCGAAGCCGCCGGGTACGTGTTCGCCGAGGATGCGGTACGAAGCGCAGAGGGGATGCTCGCCACGGACGCACCACTCGCAGTCGGCGCGGGCGCACCAGAGGCCGGGGTTCACCGCGACCCGGTCGCCGGGGACCCAGTCCTCCACGCCATCCCCGACCGCCGTGATCTCGCCCGCCACATCCGACCCGCCGATATGCGGCATCTTCAGCGTGAGTCCGGGCAGGCCGCGCCGCGTCCAGAGGTCGAGGTGGTTGAGCCCCGCCGCGCGCACGCGGATCAGCACTTCGCCGGGGCCGGTCGTCGGCTCGCGCAGGTCTCCGACGCGGATGACGTCGGGCCCCCCGTGTCGTTCGAAGTAGGCCGCTTTCATGGCCGCCAACCTACGGTCGCGCCGCGGCCCGTGCAGGGGCCGCCGACCCCTCCGAAGTGGGCGGAGACACGACCGCAACAGTTGAGAACGGGTCTCAACAAGGCTTGATAAGGGGCCGCGCGCCGCGTACGTTGTCCGGTCGATAATCGTTATTGGTTCATCTTGGTTATCGGTTCATCTTGAATTGATCGCTGTGGTTCCAGGCCGGCGCCCCTGGGTGACCGGCCTTTTGCAACACAAGAGGACACGAATGTCAGAACCGCTTCTGTCGATACGCGGACTCCGGGCGAAGGTCGAAGGCGAGGACGGAGAGATCCTCCGCGGCGTCGACCTGGATCTCGAGCGCGGCGAGGTGCATGCGCTGATGGGCCCCAACGGCTCGGGCAAGAGCACGCTCGCCAAGGTCATCGCCGGCCACCCCGCCTACGAAGTGACGGCCGGCGAGATCCTGTTCGAGGGGGAGGATGTCCTCGAGCTGGAGCCGGACGAACGGAGTCGCGCGGGGATCTTTCTCGCCTTTCAGTATCCGGCGGAGGTTCCGGGCGTCTCGATCGCCAATTTTCTGCGCACCGCCGTGAACTCGCGGCTGGGCGAGGGCGAGGAGATGGACGTGTTCGGGTTCCAGCGCACGCTCACGGAGAAGATGGAGATGCTGAAGATGGATCCGGCCTTCGCCGCCCGGTATCTGAACGATGGCTTCTCCGGCGGCGAAAAGAAGCGGAACGAGATCCTGCAGATGGCCGTGCTTCGGCCCGCGCTCGGGGTCCTGGACGAGACGGACAGCGGACTTGACATCGACGCGCTCAAGATCGTGGCCGGCGGCGTGAACCGCCTCTCCGAAGCCGACGAGGCGCTCGGGGTCCTGCTCATCACGCACTACAAGAGGATCCTGAACTATATCCGGCCGGATCGAGTGCACGTGATGATGGCGGGCCGCATCGCGGAGAGCGGTGGCGCTTCGCTCGCCGACAAGCTGGAGGCCGAGGGTTACGACTGGCTCCACCGGGCGGTGGCAGCGGTCTGAGGCCGTAAAGGCCATAAAGGAAGGAATTGACATGCCCCGGAACGAGACGATCAGCGGACTCGGACTCGACGAGTACAAGTACGGATTCGTCACGGAGGACAAGCCCGTCTTCAAGGCCGTCCCCGGCCTCTCCAGCGACATCGTCCGACAGATCTCGCATCACAAGGAAGAGCCGGAGTGGATGCTCGAGTTCCGACTCAAGGCGCTCGAGGTCTATTACTCGAAACCGATGCCGAAGTGGGGCGGCGACCTCTCGAGGCTCGAGGACACGCTCGACGAGATCTATTTCTATCTCAAGCCGCAGGACCAGATGGAGCGGTCCTGGGACGATGTCCCGCAGGAGATCAAGGACACGTTCGAGAAGCTCGGGATTCCCGAGGCGGAGCGGAAGGCGCTCGCCGGGGTCGGGGCCCAGTACGAATCCGAGATGGTCTACCACTCGCTGAAGGAGCAGTGGGAGGAGCAGGGCGTGATCTTCGAGTCGATCGAGGATGGGCTCGCCAGGCACCCGGATCTGTTTCGGCAGTACTTCTCGACCGTCGTCCCCACGCATGACAACAAGTTCGCCGCGCTCAACTCGGCCGTGTGGTCGGGCGGGTCGTTCGTCTACATCCCGAAGGGGGTGAAGGTGGAGATCCCGCTCCAGGCCTACTTCCGGGTCAACGCCGAGCGCATGGGCCAGTTCGAGCGCACCCTCATCATCTGCGAGGAGGGGGCGGAAGCCCACTACATCGAGGGCTGTACGGCACCGGTCTACTCGACGGACTCGTTCCACTCCGGGGTCATCGAGATCGTGGTCAAGAAGGGCGCGCGCTTCCGGTACACCACGATCCAGAACTGGTCGAACAACATGTACAACCTCGTCACGCAGCGGGCGCTCGTGCACGAGGAAGCGAAGATGGAGTGGCTCGACGGGAACCTGGGCTCGAAGCTCACGATGAAGTATCCGTCGTGCTACCTGGTCGGAGAGCGGGCGCACGGCGAGATCCTCTCCATCGCGTACGCGGGGGACGGCCAGCACCAGGACACGGGCGGCAAGGTGATCCACGCCGCCCCCAACACGACATCCCAGATCACCTCGAAGTCGATCTCGAAGGGGCTTGGGCGCTCCTCCTACCGCGGACTGTGCAAGGTGTATGACGGCGCCGTGGGCGCGAAGTCCAACGTCGAGTGCGACGCCCTGCTGCTCGACGAACGGTCGCGGACGGACACCTACCCCTACATCGAGATCGATGAGAACACGGCGTCGATCGGACACGAGGCCACGGTCTCGAAGGTCGGCGACGAGCAGCTCTTCTATCTGATGAGTCGGGGGCTCGACGAGGCGGAGGCGATGGCGATGATCGTACGCGGCTTCATCGAGCCGGTGGCCAAGGAGTTGCCGCTCGAGTACGCGATCGAGCTGAACCGGCTGATCGAGCTGGAGATGGAAGGGTCGGTCGGATAGCGACCCGGACTCCCACTCCCTGACACAGACGACGAGGGGTTCTCAGGATATGAGCACGATGACGGCCGGGCCTGCGGAGTCGACGCTGGCCGCGGCGGATTTCGATACGCTTGCCGGCGGGCTGACGGAGCCGGACGTGATCGCGGCGGCGCGGGCCGCCGCATGGGCGCGGTTCACCTCCCTTCCCTGGCCGACGAAGAAGTCGGAGGAATGGCGGTACACGGACCTCACGAAGGTCGGCTTCGAAGCGCTCACGCCGGTGGTCCCGGCGCCCGCAACGGCGGAAACGCTGTCGGCGGACGTGCGCGAGGTGCTCGGACGCTCCGGCGAGCGCGCGGGCGTGGTCGTGCTGCGGGAGGGGCGGGTCGCGCATCTCGAACTCGAACCCGAGGTGGCGCGGAGCGGCGTGGTCCTGTCGTCGATCCGGGACGCGGCGGACCGGCATCCGGAGGTGCTGAGGCGCGCGCTGCTCGAGGCGCAACCGGGCCCCGCGGAGGAGAAGCTCTGGGCGCTGCACCTCGCACTCCTGGGCGGAGGCTACTTCCTCTACGTGCCGCGCGGGGTGGAGATGCCGGCGCCGATCCACGCGTTCCACATCGTCGAACGGGCGGGGACGCTCTCCTCGACTCATTCGTTCGTGTACGGGGAGTCGGGCGCCCGGGCCGCGGTCATCGACGAGTTCTTCTCCGACGACCTCGATGCGGAGACGGTCTCGCTTCACGGGGCGACGATCACGGGGGAGGGGGGCGCGGGCATCGACTACGTCGCGCTCCAGCGCTTCGGCCGGGGCGTGAAGCGGTTCTCGACGCAGCACGTCGTCGCGGGCCGCGACTCGCGGGTCGTCACCTTCAATGTGGCGCTGGGCGGCGACCTGTCGCGGGCGGACGTGACGAGCCGTCTCGACGGCCCCGGGAGCGACAGCGAGATGCTCGCCCTCTGGTTCGGCGACTCCGACCAGCACTTCGACCACCACACGCTGCAGCATCACGCGGCGCCGCACGCGCACAGCGACCTGCTGTTCAAGGGGGCCCTGACGGACGCGGGGTCGAGCGTCTTTCGCGGGCTGATCCGGGTCGACAAGGGAGCCCAGCTCACGGACGCCTACCAGACGAACCGCAACCTGCTGCTGAGCGAGCGCTCTCGTGCCTCCGCGCTTCCCAACCTGGAGATCGAGGCCGACGATGTCCGCTGCTCGCACGGGGCGACGATCGGGCAGGTGGAGGATGGACAGCTCTTCTACTTGATGAGCCGCGGCCTCACGCGGCGCCAGGCCGAGCGCCTGCTCGTGTTCGGGTTCTTCGACGAGGTGCTGGGGCGCCTTCCGATGGAGGGGGTGCGAGCGCGCGTGCGCGAAGCGATCGAGGAGAAGATCGGGCTATGAGCCGGTTCGTCACGGTGGCCAGGGTGGACGACGTGCCGGAGAACGGAACGTGCGGCGTGATGGCCGAGGACCTGGCGATCGCCCTCATCCGGAGCGGGGGCGAAATCTACGCGCTCGAGGACTGCTGCTCCCACGAGGAATTCCCGCTCTCGGACGGCGAGGTCGAGGCGGGCGAGATCACCTGCCTCCTCCACGGGGCGCGCTTCGACCTTGCGACCGGCGCGCCGAGGGCGCTCCCGGCGGTCATGCCGGTCCGGCGCTTTGATGTGCGGATCGACGGGGACGACATTCAGGTCGACCTCGGCTGAGCGGAACCCAGCCGAGGACCGGGGCCCCGATGGCGAAGACGGCGAAGACGGCGGCGGCGGCGGCGATGATGGAACCGAGGCACGCGACGGGCGTGCTTGCGGCCGGGAGTCCCTCCGCGGCCGCCGACCGCGGCGATGCGGGTGAGGCTTCGGAGGATGGCGGCTGGGATCTCGGGGCGATCCGGGCGCGGTTCCCCATTCTCTCGCGGGAAGTCAACGGCCACCCCCTGGCCTATCTGGACAACGCGGCGAGTTCACAGCAACCGCTCCGCGTGTTGAACCGGGTCGAGCGCTACCTGCGCGAGGAGCACGCCAATGTGCACCGCGGCGTGCATCAACTCAGCGCGGAGGCGACGGAGGCCTACGAGGGCGCGCGCCGCGCGGTGGCGGCGCATGCGGGTACGGGGGACCCGGCGGAGATCGTCTTCACGCGCGGCACGACGGAGGCGGTGAACCTCGTCGCGTCGAGTTGGGGGGACGCGTTCATCGGCGCGGGCGACGAGATCGTGCTCACGAAGATGGAGCACCACTCGAACCTCGTGCCGTGGCAACTGCTCGCGGGCCGCACGGGGTGCGATCTCCGCTTCGTCGACGTCACGCCCGAGGGCACGCTCGACCTGGACGACCTCGACCGGCTCCTCGCAACGCGACCCCGGCTCGTCGCCTGTACACACGTCTCCAACAGCCTGGGGACCGTCAATCCGGTCCGGGAGATCGTGGACCGGGCGCACGCCGCCGGCGCGTTGACGCTCATCGACGGAGCGCAGGCCGCGCCCCACATGCTGACCGATGTGGCGAAGCTCGGGTGCGACTTCTACGCGTTCAGCAGCCACAAGATGTGCGGTCCCACCGGCGTCGGGGCGCTGTGGGCCAGACGCGAACTCCTGGACGAGATGCCTCCGTACCAGGGCGGGGGCGAGATGATCTCGGAGGTGAAGCTCGAGGGATCGTCCTGGGCGCAGGTCCCGCACAAGTTCGAGGCCGGAACGCCCAACATTTCGGGCGTCGTGGGCTTCGGCGAAGCCGCCCGCTTCCTCGCGGACCTCGGGCCGGAGGCGATCGCTTCGCATGAAGACGCCTTGAAGCGCGCCGCTCTCGAGCGACTCGACGGGATCGAGGGACTTCGCCTGTACGGCCCGCGCGAAGAGCGAACCGCGGTCTTCTCCTTCACGTACGGCGACGTGCATCCGCACGACCTCTCCACGATCCTCGACCAGCGGGGAATCGCGATCCGGGCCGGACACCATTGCAACCAGCCGCTGATGGACCACTTCGGGATCAGCGCCACGGCCCGGGCGAGCTTCTACTTCTACAATTCGCCGGAGGAGATCGACGTGCTGTGCGATGGCCTGGCCATGGCCGCCGAAGTCTTCGGCGGCATCGCCTGAATCCATGATCGAACCCCGCTCGAGGACGCCCGGGACCATCGACCGGGAGATCCCTTCGTCGCTCAACCAGCTGTACCAGGAAGTCATCCTCGATCACTACCGGAAACCCCGGAACAAGGGACACCTGGACGAAGCCACGCATGTGATCACGATGAACAACCCCCTTTGCGGCGACGTGATCGAACTCATGCTGCGCGTGGAGGGGGGGAGCATCGCGGAGGTGCGCTTCCTGGGCCGCGGATGCTCGATCAGCCAGGCGTCGGCGTCGATGCTCACGGGACGCGTGCTGGGAAAGTCGCTCGAGCAGGCGCTGGAACTCTCCGGTAAGTTCACCCACCTCCTGCACGGAGACGGAACGATGCTGTCGGACGACGACCTCGGCGATCTGCGCACGCTGGCGGGGGTCTCGAAGTTTCCGGTCCGCATTAAGTGCGCGCTGCTGGCGTGGAACTGTCTCGAGGAACTGGGCGGCGGGACGGACGCCGACGGCGCCTCCGCGTGAGCCCGGCGACTGCGGACGGAAGCTGCGGCTCGGCGTGACCTCCGGCGGTCCCTCCGCTACCGTCGGCCGCGTGCTGCGGATCGCGGGTGGGGTCTATCACGTGGACGATTCCACGACTGTCGTGCAGGCGTCGCTGCGTGGACGCCTGAAGCGGACGGACTCACGCATCGTCTCGGTCGGCGATCTCGTCGAACTCGAACGGGTCGGCGACGAAATGCGGATCGTTCGGCTCCGTGCGCGAGGCGGCGCGCTGTCCCGGCACGGTGTCTCCAAGCGGCGCGAGCAGGTGATCGTCGCGAACGTGGACCAGGTCGCGGTCGTCGTTTCGGTAACGGCGCCCGATCCCGATTTCCTCATGGTGGACCGCCTGCTCGCGCTTGCGGCGCTGAGCGGCATCGACGCCTTCCTCGTCGTGAACAAGACGGATCTGTCGGAGCTGACGGGGCCGGCGGAGCGTGCATCGAACTCGGCGAGCCCCGGCGCTGCCCTCGGGGAGTCCGCAACCGGAGACGGCCTCGAACAGTACGCGGCGCTCGGCGTGGAAACGCTGCGGACGAGCGTGGAATCGAGGGCGGGGCTGAAGGCGCTCGCCGGACGCCTCGCAGGACGGATCACGGTGCTCAGCGGCCAGTCGGGGGTGGGGAAGTCGAGCCTGTTGAACGCGCTCGTGCCGGAACTCGACCTGCGCGTGGGGGAGATCAGCCAGCGGCGGGGGCGCGGGCGGCACACGACGGTGGCGTCGGCGCTCTATCGATACCCGGCGGGCGGCTACGTAGCCGACACGCCAGGCCTGCAGTACCTCGCGCTGTGGGGGCTGGATCCCGCGGAACTCGCCGACGGCTTCGTCGAGATCGCCGCGGCGGGCGAGCGCTGCCGGTTCGCGGACTGTCGCCATCGGGTGGAGCCGGATTGCGCGGTTCGGACGGCCGTGGAGGATGGGAAGATCGAGCGGCGGCGGCTGGAGAGCTACCTGCGCCTCCTCGGCGAGGCGGAGAAGGGGCGTTGAGCGAAGGGCCGGTGAGCGAAGGATCGGCGAGCGAAGGCTGGAGCACGGCGGGGGTCGCCCGTCGGCTGGCGGCGGAGGGTCACGCGGTCGTCGACCCCGGCGCGGCGGAGCGCCACGCCGCCGTGACGCTCGTGGTCCGTCCGCGGGACCATGACCTCGAGGTGCTGTTCGTCCGGCGGGCGGAGGTCCCGGGCGACCCGTGGTCCGGCCACATGGCGCTTCCCGGCGGGCACCGGGACACGGCGGATGCGGATCTCCTGGAGACGGCGCGCCGCGAGTTGCGGGAGGAAGTGGGGCTCGATCTTCCGCGCAGCGGGTACCTGGGCCGGCTCGACGATCTGCACCCGGTGACGCGCCGGATCCCTTCGATCCTCATCTCTCCCTTCGTCGCCTGGCACGGGGAGGACACCCGGGTCTCGACGAACGCGGAGGTGCAATATCACGTCTGGGCGCCGCTCCGCGCGCTGCGCGACCCGGCTCTGCGCTCCGAGGTCCGTTACCCGGATGGTGGCCGCGAACACGTGTGGCCCTGCATCTTGTTCGAGGGCGACGCCATTTGGGGGCTCACCCACCGGGTCGTCATGAACTTCCTCGACATCATCACGGAGAGAACCAGCCAATGAGTGACGTCGTATACCGCTCGCACGTGAAGATCGTGCGACAGAAGGGGCCATACCGCACGGCGGAGATCCCCGCCACGGACGCGCCGGTCGAGTTCGGCGTCCACTCCGCGATCGCCGCGTACTACGGAGTCAGCGGCCAGCGCGACATCGCCACCACGCTCGACTACGTCATTGCCGCGACCGGCGGCTGACTGGCCGGAACCTTCGGGGGCGCGCTGGAAGCGCGTGGCGTCAAGGCGGACGAGGGACGGTTGGTGGCGAACGTGGAGGGCGAGATCGAGACGGACGAGGGCGTGCTCGTGATCCGGCGGATCCGGACCCGGTATCGTCTCCAGGCGGATGAGACGCACGCCGATGCGATTCGGCGCGCGTTCGAAGCCCATCCGCCGAAGTGTCCGGTCTACCGAACGCTTTCCGGCTGCATAGAGATCACGACGGAACTCGACGTCGTACCCGTGGCCTGAACTCGCGGCGGCTCAGCCCAGAGGGTGGCTGAGGCGGTTCAGGCCAGGTGGTCGCCGAGACGGCCGTAGAGGTCGGCGAGGGCCGCGATCCCCTTTCGGTACACCCCGAGATCGATCCACTCGTCCGGCGCGTGCATGTTGCATCCGGGAAGCGCGAATCCGATGAGGAGCGCGGGAGCGCCGAACGTGTCCTCGAATTCCTGCACGATGGGGATCGAGCCGCCCTCGCGGATGTACGCGGGCGGGGCCCCGAAACCCGATTCGAGCGCGGCGGAGGCGGCGTCGAAGATGGGATGTTCGGTGTCGGCCACCCATGGCGCGCCGCCGTGCGAGCGCTTGATCTCGACAGTCACTCCGTCCGGCGCGAGTTCGCGCACGCGGGCCTCGAAGGCCTCGATCACCTGCGCCGGATCCTGATCCGGAACCAGCCGCATCGACACCTTCGCCATCGCATGCGAGGGGAGGACGGTCTTCGAACCTTCGCCGGTGAAGCCGCTGAGGAGTCCGTTCACGTCGAGCGTCGGGCGATACCACAGCCGCTCCAGCGCCGAGAAGCCGGCTTCCCCGCCGAGCGCCGACGCTCCGACGCCCATCCGGAGCGTCTCTTCATCCATGGGGAGGCGTTCGAGATCCGCCCGTTCGCGAGCGCTGATGGGCCGGACCGTATCGTAGTATCCCGGCACGGTGGCCCGGCCCTGTTCGTCCCGGAGGCCGGCGAGGATGGCGGCCAGGGCGTTGGCGGGGTTCACGACCGCCCCGCCGTAGGTGCCGGAGTGCAGGTCCGACCGGGGGCCGTGGACGTTGATCTCGGTGTAGACGATGCCCCGCAGCCCCGTCGTGATGCACGGCAACTCGGGGGAGAACATCCCGGTGTCGCTGACGAGGATCGCATCGCAGGCGAGCCGCTCGGCGTGCTCATGGAGGAACGCCGCCAGGTGGCGGCTTCCCACCTCCTCCTCGCCCTCGATGACGAGCTTGAGATTCACGGGCACATCCGCCCCGGACGCCAGCCGCGCCTCGAGCGCCTTGATGTGCATGTGGACCTGCCCCTTGTCGTCGATCGATCCGCGCGCATACAGGCGGCCGTCGCGAACCTCCGGCTCGAACGGCGGGCTCGTCCACAACTCGTCGGGCTCCGAGGGCTGCACGTCGTAGTGCCCGTACACGAGCACCGTGGGGGCCTCTTCGGAGTGGATCCGCTCGCCGACGACGATGGGATGTCCCCCGGTGTCGATGACCTCGGCCTCGTGCAGCCCCGCCGCGAGGACGTGCTCCGCGACCCAGTCCGCGCAGGCGCGGACGTCGCCCGCATGCCCGGGATCGGTGCTGATGCTGGGAATGCGGAGAAAGGCTTCCAGTTCTTCGTGGAACCGCGTGAGTTCGCGGTCGATGTAGGCAGCGAAATCGAACATGTGTTGAAATCCGATGTTGCGGTTCCCGTTCACGCCGAACAGCTTCGCGTGGCTTGGCGTCTCCGAGCATTCAAACCTCGAAGGATCAACGCCCGCGATGGCTATCGAACGCAACCACCCAGATCCTGCACTCTTCAACGCGGACCTTGAGTTGCCGTATCAACTCCGCCTTCGCGATTTCGAGATCGCGATGCAGGATGTCTACGACTTCTTCCATGACGTAAACAACCTCCTCGTTTCGAAGGGGCTGGAAAGACTCGACGACATGCTCCGCCCAGCAATCATGTCCGGCGTACTTTCGGATATGCTCACCTCAAGCCTCGCCACCCATTCCCGGACGCTTGTCGTGAACCAATACTTCAACGGCCACCCTGATCTCATTGTCAACGGAGTCTATCCGAACAACTCCGTGAGCGCGGGCGAGAAGGGGGTTGAGGTGAAGACGACGAAGAAACGGGGCGGCGCCGTGGACATGCATGGCGCGCGTGAACAATGGCTCTGGGTTCTTGTGTATGAGGTCGATAAGGATACGGAGCCGGCTGTAGATCGGGTGCCGACGACCTTCCGCGAAATCTACCTGACGCACGTTGTGCCGACGGACTTCCGCAAGAACCCTCGGGGTGAACTTGGGACCCGGACGGCAACGCTCGACCGCGAGGGACTTTCGGGGATGCGGGAGAATTGGGTGTATCTAGATCGTTAGCCGGGCAAGCTTCGGGATGGCCTCCTCGGCAATTCTGACGAACTCCGGATCCATTTCGACCCCTATACTCGCGTAGCCGAGCGATTCAGCAGCGGCGAGCGTCGAGCCCGAACCCGCGAACGGATCGAGTACAACTCCTTGGCCGAGCGGCAGGATTGCCCGGACCACCTGACGCAGGAACGCCTGGGGTTTCAGAGAAGGGTGAGGCGCGATGCTCTTCTCCGCCTTCTGCGTCGGATTGGACTTGATGACGTCGCAGAAGGGCTTGCTGTCGGCGGGGCGTCTCAACCCGCCCGTGCTCCAGCGGCGGAGATTGTCCTGGACACGCCCTTCCAACGGTTTCCGGAACAAGAGCCATGGCTCCCACTTGGAGCGCGGCATGACACTGACCTCTCGAAACTCTTCGTGCGCGTTCTTGGGTCGGTCGCCGCCGCGCATCGTCATCACGAGGCGTATGATCTCACCGCGACGCTCCAGGCCAGCCTCCGCCAAAGCACCGGACACACGAAACGAGATAAGTGGTTGGGAAGCCACGAGCACATGAGCCCCCGGCACCAAGATTGGCATGAGGGCTGCAGCCCAACGCCGAAAGAACCTGTTCAACTCGTTGAGTTGATCGTTGGTCAGCGTGGTGAAACGCGGAAGCGGCGAACGTCGGTTCCCGTCAAAGGACGGAGGGATACGCCAAACGCCACCTCGACCGTTTCGTAGCTTTCGCTTGTGCGTTTCGCTGTATTCGACGAGCCCATAAGGCGGGTCCGTGACGACGCCGTGAACGCTGTTTTCGGGTTGGACCGACAACCAGTCCAGGCAGTCGCCCGTATGGAGTCGAGACTTGCCGTACGCGTAGGTGGGAGCGGAAAGCTCAAGCGCGGTCTGGATCAGCGGCACCTCCACCTCCCTGCATCTTCCGTCACCTCTTATCCTCGTGGATCGCCTGCCCTAATGCTAGGGTCGGTTCGCAACGAGGTATCAACCAGCGGTCGCGATGACCGCGCAAGCGGCCGGGGGTCAGTCGAAGCGCTGCTCGGTCACGATCGCGCCGACGCGGGCGGATCGATCGAGGCCGAGGAGCCGGCGTAGGCCGGGGAGGCGGGCCAGGGCGAGGAGCGCCCCTACGCCGGCGGCGCCGGACGGGCCCGCGATGATGCGGGCGCCCAGCCGACCGGACTCGAGCGCCTCGGCGCCGGCGCTCCATACCGGCTCGGGAAGCGCGACCGCCGCGTCGAGCAGGGGCGCCAGACAGTCCCAGGCGATCGTCGACGCGACGCCGGCGGCGAGACCGCCCATCGCGGTGTGGAACGGCGGTTCCGCGATGCTCGCCCGGCCGCGTCGCAGACTCCGGCCGAAGCAGTCGGCCCGCCACGGCTCGAGGGCGATGAAGCGCGGCCGTCCCTCGCCGCACGCCTGCGCGAAATGGCCGCACACTCCGGTCGCGAGGCCGCCGACGCCCGCTTGCACGAAGAGGTGCGTGAGCGGCGCCGAGCCGGCATCGGCAAGGTCTTCCAACATCTCGGCGGCGAGAAGCGTGTAGCCCGCCATGATGCGGCGGGGCGTCTCCTCATAGCCCTCGTACGCCGTGTCGGATACGACGATCCAGCCATTCCGCGCGGCCTCTCGGTCGGTGTGCCCGACAACGCCGTCGTACTCGCCGGGCACGCGGACCACCTTCGCTCCGTGCCCCTCGATCGCGCGGGCGCGCGCCGGGATCGCGCCTTCCGGGAGGAAGATCACGCAGCGGCAGCCGAACTCGGCGCTTCCCCACGCCACGGACCGGCCGTGGTTCCCCGCCGAGGCGGTCGTGACCGTGATGTCGGCCGCCAGCGGATGCCCGGCCCGCAGTTCCGCCGTCGTCGGCCGGATACCGCTCCGGCGCTCGATCTCGTCCTGCAGCGCACGCAGGACGGCGAACGCCCCGCCGAGCGCCTTGAAAGAGCCGAGCCCGAAGCGTGGCGACTCG
Source organism: Gemmatimonadota bacterium (assembly GCA_963666735.1). Taxonomy (GTDB): domain Bacteria; phylum Gemmatimonadota; class Gemmatimonadetes; order Palauibacterales; family Palauibacteraceae; genus Palauibacter. Next base: position 2,749,402 of record OY762926.1, on the reverse strand, counting down.
TCCTTCACCCACACGGTTTCGACTCCGAGCAACGCGGCGAGGTCCGGCAGTGTTACCATCGGCGTCGCGTCGTACCCGTGCCAGCCCCGGATCACGTCCCGAGCCGCCGCCGCCGCGGATGGGTCGAGGACCCCTTCCGCGGCCCCGCGCCGCAGCTGCGGTGAGCGGAGCGAAAGGCGGAGCGCGCTCATTGCGGCCTCAACCCGGAGCGATTCCTTGGATCTCGGCCTGTTCTCGATCAGTCTCACGGTGAAGGACCTCGCCGCCTCGAAGGCGTTCTATGAGAAGCTCGGTTTCGTGCAGACGGGCGGTGACGCCGAAGCAAACTATCTCATCATGATGAACGGAGAGACCGTGGTCGGCCTCTTCCACGGGATGTTCGAGGAGAACATCCTCACCTTCAATCCGGGGCTCACGCTCGAGGGCAAGCCGATGGAGTCGTGGACGGATGTCCGGGAACTCGAACGGACGCTGCGGGAACGTGGCGTGGAGATCACGCACGGGACGGAGGAAGCGGGCGATGCCGGGCCCGCACACATCGTCGTCGAGGATCCCGACGGCAACCCGATCCTCATCGACCAGTTCTTCTAAGCCATCTGCCAGGGAATCCTCAATTGAACACCTCTCCGAACGCGACGCGGCGCGCACTCCGCGTTCCCGCGGGAACGTCATCGGCCCCCGCCCTGCCCCGGACGCGCGCGGTTGCGGTGGCGGCCGGCCTCCTCGCCACGGCCTGCCTGGCCGCCGTCCCCCTCGAAGCCCAGGAGGAGCCGCCCGCCGCCAACGGGAACGGCGCGCTTCGCGTCTTCTTCGACTGCGACGGCGGCCGCGGGATGTGCGACTTCGACTTCTACCGGCGCGAGATCCCGTACGTGAACTACACGCGCGACCGCGAGGATGCGCAGGTCCACGTGCTCATGACCTCGGAGGGCACGGGCAGCGGAGGCCAGCGCTTCACGCTCGATTTCATCGGACGCGAGGAGTTCATCGAGGTCACGGACCGCCTCGAAGTCGTGACCCGCGCAAATCTCGCCGTGGAACAGCGGCTGACCGAGGTGGCGCACACGCTCGAACTGGGGCTGTTGCGCTACATCGCGCGCACCGGTCAGGCTCCCAGCATCGATATCCACTACGACGGAGCGGAACACGGCGAGATCGCCGCCAAGCCGGAGGACGACCCCTGGAACTTCTGGACCTTTCGGCTGCGCGCGGAAGCCGACCTCGAGGTGGACGAGCGCACTGAAGAGTACGAATTCGAGAGCGGGTTCTCCGCCGACCGCGTCACGGATGCCCTGAAGCTCGAGTTCTCCATCGGCGGAAGCTACAACCGGCGACTCTTCGAGACCTCGGACACGACGTCCGTGACGAGCATCCGCGAGAGCTACGATGCCGAGGGACTCAGCGTGTGGAGCCTGTCGGATCACTGGTCGGCGGGCGCGGCGTACGAGCTGGGATACTCCAGCTTCGCCAACGAAGACCTGCAGCTCCAGGTGGGGCCGGCGCTGGAGTACAACATCTTCCCCTACTCCGAGTCGACCCGCAGGCAGTTCAACTTCCTCTACACGATCGGCCTCCGGTACCACGACTACATCGAGCAGACCGTCTTCCTGAAGGACGAGGAGACCCTCCCCCACCACCGGTTCAGCGTCCGCCTCAGCGTCCGACAGCCGTGGGGCGAATCGTACGGGTTCCTGACCTTCTCCCAGTACCTCCACGATCCGTCGAAGAACCGCTTCACAGCCTTCGCGGGGGCCGATTTCCGGATCTTCCGGGGCCTGTCGCTCCGGCTGAACGCGAACTACTCGCGCATCCGCGACCAGCTCAACGTGCCCGCCGGCGACGCCACGACGGAGGAGGTGCTGCTCCGGCAGCGCGTCCTGCAGAGCGGATTCGAGTATGGCGTGTCGGTGGGCTTCTCCTACACCTTCGGGTCGATCTACTCCAACGTGGTCAACCCCCGGCTGGACAGGTTCTAGTCGGGATCGCGGGTGGTCCCGTGCCGCGCGGGTCCGTCCCGGCCGCCCGGTGACCCCAAGGCACAAGGACATCGAAATGCTCAGGATCTCCCTCCCGAGGCACACGTCGTTCACGGCAGGGGTGGCGGCGTTGGTTCTCTTTCTCATCGCCGCTCCCCTGACGTCGCAGGTTCCGACGACCCTCATGCGGGACGTGTCGCCCGGGAAGATGGCGGCGCTGGAAGCGCTCGACGACCTGGCGGACGAGATCAGGGACATGTCGATGACGCTGTGGGAGTACTCGGAGATCGCCCTCCTCGAGCACCGTTCGGCCGAATACCTGGCGGGCCTGCTGGAGGCGGAGGGGTTCGAGGTCGAGACGGGCGTCGCCGGCATGCCCACCGCGTTCGTCGCGACCTTCCGCCACGGGAGCGGGGGGCCCGTGCTCGGCGTCCTGGCCGAATACGACGCGCTGCCGGGCGTCGGGAACGCACCGGTGCCGCATCGGGAGGCCCGGGCGGACGGCGTGACGAGCGGCCAGGGCTGCGGCCACAACCTGTTCGGGGCGGGGTCGGTCGGCGCCGCGATCGCGATCAAGCGCGCCATGGCGGACCGGGACATCCCGGGTGAAGTGCGGCTGTTCGGCACGCCGGCCGAGGAGACGGTCGTCGGCAAGGTCTACATGGCCAACGCGGGGGTTTTCGACGACGTCGACGCGACGCTCGTCTGGCACCCCATGACGGAGACCCGGGTCACGAACGCCTCGACGCAGGCGATGAACAACTTCACGGTGGAGTTCCGGGGACAGGCGGCGCACTCGGCGGCGGATCCGTGGAACGGGCGCAGCGCGCTCGACGCGGTGGAGATGATGAACTACGGCGCGAACCTGATGCGCGAGCACGTGCAGCCCTCCACCCGCATCCACTACGTGATGCCGAACGCGGGGGAGGCGCCGAACGTCGTCCCCGAGTACGCGAAGGCGTGGTACTACGTGCGGGACACGCTGCGCGCGCACGTCGATGAGTACTACGAGTGGCTGCTCGACATCGCCGCCGCCGCCGCACAGGCGACCCGCACCGAGCACGAAGTCTCGCTCATCACCGGCGTCCATGCGCTGCTGCTGAACCGTCCGCTTCAGGAGGCGATGCAGGCCAACCTGGAAGCCGTCGGGGGGCCGCAATTCCCGGACGCCTTCCAGGCCTGGGGCCGCGACATGCAGGCCGGCCTCGACATCGAGCAGGCGGGACTCGACGTCGACGTACAGCCGCTCGCGGCCCGCGCGACCCCGGCGCAGGGAGGATCCACCGATGTGGCGGAGGTGAGCTGGATCACGCCGACCGTCCAGCTTGAAGTGACGTCCGCTCCGAAGGGCGTCCCGTGGCACTCGTGGGCCACGAGCGCCTCGCACGGGACCGAGTGGGCGGCGGCCGCCGCGGATGTCGCCGCGCGAGTCATGGCGATGACGGGAATGGACCTCCTCACCGACCCGGACCTGCTCGCCGCCGCGCAGGCCGCGCACCGGGAGTCCACCGCGGGCCGGCCTTGGAGATCTCCCATCCCCGCCGACCAGAAGCCTCCGATCCCTTAGTTCTGCTCCGGCGCTCGCTTAGCTTTGCTGCTGGGCAAACCCAGAGCGAACGAAGCCAAAAGCAGGACGTGGAGGATGAAGTCAGGGGATCCGGTACTCAAAGATCCCGTACTGATCACCCTGACCGGTCGCGTAGATCCTCGGAAAGGAGGCAGTCGAACGGCCAATCCACGGTTGATCGAACGCGTAGCGCCGCCGGATTTGCCCTCGATGGTCGAGAATCCAGACCTCCCACGGTTCGACATCGAGGTTCTCCGGTGGGGCCACCAGGAAGAAAGATCCATCTCCGGTGGGGCCGATGCTGGTGAAATAGAGCCGTCCGGCGACAATCCGTCCACGATCTCGTGTGCCGAGGCTGCCCATGCGCCGACGCACCTTCTCGGTAAACTGGTCCCTCCACTCGGACAACACGTGACTCAGTTCCGAGAACACGAAGATGTCGACCGGCGATCCGTCAAGTCGATAGATCCTGCCCTCGGGAAGTGAGGGCTTTACCACGACGAGGCGTTCGTCACCGATGTGCGCGACCAGATGGCCCGGATAACCACCTGCGAGAAAGCCACCATCGCCGAACTGGCCCCGACGATCCCCTTCTGGAGAGACCAGTTCGAACAGGGCCCCATCGGGGCCGGGAACGACGGCAAGGAGACTGTCGCCGATCACCGCCATGCTCTGCGGGATCTGATTCCGCAGAGGGATTTCCAGTGCCAACTGGGCAGTGGCGCGATCAAAGACGACAATCTTCCTATTGCCCTGGTCGAGTACGACTACGCGGCCAGCTACAGCCGCCGCCGTCTTGACGTTGCGCATTTCACCCGGCCCCTCGCCCCGTCGTCCATATTCCCTGACGAACTCCCCAGAGGTCGTGAACTCGAGCACCCTCTGCCGGTCTCGATCCAAGGTAAGGAGCCGATCTTCGGTTGAATCGTGGATCAGATTCGAGGGTCGGCTGAGCCAAGAAGTCTCGGGAGTCGCGTCCTGACGCACTACCGTGCGTACGCGCTCAAGCGTGACCGCGCGATAAAGCGACCCCGACCCTTGGTCGCCACAGGCGGAAGCGGCCAGACAGACGTTTCCGAGGACGGTAAGGCGAAACGCCAGAACGGAAATCACATTGTTCGATCGCCGAGCCATGGCTCAGCAGCTACCGCCAAAACTGAAGTAGTAGTGCGGATCCGAGTATTCGCACCAGACCCCACCGATATCGTCGTCATTGCAGGCGACCAGAGTTCCTGACCCGTCCCAGGGACAATCCTCGTCGCAGGATCCGCTACTCGCCGCCACCGCAGTGTTTGCGACGCCGGTTACCGCAATCATGACGGCGAGCAGGAGAGTCCGAAGAGTCGTGCGCAAGCTGGGCATTGAGTCAACCTTCCGCCTCGGTGTGACCACCGTTCGGCCCACGCCACGGAGTTGAGCCAAGAGCTGTTTCACAGTGGGGTTAACCGATTCTACCCCCCCCCACAACAGTACCGCAAGTCTGCGTCTTGTCCAACGGCGTTGGCTACCCGCCGGCACGGATACCCGACTCCGAGCCTCACCGCCTGCGGTCAACCTCTCTTGCCGGCTGCCTTTAGCGATTCCTATGCTCAATCCGGCAGGCTCGGTCTCAAGCCTGCGCCGGATCGGGGACGGGACGTGTCAGGGGGGGCCACGCACTTTCAGGCGGAGGTAACGCCATGAACATGAAGTGCCTCGTCGCATCGGTCGCCGGAGCCGTCGTCCTCTTCGTGGGGGGTTACGTGCTGTACGAGCTTGTGCTCGGGGGATTCATGGAAGCCAACATGGGGTCCGCCACCGGCGTCATGAAGGAGTCTCCCAGTTTCCTCTGGATCGCGGTAGGCCAGCTCGCCTCGGGCGGCGTGCTCGCCACGGTCCTCGGCTGGGCGGGCGCGACGGACGCCGCGGGCGGAGCCAAGGCGGGCGCCAAGGTCGGCGCCCTCATCGCCATCGCCTTCGGTTTCGTGATGCTGGGCACGATGAACATCTCGACGCTCACCTGGACCGTCGTTGATGTTGTCGTCACGGCCGTCCTTTGGGGCGCGGCCGGCGCCGCGGTCGGCATCATGCTCGGACGCGGCGACTAGCCGCCGGCGAATCCCCTTCAGCCCCTGTCGGTGCGGGGCCGGTCGCCCTGACCGGCTCCTGCCGGCAGGGTGCGCCCGGGCCCCTGCCGGTCGCGGCCATCTGGACAGGCCGACGTCACTTCCTCCACGTTCTCCGGCGTGATCTCGTCGCCCGTTCTCTACCCGACAACCGCGAGTCTTGCCATGAAATCCGCCTACCGTGCCGGCCTCCGCCCTTTCCTCCCGTTCGCCGCCGCGATCCTGCTCGCGACGCCGCTCGCCTCTCAGGAGGCCGCCGAGGGCCCGGCGAACTACCGTCTCGCGGCACGCTTCGCGCCCTACAAGATCCAGGACCTCGTCTACTCCACCTCCGTCAATCCGCGCTGGATCGAGGAATCGGAGTCCTTCTGGTATGAATGGGAGAGTTCGGACGGCTCGTTCTATTACATCGTGGATCCGGTGGCGGGGACGAAGCGCCAGATCTTCGACAACGACCGGATCGCGGCCGAACTCACCCGCATCACGCGCGATCCCTGGGACGGCCGGCACCTCCCGATCCGCTCGATCAAGTTCATCGACGCCAACACGCTCCAGTTCGAGGTCGAGTCCTCGCGGGACGAAGAGGAGGAGGAGACGGAATCGGAGATGGAGGAGCTTGACGAGGAGGAGGAAGAGGGAGAACAGCAGCGCCAGCGCGCCCGGAAGAAGGTGTTCCACTTCGAGTACGACGTGAACACCCGCGTGCTGCGCGAACTCGAGGACTGGGAGGCGCCGGACAACCACCCCTCGTGGGCCAGCGTGTCACCCGACGGGCAGACGGTGATCTTCGCCCGCCATCACAACCTGTACATGATGAGCGGCGACGACTACCAGCAGTTCCTCGAGGCGCGGCGCGGCAAGAGCGGGGACGAGGCGGAGGAGGGGATCGAGGTCGCGGAGACCCAGCTCACGACGGACGGCGAGGAGCACTACAGCTACGCGGTGTTCGATCGCGGGGACACGGACATCGAGCGGGAGGAGAACGCGGACGAGCGCAAGCGGGTGTCGATCTCGTGGTCGCATGACTCACGCCGCTTCTCCCTGATCCGCCGCGACCGGCGGGAGACGGGAGATCTCTGGGTCATCCACATGGTCGGCAACAAGCGGCCCGAACTCGAGTCCTACAAATACGACATGCCGGGCGAGGAGACCGTGAGCCAGCCCGAGCTCCTGATCTACGACCTCCAGGAACGCGGCATGGTCGAGGTCGCGATGCCGGAGGAGTGGAAGGACCACCGGCTGTTCACGACCTCCGCGCGCCAGTTTCGCTATCCGGACAGCGAGGAGCCGTTCCGCTCGCTGTGGCTCGCGGAGAACTCGGACGAGCTCCACTTCGTGAGGCAGAGCCGCGACCAGCACCGCGTCGACGTGATGGTGGCGGACGCCGCGACGGGCGAGGCGCGCGTGCTGTTCGAGGAGCGGCTCAACACCTACGTGGAGTTCCAGCGGCTCGAACTCCTCGAGTCGGGCGACATGCTGTGGTGGTCGGAGCGGGACGGCTGGGCGCACCTGTACCGGTTCGGGCCGGACGGCGCGCTTCGGAACCGCCTCACGGAGGGTCCGTGGTCGGTGCGCCAGGTGGTCGGGATCGATGAGTCGGCCGGCGTCGTCTACTTCCAGGCCAACGCGCGCGAGGAGGGCGAGGATCCGTATTACCAGCACGTGTACCGGGTGAACCTGGACGGCTCCGGGCTGACGCTGCTGAACCCCGGCGACTTCGATCACCGGGTCGAGATGGGGGAGTCGAACCGCTTCTTCGTCAGCAACTATTCGCGCGTCAACACGACCCCGGCGGCGGCGCTCCATGCGGCCAACGGACGACGGATCATCGACCTCGAGACCGCCGACTTCTCGAAGCTGCACGAGGCGGGGTATGGATTCCCCGAGCCCTACACGGTGAAGGCGGACGATGGGGTCACGGACCTGTACGGCGTCATGTACAAGCCGTTCGACTTCGACCCGTCAAAGACGTACCCGGTCGTGGCCTACGTCTACCCGGGGCCGCAGACGGAGGCGGTCGCGAAGTCGTTCTCGACCGCGCGCTACGAGACGGCGCTGGCCCAGTTCGGGATGATCGTGATTACGGTGGGGAACCGGGGCGGCCACCCGGCGCGCTCGAAGTGGTACCACAACTACGGGTACGGGAACCTCCGCGACTACGGGCTGGCGGACAAGAAGACCGCGATCGAGCAACTGGTCGACCGGCACGACTTCATCGACATCGACCGCGTGGGCATCTACGGGCACTCCGGGGGCGGCTTCATGTCGACGGCGGCGATGCTCGTCTACCCGGACTTCTTCAAGGTCGCGGTCTCCTCGTCCGGAAACCACAACAACGATGTGTACAACCAGAACTGGTCGGAGAAGCACCACGGGGTGCGCGAGGTCGTCGACGACAGCGGGAACGTGACGTTCGAGTACGAGATCGAGCGCAACTCGGACCTGGCCGCGAACCTCAAGGGGCACCTGCTGCTCACGACCGGGGACATCGACAACAACGTCCACCATGCCGGCACGCACCGCATGGCGGAGGCGCTGATCCGGGCCAACAAGCGCTTCGACTACTTCGTCTTCCCCGGCCAGCGGCACGGCTACGGGGACATGAGCGACTACTGGTTCTGGCTGCGCGCGGAGTACTTCGTGAAGCACCTGCTGGGCGACACGCGCTGGACCGTGGACATTACGCAGTTGAACGTGGAGCGGGAGCAGACGGGCGGCCGCTGATCCGGCCGCCCGCCGCCCCTGTCGGCGGGCCCGGGAACCCCGTCAGGGGACGAGCTTGTTGGCGAAGTCGCCGCCCCGGATGATGGTCAGCTTCGCCAAATCGATGTGGCGCCGCAACGCGGCCGCGACTTCCTCGGCCGTCAGCGCCTGGATCGCGGCTTCCTGGTCCGCAGTGAACGAGAGTGGACGGCCCACGAACATGGCGTTCGCCAGCATGATCGCGACCGCGGCGTCGTTCGTGCGACCGTTCTGCTGCTGGTCCAGGTATCCGCGCTTGGCGGACTCGAACTCATCCTCCGAAAAACCGTCGGCGAGTGTGGTGTCGAGTATGTCACGGAACGACGCGACGACCTTGTCCGCGTTCTCCGGCGCAAAGATGGCGAAACCGATGAACTGCGCGTTGTCGTCGATCGGCGGGGCGTTGAACCCGGAACCTACGCCGTACGACAGGCCCTCTTCGCCCCGAATGCGGCTGAAGAGGCGCGAGTTCATGCCACCGCCCAGAATGTGGTTCCCAAGGAGCAGAGCCGGATAGTCGGGGTGATCGTCGCGCATCTGAATCGGGATGCCCGCGTACATCATGGCGTTCGCCTTGTCCGGGGTCTGGATGTCCAGGCTCAGCGCTTCGACGTCGCGGTACTGTATCGGCACGCGGGCGTAGGGTTCACTCGCGGTCCAGTCCCCGAAGAGCTCTTCGATCAGCGCGCGGGTCGCTGCGGCGTCGAAGTCGCCGACCACGGACATTGTACCGCTCCCGGCTCCATAGAAGCCCTCCCAGAAGGCACGCGCCTCGTCCACCGTGGCGGCCTCCAGGCGCTCTATCTGCTCTTCGTAAGTCGCCGAGTAGCGGGGATGATCGGCCGGGTAATCACTGAAGTGGCGCGAGAAGGCCTGGATCACGAGGGCCTGCGGTTCCGACATCTGTGACTCGATACCAGCCAGGCGTTCCTCGCGCAGCAACTCGAACTCCTCCGCGTCGAAGGCCGGCTGCTGGAGTATCTCGGCGCCGAGGCGCAGGACAGCCGGGAGGTTCTCGCGCACGGTGGTGAACGACCCGCCCGCCGTGAGGGCGCTTCCGTTGATGAAGCCCTGCGCCTTCAGCCGGTCGAGCTCGTCGGAGATGTCCTGGCGGGATCGGATCGTCGTCCCCCGCATCAACATGGATCCGGCCATGGAGGCGGCGGTGGCCTTCCCCATGAGGGCGCTCTCCGTGCCGTGCCGGAGCGTGAAGCGGAGGCTCACGGCGTCGCCGCGGTTTTCTTTCTGGAGAAACGCAACCTTGAGGCCGCTGGGCAGTTCGAACCGCTCCGTCCGAGCCTCGATGTTTTCGATCGTCGGATCGAACGCCTCACCCTCCGCCACCGCTTCGCGTCCGGTGTACGAGGCAACCAGCGCCCCGACGTCCGGCGGCGGCGGGATCTCGGCCCGGGCCGGCGTCTCTTCGGCCGGATAGAAGTAACCGATGGTCCGATTGGAGGGCTTCAGGTAGGCCTGCGCGACCTGGTGTACCGCCTCCGGGGTCACGCGCTCGAGGCGATCCCGGTGCAGGAAGAAGAGGCGCCAGTCTCCCATCGAGGCCCACTCGCTCAGCTGCAGCGCAATCCCCTGCGGGTTGTTGAACGCGAGTTCGATGCCGGAGAGATAGTCGGTCTTCGCGCGCTCGACCTCCTCCTCGGTCGGGGGTTCGTCGACCAGCGCCTGGACCGTCTCCAGCAACGTCTCGGCGGCGGTCTCGAGGGAATCCTCCTCGCGCACCTCGGCGGCGGTGAGGAGCATGCCGGGCTCGTTAAGCTGGTAGTTGAAGGCGAAGGCGCCGGCCGCGAGTCCCGGTTCGACGAGGGCTTGGTAGAGACGTCCGGCCGGACGGGCGGCCAGCACGTGCGTCATCACGTCGACGGCCGCGAACTGCTCGTGCGATCCCGGCGGCATGTGGTACGCCGCCATCACGAGTTGCACGTCGCCGACGCGCCGTAGCGTCACCGTCCGCTCGCCGTCCTGCGCGGGTTCGGCCGTGTAGGTGTGGAAGAGTTGATTGGCTCCGGTGCGGTCGGGCCGCGGGATGCCGCCGAACTTCTCGGCGACCAGCTCCAGCGCGCGCGCAGGTTCGAAGCGTCCGGCCACGACGAGGATCGCGTTGTCCGGCTGGTAGTACTTCCGGTAGAAGGCCTGCAACCGGTCGATGGGCACATTCTCAAGGTCCGCGCGGGCCCCGATGGTGGAGTTGCCGTAGTTGTGCCAGTCGTACGCGGCCGACATCACCCGCTTCTGGAGCACGCCCTGGGGGCTGTTCTCCCCTGCTTCCCATTCATTGCGGACCACCGTCATCTCGGATTCGAGATCCTCCGCCGCGATGAACGAGTTCACCATCCGGTCCGCCTCGAGATCGAGCGCCCAGTCGAGGTTCTCGTCCGTAGCCGGGAACGTCTCGAAGTAGTTCGTGCGGTCGAACCAGGTGGTGCCGTTGGGGAAGGCGCCGTGCTCGTCGAGCTCCTTCGGGATGTCCGGGTGGTCCGGCGTGCCCTTGAACACGAGGTGCTCGAGGAGGTGGGCCATGCCGGTCTCGCCGTAGCCCTCGTGCCTCGAACCCACGAGGTAGGTGATGTTCACCGTGATCTGCTGTTTGCTCTGGTCGGGGAAGAGCAGAAAGCGGAGTCCGTTCTCAAGCTGGTACTCCGTGATGCCCTCGACGCCCGCGACCTCGGTGATGCCCGCGGGAAGCTGGGCCTCGACCGCGACCGGTACCGCCAGCGCGGACACCAGTCCAGCGACCGTCGCAAACCTGCCTGTCTTGCTCATCTCTTTCTCCATCGGATTGTGCCGGGTCCGTCACATGTGGTCGATCATGGCCTGACCGAACTCGCTGCACCTGACGAGGGTGGCGCCTTCCATCAGGCGCTCGAAGTCGTACGTCACGCGCTTCTCGCTTATCGTTGCGCCCAAAGAAGATACAATGAGGTCGGCGGCCTTGTTCCAGCCAAGGTGCCTCAACATCATCTCGCCGGAAAGGATGACGGAACCGGGGTTCACCTTGTCCTGTCCGGCGTACTTCGGCGCGGTGCCGTGCGTCGCCTCGAAGATCGCGTGGCCGCTCTCGTAATTGATGTTCGCTCCGGGCGCGATGCCGATCCCGCCCACCTGCGCGGCCAGCGCGTCCGAGATGTAATCGCCGTTCAGGTTCATGGTCGCGATCACGTCATACTCCGCGGGCCGCGTGAGGATCTGCTGCAGGAAGGCGTCCGCGATCACGTCCTTGACGACGATCCCGTCCGGGGTCCGGCACCAGGGGCCGCCGCCGAACTCCTCCGCCCCGAATTCGTCCTTCGCGAGGTCGTAGCCCCAGTCGCGGAAGCCGCCCTCGGTGAACTTCATGATGTTCCCCTTGTGGACCAGCGTGACGCTGCCGGATCCCCGGGCGCGGGCGTACCGGATCGCGGCGCGGACGAGCCGCCGCGTTCCTTCCCTCGAGATCGGCTTCACACCGAAGGAACTGGTGTCGGGGAAACGGATCGTCGAGACGCCCATCTCGTCGCACAGGAAGGCACGCAGACGGCGGGCCTCCTCGCTCCCGGCCTCCCACTCGATGCCGGCGTAGATGTCCTCGGTGTTCTCGCGGAAGATCGTCATGTCGACGAGGTCCGGCTGCCGGACCGGAGACGGCACACCCTCGAACCAGCGCACGGGGCGGACGCACGCGAACAGGTCGAGTTTCTGGCGCAGCGCCACGTTGAGCGATCGGATCCCTCCACCCACGGGCGTCGTGAGGGGTCCCTTGATCGCGACGAGGTGATGCCGAATCGCACGCAGCGTGTCCGCGGGGAGCCAGTCCCCGGTGCGGTCGAACGCCTTCTGGCCGGCGAGCACCTCGAACCACACGATCCTGCGGGCGCCGCCGTATGCCTTCTCGACGGCCGCCTCGAAGACCGCGCTCGCGGCGTGCCAGATGTCGGGACCGATCCCGTCGCCTTCGATGAAGGGAATGATCGGACGGTCGGGCACGTCGAGGCGGCTGCCCGCCATGCGGATGTTTTCCCCGCCCGCTGGGGTGGACAGGGTGTCGTATGCGGGAGGCGCGTCGGACATGGGGGGTTCTCTCGAATGGTTCCGGGGATCCTTCTTCGCTCACCGGGATCGGTGGCGGCAGGTGGGGAGAGTACGACCGGCCCTCGCCGCTGACAAACGATATACGGTGTATACGGTAACATGTTACGTATACGAATCGCTCGTGGCCGGGACTTCAAGTAGATTCTCAGGGCAGGGCGCCACGGGGGCCGCAACGGAGCGACTCCCGTACATAACGCGTTGACATCTAATGGCTTACTGGTACGACCCGCAGGCCGAGCACGAAGGTCGGATCGGTCTCGAGTTGGGACCGTCGAGGTCGCGCACGAGGGGCAGGAGCACCTCGCCGGCGACCCTAAAGGCCTTGGCCCGGGGGATGTAGAGGTTGAGGCTCAGCCCTCCTTCGACCACGGTGCCGGCGCGGAGGCCGGTGCGGGCCGTGGGCACCAGTTGCGGGTTCACGCTGGGCGCGGCATCTCTCCCGTCGATGTTACCGGTCCGGGTGGCGACCAGCCGAACCCCGGCCGTCACCCATGCCGGCTGACTCGGTCGTGAACGACCCGCCCGCGCGCGTGATGTGGTCCATGGCACTGTTGGCCGAACGGTCTGAGGTAGGCAGCCGGGTCCGGGGCGGGCCGGAGGTAGGGCCGCGTCCCGCGCGATGCGTAGCCTGCAGAGGTGATCTGGGCGGCGCGCGGGGAGGAGGCCACGAGCGCCGGACCACAGCAGGTCAGGCAGGTGCCGAGACAGTCACACGGTCCGCCCGAGTGCGGATGCGGGTTCTCGCTGGCGCCATCGGCGTGGGCGTGCCCCGCGCGGGCTGTGTGCGGGGGCGGCCTCCGCATGCGTCTCATGGAGTGTGGCAGTCCGGGGCTCCGGCTCGTCGCCGTGCGCCGCCCGATGCTTCGGACAGGGCTGAACGGCCGTGCCCGGCCCGATTCCGATGAGGAAGGCCCCGATGACGGCCAGCGCGTCGAGTCGGAGGCGCACTGGCCCTTTTCGCATAATCCCCGTCGACTCTCGCGGACGCGTTCGAGCCATGCAGAAAGCCATCCGTGGCCAGGCGCCAATGACCAGCACGCCAACGCTGTCAGCGTCGGGGCCAGACTGCGCTCATCTCGCGACCTCCCCGGACCCACACCACGCTCGGGCCCGATCCGGGTTCCGAATCGAGCGCGGTGACGAGTTCCTCCAGGTCCCGTGTCGGACGGTCGGCGGCTCTCACGAGGAGATCTCCCGGCCTGATCCCGAGCCGGGCGGTGACCGTCCCCCGCGCGACCCTGAGCACGAGGAGACCATCCATACCGACACGGTCGGAAAAGTTGCGCACGGGCTCGAACTCGGCCCCCGCGAACGTACGGTGGAGGCGGGCGGCGAGACCGGGCTCCGGCCGCGCCACCTGAGCGGCACGCGCCACGCGGCGCCGGAACTCCGTCGCCGAGAGGCGCGCCCGCACAGCCCCGACGTGCTGGAGCGCCAGCGTGAAGTCCCGGTAGGCCGATTCCGACTCGCGCTGCAGATCACGGAGTATTTCCACACGGACCGCCGGCAACTCCGAGACCGGTCGGTCGCGAACGGGCAGCACGTTGAGTCGGCCGTCCACGACCCGCACGGCGGAGGGCTCGACGGCGACGCCGGTGTCATCCGTATCGCGGAAGGCGAGGGCGACGCCGGCGCGGCCGCGCTCGGTGGAGTCGCGCCCGGCGGAGGCCGTCAGCCACAAGACGAACGTGCCGCGCCGCCGGTTCCCGGTCGTGGTCACGATCGTCCGACGGCCCTCCATCGGTACGTCGTCCGCATCCGGGGGCCGGGTGTCGGGAATGACTTCCAGCGTGCGGTCAGCCCCGTCTCGTGTGACCTGCAATCGTACCGGGACGCTCGGGCGGATCGATGCAAGCAGCTCGGAAAGGTTGGCGAGGGAGATGCCCACGCCGTTCATCGCCGCCAGTCGGTCGCCGACGAGGAGCCCCGCACGCGCCGCCGGCCCGTCTTCCTGAATCTCACGAACCTGGACGACGAGCGTGCAGTTCTTCCAATCTTCCGGTGTCTCCCAGCCGCAGTTGTAGCGCTCGTCGACCCGCACCCCGATCCAGCCGGGAGCGGCGGCCGCCGGGGTCTCCTGTGCCGCACCGGAAAGGGGCGTGAGCGACAGGACGCCCGCGGCGAGAGCCGCGGCGAGCGGGCGCGGGGACCGCGAGAGAGGCATGGTCACCAGGTCCGCGTCCCGCTTGCGCGGCCGAGTTCCTCCGCGAGTCGATCGCGCGTCTCCACGAATTCCAGCAAGTAGGCGCTGGCGAGCAGATCGTCGGGATTCGTCTCGAGGCGGTCCCGCAGTGCCCGGATCGATCCCTCCAGCCTCGCCAATCTCTGTGCCGCCGCCAGGGGATCTCTCTCCCCCAACCCGCCTTCCGACGCGGGACCCGTCCCCCCCTCTCCCACCTGTCTGAGCGGCGACCGCAGCGATTCCATCCGGCTGAGACCGTCCACGAGGGTGCGACCATCATCGGTGGAAACGACGGCTGGAGGATCCGAGGCCGGATCCGGCGAGTTCGCGACGCCGCCGCCGGTGAACTGCAGGCCGGCGATCACGCCGCCGGCAAACAACACGAGGGCGGCGGCGGCCTGGAGCGGTCCCGGGACGAAGAGACGGCCGGCGACGCCTCGGCCGATCCAGCCGGTGCCGGCCCGCGTCTCACCCGCATCGAGCGCGGCCTCGATCCCGGCCCACTGCCCGCTCGGCGCCTTCTCATCCGGGAGTGCGGACAACGCCATGCGCAGCCGGCTCAATCTCTCGAACTCCGCGTGGCAATCCCCGCACGCATCGAGGTGGGCCCGGCAGTCCTGGTCGGCCCACGGCTCGTCGAGCAGTGCCGAGATTCGCTCGGCATCCATGTGGTTCGCCATTTCTTCTATCCCTTCTATCCCTCTTCCATCCCTCTCACAGGCGCGCTTCGCCCCGCGCACCGCCGTTCCCGGAATCTTCCGGAGCGATGAGCTTCCGCATGCGCGCCCGCGCCTTGTGCAACTGCGACTTCGACGTGCCGGGCGAACAACCCAGAAACTCGGCGATGTCGTTGTGCGTCCAGCCTTCCACGTCGTGCAGCACGAGGACCTTCCGGTACCCCGGCGGCAGCTGGTCCAGCGCCTTGGTCAGGACCCGCCGGGTCACGATCACGTCGTCGTGCGCCCGCGTCACGCGGGGAAGCTCGGCGGCGGACTCCACGGGCCGTCGCTTCGACGACCTGCGAAGCCGGTTGAGCGCCACGTTCGTCGCCAACCGGTAGAGCCACGTGCCGAAGGCCGCGTCCCCGCGAAAAAGGTGGAGCTTCTCGAACGCACGGATCCAGGCTTCCTGGGACAGATCCTCTGCGAGGTGATCGTCGCCCACGAGGCGGCGGATCACGGTGTAGACGCGCCGCGCGTGGAGTTCGTACAACTCCCCCATCGCGGATCGCTCTCCCGCTTTGGCGCAGGCGATCAGGTCGCGTTCGTCCACGTCATCCCTCTGAAGGTCACCTTCCGAATCCACCGCTTTGATGCGCGGCTCAGGCCGCGGGTTGCCCGCCCTCGGCTTCCCGGGCGCCCCCGGCCCCGGATCCGGACGCATGCAGTACGGCGCAGACCAGCAGTCCGAGCAGGATGCCCGCGAGGGCGTCGGTCGCGTAATGGAAGCGACCGTACACCGTCCCGGCGGTCAACGCGAGTTCCGGGATGATGAGGAGCCAGAACCAGCGCCGATCCTCGCGTCCGGCGCTCACGACCGCCGCCAGGGAGGCGGCGATGTGGGAGCTGGGGAAGGCCGTGCCCTTCGACGAGCCGGCCTCCAGGATCCCGTGCACGATCCCGAACAGCGTGCCCTCGCCGATCCCGCCGCCGATCTGGGCAAACTCGTACCGGGGGCCGGCGACCGGGAAGAACATGAAGATGAGATAGGAGACGAAGAAGGCGGCGGCCACGGCGAGGGCGGTGCGCTGCAGGGCCTCGGCGCCGCGTGTCGCGAACACGCCCAGGATGGCGGCGGGGATGATGGCGTAGTAGGCGAAGTAGCCCAGGTGCAACACCTCGGAGAAGGAGAGCCAGGGGAACAGCGCGCTGAGGCCGATGCTGGGCTGTCCGCCGAACACGGCGGCGTCCCACGCCTGCACCGTGGCGTCGAAGTACCGTTGCGTGAAGAAGCGGTTGATGACGGCGAGCTCCGCATACAGCAGGGGTGTGAGGCACACGGCGTACGCCGCCCGCGCGATGACTGCGAGGCCTGCGCGGGGGCGCCAGGCCGCAAGTCGCGTGATCCCGAAGATGGCGATCGCGTGGGCCGCTGCGATTCCCGCCCCGGGCAGGCCGCCGAACGCGAGGGAAACGAGGCCCGTGCCACCGAAGTAGCCGATGGCAAGGCGATCGACGGGCAGGAGTCGTCCGCTGCCGCCGTCGCTCACAGCCAGCCCATGCGGCGATACGACTCGGCGGTGCGCGCGAGCCCCTCTTCGATGCCGACCCGCGGATGCCACGAGTCGAGATGTCTTCGGCTCGCCTCGATGTCGCAGGTCCAGGCGTACGCGGACAGATCCCGCGCCCGTCTCCGGTCGAAGGCGGGGGCGGTTCCCGTCAGGCGGCCCGCGAGTTCCGACAGCGCCCCCGCGGTGAGAAAGAGGGCGGACGGTAGCCGCAGGACGCGACCGGTGCGGTTCACGGCAGCCATCAGCGCTCCCGCCAGCGCGCGCCAGGAATGCCGTTCCGCCGCGGCGATGGGAAGCGGAGACGGAGACGGCGCCGCCTCGAGGGCGGCCAGGACGGCCGAGACGACATCGGCGACATATACCGGCTGCAGCGGCGCGCGGCTGCGCGGAATCGCGGTCCACCCCCGCGCCGCCAGCCGAAAGAGCGGCAGCAGGTCGGAGTCGCGCGGGCCGTACACGCCCCCCGGCCGGAGCACGGTCACCTTCATCGGCCCGCGGATGGACGCGAGCGCGGCCTCGGCCTCGGCTTTCGACCGGCCGTACGGGCTCACGGGTCCGTCCGCTCCGTCCGGGCCCCGGGCGGCGAGGCTGCTGATGAACACGAACCGCGGGACTCCCGCATCCGCCGCCGCCCTGGCGAGCCTCAGGGTGCCGACCGCGTTCACGGCCATGAACTCCGACGCGTTGCGCGCCCGCGTGAGCGCCCCGCAGTGCACGATGGCGGCGCAATCCGCGAGTGCCGCTGCCGCTGCCGCGTCGTCCCTCAGCCCGAGATCGAGTTCGACCTTCGTCAGTTCGAGGCGATCGAGACGACGCGTGTCGCTCGTTCGCCGCACGCTCGCGGTGACCTGATGTCCGGCGGCGACGAGTGCGGCGGCGAGATGGCTGCCGAGGAACCCGCTCCCCCCCGTCAGGAAGACCGATCCCACTACAGGGCCGCTTCGTACAGCCGGTAGGTGCGGTAGACCCTGCCGCCGAGCCGCTCGATGGCCTGGTTCATCTTCTGGTTGTCCTCGAGGATCCACGACTGCTCGGCGGACGTCATTCCGGCGGCGATTCCCTTCCTGAACAGCCACAGGTAGAGGAGGACATCGACGGCCTTGCCGCGCCATTCCTCGGCGAGCCCCAGGATGATGACGCGCATGCACGTGATTCTGCGCCGGTAGATGAGCGCCTTCAGGATTCCGAAGGGGAAGAGCCTGCCGTTCATCCGGCGCAGCACCTGGTTGAAGTCCGGGAGGGCGAGCGCGAAGCCGGCGGTTTCGCCCTCCGGCGTCTCCGCGAAGAGCGCGAGTTCGGGGTCGAGTATGGGCTTGAGTTCCGCCGCCATGTGATCCATCTCGGCCTCGGTCATGGGGACGAAACCCCAGTTCTTCTCCCAGGCCGCGTTGTACAGGCGCTGGACGCGGCCGAGTTCTTCGTCGAATCGCGACATGTCCAGCGTCTTGATCCGGATGCCGTACCTGCGCGTCACGACCTTCTCGGCGCGGAACAGGTGCGGCGGCCAATCGCCCTTCTTCATGAGCCAGGCGAAGAGATCCTTGACCTTCCGCAGTCCGGCAGCCTCCATCAGCCCCGGATAGTACGGCGGGTTGTAGGCCATCAGGACGACCGGCGGCCCGGGATCTCCGTCGATGAGCAGGCCACAGGTCTCGTTGGTCGAGAAGCTCGTGGGGCCGCGCATCGCGGTGAGGCCGCGCGCGCGGAGCCAAACCCGAACCACGTCGAGCAGCGCCACGGCCACTTCCGGGTCGTCGATGCACTCGAACCAGCCGAAGAACCCTACGGCTTCGTCGTGTATCCGTTCATGATTCCGGTTCCGGATCGCGCAGATTCGGCCCACTGCCCGGCCGTCGCGCACTGCGAGGTAGGGCTGGACCTCCGAGTGCAGGTGGAACGGGTGTTTCGCGGGATCGAAGGCCGCCCGTACATCTCTCTTCAGCGGGGGCACCCAGTCGGGATCGCCCCGATAGATCGACCACGGCAGGTCGATGAAGCGCTTGAGGTCGGCGCGGCTTTCGACGGGGACGACGCGCACGGAGGAGGCGAGGCTCGTCATGGGGGGAGGCGCCGGTTCAGACGACGCCGAGCTTCTTCCCCACGCGCTCTACCTGGTCGAGCACGAAATCGAGGTCGTCATCCGAGTGCGTCGCCATGTAGCTCGTCCGCAGGCGACAACTCCCTTCCGGAACCGCGGGCGGAACCACCGGGTTCGTGAAGACGCCGGCTTCGAACAGCGCGCGCCAGAACACGAAGGTCTTCTCCATGGGTCCGATGAGGATGGGGATGATCGGGGTCTCGGTCGGCCCGATATCGAACCCGATCGACTTGAAGCCCTCCATCATCCTGTAGGTGTTCTTCCAGAGCTGCTCCCGGCGCTCCGGCTCATCGCGGATGATCTCCAGCGCCTTCAGCACGGTGGCGGCGGAGGCGGGAGGCATGCTCGCGCTGAACATGAGGGCGCGGGCGTTGTGCTGGAGGTAGTCGATGACGTCTGCGCGACCCGCCACGAAGCCACCGATCGAGGCGAAGGACTTGGAGAAGGTGCCGAGGATCAGGTCCACCTGGCCGGTGAGTCCCCAGTGCTCGGCGGTCCCGGCCCCGGTCTCGCCCAGCACCCCCACGGCGTGCGCGTCATCCACCAGGATGGCCGCGCCGTACTCCCGCCTCAGTTCGACCAGGGTGGGCAGATCGGCGATGTCGCCTTCCATGCTGTACACGCCGTCCACCGCGATGAGCTTGCCGCGCGAGGGCGTCTCGGCCTCGAGCATGCGCCGCAGGGTCGCGAAGTCGTTGTGATTGAAGCGCCGGGTGCGGCCGAGCCCCATGCGTGCACCGTCCTGGAGGCTGGCATGGTCCAGCTTGTCGATGTAGACCGTGTCCGCGCGGCCGATCAACGCGCCCAGCGTACCCAGATTCGTCTGGTAGCCGGTGGAGAATACGAGCGCGGCCTCCATGCAGGTGAAGTCGGCGAGTTCGGCCTCGAGTTGCTCATGCAGATTGAGGTTGCCGTTGAGGAACCGGCTGCCCGTGTTGCCGCTTCCGAACTTGTTGAGGGCGTCACGGGCCGCCTCGAGGACGCGCGGATCGTGCGTGAGCCCCATGTAGTTGTTGGAGCCCACCATGATCTTGCGCGCGCCGTCGATGACGACCCAGGTGTCGTGCGAGGCCTCTATGGGCATGAAGTACGGATAGAGGCCGGCCTCGCGGAGACCGTTCACGGTCGCTAGTTCACGACACTTGTCAAGGATCGGAGGCGGCTGGACGCGGCTTTTCATTGAGCCCGACCGTGACACCGCAGCTTGGGGTGTAGGATTCTGCACGAAGCGAAGCTAAGCGTGAATCGGGACGCCCGGCAAGGAAAATCGGCCACGCTCGGCACGGTTTCGCCACGGCGGGTGTACAGCGGGTGTACAGTGAGGGAGAGTTCGCGGAGAAACCTCTACGGGGAGTAGCAACGTGGCTCGAGACCAGATGTTGGACATCGTCGCCATCGGCGGGGGCACCGCCGGTCTCGTAACGGCTGCGGGGAGCGCGGGGCTGGGTGCGAGCGTGGCCTTGATCGAGCGCGACCGCCTGGGCGGCGACTGCCTCTGGACCGGATGCGTGCCCTCCAAGGCCCTGATCAGCTCGGCCCGGGTGGCGCATCATTTTCGTGCCGCCGCCGCGCACGGGCTGCGCCCCGTCCAGCCGACGATCGAGGGACCGGACGTTCTCGCCAGCGTCCGCGCCGCTCGGGCCGAGATCGAGCCGCACGACGATCCGGAGCGTTTTCGCGCCATGGGCGTCGATGTGGTCGAGGGAGCGGCGCGCTTCGTCTCGCCCCACGAAGTCGAGGTGGACGGCCGCCGCATCCGTGCACGCCGTTTCGTCGTCGCCACCGGCTCCCGGGCCGCGGTGCCGCCGATCCCGGGGCTCGAGGAGGCGGGTTACCTCACTCACGCCGAGGCTTTCGACCGCGACACGATTCCCGCCTCGCTCGCCGTGGTCGGGGGCGGGCCGATCGGCGTCGAACTCGCCCAGGCCTTCCGCCGCCTCGGCTCGGAGGTCACGGTCGTGGAGTTGCTCGACCGGCTCATGGTGCGCGAAGAGCCCGAACTTGCGGAGTTGCTGACGAGCAGGCTTCGCGGGGAGGGCATCGAGATCCGGACCGGCCATGTCGTGACGCGGGTCGACCGGGCGGGAGATCGGCGGCGCGTGACGATCGCCGCCGCCGGGGACGCAGTCGGCGACCATCCGGCGGCCGCGCCCGAGACGTTCGAGGTCGACGAGGTGCTGGTCGCCGCGGGGCGCGCGCCGAACACGGAGGACATGGGACTCGACGCGGCGGGCGTGGAGACCGCGAAAGGCTGGGTCACCGTCGATTCGAAGCTGCGCACCTCCCGGAAACACATCTTCGCCGCCGGCGATGTCATCGGCGGCTTCCTGTTCACGCACGTCGCCGACCACGAAGCGCGCACCGTCGTGCAGAACGCGCTCTTCCCCGTGCGCGCGAACATCGATTACGGCGTGATCCCGTGGTGCACGTACACGGAGCCCGAACTCGCGCATGTCGGGCTCACTGAAGCCGAGGCCGTGGATCGCCACGGGTCCGCGGTGTCCGCGCACGCCTACGACATCGGGAACCTGGACCGCGCCATCGCCGAGCGCGCCGCAATGGGCCGAGTCAAGATCGTCGTCGGGAAGGGAGGCCGGATCCTGGGCGGACATATCCTCGCCCCGGGCGCGGGGACGATGATCGCGGAGATCTCGCTCGCCATGAAGGCGGGGGTGAAGCTGGGGACGCTCGGGTCGCTGGTTCACCCCTATCCGACGATGAGCGAGGGGGTGAAGCGTACCGCTGACGCCTACCGCAGATCGACGCTGACGGGCTGGAGGAAGTCCGCCGTCGATCTGGCGCTGAAGGTGGGGAGAACGCTGCCGCCGTGAACCCGGTGCTTCAGTCGATGCGGTGGCGGCCCGTGTAGACGTTGAACCCCGTCGGCTTCGCGAAACCGATGAGCGTCATCCCGAACTCCTTCGCCACATCCACCGCGAGGCTGGACGGCGCGCCGACGGCGACGACGATAGGGATTCCGGCGGCGAGCGCCTTCTGCATGATCTCGAACGAGGCGCGCCCGCTCACCGCGAGCACGGACTCGCCCAGGGGGAGTGCCCCGCCCAGGAACCGCTCGCCGATCACCTTGTCGAGCGCGTTGTGGCGACCGACATCCTCACGGAGGAGTTGCAGTTCGCCCGTCGGGTCGAACAGGCCGGCCGCGTGGAGTCCCCCGGTTCGCTCGAACACCGGCTGCCGGCGACGCAGGGCGTCCGGGAGCGATCGCACGACGTCTGCGGATACCGTCGCTCCCGCCGGGATCGGGGCGCAACCCCGGATCTCTATCGCCTCGAGAGACGCCTTGCCGCAGACGCCACAACTGGAGGTGGCGTAGAAGTTCCGGGTCAGCTCCGCCGGATCGAAGCGGGCCGCTTCGCTCAGGTACACCGTCATGATGTTGTATTCCTGCGTCTCGACATCGACGCAGTATCGCAGGTCGGCCACATCCGAGCGGTGTGACAGCAGCCCCTCCGAGAAGAGGAACCCTGCCGTGAGATCGAAATCGTCCCCCGGCGTGCGCATCGTCACGGCCACCTGGTGTTCCTCGCCTTCAACGGTCGCGATCCGGATCTCGAGCGGCTCCTCGACCGCCACGGCATCCCGCCTTCTTCGGCGCGATGCCTCGGAGACGCGATCGATCTCGACGCGGGCCGTGTTCCTGCGCGGTGTGATCATAGGGCGAAGGTACGGTGTCGACGCTGACGGCGTCGGCGCAACGGTTCCCCGGGTTCCCCGGATGGTCACGCCGCGCGGGTTCAAGTCGTTTGCCGCCTTGGGGCTTGTCGGGTAACTATGACGGCATGAACACGCCTTCGGACGCAGAGCTCCTCGCGAGATGGCGGGACGAGCCGGCGCCCCTGCTTCCCCTGCTGCACGAGTTCCACGAGAGGGACGGGTTCCTCTCCGAGGCAGCGCTGCGGGCCGTCTCCGATGATCTTCGGATTCCCATCGCGGACCTGTTCGGCACGGTGACCTTCTATCATCACTTTTCGCGAGACCCGGAGGGCTACGCTCGCGCGCGTGTATGTACGGGACCCATCTGCGCCCTGCTGGGGGCGGACGGACTTCTGTCCGGGCTGCCGAAGGCGAAGGCGATGCCGTGCCCGGGCCGGTGCGATGAGCCGATTCCCGTCCTGGATCGTGACCGGGTGCTCTGTGGAACGACGGTCGGGGCGCTCCACTCCCGACCCTCTCCGCTCCCGCCCGCTCCACACCCGGACATCGAGGAATGTGTATTCGCGCACATCCGGACTCCGGGACGCGCCACGCTGGCGGGCTATCGGGCGACGGGCGGCTATTCCGGGCTCGAGAACGCCCTTCGCGGGCGGCCCGAAGCGCTTCTCGATGCCATCGACGCGAGCGGCCTGGCGGGGCGGGGCGGCGCCGGCTTCCCGACGGGGCGGAAGTGGCGGGCCGTGTCGGAGGCCGCGGGGGAGCCCAAAACCATCGTCTGCAACGCGGACGAAGGGGAGCCGGGCTGTTTCAAGGACCGGGCGCTGATGGACTACGACCCGCACGCGGTGATCGAGGGGATGATCGCCGCCGGCTTCGCGACGGGGGCCACGCGCGGGTTCATCTACCTCCGCTACGAGTATCCGGACACGTTCCGCATCCTGGAGACGGCCCTGGAGGAAGCCCGCGGCGACGGGCTGCTGGGACCGGAGGCCTTCGGGCCCGGACGACCGTTCGACCTCTGGGTACGCCGCGGCGCGGGCGCCTACATCTGCGGCGAGGAGACGTCTCTTCTCAACAGCCTCGAGGGCAAGCACCCGTTCCCCCGGAACCGGCCGCCGTTTCCGGTGACGCACGGGTACGAGGACCTTCCCACCGTCGTGAACAACGTCGAGACGCTGGCTTCCGTCCCCCATATCCTCGTACACGGCGCCGACTGGTATCGGGATCTCGGGCTCGGCGACCACGCGGGCACGAAGGTGATCTCGCTCTCCGGGGACATCGCTCGCCCCGGCAACTACGAAGTACCCATGGGCTTCCCTCTGCTGACCCTGATCGACGACTGGGCCGGCGGCGTCCCGGGCGGTCGCAGGATCCGGGCGGTGACGATGGCGGGGCTCTCGGGCGGCTTCCTGGCGGGGGATGATCTCGATGTCACGCTCGACGAGCCCGGCATCCGCGCGAAGGGGTCGTTCCTGGGTGCGGGCGGGATCATGGTCTTCGACGACTCGCGGGACATGATCGAGGTGGCGCGTTCCGCCATGGAGTTCTTCGCCGAGGAGTCCTGCGGCAAGTGTTTCCCCTGCCGCATCGGCACACAGCGCCTGACGGAGCGCCTGCACGGCGATGGCCCGCCCGACATCGGCGCCTGGATCGACGAGATGCACGATCTGGGCGACACGATGATGCAGACGAGCGCCTGCGGCCTCGGGCAGGCGGCCCCCCTCATCACGGAGAGCCTGATCCGCTACTTCCCGGATCGCGTGTCGAGCCACGTCACCGGGTCCGCCTAGGCGCACGAGGCCGGACCTGGACGCCGCCCGGATTTGTCGCGGCGGCCGCGGCGCGTCATGTTAGTGGGCCCGGCAGTTTCCAGCGGTGCGGGGTTCTCGCGCCTCCGGAGGTGGGTTTGAGCGACAATTCCGGCAACAGCACGGGCTTCGATTTCGAGATCGCGCTCGACGGCGAGAGGGTCGGCGTCCGTCGCGGCGAGAGCCTGTACGAGGTCTCCGAGCGGCACCGCAAGGAGATCCCGACGCTGTGCTACGACCCGCGCCTGGAGGCCTTCGGCGCCTGTCGCCTCTGCATCGTGGAACTCGAGGGCGCCCGCAATCCGGTCGCCTCCTGCACGATGCGCGCGGAGCCCGGGATGCGGATCACGACCCGCTCGGCGCGGCTCGACATGCACCGCCGGGTGCTCATGGAGATGGTCGCCTCCGAGAACCGCGACACGGACGTCGACCCGCTCTCCGGATACGCCTCGCAGGAGATGGCGGTGCTGCTCGACCGCTACGAGGCCCGGACGGGCCGCTTCGCCGGGGTCACCTCCGGCCGCAGCCGGCCGGACGACGACAACCCCTTCATCCTTCGCGACTACGACAACTGCATCTCCTGCTATCGCTGCGTGCGGGTCTGCGCGGAGCAGGAGGGCGACTACGCGATCTCGATCATGAACCGCGGGTTCGAGACGCGGATCACGACGGAATTCGAAGGCCTGCTCGGGGACTCCGCCTGCACGTTCTGCGGCCAGTGCGTGCAGACCTGCCCGACCGGGGCCCTCGCGGACATCAAGGCGCTCGCGAACGCCGCCGTCCCGGGTGAGACGAAGAAGACGCGGACCGTCTGTCCCTACTGCGGCGTCGGTTGTTCCGTCGACCTCATGTCGCGGGATGACAAGCTGATCGGCGTCCAGCCGGCGATGGATGGGCCCGCCAACGAGGGCGCGCTCTGCGTCAAGGGGCAGTTCGCGTTCGACTTCGTGCAGCACCCGGACCGGCTTGCCTATCCGATGGTGCGCGGCGACGACGGCGAACTCCACGAGACCGACTGGGACACGGCGCTCGACCGCGCGGCGGCGGGGTTCACGGCGGCGGTCGAGAACCACGGCAGACACTCCGTGTACGGCGTCGCCTCCGGACGGGCGCCGCACGAAGCGGCCTACATGATGCAGCGGTTCATCCGGGGCGCGTTCGGTACGAACCAGATCGACAACTGCAGCCGTGCCTGACACGCCCCCACGGTCGCCGGTCTGGCGGCCTCTATCGGACGGGGCGCGATGTCGAATCCGCTCGCGGACATGGAAAAGCCCGATGTGATCTTCTGCATCGGGACCAACATGACCGAGTGCCACCCCGTCGCGGCCACCCGCATCAAGCGCGCGGTGGCCCGGGGCGCCAAGCTCATCGTCGCCGATCCGAGACGGATTCCGCTGGCCGAGATGGCCGACATCTACCTGCCGCTCCGCGTCGGGTCGGACGTCGCGCTCCTGCTCGGCATGGCCCACGTGATCGTGCGCGAGGGGCTGATGGACGAGGGCTTCGTGGCCGACCGCACGACGGAAGGCCGCGACTTCATGGAGCACGTCCTGGAGTACCCGCCGGAATGGGCCGAATCCATCAGCGGGGTGGACGCGAAGTTGATCGCGGAGGCGGCGCGCTGGTATGCGAAGGCCGAACGCGGAGCGATCTACTACACGCTCGGGATCACGGAGCACATCTGCGGCGTGGACAACGTGCAGAGCCTCTGCAATCTGGCCCTCATGACGGGCAACGTCGGCCGCGAGGGAACCGGGATCAATCCGATGCGCGGCCAGAACAACATCCAGGGCGCGGGAGACTGCGGGGCGCTGCCGAACAACTACCCCGGTTTCCAGGATGTGCTCGACCCGGCGTCTCAGGCGAAGTTCGCCGCCGCCTACGGCCGGGAGACGGACCTCGAACTGGGGCCCACCAAGGTCACGGCGCTCGACATGTGCGGCGACCGGATCCGCGCCATGATCATCAACGGCGAGAACACGGTCGTCACCGACCCCGACCGGAAGCATTGCGAGCACGCGCTCAGGAGCCTCGACCACCTCGTCGTGATCGACATCTTCCCCACCGAGACGGCGCAACTGGCCGATGTCGTGCTGCCGGCCACTGCCTGGGCGGAGACGGACGGCGTGTGTTCGAACACGGAGCGGCGCGTCCAGCGCCTGCGGAAGGCGGTGGATCCCCCGGGCGAGGCGAAACCCGACTGGTGGTGCGTGTCCCGGATCGCGCAGCGCATGGGGCTGGAGGGCTTCGAGTTCGAGTCGGCAAAACAGGTGTTCAACGAACTCTGCTCGCTCTCACCGATCTACGCCGGCCTGGACTGGGACCTCATCGAACACGGCGAGTACCACTGGCCGGTGCCGGAGCGCGGTCACCCCGGCACTCCCATCCTTCACGAAGGCGAGTTCGAGAACGGGCGCGGGATCTTCCAGTTGATCCGATACCGGGATCCGGCCGAGACGATCTCGGACGAGTATCCGATCTGGCTCACGACCGGGCGCCGGCTGCCGGCCTATCACACGAGGACGCAGACGGGGCGGTCGGCCGGCATCGAGTACCTGTTGTCGGAGGAGCGCCTCGAGATGCACCCGGCGGATGTGTCGAAGTGGGGTCTCGTGGACGGCGGCTGGGCGACGATGTCGAGCCCGCGCGGCCAGGTACGGATCAAGGTCGAGGCCAACGACCGATCCCCACCCGGCACCGTCTTCGCCTCATTCAGCTTCAACGACGTGCCGGTGAACTTCCTCACCGGAGGCGGCTACGATCCGGTCACGCACACGGCGGAACTGAAGGTGTGCCCCGTGAGGGTCGAACCCGCCTAGCCGGCCGACTCGCGGTTCCACGCCTGCTCGCCGTACGCCACGATCCGTCCCTCGATCGCCGAGGCCACGCACGTCAGCGGACTCGCCAGGTACACCTGCCCCGGACCGCTGCGGCCGGGGAAGTTCCGATTGATCGAGCTGATCGTGACCTGCTCCGCCGCCGTCGACACCCCGGGCCCGGCGTTGATGCAGGCACCGCAGCCGGGAGCGAGGACGTCGAATCCCGCATCCCTGAGGGCCCGGTCGTGGCCCTGCTCGCGGCTCCACGCCTCGACATCGATGGAACCGTACTGGGCATAGGCGCGGACGGCCGAGGGCACGCGCTTCCCCGCCGCGACCGCCTCGCGCGCTACCGTCCCGTACATCTCGAAGTCCGCCCGCTTCGCCCCCGTGCAGGCCCCGACGAACACGGTGTCCACACGCACGTCCCCGCGGAGCGCCGCGACCGGCACCCCGTTCCCGGGATCGCCGGGGGTCGCGACCATCGGTTCGATGCCGTTCGCGTCCATCTCGATCGTCGCCGCATAGTCCGCCCCCGCGTCGCTGTAGAGTCCATCGCACAACGCCCGGATCTCTTCGACCGCCACTCCCCGCCGCCCGGCGATCCAGGCCACCGCCTTCGCATCCGGGGCGATGATGCCGGTGAATCCCCCGACCTCGGCCGCCATGTTCGTCAGCGTCGCCCTTTCGTCGATGGACAGCGCCTCCACGGCCTCCCCCGTGAACTCGATGATCCGTCCGATCGCCTCGCCGCTCCTGACGGTCGGGTGACGCAGCAGTTCGAGGATGACATCTTTCGCCACGACTCCGGGCGGCGGCTGGCCCGTGATGTTCACGCGGATCGATTCCGGCACCTCCAGCCGAACGTCGCGTGTCGCCCAGGCGTTGACGATCGCGGACGTCCCCACGCCGAAGGCCACGCATCCGAGCGCACCCGAATGCGGAGTGTGCGAATCGCTGCCGATGATGACCTGGCCGGGGAGCGCGTAGCGGTCCTGCACCACGATATGGCAGATCCCCTCGCTCCCCGTGCGGTCGGGCAGTTCGCCGTGCAGGCGCACGCCCTTGGCGGCGGCGAACTCACGCTGGCGGTCGTGCAGGGCATGGGCCGCGTCGAGCAGGCCGGCCGCCTTCCTCTCCTCCGTAATGACCTCGTCGAGGAACGCGAGGTGGTCGCGGAAGAATACGATGGACTCGGTGTGATTCAGTCCCGCATCGCCCGCAAAATCCTCCCAGAACGTCGACGCCATCGGGGTCACGTACTCGTGGGAGAAGCGGAGATCGGCCCGGAGGAAGCCCGTGTCGCCCGGCTGCACGGCCGGAACGCCCAGCCTGCCGGAGGCCGCGTCGGTGACCCAGTGCCGCGCCACGATCTTTTCCGCAATCGTCTGCGGGCGGTCCGCGGGGGTCGCGATGTCCGGGAGCGCGACGAGTCCCTTCAGCCTCGCCACGGCGTAGTCGAGCAACCCGCCGTATTCGATGATGTCGCGCTGAATGCGCCCCGCGTCTCCGATGAACGCGTCGAGCGGGATTTCCTCCCCGCGCCGGATCTTCTCGATCAGGGAGAAGTCCGTCGATGCGAGGAGGCCGATGTTCGCGCAATTCTCCCCGTAGATGCGCTCGATGTTCTCTCCGATGACGACGCGCAGGCCCGCGGCGCGCTCGGCATACGGCGAAGCCTCCCGACTCGACCCTTTCCCGCGCCTCTTCCCGGACACGGAACACACGAAGCCGCCCTTCCGGATGTCGTTGCGGCCGATCGGACGCTCGTCGCTGCACAGGAGGCCCACATACGGGTATTCCCCCAACTTCTCGTCGAAGTGGTAGCAGACCCAGCCGGGCGTGATCTCATCGGTCGAGATGTCGTCGCGCAGAGGGATCGACGGATCCCAGTCGAGGTCCTCCCCGGCGAGTTGGCGGCGGATGAGGTCCGGATCTTCGGTAAGAAAGAGGATCCGGCCCTTGAGGCGCACGGTCGGCGGGCGCTTCGCCACCTCGGTCTCGAGCAGATGTTCCAGCATGTTGTACTCCGCCCTGGTTGTACTCCGCCCTAACTGGGCCAGAAGATCGGGATGAAGATGGCCGCCGCCACGAGGAGGAGGAGGTTGAGCACCCCGCCCACCTTCACGAAGTCCGAGAAACGGTACCCGCCCGGCGCGTAGATCATGACGTTCGTCTGGTACCCGAACGGTGTGACGAAGGAGGCCGAAGCCCCGAACATCACGGCGACGAGCAGGGCGTACGGATTCACGCCCGCTTCTATTGCGGTGAGGATCGCGACCGGCGTGAGCATGACGGCGGTCGCCGCGTTGGAGACGATGGCCGTGAGGATCGCGGTCACCAGGTAGAAGGCGGCGATGAGACCGACCTCGCCCAGGTTCGCGGTGAGTATCACCACCCACCCGGCCAGCCACGAGGCCGCTCCGGTGGACTCGAGGGCTACGCCCAGGGGGATCAGCCCCGCGAGGACGAAGATCACGAGCCAGTCCACCTCCTCGTAGATCTCCTCGACCTTCACGCAGCTGGTGAACACCATCAGACCCACGCCCGTCAGGGCGGCGGTCATGATGTTGAGAACGCCGAACCCCGCCATCGCGACGACCCCGACCATGATCGCGGCGGCCACGGCGGCGCGCGGCCGGTCTCCCGAAGGCGTCTTTACCTCCGACATCGGGATGAAGGCCGGGTCGTCCGCGAGGCGCTCGAGGGACGCCGTGGTACCATGCACGAGGAGGAGATCGCCGACGCCGAACTCGATCTCTGCGAGCCGTTCGGTCACGGTGACGCCGTGCTGCTGAATCGCGAGCACCGTCGCATCGTAGCGCTGCGCGAAGCCCTGGTCTCGCAGGGTTCGGCCCACAAGGGGCGAGCCCGGGGCGACGATGACCTCCACCATGCGGCCGCCGCCGGACGTGAGCTTGAGCTGGCGCCGCGTGCGCTCCCTCGGGGTCACGAGGCGCTGCCGACGCGCAAGGTCCAGCAGTCGATCGGCCGCGCCCTGTACATAGAGGATGTCGTCCGGCCGGATGTGGCGTTCGCCGCGCGGCGTGGTGATGTCCTGCTCACCCCTCTCGATCCCCAGCACCGTGACGCCGTACCGTTCACCCCACTTCAGGTCCGCCAGCGACCGACCCTCGGCGGGCGAGTCCGGCGTCACGAGGAGTTCGGTGACGAAGCGCCGGACGTCGTACTTGCTGGACAGGTCGGGCGGCCGCGTGCGCCGCGGCATCTGGGCCCGGCCAATCGTGAACATGTAGAGGAGACCTATCGCGAGCATGATCAGCCCCAGCGGCGCGATGGAGAACATGCCGAGGTCGTCGTATCCCCTCCGCACCGCCTCTCCGTGGACGACGAGGTTCGTGGAGGTGCCGATGAGCGTGACCGTGCCCCCGAGGATCGAGACGAACGACAGCGGCATGAGGTACATTGACGCCGGTTCCTCCGCCTGTTCCGCGAGCGAAACGAAGACGGGGATGAACACCATCACCACGGCGGTGTTGTTGAGGAAGGGGGACAGGAGGGCGACGATGAGACAGAGGACGAACATGCGGCGGTGCGGCCCGCCGAGCGGGGCGGTCCGCGCCCAGGTCCCGATGGCGGCCACAAGGCCGGTCTTGCGGAGCCCCAGACCGAGGACGAGCATCGCGCCGACCGTGACCGTGGCGGTGGAGGAAAGGCCCGACACCGCCTCCGCCGGCGTGAGGATGCCGCCGAGGAGCAGGGCGACGGGAATCGCCATGGCGACCTGGTCGAGGCGGAGCCGGTCGATCGCGAACAGGACCAGGGCCGCGAGCGCCAATGCCAGCACGAATACGATGTCGAACGTCATCGGAGGATGTTCAGGTGATGCGCGCCCCGGCGCCAGTCGGGAGGTGAAGTGATGCCGCGGGTCCTCGTCGCGGGCGGGACCGGCTTCCTCGGGCGGGCCTTTGTCCGGGGGCTGCACCATCGCGGGGCGCGGGTTGCCGTGCTGACCCGAAACCCCGCCGGCGCGGGGCGCCTCGGGCTCCCGGCGGAATACGCCCGGGGGGACGTGCGTCGGGCCGGCGCGCTCGCAGCGGCGATGCGCGGCGTGGACGCAGCCATCCTTTCCGTCCAGTTCCCGGGCTATCCGGTGGAGGCGCCCGCGCGGGGCCGGACGTTCATGGAGGTCGACGCCCGCGGCACCGCCGCCCTGGTGGAGGCCGCCGCGGAGGCGGGCGTGCGCAAGCTCGTCTATTTGTCCGGGGTCGGTGCCGATCCCGGCTCCGCGCGGACCTGGTATCGCGCGAAGGGGCTGGCGGAGGCGTCCGTGCGGGACTCGGGCCTCGACCACGTCATTGTCCGACCCTCATGGGTCTACGGCCCCGAGGACCGGAGCCTGAATCGCTTCATCGCGCTCATTCGCGGGATTCCGCTCGTTTTTCCCCAGCTCGGGGACGGCTCCGGGCGGATCACCCCGATCCACGTGGATGATCTGGCGGACCTCGTGTGCGAGGCGACGCTGGGTTCGGCCGGAGACGGACTCACGCTGGAGGCGGGCGGTCCGCATGTCCTGTCGCTGGACGACGTCGTTCGAACGGCCATGG
The DNA here is from genome assembly GCA_963666735.1 of Gemmatimonadota bacterium. GTDB lineage: Bacteria > Gemmatimonadota > Gemmatimonadetes > Palauibacterales > Palauibacteraceae > Palauibacter. The sequence continues at coordinate 2,717,546 of OY762926.1, read as the reverse complement.
CGGCGCTCGGACGGCGCCGGGCGATTCTCCACATCCCGGCGGGTCTCGCAAGGCTCGCGGCCGCGTGTGCGGAGCTTCTCCCCGGCCAGATCCTGTCGCGCGACGCCGTGGACTTCGTAACCCAGGATGGGGTCGCCGATTCAGACCTGGCCCGGCGGCGCTTTCCGGCGTTCCGTCCGCGCGACTTCGCGACGGGATTGGCGGAGTACGTCTCCCGCACCTGAACCGCGGATCTTCGCATGTTCGGAAGCCTGGCCGGCCATCCCCGAACGAGGCTTCGGCACGCGCCGGAGTACGCGTTGGATATCTTGCATGTTATTCGACATAGGGCTTAGCTTGGATTGATTTTTCCAGCGACATCGGAGGCCGGGTGCCGTTGGTTGCAGTTGGATGTTCGTGCTTGGTTTGCGTGGCGAATCAGACAGCCCGCGCGTTCCTCGGCGGCCTCACAACTCGCAGGAGGTCGATATGAAGGATGTGTTCAAGAAGCTGGTGTTGGCGGTTGGCGCGATGGCTGCGTTCGCTTTTCTGCCGATCCGGGCCGAGGCCCAGAGTCCCTACTCTCCAATGTTCTGGTCTTTCGAGGGCGGAGTCGGGTTGGCCATGCCGATGGGCGACATCGCCGATGCCGCCGAGTCGGGTCCCTCGTTCTCGGGCGCGGCATCCTACTTCCTGCGTCCGCGGCTGGCGCTGCGGGCCGAGGGAGCGCTGGACATGCTCGGCACGAAGGGAGCGGTCGACCCGAACTTTCAGATCCTGCACCTGACCGGCGGGATCGAATATCACCTCACGGATCCGATGGGGAGCGCCACCGTGGCGGTCGATTTCGGCGTGGGTGCTTCGACGCTCGACTCGGACCCGATTCTGCTGCTGAACAACCCGGGTCCGGGACGCCATAAGGTGGGTCTCGTAAACGGGTCGTATCCCTCCGTCAACGCCGGCATCAAGGCGGGGTTCAACCTCGCCCGACACGCCGAGAGCGGAGTTCCGATGGTCACGCTCTTCGCGTCGGCCGACCTTCGCTACGTCATGGCCGACGCGTCGGCGACGGCCGTGTACGGTGCACTCAACAACTCGCCCGGGTTCAGCTCCATAATGGAAATACCGCTCTCCGTTGGCCTCCGGGTCAACTTCCCTTGAGTCGAGAAAAGAAGGAGTAGTAAGGATGCGCCAGAACAGGGTGTGGGTCCCGATGGTTGTGGTGACTCTAGCCTTCCTGTCTGCGGGCTGCATGCAGCTCGTACGCCAATGGGAACTCGATCGCGTCATGGAGCCCGTGCACGGGCAACTTGCCGATCATGAGACCCGCATCGCCGCGAATACGGCTGCGGTGGAGGCGCTTCAGGGCGACATAGAGGAGTTGCGGAGTCAGCTTGATCGTCTGCAGCAGGAGTTCGGAGGACACGTCAGCGACGACGACATGCACGGGGCGGGACTCGCCGTTTCCCTGCCGGTGCATTTCGACTTCAACAGTTCCGAGGTGCGGTCGGTCGACCGCCCGATTCTGGATGCGTTCGCGGCGGCGATCCTGGGGTCCTTCCCTCAAGCCCGAGTCACCGTGGAAGGCTCTGCCGACCGGGCCGGATCCGAGGCGTACAACCTGAGCCTGGCTCGGGAGCGCGCCGAGAGCGTGAGGGACTATCTCGTGCAGACCGCGGGAATGAACGCCGACAACATCGGCATTGCGGCCATGGGTGAAACCCGCCTCATAAACGAGGACACCGGGGTCGACGATCGCCAGAGCGGGATCGAGAACCGACGTGCGACGTTCGTGGTCGAGTGGGCCGGATCAGGCTCGAACTAGATCGGCGATGTCCTGAGCTGCACTTCATGGCCAGGTCGGAGTCAGGCTCCCGGGTTTCGGCCCGGGAGCTTTTTTTGCCGCATCGCCTGACCCGGCGGGCTGCGTCGACGTGATGCGGGGGGGCTCCGGGTCGGAAGGGTATCGTGCCGCGGTCGAACGCGTGGGACTGTTCTCGAGCTCTCGGCGCGGTGTCGTCGCGGTATCGGGTCCGGGGGCGCTGCAAGTCGTGAACGGCCTCGCCTCGAACGATGTGAAGGATGTCCCGTCGGGCCGGGGCGTCTATTCCTTCCTTCTGGATCGCCGCGGCCGCGTCGTCGTCGATCTCCGGATTCTCCCCGCGCCGGGCTTCGAGCGCGGCGCCGGAGACTCGGCACCGGCAACGGAGACGCTGTGGCTGGATACCCCGGGCGATGCCTTGCCGGCCCTTGAAGATCACCTTCGGAAGTACGTGCCCCCGATGCTTGCAAAGCACGGCATGACGAACGTTGCCGTGCATTCGCTCATCGGACCCCGGGCGACCGAGGCGCTCGACCGCTGGCGAGCGGCTGCGGGAGTCTCGTTCCTGCGCCCCGCCGGCGAATTGGCCCCTCTCGAAGCGACCACCGTACATGTCGGGGGCAAGGCAGCCCTCGCGGCTCGCCGGGAGGAAATCGAGGGAGTCGGGTTCGACCTGTATGTCGGTCACGCTGGCGACGCGCGCGACGCCAGACCGCTCTTGAGACAGCTGGACGAGGCCGTTACGCGGGCCGGGGGAGCCGCCGCCGGTTGCGGAGACTGGGAGATCCTGCGCCTGGAGCGAGGATTGCCGGTCTTCGGGTCCGAGCTGGGCGCGGAGCGGCTGGCGCAGGAAGCGGGCCAGGATGGCCGGGCGATCAGCTTCTCCAAGGGGTGCTTCACGGGGCAGGAGGTCGTCGCCCGCATCCACTACCGCGGCCATGTGAACCGTCATCTGAGGGGGCTCCGCTGGGCCCCGGACGCCCTCCGCCAGGCAGGCGACCTCGTGGGGGCCGACCTTCACGCGCCCTCCGATGGCGCCAGGCCCGTCGGGGTCGTCACGTCCGCGGTTCACTCTCCACGATTCGGCCCCATCGGCCTGGGCTACGTTCGGCGGGAGATCGCCCTCGGCGCCGTACTCGAGCCGATAGACCATCCCGGAGTTGCGCTGCGTGTGACGGATGTGCCCTTTACTCACGGGTAAAGGGACGCAACGCGAGGCGTTGCTGATGCGGACGGCGCGCGGTTATTCTTTGCGCCGTGGCTACCTATCTTGAGGCGATCCGACAGGCGATCCGTGAGGAGATGCGGGCGGACGACGATGTCTTTGTCATGGGCGAGGACATTGGCGCCTACGGCGGCGCCTTCAAGATTACGGAGGGCCTGCTCGCGGAATTCGGTGAGGATCGCGTCATCGACACGCCGATCAGCGAGGCAGCGATCGTGGGCGCGGCGATCGGGGCCGCGCAGATGGGCCTCAAGCCGGTGTGCGAGATGCAGTTCATCGACTTCATCGCGCCGGCGTTCAACGTGATCGTCAACTTCGCCGCCAAGGTCCGGTACCGGACGGGGGCGGGGGCCGGGCTGGTGATTCGGGGACCCTGCGGCGCGGGTGTACGCGCAGGGCCGTTTCACTCCCAGAATGTCGAGTCGTACTTCGCCAACGTGCCGGGCCTCAAGCTGGTGGCCCCGGCCACCGTGAGGGATGCGAAAGGACTGCTCAAAGCCGCGATTCGGGACCCTGATCCGGTTCTCTTCTTCGAGCACAAGTACCTGTATCGAAGACTCCGTGAAGAGCTGGAGGAAGGCGAGGAGTTCCTGACTCCGCTGGGGAAGGCCCGAACGCACCGCGGAGGAACGGACCTGACGCTGGTCACGTATGGCGCCATGGTCCACACGGCGCAGGAGGCTGCGGCGCAGTTGGCCGCGGAGGATGGCGCAGAGATCGAGATCATCGACTTGAGGACGCTGCAACCGCTTGATAGCGCGGCGATCCTCGAGAGCGTGAAGAAGACGGGGAGACTTCTCCTCCTGCACGAAGCGCCGCAGTTCGGCGGGTTCGGCGGCGAGGTGGCCGCGCTCGTTTCCGAGCATGCGTTCGAGTGGCTCGACGCTCCGATCCGGCGCGTCGCCGCGCTCGACACGCCGGTGCCCTATGCGGCGGAGCTGGAGGAGGCTCATCTGCCCCAGGTCGCGGACGTCGTCTCGATGGCGCGCCTGCAATTGAGTTACTGAAACCACGCGGCTTTACGCCGGGGAAGAACACCATGTCCAAAGTGGATGTCATCATGCCGCAGATGGGGGAGTCCATCGCGGAGGGGACGTTGACGCGCTGGCTCAAGAGGGTCGGGGATGCGGTCGAGCGGGACGAGGATCTGTTCGAGATATCCACCGACAAGGTGGACGCGGACATTCCGTCCCCGGCGGGAGGGGTGCTGGCCGAGGTTCTGGTGCAGAGCGGGGAGACGGTGGAGATCAACACCGTGGTCGCCCGCATCGAGACCGACGCCGCGGTCGCGACATCCGCCGCACCGTCGGCGCCCGCGGCCGACCCGCCGGCGGAGGCGAGGGTCGCGGACCCCGTGACCTCGACCGCGGCGGCGGCAATCCCCGCCGTACGGCCAGCGGGCGCCACGCCCGTATCCCCGGAGTCGCCGGCGGAGGCGCCACCGGCCAGCCGGGATGAGCGGCTGCGGACACGATCGACGCCGCTGGTGCGGAAAATCGCCGCGGAGCACGGGGTCGACATCCACCAGGTGCCCGGGACGGGTACCTCCGGCCGGGTAACCCGGGATGACATTCTGGCGTTCATCTCGGCCGGCGGGCCGGAGGCGGCGCCCGTTGCCACCGCGGCGCCCGCCGTGGTCCCGCCGCCGGCCCCGGCCCCCGATGTGAAGGCGCCGGCGCCGGCGCTGCCCGAGACGTCGGCGCCCGCGCCGGCGACCCCCGGCACGCTTCGGATCCCGATCCACGGGGCCACGCTCGATGTCCGGCTCGGTTCCGTGCCGATTCGGGAGCGCGACCGGGTCGAGGAGATGAGCAGAGTCCGCCTGCGGACGATGGAACACATGCTCATGTCCAAGCGCGTTTCCGCGCATGTGACGTCGGTGACCGAGGTGGACTTCGAGCGGATCGTCAAACTCCGGCGTTCACTCAAGTCGCGCTTCGCCGATCAGGGCGTGAAGCTCACCTACGGCCCCTTCATCTATCGCGCCGTGATCGAGGCCCTGGGCGAATACCCGATCCTCAACTCGTCCGTCGACGGATCGCGGATCGTGTATCACGGCAACATCAATCTCGGGATCGCGGTGGCGATCAACGACGGCCGCGAACTCATCGTGCCCGTGCTCAAGGACGCGGACCAGCTCAGCTTGCTGGGACTCGCGCAGCGCTCCAACGAGCTCGCCGAGAAGGCCCGCGGCAAGGCCCTGGATTTCGACGACATCCAGGGCGGGACGTTCACCATCACGAACGTGGGCGTCTTCGGAAACCTGTTCGGGACCCCGATCATCAACCAGCCTCAGGTGGCCATCCTCGGCACCGGGGTGATCGAGAAGCGGCCGGTCGTCGTTCAGGACCAATTAGGCAACGACGTGATCGCGATCCGCAACCGGGCCTACTTCGGTCTTTCCTACGACCATCGCGTGGTGGACGGCGCCATGGCGGCGTTTTTCCTCAACCGGATCCAGGAATACCTCGAAGCTTTCCCGGACGACTCCGCTTGACAGTCATCCTGACGGCCCGGTAGGCTGGCCGCGTCCTCCAAGGTCCCGCCCCACCCCACGAAGAGTCGACGATAGACGATGGAAAGCTCGGTCGCGGTTCGAGAGCGCGGGTTCGGCAAGACCCTCCGCAGGGATCGCTGGTGGGTACCGCCCCTGAGCGTAGCGCTGGGGCTCGGCCTCTTCGGAGGCTATGCCACCTGGTCGGTCCTGCAGGGCGGCAACTATTTCGCCGACCCGTACCTGTCCCCCCTCTACTCGCCGTGCATCGCCGCCAGCTGTCCGGAGCAGATCCGCCTGCTGGGCATCGAGTGGTGGCCGTTCTCTCCGGCCATACTGATGATGGGCGTGATCCTCGGGTTCCGGGGGACCTGCTACTACTACCGGAAGGCGTACTACCGCGCCTACTTCCTCGACCCGCCGGCCTGCGCCGTGGGCGAGTTCCGCGGCGACAGGTATGCGGGCGAGAACCGGCTGCCGTGGGTTCTCCAGAACCTGCACCGGTACTTCCTGTACGCCTCGATCATCATCTGGCTCTTCCTGACGTACGACACGGTGCACGGCTTCTTCTTCGAGGACGGCTTCGGCATCGGGCTCGGGTCGGTCGTCCTGCTCATAAACCTTGTCCTGCTGTCGGGTTACTGGTTCGGCTGCCATTCGCTCCGTCATCTGATCGGCGGCAACGTCGACTGCTACTCGTGCACGCTCGGCGGCAAGGCTCGATACAAGGCGTGGAAGGGCGTGAGCTGGTTCAACAGGCGTCACATGGGTTGGGCCTGGTTGAGCCTCGTCTTCGTCTGCGTTACGGATCTGTACATCCGGCTGGTCGCCATGGGCGTGTTCGAGGACCCCCGGCTCTTCTGACTAACTGAGGCACAACTGAGGCACAGCGGACTCTGCATGGAGATTTCAGAACGCCACGAGCATGACGTCCTCGTGATCGGAGCCGGGGGGGCGGGGCTTCGCGCCGCGATCGCGGCCATCGAGGCCGGCGCATCGGTGGGACTCGTCGGCAAGTCGCTGCTCGGCAAGGCGCACACGGTCATGGCCGAGGGCGGCATGGCCGCCGCGCTCGGCAACAACCGCCCGGAAGACAACTGGCAGGTACACTTCCGCGATACGATGCGGGGCGGAAAGGGCTTGTGCGATTGGCGCATGGCCCGGGCCCACGCCAGGGAGGCGCCGGACCGCGTGCGAGAGCTCGAGGCCTGGGGCGCTCTTTTCGACCGGGCGGAAGACGGACGCATGAATCAGCGCCCGTTCGGAGGCCACACCTACGGACGGCTGGCGCATGTCGGCGACCGGACCGGGTTGGAAATGATCCGGACGCTCCAGGACCACGCCGTGCACGAAGGCGCCGACGTCTTCATGGAGTGCACGGTCTTCCGGCTGATCGTGGTGGATGGCCGCGTGGCGGGCGCGCTCGCGTACTGGCGTGCAACGGGGGAGTTCGTGCTCTTCCGGGCCCGGACCGTCATTCTCGCCACCGGGGGACTGGGGAAGGCCTGGAAGGTGACCTCCAACTCCTGGGAGTGCACCGGCGACGGGGTGGCGCTCGCGTACGACGCGGGGGCCGACCTCATGGGGATGGAGTTCGTCCAGTTTCACCCCACGGGCATGGTGTGGCCGCCCAGCGTGCGCGGCACTCTCGTGACCGAGGGGGTCCGCGGCGAGGGCGGCGTGCTCACGAACCGGGACGGCGACCGCTTCATGTTCCGGTACGTCCCGGAGATGTTCGAAGGGGACTACGCGGAGAGCGAGGAAGAGGCCGACCGGTGGGTGGAAGGCGACCGCGTGGCCAACCGCCGCCCGCCCGAACTGCTCACGCGGGATGTCGTGGCAAAGGCGATCGTCGCGGAGGTCGAGGCCGGGCGCGGGAGTCCGCACGGCGGCGTTTTCCTGAATATCTCGGAGAAGCGGAGCCCCGAATACATCAAGGCCAAGCTCCCGAGCATGTATCACCAGTTCAGGGAACTCGCGGGCGTCGACATCACGACCGACGCCATGGAGGTGGGGCCGACGACCCACTACGCGATGGGCGGCGTGAAGGTCCACCCGGAGACCGCCGCGACACGCGTTCCCGGCCTGTACGCCGCGGGCGAAGTCGCCGCGGGCCTGCACGGCGGAAACCGGCTGGGCGGGAATTCGCTCTCGGATCTCATCGTGTTCGGGCAGCGGGCGGGCGCGGCGGCGGCGGAAGAGGCGAAGGGAGTGGAACTTGCCGACATTCCGGCCTCGGAGTTGTCCGACGCCGCCGACGCCGCCACGGCGCCGTTCGCGCGCGAGGACGGCCGCAATCCGTTCGGCGTGCAGGAGGAGCTGCAGCAGATCATGCAGGACAAGGTCGGAATCGCCCGCACGGAGGGCGCACTCCGCGAAGCCCTCGAGGATGTACGCCGACTGCGCGGGGCGCTCGACATTTGCTCGCTCCACGGCGGACGAGCCTTCAACCCCGGTTGGCACACCTGGGTCGATCTCCACGCCATGCTCACCGTGGCCGAGGCGGTCGTCCTTTCCGCGCTCGAACGCCGGGAGAGCCGCGGCGCGCACACACGGATCGATTATCCGGACTCGGACGCCTCGCTCGGGCGGGTCAATCTCGTCATCAAGGCGTCAGACGGTCGTATGGTGACGGAACCGGAACCGGTATCGGAACCGCCGGCCGATCTGACGCAGCTCATCGAGGAAGGGGTGTAGCGAGGTGGCGGAACGAACTTTCCAGGTTTACCGCGGGTCCGACGACGACGGTCAGCTCGAATCCTATACGGTCGAGATCGATCAGGGCATGGTTGTGCTCGACGCGATCCACCGCATCCAGGCGGAGCACGCGCCGGATCTCGCGGTGCGCTGGAACTGCAAGGCCGGCAAGTGCGGATCCTGCAGTTGCGAGGTCAACGGCCGGCCCCGCCTGACCTGCATGACGCGGCTCTCGGACTACGAGGACGAAGAACCGATCACGGTCACGCCGATGAAGGCCTTTCCCGTCATCAAGGACCTCGTCACCGACGTCTCTCAGGCGTACCGAAACAACGCCTCCATCCCGCGTTTCAAACCGCGCCCGCGCGATGCGGACGACGGCTGGCGCATGCAGCAGTTCGAGGTCGACCGGGCGCAGGAGATGCGGAAGTGCATCGAGTGTTTCCTCTGCCAGGACGTCTGCCACGTCCTCCGGTCGCACAGCAAGCACGAGGAGTTCATCGGCCCCACCTACCTTGTGAGGACGGCCGGATACAGCCTCAATCCGATCGACGTGGAGGACCGCAGCGAGTTCCTCCGGGACGCGGCGGGAATCGGCTACTGCAACATCACGAAGTGCTGCACGGAAGTGTGCCCCGAGCACATCACGATCACGGACAACGCGATCATCCCCCTCAAGGAGCGCGTGGTCGACCGCTTCTACGACCCGGTGAAGGCGCTCGTGAGACTCGTGCGGAGACGCTAGTCCTAAAACAGGCGCGATCCACGCGCGAACCCTTGTTAAAAGGTACCGGAAAGGCTTATCCTGATTGTCGATAGCGGATTCGAACGATGGACGCCCGATCCCAACCAGGAGGCCTTTCCGGTGAACGGAATATCGCACAGGCAGAGCCGAAGGAACAGTGCCCGGCGGAAGCGGAGAGTGGAGTCGCGGCGGGCGGGGGCGAGGCGGCGGGGCTCCCGGCCGAAGCCCGTGTTTTCGGCGGGCGGGCTCCGCTACGAGATCGGGGCGCGGACGAGCGCGATGAGCTTCGGGGGCATCGGCGCCGTGCGGCGCCTGGTGTCGAAGCTTTCGCTGGCGCGGGAGATCGACCGGCGACTGGATCTTCTGAAGCGGCACCTGCCGTACCACGAGTCGGACCACGTGCTGAACATCGCCTACAACCTGCTGTGCGGGGGCGCGCGGCTGGAGGATCTGAACGGCCTGCGCCACGACGCGGCGTACATGGACGCCCTGGGCGCGGACGTGATCCCCAGTCCGACGGCGGCGGGCGACTTCACGCGGCGCTTCTCCGAGTCGGACGTGGTCGAGCTCATGGAGTGCGTCAACGCGGTCAGGCCCAAGCTGTGGCGGGGCCGGGGCCGGGATCTGCTGGAGCCGGTGGCCCATATCGACGTGGACGGGACGCTGGCGCCCACGCTGGGCCGCAAGAAGGCGGGCATGGACATGTCCTACAAGAAGGTGTGGGGCTACCACCCGCTGGTCGTGTCGCTGGCCAACACGGCCGAGGTGCTCTACGTGGTGAACCGGCCGGGCAACGCGGTGAGCCACGCCGGCGCGGCGGAGTGGATCGACCGGGCCATCGACCTGGTGGCGCCGTACGCGGAGCGGGTGTGCGTGCGCGGGGACACGGACTTCTCGCTGACCGTCAACTTCGACCGCTGGAGCGAGCGGGCGGACTTCATCTTCGGCTACGACGCCCATTCGGCGCTGGTGCGGCGGGCCGAGGCGCTGGAGGAGGACGACTGGAAGCCTCTGGAGCGCAAGCCCCGCCACGTGTCCCGGACGGGGAAGACGCGGAGTGGGCGGGAGGACGTGAAGGGGCGGATCGTGCGCGAGCGCGGTTACGTGAACAAGCGGCTCAACTTCGAGGAGGTGGCCGAGTTCGACCACCGGCCCGTCAAGTGCCGCAAGACGTACCGGATGGTGGTGGTGCGCAAGAACATCAGCGAGATGAGGGGCGAACTCGCCCTCATCGAGGAGATCCGCCACTTCTTCCACATCACCACCCGGAGGGACGTGAGCGCGGCCGAGGTCGTCCGGCTGGCCAACGCCCGGTGCGGCCAGGAGAACGTGATCGCGCAGCTCAAGAACGGGGTGAACGCGCTGCGCGTGCCCGTCTACGACCTGGTGAGCAACTGGGCCTACATGGTGATGGCGGCCTTGGCGTGGAACCTCAAGAGCTTCCTGGCGATGATGATGCACCTGAAGGCCGACCGCCGGAAATACACCGCCATGGAGTTCAGGCGCTTCGTCCGCGAGATGATCCTCGTGCCCTGCCAAGTCATCCGCCGCGCCCGCCGCACGACCCTGCGCATCATCGGCTGGCGGCCCTCGGTGGACCCGCCTGTTCAGCACCTGGAACACCATCGAGCGGACCGGCTTCACGTAGCACCCGCCGCCGGGCCCGGCTCGCCCGAAGGCGTCAACCGCCTCCCCGGGGACCGGTGTCTCCCCGCGCAAAACGCCGGCCCCGCACCCTCCTTCCGCCGAGCGACAAACCCCGAATCCCCGCCTCGGAACCACGGAAACACGGCTTCCCGGCGGCCTCCTCCGCCCATAATCCGCCGCCCGAAATCCAAGTGACGCCTCGCCAGCCCTACTCGCTTGTTTTAGGGCTAGTGTCGTGCTAGCCGAAATCTTCGACGTTCAATACGTGCATTCCGGCAATCCGGCGGAGTCCCGAACCTGATGTGAGGTACACCTCGGCGCCCGCAACGAGCGCCGTTGCAATCTGCAGGGCTCGTTCCGGCCGACCGCCAAGCCGCGCGCGCACTTCGGCGGCCTGAACGGCGATCTCGGCGCTGGCCTCGACGATGTCCAACCGAGGGTAGAGCCGCACGTTCCGCGCCACATCGCGAGCCGATGCCGGTCTTCCCTGCCGATACACTTCCACGAGGATCTGGTACAGCGTCAGGCTCGACGTCTGGGCCCTGATGCTGCCGCTCGCAATGCCCGAGAAGGCGAGATCCGTTTGTCTCGTCTGTCTCGTCGGACCTCGGCCGATCAGGTGAAGTGCGAACACGCGAGCGTCGACGTGAACCAGCGCGGCCCGGGTCAGGCGTTCCTCGAGGCCGGCGTGGTTCGGGGCGTCCGCCATTCAGGCCTCCTCGAGTTCGGGCCAGAGGTCTCCGGCGTCCACCACCACATCCCGAAGCATGCCCCGCAGGCGATCCTCCCGGTCCGGCGGCAGCTTTTCCATCCTTACGGTGTCCCCGTCCACGGACACCGCGAGCCGGTCGCCGGGCGCCAGGTCCAGCGCTTCTCTGGCGGCTTTCGGAACCACGATCTGGTTCTTGCTGCTCATCTTTACCGAGACGACCATGCGGCAACGCTAGCCCTTTACGGTGTCGCTTGGCAACCGGATGCCCAAAGCGGACCTGGGGGGACGTTTCAGGTCAGTTGAACAACCAGACGAGCACGATGTAGGCGAGGTACAGGAGCAGGAGCAGTCCGCCCTCCCACCTCTGCACCGTTCCCCGGTGCAGCGCGAGGGGGATGAGGATAACGGAGAAGGCGAGGGCCGGAAGCACGTAGCCGACCACAATGCTTGGATGGAGTACGAGCGGGCGGACGAGCGCGGCGGTCCCGAGCACGAGGCCGAGATTGAACACGTTCGAGCCAATCACGTTTCCGATCGCAATGTCTTCCATTCGCCGGAAGGCGGCGACCAGCGTGGAAGCCAATTCCGGAAGAGAAGTGCCGACCGCGATCATGGTGGCGGCGATCACCGCCTCCGGGACGGCCAGCGACCTGGCGATTCCCTCCGCGCCCTCCAGCAGCCAGGTCGCGCCGTAGGTGAGGCAGGTCAGGCCGAGGCCGATCCGTACGAGCAACCACCAGACTCCCGGCGCCGCCGCGGCGGCCGCTTCGGGGTCGGCGCCGCCACCCGGCGGAGACGGGTCCGGATCGCCCGAATCCTGCGCGCGACCTGCCTTCCCGAACAGGCCTACTCGTTCCCACCTCAGGAGGAAGAACAGGTAGAGCGCCCATCCGGATACGAGCACGAATCCGTCCAGGCGCCCGACGGCATCGTTTAGGGACAGCACCATCACGAGAGAGAGTACGATGATGACGAGCGGCGTCTCGCGCACGATGACGCGACGGTGGACCTCGATCGGCCGAATCAGGGCGCCGACCCCCACGATCAAGCCTACGTTCGCCGCCGTGGAGCCCATTATGTTGCCGACGGCTACGTCCGGTTGACCCTCCAGCGATGCAATTGCGCTGACGACCAACTCCGGGGCCGAGGTGCCGAAAGCGACCACGGTAAGGCCCACGACGAGCGGGCTGACGCCGAATCTCTGCGCCAGGCCGGAGGCGCCGCGGACGAGCCAGTCCGCGCCGAGTGTGAGGGGCAGGAGCGCGAAGGCGAAGAGGAGGGTGTCCCTCATCCGCGATTACGGAATTCCGTCAACCGGATCGCCCGCCCCGGTTCGGCGCGACCCCGGCGGTCGGGAGGCCGGGTGGAAGCCTCGCTTCAGCTGCGCCCGGCCGAGTGTTGAGGCTTCTTCGGCTGGATCGATGGAGCGGCAGTCGGCTTCTTGTCAGCTGCCTTGACCGTCATCTGGAGACGACCCTCGATCTGGCCACCCTCCTCGAGCTTCACCCGGCGGCTCCGGATGTCACCCTCGATCTTGCAGGTTTCCTGTAATTCCACGCGGCTGGCTCCCACCACGGTGCCCACCACGGTGCCGGCGACCACGACGTCCTGCGTCTCGATATCCCCGGTAATACGTCCGCCCTTGCCGACGACAACGGACTTCGTTGCCTTGATCGACCCTTCGATCTTGCCTTCGACCCGGACCGTACCATCGCACTTTACGTCCCCGAGGATCGTCATTCCGGGCGCGATGACCGAAACGACGTCGCTCAGCTCACGGGTGTGCCCGCCATGTCGAGAATCTCTAGCCATTTGCTCCAATCCTTATTCCGGTTGCCTCACCGCCGGGGCCCCGGTGTTGTCGCGACCGCTGTGGTCCGCCACCAGCGAGAGCGGGTCCAATAGTACGCCGTTCCGGGCCAGTTCCAAGTGCAGATGAGGGGCCGAGGATCTTCCCGTGTTCCCCGTGAGGGCGATAACCTCGAGCCGCTCCACTGCGTCCCCGGCCGCGGCGAACAGCCAAGCGTTGTGGCCATACAATGACGTTAGCCCGTCGGCGTGCGCAATCCGCAGGAATTTTCCGTAGATCGGGTCTTCGCCCGCCTCCTCGACCCGTCCCGCCTGAATCGCCCGCACGTACGAGCCCGTCGATACCGCAATGTCCAACCCCGTGTGGCCTTCGCGTGAATCGGCAGGCCGTGAGCCGAAATGCCGGGTGATGAAGCCGCGCTGCGTGAGGGGCCAGGCGGGGGTCGCCGCCTCGGCCGAGGTCCGCGACCTCACTTCGATACCTCTCCCGAGGACGACGTTCACCGCAGGGGATTCGGCGGGGCGTCCCGCGGTTACCGCATCCTGCAGGAGACCGAACTCTTCCTCGAGTTCGTTCAAACGGACCGCCAACCGGTTCGTCCGTTCGCGCTCGCTCTCGAGCGTCGCGACTTCCGCCTCCAGTTCGAGGACCCGCCTGGACTCGGCCCGCGAAGCCGTCAGGAAACCTCCCAGAAACCCCAGGCCTGCCAGGCCGATGATCGTGCCCGCCACCGAGAGAAGCAGCCGCGCGCGGCCGAGCGACAGAGACCGCACCCGCCGGCCATCCCGCCGGACCAACTGCAGCGTCCATCGCCGGAAAACGGTCATTCACGAAGCTCCGCCGCGAGTTCGTCCCCGCCCATCAAGGCGACGAGCCGCAGAAAATCATCCGTATCGTGGAAACGCACGACAACTTCGCCGGCCCCATCCGGTCGCGTCCGGATCCGCACCTGGGTTCCGAAGCCCCGCTCCAGCCCCAGTTCGGCCCGTCTCACAAAGGGATCGCCCGACCCCGCCGGCCCTTTCTTCCCGATCTTCCTCCGCCCCCGTCGCGCCGGGCGGCCCTGGCGCACACGACGTTCCGTCTCCCGTACCGACCACCCCTGCTCCACCGCTGCCAGCGCGACCCGGGCTTGCTCTTCCGGTGTGGACAACGTCAGGAGGGCGCGGCCGTGACCCGCGGAGAGTTGCCCATTCGCGAGCAAACCCAGCACCGCCTCCGGCAGGGCGAGCAGTCGAAGAGCGTTCGACACGGTCGACCTGTCCCGCCCCACGTGCCGCCCCACTTCCTCCTGCGTCAGACCGAAGTCCTCCATCAGTCGACGATACCCATGAGCTTCTTCAAGTGCTGACAGGTCATGACGTTGCAGGTTTTCGACGAGAGCGACCACAAGCATTTGCTCATCGTCCAGCGTCCGAACCAGGGCCGGAATCGAGGTCCATCCAAGACTCTGAACCGCCCGGAATCGTCGCTCGCCCACGACGATCTCGAACGCTTCCCCCACGGGCCTGACGACGACCGGCTGCAGCAGACCGTTTTCGCGGATGGAGTCCGCGAGTTCCGCGAGGCGGGCCGGATCGAAGTCGCCGCGAGGCTGGAACGGATTCGCCTGGATGGCCTCCACGGGAATTTCCGCTTCCCCCGCGACGCGCTCCGCTCCGAGGTTTTCGCTCAACAGGGCCGCAAGGCCCTTGCCCAGCCGGCGTTCGTTCCTGGCCAACCTACGAACTCCTGTGCCGATCGATCAGTTCCCGGGCCAGACTCAGGTATCCCCGGGCCCCACTCGACAGGACGTCGTACAGGGCGATCGGCTCTCCGAAACTCGGGGCCTCGGCGAGCCGAATGTTCCTCGGGATCATGGTGTCGAAGACCTTGCCCCCGAAGTACTCGCGCGCCTCGGCGGCGACCTGTTTGGCGAGGTTGAGGCGCGAATCGTACATCGTCAGCAGCACCCCTTCGATCTCGAGTTCGGGGTTGATGCTGCGTTGCACCAGCCGCACGGTGTTCAGGAGCTGGCTGAGCCCTTCCAGCGCGTAGAACTCGCACTGAATCGGGATGAGCACGGCGTCCGCGGCGGCCAGCGCGTTCAGCGTGAGGAGTCCGAGGGACGGCGGTGAGTCGATCAGGATGTATTCGAAGTCATCCCGCAGCGCTTCGATCTTCCGGCCGAGGATTCGCTGGCGATCCGACCGGTCGATCAGCTCCACTTCGGCACCGGTCAGGTCCCGGCTCGCGGACACCACGGACAGGCACGGGAAGTGGACTTCCGGCCGCACCGCAGCCTGAAGCGGCTGTCCGTTTACGAGGCAGTCGTACACGCTGGGGACATCCCCATCCTTGCGCAGTCCGAACCCGGACGTCGCGTTCCCCTGCGGATCGCAATCGATGACGAGCGTGCTGCGCTCCGCGATCGCCAGCGAGGCGCCGAGGTTGATCGCCGTGGTGGTCTTGCCGACCCCACCCTTCTGATTTGCAATCGCGATCACCCGACCCAAATCAATCCGCCCCCTGCTGATCGCCGCACGTGGCGATGTGAACCGACATGCACTTGTAAGCGTATACTTCGTAACGAATTAGTGCCATGACGATCGAGCGCGGGGAGTGGGGTCATCGCGCTACGGAACGTCATCTCCCATGAGAAATCCAATATACGGCGCTCTCGCAACCCGGGCGACCGGGAATCAGGCCCGGGGACATGTTTCACGTGAAACCATGACTCGACATCGGCGTCGGCCCCTTGCAGGCATGCACGCCGAGAAAGAGCTTCGTCCTCCACTCGCCCTGGTTGGCTCTTTGGCTCCACCGGCAACCACCACCGCGGCAACTTGTTTCGGGAGGCCGACATCTCCACAACCATCCCCGCGACCGACCGCTTGATCCTCGCGCTCGATGTTCCCACTGCCTCGGAGGCGCGTGAGATCGTCGATTCGCTGGCCGACACCGTTTCCTTCTACAAGATCGGCTTGGAGCTCTTCCTTTCCGGCGGGTACTTCGAGCTGGCCGACTGGCTTCGCTCCAGGGACAAGAGAGTGTTTGCCGACCTCAAACTCTTCGATGTTCCCCAGACGGTCCGCTCCGCTGTCCGACAGCTGCGAACCCGGGACGTGGATTTCGTCACCGTGCACGGCAACGATGCAATCCTGCGTGCGGCCTGCGACGCCGCGGACGGCGACCTCGGAATCCTGGCGGTGACCGTTCTCACGAGTCTCGACCGGGCGGACATGGAGGACCTGGGCTTTGAAGCCGACATTGGGGCCGTCGTCCTCTCGCGCGCCCGTCGGGCGGAGAGTGTCGGCTGCGCCGGTGTCATCAGTTCCGGTCATGAGGCGGCTCCAATTCGCGCGGCGGTGTCCCATCCGTTTCGCATCGTCGTCCCGGGCATCCGCGCGGCGACGGAAGCCGGCGCCGATGACCAGAAACGCACCGTGGATGTGGAGACCGCGTTCGAGGCCGGGGCCGACTACATCGTCATGGGCCGACCCATCCGAAACGCTGCGGATCCCGCACGGGCCGCGGCGTCGGTTCAGGAGAGAATATCCGCCTGGTTTCGACGGGTCCCCTAATCGCGCATCGCAAGTACCATAACCCGTTATTGTACCTACGGTTATGGACATTACCGAAACTCCGGACGCCCGGAGTTTCGCGGCAGCGTTGACACGGCGTTGAGACCCGATGGCGATACTCGTTGCTCGGCCTCTCGTGAAGCACGGGGCACTTTTCTTCCGTACGGGGGTACGGCTATCTGCACTCAGTCTTGCCTACCGGAGCCGTGATGCAATGATAGAACTTCCCGATGTTGAGAGAATGATCGAGCGCATTGCCGGTTACACGACCGGCAAGACGATCTCCATAATCCGGATCGACGATCCGGATGTCGCCTCGATCGAGCGCGATATCGTCGAGAATCACCTTGAGAACCACGCCGTAGACTCCGTTGAACGCCACGGTCGCTACGTCGTCCTCCGCTTCCGTTCGGACTACAGCCTCATGTTCGACATGGGGGATGACGGTCTCTTGCGCCTCGAATCCCAGACGGCTCCTCCCACCGATCGGACGCGGATCCGCTTCCAGTTTGCGGCCGGCAGAGAACTCCGCTTTTCGTCATCCGGCTCGCAGGGGACGGTCCAGGCCGTAGCGGGAAGCGAATTCAACGAGAAGGGGACGCTCCAGAGCTTGGGGGTAGACCCGCTGAGCGACGACCTGACGCTTGCGCGCTTCGAGGCGCTTGCGGAGGGGAATGCCCGCGCCAGCGTCAAGGGCTTTCTCCTGAACCAGAAAGCGATTGCGGGGATCGGCAACGACTACGCGGACGAAATCTGCTTCCAGGCCGGCGTCCGCCCCGACCGTCGGGTCGGCCAACTGGAGCCTGCGCAGCTCGATCGGCTTCACCGCTACCTGAAGCGGGTTTTGAGGCGGGCCACACTTCACTGGAGTGCGGCCCATTCCGATCCCGGGTGGCTGATCAACTCACGCTCGTCGGGGGGCGCCTGCCCGCGGTGCCGACATGAGTTGACGTCCGTCCGCGTGACCGGCCGGAAAACCGTGCTCTGCCCGAGGTGTCAGCGCGCCGCTTGAAGCTCCAGCGCGGTCTCGCGGTCGGCTTGTTCCTGCTGGCCGTGCCCGTCGCCGCGGTGCGCCCGCTTGCCGGGCAGGCGCACCGCGGTGCGGCAAGCGGCATCCGGGACGCGAGCGGCCACCCGTTCCGCACCCCTGCGGGCTCCCCCCTCGAGCCCGTGCATCGTCTCGCGCTGCTGGGCGCGACGCGTGACTCGCTCCGTGACGGCATTGCTCTCGCCGATGTCGGCGACCGCCTCGCGTTCTGGATCCGGCGCGATCCGACCGGGGAGGTGGAGTACGCGGGAGCGATTCACGGAGGTGCGTTCTCCCGCTTCGACCTCGGCGGTCCGGATCAGGCCCTCATCGAAGTGCATTACCGGATCGGGGCTCTCTTCCGCGCGCGTTTCGGGGAGGTTGCGGCTCGTGCCGAACTCTATCACGTGAGTTCGCATCTCGGAGACGAATTCCTCCTGGACACGGGCGCCCGTCCCATCAGCACGAGCCGCGAGGGGCTGGAGCTCATGCTCCAGGGATCTCCGGCATCCGGCCTCACCGTCTACGGAGGCCCGGGAGTGCTGCTGCGCGCCACCCCGGACTTCGAGCCCCTGTCGCTGCGCGCGGGCGCCGTCTGGGAATCGGCGCCGGGTGCGCGGGCGCGTTTCCACGCTTCGGTCGACTACTTCGGCTGGGCGGAACTGGAGTGGGAGCCCGCCATTGCGGCGGAACTCGGGGCCGGGCTGGGTCGGGGGACGCGCGTCGGATTGCTCCTGGGCTTCGGTCCGTCCCGCGCGGAGCAGTTCCTCCGGCAGTCCGAGCGCCTGATCGGGCTCTCCGTCTCCCACGTGCGGTGACGAGGCGCTGACGACCCGGCGACGACCCCCTCCGGCATGCCCCGGCGCTATCCCTTCTTTCGGGCTGACGGCGGCTGTGCGTTCCTTCGTGCCCGGGAGAGGTACATCTGCTGCGGGAGCGACATGATGTTGGAGGCCGTGTAGTACAGGTTCAGCCCGGCCGCGAGGTTCGCGAAGAAGAAGGTGAAGACGACGGGCAGCACGTAGGAGATCATCTTCATCTGCGCGTTCGTCTGTATGCCCCGCTGGGTGATCCAGTTCAACCCGAGCATTGAGCCGCCCATCAGGACCGGGACGATGAAGAGCGGATCTCTCAGCGACAGGTCGGTAAGCCACAGGAAGGGGACGCCCCGGAACTCGATCGTGTTCTGGAACACGAAGAACAGCGTGATCAGGATCGGGAGAGGCAGGAACATGGGCAGACAGCCGCCCAGCGGGTTGACCCCGTGTTCCCGGAAGAGCTTCATCTGCTCCTGCTGCAGTCGCTGCGGGTCGCCCTTGTAACGTTCCTTCAGCTTCTCGACCTCCGGCTGCAGCGCCATCTGCTTCATCTGCGCGCGGCCCGAGATGTGGAACAGCGGCGACAGGATGATCCGCGACCCTATGCCGAACAGGATCAGAACCCAGCCGTACGCCAGCGAGAACGACTCGTGCATCCAGATCAGGATCCCGACGATCAGGTTCCCGAACGGCCGGGTGAACCACCGGAGCCAGCGCCAGCCGACGGGGTTCACGTTGTGGAGTTCCTGCCCCATGGCCTGTAGCCGCGCGAAATCCTGTGGCCCGACGTACGCCGCGTACTCGAAGCCGGAACTGCCCGCGGGTACCGGCAGCGCCGCGTGCATCTCCGCTGCGTCCTCCTCGGGCGCGCCCTGCAGCATCACCCCGCCGATGCCCGGGCCCTCCGGGGCCGCCACAACGGCGGCGAGCCAGTACTTCGATTTCGACGCGGCCCAACTGAAGGGAGCGCCGGAGGCCGGCCTCGTCTCGTCGCTGTCCACGCGGTCCAGTCGCTCGGCCGCGATCTGTCCCGAGCGGCTGCGGGTGACGAGCGACATCGCGGCCCTGTCGTCCCGGGGCACGGCCTCGTTTCGCTCGATCCCGCGGCCGAGGCCTACGAGAACGACGTGCCCCACGTCTCCCACTCCGCGCAGACCGCCGCTCGCGTCGATCCGGTAATCGTCCGGTTGGAAGCGATACGAAACATCGAAGGTGACCTCGCCGATGACCGTCTCGAAACGCAGTTCCGCGGGTCCGTCCCTCACCTCGAGCCTGGACGTCGACGCAGTGAACGCAAGCGCGGCAAGAGAGACGGTGTCGCCACGCAGCGTCAACGCGTAGGCGAGGATCGAATCGTCGGGCCGCACCAGCTCGACGTTGCGGCCGCCGTGTCCACCCTCGGCGAAGTTCTCGTGCGCGAGCATCGTCGCGCCCACGAGTCGCGCGCCCCGCGTGTCGAACCGGTACTCGTACAGTTCCGACCGAACCGTGACGATCGAGCTTTCCCCGGCTGCGGGAGCGGCTTCCTCCGTCCCCTGCACCACTGCGGGTGTTTCCTCCGCCTCGGCCAGAGCCGCCGTCACCTCCCGGGCCGCCCTTTCCTCGGCGGAAAGACGGCTCACCTCGTCCTCCACGCTCGGGGTTTCCGGCGTCTCCACGCGGTCGGGCGACACCGGTTCCAGCGGCCTTTCGGCCGGCGGGAAGAACACGTTGGAGAGGATCATCACGCCGACCATCAGCGCTATGGCCAGAAGGAGCCTGCGTTCCATCAGTGCTCCCGTGCGGGAACCGGGTCGTAGCCGCACGACCCGAGGGGGTGACAGCGAAGAAGACGCCGCACGCACAGCCACGCCCCCCGGCCGGCGCCGAAGCGCCGCACCGCGGTCAAGGCGTATTCCGAGCAACTCGGCTCGTATCGGCAGGCGGGCGGCAACCAGGGAGAAACGACCAGCTGGTAGCCGCGAATCGCTCCGATGATCATCCTGCGCATACGGCCTCCAGCGAATCCATCAACGTCACTTGAAGCCTCTGATACGAGGCGTCATAGGCGGCCGGTTTCGCTCTCACGACCAGATCGAGGTCGAGCCGGCGGGCTTCAAGGGCGGGCAAGATGTGAATGCGAGCGATCTCGGTCAGACGTCGGCGTACAAGGTTTCGCGCGACCGCGTCGCGCCCGTGGCGAGGCGTCACAACCCCGACTCTGGAGCGACCGGCGGGAGACGGAACGAAGAACACGTCCACGATGCGGCCCCGGCTGCATCGGCCCCCACGGATGGTTCGGCGAATCTCCCGTGCTGTGCGCAGCCGAGCCGCGCGAGGCCGTCGAAAGCCTTCGGGCGGACGCCCGCTAGCGGCTTCGTCGCTTGCGACGGAACGCGTCACTGACGGTGAGCCGAGTTCGACCCTTCCTTCTGCGGCGCGACAGCGTGCGGCGGCCCGCCTTCGTCTTCATGCGCGCCCGGAATCCATGATCGCGAACGCGCTTCCTGTTGGTCGGCTTGCTGTATGTGGGCTTTCCCATCTCACATCACCCGAGGCTTTCCGGTCATCTCGTCAAGTTTTCGAGGCCAGCCCGGGAGTCTAGACGTGACGCCGGATACTGTCAATTCGGCCCGTCGACGCCGGCCCCGGCACCCGCCTCCGCCGTCTGCCGCCAGCCCTCCACGCGGCGCGGCGCGAGCCCCTTCCCCTTCGTTGACACTCGTCGGCGGTTTCGCCTAAGATCAGAACCCCTATCCCACCGTCTTTTTCTCATGCCGGCGCGTCACGGATGGAGCTGACTGCACACGAGGCCTGGATCAAGATTCGCGCATCGGCGAAGCTCGTGCTCCCGGAGCAGACCTATCGCACCTGGCTCGGATCGACCGAGGCTGTCTCGCTATCCGACGACACGCTCGTCGTTTCCGCCCCGACCAGGTTCGCGGTCGAATGGGTCGAGGATAAGTACGGGCCGCTGCTGCGGGAGATCTCCGAGCGAGAGCTCGGCGCGAGCTTTCGACTCCGCTTCGAGCACAAGGGAGCCGAGGAGCGTCTCGACTTCCCCGAAATCACGGAACCCTACCCCGGCGACCCGGGTCACGCGCTGGCTTCGCAGACGCCGAATCGCGGCGGCCTGCCGGCGGCGGCGGCGCTGAACGAACGTTACACCTTTGCGCGTTTCGTCATCGGCGGCAGCAACGAACTCGCCGCCGCGGCGTCGGACCGCGTGGCCGCCGCACCGGCCACGACATACAACCCGCTCTTCATCTGGGGCGGCACGGGTCTCGGCAAGACACACCTGATGCACGCCATCGGCAACACGATTCTCGACCGACTCCCCGATTGCCGGGTCGCCTACGTCCCCTCGGAGCAGTTCACTAACGAGATGATCGATGCGATCAGGACCGGGCAGACCGCCCTTTTCCGCGAGCGCTATCGCCGGATCGACGTCCTGCTCATCGACGACGTCCACTTCATCGCGAACAAGGAAGGACTCAGGAGGAGTTCTTCCACACGTTCAACGCGCTCTACGACGCCAAGAAACAGATCGTCATCACGAGCGACCGGCCTCCGCAGGACATCCCCGGGCTCCAGGAGCGCCTCGTTTCCCGTTTCGAGTGGGGTCTCGTCACCGACATCCAGCCCCCGGACCTCGAGACGCGCTCCGCCATCCTGCGGAAGAAGGCCGAGGAGGACGGGATCGAGATCGACGACGATGTCATCGAGTATGTGGCGCGGAGTCGGCGGACGTCCGTGCGGCAACTCGAGGGGGCCCTGATCAAGCTCCTCGCCTTCAGCTCGCTCACGCGCCGCGAGATTTCGCTCGACATGGCACGCGACGCGCTGGGGCCGGAGGGCAACGGCACCGATGAGCAGGTGATCGAAGTGTCCGCGGAGGAAGTCCGTGCCCGCATCGCCGCTTCGTGGGGCGTCTCCGTGGAAGCGCTCGTTTCAAAACGGCGGAACCGGACCGTGACCGTGCCGCGGCAGGTCGCGATGTACCTCATCAAAACACATCTCGACCTTCCCTACTCCGACATCGGCCACCTCTTCGGCGGCAGGAATCACTCCACCGTCATCCACTCCGTCAACAAGGTCGAGGCGGACATGGCTTCCGATCCCACGCTTCGCGGCCGCGTCGGCCAGCTGCAGCAAGAGTTATTCCGAACCTGAGGCCCCCCGTCCATTACCATGTCCCACATGTGCCACCATTTGTGCAAAACCGGACGAAGACTCGCTCCTCATGCGCACCATCGGGTGCAGGGTCTCCGCGGCGGCGGCGGGGTTTCGCCGGAGCTTCCACAACCCGTGTCCGCGTCTCGACAGGTGTCGACAGCGGCCGGCTGCGTCGCAGGCCACGGGAAACAAGGGAAACCCCGAATTTTCGACACTTCGACAGGCCCTACTACTACTTCGTTGATACGTATATCATACGCCACCGTAGAACCCAGGGTGGAAAACCCGAACCGACACCGCCGGAGTTGAAATGAGATTCTCCATCACCCGAGAGGCACTCCAGAAGGGTCTGGCGGCAAGCGCTGCCGCCGTCCCGACCCGAGCCGCTCTCCCGGTTCTCTCGAACATCCTGATCCATGCGGAGGACGACGCCGTGCGGCTGAGCGGCACGGACATGTCCATCTTCGTCTCGCTGTCCGTACCGACCGAAATCTCCGAGGCGGGCGTCGTGGCGCTGCCCGCGAGACAACTCCTGGAGATCTCGCGCGTGCTCGACGATGCGCCGGTTAAGTTCGCGGCTGCGGATGGGAATCGCGACGGAGCCGCCATGGGCGTGGATATCGAGTGCGGCCGGAGCAAGTTCCGCCTCTACGGGCAGGCCCCGGACGAGTTCCCGGACTTCCCGGAGATCGACTTCGCCGACAGCTGGGAGATGTCCGCCGGCGAGCTCCAGACGCTGATCGAGCGGACGAGTTTCGCCGTATCCACGGAGGACAGCCGACCGATTCTCAACGGGATCCTGTGGCAGTTGCGCGGTGCGGCGACCGTCATGGTCGCAACGAACGGCCACCGCCTCGCGAAGATGTCACGGGAACTCGATGTCAGGGGGCCGCCGGCCGAGGCGGACCTCATCATCCCGCCGAAAGCGCTGGGCCAGGTGCAGAAGCTGTATCCGGCCGACACGGTACTGCAGATCGCGCGTTCGGAGAACCATCTGGCGTTCCGGTCCGAGGATCGGGAGGTCTTCACGTCGCTGATCGAGGGGCCGTATCCGAACTACGAGCAGGTCATCCCGAGCGACAACGACAAGGTTGCGATCGTGAACCGCGCGGCCCTCGAGACCGCGGTGCGGCGCGTTGCGGTGATGGCGGACGATTCGACGAGGCGCGTACGCCTCTCTTTCCGTTCCGGCGACCTCGGTTTCAAGGTTCAGACGCCGGATCTCGGGGAGGCGGAGGACGCCCTGTCGCTGGACTACGAGGGCGAGGACATCCAGATCGGGTTCAATGCGACGTACCTCCTCGAGGTGCTGCGTCACATGCCGGAGGAGGATGTTCGGATGACGTTCAAGGCGCCGGAACGAGCGGCGACCTTCTCCCCCGCGAGTGACGAACCCGACTACCTCTGCCTCGTCATGCCGCTGCGCATCCTCGACTGAGGCGCGAACGCATGATGACGTGCGCGAAGTGCGGGCACGAGAGTGCGGCGTTCGACCGCTGTCCGTTCTGTGGAGAGGCTGCGGCCACCATCAAGGGGGAGCGTGCGGGCGGCGGGGAGAGCGCGACGGACGTCAACCTGCCCGCATGGGAGGATCCGGCGGTACCGTTCCCGCTCAACCTGGTGGAAACGTGGCGCCGGAGCGTGTTCGAGCCCGGGGCGTTCTTTGCGGACGGCCCCTTCGATCGTCCCGCCGTGCGTCCAATCCTCTACTATCTCCTCGTCAGCGTCCTCGCG
This sequence comes from Gemmatimonadota bacterium, assembly GCA_963666735.1. Lineage (GTDB taxonomy): Bacteria > Gemmatimonadota > Gemmatimonadetes > Palauibacterales > Palauibacteraceae > Palauibacter. The sequence continues at coordinate 2,693,118 of OY762926.1, read as the reverse complement.
GCGACGCTCTCGCTGACCTGGGGCACGTTGCTGCCGACGGGACAGCCGGGCGCCGTAGAAACGCTCGCCGAGATCATGAACGTGGTGCTGCCGGAAGCGGCGGACGGCGCCGGCTCTACCGGCAGGCTCGCGGACTTCTTCCTCACCCCCTTCTGGGCGGTGCTGTACCTCATCATTGCGAGCCTGCTCCTCCATGTGTTCGTCCTGGTGGTGGTGCCCGGGCGTCGAAGCCTCATCGCCACGGTTCGCACCATCTGCTATGCGTGCGGACCCGGCGTCTTCGCCATCATCCCGTTCGTCGGCGGCTGGGTGGCGGGCGTTTGGGGAGTCGTGCTGACGGTGATCGGTCTGCGGGAAGCGCACCGGACGACGACCGGCAGAGCCTTGGCGGCCTGGCTGCTGGCGGCCGCCCTCCCGGTCGCCCTGCTGATGCTGGGGGTCCTGCTGGTCATCGCCCGTGTGGCCAGCGGAGTTTGAGCGCCCCCTCCGGACGGCATGAGTCCGGCAGGAATCCCGGGCCGGTCGCCGTGACTCCGCGGCCCGCCGCCACCGTCGTCGTCGCGACCCGGGCGCCGTCCGGGCTGGAGTTCCTCCTCCTTCAGCGGCCCGGCGCCGCCAGGTTCGGGGCGGGGGCGTGGGCCTTCCCGGGGGGTGCGATCGACGAGGATGACGCCCGCGCGATGTGGGCGAACCGACTGCCAGGCGTGGGCGAAGCCGCGGCGTGCGTGGCGGCGCTGCGGGAACTGTTCGAGGAGACGGGCATCATGCCGGCGCCGCTGCGCGGCCTCGACCCGGACGCGGTGGCCGAGGCGCGTCGAGCGTTGCTCACGGAGCGGATCCCCTTCTCGCACGTGGCGGAGCGTCTCGACCTCGACTTCTCGGCCACGCGCATCGCGTACTTCTCACGCTGGATCACGCCGCGCGGTGCGGCGCTGCGGTTCGACACCCGTTTCTTCCTCCTCTCGCTGGAGGAGCGGCCGCGCCCAGTGAGTCTGACGCAGGAACACGACGCGGCCCTCTGGACGACGCCGGCCTCGGCGCTCCGGCGCTCTTCCTCCGGTACGCTGCCGATGATGTTCCCGACGGCGAGGACGATCGAGCGCCTCGCCGGCTTCCGCTCGGTCGAGGACGCCATGACGGCGCTCAGCGACGTGCAAGTGGAGCCCGCGCTGGTCAGACTCGGCGTCAGTGGCATTGGAGAGACGCCGCTCGCGCCCGGAGATCCCGGATACGACGAAGCCCGGTGATCTCGAGCGTGCGCCCGTCCCGCATCGTCCGGCACGGATCGGACATCACGGCGGTTCGCGCCGACAACCCGGGCCCGCTCACGCTTACCGGGACGCAGACGTATGTGATCGGGACCGGCCCCGTGGTCGTGCTGGACCCCGGGCCGCGGGATGAAGCGCACCTCGGCCGTGTCGACGAGGTGATCGCCGGAAGATCCGTGGCGGCCGTCTGTCTGACCCACGCGCACGCGGACCACTCCGCGTCCGCCGCCGCCGCGGCGGCCCGCTGGGGAGAACTCCGCGCCGCCGCCGCCACCCTCGACCGCCTGGAGTTGGCGGGCCGCGCGCTCGCCGATGACGAGGCCATGGAGACGGGGGAGGGAATCCGTTTGCGGGCGGTCCCGGCGCCCGGACATTCCGCGGACCACCTCTGCTACCTGCTCGAACCCTCGCGCGCCCTCTTCACGGGGGATCTCGTGCTCGGAGAGGGAAGCACCATGATTGCCCACCCGGACGGTTCCGTGGGGGCCTATCTCGCGAGTCTCGCGAGTCTCGCGGCCCTCCGTCCCGGGCGCCTGTTCCCCGGACACGGTCCACCGGTCGGGGACGCGCTCGCACGGCTCGAGGAATGCCGCGCGCACCGTCTCCGGCGCGTGGCGGCCGTCCGGCGGGCGCTGGAGGCCGGCGCCCGAACCCCGGCCCGCATCCGGGCCGCCGTCTACGGGGACCTTCCCGCCTCCCACCACGCGGCGGCCGACCTTACGATCCGCGCCTACCTCGCGTTTATCGAGGAGACAGCTTTCGAGGAGACAGCTTTCGGGGAGACATCCTCATCGATCAGCCGCCGGAGATAGGCGGGAAAAGCGAGGTCGTCGAACTCCCCGGGACCGACCCAGCGGTGCGGCCGCCGCGTCGAGACCTCGCCGGACCGCCACCGGGCCCAGTGCACCGCGAGCCGCAAACGGAAGTGGCTGAACGTATGTCGCAGCACGCGACTCTCCCCGGCCACGCGACAATCGAGGCCGAGATCCTCCCGGAGAGCGCTCGTGAGCACCGCCGCCGGCGAGGTCGGCGGGGTCGGCGAGGGCAGCCCGACGGAGGGGAAATCCCACAGGCCACCCAGGAGCCCCTCCGACGGCCGCCGCAGCACGAGCACCCGTCCGCCGCGACGGACCACGGCCGCCGCCTCGACCCGCTCCGGAGATCGAGCGCGCCTCTTCCTCGGGGGCCGCTGGCCGATCGTGCCCCGCCGCCGTGCCAGACATCGCGTCGATAGCGGACACACGCCGCACCCCGGGCGGCGCGGCGTACAGACCGCGCTCCCGAGATCCATCAGCGCCTGGTTCAGATCGCCCGGTCGCTCCGAGGCCTCGCGGAGGAGGATGCGCGCGGCGCGATCGAGTTCGGACGGAGAGGCCGTCTCAAGATCCCCCAAGCGCGACAGAACGCGGCGGGCGTTGCCGTCGACGGCGGGTTCCGGCAGCCCGAACGCCACACTGGCGACGGCGCCCGCCGTATACGGGCCCACCCCCGGGAGCGTCCGCAGCTCCGCCACCGCCCTCGGGATCCGACCGCCGAATTCCGAAACCACGCGCCGCGCCGCACGCCGCAGGTTGCGGGCCCGCGCGTAGTACCCCAACCCCTCCCAGAGGCCGAGAACCTCGTCCTCCTCCGCTTCCGCGAGGGTCCGCACGTCGGGAAAGCGATGCATGAACCGCCGATGGTACGGCGCCGCGGTTTCCACGCGCGTCTGCTGCGCCATGACTTCGGCCACGAGAATCGCGTAGGGGTCCCGCTCTCCGCGCCAGGCGATGTCGTCCCGCTGCCGGGCGTCGAACCATTCCAGCAGCGGCGCCGCCACCGCGGGCGCCTCCGGGTCAGCGCGTGGCTTCGGGGAAGACGCCATCGAAGATGAACACCGCCGGTCCGGTGAGGCGGATGCGCTCCGCCTCGATGAACTCCACCGTCAACCGGGCCCCGGACCGGGCGAGGAACTCGACCCGGTCCCCCGCCTCGCCCGCGGCCCGAAGCGCGAACGCAGCCGCCATGCACCCGCTGCCGCAGGCGAGCGTCTCCGCCTCCACGCCCCGTTCGAAGGTACGGATGACCGCGGTCTCTCCGTCGCGGGCGACAAGGTGCACGTTCGCCCCTCCCGGACCGACATCTTCTCGCCACCGCAGGGGCCGGCAGAGATTGTCGAAATCCTCCACGTCCACCGACCGGACGGGGATCACGAGGTGCGCCGTCCCCATCCGCACGAGCCACGCGTCGCGTTCCCGCCGCTTCCCGGTACCGACGCGCGCGCTCAACTCGCGTTCCACGCGGGCATCGAGCGCGTATTCGAGGGCCACGCCGTCCTCCCGTACCCGCGCCAGGATCTCACCGTCGTCCGTCACGAGGATGTGTTCGGGGGGCACGAGCCCCCGGTCCACCGCGTAGCGCGCCGCGCACCGCGAACCGTTCCCGCAGGTGGAGAACTCGGAGCCGTCGCGATTGAAGAACCGGAGACGGACGACGTCTTCGCTCAGGCTTCGGACCGTGATCAGGCCGTCCACGCCGACACCCGTCGCGCGGGGGCACAGCGCGGCGGCCAGAGCCCCCGCATCCCGGAGGCCCAGTTCTTCACCGCGCACGATCACGAAGTCGTTGCCGGCTCCGGTGTATTTGCTGAATAACGACATCTTAGGGCGGAGGGAGGGCGAAAAGGAAACCGGCCGCGAGCGTGAAGCCCGCGGCCGGCTCTTGTCTCAACCGCAACCTGACTCGACGCGACGCCGGCGAGGCGCCGCAGCTTTCAGGTCGGCGCATGTCTCGAGCGCCACCGGTTCAAGACCGGTTACGCAGCCTCGAGGCGATCGCTTGCCCGTGCCGAGTCAGACCCGGTTCTACATCCTTCAGACACTAGATCACCTCCTTCCAAGGGGTTCACGGATAGGGCATGAAAGCACCTGTTGTACGCCATGATGCCGTCCGTCCGCCCGTGCTGCAAGTTTTTTCAAGCTTTTTCGCGTTGCTCGACCTGTTGCTCGACCTGTCACCTTGCGTGAGAATCAGGCCGGCCAGACGGCGAGGAGGAGATGACGGACAGCCAACAGCGGGCGTTGTCGCCGGAGGAGCGGCAGGCGACGGTGGACCGTCTCTGCGCCCATTTCGCGCGCGACGCCATGAACACGACGGAGTTGGAACGCCGCCTGGACATCGCGTACGCCGCGCGCACCCGGGCCGAACTCGTTGCGCTCGAGCAGGACCTGCCCGCGCTGCGGAGCGAGAGGCGCCCCGCCGTCCCCGTGCCCGCGACGACGCCCGACGCAGCGTCCGTCGCAGCGGACGTCGCCGCATCCCCGGCGGCTCCCTCCGTGCCGGTGGACCCGTCGCGACCCGTCCAGGAGAACGACCTCATCGTCTCGATCTGGGGGGCGACGGAGCGCAAGGGAAGCTGGGTCCCCCCCCGCCAGCTCACCGCGATCGCCGTGATGGGCGGTACGGACCTCGATTTCCGGCAGGCGACGTTCGCGACGGGCACGGTTTCGGTCCGGCTCCTCGCGCTGATGGGAGGCGTGGACATCGTCGTTCCGCCGGGGGTCCGCGTCGAGTGGGGCGGCATCGCGCTGATGGGGGGCGTGAGCACGCCGGAACGCGACACGCCGCCGGCCCCGGACGCCCCGGTCATCCGCCTCACCGGTCTCGTTTGCATGGGAGGCGTCGACGTCGTCGAGCGACACCCGGGCGAGAGCGCGAGGGACGCGCGGAAGCGGATCAGAAAGGACCGCAAGGCCCGGCGAAGACTCGCTTCCGGCGACTAGCGGCGGGTTGCTTGACGCCCGGCTCGCGGCTCGGGTATAGTCTCCACGCCGCCAGCCCAGAGACGTTCGATCCGAAGCAAGGCAAGGTACGCATGTCGGACATTCCGGAAGACCTCAGATACACGCCCGAGCACGAGTACGTGCGGGAAACCGATGTCGACGGCGAGGTCTTGATCGGGGTCACGGACTACGCCCAGGGCGAACTGGGCGATGTGGTCTACGTCGAACTCCCCGCGCCCGGCGAGGAGTTCGGACAGATGGAGGCCTTCGGGACCGTCGAGGCCGTGAAGACCGTCTCCGAACTCTTCTGCCCCGCCGCGGGAACGATCGTGGCGGTGAACGACGCTCTGGAGGCCGACCCCGGTCTCGTCAACAGCGATACCTACGGTGAGGGATGGATGATCCGGCTCGAGCTCGAAGCGCCCGAAGACTTCGACGACCTCCTCACTGCCGAACAGTACGCCGCTCTCGTCGCCGACGCGGACGAGATCTGACGGCCCGCTCCTGAACATGCAGTTGGAAATGGAGCCGTTCGGCGAGTTCGCCGGGCGCCACATAGGCCTGGCGCCCGCGGATATCGAGCCGATGCTGGAGGTGACGGGCGCGACGACCCTGGGCGAGCTTGTCGAGGAGACCGTTCCCGAACCGATCCGCTTGGGTCGCGACCTCGACCTCCCCGAAGCGGTCACCGAGCGGAGGCTTCTTGACCGCGCGGGGGAGCTCGCCCGCCTCAACCGCCCCTTCCGGTCCTACCTCGGGCTGGGGTACCACGGGACGCTGACGCCCGGCGTCATCCTCCGGAACATCCTTGAGAACCCCGGCTGGTATACACAGTATACGCCCTACCAGGCCGAGATCTCCCAGGGGCGCCTCGAGGCCCTGCTCAACTTCCAGACGATGGTCATCGACCTCACGGGGCTTCCGATCGCGAACGCCTCGCTCCTTGACGAGGGCACCGCCGCGGCGGAAGCGATGCTCATGCTCTGGGGCGGCAAGGGGAGCGACGACCGGAACGTCTTCCTCGTATCCGAGGCCTGCCACCCCCAGACCGTCGCCGTCGTCCGCGGCCGCGCCCGGCCGCTGGGAATCCAGGTTCGGCTCTTCCAGCACGGCGACATCGCCGCCCACGATCCGGACGATGCCTTCGGCGCGCTGCTGCAGTACCCGACCACGGAAGGCGCGGTTTTCGACTACCGGGGTCTCTGCGACGCCCTTCACGAGCACGGGGCCGGAGTCGTGGTCGCAGCCGACCTCCTCGCGCTCGCGCTGCTCGTGCCGCCGGGCGAGTTCGGCGCGGACATCGCAGTCGGCAACTCTCAGCGATTCGGCGTGCCCATGGGCTACGGCGGGCCGCACGCCGCCTACCTCGCGGCCACGGACGCATTCAAGCGCAAGCTGCCGGGGCGGATTATCGGCGTTTCGGTCGACGCGGACGGGAATCCCGCGCTCCGGATGGCCCTTCAGACGCGGGAGCAGCACATTCGGCGAGAGAAGGCGACCTCGAACATCTGCACCGCGCAGGTGCTGCTCGCGATCATGGCCGGGATGTACGCCGTGTATCACGGGCCGGAGGGTATCCGCGCCATCGCGACCCGCGTCCGCAAGTTGACGTGGGCCCTCGCCCGCGGACTCGACCGACTCGGCCACACCATCGTTCACGAGCAGTTCTTCGATACCCTGCAGGTCATCCCCTCCGGCTTCACCTCCGCCGAGATTCTCGACAGGGCGCGCGAGCGCGGCATCAACCTGCGAGACTTCGAGGATGGGACCGTCGGGATCGCGCTCGATGAGACGGTGCGGGGCGAGGACCTCGAGGACCTGTTCGCGGTCTTCGGGGGTGGCGGGGGCGAGGAGGGACCGGGACTCCGCGCCGCGGACGTCGTCGCGGACATTCCGGAGCCCGTCTATCCCGCGGAACTCGCGCGCACCTCGAGGGTTCTCGAGCACCCGGTCTTCAACCGGTATCATTCCGAGACCGAGATGCTGCGGTACATCCACAAGCTCGAAACCCGGGACCTGTCGCTGAACACGAGCATGATCCCGCTCGGATCGTGCACGATGAAGCTCAACGCGACATCCGAGATGATCCCCGTCACCTGGCCGGAGTTCGGGTCCCTGCACCCGTTCGCCCCCGTGGACCAGGCCGGGGGCTATCGGCGCCTGTTCGACGACCTGGAACGGTGGCTGTGCGAGATGAGCGGACTGCCCGCCTGCTCGCTGCAGCCGAACTCGGGGGCACAGGGGGAGTACACCGGCCTCCTCGTGATCGCGGCCCGGCACGCGCACCGGGGCGAGGGACACCGGGACGTGTGCCTCATCCCTTCGTCGGCGCACGGGACGAACCCGGCGAGCGCGGTGATGGCCGGGATGAAGGTCGTCGTCGTCCGCTGCGACCAGAACGGGAACATCGACGTCGACGATCTGCGCGCCAAGGCGGAGAAACACGCCGACCGGCTCGCGGCGACGATGATCACGTATCCGTCCACCCACGGCGTGTTCGAGTCGGCCATCCGCGAGGTCACGGACATCGTCCATGAGCACGGCGGACTCGTATATCTCGATGGCGCCAACCTCAACGCCCAGGTCGGCCTCTGCCGGCCGGGCGACTACGGTGCCGACGTCATCCACATCAACCTCCACAAGACGTTTGCGATTCCGCACGGCGGCGGGGGCCCGGGGATGGGTCCGATCTGCGTGACCGATGAACTCGCGCCGTACCTGCCGGGGCACCCCCTCATCGACGTCGGCGGCGAAGCGGCGATCCCGCCGGTCTCGGCGGCGCCGTGGGGGAGCGCCTCGATTCTCCTGATCTCATGGGCCTACATCGCCATGCTCGGCCGGGACGGCGTGCGCGCCGCAACCGAGGCGGCCGTGCTCAACGCCAACTACATGGCCAGCCTTCTGAGCGAGCACTTCGAGGTGCTCTATCGCGGCGAGCACGGGCGGGTCGCGCACGAGTTCATCCTCGATCTGCGTCCGCTCAGGCGGGGGACGGGCGTGACGGACGAGGATGTCGCGAAACGGCTCATGGACTACGGATTCCACGCGCCCACGATGTCCTTCCCGGTGGCGGGCACGATCATGATCGAGCCCACCGAGAGCGAGTCGAAGCGGGAACTGGACCGACTCGTCGACGCGCTGATCTCGATTCGGGAGGAGATCGGAAGGATCGCGGACGGGACGCTGGATGCGAAGGACAATCCGCTGAAGAACGCGCCCCACACCGCGGAGATGGTCACGGCCGACGCATGGGAGCACGCCTACACGCGGCGGGAAGCGGCCTGGCCGGCGCCTTCGACCCGGGAGTGGAAGTTCTGGCCGCCCGTGCGCCGCGTGAACAACGCGTACGGGGACCGGAACCTCGTCTGCGCCTGTCCGCCGATCGAGAGCTACGAAAACGAGAGCGCCGGCACGGCGGCGGTATAGGCGTACGGGACCCACGGGACCAGCTACGCGACCAGGAGGAAGCGGATGGCACGGCTCGTCTTTCACGGCCAGAGCTGCTACGAGATCGAGACGGCGGACGGAACGCGGATCCTCATCGACCCGTTTCTGACCGGGAATCCGGTGGCGGACGTCGGACCGGAACACTTCACCGACCGCCTCGACTATCTCCTCCTCACGCACGGGCACGGCGACCACATCGCGGACACCTGGGACATCCTCCAGGCGACGAACGCGAAGCTCATCGCCACCTACGAGATCGTGTCGTACGCCGGGGAAGTGCAGGGCCACGGGAACGCCCACGCCATGCACATCGGCGGCGCCCACGAGTTCCCGTTCGGGCGCGTCAAGCTCACCCCGGCGATCCACGGCGGAAAGATCGACGCGCCGGGCGCCGAGGCGTATACGACGACTCCGGCCGGCATCCTCCTCACCGTGGACGGCACGCGCGTCTACCACGCCGGAGATACGGCGCTCACGCGCGACATGGAGCTTCTGAACGGGGAAGTGGACGTGGCGCTGGTGCCGATCGGAGACAACTTCACGATGGGCCCGGAGGACGCCGCGCGCGCGATAAGGATGATCGAACCCCGCATCGCCGTGCCGAACCACTACGGCACCTGGGAGTTGATCGACGTCGATCCGGCGCGCTTCACGGACGCCGTGGGCGATGCCGCCGATGTCGTGATCCTCGAGCCCGGAGAGGCTCTGGAGTTGTGACCGCGCGGCGCGCGCGTGTCCGGCCCGGGGGGCCTCCCTGCATCGCTCTCCCCTGGGCCGTGGCGGACGGCGCCCGCAACATGGCCGTGGACGAGGCGATGCTCGAACTCGCCGCGGACGGTTCGACGCTCCTCCGCTTCTATGGCTGGGAGCCCTGGTGTCTGTCGCTCGGCCGGCATCAGGCGGCGCCGGACCGGCTGCTCGGGCGCGCTCCCGACGACCTCCGCCCCGGCGTCGACGCCGTTCGGCGGCCGACGGGTGGCCGGTCCGTCTTCCATGGACCGGAGATCACGTACGCCTTCGCCTGTCCGGCCCGGGCGTGGGGCGGGCCCCGGGGCGTCCTGCAGACTGTGCACCGCGCGCTGGACGAGGGGCTGCGCTCCCTGGGTGTCCCCCTCGACACGGTTGGCGGCGACGCGGCGGAGGCGAGTCTCGCGGAGGCCTCCCGGATCTCCGCCGCGAGCTGCTTTCGCGATCCCGCCCCGGGAGAACTCACCGCGCGGGGCCGCAAGCTCGTCGGCAGCGCGCAGTGCCGCCGCCGCGGGGCCGTGCTTCAGCACGGGTCCATCCTCCTCGAGGACAGGCAGCGCCTCGGGGACCTGGGCGGAGGCGACGTCGGGCCGGACGAGGGCGCCGTGGCGGGGGTCTCCGGGAAGGGACCCGCGATCGGCCTGAACGAATTGCTCGACCCGGCGCCCGATCCTCGCCTCATCGTCGAGCGCCTCGCGGACCGCGTGGCCGGCGCTTTCGGTGCGCCCGGCCCCGCCGCGACGGGCGCTTCCGCGGGGACCGCGACCTCCCCGGCTCTGATCCGCCTCGCCGCCCGCTACGAGCGCATCCACCGCTCGCGCGCCTGGCTCTGGCTCCGGGAACGGCCTTGCCCTACCGCTTGACGGTCCCGCAGACCGCTTCTAGCTTGGTTCCGCTCGCACTCCGACGCCTCCGTGCATCGGTTGCCGCGAGTCAGTCAAATCGATCAACCTTACCGGGAGGCCCACCTTGATCGCGTCCACACTCTGGTTGCAGGAGACACTGACGCTGGGCGAAGGACAGACGCTCAACCTCGCGGAGATCTGGGAAGCCGGCGGGTGGATGATGTGGCCGCTCGGCGCCGCGCTGGCCATTGGGATCCTCATCATCGTCTGGAAGCTGGTCGACCTGCAGCTGAAGGGCAGCAAGAACAAGAACGTTCTCCGGGAGGCCGACGAACAGATCGCCTCCGGCCACCTCGAGGAGGCGCTCGAAGTCTGCACCGAGTCCGGGGCTCCGGCCGGGAACGTCCTCAGCGCCGGGCTCTCCCGCTACAACGAAGGGACCGAGCGCGCGACGCAGGCGGTGGAGAACGCCGGCGCCATCGAAGTCGCGGGGCTCGAAAAGGGTCTCGTGTGGCTGGCGACGCTGTCGAACGTCGCTCCGCTCCTCGGCTTCCTCGGAACCGTGATCGGGATGATCATGGCCTTCCAGGCGATCGAGATCGCGGGCGAAGTGGAGGCGACGCTGGTCGCCGGCGGGATCAAGGTCGCGCTCATCACCACCGCCACCGGTCTCACGATCGCGATTCCGATCAACATCTTCCACAATTACTTCGTGACGAAGATCGACCGCCTCGTGATCGACATGGAAGAGAGCGCCCAGCGTCTCATCGACGCGCTGCACGAGCGCGTGGGCAGCTAGGACCAGCTCGAAGAGGAGCCCGTCGCCGCGGCGTTCGCGGCGCACACAAGAGGTTCCGAACAAGCGGCCCGCCATCTCGGCGGGCCGTTCTTGCATGGGGCCCCGGGCGGCCTTCCGCCTGCCCCCTCCGCCTGCCCCTCCGCTTGCATCGGGGCCACCGGAGGATCGAAGTTCGGTGTCGGGCCCGCAGGGCGGGTCCGGCGTGAATGGGGTGGGGACGACGTGGGAAGGAGGCCTTCCTGTGCAGGTTCGACGGCGAATTCAGCGCCTTGTGCGCTTCCATTGCGTACGCGGTCCCGGGCTGGGGTCGCTGCTGACGCTCGTCCTGGCGTCCGCGCTTGGCGCGCAGGCCGGGAACGCGGCACGGCCCCCCAACCCCGGCGACGCCGCGGCCCGGACGGCAGACCCCGCTGTGCTGGAGCGGGCGCGGCGCCTCCTCGATGTCCGGATGCCGGTGTCGGCATCGGCGCTGCTGGCGCGCGAGCTCGCCGCGGGCGCGGCGCGGGGGGACGAGGCCGCCGTGCTGCTGGCGGCGCAGGCCTTCGCGCAGCAGCGGGCATGGGGTTCCGTGCTGGACCTCCTCTCGGAGCGGGAAGGCGGCTCGACCCCGGCCGCGCGGGCGCAGGCCATGCTCCTCCGGGCTCGAGCGTACGCGGGGCTCGACAGCGTGACCCGGTCCGCGGCGCACTACCGCGCGTATCTGGGCGCGGTCGACGGGACGCCTCCGCTGGCCGCGCGGGTGGAGTTCGCCCGCGTGTCCTACCGGCGCTACCAGTGGTTCGAAGCGCGGGACCAGCTCACCCTCGCCGAGCGCGAATACCCCGAGTTCGCTCCGTGGCTGCGGCTCTCCCGCCTCTACGCCCTGGCGGAGGCCGAGGACCGGGACGCCTTCGCCCTCGCCGACTCAATCATACAGGAGGCGCTCGTTCCCGCGGATTCCGCGCTCCTCCCGGCGGCCCGCCTGGCCTTCGAACTCGATGATCCCGAACGCGGGGCCGCGCTTGCGAGCCGCGCCGGCAGGGGCGTCCGGAACATCCTCGCCGCCCGGCACCTCGGGCCGCACTACCTGGCTACCGGGGATTCCGCCTTGGCGGCGTCGGCCTTCGCGGACGCGATCGCGAGAGGGCTCCAGACGCCGGAGACAGGACCTGCGCTCCTCGCGCTCACGCGGTCGTGGCGGACGCTGCGGGATGTCGGGCGCTCCGACACCCGCGCCGGCCGTCACTCCCGCGGCGCCGGCTATCTCTCGGAAGCGCTCGAGCTCGCACCCGCGGCCGAACGCCCCGGCATCGCCGAATCGCTCGCTTCGGCGTACATGGCACTGGGCGCTCCCGCGCGGGCGGCGGAGACGCTGGCCCCGTGGACCGCGGATCCCGCTTCCGTCACCGCACCCCGGGCGTCGCTGTGGATGCTCGCCGCCGGCATCTACCGTGCGCTCGGACGCGACGGCGACGCCGCGACGGCTCACGAGACGGCCGCCCGCGGCTCCGGGGATGTCGCCGCCCGCGCCGCCTACCTGCTCGCGGACCTCGAGCACGACGCCGGCCGCCCGGACATCGCGGCGGAGGGCTTCGAGCGCTCCTACCGCGCGTTCCCGGAAGCGAGCTACGGATCGCGGTCGCTGGAGCGGCTCGCCCTCCTCGCGTATCACGAGGGCCGGTACGCGGAGGCGCGCGCTCTCCTTGCCGAATACCGTGAGCGCTACCCGGAGGGCGGGTGGATCCAGGGCGCCATCTACTGGAGCGGCAAGGTGGCGGAGGCGCTGGGCGACACCCAGGCCGCGAGCGCGTTCTACGCCCGCGCCCTCCGGTACAACCCGCTCGACTACTACGCCATCCTCGCGGAGCCCCGCACCGGTGCGGATCGCCTGGCCACGGTCGGGCTTGGGGAAGCGGAGCCGTTGCCCGATCTCGACCCCATCCACGCGACCGCGCTCCGGCGCATGAACACGCTGCGGGAGGTGGGGTGGCCCGAGCGGGCACGCCGGGAGTACCGCCGGGCCAGAGAGCGCGGACCGTCCACCTACGGCGCGATCCTCGCGTTCGCGCACGCCCTGAACGCGGCGGAATGGACGCGGGAGGGAATTCGCGAGGGGTGGCGCGCGCAGGCCATTCGCGGCCGCTGGACCCGGCCGTTGCTCGAAGCGATCTATCCGCTTCCGTTCCGCGAGGCCCTCGTCGCCGCGGCCCAGCGGAACGGACTCTCGCCCCACTTCGTTGCCGGACTCTCGCGTCGCGAGTCGATGTTCGATCCCGAGATCCGTTCCGTGGCGAATGCCATCGGTCTCATGCAACTGCTGCCGGAGACGGCCCGCGACGTCTCCTCTCGAGCCGGACTCGCCGGTTACCGCCGTCACCAGCTCACGGTCCCCCAGGTCAACCTGAGGCTCGGAACCCGGTATCTGTCGGAAGTGCTCGGCCGCTTCGACGGCTTCGACATCGCGGGGATGATCTCCTACAATGCCGGCCCCCATCGCTACGTGCGCTGGCGCGACTTTCCCGAGTTCTCGGATGACGAGGAACTGGTCGAGCGGATCCCCTACCGGGAGACGCGCGAGTACGTGCGCGCGGTCACGGAACTCGCCGAAATCTACCGCTTCCTGTACCCGGACCTGGGCGCCTCGAAGCCCTGAAACGACCGTCCCCGGCGACGTGTTGACGCATCCAAATTGCTCCCATAGCATAGGTTTTCTCTCATGTCCGGCGGAGCGAAACACGATGCACGGCCAGCCGCGCGACGCGCCCGCAACACCCATCACCGAGGCTCGCAGGAGGCAGGATGCCATCAGGTACGGTAAAGTGGTTCAACGACTCCAAGGGGTACGGTTTCATCGAGCAGCCCGACGGCGGCGCTGACGTTTTCGTGCATTATTCTTCCATCGATATGGACGGGTACAAGACGCTCGTGGAAGGGATGGAAGTGGACTACGAGTTCACGCAGGGCGAGAAGGGCCTGCATGCGACCCGCGTCGTGCGCACCGCCTGACCGGACGCCACAGCCGGAGCTTCACGCGCCCCGCCCCGCCCGGCGGGGCGTTTTTTTCTGTCAGCGGGTTGTCACCGGGCTTTGCCACGGACCGCCCCCCGGCCATACATAGATGCCATGTTGACCATCGCCGACAGCCCGTGAACGCCGCGCGGCGGCGCCACGCATGGTGAAGCCGTCACACGCCGCGGGTCCGTCGCTCTTCCTGCTCGACGGTTACGCGCTCATCTACCGCGCGTTCTTCGCCATGATCAACCGGCCGCTCACCACCTCGAGCGGCGAGAACACGTCGGCTCCGTACGGCATCGCCCGCTTCCTCATGCGGCTGATCGGCGATCACGCACCCGACTATCTCGGCGTCGCGTTCGATGCCGGCGACAGCTTCCGCACCGACATCTACCCGGAATACAAGGCCACGCGAGAAAAGATGCCCGACGAACTCCGGGCATCCCTCCCCAGGTGCCGGGAGGTCTTCGACGCCTTCCGGGTGCCCGTGATCGAGGCGGACGGGTGGGAGGCGGACGACGTGATCGGAACCCTCGCGCAGGAGGCCGCAAGCCGCGGTCTGAACACCGTCATCGTCTCCGGAGACAAGGACTTCCATCAGCTCGTAGACGATCGCACCGCGTTGCTCAATCCGGGGCGCGGCGGACCCGCCGGCGTGGATCAGGTGTGGGTGACGCCGGACAATGCGGAGGAGCGGCTCGGCGTGCCGCCGGAGCGCGTGACCGACTTCCTGGCGCTCCTCGGCGACTCGTCGGACAACGTCCCCGGCGTGCCCGGCATCGGGAAGAAGACGGCGCCCGCCCTCATCCGGCAGTTCGGCGACCTCGAGTCGATCCTGACGCGCGCGGAAGAGATCACGGCCGCGCGAGCGCGCAACGCGCTCCTCAAGCATGCGGATGACGCGCGGCGCTCCCGGCAGCTGGTGACGATCCGGACCGATGCGCCCGTGAGCCTGGATCTCGACAGCCTCCGGTCCCGGACGCTGGACACTGAAAAGGCGGCGTCCGTCTTCCGCGAACTGGAATTCCACAACCTGCTCAGGGAACTGGAGGCTCCGGCGACCGAAGCCGAGCGTTACGCGCCGCGGGTGAACGTCGTGGCCGGCACGGACGGGCTGGGCGACGTGCTGGCCGCATGCGCCGGAGTACCGCGGATCGGGCTGTTCGTGGCCGGCAGTTCGGACGACCCGCTGAGCGCCGACCTCGTCGGCCTGGCGCTCGCCGCCTCCGAGGACCGCGCCTTCTACCTGCCCCTCGGACACCGGGCCCCGGAAGTCCAGCACGATGCGGCGGGGAACCCGACGCTCGCCTTCGACGCGGGCGAGACCGTCGGCCTGCCGGAGCTGACGTCGTCCGGCATGCGAGGCCTGCGCGACCTGCTGGCCTCGGACACGCCGAAACTCGGGCACGATCTGAAGTACGCCGCCCAGCTCCTGCGCCGGC
Organism: Gemmatimonadota bacterium; assembly: GCA_963666735.1. Taxonomy (GTDB): domain Bacteria; phylum Gemmatimonadota; class Gemmatimonadetes; order Palauibacterales; family Palauibacteraceae; genus Palauibacter. The sequence goes on along the minus strand of OY762926.1, from coordinate 2,677,818 downwards.
ACGGCGTCGAGTTGGGGGGTCTCGACGCCGACGGCTCGTTCGACACGCGGATCTCCTCCTACTGCCTGGATCCGGCCCGCCGCGACCGCGCCCTCTCCACCCTCGGCCCCGATCGCCTGAGCGTCGCGCTCGAGACGGGCGACGCCATCACGGGCACCGGACGGAACCGTCTGCCCGTGGCATCGGTCGAGCCCGCGCGAGCCGCCGAATGGGCCGGCCCCCGCGCCGCCCTCCTGCACCGCCTCGCGAAGGTCGACGAAGCCGACCTCGTGCGCACGGGCATGGGCCGCCTCTTCCGCGAGGTCGAGATGCCGCTGGTCACGGTCCTCGCGAGCATGGAGCGGGCCGGCATCGCGATCGACCTCGACTTCTTCGGCGATCTCCGGGACCGCCTGCGCCGCGATCTCGACGCCGTGCGCTCGGAGATCCACAAGATCGCCGGGACCGAGGTCAACCTCCGCTCCGTGCCGCAGATGCGGGCGCTTCTCTTCGACCAGCTCGCGCTGCCCGTCCTCAAGAAGACGAAGACCGGTCCCTCGACGGACGAGTCCGTGCTCGAACAACTCGCGGCCATGGGCCACGATCTGCCGCGCCTCATCCTCGAACACCGGGAACTCGACAAGCTGGACGGCACGTACGTGAAGGTGCTCCCGAGGCTGATCGACGCCGAGGGGCGCATCCACACCCGCTTCAACCAGACCGTCGCCGCGACGGGCCGACTCTCCTCCTCGGACCCGAACCTCCAGAACATCCCGATCCGGCGCGCCCTGGGGCGCGAGATCCGGAAGGGGTTCGTCGCCGCCCCCGGCCACCGGTTCGTGGGGGCGGACTACTCCCAGATCGAACTCCGGGTGATGGCCCATCTCTCCGGGGATGAGGCGTTCGTGGAAGCGTTCCGGGCGGAGCGCGACATCCACCGGGAGACCGCAGCCCGGATCTTCGGCGTCGAGGCGGATGACGTGACGCCGACCATGCGCGAGCAGGCGAAGACGATCAACTTCGCGACCATCTACGGCCAGGGTCCGTTCGCGCTCGCCCAGCAACTCGGCATCTCACGGACGCAGGCGGGCGAGTTCATCGCCGGATACTTCGAGAGGTTCGCGGGCGTCGCGGCCTACCTCGAGGAGATGAAGGAAGTGGCGCGGGACCGGAACTACGTCGAGACGCTGTTCGGGCGTCGGCGGTACATCCCCGAGATCCGGTCCAGGAACCCCGGGATTCGCGGCTACGGCGAACGGACCGCGACGAACTCTCCCATCCAGGGATCCGCGGCGGACCTCATCAAGGTGTCGATGATCCGCCTGCACGAACGTCTCGAGGAAACCGAGGCCCGCATGCTCCTGCAGGTGCACGACGAGTTGCTCATCGAGGCCCCGGAGGCCGAGGTTGAAGCCATCGGCCGGATCGTGCGCGAGGAGATGGAGGGGGCTATCGAACTGACGGTCCCCCTGCGCGTCGATCTCGGCATCGGCCGCAGCTGGTACGACTGCAAATTCGGGAAGGGACCGTGAACGCAGCCCGGACCGCCCTCATCGCCTGTACGATGTATGCGCTCGTGTCCGCGCTCGCGTGCGCGCCGCCGTCCACGCCCGACCGATCCTTGCCGGTGGGGGCGGCGGACGGATCCCCGCAGGCGCTCGTCGAGTCGGCGCTGCTGCCGACCTTCACGATTCGCGGCGCGCCCGTCGCGCGACGCTCGCTCGCCGACCGCATGGCCGAACTGGGCGTACCCGGCGTCAGCGTTGCGGTCCTGGTCGACGGCGAGATCGCCTGGGCCCGCGGCTACGGACTCGCCGATGTCGAGTCGGGTCGCCCGGTGACGCCGAACACGCTGTTCCAGGCCGCGTCCATCTCCAAGCCCGTGGCGGCGCTCGCGGCCCTGCGGCTCGTGGAATCGGGCCGCGTCGATCTCGATGGCGATGTCAACGCCCATCTCACGAGTTGGCGGTTGCCGGGGAACGAGTTCACGGAGGGGGCGCCCGTCACCCTGCGAGGGCTTCTCACGCACCGGGCCGGCCTCACCGTGTGGGGCTTCCCGGGCTACGGTCCGGATGAGGAGGCGCCGGACGGGTCGGGCGTCCTCGATGGCCGCGGCAACACGGACCCCGTGCGCGTCTACAAGGCGCCGGGGGAGAGTTGGCGCTACTCCGGCGGCGGATACACCGTGATGCAGCAACTCGTAGCGGACGTCCGCGGCGCGCCGTTCGCCACCGTCATGCGAGAGGAAGTCCTCGACCCGATCGGGATGTCGCGCTCGACGTACGAGCAGCCGATCCCGCCCGAGCGGCAGGACGACATCGCGACGGGCTACCGGGCGGACGGCGAGCGCGTCCCGGGCGGGCGGCACACCTATCCCGAACAGGCGGCCGCCGGCCTGTGGACGACGCCGAGCGAACTCGCGCTCTACGCCCGCGAGATGCAGCGCGCGTGGAGGGGCGAGTCGGACCTCGTGCTGGGAGAGGCGCTCGCCCGCGAGATGCTGACGCCCGACGCGGACGACTGGGGGTTGGGCCCCGCGATCTCCGAGGACGGCGAACGCTTTCGGCACGGCGGCTCGAACCAGGGGTTCCGCTGCACGTTCGCGGCGTACATCGAGGGGGACGACGGCGTCTTCGTGATGACGAACTCCGACTCGGGGGGCGAGCTTGCGGCCGAGATCGCGATCACCGTCGCGCACGCATACGGCTGGTCCGGGCCGCGCCCCGAAGAGAGATAACGGAAGACAGCACGGGAAAGCACAGGCAGGAAAGCACAGGAAAGGGCAGATCACGATGACATGGAACCAGACCCGCCGAGAGTTCGTGCAGACGTCCGCCCGCGCCGGTGGCGCGCTCGGCGTACTCGGCGCCTTCGGCTCCGCCGCCTGCGCGGGCGCCGCCGACCGGCCTCTCCGCATCCTCATCCTGGGCGGGACCCGTTTCATCGGCCCTCACCAGGTGAAGTACGCGATCGACCGGGGCCACGAGATCTCGATCTTCACGCGCGGGCAGACCGAACCGCCCTTCTATCACGACTACTTCGAGCGCGTCGAACACCTGATCGGCGACCGGACGAGCGACCTGTCCGCGCTCGAGGGTCGGGAGTGGGACGCCGTCATCGACAACTCCGCTTCCTACCCAAGCTGGGTCGCCTCGACCGCGGAACTCCTGCGCGACCAGGTCGACCGCTACCTCTTCGTCTCGTCCATCTCCGCCTACGCCGACTTCGCCACGGTCGGGATCGATGAGGACTACCACGTCGGACAACTGTCCCCGGACGAGGCCGAGGACGACGGCGCGTACGGGCCGAGGAAGGCGCGCTGCGAAGCGTACGCGCGCGACGCCTTCGGCGAGGACGCGATCATCGTGCGCCCGGGGCTCATCATCGGGCCCGGAGACAACACGGACCGCTGGACCTACTGGCCGGTGCGGGTCGGCCGCGGCGGCGAGGTCCTGGCCCCCAACACCCCCGCCGATCCGGTGCAGAACGTCGACGCCCGCGACCTCTCCGAGTGGATCGTGCGCCTCGTCGAGACGCCCGGGAACGGAGGTACGTACAACGCGACGGGCGAGGTGCAGCAGTTCGGCGACATGCTGGAGGAGATCCGGGGTGCCCTCGGCGCCGACGCCACCTTCACCTGGGTGTCGACGGAGTTCATGCGCGAGCACGAGGTGGCGCCGTGGGGCCACATGACGAACTGGACGCCGCCCGAAGGGGAGACGGTCGGGATGAACCAGGTTGCGGTGGCGGCCGCCATGCAGGCAGGGCTCACCTTCCGTCCCCTCGCGGACACCGCCCGCGACACGGTCGAGTGGTGGAACTCGCTCCCCGAGGCGCGCCGCGCCGCCCCCGTGGCCGGCCTTCCCGCCGAGCTGGAAGCCGAGGTCCTCGCCGCCTGGCACGCCCGCGTCTGAAGACTCTAAAGCCGGAACACGAACGTCAGCGCGATAGTCGCCACGTAGAGTGCAATTCCCAACGCAGCCGCCACGGCGACCCGGCGACGGCCACAAACCCGGCATAACGCAACGCCCAACAGCGCGAAGAACGCTGCCTCCACGACTCCCGCGACCAGTAAGGGTCCGAAAGAGGTGTCGGGAGCGGGTTGCCGAAAGCCAAGCTGCGGAGGGCCCATGAGAGATGCCCCGGAAAGAGGCGGGAGCGACGTGATCATTCTGCCCAGGAGCAGGACATACGCCGCATGCACCGTGGCGCTGAAGATCTCGGCGAAGGACACGGCGCACCGCATGACGAATCTCACGCCGATGAACAGGACGGCCGCCACCGAAGCGTAGAACAGCGGAACAGCGAGGCTGGCCACCAAGACGGCGAGCCCCGCGGCGATGCCAAGGGTCGCAAGGCTGGCGACCGGGGCCACGGATCCGAACTCGAAGACGCGAGGGAGCGTGTCGATGGCCGCTGCGATGGAGAGCAGCGCGCCAAGAAGAACCTGCCACGCGAGCGCATCCTTCCAAACGGGTTCCTCCCGCAGCATCGTGAAGAGACGCCCCGGTCTCAAGAGCAGCAGCAGAAGACGCCGATAGAGGGGGAGGGTTCGGGTTGGGAGCCGGTCCTCCCTCACCCGTCAGCCGGGTTCGTATCGAATGGCAACCTTTCCGGTTCGACGCGCTGCAACGCATAGACGCGCAATTCGTCGCTGCAGAGCATCGCCAACCTTTCCCCGAACACCGCATAGTCCACCTTGCCGTTGCAACGATCTATCTCCCGCAAGGGTCTCGACCGTAGGACGATGGTAACGGAATCGCCCGACAGGAGAGGGATCGTCGTGGCAGTCACGGTGCCGCCGATGACATGCGGCACGATCCAGAAATCGCCTGAGGCCATACGCGCGCCCCTGGAGAACGGGATGATCGATCTGCGAGCGGATGGCGGAATCCCTCGGCCCGTTCGGGGGCGGATGCTTCGATTTCCTCCGCTTGGGCGCGAATCGCCTCTGAGAGCCAAACGGGCATGGGCACCCGGGCGATGTCGGTGATCCGAGCTGACGAGGTGTCGAGCGCCATCCGCCATGCCCCGTAGGCGCGAAGACCCGAATTCCGGAAAGCGATGACGGTGTCCGGGGCGAGCACTGCAAACTCAAGGTCGTACTCAGCCAGGTAGGAGGCCAAGTCCTGCGGCGCCAACTCCGCCGGAAGATCCGCGGCTAGATCCACGGCCCCTCGCCCCGAGTGCAGCGCCAGCGTGGCCACCCCGTTCTCAAACTTGCGGTACAGCAACGTGCCGTTCGGCAGCACCGTGAAGCCACGCACCGTCGAGGGTACCGGCGTTTCCTCCAGGAGTTCTCCGTCTGAATCGAAGCGCGACAGCCGATGGTGTTGCCTGTCCGCCACCCAAACACCACCCCGCAGGTCCGCCTCGATCGAGACCGGCGCTCCTAACTCTCCGGGGCCACCACCGGGACGGCCGATCACGGCTTGCAGCGTTGCGTCACCGTCCAGGCGCAGGACGTGCCTCGCCCCCGCATCGAGGACGTATATCCCTTCCCCCTCCCCTACACCCACCGCAAGATCCAGGCCGCCTTCAACGATGTCCTCCGCCTGAAGGTCGTGTGGGTCCGGGGGGTACCGCTCAACGAGCGGGCCGGGTATCCAAACGCGGTATCCGGCCACCCTTATCGGATCCACCTCGCCGCCCCCGTCCCCACATGCCACCGCGAGGAACGTGAGTGCTACCGCGACCGTGCCATTTCGGAGAATCGACTTCACATCAAGTCGTCGTCGTGGCTGCTTCCGCAGTCAAGCCACGTGTCCCGCAAGAGCCGCAGATGCCCATTGCTGTCCTCGTAGGTCCATATGCAGTCGCAGCTTACACATTCGATCCGACGCTCGAGCAAGGTGATGGTGACGCTGACGGGGCCCGGCGTACTCATGGCGACGTCCCACGTCAGCCACACCGTCACGCAGCCTCCCGCCCCGGGGACTCCGTTTAGCGAAGGGCAGCCGTTGAGACTCATGCCCGCTTGGGCAACGGGAGCTGCCGCGGGTGGCAGAGCGTGCTCCAGTCCCTCGTCCTCGGGGAGTTCGCGAGCATTTGCCAGCGAAGGAACTGCTATCGTGGCAACGAGCACCGAGGCCACGATTCGGCGGAACAGCGGTGCTCCCGGCGTGGTGGCGGTGACAGACGGCACCCGCAGGGCGACGACCCGCGTGACGAATACTGCGGACCTCTGGAAGTAGTTGAAGCAGGACATTCTGGCGCCTCCCGAGATTGGAAGGGGACTCGCTCGAAGAAGCCGTAGCACGTGATGCTACTCTACGCAAGACTACTGAGAGTATCGGTATCGGAATTACGTTGATTCCCTCATTACCTGCGGAGCCCCAGGTCGGTTGCCCCGCCAAGCGAGAGACGGAGGCTCACTCCGCCTGGCACGCGAAAGCCTGAGATTGCCGCCGGAACCTGGCGGGACTTCACGGGTTAGAGCCACCGTGAACCCAATGTTGCCGACGTTCTCGAACACTTGGATCGGACCGCTGGCGGTTGCGGTCCTCGCCACGCTCGCGTGCGGCGGCGCCGGGACCGACCCGGCGCCGAGGCCCGACCCGGAGCCGCCCCCGGCAACGGCGACCACGGCGACGTACCGCGTGGTCTTCGAGGCGACGTGGAGTGCCTCCACGCACCCGGCCAACTTCCCGGGAGGGGCGCACTTCTCGCCGCTGATCGGCGCCGTGCACGACGAAGACGCGACCTTCTGGGCACCGGAGGGCACCGCCACGCCGGGGATCGAGAGCATGGCGGAAACCGGAAGCACCAGTGCTCTGACGAATGAGATCCGGGCCGAAATCCCGGCGAACGCGCTGGCGGTCATCAACGGGTCCGGGATCCGCAGTCCCGGAAGCACGACGATTCAGGCGGTCACGCTTCGCGAGGACTTCCCGCTCGTCACCCTCGTCACGATGATTGCCCCGAGCCCGGACTGGTTCGTGGGAGTGTCGGACCTGCCGCTGCGCGACGCCGCGGGCAACTGGGTCGGCGAACTCGAGGTCGTCCTCTACCCCTACGACGCGGGGACGGACAGCGGGCCTTCCTACAATTCGGCCAACGACGATACCCAGCCGAGGGAACCGATTCACAGCCTGCGGGGCGTGACTCCCTTCTCCGACGAACCCATCGGCACCTTTACCTTCACCCGCACGGAAGGATAACCCCGAGGCGGCTCACGAGACCGTGAGAACGCCGATGCGCCGGATGCGTTCGAAGTGCGCGTCTGCGGTGAGCACCGTTGAACCGGTGTGCGCCGCGCAGGCTGCGATCCAGGCGTCGTTCGCGGGTACGGGTGTGCCGGCCCGGCGCAACGCCGCCACGATGTCGGCGTAACACGCCGCCACATCCTCATTCACCTCCAGCACCTCGACCGCCGGACTGGCAAGAAAGTCCGACAGCTTCGCCTCGTTGTACGCCCGGCGTCCGCCCACCTGGAAGCCATAGCGCAACTCGCCAATCACGGTCGCGGGCACACCGATCCACGCGCCCGAGTCCAGCACCTCGGCCAGCCGGCGGTGCCCGCGACGAAAACGACTGTAGGCCGACGTGTCCAGGCAGTAGCGAGTCACCGCCACATCTCCTCGTCGATTTCCTCGAACACCCTCGTCGCTTCCTTGAATTCCCGGTACTCCTCCTCGGTCCAGTCGCCGGCGAACCGCGCGAGGCCGTTGGACCTCCGTCTCCCGACCCCGAGGCTCTGGCGGAGGAGATCGATGACGGTCTGGTTGAGCGACCGGCCTCGGCGTCGCTTTTCGGCATCCAGCGCGCGGGCAAGTTCCGGAGGGATCTTCCGTACGGTGAGGGTTTTCAACGGTCGCTCCCTGTGCATTCACTTCATGGCATCAATTGGTGCAACGTTATGCCATCGGGACTGGTCGATCAATGATCAGCGGATCGGCAGCCGAACCTGACCAGGCTGATGCCGCTCGGGGAGGAGTGTTGACGCGTTTCCGTCAGACGACGTCGTCGAGGAGGAAGAGGTCGGTGAGGAGCGCCCGCAGGTGGGACGAGGCTTGTGACTGTCGCGCCCGGGGCTCATCATCGGGCTTGGGGACGACCCGGACCCTTGGACCTGCTGGCCCGTGCGCGTCGCCGAAACCCGAGGGCACGAGGTGACGCCGTGGATGCATATGACCACTGGACGCCGCGGGGGGGGGGGAGACGCTCGCAATGAGCCAGGTCTCGCTGGAAGCCGGGGTCCTCGCCGCCCGGCACGCCGGCGCGTGACGCGCCTCCGCCGGATCCGCGCGGCGGCCGCCCTGGTCGGCGTCGCGGCTGGGTACGTGGCGTTCGGTGCGGCTCCGCTCGCGGGGCAGGAAGTGTGCGAACGACCCTGGGAACTGGAGGAGACGCTCCGTCTGGGGTCCGTGGACGGTGACGGGGCCCTCACCTATGTGCGGGACTTGGCAATCGGGCCCGACGGCAGAGTGTACCTCCTCCAGTCCTGGGATCCCATCCGCGTCTTCTGGCCGGACGGCCGACCCGCGGGCACGATCGGACGCGAGGGCCAGGGACCCGGCGAGTTCCCCGCGCCGCCCCGCCAAGTGGGCTGGCTGGGGGATACGTTGTGGATAAGCCACAGACTCGGTACGCAGTTCCTGTCGGCCGATGGGTCCGAGATCGATCGCGTGAGCTTCCGGATCCGGCTTCCGGAGGAGGGGTCGAACCTGAATCCCGGCAGGCCGCTACCCGGCGGCGCCTTCCTGCCCTCCCGGACCGTGAACGAGGACCTGGACCGCTTCCTGAAGGCCGACCGGGCCGCCCTGCGCCGCGTCTCGGCGTCCGGCGAGGTCGTGGACACGCTCGCGATCGTCGAACGCCATCTGGCATCCCGCACCCTCGAGCACGAGACGGACCGGTACGGGTGGGGAGTGATGACCTCGCATCCGCTCGGTCCGTGGGCGGGCGAGTCCTGGTTGCCGGTTGCCGCGACCCCGGACGGCTCCGCCGTCGTCCTCATCGGGGAGGTCAGGGAGGATCGGGCGGATGCGAGCTTCGATCTCCTGAAGATCCGGTTCGACGGCGACACCCTGCTCCATCGCGCGGTCCCGTACGAACCTCGGCCGGTCACGCGCGCCGAGGCATCGCTGCAGCGGGAACTCAAGGCGGACCAGCTGGCCCGGGGCGGGTCTCCGTGGGACACGGGCAACCCCGGGCGCAAGCGGCGGATCGGACGCGAAATCATCACCTTTCCCGAGCATTATCCCCCCGTGCGCCGGATCGTGGCCGGCGGAGACGGTTCGATCTGGCTCCTCCGCGAGGCGTGGCCGGACCCGGCCGACGTGTGGGAGATCTACGCTGAAGGCGGGGAACTCGAGGGCTCGGTGCGCATTGAGGGACCGCCGGACCACAAAGACTGGGAGCCGCGGCTGCGAATCCTCCGGGCCGGTCGCACCGAGGTCTGGGCGACGGCGCCCGGCGAATTCGGCGTCCCCTACGTCCACCGCTACCGGGTCAACCGCAACTGCCCCGACCGCGCCGGAACCCCCTGACGGACTCAGGCGATAGAGACGCGGTAACGAATCCGCCGCGTTTCGGTCAGACGACGTCGTCGAGGAGGAAGAGGTCGGTGAGGAGCGCCCGCAGGTGGGAGGAGGCGTTGAGGTTGTCGATCAACTGCGAGCTGATCGTCTCCTGGGTGAGGACCAGCCGCACGGCGGCCCCGGCCCGGGCGGCGTCCGCGGACGTGACGCCGATCATCTCTCCGTAGGCGCCGGCCGGCTCGAGTCCCTCCGCCGCGACGAGGCCGCCGAGGTCGTTCGCCAGCGCCCGGAGCGCGGCATCCGTCCGGCTCAGGTATTCCCGCAACTGGCCGCCGACCTTCGAGGCTTCCTCCTGCTCGGCGCCGAGCGCGGCGTAGGAGAGGAGGAACTCGTACGCCTTCTCGAGGACCTCGATGTGAGCCTTCAGCTCCTCGCGGCTCAAGCGGGCACGACCCCGTCGGGATCCGCGGACGACGCGCTCCCTCCGGCCGACTCGGCCCCGGCGGGCTCCGTCCCCAGCTTCCAGAGGTCCGGGTCGTAGTGCTCGAGGTATTCCTCGCGCGTGATCCAGCCCTTGATCATGGAGCGGGTCATCCAGCGCTTCTCGGGCCGGATGGCGAAGTAGACGTGGGCGATGACCATCGTGACGAGCCCGACCCCGCACAGCCCGTGCATGACGAACACGAGCCCCCACGTGGAGTCGGCGAGGAAGTACGGATTACTCGCCCAGAACCAGGTGTCGACGCCCACCATCATGAGGATCCCCGTGACGATCACGCCGCCCGAGACGAGCGTCACGGCGTTGTGGTAGGCGCGCTGGTCGAGGGGGTACTTCCCGGACCGCTCCTCCTTGGCCGGCTCGCGACGCAGGAACTTCCCGATCGCCTGGAACGCCTGCCCGAGTTCCTTCGTCCCGGTCCACACGGACCAGAAATCCTGTTTCGTCGTCGCGTGGATGATGTGGTAGATGATGAGGAGGGTGAGGACGACGCCGGCGATCCAGTGAATGGTGACCCAGGCGAACTGGACGCCGATCACGGGGAAGAACGCCGTGACGAGCAGCGTGAGCATGGTCGCCGCCATGAGCCAGTGGAACGTCCGGGACGCCTGTGAGTGGCGCTCCACGCGCTCGGGCACCTCGGGAGCCGCCTTCGGCGCGCTTTTCGGAGCCCTGGGCGCCATGATCCAGACGTATAGATGGTGTCCGACCACGAACACGAAGCCGGCGATGGCGGCGGCCCAGAGCAGATCCCAGGCGACGCCGACGAGTACCTCCTGGCCCCAGGGATTCGGCGCCGTTCTGAGGATCTCCATTTAGGCCATGTCTCCCCGCACCGCGCGCCGGACGAGATTCCGCGCGAGCGGCACCTTGTAGTCGTTGTGGCGCAGCGGCTTGAAGCCGCGCGTGGCGAGTTCGCCGGCCGCCATGCCGGTGTCGTCGTCCGCCGGCATCCCCTGTACGAGGCGCTCGACATCGGTCAGCCGCACGGGCGTCGGGGCCACGCCGTTGATCGCGATCCGGGCGCGCTCGATCGTGCCGTTCGACTCCACGATCGCGGCGGCCACGCTGGCCAGCGCCCAGTCCCACGACTTCCGGTCGCGGACCTTCTCCCAGTAGAAGCGCGCGCCCGCCCAGTCGCCGGGGATGCGCACGTGCGTCAGGAGGTCTCCCGGCTCCAGCACGGTCATGCGCTGGATGTCGATCTCCGGGCCGACGAAGAAGTCCTCGGCCTCGTAGACGCGCTCGCCGCTCGAACTGCGCACCATCATCTGTGCGCCGAGGGCGACCAGCGCCCCGGCCGTGTCCGCCCCGTTGACGGCCACGCAGCGGCTCTGTCCGGTCACGGCGTGCTCGCGGTTCATGGACTGCGGCGTCCCCGCGTAGCAGATGTTCCCGCCCGCGCGGTAGCACGGCCACCCGCCCCGGTAGTACCAGCAGCGCGTGTCCTGGATGAGGTTGCCGCCCAGCGTCCCCTGGTTCCGGATCTGCGGCGTCGCCACCTCGGCGGCGGCGTCGGCGAGGATTCCGAAGCGGGACCGCACCTCCTCGTTCGACACCACGTCGCGCAGCGAGGTCATGGCGCCGATCTCGAGCCCGTCTCCGCTGGCGCGGATCCCGCTCAGCTCGCTCACGGAGCCCAGTTCGACGACGACGTCGGGCCGCTTGATGCGGTCCTTGAACCAGTCCATCGAGTCGAGGCCGCCGGCCAGGACCCAGGTGTTGTCGTGGCGCTCGAGCACGTCCAGCGCCTCGTCCACGCTCGTCGGCTGGAAGAGCTCGAACGCGGGCATCATGTCGCGAATCACGGCCATCGTTCTATCTCCCCTAGCTGTGGATCTCGGTGAGTGCGTGCGGCTGCGCCCGGCCCTCGAGTTCGGCCAGGATCACGTCCGTCGTCAGCGGGATCCGGCACAGGCAGCGCCCGCCGAGCGCGTCCGCGATCGCGGAGGTGACCGCCGCGGACCCGGCCCCGACCGGAGGTTCTCCGATCCCCTTGGCGCCGATCGGCGTCTGCGGGTCCGGCTCGCCCGCCGCCGCCCAGTCCATGCTGAGCGGCACGTCGAGGATGCCGGGAGGTCTCGCGGTATAGAGCCGGTGGGCGAAGGGCACGCCCCACTTCGGGTCGAACACCCACTTTTGGCTGCGCGCCTGGCCGAAGCCCTGCACGCTGCCGCCGTGGATCTGCGCCGCGAGGCTGCGCGGGTGCACCACGATCCCGCAGTCGGCCGACCCCGTGTAGTCGACGAGCCGCACATCGCCCGTCTCGGTGTCGAGTTCGACGACCGCGAAGCCCATGACCCACGACCACGTCGAACCCTCGTGCGAGAAGTTGTCCCGGGCGACGCCCATCAGGCCCTGGCCCGCAAGCTGCGTCGCGGAAGCCCGAGTGTAGTCGTTGATGTCCTCCGGCAACTCCTCGCCGGAGTATTCGCCGCCCATGGCGATCGCGCGCTCCGAAGCCTGCGAGAAGCTCATGGAGCCCCCCGGCCCGGTCACGCGCGCGCCACCGACCCGGTACGCGCTCGCCGAGCCGCCCAGCGCGGCGGTCGCGACCTCCTGCAGCTTCCGCTTCATGTCGAGTGCGGCGGCGTAGTTGGCGCGCGTGTGCGCGTGGATCGTCTGGCTTCCCGCCTGCACCGAGCTGTATGGATGGTGCTGCGAGCTGTCGCCCCAGATGACCGCGCAGTCGTCCCACTCGAGCCCGAGTTCGTCCGCCGCGGCGCGGGCCGTGTCCGCCATCGAGTGCGTGCCGAGGTTCCCGATCCCCTGGTGGATGTACAGCTTCCCGTCCGGGCGGATGAGGAGGAGCCCGTCGAAGCCGGAGGAACCGCCGACATAGGGGCTGAGGCCCACGCCGACCCCCGTGACTTTCGTACCGTTCCGCTGACCGCTGAGCGCCTGCTTCCCGGCCCAGTCGAACTGCGCCGCGCCGGCATCGATCGCTTCGCGCACGAAGGCGCTCGTCGTCGTCGCCCGCTGCGGCCCGAACTCGGAGTCGTGCGACGGGGCGTTGATCTTGCGGACCTCCACCCGGTCCAGCCCCAGTTCGCGCGCCGCCTTGTCGACGAGCGGCTCGAGCATGGCGACGATCTGGGCGCCGCCCGGCCCCCGCTGCGCCGCCCGGGGTGGGGTGTTCGTGTAGAGCGTGAGGCCGCGGAAACGCATCGCGTCGGGCTGATACATGAGGTCGGCGACGTTCCCGGCCTGGATGTAGTCCCCGGACCGTCCGTACGGTCCGTGGTCCTGCACGATGTAGAGATCGATCCCCGTGATCTTCCCATCGTTGCGGAAGCCCATCCTCGTCCAAGCTTGGAACCCCGGTCGGCCGCGGCCGATGTAGTTTTCCTCGTAGCGGTTGATCCGCATCATCACCGGCCGCTGGATCTTCCTCGCGAGGAGGGCCGTGACCTGGTAGATGGGGGCGCCGGCGATCTTGGATCCGAAGCCGCCGCCGCAGTACTGTCCGACGAAGACGAGGTTCTCGGGGTCGAGGTCGAGCTGCGCCGCCAGTGCGCCGTGCGTGCGCTGCGTGCTCTGCGTGGACCCGTACAGGTAGCAGCGGCCGTTGTCCCAGTACGCCATGGAGCTGCGGGGCTCCATCGGATGGTGGGTCAGCGACTGATGCACCACGGTGTCTTCGAGCACGTAGTCCGCCGCGTCGAAGGCGGCGTCGAGGTCGCCATGGTCCCAGGTGAAGTCCGGCTCGCCCATCGGCAGCCGGCCCTCGGCTTCTGCCGCGTCGAACTCCGCCTGCGGCCACTTCATGGAGACGAATTCCCGCCCGCTCTCGCCGGCACGCATCACGTTCCCCTCGAGACGGGCGTCCGGGCCGCCGGGCCGCAGGCTGTCGAGCGGGTCGATCGCGAAGGGGAGCGGCTCAAGGTCGATGTCGATCGCCTCGATCGCGTCCGCCGCCGTCGTCTCGTCGACCGCCGCCAGCGCGAGGATCGGCTCGCCCACGTACTTCGGCTCATCCGTGAGCGCGGCTTCGCCCGGTGCGTCGGGCTGGTTGACCTCGCTCGCCCGCAGAATCCCGAGCACGCCGGGCATCGCGAGCGCGCCGCTCGCGTCCACGCTGCGCACGCGGGCGTGCGGCATGGGGCTGAGGAGGAGCTTGGCGAACACCATGCCCTCCGCCCGGAAGTCCTCCGCGTACTTCGCTCGTCCCGTGACTTTCGCGCGCAGATCCGGCGGCGAAATGTCCTGTCCGATTAGCGCCATGACCGTCCTCCCCTCACACCGTGCGCCGCGCGTACTCGGCGGCACGCATGGCGGAGTTCAGGATTTTGTTGTAGTCCCCGCAGCGGCAGAGATTGCCGGAGAGCGCCTCCGCCGTCTCCTGGCGCGTGGGCTCGGGATTCTCGTTCGTGAGCGCGACCATGCTCATGATGAAGCCGGGCGCGCAGAAGGCGCACTGGAATCCACCCTCGTCGATCACCGCCTGCTGCACCGGGTGCAGCGTGCCGTCCGCGCCCTCGAGTCCCTCGATCGTCGTCACCGACCGGTCGCGCACCACGTTCGTCAGCATCGAGCACGCGTAGTGGGAGACCCCGTCGATGAGCACCGTGCAGGCACCGCACTCCGCGCGGTCGCACCCGAGCTTCGTGCCGGTGAGCCCGAGCTTGTAGCGCAGCGTCATCGCCAGCGTCTCCTGCGGCATGACATCCACCGAACGCGACACGCCGTTCACGTTCAGCGAGATCATGCGGGGCATCGACGCCCGCACCGCGGCGCTGGCCGACAGGCTCCGGGCCCGAAAGAGATGGCTGGAGGAGGAGACCACCGCGCCGGTCGCGATGACCCCCTTGATGAACGTCCTTCGGGAATGACCGGTTGGCGTCTCGGTCGTGATCTCGGCGTCACTCATGGGCGAACCTCAAGCAAGAGCTGGAGACACAACGATTCACGGTGAATCCTTACATCGCCCGCCCGGGGAAACAAGACTCCCGGCCACGATGGGCCAGCGAGGAGCGTACGAAGCCTGATCGAAGCGGTACGGGTTCGAGGCCGGGGACTGAATCGGGAGCGGGCAAACACCCGCCGAGGTGGCGGCGAGGGTCGGGTGTTCGACCAGGTTGGTCCAACGGTCTCAACGCACCGGCCACGAACAGGCGCAGGTCCGAAGAGGGGCGGCTATTGGATCGGTTGAGACGGCCTGGGCACCTCCAACCCGGCGTGCTCAGGGGCGTAGGATCGACCGAACACTCACTACCTCTTCCCCCAGCTCCGTCCGCGTGAGTACGACCGCCACGCTCCCGTTCCCGCCGAGCAAAGTGATTCCCGGCGCGATGACTGCCGTAGCCAAGACCTTGCGCTCACTCGGATCGACCACCAGCCAAACAGAACTGCCGTCCGTACGGGACTCAAACCGCTCAACCCACAGACTCTCGCCAAGCATTAGCACTCGCCGAGCGGGCGGCGTCCGCGGCGGCAGGTTCCTCTCCACATCGTCATACACTTGCCTGAGCCGGTTCGCGTGCGAACTTGAAGAGATGGAGATGAGACCGTCTCGCGCTTCCCTCAGTTTCCGCACCGAGTAGGGCCCGCTCTCCATGGGCAGGTGCATCTTTGTGGGGTCCGCCTCTTCCGTTGCATCGCGGATCTCCACAACCGCGCTGTCGATAGGAACGAAAAACCATCTGCCGGCCTTCCCCGCGATGTGAGCCGATCCCAGGAAGCCCATCCGGAACTGTGTAGACCCCTGTGAATAGCGGTCCCCGCTCCACCTGACGTATCCGTATCTCACCGGTCGGCGATCCACCCTCACGGACCGATCCTCCACCGGATCGTACGTTAGGATCGATGCCTCCTGCGTCACCAATCCCCTACTCGTGGTCTCAAGGGGTTCATTGCCGGTCAATATCCATTCCGAAGCGGAAGCTATGGCGGCAAGTGCCGTGGGTCGCTGCTGCGGCGCCGGCAATCGATATACTGTGGGGTTCCCGTCGAGGTTCCACACGGTTACGCGCGACTGCATAGCGTCGTAAGCCAACACGGTCGTGTCCGTCGCGAACAGAGCGGTGATCGACTCGAATTCACCAGGTCCGCCGCCTTTGCGTCCGAGCGTACGAACCAACTCACCCTGTGCCGAGACATGCAGCAAACGGTGGTTCCCGGCGTCGGCGATAACAAGGCGGCCATCCGCTAGAACCACCGCGCCGGTGACACGGTGCAGCGGCAGCCCTTCCCGAAGGCCAAACTCCGAGACCGGCGCGACCGCCAAATGCCACTCCGCTTGGAGCGCGCTTGCGGGATCTGCGGCACTGCCGCTCCACATCGCGCCGAGCGCGCCGCAACCGCATAGCCAACGCCGTATCCTCATAGGTGATATAATCATCGGGACCGCTCACATTATGGTCGGAGTCTGCTCTTCGCAGCCACAGCTGGTACCGAACCAGAAACTTGTGGTCGCAGCAAGCATAATACCCATCCTGGCAGGTAACCGAGCAATCATCATGCGCGAACTTGCAGTTTACAGAGCAAGATTCCGCGCCAGGACCGCCCCCGTCGCCATCGCCGCCTAAGATAGCGTTCGTGAGCACATCCGTCAGCGCGACGCGCTCGGCGGCGGTTAGGCGGGCCGCTCCGGTACGACACTCGGTCGTCCGCTGCGGGATCGCCAATGAGGCTACGCTCCTGCACCAGTGGGGGCGTCACAGGATCCTGAGGAATCGGGGGTCCACGGAGAGGAGGACGACCCAGTTCCCTTCGCTCCCGTCGGGTGCCGGACCGCCGCGCAGGCCGCGCATGACGTCGAGGCGTAGGATGTCGTAGAAGAGGCCCAGGCCCACTCCGGCCGAGGCGCGCAGCCCCTCGGTTCCGCTCACGCCGAAGCGGCGGGCGGCGTCCTCCCCCGGGCTCCCGAGTCCGGCCCAGCCGATGGCGCCGACGGCGCGCAACCGCACCCAGGGGGAGGCGATGGCGCGGGACACCTCGGCGCGCCACAGCGCCATGCGGTCCCCGCCCCAGCCGCGGAACTCGTAGCCGGGCAGCGAACCGCGTCCGCCGAGCAGAAAGAGCCGCTGGGCCGGCAACTCCCCGCCGGCGAGACCGAATTCCACGCCACTCGCCCAGTCCCACGCGCCGTCCGAGCCGCCGCGGGCGGCCCGCAGCGCGACGGTGGCGCGCGTGTAGCCGAAGTTCCCGACGCCGCTCGCCGCCGCTTCGCCCGCGAGTTCCAGCCCCCAGCGCGCGCCCGGGCCGCTCGCGAGGTCCACCGTCACGCCCGCATCGAGCCGTGCGAGTTCCCCCTCGTCGACGGGACGCACGGGGCGAAGCGGCCGGTCGCCGAACAGTTCGGTCCCGACGACGAGATCCGCCCGCTCGTGGCTCTCGAAGGACGCGCCCACGCGCCAGCGCACGGGGCCGCCGCGGCGCGCGATCCCGATCCGTCCGCCGGTGGCGAGGTACGGGTCCTCGTAGTCCTCTCCCTCGGCGAGGAGCGCGAGCGTGCGCAGCACCCCCGCGCCCGCGGTCGGTCCCGCGTCGCGATGAGTCCTGAGCCACCCGTCGATCTCGATGTCGACCCCTCCCAGCCGGCGCCGAACTCCGAGGCTCGCCTGGGGCCGCGCCGCCCCGACCGCGTGGCCGCCCCCGAACGACACCCGCGTGAGATCGTCCGGCCGGTAGGCGCCGCCGGCCCCGATGAACAGGCCCTCGGAACGCCGCGCGCGGATTCCCCCCGACGCGTTCGGAAGCGCGAGTTGCCAGCGTCGGCCGCCGAGCAGCGTCTGCCGCCGCAGAAGCTCGCGGGCCTTCGCGACCGCCGCCTCCGGATCGCCGTCGGCGCCTCCCTCCTCGAGGGGCCCCCCGTAGAGCGGGTCTTCCCATGCATCGAAGCGGGCCAGTTCCTCCTCGCGATAGCTGTAGATGAGCTGGCCGGCGCCCAGGCTGAAGAGCGCCTCCTCGTCGAATTCGTAGTCGAGGACGCGGAGGCGGGTCCGGATCAGCGTCTCGAGCGGAAAGTCGAACCACGGAAGCGATCGCGCGATCTCGACCTCCTGCTCGTCGGGCAGCCAGTAACGGCCTTCCCACAGCGCCGAGCGCAGGTCGACGACGAGCCGCACGATCTGCGGATCGCGATAGGCGGCACGGGTGAACGTGAGCCGCATGCGCGCGATGGCCCCCGTCTCCCGTTCGACGAAGAGCGACCCCACCGCGCCCGCGGCCGTCGCTTCCTGCGGGCGGACCTCCAACTCGAAGACCCGGGCGGTTCGGTCGCGGAGCCGGATCTCGAGCGAGTCCGCGAGCCGGTATTCGTAGAACGTACGCGCGCCCGCCCCCGCGGGATGGAGCACGTTGCGGATCTCGAGGCCGTCTCCGAGCCGGATCCGATCCCCGAAGTTGTCGAGGACGAGAAAGAGGTGGTCGAGGTGATAATGGATGGTCGTCGGCAGCCGGCGTTCGTGCCGGCGCCCGACGATCGTCTGCATCGTCCGGTCCGGGTTCTGCCAGCGGACATCCAGCGCGAGCTGGTCCGCCCGGATGACGTGCCGTTCCCCGAGGATGTCGCCCAGGTAGTAGACATGCCCCTGCACGTCGGCCCGTAATCGTTGCAGGGAACTGTCGGCCCAGGCGTGCCGCCGCGCCTCGATCGCGCGCTCGATGAGGAGAAGGGCCGCCTCGGAGTTCCAACCATCGGAGACCCCGGCCTGCGGAGCCGCGGCCGACGCTGCGGGGATTTCCTGGCCTCCAAGGGCGATCGGCATAGACAGCGCCGCAGCGACCGCCGCCCTTGCGGTAGACTTACTCCGTCTTCGCGGCCGGTCGCGAGTCGTGGCGTTCTCTCCCCGGGCCAGCCCCGGGGGGTCGGAAGCGCACCCCGCACCGAAAGTGTGGCGGCGTAGATTTCGCCCTGGGAGAATCACGCCGCCTTTCCGTCTCACCCGCTCGACGCTCACGGGCGACTCGTAGCCGACGTCCGCGCGCACGCGCGATCCTCGGCTAAAACTTGAGATCACCCACGGTCAAAATATCGTACCAGTCCACGCGCCGCTCCGCTTGCACGTTGCCAGCATCACGCTCAACGAGGACGGCAAGCGTATCGTCGAGGACATCCATCCCGATCACCTTGTCCTGCAACTCCAGCGTGAGCGCGTACCGTGGACCCTCGCTCGTAAGGTCGAACAAATCGATGTAGCTCGTACGCGGAATCACGTCTTCAAGATACTCCCAGCGCGACACCGCCCAGAACCGTCCCCTGTCATCCACGACCCTCGGCCCGTACCAAACCTTGGGTGTTGCCCTTACCTCTTCTTCGCTAGTGGCAATCCAGGGCTCCGTTTGCAGCGTACGTACAACCGAGGCCACTTCACGGTCGGACGGATACCGCTCAACGTAGGTTGATCGGACGATGGCCGCCGGTTCCGCATCCTTACGGTCGGCGTACCACACCAGAAACTCACCGTGGCACGCTACGAACAGGAGGCTTCGGTCGGATCCTGAGTATCCAGCGCTAAGCCGCCTATTTGTCGCACTTTGCGTCGAGCAGTCGACAACATCGTTCTCGAGGGGAAAAATCCGCTCCCGAAGGACACGACCCGTCGCTAACTCAATCTCCGCGAACATCAGATTCCGCGATTGATCGCGATAGGAGCCGACTAACGTCTCCCCTACCACCTTCCGCTCGTATCCACGGAACCCCAAAGGAAAATCTGATGTGGCCTTCACGAACTCGCCCGCTTCCGTGAACAGAGACAGGCGGTGCAGTTCGGTGTCCAGCACACCGATCATCCCGTCTTGTGCCCGTAACACGACCTCGGGGAAAAGGAGTTCGCCCGGACCCTCACCCTTCGTGCCGAACGCAAGCGATTCGCCACGGGGATGCGTACAGACGATGCGGTGCCAGTACGTCTCTGTTACACAGGCGATACCGCCTTCAAGCAGAACAAGTGACCGGGATAGACTCGCCGGGACCTCCGTGGAAGCGATGGGCTCGACGTACTGGGGGGCGGGCAAATCGCCCGGCCCACCACAGGCAGTGGTGAGCAGGACGATAAGCGCCGGGCTCCGGCCTGTCACGAAGCGGCCGCAGTATCTCATTCGGGGCCGCAGTTTTTCATACACCTGTTGTACGCACGCCGGGCTATGGCTCTGGCACCTGTAGGAGTGTGGCCGTCGTCCAGCGCTTCCCGATACACTATCGCGCTCATGTGCGAGCACTGGGATTCACAGTCCAGCAGGTTCGCGGCGGTAACTTCCCGCACGGTAACCGGAAGCGCGAGCACGAGGAGCAAGAGGTACAGAGGCGGGCGAAGGAACGACTTGAGGCGCAACATTTGGTCCTCCCGGGTCAGGGGACTATCTCCCGAAACCTTTAGCCATATGGGCGTGGTTGCGCAAGACCCTCAACCGTGGCGTCGAACGCAACTGTCGGCCCGGGGCGTCGCCTGAGCCTCATCCCCGTCGCCCTGAGCTTGAACTTTTCCCAGCGGCATCATCTAAACATCCCGTTGATACCGCCGCATCGGTTCTGCCGTGCGGACGCGTCAGCCGAAGAGGTCCTCCTGCCCGTCATCATCCGACTCCATGACCCGGCGGAGTCTGCCGGCCCAGTACTCGACGTCGAACCCCTCTTCGTTCTTCAGCATCCGCTTGAGTACGGGCGACAGGTCGCGCAGCGCGCCCACGAGGTCCTCGGCGATGGAGCCGGCCTCGGCGACCCGGGCTTCGTCCGGGAGCGACGCCATGTCCCGGAGGATGGAAGCCTCGGATCGAGACGCGGTCACGGGCTCGGGGCTGCTGGCGACGAAGACCTCCGTCCGCCTGCCGGGTCCCCGGTCTTCCTCGATCGGGAGCAGTCCCACGATCTGGTCGGAGCGCCAGTACTTCGCGTATCCGAGGTGGACCATCCGGTCGCGTTTGATCTCCACGCCGCCTCCCGTTCAGCATGTTCCCGCCTCGGAGATCCTCGAGGGCGCCCGGGGCGGAGGAACCCGACAGCCAAGGTCTGGCAAGCTCGCAAGGGCCCCGTCCGCGCCGCAACACCGCCGCCCGCCCGAACTGGCGGCATGCGGCGGCTTGGGGCGGCCTAAGGTGGCATGCGGCGGCGGCCGTTGATTGCCCGTTGACGGCTCCGCCGAACATGTTCAGCGACACCCATGGCCAGAATACGCACGATCCGTGATCCCCTGTGGGGGAACGTCCGCCTGGACGAGGACGCGGCGGAGATTCTCGACACGCCCCAGTTCCAGCGACTGCGGCGCGTCAAGCAACTCGGCTTCGCGCACCTCGTGTATCCCGGCGGCGTCCACAACCGCTTCCTGCACGCCCTCGGGGTCTACCATCTCGTTTCGCGGGCCATCTCCTGCCTCGAGCGCGACGGACACCTCGACGCGCTGGACGCGGAGGACATGGGCGAACTGCCGGTCGTTCGTCTCGGCGCGCTCCTGCACGATGTCGGGCATTACGCATTCTCGCACGCGGTGGAGGAACTCGATCCGGGAGCGACCCCGGGAGACCACGAGGAGATCGCGGCGCGCTTCATGGCGGCGGACCCCATCCGCCGGGTCCTCGAGCGGTACGGTTCGGATGCCGGCGCCCGCATCGGCGCCCTCATTCGCGGACAGTCCGGCCACCCGTTGCAGGGGCTGATCTCGGGATCGCTGGACCTCGACAAGATCGACTACCTCCGGCGCGATTCCCTCTTCTGCGGTGTGCCGTACGGGGCCGTGGACGTGGACCGGCTGCTTCCGGCCCTCACGGTCGCGCGCGAAGGGGCCGGACGCCCGCTCGAACTCGCGGTCAGCGAGAAAGGACTCAGCGCGCTGGAGACGCTCCTCTTCTCGAAGTACCAGATGTTCCGCAACGTCTACTGGCACCACGCCGTGCGCGCCGCGACGCTGACCTTCGTGCGCCTCGTCCAGACGGCGCTCGAAAGCGGTCTGCTCTCCTCGGAGGACCTGGCGGGTCCCAGCGACGAGGAACTGCTCTCGCTCATCGGCCGGCGGATAGAACGATCGTTGGCGGGCCGGGAGCACGATCCCTCATCGACGTTCGGCCGCGCCGCCCAGTTGCTGCGCGCGCTCGTGGACCGGCGCCTCCCGAAGCGGCTCGTGGAGTTGACGGGCGACCAGCTTCCGAACGCGTTGTCGTCGTGGCCGTCGCGTCGCGCGGACCTCGTCGCCGCGCTCGAGCGGCGCATGGCCCTCGAGTGGGGTCTGTCCGAGGGAGCGGTGATGCTCGACTACCCGAGCTACCCGGGCATGCTCGAACTCAACCTGCTCCTCGTGCGGAACGACGGCGAAGTCCGCCGGCTGACCGAGATGGGCGAGCGCGGCCTCATCGACATCCCCCGGCTCGGACGTTCCCTGCACCACTCGGCCAGGGTGCTGCGCATCTTCTCCTTCGAACCTTCCGCGCCGCGCGATCCGAAGCCGGTGCTGGCGCTGATCGAAGCCGCCGAAGAGGAAGTGGAGGCACAACTGGACTCGGGAACGGCAGTCCTGGCGTGAGGAGGCAGGCGCGGCGAATCCACTCGGCGGCGCCCGCGCCGAACGGCGCCGGGGCGGCCGGCGAGGCGCCTCTCGTGCAGCTCGACCACCTGGATACGCTCTGGTTCCAGGTCACGGGAACGGTCTGCAACTTGCGCTGCGTCCACTGCTTCATCAGCTGCGCCCCGGACAACCGCAGCTTCGAGTTCCTGTCGCTCGCCGAGGTCGAGGACTGGCTCCGGCGCTCGGAGTCGTGGGGCGTCAAGGAGTACTACTTCACCGGCGGCGAGCCGTTCATGCACCCCGATCTCCCGGCCATGCTGGAGCGGACCCTGGAGCGGGGACCGGTCTCCGTGCTGACGAACGGGACGCTGCTCCCCGCGCGAGCCCTGAAACCCATCGCCCGGATCGCGCGCGCGGCGAGCTACTCGCTCGAGATGCGCGTTTCTCTCGATGGGCCGTCGCCCGAGACGAACGACCCCATCCGGGGCGAGGGCACGTTCGACCGCGCCATGGACGGCGTTCGGAAGCTGCTCGAGGAGGGATTCCTCCCGATCATCACCGCCACGCAGGTGTGGGAACCGGAACAAGATGAGGAGGTGCGACAGGCGTTCGTCGCCCGGCTTCGGGCCCTCGGGTACGAGAACCCGCGGCTCAAGATCCTCCCCTCCCTCCGCATCGGACGCGAAGCGG
Source organism: Gemmatimonadota bacterium (assembly GCA_963666735.1). Classification (GTDB taxonomy): domain Bacteria; phylum Gemmatimonadota; class Gemmatimonadetes; order Palauibacterales; family Palauibacteraceae; genus Palauibacter. Next base: position 2,654,731 of record OY762926.1, on the reverse strand, counting down.
ACCGCGTGCGCCCGTACACGGACGAGGAGCGGGTGACGGAGGCGATGATGGAGGGGTACGACGAGAACCAACTGCTCTGCGCTTCGAGCCGGGTGGTGACGAACCGCGGCATCTACGCCTGCCCCATCCTCATCGAGACGCCGGCGGCCCGCATGGGTTCGACGCTGGAGGAGGCCTCCCGCCCGGTGCGGCTCGACGAGTCCGCGTGCTACACGTGCTGGCTGTACGGCGCGATCTGCTCCAACTACGGGGGCATCGGGCAGGATGTCTCCTGAACCGCGCCGGATCGCCGTCTTCGGCGGTGTCTACAGCAATCACCTGGCGCTCGCCGCCGCGATCGAGGACGCGACGGCGCGGGGAGCGGAGGCGCTCTACTGCCTGGGCGACCTGGGGGCGTTCGGCCCCCATCCGGACCGGGTCTTTCCGCTCCTCGTCGACCACGATGTGCGCGTCCTGCGCGGGAACTATGACGATTCGATCGCGCGCGGCCTCGACGATTGCCAGTGCGGCTACACCGATCCCCGCGACAACTACTTCGCGCGCCTCTCGTACCGCTACACGTTTCGGAACACGCACGAGCGGTGGCGCCGCTGGATGGGCCGTCTCCCCGGCGAGATCCGTCTGGACGTGAACGGCACGCGGGTGCTCATGTGCCACGGCAGCCCCCGGCGCATGAACGAATTCCTCTGGGAATCCGCCACCTCGACGCAGTTCCTGGCCTGGATCGCCCGCGAGTACGAGGCGGATGTCGTGCTCGCGACCCATACCGGGATTCCGTGGCAGCGCCCGCTGTCCGGCGGCGGGCTGTTCGCGAACGTCGGCGTGCTGGGCCGGCCCGCGAACGACGGGAGGACGGAGGTCTGGTACGCGCTGATCGATTTCGGCGCCGCCTCCGGGGCGCCGCCGGCCCTCGAGTTCGTGCCCGTGGACTACGATCATGAGCGCCTCGCACGCGAGATGCGCGACGAAGCGCTGCCGGAGGAGTTCGTGGACACGATCCTCACGGGTTGGTGGACCACCTGCCTCGAGGTCCTCCCGGCTCGTGAGCGCGCCCGGGGCCGCTTCTGACGGGCTCCGCGGGTGGCGCATCCGGCGACAGATTTGCGGGGGCGCCCAGCCGCGCTAGCTTCGGGGGAGCGACCGACGTTTCGTGCGTGGCGGCCGACGCCGGCAGATGGGCCGGCCGCCCGGCCTGGCCGACGCCCGCGAAGGGAGGAAGTTGCGATGGGTCGCGAAGGTTTGTCGCCGAACATCCTCGAACGCTACCTCGAGGAACTGGGTCGTTATCCGCTCCTGAGCCCCAGCGAGGAGCGCGAGACCGCCCGCTCCGCCCGCGGCGGGGACGCCTCCGCCCTCGACCGCCTCGTCCGTGCGAATCTGCGCTTCGTCATCTCGGTCGCCCGACGCTACCGCAACAAGGGGCTGAGCTTCCTCGACCTCATTCAGGAGGGGAACGTCGGTCTGATCATTGCCGCCCGGAAGTTCGACCCGGACCACGGCGTGAAGTTCATCAGCTACGCCGTGTGGTGGATTCGCCAGGCGATCCTGTCCGCCATCGCGAAGCAGGGCCGGCCCGTGCGCGTGCCTCTCAACCGGGCGACCGAGTTGGCGCGCATGCTCCGCGTGCGGGGCGAACTGCGTCAGGCTCTCGATCGCGAACCCAGTGATCGGGAAATCGCGGAGGGAGCGAAGCTGACGGTGCCCACGGTCGCCCTGCTGCGGAGGCTGAACGCGCGCGAGGTTCGACTCGACGCGCGGGTCGGGGCCGCCGACGACAGCGATCTCGCGGAGCGGTTCCTCGCGGACGAAACGGATGTCGCGGAAGTCGTCGAAGGGCGTCTGCTGAAGCGGCACATCGCCGAGGGCCTGCGGCGTCTGCGGCCGCGGGACGCCCGCGTCGTCCGCCTGTACTACGGACTGCAGGGCGAAGACCCGCATACGCTGGAGCAGATCGGTCGCCTGCTGGGCGTGACGCGCGAACGCGTCCGCCAGCTCCGGGACCGGGCGCTGCGGGAGTTGCGGGAAGGTCCCGAGGGACAGAGCCTCGCCACCTTCGCGACCTAGGCGGCGGACCCTGACGCGTCTGGGTCTGTTTCAGCATCCCGACTGCAGCCGTCACGACACGGGCTGGGGTCACCCGGAGCACCAGGGCCGGCTCCGCGCCGTGATGAGCGCGCTCGAGCGGGCGCTGCCCGAGCTTCACGAGGATGTCCTCCCCGTCATGCCGCCCCCGGCCGGCGTCGCCGAACTGGAGCGGGCCCACACGCCGGGACACGTGGAGCGCGTGCGTGCGGTCTGCGACCGGTCCGTCGAGAGCGGACGGATCGAGCGGATCGATCCCGACACGCCCGTCTCGCCGGGAAGCTGGGACGCCGCCGTGGCCGCCTCCGGGTGCGGCGTCGCGGCGGTGGACGCGGTGCTCGACGGGACGTGCCGCGCCGCTCTCTGCGCCGTGCGCCCGCCGGGCCACCACGCGACGCCGGACCGGGCCATGGGCTTCTGCCTCTTCAATCACATCGGCGTGGCCGCGCGTCACGCCCTGGTCCGGCCGGAAGTCGAGCGGGTGCTGATCGTGGATTGGGACGTGCACCACGGAAACGGGACCCAGGACATCTTCTATGACGACCCCTCCGTCTTCTTCCTCTCGATGCACCAGCACCCGCTCTTCCCCGGCACCGGGTCGGCCGATGAAGGCGGGCGGGGAGCGGGGGAGGGAACGACGCTGAATCTCCCCATGCCCGCGGGTCTCCCGCCCGAACGCTATGTGGAGACGCTGCTCGATGGCGTGGACCGGGCCACGGCCGACTTCGAGCCCGACATCACGCTCATCTCCGCCGGGTTCGACGCGGGGGCGGAAGATCCGCTGGGGGGCTTCACGCTCACCCCGGCGCACTTCGACACCCTGACGCACGGGGTCGTCGAGCGGACGCGGGCCACGGCCCGAAACCGCGTGGTCTCCTTCCTCGAGGGCGGTTACAATCCCGACGAACTGGGACGCAACGTCGTCTCACACCTGACGGCCCTGCGCGACGCCACGGGCTGACCGCCCCGAAGCGCGCCCCGCAGAACAGGAGCCCGGCCTTGCCCGACCTCGACGCCACCTTCCTGGAGACCGCTTCCCGCGAGCTCGAGCGACAGAAAACCGATGCCTGGCTGCTGTACGACTTCCGGGCCCTCAATCCGCTGGCGGCGCACCTCGTCGGCCTGCCCGAAGGCCAGAAACGCCGGTACTTCGTCCTCATCGAACCGGGGCGGACGCCGCACGCGCTCGTCCAGAAGATCGAGGTGTCCGGTTGGGAGGGGTGGCCGCACCGGCTCACGAGCTACGTCGGTTGGGACGAGATGGAGGCGGCGCTGCGCGAGATGCTGCGGGGCATGGATACGGTCGCGATGGAGGTGAGCCCCCGGGACTCGATCCCGTATGTGGACCACGTCCCCGCCGGCGTCGTCGAACTGGTCGAGTCGCTCGGGCCCCGGGTCGTCAGTTCGGTGGACCTGATCTCCGGGACGGCGGCCCAGTGGGGCGCGCACGGGCACGCACTGCACCACGGGGCGGCCGAGATCCTGGCGCGGACCGCGCGGACGGCGTTCGAACTGGCCGCGCGCGCGGCGGGACTGACGCCCGAGGCGGATCCCGGGACCGCCGCCGCATTCGATACCTCCGACGAGCCCACCCCGGTTACGGAGCACGACCTCGCCGAGTGGATCCGGGCGCGCCTGCGCGCCGAGGGCCTGACGGAGGCGGACACGATCGTCGCGGTGGGTCCCAACGCCGCCAAGCCGCACTACGAACCCCGGGCCGAGGGATCGTCGATCCTGACGGCGGACCGGGTGTTCATGGTCGATCTGTGGGGGCGCGTGGCGGGGGAACCCGACGCGGTCTTCGCCGACCAGACGTGGATGGGTTTTCTCGGCCCGGCGCCGCCCGCCGACGTGATCGCCGGCTGGGAGGCGGTCGTCGCGGCCCGCGACGCGGCGGTCGACGTCATCCGGGAGGACCCGGGCGCCACCGGCGCCGACGCGGACCGGGCCGCCCGGGACACGCTGATCGCGCGCGGCTACGAAGACGCCATCTTCCATCGCACCGGGCACGGCATCGACCGCGAACTCCACGGCGTCGGTCCCACCCTGGACAGCATCGAGATGCGGGACGACCGGCGGCTCGTGGCGGGCGTCGGCTTTTCCGTCGAGCCCGGCGTCTACCTGGAGGGACGCTTCGGCCACCGGACGGAAATCGACGTCTACATGCGCGAGGACGGACCGGAAGTCACGCCTTCCCGCATCCAGTACAACCTCTGGCGGACGAGCGAGCGTTGAGAGTTTCCTGGGAGCAGTTCCACGTCGAGACGGCGCACCCCTTCGGCATCAGCCGGGGCGTGAAGACGGGTGACGACCTGGTGTGGCTGCGGCTGGAACACGAGGGGATCGAAGGCTGGGGCGAGGCGGATCCGTCCGGGTACTACGGGGAGACGGCGGACACGGTGGAAGCCGCGCTGAAGAAGCTGGCCCCCCGCCTCGAGGAGGTCGAAGACCCGTTCCGGCTCGAGAACATAGAGCGGGACCTCGCGAGCCTCCTCGGCCGCAACGGGTCGGCCCGCTGCGCGGTTTCCGCCGCGCTTCACGACTGGGTCGGAAAGCGCGCCGGGCTTCCGCTCTGGAAGCTGTGGGGCCTGGATCCGGCGGACGCGCCCCTCAGTTCGTTCACGATCGGCATCGACGCTCCGGACGTCATGGCCCGCAAGACGCGCGAGGCCGAAGCGTGGCCCATCCTCAAGATCAAGCTCGGGAGCGACGACGACGAAGCGCGGCTGAGCGCCGTCCGCGGCGCGGCGCCCGACAAGATCCTGCGCGTGGACGCGAACGCGGCCTGGACTCCCGCCGAGGCCGTGGAGGGGATCGCGATGTGCGCCGAGTACGGGGTGGAGTTCGTGGAGCAGCCGCTCCCGCCGACGGAGAACGACGAGTTGGCCTTCGTCCGCTCGCGCGCGGTCCTGCCCATCGTCGTGGACGAGTCGAGCATCGTGGCAAGCGACATCCCGCGACTCGACGGCCTCGTCGACGGCATCAACATCAAACTCGCGAAGTGCGGAGGTCCGAGAGAGGCGCTCCGCATGGTGCACACCGCGCGCGCGTGCGGCCTCTCGGTCATGCTCGGGTGCATGCTGGAGACGAGCCTCGGGATCGCGCCCGCGGCGCACCTGGCCCCGCTCGTGGACTACGCGGACCTGGACGGCGCCGCGCTCCTCCGTTCCGATCCGTTCAACGGCCCGCATCTCGAGGAGGGTCGAATCGTCCTGCCCGACGGCCCGGGACTCGGCGTCGAGCGCGCCGCCACGGGGGCGCCCGCCTGAGCCGGCGTGAGCCCGCCGTCAAGATCTGCTGTATCGAGAGCCCCGGGGAGGCCGCGCTGGCCGCCCGCTACGGGGCGACGGCGATCGGCCTCGTCTCCGCGATGCCGAGCGGGCCGGGGGTCATCGACGAGGCGACGATCCGCCGCATCGCGGCCGGAGTCCCCCGCGGCGTCGCGACCTTCCTGCTCACGTCGCGAACGGACCCGGAGGAGATCGCGGCCCAGCAGCGCGACGCCGGGGCCGACACGCTCCAACTCGTGGACCGGCTGACGCCCGATGCGCTCCGCGGTCTGCGCCGCCGTCTGCCGGGGGTGTCGCTCGTTCAGGTGGTGCACGTCCGGGGGGAGCACTCGGTGGAGGAAGCGGTCGCGGTGGCGCCGCTGGTCGACGCGGTCCTGCTCGATTCGGGCGACCCGGACCTCCCCGTGCGGCAACTCGGGGGCACGGGCCGCGTGCACGACTGGAGCCACAGCCGCGCCATCGTCGAGCGGGCCGACTGTCCGGTTTACCTCGCCGGGGGCCTCCGGTCGACCAACGTGGCCGCGGCCCTGCGCGCGGTTCGTCCCTTCGGCGTGGATGTCTGCTCGGGAGTGAGAACGGACGGTCGGCTCGACGAGAGGCTGCTGCGACGCTTCATGCGCGCGGCGAGAGGCGCAGAGAGCGGAGCGGAGAGCGGCAACGGGGACGGTTAGCCGGCCGGGCTGCTAATCCGTCCGCACGCGGGCGCCGCGCCGGCACGCGAGCGCGAGTTCTTCCGTCTCCGACGCCTCGCACGCCTCGCGCCGCCCGGCTTCGTCCGCGTAGAGCACGTACAGTTCCTCCCCCATGGCTTCGTGGCACCGGGGTTTGGCCCAGTCCTCGACGGTGCGGCAGAACGAGAAACCGGCTTCCGTCGTCGCGGTGACGTCGACGAAGTTCTTGACGACGCCCGCGTAGCACCATTCGCGATAGTCCTCCGGCGTCTCTTGGCACTCGCGGCGCGCGTCGCCCTCGTCCTGAAGCGTGCGGCCGCTGATGTCGCGGCCGAGGCTCACGAAGCAGTCGTCTCGCCAACCGTCGGGCGCCTCGCGACAGGAGGAGGCCGCGTCCGCGATGTCCCAGTCGTTCAGCCAGAGCATGGCGGACGTCTGCATCAGGTAACAGGCGGTCAGGTACTGCTCGTCCAGAATCGAGCAGGGATAGTGCGGGTCGTCGGCGCGCATGGCCTCGAACGGTTCGATGCCCTCCGTCATGCCCTCGGCCATCGCCATCGCCCCGTGATCGTGCGCGCCCGCGCCATGGTCGGGGGCTTCGGCCGCTTCCTCCGCCCCGCCCTCCATCGCGTCCATCGCGGCTCCATCGGACACGAGCGCGGCGGCCGGATGATGAGGGGCGATCGCGTTGACGACGTTCTCCATGAACGCGCCGCCGTAGCAGGAGTCGCGGTTCCATCGGGTCGCCAGCAGGTCGCAGCCCTCGAGCGCCATGAGAAGGTGGTGGCCGTAGTACATCGTCAGGCCGTGTCCGAGACCGTGCAGGCACTGGAAGAGCAGCCAGCGGTCGGCGGGGTCCGCTTCGTAGGGCTCGCAGAGTCCGGCGACCATCTCCTCGTTCGGGTCGCCCGTGGCGATGAAATAGGCCTGGACGACCCCGTGGTAGCACCCCGACTGGAAGAGTTCCGTGCACTCTCCGAAGACATCGGCGAACGACTCGCCGGGGGAGTAGGCGTTGATGCCGATCGCGTGGGTGAGAACATGGGACTGCGACCGAACCGCCATGTCCGCCGCGGCCAGCGACTCGAGCATTTCCAGCGACGCGCCCACCCCGGCCCCGTCGAGTTCGTCGAGGAGCCGCGCTTCGTAGCATCCCTGCTTCTCCTCCCACGCCAACTCGCGGCACGCCTCAAACGCGGCCACGGCTCCGGCCGACATCCCGGGCGGCAGCGACGATCCCCCGCAGGTGGTCGACGCGATCCCGATCGCCATGACGAGCCCGAGGCCCCGAACGTGACTTCTCATTCCCTCTTCCTCACATGCACCGATTTGCGGCGGATGACGGCGAACTTACGGCGGATTGTGAACCACCGTGAACCAGCGTGAACCAGTAGCACAACCTGTCGGAGCGTGACCCTCCCAACAAGCGAAGCGGGGAGTGCGACGGGAGTTTGACGGTCCGCTCACAGGAGTGCCTCGGGATCGCGGTCGATCTCGAGCCGGAGGCCCGAACCGGGCTGGCCCCGCTGCTCTCCGAGGAAGCGGAGAACGCCTCCGAGCGTCGCGGCGCGGTCCGCCTTGATCAGGAAGTGCCACCTCCACCGCTCCCGGAGTCGATCGATGGGGCAGGGGGCCGGGCCGATGACCTCGATCCCGGTGAGCCGGCGACCTCGAATCAGTCGGCGCGTCCACTCGGACAGTTCCTCGGCGATGTCGATCACCCGGGACTCGGTCTTTCCGGAGATGACCAGGTTCGCGAGCCGGCGGTGCGGCGGATAGCCGGGTTCCTCGCGGTCTCCGAGTTCGCGGTCCGCGAAACCGACGTAGTCGTGCTCGGCCGCCGCGGCGAGCGCGTAGTGCCGCGGACGAGAGGTCTGGACCAGCACCTCCCCCGGTTCGTCGCCCCGCCCGGCCCGTCCGGCGACCTGCTCCAGCAGTTGGAAGGTGCGTTCGCTGGCGCGGAAGTCCGGCAGGTGGAGGCCGACGTCCGCGTTGATCACTCCCACGAGCGTGACCTGCGGGAAGTCGAGGCCCTTGGCGATCATCTGCGTGCCGAGCAGGATGTCGACCTCCTGCCTCCGGAACGCCTCCAGAATCTCGACGTGCGCCCACTTGGAGCCCGTGGTGTCGAGGTCCATGCGGGCGATGCCGGCCTCGGGGAAGAGTTCGCCCACCCGGCGCTCGACCTGTTCGGTGCCGACCCCGGAGTAGCGCGGCGCGGGGCCGCCGCACTCGGCGCACCCGGCGGGGAGGGGACTCGTCGAGCCGCAGTGATGACACACGAGCTGCCGGCGGCGGCGATGATACGTGAGGGTCACCGAACAGGCGTCGCAACTCCACACGTGACCGCAGGCCGCGCACTCGGCGAAGGAGGCGTATCCGCGGCGGTTGAGAAAGAGGATCGTCTGTTCGCCCCGTTCCAGGCGCGCGGCGACCGCCTCCCGCAGCCGTTCGGAGAAGACGCGCGGTCCGCCACCCGGAGCGGGGTCCTCCGCGTCCCGTCCCGGGCCCTCGCCGGTGTCGGCGCGCAGGTCGACGAGTTCCACCGATGGGAGTCCGTGGCCCGTCACCCGTTCCTCGAGTTCGAGCAGATGATAGCGGCCGGTCCGCGCGTTCTCCCAGCTCTCGAGGGCGGGCGTCGCGGATCCGAGCACGCACAGGCCCCCCTCCAGCCGCGCGCGCATGATCGCGACGGACCGGGCGTGGTAGCGCGGCACATCGGACTGCTTGTAGCTGCTCTCGTGCTCCTCGTCGACGATGATCGCGCCCAGATTCCGGACCGGCGCGAACACCGCGGAGCGCGGGCCGATCGCAATCCGCTTCCTCCCCTCGCGCAGACTGCGCCAGGCGTCGAAGCGCTCCCCGTCCGAGAGCCCCGAATGCAACACGGTGACCTCGTCGCCAAAGCGGGCGCGGAAGCGCTGCACGGTCTGGGGGGTGAGCGCGATCTCCGGCACGAGGAAGATGCCGGAGCGGCCCAGCGCGAGTTGACGCTCCAGCACTTCCAGGTAGACGGCGGTCTTGCCCGAGCCCGTCACGCCGCGCAGGAGCGCGACGCACCCCGGCGCGTCGAGACGCTCGAGATCGCTCACGACCCGGGTCTGGTCCGGCGTCAGCGTGAACCGGGGCTCCGCCTCGACCGGGCCGGCGAACGGATCCCGCTCCACTTCGCGCTCGACGAACTCCGCCAGGCGCCGCTCCACGAGCCCGTTGAGCACGCTCCGGCCGAAGCCGAGTTGCTTCATCAGGTGCCCGACGCCCGCCTGTCCGCCGAGCGACTCGAGCGTCTCATACAACTCGCGCTGCCGCTTCGCCCGCCCGAAGGCGCGGTTCCGTTCGCTCAGCGTTCGCAGTTCGCGCACAAGCCGGAGCAGGCGCTCGGTGCGCGGCCGGCCGGGGCTCCCTCCCGCGCCGGCCCGGGACCCGAGCGCCCCCGGCGGGAGGGCCGCCCTCAGCACCACGCCGAGAGGCGCCACGTAGTAGTCCGAGATCCAGCGGCAGAGATCGAGGAGCAGCGCGTCGATCACCGGTGCTTCGTCGAGCACGCCCCGCAACTCCCGCAGCCGGGGTTTCCGTCCCCGGTCCGTCCTCAGCCCGAGACGGTCCACGACCCCGACCGCCGTGCCCCCGCCGAGCGGCACGCGAACCCGCATGCCCGGCTCCACGACGCCGACGAGCGAAGCGGGGACCGAGTACGCGAGCGTGCCGAGGAACGTCCGCGCGACCGCCACTTCGCACACGCCGGCGGAGCCTACGTCCCGCACCGCCTCCTCATCAGGGGTTTCGCTTGACACGTTCTTTCGCTTGACACGTTGCAGCCGGATTGCTTGTTTTCCGCACCGAATCCAATTGGGGGGTCGCTCATGGGCTGTCTGGCCCTGAACGCTTCATACGAGCCGTTGACGATCATTCCGGTCCGGCGCGCCGTTCGCCTGGTCATCGACCGGAAGGCCGCCGCGCTCGAGGTGGATTCGGAACGTCCCATCCGATCCGAGCGCGTACGGATGGATACGCCCGTCGTCATCCGCCTCGCGCGGTTCATCCAGATCCCCCGCCGTTTCCGCCGTCAGGTCACGAACACCTTCCTGTTCGCCCGCGACGCCTATCGCTGTCAGTACTGCGGCCGTCACCGGCGCGACCTGGGGTATCGCGAGTCGCTGACGCGCGACCACGTGACTCCGATCTCGCGTGGCGGAGACAACGGGTGGTCGAACGTGGTCACGGCCTGCAGCAGGTGCAACCTGAAGAAGGCGGACCGTCTGTTGGGCGAATGCGGGTTCTCGCTCCCGGCGGAGCCTCGCGAACCCAACCACGTCGAGCTGGTCTGGGCCGTCCGCAGGGTCACGCCGGTGCAGGCCAGGTACATCGGCATGTTCTACGGCGAGGACGTGCTGCGGGCGCTGACGCCCTGAGTTCGGCCCGCCCGCCCGGCTGATCGCACTGTCATGAATATGACCGGGTTCGGAATCAGCGAGATCCTCCTCATTGCGATGCTCGTGCTCATCGTGTTCGGGCCCCGCCGCCTCCCGGAGATCACCCGCACCATCGGCAAGGGGATCCGCGAGTTCCGGAAGGGGATGAACGAGATCCAGCGCGAACTCGAGGCCGCCGGCCGGGAGACGCAGTGGAAGTCGCCGCCCGCGCCTCCGAAACCGTCGACCGCGAGCAACGCGACGATCGCCGGCACTGCCGCCGTCGGCACTGCCGCGGCGGCCGAGACGTCCGCCGCTTCCGCGGACGAGGCGGAGGGCGAACAGGGCGCATCCGACTCCGAAGCGGCCGCGGGGCCGGTCGTCGAGGAACAGGAGCCGCCGACGCCGCGCGATGAGGTGGATCCGGCTCAGGAGTTCATCGATCCCTGGTCCACGGACTCCTCGCGTCCGACGTTCGGCCCGCAGGCGTCCGCGGAGCCGGTCATCGCCCCGCCTACGACCGAGCCCGCGCCGCCGGAGCCGCCTGAACCGCCGAAACCGCCTGAAGCGGAGGACCCGGCGGACTCCCGGAACCCGCAGGGCCCCCAGGATCCCCGGGATCCCCAATAAGGGCACGGTAGCGGCCGTTATCCCCCTCCAGCGCCCTCAACAGTTCGATCGCCCCCGCCGCGCCGGTTTCGGGCAGGTCCGGGAGGCCGGGGCCCGCGATGCGCGCGCGCGGTCCCTCCACATCAGTGCCGGCAACCGTGGCGCCGGCCCCGCGGAACTCGATTTCCAGCCGTCGGCCGCGCTCGCACGGGCTGCACAGGAGGCCGTCCTCCGCCGCGGATCCGTCGACCGTCCACGACCCCTCCGCACCTCGGAGCGTGAAGCCGGCCAGGGCGTCCGGCACCCGCAATCTGCCGCGCCACACGCCGTCCGCCCCGACGGTGAGCGCCAGGTCCAGCGGGCCGTGCAGCGCTCTCAGAACAGGCGCCGCCGGCATGCGCCCCTCGCCTTCTCCGTCTCCCCCGTCCCAGCGGAACTCGCCCTTCATGCCGTCGTTCCGCAGCGCGGCCTCACGGAGCTTCCGGAACTCGAGCACACCCTCGAAGGAGACGGGCACGCCCGGCTGGAGTTCGTTGGACGCGGCGACGAACGACTCGCCCGCGAGGCGCAACTCGGCGGACCCCGCGCTCGGCGCGGGGACACGGGCTTCCGGCCGGCCCAGCAACTGAGCGACCATCCGCGCACGCAGCCCCTCCGGGTCGGTCGGCCCGGTCTCATCATCGTCTGCGCCCGCATCGCCCGCATCGCCCGGGGCGCCGCCGCTCCGGCGGGGAAGATCGAGCGGGTTCCGGAATCGGCCTCCGGGGCGCTGGATCCCCGGGGCATCGCCGCCGGCCGTGCCGGCCCCGAATTCGCGACCCCAGCTTGCGAGGTCATAGCGGATGGCGGCCTGGAGATCGTCCCCGTCCGGGTGCCAGGCGAGCCCCGTGATGCGGGGGACCGAGACCGTCACGACCCCGTCGGGCCAGGTCGGCCGTACGCCGGGAGGGCGGGAGGCCTGCACGGTCAACCGGTCGCCGGGGCGGTCGTCGCGTTCCGCCCGCACGTTCGGGCCCGTGTCCGGGGAGAGCCGCGCGGAGAGCGAGCGCTCACAACCGGGTTCGCCGTCGAGCACGACGAGCAGCGTGTTCCAGCCCGCCGCCAGCCGCACTTCGCGCGCGCTCCCGGCGTCCGCGATGTGCTGCGCGTTCACCCACGCCTCGAGCCGGGTGCACGGCTCGGCGCCCAGTTCGAGCCGCACGCTCGCGTCGGCGGCCGACTTCAGGTACGCGTGGGCGAGCGTCGCCTGCCCGGTCTCCGAGAACTCCGAGAAATCCAGCGCCGCCTGTCCGTCGCGGCGAAAGAGCGACCACGTACCCGCAGCGGTTTCGGCGTTCCGGTCCGGAAATCGGTCCGGCCCCGCCACGGGGAGCGGGGGTTCGCCCGCCGCATGCTCCGCGCTCGTGACCAGCCAGCGGTCGAGCGGGATTTCCTGGGCCCACGCGGTGCCGGGGGTGAGCGCGCATAGTCCCGCGGCGGAGAGCAGGAGTGAGCGCAGCAGCGAGAGCAGAGTTGGTCGAACCGGGCGATGCATGGTGTGATCCCTCGTATGGCCGTCATCCACGGGCGGACGCTCTCCAGACGACTGAAGATGGGGCTTTCGTCACAAGATGCGCACCGGGGCGCGCACCCGGCCGCGTCCGCGAGCGGATTCGGTTGCCGCGCGTGAGCCCCCCGGGCAACTTGGTCATCATGCATGAAGTGGTGGAACTGCGGGTGAACGGAGACCGGCGCCGGGTCGGAGTGCCGTCCCACTACACCCTCCTCGAGACCCTCCGCTACGGGCTCGGCCTCACGGGATCGAAGCAGGGGTGCGACAAGGGGGACTGCGGGGCGTGCACGGTGCTCCGCGATGGCGAGGCCGTCCTCTCCTGCATCATGCCGGTGCACGAGGCCACGGGTCACGAGATCACGACCGTCGAAGGTCTCGCGGACGCGTCCGGCCCGCACCCGCTCCAGGACGCCTTCGATCTCACGGGAGGGGCGCAATGCGGCTTCTGCACACCGGGTATTCTCTGCTCGGCCCATGGACTGCTGACCCGCGATCCGGACCCCGCTCGGGAGGACGTCGCGCGGGCGCTCTCCGGCAATCTCTGCCGCTGCACCGGCTATACGAAGATCTTCGAGGCCGTGGACATCGCGGCCGAAGCGATCCGCACGGGCGAGACCCCCGACGCGATCGTCTCCCGGCGGCGCGATCCGGAGGGGGCCGCGTGACTTCGCCCTCCCCGCGATCCGCGCACACGCCGCGCACCGTCGTCGGGGCGCTCGCGGGACTCCTCGTCCTGCTGCCCCCGGCCAGCGGAGTCGCCGCCCAGACTCCGGAAGAACGCCTCGCCGAACTCGGGATCGAACTCCCGACCCCGGACGCGCCGACGGCCAACTTCGTGAAGGCGGTGACGACGGGGAATCTCGTCTTCCTCGCCGGTCACGGCCCGTGCGGCGGGCTCGACGAGACGAACACGGGGAAGGTCGGTCTCGACCACACCGTCGACGAAGGTTACGAGATCGCCCGCTGGGTCGGCGTCTGCCTCCTCGCGTCGCTCGCCCGGGAAATCGGCGACCTCTCCCGCGTGAAGCGGATCGTGCGCGTATTCGGGATGGTGAACACGCAGCCCGACTTCACACAGCACTCGCAGGTCATCAACGGGTGCTCGGACCTCATGGAACAGGTGTTCGGCCCCGCGATCTCGAAGCACGCCCGCGCCGCCGTGGGCATGGCGTCGCTCCCGCGGGACCAGTCGGTCGAGATCGAGATGCTGGTCGAACTCCACGATCCCTGATCGTGCTCCCCCGGTAGGGACTCGCCTCTTCCCGCTCCCAAACGCGTTGTGGGGGGGGCACGACAATTCGTTGCGATTATTTGCCAATTACAGCACGTTTTCTGCATGAAATTTGCAGAATTGCTTGAAATCGTCGCGGATGAGCCAGTGTTCGAGACCGGCTTCCTTCGCGGCGGGCGGGCTCCGGAGCCAGGTCTCCAGGCGCAGCTCAGCCGTTGGTGCGCCGCCGGCAAACTGCTGCGGCTCCGGCGCGGGTTGTTCGCGTTGGCGCCACCGTACCGGAAGGCGCATCCGCATCCCTTCCTCGTTGCCAACCGCCTCTCGCCCGGCTCCTACGTGAGCGGGCTGTCGGCGCTCGCCTTCGCGAACGCGATCCCGGAATACGTGCCGGAGGTCACCAGTTGCGGCCCCGCGCGCCCTCACGTGAGGGAGACGCCGCTGGGGCGGTTCTCCTTCCGCTACGTCAAGCCGGCGCTGCGTACCGGCTATCGACTCGTGGACCTGGTCGTCGGACAGAGCGCGTTCGTCGCCCGCCCCGAGAAGGCCTTCCTCGACCTGGCGCACCTGCAGCCCGGGGGCGATGCCCCGGCCTGGATCGACGAGTTGCGTCTGGATGTCGACGATCTCTCGCCCGCGCGGCTGCGGGCGATGGCGGCCGCCACGGGGAGTCCGAAGCTGGCCCGCGCCGCGGCCCACCTCATCCGGCGCGCGAGTGACCCGGCGCCGCCGTACGAACCCCTGCCGGTCACGTGAAGGACCATCTCCGAGAGTTGGTCCGGGGTCTCGATCCACAGGCCGGCCGCAACGTGATGCGAGAATACCTGCAGGCCCGAATCCTGGAGGGTCTGCAGAGGGTCGGAGCCATGTCGCCGCTGGCCTTCCAGGGCGGTACGGCTTTGCGCTTCCTGTTCAGGTTGCCGAGATACTCCGAGGACCTCGACTTCGCCCTCGAAGGGCCCCGCGAGAGCTATGATCCGCGGCGCTGGCTGACGTCCATCACCGCGCAGTTCCGGCGGGAGGGCTACGACTCGATGGCTTCGCTCCGCGACGCGGCGGCCGTCCACGCCGGATGGTTCCGTTTCCGGGGACTCTCCCATGAGTTCGGTCTGTCGAGCCACCGCGACGAGACACTCAGGATCAAGCTCGAGGTGGACACCCGCCCGCCCGCGGGCGCGGTGACCGAGACGCGCCTCGTGCGGCGGCACGTGTCCCTGCGGATCCATCACCATGACCGCGCGTCGCTGCTGGCCGGCAAACTGCACGCGGTGCTCCACCGGCCCTGGCTGAAGGGGCGGGACATCTACGACCTCGCCTGGTATCTGAGCGATCCCGCGTGGCCGCCCCCGAATCTGGATCTCCTGAACGCGGCGCGCCGCCAGACGGAACCCGCGGCGTCGGCACTGACCGGGGACACATGGCGCGAGGCGGTCGCGGCGAGAATCGCGGGCGTGGAGTGGAAGGCGGTCGAGGCCGATATCCGCCCGTTCCTGGAAAGCGGAGAAGAAGTCCCCGCACGGGCCGACCTACTGGATCTGCTGCGTCCCCACCGCTGACGGTTCCCCTACGGGCCGGGGGCGTCCGCGAGGCGGTCGATGACGAGTTGGGTGATGTCGACGCGTTCGCTGAACAGGATGATGATGGGGCTCGTCGCGTTCAGGATCAGGTCGTACCCGAGTTCCGCCTGGATCGCTTCGATCACGGGCGCGAGTTCCCCCCGGATCCGCTCGCGTCCGTCGTCCTGAAGGGCCGTGGCCTCCTCCTGCTTGTCCTGCTGGTAGCGCTGGAAAGCGGTGAGGGCGTCCTGGTACTCGCGTTCGAGCACCCGTCGCTCGTCGACCGTCAGGCTGTCGGCTTCGGCGACCCGTAGCTCGACCGCGCGCACGGCCTCCTGCCGCACCTGTAGCTCCGTGGCGAGTTCCTGCTGGAAGTCCGTCAGCTGCTGCGCGAGTTCCTGTCCGGCCGGCGACCCGAACGCGGCGGCGTCCAGATCGATGACGCCGATCCTGAGCGGCCCATCGGCGGCCTGGCCCCCGGCCTGGCCCGCCAGCGTCGCGGGCGCCAGCGCCAGGAGCAGGGTGGCGAACGAAAGCGGAAGACGAGCGTATCTTTTCATCGTTCTCTCTCTATTGGAACCTGCCGAGGCGGGTCTACTGTTCGGGGACCGCGCCCGTACATCATCACGGAAACACGAAGGTAACGCGATATGTCTGCTCGAACGAAACGCCCCCGCCCCCGCCGGCGAACCATCCGGCTCCTGACGGCGCTCATCCTGGGAAGTGCGGCCGGACCCGGCGCCGCGGAGGGGACCGCCGCGCAGGGGACCGCCGCGCAGGCGGCCGGGGGCGTGGCGCAGGAACCGGCCACGGTCCTGTTCACGAACGCGACGCTCGTCGACGGAACGGGCGCCCCCCGCTATGTCGGCGACCTGCTCATCGAGGGGGGCCGCATTACGGCGCTCGGCGCGCCCGGCTCCATCGAGGCTCCGCCCGGCGCCGAACGGCGCGACCTCACGGGTCTCGTCCTCGCCCCGGGCTTCATCGACATCCACAACCACTCCACGACCCGCTTGTTCGATTCACCCCTGGCCACGACCCAGCTCGCGCAGGGGATCACGACGATCGCGGTGGGGGCCGACGGCTCCTCGCCGTGGCCGGTCTCGGACTACCTCGGGCGCATCGACGAACTGCGTCCCGCGGTGGACGTCGCGACGCTCGTCGGACACGGGACGGTGCGCGGTCTCGTGCTGGGGGAGGATTACCGGCGCACCGCGACCGACGCCGAGATCGCGGACATGACGGTGCGCGTCGAGCAGGGAATGACGGAAGGGGCCTTCGGCCTCTCCAGCGGACTCGAATACGACCCCGGCTTCTACTCCTCCACCGGAGAGTTGATTGCCTTGGCGCGGGCCTCGGCGGGCCACGGCGGCTTCTACATGTCGCACATGCGGGATGAGGAGGAGGGGCTGCTCGAAGCGGTCGACGAGGCCATCCGCATCGGGCGGGAGGCGGGTCTCCCCGTACAGATCTCGCACATCAAGGCGGGCAACGCTTCGGTGTGGGGGCGGGCTCCCGACGTGCTGGAGCGGATCGGGCGGGCCAACGCGGAAGGACTGGACGTGACGGCGGATCAGTACCCGTACGCGGCCTGGCAGTCGGGGCTCGCGATCGTCGTCCGCTCCCGGATGTTCTCGAACCCGGACTCCGTCGCGAAGGGGATCGCGGCGGCGGGGGGCGGCGGCCGGCTGCAGATCGTCGCCTTCGAACCCGAGCCCGAACTCAACGGGCTGCGGCTGGACGAAATCGCCCGGCGCAAGGAGATGACCGAGGTTGAGGCGTACATATGGATCATGGAGAACGGGGGCTCGGGACTCATCGGCCACACGATGAGCGACGAGGACGTCGACACGTTCATGGCCTCGGAGTGGGTGATGACGGCGAGCGACGGCGGCGTGCGGAGCGCGCATCCGCGCGGGGCGGGGACCTTCCCGCGAGTGCTGGGCCACTACGTGCGGGAACGCGGCATCCTGACGCTGGAGCGGGCCGTCGCGCGCGCGACCTCGATGCCGGCGCGGCGGCTGGGGCTGAACGACCGGGGCGTGCTGCGCGCCGGGGCCCGGGCGGACCTCGTGATCTTCGACCCGGAGCGCGTGGTGGACCGGTCGACCTTCGACTACGGGACCCGTCGGGCGGAGGGCATCGAGAGCGTGTGGCTCGGGGGCGTCGAGACGTGGTCGGACGGGGAGCCGACCGGCGCCCGCCCCGGCCGCAGCCTGCGCCAAATGCCCTGAAGCGAGGAGCTAACTTGTGTCGCCCGCCGCGGTAGGGGCTACGTTACCGAAGGTCGAACCGTGCGAACCTGCGGAGGACATATGAAGCGCCGCGAGCCAGAAGAGATGACATGAATCTTGCCACGCAAATCATCGACCAGCGCGTCACAGGGATCGTTGAAGACAACTCGGACATTCTCACGGACGAACTCGGGATGGGCAACGACGAGCAGAAGAAACGCTCTGCCGCGTTTCTTTTTCTCGTGGCAAAGACCGCCTTCGGCCTTACCGACGACGAGGCATTCGACGGAATAGTCGATGGGGCCCACGATTTCGGCGTTGACGCAATCTACTTCGACCCACCGGAGGACGGTGAGCTTCCCATCGTCTTGATCCAAGGGAAATACCGGCAGCGTCTCGATGGGCAGTCCGGGTTCCCGGAGACCGGAATCGCCGCTCTGATCGACGCGACCGGCACGCTCTTCGACCCCGAGAGGAAGGTCAGTTTGAACGACCGCCTGTCGCAGCGCGTCGAGGACATCCGATCCTTCGTCAGGGCCGGTGCGATACCGCACGTCACCGCAGTCGCGGCAAACAACGGTCGGCGTTGGTCGTCCGAGGCGGAGGATCGCATCGACGGTGCGCGGGCGGATTTCGGATCGCAAGTCGAGTGGCGTCATATCGGGCCCGAGGAAATACTCCGCCAACTGCAAACGCCGAGAGAGATTTCCGCAGACCTCCAGCTCGTGGGGGAAGCGACTGTCGAGACCTTTGATTATCGACGCGTCTTGGTCGGACGCATGTCCGTCTCGGAACTCGCACGGCTCACCGAACTTCATGGCAATCGTCTGTTCGAGCGTAATATCCGTCGTTACTTGGGCCTCGCCGGTAACCGGGTCAATGAGGCCGTGGCGGCCACGCTACGAGACGAGACCCAGCGGGGGAACTTCTATTTCTTCAACAACGGAATCACCATCACGTGCTCCAAGTTCCGGCACAACGCGCTCGAGAAGGGTAACTGGCGAGTGAAGCTCGCCGACTGCCAAGTCGTAAATGGCGGGCAGACGGCCCGCACCGTTCAGCGGACGGCCAGGGATACGGGACTTGACATCCGGGCGGCGCAAGTACTTGTGCGCATCTATGAGCTGGATTCGGAGGATCAGGAACTAGTGGAATCCATCACGTTCGCCACCAACAGTCAGAATCCCGTCGATCTTAGGGATTTGAAGTCAAACGACGCTCGACAGAAGGCTCTCGGCGAGTCAATCGCCAGATTGGGATATAAATACCGAACGAAACGGGAGGACCGTAAGGTATCGCCGGGGGAATTCACGAGCGCCGTTGTTGCGGAGGCGGTGCTCGCCGTGTGGCGGGAGAGGCCACATCAGGCGAGGTTCTCGAGGCGAGAACATTTTGGGGCACTGTACAACAAGATCTTCACCGAGGATCTCAACGGTGCACAGGCGGCAGCGGCAGCTTTGCTGCTTAGGCAGGCGGAGAATCGCCGCAAGCGTCCTCCACCGGACGCACCGGATTTTCTGGCGTATGGTTCCAGGTTCGTCGCCATGCTTATGGGCGGGTTCCTGCTAGCGGACATGGACCTATCGATCAAGGAACTCCAGAAGCTGAACCATCAAACGTTCGACCAGGCGAAGGACCTTATCTCGGCTCGGGCGGAAGATTATGCGGCGAGAGCCGAGAGGGACATCGAGGTGGCACTGGAGCCTCTCTTCAAGGATCGGGAGCGTACCCTGCAGCGATTGTCCGCAGCCTTTCGCCGTGCCGATCTGGTAGAGGCGCTCATCGGAGGTCAAGCCCCCGTTCATGATACGCGCATGACACGTTAGTGGGTTCGCTGGCAATCTTCTGCGGGCGGCTCGCCGCGCTCGGCGGCGGCAATGATCTCGATGCCGCCGCGCACATTCTGTTCGACGTTGACGCGCACCCAGCGCGGTGCCACGGCGTAGACGATGTCATCGGCGATCCGGGCCGCGAGCGTCTCGCAGAACTCCCCCTCGTCCCGGAAGGACCACAGGTAGAACTTGAGCGCCTTCGACTCCAGGCAGCGGTCGCGCGGCTCGTAGTCGATCGTCACCCTCCCGAAGTCCGGCTGTCCTGTCTTCGGGCACAGCGACGTGAACTCCAGCGCCCGCAGGCGGACGCGCTGGACGTCGTCGGCCGGGATCGCCTCCTCGCGCAGCGTCTCGCGCCCCTCTTCCGGGTCCCGAGGCCTCGGCAGGGGACCGGACGCGGGGAGCTTCGTCATGGTATTGGCCCCCAACGCGTGACCGCAAAGGAAAAAACTCGCCGGGCGAAGTGCGTAGCTCTGGGGGCAGACCCTCGAGATACATCGACGAGCGATAACACCTGCCTACGGTTCTCCGAGCGGAGCTAGCTTGCCGCGAAGATCCTGTTCAAAGGCAGCCCGAGTAACTGGCTCCGCCGCGAGTAGTTTCTTGCCGGATTCTTCGAGCGTCAGCACCTCCCAGTGATGGCGCTCCAGCTGACCGTTGCTTAGTGAGGTTACCAGCCACAACACGTCGCCCGAGTCGAGGTCATGGCTTGGCGGGTCCGATGGTCCCCCAAGCGACTCGAAGAACGGCGCATCGACAGCGACTGCGATCTTGGAGTGCCAGCGGCGGAGGGTAGGGCCCTTCACCCGTAGCTGGGGCATCAGTCGCTTTGCGCTTGACGAGCGCCAATCCGGTCGTCGGGCATGTAATGGGAAGGGGGGTGTCTCATGAGCGTCGTGACGGAGCGCCTCGAATTCCTCGGACATGCCCTGACCGGAGAAATAAACGGCTTGTACCTCAAGTCCGAACCATCGCAATCCCTGCCTAAGGGACGCCAAGACCAGGTCAATCTTGCCCGCCGGCGTACCTGTCGTCGTACTTCTCATGAACGGGACTTCTCGGGCAATCATCGCCTCCTCGGAGGAGAAGCTAACGATCTCTGCCAGCCAGCGAATTAGAAGTTGTCCGTGCTCGAACCGGTTTGGGCAGGTAATGACAGGCTCTCCGCCGACTTGCCCGATACGTCCCCCCTCTTCCTCGTAGGGCTGGATGGAACATACACCACCCTGCTTGTTGCATGTGATCGAACGAAACGGACAATCCGGGGGCTCAATCTCTTGGAGCGCTTGGGGCGCCGTTGCGGCCAAACTCTGGCGTTCGTCCGAACAGAGATCCAAGAAGGGTCGACCGTACCACTCCGCAATCCCGTAGCGGCTCATTCGAATTGTCGGTGTCGAGGGCTCATGGGTTTGGGAATCCAAGGGTCGTGCAGGTTCTTCAGCTACGCCAATATCTGCATCAAGCATGCGTCGATGGCAAGCTAGACGAGCCCAGCCGAGCTTTCTCGGGTCGAGCAGAAGCCCAGCGAACGTGAGGCTGGCAACATCCTCGGGCCGTTAGGATTATCCAGCCGGTGGCCGTGCCTTGGGCTGGCCTGCCGATCAGCTTGCGTCAGGCGGCGGGTGATGACACATGCGCCGCTGCCCGTCGCGGTGCTGCCGCGCCCGCAGTGAGCATTCTCCTCACCGCTTCAGCGACGGCCTTGGCCAAGAGTGGCGGTACGGCGTTCCCCACCTGACGGTACTGCTCGACGCGAGAACCGCTGAACCTGATTCGGTCCGGGAAAGACTGGAATCTTGCCGCCTCTCGAACCGTGAGGGTCCGGTCTTGGGTGGGATGGATGTAAGCCCCCCAGTGAAGGTCGCATTTCGTCAGAATCGTGCTGGCAAGCCCAGAAGGGTGAAGCCGTCCGTAACGCTTGGTGTGATCGCAGCGCCGGGCGCGTTGCATCCCCGCAGGCAACAGGTCGAAGGGGATATCTCGCCAACTTCCGCCCTGCGGAATGTATGCCATGCGTCTCCGATTGATGTCCGCCAAGGCGGCGGAGACGTGATTCGTGACCCCGGGGGAATCCTCGCGCATCCGACGTTGATAGCTGCTTTTCGGCGGACACGGATAGGGTACGCGTTCCTCGATGCCGTCGCCGATGCCGAGCGGGGGCAGGTCGGAGATCGCCTCTTCAACGCTCACGAAGGGCACCACCTGTTGGCTGAAGAGGTTCCCGCGACTGCCGTGAGTCGGCTCCGGCCATACGACGGGGCCGTCGCGCGACGCGAGGAAGAAAATCCTTCGGCGCTCCTGGGGGACACCGAATTCCTCCGACTTCAGGATCTGATGCTCAACCGTGAAGCCTAGCAGTTCGAGTTCGCGGTGAATTTCCCGGATGGCCCGTCCGTTCCCTAGAGAGCTCATGCCTACGACGTTCTCGATGACCAGCGCGCGCGGCATCAACCCCTTGACGATTCGCAGATACTCGCGGAACAAACCTGACCGTTCGTCGTGAAAGCCCCGCTGGTGATTGTAAACGCTGAACGCTTGGCAGGGTGGACCGCCGAGCAATACGTCAAGCTCGCCTCGCCTGCACCCGGTTGCATGTAGAATCTCGGTTGCGTCGAGATCTTCGATTCTCGTTTCGGCGAAATCGGTCTCGGGAAAACTGTGCCGAAACGTACGCGCGGCATCCGCGTCGAGGTCGGAACCCAGAAGCGGGCGGAAACCGGCGTCGTGGAAGCCAAGGGAGAGCCCCCCAGCTCCCGCAAACAGGTCAACGGTGACGAATTCAGGTTGTGTCATCTAGAGCCGATGTTCGGGTTTCATACGGGTTGGTGCCAAGATAGAGGTTACGGGGTGCAATCGCAACACCGTAATGGGGGGATGGGAGGCGGCGCGGGAACATCGGAGTGGGTGGTTGGCGGCCAAGCACCGATAAGCGCCGTGGGCTACGCGATGCGCCGACGAAGCGAATCCACCAGCTGCAGCAGCCGGTCTTCGGAAATCTCGCAGGCCCAAATGATCTCCACGTTCCAGCCCATCGCCTCCAGTGCAGCCTGGTTCCGGCGGTCTCGACGTCGAGTACGCTCCAGCTTCGGTATCCAATACTTTCGATTGCTTCGCGGATGATGGGCATCTCCGCAATTCGGGTCGGCGTGTTGATGCCAGAAGCAGCCGTAGACTTGCACGACGGTGGCGTACCTTGGAAGCACGAGATCCGGTCGCCCAGGAAGGTCGTGGCGGTGCAGCCGGAAGCGTAATCCTCGTGCGTGCAGGTAACGCCGGACAGCTATCTCCGGAGACGTATCCTTCGCGCGGATACGGCTCATGACCCGGCTCCGCGTTTCCGGCGTTATCCGATCCATCCGAGTTCCCACTCCCCTGCATCGATGAGAAGAGGTTCGCCGCTTAGCTTCGGCCTACCCTCCGAGTTCGGTGTAACCATCGAATCCTCAAGGCGGATCCTCCGGTGAATTCCCGCCAGTCTTCTCGGGCGCCTCCGTCCCTCCATCGTTTCGCGTCATCGCATCGACGGTCGTGGCGGCGGCCATGTGGCCGATGACGTTCGCCGCCGAGCGGAAGACATCGGGCACGCGGTCGATGCCGAGCAGGATCCCGAGTCCGGCCAGGGGCACGCCCACCACATCGAGTGCGGGCACCATCGACACGATGCTCGCGCTCGGCACCGGCGCCACCGTCATGGCGGCGAGGAAGATCGCGAGGACCGCCGCGGCGATCAGCCCCGCATCGAGCGGAACCCCGTACATGGCGGCGAGGAAGACCAGCGAAGCGCTCTGGAAGAGGGCGCTCCCCGGGCGGTTGATCGAGGCCGCCAGCGGGAGGATCAGCGTGTAGCCGTCCCGGCGCAGTTCCAGCTTCTCCGCCTCCCGCAGCATCATCGGCAGCGTGCCCACCGACGTCGTCGTGGTGAAGCCCACCGTGTACGTGCCCACCGTGCCGCGGATGAACCGCCCCGCCCGCATGCCACCGGCGAAGCGGACCATCGGCAGCAGGACGAGACCCTTCAGGATGAAGAGGCCCACGACCACGGCGAGGATGAAGACGCCGAGGTTCTGCAGCATCGCCAGCCCCGTGCGCGCGGTCACCGGCGCGGCGAGACCGAACACGCCCACCGGGGCCGTCCACAGCACCCAGGTCATGAGCTTGATGAGCGCGTCGCCGGCCGTCTCCGCGAATCCGGTGAGCAACTCCCGCTTCTCCCGCGGGAGCGTCGTCGTGGCCGCCGCGAGGAGGACGACGAAGATGAGGATCGAGAGCAGCGATCCGTCCGCCGCCGCCTGTACCGGGTTCCTCGGCACGAGGTTCACGAGGAAGTCGATGATGCCCGGCGTCGCCGTGTTCAGGTCCGTCGTCGGGGTCGGGGGCGGCACCGGCGCGGTGAAGGTGAGCGCGAAGCCCATTACGCCCATCCCGATGAGGATCGCCGGCAGCGTCGTGATCCAGAAGAAGCCGACCGAGAGGCCGCCGATGCGCCCCAGCTTGCGGAGGCTCCCGATCCGCCCCACGCCGACGAACACGACCGCGGCCACGAGCGGAATCACGACCATCTGAATCGCGCGCAGGAAGACCTGCCCGAACGGTTCGACGGCCTCGGCCGTCCACAGGAGCGCGGGAGAGCCGGTGACGGAGGCGGCGATCCCGAGTCCCAGCCCGAGGGCGAGGCCGATGAGGATGGCGCGCGTGTTCACGGCCCGTCACTCCCTCCGGGTAACCCGGCGGTTCCCGCTCTTCCCCGCTTCCGGAACGCGAGCCACGCGCCGATGGTGAGGACGGGCAGGACGTAGTAGACGATGAACCCCCAGGTGATCGTCCCGTATCCCTGCCGGATGAGGTCGATGAGGCCGAGAGGGGTGAGCGACAGCGCGACGCCGAGGAAGACCGCCGCGACCGCGGGTCTGGCCCAACCCGGCATCGCGGTGCCCCGCTCGCGCCGGGTGGCCGCGAGCCGTTCGTTCACGGCGTGGATCATCCCCGTCCCGGTCTCGATCAGGGTGCCGAAAAGGATGATCTGGTAGGCGATCTGGAACGTCCTCGACCCGAGCGCCTCGAGGATGAAGTTCGAGGGGACGGTCGCGTCGACGATGGCCGGGTAGTGCGGCACCATCGCGAGGTAGAAGAAGAGGGCGGGCAGCATCCCGATGACGCCGGCCAGCAGGCCGGCCCACACGGCCTGCTTCCGGGTCTGGATGTGGCGCACGGTGAACAGCGCCACGGCGGCGGCGGAGAGGTTGTAGCCTCCGTACTGCACCCCCTTCACGAGCCAGTCACCGTTGAGGCTGCTGGCGGCAAAGCTCGGGCCGAGCGTGGACCCGAAGCGCACCAGCGACCACACGACGAGCGCCACGAACACGGCGTAGAGCGCGAACGACCAGCCCGCGAAGAAGCGCTCGATCGCCGCGCTGCCGTAGAAGAGGAGCAGCGCGACCGCCCCCAGCGCCACGATCACGCCCAGCGCGTACGGGAGCCCGAACGTCTCGTCCACGATCGAGCCCGCCGCCGCCCCGATGACGGCCAGCACGAGCAGCGTCAGCAACACGTACGTGACCTCGAACAGCACCCAGGACGGCCCGAGCAGACGCTTGAAGAAGTTGCGGTACTCGTAACTGCGGTACTGGCGCGCGAGTTCGAACGTGACGGCGCACACCGCGCTCCAGATCGCCGTCGAGAGGGCCATGGCCGCGAGCCCGGGCGTGGGGCCGATCAAGAGGAAGAACTCGACGTTCTCCCGTCCCGTGCCGTATCCGCCCGCGATGACGGCCGACTGGAAGACGAGCCCCGGCAGCAGATAGCGGCGGAACCAGGGAGCTTTCACGCTGGCGTCCCTTTCTCTCGGCCGGCCCCTCCCCCAAGGTTTCGCCCGTCAGCGAGGGGCGAGTCCACCGGGGCGCCGGGCGCCGGCGGCGACATGCGACCCGCCAAGCTAGAGGTCGAGCATGGAACGAGACAGACGCGAGACGTTCGGCTCCCGCTTCGGGCTCGTGGCCACGATGATCGGCGTCGCCGTCGGTCTCGGGAACGTGTGGCGCTTCCCGTACATGGTCGGCGAGTTCGGCGGGGCGCCCTTCGTGGCCTTCTACGTCCTGGCCGTGGTGCTGATCGGCGTGCCCGCGCTCATGGCCGAATGGACGCTGGGCCGGCACACCCGCCGCGGCCCGGCCGGCGCGTTCGAGTCGGCCGGCCTCCCCTTCGGCCGGGCTCTCGGCTGGATCTTCTTCGCCGGCGTGACCGCGGCCACCGGCTACTACTCGAACGCGCTCGGCTGGGTGCTGTACCACGCCTTGGCCGGGCTGCTCTCCGGCGTCGGCATCGAGATCGACGCAGCCGCGATCCTGCCGCCGGAGGAGGGCTTCTCGCCGCGCTCCCTCCTCCTGCAGTGCGTCTGCACCGGCGCCGTCCTCCTCACCTGCGCCGCCGTGCTGCGCCGCGGCCTCCGGGGCGGGATCGAGAAGGCCAGCCGCTTCATCGTCCCGGCCCTTCTCGCGGGGCTGGTGATCCTCATCGTCCGTTCGCTCACGCTGCCGGGGGCGGGCGAGGGGCTCCGATGGTACCTGGGCGCGTTCGACCCGGGGGCGCTCACGCCGCCGGTCATGCTCGGCGCGCTCGGGCAGGCCATCTTCAGCCTCTCGCTGGGCGGCACGTTCATGGTCGTGTACGGCTCCTACCTGAACCGGGACGATCCCCTGCGCGGCAACGCCGTCTTCACGGCGGGCGGCGACCTGTGCGCCGGGCTCCTCGCCGGCCTCGTCATCTTCCCCGCCGTGTTCGCCTTTGGACTCGAACCGGGGAGCGGCCCCGGCCTCCTGTTCGCGACGCTTCCCGAGGTGTTCGCGCGCATCCCCGCCGGCGCCGTGTTCGGAACGCTCTTCTTCCTGGCGCTGTTCGGCGGCGCCTACCTCTCGGACGTGGCGGCGCTCGAGGTGCTCGTGGCCGGCGTCACCGACAACACGCGCCTCGACCGCTCGCGCGCCGTGACCCTCACGACCGGCGCGGTGTTCGTGTTCGCTTTCCCCCCGATGATCAACATGAGCGTCTTCACGCCGTGGGACCTGACCTTCGGCTCCGGCTTCCAGACGCTCGGCGCGCTGCTCTCCGTCGTCGCGGTGGGGTGGGCGCTCGACCGCTCCGAAGTCCTTCGGCAGCTCGCGGCGGGCGGGGACCGGCCCCGGACGCGGGGCGTGCCCCCGATGTGGCTCTACTACTGGCTCCGCTTCGTCATCCCCGCCGCCATCCTCGCCGTCGGCACCTGGTGGCTCCTCACCGACGTGCTGGGCGTCTTTACCGGAAGGTGACCCCCAGCAGGCACGGGTGAGGGGTCCGGCGCGGACGACATCCCCGAACGTGCTGTCACCGCCGAAAGTAGGATCCGCCTCCGACGCGCGATCCGGGTGCTTGCGCGCTTGCTGGTCCCGGACGGCGCTTCGGGCCGTCGCCCGGCTTACCGAAACCGTGGCGCGGGGTCACTCTTCACGCGGGCTTCACGCGGGGCCGCACTTGCTGCGCGGTGCGGCGATCGGTGAGGTTGGCCGTGAGATCCGGGTACGCCGCCGACCGCGTCGAAACCCCGTGAAACCCGATCCGGGCTATCGCGACGAGGAATTGAACATCCGCTACATCGCGCTCCTGGGGCTTGGCGCCCTTTTCGTTCTGCTCCTTCTGCCGCACGCAGCTTTCGGTCAGGAAGGCGTCCGCCGGGTCTCGCTCGCGGCGGCCCTCGAGGCGTTCGCGGAAAACAGCCTGGCGCTCCGGCTCGCGCGCTCCGAGGCCGCCGGGATCGCGGGAGCCGCGCGCCAGTCTCGTGCGTGGTTCAACCCGTCGCTCTCGGTCCGGCGCGACGCTCTCGACCGTGGTGCGGACGAGTACCGGGAAGACAACCTCGTCCTCTCTCAACCCCTGGAATGGCCCGGCCGGACGGCCGCCCGTTACCGCGCGGCCGCCCACATGATCGGCGCGAGCGCGGCCCGTTTCCGCGCGGACTCGATTCAGCTCGCGTTCGAGGTTCGCGAGGCCTGGGCGCTGGCTTGGTTTGCGGAGGCGGCGGAACTCACGGTTCGGCGGGCCGCGTCGGTGATCCGGGAGGTGGCCGAGGACGCGGAAATCCGTCTGGAAGAGGGAGATATTTCCGCCTACGAGGCCCGACGCCTGCGACTGGAACGAGTGCAGGCCGAACAGGATGTGGCCGAGGCGGAACTCCGGGTGCGGGACGCCCGCCGGCGCTTGGCCGCGTTGATCCTTCCCGGGACCGACAACGCGGAAATCGGACCGTCGGCGGGGCTGGAAGGGGTGCCGCCACCGGTGACTCGGGAAGACGCCCTCGGCGCCCTGCCCGAGCGGCCGGACCTGGAGGCTGCGCTACGGGATCTGGACGCCGCGCAGTCCGAGCTCTCCGTTGCGAACTCACGTTGGATACCCAACCCCACCGTCGGTATCGGATATCGAAGTCAGTTGGATGGATTCGAGGGGGTCAGCCTGGGGGTCGATCTCCCCCTGCCTTTCTTCGACCGGGGAGGGGGCGCCCGGGAGGAAGCCGACGCCCGGAGTGCCGCGGCCGCCCATCGCCTCAACCTCCGGAGACGGATGGCGGAGAACGATCTCCTGACGACCTCGGACCGGTACACTTCCAGTCGAGGCCGTCTCGCAGCCGCGGCGGATGGCCTGTTGGCGGATGCCGAGGCGTTGCTCGCCTCGGCGACGGCGGCGTACCGGGAGAATGAAATGTCGTTACTGGAGTTGCTCGATGCGGCGAACGCCTTCCGGAGCGCGCGGCTCAGCGCCCTGTCCATGCGATCCGCCGCCTGGATCGACTACTACGACCTCCTTCGCGCGATGGGACGGGCCCCGGAGGGGGAACGGTAAACCGGGGGCGATGAACCCGGATCTCGTCAGCACTTGATGCTCCGCCCGGGGCCGGGACGTAGATTGGACGCATGCACCCGCACGAATTGACGCCCCGGCAGCTTGAGGCCGCGGAATTCCCGGAGAGGCTTCCCGAATTGGCCGGCGCCGAGTTCACGGCGTTGGGCCGCCGCGCGCGCCGGATCGAGGGGCTGCGCAAGTCGACCGGCCGCGAGATCTACACGGACGACATCGTCCTGCCGGGGATGCTGCACGGGAAGATCCTCCGCTCCACCGAAGCGCACGCGCGCATCGTCTCGATCGACACGGCCGAGGCCGAGGCTCTCGAAGGCGTGCACGGCGTCATCACCGGACGGGACATGCCCCTGCCGTACGGGATCATCCCCTGGACTCGCGACGAGCACGCGCTCTGCGTCGACAAGGTGCGCTTCATCGGCGACGCGGTGGCCGCGGTGGCGGCGGTCGACGAGGACACGGCGAACGCGGCGCTCGAGCGGATCCACGTCGAGTACGAGCCGCTTCCCGTCTATCTCTCACCCGAGGAGTCGCTGACGCCCGAGGCCGCCGCGGAGCCCATCCACGCGCCGCGCAAGCCGGGGGCGAACGGCAACATCCTCAAGCACGTCCACCTCGAGTTCGGGGATGTGGACGCGCGCATGGCGGAGGCGGACGTCACCGTCGAGGGGGAGTACTTCTTCCACGGGACGACGCACACGCCGATCGAGCCTCACTGCGCGATCTCACGGCTCAGCCCGGATGGCGTGCTCGAGGTGTGGTCCTCGACGCAGGTCCCGCACTACCTGCAGCGGGAGCTGGCGCGGGTACTCGATCACGACGTGGCGAAGGTGCGGGTCACGCAGCCGGCGGTGGGAGGGGCCTTCGGCGGCAAGTCGGAGCCGTTCGATCTCGAGTTCTGCGTGGCGCTCCTCGCGATGCGGACGGGCCGTCCGGTGAAGGTCCTCTACACGCGCGAGGAACTGTTCTACTCGCACCGCGGCCGCCACCCCATGCGCATGAAGTACCGGCTCGGCGCCTCGCGCGACGGGAAGCTCAGGGCGCTCGACGCGCACACGGTCCTCGATGGCGGCGCCTACGCCTCGTTCGGTCTCGTGACGACGTACTACTCGGGACAGCTTCTCACCTCGCCCTGCCACATCGAGTCCTACCGCTTCGACTCGACCCGGGTCTACACGAACGTGGCCCCGTGCGGCCCCAAGCGCGGCCACGGCTCCGTGCAGCCGCGCTTCGCGTACGAGATCTCGCTCGACAAGATGGCCGAGAAGCTCGACCTCGACCCGTTCGAACTCCGCCGCCGCAACTTCATGGGCACGGGTCGGACGGTGAACGAGTTCAGGGTGCGGTCCAACGGTTTCCTGGAGTGCCTCGAAGCGGTGGAACGCGCCAGCGACTGGAAGAAGCGCTACCGGCGGCTGCCGGCGGGTCGCGGCCTCGGGATGGCGGCCTCCTCCTACATCTCCGGCACGAACTACCCGATCTATCCGAACGAGATGCCCCAGGCCGCGGTGCAGGTCCAGGTCGAGCGCTCCGGCCGGGTGGCGATCCTGCACGGCGCCTCGGAGATCGGACAGGGGTCCGACTCGACCATGGCCTACATCGCGTGCGAGGAACTCGGCGTTCCGCTCGACTACGTGCGCGTCTTCTCCGCCGACACGGACCTCACGCCGGTGGACCTGGGCGCGTACTCGTCGCGCGAGACGGTCATGGTGGGGAACGCCTGCCTCGAGGCCTGCCGCACGCTGCGCGCGCAGGTGACGGAGGCCGTCGCGGAGCAGTGGGACGTGCCGCCCGCGCGGGTGCGTCTGGCGCGGGGCTGGGCCTTCGACTCCGAGGCCCCGGAAGACGCCGGCCGACGCCTCCCCATCTCGGAGGCCTTCAACATCGCCGAGGCGAAGTTCGGCCTGCTCGGGGCCGCCGGCTCCTACGACACGCCGAAGGATGTGCACGGAGATTACCGCGGCGGCACGATCGGATCGTCGCCCGCCTACTCCTTCACCGCGCACGTGGCGGAAGTCGAGGTCGAGGAGGACACGGGGGTCGTCGGCGTGAAGAACATCTGGGTGGCGCACGACTGCGGCCGCGCGCTCAACCCGGTGCTCGTCGAAGGCCAGATCGAGGGCTCCGCCTACATGGGATTCGCCGAGGCGATCTTCGAGGAGCAGCTCTTCCGCGAGGGGCCGGTGGAGGGCGGCCTGCACGCGTCGCCCTCGCTCCTGGACTACCGGATCCCCACCTCCATGGACTGCCCGGAGTTCGAGGCTCTCATCGTCGAGTCGGTGGATCCAGAGGGTCCCTACGGCGCCAAGGAGGCGGGGGAGGGTCCGCTCCACCCGTCGCTCCCGGCGATCGCGAACGCGATATACGACGCGGTGGGAGTCCGGATCGACGAACTCCCCTTCACGCCGCAGCGCGTGTGGCGGGCGTTGCGCGCGCACGCCGCCGAGGCCGCGCGCGAGGAGGTGGCCTGAACGCCGGGCGAGCCGGCGCGTCCCATGCCGGGCTGAGGCAGTTCGTCCGGCAGCTCGGGGTCGAGACGCGGGGGAAGGGTCTGTACGAGATCACCCGCCCGGTCGTCGAGTGGGCGGCCGGGCTCGAGATCGAGACGGGCATGCTGACCGTCTACATCCGCCACACGTCGGCGTCGCTCACAATTCAGGAGAACGCGGATCCCGACGTGCTGCACGACATCTCGAACTTCTTCGCCCGGCTCGTGCCGGAAGACGACCGCCTCTACCGCCACACCATGGAGGGGCCGGACGACATGCCCGCGCACATCCGGTCGGCGCTGACGCAGACGCACCTGGCCGTTCCCGTGGTGGATGGCGCGCCCGCCCTGGGTACGTGGCAGGGGATCTTCCTGTTCGAGCACCGCCGCCGCCCGCACCGGCGTACGGCGGTCCTCCACGTCACCGGCGCATAGCGATTGACCACGCGGAGCAGTAAGGACGCCCTTCATGCGCATTAGCCCTCGTGTCCGTCGTGACGGTGCTGTATTCTCTTGTCGGGTCTTGGCCTCGAACCGCGCGGCGGTGTTGGGGTTTCACACTGTGTTGACAGCCGGGCTCAGGGTGGATAGGAGAACCCCGGGTCGATCCAGCGCAGGAGCGCTTTCATGGCCGAGCGTTTGATGAACGTTGTTAGGGGCTTCGGCTCCATCTTCGACTTGTGGCCCGAGACGAAAGATGACGACTTGTATCCGTACGATGCGGATACCGTGATTCGTCGGAGTTGGGAGAGGACGGGCGAAGCGATTTGGCACGCAATCGAAGAGTTTGAGGATGGCGAAGAAGAAACGGCGCCGCGGGAGGGGCCGGGCGGTAGCCACGAAGAATCCGGGGGAACCGGCAGCCCGCAACCCTGAGGCTATCGAACGTCCCAGGGCGTCGGATGAGCCCGATCCCGGGACCCTGATTGCCAGATCCCGCCGCGTTACCATCAAGGGGCCAATCCCACCGCCCCAAGTCTTGCAGCAGTACGAGGACTCCGTCCCCGGTTCGGCTGATCGTATCATCCAGATGGCGGAGAAGGCGGCCGAGCACGAGATCGAAACGGGAACGAAGGTTGTTGAAGGCGTCTTTGCCGAGCGACGACGCGGCCAGTTGGCAGGCGCGGTTGTCGTAATCTCCGTTCTGGCCTGTAGTGGATGGGCCCTGTACTTGGGCTACGAGAGTTTTGCCATGACCCTTGGCGGCTGGACGCTCGTAGGTATTGCTGCAATCTTCGTCCTGGGCCGCCTTCCGCATTGGTTCCGGGCTTTCCGGAGCCCGCAGGACGAATCAAGGCCCTCGCAACAGGCCGACCCAGACACCGGCGAGCCGCCGGGCCGGAGTTGATTCTGGCCCGGAGTCGCCAACCCAGTCCTTGCCGGCCATGACTCGTCCACGCAGAGGAACTGCTTGGCTGGCCGTGACGCGGGCCTTTGTGCTCCTCGCCGCGGCGGGGACCGTGGCGTGCGGCGACGGGAGCATGGAACTTCCGCTGACGCGGCCCCCGATGGTCATCGGCGCCGTGGCCGGTTTCGACCTGGCGGTGGGGGACACGGCGACGGTGGACGCGTCCGGCTACTTCCGCGATCCCGACGGGGACGTGCTCTCCTTCGAGGCGAGGTCGTCGGCCGAGGAGGTCGCGCTCGCCGGCGTCTCGGGGAGCACGATCCGCATCGTCTCCGTGGCGCCGGGGACATCGACAGTGGCGATCACCGCGCGCGACCCGGAAGGGCGAGCCGCCGCGCTGCGCTTCGAGGTGACGGTGCCGAATCGGGCGCCCGTGGCCTCGGGCGCGATCCCGGACCTCAGGTTGGCCGTAGCGGATACGGCACGGGTGGATGTGTCGGGATATTTCATCGACCCGGACGGGGAAGCGCTCATCCATGGCGCCGTCTCCTCGGACAGCGGGGTGGCGGCCATCGCTGGCGTCGCCGCCCCGGGCGACACGATCCACATCGTCGCCGTCGCGCAGGGGACGGCCACGGTGACGGTGGCGGCGCGCGACGCGGGAGGTCTCAGGGCCGAGAGTTCCTTCACCGTGCGCGTCCGGGCCACGGAGGGCGACTTCGACATCGTGCTCAGCTTCGACACCATGGTGACGGAGCCGCATCGCGCCGCGATCCGTCCGGCGGCGGAACTCTGGATGTCGGTGCTGGCGGGTACGGAACTCCCGGCCGTCCCCGTCCCCGCCGGCGATCGCATCGACTGCCACGGGGCGCGGACAGCGGAGCCCGTCGCCTCGGTCGACGACCTGCTCATCCTGGTCGAAATGCGGGACATCGACGGTCCTGGGCGGACGCTTGCCCAAGCCGGCACGTGCCGGCTCCGGGAAGAGTCGAACCTCCCTTACGTCTCCGTCATGTTCTTCGATGTGTCCGACTTCGATGGTCTCATCGGGTCCGGCGACGCAACGGAACTCGCCATGCACGAGATCGCCCACGCGCTGGGGTTCGGAGTGCTCTGGCCGGTCAAGGGTCTGCTGCGCGACCGGTCGCTGGGCGTGGGGGCGATCGACGCGCACTTCACCGGTCCGCTGGCCATCGCCGCCTTCGACGCGGCGGGCGGCGCCGATTACACCGGCGGGGCCAAGGTCCCAGTCGAGAACTTCGGCGGCGCGGGCAGCGCCAACCTGCACTGGCGGGGCGCCGTCCTCCGGGGCGAACTCATGCGGCCGCTCAACCGGCTCGGCGTGCCGGAAGCCTTCAGCGCGATCACGATCCAGTCGATGGCGGATCTCGGCTACGCCGTCGATGTGGATCGCGCCGAGCCCTACACGCTGCCCGGCGGCCAGGCCGACGGGCGCCGCGCTCCAGGTCACGAGGTCCATCTCGGCGACGACGTGCTCACCGGTCCCATCAAGATCGTCTCTTCGGATGGACGCGTCGTGCGCGTACTCGCGGACCGGTAGTCGATCCAGTGTCGCATCCCAGCTTGACAGGGGCCGGAAGCGCGCCGAACCATCAGAGGTATTCCCTTCACGAGGCGCCTCTTGGCTCCAGCGGAGTAGGTCACCATGCTGCGCAAACTGCTTTTTGGATCCAGCGTCAGGATCATCATCGTCATCCTGGCGGCTACCGGGGCCGGGGTGACACTGCTGCTTTCACTGGCTCCGGAGGCCGAGAGCCGAGAGCCGCCTCCCCGGATTCCGTTCGCGCAGACCGCCCGCGTTTCGGCCGGATCGGGTCCCATCCCGGTGTACGGGTCCGGCACCGTGCGGCCGAGCGCGGAGATCGACATCGCCCCGCAGGTGGGCGGCAGGGTCGTCTGGGTGGATCCGGGGTTCCAGAGCGGAGGCCGGGTCGAGGCGGGCCGGACGCTGTTCCGCATTGAGGAGGCGGACTACCTGTACCGCCTGCAGGAGGCCGAAGCCAATCTTGCCTCGCGCCAGGTCGCCTTCCTACAGGAACAGGAACAGGCGATGATCGCGCGGGCGCAGTACGAGCTTTACGCCGAGCGGCAAAGCGCCGGGGGCGGCGCCCCGTCCGCGGCGAGTCCGCTCACCTTGAGAGCGCCTCAGCTCGAGGCTGCGCGCGCGGCGCTGAGCCGGGACGAGGCCCGGTTGGCGGACGCGAATCTTGCGCTGTCCCGAACCCGCGTCGCCGCGCCCTTCAACGGCGTGGTCCGTTCGGAGTCGGTGGACGTGGGGCAGGTCGTGAGCCCGGGACAACCCGTGGGACGGCTCTTCGCCTCGCATGCGGTGGAGGTGGTCGTGCCGCTGTCCGATGCCGATGCGGCGCTGATCCCGGGACTGTGGGAACTTCGAGCCGGTGACGGAGACGGCGGAGTGGCGGTTCGCGTGATCGCGCAATACGGCGAGGGAACGTACGCCTGGGAGGGCTACGTGGACCGGGTCGAGGCGTCGCTCGACGCGCAGACCCGAACCATCGATGTGATCGTGCGTGTGTCGGACCCGTTCACCGCGGGTGTCCCCGAGAGCGCGTCCAGTTTCGTCGGCCGTTCCCCTCCTCTGCTGGTGGGCAAGTTCGTGGACGTGGAAATCGACGGCGTTTCACCAGACGACTACTTCCGGATACCGCGCGCGGCGCTGCAAACGGGCAACGAGGTCTGGGCCGTGAGCGAGGGCGACATCGTGAGCATCGTCCCGGTCCAGGTGCTGCAGCGCGCGAACGATGAGGTCTTCGTGACCGGTCCGCTCGAGAGCGGCCGGGCGGTGATCACCGGGGGCATTCAGTTCGCCACCGAAGGGATGCGCGTCCAGACCGGAACCGACCCGGTGCGATGAGTCCCGACGCGGGTCCCGAATCGGGCGACCGCAGCGAACGGTCCGGCCCGACCGCCTACATGGCCCGCAACAGTATCGCGGCCAATATCGAAGTCTCGATGGCCTATCCCGGCGCCACGCCGGAGGAAATCGAGGAGTCGATCGTCGTCAAGATCGAGGACCACACCTTCGGCCGGGGTTACGCCATAGAGTCAACGTGCCATGCGCAGGACAAGCAACGCGCATCGCGCTGCACGACATCGCCACGTTCGCGGAAGTGAATCACGCGCTCGAAGCCGCGGGATTTCAAGTCGGTATCTTCACGCCGCTGTACTGTTTTCTGGCTCGCAAACCCTCTCGAGCCTGAAAACAACGCCCGCCGCCCGGTCGCGAGGTCCGCACGTCCTTACGGACGAACCGCCTCTCCTCCCGAATGAAGAAGAAATTCAGCGGCCGGTGGCGCAGCGCCACCGGCAGGAAGGCCAGGCCGATGGTCTTCTCGTGGATTTCCACGAAGGAGTAGCCGAGTCCGTGGACGTGCGTGATGGAGGGATACCATCGGGGGTTTCCAAGGCGCCGCCGCCGTGCCATGAATGATGCCTTCGGAGCGGGCCGTCCCTTCGAAACGGCGCGTCGGCACAGGTCTCGCGAACGTCGCGAAAGTGAGGAATACGGACGATGACTCTGGATGATGCGCCGCGCGTCTCGCTTCTCAGGCTCTTCGCCCTCCTCGCCGCGATGGCCGCCGGCCTGCCGGCGAACGGTGCCGGCCAGGAGGCGGCCGGAGTCCCGCGCTTCGAGATCGCGTCCTCGCCGATCGAACTCACCGGACCCGTGCGTCCCGGCGAATATCTGGGCGTGACGGGGCCTCGGTCCGCATGGCTCGGGCTCGAAACGGGCGAAGCGGAACTGTGGGTCCATCCCCTCAAGGTCGGGAACCGTTTCCGGCTCGGCTTCTCGACGTCGGCCTACGGGACGCCGATTCCGGGAAACGAGGTCGCGCGCACCGTGCACGTGCGGCCCGAACTCACGACGATCACTTACAGCCACGCCGCTTTCCAAGTGCGCCAGCACATCCTCGCGCCGGCCGAACTCCCCGGCCTTCTGCTCCTGCTCGACGTGGACAGCCCGGAGCCGCTCGAGATCATTGCCGAGTTCGAACCCGTGCTGAACTATATGTGGCCGGGCTCGATCGGCGGACAGTACGCCTACTGGGACGCCGGACGGCGCGCCTTCGTGCTCTCCGAGAGCCTGCAGGAGACGAACGCAGTCGTCGGCTCGCCGTGGGCCGTGAACTCCGTGGAACACCCGGCCCATCAACTGGGCGAAGCGCCACGCACCATGGTGATCCCGGTCGACCCCGAGCGCGCGCGGCGGGAGTTCATTCCGATTGCCGTAGCGGGCGGAACCGCGCCCCGCGAGGAAGTCTTCGCCAGCTACGAACAGCTGATCTCGGAGGCCCGCTCCCTCTACGACGCGAAGCGGGCATGGGCCGACTCGGTGCTCGCCTCCACCGTTTCCATCGAATCGCCGGATCCGTGGCTCGACCTCGCCCTCGAGTGGGCGAAGATCAACCTGGAGGAGCAGCGCGTCTGCAATCCCGACCTCGGGTGCGGGTTCGTCGCGGGCTGGGGCCTGTCCCGCAACGGAACCCGCCCCGGGTTCGGCTGGTTCTTCGGCGGCGACGCGGCGCAGACCATGTTCGCGATGGAGGCCCTCGGGCAGTGGGAACTGGTGGCGGAGGAACTCGCTTTTCTCGCGAAGTACCAGCGCGAGGACGGCAAGATCACGCACGAGATCTCGCAGGCGGCCGCGCGCATCCCGTGGTTCGACGTGTATCCGTACGCCTACTACCACGCCGACACCACGCCCTACTGGATGGTCGCCCTCTACGAGTACTGGCGGGCGA
Source organism: Gemmatimonadota bacterium (assembly GCA_963666735.1). GTDB lineage: Bacteria > Gemmatimonadota > Gemmatimonadetes > Palauibacterales > Palauibacteraceae > Palauibacter. Next base: position 2,617,765 of record OY762926.1, on the reverse strand, counting down.
GCGGCGACGACGAGCTGCTGGGGGAACTGTGGCCGGCCTACCGGCGCGCCTGGGCGTGGTGCCTCACCGCCGAGACGGACGGGGACGGCATCATCGAAAACACCGTGGGTGGCCTCGCGGCGGTCGAGGTCGGCGGCCTCGGGGCCGCGCTGCACCAGGATGTCTACCTGGCGGGCGTCTGGGCCGCGGCGCTCGAGGGGACCCGTGTCCTGGCCGAGCGCATGGGCGACGCCGGTATCGCGGATCGGGCGCGGGAGCTCGCTCCGCGGGCGCGCGCGACGCTGAACGAAGCGTACTGGCTGGAGGATGCGGGACACCATGCGTTCGGGATCCTCGCCGATGGCGGCACCAACGACAATCTGACCGTGTGGCCCGCCACGGCGGCGGCGTTCGGCCTGTTCGACGAGGCGCGCGCGCGATCGACCCTCACCCACCTTGCGAGCGATCGAATCTCGTCGGACTGGGGCGCCCACATGCTCTCCACGGCGAGCGAGTTGTATCACCCGCTCCAGTACAACATGGGCACCGTGTGGCCCTTCGTGACCGGGTATGTAGCCTGGGGCCAGTACCGGTACCGGCGTCCGTGGGCGGGCTTCCACCTCATGGATGCGGTGAAGCAGATGACGTTCGACTGGAGCCTGGGGCGACACCCGGAATTGCTGTCGGGAACGTTCTACGAACCCCTCGACCAGACCGTCCCGCACCAGTTCTTCGCGACATCGGCTCTGGTGACACCGCTCATGCGGGGCGTGTTCGGCTGGGAACCCGATGCCCCGCGCGGCAGGGCTCGGCTCGCCCCGCAACTTCCGCCGGACTGGCCGGAGGTAACCGTCCGGAGGCTTCGGGCCGGAGCAACGGAAACGGATGTGGAGGTCCGGCAGCGATGGACGACGGAGGGTGGAGAGCGGCGGACGACGCTCACGAGCGCGGGGCCGGCTCTGACGTTCGAGTTCGTGCCCGATGTGCCCGCGGGCGCGCAGAGAGTGTCCATCCGGGTTAACGGCGTCGAGACCGCACTCACGGACGACGGAAGCGTCGAACTCACAGTCGGAGACGCGGCACCGGCCGGCGGCCGCGCGGAGATCGTCGTGACGTGGGAAGGCGGACTCGCGGTCGCGCCGCCGCGCATCGACCTCGAGCCCGGCGAGACGAGCGGCGGCCTGCGGATTCTGGACTTCATCGCCGACGCGGATGGCTGGAATCTCTCCGTGGAAGGGACGGCGGGCCGCACCTATGAGGTCGAGTTCTTCGGCACCCCGGTGGTGTCTGCGGTCACCGGCGGCGCCGCTCTCGTCTCGGAGCGCGGCGATGGCGTCATTGCCGTCGAGTTCGCCGAAGGAGACGGCCGCGTCTCGGCGACCGTCCGTCTGACACCGGCCGAATAACCGAGTCCGGATAACGGAGTCCGGATAAGGGCGTCCGCAGAACGGAGTCCGCAAGACGGAGTTCGCCCGGAGCGTCAGTCGTCCAGCACTTGGGCGAGCGTGTCCGCCACCTGATCGATCTGCGCTTCGGTGATCACGAGCGGCGGCAGCAGGCGGATGACCGTGGCGCCGGCGGGAAGGGCGAGGATGCTCCGGTCCGCCAGGGCTTCGAGGTACGGGCGGCAGCGCTCGCGGAGTTCGACGCCGATCATGAGGCCGACCTGCCGCACGGCGCGCACGCGGGCCGGCCGCTGTCGGGCGAACCGCTCGCTGAAGCGGGCGCCCAGCGCCTCGGCCCGCTCGTCGAGCCGCTCGGCCCGCATGAAGCGGATTGCGGCCAGGGCGGCGGCGCAGGCGAGCGGGTTGCCGCCGAAGGTCGTGCCGTGCCGCCCGGGCGGCGGCTGCAGCCGCTCGTGCGCCAGGACCGCTCCCATCGGCACGCCGCCCGCGATCGCCTTGGCGAGACAGAGAACGTCCGGCGCCACGGCGTAGTGATCGCAGGCGAACATGCGGCCGGTGCGGCAGAAGCCCGTCTGGATCTCGTCGAACACGAGGACCGCACCGGCCTCGTCGCAGATGCGTCGCGCCGCCGGCAGATAGTCCGGGCGGGCCGCCCGCACTCCCCCTTCGCCCTGCACCGGCTCGAGGATCACGGCCGCCGTGCCCTCGCCCACGGCCGCGCGCAGCTTCTCGACACGGTTGAAGGGCACGAACGAGAAGCCCGGCACGAGGGGCTCGAAGGGTTTCCGGTAGTCCTTCTTGTGCGTCGCACTCAGGGCCCCCAGCGTCCGCCCGTGGAAGCCGCGCATCGCGGAAACGACCCCCGCCCGTCCCGTCGCGAGACGCGCAAATTTGATCGCCGCCTCCACCGCCTCCGCCCCCGAATTGCAGAGGAAGGCGCGCGTGAGCCCGGGCGGCGCGATCGAGACGAGTTCGGCCAGCAACCGCGCCCGGACATCGTTGTAGAAGATCCCCGGACAGGACACGAGCACCCGGGCTTGCTCCGCCAGCGCTTCGGCGACGGCCGGGTTGGCGTGGCCGACGCTTGCCACGCCGATGCCGCCCACGCAATCGATGTAGCGGCGACCCTCGTCGTCCCACACGCGGGCGCCGTCCCCCCGCACGACCGTGATGTCGCGCTTCGGGAACACCTCGAGCGCGTACGCCCGTTCCGTCTCTCGCGAGTTCACGAGCTCATCCGATGACCGTGCCCCGTCCGGCCAGCGCCTCCGAGATCGGGCGTTCGACGCGCCCGTCCGCGATCACGACGCGCGTCGTGCCCGATTCCACCAGTCGCCGCAGGGCGAGCAGTTTCCGCTTCATGCGCCCGGCGACCTCGCCCTCCCGGCGCGCAAGCTCCGCGCGCGAGAGCCTTGCGACGACCGACGCCGGATCGTCCGGATCCTCCAGGAAGCCGGGCGCTTCGATCAACTGGATCACGCAATCCGCTCCCAACTCGGCGCCGAGCAGGGTCACGACATCATCGTTCTCCGAGTTGATCGCCACGTTGTGTTCGTCGATCAGCGGCGCCGTCACGACGGGCGTGAAGCCACCGTCGCGGAGCAACCCGAACAGCTTGCGGTTCACCTCCACCGGCTTCCCGGACAGGTCCCGCTTGATCAGCGTCTTGCCGCCCTCCCTCACCCGGATGCCCCGGTTGCGGCGGCCGCGCACCAGCGCGCCGTCGAGCCCGGTGAGCCCGACCGCGTTCACGCCGTGGCCCTGGAGGAGTTCGACGATGCGCTTGTTGCGCAGCCCGGCGTAGGCCATGAGCATCACATCGATCAGGTCGCGGTCGGAGTATACGCTCTCGTGTCCGGACACCGACGTGAGGATGCGCTTCTCGACCCCGAGCCGCCGGGCCAGCGAATCGCGCAGCGCGTTCGCGCCGTGCACGATCGCGAACGGACCGGGCAACCCCGCCAGGTCGCGGGCGATCCCATCCAGATTGATGGACTCTCCACCGCCGATCTTGACGAGAAGCAACCCGTCGGACTTGCCCGGCATGGGTCAGAGCGTCCCGGTCGTGCCGTTCGCGACCGGCGTCCACCCCAGCCGCCGGCCCGAAGCCGGATAGGGCGCCGAGCACAGGATCCGCTCGCCGTCCCGGCGGGCGGCGTGCATCCGGAAGTAGTCCGGGTTCTCGCTGAACCGGGTCGCGAAGTGGACCCGCCGCGACGCGTCGGCGACGATGAGGTTCATCGCCCGCACGTAACGGGTGCGCTTCTCTATCGCAGCGAGTCCCCGCTCCAGCGCGCGACCCATGTCTCCGTCGTCGAAGCGTTTGACGAAGTTGAACACTTTCTCCGCGCCGATCCGCCCCCGCTCCTTGATCCGCACTCCGTGCAGCTCCCCGTTGAAGATGAACGCCCGTTCCCCGTCGAAGAAAGGCATGTTGTTCTCGACCCGTATCCCTTCGCCGCGATATGCGCTCCTCGCATGGGCGAGCAGAAGCGACGTGCGTCCCGACGGCGCCCCGGCGTCCTTCCAGACCGGCGAGATGTTGCGGTAGACGCGCCACCCGCCGGACCCGCCGGCATCGATCCAGGCGCACCCCCACCCGTCGCCCTGGTACTCGCGACTCTCCCGGGCGAGCCGCGCGAAGGCGGCCAGGTGCGGCTCCATGTCGAAGCGCTCATCGCTCCGGACGCAGAGGATGCGGCACACGATGGATTCGGCTCCGCGGGTCGCCGGTCAGGCCGGATGCAGCCCGGGGAATTCGAGCCCCCGCGACTCCGGCAACCCGTGCATCGCGTTGAACGCCTGCACCGCCTGTCCCGCCGCTCCCTTCATGAGATTGTCGATCGCGCTCAGGACCACGACCCGGTTCGAGTGCGGATCGCGCTCGAAGCCCACGTCACAGTAGTTCGCGCCCGCCAGCAGGTTGGGGTCGGGGTAGCGGTGGATGCCGCCGCGCTCCTTGACGATGCGCACGAACGGTTCGTCCGCGTACGCGCTCCGGTAGATCTTCCACAACGCCTTCTCGTCGAGTTCCCGGTTCGGGAATACATGGCAGGTGGCGAGGACGCCGCGCACCATCTCGACCGCCGTCGCGGAGAAGTGCACATTGCCGCCGAGCACCGCTTCGATCTCGGCCACGTGGCGGTGGCCGGTGGGCCGGTACGACCGCATGGCGCCGCTGCGTTCGGGGTGGTGGCTGCCCTCGCTGGCGCGGTTGCCCGCCTCGCTCGATCCCACCTTCACCTCGATCACGGCCGAATCCGCGACCCCCGCCCGATAGAGCGGGAGGAGTCCGAGGATGGAGGCCGTCGCGTTGCAGCCGGCGCACGCGACGAGATCCGCGCTTGCGAGCGCCTCGCGGTTCAGCTCGGCGATCCCGTATACGAAGGATCTCAGGAGCTCCGGCCGCGGGTGCGGCCTGCCGTGGAAGCGCTCATACTCCGCGCCGTCCGGGAGCCGGAAATCCGCCCCCAGATCGACGATCCGTCCCGCCACGGACCGAAACTCGTCGATGCGGCGGGACGATTCCCCGTGTGGCAGGCAGAGGAAGAGCACATCGCACCCGGCCAGCTCATCGAGCGCGCAGAAGCGCAGTCGCGTGACGCCGCGCAGGTTGGGGTGGACCCGGTGCGCGAACCGTCCGGCGAAGCGCTCCGACGTGATCTGCCGCACCTCGACGTCGGGATGGCCGAGCAGGAGCCTCAGCAGTTCCCCGCCCGCGTAACCGGATCCGCCCGCGATCGACGCGCGGATCATGAGTCCGGGAGACGGTCCGGGAGACGGTCCGGCGAGAGCACGTACGACACGATCCTCTCCGGAATGTTCACGCCCGTCGCCTCGACGCTGTTTCTGAACTCCATCGTGTAGTTCACTTCGTTCACGAGCAGTCCGCCCTCGCTCTCGAACAGATCTACGGCCACCACGCCCCCGCCCACCGCGTCCGCCGCGCGCAGCGACAGTTCCCCGATCTCGCTCGTCACCGGACAGTTCGAGGCGCTTCCGCCGCGGGCCGTGTTCGTGATCCAGTGCTCGGCCGACCGGTAGATGGCCGCCACGCAGTCCTCGCCCACGACGAACGCGCGGATGTCGCGCCCGCCCTTCTCCACGTACTTCTGCACGAAGAAGATCGAGTGGTGATAGCTGCCCAGGATCGCCTTGTGTTCGAGGACCGTCTCCGCCGCGTGCCGGTCGTTGATCCTCGACAGGAGCCGGCCCCAGGAGCCGACCGCGGGCTTGAGGACCACGGGATAACCCAGTTCCTCAATGACCTCGAGCGCGGATTCCTCGGTGAAGGCGACTCTGGCGTCGGGTTGCGGCACGCCGCGTTCCCGGAGCGATGCCGCCGTGAGGATCTTGTCGCCGCAGCGGCGCGACACCTCGTACCGGTTCACGCAGTCGAGGCCGGCTCCCTGGAACAGCCGCAGCGCGTGCATCGCCCGCGAATGGTTGATGCTGCGCTCGAGCACGACATCGACGTCCGGGACGTTCCGGAAGTCGAACGCGAGTTTGCGGTCGTCCAGAAACACGAGTTCGATATCGCCGCGCCCGCGCAACTCCGCGATCAGTAGCTTCTCGTCCTTGCGGATGAGGGAATGAAGCAAGCCGACTCTCATTCGCCCCAGTCCTCCTCCGCGTCCGGCGCCTCACCGAGGGTGACGGGGTCGAGGGCGAGGATCTCCAGTTCGACGCCGCACTCCTCGCATTCGAGGAGTTCACCTTCGACGGGGTCGTCGGAGATTGTCAGTTCCGCGCCGCATACAGGACATTCCGGCATGCCGTCCATCCTCCATATGGGGGTTCTTCGTGCAGATTCCTCGTGCAGGTTCTTCGTGCGGGAAGAAACTTGATACCGTCAGTCGGCCGCGGGGTTCCGAAAAGGAAGCCGCAGCGACAGGAAGAGCCCGATCGCCAGGGGTTCAATGAGCAGAATGTACCATGGCCAGCCCGGAAAGAAATCGAGGATCGTGGGACCCGCCGGTTTCTCGATCAGGTAGAGAAAGTTCGACCCGAGGAGCCGGTTCAGCGGAAAGACCACGGCCGCGTACAGGTTCAGGAGTCCGAAGGCGATCCACGGATCGCGCGCCGTGGGCCGATAGCCCTCCACGATCACCGCCCAGACGCCGGCGATGACGACCGCCCCGTGCGATCCCAGCGACTCGAAGAAGGAGAAGTGCACGACGCCGAACTCGCCATCCGGGGTCAGGAGAGCTTGCACCGCCCCCGCCACGCCCAGGAAGTACATGAGGCGGAGAGCCCGGGGATGCCGCGTCCACAGCCCGAAAATGGTCACCCACGCCATGGCGCTGCAGAGGTGCAACGGCAGGTCGGTCTGCACCGCCCAGAGCCCCGTCCCGGCCTTCCAGAGGTGCCTCGAAAGGAGGAAGAGGAAGATCGTGAGGCCCAGCGCCGCGCGGAGGCGGCGGCGACCCCGCTCATCGGCCGCCAGCCCGGCGCGAATCAGACAGACGCCGACCACCGCCACGGCGCCGATCGATACCAGATGCACCGGACCGAAGAGATCGAACGGCACCCGGGTCGTCCCGAAAAACTCGCCCATGTCAGCCCGTCACGCCGCCGCGTCCGACCGGGTGCGTCACGGATTCACGCGTCTGTGTCCGCTGTGTCCGCGAGGGAGGAGGTGGGGATCTCCGGACCCTCGACGCGCCGTCCATCCCGCAGCGTCACGTACGCCTCCATGGCGTAGTACGCCGGCAGGCCCAGGGCCGCCAGCCGGTCGGCGGTATCCCGGTTTCGCTCGACGACGCGCTGCCAGAATTCGCGCGGATCCGGTCCGGGAAAGGGGGCCGAATCCTTCTGCGATTCGTGTCGGAAGATCGCCTGGACCTTGCCGCGAAGTTCGCTTTCGGAGAGCGGTACGAGCACGGTCGCTTCGTCCAGATTCCACTCCTGCCACGCGCCGCGGTAAAGCCACAGCCACGGCGGGTCGCCGCGGTAGCGGGCGAGCGCCGCCTCGATCGTCTCGAGGCACATGCGGTGCGTGCCGTGCGGATCGGACAGGTCCCCGGCCGCGAACACGATCGATGGCCGCATCTCCTCCAGCAAGCGCGTGACGATCTCCACGTCCGCCGCCGTGATCGGGTTCTTTCTCACCGCTCCCGTCCGATAGAACGGCTGGTTCAGGAAGCGGGCACTCCCGGCGGACATCCCAAGCGTTTCGATCGCGGCCGTGGCCTCGGTCTCGCGGATGATCCGCTTGAGTTGTTGAACCACATCGGGATCGATGTCCCCCGGCGCCTTGCCGGCGAGCCGGTCTTCGAGAGATCGCAGCACCCCGTCGAGGTTCGCGGCGTCGCCGAGGTCGATCACTCCCGCAGCCCGCCGCAGGAAGTCCAGGTATCGGCGCACCTCGTGGTCGAAGACCGCGATGTTCCCGGACGTCTGATATGCCACGGTGATGTGGTTGCCGTTCTCGACGAGCTTGCGCAGCAGTCCGCCCATCGAGATCACATCGTCGTCCGGGTGGGGCGAGAAGACGACGATGTTCTGGCCGCGCGGAAGCCGGCTCTTCCCCCGGATCCTGGAGATGAGCGCGTTGAAGACCTGTCCGTTGAGCGGCTCGGCCGAACCGTGCCGCGAAGTGAGCGGGGCGAGGTGGTTCGCGCGATAATCGTCGGTCGCGAGGTGCAGGATCGACTGTTCGGTGCGCTCGCTCAGCCAGATGACGGCCGCGGTCTCCCGTTCCGCCGTCCACTCCACATCGCCCACGAGCCATGGCGTGCGGATGCGGGTGAGGTCGGAAGCGGCGGCCGGGTCGAGATAGACCGTCGCGGCGGCGTGTTGCTGGAGGAAGGTCGCGGCGACGTCGGCGTGGACTTCCCCCTCGACGGCTCGACGCACGATCCCGGCCTTGTGTTCCCCGGTCGCGAGCAGGACGACCTCCCGTGCTTCGAGGATCGTGGCCACGCCCATGGTGATCGCCTGCGGCGGCACGTTCTCCTCGCCGAAGAAATCGGCCGCGGCGTCGCTCCGGGTGACGGTGTCCAGATAAAGACGCCGGGTGCGGGAGTCGCGCTCGGACCCCGGCTCGTTGAAGCCGATGTGGCCGCTGCGCCCGATCCCGAGAATCTGGAAGTCGATCCCGCCCACCTCCCGGATGCGGCGCTCGTACTCGACGCAGTGTGCCTCGACCTCCGTTTCAGGAACATCGCCGCGAGGGATGTGACGGTGCTCCGGGGCGATGTTCACATGGTCGAACAGGTGCTCCCGCATGTAGCGGTGATAGCTGTGGAAGCTGCCGGGCCGCATCGGGAAGTACTCGTCGAGGTTGAAGGTGACCGCATTGGAGAAGTCGAGCCCTTCGTCCCGGTGCAGGCGGATGAGTTCCCGATAGACGCCGACGGGAGTGGCGCCGGTCGCGAGGCCGAGAACGGCGGGGCACCCGTTCTCGGCCTTCTCCCGCAGGAGCGCCGCGATCCGGCCGGCCACTTCGGCGGCGATGCTGTCGTGATCCGGCATGACCCGGACCGGCAGGCGTTCCCTCCGCGCGTGCGCGGCGACGGTCAGCCGATCAGCCGCCGGTCGTGGCTTCTCCACACTAGGGGACCTTCTGCTCCGGAAGCAGCACGAACCGGGCGTACTGGTCGGTTCGGAGGTAACGAACGGCGGCCTGCCGCACCTCCTCCGCGGTCCAGCTCTCGATCGCGTCGTAGCTCGGGATGTCGTTCAGATCCCGCTCGGCCCGCTCGAAAGCGGCCAGCTGCGACAGCCAATACCGGTTTTCCAGCAGGTTCGTCTCCTTCGTGCGGCGCTGCGTCTCGCGCACCTTGTCCACCGTCTCGGCGTCCGGCCCCTCCGCCTTCAGTCGTTCGATCTCCTCGAACACGGCCTCGGACAACTCGTCCGCGCGTTCCGGATCCGAGCCGAAGGAGACGCTGAAGCGGTACTCCTCATCGGGCCGGTAGCTCAGCGACCCGCGGACGCCCACGCCGTAGGTGCCGCCGAGGTCTTCGCGCAGCACTTCCCGGAGGCGGATGTCCAGGACGTCCGCCATGGCCGAGATCGCGTTCGCTTCCTCGAGGGAGTACTCGGCATCGCCCGCGAAGATGATCTGGGTCCGGCTCTGCGGCTCCAGACCCTTGTACACCGTCGTTTCGATCGTCCCCGCCGGCGGATCGATCCCGAGATCGCGCCAGTCCTCGACCCGCCCGAGGTTCGGGAGGGCCCCGAGATACTGCTCCACGAGCGGCCGGATCGTCGCCAGATCGAAGGCCCCCGTGAAGTAGAAGGTGAAGTCGCTCGCGTCCGCGAAACGGTCGCGGTAGAGGTCGTAGGCCGCGTCGAGGTCGGCTTCTTCGAGGCTGCTCGCGAGCTGCGACACCCGCAGGACCCTCGGGTGCCCCTGGGACATGGTGGCCGAGATGGTGTCGGAGAACACGAAGTTGGGATTCGCGCCCACGTTCGCGAGCATCGCCATCTGCTGGGCCTTGAGGGCCTCGAACATCGTCTCGTCCCTGCGCGGCGCGGAGAAGTACAGGTACATGAGCTGGAACGCCGTTTCCACGTCCTGTGGAGACGCCGATCCTCCCAGCCCCTCGGAGAGCGACCCCACCGAGGGCGAGACTCGCACCGCCTTCCCCGCCAGCTTCTTCCCCAGCGCGGTCTGGTCGAATTCGCCGACGCCGGACTGGCCCACCACGTTCAATGCGAACGAGACTCTCCGGAAGAGATCGTCGGATACGAGCGACGTGCCGCCGGGGCTGGTCGCGGAGAAGAGGATCTCGTCATCCTTGAAGTCGGTAGGCTTCAGCACGACCCGTGCGCCGTTCTCGAGCGTCCAGATCGTGACGCCCACGTCGTCGACCGCCTCCTCGGCCACGACCGGCGAGCCCTCGGGGACGACCGGCAGGAGCGGCGCGTCGGCCGCCTCGTCCTCGTAGGCCTCCACCTCTCGCCCACCCACCGCGGCGAACACGCTCAGGAGGTCGTCCTCCGCGGGGGGCTCAAGGCCCTCCTTCGCGGGCGCGCTGGCGAGGACGACGCGTCCCTGCTCGGCCAGCCACGCCTGGGCGATGCCGTTCGTCTCCTCGAGTGTGATCCCGGGGAGGAAGGCATCCACCAACTCCATCTGCGTCTCGAGATTCGGGTAGGCACTCCCCCGAAGAAACACCTGGATGTAGCGGTTCGCGAGCGCGGCGGACTCCTGGTTCTCACGCTCGGCCAAGCGGCGTTCGTATCCCCTCCGGGTGTTGGTCTTTTCGCGATCCAGCTCGCTGGCGGTGAACCCGTTCTGGCGCACGCGCTCGGCCTCGGTCAGGAGAGCTTCGAGCCCGCGCTCGATCCCGCCCTCGGCGACGAGCGCGACGAGTTGGTAGGCATCCACGCCGCGCGCGAACTGCCCCTGCCCCGAAAAACTCAGCATGAACGGCGGGTCGGCCTGAAGCCGGAGTTCGTTCAGTCGCGCGTTCAGCATGCCGGAGTAGAGCCCTTCGACCAGACCTCGGCGGAAGTCGCCGATCGCGCCGCGCGGGGCGGGCGGCTGCTTGTACAGCACGCCGACCTGACTTCCCTGGGCTTCGACGTCGGTCGCGATCGTGACGAGCGGCGGGTGGTCGATCGGGACCTCGGCCGCGATCCGGGGACGCGACTCCGCGGGCCCGGTCAGCCCTCCGAACCGCTCGCGAATCGTCGCCTCGATTTCAGCGCCATCGAAATCGCCGACGGCGACGATCGCCATCAGGTCCGGTCGGTACCAGTCCTCGTAGAAGCTGCGCAGCCGCTCGGCGGGGGCCGTCTCGAGGATCTCCGGCTTCCCGATCGGGAGTCGCTCGGCGTATAGCGACCCCTGGAAGAGGACCGGGAACTGCTGGTCCTGGATCCGCGCCTGGGCACCTCGCCGCCCCCGCCATTCCTCGATCACGACGCCGCGCTCCTTGTCGACCTCCTCCGGGTCGAAGAGCACGCCCTGCGCCCAGTCCTCGAGGATCCGGAACGCGGTGGCCAGCATCTCCGGGTCGTCCATCGGCACCTGGAGCATGTAGACCGTCTCGTCGAAGCTCGTGTACGCGTTGATGTCGGGGCCGAACTGCATCCCGATCGACTCGAGGTAGTCGACGAGCGCCTGCTTCTCGAAGTTCTCCGTGCCGTTGAACGCCATGTGCTCGACGAAATGCGCCAGCCCGAGCTGGTCCTCGTCCTCGAGGATGGAGCCCGCGTTCACGACGAGGCGCAGTTCCGCCCGGTTCTCCGGCTCATTGTTCTCGTGCACGAAGTAGCGCAGGCCGTTGTCCAGCGTCCCGGTGATGACGGCCGGGTCCGTCGGAATCGGATCCGTCGGGGCCGGGGTCTGCCCCGCCGCTTCGGGAGCGGAGAGGAAGGAGAGGAGAACGACGGCGATCGAAACGAAAGCGAAGCCGGACAAGCGGGGCGTCTTCATCGATGACTCTCGGCAGAGGGAACGACCTTCAGTGTGGAAGCCGACAAGATAGCCGACCTTCGGGAGGGCGGCGAGCGAACGCAGCCGCCGGCGGGCGCCACCCCGGGGCTACTTGCTCCGAGGGCCACCGGCCGGGATCGTGGCAGCCGAAAAAGACTCCGAACCTGTTGGGAGCACACACGGATATGCCCGTGATACGCCCGTGATATGCCCGTGAAGCTGGACCTTGGGGACCTCGACCTGCACTTGGCGGAGCATGCGACGCGACGGCTGGACGACCCCGAACTGCCCGGCCCCACGCTGCTGAAACGCTCGCTCGCGAGAGATGTGTCGGTCGTGCGCGACGACCTCTCGTTCACCGTTGGAGGCGAGGCCGTGATCGACGTCTTCAACGGGCCCGGGGACGAGGATCCGGCGGGAGTGTTCGGCCGCGCGCCGGACGAAACTTCCAGTCCGTCGGCGTTCGAACTCCGGACTCCGATTCACTTCGCGGCGGATTCGGCGTGGCTCGCCTACCGGGTTTCGGCGAGAGTGGAGGCGAACGGGGGATTCAAGGCCGCGAAGTTCGGGTTCGCGAGCGAGGCGGACGGGGCCGCGTCGATCCGCTTCCACGACTACCGGCGTCACAACGCGGAGGATCTCGTCGGCTCCGCGGTGGCCCGCGACCTGGCCACGCCCCGTTTCGTCATCTCCGCCGCGGACGTTCGCGCGCTGTTGCCCGGCGAAGCGCTCGCGCTCGAGGTGAGCGGGAAGCTGAGCGCGGCTCTCACCCTGAAGTGGTCGGACGTGTTCACCGGCAACATCGGCGCCCTGAGCGCGCTTCTTGCGCCCGGGGAGGATCTCGGGGTCAAGGTCGGCGCGAGCCTGAGGGCGAGCTTCAAGGTCGGGATCGAAGACCACTTCCTCGTCGTGTTCTCGCGACGAAAGCCCGGCGAGATCGAGGTCGCCGTGCGGAAATCGGACCGCGACCGGTTCGGCGTCCGCGCCGCGGCCCGTGTCAGCGTCCGCTTCGCGGACCGGGCGCAGACCGAAGAGGCGCTGCGGGCCGCGGTCGAGGCCCTCCTCGGAGCCCCGCTGGAACAGGTGCGGGCGATCCTCGCCAAGCCGCGCGTGGGGGACCTCGATCCGCGCGAACGCGCCGCCGCCGAGACGCTGGTCGACCGGCTCGGGCTCGAAGGGCGTCGCCTTCGGCTCGATTCGCTGCGGAAAAAGGTGGAACAGCTCGAGGCGGAGGCGGCCGAACTCATCGTGAAGATGGCGAGGCAACACGTCCGGTTCGGGGTGGATTTCGACTACAGCCGGACCCGGACCGACGAAGCGATCATCGAAGCGACCTTCGACGAGAAGCGGCTGGGGGGCGGGTTCGACGCGCGGCACCGGGCGATGCTGGGCGGTGACTTCGAGAGCGTGCTCGAGGACGGTGCCTCGGGAGCGGCGAACGGGGTGACGCTGCATCGGTTCCTGCAGCAGGAGACCGTTAGGAGGACGAAGTCGTGGGGCGTTTCGCTCGATATCGGCGATTTCCTGCGCATGGGCGGGAAGGCCCGGAGCTATGTCCGGGAGACGATGCGGCGAGACCGTCGCCTCGACCGCAGTCGCTTCAGCTTCACCGCCATCGAGGGCTACGCCGGCACGTGGGGCCGGGAGACCTGCGAATGGAAGACGACGCTGACCGCGTGGTCGCGGGAGTGGACGCCCGGGGAGGCCCCGGCCGCGGACGCGCTCAACTACTCACTGGGCTTCCTCATGCGGTACGGGAAGCGGGGACTCTCCGGCCGGGAGGCGGGACGGCTCGTGGATCTCGCCGTCCTCTGGGGCAGCGTGACGGCGGGCGGCGCCCCCGCGGCCCGGGCCCGTCTCGAGCGCGTGGCGAGAGACCGCGGGGACGTGGAGATCTCGTTTCAGCTCCGCTTCAGGAAGTCGACCTTCGGGATCCTGCTCGCGCTCCTCGCGCGAGGCGATGCGCGCGGGACGGGTCTTGCGCTCGCCCGCGCCGTCCCCCGGGTGGCCGGGGAACCGGGGCGCGATTCACCCGTCGTCCGGCAGCTTCTGTACGGCGCTCTGTGGCGGCAGTACCTGGAGGATCCGTCCCTTACGGCGGAAGAACTCGCGGCCCTGGCGGCGGAAGCGGCGCGACAGGCAGGCCATGCGGGTCTGGCCGGATTCGAGCGCCGGATGCGACACTGGTGGACGGTGGGCGACCTGGCTCGCAAGAACGGGGAAACGCGTGAACGCTGGGCGGACCTCGCGCGCGGCGCCGCGCGGCTCCGGGACGCCATATCCGGCGGCGGCCCGCACACCGAAGTGCGAGAGGCGGCCCGGCTGCTGAGCCGGGGGTGGGAGCACGCCTTCCACCAGCGCGCGCTCGGGGTCTATCTCGTAGAGGCGGTTCGCGCGCACCCGCACCTGTGGGGGGCGGTGAATCGCACGCTTCGGATCGAGTACAGGGAAGGGGAGGAGCGCATGGTGCTCAACCTCAGTTCGACATGAGGTGGCGCAACGTCTTCACGCTGGCGAAGGTCGTCGCCTGTATCCTTGCCACCGTCGCCGTCATCGCGGCGCTCGCCTGGTCGCAGGTCCAGCCGTCGACCTCCACCGTGGTTGACGAGACGGCCGGCGTCGGTGCGGCATCGTCCGCGCCCTCGGACGGACCCGCCTGGATCCCGGAGGATTGGGCGATCTTCGAGGAGAAAGTGCGGTTTGCCGCCGAGCGCGGGCTCGCGGAGATGGACCTCGGCGAGGCCATCGTGCTGTTGGGCGAGACCTTCGTCGGGACGACGTACGAGCCCGGCACGCTCGAAGCCCCCGGACCCGAGCGCCTCGTGATCAACTTCCGCGAACTCGACTGCGTGACCCTGGTCGAGACCGTCCTCGCCCTGACGCGGTTCGTCCGCGAGCAGGGCGTCGAGGCCCTCTCGGATCCCCCAGCGGCGCAGGCCCGCTACGAGTCCCATCTGATGGCGCTCCGCTATCGTGGAGGCCGGCTCGACGGATACCCGAGCCGTCTCCACTACTTCTCGGAGTGGCTCGCGGACAACGAAGCCCGGGGAATCGTGCGCATTGCGACCGGAGAACTGGACCCCGCCATCGACGCGGAGCCGGTGAACTTCATGTCCCGGCACCCCGAAGCGTATCGGCAACTGGCCCAGCCGGGCGCGCTCCAAGCCATCGCCGCCGCCGAAGCGCGGCTCGACGAAGGCCCCGGCCGGGAATACGTGCCGCAGGATCGGATCGCGCGGGTGGCGGACCGGATCCGCAACGGCGATGTGATCGCGGCCACCTCGACCGTCGAAGGGCTGGACGTCGCCCACACCGGATTCGCCGTGTGGCGCGACGGGGCGCTTCACCTCCTCCACGCCCCCCTCGTCGGCCAGTCGGTGGAGATTTCGGAGCGGCCGCTGGCGGAGCGGATCCTCGCCATCGACTCCCAGGACGGCATCATGGTCGCGCGCCCCGTCGAACCGCCCCGGCCGTAGCCCGGGGGCCGGCCCCCGGGCTACGGACCTACGTCGTTAGCGGATCGTGTACGTAAGCCCGACCTTGATCCGCCGCCCCTTGGGGTCGTGCGTGAAACCGTCGTACGAAGTCTCCCAGTTGACGAGGGGCGGA
This sequence comes from Gemmatimonadota bacterium, assembly GCA_963666735.1. Lineage (GTDB taxonomy): Bacteria > Gemmatimonadota > Gemmatimonadetes > Palauibacterales > Palauibacteraceae > Palauibacter. The sequence continues at coordinate 2,602,378 of OY762926.1, read as the reverse complement.
GGCGTTCCCAGCAGGTTGAACCCCGTGACGAAACCATCGATCTGGTCGGTGACCTTCATCATCAAGGTCGCGTCCACGGTGGCGAAGGAACCGATCACGCGATGGTTCTCATCCGCGGAGTCGGGATCGTCGTAGGAGGAGATGTAGTAGACGTTGCCCATCGCCGTGAGACGCTCCGTGTGGAATCCGACGGAAGCCGACCACTTCCACTGCGGAAGAGGCCACGCGATGGGGTTGTTGCGATTCAGAAGTCCGGCCCCGCTGGTCGCCGCCTGCAGCTCCACGCCTCCTCGCGTTAGCGCCATGATGTCGTACTTGTGCGTGTAGGTGCCGTCGATCCCGAATGACATCTCGGCGCTCCCCACCGGCTGCCGCGTCGACACGCTCCAGTCCAGGCCCGATGTCTGCATGCCCGGCCAGTTCACGAGGTCGATCCGAATGCGTTCGATGAGCGCCGCGTCGCACGTTCCCGTCCCCCATCCGTCCGGACACTTGATGAACTCCCGCACGGCCTCCCGGCTGGCGCCGCCCTCATCGTAGAGCCTCGTGACGGCCGTGTAGGGCACGACGTTGATGATGTCCTTGAAGTCATACGTCCAGTAGTCGAACGTCGCCTGCGTACGACTCGGGAAATGGAAGAGGACGAGTCCCACGTTGCCCGTGGTGGCCCGTTCCGGCACCAGATCCGGGCTCCCGAACGTGTCCACCGCCTTGTAGACATCCGTCTCCCACACATATTCGAGAGACGTAATCTTGTCCGTGTTGACGTCGTCGACGGATGGGACGCGAAACGTGGATTGCAGTGAGGCCCGCGCCGAAAGCTGATAGTTGTCGGAGTCCAGCAACCGGAGGGCGAAGGCCGCCTTCGGGTCGAAGCTGCTGGCCACATCGTGGAACTCATAGTTGGCGGCGAACTGGAGATCCAGCCGGCCGCCGAGGTTTATCGGCAGCTCGCCGTAGAACCGATGGACCGTCTGCGAACTCGCGTAGGGGAAGTACCCGGTCGTGAACGTGAACGGCCCCGCCTGGTCGAGGCAGCTGCGGTCGCCCGGCACCTGGCAGGGGTTGAGACGCTGGTTCCCCGGGTTGTTGGGTTGGCCGGACACATCGAACCAGCGGAACTGGTATCCGAGCGCGTACCCGATCGCATCGTTCAGCGAGTTGGTGAACGTGGCCTCGGCCGTGAGAAGCTCGGCGGTATTGAAGAGGTCCACCTCCTCGTTGATCCAGTCGATCAGCGCGGGCGAGTTCGCGGTCGAGGGATCGTAGCCGGGATTGTCCGCGTTGGTGTACGCCGTGCCGGGCTGCTGCGCGCGAAGGATCGCGTTGCTGAACGGGTTGTAGAACATGCAGTTGCCCTGGCCCGCCACCGCGCCCCCCGTGTCTCCGAGGCTCATCCCGGCTGCCGACGTGGGGTCGACGACCACGCCGACTCCGCAGTCCGGTCCACCGAAACCGCGAAAAGCCAGATACTTGCGGTAGGCGTACTCCGCGGGCTGGTTCACGTTGCCCGCCGCCCGGGAGTAGCCGAGGGCCACGTCCAACTCGCCCGTCGCGCCAACGTGGTGGTCCAACGAAGCCGCGATCCTCTGCGTACGCGACGACCGCCTCAGAGTTCGTTCGGGCCCGCTGTTGCCCACCAGGCGCCCGAAGAAAAACCAGTCGTCCTCGAGGCACGCCGCCTGCGAGGCAAAACCGGCCGCCGTCGCACTCGAGCTGCAGAAGGACTGCCTGCCCGGATTCTCGGGCATGACGACCTGGAGGCCGTCGTATAGCGCCGTGGGCGGGAAGGAGGGAGTCGTGTACCAATCGGGGATCGCGGCCTCCGACCACAGGCCCTCGACGTGGACGGAGGTGTTCTCGCTCAACTCGCTGTTCAGCTCGCCGAACACCCGCGCATGCCACTGGTTCTCGATCAGGTTGTCCCACGGTCCGTACCGGAACCGGCAGGTGACGCCGGCATCCACTCCGCCCATGCCCTCGCAGCCCGGATCCACGAACAGACGGGCGTCGCCCTGTCCGTCCCCGTAATGGGACCGGATCAGCGCGCTGATGAATTCGCCGGGAGTCTCGGTCCCGGTCAGTGTCGGCCGCAGGAAGGCCCCGGGGTTCCCGTAGTAGGACCAGCCGCCGCCGCCCGGTCCGGGGTACGGGCGCAGCACCCAGTCGCGCTCGTCGGCCTGCAGCTCCCGGCGCATGGCCCAATCGGCCGAGAGGACGGCGTTTGTTCCGTCGCCCAGGCTCGTGCCCCAGATGGCGCCGACGTTCGTGTCGCCGGCGCCGCTGAAGTAGTCATGCGCAGCCGACAGCTCGAATCCCTGGAAATCTCTTCGGGTCACGAAGTTGGCCACGCCGGCCACGGCGTCGGAGCCGTAAATGGCCGAGGCGCCCTCCTTCAGGACTTCGATGCGGTCGAGCGCGATGGAGGGGAAGGCGTTGATGTCCACGAACCGGCCGCCGGTAAGTCTGGCCGGGGTGTATACCTGGCGGCGGCCGTTCAACAGCGTCAGTGTTCGCGAGGCGCCCAGGCCTCGCAGATTGACGTTGGTCGCGGTCTCCGGAACGAGCGTCCCGGTTTGATTGTACCAGCCGTTGCGCTCGCCGATCGTGCCGTGGGCCGCGCCCAGTTTCTTGAAGAAGTCCACTGCCTGCGGCGAGCCCTGCTCCTGCAGCGATTCGCGGTCGGTCACGTCGACCGCGAACGGCAGATTCTCCGGCGGGGCCGAAAAGTGCGTGCCGGTCACCACGGCCGTCAGCTCCCGCAGCGCGATGGTTCGCTGGGAGGCCAGCTGCATGTCGACGCTCGTGCGCTCCCCGGCCCGCACGACCACGCCCGAACTCACTGCGTCGACGAAGCCGGGAAAGGAGAAGCGCAGCGAATACGTACCCGGAGGGAGGCCGGTAAGCGTGTACACTCCCTGCGCGGACGTCATCGCCGTGCGCGATTCGTCGCCGAGAGGCGCCCCCGTCGCCGCGACCGTCACGGTGGACATCGCGAGGCCCTCCTCGTTGGTCACGGTTCCGGTGACGGCTCCTTCCTGCGCGAGGGCGGCCGCGGGCCACATGAGTGCAAGAGCGGCCAAGCTGGCTCTGAGCATGCTCTTTCTCTCCATCTTCATGGTCATCGAACCTCCGGAAAACCGTCCGGGGGACGGCGGTGTTGCGACGCCTGTTCGTATCCATACGCGAGCCGGAAGAGAACCCCCTCGTCGTACGGACGCGCTAGAATCTGTAATCCCGCCGGGAGCTTACCGTAAGTGTAGCCCATCGGGACCGTGATCGCGGGCATGCCGGTGGCGGGAGCCACGCGCTGGCTGTTGTCGCCGCAGTATTCCTCGTCTCCCCTGTTGATATGGGCGGGCACGCAGAGCCACGACGGATAGAGAATCGCCTCCACGCGTGCGGCATCCATCGCGTCCACGAGGCTCGCCAGGTAGGCCTGCCGGCCCTCGTTCTCCGCGTAATCCGGGCAGGGCTTCTCCCAGTCGGAGGGGTGTACGTTGAGCGGAGCCCCCTCGTTGCGGCGCAACGATCTCTGGGCGTAGTCCGAATACCGTCCGTCCTCGAGCACCTCCAGGACGTCGGTCATCGGCGCCGCGGGGCCCAGCGACTGCAGGTAGGTCCACATGTCGTAACGGAACCGGCGGCAGAACATCCCCTCCCGGCCCAGCTCCGCGTCGACGTCGAAATCGAAGGGATCCACGATCTCCGCTCCGAGCGCGTCCAGATCGTCGATGGCCGCTTCGAAGAGCGCGAGAATCTCCCCATCGGTCTCCTCCGGATTCGCCAGCGCGCGCAGGACGCCGATCCTCGCGCCCCGCGCCCCGTCGGCGTCCAGGAAGGCCGTATAGTCCTCTTCCACGCGGCCACGCCCCGCCTCCGTGTACGGATCCGCGGGATCGTAGCCGGCCACGACATTGAACACGCGCGCGACATCCTCCACGGTCCGGCCCATCGGACCCGCGATGTCGCGGTCGAAGGAGAGGGGGATGACTCCATCGCGGCTCGTGAGACCCATGGTCGAACGGATCCCGACGAGGGCGAGGTGGGAACTGGGTCCGCGGATCGAGTTGCCGGTGTCGCTGCCCAGCCCGATGACGCCGAACGAGGCGGCGACCCCCGAGGCCGTGCCGCCGCTGGATCCGGCCGGCACGCGGTCGAGCGCGTAGGCGTTGCGCGTCGTGTCGAAGGAGGAACTGACGGACTGGCGCGGACTGAAGGCCCATTCCGCCATGTTGGTCTTGGCGATCACGATCGCGCCCGCCTCGCGGAGCTTCCGCACCATGAAGGCGTCGTCGGGCGGGAGGTTGTCCGCGAGCGCGATGGACCCCCCCGTCGTGACCATGTCGTGCGTGTCGAAGTTGTCCTTGACCAGCATCGGAACGCAGAAGAGCGGGCCCGTCGTCTCGCCGCCGGCCAGCGCCGCGTCGAGCTCATCCGCCCGCTCCGGGGCCCGGGGATTGAGCACCGTGATCGCGTTGATCGCGTCTTCGTAGGCCGCGATCCGGGCGAGATGCCCCTCCACGACCTCGCGGCAGGTCGTGGTTCCATCGCGGATCGCCGCCTGCACATCGTCGATCGTCGCCTCCACGACCTCGAAGGCCGTGCCGGCCTCGACGCCGGGTTCGGGATTGCACGCGACGCACGCCATCGCAAGCGTAACGGACAGTAACGCCCGGATCGAGCGGCACCTCCGGCGGGCGCCGCCGGCGAGCCGCGGACACCTGGGCGTCCCGCGTGCGTTGCTCCTCGGTCGCATACACCTAAACTTGCGAACTCGGGCCCATATGCCAAGCGTCACGACTGCGAGGTGTCGTCGATGAAGCGGAGAACCGAGACCGGCCTCTTCACCCGTCGAGATTTTGTTCGCACCGCGAGCGCGGGACCCGCCGCAGCCTGGCTCGCCGCCTGCGACCGCGCGGGAGACGCCGGGTCATCGACGGACGCGGAGGCGGCCATCGCCCCTGCGGCGGAAGCGGAGCCGGCGCCACGGTGGGCGAAGGATCCGTCTCCCTTCATCCAGCGCGTCACGAACCTGGAGACGCGCCTCGAACTCATCGACGGATTCGTCACGCCGAACGAACTCTTCTTCGTCCGGAACCACTCGCCCACGCCGACCATCGACCCTGAGGGCTACGCCCTTCGAGTGGAGGGGGATGGCGCCGAGACCGAGCTGCGGCTCGACCTGTCCACCCTGGAGTCGCTGCCGCAGCGTACGATCACCGCCTACCTGGAATGCGCCGGCAACTGGCGGGGTCTGTATCCGGAACTCACGGGCACGCGTGCGAGCGGCGGGCAGTGGACCACCGGGGCGGTCGGTTGTGCGGAGTGGTCGGGCCCGTCGCTGGGGACGATCCTCGATCTGGCCGGCGTGCGGCCGGAAACGGTCGACGTGAACCTCGTCGGGCTGGATGGCTCGGGATTCGAGCGCGCCATGCCGCTCGCCAAGGCGCGGGATCCCGACACCATCATCGCGCTGCGCATGAACGGCGAACCGCTACCGGCCGATCACGGATTCCCGGCGCGCTCCGTCGTTCCGGGGTGGTCGGGGTCGAACAGCATCAAGTGGCTGGGGTCCATACAGATCTCCACCGAGCGGGTGTGGAACCGGAACAACACGTCGTCCTACGTCCTCATCGGCGACGAGTGGCCGGAGGCCGACCACGCGCCCGCCCAGGGCAGGGTGATCACGGAACTCGTGGTCAAGAGCGCGCTCGCCCTGCCGCGGCCCGCGGAGTTGGCGCCGGGATCCCACGTCCTTCACGGGTTCGCGCACGCGCCCGCCGGACCCGTGTCCGCGGTCGAATGGAGTCCGGACGGCGGAGCGACCTGGCTCGAGGCCGCGATCGTGGACCCGATTCTGCCGCTGGCCTGGCAGCGCTTCGAGTTCGAGTGGGATGCGACGCCGGGAGCGCACACGCTCGTCACGCGCGCGACGGATGCGGCGGGGCACACGCAGCCGGATGAGCCTCTGATGAACGAGAAGGGCTACCTGCTCAACATCCCGCTCCCGCACCCCGTGCAGGTGGGGTGAACCGGGACGGCGCGCGTCCCTGACGCGGAGCAGGTCGCCTTGCCGTACCGGTTGCTCGCCGACCTCGTCCTCGTCATCCACTTCGTCTTCATCGCCTTCGTCGTGGCCGGCGGGTTCGCGGCGGTCCGCTGGCCGAGGCTCGCGTGGGCGCACGTCCCCTGTCTCGCGTGGGGGGCGTTGATCGAGTTTGCCGGCTGGATCTGTCCCCTCACGCCGCTGGAGGTCAGGCTCCGGATCGCGAGCGGGCAGGCCGGTTACTCCGGCGGCTTCATCGAGCGCTACCTGCTGCCCATCATCTATCCCGGCGCGCTGAACCGGGAAATCCAGATCTGGCTCGGACTTGCCGTGCTGGCGCTGAACGCGGTGGCGTACGCGTGGCTCCTGCGCCGACTGCGCCGGGGCACCCGACCCGGTCGCTGAGCCGCCCCCGCTCGCGAGCCGCGGGGAGGGGGACGGTCAGTCGATCACGACGTTCCGGGTGAGCTGCCCGTTGCTCTCCCAGTACGTCCGCTTGTTCACGAGCAGCGGGTCGTCTGCCGCCGGCTGGACGTTGCCGTCCGCGTCGATCGCCCTCGAGACGATCGCGTGCCGACCCGGCGTGGCGTCCCAGTCGATGCGCCAGAACGTCCACGTGTGGGGATCCCCCTGGCCTTCGCCGAGCGTCGCCGCCCGCCACGGCCCCTCGTCCACGCGGACCTCGACGCCGGCGATGTCCGCGCCCCAGGCCGCCCCGTGGATCGCGTAGTCGGCGCCGTTGCGCGTGACCTTCGCGGGGACGGAATTGATGTTTACGCGCCCCACCGAGGTCTCCGTCCACACGGTCGCGCCGTCGCGTTCCTCCGCCCGCAGCGTCACGTAGTCCCGGGCCATGAACTTGCCCATGAAGCGCCGGTCGCGGAGTTCGATCCGCGTCAGCCACTTCACGTTCGCGATGCCGTACCAGCCGGGGGCGATGACCCGCAGCGGAAAGCCGTGTGCGTTCGGCAACGGCTCGTCGTTCACCTCGTACGCGAGGATGATGCCCGGGTCCATCGCGTCCTCGAGCGAAAGGCTGCGGGCGAAGTTCTGCGTCACCGTGTTGCCCCGGATCTCCTCCTCGCCCTCGTCGGCGCCGAAAAAGACAACCTCGATCCCGTCCTCCTGAACGCCGGCCTCGGTAAGGACATCGGCGAGCCGGGTCCCTGCCCAGCGCGCGTTGTGGACGCCGCCGATGAACGAGGGACGGCCGCGGTTCCCGGAGCACTCCAGCGTGAACACGACCTCCTGGCGGGGCCGCGCTCTCAGTTCGGCGAGGCTGAACGTCCGAGGCCTATCGACGAGTCCACCGATGTCGAGATGCCAGTCGCTCTCCGCGAGGACCGGCGACCCGTAGTGCCCCACGTGGAACATCTGACTGACCGGCGTGATCCAGGAATCCAATTCCTCCCAGTTCAGGATGTTCATCCGCTCGGTCAACCCCGGGTGCGGACGCTGGACCCACGGGATCACGGCTTCCTGATCGAATCCCGCGAGCCAGCCGCGGAAGATGTCCGTCGGCAGGACCGCAAGGCCGGCGGCCGCGGCTCCGCCTTGGATCAGCACCTGTCGTCGTGGAATCGGGTTTCGCTGGCTCATCATGTCGGACCTCGCCTCGAGTTGACCGCGTGCCTCGTCATCTTCGTTCCCGTCTTCCTTCCCGTCCACATGCAAGCTCGGGTTCGGTTAGGCGTCGGAGCAAGACATCCGCCCTAACGGCGTCGCTCAACGGCCGGGTCTCCACGCGGATTCCTCCGCAGCATCCGCCGGTCCGATCCTTCCCTCCGCCATCGCGAGCAACTCGTCCGGCGAATGAAGGCGTCCTCGCGCGAAGACGAACCGGACATCGCGGGCGGCCCGGACATCCTCCAGCGGGTTCCCCCGCACGATCGCGAGATCGGCGATCTTGCCCTCCTCGATGCTGCCGAGTTCGTCGTCCAGACCCATCGCGCGCGCCGAATTGAGGGTCGCGATGCGGAACACGTCCGCGGGCGGGACCCCGGCCCGCGCGAGCGCGAGCAATTCCCGGTGCACGGCGAACGGAGACCAGTACTGCCCCCAGCTCGGGTGATCCGTGCCGAGCGTGATCAGGTCGCGTCCGCCGCCGTCGTGGAACGCCTTCAGCGTCTTCCGTTTGATCGGCGACATCTTCGCGAACGACTCGTTGACGGGGCGGGGCGGACGGGCTTTGACGATCTCCCGCATGTACGGCGTCAGGAAACGGAGTTCGTCCGTCCAGTACTCGGTCATCTCCGGGTCGTGCGGACCCCAGTATCCGTAGATGGAAAGCGTGGCGTCGAAGTTGACTCCGCGGCTCACGTAGAGATCGATGATGTCGCGGAGCGCGTCTCCCTCGAAGTCGTCGAACTCCTGCAGCGAAGCGTACGCCGTGCGGTCGGCCGGCATCATGTCGCCGCCCAGGAAGTGCTCGACGCGATCGATGCCCATGAGGATCGCGTCGCGGGGGTTCACCGTATTTCCGAACCCGGAATCGAGATGGGCGGTGACCGTGAGTCCGTGCTCGTGCGCCTGTTCGATGAGCCCGGAGAGGTGATCGGGCCGGATCCCCTTGGCCTTGAAGCCGGCCGCGCCGAGCGACGCCCAGTGGTCCACTTCCCGCCGGATCGAGTCGGGCGTCATGGCGTCGTCGTCCCAGCCCCGCCGCCACGACCCGAAGTAGGGGCCGGAGTTGAGGATGCGCGGACCCCTGCGCTCTCCGCGCTCGATGGCGAGCCGCAACTCGCGCATGCGGACCGGATCCATCTCGCCGGCCGGGAAGGTCGTCGTCACGCCGTTGGCGAGGAAGAGTTCGGGATAGGCGGCCGTCTCATCCACGCGGCCCTCGCCGAACAGGTCGACGGCATAGTGAGCGTGGAGGTCGAAGAACCCCGGAAGGACCGTCCAGTCCCGGTCGAGGTCGATCGTCACCGTGAAGTCGGCGCTGTCCGCGGGCGGGCCGATGGAGATGATCCGCCCGTCGTGGATGGTGATGCCCTCGTTCTCCACGAGGGTCCCGGTGTGCACGTCCAGCCAGCGTCCGCCCGTGATGACGTAGGTTGCTTCGCCTTCGACGAGATCCCGGCTGTCCCCGCACCCCCCTGCTATCACCATCCCGAAGAGGCAGAAAATCGAACGCCGCCACTGTCGTCTCGCAATCATCGCTGGCGACTGCTCCCGGTGTTAGGTTCGTGGGCCCACTTGAAGCGATGCTTCAGATCGTTGCAATGCGAGTAGGGCAACAAACCCTCGTGCTGCAACCGCCCCACTACAATGCCGGGAGATACGTCGCATTCGCGGGCAAACGCCTGAATCCCGGCCTTGCTGTAGGGCCGCATCTTGCGGAGTCGTTTGAACTCCGATCTCGGAATCAGCGCATTGGCCGCCCAGCGGTTGGCCTCCGCTTCCCGTCCGCCCTCGTGCCGTTGTCCCTCGATGAAGATCAGCTTCTTTCCATGGAGCAGGATATGGGCGGCCTCATGGAAGAACGTGAACCACAAGTGGTCATCCGTGCGATACCGAAGGCTCAGCTGGACCAGCGCCCTGTCCGGCGCAATCCAGCGCGTGGCGCCGCTCGCGCGACAACCCTTGAACTCGGGAACGAACCGCACGATGACGCCGGCTTCCGCACAGGTGGCCACGAGCTTTTCCTGGAAGGACTCCGGTTCTTCACGACTCAGAGATCGCGCCTCGCGAAGCGCCGCCCTGAAAGCCCCCCGGTCATATGGCTGACTGGGTACTCGTTTGGCCTCGATCAAGCCTTGCCGTAGCCAAACGGCCAGCGAGCCTTCGTCGACATCAAAGGCGGTCGATTTTCGAAACGCCACATTCTGGCGAGCGAAGAGTTCCGACCACTGCTCCGGGCTGGAGACGCCCAGAAACGCCAGCAACTCCCGTACACGCTCCGGCTTGGTCGCCTCTCGCCGGAGCAGGCCGCGCTTCACCATCTCCGCGACGGGGAACTTCGAGAGCCAGGACACACGCCGAGCCAGCTCCTCTTCCTGCGCCCGGCGTGCAAGATGCTCCCGATATTGTTGTTCGCGAGCATTCCAGAACGCGGCCGGCACGCCCAGCGCCAGTTCGAACTGCAGCGCCGTGTCCACCGTGATCGCGGCCTTTCCGTTCACGATCTCGCTGATCGTCTTCTTCGGCCGCCCCGTACGGGTCGCCAACTCCGCCTGCGTCACACCTCGCTCTCGCAGGATGTCCCTCAGGGTCTCACCGGGAGGCGACACCTCATCGGGCGAATACTTGTTCTTTACGGACTCACGCATGGGTGTCCTCGACTCCGAGAATCCTGACGCTCGTGACGCCGGCCCAATTGAGCCCCCCATCCGGTTTCACCGGTACGGGCTCGTCTGCCGGCTCGAACAAGAGGCGATACGGGTGACGCAGGTCGAGGGAGAGCACCCCGGCCTTCTCCCCCTTCAATTCGTGGCAACGACCGGGCAATCCTCTCATGACCTCGAGGTTGTCTGCCGCCCGGAGGTCGTCGAGGCGCCGCCGGATCCTCCTGGCTCCATCCGTCCCCCAAACCCGCGTCCCCTTGTGAATCGAATTGCACTGCTTCTCAAGCCGTTTGGCCTTGAAGACGATGTCCAATCGAAGGCCACCTCGTCGTCACCATTGCAACAAAAAATAACGCTTGGGGTTATGATAACGTAAGAATGCGGTGATGACACGGCAACCACGTTTCGCCAAGCGCCTGCGATGGCTTGGTCTCGCGGAGTCGCCTTATCCATGACCCCCTCGATTGAGTTAACATGGGTTGTCAACCGGCTGCCATCCGAACCGGATCGGAGTTCGACACTGCACGAACCGAGCGCGGCGCTCGCCAATCCGCCCACCGCCCTTTCGGGACGCACCTCGATGCGCCCTGCGGCGGTCGTGGCGCTCATCGTTGTCTCGCACACGACGATCGATGCGTACACCGCGTTCCTGCCGCCGCTGCTGCCGCGGATCATGGACGACCTCGGCCTCTCCATCACGCTGGCCGCGACGCTGTCGACGGTGCTTTCCATCTCGACCGCGCTCCCGCAGCCGGCCTTCGGCTACCTCGCCGACCGGTTCGGGAGGCGCGCCTTCCTCGCCGCGGGCCCGATCGTGGGGGGCGTGTTCATCTCGCTGCTGGGGATGGCGCCCAGCTACCTCGTCCTCCTCCTCCTCCTCACCGTGGGGGGACTGGGGTCGGCCGCCTTCCACCCGCCGGGGGCCTCGCTCGTCGCGCGCGCCGGGGATGGTCGCGGAAGCGGGGTGCGCATGTCCGTCTTCTCCTTCGGGGGGGCGATCGGGTTCGCGCTGGGGCCGATCAGCGCGGTCGCGATCGTGGGTCTGCTCGGCCTCTCCGGCCTGTGGATCGCGATGATCCCGGGAGTCGTGCTCGGGATCGCCCTCTGGTTCGGCGTGAAGGGCCGGACCCGGGTCGGGCCGGGGACCCCGCCGCCTCCGCCGCTCGAGGTGCTCCGCAAGCTCAAGGGGCCGCTCGGTCTCGTGTTCGGCATCTCGGTCGTCGGTTCCTTCGCGCAGAAGGCGATCCTCACCTTCATCCCGATCATCGCCCACCGCGCGGGCGAGAGCGAGACGGCGGGGGCCGTGGTCCTGAGCATCTACCTGGGCGCCCAGGGGCTGGGGACGCTCGCCTCCGGCTTCCTCACCGACCGGCTCAACCGGCAGCACCTCCTCGCCGCGATCAGCGTGCTCGCCGTGCCCACGCACATCCTCGCGTTCACGCTGGCGCCGGCCAGTCCCGCCGCGATCGTGATGGCCGTGTGCGCGGGTTTCCTGAACATGGCGCTGCTGCCTCCGATCGTCGTGATGGCGCAGGAGATCCTCCCCTCGGGGACGGCGGTGAGTTCGGGCATCGTGATGGGGCTCGCGTGGGCCGTGGGGACGCTGGCGATTCCCGTCGTGGGCGGGTTCGCGGACGCGTTCGGGCCCGTCGCCGCGACCGCCTGGTCGATGCCGCTCCTGCTGCTCGGCGCGCTCTTCGCCATGCAGCCCTCGCTTCGCCCCTACCGCAGAGCCCGATGATGAGAAAGATGAACCGACCGAACCCACCTGTCGTCGTGTTGGCGGGCGCCGTTCTCGCCGCCTGCGGAGAGTCGCCACCGGCCGACCCGGCTGACCTGGCTGACCTGGTCCTCGTGGACGGACGCGTGATCACGCTCGACGCGGAGAGCCGCGTCGCGGAGGCCGTCGCGGTGCGGGGCGAGCGGGTAATGGCCGTCGGTTCGACGGCGGAGATCGAGGCGCTCGCGGGCCCGGAGACCCGCCGCATCGATCTCGCCGGACGCGCGATGACGCCGGGGCTCATGGACGCGCACGTGCACTTCGCCAACGGGGGCGCGAACCGGCTGTACCGGCTCGATCTCAGCTATCCGAACGTGGAGAACATCGCGGACGTGCGGGGCATGGTCGCGGAGCAGGCCGGACGGCTGGCCGGGGGCGAATGGGTGCGCGGCGGCGGCTGGGACGAGGGGAAGCTCGAGGAGTTGCGCTACATTTACGCCTCCGACCTCGACGCCGTGGCCGCGGGACAGCCCGTGTGGCTGGCCCATACGATGGGCCACTACGGCGTGGCCAACTCGCTCGCCCTCGACCTGGCCGGCATCACCGCGGAGACGCCCGACCCGCCCGGCGGCACCATCGACCGCGATGCGGCCGGGCAGCCGACCGGCGTCCTCAAGGAGTCCGCGATGGGGCTCGTCACGCGGCTCATCCCGCCGCTCGGCCCCGAGGAGCGGCGCGAGGGGATCCGTTCGCTCGCCGACGCCTTCAACGCCGAGTGCATGACGGGCGGCAAGGACCCCGGTATCGGCCGGCGCACCTGGGACGCCTACAGCGACGTCCTCGCCGCCGGCGACCTCACGGTCCGCATCTTCGCTCTGTGGGACGGCCGCAACGGGACGCTGGACGAAGTCCGCGCCTACGCCGACAGCCTCGCGACCTTCACCCGGCCGTACGAGTCGACGGGCGACGATCGCCTCATCCCCGGCGGCGTCAAGCTCTACATCGACGGCAGCGGCGGCGCCCGCACGGCCTGGCTGTACGAGGACTGGAACCGGGAGCGTACGGAGACCGACACGGGCAACCGCGGCTATCCGACGATGGACCCGGACGAACTGCGCCGGCGCTTCCGGGCCTATCACGACGCCGGGCTCCACGTTTCGATCCATTCCATCGGCGACCGCGCGATCGACTGGACCGTCGACAGCTTCACCGAGGCGCTCGAGGCCACCCCCACGCGCGGACTCCGGCACGGGGTCATCCACTCAAACATCCCCACGGACCGCGCCCTGGACGCGATGGCCGAACTCCAGCGGGAGTGGCAGGCCGGCTACCCGGAGCCGTCCCCCACCTTCACGTGGTGGATCGGCGACACCTACGCCGGGAACTTCGGGCCCGAGCGAACCCTGCGGCTGAATCCGTTCCGCTCCTATCGGGATCGGGGCATGATCTGGGCGAGCGGCTCCGACTTCTTCGTAACGCCCTACCCGGCGCGCTACGGCGTGTGGGCCTCCGTCGCCCGCCAGCCGCTGCTCGGCGTGTACGGGAGCGACCCGTACGGCACGGCCGAATCCGTCGACGTCGAGACGGCCCTGCGCTCGTTCACGACTTGGGTCGCGCACCAGATGTTCCTCGAGGAAGAAGTCGGGACGATCGAAGCCGGCAAGTACGCGGACCTCGCGGTCTGGGACCGGGATCCCCTCACCGTGCCGACGATCGAACTGCGTGACGCGTCGTGCGAACTGACCGTCTTCAACGGCGATGTGGTGTTCGATCGTTCCGGCACGCTCATGCCCTAGAGGAGCCCGTGGTGAGACTCCGCGTCAGCGCCGAGACGGGCGAGGCGCTCGATTCCCGACGCCCGGCCGTCTCACGTCGCCCGTCCGTTGGCGCGCTCGCCGCGCTCGCGCTGGCGGGATTGGCTCTCCCCCTGAGCGCCGCGCCGCAGCAGCCTGTAGAGATCGCGGGACGCCTCCTCGACGCCGGCACCGGAGCACCCATCTCGGCGGCGCTCGTCTCCATCCCGGCGCTGGACATCTCGACGCTCACCAACACGGACGGAGCGTTCCATCTGGTCGTCCCCGCCGGCTCCCACACGTTCGAGATCCGGCACATCGGCTACGGTACGCGGACGACCGACGTCGAGGCGCCCGACGGCACACTTTCGCTGGAGATCCGCATCGAGCCGGCCGCGATCGAAGTCGCCCCGCTCGAGGTCAGCGTCGAGTGGAGACCGTCGTACCTGGAGCAGGTCGGTTTCTACGAGCGCCGGGCGCACGGCGGCGGCAGATTCTACGATCCCGAGGACATCCGCCGCGGGGGCGACCCCCTGATCGTCGGCTGGCGAAACATGAGCGAGGCCATTCTCAACATGAATCGGTCCAACGTCCTGTGGTGCGCTCCACAGATCCTCATCGATGGCCGCCGGGACCGCGTTGGCTTCATGACCGGGCTCGCCTATCACCGAATCGGAGGCGTCGAGGTCCACGGCGAGCCGCACAAGGTGCCGGGCCTCGAGCCTCTGATACGCGCGGGGGGCGAGGATCCGTTCTGCCCCACGGTCCTCGTCTGGACACGACAGTGGCTGACCGCGGCCGAGCTTGAAGAGCGGCGGATCGTTCTCTGCGAGCCCGGCCCCACAACGGAACGGGCTCCGCTCGTGGTCGAAGGGACGGTCACGGATGCGCTGACCGGCATTCTCCTGCCCCGGGCGACCGTGACGGCCTGGATCACGGAACCGGACGGCCGGCGGCGCGAGAAGGAGACGACCGCCGACGACAACGGGCGCTTCCGGTTCTGCGACCTCGATCCGCGGATGGACGTGAGCATCTGGGCCAGGTTCGCCGGCCTCAGCGGCGAACTGGCGCCCGTGGCGCCCGAGACAGCCTCCGTGACGGCCGACACGGTCCCCGTGACGCGGGATCTGGCGGTCCCCATCTCTCGTCACGGTCACGTCGCCGGCCGGGTCTTCGATCTCCGGCGAGGCGAACCCGTGCCGGGGGCCGAGATCAGGCTCGCGGCGGCCGCGGCCGCACCGGCCCCCGGCGACCGCGACCCGCCCGCGGAGGCCGGGTATCTGGCGACGAGCGACGAGCACGGCCTCTTCGCGATCCCGGACGTGATCCCCGGGGACTACCGGCTCGCCGTATCCCACCCCGACGCCGGTGTCGCCGGAGACACCATCCCGGTCCCCTCCGGTTCAACGGTGGATGTCGGCGTCCAACTCGATCCCGCGCCGCCGCCCGCGCCCGACGCCGCCTCGCCCGCGGCGGGGCCGCGGATCGTGGCCGAGCGGCGGCATCCGCGTCTCATGGAGGTAGGTTTCTACGAACGCAGGCGGGAGAGCGCGATGCGCGGCCGCGGACACTTCTTCCCGCGGGAGCGGATTCGGGCCCTCGCGCCCACCCGTCTCACCGACCTCCTCACCGAGGTGGATGGCCTGCGCGAAGTCTGCCCGCGACAGACCTGCCGCCTCGTCTCGCCAAGGGCGGGGAGATGCTCCCACGTGTCCGTCTACCTGAACGGCACCCTGGTCATGGATGGCCGCGCATGGGACTTCGAGCAGGGGGGCGTGGACGATCTGGCGGCTCCGCAAGAGGTCGTCGCCATCGAAGTCTACCTCGGGCCCGTCTCCCTGCCCGGCGAGTTCGCCGCTCCATCCAACCGGTGCGGCGCGATCGTCATCTGGAGCGGGTAGCCGGAGAACCGTTGCGGTGCGATCCCGGTTCGGGGAGGATAGCGTCCCCTGAACGTCCCCCGGATATTTTCGCTGGAAGGCGCGGAGCTCCGCGGGCACGGCCCGGTACGCGACACGAAACCACCATCAGCCACGGCAGGCACGAGCATGCGAGCTCGACCACTCGTCACGGAACGCCCCATCCCGGAGAGTTGGCGGCCGGACCTCCACGCGACCCTCCTCTTCATCGTGCGGGGAGGGGAAATTCTCCTCATCCACAAGAAGCGCGGCCTTGGCGCCGGCAAGCTGAACGGAGCCGGGGGCAAGGTCGAACCCGGGGAGAGCACGCTGGAGGCCGCGATGCGGGAGTTCGAGGAGGAACTGCGTGCGCGGCCCGTCGCGCCCCGGCAGGTCGGGGAGGTGGGATTCGAGATGCTGAGCGCCATGTCCATCCTCATCCACGTGTTCCGGTCGGACGCGCTGGAGGGAGAGCCCGTCGAGACGAGCGAAGCGACCCCCGTGTGGACGCCCGTCGACGACATCCCGTACGATCGGATGTGGGAAGACGACCGCCACTGGCTGCCGCATGTGATCGAGGATTGCCCGTTCGAGGCCTACGCGCGTTTCGAGGGCGACGACATGGTGCACTGCCGGGTGGCCCGCCTCTCCGATACCGAACGCTTGCAATGGAGATGAATCCGATGGCGACGACGTTGCGAAACCCGGTCCCGGTTCGTGCCGCGCTCCTGGCGCTGGCCAGCCTCACGTTCCTGATCGCCGCTCCGGCGCGGGCGCAGCAACAGCCGCTGCTCGGCTTCGGAGCCGAATCGTCCGCCGCGCAGCTCGCCGCCGAGGCCCGCCTCGACGAGAGCGTGCGCTCCGAGAACCTTGAGAGGTGGATGGAGCGCATGACGCGCGAGCCGTTCTACGTGGGCGCGCCGTACAACTACGAGAACGCGATGTTCGTCGCGGAGCAGTTTAGGAGTTGGGGCTACGAGGTCGAGATCGCGGAGTACGAGGTCCTCTTCCCGACGCCGCTCGTCCGGCACGTGGAGATGCTCGAGCCCGAGTCGTTCGTCGCTTCGCTGGAGGAGCCCGAGATCCCGGAGGACGGCACCTCCGGCGTGGCGGGACGCCTCCCGACCTACAACGCGTACTCGGCGGACGGCGACGTGACGGCGGAACTCGTGTA
The DNA here is from genome assembly GCA_963666735.1 of Gemmatimonadota bacterium. GTDB lineage: Bacteria > Gemmatimonadota > Gemmatimonadetes > Palauibacterales > Palauibacteraceae > Palauibacter. The sequence goes on along the minus strand of OY762926.1, from coordinate 2,585,458 downwards.
CGTCAATCAGGGGATCCCGCGCGACTACGAGGAACTCGAGCGCATGGGGATCGACGTGGCCGGGAAGATCGTCATCGCCCGTTACGGCGGGTCGTGGCGCGGCATCAAGCCCAAGGTGGCGCATGAGCACGGGGCTTTGGCGACCATCCTCTATTCCGACCCGCGGGACGACGGCTTCTTCCAGGGGGACGCCTATCCGAAGGGGCCCTACCGCGCCGAGTTCGGCGTCCAGCGCGGGGCCGTGCAGGACATGCCGCTCCATCCGGGCGACCCGCTGACGCCGGGCGTGGGGGCGACGGCCGACGCCGAGCGGCTGACGGTCGAGGAGTCCCCGACCGTGATGAAGATCCCGGTCCTCCCCATGTCGTGGGGCGACGCGCTGCCGCTGCTGCGGGCGCTCGAAGGGCCGGTGGCGCCGGCGTCGTGGCGCGGCGCGCTCCCCATCACCTACCACGTCGGCCCCGGCCCGGCGAAGGTCCGCGTCCACCTGGAGTTCGACTGGGGGCTGGAGACGGCCTACAACGTGATCGCGAAGCTCCCCGGATCGGAGTTCCCCGACGAGTGGGTGATCCGCGGCAACCACCGCGACGGCTGGGCCATGGGCGCGGCGGACCCCATCAGCGGCACCGTCTCGATGATGGAGGAGGCGCGCGTCATCGGGGAACTGGCGCAGGCGGGGATGCGGCCCCGGCGCACGATCGTCTATGGCTCGTGGGATGCCGAGGAACCCGGCCTGCTCGGCTCGACGGAGTGGGTCGAACACCACGCCGACGAACTGCGCCGGAAGGCGGTCGCCTACATCAACACCGACGGGACCGGCCGCGGCTTCCTGAGCATGGGCGGGTCGCACACCCTCCAGAGCTTCATCAACGACGTGGCCCGCTCGGTCGCCGACCCGCAGACCGGCGTCTCCGTGTGGGAGCGGCTCCACGCCGCGCGGTCCGTGGGCGGTTCACGCCGGGCGGACGACGCCTCCGACATCACGATCAGTCCCCTCGGATCGGGTTCGGACTACACGCCCTTCCTACAGCACCTCGGCATCGCGTCGCTCAACCTGAGCTTCAGCGGCGAGAGCGGCGGCGGCTCGTACCACTCGCAGTACGACTCGTTCGACCACTACTCGCGCTTCGGCGATCCCGGCTTCCAGTACGGCGCGGCGCTCGCAAAGACGACGGCCCGCGCCACGCTGCGGCTGGCCAACGCGGACGTCCTCCCGCTTCGGTTCTCGCCCTTCGCGGCCAACGTGAAGACCTACCGCGACGAGGTGATGGCGCTATTGGACCAGACGCGCGAGCAGACCGGGCGACGCAACGCGCTGGTCGCCTCGAACGCGTACATGCTCGCGGCGGATCCGACGAAGACGTACGTGCCCCCGGAGGCGCAGGACGAGGTGCCGTTCCTCAACTTCGCCCCGGTGCAGAACGCGATCACGCGACTGGAGGCGAGCGCCGCCGCGTACGATGCGGCCTACGATGCCATGGGGGCCGCGCACCGGGCGGCCGCGGCCAGCGGTGACGGAGACTCCGGGGATGGCGCCGACTTGAGCGAGCACGGAGACGTCCAGCGCCGCCTGAACGCCGCCCTGATCCAGACCGAACGCCTCATGACGCGCGAGGACGGCCTCCCCCGCCGCAACTGGTTCCGGCACCAGATCTACGCCCCCGGCTTCTACACGGGTTACGGCGTGAAGACGCTCCCGGGCATCCGCGAGGCGATCGAAGAGCGCGCCTGGGACGAGGCGTCCGCACAGGTGGAGCGCCTCGCCGGCACCCTCAACGGCCTCGCCGGCAAGATCGACGAAGCGGCCGCCCTGCTCAGCGGCTGACGGGGCATTAGTTTGGGCAGCTCCGTGAATAGGCATGACGAAGAAGGGTGAAAGGGCCGGAATGACGGTAGGCGTCGACGAGATCATGTCCGGAGCCGAGTCCTCGATTGACCTGAAGCGTCAGGCCAAGATCGAGGCATGGCAGAATGGCGCTGCGCCAGACCGAACGACCCACACACTGCATCTCGGCGACGCCCGCGACATGCCCGACATTCGGGAGCCGATCCACCTCGTCGTCACATCGCCGCCCTATTTCAACCTCATCGACTACGACGGCGGCCGGGCGGACGATGGCCAGCTCGGCGGCATCGATGAGTACGAGTCTTTCCTGGACGAACTCGACCGAGTTTGGCGGCGGTGCTACGACCTCCTCACGCCGGGCGGTCGGCTGTGCGTGGTCGTGGGAAGCGTCTGCATTTCACGCCGTGCCGGAGGCCGGCATCACGTGCTTCCGCTCCCGGCCGACATCGCGGTTCGCGCGCGCCAGATCGGGTTCGACTACCTCACGCCGATCCGCTGGTACAAGATCGCCAACATGGCGACGGAAGCGAGCGGGGCCGGGTTCCTGGGGAAGCCGTACGAACCCAACGCAATCGTGAAGAACGATATCGAGACCATCCTGATGCTGCGAAAGCCCGGAAGCTACCGGAAGCCCACCGCTACGTGTCAAACCGCAATAGAAATGTCCGGGGTTAGAGCGCAGTAGAAATGTCCTCCCCCGGCGGTTCGGTTCTGCCCCGCTCCGGGGCCGGTTCGGGGGAGCGGGGCGGTTCCTTCTCGTTGGATATCGCTTCTCGCTCGCGGCGGAGGTCGCGACGCGCGATGGCCTGCTGGGCACTGGCTTGGAAGTGCTTGCGCCATGGGTGGTCCGGAGCCGGCTTCGGGGGCGCGGGCCTCGGCTTCGCCGGCTTGACGGGCGCGTCGCCGGGGGAGGCGGCGGGGGCTCGGCATACGGGTTCGAGCTCCAGGTAGCGCTCGCCGAAGCGGAAGCGGACCTCGCCGTCGAGGCGGCGCTCGACGACGATCTCGTCGCCGGGGGCGATGCCGGCGGCCTCCCTCTCCGGGATCTGCCAGTGGCGGTTCCGGAAGCGGATCGTGAAGTCGCGGGCCACGACGCGCCTCTCCGTCTCGGCGAAGAGCGCCTCGAGGTCCGCACCGGCCGGGAGCGGGCGGTGCGCATCGCGGGGGTCGGCGGGCTCGACGGAGAAGCGTTCGTTCCAGAACGGGACCCAGTAGTCGGCGAGGAAGCGGTTGGCCGCCTCCAGCGTGGCGACCCCCTCCACGCGCATCTCCCTGACCAGCCGGTCCTGCGCGGTGCCGAAGCTCCGCTCGACCCGCCCCTTGGCCTGAGGCGAGCCCGCGAGGATCACCTCGACGCCCAGTTCGCCCAGTGCCCGGGCGATGATCGTGTCCGTGCGCTCCTCCTTCTTCGAGAGCCACTGCCCGAAGTGTCCGGCGTGGTCGGTGTAGACGGCCACCGGGCGGCCGTGGCGCCCGAGGTACTCGATGATCGCCCGCCGGTTCTCCGCCCCGTTGTCGCGCGCCACGAAGCGGGCCATCAGCAGTCGGCTCGTCGCGTCGTCGTGGATCGAGATCAGCGTCTGGCTCCCCGGCAACCTCTCCTCCAGCCACGGGTGCACCGAGCTGTCCCACTGCCCCGGCTCGCCCAGCGCCGCCCGCCTCGGACGCCGGCGGCGGTGCTTCGCGCGCCTGCGGCGACGCTCCCACAGCCCGGCCTCCAACATCCACCGCCTGAGCGTGTCCGCGCTCACGACGACCCCGAAGCGTCTCTCCAGGTGCTCCGCAAGCAGCGTCGGCCCGAAGTCCGCGTACAGCGGATCGGCCGCCGCCGACAGCGCCACATCCCGCACCTCCGCCGACAGCGCCCGGTTCGACCGCCGTCCCTTCAGCCCGTGTACCGCCGCCGCGTCCCCCACCGCCTCGAACCTCCGAAGCAGACGCCGAAGATGGCGGGTCGTCACTCCCAGCCGCACCGCCCCGGCCGACCCCGACAGCACGCCCTCGCTCACCTGTCTCAGCACCGAGATGCGATCCCTCTCCCTCAGACTCAACTCCATCGACCCCTCTCCCGGACCATGTTCCACCCACTCGAACCGAACATGGACCGTAAGAGGACATTTCTACTGCGCTAAGGGGGGACATTTCTACTGCGCTACGACAGGAAGCCCACCGCTACGCAGCGTGCGCTCAGCCTCATCGAACCGGACGACCACCGGCGTTGGTTCCGGTCGATATGGGACGACATTCGGGGTGAGGCCCGCAAGCGAGGCCATCCGGCGCCTTTCCCCGTGGAGCTGGCCTCCCGCCTGATCCAGATGTTCAGCTTCGTGGGCGATACCGTCCTGGATCCGTTCTGGGGGACGGGCACGACGACGGCCGCCGCCATGCTCACCGCCCGTTCGAGCATCGGGTACGAGATCGAGCCGAGATATCTCGAGATCGGACGGGGACGGCTGGGGCAGGTAGACGCCTTGCAGGTGCCGGCGGAGGTGATCTGCCCTTGAAGGCGCCCGAGGCGTTCGTTCGCCACTTGGCCGAAAACAACTACCATCCACGATCCGACGCCCACAGCAACGCCGTCTGCCGCGCGATCGTCGATGACCTGCTCGCGCATTGTCCCGCCTTCGCGGAACGAGCCCAAGCGGGCGAGATCGTCGCCAAGCTGAATCACACGGTCAAAGTCAACTACCAGGATTGGAATATCGACCTGGCAGTAGGCCCACCGCCGGGATCACCCATCCCGCCGAGCTATTCCGGGGTCTTCCACTCCGTCATTCTCCGGCCGACGGCCCCGGCCTTGAGGCGGTTTCACTGATCGTCGTCGATTTCGACAATCTGAGAAAGAACCCCGACCTGCCGTACGGAGCCCCCCGCCCCGCCGACCCGAAGCTCGTCACTGGGACTCCGGCGCCCCGGACGGGTGACCCCATGCACTACGCAACGATGATCCGCCGGATCTGCGCCGCCTACGAAGACCGCTGGCAGAAGAAGGCCCGTTGAACGCAACGCCGCACGACCACCTGTGCGCGCGCAAGGTTGTTCGGTACGGCAACAGTCAACCCGCACTAGGTTGATCTGCTCCCGGCCAGAACCTATCCTTCGGTCAACGAGACTCAACGGAGGCCCCTGCGTTCCGGGCTGGCCACATCCCGGCCAGCTATCCCAAACGGACGCAGGGGCCGTTTCTTTTCTTGGGGAAGATGATGTCCGAGGTTCGCTACGCCATCCTGATCGACGGGGACTTCATGAAGCGCCGCCTCGTGGCGAAGCATGAACGTTTTCCGGAACCTAATGATGTCCTGTCCGAGATAGGTCGCATCAGAACTCGGATGACCACGAAGGGCTTGGGCTTCCGACTCTATCGCGTCTTCTACTACACAGCCGACCCACTCAATGAGAGGCGGAAGAATCCGCTCAGCGGGCGCGTTACGAATTTCGCCAGCACGAAGCAGTTTCGGCAGAACAAGACACTCATCGACGCGCTAGAACAACGAGATTTGATGGCGATTCGGCGCGGAGAACTGGTTTTTCGCGGATGGGCTCTCACCTCGGCGGTTAATGAGCAGCTCATTGGTGGAAAGGGGAAGCGGATCACGGCAAGCGATCTGCGACCTAACATCGAGCAGAAGGGTGTGGACATGCGGATCGGGCTCGATATCGCGTCCCTTGCTTTCAAGAAGATCGTGACCGGGGTCGTCATCGTTACGGGTGATGCCGACATGGTTCCGGCGCTCAAGCTGGCGCGCCGGGAGGGCCTTAGCGTGTACTTGGATCGTATGGAAATGGGCGGCTGCAGAGAGTTGTGCCTCCACTCGGACGTAGTTCTGGACCGGGCATGACGGCTGGATTCGAGGGCGCCAACAGCGAAGAACTGCCTTGAACGACCCGATTCTTACATCGGTCCTGACCTTGGATCGGTCACCCCTTCCCTGCGGCCTGGGCTCTCAGCGCGGCGACCCGCTCCTCCGTGGGTGGGTGGGTCGTGAACAGGGAGGTGAGTCCCCGGCGGCGCCCCGCAAACGGGTTCACGATCGCAAGCGACGCGCCGGCCGGGTTCACGTCCATCGGGATGCGGCGCGCGCCGGACTCCAGGCGCTTGAGCGCGCCGGCCAGACCCATGGGATCGCCCGTGATCTCGCCCCCGGTGCGGTCGGCCTGAAACTCGTTGCGGCGGCTGATCGCCATCTGGATGATGACGGCGGCCAGCGGCGCGACGATGGCCATGACCAGCATGCCGAGCGGGTTGTCGCCGTCGTCGCGTCCCCCGCCGAAGATGAAGCCCCAGCGGGCGATGGAGGCGATCATCGCGATGGCGCCCGCCATCGTCGCCGCGACGGTGCCGACGAGCATGTGCCGGTGCTTGATGTGGGCGAGTTCGTGGGCGATCACGCCGTCCAGTTCGCGGGGCGGGAGCGCCCGCAGGATGCCCTGCGTGAAGCAGACCACCGCGTGTTCCGGATTCCGCCCCGTCGCGAACGCATTGGGTTGCGGCTGCGGCGAGATGGCGACGACCGGCGCCGGCAGCCCCGCCCGCTGTCTCAGACGCTCCACCCGGTCGTACAGGTCCGGCGCCTGCCCACGGTCGACGACTTGCGCCCGGTACATGCGCAGCACCATGCGGTCGCTGAACCAGTACATCCCGAAGTTCATGGCCCCCGAAAGCACCAGGAACAGGATCGCGCCCTGCTGCCCGAACAGCATCTGGCCGGCGAACACCAGGAGAAGCGTCAGGCCCGTCATGAGGCCGAATACTCTCAACATCCGCGATACCTCTCTGTCTCACGTTCCGGATCGACTCATCCGTCGCTCGCGGTACTTGTACACCCGGGACTCCAGGTGGGTCACGTCTCCGTCGCGAGCAGGTCGCAGAAGACGAAACCATCCCGCTCGACCACCTCGCCGCGCTCAACCGGGATCCGCCGCGGCAGGATCGGGCCGGCCCACACGAACGTATGGAACTCTCCGTTCTCCCCGCACGGATCGACCTCGTCCGGAAGATCCGCCAGGAAATGGGCGTCGAACGAACGCCCGGCGAAGGAAGCGTCCAGCACCGCCGGGTTGATGCACACCGCGATGGCCTCGAACCCGTCCCGGATGAAGGAACGCGCGAGCGCCGCCGTCGGTTGCTTCCAGATCGGAAAGAGACACTCCAGTCCCGAGGCCGTGAGCTGCCGCTCCCGGTACTCGCGAAGGTCCTCCAGGAAGATGTCCCCGAACGCCACGCGGCGGATTCCGTCCTCGTAGACGCGGTCGAACGCCGCTCCCATGGCGCGTTCGTAGATCTCGTTCGAGGACTGCGGCGGGACGACGACCTCGGCCAGCCGGATGCCGATGGCCGCGGCCTGGTCGCGCACGAGCGAGCGCCGCACGCCGTGCATGCTCACGCGGTCGTAGGCGTCGGTCACCGTCGTGATCAGGGTCTCGATGTCGTAGGCCCCGGACTGCCGCAGCGCGTGGAGTGCCAGGGCGCTGTCCTTGCCGCCGCTGAAGCACATCGCGATGCGTTCGGGCACTCCAGCGCCTACTCCAGCGTTCACTCGAGAACGGTCGCCTGGAACGCCCCGGTGAGGACGCGGCCCTCCCGCTTCACCTGCACCCAGATCGTGTACTCGCCCGGCTGTGGGAACGCGAACGGGAACTCGACGACGCCGGTCCGCACGTCCGCCCCGGCACCGGCCATCGGAGAGCCGTCGGGCGCGAGGACGGCGAGCGAACCCATCGAGATCGTGCCGGCGGGATGCAGGTGCACGAACACCGCGCCGTCATCCCTCGAAAGGGCGGCGTGGCTGCGCATCCCCATGTAGGGCTCGAGCTCGGCCGGTTTCTCGTCGGGATCCCAGAGCCTGAATGCGAGAACCGTCTCCTCGTCGACGTGAAGTTCCTGATCCCCCTGCCATTCGAGGGTTGAGCCATCGTCCAGCCGCGTCTCCGAACCCGGTCCGGACAGGACGGCCGGAACACCCGTCCACGCGGAGTCGTCCGGGTCGCGCGGCAGGCCTGCGGGCGACCCCGGCCGGACGTCCCGCGTCTCCGGGACTGCGCCCGTTTCCCCGGGGGCCGCCAGCGCCGCCGCGCCGACCGTGATCGTGTCGACCACCGTCTGCGCGAAGCCGGATTCCTGGACGATGTCGCCATAGATGCGGTACTCGCCGGGGGGGAGGTCCGGCCACGGAACGCGGAAGGTGGACGAGTCCACCGGGACCGGATGCACGTGCGCGAACGCGTCCATGCCCGGCGCTCCGACGACGAACATGTGCATCAGCTTGCCGTGATCCGGCACGAGCGGGCTCCAGTTTCGGCCGCGCCAGGCCGGGTCCGTGATCGCGATCTCGAGGGAGGGCGTCCCCCCGTCGCGCACGATCGCGCCCTCGACGGCGAGGCGCTCGAAGATGCCGCTTCGGATCTCCCGGTCGACCGCCTCCCACCACAGGTTTCCGAGATAAAGGAGGCCGGCGACGCCCACCGCGGTGGCGGCCATGGCGATCCGGGCGCGCCGGCGTTGCCGGGAACCCACCGTCTCCCCCGCGGGAATCTGGCTTTCCCGCACCGCGGCCCCCGTAATCGAAACCACCCCGGCGACCAGGAGCAGGGCGAGCGCGGCCAGGATCCAGCCGAGCCCCGCCGGCAGGTCACGCACCCCGAGCATGACGGACGTCACCGGGACCGAGACCTCGCCGGCGCCGCGGTCCCCCTCGACCGCGACCTCGACCCGGTACGCGCCCACCGTCATGAGCCACAGTTCGGCGGCGTACAGATCCGGATCGCCCGCTACTGAAACGGCCTCGTCGGGGGGCGGAGCGCCGCCTTCCGGAGCCGCATCCCAGCGCACGGGGCGCACGGTCACGCGGTCCGCGCCGCCGCCCGGCACGCGGACCGAGACCTCCGCCAGCCCCGGGATGACCTCGGGAGGACGGATGATGACGGAGACGGGGTAGGGGCCCGCCTCGCCCGCGAAAAACACGTTGTTGCTCCCGACGTGCCCCGTCGCCACGACGTACAGCCCGCCGACGAACGCCGCCGCGCGCACGAGGCGGGCGGCCCGCCGGGGCCTCATCGCCGGACGCGCAGCCACCAGTTCCCCAGCCACAGCCCAGTGCGGGCCGAGACGAACGCGACCGGCAGCGCCCACCACGCCCCGCCCACGAAACGCGCCGCCGAGAACTCGCCCCCGAGATACGGCCCGCCGTGCCAGAACACGTGCTGCCAGGCGCCCGGCGCGGCCGTGTATCCCCACGTGTCGCCCTGGAAGAAGTAGTTCCGCGCCCCCTCCGAGAGCATGAAGTCGGCGAAACCCCACTGAATCACCCCGAAGATGCCCACGAAGGCGAGGCCGCCCGCGGCCGCGATCTTCCAGTCCGTCGACGCGCGGGCCGACACCCCATCCGGCGCGGAATACCGCCGCAGCAGGAGGTCGATCGCGATCGCGGGCGCGAACAGTAGGAGCGGGAACTCGGACGGTTGCATGTGCGTGACCGGACGGAGGATCGGTGCCAGCATCGGCTCCGCGGGGAAGAGCGGCAGCACCCACATGATTGCCAGCGAAACTCCGGTATAGACCAGCGCCGCGCTCGTCGCTGGCCACCGCATCTGCCCGGCCCGCCCTATGGCGAAGAGGAGGACGGGGAAGACCGCCGCCATGACGAGATGAAACGTCGCACCATGCATCTGGTTCGGGAACGTGTACTCCAGGAGCAGGACGGAGAGCGTCAGTATCAGCATCGCGGCGCTGAACACGTACGCCCACGCGAGCTTGCGCCGGCCCGTCTCGGAGGCCCGGTTATGCCAGGCCAGCGCCATCAGCAGGGCACCGACCTGGATCGCGCAGATCCCCAGCGCCAGGACGACGTGCGGCGGACTCAGGATCTCCACGTCGAGGCCGTACGCGTTGTGCCACCAGTCGTCGAGCGGCGCGGACGTGAGCATGGCGATCGCGCCCCAGATCGCCACCCAGGCCCCGAGCGGCGCCCGGAAACCCCAGAGACGCACGGAACGCCCCACTTCCCCGTCCGTCCCGGAAAACGTCGTCTTGAGCGCGAGCCACCCGCACGACAGCCCCGCCGCCAGCCCGCCCGCGTAGACCAGCAGGTGGGCGGGCGTGAACAGCGTGTCCCGCCCGATCGTCCGGTGCCAGGAGATGTCCCAGGTGATGCCCACGATCACGGCCGCCGAGGCGAACAGGACCGCGCTCAGATACCACGGGATGCTGTCCGCCGACTCCGCAGCGCCCTCGCGCCCCCGAAAGACCGAGGTCGAAGCTACTGTCGATTCCATCGCGTTCCCCTGCGTTCCTCCCACCCGCAGCCGCCTGCTCGTTGGTCTGCGGGCTATCGACACACCTGATCTACCGACAGAAGATAGGTCTGGGTCCAATGAGATGCAGGAAGAGTCGGCCTAAGGCGGTGCAGCGGGCGGGAACTCGGGCACCTGACTTCGGCTCCCGGAGATCTAGAACTGATCGGCCTCCACGAACCTGATATCTGCGGCATGGAGCTCTGCCTCCAAATTATTACCGATGACCAGCTGCCTCATGTTGACGGCTCCGATCCTGCCCCGTTGCATCCAGGTCCACTCGTGGCCGCCCGGCGTGAGGAGCGGAGTCGCCCGCCGAGCCCCGGGATCGAGGACATACCCGAGCGTGTCACCGGAGGTCATACGCACGAACAGGCGCCCATCATCGAGAGGTAGAAACCCGCTGACGAACTCGATGCTGATCAAGCGCTCGCCGAACGCATCGGTAGCTTGATTCGCCTCCTGGATCTTACGCTCCCTCAGTGTGCGGGAAAAAAGCAGGGTTTCCACGATCTCGCCGGTCGGCTCATAGGCGACGAGGGCCAGCTGTCGTTGATCCAGAACATAGATCCGGCCATCCGTGGCCACAGTTACGAGGTTCCGGTGCCTCGGCAGGACCCGTTCCAGCTCGCGGGGCACCCCCTCGCGCTCCCGAAAGTTCTCGGGGATCATCCCGAACGGCACAGACTCCGTACCGTCCATGCGGATCAAATAGTGGTTCGGAAACACGTCTCCGGACACAAGCAGGCCGACTGATCCGTGGTGCGCGATATCGCTTGTGTTGGCTGAAATCGAAACGCCGTCCTCGAATTCGCCGGAGGAATCAAGATATGATACGCGTCCGGTGCCGAGATCGAGGACGGCGAACCGATGCTCTCCGGCGGCCGCCAACCGTCGCGGGAATCTGAATTCCCCGGGGCCATCTCCCTCACGGCCGTGGGCCCGGATGGGGTTCAGGTTCCAGTCGAAGGCAACGATGCGGGGATCCAGACCATCGGCAACGAAGATCTGGTCATCCAACACCAGGATGTCAACGATTGATCCGAGGCTCACACGGTCGTCGAGTTGACTAAGCCGGGCTCGCGGAGGCTGGATCCGATACGCGCCGGAGGCCGGCGCAAACTGGACAACCGGTCCGCCCCCGCCGGAAGCCTCCGGCGGGGACGGATCCGCTGTGGCACAAGCCAATGTCGTCAACACGACCCACGCCATGCGCGGACGAATGCGCATCACATCAGGGTGTAGTTGTCGCAGCGAACCGGGTAGCCACAAGGAAGAACTCGTCCCCAACCGGGCGAAGGGCTACGAGCCGGGCGAGGACGGACTCCTGCCGGCTCCCTATCTGAATCACCTCTGGCCCTACGCCGCCGGCTCGCTGTGCTCGACCGTGCGGGACTTGATGGCGTGGAATCAGGCCCTCCATGGCGATGGGGAGGGAGGCGACATCCTGAGCCCGGAGAGCTACCGGCTGATGATCACGCCCGAGACCCTGCGCGACGGCACCGAACTCCGTTACGCGAAGGGGCTCGCGATCACGGACCGCGCCGGAATGAAGGGGATCCGGCACGGGGGCGGGATCTTCGGCTTCGTCACCGATCTTCGCTACTACGCGGCCGAAGACCTGTCGATTGCGGTCCTGATCAACACCGCCGGTGACGCCGCGTCGGGCGACATCGCGCAGCAGGTCGAAGATGTGATCCTGGGTCCGCGGTGGGAGGCGATGCCCATCCCGTTTGATGGCGACGCGGTTCCCTACGCGGGACGATACGAGGGCCCGGCGTGCGGACGGCGCATGGTGGCCAAGGTGGGGATCCAGGACGGGCAACCGACGATCGAGATCGGCCCGGGTTGGGCGGGCGCCCTCACCTGGCTGGGGGGCGACACCTTCGGGCGCGGCAGCACCCGGTTCCGGTTCGTGCGCGACGCGGACGGGACCGTGAACGAGCTGAGGATGGACGTGACGGCGGGCCATTACGTTCTGCGGAGGGTCGATCCGTGAGAGCGGCGCGATCCACGGCGTCCGCCGCACTGGCCCTCTCCACCGTCGCGCTCGTCCGCTGTAGATTCCATCGAGGTTCTCTCTCCCGCGCAGCGTGACGAACGGCCGCCGCGCTATCGACACGTCTGCGCGAAGGTCCGAAGATAGGTGTGGTGCCGTCCAGATGCAGGGAAAGGTCCGGCCATGGCGGGAACTACAGCAAGTTGACGTCGGGGCGGGGAACTCTAATTCCGGTCGGACTCCACGAAGGTGATCTCCGCAGCGTGGAGTTCGGCCTCCCAGCTGTCGCCGATGACGAGTTCATTCATGTTGGCGGCTCCGATCGTGCCCCGCTGCATCCAGGTCCACTCGTGCCCGCCCGGCGTGAGGAGCGGAGTCGCCCGCCGAGCCCCGGGATCGAGGACATACCCGAGCGTGTCACCGGAGGTCAAACCCACGAACAGGCGCCCATCATCGAGAGGTAGAAACTCGCTGACGAACTCGATGCTGATCAAACGCTCGCCGAACGCATCGGTAGCTTGATTCGCCTCCTGGATCTTACGCTCCCTCAGTGTGCGGGAAAAAAGCAGGGTTTCCACGATTTCGCCGGTCGGCTCATAGGCGACGAGGGCCAGCTGTCGTTGATCCAGAACATAGATCCGGCCATCCGTGGCCACGGTCACGAGGTTCCGGTGCCTCGGCAGGACCCGTTCCAGCTCGCGGGGTACCCCCTCGCGCTCCCGAAAGTTCTCGGGGATCATCCCGAACGGCACAGACTCCGTACCGTCCATGCGGATCAAATAGTGGTTCGGAAACACGTCTCCGGACACAAGCAGGCCGACTGATCCGTGGTGCGCGATATCGCTTGTGTTGGCTGAAATCGAAACGCCGTCCTCGAATTCGCCGGAGGAATCAAGATATGATACGCGTCCGGTGCCGAGATCGAGGACGGCGAACCGATGCTCTCCGGCGGCCGCCAACCGTCGCGGGAATCTGAATTCCCCGGGGCCATCTCCCTCACGGCCGTGGGCCCGGATGGGGTTCAGGTTCCAGTCGAAGGCAACGATGCGGGGATCCAGACCATCGGCAACGAAGATCTGGTCATCCAACACCAGGATGTCAACGATTGATCCGAGGCTCACACGGTCGTCGAGTTGACTAAGCCGGGCTCGCGGAGGCTGGATCCGATACGCGCCGGAGGCCGGCGCAAACTGGACAACCGGTCCGCCCCCGCCGGAAGCCTCCGGCGGGGGTGGATCCGCTGTGGCACAAGCCAATGTCGTCAACATGGCCCACGCCATGCACGGGAGAATGCGCATCACATCAGGCTGTAGTTGTCGCAACGAACTTCGTAGATGTCCCTGTTGGACATCCTGTAGATCCCGACGTAGTACGAGACTGTGACAGTTCTGCTACCGCCCGCGTTTCCCCCCACGACGCCGGCACTCCCGGACACGCCCCCCGATACGGTGATCGTCTCGGTTCGGAGTTGGCTCCCGATCAGAGTACCGTTAATCGGGTTGCCCGGACCCCCGGAGATGTATTCGCTGCAATCCGATTGGGCCTCGACGGCGACGGGGCTGGTCTGTCTCATGATTCCTCCCGGGTCCAAGGATCCTCTTGCCCGGGGGGACTTCGCTCCCGGGACTCGCTCCCGGGACTCGCTCCGAATCTAGTACGGCATCAAGGGCTGGAGCGCAAACGGATCAAGCGGCGGGCTACGTGCTCCCGGTCTCGGTGCTTCAGCCTGTCGGAAAACCACGGCCGCTCCCCTCTCCCGTTGCCGGAGGTGCCGGCAATAGCAACACTGACTCCCGATGCCAGCTCCGGCCCAACCCGACGCGAAGCCGGAGCGACCTCCTGCTCATCCTCCGGATTGCACGACGGAGAATCCATGACACGAGAGAGACGCTGCCCCTTGTTCCGCGCGGGACTCGCCTTCGCCGCCCTAGCCCTCGGGCTCGGAGGCTGTGGCGCGCCGGACTCCCCGTCCGAAGGCTCCCTTACGGCGGACGAGGTCGACGACATCCATGCGATTGCCGCGGCCCCCATCGAGGAGGGCCGCGCCGCGGGCATGTCGATCGCCGTCGTGCGCGGCGCCGACACGCTCCTGATCGAGGAATTCGGCCAGGCCGACCTCGAACTCGGGGTCCCGACGCCCCCGGACGCGGTCTACGAGGTCGGATCGGTGACGAAGCAGTTCACGGCGGCCGCCATCCTCCTCCTGCGGGAGGAAGGGACGCTCTCGCTCGACGACCCGCTCACGAAGTGGCTGCCCGACTATCCGGCCGGGGATCGGACGGTGACCGTCCGCCGGCTCCTCGACCATACTTCGGGGATCAAGGGCTACACCGAAATGCAGCACCTGTGGAACGAGATCGCCCCGCTGGAACTCCCCCGGGACACGCTCGTCACGCTCTTCGCCGCCGAACCGTTCGAGTTCGAGCCCGGCACGGCGATGACCTACAACAACTCGGCCTACTTCCTCGCCGGGCTCATCATCGAGGCGGCCAGCGGGATGAGCTACGAGGAATTCGTGGAGGAGCGCCTCTTCGCCCCGGCCGGGATGGAAGACTCGCGCTACTGCCACAAGGAAGAACTCATCCCCAACCGCGCCAAGGGGTACGAGCCCGGCGAGAACGGGCTCCTGCCCGCTCCCTATCTGAATCACCTCTGGCCCTACGCCGCGGGCTCGCTGTGCTCGACCGTACGGGACCTGATGGCGTGGAATCAGGCCCTGCATGGCGATGGAGAGGGAGGCGAGATCCTGAGTCCGGAGAGCTACCGGCTGATGATTACGCCCGAGACCCTGCGCGACGGCACCGAACTCCGTTACGCGAAGGGGCTCGCGATCACGGACCGCGACGGAATGAAGGGGATCCGGCACGGCGGCGGGATCTTCGGCTTCGTCACCGACCTCCGCTACTATCCGGCCGAAGACCTGTCGATCGCGGTCCTCATCAACACCGCCGGGGGCGCCGCGTCGAGCGACATCGCGCAGCAGGTCGAAGACGTGATCCTCGGTCCGCGGGCGGAGGCCATCGCCATCCCGTTCGATGGCGACGCGGCTCCCTACGCGGGACGATACGAGGGTCCGGCGCGCGGGCGGCGCCTGGTGGCCGAGGTCGGGATCGAGGACGCGCAACTGATGATCGACACCGGCCCGGGCCCGGGGGGCGCCCTCACCTGGCTGGGCGGCGACACCTTCGGTCGCGGCAGCACCCGGTTCCGTTTCGTGCGGGACGCCGACGGGGCGGTGGACGAGCTGAGGATGGACGTGACGTCCGGCCATTACGTCCTGCGGAGGGTCGAGCCGTGAGGGCGGCGCGATCCACGGCGTCCGCCGTTCTGGTTCGTTCCGCCGCCGCGCTCGTCTTCGCGGCCGCCGCGACCCCGGCCGCGGCACAGGATCTGACGACGCTCGTCGCGACCGAGACGAGCGAACTCGCGGCCGTCGTCGAGCGCTACCGCGCGGATCGCACGGCGCTCGGCCGCCGCTGGAACGTCCCCTATTCGCCCGACCGCAGCCAACGCTACCGCGACTTCTTCTCCGACTGGCGACAGCGGGTGGAGGCGCTCGACTTCGAGTCCCTCTCCCTCGAGGGGCGCGTGGACTACGTGCTCCTCATCAATGACCTCACGTACCAACTGGATCTCATCGAGCGCGAAGCCCGTCTCGCGGCGGAGATGAACGGATTCATCCCCTTCACATCCCTCATCGTCGAACTCGAGGAGCGGCGGCGGCGGCGCGAGCCGGTGGAGTCCGAGACGGCGGCGGCCCGTCTCGCCGACCTTCCGGCCGAGGTCCGGACGGCGCGCGAAGCCGTCGAGGCGCGGCTGGCCGATGGATCGGACGTCTCCCGCATAGTTGCTCTGCGAGCGATGACGACGCTCGCCGGGCACACGCGCCTGCTGGAGGACTGGTACGAGCACTACGCCGGCTACGATCCCGTCTTCACGTGGTGGAACGAGGACCCGTACGCCCGCGCGAAGGCCGCCCTCGACGGCTACGCGACCTTCCTGCGCGAGACGGTGATCGGCTACCGGGAGGGCGAGGACGAGCCGATCGTCGGCGATCCGATCGGGGCCGAGGGACTCGCCGCGGACCTGCGCCACGAGATGATCCCTTACAGCCCTGCGGAGCTGATCGCGATCGCCGAGGCGGAATACGCCTGGTGCGAGGAGCGGATGATCGAGGCCTCCCGCGAACTCGGCTACGGGGACGATTGGCGGGCGGCGCTGGAGTACGTGAAGACGCTGCACCGCGACCCCGGCGACCAGCCGCAGATGATCCGCGAACTCGCCGACGAGGCGCTCGCCTTCGTCACCGAGCGCGACCTCGTCACCGTCCCCCCGCTCGCCGACGAGGTCTGGCGCATCGAGATGATGTCCCCGGAGCGGCAGAAGGTGTCCCCCTTCTTCCTCGGCGGGGAGGTGATCCAGGTCTCCTTCCCGACCGACGAGATGGAGCACGAGTACAAGCTCATGAGCATGCGCGGGAACAACGAGCACTTCTCCCGCGCCACCGTGCACCACGAACTCATCCCCGGACACCACCTGCAGGGGTTCATGACGAGCCGCTTCAACTCGCACCGCGGCGCGTTCTCGACCCCGTTCTGGGGCGAGGGCTGGGCGCTCTACTGGGAGATGCTGCTGTGGGACCTCGGCTTTCCCTCGACGCCCGAGGACCGGATCGGGATGCTGTTCTGGCGCATGCACCGCACGGCCCGGATCATCTTCTCCCTCTCCTTTCACCTCGAGCGCATGACCCCGCAGGAGGCCATCGACTTCCTCGTCGAGCGCGTGGGGCACGAGCGCGCGAACGCCGAGGCAGAGGTGCGGCGCAGCTTCAACGGCTCCTACTCGCCGCTCTACCAGGTCGCCTACATGATCGGCGGCCTCCAGATCCGGGCCCTGCACGAACAGCTGGTGCAGTCGGGGGAGATGACGAACCGCGCCTTCCACGACGCGATCCTCCGGGGCGGACGGATGCCGGTCGAGATGGTGCGCGCCCGCCTGCTGGGCGAGGCGCCGCCGAAGGACTTCGAGTCGGTGTGGCGCTTCCAGGGCGACCCGCTGCGCCGCACGACTTCCGAGGAGCCGGCCTCGCCGGGGCCGACTCCAAAGCAGGCGAACCCGCAGGAGACCGCACACTGACGCGCTGAAAGGAAGACACATGGCTCGCGGCCCGCAGTCGACGGCGATTCCCGGCATCCTCCTCGCTCTGAGCGCCGCGGCTGGCGGCGGGAGCGGGCTTCACGCGCAGAGCGGCGGCGATGGCGGCGACCCCGGCACCCTCTCGATCGACCAACTCCTCTCGATCGAGTCCGTGGTCGGGGGCGCGCCCGCCTGGTCGCCGGACGGCTCGGCGATCCTGTTCGAGTCATCGCTCAGCGGCGGGCTCGCGACTCTGTCCCCCGAGGGCGGGTTCCCGACGCGGGTGCCCGTCGACATGGGTGGCTCCGGCCACTTCCTCACCTCGCAGATGCCGGGCTGGTCGCCCTCCGGGACGTGGATCTCCTACGTGTCGGACAAGAGCGGCGCGCCCGAGATCTGGGCCTGGTCCACCCGTGACGGGGCCGACATTCAGCTCACCGACCTCGGGGCGCGGATCAACTCGATGAGATGGTCTCCGGACGAGCGTTCGATCGTCTTCGCCGGCGACCGCTACGGGAACTACGACATCTGGAAGGTGGATGTCGCGACCCGGCGCGTGGACCGCCTCACCGAGGACAAGCGCTACGAGGTCTTTCCGAGTTGGACGCCCGACTCCCGCCACATCCTTTACGTCCGTCTCGACGATGCGTGGGAGGACCACGACGTGATCGAGGTGGACGCCGCCGGGGCCAACCCACGCACAGTGATCGAGGATCGCGACTTCTTCGACTACGGGGCGGGAGCGACATTCGGCTACCCGAGCGTGTCGCCCGATGGCGGTTCGGTCCTCTTCCGCTCGCACCGGAGCGGCTGGATCAACTACTGGCTCGCGCCGCGGGATGGGGGAGAGCCGCGCCCGGCCGCCCCGGCCGAGGCCGACCAGGGCGCCGCCGCATGGTCGCCCGACGGGCGCTGGATCGCCTACACGGAGAACCACAACGGACACCACGACCTGCGCGTCGTCTCGGCGGACGGCGGCGAGCCGCGGGTGCTCGTGTCCCCGAAGGCCGGCGTCGCGTCCAGCCCCTCGTGGTCTCCGGACAGCCAGTCGATCGCGTACCTCCAGGAGGGTATCCTGCGACCGCGCGACCTGTACGTCGCCTCGCTTGAGGACGGGAGGAGCCGGCAACTCACCTCTTCCATGCCCGCCGGCAACCTCGGCGACCGGCTCGTCGCGCCGGAGAAGGTCCGCTACGAGAGCACGGACGGGTTCTCGATCCCGGCCTATCTTTACCGTCCGCCGGGGGCCGCGCCCGGCGACGGCCTCCCCGGCGTGATTTGGATCCACGGGGGTCCCACGTCGCAGTTCCACGATACCTTCCAGCAGCACGTCCAGTTCTTCGTCCAGCGCGGGTACGTCGTGCTCCTGCCCAACATCCGCGGGAGTTCGGGCTACGGGAAGGATTTCGCCGACGCGAACAACGGCTGCTGGGGCCACTGCGACCTGGAGGACGTCCTCGCGGGGGCCGACTACCTGCGGGCGCTCCCGGAGGTCGACCCCGAGCGAATCGGGATCACGGGGACGAGCTACGGCGGCGTGATGAGCATGTACGCCGTGGCCTTCGCGCCGGACGCCTTCCGGGCCGCGATCCCGGGGTCCGGCTACACGGACTGGGTCCACTTCTACCACGGCGAGAACGAACTGCGGCACATCAAGCTGCTCGACCACGAACTCGGCCCGTTCGAGACGAGCGAGGAGGTGTGGAGCCACAGTTCGTCGATTTCGCACGTCGCCGACGTCTCGACCCCGATCCTCCTCGTGCACGGCGCCGGCCGGTATCCGGGCTCCGACCAGTCCGAGATCTTCGCGCGTGCGCTGGAGAACCATTACAAGCCCTTCCGGTACAAGACGTACCCGAACGAGAACTACTACGTGTACGGCAAGGCGAACCGCCGCCGGATGCTCCTCGACATGCTCGACTTCTTCGAGCAGTTCCTGAGATGACGGTTGCAGGGCGCGCCGCGCCGTTCTTCGCGGCGACCTTCCTCCTCACGGGCTGCGAGCGCGTCGAACCCGTCCCGTCCTCCGATGTCGGGGCGGATGCCATCGCCGCCCGAGCCGCGACCGAGGCCGGTCCCGTCGAAGTGGCCGTCGAGACGAGTCAGGGGGAGTTCGTCATCGCCGTGCGTCCCGAGTGGGCGCCGCTGGGGGCCGAGCGGTTCCTCACCCTCGTCGACTCCGGCTACTACGACGACGCCCGCTTCCACCGCGTCGTCCCCGATTTCATCGTCCAGTGGGGACTCGCCGGCGACCCCGCCCTCACCGCCGGGTGGATGAGCGCGTACATCCCGGACGATCCCGTCGTCATCTCCAACATCCGCGGCCGCATCGCCTTCGCCTTCACCCACCCTGGAACTCGCGCCACGCAGGTGTATGTCAACCTCGTGGACAACGTGCGGCTTGACTCGACGGGTTTCGCCCCGTTCGGCGAGGTTGTGAGCGGCATGGAGGTCGTGGACGCGCTCTACTCGGGCTACGGAGAGGACTCCGGCGGCGGGCTGCGGCGAGGCGACCAGAGCCGCATCGTTGCCGAGGGCAACCTCTACCTCGACCGGGAGTTCCCTCTCCTCGACCGCCTTATCCGAGCTGTCCCGCGGCGGGGCTCGGCTGCGAGGCGAACGCGACCTTCGTCGGCCGCTCCCGGTCACGCCGTTCGCTGGCCGCCCACGAATGGATCGATCACGCGCACCCCGCCGTAGTCCTGTTCCGAACTCAGATCCTCCGAGTAGACGGCGTCACATCCCAAGGTGCGGGCCGCAGCTAGGATCGCGCCGTCCCAGTACGACAGGCGATAACGGAGGCTGATTGCGACGGCCGTCTGGAAGAGGTCCAAGGTGACAGGCTGGACGGGCAAGAGCATGAGGGGCCGGACAAACTCCATGGCATCCTCATGGACCATCCCGCCGGGTCGATGGGGATGCGTTGCCTGATAATAGAACTCCTGGAGCACCTGCGCGGACAAGCAGAGATCGGGATCGGCGAGCAACCCACGCGCACGAAAGCGTTTGTTCTCCTCCTCCGGCAACCGACTGACCGCGTACAACAGCACGTTGGTGTCGAGGAAACGCACGGTTACTCCGTCTCCTGCCACATGCCGCGCAGACGTTCCCGCTCGGATTCCTTCCTCGCTCTGTCACGGTCGTACAGTTCCTCACGAGTCAGGTTGTCCGACATTCGCAACCCCACCCCACGGGCGTCGAAGTCTTCGAATACGTCGTTCAGGCGCCGACGTCGGCGCTCCAGCGGCGTTTCGAACCGTCTATCCGCGCCCGGCGTGCCGCCGACCCGGCCAGCTTCGCCGGTTGCGAGGCTTCTGAGGTACCGCCGCACCAGCGCGGAGACCGACGTGTCCAACTCCGCCGCGCGGATGCGAGCCAGTCGGTGGGTTTCCTGATCGACGGATACCGTAATGTTCCTCATGTCACAACCTCACAGGTTCTGTGGAGCACACTCTATTTGCGTGGCGAATGGAGCGCAACCGAGTCCGACTCACGCGGAAGCCGTCTTCTCCAGGCGAATCAGTTTCTCGGCGCCCGCAGCACCCCAGCTGAGGAGTTCGTCGAGTTCTTCGCGCGTGAAGGGGGCTCCCTCCGCTGTTCCCTGCACCTCGACGAGGCGGCCGTCCTCGAGGTAGACGAAGTTGAAGTCGACGTCGGCGGCGGCGTCCTCCACGTACTCCAGGTCCAACCTCGCCTCGCCATCGACCATGCCGGCGCTGATCGCGGCGACCCATTGGCGAAGGGGACTGGCCTCGAGTACGCCGTCCGAGACGAGCCGCTGGAAGGCCATCTCGAGCGCCACGCACGCTCCCGTGATGGAGGCCGTGCGGGTGCCGCCGTCGGCGACGAGGACGTCGCAATCCACGGTCACGGTCCGCTCGCCGAGCGCGGCGAGGTCGACGGCCGCCCGCAGCGAGCGGCCGATGAGGCGCTGAATCTCCTGCGTGCGACCTCTCGCGCCACGACGCTCTCGCCGGGTGCGCTCGGCCGTGGCCCGGGGCAGCATGGCGTACTCTCCCGTCACCCAGCCGCCCCGGCCCTCGCGCCACGGCGGGACGCGTTCCTCGACGGAGGCCGTGCAAAGCACGCGCGTCATCCCCATCGTGATCGTGCACGATCCCTCGGCGAAGGGGGCCGTTCCCGTCTCCAGGGTCGTGGGTCGCAGGGCGTTTAGCGCCCGCCCGTGTGGACGTGCCGGCATGGAGCAGCCTCGGTTGAAGGTCGAAAGGGAGCCGCGATGAACGTCGAATGCGTTGAGAGTATGCCAGCCGCGATTCCGCTGCGATGGCGGATCGCCGCGGCGTGTCTGGTGCTGGCGGGCGCGACGGCGGCCTGCGCGCCGGGCGACGCCCCCGAGGCGGAAGCGGAGATCGTCCCGACGAGCGTGCTGTTCACCGGGGCGACGGTGATCGACGGATCCGGGGGGGCCTCGTTCCTCGCCGACGTGGCCGTGGAGGGCGACCGAGTCTCCTTCGTGGGCGACGCTGCCGCAGCCGAAGTCGCGATGCGGGATACGATCGCGCTCGACGGCCTCCTGCTCGCGCCCGGCTTCATCGACATGCACAGCCACATCAACGTCGACGAGGCGTACGGACTCCCCGCCGTCGAGTTCCTCACGCAGGGGATCACGACCGGCGTCATCGGCGTCGACGGCGCGAGCAGCACGGATCTCGCCGCGCTCTACGCGGACCTTCAGGCGTCCGGCGCCGGGAAGAACCTCGTCTCCTACATCGGCCACGGCTCCGTCCGCGAGGCGGTCATGGGCATGGACGACCGCTCCCCAACCGCGGCGGAACTCGACGAGATGAAGGCGCTGGTGCGGAAGGGAATGGAGGATGGCGCGTTCGGACTCTCGACCGGACTCTTCTACACGCCCGGCTACTACGCGGAAGCCGGCGAGGTCATCGAACTGGGCCGCGTCGCGGCGGAATACCCGATCGGCGCGGAGCACGCCCCGGTCTACGACACGCACGACCGAGACCTCGGGGCGGCCTACCAGGGGGTCGGCTACCACGAGTCGATCCGGGAAGCGATCCACATCGGGGCGGAGTCCGGACTCAGGACGATCTTCAGTCACTTCAACGCGCAGGGCGCCCACCTCTACGGACGGGCGGCGGAGGGCGCCGCGATCATCGACTCGGCGCGCGCCGAGGGCCTCGAAGTGGCGGGGGCGCAACACGTCTACACGTCGACGATGTCGAGCCTGCGCGCCTACACGATCCCGCGCTGGGCTCAGGCCGGCGGACCGGAGCAGATGGTGCGCCGTTTCGCGAACGCGGACACGGCCCGGATCCTCGATGTACAGACGATGGAGATGCTCGAGATCCGCGGCGGGCCGGAGAAGATCGTGTTCGCCGACGCGAGGCCCGAGTTCAACGGCAAGACGCTGGCGGATGTGGCGTCGGAGCGCGGGATGCCCGTCCCCGAGGCGGTGCGGGAGATCATGTCCGAGTCGAACCCGTGGGTGATGAACCGGGAACTCTACGACGTCGAGAACACGCGATACCTCGCCACGATGCCATGGATGATGACGTGTACGGACGGCGGGACGCCCGCCCCCGGCGCCGAGATCGTGCATCCGCGCGTCTACGGGGGCTTCCCCAAGAAGATCAAGGACTTCGTGGACCGGGACGGAGCGATCGGGCTGCCCTTCGCGATCCGCAGCATGTCGGGCCTCGCGGCGGACTTCCTGCGCCTCGACGACCGCGGCTACATCCGGGAGGGTTTCGTCGCCGACATCGCGGTCATCGACCTCGACCGGTTCACGGACCGGGCGACGTACGACGATCCGCACCAGTTGTCCGAAGGCGTCGTGCACCTGCTCGTGAACGGTCGCTTCGCGATCCGCGACGACGAGGTGACCGGCGAACTCGCCGGCCGCCCCCTGCGCCGACCCTGACGGCCGCGGACTGCCGGCGGCCACGGACTACGAAGCCACGTACCGACACCTCAGGAGCCAACCCATGATTTCGTCGCGCTTCGCAGCGCCCGCAGCGGCCCTTCTCGCGCTGTCCTTCCTTCCCGCGGCGGCGGCAGCCCAGGCGGCAGCCCAGACGGGGCTCGTCGTCGAGGACGGACAGGCGCAGATCGTCCCGGCCTTCGCGGATTCGTCGACCTGGATCCGCCACGACCTGTGGGTCGAAACGGGGTTCGACTCCGATGGCGACGGCCGTCCGGATCGCGTGCATGTAGACGTGACCCGCCCCGCGCAAACCGATGGCGAGGGGCTCCGGGTCCCGGTCATCTACGAGACGAGCCCCTACTACTCGGGCGTCGCGGGCATCGATTTCGCGCACTTCTGGGACCTCCGCCAGGAGGTGGGCGGCGAGCCCCGGCCGCGCGACCCCTTCCCGCCCACGATCCGCCACATCGAGAGCCAGGCGAGGATCTCGAACTCGCATGTGGCGACCTGGGTTCCGCGAGGGTTCGCCGTCGTCCACTCGCAGTCGCCGGGGACGGGGCAGTCGCAGGGATGCCCGACCGTGGGCGGCGCGAACGAGTCGCTGGCGCCGAAGGCCGTCATCGATTGGCTCAACGGCCGGGCGCGGGGCTTCACGAGCGTGGACGGAGACGAGGAAGTGCGGGCCTCGTGGGCGACGGGGAAGGTCGGCATGACGGGCACGTCCTACAACGGGACGCTGCCACTGGCGGCCGCGACGACCGGCGTCGAGGGGCTCGAAGCGATCATTCCGGTCGCGCCGAACACATCCTACTACCACTACTACCGCTCCAACGGGCTCGTGCGGGCGCCGGGCGGATACCCGGGCGAGGACATCGACGTCCTGTTCGACTTCATCTTCAGCGGTTTCCCCGAGGTCCGCGACTACTGCCTCGCGAACGTGCGTGACGAGATGACGGCGCAACTGGACCGGGTGACCGGCGACTACAATGACTTCTGGGCGGGGCGGGACTACCTGAACCACGTCGGCGGCGTGCGCGCCGCCACCCTCATGAGCCACGCCTTCAACGACTGGAACGTCATGCCCGAGCACAGCTACCGCATATCGATGGCGCTGCGGGAGCGGGGCGTGCCGCTCCAGATCTTCTACCATCAGGGCGGGCACGGGGGGCCGCCGCCGCTGGAGCTCATGAACCGGTGGTTCACCCGCTACGTGGCCGGCGTCGAGAACGGCGTGGAAGACGACCCCGAGGCGTGGATCGTGCGGGAGGGGGACGACCGCGGGGAGCCCACGCCCTACCCGAGTTATCCGCACCCCGAAGCCGGGTCCGTGACGCTCCGTCCCGGCGGCGACGGGCACTGGACGGGCACCCTCTCGCTCGATGATTCGGAGGCGGGTCGCAGCTCGGCGGCGGATCGCAGCTCGGCGGCGGATCCCGGCGCGGGCGATGGAACCGGCACGATCGTCGACAACTTCTCCTTCGCGGGGGACCGGCTCGCCGCGGCGGAGTGGTCGAACCACCGCCTCCTCTACGCCACCGCGGCACTGCGCGAGGACATCCATCTCTCGGGCGCCGCCACGGTCCGCGTGCGGGTGTCGGCGGACGCGCCCGCGGCCAACCTGTCCGTGTGGCTGGTGTCGCTGCCCTGGACCGGGAACGGGGAGATCAACGACAACCTCATCACGAAGGGCTGGGCCGATCCGTCCAACGCCGGCGCCGGAGAGATCTCCTCGCCCCGCACGGGCACCGGCCTCACGCCGGGAGAGTTCGTCGAAATGGAGTTCGCCCTGCAACCCGACGACCAGGTGATTCCCGCCGGGGCCCGCATCGGCCTGATGATCTTCTCCAGCGACAAGGACTTCACGCTTCACCCCGATCCCGGCACGACGCTGGCCGTCGACCTGGGCGAAACCCATCTCTCGCTGCCCGTCGTAGGCGGGATCGCGGCGCTGCGGCGCGCCCTGGGAGTACCCGCTTCGCAGTAGCGGTCTTCCCTGGGCGGCTTGCGGAGGCAACCTTCGACGGGCGGGCCGCTTCCTAAGAGTGGCGCCCATCCTGCGGGCACCGCTGCCGGCACCGCTGCGGCCACCCAAGACTCGGCCGGGGACGGGATTCATGGAGAGACACCGCAGACTCCTCCGCTTCGGGCTCCTCTGCTTCGGGGCCGGCGCGTGCGGCGACGCCCGCTCCGAGCCGGAGGAGCCCTCCCGTAGGGCTCAGGTCTCCGATTCAGCGGGCGTCACGGACATCTTTCTGGGCCCGGTGGAGGAACTGTCGGCGCCCGAGTTGGCGGTCGACCTCGTCTTTTCCACCCGGGAACTCGGGGTCGAGCTGTTCTGGGCCGGCGACGCCCTCCTCCTCGGAAACGGAGGCCTCGCGGTGGCCAACACGGGTGCGAGCGAGGTGCTGCTCTTCTCCGGCGACGGCTCGATGACGGCCCGCGTCGGGGGGGAGGGCGAAGGACCGGGCGAGTTCAGCAGCGTCACGACGCTGCTCGGGACGGACGCGGGGTTCCTGGCCTACGATGCGCGGCTGACCCGCCTCAACGAGTTCACGGAGAGCGGGGAGTTCCTCTCGTCGTCGCCCCTCTCCGCCCAGAGCGCGATCGTGGACCTGAAACCGCTCGCGAGAGACGGTGCCGGGCGCATGCTCGCGATCCTGGGAGAGCAGCGGCGCTTCCTTTCGGGAGGGATGAAGAGGGACACGACTCCCCTGCTCCTGTTCGCCGGTCTCGAGACCGAGCCGGACACGCTGGGGATGTTGCCCGCCATGGAATGGAGCTATGGCGGGGTTCCCGGCGGCGGGGCCACCCGTACCGAACCCGCATTCGGGCGGGACATCGTCACCAGCGGACTCGGCGACCGGGCCCTCATCGGGGATACCGAAGTGTTCGGCCTCACCATCTACGCGGCCGGCGGGGCGGTGACGCGCCGGATCCGCGGGGCGGGCGGCGGGTGGACCGTCACGGACGAGGAAGTCCGGACATGGAGAGCGGATCGCCTCGAACGCAGAGGTCCGGACGCCCCGGACTGGTACCTGAAATTCGTCGAGAATGCCTCCCGGCGCGAGACACACCCGGCCTTCTATTCGGCCGTCCTGGGTCCCGATGAGATCGTCTGGATCGGACTCGCGACGCGCTTCGGCGCGGAGATGCGACGCTGGCTCGTCATCGGCCCCGACGGGGAATTGAGCGGACAGATCGACCTTCCCGCGGAAGCGAGCGTACTGGCCGTCGATGCCGACCGCTTCGTGCTCCTCCTGCGCGATGCCCTGGACGAGGAAGAGGTCAGGCTCTACCGCTACAATCTCGGCCCGTAGCCGGGGCCACAGCCACCGCCCTCGCCGGACCGCCACCCCGCTGCCGATCCCTCGCGGCAGCCGGTTGCGAAACCGTTCAGGATTGTATTCGTAAGCCTGATTCGGTATGCCTGTTCGGCAGATTTCAAGCTGGACACCCCTCGGTAACGGACGTAACCACGCGGCGAAGTATGAGGACCCACCACACAACGCACGCCACGCGCGCCATGCGCGTTGCACTCTTCGGCCTACTGGCGGTCGCACAGGCGTGTGCCAGTGCGGGGTCCGGCGGCCGTCCATCCGAGTCGCCGGCTCGCCCGAACGCGGCGCGCGTGGCCGAACTCGAGGCGATCTACCGGGCGCGCGCCGAAGCGGCCCTCGAGGGCGCGCACGAGGCGGACATCCGCTTCATGACGCACATGATCCCGCATCACGCGCAGGCTCTGGTCATGCGGGCTTCGCTCCGGACGCCGACGCGAGTCCCTCGATCCGGACGCTGTGTGCGAGGATCATCAACGCGCAGACCGATGAAATCGCCGTCATGAGCCGCTGGCTCTCCGACCGCGGGCTGCCCGTGCCCGAGACCGGAGACATGCGGGGCCACGGCGACGGGGCCATGCTCATGGCCGGGATGCTGACCCCGGAGCAACTCGCGGAACTCGAGGCCGCGCGCGGGGCCGACTTCGACCGGCTCTTCCTCGAATACATGATCCGGCACCACAAGGGCGCCGTCACGATGGTGCGGGAATTGTTCGCGACCGACGGCGCCGCGCAGGATGACTTCGTCTTCAAGCTGGCCTCCGACATCCACGTCGATCAGGCCACGGAAATCGCCCGCATGGAGCTGATGCTCGAGGCGCTCGCCGCGCCGGAGACGGGCGGCTGATTCGTGAAGCTCACCCCAATCGAAGGATCCGACATGTCCGCTGTAACGAACGAACGAGACGACACGCGATTCACCGCTCGCCTCGCGACGCTGCTCGCCGGCGCGATCGCCGCGGTAAGCTTCGCGGGCTGTGCATACCAGTCGACGCAGACCGGCATGGCCACCGCTCCCGCGGCCCCCGCCGCCGCGCCCACGGGGCTGCAGGTCGATCCGCCCACGCCGGACCCGCGCGTCGGGCTCGCTTCCGGCATGTTCGACGCGGGCGAGGCGATCTGGAACCTCGACCTCCTGTCCGCCACGCCGCCGCCGGACCCGTTCGTGGGCAAGACGAACTCCGACCTCGCCTTCTCCGGCCCGTACGCGATCCAGGGGAACTACGACGGGATTCAGATCTGGGACATCTCCGATCCCGCCAATCCGCAGACCGTCATCACGTACGTCTGTCCCGCTTCCCAGAGCGACGTCTCCGTGTACGAGAACCTGCTGTTCGTCTCAGGCGAGGGGTTCGGCGGGCGGCTGGATTGCGGTGACCAGGGCGTCGAGGAGGCCGTGAGCCACGACCGGCTGCGCGGGATCCGCATTTTCGACATCTCGGACATCACGGCGCCGGCATACGTCGCGAACGTCCAGACCTGCCGCGGTTCGCACACGCACACGCTGCTGGAACACCCCGGGGATGAGGAGAACGTCTACATCTATGTGTCCGGCTCCGCGCCGGTGCGCCCGGAGGAGGAACTCGCGGGTTGCTCGGGCGCGCCGCCGGATGAGGACCCGAACACCGCCCTCTTCCGCATCGAAGTGATCCGCGTGCCGCTGGCGGATCCGGCGAGCGCCGCGGTCGTGAGTTCGCCCCGCATCTTCGAGGACCTGGTGGCGCCCCCGACGCACGGTCTGGCGCCCGACGACATTGCGGCGATCGAGGCGGCCCGCGAGCGCGGCGCCTTCATCATCGAGATGATGGGGCAGGAGATGGTGCTGCCGGAGCAGGCCGCGCAGCAGATGCTCGGACAGATCGTGGCCCAGCGCGGCGGCGAAGGCGCGCCCACCGCCGCCGACAGCGCGACGCTGCGGGAAGCGCTGCCTTCGATCGTGGCGCAGATGACGGGACAGCAGGGCGAGGAGGGGGACGGCCCCGAGCCCGGCCCGACGCAGTGCCACGACATCACCGTGTATCCGGCCATCGGCCTCGCCGGTGGAGCGTGCGAGGGCTACGGCATGCTTCTCGACATTTCCGATCCGGAGAATCCCCGCAGGCTCTCCGCCGTGTCCGACTCCAACTTCTCCTACTGGCATTCGGCCACCTTCAACAACGACGGCACCGCGATCCTGTTCACGGACGAGTGGGGTGGCGGCGGCGCGCCGAAGTGCCGGGCCTCGGACCCGATGGAGTGGGGCGCGAACGCGATCTTCACCATCGAGGGCACGGAGATGGAATTCCGAAGCTACTTCAAGCTGCCCGCGCCGCAGACGCCCGAGGAGAACTGCGTGGCCCACAACGGATCGCTGATCCCGGTCCCCGGCCGCGACATCATGATTCAGGGCTGGTACCAGGGGGGAGTCTCGCTCATCGACTGGACCGATCCGGCGAACCCGGCGGAAATCGCCTACTTCGACCGCGGTCCGGTGAACCCCGACCGCATGCAGATGGGCGGCAGCTGGTCCGTCTACTGGTACAACGGCGTCATCGTGAACTCGGAGATCGCGCGCGGCCTCGACATCCTCGAACTGGTCCCGAGCGAGGCGCTCACGCAGAACGAGATCGATGCGGCCAACTCCGTCCAGCTCACGCACCTCAATTCCCAGGGTCAGCCCATCTTCGAATGGCCCGCGACGTTCGCGCTCGCGAGGGCCTACCTGGACCAGTTGGAGCGGCACGGAGGGCTCTCCGCCGCCAGGATCGGCGCGATCCGGGCCGAACTCGCCGCAGCCGAGGGGATGTCGGGCTCGGGGCGCGCCGGCGCGCTGCGTTCGCTGGCCGACGACGTGTCCGGAGACGCCGGCGGGGCCGGAGACGTCGCGAAGGTCGGCATGCTGGCCGACGCGGTCCGGGCCCTCGCGGGCGCGGGGATGTAGGAACAACGGGGAGAACGCCCGGCCCGGGTCCGGGACATGCCGACATTGATCGAAGCCCCGGCCGTCATCGAGGCGGCCGGGAACCAGCCCAAGCGCATCGAGGAATACGCCGGTCGTGTCCGGACGGGGCACGACCGTGTCAGCGTGGCGCGCATGACGGCGCCGTCCGGGTGGGTCGAACCGGGTCAGCGCCCCGAGTTCGAGGAGATCACCGTCGTGTTGCGGGGCACCCTGCGCGTCGAGCACGAGGGCGGCGTGATCGACGTGAAGGCCGGCCAGGCGGTCGTGACCCGCGCGGGCGAATGGGTCCGCTACAGCACGCCGGGCCCCGACGGGGCCGAGTACGTCGCTGTCTGCCTCCCCGCCTTCTCCCCCTACACCGTCCACCGCGATCCCTAACGACTCGTTCAGTACCCCCGTGACCTTCAGCGGGCGTGGATGTCATTCCTTATCCTGAGGTATCCATGCCTCGGCGTCAGGGATTACGTCTCGCCACGACGACTGTTACCGGGCAAGCGAAGTTGACGGGCCTCTGCGTGCACTAACGGAAGGCTGGCGTTGTGCGCAGGTACTCCTTCTCGGGCTCCAGTAGGTAGGTGTCCGGCCAATAATGGAATCCGTACCACATAAGCGCGTCCCACTTGCGGGTCCCCTCAGCGCAGTCCTCGCGGCGCTCCTCGCAGCCCAGTGGGTGCGGAAGCCCGAAGGCATGGCCTAGTTCATGGCCGACGCCGCCTATCCATTTTCCCATCCCTAGAACGCCGTAGGGACAGAGTTCGAAGTTCGGATCGCTCAACCCCTCCAAGTCCCACCAACTCACCATCGCGATCCCGCCGCCACCTCGTCCCAGCCCCTTCACAACACCGGGATCGTCGCACTCTCCGGGACGTTCGTCGACGTCCGCGAACACCAGCCAGACATGCTCCGCGGAGTTATACTTCACGTCGGCGCATCGCTGAACCGCGGCCAGCACTTCGTTCCATACCCTCGGCCACCCGCCGTGCCGGTAGTAATCGTGCTCCCGGGGCATGTCGCAACGGTCCGGGATCGTATCGTAGAGCCGGAAGGTTGGTCCTCCGAGTTGTTCCCCGTACCACGTTTGTAGTTGCCGCAGTGCGTTGCTGATCCCGTCGCGGTACCTGGTGAGATACTCCCGATCGGAAGGAAGCGCATACACCGCACGGACCGTCACGGGATCGCACTCCCCGCCCGTACCCTCGTGCGACGGAATGCCGCCGAGCCACGAACGAAGCTCGCCGGGTATACACAGCCCGGTATCGGCGTAGTGCAACTCGTCAAGGGGCGGGAGACCGGCCAGGGAAACCGGCAGCCGACCGGACAGCGCGTTGCCGCCGATCCGCATTGCGGTCAACTCGGTCAGCGCACCCAGGTCGGCCGGCAAATCACCCACGAGATTGTTGCTCGTAAGATCGAGCGTCACGACTTGTCCAAGCGAGTTCGCCGAAACGCCGTACCATTCTTCGAGCGCGGGCGTCTCGATCCAACCATTGGAATTCGTCCAATCCGATCCCCCCGCAGTTTCGTACAGGCGCTCCAGCACGCCCATGTCCGAAGCGTTGCAATACGGCCCGGACGTCTCGCCCATGCCCTCCAGCCAAGTCACGAAACCGGTTGTGCCCGGAGCGCACAGGTTCGGGTTCCCAAGAAAGTTGAAGGTCTCAAGCGCGGTGAGCTCCAGAAAACTCTCGGGAATCGGACCCGAGAGGTCGTTCGAAGCGAGCACCAGGTGTGTCAAGCTGGCGAGGTTTCCGAGTTCCGATGGGATCGCGCCCGATAGGGCGTTCCAGCCGAGATGAAGTTGCGCCAAGCCGGTCAGGTCGCCCAACTCGGACGGCACGGACCCCGAAAGAGCGTTCCCGCCAAGGTCAAGGAACGTCAGGTTGGCGAGCTCGCCGAACTCTGCCGGGATCGGACCGCTGAGAACGTTCCCGTCCAAGCGCATGTCTATGAGATTGGTGAGACCTCCTAGCTCCGGCGGCAAAGGCCCCGCCAGTCTGTTCCCGCGCATGTACAGCCACTGCAAGCGAGTGAGTTTCCCCATTTCGACGGGGATCGAGCCGGTGAGTTTGTTGTCCCAGAAGGCCAAATAAGTCAGGTGTTCGAGATGCCCAAGCAGTTGCGGGATCGGGCCAGCCAGCCGGTTGTCCGCCAGGTGCAAGCCAACGACTCGGCCCAGTTCATCGGTCGCAACGCCGTACCATTCGTTGAGCGGGCGATCGGTGAGCCAGTTCTCGTTCTTCACCCAGTTCGGCCCGTCGGTCGCTTCGTAGAGCGCCACCAAGGCGGCACGGTTGGGATCCGTTTCCACGACGATATCGGCCGTGTCCTCCGCGCTCCCCGCCGACGCCGCGATCATTGCCGTCCCCTCGGCCACCCCGCGCACCAAACCAGTGGAATCGACGGTCGCGACCGCCGCGTTGTCTGTGCTCCACGCGAACGCCGCTCCCGGCATCGCGTGCCCGTTCGCGTCGAACGCCTCCGCTGACAGTCGCAGCGTGTCGCCGGCGACCAGCGTGGCCGCCGTTGGCGTGACCGCCACCCGGCTCGCTTCCTGCGTCACGGTCAGCGACGCCATAGCCGACAACGCCCCGGAAGTCGCCGACACCGAAGCGGTCCCGTTGCCCACGGCCGTCACCAGCCCGGAACCCTCGACGGACGCCACCGCCGGATCGCCGCTCGCCCAAGCCACCGCCGCGCCCTCCAACGGACGGCCGCGCTGGTCGCGCACCTCCACCACCAGCCAAACTGTGTCTCGCAGGGCAGTCAGCGTGACTGTGGCCGGAGTGACCGAGATGGAGGCCGGTCGCGGGGGTTCCGGCGAAGGGGGTGGCGGTCCAGCCGTCTCCTCGCTCCCGCAGCCCGGAACGAGGACGGTGACAAGTCCGAGAGTCGCGAGCTCGGCCGAGCGAAGACGCGACAAACGCCTCACCGCGTCCCCCACTCCGACCGGACGATGGACCGTGGCGGTTTGGATGAATCCATCGGTTATGCGGGATGATTCTTGATGGACATGGGCAAACATGTTGAGACGCGAGAGGCGGCACAACCGGCCCTAGCGTTACGCTTCCGGCTTGCCGCGGCAGACCGCGGGCCTTGGCCCGCCAAGTCGCGCCGCCGCGCGCCCGGCGGACTCGAAGGACTGGGAATCGGGGTTTCTATTCCGGATCGGCGATGCCGGACAACTCGACGGGCGGCCGGTCGGGGAACCTCGCGACCAGCGAGAGCCTACCTCCCATGGCCTCAACGGTCCTGCGCAGAGTCGAGAGGAGCAGGTCACTACGCTTTTCCAGCCGCGATATGCCTTCCTGGCCTATGCCGAGTTGGCGTGCCAGGCTGACTTGGGTGAGCCGCCGGGCCTTGCGCAGCTCGCGCAGCGTCATTTCCTCCGCGATGAGTTCAGCAGCGGCTCCTCCACCCGTCGCCGCCGTTGGGTGCCGAGTCCCTCGATGACGTCGTTCACGTCACAGCGGCGCCTCATGAGGGGTCGATTTCTGTCAAAGTGACAGACTTGCCGCGCCGCACGCCTCGAACCGAAACCGCCGCATTCCACAACGGACGAACGATATCGTCCATCATTTCAGGTGGAACCTTTACTTTGTGATCACCGTCGTCAGCAACGATCCTGATCTCGTTGCTGCTACTCCGAGCATCCGCAAACAGCAGGGTACCGTGGATCTCAACCTCCTCCTCCTCCTGTGTGCGGTCGATGGCGGGTGGCCGGACCTCCTTCCTCGTGCGAGTGAATCCAATCGTGCGACGCCCTTCAACCCCCGCAGCCGCGAATCCGACCTGTCTGATGCTCTTACCGTCGGGAGCGATCTTCTTGGCAAGGGCGAGGGCGTTTCGACGATAGGAGGCGTCCGGGATCGTCTCTTCAAGCTGATCGTCGCCGGCGCCGTTCACTTTCTCGACGATCGTCAAGAAGTCGTGAATCACGTCCGGCATCTCAGGCAGGTCCAGCCCGGGAAAGCGCAGTTGGTCAGCCCCTAGTCGGATGGACACCGAGTAGCTCGCCGCCTTCGCTAGGGAGACATGCGGACTCAGGTGCTTTTGGATCTCGACTCCGGGAGGTTTCCCGTACCTGAACGGCCGCTCCGCTCTTCTTTCGGTGATGCGGGTGATCATGCGCAACGTGTGGTCCACGCGGGTGCGATATCCCGTCCATTCGGTAATGCCCAAGCCCACTCCGGGGCCCGAAAGGGTCATCTGAATCTCGTTATCCGAGAGGACAACCCCTCGTGCATAGAGGTGCCGGTGGAAATTGGCCTGTTCCCAGACTTCGCGCAGTTCGTCAGCAATCTCGGGAGGCGGGTCTCCTGCAAGTCCGGCGGACGCGAGCTTCTCGGCGAGCCGGACGTCATCGCATTCCAGAGCTAGCCAAGCGGCGCTCCGATGCATGACCGCGAACGTAACGGGGGCCGGGTCTCGGAGGGCGCGCAGCGCCGCCAACTCGCGCTCCAAGGCTTGCGCATAGAGCCGGCCGGCTTCCTCCAAGTTGCCTGCCGCCTTGGATCGATCCGCAAGAAACGCAAGGTCCATCGCCCGATCGTGAGCGGTGCGCGACTCGTTCATGGTGTTGCCACGGCGGTCGTTGGTCGTCCGAATTCGATCACGATCGCATAGCCCGCGAACGTCGGGTCACCACGTTGCATCTGGTCCAGCTTCTGCTTCAATCGCCGCGCCACAACGGCGGACGGTCCACTGCGAACACCGGACACCTCCAGACGGACCGCACCTTGGATCGGGGGTTCGGCGGTGTCCCCGCCCAGCCAGTAGTCGAAGCCGGTGCCGTGCCGAGATCGGCTCATCACGACAAGGTTCATCAACCGACGGGCCAACAGAAGGGCGATCCCCGCCGCGCCGTCCTCGGTCGCGTCGATCTCGTTGCCCCAGGAAAGGCGTGCCTGATCATCCGGAGGTTCCCAGTGCAGGGGATGCGTGCCCACGATCCTGCCCGTGACCGCTAGGTCAACCCCCGGCACGTGAGACTGCGATTCCAGGCACACGGCACCCGCTTGGGCCAAGGAGCTTCCAACTTCCGGGCTCAGCCCGACCATGGTTCCGTCGCCCAGGTCGCCCAGATCAAGGACCTTTTCCCCCACTCCCTCCTCCCCTCACCCCAGGCCAGGAATCGACGAACGTCGAGCAGAATGGAGGTTGTTCGTGTAGCGAGCAACCCGCCCGGGCCACCGTTGCCGGTCCGCCGTTGCATGCGACTCGTGGAGCCGGACGAGGGTTTCCCGAGGAGGCGAAGACAACACGGAATCGGGCCGTGGCGCGCACGCAAGTCGATGCTATGCATGTGATTCCAAGATCTTGGGCGGGTCGAAGCCCTCCCAGCGGACGCCGCGCATGGATTCGAACCGTTTCGCCATCACTTCGAGTGCCTCGGGGTTATCGTCGACGAGGATGAAGTCTCGCCCCAGTTCGTGGGCGGCCATGCCGGTGGTGCCGCTGCCCGCGAAGAAGTCGAGCACGAGGTCGCCGGGATTCGAGGAAGCCGTGATGATGCGGCGCAGGATGCCGAGCGGTTTCTGGGTCGGATAGCCCGTCCTCTCGGCGCCTCTCGTGGGGACGATCGTGTGCCACCAGGTGTCCGTGGGCAGCTTGCCGCGCGCGGCCTTCTCGGGCCCGACGAGCCCCGGCGCCATGTAGGGGATGCGCTCGATCTCATCCACATTGAAGACGTAGTTGGTCCGGTCCTTCACGTAGAACAGGATGTTGTCGTGCTTCGCCGGCCACCGCGTCTTCGGCCGCGCGCCGTAGTCGTACGCCCAGATGATCTCGTTCAGGAGGTTTTCCGGCCCGAACAGGTCGTCCAGGAAGACGCGGCAGTGGTGCACCTCCCGGTAGTCGACGTGGAGGTAGAAAGACCCGTGCGGAGCGAGAACGCGGTATGCCTCGACGAGCCGGGGGCCGAGGAACTCGAGGTAGTCGTCGAACCGGTCCGCAAAGCGGCGCGTGCCCCAAGCGGTCGTCTCGTAGCGCGCCCCTTGGAAGCCCGTCCGGTCTCCGCCTTCACCCGGTGAGACGCGACGCGTCCGAACCCGCGTCATCTGCTGCGTCCGGCCGGTGTTGAACGGCGGATCGATGTAGATGAGATCCGCGTGGCCATCGGCCAGGCGCCGGAGCGCGTCGAGGTTGTCCGCAAGCATGATTCTGGGCATGGCATCTCCGGGGCGGCGCCGCCCGCGTCGCGCGGGGCGTTTCGGGCTCGGGTGAAGCTAGAGTCGCGTCCCGGGAGTTCGCGAGCTACCGAAAGTGCCGAGGCGCCGGGGCCCGTAAGGCGCTCAACGCGGGCGGGGAAGTGACGCCCATTGCCCGTTTGCCGTCTGGACACCACGATCAACCCCCGTTGGATCGATCGTTCGAACAGCGGTTGGACCGCCTCGGTATCCGGCCGCCCCGAGACGCTGGACATGCGCCGCCCGACGGCGCCGCACCGGAGACGCCAATGGAATACGATCCCACGCTCCCCTGGTACCGACGCCTTCACTGGCAGGTGCTGGCCGCCATGGCCCTGGGGCTCATCACGGGCTGGGCTTTCGGGCTGCCCGCGGCCAACGCGATCGGCTGGATCGGCGAGCTGTTCATGAAGCTGCTCCGGATGATCATCGTGCCGCTCGTGCTCACGTCGATCGTGTCCGGGGTCGCGTCGGTGGGCGGGGGAAGGGCCATCGGCCGCCTGTTCAGCAAGACGATGGGCTACTACGTGCTGTCGAGCATGCTGGCGGCGCTGACCGGGCTCCTGATGGTGAACCTCATCCGCCCGGGCCGAAACGCGGACATGGGCGCGGCGGCCCAACAGGAAGTGCCCGAACTCAGCACGCCGGATTCTCCGGTGGACCTCATCCTCGACATCGTCCCGAGCAACTTCTTCGCCGCCGCCTCCGCGGGCGACATGCTGGCGGTCATCTTCTTCTGCATCGTCTTCGGCGCGGCGATCACCGGGCTGCCGGAGAAGCCCCGCGTCGTGGTCACCGACATCTTCAACGCCTTCTTCCAGGCGATGATGGCGCTCACGTCGGGGATCATAAAGTTCCTCCCCATCGGCGTCTTCGCGCTCATCACGCGCATGGTGGGGGAGACCGGATTCGACCGCTTCGCCGCGCTCGCGAAGTACTTCGCGACGATCGGGTCGGGGCTCACGATCCACCTCTTCATCACGATGCCGCTCCTCTTGATCGTGCTGGGCCGCATCAAGCCGCTGGTCCACTTCGCGAACCTGCGCGAGCCGCTCCTCACCGCGTTCTCGACGAGCTCGTCGGGCGCGACGCTCCCGGTCACGATCAAGACGTTGCGCGAGAAGGTCGGCGTCTCGAACAAGGTCTCCTCGTTCGTGCTCCCGATGGGCGCCACCGTGAACATGGACGGCACGGCGATCTTCGAGTGCGCCGGCGCCCTCTTCATCGCGCAGGTGCTCGGCGTCGACCTCAGCATCGGGCAGCAGGCGATCGTCGTCCTCACGGCGCTCCTCGCCTCGATCGGGGCGGCCGCGGTGCCGTCGGCCGGCGTGGTCGTGATCTTCATCGTCCTCAACGCGATCGGCCTCGGCGACAACCCGGAGGCGATCACGATCGTGGGCGCGATGCTCGCCATCGACCGGCCGCTCGACATGTACCGCACCGCGGTCAACGTGTTCAGCGACTCGTGCGGCGCCGCGATCATCGCCCGCTCGGAAGGGGAGGAGGGGGTAGACACGGAGGTCCGCCACTGACGGCGGTGCGGCCGGCCGGGCCGAGCGCGTAGCGCCGCGAAAGGGGCGCGATTATGCCGGATCGCAGGGAGTTTCTGAATCTGGCCGGCGTCGGCGGGGGCAGTGCGCTGCTCGCGGCCTGTGTCGGCGGTGGCGCCGGATTCGCTTCCGCCCGTGCGGGGAGCGAGGGCCTGGACCCGACGGCCCGCGCGCTCCTCGACGAACTGCGCGAGATCCCGGTCGACGACACGCACTGTCACCCGCTCACGTTCGACGACGCGGAGACGGATGCCGGCGAGTTCATCGAGCGGCTCGCGCTCTCCGCCTTCCCCATGGACCGCTATTTTCCGGCCGGCGTTTACCAGCGCTGGCGGGCGGGCGACGCGGCGGAGCGGAGCGCGCTCGACGCGGAATTCGATGTCTCGAACACGCGGGCCCGCGTCCTCGAACAGGCGGGGGAGACGGTCTTCCTCCGCTATCTCGTGAAGGAACTCGCCGCCTTCCTCGACTGCGACCCGACCTTCGAGGCGGTGATCGAGGCCCGTAACGAGCGCGGGCGGGACTACGCGAGCTATCTCCGCGCCATGTTCGCCGACGCGAACATCGAGAACGCGATGCTCGACATGGGCTACCGGGAAGGGATGGACCAGGGCGGCGTGGCCCGCTTCAAGGACGCGATCCTCCCCACCCGCGGCCGCCATATCCTGCGCGTGGACACGATCCTGCGGGCACCCATGAGCGAGGATCTGAGTCTCGACGAGATCGAGACGCGGATGATGGCCGAGATCGAGAGCGGACTCGACGGGAGCGGCAACCTCGGCGCCCCCTCGTATGGGATGAAGTCGTACCTGCTCCCGCGCCTCGGGCTCCTCAAGCCGCACTTCGACCGGGCCGCGGCCCGCCGCTCGTGGGACGCGTTCCGGGCCAGCCGCGCGCGCGGCGAGGTCCCGGCGGCCGACGCCCGGGACCGCGACGACTACTGGCAGATGCAGAGCGAGGCGCTGCTCTACCTCCACTCCCTCGCGCTCGAGGCGTGCCTGGAGCGGGACATGCCGATGCAGTTCCACGCCGGCGATGGCGAAGCCCCGCGCGGGATCATGCGCCACCAGGACCCGTTCCTCATGGAGGAGATGGTCCGCTTCGAGCGCGGCGGCGTGATGCGCATGCCGCAGGTCATCCTCATCCACGCCGGCTACCCGCTGATCGGGCGCGCCGCGTGGCTGACCCACCTGTACGCGAACTGCCACTTCGAGCTGTCGCTCGCCGCGCCCCTCATCCACCACGGCATGCTGCGCATGTTCCTCGAGGTGATGGAGGTCGTCCCCCTCTCCAAGATCCTGTTCGGGAGCGACGCCTACCACCTGCCGGAGTTCTACTGGCTCGCCGCCAAGTGGGGTCGGCGGTTCCTCGCGCAGGCGCTCGGGATCTACGTTGACGCAGGGATCCTGAACCGTGACGAGGCCGTGGCGGCGGCGCGCATGATCCTGCACGAGAACAACCGCCGCCTGTACCATCTCGACGGTTAGAGCCGAAAGCTCCACCCACGCCGCGCTTACAACCGCTTGCAAACCCACAGATCTGTTATTCCGATCACAGGAATATTGCAAAACAGATTGCGTTATTGTTGCAAAACCATGTACAAAACTGCCGCAAATCAGATTGTGACAGCGTTGCGATACAACTCACAAACGCGTTGCGAATCCGAGTGCTCCAACGTAACCTGAAGGTCGGCAGCGGTTTCAACAGCCAGCCGCACAACCGGGTCGAGTGTGACGATGGCATCTACACAGGGCTACCGCCCGCGGGTCGCGGACGCGGAGCTGGAGGAACGCCTCGCGGCGGCGGGCACCGTTCTCATCGAAGGACCGCGCGCCTCCGGCAAGACGTGGACGGCGCAGCGCCTCGCGCGCAGCCAGGTACTCCTTGATGTGGACGAGACGGCCCGCCGGCTCGCCAGGCTGGATCCGGCCGAGCTACTGGCGGGCCCGGCACCTCGCCTCCTGGACGAGTGGCAGCTGGAGCCCGGACTTTGGAATCACATGAGGCGCGCGGTGGACGACCGCCAGGCGGCGGGGCAGTTCATCCTCACGGGCTCCGCCGTGCCGTCGGATGACATCACGCGTCATTCCGGCGCGGGCCGCGTCAGCCGACTTCGCCTACGGCCCATGTCCTTGTTCGAACTGGGCCGGTCCACCGGATCCGTGTCGCTCCGGGCCGTCCTGGGCGGCGAACGCGTACCGGGTTCGGAGGCTCGACTGGGCGCGAGGGCGCTCGCCGACCTCGTCTGTTTCGGCGGCTGGCCCGCCAACCTTGGAAAGTCGCCACGCGCGGCTCTGCGGGCGAACCGGGACTACATCGAAGAGGTCTGCCGGACCGACGTCCCTAACTTGGACGGAACGCGGCATAACCCGGAGCGCGTGAGCCGGCTGCTGCAGTCGTACGCGCGCAACGTATCGACGACCGCATCCATCTCGACGTTGGCGGCGGACGTCGGCGGGCCGGGGCCGCCGCTGAGCGAAGGGACGGCGCACACCTACTTGGCGACACTGCAACGCCTCATGCTTATCGAGCCGCAGCCTCCCTGGGGACCCCATCTCCGCTCGCGCTCACGGCTGCGGTCCACGCCCAAGCGGCACTTCGCGGACCCATCGGTGGCCACCGCGGCGCTCCGTGCGGACGCCCGTCATCTAATGAGTGATATCGCGTGGTTTGGGCTGTTGTTCGAGTCGCTGGTCGTGCGGGATCTGCGCGTCTACGCCCAAGCCATGGATGCGCACGTGTACCACTATCGAGACAACACAGGTTTGGAGGTGGACGTCATCGTCGACGGGGGACCCGGCCGTTGGGCCGCCTTCGAAGTCAAGCTGGGTACGCACCGGATCGACGACGCCGCCAAGATCCTGCTCAAGTTCGCGCAGCGGGTGGATACGGACCGGTGTGGAGAACCGGCAGCCCTCTGCGTTATCGTCCACGATGGCTATGCATACGAACGTGCGGACGGTGTCGCCGTAATCCCCGTCGCGGCCCTCGGACCGTAGCAGTCCGTGGCCGCCCAAACGCAGCAGGCTGCCAGCGGTCCTTTCGGCCGCCCGCCCCTGCACCATCGATGGAGAACGACGCGTGAAAACAATCGGCCACGCCATCCGAAGCATTCCGGCCGCCTCCGCGGCGCTGATCCTTCTCGCCACAGCGGCCCCGGCCGCGCAGCCGACGCAGATGATCGGGGCTCCGGACCGGGGCCCGGACGAAGGCGAGGGACCGTACGACCGCCTCATCATCCGCGGCGCCACCGTGATCGACGGCACCGGCGCGCCCCCCATCGGCCCGATGGACATCGTCATCGAGGGGAACCGCATCGTCGACGTGGTCGGCGTGGGCGTTCCGCAGCGCCCGATCGACGAGGCGCGCCGCCCCGGCCTCACGGTCGAGGGCAACCCGGACGCGATCGTGCACGAGATCGACGCGACGGGCATGTATGTCCTGCCGGGTTTCGTCGACCTCCACCTGCACACCGGTGGCGTCCCCAAGGCGCCCGAGGCCGAGTACACGTACAAGCTCTGGATGTCGCACGGGATCACGACCGGGCGCGGGGTCGGCTTCGGCCCGCACGACTGGGCGGTCGCGGAGAAGGCGCGCAGCGCGGCGAACGAGATCGTGGCCCCGCGCATGTGGGTCTATCCCTTCACCGGCGCCGGCGGCGAGGGATGGGGCGGTCGCCGGATCGACACCCCGGAGGACGCGCGCGACTGGGTCCGGTACGTGAAGGAATCAGGCGGCGACGGGCTCAAGCTCAACTCGTTCCGCCCCGAGATCATGGAGGCGCTGCTCGACGAGGCCGCCCAACTTGGCCTCGGCAGCACGGCCCACCTCGGCCAGATGGGTGTCGCGCAGATGAACGCGCTCGACGCGGCGCGCCTCGGCCTCGGCACCGTCACGCACTTCTACGGACTGTTCGAGGCGCTGTACAAGGACCACGACGTCCAACCGTGGCCCCCGGAGATGAACTACAACGACGAGCAGCACCGCTTCGGCCAGGTCCCCAGGCAGTGGAACCTGATCCACGAGCGCGGCAGCCCCGAGTGGAACGCTTTCCTGGAGGAAATGCTCTCGTACGACGTCACCCTCGACCCCACGATGACCGCCTACCAGGCGAGTTGGGATGTCGACGACCAGATGTACGCGCCGTGGCACGAGACCTACACGCTGCCCACGCTGTGGGAGTTCTACGAGGCGAACCGCGAGGACCATGGCTCCTACTACTTCGACTGGACGACGTGGGAGGAGGTGGCGTGGCGCGATTTCCTCGAGGTGTGGCACGACCTGCTCAACGACTACAAGAACATGGGCGGCCGCGTCACGGCGAGTTCGGATGCCGGCTACATCTACAACCTCATGGGCTTCTCCACGATCCAGGAGATGGAACTCCTGCAGCACGCCGGGTTCCATCCGCTGGAGGTGATCCGCGCCGCGACCATGCACGCGGCCGAGACGCTGTTCAAGCCGACGGGCCGCCCCATCGAGTTCGGGGTCGTGCGCCGCGGCCTGCTGGCGGATCTCGTGATCGTGGACGAGAACCCGATCCGGAACCTGAAGGTCCTGTACGGCACCGGGGCGCGGCGCCTCAACGACGAGACGGGCGAGGTGGAAACCGTCGGCGGCATCCTCTACACGATCAAGGACGGCATCGTGTACGACGCGAAGCAACTGCTCGCCGACGTGGCCGAGATGGTCGAAGAACAGAAGCGCGCCACAACCACGGCCACCGACAACGGGAGTTAGCTTGGCGAACCCGAAGTTCGACGTCACGCCGTTCCTGACGCAGGTCGAAGGCCAGCACTTCGACCGCAAGTCCATGTTGGAGGGTCCGCCCGGCGAGAAGCGTTCGCGGGATCGTCGTGAGATGCGGCGGCAGGCGGCCGAATACGTGGCCGCATTTCGCCAGTTCGTGGCCAGCCTGGGGAACGCCGACCTGAGTCGTCAGGAATTCCGTGCGCTTCTCATCGCCCACAGGCGTGGCCGCGTAGATAATGCCGCGCTGCGTTCCGTCACCGGACTCGACACACTGCGCGCCAGCCATCTGCTGCGCGGCCTTCGCGACCGGGAACTCCTCACGTTGCAGGGGCGTGGCGCGGATAGCTTCTACACGCTTACGCCGGTGGTCCGTGACCTCGCCGTGGATCGGGGGGAGCTGCCTGTGGATCGGGGGGAGCTACCTGCGGATCGAGGGGAGCTGCGTGCCGATCGAGGGGAGCTGCCCGCGGACGTACAGCGCGCGGTCGATGGCTTGGGACCGCGGCCTCGGAAAGAACGGTTACGTGCGGTCATCGAAGCGATCTGCGAGGCCCGGGAGTGGACGACATCGGGAGAGATCGCGCGATTCCTGAACTTCTCCCAGCGTAATCTGAGCGGTCGCCACCTGACGCCGATGGTGGAAGCGGGGCGGCTCGTGCGGCGCTATCCGGACAATCCCACCCACCCCAAACAGGCGTACAGATCCGCAAGCCCGGAACTGCCTTCTGAAGAGGAAAACCATGAATAATCGAAGAGAAACGGCGACGCTGGCCGGGGGGTGCTTCTGGTGCCTCGAGGCCGTGTATCAGCTTCTGGAAGGCGTGCACGGCGTGAAGTCGGGTTACGCGGGGGGGCATGCCGAGAACCCGACGTACCAACAGGTGTGCACGGGGCGCACCGGGCACGCGGAGGTGGTGCGGGTCAGCTTCGATCCGGACAGAGTGACATTCGACGATCTGCTGGATGTCTTCTTCACGATCCACGATCCCACGACGCTCAACCGGCAGGGCGCGGATGTCGGGACGCAGTACCGCTCGGCGATCTTCCACGAGAGCGAGGCACAGAAGGAAGCGGCCGGGCGGAAGATCGCGGAGATCACCGCCGCCGGGATCTGGCTGGGGCCGATCGTGACGGAGGTCGCTCCGCTGGAGACGTTCCACCCGGCCGAGGCGTACCACGACGACTACCTGAATCGGAACCCGACCCAGCCGTACTGCCAGGCCGTCGTGGCGCCCAAGGTGGCGAAGTTCCGGCGGCAGCACCTGCAGCGGCTCAAGCGCGGAGCGGGCGTCTGACGGAGGTCTCTGCACTGTCCCGGCGGCGCGGGCCCTCGCCGCGGACGGACGCGTGACGACGCCGGCGCACGCGGCGTTCAGCCTGATCGTGCTGGGCCGGTCGGAGCGCAACGCGCTGCCGGTCGCGCTCGGGGCCGTCGCCCCGGACGCCCCGATGCTCGTCTTCTACCTCTGGGAACGGCTCGTGCGCGGCGTGTCGGAGGGACGGATCTGGTCGGAGCGCTACTTCGACCCCGGCTGGCAGGTCGTGTTCGACATCCCGAGTTCGATTCCGCTGCTGGCGCTCGTGCTCGGCCTGATGGTGCTCTTCGGCCGGCGGGAAGCCTCTGCCGCCCCCGGCCTTGAGTCGGGCGTAACGACCGGCCTGCGACGCGGATTGCGCACGGCACCCGCCCTGTTCGTCGCGAGCATGATCCTCCACGCGCTGGGCGACCTCCCCCTGCACCGCGAGGACGCGCACCGCCACTTCTTCCCCTTCAGCGACTGGCGGTTCACCAGCCCCGTGTCGTACTGGGATCCGGACCACTACGGAGGGTACGCGGCGGTCGGCG
Organism: Gemmatimonadota bacterium; assembly: GCA_963666735.1. Lineage (GTDB taxonomy): Bacteria > Gemmatimonadota > Gemmatimonadetes > Palauibacterales > Palauibacteraceae > Palauibacter. The sequence goes on along the minus strand of OY762926.1, from coordinate 2,541,677 downwards.
AGGTCGTCCTCGTGCTGGCCGTCTCCGTCTTCCTCTTCCGGACCTACCGGGGGCGGGGCCGCTGGATTGTGGCCGGGGTAGCCGGCGTCTACGCGCTCTTCATCGGCTTCGCCGTGCTGATGTGGTCGGGCCTCTGATGGCCGGCGGGGCGACTGCGAGCCGAACCGGCGCGTGAGCGAGCCGCGGGTCGATCGGTTCCCGCTCGGGGCGCGGGTCCGTCTCGCGGACCTGGCGGTCGATCCCTACCCGATCTTCGCCGAACTGCGGAAGGCGGAGCCCGTCACCTGGGTGCCGGAGATCGAGCGCTGGTTCCTCACCCGGCGCAACGACATGGTCGCCGTGCTCCGCGATCCCGACCTGTTCACGACGGATGCGCCGTCCACGATCCGCGACATGTTCGGCGTCCACATGATGACGACGGAGGGTCCGGCGCGGATTCGCTACAAGCGGACGTGTCTGCCGCCGTTCCACGCTTCCCGCCTGAGGACGGCGTCGCTGGCACCCCTGGTCGCGGAGGTCGAGCGGCGGGTGGCGACGCTGAGATCGGAGGGTGGGCGCACGGGCGAGGTGCGGACGGGCGTGGCGCGGCCGGTCGCGCTCCATTCGGTCCTCTCGGTGCTCGGCATCCCCCCGGCCGAGACGGAGCGCGTGAACGAGTGGTACGAGCACTTCGCCCGCGCCCTGGCGAACTTCGCGGGCGACCCGGAGTTGCGCGCAGCCGGGAAAGGTGCGGCCGACGCGTTCGGCCGGGCGCTCGAACCGATCCTCGACGAACTCGAGCGGGATCCGGATGGCAGCCTCCTCTCCGACCTGGTGTGCGACCATGTCGACCCGCTCACGGCGGAGGAGATCCGCTCCAACGCGCTCATCATCCTCTTCGGCGGGATCGAGACCACCGAGTCGATGATCGCGAATGCCGTGTGGGCCCTGTTGTCCCACCCGGAGCAGATCGAGACTGCACGGGCCAGCCCTGCCGCCCTCGATCTGGCGATAGAGGAGACGCTGCGCTGGGAACCCGCCGTCCAGTCCGCAGCCCGCCACGCCACGCGCGACACCGAGATCCGTGACGTGCGCATCGCCGAAGGGGAGGTCGTCCACTGCATGCTCGGTGCCGCGAACCGGGACCCCGGTCACTTCGAGGACCCCGGCCGCTTCGACGTGACGCGCCCGAACGCCGGAGACCACCTCTCATTCGCGGTGGGCCGCCACTTCTGCCTCGGCGCCCCCCTCGCCCGCCTCGAGACCCGCGTCGTGCTCGAAACGCTCTGGGCCCGCTGCCCCGGGCTCCGCCTTGACCCGGACCGCCCCGCGCCCCCCTATGGCTACGAGTTCCGGAAGCCCCAAACCGTGTGGGTGGAATGGACCGCCTGAGTCCTCAGCAATCAGTGCCGCAGTGCGCGGCGACGAGGCGAGTGAGGATGCCCATGTAGTCATCCCACGGCGTCTGGGCGTCCGGCACGGTCTTGTGGGCGACGGCCATGTCGAGCGACGGGATGACGGTGATGAACTGGCCGTAGGCGCCCCGGCCGCTGTACGCCCCCTCGAATCCCTCCGGCACCGCGGGACCATCCCACACCCACCACATGTAGCCGTAGCCGAACTCGCCCCCGCGCAGGCCCTCCGGATTCATCTCCTCCGAGGGCGTGACGACGCTCGCGATGCGCTCGGCCCACCCCTGCGGCAGCACCCGTTCCTCCCCCCATATACCACCCAACAGCATGAGGTGGCCGATCCGGGCCATGTCCCGCGTGGAGAGTGTGATGTGATAGGCGAGGTTGCGCGACCGGGTCGCGTCCCCCGTTTTTCCGTGGATCGACCGGTCCCAGTCCTCGAAGCCCAGCGGCAGGGCGAGATCGGTCTCCAGCGCGTCGTAGATGTTGCGGCCCGTGAGTTGCTCGAAGACGGTGCCGGCCGCGTTGAAGTCCCAGTTGCTGTACAGGTAGTACGTGCCGGGTTCCTGTGAGCCCCGGGGCGGCGCATCCGCGAGGTTGTCCCCCGCGTTCGAAGCCGGGTGATAGACGCCGGAGCGCGCGGTGACGAGATCGAGGATCCGAGCGCGCTTCTCGATCGGGAGGAGACCCTGGACATCGTCCATGCCCAACTCCTCGAGGGTGAGTTCGAGGTCGATCGTCCCGTCCGCCACGTAGTTCCCGTACAGCATGGCGAGGATGCTCTTCCGGACCGAGGCGAGGTAGCTCAGCGAGTCCACGGGTCCGTGCTCGAACAGGACGCGTCCGCCGGCGACGGCCATCACGGCCGACGTGTTGATCCCGTCCACGTACGGATGGATCGCCTCCAGCGCCGGGGCCGAGAACCCCGCGGCCGCCGGATCCGCGATCCGCTCCCACGACGCGCCCGGATAGACCGCCTCAGCTCCGCGATCCGCGACCGGCGGCGGAGAGCACGCGAACCCCGTCGCGAGCGCCAACCCCAGCGCGACCAGCGTTCCGGCTTTCTTGACACGGTTTTCGTGTTTCACGATAATCGTGCTGTGTTTCGCTTGAGGAGAAGTGGACGTGAAGAACATCACCATCACACTGCCCGAAGATGTCGCCCGGTGGCTACGGGTCAAGGCGGCCGAGGACGACCGGAGCGTCTCGAGATGGATCTGCGAGCTACTGGAACGGACGCGGCGCCGAGAGGACGACTACGAGGTCGCGATGAAGCGTTACCTCGCTCGGAAGCCTCGCAAGATCGACTGGCCCGAAGGCCGGAGGCCCACTCGAGAGGAGTTATATGATCGCTCAGGTCTTCGTTGACACGAACATCTTCGTCTACCGGCATGATGAGAGCGATCTCACGAAGCAGGCTTGCGCCGCGGAATGGATCGCTTTCCTTGCGCGCTCGCGCACCGGGCGCCTGAGCTTTCAGGTTCTTCAGGAACTCTACGTGACCCTCACCCGGAAGGGGCGTCTCGCGTTCAACCCTCCCGAGGTTCGTGAAATCGTTCGCGATCTCACGGCGTGGCGGCCGGTGGCGACCGACACACGGGTTTTGGAACGCGCCTGGTTGCTGCAGGATCGCCACTCCATATCCTGGTGGGACGCGCTCATCGTCGCCGCCGCCCAATCGTGCGAGTGCTCTATCCTCCTGACCGAGGACCTGCAGCACGGACATGACTTCGGCGGCCTCCGCGTGATCAACCCCTTCCGAACGAGGTCGGAGACGCCGGCCGGAATCATGGAGACCCAAGGCTGTTGAGAAGCACTGAATCACGAAGGAGTCGTCGATGCCGCGAGCGAAGGCAGCATGCCGTGACCGTTTCCCCCTCGTCGCGGCGTTGCTCGCCGTGAGCGTCCAGGCCGCCGGCTGCACCGGGGAGGGTGCCGACCCCGCCCCGGAGTCCCCGGCCGACGCCGGGGTCGCGCCCCCCGTCGCACGCGTGATCCCGGAACAGTTGGAGACGCACGGGCACACCCGCATCGACAATTACTACTGGCTGAACCAGCGCGACAACCCGGCCGTCATCGAGTATCTGGAGGAGGAGAACGCCTACACCGATGCGCTAATGGCGCACACCGGGGGTCTCCAGGCGGAGCTGTTCGAGGAGATCAAGGGCCGGATCAAGCAGAGCGACCTCTCCGTGCCCGTGAGGGAGGGCGACTTCTTCTACTACCGCCGCACCGAGGACGGCCGGGACTATCCGATCTACGCCCGGAAGCGCGGATCGCTCGACGCGACCGAGCAGGTCATCCTCGACGTCAACGCGCACTCCGAAGGACACGATTACTACTCCGCCTTTCCCGCGGTGAGCACTGCCGGCGACCTGATGGCGTGGGCCGAGGACACGCGCGGGCGCCGCATCTACACCATCCGCATCCGGAATCTCGACACGGGAGAGGACTACCCGGAGTCCATCGAGGGCGCCTCCGGCAACATGGTGTGGGCCGAGGACAACCGGACGCTCTTCTATGCGCGGCGGGACTCCGGCACCCTGCGCTCGTACCAGATCTACCGGCACCGCGTGGGCGCCGATCCGGCGGACGACGTGCTCGTCTATCAGGAGGACGACGAGGAGTTCAGTTCCCGCGTCCGCAAGACGAAGTCGAAGCGGTACATCGTCATCTCCTCCTCCCACACGCTGGCGGACGAACACCGGTTCCTCGATGCTAGCGATCCCGAGGGCGAGTTCACCCTCTTCCTCCCGCGCGAGCGCGGGCACGAGCACCGCTTCGATCACCTCGGGGACCACTTCTACATCCGCACCAACCTCGGCGGGGCCGAGAACTTCAAGCTCATGCGGACCCCCGTCGAGAGGACGGCGACGGACCAGTGGGAGACCGTCGTCCCGCACCGGAGCGACGTGTTCCTGCAGGGGTTCGAGTTGTTCCGGGATTACCTCGTGCTCTCGGAGCGCGAGGGAGGGCTCACCCGCCTGCGCGTCCGCGAGTGGGAAGGGGAAGAGCACGAGATCGCCTTTGACGAGCCGGCCTACCTGGCCTCGCTGTCCGCCAACCCCGAACTGGACACGAACATCCTGCGCTACGGGTACACTTCGCTCTCCGCGCCGCGCTCGGTCTACGACTACGACATGTCCACGCGCGAGCGTACGCTGCTCAAGGAGGACGAGGTCCTGGGCGGCTACGACCGGGGGGATTACGTGGTGGAACGGCTGCACGCCCCCGCCCGCGACGGCGCCGTGGAAGTCCCCGTGTCCGTCGTCTACCGGCGCGGTCTCGAGAAGGACGGCGACAACCCGCTCCTCCTCTACGCCTACGGCTCATACGGGGCGAGCATGGAGCCCACCTTCTCCTCCACCCGCCTCAGCCTCCTCGACCGCGGGTTCGTGTACGCGATCGCCCATATCCGCGGCGGACAGGAACTGGGCCGGGCGTGGTACGAGGACGGGAAGATGTTCAACAAGAAGAACACCTTCACCGACTACGTGGACGTGGCGGACTTCCTCGTCGCGCAGGGCTACACCAGCCCGGAGAAGCTCTTCGCGCGCGGCGGAAGCGCCGGGGGATTGCTCATGGGCGCGGTCGTGAACATGCGGCCGGAACTGTTCCGGGGGGTGGTCGCGCACGTCCCGTTCGTCGATGTCGTGACGACGATGCTGGACGAGTCGATTCCGCTCACGACGTTCGAATGGGACGAATGGGGCAACCCGAGCGAACTCGAGTCCTACCGCTACATGCTCTCCTACTCCCCCTACGACCAGGTGGAGGCGAAGGACTACCCCAACCTGCTGGTCACGACGGGTCTCCACGACTCGCAGGTCCAGTACTGGGAGCCGGCGAAGTGGGTCGCGAAGCTGCGCGCGACGAAGACGGACGAGAACCGCCTGCTCCTCAAGACGCACATGGATGCCGGCCACGGCGGGGGCTCCGGCCGGGACCGGGAGTACGAGGAACTCGCTTTCGAGTTCGCCTTCATCCTCGACCTGCTGGAGGAGACTGCGCCGCGCTAAACTTGATAGGTCGACCGCTCCATCTTACTCTGCCAACCCGGAGTGAGCGCGATCAACCAGAGACGTTGGAGTCACTTACCCGTGATCGAGCTGTTGGACGAAGCGACGCGGCGTTACGACGTCGAGGCGGCGAGGCGGGTCCGAGCGTTGACTGCGCAGATTTCGCTGTGATTCGGCCTACCGCTTGTAGGCTGCGGATGTGCATCCGGCTGGCACGCTTGGCTCCGCTGAGCGTATGGGCTGCTCCGGTTCTCGGTCAGGCCATACCGCACGAAGAGGAATTGCCCTCGGCCAGGCTCGTCGAAGTCGCGGCGATAGACGTCTTGAACGCTCCGCTCAGCAGGCGACCGTCGTATCTCTGGGAACTGTCGGATGGAACAGTACTGTTGGGGGGACAAACGGAAGTGCTCGTATTCGACAGGGATGGGTCGTACGGAAGGGAGATTGGACGGGCGGGTGATGGGCCGGGGGAATTTCGGTGGCTTGACGGCCTAGGTGCCCACGGCGACACAGTCTGGACTTCGGACCCCTTACTTGGTCGCGTGACGCGGTTCTTACCAGATGGTGCTCTCTTGGAAACGGTCACTCCGGACGTTCCGGGGCGGGCCACTGGTCAACGTCTGAGATTGGCACCGGATGGTTCCATCGTCGGATCTCCGCTGCCTCTGAATGGCGTGTCAGGCGATCCGAGTGGGCGGGGTCGGGTGCTATGGTGGCGATGGCATGCGAACGAAGGACTGCTGGATTCACTAGTCGCGAGCGAAGTGTGGCACGAACACATGCTGTTGCGCCCCTCTGGGCGCACTGGCGGCGTCGCGAGATTGCAGCAACCGTTCAGCGAACGAGCCCCAGTGGCGTTCGGAGGAACGGAACGTTACGCGCTGGCGGCGCGGGCAGTTGTCGAAGCGGACGACGAAGCACTTATTGTGGTGGAGCGGTATCACTTTGATGGCCGACGCGACACCAGCGTGGCGCTGCGTTACCGGCCGATGCGTTTGACGGCTGCGGCCGTGGACAGTGTGGTGGATGAGTTGGGTCGCCAGAATTCAACGCGACCCGGAAGTCGTGGACAGGCGGCTAGGCCAACGCAGGAAATAGCACGTCAATTGCGAGAGGCAATCTATGTTCCACGATACTATCCACCGCTCAACGATTTGATCCAAGGATCAGCGGGCGCAATCTGGATCGGGCGTGAACGGTCGGCGTCTCGAGAGGCGAACTGGGTCCTTGCGACGCAGAGTGAGGGTGCCTTGGCTAGAGTCACCCTCGCCGATTACCAGCGTCCCTTACTGGCGACGCCCGACTACGTATGGCTTCTTGAGGCCTCCATGTTCGACTTGCCACGCATAATAAAATACCGGATCGAAATTGCCCCAGGTTGAGGATAGATCTTGCTGGACGCCGAGTGCATCTGACACGGTAACGATTGGATTGGCTGTCTTGGGCCGATACGAATACGTTCTCGATTGTCTTGATGGTGGGGCGTAGACCAAGACGTTGCCGTCGGGAGGGATCAAAACGCTGTCTTCCACGGATCCGATGAGGGCTGCGGAATCATCGAGGTCGACGCCGGGCAGCAGGCCGCCCTCCGCTGTGGTTACGAGAGAAAGCGGCGTGGGCGGGTTGGCGGCCCGAGGCCGGTGCGGACAGGAACTGGGCCGGGCGTGGTACGAGGACGGGAAGATGAAGGTCGCGAAGCTGCGCGCGACGAAGACGGACGAGAACCGCCTGCTCCTCAAGACGCACATGGACGCGGGCCACGGCGGCGGCTCCGGCCGGGACCGGGAGTACGAGGAACTCGCCTTCGAGTTCGCCTTCATCCTCGACCTGCTCGATGCCGGTCCCGGATGACCGAAGCAGAGCCCTCAGATCGCCGCCGGCTGATCCCGATCTTGTCGATCACTTCTGGCCTTAGATGGGCAACAACCGGTTTTGCTGCTCACATGTGACCGACAACGCGGTGGCCTCCGCGATCCCGCAGCTCCGCTTCAGAACGCCTTCCGCCCCTCTGCCAAATTGAGCAGACTGGGGAAGACCCACAGCGCGGCCCTCCGCCCGGCGGGCGGGAGGAGCTCCCCAATCACGTCGTTCTCTCGCAGCACCGTGAGAAAGCGACGCGCCGTGGACTCGGGAATGCCCGACTTCTTCACGAAATCGGTGCTTGAGAAGATCGGTCGCCCGAACATCCAGTTCACCGCCAGCGTCGCGTATTGCGACCGGGTCATCTTGGGGACTCGGTTCTTCAGGTCGTCGTACAGCTGCAGAATCCCCTTCGCCTTGGCCAGGTTCTCCTCCGCCTGGGCACGCACGGCCCTCAGGAAGAAGAGGGTCCATGTCGTCCAGTCGCGGCCGCGCGACACGGAGAGCAGGGCGTCGTAGTAGTCGTTCCGGTGCGCCTCCAGAAATCCGCTGATGTAGAGATGCGGGCGCTCGATCATTCTCCATTGCCAGAGCAGAAGGGGGACGAGCATGCGCCCCACCCGGCCGTTGCCGTCCAGAAACGGATGCAGCGCCTCGAACTCGGCATGGAGGACGGCCAGCTGCACCAAGCGGTCCGGCACCCCGTCCGCACCCTCGTTGGCGTACCGTTCCCACCGGCCCATGGCGTCCGGGATCTCGTGGGCGGCGGGCGGCACGAAGCGGGCCTCCTCGATGCCGCACCCCGGGGGACCGATCCAGTTGGACGCCCGGCGATACTCCCCCGGCGACCTTCCGGCTCCGCGCACGCTGTCCAGAAGCACCGCGTGGGCGCCGCGGATCACGCGGCCGGAAATTGGAAGCGTCTCCAGCATCCGCGCCGCCTCGTACATGGCCCGGCGGTAGTTCAGAATCTCGTGGATGTCCTCGCGGCGCTCCGGCGATTCAGCTTCGGCCCCGGCCTCGAGCTCCAGAACCTCGGTCATCGTGGCCTGCGTGCCCTCGATACGCGAAGAGAGAACGGCCTCCTGCGTCGACAACGGCGACAGCAGGACGCCCGAGTTCGGAATGCCTTGGAGCACGCCATCGTATCGGGCGACGGCAGCCGCCGCAGGTCCGAGGTGGGGCAGAAGCGCGTGCCAGTCAAATTCCTCCGATGTCGGCGGAAACGCACCCGCGTGGTAGCGGACCGGAGGCATCAGCCGACTCCTTGCGGGAGCGCCGGAGGCGAGACTCGTTCCGCCGCCGGGACGACGCCGCGCGCCGCGGCGCCGGGGCCGGGTCGAATCCGTGCCACCACGACTTCCTCCTCGCATTCTGTGTGGGTTTGCCGGTCACCCATGGCGGACAAGCTGGTTTGTCGGTCATTTCGGCGCAACAATGACCGACAACGGACTTGGGAGCGGATGGCGCCACTTCAGCCCCTCGAATCGACTGAAATCGCGGTCGGTCGTCACCCACTCGCATCCGCTCTCGATCGCCATCGCCGCCAGATACGCGTCCGGCACCAGGTTGCCCCTCGTCCCGGCCTGATGGCACAACCGCAGGAAGATGGCCCAATGGCGGGAGCCGGGTGTCACCTCGATGCAGTTGGGCCGCTCACGAAGTTGCTCCGCGAACGCGGTCGCCTCGGACAGCATACTCGGACTCTTGAAGACCTTCGGGTGCGTGACCACGCGGATGAATCCGCTGAGAACCAGCGGGCTCAGCCCGAACGCCGCATCGGAGTCGACCTCGGCGATCAGCCATTCGAGATATTGCCGATGGTCCGGAGCATCGCGGCGATGGGCGTAGATGAGGATGTTGACGTCGGGAAGGATCAAACGCCGTCTTCCATGAGTTCGATGAGGGCTGCGGAATCATCGAGGTCGACGCCGGGCAGCAGGCCGCCCTCCCCCGCGGTTACGAGAGAAAGCGGCGTGGGCGGGTTCGAAGTCCGGTTCCTGTGCCGTTGAAGTCGCTCCCGTAGCGACTGCGAGATGACGGCCGTGACGGTCGTTCCCGACTCGAGCGCATGACGCTTCACCGCTCGCATGAGGTCATCGTCCAGCCGAATTGTGGTTCGCATGACATAAAAACATATACCCATGGCGCCGGTATGTCACGGCATCGACGCTTGGGCTCGGACCCATTCGACGGCGTCGCGGTGCGTGCCGAACCACACGCCCGGCTTCGACCGCATGTGCTCGATGAGTTCGCGCAGGATGACGATCCGCGAGCGGTGCCCGATGTAGTGCGGGTGCATGGTGAGGAGGAACATCGTCCCCTCCTCGTAGGCCACGTCGAACTCGTCCTTGTACACCTCAAGCACCTCGCGCGGGTTGGCGTAGCGGTCGCCGAGGGGGTTGAAGAGCGGAGCATCGTCGAGGATCCAGTCCACCGGAAGTTCGACGAGGCCCGTGGGCTCGCCGTTCGCGTTGATCTCGTACGGCCGGTCGTCCGCCATCAGGGACGAGTCGTACAGGAAGTCCATCTCGAGCAGCAGGTCGAGCGTCGCGTCGCTGAAGTTCCACGACGGCGCGCGGTAGCCGACCGGGCGTTCGCCCATGAGTTCCGTCATGCGCTCCACGGCCATGCGCAGGAGACGTTCCTCCTCCTCGCGCGGGAGCGTCGCGTTGCGCTCGTGGATCCAGCCGTGGACGCCGATCTCGTGCCGCCCGGAGGCCTGGATCATCCCGATCTGGTGCGGCGCGAGGCTGAAGCTGAGCGCGGGGCCGAAGAAGGAGGCCGCGATCCCGTACTCGTCGAGGAGGTCCACGACGCGGCCGAGGGCGACGCGCGAACCGTACTCTCCCTGCGAGAGCCCCCCCACGTTGGTGTCGCCGTTGCGCAGCCAGACCGTCTCGTTGTCCACGTCGAAGGAGAGCAGCACGGCGACGCGGCCGCCGTCCGGCCACGAGTCCGGGTTGAGGTCGCGCCCCGCCCGCACCCGGTTGACGGCCTCGAACACGCGCTCCTCCGACCAGCGCCACGGCGGGTCGTCCGCCTCCTGAGCCGCGTTCGCCGCCGCTGGAATCGCTGCAGCCGCTGCAGCAGCCGCCACGCCGCAAAGGACGACGGCGAGTCCGCGAGAGATCGAAGATCGTGCCGGGCCGGTCATGAGGATTTCCCCCGTTTCGGTAGTCATCTCAAGTCTGAAGGCTTATTTTGACGGATTGCTCGTGAATCGGACGGTCGGCGCCGATTCCGTACGGCGCTGGGAGCCCGTCCTTGATTCGTGGGCTCGTCGCCGTGGTGTCGGCCCTCCCTTGATTATGGCGACGATGACATATGGCGACCACAGCAGCCCAAAAACAGCCGAAATCGGCACCATGAACCTCACCGCGCACGGCATCACCGTCACCCGCATCAAACGGAATCCCTCCGTGGAGGAGCTCTATGCCGATGCCCTGAGAGGACGCGAACCCGGCGCGATCAAGGCGGCGAACGGAGCCCTCGTGGCTTTTTCCGGCGCCAAGACCGGCCGCTCGCCGAACGACAAGCACGTGGTGCGCGATCCCGAGACCGAGCGGGATGTCTGGTGGGGTCCGGTCAACTTCCCCCTCGAGCGCGAGAGCTTCCTGCGGAACAGGGCCCGCGCGCGTGCCTTCCTGAACGCGCGGGATCTCCTCTACGTCATCGATGGCTTCGCGGGCTGGGACCCGGAGTACCGCCTCAACGTCCGGATCATCTGCAACCGCCCGTACCACGCCCTCTTCATGCACAACATGCTCATCCGCCCCACGCCCGGGGAACTGGCGGAGTTCGGCGAACCCGACTTCGTCGTCTACAACGCGGGCCAGGAGGCGGCGGACCCGTCGGTGGAGGGCGTCACCTCGCCGACGAGCGTCGATCTCTCCTTCGCCGACAACGAGGCCTGCATTCTGGGCACGGAGTACGCGGGAGAGATGAAGAAGGGCGTGTTCACGATCATGAACTACCTCATGCCGAAACGGGACGTGCTCTCCATGCACTGCTCGGCGACGACGGATCCGGAGACCGGCGCCTCGTCGCTCCTCTTCGGTCTGTCGGGGACGGGGAAGACGACGCTGTCGGCGGATCCGCACCGCCTGTTGATCGGCGACGACGAGCACTGCTGGACCGACTCCGGGATCTTCAACATCGAGGGCGGCTGCTACGCGAAGGCGATCGACCTCTCCGAGGAGAAGGAGCCCGACATCTACCGGGCCCTGCGGTACGGAGCGGTGCTTGAGAACGTCGTGTTGCGCGACGACGGGAGCGTGGACTGGTCGGACTCGTCGATCACACAGAACACCCGCGGCAGCTACCCGATCGAGTTCATCGAGAACGCGAAGGTGCCGTGCGTGGCGGGCCACCCGACGGACGTGATCTTCCTGACGGCGGACGCGTTCGGCGTGCTGCCGCCGGTGAGCCGGTTGACGCCCGAGCAGGCCATGTACCACTTCATCAGCGGGTACACGGCAAAGGTCGCGGGCACGGAGGTCGGCGTCACGGATCCCGTGGCCACGTTCTCGCCCTGTTTCGGCGGGCCTTTCCTGGTGTGGCACCCGGCGAAGTACGCGAGCCTGCTCGCCGAGCGAATGCGCGAGCACGGCGTGAAGGTGTGGCTCGTGAACACGGGCTGGAGCGGGGGGCCGTTCGGTGTCGGTGCGCGGATCGACCTGCCGCATACGCGCCGGATGGTCGACGCCATCCACGCGGGCGAGCTGGCCGGCGCCCCGACGGAGCCGGACCCGGTATTCGGGGTGCACGTCGTGACGGAAGTGCCGGGAGTGCCGAGCGAGATTCTGCGGCCGCGGGCAACCTGGCCGGATGCGGCGGCGTACGATGAGAAGGCCGCGCACCTGGCGCGGCTCTTCAAGGAGAACTTCAGGGAATACGAGGACGACTGCCCGCCGGACGTGTGTACGGCGGGCCCCGGGGTCTGACTCCGGCCACGGGCGGCGAACAAGAGGAGGAAGCTCGATGCGGCGATGTAATCTGATGTTGGCGGTGGGCCTGGCGGTGCTGGTGGCCGGGTGTTCGAGCGGGCAGCGTAGTACGCCGCAGATGGCGGGGGCCTCCATGGCGGGCGCCGCGCAGGCGGGCAACGGCGACGGCAACTCGACGCCGCTGTACGGGAACCTGGGGCCGCACAAGCGCCCGGTCACCACGCAGTCGGAGAAGGCGCAGGCCTACTTCGACGAGGGCCTCCTCTTCATGTACGCCTTCGGGACCTCGATCGCCGAGGAGTCGTTCCGGGCCTCACAGGCCGAGGACCCGGAGTGCGCCTCGTGCTACTGGGGCGAGGCGTGGTCGCTGGCCCCGTACCTGAACGGCGGCATGTCGCCCGGGAATGAACGCTCGGCCCACGCCGCCATGCAGAAGGCCAAGGAGCACAGGTCGAGGGCGACCGAGGTCGAGCAGGCGCTGATCGACGCCTTCGACGTGCGCTTCGAGGCCGACCCGGAACGCTCCCGCCGCCGTATGCTCGACACGCTGTACGCGCGCGAGATGGACAAGGTCGCGGCGCGCTTCCCGGACGATCTGGACGTGCTCACGCTGCAGGCCGAGTCGTGGATGCTGCTGCGGCCCCGCCGCGGCGATGTCGATCTCAAGGCGGACGACGTGAAGAAGATCCGTCCCATCCTCGAAACCGTCCTGGCGCGCGACATCCGTCACCCCGGCGCCTGTCACCTCTACATCCACCTCGTGGAGGCGTCGCAGGAGCCGGGTCTGGCCGAGGCGTGTTCGGACCACCTCGGCAGCCAGATCGCGGTGAGCCACATCCACCACATGCCGACGCACATCTACATGAACATCGGCCGCTGGGGCGACGCGGTGCGCGGCAACCAGCAGGCGTGGCACGCGGACCAGAAGGCGGAGCACGGCGGTCCTCCCGGCGTCTATCCGTCGCACAACCTGCACATGCTGCTCAACGCCGCCGTGATGGACGGGCAGAGCGCCGTCGCGATCCAGGCGGCGAAGGATCTGGCGGGACACCGCGGCCCGTGGGCGGCCTACATCCCGCTCACCTACGCGGCGTTCGGCCGCTGGAGCGAGATTCTGGCGGGGGGCGGCCCGAAATCGGACGAGCCCATGGAGCTCGTGGCGTGGAGCTTCTCGCGCGGCCTGGCCTACCTCCGCATGGGACACGTCGACGTCGCGCGGGGCCATCTCGAGGAGATCGACGGGGTGCTTGAGGACGCCGATCCCTCCGCCACCTTCCGCTACAGCCCGCTCTCGGACGTCGTCGCGCTGCCGCGCTCGATCCTCGCCGGAGAGATCCTGAACGCGGAGGGAAAGGCGGACGAGGCCGAGACGGCGCTGAGACACGGGATCGAGAAGGAAGACGGACTGATCTACTCCGAGCCGCGGGCGTGGCATATGCCGGTCCGTCACACGCTCGGCGCCATCCTGCTCGAAAACGACCGGCCAGCGGAGGCGGAGCGGGTGTACCGCGACGCGCTCGAAGATCTGCCCAATCAGGGCTGGGCCTGGTTCGGCCTCATGCGGGCGCTCGAGGCGCAGGAGAAGCCGGCCCAGGCGCAGGAGGCGCGCCGGGAATTCGATCGCTACTGGGTCCGCGCCGACACCTGGCTGCGCAGCTCCAGATTCTGAGCCCCGCCGGGTGGAGGCACCTCTCATGATCGACTTCTCGCCGCCCGAGAGTCCGTTCCGGATCAGCTACGACGGCGACTTCGAAATCGCCCGGGCGATTGCCGCGCCGCCGCCCGACGCGCCGTCCGACGCCGCGATCAAGAAGGAACTGAAACGCACGGTCCGCGAGATCTCGCGGCTCCAGCGGCGTCTCCACGCGCACCGGCACTACGCGGTGCTGCTCGTCTTCCAGGCGATGGACGCGGCCGGCAAGGACTCGACGCTGCGGGCGGTCATGACGGGCGTGAACCCGGCGGGATTCCGGATCAACGCCTTCGAGGCGCCGTCCAACGAAGAGGCGAGGCACGACTTCCTGTGGCGCACGACGCGCCGGCTCCCGGAGAAGGGCCGGATCGGGATCTTCAACCGCAGCTACTACGAGGAAGTGCTCATCGTGCGGGTCCACCCCGATTACCTGGAGCGGCAGAAGCTGCCGCGCCGGCTCCCGATCATGGAACGCTGCGAGGAGCGCTACCAGTCGATCCGGGATCACGAGGCGCACCTGGCCCGCAACGGGACCGTGATCCTGAAGTTCTGGCTCAACATCTCGAGGGAGGAGCAGGCGCGCCGCTTCCTGCGCCGCATCGATCGCCCCGACAAGAACTGGAAGTTCAGCCGCGCGGACATCGAGGAGCGGCGGCATTGGGACGAGTACATGGCCGCCTACGAGGACGCGATCAACGCGACCGCCCGCCCGTGGGCGCCGTGGTACGCGATCCCCGCCGACTCGAAGCCCTGGATGCGGCTACTCGTCGCCCAGCTGGTGCGCGATCAACTCGCCACGCTCGATCTCACGCACCCCACGCTGCCCGACCACGAACAGGCGGAACTCCAGGAATACCGCGCCCACCTCACCACAGAACTGTAGTTGAGACCCACTTGACGCGCTGTACCACATAAGGTACATGCATCCCGCAAGATACCATGCCGGCGCCTAAGCGACTCCCCGCCGCGTTCTATGCCACCGCTGGCGGCAACGAACCCGTGCGGGAGTGGCTTCTGGATCTCGACAGCGAGAGCCGCCGTACCATCGGAACTGACATCGCCACGGTCGAATTCGGATGGCCGGTTGGCATGCCGCTCACCCGATCACTTGGCCGGGGTCTCCATGAGATTCGATCGCGGATCAGCGGCGGGCGGATCGCTCGCGTGATCTTCCTGATCCACGACAATCGGTTGGTGTTGCTGCACGGATTCGTGAAGAAGACAAAGGAGACGCCGAAGTCCGATATGGACATCGCACGAAAGCGGGCAAGGGGGATCGCTCATGGTTGAAGAAAGAGGACGCGTCGGTTCGTCGTTCGAGGACTATCTCCGGGAACACGGAACGCTGGAGGAGACGACGGCCGCGGCCGTCAAGCGCGTCATCGCGTGGCAATTGAAGGAAGCCATGGCTACGGAACGTTTGAGCAAAAACGCGATGGCGAGGAAGATGAACACGAGCCGCAGCCAGCTGGACCGGATCCTGGATCCGGGCAACGATCGGATACAACTCGCCACGCTGATAGGGGCCGCCGAAGCGCTCGGCCGACGGCTCAGAATCGAGCTCGTGTAGCCGCGCTTCTCAGCGGACCTCGGGGCCGCCGGTTCGGTTGTCGGGGACGAAGCGGTTGCGGGCCGGCATGTGGGTGTCGACGACGGTGGCCGAATCTACGACGGCATCCGCCGGCAGCAGGTCGTTGAAGTAGAGCATGGCCCCGACCACCGCGTAGACCTCTTCGTCCGTCATCGTTCCCGGCAGGTCGAAGGGCATGGCGCGGCGCGTGTAGTCGAACAGCGTCGTCGCGTAGGGCCAGTAGTTGCCGACCGTCGAGCGCAGCGTGCGGTCGTTCGCGAACGGGAACTCGTCGCCCGGGATGCGGCCCGCGATGATGTCGTTCGGCCCTTCGCGCCCGCTGGGTCCGTGGCAGAGAACGCAGCGGTGCCGCTCCCAGACTTCGAGGCCCTCCGCGACCGTGCCCCGTCCGGGCGGCAGACCCGCGCCGTCGGGACCGATGTCGATGTCCCACGCCGCGATCTGCGATTCCGTCGCGGGAGTCCCGAAGCCGTACACGGGCTGGGCCGCGCCGGCCCGTCCCGAAGCCTGCGAGGCCTGCGGATCGTCGCCGGAGGCGATGGTTACGGCCATGGCGCTGGCGCCGGACTCGGTCGTCCGACTGCCCTCATCCGAGCCGCAGGCCGCCAGCACGGGCATAAGGGCCGCCAGCGCCAGCAGCCGCGAGACCACCCTGGCGCGGCTCATACCGGCGCGAAGGTGATGGAGCCGTCGCTCGCCACGCGCCACCCGCGGATCGCGTTGGAGTGATACCGCGTGCCGGGCCCGCGCGCGTCGAGGACCTGCTGCCGGACCGGTTGCGTGTAGCCCGTCTCGTCGGTTGCGCGGCTCAGCAGGTGCGCCGGGCCGCCGTCCCACTCCCAGCCGTGGCGGAACCGCGTCGTACACTTGGGCAGCACGGGTTCCTGGAGCGCCGCGTCGTGCCACGAGCCGCCGCCGTCCGTGCTTACCTCGACGCGCTCGATGAGGCCGCGGCCGGTCCAGGCGTAACCGGAGATCTCCACGAACCCGGGTTCCGACAGCCGCTGCGGGTAGGTCGGGTAGGTGATGATCGACTTCGCGTCCATCACGAACGAGAACTGCCGCGCCGTCCCGTCCGGCAGCGGATCGGTGTACTTGGAGGTCTCGTCCCGGAACATGGAAGGGCGGTCGGAGAGCTCGATCCGCCGGACCCATTTCACGCTCGCGTTGCCCTCCCACCCGGGCAGGAACACCCGCGCGGGGTAGCCCTGCTCGGGCCGTATCGCCTCGCCGTTCTGGGCGTAGGCGATCATCGCGTCGTCCCACGCCTTCTCCATCGGGATGCTGCGGCCCATGACCGCCGCGTCGGAGCCCTCGGCCAGGAACCAGGTCGCGTCCGCGTGCGCCCCCACCTCCTCGAACAGGGTGGAAAGCGCGACCCCGGACCACTCGCTCGTGCTCAGAAGTCCGTCGACCGACTGCGGCGTGTGCTCCGGGCTGGGCGCCGGGGAGTAGGCGCCCCCGCCGTTCCCCGAGCACTCGATGAAGAGCAGCTTCGAGACCTGCGGGAACCGCTTCAGGTCGTCGAGCGTGAACAGCGTGGGCCGGTCCACCATCCCGTGGATCAGCAGCCGATAACGAGCTGGGTCGATCTCGGGAATCCCGTGATGATGCCGCTCGAAGTGGAGGTCCGCCGGCGTCATGATCCCGTGCAGGTCCTGGAGTGGCGTGCGCGAGGAACCGCCCATGGAACCGGACAGGAGCTTCTCAGGCGTCTCGTGAGGAGAGCGGGATCCGACCACGACGGGTCGAGCGCCCGGAACCTTCGTCGGGTCCGCCGCATCCTGCACCAGTCCGCGCGTTGCGCCGGCCGTGATTGCGCCCCCGGCCGCCGCGGCGGCTCCAGCGATCAGGGCTCGCCGCGTGAGTCCCGAACCTTCTTCGCGGTCGTTCACCTCGCCTCCGTTTCCGTCGGTATCGTACTCGCCTTCCGTCCCCGTCCCCCGCGCCATCCCGCATGGGTTCGCTGACCACAGTTGCCGCCTTCACGACGGCCAGCAAGGGCGGCCCCGGCCGACCCGGCCGTCACCGCGCTGCGTGCCACTCCCCCAGGATCTCCGCCTCCCGCTCCGCGGAGAGTCCCGGCCGCATCTCCGCTTGCCGCTCGGGCGTACGGGAGAAGTGGAAGTCCAGCGTCGCCTGCGTCGTGTCGGCCAGCGAGCGGAACGTGAGCCCGTGCGCCACTTCGTTGGAGAGGTCGAAGCGCGCGAACCCCTCCGATCCCGGCGTCGGAGGCCGCCACACCGGCATCTCGGCGTAGGGGCGCACGCCGCGCTCGGCCAGGAACTCGCGCGGCACCCACGTGAACGTCGTCTCCGCGGCGGTCACGGCGCGGATCCCGTACAGGAGTTCCGCCATCGGCCGCGGCGTCGCGGGGCCCACGAGGTTGAAGATGCCCGTGTGTCCCATGTCGGAGGACAGCGCCATGAAGTCGCCCAGGTCGCGCACGTCGATGATCTGCACGGGGTCGGTCCCGTCGCCGGGCGAGAGTACTTCGCCGCCTCGGTGGATCCGCACCGGCCAGTAGGTGAACCGGTCCGTGGGGTCGTCGGGTCCGATAATGAGGCCCGGGCGGAAGATCCCGTAGCGGTCGGGGAAGATCCGCATCGCCTCGCGCTCGGACTCCGCCTTGGCGAGGCCGTAGGGCAGATCCGTGATGTCCGCGGTCGCGCGATCCACGCCGGCCGTCTCGTAGGTGTACGACGGGACCTCGGCCGTCATCGGCACCGTGGAGTGGCTCGCGTACGCCGAGCGCGACGAGACGTAGTAGAAGTACTCGACGGAGTCGCGCAGAAACTCCCCGATGCTCGTCACCCAGTCGGGGCGGGCCGTGGAGTTGTCGATGACGACGTCCCACGTCCGGCCGCGCAGCGACTCGAAGTCCCCGTTCCGGTCCCCGACGAGTTCCTCCACCCCCTCGAACATCCCGGGGCGGTTGCCGCGGTTGAAGATCGTCACCTCCAGGCCCTGCGCGACCGCCGACCGCACCTGGTAGGGGCCGATGAACCCGGTCCCGCCCAGGATGAGCAGCCTGCCGCCGCTGCCCGAGGCCTGGGGCGTGGCGGCGGGGCCCGAGCACGCCCCGACGGGGACGCCGAACCCGAGGGCGGCGCCCGCCGCAGCCGTAACCTTCAGAAAATCGCGCCGGTTCGAATCGGTGGACATCGTGACTCCTCTCAGTTCGTGGTGCCGTCGAGCAACTCGAAGATCCGCAGCACGGCGACGGGATTGGCGCCGGGGCCGCTGATGCCGTCGAAATTGTCGGCGTGCGCGGTGAGATCGATGCGGCCCGCGGCGTCCTCGGGGCTCACGCCCTCGCCGTGGAGCCCGACGGACTGGTCCCACAGGTCCCGCAGGTAGGCCTGCAGGTGGTCGATCCGCTCGCGCTCGCGGTACGGCGCACCGTGGCCCGGGATGATCCAGTCGAAGTCGAGCGCCTTCACCCGGTCCAGCGTCTCGATCCATTCGTTCACGTAGCCGTCGCCCATGTAGGGAAGGCCGCCGGTGAGCATGTCCCCGGTGATGATCACGCGGTCATTCGGCAGGTAGACGATGACGTCGCCTTCCGTGTGCGCGCGGCCGAAGAAGTGGAACTGGATCTCGCGTCCGCCCCGGTAGAGCGTGAGCCGCTCCGAGAGCGTCGTGTTGGGGGGTGTCGGGACGACCTCCTGAAGTTGCGCGTAGTAGGTCCGCTGCCCTTCGAGCGTGGCCTCGAGTTCCGCGCGCGCGGCCTCGTCGGTCAGCGTGTCCAGCGTCGCCTCCATCTGCGCGATCCGGCCGGGAATCGACCCCACGAAGAGTTCGTACGACCGGCCCGAGTTCGACCGTCCCTCCGCGATCGCCGCCCGCGTCGCCTCGTGGCTGATGATCTCCACCTCGGGCGGATACACCTGGTTGCCGTGCGCGTGGTCGAAGTGCCAGTGCGTGTTCGCGGCGTAGCGCACGGGCCTGTCGGTGATCGAGCGCAGGTTCTCGACGAGCGCGTTCGCCGCCGCGGGGGAGATGTGGGAATCGACGAGCAGCACGTCCGCTTCGTTCACGATCACACCGGCGTTCGACCCCACGACAAGATCGCTCGCGCCGCGCGCGTGGTAGACGCCGGGCACCACCTCCGTGAACTCGAAGTGGACGGCTTCGGACGGCGGCGGGCCGCCCATCTCGGAGCCCGCCCCGCCGCCGCTCCCCGGGTCCGCCGGAGCGCACCCGGCACAGATCCCCGCCGCCACGAGGATCCCGGCCTGAACGGCGCTCCTGTCGTAACCTCTCCCGGAAAGCCTGCTCCGCATCGCACATCTGCTCCGCACCGACCGCCTCCTGTTGATCGCAGGTTGATGGTTCCCTTCGATCATACCACGTGGGCCGGTCGCCGCTCAACGAGATGAGCCAGGTGGCCATGAAGCACGTGAAACCTGTCCCGTAACACGTTACAGTTCTCATGCGATGATTCATGGCTTTCGCCACCGAGGCCTCAAACGTTCGTTCGAGAGGGGAGACCGGAGGCGGATCCCCCCGGAATTAGGAGGCTCGCGACATGTCGATGAAGGACCCGCCGCATCCGGGCCTTTCCGTGCGCCACGATTGTCTGGAGCCGCTGGGGCTCACCGTGACGGAGGCGGCGCGGAGGCTGGGTGTCAGCCGAAAGCAGCTTTCCGCACTCGTCAACGGCCGTTCCGGCATCTCTCCCGAAATGGCGATCCGCTTGGACAAGGCGTTTGGAGGCGGAGCCGAGACCTGGTATCGCCTTCAGTCGGCGTATGACCTTGCCCAGGCGATGAGGAGGGCCGGCGGTATCCACGTCGAGCGGATACCGACCCCCACTTGATGCTCGATCCAGACGAACCGGACGCCTTACGCATCTCGATCGCGTAACTGCAGCCGGTCGCGCAGGCCCGCTACATAGTTGCGGACCTCGCGCTCCACGTCGCTCATTGCGCCGTCGCTCCCCTGGTCGTCGGCCGCCCGCAACTCGGTGTAGAGTTCGACTGCGGCCTCGAGCGCGCCCGCACACGCGGCGGCGCCGACACCTCCAACCGTTCGCTGTAGATCGGTCGCGAAGGCGGGGAGCCGATCCTCGACCCGCCGCACCCCGGTGGCGTGTGCGCCCGCCCGCAGGAACGCCAGCGGCGCCAGCGCCGCCGCCCGCAGCAACGTCAGTCCGTCCAGCGCCTCGAAGATCTCTCCCCGCTCGATCTTGTCCGCGATGTAGTGGGCCCAGATCCAGAAGCGCGCCTCGATCCAGGCCGGGTCGGCGGCCGGGTAGCGGGCTTCCGCGCGGGCGAAAGCGGCGCTCAGCCGGCCGTCGCGTTCCCACAGAATGACCGGATCCTCGACTCGTTCGTGCACGTCGTCGAGCGACACGAACTTGAGGTCCACGTGCAGGAGCGGAGGGCCGTAGAGGCACACGAGCAGGCGCGGCTCTCCGACGTGCTCCCCCGTGAAGCCGGCGAGAAACGAGGGACCGAGTTCGGCGGCGATCGCCTGCCGACGGTCGAGGATTTCGGGCCAGGCCTCCGGCTCCACCGCCAGCACGAGGTCGAGGTCCGAGAACTCGTCGATCTCGGCCGCGATGAACGAACCGCCCGCCGCCAGACCGACGACGCCGTCGACCCCGGGGACCGCAGCCAACGCGCGCTCGATGAACGTCCGGTGCCGGGTCGGCAGCGACCGCAGGCGGCCCCCGAATCCCGGACTCTCGTCCCGTCCCGGCATCGCGTCAGCCGCTGATCTCGTGCGCCTCGCCCGCCCCCCGCGGCAGCCGGATCCGCTCGACCAGCCTCTGCGCCTCCGGCGGCGGCGGCGGCGTGAAGCGCGACACGACGGTCGCGACGACGAAGTTCACCGTCATGCCGACCGCGCCGATCCCCTCCGGCGAGATCCCGAACCACCAGTTCTCCGCCACGTTGGCGCCCGGGTTCACGAACTTGAAGTAGACGATGTAGGCGGCGGTGAACGTGATCCCGCACAGCATGCCGGCGATCGCCCCCTCCCGGTTGAGCCGTTTCGAGAAGATGCCGAGGATGATGACGGGGAAGAACGAAGCCGCCGCGAGCCCGAACGCGAACGCGACCACCTCCGCCACGAAGCCGGGCGGGTTGATCCCCAGGTAGCCCGCCGCGAGGACGGCAAACACGGCGCTGAACCGCGCTGCGATGAGTTCGCCCCGCTCGCTGATGTCCGGTCGCCAGTTGCGCTTGAGCAGGTCGTGGCTGATCGCCGCCGAGAGCACGAGCAGGAGTCCGGCCGCCGTCGAGAGCGCCGCCGCCAGCCCGCCCGCCGCCACCAGTCCCACCACCCAGTTCGGCAGGCGCGCGATCTCCGGGTTCGCCAGCACCATGATGTCCCGGTTAATCGTGAGTTCGTTCTGCACGGGCGCGCCCGCGGCGTCCACCGCGTCCGCCCCCACGTACTGGATCAACCCATCCGCGTTGTGGTCCTCGTACGAGATCAACCCCGTCGCCTCCCACTTCGTGAACCACTCCGGCATCTCCGCGTACGGCTGGTCCGTCACCGTATTGAGCAGGTTCGTCCTCGCGAACACCGCCACCGCCGGCGCCGCCGTGTACAGGAGCGCGATGAACACGAGCGCCCAGCCCACGCTGATCCGCGCGTCGCGCACCCGCGGCACCGTGTAGAAGCGGATGATCACGTGCGGGAGCCCCGCCGTCCCCACCATGAGCGCGGCCGTGATCGCCAGCACGTCGAGCGTCGATTTCGTCCCGGCCGTGTAGGCGGCGAAGCCCAGTTCCTCGTGCAGGCCGTTCAGGCGGTCGAGCAGGAACGTCCCGGTCTCCTGCTCCGCCGCCCCGAACCCGATCTGGGGAATCGGAATCCCCGTGATCATCATCGACAGGAAGATCGCCGGCACCGTGTAGGCGAAAATCAGCACGCAGTACTGCGCGACCTGCGTGTAGGTGATCCCCTTCATCCCCCCGAGCACCGCGTAGAAGAACACGATCCCCATCCCGATGATCACGCCCCACATCACATCGATCTCGAGGAAGCGGCTGAACACGATCCCCACGCCGCGCATCTGGCCCGCCACGTAGGTGAAGGAGACGAAGATCGCGCAGATGACGGCCACGACCCGGGCCGTCTGCGAGTAGTAGCGGTCGCCGACGAAGTCCGGGACGGTGAAGGCTCCGAACTTCCGCAGATACGGGGCGAGCAGCAGCGCCAGGAGCACGTATCCGCCGGTCCAGCCCATCAGGTAGACCGACCCGTCGTATCCCAGGAAGGAGATGATCCCGGCCATGGAGATGAAGGAGGCGGCCGACATCCAGTCCGCCGCCGTCGCCATCCCGTTGGCCAGGGGATGGACCCCCTTGCCGGCCACGTAGAACTCGCTCGTGGAATGGGCCCGCGACCAGATCGCGATCCCGATGTAGAGCGCGAACGAAATCCCGACGAGCGTCGCCGTCCACTGGAGAACCGTCATGCCGTGCCCTCCTCGTCACGCTCGTCCACGTCGAACTCCCGGTCGAGCCGGTTCATGAGGAAGACGTAGACGAAGATGAGGACGACGAAGACGTAGATGGAGCCCTGCTGCGCGAACCAGAACCCGAGGGGGAAGCCCGTGCCCGGGATCCTGACCGTGTCGAGCGCGCCGGCGAACAGGATGCCCGCGCCGAAGGACACCAGAGCCCAGATCGCGAGGAGGCCCCCCAGGTAACGGAGGTTGCGGCGCCAGTACGCCAGGTGGTCGCGGTCTGCTGCGCGTTGATTCATGGGTCTCCCAGCGTGCGGGTCCGAATTGCGCCGGATCTGCCACGGACTGCCGCCGACTTCACTTCGGCGTCGCCCAAGGCTGTGGTCCGGGTGGGCGGCGCGCCAGTGTCACCCCTCGCGCCACGACTGCGGTCACCAGAAGACGCCGAAGACGAGCCACGCTGAAATCGCCAGGAGGATTCCCGTGTAGAGCGCGGGGCTGGCCAGCAACGGCACGCGCTCTCTGAAGGGGTGGAGCCGGATCGGGCCGAGTTCGCCGGAACTCTTCGCCAGCCAGTCGCCGGCGCCGGGAGGCGGCGCATCACCGGGGGGCGCCGCTTCGCCGCCGCTCGCCAGCACGCCGGCCGACCTGCGCCAGCGCGGGTGTAGCGCCGCAAAGGCGCAGCCCGCTGCCGTGAACGCGACCGCCCACACGAACGCCTCCCACTGTCCGGTCAGCCAGGAGGGCAGCCAGGAGACGTCGACCACCTCGCGGTCCACGAAACCGACGACCCCGTACAGTCCGCCCGTCGCCAGGCCGGCGATTCCCACTCGCCGGTTCGTACGCGTCACGGCGCCGACCAGGTAGACGATGAGGAGCGGCGTGACGAACACCGATGTGACCGAGCGGAAGGCGGCGAGCATCGTCGGCGCCCGCAGGATCAGCGGCAGGTAGGCGAACCCCAGCACCAGGATCGCGATGGTCGCGATGCGTCCCGCGCGGAGGTAGTGGGCGTCGTCGCGGTCCCGCGAGATGAAGCGCGCGTAGATGTCGCGCGTGAAGACGGCCGACATCGACGACCCCATCGAGTCGAAGGTGCTCACCGCAGCGCTCACGACCCCGGCCACGACCAGCCCCTTGGCGCCGGTCCCGAGATAGGTGGAGATCAGGTGCGGGTACATTTCGTCGGGCCGGGCGAAATCCGGGAACTGTGCGCGCCCGAAGAGTCCGAGCATGTCCGTGAAGAGCAGGATGACGAGGCTCGCGCCCGCGCCGAGCACCCCGGCCATCTTCATGTCCCACAGCGAGCGGGCCCCCATCATCCGCTGAGTGGACGTGTGGCTCACGGTCCACCAGCCGGAGGAGATGAGAATCCACGCGATGAAGATCACGGCCGGCGACGTGGTCCCGTCCCGTCCCCGGAAGGCGCCCACATGGGCCAGGTCCGCGGCGGCGAGTCCCGGCGCCAGTCCCTCGGCCGTCGTCCCCAGGCCCTCCAGTTGGGCGACCATCGCGTCCCACCCGCCCGCGGCCTGCCAGACGGCGACGCACACCGCGAGACCTCCCGCCATCACGAGCACGCTCTGCAGCACGTCCGTCGCCACGACCGCCCGCAACCCGCCAACGGCCGTGTAGACGCCCGACAGGACGACGAGCGACACGATCAGCGCCCAGGACAGTCCCGGTCTCAGCCCGCCGACCCCGACCAGGGTCAGGTGGACGGCCCAGATCATGAGTCCCAGCACGGAGGTCCGGTACTGGATCTGGATCAGTGCGCCGAGCACGCGGGTCCCGGGACCGAAGCGGTGCTCGAGGTACTCGGAGTTGGTGTACAGCCCCGCGCGATACATGGCGGGGACGATCACGAAGGTCGCGATCGTGACCCCGATGAGTCCGCCGAACGTGTGCGCGGAGAGGAAATGCAGGCCCTCGCTCGCGATCGTCCCCGTGGCCGACACGAACTCCGAGTTGTCCATGTTGGTCGCGAAGAGGGACAGGCCGACGGCCCACCACGGCAGCGCGCGCGAACTCAGGAACCACTCGCCGCTCGTGGAGGTGCCGCGTGCGCGGCGCAGCCCGTAGGCGATGATCGCACCGTTCAGTCCGAGGACGATCAGCCAATCCAGGGCGCTCAAGGTCTGGAGACGCTCCCGCGATGAGGTCGCCGTATGAGGTGGCCGCAACCGAGCCGGGCGAGCGCCACCGTAGCCGGCGTCCCGGCCGACCGTCAACGGCGGCTGCCGCCGGATTGACCCGCCGGCCAGCCGTCCGGATTGACCTGCCGCTCAGCCCTCCGCGGAAAGGTGGATCCGCGGAGGGCCGGTGGCGGGCGTCCGGGCGGGCCGGTTACGCCGCGGCCGGCCGGGCGGACGACGCCCCGTCCAGCGCGCGGTCGAGGTCCTCGATGATGTCATCGATGTGCTCGATGCCTACGGAGAGCCGGATGGTCTCCGGACGCACGCCGACGCTGAGCTGCTCTTCCTCGGTGAGCTGCCGGTGCGTCGTGGACGCCGGATGGCACGCCAGCGACTTGGCATCCCCGATGTTCACGAGCCGCTTGAACAGCTCGAGCGCGTCGTAGAACTTCACGCCCGCCTCGAAGCCGCCCTTCACCCCGAACGTCAGGATCCCCGAGGCCCGGCCGCCCAGGTACTTGAGGGCCAGGTCGTGGTACGGATCGCCCGGCAGTCCGGCGTAGCTCACCCACTCCACGGCCGGGTGGTCCTTCAGGTGCTTCGCCACCGCGAGCGCGTTCTCGGAGTGGCGCTCGACGCGGAGGTTCAGCGTCTGGATCCCCTGGATGATCTGGAACGCGTTGAAGGGCGAGATCGCCGACCCCGTGTTGCGCAGCGGCACCGTGCGCGCCCGCCCGATGTACGCGGCCGGCCCCAGCGCCTCCGTGTAGACGACTCCGTGGTAGCTGGGTTCCGGCGTCGTGAACTGCGGGTAGCGGCTCGCGTGCTCCGTCCACGGGAATTTCCCGGAATCGACGATCGCGCCGCCGAGCGAGTTGCCGTGCCCGCCGATGTACTTCGTCAGCGAGTGCACCACGATGTCGAACCCGTGTTCGATCGGCTTGAGGAGCGCCGGGCTGGCGACCGTGTTGTCCACGATGGTGGCGACGCCGTGGGCGTGCGCCGCGTCGGCCACCGCCGCGAGGTCCACGATATTACCCGCCGGGTTCCCGATGCTTTCGACGAACACGGCCTTCGTCCGGTCATCGATCAGCTTAGCCAGATCGTCCGCGCCGTCGCCGTCGGCGAAGCGCACTTCGATGCCCAGCTGCGGCAGCATGTGGGCGAAGAGCGTGTACGTGCCGCCGTACAACTGGGGCACCGAGACGATGTTGTCCCCGGAGGCGGCGAGGTTGAGGATCGAATAGTTGACGGCCGCGCTGCCCGAGGAGAGCGCAAGCGTCGCCAGGCCGCGTTCGAGCTGGGCAAGCCGCTCCTCCAGCACGGCCTGCGTGGGGTTCATGATGCGGGAGTAGATGTTGCCCTCGACCTCGAGGTTGAAGAGGTCCGCGCCGTGCTGCGCGTCGTCGAACTCGTACGCCACGGTCTGGTACAGCGGCACCGCGACGGCGTGCGTCGTGGGCTCGGAATCGTATCCGAGGTGGATCGCTACAGTTTCGTCTCTCATGATCTCCGTCTTCTCTCCGGTGGTGCCCGATCTCTCGGGCGGTGAATGTCCGCGCCTCCGGCCGACCGTCTCATCGCTGCGGAACGGCCGTGGAACGCGGACCGGTACTCGTGTTCATCAGCCGCGCGCGCAGCCCGCGAGACGGAATTCGGTGTTCGTCGAATCGTGCCGGCCGACCCACGTGCCCGTGCCGCCGGGCGCCGCCACGCGAAACGGGATGCGGTGGCGCTGGGCGAAACGCAGGGCCCGATCCTGAACGACGCCGCCGGCCGTCCGCCGCGCCTCGCTCCATGTCGCCCTGCGCAGCGGCGCGATGTCCGGGAACCGTTTCGGGTCGGCCGGAAAGATGCCGTCCACATCCTTCACGAGACGGATCGCGGCGGCGCCCAGGGCATGCCCGAGGAAGATCGCCGTGAGGTCCGATCCCCCCCTGCCGAGCAGCGACGTGACGCCCGTCGCGTCGACGCCCACGAACCCGGGAAGAACGACCGCATCGTGGGCCGCGAGGGCCGTTTCGATCCGGTGGACGTCCACGTCGACGGGATCGGCGGCGCCGAGCGGGCCCCGGGTGCGGAGCGGCAGGCGCCAGAACGACATGTCGAGGGCACGGACGCGCGCCGTCGCGAGCGCGAGACGGAGAAGCGCGACGGACGCCTCTTCGCCCGTCGCCAGGAGAGATCCCATGAGATGGTCGGGGAGTGACGGAGCGAGTTCGCGCGCCGCGGCGAGCAGGTCGTCGGTGGTGTCACCCATCGCCGACACGACCGCGACGACTTTCGCGCCCCCGGCGACTTCGGTCCGGATCTCCTCGGCCACCGACCGGTATGCGGCCGGACGCGCCAGCACGGATGAACCGAACTTGAGTACGTGAACGCGGTGAACTTCGCGCAATGAAACGCCTCCCCCCGAGTCTCGGTGCACACTCAGCGGACTCCGGAGAAGCGACGCCCTGGGAACAAACAGCGGCCGCGCAACGAAGCGCAGCGGGCGACTCATCTACCAACGGATTGCATCCGTCGCAGGAGTTGGCACATCAGTGGAAGAGCCACCTTCCACAGGTTGCCCCGGTGTCTTCGGGCCTGTCCCTCGACCGGTCTCGATGAGCGTTAGCGGGCAGAGGGTACCGGGTCGTGGGCCCCCCGTCAACTATTCGCCGGAGAGGCGCGTGCCGGGGGCCGGGGCGGCGCGCGCCGAGCATTTCTTGACGCCCGTTGCCGGAGCCGCGAGCTTCGGCAGCTACTCATCGAGACCGGCTGAGGGACGGGCCCTTTGAAGCCGGGGCAACCGGGGCATGCATGCCCACATGCACGCCCAGCGGTGCCAACTCCTGCGGACCCTCGAACGGGGATCCGAGAGATGAGCGTCGCACCCGCACGGGTCGGTCGACTGCTCCGGAGTTGGCGTCGCGAACCACAGACGCGACCCGCGACGGAGAGACAGGTTGAACGCCGTGCTACCAGAAGGGCTGCCGGTGGGGCGACGGGGCAGCGTCCCGATGCCGGCTACGTGGAGACCGGAACTGGACACTGCCGTCGACGCGCGTTTCCGGGTGCGATACGAGATCGCCGGCGCCGAGGATGCCCCTCTCCTCGTCGTCGCGGGCGGGATCTCCGCCAACCGCCACGTCTGCGCCAACGCACTGGACCCTTCGCCGGGCTGGTGGCGAAAACTCGTGGGCCCGGGCCTGGCCATCGACACCGGCCGGTGGCAGGTGCTGGGGTTCGACTTCCTCGGGTCGCCGGGCACCGTCGAACCCCCGGGACGGTTGCACGTGACTCCCGGCGACCAGGCGAATGCCGTCGTCGCCCTGCTAGATCACCTTGGCGCGCGGCGGGTGCACCGTGTCCTGGGCGCGTCGTACGGCGGCATGGTCGCGCTGGCTCTCGGTTGCCGCCGACCCGCCCGCGCGGACGGCGTCGTCCTGATCGGCGCCGCGCACCGCGG
Source organism: Gemmatimonadota bacterium (assembly GCA_963666735.1). Classification (GTDB taxonomy): domain Bacteria; phylum Gemmatimonadota; class Gemmatimonadetes; order Palauibacterales; family Palauibacteraceae; genus Palauibacter. Next base: position 2,513,162 of record OY762926.1, on the reverse strand, counting down.
CCACGCGCAGGCGACCGGCGTGCGCTCCGTGCAGCGACGAGTCGTGGAGTTCGCGATCCGGCAGGGGCGGAGTCGCGAGGGTGTGGCGCTGGCGCGGGCGTTGGCGTTCACCACCTACAAGTCGACCGAGGGACTCGATGCCCGCTTCCCGTTCGACTGGGAGTGGGAGGACGGGACGCCGGTCCACGCCATCGACCGTTTTCTGCGGAAACGCGGCGATGAGTTCGCGGAACGGTTCGATGCCGAGACCTATCTGACCCTGTCCGCGTCCATCGACCTGTGCGAGTTGAGGCCGGAAGATCTTGCGGTGCCCGCGTGGTTCATCGGGTGGGAGGAGGACACCCTCGTCCCGTCCTGGCTGATAACGGAGACGGCGCGCCGGGCCGGGGCGCCGGCGGGACTTCGCCTCCTGCGCTCGGAGGCCGGACACGATGCGTTTCTGCTCCACTCGCCCGCCTACGAGGTCGCTCTGAGGGAGACGCTCCCGGCGACCGAACCGCGGCACCTGGCGAGTTCAGCCGGATGAGCCCGCGCGGACCGGCAGCAGGACGTGCGAGGGACAGGCCGTCGAGTGCAGCACCGTGTTGCGGGCCGTCCGCATGCGGGTGCCGGTCCCCACGTCTTCGCCGGTGTTGAGATTGCGACTGAAGCGGGGGAAGCAACTGCTCGTGACCTGAAGCCGGATCCGGTGGCCGGCCCGGAACACATGGCTCATCGGGTAGAGCCGGATCCGGAGCTCCGCCGCCTCGCCGGGCTCGAGCAGTTCGGTCCGGCTCAACCCGCCGCGATACCGTGCGCGCAGGATCCCCTCCGTCAGCACGAATGATCCCCCCGCCGGATCGACATCCGTCACCCGCGCCACGAAGTCCGTGTCCGGCCCCGACGACTCGGCGTAAAGCACCACCTCGACCGGCCCCGTGACCTCGAGATCGTCCTCCAGAGCCGGCGACGTATAGACAAGCACGTCGGGCCGCCGCTCGATCGGCGCCTGCTCGACGGGACCGCCCCGCATCGGCGTCTCGGCGTGGGTCGTGATCAGCCGGGAAGAGAGATTGCCCCCGAGCGAGGGCGCCGGATCGCGCGGATCGTACTCGAAGCGGTCGGGGGGTTCGTCCCCCGGCGGCTCCGGATCGAGGCGCGCGTCGTCGTCCCGGTTCGCGCGCCCGTCGCTGTGCAGATACCAAGGCACTTCCTCCGTCCCCGGCGGCGGCCACCCCGCGCCGCCCCGCCACCGGTTGGCACCCGTCGTGAACCAGCGCAACGGCGGGTCTTCACCGATCCCGTCGTCCATGCCGCGAAGCTGCCAGTCGAACCAGCGCCGCTCCTCCTTCCGCACGTCCACCCAGGCGCCGGGTCCGAAGTCGAGGTCCCCGACCGTCCTCGTCTCCGGGATCTCGTGCGACCAGGGTCCGAGCAGGCTCCGGCTCTGCGTGCGGGCGCGCGGGGTCGCGGCGCCCGACATCCCCTCGTGCATTCGAAGCAGCGAACCCGAATACGCGTCGTACCAGCCGCCCTGCTGAAACACCGGCGCCGTGACGCGGTCGTAGCGATCCGTGACCCGGAGCCGACGCCAGTACTCGTCCCGCGTCGGGTGTTCCAGCCATTCCCTCCAGTACGGGATCTTCCGCCCGATCGCGCGCTCGTCCATCTCGATGATGGGCAGGTGGGCCCAGAACTTCGGGTTCTGAAACAGGCGCGCGGCCTGCGGGCCTGTCACGGTCGCGAGGTTCGTCTCCCAGATCACGGCCGCGCCGAGCGACAGAAGCAGTTGGAAGGCGCCGCCGAGGTAGTGACAGTCCCCGAAGTGGTCGTCGCAGATCACATGCGGCGCCATGCAGGTGAGGTGCGGGCTCCCGAGCGGCGCGCTCAGCCACTGCGTGAGGCCGCCGTAGCTGCGCCCCCACATTCCGATCTTCCCGTCGCACCACGCCTGCCCGGCCAGCCACTCCAGGGTGTCGTACCCGTCCTCGATCTCGGGGAGATACGCGTGGAATACGCCCTCGGACTCGGACCGCCCGCGACAGTCCTGCACCACGAACGCGTACCCGCGCTCCGCCCACCACACGCCGTTCTCGACGAATACGTCCCGGCCGCTCTCGTAAGGCGTCCGCGTCAGGATGGCGGGGAAAGGGCCTCCGGAAGCGGGCAGATAGACATCCGCCGAGAGCCGCACCCCGTCACGCATGCGCCCCCGGAGCCCATGGAGAAGCCGCACCTCCCGCAGGATGCCGGGCAAGTTGCTGTCAGACTGCGGCCCAGGGATCCAGGACATCGATCCCGGTACCCTCGAAATCCCTCACGTTTCGCGTCGCCAGGGCTGCGCCTCGGCAACGAGTGACGGCCGCGATCTGACAGTCGAGTTGACCGATCGGGCGTCCCGCGGCCCGTCGCCCGGCGGTGATCACCGCGTACGCTCTCGCCGCCGAAGCATCGAACGGCAGCACTCGGTTTGTGAAGAAGTCCGCGAAGAACCGATCCGCCACATGCGCCAGGTCCCGCCGGCGCCTGCCGGCCGGCAGAATGGCGATCCCGGTTCGAACTTCCGCTTCCGTAATCGCGGTGACGAACAAATCGCGCCTCGCACGGTCGTCGACCCACGCAAGCACTTCAGGCTGCGGGACTCCGCGCATCAACTCCGAGACGACATTCGTGTCGAGGACGAACATCGGCGTGACTCAGTCGAACCGTGGCGGTTCACGCATCGGCTCGCGGGGAGGAATCTCAAGCTCCACGCCACCCAGAGGGGCGAACAGCTCGTGGATCGCCGTTCCCAAGCCCTTCGCGGGCATCTCCTCCCGGTCGACCGCCTTCCGGAGAATCACCCGTGCTTCCTCCTCCATGGAACGGTCGTTCTTCGCCGCTCTAACCCGAAGCCGACGCTTCACTCCGTCGCCCAGGTTCCGAATTGTGATGCTTGCCACGTCTCTGCTACCGCCGGTCTGGAGTTCGCTCGCAGTCTGAGTGTACAGACTGATGTCGTTGCAATCAATGATGTCATACAGGACGTGGGGCCGCCTGATGGCGACGGGGGGCCGGTCTCGTAGGCCGCTACGAGTCGAACGTTGGGATCGCGGCGACGACCTCGTCCGGTTCGGCGCGCACCGTGTAGTCGGGGTCGGCGGAGGCGTACGCGATCGTTCCGTCCCGGTCGATGACGAAGGTGGACGTGAGCGGAAGTTCCCACGACTCGTCGCCGTTGAAGCGGGCGAGGTCGATGCCGAGCTTGTCGTGGTAGAGCGCGCGCAGTTCGCCCTCGACCCTGAACGTCAGGCCGTAGTCACGAGCCACGCCCAATCCGAGGTCGAGCAGGACGTCGAACCCGATGCCGTCCTCCTCGATCCAGCCGCGCGCGAACTCCGCGAGTTGCGGAGAGAGCGTAACGAGGCGGGCGCCTTTCGCCTCGATCTCTGGAAGAACCGACTGAAGAGCAACCTGCCCTTCGCGGCAGTACGGTCACCAGCGGCCGCGGAAGAAGCTCAGCACGACGGATCCGCGCTTGAGGAGCGTCTTCAACCGGACCGTGGGGCCGGCCACGCTCGGCCGTGCGAACAAGGGCGCCCGGTCGCCCACCCCGGGAATCCCGTCGAGGATGCCGGAACTCCGCAGTGCCTCCGTGCCGTCGCTCATGACCGCGGTCAGGGCTGCCGGGCGCGCGCCTTCCTTCTCCGCGCGGATCGCGGCGAGCCGCCGGCAGAGCGGTCCGGTCATCGGTACGACCCGTCGGCCTGAGGCGCCTTCACGGCGTGCCGGCCCGGAGTCGGCGATCCCAGAAGTCCAGTTGGACCGCGCGCAGGCTGCTTCCCGCCTCGACCGTCGGCCCGAGTACGAGATGCGCCTCGGAGTCGCGCGTGTAGGCCGGCCACGGCGGCAGTCCGGGACCGTTCGGGTCGCCGTTCGCGGCGAAGTTGACCCAGTAGGAGGCCATCGTACGCGCCAACCGACGGTCCGCGGCCTCCCGTTCGCCGGGATCGACGTTGCCGAACGCGTACACGATCTCGGCCGCGTGGTACGACTTGAGATAGTTCTTCGCGGGTCCGGGCGGCTCGTGCGTGAAGTAGTAGAGCCAGGCATCCGCGCCGGCGGCTTCCGACGCCCGCGCCCATGTCCGCATCTGGATGCCGAACAGCGCGTCGCCGCGGCTTCGCATGAAGGCGTCGAAGATTTCGCCCTCCTCCCCCACCGGGTAGGCGGCGTCGAAGCTCGCCGCATCGTCGCCCACGCGCCCGGCGACCCACTCGCGCCACGCGTCGAGCGTCTCCGGCACGGCTCTCGGCGACGAGAGCGAGGTCATCTCATCCGCGTTGAACCCGACGAGCACCGGAACGTTGTTGTGCGTTCCCTCGGCGAACGCCGTCGTCACGTCCGTCGGCAACACCCAGCCGTCCACGTTCTCCGCCGTCCTGAAGCCGCGCCCGGCCGGCGTGGCGAGCCCCGCCATCACGGTTGCGGCCGAGAGCTTCCGCATATCCTCCGGGGTCTCCGCCCCGAGCGCCCCGAGAAACGCGGCCCCGGTCTCTTCGGCCGAGCGTCCGCCCTCCGGCGCCTCCGAGAGACGCATCATGGGGCCGAACCGCCCCCCGCTCTGTCCGATGGCGCGGTGGAAGAGTCCCGCCGCCAGCGGCGTCGCCATCAGCGTGTTCACGCTCCACGACCCGGCCGACTCGCCGAAAATCGTCACGCGGTCCGGGTCCCCGCCGAAGGCCGCGATGTTGTCGCGCACCCACTCCAGCGCGGCGACCTGGTCGAGAACGCCGTAGTTGCCGGAAGATCCGTGTTCTGACTCGGCCGAGAGGAGCGGATGCGCGAGGTATCCGAACGGTCCGAGCCGGTAGTTGATCGTGACCGCGACGGCGCCCTTCGCCGCCAGTGCCGTTCCGTCGTAGATGCCGGTGGAGCCCGACCCCCGCGTGAGCGCGCCTCCGTGGATCCAGACCATGACCGGCCGTCGCTCGGCGGCGTCGGCGGCGCCGGTCCACACGTTCAGGTACAGGCAGTCCTCCGCCGTCGGGGCGGGGGGACCTCCGAAGAAGGAGCCCGCGCCGTAGGGGGCCTGCATGCACTCCGGGCCGAAGCTGTGCGCGCGCAGGGTTCGCTGCCCCCACGCTTCGACCGGCTGCGGCGGCCTCCAGCGCCTGTCCCCCACGGGAGGCGCCGCGAACGGAATCCCCCGGTAGGAGCGGATGCCGTCGACCATGACGCCCTCGACGTTCCCCGCGGCGGTCTCGACGCGGGTGTCCTGCGCGCCCAGCGGCGCTTCGAAGCCGCCGCCGGCCAGCGCGACGAGGAGGAGGCCGGCCAGCGGACGGCCTGTACGGGCTGCTGTACGGGTGCGGAAGTCACGACGCATGCGACGCTCCGGAGTCAGGAGGGAGGCGAGGGGCTGGCGGGAGGCGGCATCTCCCCGTTCCAGCGGAAGCGCTTGAGCGAGATGCGTCCCCACTTGTCGAACTCCACCCCTTCGTTCGCCAGCAACTGGTACTGGATCATCTCGGAGTAGGAGTCGCCGCGGGGGCTGATCTCGCCGCGCGCGTTGATCACGCGGTGCCACGGAAGCGGCCGGTCCGAGGCGTAGAGCGCGTAACCTACAAGACGGGCCTGTCCGCCGAGTCCGGCGAGTTGGGCGACCTGTCCGTAGGTGGCGACGCGACCGGCCGGGATCCGGGCGACGACGTTGCAGATGCGCTCGTGGAGGTCCGAAGCCATGGCAGTCGGTCGTCCGTCAGGCGGGTGCGCGCGAGCGCTCGTTGGCGTGGACCCGGCCCTTCCAATTCCACCACTTGAGCAGCTCGCGGTCCGCCGCTCCCGTCTCCGCGTGGGCCTCCGCGGCATGGGTCTCCGCGTAGTAGACGGCACAGCGGAAGACGTATAGAACACACGGGTCCATGCGCTGGCCCCGCCGCGAGGAGAGTTGTTCGTAGAGCCGGTGCGGATCGCGGCCTTCGAGATCCCGGACCCGGCGGATGCCGAGTTCCGTCAGATCGCGCGCGATGCTGGGGCCGACGCCGGGAATGGTCTGCAGGTCCAGCGTCTCGACCGCGGCGGAAGTCATCGTCACTCGCTCGGTGGCTGGGCGTGGTGTCATCTTCGAGAACATCTCGAACGCGTGAATCTTGGGGAGTGGGAACCGATGGACAAATCTCGGCCGGGAATCGTCATCGCCCTGGCGGCCGCGCTCACCGCCTGTGCCGGCGCTGGAGACGCGCCCCCGGCCCGGCTCGCCGATGGCGGAAGCGGACCGGACGCCGCCTCCGCCCTTGATCGATTCGCGCCGGATCCGGCCGATCCCCATGCGATGCCGGAAGCGCAGTTCGAGGTGCGGGTCGAAACGGACCTCATGGTCCCCATGCGGGACGGGGTTCGCCTCGCGACGGACCTCTACCTGCCGGCCGACCCCGCCGGCCGCGGTGACCGCCTTCCCGTCGTCATGATCCGGCTGCCGTACGACAAGGCGACCTATCGGGCCGGCGCGATCTCCCCGGCGCGGTTCTTCGCGGGGCAGGGGTACGCCGTCGTCGTCCAGGACGTGCGCGGCAAGCATGCGTCGGAAGGGGACTATCTCCTCTCCGCGGCGGACCGGGAGGACGGCTACGACGCCGTCGAGTGGGCTTCGACCCGGCCCTGGTCGAACGGGAAGGTGGGGACCCTCGGCTGTTCCTACCTGGGAGAAAACCAGACGCAACTCATGACGCAGCGCCACCCGGCGCACGCCGCCGCCATCCCCCTGGCCGCCGGCGGGTCGGTCGGATCGGCCGGCGGACGGTACGGCTACTTCGGCATCTTCGAGGGGGGCGCGTTCGGGCTCTCCGCGAGCTTCGGCTGGTTCCGCGGCAACGGACGGAAGCGCCCGGGAGGCGAGCCTCCGCCCCCGGTCGAGATGTTCGCCGCGCTCCGCGAGCTTCCCACCATCGACCTCATGCGAAAATACGGCCCCCCCGACCGCGACACGGACTGGGAAGAGGTCCTGAGCACGCCGCTCGCCGACGAATGGTGGGACGGACTCGGATACCTGAGCGACGCCGACCGCTTCGACACGCCGGCGCTCCACGTGAACTCGTGGTACGACCTCGGCGCCAACGAGACGCTTCAGCAGTGGCGGATGATGCGGGACAACGCGGTGAGCGACCGGGGCGGCGCGCACCAGTACGTCATCCTCTCTCCCACCAGCCACTGCATGTCCGAGCGCGCCACGGAACACACGGTGGTCGGGGACGTCGACTTCGGCGACGCCCGCCTGCCGTACCGTTCGCTCTATCTCGCCTGGTTCGACTACTGGCTGAAGGGCGTGGACAACGGCATCACCGACATCCCGAAGGTTCACTACTACGTGATGGGCCGGAACGAGTGGGCGGCCGCCGAAACGTGGCCGCCCCCCGGGGTCGAGACCACCCGGCTCTACCTTCGCAGCGGAGGGAACGCGAACACGAGACTCGGCGACGGCGCCCTCTCCGCCGAAGCGCCCGCGGACGAACCTCCCGACCGGTTCGTCTATGATCCGGGGGATCCCGTCCCCTCCCGCGGCGGATCCGTCTGCTGCACCGGGAACCCCGACGACCAGCCGGGGGCGTTCGACCAGTCGGACATCGAGGAACGCGAGGACGTCCTCGTCTACACCGGCGATCCGGTCGCCGGCGACGGCCTCGAGATCGCGGGCCCGCTCGAGGCCCGGCTCTACGTGAGTTCGAGCGCCGCAGACACCGACTTCACCGTGAAGCTCCTCGACGTCCATCCCGATGGACGGGCGATCAACATCGTCGAGGGCATCATGAGGGCGCGCTACCGCGACGGATACGAGGCGCCCGCGATGATGGAGGAAGGCGAAGTCTATCCGGTCCGGGTGGACCTCCATTCGGTGGCGCACTGGTTCGCACCCGGCCACCGCGTGCGGGTCGAGGTCTCGAGTTCCAACTTCCCCCGCTTCGACCGCAACCTGAACACGGGCGGCAACAACTATGACGAGACGGAATGGGAGGTCGCGGAGAACATGATCCACCACGCCGGCGACCGGGCATCGCACATCGTCCTGCCCGTTGTGGAGGGGACACGATGACCCCTTCCGGACCCTCGATTTCCGGACCCTCTACGGCGGGACCTCCGCCTGGCCACCGTCCCGACCTCGACGAAGCGGTCGAGACGTGGTCGCGCATGAACGATGCCTCGCTCCTGCGCAGCGTCGCGGCCGTCATCCTGGGCTTCGTCGTGCTGACGCTGGGCTCGGTGCTCACCGGCCGGCTCCTGCTGTCGCTCTTCGGCGTCGAACCGGGCACGGAGCCGGGCGTCGCGTTCATCTTCACGAGTCTGGGCGTGCGTCTCGCGGTCACCATCCTGGCCGGCTTCCTCGCGGCCTGGGCGGCGCCGCGCGCACCACGGCTCCACGCCGGCGTCCTGGCGGCGATTCTCGTCTTCTTCAGCCTCGCCTCGCTCGCCGGCCTCTCCGCCTCCGGCGATCCCTACGGACCGGCATGGTACCCCATCGCGATGCTCGTCATCGGCCCCGTCGGCGTCCTCATCGGCGGGTCTCTTCGGGCTCGGCGAAGCTGATCCGTCGGAATCGCTACTACTGTCTCGCTAGTGGGGCTGTCGATATCGGGTGACCCAGTTTGCCACAACGTCGGGGAGCCGCTCGACGACTTCATATCCGAAGAGCACCTCATCGACGAAACCCATGTGCAACATGTCGATGATACGGCAGAGGTAGGACCGCCCCGATTTCCACCATGTACGATGGCTATCGATCATTAGCAGGTGATCGACCCGAACGTCCTCGTTCGTGAACAACTCTGACAGCTCCATGCCGTCCAACAAGGTCTCGTAGACGCCATCTGCAATACGGCTTCCGAACGTCGTCGTGTAGTAATATTCTTTGATTTCCCAAATGGCGATCGGGTTCAAAGGCGCCGGAAACGCTCCATCCACACGTCGCGCCAGTGTTCGCAGTGGTTTCTCATCTCGTGTAACCGTCGTGAGTTGGCGCGGGTCGTAATCTACTGGACACCCTTGGCTATGCTGCTCAATGAGCATGTTGATGATACCCGTGAAATAGGCTGGTCCGGCCTTTTCGCCCCTCTGCTTATTTGCCGGAATCGGGCAGCGGGGCGCCAAGCGAGCGTGTAATTCACCGAACACGTTCTGTGCTCGCTCCAGATCCATTAGGCGAGGCTCAACATAGTCGTTCAACATTCTTGCTCGGAACCGGAAATAGCTGGTGAGCTTCGCCCCCAGGGCGGTGGGCTGGCCGTCGGCGCTTTGTAGGTGAGTGCTTTGGAGGCCCTTACGCTCCACCGCACGGACCATGGCGCTCAGTCCGTGGGCGGATACGTAGCCGGTTCCGCGCACGGAATAGCCAGCCACTTGGCTGATGGCTCTTACATTTGCCCAGAAAGATCCAGGCTGTCGAAGGAACGTCGGGTCAGGTTGCATGAGAAGGTCCGTGGAGGTGACGTTCGAAGCGTTGAACGAACGTGGCGAGCTCGACTTGGCACGCGATGCAGATGGACCGAACTTCATGCAGCGTGAGACGTCGCTCGCCCGATTCATACTTGCTGACGAAGCTCTGGGGCCGCCCGATTTGCCGAGCCACGTCAGCTTGCGTCAGACCCGCCTCGAGGCGGATCGTCCGCAGGAGGGATCTGACGATGATTTCTGGCTGATCTCCGATTAGCATGTTGTTCAAGGGTTCCGTGGGTGGCTTGCCGAGGGTAGGAAGAATGCTATGCTCCGGGTTGCGGATATCCCAAAAGCGGATAAGTTTCGTCCGTTCGTTCAGGCAGGGAAACCGGGTCGAAAGCAACAGGGGAGGGCAGGGTTGCCGGTACAGCTGGATTTTGAGGATACAACGTCGGATGCGGCGCTGGGGTTCGGCGTCCCGCCGTTCCGGATGCAACTCCTGAAATGGGTTGGCAACAAACAACGATTTGCCCATGAGATCGCGCGGTATTTCCCTCGGGGCTACGGGACGTACTATGAGCCGTTTCTCGGTAGCGGAGCGGTCATGGGAACGCTGGCGCCACGGCGCGCGGTTGGATCTGACGTTTTAGAACCTCTGGTTGAGATCTGGGACACCCTCCTTCGCGACCCTGAGCTTCTCAAGACTTGGTACAGCGGACGCTGGAACAGCATGATGCGTCACACCCAAACCCCGCAGATGGGCTATGCGGCGATACGCGACTCGTATAACCGCCGGCCCAACGGAGCCGATCTCCTCATGATTTCGCGAGCTTGCTACGGGGGAATCGTCCGGTTCCGCCAAGACGGATACTTGAGTACGCCATGCGGTGTGCATAAGCCTATTGCCCCGGAGTCCTTTGCGCGGCGTGTGGATGAGTGGCGAGCCAGGCTCCAGGGAGCTTCCTTTGCTGTATGTGACTTCGCCGATACGATGGCTGATGCTAAGAGGGGCGACGTTGTATATTGTGACCCTCCGTACACATGTACTCAAGCCATTCTATATGGAGCGCAGACGTTCAATCTCAAGCGTTTGTTCGTCGAAATCGATCGCTGCAAGGAAAGGGGTGTCCTGGTTGCTCTTAGCATCGATGGCTCGAAACGATCAGGGGATGTGATCTGCGATGTACCGATTCCTTCAGGTTTGTTCGAGCGTGAAGCAACTGTGAATTGCGGTAGATCGATGCTGCGACGCTTTCAGTTGGAAGGCCAATCGCTTGAAGGGGAAGTGGTCAAAGATAGATTGCTCCTCACATATTGAAGATTCCTGGGATCCTCAGATTTCCACTCGAATGATACACGACCAATTATACTCCCTCAGCAGAATCTCGAAAGAGGGTTCCCTTGATTCGATACCAGGGCTCCAAAGGTATACGGCATGCGAATTGAAACGCTGGCGGTGAAGACGGGCTTGGATCCGGACGGGACGAGCCGGGCGATCGCGCCCCCGATCACGCTCTCGACCACCTTCGAGCGCGGCGCGGACGGGTCGTACCCCGGGGGGTTCGACTACTCCCGCAGCGGGAACCCGAACCGGGCCGCGCTGGAGGCGGCGCTGGCCGCGCTGGAGGGCGGGCCGGAAGCCATCGCTTTCCCCTCCGGGATGGCGGCGACGTTTTCCGTCATCTTCTCCCTTGCGCCGGGGGACCACGTCGTCGCCGCGGACGACGCGTACTTCGGGACCGGCGTACTCCTGCGGGAGCAGTTCGCGCGGCGCGGGATCGAGGCGAGCTTCGTCGATATGACCGACCTCGACGCCGTACGGGTCGCCATGAGGCCGAACACCCGCCTCGTATGGATGGAGACGCCGTCGAACCCGCTCATCCGCATCTCCGACGTCGAGGCGATCGCCGGCATCGCGCGTGAGGGCCGGGCGATCTCGTGCTGCGACAACACGTGGGCGACGCCGCTTCTGCAGCGGCCGCTGGAGCTCGGGGTGGACCTCGTCATGCACTCCACGACCAAGTACTTCGGCGGCCACAGCGACGTGACCGGGGGTGCGGTGATCGCGCGCGAGCGGGGCGAGACGCTTGAAGCGCTGCGGGGGATCCAGAAGGATGGCGGCCTGGTACCGTCGCCCTTCGACGCCTGGCTCACGAGACGGGGACTCGAATCCCTCGCCGCGCGCATGGCCATGCACTGCGCCAACGCCATGGAACTTGCCCGCTTCCTCGACGCCCACCCGCGCGTCGAGCGGGTCCACTACCCGGGTCTGGAGGACGATCCGGGACACGGCCTCGCGGCGCGTCAGATGTCCGGCTTCGGCGGCATGCTGTCGTTCGATGTGACGGGTGGTCGGGAGGAGGCCTTCGCGGTCGCCGCCGCGGTGAAGATCATCGCCCGCGCGACGAGTCTCGGGGGCACCCACTCCCTCATCGAGCACCGGGCCTCGATCGAGGGGGCGGCGACCCGTGCGCCGGAGAACCTGCTCCGGATGTCCGTCGGCCTCGAGCACGCCGAGGACCTGAAGGAAGATCTGGACCGGGCCCTCGCCGCCGCGGGCTGAGTCCTCGGGCCGAGCTCGGAAATAACTTCGCTCGCGACCCCAGGGTCTTCTACTCCGTCTTCTACTCGGCCGCTTGCGCTAAAGAACCCCGAGGGGGTACGGTATCGCCTTCGTAAGGTGCTGTTGTTTCTTCAACTTACGAGATGGTATCATGTTGTGTACGGCGCGATTTGTTCTCCCCGCTGTCTCCGATTCTTGTTGGCGATGTGTGTCGGTACCGCAAGGGCGGCCAACCTAACATCGATTGCCAACCCCTTGCCTGTTTCGGGGGTGTGTCTCCCCATGGAATCGGCGCACGGGGCGGCTAACCAATGCAGCGACGACGCCATCCAAGCGGGGTTTGATGCCTTGAACGCCGCCTGCGAGAGGCCGCACCGGAGCAACTTCTACCTCACGTGCAATTCAGACGGCGATGTAGCGTCAATCGATATCGAATGCGATATCTGGTAAGAAGTCCGATGCGATTCCCGAGGGTTACCGAGGGCGTGACGATGTCTCGGTACGTGTGCGTATTAGTGGTTTCGGTCCTGCTGTCGCGGCCGGTCGTCGTATGCGGCCAGGTGGCGGGACCGGAGCCCGCGCGCCCGGAGGCTTGGGAGCCTTTCCGAGGTGTAGCCTACGATCCTTACCCTGGCGGACTCCAAGACCTCATCGGTCGGGACGGAAAAATCAGTTTCCCGCCTGTTTCCGAGCGGCCCTATCCCGTGATTGTCTTGGTTCGTCCGTGCTCGCCCGGGGATGAAGCGGGTCTCCGGGACGGAGATGTGATGCTGGAGATCAACGGGCGCGATGCTCGGGAGATGCCCAAGCCGTGGCGGGAATCGCGGGTCGGCGCGGCGCAGGAGATCACAGTGCGTCGGGGCGAGGAAGTGATCGAAACATCGCTCACGGAGATTGCGTTCGGAGAATGGGATGAGGAATGCAAGCGCGACCCACCCTTACGGACGTAGCTGAGCGTTCAACACCGGGGCTGGTCGCGTTAGCGCGGCCAGCCCTCTTCTTCCTCCTTGTAGTTGCGGGCTTCGTCGCGTGCGCGGGGGACGGGGGACGGGGGGGCGTGCTCCCGGACACGCTCCCGACGGGTCGCGTCATCGTGAGCAACCCCGATCCGGGTGGCGCGCTGCCCCTCCGCTTGGTCGAGGAGTTGAGGATCGGGTCGATAGTGTCTACTGGGCCCGACGTGTTCGGTAACGTGGGATCGCTCGCCATTGACCAAGCCGGATCCGTCTACGTGGGCGACTACGCGGCGGGCGAGGTTCGCTCCTTCGGCGCGGATGGGACTTTCCTTCGCGTCGTCACTCGTCGCGGCCCCGGCCCAGGGCAAATCCCGGCATCCGTTTTCCCCTTCAACCTTCTCTGGCAGGAACCGCACCGGCTCTGGATTGGCGCCACGCCCACACTGTTCTTCGTGGACTCCCTGGGCAATGGAGGCGATGTCGCGCACCGGTTGCCCGGCAACGCTGCATGGACTCCACACGCCGATACCCTCGGGGGGATCTATGGCCGCCGTCTCGACTTGGTCGAGAGGGAGTTTTCCCGGCTCGTGCACGAGTCCTGGGTCGAGAGGCTGGCGGTGTCGGAAGATGGCACCGTCTCGGCGGCGGGGAGGCTACTCCTCGGCCGGGTCGAGTATCGGGTCGGGCAAACCGTCAGCCGAGGCGGCGCACGCGGCAACGTGATGCAGACGCGGCCCATGCACGTAGAGACGCCGTGGACCGTCGATCCGGGCGGAGAGATTTGGCGAGTGGGGGCCCCGGACTACGCTCTCCATCGCGTCACTCTCGGCGGCGACACCGTTCGGACCGTGAAGCTGCCCCGCGTCCCAGTCCCACTGACCGGACGCGAACGTGCTGATCTCGCGGAATCGTCACCCTTCTCGGCCGCAGGGCTCCCGGCGCACAAGCCACTCATCCGAGACATCAAGGCTGGTCCCGACGGGTGGTTGTGGGTGAGGCTCTGGAGTTCCAACCCGAACGATGATGCATGGGACATCTTCGATCCCTGCGGGCGGCACCTCGGGGTGGCAACGCCTGATCTACCCTTGGACGCCGTCCCGTGGCTTCCGTATCGCGGAGGTCGGCTGCTGGCCGTCACGAGGGACGCTTTCGATGTGGAGATCGTCGTGAGATTGCGCGCCGAAACGGACAGCGGCGCTCCGGTTCTCACGTCTGGTTGCGCGTCATTCGAGTGAAAACAACCGTCGTCCGGGAACGTCTCAGCTCTCCAGCGCGTGAATCCAATCGGTGAAGACGCGCTCGCCGGCCGGGCGCAGCCCCGCGTGGCGCCCGGATTCGAGGAGCGCTTCGACGAAGGTCTGTCCGTACCCCCGGCTGCAGGCGATGAGGACGAGATGCTCACGCCAGGTGACGATCTGGCAGGGGACGTGGAGGATCGGCCCCTGGGTCAGGACCGGCCGGGGGCGCCCCGGTTCGAAGAGGTCGAGATCGGTGACGCTCTCCAGCACTTCCGGAACGGAGTCTCCGAGCAGGGCGAGCCAGCAGTGCGCGTCGGTCGTGTCCGTGTAGTGCGGCCCGTCGGGCGTGGCCGGGGCCGCGCCGGGTCCGACGTGCCAGATCGAGGCCTGGGTCCCGTTCATCCGGTTGATCATCAGTCCGTCCCGCACCGCGACGTCTCCGGCCCTGGGCGGGACGTCGAGGCCGAACGGCCGCAGGGTCCCGATGTCCCGATGCTGGACGTCCCAGCGCGCGCGGTGGCTGAGGTCGATGAGGCAGGCCCGGCGCAGGGCGTCGGCGGGGGCGCGGTCCGGTTTGTATTCGAGCACGACGTTCCAGCCGGCCCGGCGCTCGGTGCGGGCGGGCGCGGCGTCGAAGCGGACCGGAGACCGGCGATGGGCCGCGGGCGCCGCCGACCATGGCGCCTCACCCGACCGATTCGGGCGCCCTCCGGGGGCGATCCGCAGGCGCGTTCCTTTCGGATCGTAGAAGTGGGGAGGCACCACGGTCGCGGTCGAACGCGCGGCCCGCCGGCCCAGCGACTCGTACAGGTCTAGCGAACGGCCCCGCTCCGCGAGCCGGTCCTCGACGAGGGCGAGTCCGTACTGCCAGCCCAGCGTCTCGCTGTGCCGCGTCGTGCAGACGAAGCCGGCGATCCGGTCCCCGTCCACGACAAGCGCCCCGTCCCCGGGCCGGTGAGCCACGTCACGATTGCCCGTGGCCCCCGCGTCGCGGTCCGCGGGGTCGTCGACCCGCAGTCCGACGAGCTTCAACCTCCCCGGCTGTTCCTCGCAGTGGCGCAGCGCCGCGGCCCCCACCTTGCCGGAAGCCGTATCCCCGCGGTCCCAGAGCCAGCCCATGCCGATGTCGATGAGGGTGACGCGCTGCTCGGATTCCGTCCCGATGATCACGTGTCCCTTCTCGGACCGCAGGCAGTTCTGCGCTTCGAGCCCGAACGGGCGGATGCCGTACTCCGCCCCGCCCTCCCACACGAGGTCCCACACGTACCGGGCGTAGCTCGCACCGACGTGCAGTTCATAGGACAACTCGCCCACGAACCCGAGGCGCAGACACCGCGCCGCGACCCCGTCTCCCACCTCGATCTCGCGGCACCCCAGGTAGGGGAACGCCTCGTCCGACAGATCCGCGTCCGTGATCCTGCCCAGCACCCGCCGCGCGTTCGGCCCCGCCACGTTGATGGAGGCGAGGGCGTCGGTGAGGTTCACGAGGTTGTAGTCCCAGCCGTCGTACCGCGTGTGGAAACGGAGCCACTCGACGGTGACGCCCGCCCGGCTCGAACTCGTCGTGAAGTAGAACTCGTCCTCGCCCGTCCGCACGACGACGCCGTCGTCGATGATGTTGCCCGTGTCGTTGCACATCGCCGAGTACGTGCACCGGCCGGGCCGGGCCCGCGTCATGTCGGAGACATAGACGCGCTGGAGCGCGCGCAGGGCGTCGGGCCCCCAGATCCGGAACTTCCCGAGCGGCGAACTGTCGAGGAGGCCGACGTTCTCGCGCACGTTGCGAATCTCCTCCAGACACTGCCGGTCCGCACTGAAGTAGCGCGCCCTCAGCCAGTGCCCCGCCCGGCGGAACACGGCGCCCCGCGAGGCCTGGTCCTCGTGCAGCGGGGTCTGTTTGTGGACGTCGTGGTTCGGGCCCGCGAGCGTCGCGAGGGAAGGGGGGATGACCGGCGGGCGCACCGTGGTGGCGGCGAAACTGCCGACCGGCCGCCCCGCGATCTCGGCCATCGCCATGGCGAGGTTCTGGCCCGGCACGCGGTACTGGCCCGGGCCGAGACCGAAGTTCCCGAAGCGCTTCGCGAGTTCGGGCACGTCGAAGCCGTACGCCGCGCTCTGGGCCGCGTTCTTCCACGTGCCGTCTTCGTCGAGATCGAGGAACGCCTTGCGGCCGGGGGCGAGGCCCCGGCCGGCGGCCGGTCCGCGCACGATCGAGGAGCCCTCCGCGGGTCCCGGCAGGTCGTCCAGACGCGCGCGCTCCCGGGTCAGCGGCCCCCCGACGCTCGCTCCGCAGGCCGCAGCGGCTTTGAGCCCCGCGATCCGCCCGGAACATGTGAGCGCCTCGAGATCGGTGAGTCGAAGGACGCCGCCCGCGGCGAACACGTCGGGCGGGAGGCGCTCGAGCTCGAACGTCCGGGTGCGCTCGCCGTGGCGGAACCGCGCGCCGGCGCACGAGAGGACCCCGATGTCCGGTTGGCGTCCCGCGGTCGCCACCAGCAGATCGCACGCCACGCGCAGCGAATCGCCCGCCGTGCCGCTCCCCGCCCGGGCCGCCAGTTCAACGCCCCTCACCCGGCTCCGCCCCCGCACGCGACTCGCCGCCCACCCCGGCCGGAAGTCGATCCTCGCGGACGACAGGGCGGCCATCAGGTCCGGGTCGTGCCCGTCGCGCCGGGCGTCGGCGACGACGCGCACATCCACGCCGACCGCGGCCAGGTCCGCCGCCGCCTCGAGCCCGAGGTCGTCGCCTACGCTGAAGGCGGCGGCCGCGCCCGGCCGGACGCCGTACGTCCGCGCGAGCCGGATCGCCGTGTCCACCTGCATCACGCCCGGACGATCGTTGTGCTCGAACACGAGCGGCCGCTCGATGGAACCCGTCGCGACCACGATGGCTCGTGCCCGACACTCCCAGTGGGTTGTCCCTCCGCGCTGGAAGCCCGTCAGCAGGTTCTCGCCCCACACCCCTGTGACCGGTGCGTGCCGGAACACGCGCACGGACGGCATGCGTCCGAGTTCTTCGGCCAGCGCGGATACCTCCGCGGCGAGCGGACGACCGTCCCGCACGCGCCAGTCGAGATGCCCCCCCAGCCACGGCCGGCGCTCGAACAGGCATACGCGGAGGCCGAGGCGCCCGGCCTCCAGCGCCGCAGACATCCCGGCCGGGCCGCCGCCGACCACGGCCACGTCCGCGTTCAGGTAGCGCTCGGCCCGCTCCCCGGCCCGCTCCCCGGCCCGCGCCCCGTCCGGTGCGTCGAGCCGCAACACGCCCAGGCCGGCCAGCCCGCGCATCCGCTCCTGGAAGAACCGGGCGGCCCAGGCGGGCCGGTGGAAGAGCCGGTAGTAGAAGCCCGCGGGCATGAACCGGTCCAGCCGGTCCAGGAAACCGAAGGCGTCGAACCGCGGATCGCCGCGCACGTTCTGGGCTCCGACCTCCATCCCCTCGCGCAGCGGCGTCGTCCCGGCGGACTGGTTCGGAACGCCGTTGATCGAGACGAGTTGGCTCGACCCCTCTCCCTCCAGGTCGTAGAGCCCCCGGGGCCTGTGATACTCGAGGCTTCGGCCGAAGGTGCGGACCCCCGCCCCCCAGAGCGCCGATGCGACGGTATCTCCCTCGAACCCCTCCAGCGCGCGTCCGCACCAGCGGAAACCGAGCGGCCGGGAGCGGTCGATCCGTTCCGTCGATGAAAGGGGCAGCCGGCTCACGACGAATCTCCCCCGCTCGCCCCCGCGCCGCCGGGCCGTGTCTCCCGGTTCGTGGCCGGGTCGCGCCACGTCGAAAACCAGACGCCGCAGCCCGCACCGTGGTGCCACCACTCCTCGCGCGGCTCCGGGCGGTTCATGCGGAACTGGGACCAGCGGAAGTGCGGCTCCGCCCCGCCGTCGAGATCCATCCCGGTCGGCCGGGCCCCCCTCTCCGGCCCGCCGTACGTGAACTCGTACACGTCCCGCTTCCCGCACACCGGGCACGTCAACCGGAACGTCACGACCGGCCCTCCAGGGTCCATCCCACGGTCAGTGCCACCGTCAGTCCCACTGTCCGTACTTCATCGTGGCGGCGGTCTCCCCCATGTACCGGTTCTCGAGGAAACGGCGGAGCGCGAAGGGCTTCAGGATCTCCGGCGCCTTCTCGCGCGCCATGAATTCCGCCATGTACTTCCCGGCCACCGGCCCGGACTTGAAGCCGAAATACCCCCATCCCACGTCCAGGTAAAGGCCGTCATACACGAAGTTGCCGTCGAGGATGGGCGCCATGTCCGGCGTCATGTCCGCCAGCCCCGCCCACACTCTCAGAAACCGCACGCCCTTCAGGCACGGCATGAGATCCGTGAGCGCCTCCGCCTGGTGCTTGAAGTAGCCCGCGGTGACATCCGTCGTGTAGTTCACCTGCGGATCCATGTGCGCGCCCGTCGCGATCTCCCCCTTCAGCGTCTGGTTCGCGTAGACGTGATACGCCCCGGAACTCACGACGTGGTGCAGGAACGGTTTCAACGGCTGCGTCACCATGGCCTGGATCGTGAGCGGGTTCACCGGCAGTTCGATGTCGAGCATCGCCGCGACCGCCGGCCCGTACCCGCCCGCCATGATCCCCAGCTTCCGGCACCCGACCGGCCCCGCGTTCGTCCGCACCCCCGTCACCCGCCCGCTCTCCGTGTCGATCCCCTGTACCCCGACGCCCTGGTGGATCGACGCCCCGTGCAGGCTGGCGCCCCGCGCGAGACCCCACACCACCGCGTCGTGCCGCACAACGCCCCCCGGCGGGTGGTACATGCCCGCCTGGATCGGATGCGCGGGCCGGTCCGAGACGTCCAGCGCCGGGACCAGTTCCCCGCACTGTTTCGGGTCCAGCAGTTCCGAGCGCACCCCGCAGAAGTTCGCGGTGTTGATGGAAAGGCGGAGCGCGGCCACCGCGGCCTCGCTGTGCGCGAGGTTGAGGTTGCCGCAGTTATGGAACATGAGGTTGAAGTCGAGTTCGTCCGTGAGGATGGGCCACAGCCTCAGGCCCTCGTCATAGAGCGGAACGTTCTCCTGGGTGCGCTGGTTCGCCCGTACGATCGCGGTGTTCCGCCCGGACCCTCCGAACCCGATGTACTGGCTCTCGAGCACGGCGATGTCCCGCACGCCGTGGTCCTTCGCCAGGTAGTAGGCCGTGGCGAGCCCGTGGATGCCGCCCCCGATGATCACCACGTCGTAGTGGCGGCGGAGCGGCTTCTCCTCCCACAGGCGGCCCGGGCGGAAGACCCCCGCTCCGAGCGCGGACTTCAGCCTCCCCAGCGGTCCAGGGCTCATCGAATGCGAGTCGAGTGGCGGCGGCTCAGCCGATGACCGAGTAGGACGAGTCCGGATTCATTGTCCGGAGTCGGCTGAAGAACCCGAGGTTACAGTCCCGCCTCGTATATTTCATGTGGAACTGTACGGGGTCCGCGTCGTGATCGCGCCCGTCCTCGACCGCCTCTATCAGCTCCGCCATGAGCTGGCCGGCGACGGGCGCGTTCTTGAACTGGTTCCCGGATGTTCCTACCGCCATATAGAAGCCGGGCAGATCGGACTTGTCGTAGATCGGGATCCAGTCGTCGGACACATCGTAGAGATCGACGAGCCCCTGTCGCGCCTCCGGCACGGGGAGTCCCCGCACCCGCTGGGCCTCGCGCAGGGCCTGCGTCCTCCACTGATCACTGAACGTCTTGTCATAGTCGTCCGGATCCTCCACCCATTCGAGATCGTCGCAGGGCGGATCTTCCGACCCGATGAGGATGTGGTTGCCGACTTCGGGTCTGGAATAACACCCGATATCGCTGTCCGAGATCAGCATGCCGACCACGTTATAGTCCACGCCCTCCGGCGCGGGGACGTGACAGACCTCCTGCTTCAACGCGCGCGTCCGGATGTTCATTCCCTCCTCGACGCCCGCCATCCGGTTGATGACGAAGGAGTGGGGACCGCCCACGTTGACCACCACGGGCGCGCGCACCTCGGACCCATCCTTCACCCGCACTCCGGCGACCCGGCCGTTCTCCCGGAGGATCTCCGTGACCTCGGTGTTGAAGCGGAACTCGCCCCCGTGCGCCTCGCAGCCGAGCTGCACGTTGTGGCAGCAGAGCTGCGGATCGTTGATGTAGCCGGATTCCGGGATGTAGAGGGCCCCCTCCACGTTTCCACCCGTGGGCCGTCCGAAGCCCGGCTCCTCCTCCGTTACGGGAGGTCCGAACTGTCGCGTGTCGAGAAAGGAGAGCTTCTCCTTCATCCCCGTTGCGTCGAGGTCCTCATACACGACGTGGAGTTCGTCGAGACTCGCCTTCACCCGCTCCAAGTAGTGGTTCTTCTCCGTCTTCGTTACGAGACAGCCGGTGTTCACATAACGGGCCAGCCCGGAGGGATCGGGCACGCCGACGTACTTCCCCCAGTCGAGCCAGTAGAAGTAGGACTCACGCGCCATGGCCACGCCGTCCGGCGTCGAGTAGTGGAGCCGGATGATGGCGCACGTGTTCGAGGTGGAGCCGTACCCGGCCGCGGGGAGCTTGTCGACGTTGAGCGTGCGGAAGCCCCGCTTGGCCAGCTCGAACCCGGTGCAGACGCCGATGACGCCGGCCCCGATGATGATCGCGTCGTAGTCCCTGGACATCGCCCGCCTCACCCGCCGATGCGTTCGTACACCGCGTACGACACGCGCTCGTTCCCCTCCGCGTCCGTGCTGCGGTACTCGTTGTCGATCCGGTTTCCATCCTCCGAGAGGACGTTGATGATGACCTGCGTGACGCGGCCATCCCGGCGGCTCGTGATCCGGTTCGTGAACTCGTCCACGACTTCCACCGCAGTCTCGACCCCGTCCCGTCCGGTCACGGGGTGGAATGCGCCGTCGAACATCGTCTCGTAGCTCCACTTCGACTCGCCGCCGCGGGCGTTCGTGGACTCGACGGTAATCTTCATCCCGCCGTCCTCCCAGGGCTCGTACGTCATGACGTTGAGCGACGGGGGCGGCGCGCCGGAGCGCAGCTTCCACACCCCGAAGCGCGGGTTGTCGCGCCCGGCGGCCGCGTCTGCCGGCGTCCCCGGATTGAACAGGAAGTAGTCGTAGATCGCGCGCGAGATCTGGGCGATCGCCGCCTCGCGCGCCGGGACGGAACGCTCGGAATCCTTCACGAACACGACGGTGATCACGTGCCCGGCCCCGTCCGGAAGGTAGATGTACCCGACGTCGTTCGTCGTCCCGCCGATCGTGCCCGTCTTGTGTCCGACCGGCGTCCCGGGAGGCAGCACGCCCTTGATGCGGCCGGCGCCGGTCTGCACGCGCAGCATGATGTCCTTGAAGACCTCCGTGTTCTTCGAGCCCAGCGCCTTCCCCGCCCAGGTCATCGCCAGCAGGTGAGCCATGGCGCGGGGCGTCGACGTGTCCCGGGGGTCGGTAGCGAAGGTCTCGCGCGCGGCCGCCCGGTCCGCCGCCGTGACATCGCCCGCGAGGCCACGGAACTCGGACAGCGAGATCCTGCCGTCGCCCGGCGTCTCCACGCCGGAGTAGTCTCCGATGAGGACGGATGTCGGACGGTCCACGCTCAGGCCGTCGACCCGGAGTTCGGCCATGCGGGCGTTCACGGCGGCGGGTCCGCCGGCGGCGGCCAGGGTGAGATCCGTCGCGCTGTTGTCGGAGATGAGCAGCATCAACTCGAGCAGGTTCCGGAGGGAGAGCGCCACGCCGGGGTCGTCGAACAGGTTCGAGATCGTCCCGCTGCCCGGATGGATGTCGCCGGGCTCGAGTTCGACCATGTCCGCGAGCGTGATCTCGCCCCGGTCGACCCGCGACAGGAGTTGGACCGCGATCGGCACCTTGTAGGTCGAGGCCATCGGGAAGCGTTCGTCCTCGTTGAACCACACGGCGCGGCCCGTCTCGATGTGGACGGCGCCCACCCCCACCGTGCCGCCGCTGCCGGGCGCCAGCCGTTCGATTTCCGCGAGGAGGCGGCCGAGGCCCGGGTCGTCCGCCGGCGAGACGGACTGGGCCGCGAGGGGGAGGGCGGGCAGCAGCGCGACGGCGAGCGTCGCGGCGGCCAGCCTCGTAAACCTCGTAAATGAAGGTCGTGTCCGGAGGCGCATGGATTGTGCTCCTTGTTCATCCCGCCTTGTTAATCCCGCCTGAGTCCTGCTTCGTGCCGGTACGGTAGCCATTGCGCAACGCGCGGACGAGACCGCCATGGCGGGTCGCCCCGAGAGGCCGATCCGTGACATACTCCGCGCATGGACGCAGGGGAGGAGGCCATGCCGGGGGACGGGAAGGAGACCGACGCAGGACGTTGCCGCGGGAACGTTGCGGGCGACGGCGGCGCGCTGTCGTCCGAAGAGCGCCGGGCTGCGGAGGCCGTGAACGCGGAACGCCTGTTCGCGCTCCTGGCCGACCTCATCGCGATCGAGAGCGTCGCAAACCGCGAGACGCCGGCCCAGCAGCGCGTGGCCGCGGAGATGCGCGCGATCGGTCTCGAGACGGACGTGTGGGAGATCGATTTCGAGCAACTGCGCCGCCACCCCGCCTACACCGCCGACGTGGAACGCCACGAGGGTTTGGGAGTCGCCGGAACCATGGGGCGGGGAGAGGGCCGCAGGCTGATCCTGAACGGCCACATCGATGTGGTCCCCGCGGGCGAGGTCGAGCGCTGGACGCACCCGCCCTTCGAACTCACGCGTCGCGGCGGTCGTCTGGTCGGGCGCGGGGTCGTGGACATGAAGGGGCAGCTCTGCGCCGCGCTGGCGGCGGCGCGGGCGCTGCGCGACGCCGGGATCGAATTGGACGGCGCGCTCCAGATCCAGAGCGTGATCGGCGAGGAGGACGGCGGCGCGGGGATGCTGGCCACGATCGAGCGCGGGCACACCGGTGACGGCGCCATCGTCGTCGAGCCGACGGAGTTCGTCATCGCGCCCGCGCACGCCGGCGCCCTCAGCTTCCGGCTCACCGTCCCGGGCCTCGCCGCGCACGGGGCGCTGCGGGAGGAAGGTGTGGACCCGGTCGAGAAGTTCATCCCCATCTTCCGGCGGCTTCGGGCGCTCGAGGCGGACCGGAACCGCGACGTGGCCGACCCGCTGTTCCGCGGGGAAGCGCCGCCGTACGCCCTGACCATGGGACGGCTCCGTGCCGGGATCTGGCCCTCGACGGTGGCGGAGACCCTCGTCGTGGAGGGTCGCTACGGCGTCGCGCCCGGAGAGGACCTCGCCAGGGCGCGCCGCGCGCTGGAGGACGCCGTGGCCGAAGCCGCTTCCGGTGATGCCTGGCTGCGCGACCACCCGCCCATCGTCGAGTGGGTCGGGGCGCAGTTCGCGGCCGCCCGCACGGACGCGCACGACCCCGTGGTCGGCGCCCTGGCCGGCGCCGCGCGGTCACTCGGCGGCACGGAACCTCGCGTCGGGGGCGTGCGTTACGGCGCGGACATGCGGCTCCTCGTCAACCACGGCCACGTGCCCACGGTGCTCTTCGGCCCCGGCGATGTCCGCGAGGCCCACCGCCCCGACGAGAGCATCCTCGCCGAGGACCTCGTCGAACTGGCCCGCATCCTCGCCGTCACCGCAATCCGCTATTGCGGCACCGGGGCGGGCTGATGCGTCCTCCCATTGGGCCAAGCCTTCCGGGCGGATCACGTCCCGCTAAAGTTTAGGTTACGGACCCTCATCAACGGCCGGTCAATCGAGTTCCCCCGAGGACAGGTGCTGCCATGTCTGCTCGAACGTCGATCGCAATCAGGTTGGCCCTCTCGTTCGCCCTGGCGCTCACGGCGGCTCCCGTCTCGCTCCAGGCGCAGGCATTCGCGGTCGAAGAGGCGACGATCGCGGAAGTCCACGCCGCTTTCCGGTCGGGCGACCTCACGTGCGAGGGCCTGGTGGAGAGCTACCTGGCGCGCATCGAAGCGTACGACAAACAGGGACCGCTTCTCAACTCGATCGCGGTCGTGAACCCGCGAGCCCTCGAGGAAGCGCGAAGCCTCGACGCCGCCTTCGCGTCCGGCGGCCTCACCGGACCGCTGCACTGCATCCCCGTCCTCCTCAAGGACCAGGTGGAGACCGGCGACATGCCGACGACCTACGGGTCGGCGCTCTTCGAGGGCTACATGTCGGAGCGCGACGCGACCATCGTCACGCGGATGAAGGAGGCGGGCGCGCTCATCATCGCGAAGACGAACATGGGCGAGTTCGCCTCGCGCTATGTGGGCTCGGGGTTCGGGATCATCCGCAACGCGTACGACCCGCGGCGAAATCCGAGCGGTTCCTCCGGCGGCACGGGCTCCGGCGTGGCGGCGAACCTCGGCATGATCGGCATCGGCGAGGACACGGGAGGTTCCATCCGGGGTCCGGCGGCCGTGGTCTCGCTCGTCGGTCTCCGTCCCACGCTCCCCCTCGTGAGCCGGTTCGGGATGATGCCCGCCAACCCCACCACCGACACCATGGGCCCGATGACCCGCACCGTGACGGACGCGGCCATCCTCCTCGATGTCATCGCCGGCTACGATCCCAACGATCCCGTGACGGCGTACTCGGTGGGACAGGTTCCCGATTCCTACGCGGCCGGACTCGATACGGGAGCGCTGGCGGGCGCCCGGATCGGCGTCATCCGCGAGCCGATGGACCGCTCCGTGGACACGACATCGGCGGGATTCCGGCAGGTGCGCGCGCGGATGGAGGCGGCGACCGGCGCGCTCCGCGACCTGGGGGCCGAAGTGTTCGATGTCGCTGTCCCCGGGATCGAACGGGTGAGCGCCATCTTCGGCGCCAACTCCTACGAGACCGAGGAGGTGACCGACGCCTACCTCGCCGAGCTCCGCGACCCGCCGTACCGCACCCTCGCTTCGATCCTCCTCTCGGGCCGCGTCAATCCGTGGCGGGCCGCCGGCATGGCCGGTCTTCTGGGCAAGACGACCCGCGACCCCGGCTACTTGGAATACCTCCTGGCGCGCGACCGGGTGAGGGAGGACGTCATGGCGACGATGGCGGAGCACGACCTCGACGCCTTCGTCTACGCCACCTTCGACCACCCGCCGGCTCCGATCGCCGACGATGTGGAGACGAACCCCGCCCCGAACGACCGCTACGCCCTCGGCGACAACCGTTCGCTGAGCCCGCTGACGGGGTTCCCGGCGCTCACGGTCCCCGCCGGGTTCACGGACGACGGCCTCCCCGTGGGTCTCGAGTTCCTGGGACGCCCGTTCACGGAGGCGATGCTCCTCGGTTTCGGCTACGCCTACGAGCAGGCGACGCACCACCGCCGCCCGCCCGCGACCGCGCCGCCGCTCGATCGTTGATGCACGGATGATGACGGACGGTACTTGATGGTCAGTGGTTGACGGATGGACTGATGCATCACAACGTGGTGCATGTGTCACAATCATGCACATACAAGAGGGGTCATGTCGAGGATTCACTTCGTCGTCAGGGAAAGCGCCAAGATCCGCTACCAGGCCCAGGCGGAGCGCGAGGAGAAGTCGCTCGGGCAATGGCTGCGGGAAGCGGCCGATGAGAAGCTGGAGGCGGCGCGTCCACGCCTGTTTACCGTAGAGGAACTCGAGGCGTTCGCCGCCGAGTGCGACGCGATGCATCCACCCGGCGCCAGGGAGCCGAACTGGGAGGAGACCAAGCGCATGCTCGTCGAGACTCGGTTTCCGGATCCTGGCGCATGATTTTCATGAGGCTGGCCGCCACGCGTCCGCGTAAGGTCACCTTGGAAAAACTTCGCGAGTTCAACGCCGCGTGCGATGCGCGGCGGTCCGACGCTCCAAAACCCGACTGGCCCGACGTGAGGCGAGTGATCTCGGAGTCCAGGCTCTCCGGGATCGAGACGACGTGATCTTCGTCGACGCGAACGTCTTCATGTATTTCGTCGGCGCCGATCAGGCTTTCAAGGCGGAGGCCCGGGCGTTCTTCTTTCGCTCGAAGCGGCGCGACCGACGCCTCGTGACGTCGGCGGAAATACTTCAGGAACTACTCCACACATACGTCCGAAGAGGCGAACGGCGCACCTTGAACGTCGCCTTCGATCTCGTGGACGCGACAGTGGCGGAAGTCTGGCCCGTCGAAAGAGAAGATGTGGAACGGGCACGACATCTGTCGACCCCGCACCCTGAACTCCAGGCGCGCGATCTTGTTCATCTTGCCTGCTGTATCCGGCGGGAGCCCGAGGACCTCATGACGTTCGACCGGGCGCTGGCCGCCGCCTGGCGTTCCCGGTCGCCCCGCAGGAGCTGACGCGAGGCTCGGCAGGCCGCCCCGCGCGACCCGGCTGCCCTCCATCTCCCTCGTCCGTCGCGTCGCTTCGCGGCCCTTCCGTGAGCCCTGTCTGGCCGGGGTCTTCGGAGATAGCGTATTCGGCGAAGCCACACACAGACCCGAGGGCGAGGTACAAGGAGAGCAGCGAGATGAGGGATTCGTCGAGGCGGCGCGCGGCGCGCGCGCGGTTGGTGTTCGTTTGGGGCGTCTTCATGGGAGTTCCCGGGATCCTTCCTCCGTTGATGGCGGAAGCTCGGGCACAGGAGACCGACCAGGCGCTGGCGGCGGAGGTCGTCGCCGGCCTCCCCCTGCGCGAGATCGGTCCCGCGGTGATGGGCGGCCGGATCGCGGACATCGCCGTACACCCGCACCGGAGCAGCACCTGGTACATCGCGGCCGGCTCGGGCGGGGTGTGGAAGACGACGAACGCGGGCGTGACGTGGGACGCGATCTTCGAGGACCAGTCCGTGTACTCGATCGGCGACGTGGCGATC
Source organism: Gemmatimonadota bacterium (assembly GCA_963666735.1). Classification (GTDB taxonomy): domain Bacteria; phylum Gemmatimonadota; class Gemmatimonadetes; order Palauibacterales; family Palauibacteraceae; genus Palauibacter. The sequence continues at coordinate 2,486,296 of OY762926.1, read as the reverse complement.
GATCCCAACAACCCGGATGTGGTCTGGGTGGGGACGGGAGAGAACGTCAGCGGGCGCCACGTCGGCTGGGGGGACGGCGTCTACCGCAGCCGCAACGGCGGGGAGACGTGGGAGAACGTCGGTCTCGCCGACTCGCAGCACATCGGGAAGATCCTCGTCGACCCGCGCGACAGCGATGTCATCCTGGTGGCTGCGGAGGGGTCGCTCTGGGCTCCGGGCGGCGACCGCGGCGTGTACAAGTCCACCGACGGCGGCGACTCCTGGCGGCTCGTGCTGGAGATCGACGAGAACACGGGCGTCACCGACATCGAATTCGCGCCCGGCAATCCGGACATGGTCTATGCGGCGGCGTACGAGCGTCGCCGGAAGATCTGGGGGCACCTCGCCGGCGGCCCCAACTCGGGCATCTACAAGTCCACCGATGGCGGGGAGAGCTGGCGCCGGATCTCGGCGGGACTCCCGACGGGCGACGTGGGAAAGATCGGACTCGCGGTCACCCCCGCGAACCCCGAGGTCGTGTACGCCACCATGGAGGCGAACGACGACGAGCGCGGCTTCTACCGTTCGCTCGACAAGGGAGAGAGCTGGGAGCGGCGGAACTCGTACATCTCCGGCGGCACCGGTCCCCACTACTACCAGGAGATCGAAGCCTCCCCGCACGATGCGGACGTCGTGTACCAGATGGACGTCTTCATCCAGGTCACGCGGGACGGAGGCGCGACGTTCGGGAACCTCGAGACGGCGCGCGACAAACACAGCGACAACCACGCCCTCTGGATCGACCCGGAGGACGCCCTGCACCTGCTCGTCGGGACGGACGCCGGCCTGTACGAGAGCTTCGATGACGGCCGCACGTTCCGGCACTTCCCGAACCTGCCGATCTCGCAGTTCTACAAGCTCGCCCTCGACAACGCGGAGCCGTTCTACCACGTGCTCGGCGGCGCGCAGGACCTCGGCACCCTGTGGGGGCCCGCCCGCACCACCAACGTCGAGGGCGTGCGGAACCGGGACTGGTACGCGCCCATGGGGGCCGACGGGTACGCGGTCCAGATCGACCCGAGGGATCCGGACATCCTCTACCTGCAGACGCAGCAGGGAAACCTCTACCGCTACGACCGGGAGAGCGAAGAGGCGCTGGACATCCAGGCGCAGCCCGCGCCCGGCGACCCGCCCGAGCGCTGGAACTGGGACGCGCCGGTCCTCATCAGCCCGCACGACGCCGACCGCATCTACCACGGCTCGCAGCGCGTGTGGCGCTCCGACGACCGGGGCAACTCGTGGACGGCGATCAGCGGCGATCTGACGACGAACGTGAACCGCTACGAACTGGAGTTCATGGGCCGCGTATGGAGCGTCGACGACCTCATCGACAACGGCGCCATGTCCAAGTACGCGACGCTCACGGGGATCTCCGAATCACCGGTGACGGCGGGCGTGATCTACACGGGGAGCGACGACGGACTCATCCACGTGACGGAGGACGACGGGGCGAACTGGCGGCTCGCGAACGCCCTTCCCGGCGTGCCCGAACGGGCGTTCATCAACGACGTGGAGGCGTCGCAGTTCGACGCGGCGACGGTCTTCGCCGTGGCGGACAACCACAAGGAGGGCGACTTCCGGCCGCTCGTGTTCGAGAGCAACGACGCGGGCCGGACGTGGCGTTCGATCGCGGGAGATCTGCCCGACGGGACGATCGCGTGGGCGATCGAGCAGGATCACCTGAACCCGAACCTGCTCTTTCTCGGGGCCGAGTTCGGCATGTACGCGAGCGTGAACGGCGGCGCGAACTGGCACCTGCTGCCCGGTCCCACCATCCCGCACCGCGATCTGGAAGTCCAGCGCCGCGACAACGACGTGGTCGGCGCGACCTTCGGCCGTGGCTTCTACGTGCTCGACGACTACACTCCGCTGCGCGAACTCGCCGGGGGCACGAACACGGCCATGGCCGCGGCGGAGGGAGGGGCTGTGTTCCCGATCCGCGACGCCTGGTGGTACATCCCATCGGTCCCCATGCAGGCCCGCGGCAAGCCGACGCTGGGGTCGGACGACTACACGGCGCCGAACCCGGACTTCGGGGCCACCCTCACCTACTACCTGCCCGAGACGGTGACGACGGCGACCGAAGCGCGCCGCGCGGCCGAGCGGATGGTGCGGGACCAGGGCGGGGACGTGGCGTTCCCCGGCTACGACGCGCTGCACGAGGAGGCGACCGAGAGCGGCCCGAGGGCGCTGATCGCGATCGCCGACTCCGATGGTGGCACCGTGCGCTGGCTCGCCGCTCCCGCCAGGCAGGGCCTGCACCGCGTGAGTTGGGACCTGCGCGCCCCGGCACCCGACCCGATCGACCTCACGGTGCCCGGCTTCACGCCGCCGTGGGTGGGACCGCCGCAGGGGCCCCTCGTCGCCCCCGGCGAATACTCCGCGCAACTCGTCGTCGTCACGGCCGAAGGCGCGCGGGAGGTCGGCCTGGCGCAGACCTTCGATGTGGTGGCCGTGCCCACGACCGAGGCCGGCACCGACTTCGGGGCCGTCGTCGCCTTCCAGAACGAGGCGTCGGAGTTGAGGCGCCGCATCGCCTCGGCGGGCGAGGAGGTGGGCCGCGCCCGGGACCGGCTGCGTCACATGCGGGCCGCGCTCCTCGAGGCGCCGAACGCCTCGCTCGAACTCTTCGGCGAACTGGATGCGCTCGGCGCCAGCCTCCAGGATTTCTCGATCCGTCTCTTCGGGGACCCGGCCCGGCAGCGCCTCAACGAGTCCACCGTACCCTCGATCTCGAACCGCGTGGGCCGGGTGATCGGCGGCCACTGGGACACGCGGCAGACGCCGACCGACACCCACCGCCGCAACCTGGAGATCGCCGAAACGGACTTCGGCGCGTGGATGTCGGAGTTCGCGAACTTCATGGACGGCGCCTTCGCCGGCGCCGAGAGTGCGCTCGAAGCGGCCGGGGCCCCCTGGACCCCCGGCCGCCGCTTGTCAACCTGACTTGGGGCTCGGGACATACTTTGAGACTTCCGTAGTTTCACCTTCTTCTTCACCTGCTCATCGCAACCTTACGGAGGCGTCCGGATGGCACCGCTTTCTCGACACAACCGCCAACAGCAGATAATTGACGAACTCAATGACTCATCCGGAGAACGCGAACGTCACCGGATCCCTTGGAAAGGTACTCAGCAGCTCTGCGACGTTGTACGTCTCCGGATGGACGCCGTTGTGTTGAATCACCGTAGCCACCGCCTCCAGGCCCAATTGGCATCCCATCCCGGTAGGGATGCGGTGCAGACCGCCCCGACGGAAGCCGCCGCTCAAGAAATCCTCGCCGACTTGATACGTAAAGACGACACTTACGAGGACCTCAAGGCAAATCTTGCCGAGGAAGGACAGCGACAACCCGGCGTCGTCACTAGAACCGGCCTCTTGGTGAACGGCAACCGGCGCGCTGTTGCGCTTGGTGACCTGAATAACGACTACATCCGTGTTGCTGTTCTTCCACCTGCTGCGACCGAGCGTGAAATCGCTGAATTGGAGCTCAAACTCCAAATGACGCGAGAGTTCAAGCAAAACTACACGTTCACGAATCAACTGTTGTTCGTGGAAGAGCTCCACACGACCTACGAACATCCGCTGGATGGAATCGGATATGACCCCCAGATCCTGGACACCCCACCATTGTGACGTTTGACCTCCGGGCGCGGTGCTGCGCAGGGTAGAACCCGGCAGACCGGAAGGAGGTCGACATGGCACGGCGGCGGTACACGCCCAAGCTGAAGGCACAGGTGGTGCTGGAGGTCCTGGGTGGCGAGAAGACGCCCGGGCAGGTGGCCAAGGCGTACGGGGTGCACCCGAACTCGGTACAGCTCTGGAGGCGGCGGTTCGTGGACCGGGCGCCGGAGGTCTTCGCCCGGGAGACGACGGTGAAGGAGTACGAGCGCCGGATCCGGGACCTGGAGCAGCTTCTGGGCAAGAAGGAGGTGGAGATCGCCCTTTTAAAAAACTTCTTGGGCCGGAGCGGCTGAGCGTGGCTGAGAAGGCGGCGCTCGTCTCCGGAACGCATGGGGCGTACGGCCTGGGGCCGTCGCTGCGGGCGGTGGAGCTGGCGCGCTCGACGTGGTACCACCACACGCGGACGAGAGTGCCGTACGCGGAGAAATACGCGCACCTGGAGGCGCCGCTCAAGGCGATCGCCGAGGCGCACCCGGAGTACGGGTACCGGCGAACCGCCGCGGAACTCCGGGAGACGTACGGCCACCGGGTGAACCGGAAGGTCGTGGCGCGGCTGCACCGGCTGTGGGATCTGCCCTTGAGGCGTACGGTTACGCGGCCGAAGCCGAGCGCGGTCCGGCGGGCCATAGACGCGGCGGGGCCGCGCGCGAACCTGTTGTCGGGACGGCCGAAGGCGGAGATGGGGCCGCTGGAGGTCTTCTACACCGACTTCACCGAACTCGTCCACGCCGGCGGGACGAGCAAGGCGTGGCTGATCCCCATCCTCGATCACGCGACGAAGTACGTCGCGGGCTTCGCCGTTGGAGCGTCGGCCGACTCCGGCTTGGCGCTCTCGGCCTGGACGGCGGCGGAGCGGACCCTGGCCCGCCTCCGGCACTCGCTGGACGGGATCATCGTCCACCAGGACCGGGACCCGGTGTTCACCGGCTATGCATGGACCCGCCGGCTGCTGTCGGCGGGCGCGCGGCTCTCCTACGCGCTGCGCGGACCGAGGGACAACCCGGAGATGGAGAGCTTCTTCGGCCGCTTCAAGGTGGAGAACAGGTCTCTGATCCTCGACGCCGGCTCGGTCGAGGAACTCGCGGCCGTCGTCCGCGACCGGATCAACTACTACAATCGGGTACGCCGTCACTCCTCCCTCGGAGACCGGCCACCCATGACCATCATCGAGGACCTCTACCGAGAGGGCTGAGCAGCACAATAAACCCGGAGGTCGGGTGTCCAACTTCTTGGGGTCACTTCAATCGCTCTCATGCTTCGGTATGCTCAGTCTTCAGATCTGACACATATGCGAAAGGGCGTCGCGAGGGTTGAACAGGCCATTCGAATCCTCTCCATGATTCGAGAGATTCAAGGGATCTCGCAGGACAGAATCAGCTATGAAGTCTTTGATGATCAACGGGTCTCGCTGGAGGAACTGGACACGTCGTACGAGAAGCTGAAGAAGGACGATCCCGACGCGGCCGACCGCCTGCGGTCAACGCGCTTTATCGGTATCATCCTGGAATCCGGCTACATGGTCTTGCGACAAATGAATGAGCATTTCTTCGAATCGTATCTTGCGCCGGCCCTCTCCGAAGATCAGGACCTAAGCACCTTCCTGCCCACCGAAGCGGTATTTGGCAGCGCCGAAGAGACGGCGGAGGATGATCTTAACCTAGGCCTGCTCGGTGCTTCGGCGGAAACCGAGAGCGAGGGCTCAGATCCGGAGCCCTTCCTTACTTGGCTGGCGGGCCTGGAGGAGTATACGCCCCACGCAAGAACGGGAGACGCCCGTGTCACAGTACATCGTGATCGAATTCGCGAACAGGTTCGCCAAGTGTTGGATGGAGCCGCCGAACTGGCGAAGCAAGATCACGCACGGGAGCAGGCGGCGGAAGCACCGGGCAATAGGCTGAAGGAAGCCACAGGCAAGATCCGACGAGCCCGGTCGCAGCTAAGAACCGCGATGGAGGATTCGGCGTTCGATCGAAACGACTTCACCTACAGAGTACGCAAGCTTGAAAAAGCGGTCCGAGACCTGCGCGCGCAGTATGACAAGATCGGCGCGATCTAGGTGGCGTCCGCGGGCCAACTCACGTTGCGCTTGGATCGCGCAGCGTCGTCGGTAACGCTCTCTCTACAGGCTCAGGATCGCCATGTAGTCTGGCTACGCTTACGCGGGCTATATGGCGCTCAGGCATCTACGACAGAGGGTCGTCTGACCGTACCGCTGGACACGTTTCTCGCCTTCACGGGAGCGCTTCGCACGATTTGCTTGCGTTACAAACTTCGAATCTGTCCCGATGATCAAGTACGAGCCGTTCTCACGGGCCTGGCGGCACTAGGCGACCAACTGGACGAAGCGTACGGCCCAACCTCGCCAGTATCAACACTTGAAGTAGCGGCCAGGTTGGCGGGGGGCCGCTTCGTCCGAGAATTAAGAGACTTCCAAGTACGCGACGTGGCTAAGCTGTTGGCCTTGTCGCACGGCGCGAACTTCTCGGTGCCTGGGGCAGGCAAGACGACGGTAACCTTCGGAGTCTACGAAGCGGAACGCCTTGCGGGCCGGGTCCAGTCCCTCTTGGTGGTCGGACCGATCTCGTCATTCGACGCGTGGATGTCAGAGGCGAATGAGTGCTTTCAGCAACCACCGACGATTGAAGTCTTCGACGACGAGATTAGTCTTCGAGCCGAGGTTGTCCTGATCAATTATCAGCGACTGGCGACAGATCGGGCCTATGAAGCCGTGTCACGCTGGGTTGGAGGGCAGGCGACCCATGTCGTTCTTGACGAAGCGCATCGAGTAAAGAGGGGCTGGGACGGGAAGTGGGGACGGGCTTGCTTGAATTTGGCGTTTGTGGCCGAGCGACGAGATGTCCTTACCGGCACACCTGCACCACACAGTCCCGAGGATCTTCTCGCACTTCTGGATTTCCTTTGGCCTACCGTTGGGCGTCGTCTCGTTCCGTCGCGGCGTGACTTGCGGAGTGCGGCGCCTGAGGTCGTAGCGGGAGTGTCGGAGGCGATACGCCCCATATTCGTCAGAACCCGCAAGGCGGAGTTGGGTTTGCGACCGCCGGAATTCAAGGCCCTCAGGGTGCCGCTGATCGGGCTACAACGAGATGTGTACCAAGCCATTCGAAACCAGTACGCTGGTGCGTTTGAGATGGGCAGGGCGGACCAAGCATCTCTAGCAAGAATGGGCAGGATTGTCATGTACCTGATAGAAGCGGCGACAAACCCCGCTCTTCTGGTTGCGGGATCGTCTCCACTCGACCCGATTGTATTCCGACATCCACCTCTTCCACTCCCAGAGCAAGGTCATTTGGTGGACCTGTTGACGTCGTTCGGTTCCTACGAGACCCCTCAGAAGTTCGAGATCTTGGCGAACCTGGTCCACGCTAATGCCACAAAGGGTCGCAAGACATTGATTTGGACCAATTTCGTCCGAAACATTGCGACGCTCGAAAGGTTGCTAAGACAACTTAATCCTGCCGTGATTCACGGAGGCATCCCTGTGGAGGCACAAAAGGAGGGCGACCGGGATCGCATTGGCGAACTGCGGAAGTTCCGGAACGACGATGCGTGCTTGGTAATGATCGCCAACCCGGCCGCCGCAGGCGAGGGTATTAGCCTTCATCAGGTTTGTCACGACGCAATCTACTTGGAACGAACGTTCAACGCGGGACAATATCTTCAGAGTGTGGATCGCATTCATCGATTGGGCCTAGGACCTGATGTGGAGACGCGGATCACTCTTTTGGTGACGGAGAATACGATCGACGAAGTAATCGACGAACGCGTTCGTGCAAAAGCTGAGCGTCTTGGAACGATGCTGGAGGACGGGGACATTGCTACGATGGCGCTTCCCGATGAAGAGGAATATGGAGCACCAGTGGAGGACGCGAGAGACATATCGGCAGTGCTGGCCCATCTTCGAGGAGCGGAGCGGGACGAGCCGTGAGTTTTCCCACGTCTCACATCTGCCGAGCGGCGGTACGCGTGATCAGCCTAGTGGACGACGCCGGTGAGACTATGGAGACGCTGCACTCGGCGTACATCAACGATCCGAGCGACGGGGTGTACGGAGCGATGGAGCTGGACAAGGGTAGGGCCATATTGGAGCGAGCAGGCCTATTGAGGAAACAAGACGGACAGCTATTGGTGTCCGACGCGGCAAGGAGGATCGCACGACTGCCTGAGGAGGATGCGATCCTGGTGATCGTTGAGACGCTGCTATTGCGGGAGCGTCCGGGATGGGTTGTCGCTGCAGGGTGGGAAGAAGCGCGTTGGGAATACGTTCCGGAAGGTGTTGACACACGGCTCAGGAGCATCTGTCCTGATCAGCGTCGACGTGACGAAATCTTGATGGCAGTCGCGAAGAAGGTCGATGCCGAGGCGCTACGGAAAGTCGGACGTGAAGGAGAACGATATGTAGCGGAGGCCTGCAGAGACTATCTTACGCGACGCGGACGGCCGGACTTGGCTCGGCGGGTCGCCGTCGTAAGTGAGGTGTCGGATCAACTCGGGTACGATGTGGTTACACCAAATCTGTCAGGTACTACGGTGCGAATCGAGGTGAAGACTCAATCTAGAGGCCGAGAGCCAGCGAGGGTGTTCTTGAGCCGCAACGAGGCAGAGCGAGGCGAGAGAGTGGAGTTGCCCCGCTTTGACGGACACCTATCCATTGGGGTCAAGCAAGGAGGTGTTCCATGGCGGGCCGGAAGGGGCGGTATCCATCCGAGTACAGGGAGCGGCTGGTGGAACTGGTGAGGGGCGGGCGTAGTGCCGCGTCACTCGCCCGGAAGTTCGAGCCGTCGGAGCAGACGATCCGGAACTGGGTCCGGCAGGCGGATGTGGACGAGGGGTTCCGTAGCGACGGGCTGACAACGGAGGCGCGCAGCGAGTTGCGGCGCCTGGAGCGGGAGAACAAGCGGCTCAGGATGGAGCGCGACATCCTAAAAAAAGCCGCGGCCTGGTTCGCGAGGGAGAGCGGATCGATCCCCGGCGGGGGTATGCGTTCATGAGGGCGCACCGGGCCGAGTTCCCGCTTCGGGCCATGTGCCGGGTGCTGGGTCTCTCCCCCAGCGGCTACTACGACTGGTTGAGGCGTCCTCCCTCGGACCGCGCGCGTCGGGACGCGGAACTGGAGGCCCGGATCGCGAAGATATGGACCGGCAGCGGCGAGACGTACGGCCGTCCGCGGATCCACGCGGCGCTCAGGGCCGAGGGCGAGCGGGTGGGGCAGAAGCGCGTGGGGCGGCTGATGAGGGGGCTGGAGATCGAGGGCGCGACCAGGCGGCGCTTCAAGACGGCGACGACGAAGAGGGATACCGAGGCCCGCCCCGCGCCGGACCTGGTGGACCGTGACTTCTCGGCCTCGGGGCCCGACGAGCTGTGGGTGGCCGACATCACCTACGTCCCCACGTGGGCTGGCTGGCTGTATCTGGCCGTCGTGCTCGACGTCTGGAGCCGCCGCGTCGTCGGCTGGGCCATGGCGACGCACATGCGGACCGAGCTCGTCGAGACCGCGCTGGCGATGGCTCTCGCAAGGCGTCGTCCCGAGGGTCGTGTCGTGCATCATTCCGACAGGGGCTCGCAGTACACCTCGCTCGCCTTCGGGGAGCGCTGCCGCGAGTCGGGCATCGCCCAGTCCATGGGCTCGGCGGGCGATGCGTACGACAACGCCATGTGCGAGAGCTTCTTCGCCACCCTCGAGTGCGAGCTGATCTGGAAGCGCTCGTTCCGCACGGCGGATGAGGCGCGACGGGAGGTCTTCGGCTTCATCGAGGGCTTCTACAACACCCGGCGGCTGCACTCGGCACTCGGCTACGAGTCGCCGGCCGACTACGAGAGCAACCATGCGGCCTGAGGCGCACCCGCGGCGCGCACCGACATCCTCTCCCGAGCGCCTGAGGGAGGCTGAAAGGAGAAGAACCGGAGGCGATCAACCACAGAAACTAACCGTCCGTGAAAGCGGGACAGCTCCAGAGATGAACGTTGGGTTCTCATGGTGTGCGATCGGTTCGCCAGCGGTATCGTGAAGGCTCGTGGATGGTGTCAGTATGAAGCGATAGCGGGCGCTCTACCACGCGACAGAAATGGTATGCCGGTCGGCAGATGGACGTCGGTGGAGCTGCTATTGGATCGCGCCTTGCTCATGCAGGGACTGCCTCTAGAGTTGGATCACGTGGACACTTGAGGAGGGATGGTCGGTTAGTATGAGCGATCGGCGTTCGAGCATCCTAGCGCAGTTGCGCCCCGAAAGAGTAGGTGCACGCGCGCGGTCAGAAACGAGGCAGCGGGAGAAAATAGTCCCGCCAGTGTCGTCGTATCGATGGTGGGCGCGTAGGACGATGGCAGTCACGGATTCGATCCTTGCAGCGTACAAGCGACTTCGCGGCGAAGGGGGGCTAGTCGCGGACCCGTTCGTCGGTGGTGGCATCGTAGCCTTCGCGGCGTTGGCACGCGGATATCAAATCTACGCACAGGACATCAATTCGTGGGTGGCTCACGGGCTTGCGACGACGCTCCGTCTACCGCCGTCAGACGAATTGCTGGAAGCAAAACGTCAACTCGAAGCTAAGCTTCAACCCCTGCTCGATGAGGCGTACAAGACGGAGATGGCTTCGGGTCATGACGGTATCGTTACCCACACCGTGCGGGTAGCTGCCGCGACATGTCCGAGGTGTGGAATTGAACGACGACTCTATCCATATGCGATGACCTCGTTGGTAAAGCGTAAGGAGACCAAGGCCGGAGAAGCGTTTCTCGCGTGCCGCAGGGGTCATTTGTTTCGGTCAAACATTCGCGCCCGCAAATGTGTGGAGTGTACGGAATGGGTTGACCCCGACGAACGATACTTGGTTGGGCGAAGAACTACATGCCCAAGCTGCGGCTTGGAGTCCTCGTTGGCGGACCTAATGCGACGGGGCGTAACGTGGCTGCCGATCCTAGTGCAGAGAGCAGGCCGGGAACAGCGGGAGCTGTCGCACCCGTCTGAGGGCGAGATCGAGCGAAGCAAGGATAGGCCGTGGAATCCAACGACGAATCTCGGACCCATACCCCTTGGCGTGGAAACGCGCGTGTTGCTGCGACATGGATTTCAGAACTGGGAGTCTCTATATCCAGCTAGACAAAGAGCGGTGCTGGAGTCACTGCTGCAGGCGGTGGCAGCACTCGACGTGACTGAACCCGTCTTGATGGCGTTGGAGCTGGCAGCGGTCGGCGTCGCCGAGACAGCCGGGTATGCTTCACGATGGGATCGTTGGTACCTCAAGAACTACGAGACCATGGCGTTGCATCGCTTTAACTTTACGACTCTGTCGGCGGAGCCCAACGTCTGGGGCGCCTACCGATATGGTCGAGGAACGTTCTCGCAGAGGGTGCGGGCAATGGCAAAAGCGTCGGACTGGCTAAGGAGTGAAGTGGGTAATTCGGTCTTGGTAGAAGGACCGTGGGATTCGTCGAGTCCTAGAAGCGCCTTGACGGAGGACGTGGCAGCACGTGTCGTGCTCGGCAGTTCAGAGCGTATGGCCTTGCCAGACGCTGTCGTCAATCTCGTCCTGACGGACCCTCCGTATCATGACGATGTCCAGTATGGAGAACTATCTATGCCGCTTCGCGCGTGGGCGAAACTCGGCGTACACGACGGAAGAGGCGATGCGGCCGTCAACCGTGTGAACGGGAACGCAGGTGACGTGGAGTCCTATCGGGGACTGCTTAGCAACCTATTTCGAGAGATTCATCGTGTCCTCGAATCAGATGGACGGTTCGTATTCAGCTACGCGAACAAGGAGCCAACGGCTTGGATCGCGTTGTTCCAGGCGTTGGAGGATGCCGGGTTTCATGCGGTCGAATACCAAGTTGTCCATGCAGAGAACGAGACAGGGCCGTGGAAGGCGGGTATGGTGTCGTGCGATTCAGACCTACTCTTGGAAGCATCTCCAAGGCGTCAAGCAGGGCAAGGGAGGGCGTGTGCGGATCGGAATCGTCACGTGAGTGGCGGAAACGAGGGAGCCTTCTTGAGCGTCATCGGAGAACAGTTCCTAAGCGTTGGCAACCTGGGGAGCGATTGGCAGGGTGATTTCAAGCGAAAGCTACTCGCGTCGCCCTTCTTGGCACCGGCCGTGGCAACGGAGGGACAGGGCGAGGAAACCGGAGGGGCGAAGTTGAAAGAAGACGGTAATCAGCCACTGGTCGAAGCATCAACGTGACGCCGGCAAGGATGCCGCCCGCGCACCCCGGCGAAGTGCTGCTGGAAGAATTCCTCGATCCAATGGAAATCAGCCAATATCGTTTGGCCACCGACATAGGCGTGCTTCCCGGCCGCATCAACCAGATCGTCCATGGCAGGCGCGCGATCACCGCCAACACCGCCTTGCGGTTGTCGCACTACTTCGGCCCGTCGGCGCGGTTCTGGCTCAATCTCCAGCGGGTTACGATCTGGATGTAGCGAGAGAACGTCCGCTACCTGCCGAAATGCCCCGCGCGGCCGGATAGCCCAGGGCGCGAGCCCAGGGCCGCCCCGTCAGTGGCCGATGGCGAGGCCGTCCTTCCTCGGGTCCGACGCGCCGGCCCAGCCGCGCTCGAGCTTCATGACGAGCTGGCCGCCGCCGAAGGAGGCGCTCTCCCAGTCCACGAGTTCGTGGCCGAGCGCGCTCATGTCGTTTGCGAGTCCGCCGGTCAGCCGCTCGACCGCGACGCGCAGCCCGCCCATGTGGCGGAAGCGGGCCGCGTCGATCGCCTGCTGAGGGTCCATCCCGAACTCGACCATGTTGAGCACGACCTGCGTGTGCCCCTGCGGCTGCATCGACCCGCCCATCACGCCGAACGCCATCAACGGCTCTCCGTCGCGGGTCACGAACCCCGGGATGAGCGTGTGGAAGGGCCGCTTGCCCGGCGCGACCTGGTTCGGGTGCCCGTCCTCGAGCGTGAAGCCGGCGCCGCGGTTCTGTAGCACGAAGCCCGTCCCCGGCACGACCACGCCTGAACCGAACGCGCCGTAGATGGAGTGGATGAAGGAGACCATGTTCCCGTACTGGTCCGCGACGGAGAGGTAGATCGTCTCGGTGGCGGTCGCGAACTCGCCCGGCTCGATCCGCTCGGCGGCCCCGGCCGGGTTGATGAGCGCCCGGCGCGCCGCGAGGTAGTCGGGCTCGAGGAGTTGCTTCGGGTCGATCTCCATGTGGTCGGCGTCCGCGACGTGCCGGGCCAGGTCCGCGAAGGCGACCTTCTTGGCCTCGATGAGGTGGTGCAGGTATTCGGGCGAGTTGTGCCCCATGCTCGCGAGGTCGAACGGCTCGAGCATCCCGAACATCTGGAGGGCGGCGACTCCCTGGCCCGCCGGTGGCAGCTCCCAGATCGTCCAGCCCTTGTAGTCCATCGACAACGGCTCGATCCAGCGCACCTCCATCGCCGCCATGTCGGCCGGGGTCAGGTATCCGCCGAGCTCGGCCAGTCCCTCGGCCACGCGCGTGCCCAGCGCTCCGCCGTACATGGCGGACGGGCCTTCCGCCGCGATCGTGCGGAGCGAGCGAGCGAAGTCGGGGTTCCGGAGCCACTCACCCGCTTCGGGTGCCCGCTCACCGTCGATCAGGTAGGTCGCGGCGGCCCCGGGGTCGGCCTGCAGCTTGTTCAACTGCCCCCGCCACTGGCCCGCGATGATCGGCGTGACGGGGAAGCCCTCCTCGGCCAGCGCGATGGCCGGCGCCACGAGTTCGGCGAGCGGACGGCTGCCGTACTTCTCGTTGAGGGCGCCCCAGCCCGCGATCGCGCCCGGCACGGTCACCGCCCCCGGTCCCGAGCCCGGCACGCGGTCGAATCCGTCGGCCCGGATCCGCTCCGGCGTCATGTTCGTGCCGGCCCGGCCCGTCGCGTCCAGGCCCACGAGCCGGCCCTCCTCCGCGGACCAGAAGAGCGCCCACAGGTCACCGCCCAGCCCGGTCATGTGCGGCTCGACGAGCGAGAGCACGGACGAGGCCGCGATTGCCGCATCGAAGGCGTTGCCGCCGTCGCGCAGCACGCCGAGCGCGACGCTCGACGCCATGGGCTGGCTCGTCGCGACCATCCCGTTCGGAGCGTAGACGGTCGACCGCCCCGCCATGGACCCCGGAGCATTCATCGCGGCCTCCTGACTTGACGAGTTCCCCAGGCTCTCCGCGTCCGCGGTGCCGCAGCCGGCGGCGGTCACGGGAAGTACGCCGAGGACAAGAGTCGTGGCTACGTCGCGCATGGGCATTTGCGGCTTCCTGTTTGGCTGGTGCGGTAGGACCTTTCGATCCCTCACCGATCGACTTGTTGGTTTATCTGCACATCTCCGACGTTCACGGTGCCCACCTGTTGTGTCGATTCTCGCGGTTGTCGTTGCTGCAAGTGGGCGAGGATCCGAGATACAAGCATCAGTGCGCCCTCGATCCCCCAGGCCGCGAGACCGGCGGGAGTGTTTCGGGGAGAGCGGTATCGCTCAGGCTGTCAGGCAGGTCTTGGCCGACTTCGTCTTCCCGGCTCACGGTTCCGAGAAAAGCTCCACCTGCTCTGGTTCGTAGTCGTGGCGCTTCATCGCGCGTCGCGTCGCGATCTTGAGATCGTTCATAACCACGTAGAGGTCACGCATGACCGCGGCGGAATCCGAAACGGCAGCCGCTCGTCGCCGAAGAGGCGGCGGGGGTGAGTTGTACGAAGGGAATCGTCTCGCTGCGTAGTTCTTCAACGCTCGCGCGATGCGATCCATCGTGGGGCAGCTCCCGCGTAGTATCGTTAGGTGATGGCTCGTCGCCACATAACGCAACAACAACGTAGCCTGCGGGGTTTCACGGCTCAAGGATGTTCGCGTCGCACGAGGCGGCGACACTACGGCCTCCAAGCGGCCATGGCATCCCAGCGCGGGTTGCGCGTGATGTTGACCGGCCCCGATCCGTCCGCCCGCATCGCGTAGATCTCGGAGTTCCCGTCCCGTTTCGTCGAGAACACGATGTACTCCCCGTCGGGCGACCAGCGCGGCAGTTCGTCCACTCCGGCGCGTCCGGAGAGATTCGTCTGGCCGCTGCCATCCGCCCGCATCACGTAGATCTCCGCGTCGTCGATGTCCCGGTAGGAGGTGAAGGCGATCCGCGATCCATCCGGCGACCAGGTGGGCGAACGCGCCCCGCCCTCGACGGGAAGCCGCGAGAGCCCCGTCCCATCGGCCCCGATCGTCCAAAGCGAGAACCGCCGGCCCCCGTCGCGGTCCGACGCGAAGACGATCCGCGTGCCGTCCGGCGACCAGTCCGGGTCCACGTCGAACGACGATGGGTTCCGCGTGAGGTTGACCGGATTCGATCCGTCCACGTCGATGACCCAGATGTCCGGATCGCCCGTCCGCTCGGAGACGAAGACCACGCGAGTCCCATCCGGAGACAGGCGCCCGGACCGATCGTACGCCGTGTCGCGGGTCACGGGCCTCCAGTTCGAGCCGTCCGCGTCCATCAGGAAGATGTCGGGGTTTCCGTCGAGCCAGCTCGTGAACACGATCCCCGACCCGTCCGGCGTCCAGCTGGGCTCGAGGTTCGTTTCGCCCTCCTCCGTCAGGGGCCTCTGTCCCGTCCCGTCGACGTTCGCCACCCAGATGCGCATGTATTGCTCGCGGATCGCCGTGAAGACGATCTCACCCGCTGCGGGCGGCTCGGGACCCGTGGCGTCCCCGCACCCGAGCGCCACCAGCGCGACGAGCGCCGGGCGAGGCAGCCGGCCGGGCACCTTCCAAGCGTCCATCACGTTCGTCCGTCCTCCGGGGCTCGAGAAGTTCGCGGGGCTCGACCCCGCGTTGCGCCTCGCCGGGACGCGGACGAGCTTGCGCCACGTCCGCCCGGATCCGACGAGGAGTTGAAGATGAGACAGCCCGCCCGCCCGCACCAAGTCCTCCTGCCCGCTCTGTTCCTTTCCCTTGTCCCGTTCCTCGCCACCGGCTGCGGGGAGTTGCCGGACGACGGGGAGGCCGCCGCGGGAGATGAAAGCCCCATGGACGAGGCGGAAATCGAGCGCCGCGCGCGGGAGATCCACGAGAGCGTACTGACGATCGACACGCACGACGACATCCCCTACAACTTCGCAACGCCAGAGGTCGATCCGCTGAATGCGGACCGGCAGGTGAACCTCGAGAAGATGCGGGCCGGCGGACTCGATGTCGGCTTCTTCATCGTCTACGTGGGCCAGACCGATCGCACGCCGGAGAACTACGAGGCTGCGAAGCAGGGTGCGATGACGAAGTTCGAGGCGATCCACCGCATGGCGAACGAGATGTATCCGGACCGGATTGGCCTCGCGTACACGGCCGACGACGTGGAGCGCATACATGCGGAGGGTCGGCTGGTGGCGGCGATCGGGATCGAGAACGGCTACGTGATCGGGAAGGATCTCTCGCTCCTCGAGACGTACCACGAACTCGGGGCGCGTTACATCACACTGGCCCACAACGGGAACAACGACATCGCAGACTCTGCGCAGCCCAACTTCGCCTACGGCGACACGCCCGAAGAAAACGGGGGGATCAGCGACTTCGGCGAAGAAGTGATCGCCGAGATGAACCGGCTCGGGATCATGGTCGATGTCTCCCATATCTCGAAGGCGGCCAGCCTCGAGGCCATGCAACTCTCCGAGACTCCGGTCATCGCGTCGCACTCCGGCGCCCACGCGGTGAACCCCCATCCCCGCAACATGGACGACGAGCAGCTCTACGCCCTGCGCGAGAACGGAGGCGTGATCCAGACCGTGGCGCTGGGTGCGTTCGTGAAGTCGCCTTCCGGGGAACAGCAGGCGGAAGTGACCGCGCTCCGCGAGTCGATCGGCTTCACAAGTTTCTCACAGATGACGGACGAGCAGCGCGTCGCCTTCCGCGACGGGATGGCCGAGATCCGGTCGCGCTACCCGGCGGTCAACGTGGCGGA
The DNA here is from genome assembly GCA_963666735.1 of Gemmatimonadota bacterium. GTDB lineage: Bacteria > Gemmatimonadota > Gemmatimonadetes > Palauibacterales > Palauibacteraceae > Palauibacter. Next base: position 2,469,668 of record OY762926.1, on the reverse strand, counting down.
TTTCGTCGACCACATCGACTACGCGGTCAACCTGGTCGGCCTGGACTACGTCGGGATCAGCTCGGACTTCGACGGTGGCGGCGGGATCGACGGGTGGAGCGATGCCTCGGAGACGCTCAACATCACGATCGAACTCGTGCGACGGGGCTATTCCGAGGATGAGATCCGGCAGCTCTGGGGCGGGAATACGCTCCGCATCTGGCGCGCCGCCGAGGAGGTCGCCGGGACAATGCAGCAGGAAGAGGGCTGATCCGCCGGATGGAGACGCCCCGCCCGCGCCGTCGCCGCCCCCGGACCGCGAACGCCGGCCCACGGGTCGCGGTCCTCGCGCGGGCGCCGGCAGTGGCCGCGCTGGCGATGGGGGTGGCCGCCTGCAGCGAGTCGCCGGGCGAAGCCGGCGCGGCCGACGCTCCCTACCGCATCGGCGCGACGATCGAGGTGGGGGAAGCCCCGCACGGCATCCGGTTCAGTCCGGATGGGGACACCGCCTGGGTGGCCCTGAGCGGCGAAGGGCGGATCGCGGTCGTGGACCTCTCCGAGGCCGCCGTCGTGGCGCGCTGGGAAGCCGGGGACACGCCGCTCGACCTCGTCCGCGTCGACGGCGGCTGGCTCGTGAGCCAGTTCCGGGATTCGACGCTCATCCGGCTCGACGACGAGGGCCGGATCGTCCCCGGCGCCGTGTGGGGCGTCGGGGCGGGTCCGTCGCTATTCACGCCCGGGACCGTGCGCGGAGAGACCTGGATCACGACCGAGTTCTCGGACCGGCTGTGGACGGTGGACACGCGCGAGGGGGCGCCGCGGGCGTTCCATGCCACGGGCGATCGCCCCTATCCGGCGGACGTGATGTGGGACGGGTCCTACGCCTTCGTGCCCAACCTCGATGCCGGGACGGTCTCCGTCATCGACCTCCTGAACGGGGAAACGGACGCCACCGTCGAGGCGTGTCCGGGCCCGCCGGGGGGGGCGCTCACGCCCGACCAGGTCACGTACGTCGTCGCCTGCGGCGGATCGGACGAAGTGGCCTTCATCAACACCGCGTCCTTCGCGATCACGGGCCGCGTGTCGGAGGGTCTCGGACCCCGCCCGTTCTCGGTCGTCGTACCCGGCGATGGTCGCTACGCGCTCGTCAACAATGCGGGCGGCAGCACCGTTTCCGTCGTCGACCTCGAGTCCCGCGCCGTCGTCCAGCGGCTGGAGGTTGGGGATCAGCCGATCGTCCTGCGCGCGCACCCGGACGGCGAGCGCGTGTTCGTGGCCAACGAAGTTTCCGGCACGCTGGTCGAGCTGCTGCCGGCCGCCATGCCGCCCGCGGCCCCCGCCGAGTCGCCGGCTTCCCGCGAGGGAGCAGGGGTGTTAAACGAAGTTGTCGTGGTGGGGATGATCCACTCGGGCCACGAAACCAGCGAGATGTTCAGCCTCGAGGTCGTCCGCGACCTGGTGCGCCAGATCGATCCGGACTACTGGATGACGGAGATCCCGCCCAACCGCTGGGACCGGGCGTGGGCCGAGTTCGAAGCCACCGGGACGGTCGAGGAGCCGCGGGTCCGCCGCTTCCCCGAGTACATGGAGGGACTCTTCCCCCTCTCTCGCGAACTCGACTTCGAGGTCATCCCCACCGCGGGGTGGACGGAGCCGATGTCGGACTTCCGCGCCGCCTATCTCGACGCCTACTCGCGGGACCTGGCCCGGGCCGAAGGATGGGCGGAGTACCGCGCCGCCGCGGAGGCTTCAGCCGACGCGCTCGCCGCGGGCGCGGCGGACGACCCGCGCTGGATCCACACCGATGCCTACGATGAGGCCTACGACATCCGGATGCGGACGTACGCCCGCCTGTTCGACGCGGATCTGGGTCCCGGAGGCTGGGAGGCGATCAATGCCTCGCACTGGGCGTACATCGAGGACGGGCTGGACCGTCACCGGGGGGAGGGCGTCCGCTTCCTCCTCACCTACGGAGCGGGACACAAGGGGCCGTTCCTCCGCGAACTCCGGCAGCGCGACGACATCGTGCTTCTCGACGTGGCGGGGTTCCTCGACCGGATCGCCGCCGCCCGCTAGTCCCCGAGCAGGTCGAGGATCGCGGACTTCGAGATCAACTCCGAGAAGACGTGGGGTTCCCCGCCCGGCCGGTAGAGCACGTAGAAGGGGATGCCGTAGCGGCCGAAGTCGGCCAGGTAGCGGCCGATCGACTCGTCGCGGCGGGTCCAGTCGGCCCGCATGGCGATGACGCCGTGCTGCTCGAACGCCCCGGCCACCTCCTCGGTCTCCAGGAAGAGCGTCTCGTTGACCTTGCAGGTGAAACACCAGTCCGCCGTCACGTCGACGAACACGTAGCTGCCCTCGGCGGCGAGTCCCTCGGCCCGCTCGCGGTCGAAGGGCTGCCAAGCGATGAGGCGATTCTCCGGCGCGACACCGATCGTCGAGGGCCCCGCTTCGGATCGCCCCGCGGCCACCGTGGAGACGGACACGACCATCAGCGCCGCCGCGGCGACGCCGGCGAGGCGGCGCGCCGCCTGGCCGCGCCGCGACCGGCTCGCGAGCCAGATCGCGAGGGCCACGGCGAGCAGGCCGATCTCGAAGAAGGCCACGCGCGGCGCCGACACGAGGCCCGACATCACGAACAGGAGCCACACGAGCGTCGCCGCGAGCAGGAACCCCATCACGACGCGGAAGGTCGCCATCCACGGCCCCGGCCGCGGCAGCACGCGCCCCGCCGCCGGGAACGCCGCCAGGAGCAGATACGGGGAGGCCATGCCCGTCCCGATCGCGCCGAACATGGCGGCCGTCGTGCCCGAATCCTGCGTGAGCGCGAAGCCCAGCGCCGTCCCCAGGAAGGGAGCGGAGCAGGGGGTCGCCATCAGCGTGGCGAAAAAGCCGGTCACCAAGTGGCCCGCGAGCCCCTCGGATGGACCCGCCGAGCCCACCTTCGCCAGCGACCCCGGCAGGTGGATCTCGAACAGTCCCCACATGTTGAGCGTGAAGAGCAGGATCACGACCGCGAGCGCTCCGACGAACAACGGCTCCTGGAACTGGATCCCCCAGCCCACCGCGACGCCGGCCGCGCGCGCCCCGATCGCCGCCCCCGCCAGCAGCAGGAAGGAGAGGATGATGCCGGCTGCCGTGGCAAGGCTACCCGTCGTGAGGGCGCGCCTGCCCCCCTCCGCGCTCTTCATCAGTCCGAACACCTTCAGCGACAGCACGGGAAGGACGCACGGCATCGCGTTCAGGATCAGCCCGCCCAGGAAGCCGAGGAGCACGAACCACAGAAGCCCGCGTCCGGCGCCGCCGAGCTGCGATCCCCGCCCGCCCGTCGGGGTTTCCGCCGCCGCGAAGAACTCGGGGTTCGCGACCTCACCCCCGGCGGCGATCGTCAGTCCCACCGTGGCCGGCGTCGTCACCGGCGCGAGGCACATCTTGTCGTCGCACGCCTGGTAGGTGACGTTCGCGCGAATGGGGTACGTGCCGGCCGCCGCTCCCGCCGGCGTCGTCAGCGCGGTCCGGATGAAGATCTCGCCCTCGTACACGGAGATGGCGGTGGGTGCGAAATCGAAGCGCCTCATCTCGCCGGGGGGATAGCGAGGCGACTCCGGAGCCGGCCAGTCGGGCGGCGCCTCGATGTCGATCTCCGTCGCGATCAGGTAGTCGTAGGTCGGTTCGTAGCTGTTCGTGTGCCAGCCGGCCTCGATGGTGAGGCGCACCGCGAGTTGCGCGGCCTCGCCGGCGAGGTATGCGGTGCGGTCGAGGGCGATGGCGATGTCCCCCTTCTCGAGATCCGGCGCCCCCTGTCGAGGAAGCTGCGCCACGCCGCGGCCCGGGAGGAGAGACCCCGCGACCGCGACCGCCAGCGCCGCGCGCGCCAGCCACGCCACGCCTCCGATTGTCCTGCTTCTCGAACCGACCACCATTCGTCCCGACCCCTTCCGACCCCTTGAACTCGAGCCTCCGGCAACGCGGAGGGAAATTAGTCGTCCGCCGCCTGCGTCAAAACACCCGCCGCCCCCTCGCGATTGACGCGCGCAGAGGCGGAGGACCACTCTGAAAGCCACGAGGAACGTCCCGCGACACCGGAATCCGGAGGCCGACATGAAACGCTGGGGTCTGTTGCTGCTGAGAGTGAGTACGGGGTGGCTGCTGGTGATGTGGGGTCTCGACAAGTTCGTGAACGTGGAGCACGGACAGCGCGTCGCCGAGAGCTTCTATCTCGGGATCGGTGCGCAGGCGGTGGTCCAAAACGTGTTCGGCGGTCTGGAGATCCTCCTCGGCCTGCTCGTGGTGGCGGGCCTGTGGAGGAAGCGGGCCTACCCGGTGACGTTCGTCGTCCTCCTCATCACGGCGCTCGCCGTGTGGAAGTCGATCCTCGATCCGTGGGGCTGGGTCCTCGACGGATCGCAGGTCCTCTTCTATCCCTCGATCATCATCTTCGCCGGCGCCATGGTCCTCTGGGGCACGATGGATGAGGACGAGATGACGGTCGACGCCCTGCTGGGCTGAAATGGGCTGAGATGGACTGACGCCGGGCGGATGCGGCTGACTGCGCCGGCCGGTCCTGGCCCCCGGCCGACGCGGTCGGACGCCGCGCCGGCCGGGGCAGGGGATCAGCCGTGCTCCGGCTCGGGCTGGCGGACCCGTCCGAGCCGCCACATGCCGACCGCGACGAGCACCGCGACGATGGGCAGGCCGGCCGTCCCCGTGAGGACGATCAGGGAAGCCATCACGAAGGCGACTGCCGCGGCGATGAGTCCCGTGAGGAGCCAGCCGCCGAGTACGACCATGATGCCCGTTACGCGCTGGCCGCCGTCCGTCATGGTCCACGTCCGGTCTCCGAACGAAGCGCCCATCGCGGCCATGAACGTGATGTATGTCGTCGACAGGGGCAGCCTGTTCGCGGTCCCGATGGAAATGAGCAGCGCGGCGACTGTGAGATTCACGCTGGCGCGAAGCAGGTCGTACGGAGGATCCTGGGGGTCCGGCGGGGGCGGCGCGGTCTGCTCTTCGATATGCGCCCGGATCCTGCGCGGCGTGAGGCGCCGCGCCGTGAGGAAGCCGGAGTACCCCCACGTCGCGATCGACGTGCCCAGCTTGCTGTCGCGGAAGCGCTGCGGCGTATGGCTTTGCGCGGCGAGCCGGATCTCCGTGTCCGTCACGCGCCGCGCCTTCCGGGACCTGATGAGCGCCACAGCCATGATGATGCCCGCCAGCAGCAGCGCCCAGGGCGGCGTCGGCACCCGGCCCGAGAGGTCGACGCCCTCGACGAGCACCGCCTGGAAGGCCGCCACCGAGGGTCCGATGAAGTTGACGAGATCGTTCCCGGCGAACGCCATGGACAGTGCCCCCGTGCCCGTGAGGACGATGACGCCGACCACCGTCTTGGGTCGATGCCGGAGCGCGAGCGCAAACACGCTCGACAGCGCGAACACGCCCACGAGGATCAGGACGATCTGATCGCGGAGCATCGCCATCGTCCCTTCACCGAGGATCGCGGCGCCCTGGAGACCCTTGAACAGCACGAAGTAGGACATCGCCGAGAACGAGACACCCGTCCAGAGCCAGCCCCAGCGCGGGAAGCTCTTCTTCAGATCGAATCCGTACAGGACCCGGACCAGCCACATGATCGCGGCCGCGCTCACGAAGGCGGTGATGACGGAGAGAAAGATGGCGGTGTAAATGCCGAGCACGGGTCCGGTGTTGATCACCCCCAGTGCCTCGCGGAACCCACCCGCCGTGGTCCAGAAGGCGACCGCGATCGAGGCGCCGACCAGCTCCGACACGATGGATACCGTCGTGCTGGTCGGCAGCCCGAAGGTGTTGAAGAGATCCAGGAGCAGGACATCCGCCGCCATAACCCCGAGGTAGAGGGCGAGGATCGAGGTCAGGATGATCGTCCCGTCTACGTTGGTGAAGAAGCCGGGATCGAACACGCCGCGGCGCGCCACTTCCATGAGGCCGCTCGATGTGAAGGCGCCGAGAAGGATCCCGACCGTGGCGATCATCATGATGAGGCGCCGTCGAGCCACCCGGGATCCGAACGCCGAGTTCAGGAAGTTCACGGCATCGTTCGCGACCCCGACCCAGAGGTCGAAGGTGGCGAGCCCGAGAATCAGAAGCAGAGCAATGGTTTCGAACAATGGATCAACGCCTGGCTGGGGCCGCCTACGTCCGGAATACGGTCACACCGAGGTGCCGCACAAAGCGCTTTTCAGCGCCAACCCTAGGCCGATTTCCGCGCGGTGCAAGCGTCGTGACCAGACTGTTACGTCAGCGCCCCCCAACCTCGTCCTCACCAAGGCGATCCGACGCGTGAGGCGGCTCGCCGCCGGATCGTTTCAGGAGCCGTCGCGCCGCCTGGATGTCCGCCTCGTCCGAGCGCTCGGCAAAGAACTCCGCCGTGGTTTGTTTCTGTTTCTCCTTCATTTCGGTATCCTCCGAAGATCGTACGCCGCACACAGGTGTATGCCGATCATACCGCAGGAGCCGACAGGAGTTGACATGCGTGTCCCCCCATTCCTGATGGAGCGCTGGCAGTCGACGTTCGAGCACCGCGTGGACTACAACATTTCCGAGAGCGGCGTGCATCCGCTCACCCTCTCGGAACTTCTGGACTTCATCGACCTGGACCCGGGCGACGTTCGCCTCGAGTACGGCCAGAGCGACGGTTCCGATCCGCTCAAGGCCGCGATCGCGGACCTGTACGAGGGGGCGGCGCCCGACAACGTCATCGCCACGACGGGCGGGGCCGAGGCGAACTACGTGGTCCTCTGGAGCCTTGTGTCCGCGGGAGATCGCGTGGTGGCGCTGGAGCCGACCTACGGCCAGACGCCGGGACTCGCGCGGGGGCTCGGCGCGGACGTCGTCTCGTGGCAGTTGAGGGAGGGTCTCGGCTGGCAGCCGGAGCCGGGAAGCGCCGCCTCCGTCATCACGCCCGGAACGCGTCTCGTCATCGTCACGAACCCCAACAACCCGACGGGATCCGTCCTCACCGAGGCCGCGATGGACGAGATCGTCGCGGCGGCGGCGGCGGTCGGGGCCTGGATACTGGCCGACGAGGTCTACATCGGGGCGGAGGTCGAGGGCCGGGAGACGCCGAGCTTCTGGGGCCGCTACGACCGGGTGATCGTGACGGACTCGCTCTCCAAGGCGTACGCGCTTCCGGGGCTCCGGCTCGGCTGGATCACCGCGCCGGCGCACATGCACGAGGAGTTCTGGAGCCGCAAGGACTACACGACGATCACGCCGGCCACCCTTTCGGACATCGCGGCGCGGCGCGTTCTGAACGCCGACGTGCGCCCCCGCGTGCTCGAAAGGACCCGGGGGATCATCCGCGCCAACCTCTCCCGCGTCACCCGCTGGCTCGACGACCGCGCGGACCTGTTCTCGTACCGGGCCCCGGATGCCGGCGCGATCTGCTACGTGCGCTACGGTCTCGACATCAACTCCACCGAACTGGCGGAGCGGCTGCGAGCCGAGAAGGGTGTGCTCCTCGTGCCGGGGGACCATTTCGGCATGGACCGGTACCTGCGGATCGGCTTCGGGAACCCGGCCGCGGAACTCGACGAGGCCCTCGACCGGGTGGCGGCCCTCCTCGAGGAGGCGTACGCGGCGGTGGCGTAGCGGCTCATGAGTACGGTTGAAGTCGAGGTCAAGCTAACCGGGCGTCCCGCGGAGTTGTCCGCGGCCTTTGACGATCTCGGCGGAAGTCGCCCGGCCCGCCAGCAACTCACGACGACCTACTACGACACGCCGGAGGGTCATCTTCGGCGCCGTGGCTACGCCCTCAGAATCCGGAGCCGGCGCGGCGTCCGGGAACTGACCCTCAAGAAGGACGAGGGGGATGGACTGACCCGTGGCGAGTGGACATCGCCCCTGGCGCCCGCGACCGATGACGAAGGGACGCCGAGTCTCGATCGACTCCCCGCGGAGGCGCCCGTCGACGACCTCGGGGTCACGGCGACCGACGCACTGGACCCCACCTTCCTCACGGACATCGAGCGCACGAAGAAGGAAACCAGGATGGGCGACGCGCTGGTCGAGGTCGCGCTGGATGCGGGCCGGATCTCGGCCGGCGGGCGTGAGACGCCGGTCGCCGAACTGGAGTTGGAACTGCTGAGCGGGCCGGTGGGGGACATGCTGGCGGGTGCGCGCGCGCTCCTGCAAGAGCGTCGCCTCGCGGTCGGGACGCGCTCCAAGGCGGCGCGGGGCACGGACCTGCTTCTCGGCACATCGCCGCCCGCCGTCCGGGCGACTCGAGTGAAACTCGACCCGGCGGACTCGATCGACGCGGCGCTCGCGAAGGTGGTCCGGGCGGCGTGCGTCCACGCAATGGGGAATCTCGCCGCGGTCCTGGAGGCCGGCGATCCCGAAGGCATCCACCAACTGCGGGTCTCCCTTAGGCGGCTGCGCTCGGCGCTCGTCTTCCTCAAACACCATCTCGGCTCGCGGGCCGCCGCCCTGAACCGCGAGGCCCGCCGGGCGCTCAAGCGGCTTGGCCCGGCCCGCGACCTCGATGTCTTTCTGCTCGAGACGTTGCCCCCCGTGATCGACGCGAACCCCGGAGTCTCCTCGCTGTCGCGGCTTGGTGACGCCGCCCGGGAGCGGAGGGGGGCGGCCCATGCGTCGGCTCGAAAGCTGCTCCTGGGCCGGCGGTTCAACCGCTTCGTCCTGGATCTGCTGGACGTGGCGCACGGCGGCGGACTCGTCGTCGGGGACAGTGGCGAATCCCTCATGGAGACGGCGAAGGGCAGACTCGCCGCGAGATACGGGACCCTGATGAAGGCGGGAAGCGGCTTCGATCACCTCGGCGAGCCGGAGCGCCACCGGGTCAGGATCGCGCTCAAGAAGCTCCGCTATGCGTGCGACTACTCCCGGAGCCTCTTCGCGGGCCCGGCGGCCGGAACCTGCCTGCGGCATCTCTCGTCGCTGCAGGACGATCTCGGACGCCTGAACGACGCGGCGGTCGCGCGGCAGATCTCGCGGGAGTTGGCTGCGGTCGATCCGCACGCCGCCGAGGGTGCGTCGCGGGTCCGCGACTGGTGCGACGAGGGGGTCCGCGCGGCCGAGCCCGGCCTCATCGAATCCTGGCGGACCTTCGCCGCGACGGAACCGTTCTGGTAGCCGTCCCGGCATCCGTGCTGGTGGTCGTTCCGATACCCGTCAGGGCACAGTCAGGGCACAGTCAGGGCACGATGCGCGGACCCAGCGAACGGCGATGGTTCCGGACGCCGCGCGCAAAGAGGAGCAGCGTGAGCAGGAGCGCGGCTCCGCCGATGACGAGTCGCACCGGGTTGTCCGAAACGCGGTTTCCGGGGCTGTCGAGCAGGGCGTCGAAGAGCGTGGGCGGATCGTACAGGACCCCGCCCTTGCCCACGCGGGAAACCGTCTGCGTGAGCGAAATGTCCAGACGCGGATCGCTCTCGAGAATGAGAAAGTCCCCCAGCTTGCCCGGCTCCAGCGTGCCCCGCGAATCTTCGAGTCCCAGGTAGCGGGCCGCCTCGCGCGTGGCGGCGTAGAGGGCGTCTTCCGCCGTCAACCCGGCCGCGACGAGCGCGTCCATCTCCTCGTGCAGCGCCAGCCCCGGCGCGAGCGCGCCGTTCGTGGCCGTGGAGACGGATCCCCCGGCGGCGTGGAACTCCCGCACGAACTCGCGGAGCACCTCGAGCGCCGCGCTCAACTGTTCGGCCTCGGCGGGCGTGCGGCCGGGAAGGAGTCGGTCCTGAATGCGCTCCGTGACCATCGCGTACTCGAGGAGACGGTTCATCCCGTGCGGGAGCCGGTAGGGCGCCGCCCAGCGCTCCTGCTCCAGCAGGCGTGGCGCGAACGCGGCGCCCCGGGCCCCCATCGCGCGGGCGGAGTCCAACAGCGCCCCGCGGTCGGCCAGCGTCGACCGCGATCGCCCGTAGACGAGGAGATCTCGCTCCCCGCGTCCCGGTGGCCCGGTGTCGAGCGGGATCGTCGCCGCGACGACCTGGCCGAAGAGACCGAGCGGGTGGGGCGGCTCCTCAACGGGATTCGCCGGCCGCGGCGCGGGAATGCGCCGGTCATCGCTTCCCGCGGGCGGCAGCGGCTCCCCCTCGGGTCCCTCCGGGATCTCCGGCACAGCCGCCGTCGTGACGCCGAGCAGGAAGGCCAGGTAGGCGGCCTGCTCGTTGCTCGGCACTTCGACGGCCTCCTTCACATCGATCAGCCCCGGCACCACCCAGAAGCCATCGGCGTCGAGCACCTCCACGCCCGCCGGCTCGGCGCAGTCGGCCTGCGCGCCCACGCACGTCACCAGGCCGTCGACCACGACGAGCCGCCCGGCCGGCCACACGGCCCCCGTGCCGTCGATGATGTTCGCGTCGTCGACCATGATCGACCCCGGCCCGCCGCACGCCGCGAGGCCGGCCAACAGTGCCGCCCACGCTCCCGGATGCCGGTTCATTCCCGTCATGACGTTCCCGTTCCGTTCAGGATCTCCATCACCTCTCCGTGGAGGGCCGGCGCGGCCGCCACCGTCGAGGCGCCGCCGATGGGATCGTTCCCTTCCCAGGTCGTGATCACGCCGCCCGCGCCCCTGATCACCGGCACCAGCGCCGCAATGTCCCAGGGGTGCATGATCGGATCGAGCATGATGTCGGCTCGCCCCGTCGCGACCATGAGATATCCGTAACAGTCGCCCCAGCCACGGTACAGCGCCGTTCTCGACCAAAGCGCCTCGAACCCGGCGAGGTTCCGGTGCCGGCCGACCGCGCCCGGATCCGTCGTCAGGAGCGTCGCCTCCGACAGCGAGCGGTCTTCGCGCACCCGCACCGTCTCCCCGTTGAAAGTCGTCCCCGACGCCGTGCCGATGGCCAGCTCGCCCGTGACCGGCTGGTGGATGACCCCCAGAATCGGCTCCCCGTCGCGCAGCAGCCCGATGAGCGTCCCGAACAGAGGGACTCCCGCGACGAAGGAGATCGTCCCGTCGATCGGATCCAGCACCCACACGTATTCCGCGTCGTCGTTCTGCGGGCCGAACTCCTCGCCGACGATGCCATGGTCGGGGAAGCGCTCCAGAATCCGGTCGCGCAGGAGCGTCTCGGCGTAGCGGTCCGCCACCGTGACGGGCGACGCGTCCGCCTTGGATTCCACGGCCAGGTCGGGATGGCGGAACATGCCCGCGATCGCCCGGCCCGACGCCTCGGCCAACTCCGCGGCGAATTCTCTCAGCGAATCGGGGTCCACCTCTCCTCCGGTTTCGGGGTTCGAGTTTGAGCGCAATCCGGCCCACAGGATAGGTTGCCGGACATGCTCAGGCTTCATCCGTACGAATACCACATGCCGCGCGCGCTCGACGAGGCGCTGTCGTTGCTCGCCACCCACGGCGACGACGCGATGCCCATCGCCGGCGGAACCGACCTCGTCCCCAACATGAAGCACGGGCTGTTCACGCCCGGCCACCTCGTCGCCCTCGGCCGGGTACGGGAGATGCGCGGGATCGCTTCCACAGGGGACGAGATCCGCATCGGGGCGGCCGAGACGCTGACTTCGGTCGCGACCCACCCGGAAGTCCTCGCGCAGGTCCCCGGTCTGGCCCGGGCCGCCGAACTCGTGTCGGGGCCGCAGCTGCGGCGCGTCGGCACCATCGGCGGCAACGTCTGTCTGGACACGCGGTGCGCGTACTACAACCAGACGAAGTTCTGGCGGAAGGCGCTCGGCTACTGCCTGAAGAAGGACGGCGATGTCTGCCACGTCGTGAAGGGCGGCACCCGCTGCGTCGCGGCGCACTCGGCGGATACGCCTCCCGTGCTCGCCGTGCTCGATGCGGTCCTCGAGGTCGCGGACGGGGCGGACGGGGATCGGACCCGCGACGTGCCGATACGGCAGTTTTTCACATCCGACGGGATCTGGAACCGGTCCATCGGGAGCAGCGAACTCGTCGTCGCGATCCGGATTCCGCGGCCGCCGCCGGGTACGCAGGTCGCGTTCCAGAAACTCCGGTCCCGCGCGGCGATCGACTTCCCGCTGGCCAACCTCGCGGTGCGGGTCGGGCGCGAAGACGACGGCCGGGTGTCCGACTTTCGCCTCGTCGTGTCAGCGATGGGCGCCTATCCCCGCCACGTGGGGAAGGTCGAGGACGCCGCTCTGGGCAACCGCCTCGGCCCGAGCGTGATCGAAGCCGTCGCCGAGCAGGCGTTCCGCCAGTGTCACCCGCTCTCCAACATCACGGTCGACCCGGAATGGCGCCGGGCCATGATCCCCGTCCTCGTCCGTCGCGCCCTCAACGAGATCGCCGCCGCCTGAAGAACTGTGGCCACGCGGTCGCTCCCCGGGCTCGGTAGGCGGGGCTCAGTAGGCGAAGAGGTCGGCGAGCGGGACGTAGGCCTCGCCGGCGAACGCGAGAACGTCGTCGATACCGAACAGGATCTCGTCGAGGGCCACGAGTTCGGAGTCGTTGAATCCCCGTCCGGCGGCATCGATGAAGACCGGCGCCTCAACGGTGCCCTCCACCAGTGCCTCCACGCGTCCCGCCTGGCGGATCTCTCCCTCCTGCGCCCCGTTCACGACGGCGAGGTCGACGAGCGTCAGCCCCGCCGAGCCATCGATGTCCATCCGGAAGAGGAGATCGGCGAAGGATCCATCAGCCGACAGATTGCCGCCGACCCGCAATCGGACCTCGGTTCCCTCGGCAGAGAGCACGCGGTGCGTCGACGTGACCCGCGTCATGCGGGCCGCGTCATCCGACTCCAGCAACTCGTCGAGTTCGAAGTCGAAGCGTCCGTTGTGGTCCTCCACGAAGCCCTCGGCGAGCAGGCTCACCGATACCCCGTTCGCGTCGGATGCGAAGGCGCCGTCCAGCAGGTAGTCGGCCACGCGCCGGGCGCCGCCGCCGCTCCCGTCGAAGGCCCGCACCGCCAGCCGCGCGGACACCGCGTCGCTCTCGTCGGTGAGATCCACGAACCCGTACGGCCGCAGCGGAAGCGCGGGGAGCCCGGAGGAAAGGTCGACCGCATACAACTCGAACCGGACGCCGTTTTCCGGACCGCCCTCGCCGTATTCGACATACGCGTCGATGGACGCATCGAAGATGAACTCCTTGCCGAGGACGTTGATGGGGAAGAGCGGGATCTTCGCGCCCTGTGCCCGGCTCGCGGCGACGTTCGCCACCGCGCGTTCGAGCGAACGCGGCTCGAGGGCGCGGAGGAGATCGACCCGGTCGGATGAGCCGCGAAGCTGCGAGTGGGCGACCCGATTCGCCCGGGGTGCGGCCAGCCCGAGCACCTCGGCGATTGTCCGCACCTGCGCCACGACCGCGTTGTCCGCGGCGAAGCGGAGCGAGTAGATGGAGTTCGCCGCCAACTCGGGATCGAAGGGAGGATCGGGCAGCGGCGGTCCGACGATGCCCCGTTCTTCCGCGCAACCCGCGGCCGCCAGCAAGAGCAGCCCCGCCACCAGCGCACGACATCTTCCCGTCACTGCGATCCTTCCCCTCATGCTCCGCCTCGTGCTTCCCCTCAGGCTTCCCGTCATGCTTCACACGGATCATTCGATTGGACAGGAGAAAGACGAGGCAGGCGGGAAGCGGGTCACGGGAGGTGGCGGCGGCTGGTCCCGGTCCCCACCCCGCGCATACCTTGGCGAACCGTTCAGGAAACCGACATTCGCCACGAAGACCCCCCGACCGGGGGCTCTTGATTCCGAGGAGGTAGGATGCACGCCTTGCCCGACCTGCCGTACGCCCACGATGCGCTCGAACCGACGATCGACGCGCGCACGATGGAGATTCACCACGGCAAGCATCACCAGGTATACGTGAACATGCTGAACGGCGCGCTCGAGGGTCACGACGCCCTTGCGGGTCTCTCGCTGGAGGCTCTCCTGCGCGGCATCGCCGACGTGCCCGAGTCGATCCGCGGCGCGGTGCGGAACCATGGCGGCGGACACGCGAACCACTCGATGTTCTGGACTTCGATGTCTCCGAACGGGGGCGGGAGTCCATCGGGCGATCTCGCGGCCGCCATCGACGGCGCCTGCGGCTCCTTCGACGACTTCAAGGCGGCGTTCCAGCAGGCCGGACTCACCCGCTTCGGCAGCGGCTGGGCGTGGCTCGTCGCTGGCGGCGGCGGAGATCTGTCCGTGTACTCCACCGCGAACCAGGACAGCCCGCTCATGCAGGGAGACACGCCGCTCCTGGGCGTGGACGTGTGGGAGCACGCGTACTACCTGAACTACCAGAACCGCCGGGCCGACTACCTCGCCGCGTTCTGGGACGTCGTGGACTGGGCCGCCGTGGCCGCCCGCTACGCCGCCGCCACCGGCTGACCACGCCGAATCGCGCGCGACCCGGGCGCGGGGTCAGTCGCCGAGGCTGACCCCGAGCGCCTGGGCGGTCATCACAATGTCGCCGTCCACCGGCACCACCTTGAGATTGGCGAGCGCCTCGGCGAGCGGGATCGCCCGGACGTGCGGCGGATCGAGCGCGACCATCGTCCCGAAGCGGCCGCGGGCCACGCAACGCACGGCGGCGGCGCCGAAGCGCAGCGAGATGACGCGGTCGTAGGAGTTCGGCGTACCGCCGCGCTGCAGGTGACCCAGCGTCAGCGATCGCGTCTCCTTCCCCGTGCGCCGGGCGATTTCGCGCGCCACCACCTCGCCCAGCCCGCCCAGACGCTCCTGGTCGTCCGCGCCGCCGTGGACGGTCTTCATCACCAGCTCGCCCCCGGCGGGCGTTGCGCCCTCCGCCACGCAGACGATGCTGAAGTCGCGCCCCGCCGCCTCACGGTCCCGAATCTTGTCGCACACTCTCTCGATATCGAAGGGAATCTCGGGGATGAGGATGACATCGGCCGAGCCTGCCAGCCCGCTGTAGAGCGCGATCCAGCCGGCGTGCCGTCCCATGACCTCCACCACCATGACGCGGCGGTGGCTCTCCGCCGTGGAGTGGAGCTTCCCGATCGCGTCGGTCGCCGTCGCGACCGCCGTGAGAAACCCGAACGTGAGACTCGTTCCGCAGAGGTCGTTGTCGATCGTCTTCGGCACGCCCACCACCGGGAGCCCCCGCTTCGACAGCCGGTGCGCGAGATCGAGACTGCCGTCGCCGCCGATCGCGATCAACGCGTCGATGCCATGCCGCCGAAGGCCCTCGATAACCTCGCCGGACCGGTCGCGCTCCTCGATCGAACCGTCCGGCAGGCGTACCGGCCACGCGAACGGGTCGAAGCTGTTGGTCGTCCCCAGGATCGTCCCGCCGCGGTGTGTGATCCCCCGCACTTCATCGCTCCCCAGCGGAATCACCCGCCCCGGATCATCCGGCAGCAGCCCCCCGTAGCCGTTCTCGACGCCCACCACGCTCCAGCCGCGGTGGAGGGCGCTCAACACGATGGCCCGGATCACCGCGTTCAGCCCCGGCGCGTCGCCTCCGCCGGTGTTGATCGCGATCTTCCGGATCTTTCCCGCCCGGTCCGCGCGCGGTGCGGCCGTCGCGAGATCCTCGTCGCCGGGTATCGTCTTCTTCTCGTTCATGGCCCGATTATCGGCGAGAGTGGAGGTTGACGCCACTACCGGAGACAGCGGGGGTTGACGCTGCGCCCGCGGGCCGGCACCCTCGCTCCCCATGTCGCCCCGCCGCCCGTTGCAAACGATCCTGTTCGACCTCGATGGCACGCTCGTGGACTCGACCCATCTCATCGCCGAGTCCTGGCGGCATACGATGAGGGCGCATTTCGAGGACCCCCCTCCCGACGAGGTGTGGCTGCGGACGCTGGGCCAGCCGCTGCGGACCCAACTCGGCTACCTCGTGGACACGGCCGAGGAAGTCCAGGCCATGGTCGACACCTACATCGACCACAACTTCCGGGAACACGAACGGCTCATCCGCTCATTTCCGCACGTCGCCGAGACGCTCGAGCGACTCCGCGGGAAAGGGGTGCGGGTCGGCGTCGTCACGAGCAAGGCGAGTGCCGGAACGGCCCGAAGCCTGGCGGCGTGCGGGCTGGACGAAGCGCTCTTCGACGTGATCGTCACGTCCGATGAGCCCGTGCCGCACAAGCCCGACCCGGCCCCCGTCCGCCTCGCGCTCGAACGCCTGGAGGCCGCCGCCGAGACCGCCGCCTACGTGGGCGACTCGGTGTGGGACATGCGGGCGGGACACGCGGCCGGCGTGACGACGATCGCCGCCCTGTGGGGCCCGTTTTCGGAGCGGGAACTGGTCATCGAGCGTCCCCACATCATGCTCGACGCGCTCGAGGATCTCCTCCGCTACGTCGCGGCGCCCGACCCGTCGCGGCCGCCTGCCTGACGGATCGCGCGCCTCAGTCCCCGGCGTCCGTCCCGTTCTCCGAGAAGGCGAGCGTCCCTCCCTCGATCGAGCCGTTGGCCAGCGCCGCCGCGAGCGCCTGGTCGAGGGTCTCCACCAGGTGGAATTCGAGCTGCTCGCACACGTGATCCGGGAGATCCTCGAGGTCCCCCTCGTTGACCGCCGGGAGAATGATCTCGCCGATCCCGGCGCGGGCGGCCCCGAGCACCTTCTCCTTCACGCCGCCGATGGGGAGCACGCGTCCCGACAGGGTGATCTCGCCCGTCATGGCGACATCGTGCCGCACGGGGTGGTCGCCCAGGGCACTCACCAGCGCCACCGCCATGGCGATGCCCGCCGACGGCCCTTCCTTGGGGATGGCGCCGGCCGGGACGTGAATGTGGATCTCGTGATCCCGTAGCCGCTCCTCCGTGAGATCGAGCCCGTTCGCGTGGCTGCGCGCGAAGGTGAGGGCGGCCTGCGCGCTCTCCTTCATGACGTCGCCGAGTTGCCCCGTGAGGACGAGCCCCTCCTTGCCCTTCAGGACCCTCGTCTCGACGAGCATGATGTCGCCGCCCACGGGCGTGTAGAACATGCCCGTCGCCACGCCGACCGTGTCCGCCTCCATCTTTTCGGCCGCATGCACCTTCGGCCGGCCCAGCAGCTCACGCAGGTCGTCCGCGCCCACCGCGGCCTCCGGGGATCCTGTCGCAATCTTCCGCGCGAACTTTCGGCACACGGAACCGAGTTCGCGTTCGAGCTGCCGCACGCCGGCCTCGCGGGTGTAGCGCGTGATGATCGCGCGGATCGCCCCCTCCTCGACCTCGAGGTGCTCCGGAAGCAGGCCGTTCCGCCGCTTCTGCCGGGGCAGGAGGAACCGGCGCGCGATCTCGAGCTTCTCGGCTTCCGTGTAGCCGCGGAACTCGATCGCCTCCATCCGGTCGCGCAGGGGTCCGGGGATCTGCTCGAAGACGTTCGCCGTGGCGATGAAGAGCACCTGCGAGAGATCGAAGGGCACCCCGAGGTAGTGGTCCACGAACGCCTCGTTCTGCGCCGGATCCAGCACCTCCATGAGCGCTGCCGAAGGATCGCCCTGGAACGACACCCCCAGCTTGTCGATCTCGTCCAGGAGAAATACGGGATTCTTCGTTCCGGCCCGTTTCAGTCCCTCGATGATGCGGCCCGCCATCGCGCCCACATAGGTGCGTCGATGTCCGCGGATATCCGCCTCGTCGCGCGCACCGCCCAGCGACACGCGGACGTACTTGCGGCCCATGGCGTCGGCGATGGAACGGGCGATGGACGTCTTGCCCACGCCCGGCGGCCCGACGAAGAGCAGCGTCTCCCCCGCGCGGTCGTCCTCGTATCCCGGTACCGGCTCGGGCTCCGCCTCGTCGGATTCTTCCCCGTCGTCGGCCGTGGCATCCGCCTCGCTCGGCGCGTCGCCGTCCCCCGGCGCCTCGGCCTCCGCGCCGTCGTCCTCCGCCTCCGCGTCGCCGCAGCTGCCGTCCGCCTCCGATTCGTTGGCGCCGCCGTCCGCCTGCGCGTCGCCGCCTCCCGATTCGCGCGCCTCGCGCAACCTCGTCTCTTCCTGGAGCTTGCGGACCGCGAGGAAATCGAGGACCCGGTCCTTCACGTCGCGAAGTCCGTAGTGGTCCCGTTCCAGAATCTCTTCGGCGCGCGCGATGTCCAGCTGTTCCTCGGTCGTCTCCGACCAGGGGAGGTCCGCGACGATTTCCAGATACGTTCGCACGACCTGAGCCTCCGCGGACTCGCGCGGGATGCGCTCGAGGCGCCGAAGCTCGCGGTCGACTTCCTGGCGCGCCTCCTGGGGCAACTCGAGCGCCGCGATGCGCTCGCGGAGATCGTTCGTCTCCTGGAAGTCGATGTCCTCGCCCAACTCCTTCTGGATCGCCTTCATCTGCTCGCGCAGAAAGATCTCGCGCTGCCGCTCCCCCAACTCCTCCTGCACCTGCTCGCGGATTTCCTCCTGCGCCTCGAGCAGGCCGATCTGCTTCTGCAGGTGCACGAGCAGCGAGCGCAGCCGCGCCTCGACCGGGAGGGTCTCAAGGAGTTCCTGCTTCTGCTCGACCTCGAGTTCGGTGTAGAAGGCGACGAGATCGGCCAGTTCGCCGGGCGTCGACACGCCGCCCAGGAGATGATCGACGATTTCCTTCGGGACGCCGCGCAGGCGGCTGACCTCCGCCGCTCTCTCGTGGACCTCCTTGTAGAGAGCCGCGAAGGCCCGCTCTTCGGGGTCGAGCGGGTCCATGTCTTCCATCTCTCGCGCGACGACCTCCAGGTACCCGTCGCGCTCGGTGTATTCGAGGGCGGCGGCGCGCGTGTCGCCCTGGATGACCATCTGGATGCCGCCGGGCACCTTCTGCATCTGCGCGATTCGGCACACGGTCCCGATGCGGTACAGGTGCTCCGGATCCGGCCTCTCGACCTCGGCATCGAGCTGGGCGACCGCAAAGAGCAGCTTCTCCCCCGCGATCGCCCGGTCGATGGCCTTCATCGTCTTTTCCCGACCCGCCGCAATCGGCGCCGCCACGGCGGGGAACACGACCGTGCCGCGGAGGGGGAGTACCGGCAGCCGCACGCGCTTGGAGTCGGTCCCGGTCCCGGGTTCCGTCTCTTCGCCGGGGGCGGCTGCTTCGGCGCCCTCCACCTCGGCCACCCTCATCTCGAGCAGGACCCCGCCGTCTTGGGCTGGCGGCGCTTCAGCCTGATCCTTGCGTCCGTTTTCTTCGCTCATACTCGCGTAGCTTCTATGTCCTCGCGCAAACGTGCGCGCCTGTGAGAGTCGCGTCTTCCGGTGCAGGTTTCGGGCCCGCCGGTTTGGGTCGCCGGACCCCCGCATCCGTCGATTTGGCGCAACGACGCGTGTAGAGGTCTGCCGATGCGGGCGGTGTGCGTCAAGACGGCAGGATCGGCGCTTGCTTGGCAGCCGCACGGGATTTCGCCACCTTCAGGGTATGATGAAACAGACGCTGAGATCGGGCGGTCGCAAGGCGTCGACCGCGGACGAACGTTATTTCCGGCGCGGGCTGGGTCTGAAGAAGGAGATCCAGCCGGTGATCGATTTCGAGTACGGGAGCGCGATCGTCTCCCTCATCAGGGAGCGCGACTTCGAGCTTAAGGCGGGGCGGATCCTCCTGCGCCTCGCGAAGAGTTCCGGGTTCTGCTACGGCGTGGACCGTGCGGTGGACTATGCGTACGAGTCGCGCCGCAAGTTCCCGGACCGGCGGATCCTGCTCGTGGGCGAGATCATCCACAACCCGCACGTGAACCGCCGGCTCCGGGAGATGGAGATCGAGTTCCTCTATCCTTCCGACGCGGGGGAGTTCGACTTCAGCGACGTCACCGTGGACGACGTCGTCATCATCCCGGCCTTCGGCGTGACGCTGCACGACTTCGAAGCGTTGCGGGCCCTCGACTGCATTCTCGTCGACACCACCTGCGGCTCGGTGCTCAACGTGTGGAAACGCGTGGAGGGCTACGCCCGCGATGGTTTCGCTTCGATCATCCACGGCAAGCACTGGCACGAGGAGACGCGGGCGACAAGCTCGCAGGTTCTGAAACACGAAGACGGGAAGTTCCTCATCGTCCGCGACATGGAGCAGGCCCAACTCGTCTGCTCGTATATCCGCGGAGAAGGGGAGCGGGCTTCCTTCATGCAGTTGTTCGCGGAATCGGTGTCCGACGGGTTCGATCCCGACCTCCACCTGGAGAAGATCGGCGTCGCCAACCAGACGACGATGCTGGCTTCCGAGTCGCTGGCCATCGCCGCGAAACTCGGCGAGGCGATCGCGGATCGCTGGGGCTCCGAGGAGATGCCGGACCGGTTTCGCAGCTTCGACACGATCTGCTCGGCCACGCAGAAGCGGCAGGACGCCGTGAAGGAAATGATGGAGGACCCGCCGGACCTCATGGTCGTGATCGGAGGCTACAATTCGTCGAACACGAACCAGCTCGCGTACCTCTGCGGACTGTACACGACGACGTATCACATCGAGGACGCCGCCTGCATCGATACCGTGCGGGGGCGCATCACGCACAAGCCGCTGGGAACCGATGAAACGGTGACGGAGGACGCGTGGCTGCCGGACGGGAACATCAGCATCGGCATCACGGCGGGCGCCTCCACGCCGAACTCGAAGCTCGGGGAGGCGGTGGAGCGCATCGTGCGGGGTGCGGGCTACGACCCTTCCGGCCTCCTGAAGCCCTGAGCGGCGCCACGGCGCTCAGTCACCGGCAAGCGCGGCCCGAAAACGGTCCCGGAGCAGGACCCCGTCCCGCGGCGGATATGAGCCCGGTTCGGCGCCGAGAGCGACCTTCGCGACGCACAGCACCGGCCCTTCTTCCTCGAACAGCGTGCCCGCCAGCGCGCCGGCGTCCAGCCTGGCAGGCCCCTCCTCGACGTCGCCGCCGACCGTGAAGGCGACTTCCATGCCGGCCCCGCGCGCGACCGCGGCGATATCCGTGTTCTTCCCGGTGAGCCCGGCCTGACGCCCCGTCTCGCCGAAGGCCTCGTTGTCGAGCACCAGGAGGGCGAGGTTGGAGGGGGCCTGGGCCGCGATCGTGGCCAGGCTCCCCACCCCCATCAGCATCTCCGCGTCCCCGGTGACCACAAGCACTCGCCGGTTCGGCTGCGCGAGGGCGACGCCGAGCCCCAGCATCGCGGCCCCGCCCATTCCGCCCCAGAAGTAGAAGTTCAGCGGCGAGTCGCCCGCCGCGTGGCAGTCCCACGCCGGAGAACCGAGTCCCGCCACCACGGCCGCATTGCCGCGCCGGTCCAGGATCCCGGCGACGAGCGCGCGCCGGTCCAGCCCCGTGTCCAGCCCCGTGTCCAGCCCCGTGTCCAGCCTCGTCTCCCGCATCAGTCTCCGCCCACGAACGACTTCGCTCCGATGATGTGCTGGCTGACGAGCACGGCGGCGGGGCGTCCCGTCTCCCGCGCCCGCGCGGCGGCTTCCGCGAACGCCGGCGCCACCCCGGCGGCGGACTCCGGACGGAACACGTCCACGTCGAGGGCGGCGAGGAGACCGGGCACGGCGCGCCCCACGGGGACCTGCCACGGGTTCCGCTCCTCGGCTTCGCCGCGCATGGACACGAGGAGGAGACACGGAATCCGGCACACGTTCGGGAGTGCAAGCATGTTCACGATGTTGCCGACCCCGCTCGACTGCATGGCCACGGCCGCGAGTTCGCCTCCGAGCCACGTGCCGCACGCGAGGGCGATCCCCTCCTCCTCCGTCGTGAGCGTGATGAGCCGGATCCCGGGGTCCGCCTCGCACAGCTCGAGAAACCTCCCGAGACCGGCGTCCGGCACCGTCGCGACATGCCGGATCCCGAGTCTTCGGAGCGCTTCGAATACCTCCGCTCCCCAGTCGTCGCCGCCGTCTCTCGAGGTCATCGGCCGCAATATGCGGTGCGGCTCCGAGGGGAGCCATCGCCGGAGCCATCGCCGGGGCCGCGCGTAGCTCGTACCCTCGGAGAATGTTCGCGCGCGCCGAAGACGGCTACGAGGCGATCCGGGAGGGCGTTCGCGGTCTGTGCGAGCGCTTTCCGGGCGAGTACTGGCGGGACCGGGACCGCGAGAGCGCGTACCCGACCGCGTTCATCGATGCGCTGACCGAAGCGGGATATCTCGCCGCGCTCATCCCCGAGGAATACGGAGGCGCCGGACTCGACCTCAAGGCGGCGTGCGTGATCCTCGAGATGATCCAGCGCACCGGGTGCAACGGGGCCGCCTGTCACGCCCAGATGTACATCATGGGCACTCTGCTCAGGCACGGCGGCGAGGCGCAGAAGCGGCGGTATCTGCCCCGAATCGCGGCGGGAGAGTTGCGTCTGCAGGCGTTCGGGGTGAGCGAGCCGACCTGCGGCACGGACACGACCCGGATCGAGACGACGGCCGAGCGCGATGGCGATGCCTACGTGATCCACGGGCAGAAGACCTGGATCTCCCGCTCCGAACACTCCGATCTCATGCTCCTGCTCGCGCGCACGACGCCTCGCGAGGAGAGCGCGAAACCCACCGAGGGGATGTCCGTCTTCCTGGTCGACCTGCGGAACGAAGTCGGGGAGTCCGTCACGATCCGGCCCATCGAGACGATGATCAACCACTCCACCACCGAAGTGTTCTTCGACGGACTGCGCGTGCCGGCGGCGAATCTCATCGGCGACGAAGGGAAGGGGTTCCGCTACATCCTCGATGGGCTGAACGCGGAGCGCGTGCTCATCGCGGCCGAGTGCGTGGGGGACGCGCGGTTCTTCGTGGAGCGTGCCGCGGAGTATGCGAAGGGCCGCGAGGTGTTCGGGCGCCCGATCGGGCAGAACCAGGGCATCCAGTTTCCCATCGCCGAGGCCCACATGAAGACGGAAGCGGCGGCGCTCATGGTGGAGCGGGCGGCGTCGCTGTTCGACGAGGGGGTGCCGTGCGGAGCGGAAGCGAACATGGCCAAGTACCTCGCATCCGACGCCTCGTGGGCCGCGGCCGACATGTGCATGCAGACATACGGGGGGTTCGCCTTCTCCACCGAGTACGACATCGAACGCAAGTTTCGCGAGACCCGGCTGTATCAGATCGCGCCGGTCTCCACGAATCTGATCCTGTCCCACGTGGCGACCCATGTGCTGGGTCTCCCGAAGTCCTTCTGAAGCGGGGGGGGACGGGCGATGGATGGAGGACCGGCGATGGAGGGGAGTCCGGCGATGGACGGAATCGAGGGAGAGGCGCGCGGCGTCGGGCGCACCGAAGAGGTCGTGGACCGGGCCTCCGCCGCGCTCGCGGGCGCCATGCTGGCCACCCTGGACCGGGACCCGCGGGCGCTGGGCGAGGGAGACTCCCTCCCGCCTCTCTTCCACTGGATGTACTGCCGGGAACTGGCGCCGGGCAGCCGACTCGACGGCGACGGCCACCAGAAACGCGGCGACTTCCTGCCGGCGCTGCCGTATTCCCGCCGGATGTGGGCGGGTGGACGGATCGCCTTCGAAGGGAGCCTGCGGATCGGAGAGCCCCTCCGCCGCCGCTCGGCGGTTCGTTGGGTCACGCCCAAGCAGGGCCGGAGCGGGCCGCTGGTGCTGGTCACGGTCGAGCACCGGATCTCGGGCAACGACGGGGAGATCGTTGAAGAGCAGGACCTCGTCTTCCTCGAGCGGCCCGTCGAACCGCTCGTGCTGCCGGACGTTGCGGGTCCCGAGGACGAGATGGAGTGGTCGGAGTCCGTGGCGCCGAACGCGGCGATGCTGTTCAGGTTTTCGGCGCTCACCTTCAACGCGCACCGCATCCACTACGACCGGGACTACGCGCGCGATGTCGAGATGTATCCCGATCTCGTCGTGCACGGGCCGCTGACGGCGCTGCTGCTCGCGGATCTCGCGACCCGCCGCTCCGGGCGGCCGCTGCGAACGCTGGCCTTCCGGGCCCGCCGGCCGATGTTCGTCGACCGGCGGATCACCGTTCAGGGCCGGCGCGCCGAGAACCAGATCGACCTGAGGGCGCTGGACGACACGGGCGCCATCGCGATGTCCGCCGACGCCACGCTGGCCTGACGGCCGCCACCGGTTGGGTCTGGAAGGAGCCGCTTCCTACCCCTGCAGGGCGTGTTGGAGGACGACGATACCGACTGCCGCGACCAGTACGCCGCCGGCCCGCCACAGCCCGGCGCCCATCCCCAGGGCCGTCTCCATCCCCTTCTGCGCGAGCCCGGGCATCAGGGCGTAGAACCCCCCCTTCGCCAGCGCCAACCAGCCGTACACGGTGAGGATCGTCGGCACGCCGCCCCACACGTTGTGGAACGCGACGATGAAGGATCCGATGCCCATGGCGAGGAACGCGACCGTCAGGCTGCCGGCCGCACCCTTCGACTGCAGGTGCTCGATGAACGCCCTCCAGTCCGCCGGCCGGAGGAGGTACGACGCCCCCAAGGCGATGAGGTTGATCGACACGAACACTTCCACTGCCCGCGTGAGGTCTTCCATCGGTTCCTCCCATTCTCGGTTACGGGCCAAATACACGACCGGTCCCCGGTCGCACGTCCTTTACCGTTTCGCTTTACCTCTTGCTGAGTGGCGTCCGTACCGGGGAGCGGACAGCGTCAAGTCTCGGCCAGGGCCGCCACCGCGCGTTCGTTGTCCTCGAGCGTGTTGTAGAAGTGGGGCGAGAAGCGAACCAGGGGTCCGCGATGGTCGACAATTACGTCCCGCGCGCCCAGATGGCGCACGGCGGCGGCGGCGTCCTCCTCATGCTCGACGAGGACGAGGGCCGATCGCGCCGCCGGATCGGAGGCTTGGTGCAGCTTGTAGCCCAGGTCCGACAACCTCTCCCGCAAGTCATTTGCCAGGAACCGGTTACGCTGTTGAATCGCCGCGATCCCGTACTCGAGAACGATGGACAGGCCGCCCGCGGCCGTGTACGCGACGCCCGCGGCGGGGGTTCCGAGTTCGAAGCGCCTGGCGTCCGCCCGAGGGGTCGCATCGCGAATGTCGAAAAGAAACTGGTTTTCAACACCGAACCATGAGAGCGTGACCGGATCGAGGCGCACGGAGGGGTTCACGTGGAGGTAGGCCATGCCCGGTCCGCCGCACAGCCACTTGAGCGCCCCGCCGACGAGGAAGTCCACCCCCAGCGCTCCGGCGTCGATCGTGAGTTGTCCATTGGATTGGTAGGTGTCCAGCAAAATGAACGCCCCGGCATCGTGCGCGATGCGAGTGAGTTCGGCCGCGTCCTGGGTGTTGCCGCTCGTGAAGAAGACATGCGATGTCGCGAGCAGCGCGGTGCGCTCGTCGACGGCCGCGCGAATCGATTCGAGGGGGACGTGAATCCCATCGGGACTCGGCACGATCTCCACCTCGAGGCCGTTCGCCCGCTGGGACAGGAAGTGATGGCCGACGGTGGGGAAGTCGAGTTCCGTGAGCACCACCTTGTTGCGGACGGTGCCCCGGAGGCCTGCCGCGATGGCTCCCCAGACGACGGACACTGCGGCCGAGACGCTCGACATGAGCGCGACCGTGTCGGCGTCGGCCTCGATGGTTCGACCGAACTGCGTCCGGACTTCCTCGAGCTTGGCGACCCAGATCTCATACCAGGCGCCCGCGCCCATCTCGTGCCACAACTCCTCGAACCGCCGGCGCTCCTCGACGGAGCGAAGAGAGAGCGCGCCGAGGGAGTTGGAGTTGAGGTATGTCTTGCGGGAGAGAATCGGGAACTGGCCCCTCAACTCGTCGATGCGATCATCGAGCGGCAGCGCGGACTCCGCTACCGCGGTCGCGACCGCCGGGCTGGCCGATCCGAGCTCGGCCGGAATATCCTGTTTCCCCATGGATGATCCGTCACAATCGGCCCCGGAGCAGGGGCCGCTTCTCGATTTCGAGGCAGGCCGGACGCTCGAACGGCGCGACCGCAAGCACGGCGGTCCCGGGGGCGAACCGGACTGCCCCCGGTGCGAGACCCGCATGGTGCGCTGCGTCGAACAGCATCGGGCGCCCCGCTCCGACGACTCGCCGTTCCGGGTCCGACTCGCGTGCCCGTCGGCCGACTGCGGCGCGTGGACATCCTACAATTGGTAGAAACGGGATACCTGACAACCCGGCGCCAAGCCTCCGTCCGGCGGGCCGTCGCCCGCCGAGACCTCCGCCGCGAGCGAGAAGCGATATCCAACGAGAAGGAACCGCCCCGCGCGACCGAACCGGCCCGGGAGCGGGGCAACACCGAACCGACGGGGGAGGACATTACTACTGCGCCCTAACCCCGGACATTTCTACTTTGGTTTGACGGGGACATCTTCGATGCTCCTTGACACCCCCCTCCCCCCCCGTAGGGTGGCTGCCGCGTCAGTAAGATCCCATTTCCCGAGGGCGGGTCGCTTCGCTAAGCCTAAGCTGTACGGTATGGCGAGGTTCATCTCCCCAGGGCTCTGGCTCATGTTGCTAGCATCGGCTGCGCCGCTAGAGGCGCAGCCGATGCTCTTGGATCCTGTCATTAGCGTTGCCATCGGTGGGATGGACAAGGAACTGGTCGGAGTGCGCGATATGTATTACGCACCCTCCGGCGACCTCGTGATCCTCGACCTTGACGAGGTGATCGTGCTGGACCCCAAAGGGGAGATAAAGCACGTATGGGGCCGGATGGGTGGTGGGCCGGGTGAATTCACCTTACCGATCGCGATAGCCGCGAACGATTCGACCGTCTTCGTGGCCGAGCGCGACAAGGTGGGCGTATGCCATTTGGATGGTGATTTCATCGAGAACCTCCGAGTCGACAACCCCACAACGTTCGTCGCGGACGTGGCGCTCCTCGGCGATGAACCGTTCGCTCTCGTCTTGGCGGTCATGGAGCAGGCCGAAGTGATCGCCCTCTCCGATCAACGTACTCTTGCGGTCGTACCGGTTACCTTTCAGCCTGGCGTCATTTTCGGGGCCCTGCCATCGATGGCTGCCCTCGACGATGAGCGGTTCGTCGTCGCCCAGGGAGACACGTACGCTGCGCGAGTGTTGAACTTCGGTACCGCCCAAGAGGTGGGATTGATCTCGCGTGACGTGGATATCAGGCCCGTGACCGACGACTTCCGCGACAAGATGCTACGATACCTTGAGAATCCTGCGTCGGCGCCAGGGGGCTGGGCGGCGTGGGTAGGGACAGAGCCCGCACCTCCCGCCCTCTTGTCGCAAATCCGGTTCGCCGAGACGTTCCCCGCCGTGTCGAAGATGTTCCAAGGGCCGGCAAACGCGCTGTGGGTCCAGCGCGGTGCCGGGGTGGGCGACGATCTAGCTGAGCCCGTCGATCCGCCATCCGGCGAGTACACGGCCTTTGATCTGTTCGACCTGGAGGACTACGGGTACTTGGGGGTTGTGCGGCTGCCTGGTGACTAACGAGGCCCGCTTGGCTGGCGTCGTGACCTCGGGCGTATCTCGACAATTTCGGAGGCCCGGTGAGGCCCGGCACATACAGGGAGCTGCTTCGATGATCGAAGCGAGGAGCGTTGAAACCCGGGACGACCGTTGTGTCGTCCACCTCCGGGAGGTCGAGTTTCGCTATCCGAAGTTCCGGCTCGGTCCACTCAGTATGCGGATTCGCCCCGGCGCCGCTGTGGCGCTTGTGGGACCCAACGGCGCGGGAAAGACAACGCTCCTCGGCATCCTGTCCGGCCACCGCGTCATCTCGGCGGGCAGGGTATGGATCTTGGGGAGGGAGCGGGGTCGGGTGGACCCGGCGCTCCGCGAGCAGGTGGCGATCGTTCCGGCCCAGCTCTTGGGGCTCCGA
The DNA here is from genome assembly GCA_963666735.1 of Gemmatimonadota bacterium. GTDB lineage: Bacteria > Gemmatimonadota > Gemmatimonadetes > Palauibacterales > Palauibacteraceae > Palauibacter. Next base: position 2,442,156 of record OY762926.1, on the reverse strand, counting down.
TGGATGAGGGTGGGCGAGCACTTCGACTTCCTCTCCCACTTCTACTCCGGTTGGGACATGGCGAAGGCACGGGAAATGGCCGAGAAGCTGGATCTCAAGCTGGCCGACCGCCTGCGGGAGCTCTCGCGCGGACAGAGCCTGAAGGTCTCCCTCTGCACGGCCCTGGCCCAGGGAGCCAAGCTCCTCCTGTTTGACGAGCCCACGGCAGGCCTCGACCCGGTGGCCCGGCACGACGCGCTCCAGCTTATTCTGTCCTACACGAGGCAATTCCCCGATGTTGCGGTCGTTTTGGCCACGCACATACTCGAGGACCTGGACGAAATCCCGTTCACCCGCCTTCTCGTCTTGCGGGAGGGGGGGGCCCTGAATCCGGCGGGGGATGGCGCGCTGGTGTCGAGCGACGCCGGCATTCGCGAGACGGCGAAGCGAATGTTGCTGGGAGCGGCGGGGAGATGAGGCGCAATGTCGTCCTTAGACTCTCTCGCCTTCACGTGTACCGGACCGTGAAACCGCTGTGGAAGGTCGGATTGGCGATGGGTGTCGTCGTGGTGCTTCCGCCCGTGTTTTCGGGTGCTTTGAATCCGGACTTCACGGTCGGAGTGCCCGGCGGGTTGCTTGTGTTGCTGCCCGTTGCGGCGGCCCTGAACATGACCGGCGAGAAGATCGATGGTTCCCTCCGCTTCCTGGCCTCCCTGCCCGTCACGGGCCGGGAACACGCCGCGAGCCGCCTTGTGGCCGCCGTCACTTTGGCGATGCCAGCGGTCATCCACTTCGCGACCGTGCTCCCACTCTTCGGACTGATGTCCCTTCCCGGAGCGTTCATTGTCGCGGTGAGCGCGGGTATCGCCGCGGTCCTGCTGTCCCTGCTGGGAGTGGCGCTCCAGTACAGGTTCTCGGGCCAGAGAGTCCGATCCATGTTCTCCATCCTTCTAGCCGTCCTCATGGCCTTCGTCTGGATGTCGACGTTGCTCGAGGGATGGCCGGCGGTAATCCTCACCCCGGCGGGCATCGTCACTCTCTCGCTGGTCCCATTGATAGGGGTGATGGCCGGCAGTTGGTACGCTTTGCGCGCCATCGTCCGGTTGGCCCCCGTCTACGAGCGTGACCGCGACGAATTGACGACCGGCGGTAAGGCCTGACCAACGGGGGTATGGGAAGGGCGGTGGACGCGCCCCCGGGCTACCCCGTTGCTCGGTTGGTCACCACTCCATCTCGGGCAGCACGTCCCCCTGGAGCCGGAACATCTCATTGATGATGTGGACCGCGGTGCGGTAGGAAGTCGTCGTCGGGTCGAGAAGGAGCGCCTGCAGCAGCGTCCGACGGGAGCCGTCGGCGAAGGCGTCAACGAGGAGGCGGTTGATCGACGTCTGGGTCCGGAGCAGTCCGAGGATCCCTTCGGGCAGCGGTTCCATGACGGCGGGATGCAGCCCGCTCGCGTCGGCGCGGGCGGGGACTTCGACGACGGCTCCGTCCGGCAGGCCCGGCACGTATCCCTGGTTCGGCACGTTCACCGCGTCGAGACGGGTGTCGATCCCGCACAGGACTCCCTCCAGCAGCGGGACCGCCAACTCGCCGGACGGCGTCAGTTCCCCGGCGGCTCCGACTTCGCCTTTCCGGCCCGTCTCGTCGCCGTCGTCCCGCACGCGGGGAAGCGGAGACTCCGGAAACGCGGGCACGCCGGTCGGATTCTCGCCGAGGTTGTAGAGCCAGGTGGGCGTCTCTCCGGCTTCCCACGGGGCGCCGCGCACGGGGTCGTAGAAGAACTGGAGCAGGCTGCTGCCGAGGAATTCCCGCGCCCAGCCCAGGTACTCGCCGATGTGGTTCGCTCCGGGGCTGGGATACCGGCCGAAGACGCGGAACAGGATCCGGCTCAGCGCGATCTCGTCCCAGTCGTGGAGCCAGTGCGCCTCGCGCTCGCGGCGCCGGAGTCTCGGGTAGAGATCCTCGCCGGTCTCGCGGTCGCGCACGGACTCGAACCAGCTGAAATGGTTGAGTCCGCTCGCCCGGGCTTCGAGGCGCTCCACCGGCAGTTCCAGGAGGCGCGCCATCTGTTCCATCCCGTGGAACACGCCGTGGCAGAGGCCGACGACGCGTACCGAGGAGAGACGGGTCTGGGCTTCGCACAGCTTCGTGAGCGGGTTCGTGTAGTTGACGAGCCACGCCTCGGGGCAGTGGACCTCCATGGCCCGCGCCAACTCGACGGCGGGACCCATGTTGCGGAGGGCGTGGAAGAGGCCGCCCGGCCCTCCGTTTTCTCCGTAGATCTGGGAGGAGCCGAACATGCGGGGGATGTGGAAATCCTGGGCCCAGTAGAAGTAACGGTTGATTTCGATGGCGAGGACCACCGCGCGGGCGCCCGGGAGTGCGGACTCGAGATCCGTCGTCGCGGACACGGCGACACGCCGGCCCAGGCGCTCCGCGACCGCCTCCGCGTACGCCCGGGTGCGGGGAAGTTCCGAGGGGTCGATGTCGACGAGAACCAGGCTCAATGCCCGATCGCAGAGCGGATCGCTGAGGAGCAGATCGCGGATCGAGGCGGGGCCGAACTCGCGGCTGCCGGCCCCGGCGAGGACGATCCTGAGGTCGTCGTTCACGGTGACGTCCCCGAGGCCCCCGGGGGCGCTGCGGGTGTGTCGGCGTGCGCGATCCGGACGGTGATGGCGCCCGCCGCCAGCGACACGACGAGCAGGAGCGAGCCCGTGCCGGCCCGGCCCGTGAGCAGGTGTCCGATGCCGAGGAGGCTGGCGTAGACGAAGAGCGCGCCGAGCAGGAAGCCCGGCCACATGCGGCTCGCGGGCGGGTCGGAGGAGCGGACGCCGGTGCGCTCCGCGACACGGTCCCACCAGCCGCCCGGGTGCACCCGCCGGTAGAAGCGGTCCAGCACTTCGTCCGACTCGGGCCGGGTGGCAAGCACGACGCCCAGCCAGAGCGCGGTGCACGCGACGAGGATGATCACCCCCCGGATGAGGTCCATCTCCGGCGCGTAGAAGCCGTCGACGGCGCGGATCGCCGCAGCGGGAAGGACCGGCTCGAGCGCGCCGAGCAGGAGGCGCCCGTTGGCCAGGAGCACCGAACCGGCCATGGCGGCGATCTCGGCCCACGCGTTCACCCGCCACCAGTACCAGCGCAGGAGCCAGACGAGCGCGACCCCCGCCGTGAGTTCGATGATGTAGATCCACCCTCGCTGGATCGAATCCATCTGCCACGCCACGCCCGCGGCGACCACCGCGAGCAGCACGACCATGATCCGCGACGCCGCGACGTAGTGCCGCTCGGAGCGGTCCTTCCTCAGAAAGCGGCGGTAGACGTCGTTCACCATGTACGACGCCCCCCAGCACAGGTGCGTGTCCATCGTGCTCATGAACGCGGCCAGGAAGGTGGCGACCATCAGCCCCCTGAGCCCGGCCGGCATGAGTTCCCGGATCATCATCGGATAGGCGAGTTCGGGGTCGGCGGCGAGCGCCGGCTCCATCGTCCCCGGCGGGAAGACGAGGAGCGACCCGAGTCCCACCACGATCCAGGGCCAGGTGAGGAGCACCGTTCCCGCGAAGGCGAACCACAGCGAGGCCTTCACGGCCTGCCGCTCGTCCCGCGTGGCGAACAGGCGCTGGGCCACGTAGCCGTCGCCCTGTCCGCTTCTCAGCCAGAGGACGCCGATGAGGCACAGGAAGGAGACGATCTCGAGCGAGGACGCGGTCGCGGCCGACGGCACGAGATCGAGGGCGCCCGGCGGCGCCTCCGGAACGTTGCGCACGGCCTCGGCCATCGCCGCCGGGCCGCCGAAGCGCGTGAGCACGATCCCGGCCAGGGTCATCGCCCCGAGCATGCCGGCGACGAACTGGAGGAGGTCGGTCACGACGACGCCCCAAAGTCCCGACGCGACCGTGTAGGCCAGCGCGAGTCCGATGCAGACAGTCAGGGTCAGCGCGGGGTCCCACCCCAGGAGCACCTGGCTGAACTTCACCATCGCCAGCATGACCCAGCCCATGACGACGGCGTTCTTGAGGAGTCCCTGGTACACCGCGGAAAAGCAGCGCAGGGCGCGGGCCGGGGCGCCGCCGTAGCGGATCTCGATGACCTCCGCGTCCGTGAGGACGCCCGCCCGCCGCCACAGGCGCGCGTAGAAGAAGGTGAGCATGAGGATCCCCGCCGCCTCGTACCACCACAGCCAGTTGCCGTACACGCCCTGACGGCGCACGAGGGCGGCCGTCGCGAGCGGGGCGTCCGTCGCGAACCACGTGGCCGCGATGGACGTGCCGGCGAGCCACCAGGGAAGCGAGCGGCCGGCGATGAAGTAATCCTCGATGCTGCCGCTCGCCCGCCTGGCGAAGCCGAACCCGATGGCGAGGACGATCGCGCCGTACACGCAGACGACGATCCAGTCGAGCGTGGTCAGCGCCACCCGTCAGCGGTCCCCATCGGGCGCGGGCGTCGATGCCGCGCGAGGCGTGAGGACGTTGGAGAGGATGCGGTAGCTGCCAGGCACGCCGTACGGCAACTGCCGGTGGAGGGCGAGCGCGAGATAGGTGTAGCGCCCCTCGCCCACGGGGGCCGTGAGCCACACGCCTTCCTGCGGAGCCTGGCCCGTGTCGTGCGTCTCCACGAGCGGCGTGTAGGCCGGATCCCAGGCGGAGAAGAACTTGGAGCCGCGCTGCTCGATCCACCCGTCGAAATCGGTTTCGGCGATGCGGTTGGGCGCCGCCATCAACGGGTGGCCGGGCCGGAGCAGGCGGACGGGCGCGTCCTCCTCCGACACTTCTTCCGCTCCCCGCGGGAGGGAAGCCGGATACGGCGCCATCTCGGAGGGCACGTACTCCTGAGTCTGGTAGAGGACGACGAGGTGCCCGCCCCGGCGGGCGTACTCCAGGAGACGCTGGTTGTGCTCGACGAGGTCTTCGCGCACGGCGTAGGCGCGGGTGCCCACGACGATCGCGTGGAACCCCGCCTCCCCGCCGGAACCCGTGCCGACGGCCGGATCCAGCTCCGCGAGAGCGGCTTCGTCCAGGAGTTCGACCGTGGCGCCGAGCGCCTCGATCCCGGCCGGGACTTCATCGCCGACCCCCATCACGTAGCCGACCCGGACGCCGTCGAGCCGGGCGACGCCCACGGACCGCACCGTGGACCGCGCGGGGCGCCACAGCCGCGCGAGCGGCAGGTCCCGGTGCTCGATGGTCCGGTACCCTCGGCGATAGTCCACTCCCAGCGCGCGGGCCACGGCCGCGATCTCCGCTTCGCCTCGCCAGCCGGCTGGAGGCGCGATGAGGAACGCCGCGTCCATGGTCTCGCCCGGACTGCGGAACTCGTGCTCGACCGTGCCAGGAGTGCCGGGAGTGCCGGGAGCGCCGGAAATCAGGCTCCACCCCTCCGGCAACTCGAGGCGCACGGTGGCGGAGAGCGGCGCCGCGTTCGCCACGACCCGCGCTCGCACTTCCAGCGGCGTCGCGGCCGGTTCCCCGGGCGAGCCGCTGCCGCTACCCGCGGCCTCGACGGGGACGATGCCCACGCCCGGCGCCAGGGAAACGGAGAGGGCGGGCAGCGTCTCCACCGTCCGCGTCACGGAGCCGTAGGGAAGACGCGAGACGGGGGCCGTCACCGGCACCGTGCGCGCCATGACGTGTTCCCCGATGGCGAGTTCGAGCTCCGCCGCCAGCGCCGGCCGCCGCCACGGGAGGTGAAGGTCCGCCGAGTCGGACACCTGGTAGTGGTTCTCCGACACGTCCCCGCGCCCGAAGTACGGTGCGGCGGGCGTAGCCGGAACCCGCACCTCGAGCGGCTCCGTCGAGCCATCCGGCTGGAGGGCGACGCGGTTCGACGGCGTCAAAACCTCGCCGCGGCTCACGATCCGGGCCGCGACCCCGGCGCCCTCCACGGATTCCGGCGGCTCGATCCGAAGGCGGATCGCGGCGCGCTGGCCCGGCGTCAGGACGGCCTCGCCGCTGCCGGCCGGGCCACTGCCGGCCGGGCCGCCCGCAAGTTCCGCGGACACGGTGGTTCCGCTCGCCGCCAGAAGGGCGTCCTCGAACTGCCGTTCCTTCAGCGAGAGGTGAAACCGGGTCTCCGGAGCGTCCGGCAGCGCGGCGATCGCCGCCCGGATCCATCCCAGCCCGCGAGCCATGTCGGCAACGGCGCGCTCCGGGTCCCGGAAGTCGAAGGCCGCCGCCACGGCGCCGACGAGGCCGTCCAGTTCGGCGAGCAGCGAATCCGCCTCCGGAGAGGCCGCTTCGGCCAGGAGCGCCGGGAGCCCCCTCAGCGTCGTGTCGAGCCCCGCGAAGAACGAATCCCCGGTCTCGGCCGTCGCCGCGGCCCCGCCGCCGGTTCCGTCGAGGTGCTCGTAGAGATAGCGGCCGCCGCCCGTTCGCACGCGCCCCGCCGTCTGGGAGCGCTGCAGGCCGAGACCCCGGCTGGCCCAGCGTTGCCAGGTGTCACCGAGCCACGGGCTCATCCCGGACGCATCCACCTCCACATCGTAGGGCTCGCCGATTCGAACCCCTCCCCGAAACGTGCGGAGGACCCGCCAGGGCCGGAGCCCCTCTTCCGTGATCTGGTGCGGAAAGCGCGTCGGGTCCGCGGCCGCGGCCACGGCTTCCGGCGTGAGCAGCCCCGCCGCGTGGTGGTGGCCGTGCCCGTCTCGCGTCGATCCGTGGAAGCGGCTCACGACGACGAGCGGGCGGTTGATGCGGATGACGCGGACCATGTCCTCGAGCACCGCCTCGCGGTCCCAGCTCCGAAAGGCTTCGTCCACCGACTTCGAGTAGCCGTAGTCGACCGCCGTCGTGAAGTAGAGGTCGTCCAGACCGTAGTAGCGGCCGGAAAGGACGAGTTCGCGGGTCCGGATGAGGCCGAGGGCGTCGAAGAGTTCCGGGCCGATCGCGTTCGCGCCGGCCTCGCCGCGGTTGAGGCTGAGCAGCGCCGTCCGGGCGCCCCACCCCCGGCTGGCCAGGGCGAGCATGCCGGCGTGCTCGTCGTCCGGGTGGGCGGTGACGTGGAGCAGGCTGGCCGTCGTGGCGAGCTTGCGGATCCGGTGCCAGGCCCCCACGGCTCCGCGGTCCACGTCCAGCCGTTCCTCTCCGACCGGGGCGGGGAAGGCGAGGACGCGATCCGGCGCCCGCCCGGCGGGGCCCGATTGCGCCGCCGCCGCGGTGGCCCCCGCGAGGCCCGCCAGCGCCGCCACCGGAAGGACGGCGCCGAGTCCGCGTTGCCTGTGAGCGATCATGGATCATCCAGGGTCGGTGGGTCCGCGTTCGCATCGTGCCCGCGGGAGGATGTCCGGGCAAGGAGGCCTTGCGAGCAAGCCCAGCCTGCCGATACTCAAACGGATCGCATCCACCGCCACCAACTCCGGACCCGATGACAGACCCCGGCATCCAGATCACCGTCGAGGGAACCCCGAATCCGCACGCGGCGAAGTTCGTGCTCGACCGCGACATTCCGGGCGAGGGGAGCCGAAGCTATTTTGACCCCGAATCCGCCGCCGGGGACCCGTTGGCCGCCCGCCTGTTCGAGGTGGACGGGGTTCGCGCCCTGCTCATCGTCGAGAACTTCATCACCGTGACGAAGAACCCCGCGCTCGAGTGGCCGGACATGCTCGACGAGATCGAGGAGGCGATCCACGAGGGTCTCGCGGCTCCGGACGAAATCCAGCCCCCCCTGTAGCCCTTCCCGTGAACTCTCGCCGCTTCGTGGCGTATGGACGTATGAGCGAGTACGAGTGCGACAGGAGGCAGGAATGCCCATTCACGACGAACGGCGAAGCTGTCCGTCACGCCATTCCCGGGGCCTGCGACGGTCGGTAGCGCGCTCGTTGCCGATGGCGGCATCGACCGCCCTGGCGCTCGCGATCGGCGCGGATTCCGCCGTCTCTTCGCAAGTTGTGCAACAGGAGGCGGAGGACTGCGGTGACCGAGCCGCGCTTGTCGTCACGGTCAGCGACGAGCCCGAGCTTATTCGGGTCCCCCGCGCCACGGTCGTCTTGCGTTGGGCGGACGCGGTTCGAAGACCCGTGCGCGAAGCCGCCGATTCAGATGGGCGCTTCTTCCTCCGTGTCCCCGGAGACGCCAGGCAGGCCACTCTGTGGGCCGAGTCGGCGACGCATCGAGCGAGGAGGCGGTCGTCACGTTCGAACCCGGCGTGGCGCACGAGGTCCAACTCCGGCTCCTGTTCGGAGAGACGAGAACCGGGCGGCTCGCAGGCCAGGTTCGAGATGCACGGACCGATCAGCCCGTCGCCACGGCAGCGGTCTCCATCACGGGTCGCCCGGAGGTGGTCGCCAGCGACCGACGGGGCCGCTTTGCCCTCAGTGGGCTCCCCGTCGGCGCGCACGAACTCTCGGTGCGGCACCTCGGATACGCTGCGCTGACGTACCCGGTCACCGTGACACGAGGCCTCACCACAGAGGTCGACATCGGCCTGTCGCCGGACCCCGTGGAGTTGGAGCCGCTGGTCGCGACCGCGACGAGACCGCGCCGCCTGGAGGTCAACGGCTTCTACGAACGCAAGTACTGGGGGGACTTGACCGGTAACGGCACGTACTTCACGGCGGCGGACATCGAGCGCTGGGCACCCCTCCGCATCACGCACATGGTCGCGGAAGCGAAGAACGCCGGGCTGGAGGTCTACGTGGGGGCGGCGGGACTCCCGGCCGAGTTCTCCGGCTCCGATTCCCGCTGCGGCGCCGTCGTGATCTAGACGAAGTAGCCAACGGCTGGCCTTCCACTCCCCCGAGCACGCCACCTGTGTCGCGGGCCGCTTGCGCTCCGGCCTCCTGCTCGCCGACGCCGAACTGCAGCGGGGACGCCATCGCCGGGCGACCGCCGTGCGCCACCAGATCGCGGCCATCGTCGAAGCCGGGAGCGACCTGGGCCGGGTCCACCTCGCGTTGGCGAGGGCCGCGACCGCCTCTGGAGACGCCTTTGCGCGCGACCTTCAGTATCGCTGGCTGGAGGAGGCACGCGAGCACGCTACCGAGGATCCGCTACGCCACGCGGTCGCGCTGCAGCTCCAGGTCCTCCGGGCGGTGGGAACGAATCCGGGCCCCGCCGCGCGGCGGCGTTCGAGACCCTCCGCCGGATGCTGCTCTCCCTCTCCCCCGAAGACGTCCTCTTCGCAGGCACATGGTGCCGCGCCTTTCGACTCGTCTTCGGCGAATTCGCCCGGCGGGGGACCCGGAGCGAGGCAAGGCTGTTGCTCGAGAAGTGCCGCCGCCGCCTCGTCCTTCTGGGCTATGAGGGCGGCAGGACCAGCGCGGCCGCCGAGTTCTGGGTCCGCGATGCGCGGGCCCCGTCTCCGGGACGCCCTGGCTGTTCCGGCCGCCGCCGGACCACCGGAGGAAAACCGGTACGGATCGGCCAGCCTCAACAACCACGGCGCGGTCCTGCTCGAACTCGGCGACTTCGATGCCGCCCTCGAACGTCTGCGCAGTTGCCGGGAGCTGGACGAGGTGCTCGAGAGTTCGGAGGCGGACGAGGCCTGCGCGCTCCTGAACCAGGCGCAATGCGCCTTCTTCAAGGGCGATCTCTATCGCTGCCGAACGTACACCGGACCGCTGCTGCTGCCCGGAACGCTCTCGCCCTCCGCCGCTCCGGCGGCCCAGCGCGAGGCCCGGGGCCTGCTGCGCTCGGCCGGTGCCGCGTGGTTCGTGAGATTCGCGACCGCCTGGGCCCGGCAGCGGGTGAAGGCAACTCGCGTTCGCGAGTACGTCCAGCCCGACCTCCGGTCATCTTCATCCATGCCGGTATCGACCAAGCCGTTGTGGGCTTGCGCCTGCTCATGGCTCGTGATGGTGAGAAGCACCGGTCGCAATCTTCGCGAGTCAGTGAGTCTGGAGCCGTAAGCGTACAACACGCTGAACATCGAAATCGTCCTCTTCCACGCCGTAGATGTAATCCCCCCGAATCCTGAAAAGAGTGAATCTCGGGGGCAGCACAACAGTACCCAGGAGCCGACCGTCGGCGGAGAAGACCTCCCAATTCCGTGACCAGAACTCGCGCACGGGAGGACGTGCGTAGAGGACGTGTGAGGTCATCAGTTCGACCGGTCTCGCCGCCCTCACCCAGATCGTCCCCTCGGGTCCCCCCGCGAAGCCCGTAACCGCCGGTAGTCGCACTGGAGGTATGTAGACTTGCCGTCCGCGCCGGACTTGCTGAGCTATCCATTCCTCCGACTCCCCCTCGTCTCTGAACATCGTCTCCCAGATCTCCATCAGGCGATCCAGATAGCGTTCCTGGCCCGATTCGGAGAGAATGGGGTTGGGCTCATGTCTCCTTACCACCATTTTCAGCCGCTTGCCGGGTCCCCACACCTGAAAGGACGACTGATCGGATCGTCCGGCTACCAGCCGGCCGTCCGGTAATATCGACCAAAGCGGTGAGTGCATGAGGGCCTCCGTGCGTCCCTGCTCGTTCCTCCGTGTGAGTCCCCACGCACTCGGCTGGAGGGAGAACGCCAATAGCGTGTCCAGGGTTGGACCTTCATGTGGGTCGACCCGCAGGATTCCGTTCCACCGATCGCGGACCACGCGATGCACGAGATAGTCGCCATTCGGCAGGATCCCCGAAGCGATGGGCTCGACCTCGCCGCTCTGGACACCCAAGTCCACATATCCCAGAAACTCGCCATCGCCCGTGAACCGATTCAGTCGGTTGTTTACGCGATCAACGACGAGCAAGTCGCCCCCGGAATCGGCAAGCACCGCCAGGGCACCGAGCGGGTCGTGATTGCTCAGTTCCCCAGGGCCTTCCCCCAAGCCGCCAAAGGAGAAGAGATGTTCACCCCTTGAATCAAAGACCCGCACCTGAGCTGACATCTGGTCCAGCGCGTAGATCATCCCATCGCGACCCACATCCACATCCACAACCCGACCGAACTCGTATTCCGGCAGACCAGTGTCCGTCCCAATTGTGAGGTCGCGCTCGACGCGCCAGGCAGTGCTTCGGGTCCAGAGGGCAACCAGGGGATTGGCCACGACCCTGACGCCGACGCTGTCGTACTCCGTTCCCGCCCATTCGCCACGGCCGCCGGGGTCGCAGCCCGCTACTGCGACGGCGCCTCCGGCAAGGAAGGCGCAGGCGGTTAGCGCGACTAGCCTGGACGGCAAGGAGACCCACACGTGCAGCACGTGTCGCCCGGCAGGCATCTGATCGCGACCGTGCAACAATCTGGCCGATGTGCCAGTGCACAGCATAGCGGTCTAGCCGCGTCATCTGTCCGATCCAGCTCGGCCACCGGTGCCCGAATTTGACCTGCAACGACGCCTCCGCCCCAGAGTAGCGCCGCGAGAACAACTCCAAGAAACGACAGCTTGGTTCTCACACTCATGAGCGATTCCCTCCTGTTAGGACCTTCAATCGCGTTGCGGACACCCGATGGACCGCCCGGCGGTTCCGCTCTGCCGACTCGCGTCGCATCGCAGCAGATACGCAAATTCAAACGTGGCAGTTACCTATCTACTACGCTAACCCAGGCGTCAGCACCGCCGCTAGGATCAGTGTAAGGAGCAATGAAGTTGTCCGGTTTTGTAGCACGTAACATGTCCGGTTTGAACATCGTGGCTGCGGAGACGAGCCGGAGCGGGTGCCATGGGCCGCCTCACGACGATGCCCCTTCGCCCCGTTGAGGGCACCCGGCGGACATCCCTCCCGGTCGTAGCGGCCCAGGCGGAGCGTCTCGTGGAACACCGCCAGACTCCCGTCCTCGTACTCGTGCACCCGAACCTTCGCCCGGACGTAGTGGATCCGGTGCGGTTGGGGCTCGATCCCGGAGCCGCCCGCCATCGTACGACGCGCAGTTGTCGTTGCCGACCGTCCGCGTCTCCCGCAGGCACGGGATGTCGTCCAGCCCCACCTCCGGCAGCGGCACGAACGCCGTCCCGTCCCCGGCCGCCTCCACCCCGAACGCCGCGTTGAACCGCGGCCAGTACCCGTTCAGGTACTCGTTGGCCCCCTCCACGTCCGCGATCCCCTCGCGGGCCAGCTCGTTGGGCAGACAGTCCCTGAAGCGTCCGGAACAGGCGCTCGCACCGCCCCCGCGCCCGCGGCGAGTACCACGGAATCATCTCGATCCCCAGCTCCCCCATCGCCCGCCCGAACTGGGTCGGCTTCCCCTTGTCCACCTTCCCCCCGGCCTTCGGCGTGTGCCGGTAGTGAGACCCCCGGTCCGTGTACAGGCTCGCGAACACCCCCTTCGCCTCCACCGTCTCGCGCACGCCCCGGAAGCTCGACCAAGTCCCCTCCTCCTCCACGCAGAACCCGGAGTACACCCGCCCCGTCGCGTCGTCCGACGTCACGATGAGATCCCACGCCCGCCCCGGCACCCACTCGTGCGTCGAGCCGTCCCGGTGCACCATCAGCCCCTCCAGGGGCTTCCGCGGCCGCCTCAGCCGGTTTCGGCCGCGACGCCGGCCACGCTTCACAAGACCGGCCGCCCGCAGGCGGTTCTTCACCCACGTGTACGACCGCCTCCCGCCGTGATCCTCCACGTACCGCTCGTGGAAGTGCCGCGCGCTCCAGCCCTCGTACCCCTGCCGGTACAGCGCCTCCAGCGCCGCCACCTCCGAACCCGGTGCGCGACGGTGCGAGCCTCCCGCCACTCGCCCGTCACGCAGACCCTCCGGCCCCTCCGCCTCGTACCGACTTCGAGTAGCCGTAGTCGACCGCCGTCGTGAAGTAGAGGTCGTCCAGACCGTAGTAGCGGCCGGAGAGGACGAGTTCGCGGGTCCGGATGAGGCCGAGGGCGTCGAAGAGTTCCGGGCCGGTCGCGTTCGCCCCGGCCTCGCCGCGGTTGAGGCTGAGCAGCGCCGTCCGGGCGCCCCACCCCCGGCTGGCCAGCGTAAGCATGCCGGCGTGCTCGTCGTCCGGGTGGGCGGTGACGTGGAGCAGGCTGGCCGTCGTGGCGAGCTTGCGGATCCGGTGCCAGGCCCCCACGGCTCCGCGGTCCACGTCCAGCCGTTCCTCTCCGACCGGGGCGGGGAAGGCGAGGACGCGATCCGGCGCCCGCCCGGCGGGGCCCGATTGCGCCGCCGCCGCGGTGGCCCCCGCGAGGCCCGCCAGCGCCGCCACCGGAACGACGGCGCCGAGTCCGCGTTGCCTGTGAGCGATCATGGATCATCCAGGGTCGGTGGGTCCGCGTTCGCATCGTGCCCGCGGGAGGATGTCCGGGCAAGGAGGCCTTGCGAGCAAGCCCAGCCTGCCGATACTCAAACGGATCGCATCCACCGCCACCAACTCCGGACCCGATGACAGACCCCGGCATCCAGATCACCGTCGAGGGAACCCCGAATCCGCACGCGGCGAAGTTCGTGCTCGACCGCGACATCCCGGGCGAGGGGAGCCGAAGCTATTTCGATCCCGAATCCGCCGCCGAGGACCCGCTGGCCGCCCGCCTGTTCGAGGTGGACGGGGTTCGCGCCCTGCTCATCGTCGAGAACTTCATCACCGTGACGAAGAACCCCGCGCTCGAGTGGCCGGACCTCCTCGACGAGATCGAGGAGGCGATCCACGAGGGTCTCGCGGCCCCGGACGAAATCCAGCCCCCCCTGTAGCCCCTCCCGTGAACCCTCGCCCCGCCGTGATCTGGACGAAGTAGCCGACGGCTGGCCCTCCACTCCCCCTATTGGGGGAGCTGCGTCGGCTCGGAACAGCCTGTCCAACGCCTGATATCTTCTTGTGGCGCAACGTGTTGATACCCAGTACATATCTCCCCCGTAAGTAGATTCCGGGCGCCGGAGCCTCTGGCGCCACGTCAATCTTCAAGGGGAGAAGAACATGTTCACGCTGCGCTGCTTCGGCGAGGTCACGGCCTCGGACGCACGGGGGGCAAGAATCTCGCTGCGGTCAAGGAAGCACATGGGCCTCCTGCTCTATCTCGTTGCGCACCCCCGCGCCGTTCACATGCGGGAGACGCTCGCCGATCTGCTCTGGGACAGCCGCGACAAGAAGGCGCGACATTCGCTCAGCCAGGCACTATACGACATCCGGTCGTCCATGGGTCCGGTGATCACGGTGGACGTCAACACGGTCCGGCTCATACCGCGGCGGGTTACGTACGAACTCGATGCTTTCGAACGGGCGTTCGAGGACGGGGATCACGAGACCGTCATCGATCTGTGCCGGGGAGACTTCGCCACCGGCCTGCTCAACCTGGGAGCCGACGAGTTCGAGCGCTGGCTGGACGGCGAACGGGAGCGTTGCCGCGTTCTGGTCGCCATGGCGCTCAAGAACGTACAGCAAGCCGCCGAGGAGAGCGGCGACTGGGACCGGACGTGTCTGGCCGCGCTCCGGCTCGTGAGGCAAAACGAGTTCGACGAGCACGCGCACAGCACTCTCATGCGTGCATTGGGCATGAAGGGCGACTACGCCTCCGCCCTTGCATACTACGGAGCACTGGAGAAATGCGGATGGGTCGCCAGCGCCACGAAGCTGACGGAAACGGCGGCGTGGGCTCGAAGCCAGCTGGACGCCGCGCCTCCGGTCGTCCGCGAGCGCCACGAACCGCGGATGTCGGATCGAGGAGGAGAGTTCCGCCAACTGAGGGTCGCTCGCCGTGCATCCGGCGCCGCGCCCGTACGGTTGGTCCTGGCCGGCGAGCGCGGTTCCGGGAGGGAAAACGTCGTGCGGAACTTCGCCGCGCTCGTATGCGGCGGTGGAGGGCTGGTGCAGTGGCTTCCGCCGGACCTGGCAGGGACGCGAGAGAAGCTGGCCTCGGAGTTGCGCCGCTACCCCCGAAAGACGCGGCTCATCGTGATCAGAGCCGATGTTCGGGATTGGGCCGCCGTGGAGGAGGTCATGCGGACCGCAGATCCAGCAGATCCATCAGGCGCCATGGTCGTCGGTTTCTCGGACCCGGACGTGGCTCGGCAGGCGGAAGCCGCCCGTCTGGTGGACTTCGTAATCAACTTCGATCCACTCACCACCGAAGCGTGCGCGGTGTCGCTTGCGGCGACCGAGACGGGCTGCGGTCCTCACCAGGCGGTCGAGAGCGCGAGGCTCTCCGGAGGCAATCCGGCTCTGGCTCGGGCGATCCTCAGGGCGTGGATGCGCCACAACTTCAGCCCTGCGACAGCCAGCGACCGGGAATCGGGCGGACGATTGGCGTATGAGCGGTCCGCCGAGGTTCGGTCGCTCGTCGGCGATCAACTGGCCGCGCTCTCGCGCCGTGAAGGACGGCTGGCGACGACGTTGGCGCTGCTCACGCGCGCGGCGCGCGCCCACGGCGATGTGATCGTGGCCGGACATTCGAGCGGGGAGGCTCTTGAAGGGCTCCGGGCCAAGGGCTGGTTACACTCCGAGACCGACCAATGGACGCTGAGCCGTCCGCTGGCCGGTGCCGTGCTCGCGTGGAATCTGCAGCCGGACGAGAGAACGAAGGTGCACCTGGCAGCGGCTCGAGCCCTTGAGAACGCTGGTCTCGGCGCGCGTGCGGCGGCCGCCTCCGAACTGGCCGCGGCCGGAGAGTCCTCCCGTGCTTTCGGTCTGGCCTGCAAGGTGGCGAAGCGGGCTTTGCGGGAAGGCCGATCGCCGGTCGCGGGTCGGGCGGCGGCATTGGCGTTCGAGCATGCCACGGCCGGAGCCGAGCGTCTGCGCTCCGGCTTCCTCCTGTCGGAAGCCGAGTTTCAGCGAGGCCGGTTTCGACGGGCCGCGGGCGTGCTGCACCAGATTGCCGCTGTCGCGGACACCGGGAACGACCTGAGCCGCGTCCAATTGGCGCTGGCGCGGGCGGCGGTGGCGTCGGGAGACCGACTCGCGACGGGTCTGCACCGACGGAATCTGAAGGAGGCTCGCGGGCACGCGACCGACCCGGCGCTCATCCGCGCGCTGACCGTGCAGATGGTCGTACTCGAGGCAACGGATGCTACGCTCCGGCGGACCGGGAAGCCCGGTGTCGAGAGGATCCGCACGCATCTCCGAGGGATCGTCCAGGAGGATGCCCGCCACGCGGGCGTCTGGTGCGATGCATTTCGGCTCCTCTTCCAGCAGGTCGGAGGTCAAAGCGGTCTCACGGAGGCTCGCCTGGTGCTCGAGACTTGCCGCCACAAGCTCAACTGGCTCGGCTACGAGGGCTTCAGGGCCGCCACTGCCGCCGAGTTCTGGGTGGCGATGCGAGGCGCGCGTCTCCACGATGCCCTCCGGCTGCTCGAAGATGCCTCCGGGATCCTCAACGGGAACCGCCACGAGTCGGTGAACCTCAACAACCTGGGCGCGGTGCTGCTGGAACTCGGCAACTTCGAGCGGGCGCTCGATGAACTCGGTCGCTGCCGCAAGATGGACGAGGCGCTCGAGAGTCCACCCGAAGCCCGAGCCTGCGCCCTGCTGAATCAGGCAGAGTGCGTCTTCTTCAAGGGGGACTACGCTCTTTGTCGACGGTACATGGAGCGGCTGCTCCGGTGTCCCGGGCACATGGGTCAACATCCGTTCGGAGCGCAGGCGCAAGCACTCACCGGCCTGCTGGCGATGACCGATGACAATCAGAGCGAGGTGGAGGCCTGCCTCGAACGGATAGGGGATGGTTCCGATGGGGTGGGGGAGAACGACCTCTACCTGGTGAATTGGTTTCGCGCCGCGGCGATGGGGACTCGCGACCGCCGGGCCACGGTCGACGGTCTCATCGAAGCCGCGGATCATACAGCCGAGCTGGACAGGCTGAGCGCCGAGAAGCTGAGAGTGCTGGCCGGCACGTACTCCCCACCCAACCGGCCCGGCGATCAACGCGAGGCCTGCGGCTTCCTGCGGTCCGCCGGCGCCTCCTGGTTCGTGCGTTTCGCACACAACTGGTTGCGCGCGTAAACCCGCGCGTCCCGCCCCATGTCCCGATCGGGGTCCTTCGGACGTTTCTACTACGTACCTAGTTGACAGCGGCGCCCCGGCGCGTTTACGCTCACTCGGGAACGACGCCGCAGCTCGGCCCGCCGCCGCTTCGACGACGGCCGGCCGCCGCGGGTGGCGACGCTGACGGTTCGGGACGAAAGGACGGGTCTCGTGGAGATCAAGTTCACGACTCGGGAACTCGACCTCATGGCGGTGCTCTGGGAGAGAGGGGCCTCGACCGTGGCGGAGGTGCAGGACCGCCTCGGCGATGAGTTGGCCTACACGACCGTGCTCACGATCCTCCGGACGCTGGAGGAGAAGGGGTACGTGGGGCACACCCAGGAGGGGAAGGCCTACCGCTATCACACGCTCGTCGGGCGGGAATGCGCCGGGGCGAGCGCGGTGCGCCGGCTGGTTCAGAAGATGTTCCAGGGGTCGCCGGAACTGCTGCTCACGCATCTCGTCTCCGACCGGGCGCTCTCGAAGGAGGACCTCGAGAACCTGCGCGGCCTGGTGGACGAACGCCTCAGCTCGAAGGAGTAGGGACATGGTCATCGCCTGGATCGGATACTGCCTGTTGATTTCGGGACTCCTCGCCCTGGCCGCCCTCGCCTCGGAGCGGGCGCTGGGCCACTTCCGCAAGCCCGTGCGCTGGGCGTGGTTCGCGGCGGTCGCCGGATCCGTGACGGTGCCCGTCGTCGCCTTCCTCGCTCCCGGACTCCTCCCCGGCTTCGGGGTGTCGTCCGCCGCGCCGGCGGTCGGGTTGAGCGGTCCGGCGATCGTCGCCGCGGCGCCGGAACTGCCCGCGATGGCCGCGGAGGCCGGTGGGGGTTTCGATGGGGCGGCCGTCGGCACGGTGCTGGGGTGGGGCTGGGTGCTCCTGGCCGTCGCCATGGTCGGCTACCTGGGCCGGATCTACGGTCGGCTGCGGTCGGAGATGCGGACATGGACGCCGGGCCGCGTCGCGGGATCGCCGGTCATGATCTCCGACGAGCGGGGACCGGCCGTCGTCGGCATCCGCCGCTCGATCGTCGTGATGCCGAAGTGGATCCCCGAACTCGAGGACAGGCTGCTCCGCCTCGTCTTTCTCCACGAGCGGGAGCATCAGCGCGCCGGCGACCATCGGCTCTTCGCCGCGGCGGTCACCGCCCTCGTGCTGATGCCCTGGAACCTGCTCGTGTGGTGGCAGCTGTCCCGGCTGCGGCTCGCGATCGAGTTCGACTGCGACCGTCGCGTGCTCCGGCGGGGGGAGTCGCCGCGCGACTACGCGGACGCCCTCCTCACCGTGGGCAGCCGCGTCTCCGGCCCGCTGCTCGCGGCCGCCGCCTTCGCCGAACGCAAGCCGGCCGTGGAACGACGCCTGCGCCGCATGACCGAGCCGGCGGCCAGCATGCGTCCGCTCCGAACGCTGGGGGCTTCGGGGGTGGTCATGGTCGCCGTCCTCTTCGTGCTCGGCTGCCCCGGACCCGAGACTTCCGTGAACGCGCCGGAACCGCCCGCCGCGACGGTGACACCGCCGTCCGAATCCAGCGAATGGGCGCCTCCGCTGGTGCCCGGCGAGGAGGTCATGGCGCGCGGTGACCGGCCGTCCTTCATCGCGTACGACAGGCCGCCGGTTCTGCAGAACGCCGGGGCTGTGATGCTAGCCCTCCAGGACGCCTACCCGCGGGACCTCATGACGGCGGGAATCGGCGGCCGAGTCGAAGTGTGGCTGTACCTCGACGCGTCCGGGGTGGTCCGGAACTCCGAACTCAAGATGAGCAGCGGCCACGATGCTCTGGACGCCGCCGCCGCCGATGTGGTCGCGACGATGCGCTTCGAGCCCGCGATGAACCGTGACCAGCCGACCGACGTCTGGGTCTCCCAGTGGGTCACCTTCGAGGTTGGGGACATGATCCCAGTTGACGGCGGTCCTCCTCAGACCGAGGAACCCTTGGAGTTGCGCGACATCCTTCTCAACGGCCGGCCCGTTGACGGGGACGATGCGGATCTGTGGCTGCACCCAACGGTCCGACAGGCGCTGAATCCGTTGATCATCGTCGACGGAGTCATGCTATCCGAGGGCGCGAGCCTGGGAGACATACAGGCCCTCGACATCGGCCACGTCGAGATCGTCAAGGGCGAGCGGGCGGTCGATCTGTACGGCGAGCGCGCCAGGAATGGCGTGGTCGAAATCACGACCAAGACCGGCGCGATGGACAGCACGGACCACGAGAGTGAGAACTTGATCGCGGATTTCGACCAGGATGGGGCCCCGGATATTTTCGTCACGCCGGCAATGGACGAGGCGCCGCTCATCATCGTCGACGGAGTCATGCTATCCGAGGGCACGAGCTTGGCAGACCTCCAGGCTCTCGATATCGACCATGTCGACGTCGTCAAGGGCGAGCGGGCTGTCGAGATGTACGGTGAGCGTGCCAGGAATGGCGTGGTTGCAATCACGACCAAGGGCGGCGCCGCAGACAGCGATGCCCCGGCGGACCAGCCGACCTTCGTCGGGTACGACACGCCCCCGGCTCTTCAGAATGGGGGCGAGATACAGCAGGCGATCGAGAGAGCTTATCCGAGCGACCTGAAGCAAGCGGGCATTGGTGGCCGGGTCGAGATGTGGCTCTACGTCGACCTGTCGGGTGCCGTTGTCAACCACAGAGTGAAGACGAGCAGCGGCAACGAGGCGCTGGACCGCGCCGCCGCGGAAGTCGTCGAGCAGATGCGCTTCCGGCCCGCGAGCAACAGCGATGAGCTGACTGCAGTTTGGGTCTCCCAGTGGGTGACGTTCCAGGTGATCTAACTAGCTAGCTAAGTCCCCCCATTGGCCTGCTCGGGGCCAAGCGGAGTAACCACAACCTGGTGAGCGTCGAATGGATCCAATCGGCGCAGCAGCACTACGTCGCCTCGCGCGTCGAGCAACGTGTCCTCACCATCCATGCTCGCCGTGAACAGCAGCCGCTCCCGGTCGATGTCCCACACTCGCCACGTTACGCTATCCTGGCCGGGAAGCCGATAATCTCTCACCCAGAGTCTCGAATCGAAGTCCGTCAGCATCGCATCGATCGGGGGCGCCACTTCGTTTGCCGGCCAGTCCGGCGAAAAGGAGAGGAGTCGCTCCTCTACGGCCGACGGCGGGAACGGGAACCTGCCGTCCAACGCGGCTTCCACGAGCCACCCCCTTTCCTGCCGCCGCTGCGACGCCGCGGACTCTCGCCCCATCCGCACCTGGTCCGCGGACAGCCTAACGCTGGCCGGCATCGGAATACCGGCGACCGGCACGCCGCTCCAGTCGAGTACCGAGATGGATCCCCGGTCAGTTTCGGCGACGACGAGACGGTCTGCGGTCGCCGCTTCCAATGTCCGGTGACCAAACAACACGGGACTGTTGTCTCTCGTGTCGGAGTACCGTTCGTTGCCTGGTGTCTCCGCGACCACCCGAAGTCCGCCGTCGGCATCCACCGCCACGTACCGAGCTGGCCGCCAGTATCGACCCTCGGATTGCCGCACGCGCGGCGCGACGTCGCGGAAGACCGTGCTGCCGTCTGGATGACGGGCTACCAGCTGCGGTTGAAGGCTGTTGAGCGGAACATCCGAGTAGCTTTGGGAGTGGCCAAAACCGCCATCGCGCCCAATCGACACGATACGACGTCTGAGGTAGTCGCTAACGGCGACACCCTCCGACGTGCGAACCGCCCGCGATATGTGGCTGAATTCCTCCGGCCCCCCTCCCTTGCGCCCCACCACTCGATGCTCCCCGGACGCCATGTCGATGATGTGGATCTCGGTGCGGTCCACCACAACGAGACCACCGTCCGGCGTGAAGAAGCCAGCTCTGACGGACAGCAGCCGCTCGGAAAGATCCCCGTGCTCCGACGAATCGAAGACCGGGTCGGTCGAGGGACGACGCGGGGCGTGCTGCCGCGTCGGGGCAGCCGCGGCCAACGCCGACGCCAGTCCCGGCGCCCCCAAGTGCAACTCTTCGGCTGAGACAAAGGTCGGCGTCCCGGGAATCCGCAGAACTTCCGCCAACTCCACGTCGCGGGCGAGACGGCGCCGCGGTGCTTCTTCCTCGCTCACACAATTGCCGAACGACTCTGGGTCGCCAATTCCCAAGTTGACGGCGAAGCCCGCCCAATCTCGAGTCTCCAGCCACATCTCCTCCGAGATCAGCGCGCCATGCGCCTCCGGGAACAGACCGTACTGCTCTGCGCAGATCGCCGCGAGAGCCGCTTCCGTTGCAGCCGGACCACCGCGTTCAGAGGGGACGTGGCGCATAATCACCGTAACGCCGCGGCCGCGAGCACCCTCCAGGACATCGGGAGCCACCGCCTTACAAGCGGGACAGTCATAGTCCACAAACTCCACTATGACGGCACCATCCTGTAGAGGCGACGGACCAAGATAACTCGATGCGCTTGTCAACTCCGGCCAGTTCAGGGCGATTCGCCGCTGCTCCTGCCATTCTTTGTACTCTGCGATGATCCAGCTTCCCACCACACCCGACGGATTGAACAGCAGGATGGCGAGCACTCCCAAGATCGCAATGTTGACGACCCGGTTCCACCGACCATCCCCTTTATCCCCTGGACTGCGCGATCCAGCAGTCATCCTATGCAGAGGATCCCCACACCCCTGGGGTCACCGACCGGGCAGACATATGTGATGCAGTCCGGGTCTTGAGCGGGACAGACTTCGCAACCGTATAACTGAAAGCAGTCGTCGTCGCCTGCTTCTTGAGCTCGCGCGGCTTCGGGGCCAACTGACAACACGGCGATCAGGAGCAGGCCCAAGAGCTGAAGCAGGCGATTCCAACGGAAGGCGACCTTGTTCATCTGCATTCTCCACGGAATTGGCGAGACAAACTAAGTTGAATAGCGACGACAATTCTACGGAAGCGGGCCAGAGCTGTCAACCCGGATCCTGCGATCGTTGGCGCGGGGCTCGTCCGGGAGGGCGGCCGTAGCCGGGCCGCGGAAGCCTTGACGATAGTGAGAGCATAGTGTCGGACTATGGAAACGCACCGCCCGGGGCCCTACGTTCAGAGGGACTGGACAAGAGTTCACCCCGGAACGGAGGACACCCGAATGGTGCGCGGAAACGACTATACCGGATCGCGCCCGCACGTGCAAGGATCGGCGGCGGCGCCGGGGGTCCGCGGCGGCGGCGTACGGATCACCGACGCGGGCGGCCTGGTCGTGGTCCGGAGGCTGTGGGACGCGCTGGGGCTGGGCCGTTGGATCGACGACCGGACCGGGAACGTCCCCGGCCGCTACCGGCCGTCGCTGATGGTCGAGTTGTGGGTGGCGCTGCTCCTGTACGGCGGCGGGGTGATGGACGACCTGCCGTTTCTCGAGCGGCGGGGGGTACGCCGCATCTTCGGCTGGAGGCGGGTGCCGCACCCGGCCACGTTCGGGCGCTGGCTGCGGCGCTCGGCGGCCGTGCTGTCGCCGCTTCTGGACGAGCTGCCGTGGCGGATGGTGCGGCGGCGCTGGGAGATGGCGGGCGGGGCGCCCCGGTCGGCGACGGTCGTCATGGACTCGACCGTGGTGGTGCGCTACGGGCTGAGACAGGCCGGGGCGGAGAAGGGCTACAATCCGAAGAAGCCGGGCCGTCCCTCGCACCATCCGCTGCTGGCCTACGTCCTGGAGACGGGCGACTGCCTCGGGGTGCGCTGGCGGCCGGGCAACGCGCACACGGCCGGGGGAGCCGAGGCGTGGCTGGCCGGGCTGGTGGCCCGCCTGAGGGAGGCGGGGGTGCGGGACATCACCGTGCGGCTGGACAAGGGGTTCTTCTCCAAGCGCATCGCGGCGAGCATGGAGGAGCTCGGCGTCTCCTATCTGCTCAAGGTGCCGCGGCACGGCTGGCTCGACGGCTTCCGGGGCGCCTGGGAGACGGCCGCCGCCGACGGGGCCGGGGACCGGGAGTTGAGGACCGCCTCCGGCGAGCTGTGGGGGACGCGGCTTCTCTCGGTCGAGAGGCGGAGACGGATCGGGCCGGAGGAGGGGGAGCTCGACCTCGCGGCGTGGGAGACCGCGATGAGCGCCGACGTTCTCACCAACATCGAGGGCGTCGGCCCCGTCGACGCGTGGCGCGCCTACAACGCGGGCGCGGTCGTCGAACAGCGGATCGAGGAGCTGGGCCCGCTCTCGGCCGGGCGCACCGCGGTCGACGACCTCGGCGGCAACGCCCTCCTGTGGGGCCTCGCCGCGCTCGCCTACCAACTCCTCCACATCCTGCGCGCGAACTGCCTCGGCGGCCGCTGGGGCACCGCGCAGCCGCGCGGCATCCGGCTGCGCCTGCTGCGCGCCCCGGCCAGGATCACCTCCCACGCCCGCCGAACCTCGCTCGGGTTCGCGCGCGGCGAGTCGGCCCTCGGCCTCCCGCGGCGGGCGCTCCGCACCATCGAGAACGGCCTCCCGCCGCCCGCGCCCGCCTGACCGACCCCGGACCCGGCCTTGCGAAGGCGCCGCGCGGCGGCGCCCCGTTCCCGTGTCTCCGCGCGCCGCCCGGGGTCCCTCCCGAACCCCGCCGGCCCCCCACCGAGGCCCGGTCCGGCCCCGAAAACGCCACCACCCGCGCCAAATCGCCACAGCCGCAGGTCATAATCGCGCCTCCGGCCGTCCGATTATGCACCAACGCAGGATCCGAGGTAGAAATGTCCTCTTACGGTCCATGTTCGGTCAACGGCGGAACGGGATCCGGGAGGGGAGCGGATGGACCTGAGTCTGAGGGAGCGGGATCGCATCTCGGTGCTGAGACAGGTGAGCGAGGGAGTGCTGACGGTCGCTGCGGGAGCGGAGCGGATCGGCGTGACTCGGCGGCATTTTCGCCGGTTGCGCCGGAGGTTCGAGGCGGAGGGCGATGCGGCGGCGGTACACGGCCTGCGGGGACGGCGGTCGAACCGGGCGCTGCGCGCGGAAGATCGGGAGCGGGCGCTGGAGGTTGCGAGGGATCCGCTGTACCGGGACTTCGGGCCGACGCTGCTTGCGGAACACCTGGAAAGACGCTTCGGGCTGCGTCTGAGCGCGGAGACGCTGCGGTGCTGGATGCTGGAGGCCGGGCTGTGGGAGCGTCGCCGCAAGCGCGCGAAGCACCGCCGCCGGCGTCCGAGGCGGGCGGCGCTGGGCGAGCCGGGGCAGTGGGACAGCTCGGTGCATCCGTGGCTGGAGGAGAGGTTGCCGGGGAGCCAGACGCTGATCTCGATCCACGACGACGCGACGAGCCGGCTGCTCATGGCCCGCTTCGCGGCGCGCGACGACGGGGCGGAGAACCGGCGGGCGATCATCGGCTACCTGCGCCGCCACGGCCGCCCGGTGGCGGTGTACACCGACCACGCCGGACACTTCGGGCAGTGGCTGTCGAAGAAGGAGGAGCGCACGGACACGATCATCGCCCGGGCACTGGGCGAGCTGGACGTCGAGGTGATCCTCGCGGGCTCGCCTCAGGCCAAGGGCCGGGTCGAGCGCAGCTTCGGCACGGCACAGGACCGGCTGGTCAGGGAGATGCGGGTGGAGGGGATCGCCACGCTGGAGGGGGCCAACCGCTTCCTCGCCGACTACTGGGTCCCGTTCTGAAACGAACGCTTCGCCGTGGAGCCCGCCGATCCCCGCGACGCGCACCGCCCGCTACCGGCCGGTGCGGACCTCGAGGCGCTCTTCGCCGAGACGGAGAGGCGCGTCGTGGCCCGCGACCTCCCGGTCCGGTTCCGGAACCACCACTGGCAGATCCCGGAGAGCGACGCCGCCGGCATCGCCCCCGGCGACTAGGTCGTCGTCGAGCGCCGCCTCGGCGGCGAGGTCCGCTTCGGCGAGCGCTACCTGGAGCTCGAACCCTTATGCCGAGCCCCCCCCGCCTCCCCCGGCGACGCGCCCGCCAAGTCGGCGAAGCCGAGGCCCGCGCCCCCGAAGCCGGCTCCGGACCACCCGTGGCGCAGGCACTTCCAAGCCTCGGTCCAGCAGGCCGTCGCCCGCCGAGACCTCCGCCGCGAGAGAGAAGAGATATCCAACGAGAAGGAACCGCCCCGCACGACCGAACCGGCCCGGGAGCGGGGCAAAACCGAACCGCCGGGGGAGGACATTTCTACTGCGCTCTAACCCCGGACATTTCTATTGCGGTTTGACACGTCGAGTCCCGGCAGCCCTTGACAACCGTAGCCACACCTGCTTAGGATAGTACCCTCAGTTCCTCGCCGTCGCCGGTCGCCGGCTGAAGTCAACCCTAAGACAGGAGAAATGCTCAATGCGGATCAAGTGGAGCCACCTCATCCCCACAACTCTCACTGTCGCAGTCCTGACCATGGTGGCCCTAGGCTTTGGTGCGCAGAACGTCACGGCAGCGGCATCTTGCGGTGCCAACGACGGTAAGATGTGTCGCAAGACGTGCCTGCTGATGTGCTCGCCACCTTACGAAGATAAGTGCTGCACGTCGCATTACAGTTACTTTCCAAAGATAGACGACTAACTGTCAACGTCCAGCATTACCGACACGCCCCTCAACGAGGAGTAGATCCATCGGTGTACGACGAAGCCAGCGCGAGCTGCCGGTAGCGGGTTCTGTGCCCATCTCAATACGGCGGCTAAGCCGTACAGTTCTCAATACCATCGCGAAAATCCTTTGGGTACTCCTGCTGGCGGCGGTCGTCATTTGGTATGGGTTTTTCCGCACCGGCAATGAGGCCACTTATGCAGTTGAACATATAGAGTTCGATTTGGCGCAGGAGATCTACGGCAACAATTCTGCCGCACAAACCCACGGGACTGGTCCGATCGCGGTCGTCCTTTACTCAAATTACCTGTGTCCCTTTTGTCGAGAACTGTGGAATAATCTCGATACGGTCATCCGCGACGATTCGACATCATTAACCATAAATCTGCGCCACTTGGTTCGCCCCATACGCGGTAACCCCGCCTATTTGGCCGCACTTGGCGCCGAGTGTGCCGGCGACCAAGGGCGCTTCAGCACCTTCCACCGGATTGCTCTTGCATCTCAGGATCATCTTTCCACTGTGTCAATCGACGAACTTGCGAGGCAAGCGGACATCCCTGACTTGCCTCGCTTCAGTGCGTGCGTCAATGGCGAGGTTCACAAGTCCCGCATCGCTGCGACTTTGATCGAAGCACAGTATCTATCTCTGATCGGCACCCCTGCGATGGTGGTGGATCAGCGACTCATTACCGGTACGCCAGGGCTGCTGGAGCTCCGCGAACTCCTATCGCCAGGAAGCCAAACTGCATGGATGAATTAACAAGATTGGCCCGATCGTCGTCGTCCCTGCGGATGTCGATGATGTGTCGCTGTACCGTCATTGTCGTAGCGATGGCGGTTGCGTCATGTGCTGAACCGACGTCGGAGAGATTGACCACGATTGAGCCGGCGACTGTCACTATTGATCGTCGCGTTGATGCGGTAACATCTTGGGCGCCGTCGATGCGGATCGGGCTAGCGGAAGGGCCGGCTGAGTATCTGTTGTTTCGAGCGCTAGATGGCTTCCGGACTCAAGATGGAACATTGTTCGTTGCGAATTCGGGCACGAGCGAGATTCGTGTGTATTCCGGCGCCGGGCAGTTTCTGTACTCGTTTGGTAAAGGGGGTGAAGGACCGGGAGAGTTCAGAAACCTGCGATCGATCGAGATTGGTGATGGAGGTTCGGTTCTGGCCTTGGATGCGCTGGGAGCTCGCATATCGGTTTTCGATGGAGCAGGAGTCTATAACCAATCAATGTCTGTTCGGCTGGCGGACGCACACCAACAAGCTAGCGAGATGTGGGCGGGATCGGGTTCGGAGATGTTCATTGCGGTTTCGAGCGGATTGGATCCGCGGGAGATGAGGATCGCACGGGATTCCGTACGGGTGCTGCGGGTTGGAGGGGGGCGAGCAGATCCAGAGTTGATGTTTTCGGTTGGTGACATGTGGTGGGAGAGTTCCGCAGGAACGACGGGTTTTCGGCTTCGAGCGGCGCCGGAAGGTCCGGTGGCGGCGATAACTTCGCGAGATGGAGTATTTGCGACGAGTTCTAATGACCGGCCGGCAATCGAAATTCGGGATGCGAAGGGCGAGCTGCTTGCGACGTGGGAGGACCCGGATCACCCTCGTGGTGAGTGGAATGGAGCCCGCGACGTACAGTCGCTTGACGACGCCAACGAGCGGGGCCGGTTTTATGCGCAGCTGCAATGGAGCGCCAGCGGCGAACACCTTTGGGTGGGAGACGCTGGATTCCGCAATGACGAGACTCGCACTTGGACGGTTGTTGATCGGGCCGGCCGGGCGGTTGGCAGAACGTCGCTCCCGGTCGAAGCGAAGTTATGGCAGATCGAACCAGAGATCTTACTGATAAAAACGATAGACGATTTCGGCGTCGAGCGTGTAGAGGTGTGGAGGCCAAACGCCGAAGCGATGAAGGGATAATATATCACGGGACAGGTAGCGAAAGGGTTCTTGTCAAACGCGCTGTTTGGGAAGTCCGGACGAAACGAAAAAAGGGGAAGGAGTCGACGATGACGTGGAAGAAGTTGATGCTGCGGTCGATATTGACAGCCGTTGTTGCGCTCGGTGTTATGCACGGAGCGACGCCGCAAACGGCGAGAGCTCAGGCATGTGGTAATTATGGGGGCCCCCTTTGCCTCAGCGTATGCGAGGTGATGTGTCCAGGAGGCAGCGAGTGTTGTGATGAGTACTATTATTATTACGATATTTCCTGATCGGTGACTGCTTAAGCCCGGGTCCTGCGTTGCCGCATAAGTCGACCGACCGAAGGCGGGTTTATGACCGGTGGTTGGGGTGACGTGGCGGGGTCGGTGCCGTTGGCCTCGTCGTCGTGGTCGGTCTCGAGGCACCCGGGTGGCCGCCGATGGAGGCTGTACGGCGGCACTCAGCGCAACGCCGGTTTCTCCGTGGAAGTGACGCGAGCGGGGATTGCGGGGTCTACTGACGAGCGGCGCCATGGTCTATTCTCCTCGTCCAGGCGTTTGCCGCTTCGATCACCGGACTCGTCCTGAACGGGGCGACATCGGAACTCATCGAGGGCGCACGAATCGTGCTGGTCGATACGGAGTTCCGTGCGGTGACCAACGCTGCGGGCAGATTCTCTCTCGCGGACCTTCCGCCGGGGTCCTACCGGATCCGGGCAACGTGCCGGGGATATTCGGGTCCGGCGCAGGACGTGGAGTTTCCGAAGGCGGAAGCTCGGCGGTGGTTCTCAAGCTCCGCCGGACCGCTTTGGCGTCGCGGGCCGAGTGCTCGATCTAACGGGGAACCGTGCTTTGACTCGAAGCGACTTGTGGTTGCGAAGCGTAACGGCGTCGATGCTCGCGGCGGCGGCAGTGTGGGCGGCGAGCGGTTTCGCGCCTCGGGAGGTAGCGGCTCAGGAGGGCGTGGAGGTCGCCGGGACCGTCATCGACGACGGAACGGGAGCGCCGGTCGAGGGCGCTACGGTCCGGCTCGCCGACGCGTCCGGTTCAGCCCGGGAAACGATCACGGGACCGGACCGGTGCGTTCACCTTCGCTCAGATTGCGCCCGGCGAATACGTACTCGGAGCACGACGCATCGGCTATGACGTACTCAGTGTCCCGCTGGAAATCGGACTGCGGACTCCGCCACGGCTGGATGTTCGGCTAACCCCGCGGGCGATCCCGCTGGATCCGCTGGAAGTCGGCGTGGAAGGGCGTCCGTCGCGGTTGGTCGAGTCCGGCTTCTACGACCGGATGGAGGAGGGCTGGGGCGTGTTCCTCGAGCCTGAGTGGATCGAGGCCAACAAGGCCGGTTTCGTGCGGCTCTCCGACTTCATGTCGACCCTCCAGGGCCGTGCCCCGTTGTCGCGCTGTGAGAAGATTCCGGTATACCTCGACCGGAGGCCGATCGGGGCGACAGACGGCTGGGGAACGAGCCGGTCGTACTCCCTGAATCCGGCGGGAACCTTCCGTTCTCCGGTGGGGCCGCCCCCGACGCTGCTGGAAGAACTGTCCGTGTACGAGATCGGCGCGGCGGAGTTGTACCAACCTGGCGCGAGAGTCCCGTTCTTCGCCTGGGACGCGTCCTCCATGACCTGCGGCGCGATCATCCTCTGGTCCAACTGGACGGCGGCGGAGGCGGAGATACCGGTGATCGAGGTCAACCTGTGCGAGCCTGCCGGGCGCCCGGATGAAGTGGCGCTGGAGGGGTTTGTGGACGACGAGGTCACGGAGGTGAGACTGCCGGCGGCGCATGTGATCGCCTCGTTCCCGGCTTCCGGGAGCCTCGAGCGCGTGGAGACTGTCGTGCGAACGGACTCGTTGGGACGGTATCGGCTGTGCGACCTCCCTGTCGGAGCGGAAGTGGAACTCTCGGCCGCTTACGGCCCCCACTCGAGCGGCCCTTCCCTGGTGTCGGCCATTGCGCGCGCCGAAGTGAGGCTCAGCGTGCCGGTTACTCCTCCGGGATCGGTCACAGGTCTTGTGGTCAACGAGGTCACGCGCCAGCCGCTCGAGGCCGTACGTATCACCGTGGACGGTACGGATTTCCGCGCCGTAACGGACCGCACGGGCGCATTCTCGCTGGACGGCCTCCCCCTGGGCTCCCACCGGATCCGAGCCCTGTGCGGAGGCTTCGATAGTTCCGCACAGACTGCGGAAATCTCCGAGGGGGCACAGCTTCGCGTCGTGCTCGCGCTTCGGTCCAAGGGGTTCGCGCGCCGGGCCCAGTGTTCCGCCTAGCGCGGTTCGTCTAGACGACCTTCTGCTTCCAGCGGCCGCGGCGGAATATCCAGAGGCCGACGACGGCCGACAGCGAGTAGGCGACCGCGAACGACCAGAACACGCCGGTCTCGCCCCACCCGGCGCCGAAGGCGAGGAGCGCGGCAAGCGGCAACTGGAAGAACCAGAACACGCCGATGTTGATCCAGGTCGGCGTCGCCGTGTCCCCGGCTCCGTTGAAGGCCTGCATCGTCACCATGCCCCAGGCGTAGAAGATGTACCCGTAGCTGATGATCCGGAGCGCGCGCACGCCCACGTCCAGCGTCTCCGGGTCCGGGGCGAACGGGGCCAGGATCGGCTCCGAGAAAGCCACGAAGACCACCGTCACCACGGCCATGAACAGCATGTTCCAGAAGCCCGTGAGGTAGACGGCCCGCTCGGCGCGGCCGGGTCTCTCGGCGCCGAGATTCTGGCCCACGAGCGTGGCGGCGGCGTTCGCGAGGCCCCAGGCGGGGAGGATGATGAAGATGACGACGCGGATCGCCATCGTGTAGCCCGCGAGAGCGATCGTCCCGAACTCGGACAGGATGCGGATCGAGAGAATGTAGCTGACCTGGGTCACGAGCATCTGCCCCACGCCGCCCACCGACACCCGCGCGAGCCGCTGGATCACGGGCCAACGGACCCGGAGGTCGTCGCGCCGCACACGGATGCGCTCGCCGCGAGACATGTGCCACAACTGGTACAGGGCCCCGATGCCGCGTCCGGTCGTCGTGGCCACGGCGGCGCCCGGGAGCCCGAGTTCCGGGAAGATCCAGAGGCCGAACACGAGCACGGGGTCGAGCACGATGTTGATGCCGTTCGCCAGCCACACGGAACGCATGGCCATCGAGGGGTCGCCCGCCCCCCGGTAGATCGCGTTGTTCACGAAGAGGAGGATGATCACGACCATCCCGCCCAACTGGATGCGGGCGAAGGTCGTGCCCTGGGCGACGACTTCGGGGGACCCTCCCATGGCCCGGAGCAGCCACGGGGCCAGCATCGCCCCGGCAAGGCCGAGAACGGCGGCGATGCCGACGCTCAGCACGATCGCCTGCACGGCGGCCGTCGCGGCGCCGCGCTCGTCCTTCTCCCCCGTCCGGCGCGCGACCATCGCGGTCGTGGACATCGCGAGCCCCATCGCGACCGAGTAGATGACCGCCAGCATCGCTTCCGTGAGGGCGATCGCGGCCAGGGCGCCGGCCCCGAGCCGGCTCACGACGGCCATGTCGACGAGGAAGAAGAGCGATTCCCCCGCCATCTCCAGTACCATCGGGATGGCGAGGAGCAGGACCCCGCGGTTCAGGCTCCCGGAGGTGAAGTCCTCCTGCGTGCCCCACAGGACATCGCGGACGGCACGCCGGAGGCGTCTCAGTATGTCCAGATCGCGATCAGATTGCAGTCGGTCAGGAGCATGGTGTTCGGTACCTGGTTCATGATCTCCGGCGGCGCCTCACTGCACCTGTACGCCTCGATTCCCCGAACGGTGTCGAATTTCAGTTCGCCCAGGTTTCTCCGGTTGAATCCGAGGCGGCTGGCCGGCCTGCCGTTGAGGAGGATGAGCTGGTTCCGGCGGTACCGGATGGAGAGTTCCCGCTTGAACTGAAACACCTGCCCGAGGTGGATGAACTGGTCGATCTCCGGATAGGTCGCGAAGTAGCCCTCGTCGATGGACTGCCGGCGGTCGTAGAACCCCGACGTGAGCAGGAACGGGTCACGGCCGGTCACCCGCACCTCGATCGGCGCGAGCGCGATCGCCCGGGTGTTGAGTTCGACGCGGAATTCCGCGCTCTGGTCCGTGAGGATGTTGATCTCGGTCTCCACGGGCGCGTAACCGATGTGCGCGACGCGCAGGCCGTAGGTGAGCGGCGGAATGGAGCGGAACGCCACGCGTCCGAGCGTATCCGTGATCCCGGAGATGGGCAGCGGAGAGAAGTCGAGCTGCGCGCTCGCCACCGGGCGCCCGTCCGCGGCGTTCACGACGGAAAAGACGACGAACGCCGCGTCCCCCATGTCCACCTCGAGGTCGACGAACTGCGACCGGTCGAGTTCGACCTTGCGCTCCTTCCCGCGCCGGGACCGATAGTTCGGTCGCACCCGGATCTCCCGAAACGCTTCAAGGCCGCAGGCCTGGTATCGCCCTCGCTCATCCGCTTCGACCCGTACATCCTCCGGCGTCGCCAGCCCGCGTTCGGCTTCGTAGCGGATCACGACCGTCGCCCCCGGCAGGGGGACCTGGCTCTCATCGTCCCGGATCGTGCCCTCGATGCCGACCTCGAGTTCAGCCTGTCCGAGCTGCCGGCAGATGCGGAGGACCCGCTCTTCCTCCTCGTCCTGACCCGCGGCGGGGGACGGCGCGAGCACGACGGCCGCCAGCGCGAGGAGCGGCGCGATACCGTGGCGGAATCGCCGGGACGCGGGGTTCAATTGCCGGCCTCGAGCAGCGCCTCGAGGAGCCCGTTCCCAGCCTCGCCAAGGTTGGTGGCGCCGCGATTGTAGTTGCGGCCGAGCGCGACGCCGTAGCCGCTCTCGGGTTCGAACACGAGGTACATGTTGTACCCGGCGACGGAACCGCCGTGGCCGACGAACCGCACGGCGCCGCTTTCGAGCGCGACAGGCCGAATCGAGAAACCGAGTCCGTACCCCGCGTCGGGATCCTCGGGCGTCTGCACCGTCATGACCTCCCGCCGGGTGGCCGGCTCCAGGAGCTGGTGTTCGGTCATCCCCATGACCGCGGCCGCGAACGTGGCGAGATCTCCGACGGTCGCGTAAACGCCGCCGTTCGGCACCTTGTATCCGCGCCCCTCGTGCTCGAGCGCCGGGAAGTCGGAGTCCGCGGCGCCGTCGGCCCCGTTCGCGAAGCCGACCGCGACGCGCCGCCACAGCTCCGGGCCGACGATGAAGGTCGAGGAGCGCATCCCCAGCGGCTCGAAGAGGCGGTCCTCGACGAGGTCCATGAAGGACGTCCCGGCGGCCCGCTGCAGGGCGTAACCGAGCACGCCGTACCCGATGTTGGAGTATTGATACCGGGTTCCGGGCATCGTGTAGAACCGGGTGTGGGGGATCGAAGCGAGGATCTTGTATCCCCAGTCCTCGATCGGCCCGGCCGCGGCTCCTTCGAGTTCGGGCTCCCGGATGAGGCCGGCGGTGTGGCTGGCCAACTGCCGGAACGTGACCGGCGCCATGCCGTCCGGCGGGTCCCCGAAGCCGGCGGCCTCGGGCAGGTGGTCCACGACGGCGTCATCGAGCGCGACCTTCCCCTCCTCCGCCAGATCCGCCATCAGGATCGCCGTCACCGACTTCGAGATCGACCCGGTGCGGTAGATCGTTCGCACGCCCGCGGGCACGCGGTTGGCCGGATCGGCCCAGCCGAACCCCTGCGCCCACAGCACCTGATCTCCCTTGAAGACCGCCGCCGTGATCCCGCCGATGCCGTCCGCTGCGACATCCGATGCGATCTGCCGGGAAAAGGCATCGATGACGTCCGCGTCCTGACCGGCCGCCGCGGACGGAAGGAGGAGGACGGTGAGAAGGAAGACGATCGTCGCGGGGTACGGGCGGCGCGGCGCCGAGACGCGGGACGAGCGATGGTGGGCCGGCATGACGTTCTCCTTGCGTGGCCGGCGGGGGCGGAAAAACCACCAGCCGGGCATCGAATCCGATGCAAACTCGCAGCTTCGCGTCCGCATCGGAACCCTTCAGGCTGGCGGGTCGCGCCCGACTCGCCTAGTGTCCCGGCGCCGACGTCCAACGGTTTCACGCAAACGCACCAACCGGCGCACACATGTCGCTTCTGAAGAAACTGATCTTCCGGATGGATGGGGCCGCGGACAGCGCCCGAACCCGGTTCAAGAGCGAATCCGGGGCCACCTGGGAGGCCGAGTTCTCCATCTTCTCCGGCACCACGCAACAGTCGCCCCGGCTGCTCGTGATGTTCCGGAACCAGGACGACATCACCATTCCGCAGCGCTACAACCAGGCGCCGCCGGGCATCTCCAAGGTGCCGAAGGAGGCCGTGGCCGAAATGAACGAGGTGGGACTCCGCGAACTGCTCGCACGCTCGGTGAAGGTGTGAGCGCCGCGAGGGTGGATCCGAAGAAGGCGCTCTCCCGCACGTTCCTCGACGGAGGGATGGTTCGCTGGGAAGCCTATGTCTCGGGTGGCCAGCCGAATACGCCCCAAGCGGCCCGCATCTATTTCGTCTGCCTTGAGGACCCCTTCGAGCCGCCGCGCTGGCTGTCGCACGAGAGCCGCAGCGTGGCCGAGGCGACGCGCGCCCTGGCCGGCATGAGCGACGCGGATCTTCTCGGGCTCCATTCCCGCTCCGCTCCCCTGGAGTGATGCCTCGGAGGGGAGCTTTCGGCAGCTAGTTTACCGTGACGACGTCGTACAGACGCTCGCCGGGTATGCCCTCCACGCCTTCGTAGCGATGCTCCACGAGAATCGACCAGGATCCGGGCTCGACGTTGTAGATGTTCGCCACGTAGGACAGCGTCGAAGGCGTCAGACTGTTGCAGCCCTGCCGGCCCGACACGATCGTGATGGACAGTTCCAGTCCTCCGTCGACCTCCCGCAGGTCGGGGGACACGTAATCGCACCGCAGCCGGCCCACGATCTGGCCCGAGACTCGCATGGACCCGGGCCCCCCGGCGGCGCGCGCGAACTCGGGCAGGGCGGATCCCTCGCTGACGACGGACGAGAGCATGTTCCCGACGGTCGGGGAGAGTCCGACCCCCAGATTCAGGCAGCCGGACAGTCCGAGAAGGACACCAACGACGCCAATTGCGCAGCGAGCTTGCCGGTTTCGCACGATTTGCAAGATGAGACTCCGCAGCCGAAGAACCTTCGAAAGAGTGACAGCGTCCGGTAGGGTCTCGCAATACCATCGCCCGTCGCTAATCCCCGCAGGTTCTTCGCGGCGGCGGTCCGGCGCGCGTCGTGTGCGCGCTGCGCGCTGGCATTACTTTCCATGCGTGGCTTGGCGACGTAGCGGCGGAGACCGCAGGATGCGAACACATCGAGAGGATCGTTCGGAGGCGCGGGCGCGGAGCAGGGCCGTTTACCGGGCCGCGTCCTTCGCTCTGGCGGGAGCCGCCATCCTGCTGTCGGCCGGATCTCGCCTGGCCGCTCAGGGCCCGCCCCTCACCCCCTCCCGTAGCATCGTGACGTGTCCGGCGGATATGGATCCGTCCCTCACGGGTCTTGCGGGCATCGTCCGCGATACGCTCCAAGGCATCCTCATTCCCGGGGCCACCGTCTCCGCGACCTGGACCGAAGACGAAGGACAGCGGCGCACCATCTCCGTGGAGGCGGACAACGCGGGCGTGTACGTCCTCTGCGGCCTTCCGCCCCTGAAGGATGTCACGGTGAGCGCGAGGTTTCCGTCCTTCCGCACGGAGCCGGCGCAGGTGAACATCGCACCCGGCCCCCCCGCCGGGTGGGACATCCTCGTGGGCGTGGAGGAAGGCGCGCTCGCCAGTCTGCTCACCGTGCCCGGCCGAATCGTGGGTCGGGTGGTCGATCGGCGTTCCCGTCGTCCCGTCGAAGCGGCGAGCATCATGCTCTCGGACACGCTGTTGGCGGAGGACCGGCAGAGAATGACCGATGGCAGCGGCCGCTTCATGTTCACCGACCTCGATCCGGGCATGTACCGGGTGGCCGTGGATCACATCACCTTCGATCCCCTGGACCAGTTGGTGCACCTCCCGAGCGACCGAACGGTGCAGGTGGATTTCGAACTCAGCGCGGACCCGATCGAACTCGCGCCGATCGTCGTCACGGCGTTGCGTGAGAAACGACTGGAGTTGCAGGGGTTCTACGACCGGCGCGAACTGGGCGAGGCGATCGGCGCCGGAGTATTCCTCACGCGGGACGACATCCACGACGCCGGCGCGATCCGCGTGACGCACTACCTGGGACGGATTCCGGGGGTGCGCACCGAGTGCACCGGAGGCGCCAACAACAACTGCATCATCCGCATGACGCGGGGCGTGCCCAGCCTGAGGAACCGCGCCGAATACGGGTGCCGGAATGCGAACGTCTACCTGGACGGCGTGCGCGTGATCCGCGACGGCGGGGGCGGCGAATCGATCGACAACTTCGTCTCGACGTCCGAGATCGCCGGGATCGAAGTCTATCGCGGTCCGAGTGAGCTGCCGGCCGAGTTCGGCGGGGCCGTGGGGCGCTGCGGAGCCATCGTCATCTGGACGGGCCCCGGAATCCGGCGGCGTTCGGGCTAGCCGTCCGGGTCGGAGAGCGTCGGGGCCGGCGGGGCCGCCGCGAACGCATGCAGCGCGGTGGCCTTCGCGCGCACGGCCACGCGCACTCCGGGGTCGACGCCGAGTTCCTCCGCGGCGTCGAGCGTGACGAGGGCCACGAGTTCGACGGGGCCGCGGAGCCGCAGCCGCACGAGCCCGCCCATGTCGCGCCGTTCCTCCACGGTCGCCACGACGAGGTTGCGCGTACTCAGGTCCGCCGGGGGGACGTCCGGGGGTCCGAGAACGAGATCTTCCGGCCGATAGGCGATCTTCACCGGCGTGCCCGGGACCGCTTCGCCCTGGGCCACGAGCGAAGCGCCCCCGATGTCGGCGGTGACCATGCGCTCGTGCGCCCGCGTCACGACGCCGGAGATCGTGAACTCCGCCCCGGTGACGCGCGCCGTGTAGACATCGGCGGGGTTCTCGTAGATTTCCTTCGGCGTACCCGTCTGGACCAGCTTCCCGTCCCGGATCACGGCGACCCGATCCGCGAGGTGGAAGGCCTCGCCCCGGTCGTGAGTGATGAGAAAGACGCTCGTCGCCCGTTCCCGGGCCACCCGCTCCAGGTCGTGACGGAGGTCGAGCCGCGAATCGGTGTCCAGGTTCGCCGTCGGCTCGTCGAGGAAGAGGATCTCGGGGTCGAGCACCAGCGCCCGCGCGAGTGCCACGCGCTGTGCCTCTCCTCCGGACAACCGCGATATCGGGGCTCCCAGCAGGTGCGAGATCGCGAGTTGCTCGCACACGGCGCGCGAGCGCGCGCGAGCTTCGGGGCGGGGCACGCCGCGCAGGGCCAGGCCGAGCCCGACGTTGTACTCGACGGAATCGCTCCAGAAGTGAGGGCGTTGGAACACGACGGCGGACGCGGCCCGGAGCGCTCGCTCGGCCGCCCGCCCCGACCCGCCGCGGAACGTGACCTCTCCGGCGTCGGGCTTCTCCAGCATGGCGAGCAGGCGCAGCAGCGTGGACTTCCCGGCCCCGTTCGGCCCGAACACCGCGAGCATCTCGCCCTCGCGCAGTTCGATGCGGTCCACCTCGACGGCCGTCCTCCCGCCGTAGACCCGGCGCAGGCCGGCGCCGCCGAGCAGCGGTCCGGCTTGGGCGTTCACGCGACCTGGCCGCGGCGGATCGTGCGCCGGCCGAGCAGGAGGAGCGCCGCGTTCACACAGAGGGCGAGGAGCATGAGTACGATCCCCATGGCGATCGCGACGTCGAAGTTGCCGCGCCGCGTCTCCAGCACGATCGCGGTCGTCATCACCCGGGTTTCTCCGAGGATGTTGCCCCCCACCATCATCACCGCGCCCACCTCGCTGATGATGGCCCCGAACCCCGCCGCCACCGCGGCCACGAGCGACGTCCGCACCTCCCTCAGCTGCAGGAGGATGGCCCGCCGCCGGCTCGCGCCGAGCGCCCGCGCCTGAAGCGAGATGTCCCGGGGGATGTTCTCCACCGCGGCGAGGCTCACCGCCGCGATGTAGGGGCCGGCGAGGATCGCCTGGGCGCCGATCATGGCGGCCGGCGTGTAGAGCAGTTGCAGGTCGCCGAGCGGGCCGGCCCGCGACAGAAAGAGGAAGACTCCGAGGCCGACCACGACGGGCGGGAAGGCGAGACCCGCGTTGATGACCGCGACCACGGGCAGGCGAAGCCGGAATCGCGTCAGCCCGACCGCGATCCCGATGGGGAGTCCGATGACCATCGCCAGGAGGAGCGCCGATCCGCTGATCTGCAGAGAGCGGAAGATGACGTTCCAGACGTACAGGTCACCCGACGTGATGAGCCGGAGAGCCTCGAGCAGCGGATCCACGCGCCGAATCTAGTTTGGCGGATCGTCGCCGGGCCACGGGGCGAACAGCGCCTCGGGGCCGCCGCGCACCCGGAATTCCCCGATGGCGCGGCGTCCGTCGCCGGAGCGCAGCCAGTCCGCGAAGACCACGGCGCGCTCGGGCCGGATCGCGGCTCGTGGCGCCAGCAGCGAGTAGACGTTGCGCAGCGACGGGTGATCCTCGACGAGCGCGGCCAGGCCGAGCACCTCCGACAGCATCGCGAGCGTCGCGTCGTCCGTGAGGACGTAGGCGCCGCGTTCGCTGGCCACGTGCAGCGTCGTGGCCTGTCCCTGCCCGGACTCGACGTACCCCGTGCCGCCGCCGGCCACGCCCGCCTCGCGCCACAGGGCGATCTCGCGGTAGTGCGTGCCCGAACTGTCGCCGCGCGAGACGAAGCCGTGCCCCCCCCGCGCGAGGGTCGCGAACGCCTCGGACGGGGATGCGGATCCCCGAATCCGCGCCGGATCCGAGGGCGGGCCGGCGACCACGTATTCGTTGAAGAGGACGGGATGCCGCCGTGGCGCGTGCCCCGCCTCGATGAAGCGGGCCTCGGCTTCGGGAGCGTGCACGAGCAGGAGATCCACGTCTCCCGTGCGACCGAGTTCCAGCGCTTCGCCGCTCCCGGCGATGACCGTGCGCACCCGGAGTCCGGGGTGGTCTTCGTTGAAGCGGGCGATCAGGTGTTCGAGCAGACCCGAATCGTAGGTGGACGTCGTGGCGCCGAGCACGAAGGCGTCCGCGTCGGTCCCGCACGCCCCGGCGCACAGTCCGCCGCCGAGGGCCAAGAGGACGGCGAAGGAGGTTCGCCGCGCGCTTCTGTCACGGCCGGCTAGCCGTGGCGTATCCACCGCAGCACCTGCGGCAGGTTGGCGCGCTGGCCCTTCATCAGAATCCCGACCCGGAAGATGCGGCCCGCGACCCACGCCGCCCCGAGGACGAACACTCCCAGCAGCACCAGCGACACGAGCCACTGCCACACCGGGACCGAAGTGGCGAACAGTCGCGCCGGCATCACCAGCGGACTGAAGAACGGCACGAGGGAGAGGATGACGCCCCAACCGGCGTTCGGGCTCTGGATCACGCCCTGCGTCGCGATGAAGGGAAGGATGATCAGCATCATGACGGGGAGTATCGCCTGCTGGGCATCGTGTTCGTTGCTGATTGTCGCGCCGGCGCCCGCGAACATCCCCGCGTAGAGCAGATACCCGAAAACGAGGAAGCAGAGCATCAGCACGAGCGTGCCCCACGGGATCGGGATGTTCGCGATGTCGATCCCCGCCTCGGCAAGCGTGGTTGCTCCGGCCGTGAGGCCGTAGACCGCCGCGAGCGCGAAGATCAGCGCCCAGACGGCCATCTGCGCAACGCCCACCGCCCCGACGCCGACGATCTTCCCCAGCATCAGTTCCCACGGGCGAAGGGACGAGACCATGATCTCGACGATGTCCGACTGCTTCTCCTCCAGGATCGCCCGCACGATCATCTGCCCGTAGATGAGCAGGATGAAGTAGAAGAAGAAGGCGATGGCGAAGCTCAGCATCCGGTAGACGTCCTGGGATCGCGCCTCTCCGGATTCCGTCACGTTCACGACCTCGAAGGAAGTCCGTTGGAGCAGCGCGCCCGGATCGATGCTCTGCACGCCGATGGAGCGCAGGCGCGCCCGTACCGATGCCCTCTGAAGTGCCCCCCGGACCGAACCTTCGATGACGGACGGAACGCTGGCCCGCGCGAGCAGCGTCGTCTCCTCCTGGTCCCCCCCGTCCGCGTCCGGCGTCTCCCCCGGCATCTCCGCAGAGCGCCGGCCCGCACTCCTCGGGATCATCAGCAGCAGGTCGTACGAGGTGTCGGAGAGCCGCGCCCGCGCCTCGTCGATCGAGAACTCCTCCATGTCCTCGGCGCGCACGGCGTCGAGCCCGTCGGCGAGAAACTCTTCAACGACGAGGTCGCCGATCAGCCCGGCGGGATCGGCGACCCCGATGACCCTGCGCTCCTCGCCCGCATCCGTCGCCCCCCTCACCGCGAGGAAAGCGGAGAGCGCGCCGAGCCCGACGATCAGAACGGGGAGGCCCAGCGTGGATATGAGAAACCACTTGGACTTCACGCGCATCATGAACTCGCGGCGGACCACCGTCGCCACCCTCGGCGTGAACGGATTCATGCCGCCGCCTCGTCATCGTCACTCTCGTCCTCGTGCGAGAGCCCGGCCTCCGTGGCCTTCTCGATGAATATCTGGCGCAGCGACGGTTCGATCAGTTCGAAGCGCGAGATCAGGGCGCCGCTCTCCACGGCCTGCCGCAGCAGGGCCTGGGGGTCCGCCCCCTCCACCATGCGGACCTCCACGTACGTGCCGTGCGCCGAGATGTCCTCGATGAGATCCGGCGCATCGAGGAACGTGGGGTTCCCCTCGAAGGACAGCGCGATGTCGCGCCGCCCCGCCGCGGCCTTGATGTCGCGGACCCGTCCGTCGAGCACCTTGGTCGCTCCGGCGATCATGCACACGCGCTCGCACAGGCGCTCGGCGTCCTCGATGAGGTGCGTCGAGAGCAGAATCGTGGCTCCGGCCCGCTGTCGTTCCTGCAGCAGTTGCTTGAACAGTTCGACGTTCAGCGGGTCGAGGCCGCTGAAGGGCTCGTCGAGCACCAGCAGGTCGGGCTCGTGAAGGATGACCCCGAGAAACTGGGCCTTCTGGGCCATCCCCTTCGAGAAGGTCTCCACCTTGTCGTCCGCCCGGTCACCAAGACCGACCGCATCCAGCCCGGCCCGGGCCCGCGCGAGCGCCTCCTTCCGGCGCAGCCCCTTGAGCTGGCCGAAGAACGCGAGGTGATCGGCCGCCGTCATCTTCTGGTACAGCCCGCGCTCCTCCGGCAGATACCCGATGCGGGTGCGCATGGATTCGACGTTGGGGGACCCGAAGACTTCGACCGAACCGGCGTCAGGCCCGATGACGTCGAGGATGATCCGGAGTGTCGTGGTCTTTCCGGCGCCGTTCGGGCCGATAAGGCCGTAGATCGATCCGCGTGGGATCTCGAGGTCGAGATCGCGGACCGCGACCTTCCTGTCGAAGCGCTTCGTGACGCCCTGGAGGCGAATGGCGGGTGTATTCACGGCCCCGATGATACGGACTGCCCGCACCCCTCGCCAAGCAGCAGCCGCGGGCGTGCGGCGGACCGGTCTACCGCCGGGGCCGCTGAATCCCCATATTGAGGATTCCCCTCGCTTTGCCGAATCCACCCTCCATGGGAGGTTAGATGGCGATCTTCCGCGTCCTGTATTACCGCGACATCACCGTAGGAAGCGGTGGCCGTATCACGATTCCCTTGGAGATGCGCGACCACATGCGACTGGCTGATGGCGATGCGTTGAAGGTTCGCCTCGAGGAAAGCGAATCCGGCCAGCGCCAGTTCACCGTCTGGAAGACGGAATCCAACCCGAACATCTAGCTCGAAAATCCGGCCGCGACACTAGCGGCGGTCTCCGTAATTGACGGCCATGGCGCCCCTCATCAGGTCTTCGTAGCCGCACTCCACGAACCCGGCCGCTTCCATCCTGCGGACCATCTCCCGCTGATCCGGGAACCTCCTCAGCGACTCGGGGATGTACACGTAGGACTCCGGATCGCGGTGAAGCGCCCAACCCGCGACGCGGGTCGAGACGTCGAGGTATCCGAGGTAGATGCGGCGCAGCGCCTCAGGGCGCGGGTGCCCGAAATCGAGTGAGATCAACCGGCCGTCCGGGCGCAGGCAGCGGAAGCTCTCGGCCAGCGCGGAGTCCAGGCCGGCGAAGTTCCTCAGCCCGTAGCCGATGACGACGCGGTCGAACGCGCCATCGGGGAAGGGCAGACGAAGCGCGTCGGCTCCGATCCAGCCGGCGAGGTCGGGACCCGGTCTTCCGCGCCCGACCCGCATCATCTCCAGCGTGAGATCGGCGGCAACGACCTGGATCTCGAACGCTCCACGCGCGGCCCGGTCCAGCGCTCCCCGGGCGAGGTCCCCCGTGCCGGCCGCGAGATCGAGGACGCGGTGGCCCGGGCGCAGGTCGGCCCTGGCGAGCAGCCGACGCTTCCAGCGGCGGTGGAGACCCAGCGACATGACATCGTTGGTGAGGTCGTAGCGACCGGCCACGCCGGCGAACAGCCGGCGCACGTAGCGTCGCTTGTCCGCCGGCCGTTCGATCCGGCCGGAGATGCGTCGATTGAGCTTCAACTGAGCTTCAACGGGGGCGCCCTCCCGGTGCGGGCCGCCGCGACCGCACTCGTCGGCGCCGCGGCCCGGGGACGAGGCGCCACGTTAACGCTGGTCGCCCTCCTCCGCTGCCGTCCCGAGAAGATCCAGGTCGCGCGCGGCCTCCACGAGGCGGATGAACTCTCCCCGATATCCCCGCGGATCGTCACCCCGGCCTCCTTCCGCCAGCAAGATGACATCATCCGGCGTGAACCGTCCGGCGTGGGGCGAGTTCCGCAGCAGCATGCCGAACCCCGCCACGGCCGCGGCGAACCGGAAGCTTCGCGAAGGCGACCGGGAGCGGTCCGCGACCGCATGCGCCAGGATCCTGCTCTCGGAGCCGTCCGGGTCCTTGTAGCGGACCTTCACGTAGAGCAGTTCGTCCTCGAACGCACCCGGAGGCGTTTCAACCGATAGCTGCGGGCCGGCGGTGGACTCGTACCGCAACGGATCCACGCTGCGGGGGACCGGGAGACCCGCGGGCACGACCTCATACAGCGCGGTCACCGTGTGTCCGGCGCCGAGTTCGCCCGCGTCCTTCGTGTCGTCGTTGAAATCCTCGTCGGCAAGCAGCCGGTTTTCGTACCCGATCAGCCGGTATGCGGCGGCCCGCGCGGGGTTGAACTCCACCTGCAGCTTCACGTCCTTCGCGACCGTGAACAGCGTCCCCCCCATCTCCTCCACGAGCACCTTCCGCGCTTCAAGGAGGCCGTCGACGTAGTGGAAGTTGCCGTTCCCGCGGTCCGCGATCTGC
Source organism: Gemmatimonadota bacterium (assembly GCA_963666735.1). GTDB lineage: Bacteria > Gemmatimonadota > Gemmatimonadetes > Palauibacterales > Palauibacteraceae > Palauibacter. Next base: position 2,399,616 of record OY762926.1, on the reverse strand, counting down.
TCCATCTTCGAGTCCTTCAGGTTCCCGGTGCCGAAGCCGAGGACCGTGAGGAAGATCCCGCTGTCGCGTTCCTCCTCGATGAGCCGCACCATCTCGCCGTCGCTGGAAGCGCCCACGTTGAAGTCGCCGTCCGTCGCCAGGATCACGCGGTTGTTCCCGCCCTCGATGAAATGCTTCCGCGCCACGTCGTAGGCGAGGGCGATCCCGGCCCCGCCCGCCGTACTCCCTCCGGCCTCCAGCCGCTCCACCGCCTCGAGGATCTTCCCGCGCCGGTTGCCCGGCGTCGAGGGGAGGACGAGACCCGCGGCTCCCGCGTAGACGACGATCGCAACCCGGTCCTGCGGCCTCAGTTGGTCGACGAGGAGGGCGAACGCCTTCTTCAGCAGGGGCAGCTTGTCCGGCCAGTTCATGGACCCCGACACGTCGAACAGGAAGACCAGGTTGCTCGGCGGCAGGTTCTCCGTGTCGATGGAGGGGGCCCGGAGTCCGATGCGAACGAGCCGGTGCTCCGTCCTCCACGGCGCATCCCACACCTCGGTGAGGAGCTGGAAGGGGTGGTCGCCCGCCTCGACATCCCATTCGTAGGGGAAGTAGTTGATCATCTCTTCGATTCGCACCGCATCGGTGGGCGGACGCTCTCCCGCCTGGATGAAGCGCCGGACGTTGGCGTAGGATGCGCGGTCGACGTCGATCGAAAAGGTGGAGAGCGGCGACGCGCTCACGAGCCGGAAGTCGTTCTCCTCGATGGGGGCGTACGACTCGGTGTTGTGGCCGGTGTTGTGGAACGGGCGCGCCAGAGACATCGCCCTGGCGGAAGCGCTAATCGACGAGGGTCCTCGCAGCACGGTGAAGGGCGGCGCGGCCTCGGGGGTCGCCGCGGCCACCCCCGTCACGATGGTCTCCTCTCTCCGCACCGCCGTCCGCTCGACCGTGAAGTCCAGCGTGACCGTCTGCCCCGCCGCCACGGTGACCGGCCGGCTGGTCTCCCGGTAGCCGATCAACCGGACCGTCACGACCCGCTCTCCCGCCGGCACGCCCGAGAGGGAATACCCGCCCTCCGCATCGGTCAGCGTGCCGACCGTCGTCCCCGCCAGGAAGACCTGGGCTCCAGCGACTCCGACGTTGGCCGTCGCAGCGAGCACCTTCCCCCGCACGGTTCCCGTCTCCGATTGGGCGTGAGACGGGGCCGGGTCCGCGACCGCGAGGATCAGGGCCAACAGGGTGCCGACGCGCGCCGGGATTCCGCGAATGTTCATGGTCGCCTCGTTTCCTTCCCTGGGCCGAAGGCCGCTGCCGCGCTCCTGCGACGAACAGCGAGCGTCCGGCGACACACCCGTAGACGCCGCAAACGGGGAAAGGGTTACATCGCGCTTCGCTGCCAAGCCCGCGGGGCCATGCCGCCTGGCATGTCTTCGGTGGATGGTATACTATGTATACATGCCTTTGCCCCGTCCTCTCTGCACGCGCGTCTCGCGCGAGGTCGAGTCGGAACTCGAACGCGTGTTCCTCGAGCAGCAATGGACTCCATCCCAGGGACTGAGGCGGATTCTCCTGGAGTGGCTCGCGGCGGAGAGATTCCCGCAGATCGAGTTCCGGGAGACGCGGGCGGGCAGGCGGGCGGCGTTGCGCGGGGGGCCGGAGGTGTGGGAGGTCGCGGCGGCGGCCGGGCCGGGCCGTGCGATGAGCGCCGCCGTGGGCCAGCGCTTCGCGGGTACGCGGACGGAGGCGCTCGAGGAAGCCCTCGCGTACGCCAAGGAGTACGCCGCCCAGATCGACCCCATCGTGGCCCGCGAGGAACGTCTCGCCCGGATGTGACCGTCCGGGGCCGTGAGCGGGGGCGGCTAGACTTTTTCCAGCGCCTCGAGTAGCACGCGGGCCTTGTGGCGGGTCTCTTCCCATTCGCGCGCCGGTTCCGAGTCGTACACGACCCCCGCCCCGGCCTGCGCGTACACGCGGTCGCCGACGGAGAGCAGCGTCCGGATCACGATGGCCATGTCGAGGCTCGTCGCGCCGTAGCCCACGTAACCCGCCGCCCCGCCGTACGGCCCGCGCCGGGTCGGCTCGAGTTCGTCCAGAATCTCCATCGCGCGCACCTTCGGGGCGCCGGTCAGCGTGCCGGCGGGGAAGCACGCCTGGAACGCGTCGACGGCGTCGGCTCCGTCCTTCAGCGACCCCGCCACCTCGCTCACGAGGTGCATGACGTGGCTGTAGCGCTCGGTCTCCATGAAGCGCGACACCTCGACGGAGCCGGGCCGGGCGACCCGGCTCACATCGTTGCGGCCGAGATCCACGAGCATGAGGTGTTCCGCCCGCTCCTTCTCGTCGGCGAGCAGCTCGCGCGCGTGCCGCTCGTCCTCCCGCGGCGTGGCCCCGCGCGGTCGCGTCCCGGCGATCGGGCGTACGGTCACGATCCCGTCTTCGACGCGGACGAGGGTCTCGGGGGAAGAGCCGATGAGGCGCATGCCGTCCAGTTCGATGAAGAAGAGATAGGGCGACGGGTTGCTGCGCCGGAGTGCGCGGTAGAGCTCGAGGGGGTCGCCCCCGAAACGGGCGCCGGCGCGCTGCGAGACGACGACCTGGTACGCGTCGCCCGCCACGATGTACTCGCGGATCCGCTCGACGGCCGCCTCGTAGTCCTCCCGCGAGCGGTTTCCGGCCACCTCCGTGGTGCGCGCCCCGCCGCCGCCCATCGGCCCCAGCCCGTGCGGTCTCTCGAGGCCGCGAACCCAGTCGATGAGTCGGTCCACGGCCTTCCCGTACAGTTCGGCCGGGTCGTCGTCGGGCGTGACCGGCACGGCCGCCACGGCGACGGCCCGCGAATAGAGGTTGTCGATGATGAGCATGTGCTCCGTCGACATGAAGCAGGCGTCGGGCACGCCGAGGTCGTCGGGCGGCGCCGCGGGCAACCGCTCGAGCCAGCGTACCGTATCGTAGCCGAAGAATCCGACGGCCCCGCCCCAGAACCGCGGCAGGGCGGGGAGTTCGACCGGTTCGTAACGGTTGATCCACGCATCGAAGGCGCTGAACGGATCGCTCGTCGTCTCGGGCTCGCCCCAGCCTCCCGAGGGCGTCCAGAGCCGGATCTCCGACCCGTCGAGTCGCCACGCTTCCCGGGGCTCCGAGCCGAAGAAGCTGAATCGCGCCCAGCGTTCCCCGCCCTCCACCGACTCGAGCAGGAAGGAGAACGGGCCGCGTCGGAGCTTCGAGAACGCCGTGACCGGAGTGTCGAGGTCGAACGGGATCTCGATGGCCACGGGCACCATCCGGCCGGGCTCGGCGAGGCGGGAGAATTCGGCAAGGTCGGGGATGACGGAGGCGTCGCTCATGCGCCCAAGGTAGCAGCCTGCGACAGGGACGGGGACCGATGGGGACACGCGCCCGAATCACCTTGTCGGGCGTGGGGTTTTCGTCTATTCTCTCAGGTCCGGTTCAATCCGGCCCAGACCCGTATCAACCCGTGGTCGAGATCGCTCGGCAGCTCGGTCTCGGCCGCAATCTCGATGGCTCAATCTCGGCAGCTCAGTGAGGAAGCGATGAACACCAGCGATTACATCTCTCAGGTCGACCAGTGGAGCGCCCAGAACTACCATCCGCTTCCCGTCGTGCTCGATCGTGGCGAAGGCGAGTGGGTGTGGGACGTCGAGGGCAGAAGGTACCTCGACATGCTGAGCGCCTATTCCGCCGTGAACCAGGGACACCGTCATCCCCGCATCATCGAGGCGCTGCGCGCGCAGGCGGAGAAGCTCACGCTCACGTCGCGCGCCTTCCACAACGACCGCATGGGTCCGTTCCTCCAGAAGCTGTGCGAGATGACGGGGTTCGAGCGCGCGCTGCCGATGAACACCGGCGCCGAGGGCGTGGAGACGGCGATCAAGGCGGCCCGCAAGTGGGGCTACACGGTGAAGGGCGTGGCGAAAAACCAGGCGGAAATCATCGTCTGCGAGGACAATTTCCACGGCCGGACGACGACGATCGTGGGCTTTTCCTCGGACGAGGGATCCACGTCCGGGTTCGGCCCCTTCACGCCGGGCTTCGTGCCGATTCCCTACGGGGATGCGGACGCGCTCGAGGCGGCGATTACGCCGAACACCGTCGGCTTTCTCGTCGAGCCGATCCAGGGTGAGGCGGGCGTCGTGGTGCCGCCCAATGGTTACTACGCGCGGGCGCTGGAGATCTGCCGCGCGAACAACGTCCTCATGATCAACGACGAGATCCAGACGGGTCTCGGGCGAACCGGCAAGCTGTTCTGCGCCGACTGGGAGGCGGACCGGGGCGACATCATGATCGTCGGCAAGGCGCTCGGAGGGGGGGTGTTCCCCGTTTCCGGGATCCTCGCGAACTCGGAGATCATGGACGTCTTCCATCCGGGAGACCACGGCTCGACGTTCGGCGGAAATCCGCTGGGCGCGGCGGTCGGCATGGCGGCGCTCGACGTGATACGGGATGAAGATCTCGCCGGGCGGTCGAACGAACTGGGCTCCTGGTTCAAGCGGGAACTGGAATCGATCGATTCTCCGCATGTGGACCATGTGCGGGGCCGCGGCCTGTTCATCGGCGTCGTGATCCGGGACGAGTCCGGATCGGCGCGTCCGTTCTGCGAGGAACTGCAGGCGCGCGGGATCCTCGCCAAGGAGACGCACGAGCAGGTGATCCGGTTCGCGCCTCCGCTCACGATCGAAAAGGCCAGCCTCGAATGGGCGCTGGAACACATCGCCGAGGTGGTGCGGGGGGCGGCCGTCGCCGTCGCCTGAGTAGCGGATTCGGGCGCTCGCCGCCCGGCCGGGAGCCTCGGCCGCTCCCGGAACCCCGCCTCCGGCCGACCGGCCGCGGCGCATCGCCGCCGCGGTGCGGTCGTCCTCCGGGTCCGCCCGTCGTTTCCTCCTCCGGCGGCCCGCCGGATTCCCGCGCAACCAATCCCCAGTTGCCTGTGTCACCGATCCAGAAGCAGAAGAAGCGGAAGAACCGGCGTGTACCCGGAGACCCCGGCACGGTGACGGAACCGCAACTCATTCAGCGGCTCAGGGACGGAGACGAGGACGCGGCGCGCGCGTTGTACGATGCGCACGTCGACCGGGTGTTCCGGATATGCTACCGGTTCGCCGGCGAGGACCATCTCGCCCAGGATTTCACGCAGGAGACGTTCGTGCGGGCGTTCACGAAGATCGACACGTTTCGCGGCGAGGCCGCGTTCGGGACGTGGCTCGGATCGATCGCGACGACGGTGTCGCTGAACGGGCTCCGCAAGGTCAAGCGCTTTCGCAACCGCGAGACCGCGCTGCACGAGGATCTCCGCTCGACCGGCGGCCCGGACCGCCTCGAACCCGATGTCAAGGAGCGCCTGCACCGCGCGATCGACGAACTTCCTGCGGGCTATCGAACGGTCTTTCTGCTGCACGATCTCGAGGGCTACACGCACGAGGAGATCGGGGCGATGCTCGGGATCAAGTCCGGGACATCCAAGTCGCAACTTTTTCGGGCCCGCGGCCGCCTGCGGGAGAAACTCGCGGATTTCGCAGGAGAATGGGCATGCTGAAGGATCGCATGGACGACGCGAGCCGCTTTGCCCGGTTCGTCCGCCGGGAGGCGGCCGGCTACCACGACCCGCCGGAGCCTCCGGCCGAGGCGATGTGGGCCGAGATCGAGACGCGGCTGGGCGCGGCACCGGTGCCCGATTCGATCGAGGCGCCGGAGATGACGGGCGTCGCGGCCGGCGTCGGAGGCGCGGTCGGTCTCCCGTTGGATCACCCCTTCGACGCGCTGGGCTACCACGACCCGCCGCCCGCGCCGCGCGAGGCGATGTGGGAGCGAATCGAGGCCGGTTGGGTCGCGCGGCAGCCGGAGACCCCCGGCGCGCGCGAGGCGACGCGCGGCCCGCTCCGGCTTGTCGTGGCCCGTGCGTTCGGGCGGCGGCCCGGCCGCACGGTGGTATGGCTGACGGGAGCCGCGGCCGCTTCGGTTGCGCTGGCCGTGGCGCTCGACGGCGGTGCGCAGCTACCGGAGCCTGCGGAACCCGCGACGATCGCGGCGGCGACGCCGGCCTCGGTCGCGCCGGCCGACTACGGGCCCCTCGCTCCAACGGCCGCGGAGGAGGCGCCGGCGCCTTCCCGCGTCGGGGACCCCCTGGAGACGAGCCGCCGGTTCGCGATCGCCGCTCCGCCGCCGGCCGTCGATCCGGCCCCCGGGGAGACGACGCGCCGACCCGAAGCGGATCCGCCCGTTCGCGCCGCCGTCAGCTCGCCCTCACAGCGACCCGTCGGGCTCCCCGCGCCGCGCTCCGCGGCCGGCGAGTACGACATGTCCCGCATGTCCCGCCACCTCGACCGGACCCAGGCCCTGCTCGTGGCGTTCCGGACGGACAGCGGGAGCGACGAATCGCAGAGCGACCTGGCCAGGTGGGCGCGCGAGTTCCTGGTCGAGACCCGTTCCCTGCTCGACACGCCGGGGGCGCAGGGCCAGAGGGAGCGCGCCCTGTTGCGGGATCTCGAACTCGTTCTCGTGCAGATCGCGCGCCTGGGCCCGGATGCCCCGGATTTCGAGCGCGAACTGGCCCATGAGAGCATGGAACGGAAGGGCACGCTGATGCGGCTTCGTTCCGCGAGCGGCGCCTGAGCGAGCCGACAATACGACCTCAACGCGACACCACGGAAAACGGACAAGACAGAACGTCCTGGAGGATACGATGAACCATCGCGCGAAGAGCCTGATCTCGGTTGGGCTGCTGCTGGCCGGTTTTGCAGCGGTCCAGGCAGTACCCGCATCCGGTCGGCTCCGGATGCTCGGAGCGGACGCCCTCTCGGCACAGACCGTCAAACAGACGGAAGTCGCGGCGTTTCTCGAGGCGCGTCGCGCCATCAACGCGGAGGAATTCGCGCGCGCGGCGGAACTCTTCAAGGAGATCCGCACCGAAAGCATCACGTCGTCACCGCGCTTTGAGGCGGATTCCTACTATTGGGAGGCATTCGCCCGCTATCGGCTCGGCGATCTGGCCGAGGCGCGGTTGCTGTTGGAAACCCTCATGATCGGGTTCGAAGAGGCGCAGACAGGAGTCGGCAGGTATAGGGAGACCGGGCGCCTGTACCACGATGCGCGGGCGCTGGAGTTCGAGATCCGAAGTCAGCTGGCGGCCCGCGGCGATGCGGATGAGACGGCCGACCTGCTCCGCGAGGCGGAGGCGGCTCTCGACGCGGAGTCCGGATTCCCCTCACTACCGGCGGCGATAACCGACGATGTCGAATCGCCGGATCCGTTGGCGCACCTGGTAATCCAAAGGCGGACATTGCTGCCGGCGCAGGGTGACACGATGGCGGCGGCGGCGTTTGGGGCGGCCGGCCGGCAAGCGGATGTAATCAACGCAGGAGCCTACCCGCCGCCGGACTCGATCATGGCGGACGCGGCGATGGCGGAAGCCCGTGACGGAGCAGATTCTCCGGCCGCGGCCCGGCGCGCACGGCAGGAGCCGCTCGCAACTACGCTGGCCGAGACATTCTACGAGGTGGCACGAGCCGACCAAGCCGCGGCGGAATATGCCGAATGGGCGACGGCATACGTGCGGGAGGCAGTAGCGGAGTACCAGGAACCTTACCGCGCCCGGACCGGGCAGCAGGAGGCGTGCGAGGGCGTGTCGGTGCAGCTTGCCGCGCTCGAGGCGCTCATGCGTTTCGACGTCAATCGCATGCAGATCCTGCGCGGCGTCCTGGACCGCGAGGACGACTGCTCGATACTGCTTCACGATGAGGTCGTCGGACTCATTGGCCAGGAGGCGACGGATGAAGCCCAGGCAGTGCTTCTCGGCGTCGTTCAGGGCCACTTGGACGAACCGGTCCGCCGGGCCGCCGTTGCGGAACTGTGGCGTTTCGACTCCTACGACGCGTACCTGGTACTCCGGTCGAAGCTCGACGCCGAGGACCAGACCACCAGGCTGGCCGCAGTTGACGGGCTTGGAAGCAGTCGGTATTGGGCGACGAAACCCATCTGGGTCCTGGGCGCGCTCGCCGACGTCATCGCCGATCGATCGGCATCGTTGAGGCTCCGCCGCCAGGCGATCCGTCAACTCGGTAGACGCGAGGAAGTGACTGGCGGCCAGCTCATCACGATTTACGAAGACGTCGCGTCGTACGCGGATCAAGATCAAGTCAAGCAATATCTCCTGGACCAACTGGGGGCCAAGCTGCGTAGGACGGGTGACGAGGAGTCCGCCGCCTGGGTCTATGCGATCGCTCTCGACTCTTCCGCGTCCGAAGGCGTCCGGGGTGAAGCCTTCGACGCCTGGGCGGAGGGCACATCGGCCGACGTCGCGGGCCTTGCCCAACTCTATCGCGATTTCACGGAGCCCTTCATGCGGCGGCACGCGATGTACGCCATCTATCGGAGGGTGGATTCCGACTCCGGGGCGGCGTCGACGATGATGGACCTGATTCGCCAGGAAACCGACGCGGAAGTACGTGAGCGTGGGATCTACTGGCTCGGGCGCACGGGCGCCGAGGAAGCCGTGGGCTTTCTCCTCGAGTTCCTGCCGGCGGCGGCGACCGACACGATCCCGCCTCCACGGGAGGGCGGTCCGGAACGGTGCTGAGTGGCCGGGTCCGCGCAGCGTGTTATTCGCTCCTGGTCTTCGCCGGGGCATGCGGTCCGGGCGACGCCGGCGACGAGGCCATCTTTACGCCCGAATTGATCCATACGACGGCCGTGCCTCTCAGCGATAATCCCTCACTCGCGCTTCTCGCGGACGAGCGAACCGCCTGCGTCATCGACTCCTACGAAGGGCGGGTCCGCTGCGTGGCGGGGGACGGCGCCGTCGCGGGAGTCTTCGGTCGCGAGGGCGAAGGCCCCGGCGAGTTTGGCGATCCCGCGTATCTCGCCCGCGGAGAGGCGGGAACCGTCGGCGTGATCGATTCCGGCCTGGGCCGCTTCTCGGTCTTCGAGCCATCGGGCGCCTACGTGTCCGCCGTGGTGCTGCCAAGCGTGTTCCAGCCCGGCCCATCGTTCGGCGCCGCGGTCTCGGGCGTGTCGCTGGACTACATGGAGATGCTCCGGGGCGACGGCTCCGGTTCGCTGATGACCCGGTACGAGGTGGACCTTGCCTCCGGGGCGGTCGTGCGGCAGGAGGGCTCGCCGCACGGGCCGTGGGGCGTCGAGTGCGGGCAGGTCATCCATGGCATCCCGGACCGGAGAGAGGGGTGGGCGTTCGTGGGCTGCGAAGGGCATCTGATCTTCGTCGGCGACACCGGTGACGCCACGGTGCTTCGCGCCCCGATGTACGTCCCGGAACTTCCGAACGAGCGGGACGTGGCACGGTTCGAAGAGACGCTCAGGCGCTTCAACAGGGAGCGGGGCTTCCCCATCTCGCAGGGTGTCGAGGAGCAGGTGGACGACTATCGCGCCACCCCGAAGAACTACCATCTGTCCACGGGCCAGCAGTTGTTCGACGACGCCAACCGCTACTGGATCGCCACCCGGCGCGACCAGCATGAATGGTCCTGGCTGGACGTGTACGAGAACGCCGAATACGTCGGGTCGGTGCGGGTCAGGGATCGGCTCCAGGCCTTCGACCTCCTTGGGTCGACCCTGGTCGTGCTTGTCGACCGGCAGGCCGGGCCGGACGATGCCGGCGGGATGCCCGATCGAGCCCTCGACTGGTACGACATCGCAGGCCTGCCCTTCGTCCGGTGAAGAGCCGCGTAACAACGCTGAGCCCAATATCGATCTTGGCGCCGGCCCTCGCCGCCTGCGGGGGAGGCCCCGGGCTCTCCGACGACATTCGGGTCCAGGTCCGGGACAGCGCCGGCGTACGGATCGTCGAGTATGCCGGAGTGCCCGAGGTTGAGGCGCCCTTCGCTCTGGGGGCGGAACCGCGATACCGGCACGGCGCGAACCCGGGCAACTACGAGTTCGTGTCGGTCGACGCCGGCCGGCTCTTCCCGGATGGAGGCGCGGTCGTCGCCGAGTGGTACGGCGAAGTGGTCGTCTTGAGTCCGGAGGGGACGACGCACAAGGTGCTCGCGAGGGTTGGAGAGGGTCCGGGCGAAGTGATCGAACCCTACTCGGCGTTCGTCTTGGGCCAGGACAGCGTCCTTGTGCCAGACCGTCGTCTGTCTCGCCTCACTCTCTTCGTCGGCGATGCGGTCGCGCGCATCGTGAGCACCCCTCGGGTAGCCCACATCGGTGTGGCGGGGATCGGTGCATCCGGTGAGTTGCTGCTCTGGAACCGATACCCCAACCGGTCATGGTTCGATATAGAGGAGGAGTGGCTCGGCGGGCACATGACCCTGTTCGATACTGAAACCGGTGCGCTGGACACGGTCGCGTCGTACGACCACATGCCGCGAGCAACGCGGGGTGCGGCGAACCCGATCATCCAGCCCGTTGGCGAGGTCACGACCGCTGCAGGGCGGTTCGTCTACACGAGGTCCGACAGGCCCGAGATCACTTGGCGTTTGCCGGACGGCACGGTAAACCAGATCCTGCGCTGGCGGCCCGAGCCCAACCTGCTGACCGACGAACTCCTGGTGGACGTCGAGGCCTACAACCTAATGATCGGCCGGATGAACTACGGAGTATCTGAAGCCCGGCTCGAGGAGATGGTTCAGGAAGACATGGCCCGGTATCGCGCCATGATCGGCCAACCGATACCGCTCTTCGGTTCCCCCTTCGCCGACGCCGACGGAAACGTGTGGCTGCCCGCCTACCGGCCGGGCTATCCGGAGGAAGGGTCGCCGTACGCCGTTATTTCCCCGGACGGGGAGTGGCTGGGACAGGTTGAGACTCCGTCCAGGTTCCGCGTCCTCGATGTGACCGGAGGACTCGTCCTCGGGGTGCTCAGGGACGACATGGACCTGGAGAACGTGGCGGTGTACGAGCTGGTCTCCGTGCAACCAAGCCGCCGTTGATCGTGTCTCCGGCTCGGTACGACTGAACTTGCCACACTGAACCTGCCACGGGGAGAGCGTCATGGGTCGGTCACGGCTGCCGCGCTGCCGCGGTTGTCTCCTTCCGCTCCTGGTCGTGTTCGTTCTGCAGGCCTGTGATTCGACGGGGGCGCCGACGGGCACGCTGCACTCGGATTCCGCAGGCGTGGCGGTCGCCACGGCTGTCGAGCCGCTGTGGGGGCCGGACGAAGGCTGGACCGTGGGCGAAGAGCCGTTGCTCGAGATCGGGACCGCCATCGGAGATCCCGATTACCTGCTCGACGATGTCATAGGGGCGGTACGCCTCAGCTCGGGCGACATCGTCCTCGCGGACGGGGGCTCCGGTGAACTCCGCCGCTACGATCGCAACGAGACCTTCGTGTGGCGTGCGGCCGGAGCGGGCGAAGGGCCCGGCGAACACCAGTTTCTCTCCTTCCTCGGTTTGCTCGCGGGCGACTCCCTCGTTACGTACGACATCCGACTGCGGCGCGTACAGATCTTCGACGCTGAAGGCGAACTCGTCCGCACGCTCCCGGTGGAGCCGCCCTGGCGCGGGTCTTGGCCTCGATCGGCCGTGGGAGTCTCGGGCCGCCGGCTGATCATGAACTTCGCGGATGGCGGTGACATGCCCGAGGGAGGCGTCGTGAGATGGCCGGGGATCAGGATCGCCACCCTCGATCTTTCGGACGGGACGATCAAGGTGGTGTCGGATTTTCCCGGTCCAGAGATTGTCATACGACGTTATGGCGAAAGCGTCGCGCGCATCGATTACGATTTTGGAAAGGGGCCTCGGTTCGCCGTCGCTCCCGGGACGCTCGCGGCCGTCGATACAGAGGCGTACCAAATACGGTTGTTCAGCCTCGAAGACGGCAGGATCGCGCGGATCCTGCACCGCGACATCGCGCCGCCCCCCGTCACGACTGCCCACGTGGATGCCGAGATCGAGAAGTACATCGAGACGAACGTCCTGTACGGCGGCGTCTCGCGCGAACAGGCGGAGGACATGGCGCGGAGCCGGCGCGAGGACCCCAGGGCCCCGACGCTGCCAGTCTTGCGCTCCATCCGCCTGGATGCCGGGGGGAATCTCTGGGTGGAGCCGTTCTTCGGTGCCGGGACAGACATCGGGCCCTTCGAGGTCTTCGCTGCCGACGGCACGTGGTTGGGCAGCGTCTCCGTGCCCGGCGGGTTGGAACGAGGCTTCATCCCGAACTTCGCGCCGGGTCTGGAAATCGGCGACGACTACATCCTCGGCGTATGGCGCGACGCGCAGGACATCCAGCAAGTGCGCCTCTATCCCCTGGACAAGCCATGACCACTGGACAAGCCATGACCATCCGAAGACCCGGCACGATGCGGATTCCGGGGTTCCTTCCGCCCGTCCTCGTCGGCGTCCTCTGTGGCATGTTCTGGGCAGCGTGCTCGGGCGGCCCGGGCGGCGGCGGAGGCGCTGGAGGCCTGCGAAGCACGGTGCGCGACAGCGCCGGCGTCATGGTCGTCGACAACGGCCGACCCGCGCTCGATTCGCGGCTGGGATGGCGGGTCGGGCCCACGCCGACCGCGACCATCGGGACGGCAGAGGGCGACCCCGCGTACGAACTCTTCCGGGTAGGCGGCGCGATGCGACTCTCGGACGGACGGATCGTGGTCGCCAACGCAGGGACCGGGGAGCTTCGCGTCTACCACACGGACGGCGTCCACCTCGCATCGTGGGGCGGCCAGGGCGATGGTCCCGGCGAATTCGGAGCCATGGCTCCGGGAGGGGTGGAACCGTGGCCGGGCGACTCGCTAATGGCCAGAGACTCCTTCAGTAGCCGGATCTCAATCTTCTCCGCGGATGGGACGTTCGGTCGCGCCCTCCGGCTGCCGGGCGGCTACCAGCGGGTGGCCGGGCCGCTCCCGGACGGCAGGATCCTTGCCGCCACGCTCGTGACGTTCGAGCGCGGGGAACCGGGCACTTCGGAGGTCATCCGGCCGGATCTGGAGTATGGGATCCTCCACGCGGACGGGAGCGTGCAGCGGGATCTGGGCGCGTACCCCGGATCGGAACTGTACCTCGTCAACACGGCCGAGGGGCCGCCGTGGCCCCGCGCCTATCCCTTCAATCGCAGCGCGTCCGCCTTCGTGTGGGGTGACCTGGTCGTCATCACCACCAACGACCGCTATGAGATCCGCGCCTACCGGCCGGACGGGTCGCTCGCGAGGATCGTCCGCCGCGACCACGAGGCCCGGGCTCCGACCAGGGCCGACCTGCGCGACGCCGTGGCCCGGCAGAACCCCGGCCGGCCCGAGGCGCTGGAAGCGGTCGCCGACATGCCGCTCGTCGAGGCGTTCCCCGCCTTCGGCCGGGTGCTCGCCGACCGGATGGGCCACCTCTGGGTCGAGGAATACCGGCTGCCCGGGGAGACGCACCGGCTGTGGACCGTATTCGATCCGGAGGGCCGCGCCCTCGGGCTGGTCGAGATGCCCGGCAGCTTCGCCGTCACCGAGATCGGCGAGGACTACATCCTCGGTACCCGGCGAGACGAACTCGGCATCGAGTACGTGGAGTCCTGGCCTCTCGACCGCTCCGGCTCATGAAGCCCGGACCGGCGATCCCGGGGGACGCGGGGACATTCGGCGGAATGGCGATTGGGGTCGCGCTGGTCCTGGGCGTCAGCGCGTGTACGAATGGCGGTTCCCAGGCGCCGCGCGAAGTCCCGGTCTGGGAGGGGTCGGTCGACCTCGAGATCGGCGAGGTCGAGGGGGAGGATCCCTACCTGTTCACGACCATCGGCTCCGTGGTGGAAGACGAACGCGGGCGGATGATCGTCGCGGACTACCAGACTCACGAGGTGCGGGTGTTCGAGCCGGACGGCCGCTTCGCCTTCAGCTTCGGCGGCCAGGGGGAGGGTCCCGGCGAGATGACGAATCCCTGCTGCATGACGTTCGGGCCCAACGGCCTCCTTTGGGTTCGGGAGAGTGTCCGCTACAGCGCGTTCAGACTCGAGGACGAGGGCGCGGAGTACGTACGCGGCCTCAGGAGCCTCAACGCCTCCTTCAACCTGATCGCTCCGGTGACCTTCGACGCGGAGGGCCGGCTCGTGGATCTCGGGATGGCGGCCGGCGACACCCGGTTCACACGCTTTCACCTGGGTCCCGGCACGACCGTGGATACGGTCCCGATGGCGACGGCCGAGGAGCAGGCCACCGGCTTCAGCCCGGTCGACATCATGATTGGAGATCAGGCCGCCTCATTCTTCGTTTACCAGCCCTTCGGTCCGCTATGGATTCACGGGCACGGGACGGGAGGCTGGTGGGCCACGGCGATCAGTTCCGCGTACGCGGTCACGCTCCGCCATCCCGACGGGAGCACGTCATTGGTCCGGGCGCCGCTGCGGGGACCGGAGTTGAGCCCGGATGAGCGGCGCGGCGCGCAAGCCCGCATCGACCGGGAGAAGGAGAGATTCGACCTGCGGGCACACCCATGGGGGATCCCGGATCGCAAGCCGGTCCTCGAAGGACTCTTCTTCGATCGCGCCGGCCGGATGTGGGTGGAGAAGACGGGTGTCGAGGGACAGCAGATGCGTGAAGCCGATGTCTACCGCGCGGGAACGCTGGTGGCGCGCTACCGCTGGCCGCGCCGCGTCAGCCACCTCGGATCTCCCTGGGTCACCGAGACGGCCCTCTACGGCACGACGCGCGACTCTCTCGATGTCTGGCGAGCCGTACGCGTCCGCTTCGCCCGGATCCCGTAGGAGGGATGGATGGACAACTTCCGCGCGGCAACATCCCTGGCTGCGGCGGTCCTGTGCATCGGGTGCGAGGCTTCCTCCGGTGACCGGTCCCGGGAGTTCTCCGTGCGCGACAGCGCGGGCATCGAGATCGCCGAGAACGGGGGAAACGTTCCCGAGTTGGTCCTCCCCGAGAGGAAGCTGCGGCTGGGCCGGCGGGACGGCCCGCCCGAGGAGCAGATGTTTCGGGTCGTCGACGCACTTGAGCTGGACGACGGATCCGTTGCCGTAGCGGCCCAGATCGAGCCGCTCCTCCGCTTCTTCAACCCGGACGGTACGATCCGCGCCTTCTTCGGGTCTCTGGGCCAGGGTCCGCGGGAATTCGGCCTCCCACAACGGCTGTGGAAGGCGGGGGCCGACTCCCTGGTGATCTACGACTGGAGAAACCGGCGGCTCGCCTACTGGACCGAGGGTGGAAGGTTCCTCTCGGTGAGTCCGCTGCGCCCGGTCCCGGCGGCTCCGATTCCCGCGGGACGCTTCGGGGACGGGAGCGTCCTCGTCACAAGCCTCCGCATGACCCGCTCCGGCGAGTTCACGTGGTCGCCGCTCACCGGGATGCGCTACGACGCGACGGGAGCCTCCCGGGATACGGTGTTCAATGTCCCCGGCTGGAACCTCGGGCCCGTCGAAATCGGCGACGAGACCGTCTTCGTCGCCCGGCACTTCGAGGGACTGGCCGGAGCTCGCGCCCTGAGGGACGGCATCGCGCTCACGCCGGGGAATGCGTACGAGGTCCGCATCCTCGATTTTGCAGGGCGGCTGACCCGGCTGATCCGCTGGACGGGACGCGACCGCACCGTCAGGGAGGCGCATGTGGCCGCGGCCCGCGAGGCCCTAAGCCGCCGGGTGCCGGACGAACAGCGGCAATCGGCCCTGCGCCGCTTCGACGCGACACCCGCCGCCGAGCAGTTCGGCACCGTGTCCGGACTTCGTCCCGCCCCGGACGGGGGCGTGTGGGTAGGGGAGATG
The DNA here is from genome assembly GCA_963666735.1 of Gemmatimonadota bacterium. Lineage (GTDB taxonomy): Bacteria > Gemmatimonadota > Gemmatimonadetes > Palauibacterales > Palauibacteraceae > Palauibacter. The sequence continues at coordinate 2,383,973 of OY762926.1, read as the reverse complement.
CCTCGCCCGGGCGATCCCGAAGGGGAACGGTGGCTCGCGTTCGACGGAGAAGGACGCCTCCTGGGCCGCCTCGCGCTCCCTCCGAACGCCAACCTCACGCGCGTCGGCCGGTGGCGCCTGATCGCAACGGAAACCGACGAACTCGACATCGAGTATGTGTCCCTCTACCCTCTCCCCCCGGAGCTGGTCACGATCGCGGGCGGCCGTTGAGCAAGACGATCGCGGCCGGCCGTTGAGGAAAACCTGGAGGTAAGCATGCGGAGCGTGTTTCTCGGCGGGTTGTTCGCGACCACGGCCTCTTTCCTTGCCTACGGCGGCGCACAGGGCGCGAACGCCGGCCTTCAATCGGTGGTTCGGGACAGCGCGGGCGTGACGGTCGTCGAGAATGAAAGGCCCGCGTCCGATACGCGGCTCGGGTGGCGGATCGGCCCGGAGCCCACACTCTCGCTCGGCGCCGTCGAAGGCGATCCCGCCTACGAACTGTTCCGGGTTGCGGATGCGACCCGGCTCCCCGATGGAAGGATCGTGGTCGCGAACGCGGGTTCCGCCGAACTGCGGATGTTCGACGAAACCGGCGCCCACCTGGGCACCTGGGGGGGCGAGGGGGAGGGGCCGGGGGAATTCGGCCTCGGCGGGCCCTCCGCAGTCGGGCGCTGGCCGGGCGACTCCATCTCGGCCTCGGACACGTACGCGAGGCGGTTCTCCGTCTTCGACGCGAACGGAGAACACGGCCGCACGGTTTCGCTGCCGAATCCCTTCTACCGCCTGATCGGACTCCTGCCCGGGGGGAAGCTGTTCGCCGGGACGGTTTCGAGTTTTCGCCCTCCCGATGGTGATTTCCCGGACGGAGTGGCTCGCATAGAGCTCGAGTACGGGATCGTCGAGGCGGATGGCCGCGCACATTCGACGCTGGGTACGCATCCGGGCAGGGAATGGTCCGCCAATGCGGAGGAAATGTCCGTCCGGCCGCACCCCTTCAGCCGCTCCCCGATCTACGCCGTGTGGGGAGAGCTTGTCGTGATCGGCGCCAACGACCGCTATGAAATCCGCGCCTACGCCACGGACGGCGGGCCGAGGCGGATCGTGCGACGCGACCACGAAGCTCGGCGCCCCACCCGCGCGGACCTCGACGCATACCACGCCCGGCGGTACGAGAACCTGTCCGGCGAGGAACGCTCCGCCGCGTTGGCCGAGGTGGCCGACATGGCGCTGACCGAGGCGTTCCCCGCGTTCAACACCATCCGCGTGGACGGGCTCGAGCATCTTTGGGTCGAAGAGTACCGTCAGCCCGGCGAAACCGACCGTGTCTGGACCGTGTTCGACCCTGCGGGCCGGGTGCTCGGTTTCATGGAGACTCCGCCCGGCCTGCGAGTGTTCGAAATCGGCCCCGACTACATCCTCGGCGCCGCGTACGACGAATTTCGGATCGAGTACGTTCAGCTCTGGCCGCTCGCCCGGGCCGGCTCCTGACAGGCTGCGGGGTGGCTCGCTCCCGTCGCGACCGGCGGCTAGTTTCGGCGCGCACATAGAACCGCCGCGGCCGTTCCAGACTCGCGGCGGCATCTCCCCACGCGAACTTCGTGAACGGAGCGGCGTAGCACCGGCGTGATGAACGGCATCGAGCGCGAGAAGATCGGTCCGCTGACGCTGCGTCTGTGGGGGCTTGTCACGGCCCTCGCCGTGTGGTCGCTCTATCTGCTGACGATCGCGCCCACGACGGGTTTCTGGGACACGTCGGAATACGTGACGACGGCGCACATCCTCGGGCTCCCGCACCCGCCGGGGAACCCGTTCTTCGTCCTCGTGGGCCGCGTATGGGACCTCCTGCTCGGCTTCACCGGCCTCCCGGTCGCCCTCAGGATCAACGTGCTGAGCGCGACGCTCTCCGCCGGGGCGAGCTTCTTCTGGTTCCTTTCCGTGGCGCGCATGGTCGCGCACTTTCGCGAGAACCGGCACGAGATCCTTGTGGCTTCGATGGTCGCCGTGTGGATCGGAGCGACGGCCTTCACCGTGTGGACCCAGTCGAACCTGAACGAGAAGGTCTACACGCTCTCGCTCTTCGTCGTCTCCCTCGTGAGCTATCTGACGATGGTCTGGGTGGACGAGGCGGACACCGCGCGCGGGAACCGGCTGCTCGTGTTGATCGCGCTCCTGCTCGGTTTGGGCTGGTCGAATCACACCATGTCGCTGCTGCCGGGCCCGGCGCTCGCGCTCTTTGTCCTCCTGCACCGCTGGCGGGCCGCCCTGAACCCGCGCGTTCTCGGTCTGGGCGTGGCGCTGTTCGCGGTCGGCTACTCGGTGCAGCTCCTCTTCATCCCCATTCGGTCGGCGCAGAACCCGATCATCGACGAGGCGGACCCGGAGTGTCCGACGCTCATATCGGCCGTGACGCCCAGTCGGATCGACGACCGCTTCGGGAACAGCAAACTCTCCGTCGCGTGCGAGCCGCTGGCCCTGTCGCTGATCCGCGATCAGTACGGCCCGGGACCCGTCACGCAGCGCCAGGCCCCGCTGTCCGCCCAATACGCGAACTACTGGCAGTACTTCGACTGGCAGTGGGCGCGCTCGCTGCCGCCGGCCGGCCGGATCGCCGCAAGCATGCTCTTCCTCTTCCTCGCGCTGGTCGGCCTCTGGACCCACTTCCGGAGCGACCGGAAGCGCTTCGTCTACGCGGGCACCCTCTTCTTCACGGTCACGCTCCTTCTCGTCTACTATCTCAACTTCAAGTACGGCTACTCGCTGTACTTGGAGGAGGCGCCGAACATGCTCCTGCACGAGGTGCGGGAGCGCGACTACTTCTACATCATCGGCTTCCAGTTGTGGGGGATCTACGCCGGACTGGGACTCGTCTCGCTGTGGGGCAACTGGACCGTCCCGGCCCGACAGAGGACCGCCGCGCTACCGGGCAGGACGCGTCCGCCGGAGGACCGCCCGGCCGGCTTCAACGAGCGGCACTGGAGGGCGGCGCCGATCCTCGCCGTCGCGTTCGTGCCCTTCTTCTTCAACTTCGCGCGCGCGGACCGGACGGAGGACAGCGCGGCCCGCGACTGGGCGTACAACATCCTGCAGTCGGTGGAACCCTACGGCGTGCTGTTCACGAACGGGGACAACGACACGTTTCCGCTCTGGTATCTGCAGGAAGTGGAGGGGATTCGGCGCGACGTGACCGTCATCGTCCACTCCTACCTCGGCACGGACTGGTATCCGAAACAGCTGCGGTCCCTGACGACGCCCTGCGAGCCGGGGGTGTCCGCGGCGGATTCTCCCACAACCATCGTGTGCCAGCGTCCCTTCGATGCGGCGAATGCGGCGAGCCCGTACGCCGATGCGGCGGCGCCGTCTCCGACGCGCTCGATCATCGCCCTGAACGACGCGCAGATCGATGGGCTCGCGCCGGGTATCGCGATCGAGCAGGACACGGCATTCCGGGTGTCGAGCGCGGTGACGGCGACCGTGCGTGGCGGGGACTCGATTCTCTATCCCGACATCCTCGTGTTCCACATCATGCAGCAGTCGCTGGGGGACCGGCCGGTCTACTTCGCGGCGACGGCCCCGCCGGTGTACGGAAAGTGGGGGCTGCAGCCGCACCTCGTGCGGCACGGGCTGGCCTTCAAGCTCGTGGACGCGGCGCTCGAGGAGACGGACGACCTCGTGAACCTGCGCGCGTACATGCCGAACACGATATCGCCGACGTGGAACGACCGGGCGCGCACGAGCGAACTGCTGTGGGATGTATTCCGCTTCGATGGCGTCCTGGAGTGGGACGAGTGGCCCGAGCCGTCCACGCAGTCGAGCATCCCGGCCCAGTACTACCTCGCGTACTACCTGCACGGCATGACGGAGGAACACCTGGGAGACGTGGAAGCCGCCGAGGAGGCCTATGGGCGCGCGGACCACTTCGGGTTGCTCGCCGGACTCGGCGTGCCGGGGAACTGAGGGCGGTTGCGGGCGCTACATGGGGCGGATGGTCCCCAGCAGCGTCACGATCAGGATCAGCACGCCGTTGATCGAGGCCACGATCGCGTTCGTCTTCCGGAAACGAAGGAACGAGGCGCTGTCCTCGCCGGCGGTGGCGGAGGCTTCCGCCGCGCGCGCGAGCCGGCCCGAGTTGGGGATCTGAATCGCCACCGCGAGGGCGAACGCGATCAGCCCCAGCACCTGCATCTGAAACTGCCAGTGCGGCGTGAGCCGGAAGACGCCGTAGCCGCCCAGGCCGGCGAGCCCGAATCCGGCGACGGTGGTCAGCACCATGCCGATGAGCCCGGGACCCCTGAGCAGCCGGTGGCCGGCGCGATAGATGAACGCGATCACGTTCCGGTCGCCCGTCTTGTTGGCCCGGACGCCGAGGATCGCGAGCGAGAAGGTGACGCCGAACCACAGCGCCAGCCCGGTCAGATGCAGAAAGAGCATCACTCCACGCATGTCCATGCGCGCAAAGTCCGGGCGGCGCGGGCACCGGTCAAGAGACGGGGTGCGGAATGGCCGGCCCCCGCACGCGTTTGACGCAGGGCGGGGCCGGGCGGCAACGTCCGGCATGAGCACGATCACACCGACGCAACGGACCCCGCTCCCGGCGGCGCTCGAGAACGAACTCGAACAGGTGTTCGGCGACCGTTTCACGATGGCCGAGGCGATGCGCCGGCAGCACGGCGAAGGCGAGTCGTTCCACGCCAACGAGCCGCCCGACGCGGTGGTCTTCCCCGCGTCGACGGCCGAGGTGTCCGCGGTCGTGCGCGCCTGCCACCGGCACGACGTCCCGATGATCGGGTTCGGGGCCGGGACCTCGCTCGAGGGGCATGTCGCCGCGCTGCGCGGGGGGGTGACGATCGCGACGAGCGGCCTCAAGCGCCTCGTCGAACTCAACCCCGAGGACATGGACTGCCGCGTCGAGGCGGGGATGACGCGCATGGCGCTGGAGCAGCACTTGAAGGGGACGGGCCTGTTCTTCCCCATCGACCCGGGCGCCGATGCGAGCCTCGGCGGGATGGCCGCGACCGGGGCCTCCGGGACGACCACCGTCCGCTACGGCACGATGCGGGAAAACGTGCTCGGCCTCACCGTCGTGCTCCCGGACGGCGCGGTGATCCGGACGGGCGGGCGCGCGCGTAAATCGTCGGCGGGCTACGACCTCACGCGGCTCTTCGTCGGCTCCGAGGGCACGATCGGCATCATCACGGAAGTCCTGCTCCGGCTGCACGGGATTCCGGAGGCGATCGCCTCGGCGGTGTGTTCCTTCCCGACGCTGGCCGACGCGGTGGACGCCGTGATCCACACGATCCAGAGCGGAGTGCCGGTCGCGCGCGCCGAACTCCTCGACGAAGTGCAGATGGACGCGGTGAACCGGTATTCCGACTTCGACTATCCCGTGCGTCCCACGCTCTTCTTCGAGTTCCACGGATCGGCCGCCGGTGTCGAGGAGCAGTCGGCCGAAGTGGGCCTCATCGCGAAGGAACTGGGCGGAACGGACTTCGAGTGGGCCACGCGCGCCGGGGAGCGGTCGCGGCTGTGGGCGGCCCGGCACGAGGCCTACTACGCCTCGCTTGCCCTGCGTCCGGGAGCCCGGGGGTGGGCGACGGATGTCTGCGTCCCGATCTCCTCGCTCGCCGAATGTCTACTGAAGACCCGCGAAGCCATCGACGCGGAGGGTCTGCTGGCGCCGATCGTGGCCCACGCGGGAGACGGCAATTTCCACGTTCTCTTCATCATCGATCCGGACGATGAAGAGGAGATGGCGCGGGCGAAGCGGGTGAACGCGCGCATGATCGAGCAGGCGATCGCGGTCGGCGGCACCTGCACCGGCGAGCACGGGGTCGGTTACGGGAAGATCCCCTACATGCGGGCGCAGCACGGAGATGCGGTCGACGCCATGCGTTCGATCAAGGAGGCGCTCGACCCGAAGCGCCTCATGAACCCGGGAAAGGTGGTCGCATGACGATCGACAGCGGCGACAGGGGCGGCGGCCGTGGCACGCGAACGGCGCGCGGGCGGGCAGCCTCGACGCTTGGAATCGCGTGGCTGATGTCCCTCGCGTTCGCGGCCTGCGCTTCCCCCGAAGGTTCTCCGGAAAGTTCCCCCGAGGGTTCTCCCGAAAGCGGGGACGCGGCCGCGGGAGCGGGGGGCGTCGCGGACCTCGTCATCCTCGGCGGTCGGGTCATGGACCCGGAGACGCGGCTGGACGCCGCGCGTGATGTCGCGGTCGCCGACGGACGAATCACGGCGGTCGTGGAGGGGGGCGTCCAAGGACGGGACACGATCGGCGCCACGGGCCTCGTGGTCGCGCCCGGCTTCATCGACCTGCACGCCCATGGACAGGACACGGTGAGCGCCAAGCTCCAGGCGCTCGACGGCGTAACGACGGCGCTCGAGATGGAGATTGGCGTGTACCCGGTGGCCGAGTGGGTCGCCTCCCGCGAGGGGACGGCCCCCATCCACTTCGGAGCGACGGTGAGCCACCCGGGTGCTCGCGTGAAGCTCGTCACGGGCGTGGACGTGGGACACTCGACGATGACGCCCCCGGGGGAGCCCAGCCCGTTCGAGTCGGAGGCGGTGTACGGCGAATTGGACGACGATCAGATTCTCGAACTGAACGGGCTCATCGCTTCGGGCCTGGAGGAGGGCGGGCTCGGGATCGGATTTGGGATCACCTACACGCCGGGCGCGTCGCGGACGGAGATCTACCGGGCCTTCCAACTCGCCGCGGCGCAGGGGGCTCCGGCCTACGTGCACATCCGGGGCGAGAACTCGGGCGGCACGCTGGGCGCTTTCCAGGAGGTGATCGCGAACGCGCTCGCGACGGGGGCCTCGCTCCACATCGTCCACATGAACTCGAGCGCCGACGAGTTGGCGCGCACGACGCTGGAGATGATCCGCGGGGCGCGCGAGCGGGGGATCGACATCACGACGGAATCCTACCCCTATACGGCGGGCTCGACGCGCATCGAGTCGGCCCTGTTCGACTCGTGGGAGGGACTCTCCGACGAGGAATACGGCCGTCTGCAGTGGTCCGGGACGCCGGAGCGGCTGAACGCGGAGAGCTTCCGCCGCTACCGGGAACAGGGCGGCTGGGTCGTGATCCACGGGAGGAACGAGGAGACGAACGAGTGGATCGTCGCGCAGCCCGACGTGATCGTGGCCAGCGACGGGATCCCCTATCTGTACGAGGCGATCCATCCCCGCGGCGCGGGGACCTATGCGCGGGTGCTCGGCCACTACGTGCGTGAGCGCGGGGCGCTGAGCCTCATGGACGCGCTCGCCAAGATGACGATCCTGCCGGCGCAGCGGGTGGAGGGTTTCGCGCCGGTGATGGCGCGGAAGGGCAGGGTGCAGGCCGGCGCCGACGCGGACATCGTCGTGTTCGACCCGGAGACGATCATCGACCGCTCGACGTACGCCGATCCGGCGGCGCCCTCGGAGGGAGTCATGCACCTCCTCGTCGAGGGAACGGCCGTGGTCCGGGGCGGGGAGATCGTGCCGGGCGTCTACCCGGGCCAGCCGATCACGAGCGGCACCCGTTAGCACTCCTCTCCCCCGCCTGCCGGGCCGGCCACTCGCCGGACGGCGATAGACGGTGACGCTGCTCCTCGCGCTCGCGGTCCTCACGCTCGTTGTGTGGACGAGCATCGCGGGGACCGTCACCTACAGCGGGCTCAAGGTTGGCCGGCTCGATGAGGTGAAGCCCGCCGCCGCCGACGAGCCCCCGCCTCCCAGTCTCTCCGTGATCGTGGCGACCAGGAACGAGGAGCGGTCGGTGGAAGAGGCGCTCCGATCGCTGCTCGCCCTCCGCTACCCCGATTTCCGCTTCGCGCCCGACGCCGTCGCGCTGGTCTTTGATCACGATGTGACCGGCATCTAGCTTTCCGGTTTGGAAACTGTCTAGATACGATATCTTGGATGGAGATGTACTCGATGTCAGGATGCCATGCGGATCGTCTCCCAGAAGCTGATTCACGACTGCGCAAGAGATCACGCGGACGCGCGGAGCGCGTTCGTGGACTGGCTTCAAGATGTCGAACGGGCTGAATGGGTTGGTCCTGCCGATGTCCGGGCCGGCAGATGGAATCCCAGCATCCTGCCCGGTCACAGGGTGGTCTTCAGAATTTGAGGAAACCGCTACCGAATCGTCGCGCAGGTGGACTACGCCAACCGGATAATCTTCGTGCGATTTGCGGGCACGCACAGCGAGTACGACCGGGTGGACGCGGCCACGATCTGACTGAGGGAACAAGAAGATGCCACAGCTGAGACCCATCCGCTCCGAGACCGCCTACCAAGCCGCCCTTGCTCGGATCTCCGAACTGATGGGTGCAGATCCGCGAAGCGATCAAGCGCGAGAGTTGGACATCCTGGCGGATTTGGTGGAGCTCTATGAGCGAAGGCACTTCCCCACGGGCGACCTGGATCCGATCGACGCCATCAAGTTGCGCATGGAGGAGCGCGATCTGTCGCCGCGTGACCTGGTTCCCTTCATCGGGAGTGCCGCGAGGGTGTCGGAAGTACTGGGCCGCAAGCGTCCGCTGACGCTCCCCATGGCGCGAGCGCTACATAGGCACCTGGGCGTTCGGGCCGAAAATCTGCTGCGAAGGCCGGATCCGCCGGAGGACTGGGACGACGACCACTGGAGGCGCTTTCCGCTCCGCACGATGGCCAATCGCGGCTGGATCCCCAAGGTCCCATCACTGGCACACCATGCCAAGGAGATCATGGAACGGTTTGTGGAGCGCGCCGGCGTCGGGCCCGGCGGCGCCGTGATGTTTCGGCAAACGGGCCTCCGGGCGAACGCCAAGGCCGACGCTTACGCGCTGCAGGCCTGGTGTTGGCAGGCGATGGCGGTCGCGAACGCGAACCGACCGAAGGCCGATTTCGCTCCCGGGTGCATCACCCCGGATGTTCTGCGCGAACTGGCGAGGATGAGTCCGCTGCGAGATGGTCCCAGCCGCGCCGAAGCCAGCCTGACCGAACTCGGAATCCCGTTCGTGGCCCTGGAACACCTGCCGCGCACCTACCTTGATGGCGCAGCGCTGCAGCTCGCCGACGGGACCCCCGTGGTGGCTCTGACCCTCAGGCACAATCGCATAGACAACTTCTGGTTCTGCCTTCTGCACGAGCTGGCACATGTAGGGCGCCACATGGACTACGACGATCCCCGGGCGTTCCTCGACGATCATTCGCTCCGTCGCGCCAGGGCTTCCACCGAGGATCCGCGCGAAGGGGAGGCCGACGAGTGGGCGGAGGAGGCACTGATCCCCGGGGATGCATGGGACGCCAGCGGCGTTCGTGAGCGTCCCACAGCGATGAACGTGATGCACTTCGCAAGCGATGTGGGAGTTCATCCGGCCGTTGTGGCGGGCCGCGTGCGTTTTGAACGCAACAATTATCGCCTGCTGTCCCAGTTCGTCGGGAGCGGCGAGGTGCGACGGCAGTTCTTCAGTCCATGATGGACAAGGCGTAACGAAAGCGGGGACTGTTCGACCGCGCGCGACATAGCGCGACTCAGAGGCCGGCCAGCGACCTCAGCTCGGCGGTGAGCCGGGACCGCACCTCCGCGTCGCGGCACAGGATGAGAATCGTGTCGTCGCCCGCGACCGTCGCGACGACGCCCTCCAGGTCCGACTCATCGACGGCGATCGCGACGGCGTTGGCGCAGCCGCTCAGCGTCCGGATCGCGAGCAGCGCGTCGCCCGGGCCGACCTCCAGCGCGAACTCGCTCAGCGTCACCGCCAGCACGCGGCGGGGGTTGGGCGGGGTGGTCTCGGACTCGGCGCGCTGGTACCGGGGACCGCGCGCGCCGGGCCGCTTCACGACGCCGAGGCGCCGAATATCCCGCGACAGCGTCGCCTGGGTCGTCGAGACGCCCTCTCGCGCGAGCGCGGCTACGAGTTCGGTCTGCGTCCGGATCGGCCGGCGGTCGATGATCCGCAGGATCGCCCGCTCGCGCGCTCTGCGGCGTGCCGGCGTCACGCGATCACCGCGTCCAGCAGGCGCTCCTCGAGGTGGGCGCGCCGGATCGGGGGATCGGTGCGGCCGTCGAGCCAGGTTTCGAGCGCCGCCACATCGCGGTCGCACGTCTGCAACTGCTCCAGCACGCGTCCCGGAGCCGGCCCGCCCGGCGAGTCGTGCGCGGCGACGGCGGCCTCCGGGCGCAACACCTCGTGCACGTCGCCCCCCACCGTGGGACAGCACGTCCGGAGGGTCTCGAGGTCCAGTTCCCACAGTTCGACGCCGCCTTCCTCGGCAAGGCGCACCGCCTCGCCGACCTCGTGGTGTGCGGTCCGGAAGGGGACGCCGCCGCGGACGAGATAGTCGGCGAGCTCGGTCGCCGTCAGCATCCCGCCGGTGAGCGCCGCCTCCATGGCATCGGTCCGGTAGTCCACGCCCCGCGCGATCGCGATCGCCGCCGCCAGCGACCAGTCCGCCGTGTCGAAGGAGTCGAAGAGGCGCTCCTTGTCCTCCTGAAAGTCGCTGTTGAAGGTGAGGGGGAGACCCTTCATCAGCGCGAGCAGCGACGTCACGTTTCCGATCGCCCGCGCCGACTTGCCGCGCAGGATCTCGGCGGCCTCCGGATTCTTCTTCTGCGGCATGATGCTGCTGCCCTGCGCCACGGAGTCGTCGAGGTCGATGAACCCGAACTCGCGCGTCGACCAGAGCACGACTTCGTCCGCCCAGCGCGACAGGTGCACGGAGAGCATGGCGCAGGCGTACGCGGCGTCGAGCACGTAGTCGCGGTCGCCGACGACGTGCATGCTGTTGGCGAAGGTGCGGTCGAGCCCCAGCAGGGCGGCGCTGCGCTGCGGATCGATCGGGAACGACGTCCCGGCGAGTGCCCCCGCGCCGAGCGGCGACACGCCCGCCAGCCGGTGCGCCGCCCGGAGCCGTTCCGCGTCCGCGGCCAGCGAGGCCACGTGGGCGAGGAGGTGGTGCGCGAGGCTGACCGGCTGTCCCCGCTGCAGGTGGGTATAGCCGGGCAGGAAAGTCTCCCGAAACGAGGCCGCCTGGCCCGTCAGCACCCGCTGCAGCCCGGCCACCCCCGAAAGGACGTCCTCGAGCCGCTCGCGCACGTAGAGCCGGAGCGCGATCGCGGTCTGGTCGTTCCGGCTCCTCGCGGTGTGCAGCCGCTTGCCCGCTTCGCCCACGCGCTCGACGAGCGTGCGTTCGATCCAGGTGTGCACGTCCTCGTCCGGCCCTTCGACCCTGAGTTCGCCGTTCTCCACGTCCCGCAGGACCTCCGACAGCCCCGACAGGATCAGGTTGCTGTCAGCCGTCGAGAGGATTTCCGTCTCGCGCAACATGCGGGCGTGCGCGAGGCTCGCGAGGAGGTCGTGCCGCACCAGCCTGCGGTCGAACGGGAGCGAGTTCGTGAACTCGAGGATCGCGGGATGTACGGGGACCGCGAAGCGCCCTCCCCAAAGGGCGTCGCCCGGCGTTCTCCCTTCGGGTTCTTCCGTCACGGGTGGTCAGCCTCGGGTGGACGCCAGCGGCCGGCCGGCTCGCCTGGGCAGGCCCGCCGGGACCGCCATTCCCGGTCCCGTGCCCCCCTCCGGGCCAACCCGCGCCGCATCCGCGCCGTTGGACGCGAAGTCGGTGACGGGGCCGTCCGCCTCCGCCGCCTTCCGCACTCGCGCCGCCAGACTCGAAGGCAGGCCCCACAGGCGGACGAAGCCGCCGGCGTCGGCCTGGTCGTAGACCGAATCCTCCTCGAACGTGGCGAGATCCTCCCGGTACAGCGAGAAGGGCGACGTGCGGGCCACCGGCAGCGCGGAGCCCTTGAACAGCCGAACGGTCACGTCTCCGGTCGAGGTCGCGTGCGCCTCATCGAGGAACGCGTCGAAGGCCGCACGCAGCGGCGAGAACCAGAGACCCTGATAGACGAGCTCCGCGTAGCGGTCGGCGATCCCCCGCTTGAAGCCCGCCGTGTCCCGGTCGAGCGTGATCGACTCGAGATCGGCGAGCGCGGCGACAAGGACCGTTCCCGCCGGCGTCTCGTAGACGCCGCGGCTCTTCATGCCCACGAGCCGGTTCTCGACGAGGTCCACGCGCCCCACCCCGTGGGCCCCCGCCTTCTCGTTCAGACCCTGAATCAGCGTCATCGGATCGAGCGCCTCACCGTTGAGCGCCACCGGGATGCCGCCCTCGAAGGAGATCACGACGTCCTCGGGCGTGTCCGGCGCTTCGGCCGGATCGACCGTCAGTTCCCGCAACTCGTCCGGCGCGGCCGCGCCCGGATCCTCGAGGATGCCGCCCTCGAACGACGTGTGCCACAGGTTCCGGTCGATGCTGTACAGCTTCCGGGGGCTGCCCGGCACGGGGATGTTCCGTTCCGCGGCGTAGGCGAAGGCGTCCTCCCTGGAGGTGATTTCCCACTCGCGCCACGGGGCGATCACGGCCAGGTCCGGAGCGAGCGCCTGGTAGGTGAGTTCGAAGCGGACCTGGTCGTTGCCCTTGCCGGTGCATCCGTGCGCGACCGCGTCGCAGTCGTACTCGCGCGCGACCTCGACCTGGGCGGCCGCGATCACGGGCCGGGCCAGGGAGGTGCCGAGCAGGTAGCGGCCCTCGTACACGGCCCCCGCCTTCAGAGCGGGGAAGGCGCATTCGGTCAGGAACTCCTCGCGCAGGTCGATGACCCGGCAGGCGATCGCACCGGTCGCCATCGCCTTCTCGCGAGCCGCCTCGAAGTCCTCCTTCTGGCCGACGTCCACGACGACCGCCACGACCTCGCAGTCGTAGTTCTCCTTCAACCAGGTGACCATCACCGATGTATCGAGGCCCCCGGAGTACGCCAGGGCGACCCGCTTCACGCTCTTCTTCGTCATGCGTCGATCCTGAGGTGGCAGTTAAGTCGAACCGTTCACGGAGTGAGATCCGCACGAGGGCGCGCCCGCGCGGGGCGGGAATATATACAAGATCTTGAATAAACATGCAACAAATGAGAACTGGCTGGTCCGGTGAGATGGGGCGGTGGGATGGACAGGTGAAATGGGACTGCGGGCGAGGACGTTCCCGCGGGAACGTCAGACGGGGCCGGCGGTCCTCGTGCGCCGGTCCTCTTCCACCTCCGCCACGTCGCGCGTCTGGAGGCTCTGGACCGTGTGGCGGCGGTGGCGGAGCGCGATGATCGCGTCCGCGGCTGCCGAGGCTGCGGAAAGGGTCGTCGTGTAGGGTACCCGCCGGACGACGGCCGCGCGGCGGATCATGTAGTCGTCGTGCTGCGCGTGCTTGCCGAGCGGGGTGTTCAGGAGCAGCTGGACCTCGCCCGAGACGATGCGGTCGAGGAGGTTCGGCCGACCCTCGTGCACCTTCAGGATGCGCTCGCAGGGGACTCCCCGCCCGCGCAGGTATTTCGCCGTGCCCTCGGTGGCGAAGATCGAGAAGCCGAGTTCATGGAAGCGCCGCGCGATCGGGACCATGTTCGGCTTGTCCTGATCGTGCACGGTGATCGCGACGGCCCCCTCCGTCGGCAGCCCCTGGTAGGCGGAGATCTGCGACTTCGCGAACGCGAGCCCAAAGCTGTCCGCGTATCCCATGACCTCGCCCGTGGACCGCATCTCCGGCCCGAGCACGGTGTCCGCATCCGGGATCTTGTCGAAGGGGAGCACCGCCTCCTTCACCGAGACCTGGTGCGGGACAAGTTCGTCGCCGAGGCCCAGGTCGGCGAGCTTCACCCCGGCAAGGACGCGCGCGGCCACCCGGGCCAGCGGGACCCCCGTCGCCTTGCTCACGAAGGGCACGGTGCGGCTCGCGCGCGGGTTCACCTCGAGCACGTACACCGTCTTCTCGTGCACGGCGAACTGCACGTTGATGAGGCCCCGGACGTCCAGCGCGAGGGCGAAGTCCCGCGTGAAGCGGCGCATCGCCTCCATGTCGACGTCGCGCAGGAGGTAGGGCGGCAGCACGCAGGCCGAGTCGCCCGAGTGCACGCCGGCGTCCTCGATGTGCTGCATGATCCCGCCGATCACGACCGTCTCCCCGTCGCACACCGCATCCACGTCCGCCTCGAAGGCGTCCTCGAGGAATCGGTCGAGGAGGACGGGATGTTCGGGAGAAGCTTGCACCGCGCGCGCGAAGTATTCCCGCAGCGAGACCGGATCGTAGACGATCTCCATGGCCCGGCCGCCGAGCACGTAGCTGGGCCGGACGAGGACGGGATACCCGATCTCCTCCGCGATCTCCAGCGCCTCCTCGATGCTCGTCGCGGTCCCGCCCGGCGGCATGGGCACGCCGAGCTCGCGGCAGAGTTGGTCGAAGCGGCGGCGGTCCTCGGTGCGGTCGATCGATTCGACGCTCGTCCCGAGGATGGGGACGCCGAGTTGCTCCAGCTTGCGGGCGATGGTCAGCGGCGTCTGTCCCCCGAACTGGACGATGACGCCCTCCGGCTTCTCCTGCTCCACGATCGCGAGCACATCTTCCACCGTCAGGGGCTCGAAGTAGAGCTTGTTCGAGATGTCGAAGTCGGTGGAGACGGTCTCGGGATTCGAGTTGATCATGATCGTCTCGAACCCTTCCTCGCGCAGCGCGAGCGAGGCCGAGACGCAGCAGTAGTCGAACTCGATGCCCTGTCCGATGCGGTTCGGGCCGCTGCCGAGGATGATGATCTTGCGCCGGTCGGAGCGCTCGGATTCGTTTTCGTCTTCGTACGTCGAGTAGAGGTACGGCGTGGCGGCGGGGAATTCGCCCGCGCACGTGTCGACGGTCTTGTAGACGGGCCGGAGTCCCGCGGTCTGGCGCATCTCGCGAACCGCGGCCTCCGTCGTCCCGCGTGTCCCGCGCAACTGTGCCATCTCCGCGTCGCCGAAGCCGATCCGCTTCAACCGTTCGACGTCCCCGGGCGTGACCTCCGCGGCCGCCGCGAAGGTCTGGCCTTCCCGCACCAGTTCCTCGAGCTGCGAGAGGAACCAGGGATCGATCCCCGTGATCCGGTTGATCTCGGACACGGAGAGGCCCGCCTGGAAGGCGCGGTACAGTTGGAAGGGGCGTTCCGGCGTCGCGGTGCGGATCGCGGCCCGTACCGTGTCGACCTCGTCGTCCTCCAGCCGGTCCTCATCGGGGTCCGGGGAGGGAAGCCACCCCGACCGCCCGTTCTCGAGCGCGCGGAAGCCCTTGAGCCACGCCTGCTGGAAGGTGCGGCCGATCGCCATCACCTCGCCCACGGCCTTCATCTGCACGCCGAGCGTGGCGTCCGCCTTCGGGAACTTCTCGAACGCGAAGCGCGGGATCTTCACGACCATGTAATCGAGCACCGGCTCGAAGCACGAAGGCGTCACCCGGGTGATCGCATTCGGGATCTCGTCGAGGCGGTAACCGACCGCGAGCTTGGCGCCGATGCGGGCGATGGGGAACCCGGTCGCCTTCGACGCGAGCGCCGAACTCCGGGACACCCGCGGGTTCATCTCGATGACGAGCATCTGGCCCGTCGTCGGGTGCACGGCGAACTGGATGTTGCAGCCCCCCGCGTCCACTCCGATCTCGCGGATGCACGCGATGGCCGCGTCCCGCATCGCCTGGTACTCGCGGTCCGAGAGCGTGAGCGCCGGCGCGACGGTGATCGAGTCGCCCGTGTGCACGCCCATGGCGTCGAAGTTCTCGATCGAGCACACGATGACGACGTTGTCCGCCCGGTCCCGCATCACCTCGAGTTCGAACTCCTTCCAGCCGATGATGCTGCGGTCGATGAGCACCTCGCCGATCGGCGACGAGCGGATGCCGGAGCGGACGAGATCCTCGAACTCCTCGCGGTTGTAGGCGGTGCTGCCGCCGGTGCCGCCGAGGGTGAAGGAGGGCCGGATGATGGCGGGGAATCCCGTGTTCTCGACC
Organism: Gemmatimonadota bacterium; assembly: GCA_963666735.1. Taxonomy (GTDB): domain Bacteria; phylum Gemmatimonadota; class Gemmatimonadetes; order Palauibacterales; family Palauibacteraceae; genus Palauibacter. The sequence goes on along the minus strand of OY762926.1, from coordinate 2,368,169 downwards.
AGCGTGAGCGCCTCGTCGAGCGAGCGGGCGAAGCCTCCCGCCGGCAACTTGAGCCCGATTCGCCGCATCGCTTCGGCGAACTGTTCCCGGTCCTCGGCGAGTTGAATCGCCCGGACATCGGCGCCGATCAACTCCACCCCGTGTTCGTCGAGCACCCCGCGTTCGGCGAGTTCGAGCGCGACGTTGAGCGCCGTCTGGCCGCCCATCGTCGGGATGAGCGCGTCGGGCTTCTCGACTTCGATCACCCGCTCGACCCAGTCGGCCGTCAGCGGCTCGATGTAGGTCGCGTCGGCGATGTCCGGGTCCGTCATGATCGTGGCGGGATTCGAGTTCACGAGGATGACTCGATATCCCTCCTCGCGGAGCGCCCGGCAGGCTTGCGTCCCGGAGTAGTCGAACTCGCAGGCCTGGCCGATCACGATCGGGCCGGAGCCTATGAGAAGGATCGAAGAGATGTCGTCGCGGCGTGGCATCGGGCGCGCAAGCTATTCGGTCGGACGGCGGATCGCAGCCCCCCAAGGTGGGCGAAGAAGGCCGCGGTTACCGCATGAGAAGCGAGATTTCGCGCAGAACCCATACGGGCGCCACGCGGCCGCCACGGAGGGCGGGAGCAAAGAGCATTCCGCGGGCCGCCCGCACGGCCGCCGCGTCGAAGGCCTGGTCGCCGGACGAGACCTGGATCGCGGTTGCCTCGACCCTTCCGTCGATCCGCACGAGGAGCCAGATGGAGGCCGCGATGTCCGCGTCGAGTCCCCTGGCGCGGATGACCGGAAGCAGGGTCGTCGCCAGCGCGGCCTCGGCATCGGTGTCCCACACGAGGCGGGGCGCTTCGTCGTGGGCGACGTAGACGGGACCCGATTCGCGGAGTTCCGCCAACTCCGCTTCGACCGCGGCCCGGGCCGTCTCGATGCTGGCCAGCGAGTCGCGGCGGGCGGCGGCGATCAGCGAGTCGCGTCGCGCGGCCTCCAGCGAATCTCGGCGCGCGGCGGCCCGCTCGGCCTCGAGGATGGAGTCCCGGCGGGCGGCCGCGGCCCGCTCGGCCTCGAGGATGGAGTCCCGGCGGGCGGCCTCTCGCTGTGCCCTCGCGATCGAATCCTGCCGGGCGGCCTCGCGTTCTGCCCTCGCGATCGAATCCTGCCGGGCGGCCGCGGCCACGGCTCGTTGCGCCCTCGCGATCGAATCCCGGCGCGCGGCCTCCGCGGCCGCCGAATCGCGGGCGACCGAATCCGGTACAGCCGCCGGCGGGTCTTCGGGCGGGCGCATCGGACGGGGAAGGAAGCACGATCCGACCGCCAGCGCAGCCAGCGTCACCAGGAGGGTCCCTCCCCCACGACGCTTCTGCTTCCTGTCCGTCGTGACGGGCATTCCGGGCATCACGGGCATTACGGGCGGTCAGCCCTCTCCGCCTCGCTTGGCGCCTTCCTTGCGCCAGGCGGCCGACGCGAGGATGGCGAGCCCTCCCCAGACGAATCCGAGGATGACGATGATCATGATTACGGTCGTCGTGGTCATGCTCGGTCACCTCCGAATCGGGGGCCGGTCCGCACGGCGGTTCAGCCGGGGGCGGGGCCATTCAGGCCGAGGTCTTCCGCAGCAACCTGCATCGCGGCGATCACGAAGGCGATGTGCTCGCCCATGTCCTCACCGAGTTCGGCGCAGTTCTCCAGCATTTCCTCGCGGCTCACGGCGGCGGCGAAGGCCTTGTCCTTCATCTTCTTTCTCACCGACCTCGTCTTCATGCCGGCGAGGCGCGTCGGCCGCACGAGGGCGCAGGCCGTGATGAAACCGGTGAGTTCGTCCACGGCCCGGAGTGTCTTCGACATAAGCGTCGTCGCCTCCACGTCCGTGTAGTCGGCGTGGGCCATGATGGTCTCGAGGATGTCCTCGTCCACGCCCTTCTCGCGCAGGATGGCGACCCCGGTGGAGGGATGTTCCGAGTCGGGCGCGCGGTCGCGGTTGGGCCAGCGCTCGTAGTCGAAGTCGTGGAGCAGCCCCGCCACGCCCCAACGGTCTTCGTCGGCGCCGTATTTTCTCGCGTAGGCCCGCATGCCGGCCTCCACCGCCAGCATGTGGCGCCGGAGGCCGGGACTCTCGGTGTATTCGTGGACGATCGCGAGCGCCTCAGCGCGTGTCGGGAGCATCCGCGGTCACTCTCCTTCGGTGGCTTCGTCGGCGTTTCCGGCCGTGCCCCCCGTCGCGTCGTGCAGGGCGTCCAGGAAGCGGCGGGGTTCACCCTGGCTCAGGAGGAGCGAGTATCCGTCGAGCGTGGGAATGTACACCACCCGCCGCCGGTCCGTGAGGTACAGGAGGGCCTTTTCCCCGCTTCGCAGCCGGAACCATCCGGCGGAGTAACCGCCGAGCGCCGTTCCCATCGTGCGACGGCGCGGGACGAGATCGGGTTCGCCGCGGAGATCGACCACGCGCGACTCGTCGAGTTCGAGACGGTCGAGGGGGATCGTCCGGCCCCAGAGGTCTCCCACGAGCTTCAGCCCTGCGGGGGAGACCTCGGCGCGGCTGTTGCGGGTGGACCAGGCGGCCCAACCCATCATCAGCGTCACGGCGCCGAGGACCACCATCATGATGACGAAGAACCAGAGGATGCCGCGCCCGGAGGCGGGCGGAATCGGGAATACCTGCATGGTCATGTGCCTCGCTATGTGCCTCGCACGTTGGAATCGAGAAGGGCGGCCCGTTTCAGAGCGTCCCGGCCGAACCGGTCCGCTACCGTGTCCATCGTCTTCGCCAGCTCCCGGTGGACCGCGTCGCCGGAGGCCGGGTCATCGTCGTCGAGCAGTCTCAACTGCTCGCCCTCAGGATGATCGAAGCCCGAGAGGCTGACGCCGATGAGCCGCACGAGCCGGCGGGGATCGTCCGCCTCCCGGAACAGCTCCCGGGCGACGGGCCAGATCGCTTCCGTCATGTCCGCCGGCCGTTCGAGCGTGCGCTGGCGCGTGTGCGTCTCGAAACCGTCCCAGCGCAACTTCAACTGCACCGTGCGCCCCGCGATCCCCTTCTTTCGGAGCGACCGCGCGATCCCTTCGCAGAGGGCGAGCAGGGTCCGCTCCACGCGTGCGCGATCCTCCACGTCGCTCGGAAACGTGACCTCCTTGCCGAGTGACTTTCGCCCCGGGCGCGGGTCGACCCGCCGTACGTCGACCCCGTTCGCGAGTTCGTGCAGCCATCGCCCCAACTTCCGGCCCAGGGACGCCTCGAGGAACTCGGGCTTGTTGCGCGCCAGATCCCCGATCGTCTTCAGGCCGAGTTGGGCCAGGCGGGCCTGCACCTTCGGCCCCGCGCCCCAGAGTCGCGCTACCGAGAGGGGCGCCAGGAACTCGCGTTCGGTCCCCGGCGGCGCCACGACGAGCGCGTCCGGCTTCTTCAGGTCGCTCGCCACCTTCGCCACGTACTTGTTGGAAGCGACGCCGACCGATGCCGTGAGCCGCTCCTCTTCGGCGATCCGCTGCCGGATCCGCGCAGCGATCTCGGGCCCGGCGCCGAACAGCCGCCGGCTCGCCGTCACGTCGAGGAAGGCTTCGTCCAGCGAGAGCGTCTCCACCTGGTCGGTGAACGAGCGGAAGATGTCGAAGATTCGCTCGGAGATCTCCGCATAAAAGCCGATCCGCGGGCGCACGTAGGTGCCCTCGGGACAGCGGCGCCACGCCTGCGAGATCGGCATCGCGGAGTGGATGCCGTAGCGCCGGGCCTCGTAGTTCGCGGTCGAGACGACGCCCCGGCCCCGGCCCTTGTGCGGAGCGGATCCGATGATGACAGGCTTCCCGCGCAGCGAGGGATCCTCGCGCATCTCGACGGCGGCATAGAACGCGTCCATGTCGACGTGGAGGATCGTGCGCGGCCGAGTTTCAGGCTGCGGCATCGCTCCCCACTTCCCGCTCGTCCAGGATCCGGCGGGCTCGTCCGGGGGCGTCGCTCACGAGCCCGTCGACGCCCCAGTCGAGGAGGCGCCGCATATCGTCCGGGTGGTTTACGGTCCACACGAAGACGCCCATGCCGTCGGCGTGGGCGCGCCGCACGAACCGCGGTGTGACGATGCGCAGCGTGCCCTGCCGTTCGGGCAGCATGGCGGCATCGCAGCCGGCCGGCGCGACCCGGCCTCCAAGGCCGAACTTGCCGAGGACGACGTAGGTGCGGAGTTCGTCCTGGTAGGCGCAGCGCCAGCGGGCGTGCCGGCTCGCGGGCTCGACCTCTTTGCGCTCGAAGCCGCCCACCAGGATCCGCCCCCGACCTCCGCGGTTCCGGCTCCTCTGCAGCCATGCCCCCAGTTCGTGCCCCGCGGCGGCCGACTTGATCTCCGCCACCACCGGGAGATCCCCCAGCGCCTCGAGCACCTCCTCGAGGGTGGGGATGCCGACACGCTTTCCCCGGAACGGGAAGGTCTTCCCGTTATCGGTCGTGAAGTGGTAGCCGGCGTCGAAGGGGCGCAGTTCGTCCAGCGTCATCTCCTCCACCCGCCCCGTCCCGTCGGTGGTGCGGGCGAGGCCGGGGTCGTGGATGACCATGAGGTGGCCATCGGCGCTCCGGTGCAGGTCCAGTTCCACCGCGTCGGCCCCCACGCGCACCGCGTGCTCGAAGGAAGGGAGCGTGTTCTCGGGCGCGAACGCCGCGGCCCCCCGGTGGCCGATGACCCGCAGCGGAGACCCGGGCCCGAAGAGATCGTCGGGCAGCATCGGCACCGCCGGGCGGCTCAGGAATCCACGCGCCGCGCCTGGGCCCGTCCGAGCGCGACGGAGAGTACAATCCACATCCCGGCCAGCGGCGCCGTGGACATCGCCACCCAGGCCAGCGTCAGGCCGAGCAGCGCGAACATGCTGTCGATTCCGGCGCCGGCGAGGTCACCGCCCCGGTACAGGAAGACATCGACGATCGGCTTCCCCTTGTACTTTTCGGCGGGCGGCACGACCGAGAACAGCGTTTCACGCGAGGGCCGCGAAATCGCGTACCGCGTCGCCCGGTGGACGGCCTGGAAGATCATCATCACGCCGTAGACCGGCCACACGGCGAGCACGACGAACCCGAGCACCGTCACGACCGGCAGGATGGCGAGCGTCCACCCGACGCCGAGCTTCCGGATCACGTGCGTCGTGACGAAGACCTGCGTGAACAGGGTGGCGGCCTGCGCCAGGAAGTCGAAGTTGGCGAAGCTTCCCACCCGCTGGCTGAACGTGTCCGTCGCCTCGAGGATCACATTGGCCTGCGTGAAGTAGATCAGCGTGTTCGACACGGCCATGAACACGACCCATAGGCCGACGCCGAGCAGGTAGGGCGATGTGGCCACGGCCCGCGCGCCGTCCCAGAATGCGCCACCGATCCTGGCGCCGGGTGCGCTCCCGCCGCCGCTTTCGGCTCCCGCTGCAGCCGCCGTCTCGAGCCGGGACAGCTCCGAGCGGCCCGCCGTGCCGTCGAGGATCAGCATGACGGCGATCGCGAGCCCGAAGCAGCCGGCCCCGGTGAGCATGAGGCCCGCGGGCAGGTAGGGGCTGTCGGTGAGGCCGCTGATCAGGCTTGCGCCCCCACCCCCGGCCAGCGCCCCGAGCGTGCCCCCGATCCCGATGAAGGGGAACATCCGCTTCCCCTGATCGACGTCGAACACGTCGACCATGAAGGCCCAGAACACGCTCGTTGAGAAGAGGTTGATGACGCTCAGCCACACGTAGAACGTGTACCCGATGCCGCGCGAGAGGCCGGTCTCCGCGTCGGTGCCGATGAGGCCGCCGCCCGCGCGCGCGTCCAGGATGAGGAGCGTCGCGAAACCGATCAGGCAGGCAATGACGAAGAGATAGGCCACCGGGATGAAGCGCCGTCGGTTCGTGCGCGCAACGACGCCCCCGAAGATGAGGACGGCGCCGAGCGACGCCACCGATGTGACGGCGAAGAGCCAGCGCAGGTCGCCCATCCCGCGGGCGACCCCCATCGCCTCCCGCACCGGGCGGAGGAAGAAGTAGCCGCAGAGGACGAGGAAGAAGAAGAGCGCGGACAATACCGCGAGCCTGAACTCGCCCCGCCTCATGTTGAGAATCCGCCTCGCGAGGCCTAACACAACTTCCAGCAAGCTGGCCACGTTCGCTCCCACCGTTAGGTTCCGAGATCCTCTGAAGAGAATCCTTTTCTCCACCGACGGGCAAGCAGAGGCACAATGGAGCGCCACCCCGGAGCTTCCCCCGCATGACCCCACCCCCGGAGAGCGAGCCGCGCACGGTTGCCGCGCGACTGACCGGCGCCCGTCCGGAAGAGGCCCGGCTCGTACTCCTGTCGGCCCTCTATTTCTTCTTCATTCTCTCCGCGTACTACGTCATCCGGCCCATCCGCGAGGAGATGGCCGTGGCGGGCGGAGTCGAGAACATCCCCTGGCTCTTCACGGGCACGCTGACCGCCATGCTCCTCGTCCATCCGGTCTTCGCCGCGGTTGTGTCGCGGTGGACCCGCCGCCGGTTCGTGACGCTCACGTACCGCTTCTTCATGCTGAACCTGCTCGTCTACTTCGTGCTGCTGCGGGTCGTGACCGACGGCCCCGCTGCGGTCTGGATCGGCCGGACCTTCTTCGTCTGGATCAGCGTCTTCAACTTGTTCGTCGTTTCCGTCTTCTGGTCGTTCATGACCGACATTTTTCGCGAACGCCAGAGCCGGCGCGTGTTCGGCCTCATAGGGGTCGGCGGGACCCTTGGGGGGATCGTCGGCTCCTCGATCACGGCCTTCCTGGTGGGGTTTCTGTCGCCCGCGACGCTCCTTCTGTTCTCGGTGCTGCTGCTCGAGGGCGCGGTCCTGTGCCTCAAGGCGCTGGATTCGCGCTGCGCGACCCCCGGGGCTGCGGTTGAAGGTGCGGGCGGCGTCGCCGGCGACGGTTCGGATGGTGCAGGCGGTGGAAGGGATGCGAAGGAGGTGATCGGGGGCTCGCCGCTGGAGGGAATACGGCGGGTTCTGGCGTCCCCCTATCTGCTGGGGATCGGCGCCTTCATGCTGCTGTTCACCATCGGTTCCACCTTCCTCTACAACATCCAGGCGGACATCATCTCGCGGACGTTCGAGACGGGAGCGGAGCGAACCTCGGTCTTCGCGCGCATCGACCTCGCGGTGAGCCTGCTCACCCTCGTGACCCAACTCTTTCTGACGGGCCGCATTCTGAAGTGGCTCGGCGTGCGCCTGGCGCTCGGGATACTGCCTGTGCTCAGCATCCTCGGCTTCCTGGCGCTCGGGGCGGCGCCGGTCTTCGCGGTGTTCGTGGTGTTCCAGATCCTGCGGAGGGCAGGGAACTTCGCGCTCGCGGTGCCGACGAGGGAGGTGCTCTACACCGTCCTTCCGCGCCGGGACAAGTACAAGGCCAAGAACTTCAACGACCTGTTCGTCTACCGCGCGGGCGACCAGATCGGCGTGTGGTCTTTCGCGGGATTGCGCGCGCTCGGGATGGGAAGCTCCGCGCTGGTGCTGACCATGGTCCCGCTGGCCGGACTGTGGCTGATGATCTCGCTGTGGCTGGGAAAGAAGCAGTCGGCGCTGGCGGCGAGCGCCGGGAGTCGCCGTCCCTGACGGTTCGAGTCAGACGGCGCACAACTCCACGGCTTCGCGCAGCGAGCGCAGGGGGTCGCCGCTCCGCGGGATGAACTCGTGAGCCATGAAGCCCTCGAAACCGGTGTCCCCGATGGCGCGCACGATCGCGGGATAGTTCAGTTCCTGCGAGTCGTCGATCTCGGCCCGTCCGGGGACCCCGCCGGTGTGGTAGTGGCCGATCCAGGGACTCGCATCCGTGAGCGTGCGGATGATGTCCCCCTCCATGATCTGCATGTGGTAGATGTCGTAGAGGATCTTCACGCGGGGCGAGTCGACGGCGCGGATGATCTCGAGCGCGTAGTCCATGTGGTCGCCGATGTAGTCGACGTGTCCGCCGGGCTTCGAGTTGAGGACCTCGACGAGGATCGTCACGCCCCCGGATTCGGCGACCGGGGCGCACTCCCGCAGGCAGCGGATCGAGTTCTCGATCCCGACGGCGTCCTCCATCCCGCGGCGGTTGCCGAAGAAGCAGATCACGTTGGGCACTTCGACGCGGGCCGCGTGGGGGATGTGGCGCTCGAAGGCCTCGATGATCCCGCGGTGGTTCCTCGGCTCGTTGAGGCCGTCCTCGATGGTCCCGGCCAACACGTCCCCACACGAGACCGTGAGACCGTGGTCGTGCGCGACCGGCCATTCCTCGACCCGGAGCAGATCCATCGCCGTGAGACCCATCTCCGCCACGCCCTGGCAGAAGGGGACGAGCGGGATGTCCTCGAAACACCAGCGCGCGACGGACTGGGTGATGCCGGCCACCTGTACCGGGGTGGCGGCCGCGCCGGGGGCCCGGCCGAGAGCCGGCGCCGGCCTTCCCGCGCCTCCGACCAGGAAACCGAGCGAGGCGGCGCCCGTCGCGCGCAGGGCGTCGCGGCGGCTGACGGGCGTCCCGCCGGGGGGGGCGGCGGGGGGCTTAGCCATCCAGTGAAGCGAGGTGTTCGTAGCTGACCCGGACCGACGCCATGGGATCCCCGGGCGTGTCGTGCTCGACGAAATAGTGAGTGAGTCCCGCCTGGGCCGACTGCTCGAAGATCGCCTCGAAGTCGATGACGCCCGCGCCCACGTCCACCATCTCGCCCTCCGTCGTGCGGTCCTTCACGTGGCAGAGGTCGAACCGGCCGGGGTACCGGCTGAAGTAGTCGAACGGGTCACCGCCGCCGTGCACGAGCCAGAAGAGGTCGATCTCGTAGCACACCAGTTCGGGGTCCGTGTTCTCGATCATCACGTCGAGGAGGCGGAGCCCGTTCACCTCTTCGAGTTCGAAATCGTGGTTGTGATAGGCGAAGCGGAGTCCGGCCTCGCGGCAGCGCGCTCCGAACCCGTTGAGCTCGTCCGCGAGCCGCCGGTATCCGTCGACCAGAGCCGTTCCCGTTGCGCCATCGGCTCCGGGACGCTCGTGACCCGCGAGGTAGGGCAGAACGAGGTAGCGGTGTCCGGTCTCGGCCGCCGCGTCCACAGCCTCCTCGAAGCTCGATCGGAGTTCCTCGAGCGAGAGGTGGACCGCGGGGGCCGTGAGGCCCTCCGCTTCCAGCGTGGTTCGGATCTCGGCGGGGGAGCGGCCGAAATAGCCGGCGAACTCCACCTCCCCGTATCCGATGCGGGCGACGGCGGCGAGCGTCCGCTCGACATCGCGGGCCATCAGCGAGCGCACCGTATAGAGCTGGAGTCCCCAGGCCTCCGGCAGCGTCCGGATCCCGGCCGCTGCCGCGCGACCCGCGCTCGTCATCAGGAGGCCGGCGCCGAGTGAATTACGCACGAATCGTCGTCGCTTCATCGGTCTGTCCATGCCATAATATGTCGCGCCTCCCGGTCGCCGTCGATCCGTCCTCCGGCGGCGGTCTTCGCGCCGGGGGCGCCTCGGCCTATTATGGCGGAGCGAGGCGGCGCCCCCGCCGCCCGCGCGCGCGTCGATGCCGGCGAGGAGGACCGACTGTGAGACGGCGCAGGGCTCTCGAGATCATCGGCGCGGCGGCGGGCGCGCCCCTCCTCGTGCCGGGGGGCGCGGTGGGGCAGGCGCTGGCGCTGGGGGAGCGCATCCGTGCGGTCACCGGACCGGTCGGCGGCGCGCCGCCCGCGACGCTCACGCCCGCGCAGGCGCGGACGGTGATGGCGCTCGCCGAGACCATCATCCCCCGGACGGCCACGCCCGGCGCGAGCGAGGCGGGCGTTACCGCATTCGTCGATGCTCTCCTGACCGGTTGGCTGGACGCGTCGGACCGCGACCGTTTCCTCGCCGGCCTGGACGCCGTGGACCCCGTCGCCCGGGCGGCCCACGGGGCCGACTTCGCCGACTGCACCCCGGCCCAGCAGACGGAACTCGTCGCGCGGATGGACGCGGACCTCGATCGCCTCCGCCGGGACCCCGATGAGGACGAGCGGGAGACCTTCTTCTACGACATGAAGCGCTTCACCCTCGCCGGCTATTTCACGTCTCAGGCCGGTCTGCGGACGCTCGGATACCGGATCATCCCCGGCGCCTTCGAGGGGTGCGTGATCCTCGACCAGTACGGCACCGGCGAGGGCCGCCCCGGCGAACAGAACCAGCAGCAGAGCCGGCAGCAGAGCCGTGCCGGGGGCCGGCGGTGAGCGGCCGGTCGCCGGCGCCCGGTCGCCGCCAGGAGGTCTGGGACGCGATCGTCGTCGGCTCGGGCATCACCGGCGGCTGGGCCGCGAAGGAACTCACCGAACTGGGCTTGCGCACGCTCGTCCTCGAGGCGGGCCCGATGATCGTCCCGGAACGCGACTATGTGGAACACGTGCCCCCGTACCGCATGCCGTACCGCGGCTGGAACGACCGCAAGGCGCTGGCCGCCGAGCAGCCCGTCCAGCGCGAGTGCTACGCCTGCGACGAGATGGGCCGGAAGTTCTTCGTCAACGACATCGAGAACCCGTACACGACGCCCGGCGAGAAGCCGTTCCTCTGGATCCGCGGCCGCCAGGTCGGCGGACGCTCGATCATGTGGGCGCGTCAGTCGTACCGCCTCAGCGACCTCGACTTCGAGGCCAACGCGCGCGACGGGATCGGCGTCGACTGGCCGATCCGCTACTCGGACCTCGCGCCGTGGTACGCGCACGTCGAGGAGTTCGTCGGCATCAGCGGCCGCGCCGAGGGCCTCCCCCAACTGCCGGACGGCGTCCTCCTGCCTCCCATGGAGATGACGTGCGTCGAGAACGCCGTGAAGGAGGCGATCGCGCGCGACTTCGGCGACACGCGGAGGATGACGATCGGACGCACGGCGGTCCTCACCCGCGACCACAAGGGACGGAGCGCCTGCCACTACTGCGGTCCCTGCCACCGCGGCTGCCGGACGAAGAGCTACTTCAGTTCGCTCAACGCCACCCTCCCGGCCGCCGAGGCCACGGGCCGGATGACGCTGCGGCCGGACAGCGTCGTGCACAGCGTGATCTGGGACGCCGCCCGCGGGCGGGTCGCGGGCGTGCGGGTCATCGACCGGCAGACAGGGGAGGAGCTGGAGTTCTTCGGGGAGATCGTCATGCTGGGCGCTTCGGCGCTCGAGTCGACGCGGATCCTCCTCCACTCGACGTCCGCCGATTTCCCGGACGGCCTCGCGAACTCGAGCGGGGCCCTCGGCCGCTATCTCATGGATCACACCATGAGCACCGGCGCGAAGGCGAAGTTCCCGGGCTGGGAGGGCCACGGCTACACCGGCGAGCGTCCCAACGGGATCTACATCCCGCGCTTCCGCAACGTGACGGAGCCTTCGCCCGACTTCATCCGGGGTTACGGCTACCAGGGCTGGTCGACGCGGCAGAGCTGGAGCCGCGGCCTCGACATGCCGGGCTTCGGGGCGGAGTACAAGCGCCAACTCACGGAACCCGGCGTGTGGGAGTTCGAACTCGGCGCCTTCGGGGAATGCCTGCCGCGCGAGGAGAACTACATCGAGCTCGATCCGGAGCGGGTCGACGCGTGGGGGATCCCGGCCCTCCGCATCCACTGCGAGTGGAGCGACAACGAACGCCTGATGATGCGGGACAGCGCGGACCGCGCCGCGGAAATGCTCGAAGCCGGCGGCGGCGTGGACGTCGAGTTGCTCACGGATCTCACGGCGCCCGGCCTCACGATCCACGAGATGGGAACGGCCCGCATGGGGCGGGATCCGGCGACCTCCGTCCTCAACGGCTTCAACCAGGCGTGGGATGCGCCGAACCTGTTCGTGATCGACGGCGCCGCCATGCCCTCATCCGCCTGCCAGAACCCCTCACTCACCTACATGGCCCTCACCGCCCGCGCCTGCCACTACGCGCTCTGGGCGAAGAACCGCGGCGAACTCTAGCGGCCACCGGGTGCGGGCCGCCGGCTAATCCTCGTCGACGTGCGTGCGCGCCAGAGCCAGGAAGCGCTCGGCGGCCTCGATCGCGGCGCGCGCCTGCGGTTCGTGGAAAGCGGCGAACGGAACCCCGCCGGGAAGGCCGTTCGGGTAGCGGGCCGGGATATAAAACTGATCCAGAACTCCGGCGTCCTCCATCAGGCGCCCAAGGCCGTCGATCCTCTCCGCATAACGCTCGGCGAGCGCGACCACCGAGTGACCGATGATCGTCCGGTCGCCGAGTCCGTAGCCGATCGCCTTGACGGACTTTTCCGCGCTCTGCTGGGCGATGAAACACGTCTGGTGGAAAAACCTCTCGCGCAGGGCGAGGCGCGCGAACTCGAGATCGTTCTCGGCCTGAGCAAGCCACCTGCGCGCCTCCCCGGCGCCATCCCACACGGCGGTCAGACCTCGATGGCCATGGCCGATTGCATGGCGTGCCGGAGAAAGGGGCGCCCTTCCGCCCGCAGTCGCTCGAACTCGGCCGGCGTGTACACGACGAGATCGACTCCGACACCGGCGGCGATGATTGCGGGCAGGTAGTCCCGGAAACGTTCCACAGAGGGGCGGCGGGTCGGCGCGACCACGATCACGTCGATGTCGCTTTCGGGACCGGCCGTCCCGCGGGCGTGGGATCCGACGACCCATGCCGAGCGCGCGGAGTGCTCACGCAGGAGAGGACGCAGCGCGGCCAGGAAACGGGGCAACGTGTCCGCGTCCCGGTTCGACTCGACGGCCAACCGCGATTCAGACGGATCGGGCGAGCGCATCGGCGACCTGTTCCATCTCCGCCATCGTGTTGTACATGTGCGGGCAGAGGCGAATGCCCGGGAACACGCCCCGGCGGAGCGCTCCCGCGACGCCGTGTTCCTCGTAGATCCGGTTGTAGATCTCCGTGTGATCGTCGACCCCCAACTCGGCAATGACGACTCCGCCACCGAGTCCCGGCACGTCGGAGGTGTGGAACGTCACGCCGGGAATCCGCTCGCGGATCGCCGCCTTCAGTCTGGCCGCCAGTGCCCGCATGCGTTCCTCGATCGCCGCCGCCCCGATCGCCTGGTGGAAGTCGACCGTCTTCCCCACGCCCGCCACCGCCGCGTCATCGCGCTGCCCGAAAGTGCCGAACTTGTCGGCTCCGCCTCCGGCAATCGCACCGTCCCAGCCCACACCCACGACGCTGGGCCACAATTCGGCGACCCGGTCCGCCCGCACGTAGAGGACACCGGCTTCCTTCGGCCCGCAGAACCACTTGTGGGCGCTGCCCGTGTACGAGTCGCACCCCATGCCGCGCAGGTCGACCGCCACCGCGCCGAAGCTCTGGGCCCCGTCCATGTGGACGTAGATGCCGCGCTCACGCGCGATCTCGCACAGGCGGCGCGCCGGGAGTTCGACGCCCGAGATGTTCGAGATCTGGGTCACCGCCAGCACCCGGGTGCGGTCCGTGAAGGCGCTCACGAAGGCGTCGATCAACTCATCCTCGGTCTCCGGCGCCGGGGGCGTCGCCACGCGGATCACCCTGTAGCCGAAGCGGTCGGCCCGGACGTCCCAGGCCACGTTGTTCGTGGGGTGGTTCTGGTCCCAGAGCACGACCTCGTCTCCGGCGCCCAGGACAAGTCCGTTGATCACCGCGTTGTTGCTCTCGGACGTGTTGCGCGTGACCACGATCTCCTCGGGCGAGGCGCCGAGCAGTTCGGCCAGTGACTCGACCGACTTCGCGGCGAGCGCGTTGAACTTGGCCCGGTTGTGGAACGAGGCGTCCCGGTCGATGTCCCGCGTGTACCCGAACACCGTCTCCTGCACCGGCCAGGGGGAGGGACAGAGGTTCGCCGCGTTCACGAGGATGAGGCCGGGGCGAAGCGGGAACTGGCCCTTCACCATCTCCCAGAAGGACTCGTCCCCGGTCCCCGCGAGGTCTCGCCGCGCCGACAGATCCTCGAGGCCGAGGTCGGGCTTTGGGCGGGCGAAGGTCCACGCCGGCGTGGCCGCGAGGGCGGCTCCCGCGGCGGCACGCTTGAGGAATCGGCGACGGTCGGGCAGGCGGGTCACGTCGGTGGGCGTGCGAGTCGTCACGGAAACCTCCCGGCTTGTGGGCCGCCGCATGGCGCGCGGCAGCCGCGGTCGTTCGCTGACGCAACATAAGACGCGGCACTTCGGGCGGCATGGGGGCGGGCGGGGCCACGCGCGCGGCCTATGCACGCGGCGTGGCGCATCCCATGTTTCGAGAGGCCCGGCGCCCTTCACCCCAGGAGGTACCCATGGACACGCGCGCCCCCGCTTCCCCCCGCGTCCTCTTCCGGAATCCCGCCCGGAGTCCCGTCACCCTCGCAGCGATCGTCGTACCCGGCCTGCTCTGCGGTCTCGCCCTCCCCGCCCCGACGCTCGTCGCGCAGGAGGCGAACGGCGCCCTCGCGCTCGAGTCGTGGCTCGACTGGGAGCGGGTCCAGGATCCGCGGATCTCGCCGGACGGGGGCTCGGTCGTCTATGAGCGCCTGTGGGTCGACAAGATGAACGACGCGTGGGAGTCCGCGATCTGGATCGTGAATCCGGACGGCAGCCGCCCCCGCCACCTCGTCGACGGGTCCTCGCCGCGCTGGTCGCCCGATGGCAGCCGCCTGGCGTTTCTCGCGCCCGACGACGAGGGGAACACCCAGATCTTCGTGCGCTGGATGGACGCCGAGGGCGCCGTCTCGCAGGTGACGCGGATCACGGACAGTCCCTCCAACCTGGCCTGGTCTCCCGATGGGACGCGCTTCTCGTTCACGATGCGCGTGGGGGCGGAGCAGCCCACGGCGCGCCACTGGTCCATCTCGCTGCCGAAGCCGGAGGGGGCGACGTGGACGCCGGGCCCCCGAATCATCGAGCGCCTCGTCTATCGGCAGGACCGCATCGGATTCCTGGGTGACAGGTACCAGCACATTTTCGTGGTCCCCGCCGAAGGGGGCACCGCGCGCCAACTCACCGAGGGCGACTACAACTTCGGCGTCCCGGCCTGGGAGCCCGACGGACGGTCGCTCCTGTTCAGCGGTCTCATCGTCGAGAACGCCGAATACCGATGGCAGGAGACGGAGATCTATCGGCTCGACGCGGAGTCCGGCGAACTGAGCCAGGTCACGACGCGCAAGGGCCCGGACAACCGGCCGGCGCCATCGCCGGACGGGCGCATGATCGCCTACGTGGGGCACGACACGACGACGTTCGACTATATTGAGTCCGCCGTCTACGTGATGAACGCGGATGGATCGAACCCGCGCGCCCTTACGGCCGAAATGGACCGCAGTCCCGGGGCGCTGCACTGGGCCCGGGACGGCGGCGGCATCTACTTCGACGCCACGGCGGACGGCTACCGCAACATCCACTACGTCTCGGTGGACGGCGACGTGCGGGCGATGAGCGAGGGGCCGCAGATGTTCGGCCTCAACGACGTGAGCGACGGCGGCATGGCCGTGGGGATGTGGGGCGACGCGCACGAACCCGGCGACATCCATGCCTTCCCCGTCGACCGGCCCGGCCGGCGCACGAGACTCACGGATGTGAACGCCGACGTGCTGGCGGGCGTGACGCTGGGCGAAGTCGAGCAGGTGTGGAGCGAGTCATCCCACGACGGACTCCCGATCCACGGCTGGGTCATCAAGCCCCCGGACTTCGACGCGTCGCACCAGTATCCGCTCATCCTCGTGATTCACGGCGGCCCGCACGGCATGTACAACGGCGGGTTCAACTTCTCGTGGCAGGAGCACGCCGCGAACGGATACGTCGTCCTCTATACGAACCCGCGCGGAAGCTCCGGCTACGGGACGGAGTTCGGGAACGCGATCCAGTACGACTATCCGAACCACGACTTCGACGACCTCATGTCGAGCGTGGACGAGGTCATCTCCCGCGGCTACGTGGACGACGGCAACATGTTCGTCTACGGGTGCTCGGGCGGCGGCGTGCTGACGTCGTGGGTCGTGGGGCACACGGACCGCTTCCGGGCCGCGTCGGCGAACTGCCCGGTCGTGAACTGGTTCAACTTCCCGAACGAGGTCGACGGAAACTACCTGCGCTGGTACGCGGACTTCCAGGAGTTCCCGTGGGTGGACCCGAGCGAGCACATCCGCCGCTCGCCGATCTCGTACGTGGGGAACGTCACGACGCCGACCATGCTCATGACGGGCGTCCTGGACCTGCGCACGCCGATGTCGCAGACGGAGCAGTTTTATCAGGCGCTCAAGGCGCAGAACAAGCCGACGGCGATGGTCCAGTTCGAGGGCGAGTGGCACGGCACGTCGCGCCTGCCGTCCAACTTCCTGCGCACGCAACTCATCCTCAGGAAGTGGTTCGAGCGGTGGGGCACGCACGACGACGAGCGCACCGCCGCCACGCAAACCGGTGCCTAGCCAAAGCCGCTCCGCGCCGCTTGCCGCATGATATCGGAAGCCATGTTTCGGAGCCTGGGTGCCGAGATCCACGAACGGCGCGGCTCTTCGGTAATCGTTGAGTTGAACGGAGAGATCGAGACCGTACACCGGCCGCATCCGCGTCCGGAGTGCGGCAGGGGACTCGTAAAGCGGATGCGTAGCTCCCTGGAACGGGCGGGAGTCGCGCCATGATCGAGTACAAGGGATACACCGGTGTCTTCGAGTACGATGAAGACTACGAGTTTTTTTCGGGCCGAGTCATCGACACGCGAGACGGGATCAACTTCGAGGGCAGGTCGGTGTCGGAGTTGAAGGAGTCCATGCGACGCGCGGTGGACGACTACCTGGAATTCTGTGAGGAAAAGGGGAGAGAGCCCAGCAAGCCCTATTCGGGCCGGGTTCTCATAAGGATCGATCCGGAAGTGCATCGCAAACTCGCGACCAACGCCAGCAGCCATCGGCTCTCGATGAATGCCTACATAGCCGAGCGCCTCAGGGAGATCGCTTTCTGAACGAACCCCCCCCCGCCCTGTGAGATTCTTCGCGAGGCGTTGGCGGACCGGCCGCTCGGCGACCGGATCCGTCACCTCAAGGGGACCGTCCGCGTGGAAGTCGATGACGACGAGTGGCGTGCGGACGCTCGGAGCCGCGACTGGCGCCGCTGACACGGCTATCGGCGCTTGTATGTGGGTAGAATGGCGGCTATTTTACCCACATGTACACAAGAATGTTGTTTCCGTATCTGCAGTCTACGCGTCGTCGCAGCGCGCTCGTGCTGGGGCCGCGACAGGTGGGGAAGTCTACCCTTCTGTCCGCGCTCGGCCCTGACCATTCCCTGAACCTCGCGGACCCGCGAACCTTCCGGGATTACGCGGCGCACCCCGAGCGGTTGCGCCGTGAACTCGATGCGGCGCCCCCGGCAGTGAAGACGGTCTTCCTCGACGAGGTGCAGCGAGTACCCGCTCTGCTCGATGTCGTGCAGGTCTGCATCGACGACCGGCCCGACCGCTTCCGCTTCCTGCTCTCGGGATCGAGCGCGCGCAAACTTCGTCGCGGGCAGGCGAACCTCCTTCCGGGCCGCGTCCATGTGCATCACCTGCACCCGCTTCTCGCCGCGGAACTCGGACGGGATTTCGATCTCGACCGTGTGCTCGCGCACGGGACGCTGCCCGGCATCTACTCGGAAGACGATCCCGCGACTCGCGCCGCCGACCTGCGAAGCTACACGGACACCTATCTCCGGGAGGAAATCCAGGCGGAAGCCCTGGTACGGAACATCGGCGGCTTTGCCCGGCTGCTGGACCTGATGGCCGCTGCGTCGGGCCGCATCCTCAACGTGCAGGCGCTGTGCCGGGACGCGGGTCTCGGGTACGAAACGACCCGGCGGTACGTCGAGGTCCTGGAAGACACGCTCGTGATGTTCCGGGTGCCGGCATGGAGCGGGTTGCGCGGGTCGAGCCGCGCGAATCTCGTCCGGCACGCAAAGCTCTTCTTCTTCGACCTGGGAGTGCGCAACGCGTTGCTGCGGCGGCCGCTGGATGCGCCGCTCGCCGACGAGCGCGGCGTCCTCCTCGAACATCTGGTCGGCTGCGAGTTGTACAGAAGGCTGGGGACGCTCTGGCCGGAGGCCGCGCTCTATCACTACCGGACCCGGCACGGCGCCGAAGTGGATTTTGTCCTGGAGGTCGGACGTGAAGTGTGGGGGATCGAGGTCAAGGCGGGGCGACGAGTGAGCCGGCGCATGGTGAGCGGCCTGTCGTCGCTCGCCGGCCGCTGCGACCGCGTCGCCCGCAGAATCGTCGTGTTCCTGGGGGAGCGCCCTCAGCGGCTCGACGGCGTCGAGGTGCTCCCGCTCGAGGACTTCCTGCAGCAACTTCCGGCCTGACGCCCTGGCTGTTCGGCCACGGATTCGGTGTGCAACGGGGCGGGTCAGCGCAGGAAGGCGGTCTCCGAGAGGATCTCGTCGAGGTTGGAGATCAGCAGATCCGCGTCGGCTTGGGAGAAGACGAGCGGCGGCTTCATCTTGATCACGTTGTGGTCCGGGCCGTCCGTGCTGAGCAGAATGCCGCGGTCGCGCATGCGCTGGACCGCCGCGTCCGCGAGATCCGCCGCCGGCTCGATATCGTCTCCCTCCCGCACGAACTCGATGCCCGTGAACAGGCCGCGGCCGCGGGCGTCCCCCACCGGGGCGTGACGGTCGCGGACGCATTCGAGACCCTCCAGAAGGCGCTTTCCGACGTTCGCCGCGTTCTCCTGTAGACCTTCCTCCTCGATCACGTCCAGGACGGCGAGGCCGATGGCGCACGCGACGGGGTTCCCGCCGTAGGTGTTGAAGTACTCCATCCCGTTGGCGAAGGACTCGGCGATCTCGCGCGTCGTGACCACCGCGGCGAGGGGGTGCCCATTCCCGATCGGCTTGCCGAGGGTCACGATGTCGGGGACGACGCCGTGCTCCTCGAACGCCCAGAAGTGCGACCCCACGCGGCCGAAGCCGACCTGCACCTCATCGGCCACGCACACGGCGCCCTGCTCGCGGGCTCCGGCGTAGGAAGCCGCGAGGTATCCGGCCGGGAGCGGGATCTGCCCCCCGCAACTGAGGATCGATTCGTGGAAGAAGGCGGCCGCGCCGGGTGGGCGGTCCCCGAACCAGGTGGGTTCCGTTTCGAGCGCCCGCGCCGCCTCCCCGACGTACGCCGCGTACAGGGGCGCCACCTCGCGTTCCGGCCCACGGTGGATCCCCCGGAAGAGGTCCGGCATGGGCGCCATGCGGACCCAGGGCCGGAGCCCTTTCCCGCCGGGGCCGTTGAACTTGTAGGGGCTCAGGTTGACGACCGAACTGGAGTTCCCGTGGTAGGCCCCGTCGAGGACGACCGCGCCCACCTTGCCGGTGTGCGTGCGCGCCATGCGCAGGGCGAGTTCGTTGGCCTCGGTGCCGGAGCAGACGAGGAAGCACACATCGAGCGGGCTCGGGAAGAGGGCCGTCAGCCGCTCCGTGTACTCGAGGATGGCCTCGTGCAGGTAGCGCGTATTGGTGTTGAGCGCGGCCATCTGCCGGCGCGCCGCCTCGTTCACGCGCGGGTGCGCGTGTCCAACGTGAGCGACGTTGTTCACGCAGTCGAGGAAGGGCTGTCCCTCGGAATCGTAGAGCCGGCTTCCGCGCCCCCGCACGATGTGGAGGGGTCTCCCGTAGGAGAGACTCAGCGAAGGGCCGAGCCGCCGGTTCCGGTCCTCGATCAGCGCGGCGCGGTCGCGAGGCCTTGGTGCCGTCGCCTCGCCCTGCAGCCGCAGCAGGTGGTTCGGGTCGGGGCTCACCGCCGTCCAGACAGCGCGCGCGCTCGGGGCGGCCACGCCGGGGAAGGTCCCGTCGTAGTCGAGCGGATCGACGAAGATCTGGAAGTGAAGGTGCGGCGCCCAGTCGCCGTTCTGCGGCGGGGCCCCGATCCAGCCGATGGTCCGGCCGGGTTCCACGGCCTCGCCGGGCGCGACCGCTGGGAGAGATTCGGGTGACAGATGCCCGAACAACGTTCGAAACCGGACGAGTCCCTCCGTCTTGCCCGCCGGGTCCTCCAGTTCGTGCTCCAGGATGATCGTGGGGCCGTAGTCCAGGCGGTCGGCGTTGTCATGCGCGGACACGGCGCGACCCCCGAGCGGCGCGTGGACGGGCGTCCCCGGCTCCGCGAACAGGTCGACGCCGAGGTGCACGCTGCGCCACTCGTCCATCTCGTTTCCCGGCGCGCGGAAGGCCTCGCCCGTGTACCACCACCGCACCTCGTCGTAGCGTCCGATGCCGATCTCCGCACCCGCGTCCCGCATCCGGTCGAACAGCCGTTGCGAGAACTGCGCGTGATCCGTTGGGTCGAACGTCCCGCCATCGTCCCCCGACTCGACGCTCAGGTCGAGCGTGACGGTGGGTACCGCGCGCGGATCCGGATCCAGCACCGGCGCGGCGCCCGGGGCGGCGCGTTCGAGTGCCGCGACGACCCGGGCGGTGGAGGGACAGGGCGCGTGTCCGCAGGCCTCCCGCAGCCGGTAGCGCCCCAGCTCCGCGGGCGTTGCGTCCAGATGTTCGAGCACCTTCCAGGCGGGAGCCTGGCTCACGAGCAGGTACTCGTTGTCCGGCTCCTGGGCGCCGCGGACCGACGACACCGTCACGCTGAGCGCGAGACGCAGGCGGGCAAGTTCATACAGGACGTCCGCCTCTGCTTCCGTAACGTCGTGCTCCGCGACGCACCCGCGCGCCACGTCGCAGAAAGCGGCTACGGGATCGCGAGTTCCGAACCCGGCGTAGGCGCAGGCGACGGCGAGGTTCGCCACCGTCCACGACCGAATCACGTCCCCGAAGTCCACGACGCCCACCATGTGGGGCGCTCCGTTCTTCATGCGTCCGGGGTCCACATGGATGTTGGCCGGGTTCGCGTCGTTGTAGATCAGGCTCTCGCGCAACTCGCTCGCCCGCGGCCGCACGACCGCGGCGTGTCGCTCGAGGACGCGGGCGAGGACCTCACGCCGCCCCGGTTCGCGGATCGCGCCCAGGTGCTCCGCGATGAGCGAGGCGGCACCGCGAAGGTCCCAGATCATCGGGCGGTCCGCGCCCGACACCTCCGACGAGGAACGGTCGAGGATCCCCGCGAGGCGTCCGATCTGTCTGCGCAGTTCGGGTCCGTGCGGCCGGAAGCGGTCCAGTGGAGTGCCCGGAACCGGCTCGAGGAACCGGGCGAAGTGGGCGCGCCCGCCGATCGCGTGTTCGATAAGGCGCCCACCGGTCAATGTGTCCGCGGAGGCCTCCGCCTCCGGGCCCTTCGCGGTGGGGCGCCACTGCGGAAGCGCGAAGCAGGCCTGGGACTCCGAAAGAGTCTCGAGCATGGCCGCTTCCTCCTCGAGGGCGGCGCGGTCTTCGAGCAGGTTCGAGACCTTCAGGTAACCGCGGACCCCGGAGCCATCGGGGCCTCCCTCCGCAGTCCCGTCCAAGGCCCGGTCGGAGATCTCGAACACCCGGTCTCGCTCGCTGGCGCATTCGCGGGCCGTCCCGTCCACACCCCAGTGTGTCCGGACGAGCCGCGCCGCCGCTTCCTCCGAAAAAGAAGGCCTCCCGGCAGCGTATCCGGCGTCGAGCGTCTCCATGGAGGCCGAAGCTCCCACGCCGCCGGGGCCGGGTCAACCACGCGGGTTGTTGCCGCCCGCGTCCGTCGCACCGAGCTTTCGAGTCCGTCGAATCGCATCCGTACACGGAGGATTACGATGTCGCTCCGCTCTGCACGTCTCGCCACCGTCTTCGCCGCGTGCGCCGCGGTCTCCGGCCCGCCGGCCCTCACCGCCCAGGAGCGGGTATACGCGGTGGCCTCACCGGCTGAACTGGAACTCGAGGTCGGAATGTCCTTCCAGCTCAGCGCGGAGATCCAGGGCACCGCGGAAGAAGCCGCCGCCTCGGAGGTGCGCTGGTTCGCGGCCGACGACGGCGTGACCGTGACGGCCGAGGGCATCGTGACGGCGGTCCGGCCGGGCGAATCTCGCGTGGCGGCGATGTTCCGCGGCGAGCCGAGCTGGGTCCGGATCCTCGTCGCCCGCCTCGAGGCCGACCGGATCGAGGCCCGCGTCGCCGGCCCCGTCTACGCGGGCGCGACTGCCGCCCTCGAAATCGGCGCCTACACGGCGTTGGGCGGTGCCGTGGAGGACATCGAGTTCGAGTTCGCCTCGGCCGATCCCGCGGTCGCGACGGTGGACAACGCCGGGCGCGTCCTCGGCCACGGGCCGGGGCAGACCGTACTGACCGTCTCCGCGGGAGCGGCCGCGACGGAGGTCGAAGTCAGGGTCCAGCCCAACCCGGCCGAGAACTACGAGCTGGTGCCCTCCGGGGATGTAAGCTCGCTCTCGACGGGAGATGTCGCGGCGTTTCGGCTGCTCGGCCGCGACGGGGCCGGGGGGGACATCGCCCTGGCGCCGCTGTGGAGCGTCACGCCGGGCGGGGCGAGCGTCGAACCCGTCGACGGACGCGGACTCTTCGTCGCGGAGGAGCCGGGTACGTACCACGTGACCGCGATCGCGGGCCCGGCCATCGCGCGGACGGTGGCCGTGCGGGTCGCGCCCCGCCGCCACACGGCCCGCCTCGAACTCGTCGGAAGCGGGATCACCTCCACGCACCGCGCCGGAGACACGTGGGTGTTCGAGGGCGTCGACGGACGCGACTACGCCTATCTCGGCACCTTCTTCCACGACTGGATGAAGGTGTGGGATGTGACGGACCCCGCCCAGCCGGTCCTGACCGACTCGATCCAGCTCGACGCCCGCCGCATCAACGATGTGAAGATCCATCCCAACAACCGTCTCGGGATCGTCACCCGTGAGGGCGCGTCGAGCCGGCGGAACGGGATCGTCTTCCTCGACCTCTCGAATCCCGCCCATCCGGAGATCCTCTCCGAGTACACGGACACGGTGACGGGGGGCGTGCACAACGTCTGGATCCTGGGAGATGAAGATCTCGTCTACGCCTGCCACAACGGGACGAGCGAGATCGTGATCCTCGACATCTCCGATCCGTCCGACCCGCGCGAGATCAACCGTTGGGTGCACGATGAACCGGTCCGCAGCCTGCACGACGTCATCGTCCAGGACGGGTACGCCTACGCGTCGTTCTGGAACGAGGGCATCTACATCCTCGATGCGGGCGCCGGGACGCACGGCGGCACGGCCCGCGACCCAAAGCTCGTCTCGCGGTGGGTGTCCGGGCAGGGGAACACGCACGTCGCCTGGCGGCACGGCAGGTACCTGTTCGTGGCGGCGGAGATCTATCCGTCGGACTGGGATCCGAACGCGCTCGGCCCCATCGAGGCGCGCGGCTTCGTCGAGGTACTCGACATGACCGATATGGATGAGCCGGTGAAGGTCGCCCACTACACCGTGCCCGAAGCCGGAGCCCACAACCTGTGGAGCGACGACCGGGACCGGCTCTACGTCGGCTACTACCAGGCGGGGCTGCGGGTGCTGGACATTTCGGGCGAACTGCGCGGCGACCTCTACCGCCAGGGCCGCGAAATCGGCGCGATCAAGACGTCATCGCCTGAGGGCGCCGTGCCCAACTGGTCAATGACGTGGGGCGCCCAGTTGTTCAAGGGCCGGATCTTCACCTCCGACCTCCACTCCGGCCTGTGGATCGCGCGTCTCGTCGAGGAGGAACTCGTCCCCTGACCCGTCTGGAAGGGAAGATGGCACCATGAACCACACGACACTCAAGAACATTGCATCCGGCAAGACCGCCGCCATGGCCGCCGCCGTCGTCATGACCGCATGGCCCGCTTCCGTCCGCGAGGTCGCGGCCCAGGAGACCCCGGCGCCGACCGCCGGCCAGGAGGTGGCCCTGGTCACGGGATCCACGTCCGGCCTCGGCCGGGAACTCGCCCTGCGGCTGGGCGCGCGGGGCGATCACGTCATCGTCCACGGGCGCGACGAGGAGCGGGGGGCGGAGGTGGTGGACGCCATCAATGCGGCGGGGCCGGGCAGCGCCCGCTTCTACCGTGCCGACTTCGCGTCTCTCGCGGAGGTCCGCGCCTTCGCCGAGACACTGCTGGCCGACTACGACCGGCTGGACATCCTCATCAACAACGCGGGGTTCGGCTCGGCCCCGGACGAGCGGTGGGTCACGGAGGACGGGCACGAGTACCGCTTCCAGGTGAACTACCTTTCCACCTTCCTGCTCACGCACATGCTGATGCCGCGACTTCTGGACAGCACGCCGTCGCGCATCGTGAACGTGTCGTCCGGCGCGCAGGCGCCGATCGATTTCGACGACGTGATGATCGAGAACAACTTCAGCGGGCGCCGCGCCTACGCCCAAAGCAAGCTCGCCCAGATCATGTTTACGCACGACCTGGCCGAGGACTTGGCCGGAACCGGGATCGTCGTCGGCTCACTCCATCCAGCGACCTACATGCCGACCGGCATGGTGCGGCGGCTGGGCGCGACCCCGCGCGCCACCATCGCCGAAGGCGCCGACGCGACGATGCAGGTGGTCGACTCCGACGACTTCGAGAGCGGGCAGTACTTCAGCGGCCTCACGCCCGCCCGGGCCAACGCCCAGGCTTACGATTCCGAGGCGCGCGCCCGGCTCAAGCGGCTGAGCCAGGAGCTGACCGGCATTCGCTGCCGGATGGGCCGCTGCCGATTCGAAGGCGACGCCTCGGCGTAGCTCGGGGGTAGGTCGCGGTCAAGTCACGTTCGGCGGCATCGCCCCGCGCCAAGTCGCAGAAGGCGGCCACGAATCCCGGCGGGCGAAGCGCGGAACTCGTCCCTGGAGGTACCTCAGAAGGGGCAGGTTGCGGCTGCGGTTACAGAACCGTCCGGCTTATCGACACGCAACCGCACAACGTAGTCAACATCCAGCGCATCCGAGACCACGCCGTGTACCACGCCGCCCCAACCGATCCGGACCGAGGCGAGCGAGAGCGGCGTGATGGCTTCGCCGCGATAAGCGCCGCAGTTGTCGAAAAGATCCCATGCCGAACCGTCGCCCTGATCCTCTCGTCTCGCCCACAACCACCCTTCCGGCGACACGTCCAACTCGACCTTCCTCCTTTCAAGGAAAAGCGTATCGCCCGCCAGCACGTTGTAGTCAGTCGACATGGACAAACGCACGACATATGTGATTCGGAGTTCCTCGGTCACCCTCCAGCCTTCGATCGTGTGTCCACCCCCCGCGGAGGAAGGATTCGACACAACGATTCGTCCGCCAGTGAGCGTATCTACTCTCACGGCTTCGGGAGTCTCCTGGGCCCAAATAGGAAGTGGGCAGATAAGCACGACAACCGCCCAGGTTGCCGCGAGAGGCACCTAAGGCTCCAGGGCTTCGAGTGCGGCCAGGATGTCGGCGTGCTCCGGGCGGATGCGGTAGTCCACTTCGGTGAAGCTCCAGCGCACCGTCCCGTCCATGTCGATGACGTAGGTCGTGGGGTGCGGGATCTGGCGTCCGCGCCCGTCCTCCTCGTTCAGGAGTCCGTAGCGGTGGGTGATCGCGGAGCCGTCATCGGACAGGAGCGGGAAGTCGAGCGCGTAGTCGTAGTCCTCGAGGACACGGTCGACCATGAGCCCGATGTCCTCGGGGCTGTCCGGGGCGATCGCCAGGAGTTCGGTCCGTTCGCGCTGTTCGGGCGTCATGAAATCTCGCAGCTCTCCGAGCTGCTTTGCGCAGTACGGTCACCAGTGGCCGCGGTAGAAGAAGAGGATGACGTTCTTCTCTCCGCGGTAGTCGGAGAGCGTGATCGGCTCGCCGGTGCTCGAAAGGGCGGTGAAGTCGGGGGCGGGGCTGCCGGCGAGTACGCGCTCGAGGTCCGCCGGGGGCAGGTCGTGTCCGTCCACCGGACCGAGCACCACCTGAGCCGCTTCTTCGACCGGCGCCTCGGAGACGTCGACATCTTCCGTGTCTCCCTCGGGTGCGCAGCCGGCCGACCCGACCGCCACGAGGGCCCCCGCCGTGAATAGCCGGAGATAACGCGCGTCCATCATCCGCATCTCCCTGTCTCGCTTTCCCTTTGGTGTGTGCCCGCGAACGCCGCTGCCGTTCGCTGTCCGGCAACGCTATCGCCCCGGGGGGCCGCGCGACAGCCAGGGGCGGCCAGGGCGCGTGTACGGACGCGTGTCAAACCAAAGTAGAAATGTCCGGGGTTAGCCCAAAGTAGAAATGTCCTCCCCCGGCGGTTCGGTTCTGCCCTGTTCCCGGGCCGGTTCGGGGGAGCGGGGCGGTTCCTTCTCGTTGGATATCGCTTCTCGCTCGCGGCGGAGGTCGCGACGCGCGATGGCCTGCTGGGCACTGGCTTGGAAGTGCTTGCGCCATGGGTGGTCCGGAGCCGGCTTCGGGGGCGCGGGCCTCGGCTTCGCCGGCTTGACGGGCGCGTCGCCGGGGGAGGCGGCGGGGGCTCGGCATACGGGTTCGAGCTCCAGGTAGCGCTCGCCGAAGCGGAAGCGGACCTCGCCGTCGAGGCGGCGCTCGACGACGATCTCGTCGCCGGGGGCGATGCCGGCGGCCTCCCTCTCCGGGATCTGCAAGTGGCGGTTCCGGAAGCGGATCGTGAAGTCGCGGGCCACGACGCGCCTCTCCGTCTCGGCGAAGAGCGCCTCGAGGTCCACGCCGTCCGGGAGCGGGCGGTGCGCGTCGCGGGGATCGGCGGGCTCCACGGCGAAGCGTTCGTTCCAGAACGGAACCCAGTAGTGCTGGAGGAAGCGGTTGGCCGCCTCGAGCGTGGCGACCCCCTCCACCCGCATCTCCCTGACCAGCCGGTCCTGCGCGGTGCCGAAGCTCCGCTCGACCCTGCCCTTGGCCTGCGGGGAACCCGCGAGGATCACCTCGACCCCCAACTCGCCCAGTCCCCGGGCGATGATCGTGTCCGTGCGCTCCTCCTTCTTCGAGAGCCACTGCCCGAAGTGACCGGCGTGGTCGGTGTACACGGCCACCGGGCGGCCGTGGCGGCGAAGGTAGCCGATGATCGCCCGCCGGTTCTCCGCCCCGTCGTCGCGCGCCGCGAAGCGGGCCATCATCAGTCGGCTCGTCGCGTCGTCGTGGATCGAGATCAGCACCTGTCCTCCCGCCGCCCGCTCCTCCAGCCACGGGTGCACCGAGCTGTCCCACTGCCCCAGCTCGCCCAGCGCCGCCCGCCTCGGACGCCGGCGGCGGTGCTTCGCGCGCTTGCGGCGACGCTCCCACAGCCCGGCCTCCAGCATCCAGCACCGCAGCGTCTCCGCGCTCAGACGCAGCCCGAAGCGTCTTTCCAGGTGTTCCGCAAGCAGCGTCGGCCCGAAGTCCCGGTACAGCGGGTCCCTCGCGACCTCCAGCGCCCGCTCCCGATCTTCCGCGCGCAACGCCCGGTTCGACCGCCGCCCCCGCAGTCCGTGAACCGCCGCCGCGTCGCCTTCGGCCTCGAACTTCCGGCGCAACCGGCGAAAATGCCGCCGAGTCACGCCGATCCGCTCCGCTCCCGCAGCGACCGTCAGCACTCCCTCGCTCACCTGTCTCAGCACCGAGATGCGATCCCGCTCCCTCAGACTCAAGTCCATCCGCTCCTCTCCCGGATCCCGTTCCGCCGTTGACCGAACATGGACCGTAAGAGGACATTTCTACTTGGCTAAGGGGGGACATTTCTACTTTGGTACGACAGCGCGTGTACGGACGCGTCTTGCGTGTGCCGGGAGCGGTTCGGACTATGCCACGGTGGTCCCGATCCCGGTTTATGCGACCTCGGTCATCAGCTGGAGCCTGTACAATGCGACACGATCACGGCAGCAGCCTTCGATTCTCCCTCTCCTTCGCGTTCCTCCTCGCCGCGGTCACGATGGATGTGGCAGCGCAGGAGGGTGCGGACGGTTACCAGACGCCGGCCGCCGAACTCGCCGCGCTCGTCGATGCCCCGGCGACCCCGGGAATCAGTCTGAGTCCCGACGAGTCGGTGATGCTGCTCACGATGCGGCCCAGCCTGCCGTCGATCGCCGAGGTCGCCGCGCCGGAACTGCGAATCGCCGGACTGCGCATCAACCCGCGCACGAACGGCCCCAGCCGCGCCCGTCCCTCGAACGGTCTCGCGCTTCGCACGCTGGACGGGGAAGAGCGTGCCGTCACCGGCCTGCCCGAGAATCCGCGCATCCGCAACACGCGCTGGTCGCCGACCGGGAGTACGGTGGCGTTCACGCACGATACCGACTCGGCCGTGCAGCTCTGGATACTGGATGTCGCGTCCGCGGCGGCCCGGCGGCTGTCCGACCTCGATCTCGTGAACGTGGGCTTCGGGGCCCCGTTCAACTGGTCGCCGGAAGGAGGCTTTCTCTACGCCATGGCGGTGCCGCCCGGCCGCGGCCCGGCGCCCGCCGAGCCGATGGTGCCGACGGCGCCCATGATCGAGGAGACTTCGGGGGAAGCGGCTCCCGCCCGCACGTACCAGGACCTGCTGCGGGACCAGCACGATGAAGCGCTCTACGAGTACTACTCGACGGCGCAACTGGCCCGCGTCGGCCTCGACGGATCGGCGGCCATGGTGGGCGATCCGTCGATCTTCTCCGGCGCCTCGCCATCGCCGGACGGCGAATACCTGCTCGTGCAGACCACCCACCGGCCGTACTCGTACCAGGTGCCGGCCTCCCGCTTCCCGCGCACGATCGAGGTGTGGGACGCGCAGGGGAACGTGGTGCACGGAGTCGCGGAACTCCCGCTCCAGGACGGCGTCCCCACGTCGTTCGGGTCGGTTCCGACGGGCGTGCGGTCGATCGCCTGGCGCGCCGACGCGGACGCGACGCTGTATTGGACGGAGGCGCAGGACGGCGGCGACGCCCTCGCCGAGGCGGACATCCGCGACCGGGTGTTCATGCACACGGCGCCCTTCTCCGGCGAGCCCGTCGCGATCGCGGCGCTCCCGCTCCGCTACGGCGGCGTGATGTGGGCGGAGGAGGGGTTCGCCTTCGTGAGCGAGAACTGGTTCTCGACCCGCCAGCAGCGCACGTACCGCATCGATCCCGACGCCCCGGGCGAGATGGAGCTGATCTTCGATCTCCAGACGGAGGACCGGTACAACAACCCCGGCTTCCCGATGTTCACGACGAACGAGCGCGGCCGGGGCGTCCTCATGACCGCCGACGGGGGATCTTCGATCTACCTGGCGGGGCAGGGCGCTTCGCCCGAAGGCAACCGTCCCTTCCTGAGAAGGCGGAACCTCGAAACGGGAGAGGAAGAGGAGTTGTTCCGCTCCGAGGCGCCGTACTACGAGGGCGTGGTCACGCTCCTCGAGGACGGGCGGTTGATGACGCGGCGGGAATCGGTGGACGAGCCCCCGAACTACTTCCTGCGCGACCTCGAACGGGGAACGATCAGCGCGGTGACCGAGTTCCCGCACCCGTATCCGCAGTTCGCCGGCATCCGCAAGGAGGCGATCCAGTACGAGCGCGGGGACGGCATCCCGCTCTCGGCTACGCTCTACCTGCCGGCGGACTATGACCAGGAGCGCGATGGTCCCCTCCCGACCTTCGTGTGGGCGTATCCGACCGAGTTCAAGAGCGCGGCGGCGGCCGGCCAGCGACGCGACTCGCCGTACCAGTTCACGCGGATCCCCTACGGCGGCGCCGTCCCCTACGTGACCCGGGGCTATGCCGTGCTGGACAACGCGTCGATGCCGGTCATCGGCGAGGGCGACGCGGAGCCCAACGACACCTTCCGCCAGCAACTCGTGGCGAACGCCCAGGCGGCGATCGACGAGGGCGTGCGGCGCGGGGTCGTGGATCCGGACCGGGTCGGCGTCGGCGGACACTCCTACGGCGCGTTCATGACGGGCAATCTGCTCGCCCACTCCGACATCTTCCGGGCCGGCGTGGCGCGCAGCGGCGCGTACAACCGGACGCTGACGCCGTTCGGCTTCCAGCGGGAGCAGCGGCTCTTCTGGGAGGACCCGGATCTCTACCTGTACATGTCGCCCTTCATGCACGCGGACAAGGTGAACGAGCCCATCCTCATCATCCACGGGGAGGACGACAACAACTCGGGCACCTTCCCCATCCAGTCGCGGCGCTTCTACGCGGCGCTCAAGGGGCTGGGCGCGACGGCGCGGCTCGTCTTCCTGCCCGCCGAGAGCCACGGCTACGCGGCCCGCGAATCGGTCCTGCACGTCCTGTGGGAGACCGACCGCTGGCTCGAGATGCACGTGAAGCCCGCGAAGCCCGTCACCACCACGGACGACGCGGGAAGCTGAGCGGAGCCATCGAAGTCCCGCTTCTGGTCGAGGCGGAGGGTCCCGTCCGGATCCTCCGCCTCAACCGTCCCCACCGTCTCAACGCCGTGAGCCTCCCCATGTACGAGGCGCTGGAGGCCGAACTCGGGCGCATCGGGGCGGACTTCGAGACGCGCGTCGTCATCGTGACGGGGACGGGACGGGGGTTCTGCTCCGGGGCCGACCTCAAGGCCCACCGCGATCACGAGGCGTCGATCGCCGAACGCCGCGCCTACATCGAGACGAGCCAGCGCGTGTTCCGCGCACTTCAGACGCTGCCGCAGCCGGTGGTCGCGGCCGTGAACGGACACGCGATCGGGGCGGGCTGCGAACTCGCCCTCTCGTGCGATTTCGTCATCGTGGCGGAGGAGGCGAAGCTCCGCATGCCGGAGGTCGCGCTGGGAACGTTCATCGGCGGCGGCACGGCCTACACGCTCCGGCGGCGCGTGGGGCACGCCCGCGCGGCCGAACTCATCCTGCTGGGCCGCTACTTCACCCCGGAGGAGGCCGGGGCCTGGGGTCTGGCGAACGAGGTCCTCCGGGCGGACGAAGTCCTCCCCGCCGCGCGCCGACTCGCCGAGCGCCTGGCCCGTAACGCACCCATCTCGATGCGACTCGCGAAGCAACTCCTCGACCGCGCGGAATCCGCCGACCCCGAGGAGGCGCTGCGCCTCGAGGCCGAGGCGCTCTTCACCTGCATGGCTTCCGAGGACTGGCGCGAGGGGCTCGAGGCGTTCGCCCGAAAGCGCGACCCCGTCTACCGCGGAGAGTAGCCGCCAGACCCTGGAGCCGGACGAGCCCGGAAATGGACACCGAGCACGGGCGCGTTTACCTTACTTTTGGTAAGGACGTTGTCGAAGAGGGAATCGAGATGGAAGCGACGATCACCAGCAAGGGCCAGGTCACGCTGCCGAAGCCCATCCGGGACCGGCTCGATCTCAAGGCGGGTGACCGGATTGCATTCTCGATGGAGGATGATGGCAGGCTCATGGTGACGCCGATCACGGGGTCCGTCATGGACCTTGCGGGCATGCTTCCGCGACCCGCCGTTCCGCTCAGTCAGGAAGAGATGGACGCAGCGATCGCGGGAGGGGCCGTTCGGCGGGCACTACGCCGGTGATCGGGCTGGACACGAACATTCTGGTGCGTTTCATCACCCGGGATGACCGGGAACTTGCGGCCGCCGCCACGCGGCTGATCGAGAGGCGTTGTACTGCCGAGTCACCCGGCCACGTCTGCGCGCCTGTCCTCGTTGAACTGGTGTGGGTGCTGCGGCGCGGCTATCGCTATGAGAAGACCGCCGTCGTGGAGGTCGTCCGGAAGCTCCTGGGCGCGGCCGAGCTCATCGTGGAGGACAACGAGACGGTTCGACTTGCCTTGCGTGACTACGAGTCGGGCACGGCCGATTTCGCCGACTACCTTATCGGGCGCTCCAACCACGCACGTGGCTGTGCTCCGACATACACGTTCGATCGCCGGGCGGCGCGCAACGGCCTGTTCAAGCTCGCCACATGATGCCGTAGCGGCTCCGCTTACTTGGCGGCTCGCTTTCGGATCCCGCGTTCTCCGGCACCCATGGCTTCGAAGTAGCCTTCGAGCCGAGCCAGGCGTTCCTTGAGTTCCGCTTCCAGCTTGCCGATGCGGCTCGTGAGCCGCGTCTCTACTCGCGCCACCTCCGTGCGCACGGCGGCGACCTCCCGCTCCACGGCGCCGAGCCGTCCATCCACGCTGTCGAGGCGTCCGTCCATGCTGTCGAGCCGTCCGTCCATTCCGTCCAGCCGTTCCTCCAGCCCGCCGGTCTTCGCCAGCAGGTGCTTGATGTCGTTCCGCATGCCGCGCTGACCGGGAACGAGAACTGCGGCCAAAGCGAT
The DNA here is from genome assembly GCA_963666735.1 of Gemmatimonadota bacterium. Classification (GTDB taxonomy): domain Bacteria; phylum Gemmatimonadota; class Gemmatimonadetes; order Palauibacterales; family Palauibacteraceae; genus Palauibacter. Next base: position 2,336,289 of record OY762926.1, on the reverse strand, counting down.
GGTCGCCGCAATGATGGCGATCATCTCCCCGCTCATCGGCGTGCCTCCGCCGAATCCGGCGAGGCGGCGCCTCGCCCGGGATGCCGCGTAGCGTGATCGAGATGTTTCATCGTATCTCCGTGATCCTCGACCCAAGGTAGGGTCCTCGACTTCTCATGCGCGAACGCCTGCCGTCCGCGCTACCGCATCACAGGATGGCGGGGTCGGTCAACGGAAACTCATCACGCGCGCGACGCTCCTGCCGCCATTGCCGCCTCTCCGATCCGTGTCGCACGTTGACCGGCAGTTCGATCCGGAAGCGCCGCCAGCACAGGAGGTCACATGGTTCCCGCTCACCGATCCCGCCGACTCGCAGGTCTTCTCGCGTTGGCGGCCGTGGCCGCCAACGTCGCCACCTCGTCCGCAACGGCGCAGACCGTTGCGCTGGTGGGCGGACAACTGCTCGACGGATACGAGGCGAATCCCATCCACCACGCGGCCGTCGTCATCGAGGGGAACCGGATCGTCGCCGTGGGGCCCGCGGCCGAGATCGAGATCCCGCCGGACGCGGAGATCATCGATACGCGGGGCAAGACGATGATGCCGGGGATGGTCGACGCGCACGTGCACATCATGATTCTCGGACACGGTGACTACAGCCAGTGGTTCCCGTGGTTCGAGGGGAACGACGACCTCGTCTACGAGACCTCCGCGAAGCAGTTGCTCGCGGCGGGTGTGACTGCGGGCGTCGATCTCGCGGCGCCGATGTCGAGCCTCGCCTTCCGCGACCGGGTCAACCGCAACGAAGTCCCCGGCCCCCGACTCCTCGTGAGCGGACCCTGGGTCACCCGCTACGCATGGGACTTCCTGCCCGACGAACTCCGCGTCCTGCACCGGACGCCCGAGGAGGCGGCAGAGCGGACGCGGATGCTGATCGACGCGGGGGTCGACGTTATCAAGACGTGGATCGGCACGACCGAGGAGGACATGCGGGCCATCAAGGCCGTCGCCGGTCCGGCCGGCGTCCCGATCCACTGCCACGTCTACGAGGAAGAGGTCGTGTGGGGGGCGATCCGCGGCGGCTGCGATGTGCTTCAGCATGCGGGCTCGGGCGGCAGCGTCCCCGCCTATTCACAGGAACTCGTCGACTACATCGCGATGGAGGGGATTCCGGTCGTCCAGACGATCTCGCACCGGATCTGGGTCTACCCCGCCACGCTCGAATTCCCGGAGCGGCTGTGGGACCCGGATATCATCAACAGCTTCCCGCCTCCGATCCGCGAGCAGGTGTTGAGTTCGTACACGAAGGACGACTTCTGGCGGAAGCCGTACTTTCGCAGCACGCCGCGGCAGATCCGGAACAGCGAGCGGGCGGCGCGCCAGTTCATCGATGCGGACGCTCTCATGGCGATGGGCACGGACACCGGCTCGCCGCTCAACTTCCACGCGGAGTCGGCGTGGCGTGAGGTGTCCGCTCTCGTCGACATGGGAATGACGGAGATCGAGGCGATTTCATCGGCGACGAAGGTCGCGGCGGAGGTGCTCGGACTCCGGGAGACGGGGACGATCGAGCCCGGCAAGCTCGCGGACATCATCGTGGTGGACGGCAACCCGCTGTTCGACATCAACGTGCTCGGCTACGTGACCGACGTGATCAAGGACGGGATCATCTACAAGCGCGACGGCGTCCCGGTGTGGGAGACGGAGCGGGCGCAGACGAGCGCGAGCGGGCGATAGATGCGCCGCGCGGCGATGCGACGGAGGATCGTGCGTCCGGCGCTGGCGGTGGCCGCGGCGACCGTGGCCGCGGCGGCCGTGTTTGCCGCATGCGGCGCGCCGCCCGAATCGACGGACGACGCCGTGCCGGCCGGCCCGGGAGACGCCGCCTTCGACCTGGTCATCGTCGGCGGCACGGTCGTCGACGGGACGGGGGCCGACCGCTTCACCGCCGACGTGGGAATCCGCGATGGGCGCGTGGCCGAAATCGCGCGCGACGGCGGGCTCTCGGGGCTGGGGGCCGAAAAGATCGACGCCTCCGGCCTCATCGTCTCGCCGGGGTTCATCGACCACCACAACCACGTCCAGAACCAGGTCCACCGGCGGCCGCTGGCCGAGAACTTCATCCGCCAGGGGATCACGACCATCCTCCCCTCGCTTCACAGCGGCGACCAGCCGTATCCGCTGCGCGACTACATCGATGATCTCGAGGTCGCCCCCAACACCGGCTTCTTCGCGGGCCACAGCTGGACCCGGAAGCAGGTGATCGGGATGGAGGACCGCGCGCCCACCCCCGAGGAACTCGACGCGATGCGGGACCTCGTGCGGGAGACGATGGAGGACGGCGCGCTGGGTTTCTCGACCGGGCTCCTCTACGTCCCGGCCAACTACGCCGAAACCGAGGAGGTCATCGAACTGGCGAAGGTCGCGGCGGAGTACGGCGGCATCTACTACACGCACATGCGCGACGAGGCCCGCGGGCTCCTGCCGGCCGTGCGCGAGGCGATCCGCGTCGGCGCCGAGGGCGGGCTTCCCGTCCACATCAACCACTTCAAGGCGATGGGAGTGGACAACTGGGGCAAGACCGTCGAGTCCCTCGCGCTGGTGGACTCCGCGCGCGCCGAGGGGATCGACGTCAAGGTCGACCTCTACCCGTACATGGCGGGAAGTACCGGCTCCAGCGTGCTCTTCCCGCAATGGGTACTGGCCGGCGGTATCGACTCGTTCCGGGTGCGGGTGACCGATCCCGAGATCCGGCCGCGGGTGGAGCGGGAGACCGAGGAGTGGATGCGCCGCGACTGGACGGGCGGGGACCTCTCACGGATCCAGTTCCGCACGCTCCGCGCCTTCCCCGAGTACAACGGGAAACGGATGTCGGACATGGCGGCGGACCGGGGGCTGCCGAACAACGACGCGACCGGCGTGCAGCTCGCGATCGAACTCCAGTTGGCGGGCGGGTTCAGCGCCATCTACCACTTCATGGACGAGGCGGACGTCATCCGCATCATGCAGCACCCGCAGGCGATGTTCGAGACGGACGGGGATCCGGTCGGCTACGGCCTCGGATTCCCGCATCCCCGGAGCTACGGTACGTTCCCGCGCATCCTCGGCCGCTACGTGCGCGAGATGGGGGTTCTCACGCTGGAGGAGGCGATCCGGAAGATGACCTCGATGTCGGCCGACGAGATCGGCCAGTCGGAGCGCGGCCGGATCGCGAACGGGATGATGGCCGACATTACGATCTTCGACGCCGACCGCATCATCGACCGCGCCGACTACGTGGACCCGCACCGCTACTCGGTCGGCATCCACCACGTGATCGTGAACGGCGTCCCCGTGATCCTCGACGGCTCTGTGACGGGCGCGAAACCGGGCCAGGTGCTGAGGGGCCCCGCCCGCCACCTCACCGAGACCCCCGGCGGGTAGGAACACCCTTCAGGGCTGGATCCAATACTCCACAGGTCTCGCGAGGAACTCATCGAGCGGGATTCCATCGCCGCCGACAAGCAGGCTCCGTGTCGGATGGAACCGGTCGGCGAACGCGGCGATGCCCGGCGGCGTCCCGCCCGCGCGGCCGCTCTTCACCTCGATTTGCCCACCTGCCGGGCGCCCGTAACGATCTGGAGAAAGCGACGCGGTTCCCGGAGGCGTCCGAGAAGTTCTTCCGCATAGGGGCGAGAATACGACCATTTACTCAACATGATGAGTAAAATTACTCAGTATGGCGAGCAAAAGGAAGAGTGGGGCGGCAATTACGTGGCGGCGTCCGCCCCCGGGTCGCCCGTCCTCTGGCCCAGCTCCGTCTCGAGCATGAGCAGGGCGGACTTGTCGTCGCCGGCGAGCCGCAGCCGGTCGACGATGTCGGAGATCGTCTTCTCCTCCTCGACCTGCTCGTTGACGAACCACTGCAGCATGACCTGGGCCGGGTAGTCCGCTTCGTCCATCGCGAGGCGATAGAGGTTGCCGATCATCCCGGACACCTTTCGCTCGTGCGCCAGCGCCTCCTCGAACACCTCCCGCGGCGAACCGAACTCGGAGGGCGGGGCATCGATTGTCCGCAGGGAAACCTGTCCCTCGCGGTCGTGCACGAAGTCGAAGATGCGGAGCGCGTGCTCCCGCTCCTCCTCGGCCTGCGCGCGCATCCAGTGCGCGAAGCCCGGGAGCCCTTCGCCCTCGAAGTGGGCGCACATGGACAGGTAGACCTGGCTCGCGTACAGCTCCTGCGTGATCTGCTCGTTGAGCGCCGCCTGCATCCGGGTGCCGATCATCTCGTCTCGCCCGCTCCTCTCGTCTCATCGGGGTTTGCCGCGGCCGGCCAAGCGCCGCGACCGCACGGCCCAGAATCTCGTTTCCCGGGTGCCCGACCGCCAGCGACCGGAGCTCGACAGTGACGGGCGGACGATAGGCGGATGACGGGATTACTCATCATGCCGAGCAAGCGGGCACCGGATCCTGAGCCAACTACGCTTCGATCACGGGCTCGAACACGGATAGGTCACCGCGAGGCTGCAACGGCGGCAACGTCGTACCAGTCCACGCGACGCTCCGGCACCACGCCGCCGGCATCCCGCTCCACGAGAACCGCGAGGGTGTCTCCGAGGACGTCCATCCCCACGACCTTGTTCGCCACCTGCAGCGTCAGCGCGTACACGGGACCAGCGTCCGTGAGGTGAAACAAGTCAATGTAGCTGAGTGGGGGAATTACGCCGACCCCTGCGTTCCAATGCGATACCGCCCAAAACCGCCGCCGGTCGTCCAGAACCTTCGGTCCGTACCACGACTTCGGCCTGGACCGAATCTCCTCTTCGCCAGGAGCCCAAGGTGCCGACCGCAGCGTCCGCCGGGTCGACGCCACGTCCTCCTCGGTCGGGTATCGCTCAAGGTACGTGGGGGACCGCACGATCGCGGCGGGCTCCTCCGCGTCCCGGTCCGCGTACCAGACCAGAAACTCGCCGTGGCAGGTCACGAACAGGAGGCCGCCGCTACCATCCCCGTATCCCGACAGCAGCCGGGTGGTCCTCCACAACGGTGTCGAGCAGTCCACAATGTCCCCTTCGTACGGGAACGCCCGCTCCCATTCCACGCGACCTGTCGACATGTCGACCTCCGCCTGCACGACCGGCCGGTCGCCGCTTGAGTCGAGCTTCCGATACCGGCCGAACACTGTCCCGTCCTCCACTTGGGGGTCGAGAAGGAAGAACTGGTCCGGAAGCTCTCCCGTGGAAGCGAGGAACTCCCCCGACGCGGCGAACGTTGCCAGGCGGTTCAGCTGAAAATCGAATACTCCGACCGTACCCGACGCGCCGCGAAGTAGGTGACTGGGAAACTTGAACTCGCCTGGCCCTTCGCCTTCGGTGCCGAAATCGATGGACTCGCCGCCGGGATCGATGCAGCTCACGCGGTACTGGTACGAATCGATGACGCATGCCGCAGAGCCGCCCAGGAGCGTGAGCTCATGGGTTGTGCTTAGCGGTGCCGGTACGGAGGCGAGCGGATCGAGCTTGATGGGCTGAAATGCGACATCGGCCGGCCCGCCGCACGCCGCCGCGAGCAGCGTAGCGGCGACTGCGGCCTTACGACGAGGGAAGGACAACTAGACGTTCCAACATGAGTTCATGTTGATCGTGACGACGACCTCCTGAGCGGCCGCCGGTACCGCAGCAAACATGACCGCGAGCAGTGCGACTCGACGGAATAGGGCGTGGAAGGGGTTGAAGCGGGACATTTGCGCCTCCCGGGTCTGAATGTCACTCGTTCCCGCGACTCGTTCCCCATTCCGATACAACACTGGGGCCCGGTGCGCAAACAAAGGCAGAGAAACGGGCTCCGGTTACGCAAGCAGAGGATCTCGCACACGCCGGCGCGGCCGCGCTGACGCGAATAAGCGAAGGAACCGCGGTCTCTTGCGACGCTCGATGACTACGTCACGCTTTGCCACGGGCTGCCAGCCACGGCTATCGTTGCCGCTCGCGTCCGAAGCCGCCTTGCGTGATGTCCGAGCTTCCGGTCAATCCAGCCGATTCCGCCGCTGCGTCCGAAGCGAGTGGCCGCCACCGATACTCATGACCGACGAAACGAACACGGATTCCGCCGCCGATTCCGGCCATCCCCCCGGCCTGATGGACAAGCTCGTGTCCCTCGCCAAGCGGCGCGGGTTCGTCTTCCAGTCCTCCGAGATCTACGGAGGGGTGGGGTCCGTCTACGACTACGGCCCGCTCGGCATCGAACTCAAGAACCGCATCCAGGATCTCTGGTGGCGCGAGATGGTGTACCGCCACCCGAACGTCGTCGGCCTCGACGCGGGGATCCTGATGAACCCGGAGGTGTGGGTGGCGAGCGGGCATGTGGGCGCGTTCACGGACCCGCTCGTCGAGTGCCGGAACTGCCACCGCCGCTTTCGCGCGGACGACCTGGCGCAACTGGAGTCGGGCGAGCCCGAGGCCCAGCAGTGCGCGGTGTGCGGAACCACCGGTCAGTGGACGGACCCGCGCCAGTTCAACCTCATGTTCAAGACGTTCATGGGGGTCGTGGAGGACGAGGCGGCGACCGTCTATCTCCGGCCGGAGACGGCGCAGGGAATCTTCGTCAATTTCCGGAACGTACAGGAGTCGATGCGCCAGAAGGTCCCGTTCGGGATCGCGCAGGTGGGGAAGGCGTTCCGGAACGAGATCACGCCTGGGAACTTCATCTTCCGCACGCGCGAGTTCGAGCAGATGGAGATGCAGTTCTTCGTGGCGCCGGGGACGGAGGACGAGTGGTTCGAGACGTGGAAGGAGCGCCGCATGGCGTGGGTCGAGACGCTGGGCATCCGGCCGGAGCGGTTGCGCTTCCACCGGCATGGGCCGGATGAACTCGCGCACTATTGCAAGGACGCCTCGGACATCCAGTACCGGTTCCCGTTCGGGTGGCAGGAGTTCGAGGGGATCCACAACCGGACGGACTACGACCTCGGGCGTCACCAGGAGCACTCGGGGAAGAAGCTCGAGTACTTCGACCAGCCGGCGAACCGGAAGTACGTGCCGTCCGTGATCGAGACCTCCGCGGGGCTCAGCCGGACGCTGCTGGTCGTGCTGGCGGATGCCTACGACGAGGAGGAGGTCGGCGGTCAACAGCGGGTGGTGCTGCGGCTCAAGCCCGCGCTGGCTCCCCTCCAGGCGGCGGTCTTCCCGCTCGTGAAGAAGGACGGGATGCCGGAGATCGCCGAGAAGCTGGCGGATGATCTGCGCGGAACCTTCAACGTCTTCTACGACATCGCGGGATCGATCGGCAAGCGATACCGGAGGCAGGACGAGGCGGGGACCCCCTTCTGTCTGACGATCGACGGGCAGACGCTCGAGGACGAGACGTGCACCGTGCGCGACCGCGACTCTCTCGAGCAGACGCGCGTGCCGCTGTCGGGCGTCGCGGCGTGGCTCGGCGCCGCAATCGGCGGCGCCCGCCCCGGAGACTGACCGGGCGGGCCGCGATTGCCGTTTCGCGTAGCGGAGATCCGTGATCGGGCCCAGCGCCTGCAGAGCGCCCTCGCGCGCGCCCACTATCGGCTCCGCAGCGGGCTGGACGAGCGGTCTTCGCTCGCGTCGCTGTACCGGGAACATCGGTTCTTGCTCAGTCCCGGCGTCCTGCAGGCCATCCAGCGGGAACTTTCCGAAGCGTACGGAGACGAGCGCCGGCGGCTGAAGACGCTCTTCAACTGGGTCGCCGGCCAGCAGATCGAGGCGGAGGTGGCTCCGCTGGAGGACGAACTGCGGTCGTGGGAGACCGGCGCGACGGTCTCGCTCGGCGGGCGGGAGATTCCGCTGCGCCGCGTGCCCGACTGGATCGTGCGCGCGGACGATCGCGAGGAGCGGCTCGGCTGGGAGGCGGCGCGCCACCGGCGCATCGAAGAGGCCGCGGCGCTCCGGCTGGATGTCGCGCACCGTGGCCGCGAGGCCATCGTTCAGCTCGGTCTGGGCGACTATACCGAGTCGCGGGAGCGGCTGGCCGGCCTGGACCTGGCGCGGCTGGAGCGCGACGCGAACGCCATCCTCCAGGGAACCGAGGCCCGCTATCGGCAGACGTTCGCGCGGGAGGCGGGCCCGCGCCTCGACGCGAACGGGGCGACGCCCACGCGAGCCGACGCGCGGTGGCTGATGGGGATGCGCTGGCTCGGACGGCACTTCGAGATCGAGCCGTTCGCCGCGCATGTTCGCCGCGCCATGGAGGTGATGGGGCTGGGCCGGGTGTTCGATCGCTCCGTGCGCGTCGACATCGACCGGCGACCGCTCAAGGACGAGCGGTCGTACACGGCGGTCATCGATGTGCCCGGGGACGTGCGGCTCGTCGTGTGTCCGCTCGGCGGCTGGATCGACGCGAGGCGCCTGCTCCACGAAACGGGACACGCGCTCCACTACACGCACGCAGCCGCCGCCCTCTCGTGGGAGGAGCGAGTGTTGGGCGACGATTCGATCGGCGAGTCCTTCGGCTTGGTGTTCGACTCGCTGACGCTGGATCGCGTCTGGATCGAATCCGTGACGGGACTGGAGGGCGCCGCGCTGGAGGACTACCGGCAACTCGCGGGCTTCCTCAGGCTCTACCGTCTGCGCCGCGATACCGCGCGCCTGTTGTGGGAACTGGAGCTGGCCCGGGCCGAGCGGCCCGGCGAGCAGGCCGGTCGATACGCCGCTCTGCTGAGTGAAACGACCGGATTCGCGCACCATCCGGGCACCTACCTTACGGATCACCGGCGGGGCTTCCAGGCGGCGCGGCGCCTGCGCGGCTGGATGCTCAGCTCGATCATCATCGATCGGCTGAACAAGCGCTTCGGGCCCGAATGGCACCGGACGGGCGCGGCGGGCAAGTTCCTGCTCGAGGTCCTCTCGGCCGGACGGCGCGAAGATGCCGCGCAGGTCGCGCCGCAGTTCGGCGTCGAGGGGCTCACGCCCGACACACTGCTCACGCGCGTCGAGCGCTGGCGGTGAGCGGGCCGCGCTGGACCGGCCTGCCCGGCAGGTTCGCGCTCGGCGGGCTGGCCGGGCTCGCGGGCGTCGCGTGGTGGCTGGCCATGACGCGCCGCAACCAGGCGCTGGTGCGGCCGCCCATCCGGGACGGCTCCGGCGAAGCGCTCTCGGGCGGTGTCCTCGAGTACTCCGACGGCGAGAGGGTCGAGTACGTCGACGCGGGCTCGGGGGATGCGCTCGTCTGGGTTCCCGGAGCGGACGGTCCGAAGGAGACGTTCCGGTATCAGCTGCCGAGCTTCGCCCGGCGCCATCGCGTGGTGTGCGCGGATCTGCGGCGTGAGTTTGCCGCGACGGACGGTTTCGACCGGCTGGTCGACGACGTGGCCGAGCTCATCGAGGCGCGCGGCGTCGACCGCTTCGTGCTCATCGGGACGAGCCTCGGGAGCGCGATCGCGATGCGCTTCGCGAGCCGGTTTCCGGAGCGCGTGCGCGGGATCGTCCTGTGCAATCCGCTGGCGCGCGTCTCCTATCATCACGTCGGCTTCAACCGGGCCGCGCTCATCCCTCTCGCCATGCTGACCACCCGATATCTCCCGACGGAACTCTCCCGCGGCCTGGCCCGGGCCTGGAGCCGTCTCGGCGTCTGGATCTTCGACGACTCGCCGGGTCGGGATGCCCTGATCGAGTACGCGCTCTTCACCGGGCCGCGAACCGTCCCCCCGACGGTCTCCGACCGCCGCGTCTCGGGCCTGCGGCGGATGGATCTGCGCACGGATCTGGGGGACATCGCGGTGCCCGCGCTCGTGGTGAAGGGTCCACGCGACGAGTATTGTCCGGTGGACTGGGCGCGCGAAATCACCGAACTGCTACCGGACGCCGAGTACGTTCCCATTCCCGGCACCGGACACTGCTCGCACATCTCGCGCCCCGGCGCCTTCAACGAGACGCTGGATGATTGGCTCCAGCGGCTCCCGGCGCGCGAGGAAGGGGAGGAAGGGTCAGTGGAGAGAGGCGAAGCATGACGAATCCCGTCTTCAGTTCCCGGGCCGCGATGATGCTGGCCATGCTCGGGATGGCCGTCGGAACCGGCAACATCTGGCGCTTCCCGCGCATCGCGGCCTCGAACGGGGGCGGTTCCTTCCTCGTCGCGTGGGTCGTCTTCCTCCTCCTCTGGTCCGTGCCGCTGATCCTCACCGAGTTCGCCGCCGGCAAGCAGGCGCGCTCGGGGCCGATCGGGGCGTTCACCAGGCTTGGGGGGAAGAGCACGGCCTGGATGGGCACCTGGGTCGCCTTCGTCTCGACCGCGATCCTGTTCTATTACACGGTCGTGATGGGGTGGACGATCCGGTACCTGTTCGCCGCGGTGACGGGGACCGTCCCGACCGCCGTCTGCGACCCCGCCGCGACGGGTTGCGTGGGCCCCCAGCAGTTCTGGGACGGCTTCATCGGGTCGCCGTGGCCCGTCCTCACGCACGCCATCGCGATCGGGCTCGGCGTATTCGTCGTCCTGCGCGGGGTGCGCGGGATCGAGCGGGCCGCCCGCTTCCTGATCCCGAGCCTGCTCGTGCTCGTGCTGGCGCTTGCGATTCGGGCCGTCACGCTGCCGGGAGCGAGCGCGGGTCTCGCCTTCCTGTTCACGCCCGACTGGAGGGCGTTGGGCGATCCCACCATCTGGCTCGAGGCCCTCACGCAGAACGCGTGGGACACGGGCGCGGGCTGGGGGCTGATCATGGCCTACGCGATCTACATGAGGAAGCGGGAAGACACGACGCTCAACGCCTTCATGCTCGGTTTCGGGAACAATTCCGTGTCGCTGCTGGCGGGCATCATGGTGCTGTGCACGGTCTTCGCGATTCTGCCCAACGCGGCCGACCAGATCGTGGGGGCGGGGAACGAGGGGCTGACGTTCATCTGGATCCCGCAGTTGTTCGGGCTCATGCCGGGAGGATCGGTGTTCATGGTCCTCTTCTTCCTCGCGCTCGTGTTCGCGGCCTGGAGCAGCCTCATCGCGATGATCGAACTGCCCACGCGTGTGCTCACCGACGCCGGGATCGAGCGGCGCAAGGCGGTGCTGACGATCGGTGGCCTCGGCCTCGTGCTCGGGCTCCCGTCGGCGATCTGGATCGAGGTCTTCCGCAACCAGGACTGGGTGTGGGGCGTCGGACTCATGTTGAGCGGCCTCTTCTTCTCGATCATGGTCATGCGCCACGGCGTCGACCGCTTCCGCACGAAGTTCATCAACAGCGAGGGCAGCGATCTCGTGGTCGGGAAGTGGTGGAACGTCGTGATTCGACTCGTCGCCGTGCAGGCGGTCGTGATCACGGGCTGGTGGTTGTGGGAGGCCATCGATCTGAACGACCTCTCCGCGTCGTTCACGCTCTTCTCGGAGTTCAACGCCGGGACGGTGCTCATCCAGTGGGCGATCGCGATCACCGCCTTCCTGGGCCTCAACCGCTGGCTCGCCGCCCACGCCGCAGGCTCGGCGGCTTCGGCGGAAGACGCCTGACGGGGGCGGCTACCGTCCCCATCGCCCGGTGAACTTCACCCGATTCGAGACCGCGGCACGCCGGATGTGGAACGACATCCCCGCCGAGGTCCGGGAGGGGGTCGACGGGATGACGATCGAGCAGCGGCCCGCCCGCCACCCCGACTTCGAGTGGGTGTACACGATGGGGGAGTGCTTCACGGAGGCGTGGCCGAGCGGCGCCGGCGGGGACGGCGATGTCCGTTCGGAACTCATCCTCTATCATGGTTCCTTCCGGGCGCTCGCGGAGGAGGACCCCGACTTCGACTGGGAGGGCGAGCTGTGGGAGACGATCCTGCACGAACTGCTCCACCACCGGGAATCCGCCGCCGGGGAGGTGGGACTTGATGTGGTGGACTGGGCGAACGAACAGAATCTGCGCCGGCACGCGGGAGAGCCCTTCGATCCGGACTTCTGCCGCGCGGTGCCGTCCGGACCGGACGGCGTCGTGAGGCTGGAATCGGAGCTGTTCGTGGAGTCGATCGTCCCGGAACGCGCGGATGAAGCCGTCTTCGACTGGCGCGGGCGGCGTTACGCGGTGGAGGCCCCGCCCTACGCGAACCTCGCGTTCGTGGAGGTAGGGAACCTGGCTGCGGGCCGCCTGTGCGTCATCGTCCGCCGCCGCCGCCCGTGGTGGCGCTTCGGGCGCGGGAAGAAGTACAAGCCCGCGGTCATCTCCGGTCGTGCGTACTCGCTGTCCGCGAGGAACCGCTAGTCGCAGATGGTCGAGGATGCACTCCTGGATATCGGATTCTCCCGGCGTGCGATCGATCCCTGCCGGGTCCGGTGCTCCGCCAAGTCGCGGGGCGGTGTCGCGTCATTAAGTGAGCTTGTAGATTTCGCCGGGGCTCAAGAACTAGTCCCGCCCAGTCGCCTGCGGACGAGCATCGCGCCGTAGAAGGCGGACAGAAATCATGCCGCTGGGCGTTCCACAATTACCATCGCGGTGGACCGCAGCTGGAGGAGGCGCCTCATTTGACCGGGCGATTTGGGACCGCAGCCGCATCGCAAGCATGAGCTTAGAGGCTTCCGCGTGAGTAAGCGGCCGTCTTCGGATGTCGCCCGCAACGTCGGCGCCCATCGTCCATTACGCGCTTGGTTGGCGAGGACCGCAGTGCTGGCCAGCGCGTGGTCCTGCGCCGACGCTGCTGAGATCCCGCATCCCACACCTGAGAACATCCCGTCGGGCACGGTGCCTGTCATCGAAGCAGGTCGAGTCCCGACGAAGGCGCCTTCGGGCACCGATACGTTGCGTTGGCGGCAGGTTCGAGACGCGATCCTCGACGCAACGACTGTGACCAGCATCGGCAAAGTCGACGGTGACGATCCGGATGTCTTCGGAGCGTTCGCCGACGTCACAATTGACGATGCCGGTGTCGTTTACGTGCTCGACCAATACGAACCCGCGGTCCGTGTATTCGACCCTTCGGGAGAGTTCGTCGTCGGTTTTGGCGGCCTCGGAGGTGGCCCGAATGAGTTCCGCCGCCCTCGTGCGCTCGACCGGCTCAGCGACGGACGTCTGATCGTTGCGGATCGGAACCGGCTACTGAAGGTGTTCGCACCATCCGACTCTGGGTATAGTCTGGTCGAAAGCATTACGCTCGCTTACTCCCCAGACGAGCTATGCCTTAGCGGGCGGAGGATCTTCGCGAGAGCGCGGGGTTCGGATCACAGGATACTTCACGAGATCATGGTCGGCGGCCACGGCCGGAACGCTGACTTCGGAGAAGGATACAGAGATACTGAGTGGTTAGTCCGAGATCAGCTGTCTGACGGTCGTATGGCGTGTCTTGACAACCCGGCGCGCGTCGTGTTCGGCTTGGAGTTCTTCCCGGTCGTACGGGCATATGATCCTGAAGGCGACGCCCCGCTCTGGGCCTCGAAGGTAGAGGACTACGCGCAAATGAAAATCCACCAAGGTATGGACCAAGAGGGACCGTACGTCTTGTTCGACAGCAACGGCACCATTGAATCGCTGGTGCTCGCCGAGGGTCTCGGCTCCGAGCATGTGCTCCTGCAGTTCGAGCGCGAGGAAGAGTCCGGCATGGGTGGGAGCGAAGCATCTAAAGTCGCGTATCGCACGTACCTGGTTGATGCCGCTACGGGTTGGGGAGCCCTCGTCAGCGACGAATTGCCCAGGATCGTGGCGGCCACGCACAGGTATTACGTGGCGGCATGGACGGATCCCTACCCACGGTTGGAGGTCCGTCGGCTCCGCGACGAAACGTGCTGTTAGGAGGGAGCGTGGTTCATGAAGAAGCTCATTGGCTCATCGCGAACGATAACTGTCGTCGCATCACTGGCATGCGGCTGTATCTTAGGGCCAGATCAGGAGAGATGTGCTGGGAGCAGCGAAGAGCGATCGGTCGGCTTTGCCACCTCGGGAGTCGCTCGGGACTTGGTGGTACGGCACGGTCTTGAGCATTTGGAGAAATTTGGCGCGTTCGACGAAGTGACGACGGGACGGGGTTGGCTCAACATGGGCGTATTGGACTACATTTACGGAGACATGCCGGGAGCGGCGGCGACACCGCAGGTGATCGTCGTCGAACGCACGGTCAAGCGAGACGGAGAGTGGGGCATCGAAGATCAACGCGTCCTGGCGCGTCGCGCCGGCCTTGACGAGATCGAAGAGTGGGCGAAGGAAGGGTCACCACTCCCGCCCGAGATGCACTGACAACCCGGGTGTTGGAGCGTCGGGACCGCGACATCTCTTCGCCGGCTACCGGCTGGCGCCGATGTCGTCGGTTGGCGGAACTCTCCCGCCGGGTGCGCCCCACTCCGGCGAAAGGCCTTTAGCCGGTGCCGTTGTTCGGCAGCTTCCGGATCGGACGCTGGTTTGGCTTCCCCATCCGGATCGACTACTCGTGGTTCCCGATCGCGGCGCTGGTGATCTGGACCTTCACCACGCGCGAATTCCCGCGGGCGCTGCCCTTCTATCCATCATCCACGTACCTCGCGATGGGGACGGCGGCGGCGCTCCTCTTCTTCCTCTCGGTGCTCCTGCACGAACTCGGTCACGCCCTGGCGGGCCGGGCGCGGGGCGTGGAAGTCGAGCACATCACGCTCTTCATCTTCGGCGGCATCGCGCAGGCGCGCGACGAGCCTCGGCGCCCGCTGGACGAGTTCCTGCTCACCGCGGCGGGTCCCCTCGCGAGCGTCGTCCTGGCCGGTGCGTTCCACGGCGCGCGGGTGGCGGCGGAAGCCTGGGCCGCCCCGGAGCCGGTGGTCACGGTGCTCGGGTTCCTGGCGCTCCTCAACTTCGTGCTCGCCGTCTTCAACATGATCCCCGGCTTTCCGCTCGACGGGGGCCGGATCTTCCGCTCCATCGTGTGGGCCGCCACCGGAGATCTCGTCAAGGCCACCCGGTGGGCCACGCAGGGGGGACGACTGTTCGGCGGCGCGCTCATCGTCCTCGGGCTCTTCAACCTGAGCCGGGGGCAGTTCATCTCCGGCGTGTGGGCGGCCTTCATCGGCTGGTTCGTCGTCAAGGCGGCCTCATCGAGCCTGCGGCACTTCGAACTCCGCACGATCCTGCGCCGGATCCCGGTCGCGACGGTGATGAACCCCCGACCCCGCATGATCGAGGCGGCGATGCCCGTCGAGCGGGCCATATCCGACTACTTCCTGCGCGGACGGGAGGAGGCGTACCCGGTAGGACGAGACGGCGACCTGGTCGGGGTCGTCGAAGCGCGGGCCGTCTCGGCGGTGCCGGAGGAGGCTCGCGCGACCACGCCCGTATCGGCGGTCACGCGACCCGCCGAGGAGTTCCCTTCGGCTCGTCCGGACGAATCTCTGGCGGACGCCCTGTTCCGAATTCGAATCCAGGTATCGTACCTGATCGTGATCGAGAACGGGTTCGTCGTCGGCGTGCTCGACCCGCGGGAGGTCGGCGCGAGAGTGCAGCGGCTGCAGCGGATGGGTCTCGTCGGCCCGGCCCCCGCGAAGAGCGCCTGACGTGGTGCGGCGGCCTCGTTCCTGGAAGGCCCGTTCCGAACTGGCCGCGGCGCTGTCCCCGCGATTTGCCTCCCTCTATCCGGACCTCACCGTCTCGCTGGACTGGGAGACGCCGCTCCAGCTGATCGTCGCGACGGTGCTCTCGGCGCAGTGCACCGACGAGCGCGTGAACCGGGTCACGCGCACCCTCTTCCCGGCCTATCCCGACGCCCGCGCGTACGCCGACGCGCCGCTGGAGGAGTTGCGGGAGGCCGTGCGCCCGACCGGATTCTTCAACAACAAGGCGCGCCACCTGAAGGGGCTGGGCCGCCGTCTCGTCGACGCGTACGACGGGGAGGTCCCGGGGACGATGGAGGATCTGCTCACGCTCCCCGGCGTCGCCCGGAAGACCGCGAACGTCTTGCTCTCCAACGCGTTCGGACTTCACGAGGGCGTCGTCGTGGACACGCACGTGAAGCGTGTCACGCACCGCCTCGGCCTCACGAACGAGGTCGATCCCCCGAGAGTGGAGCAGGATCTCATGAGGGTGCTGCCGCGCGAGGAATGGCACCCGTTCGCGTGGCGGTCGATCCTCCATGGCCGCACGGTCTGCCACGCGCGGAAACCGCGTTGCGCCGAGTGCCCGGTTGCCGATCTGTGCGTGAGCGCCGGAAAGTTCGGGTGAAACGGAAGATTCGGGCGGCGGCGCGGGCTGCCGGGTTCGATCAGGTGGGGTTCGCTCCGGCGGCGCCCCCGACGCACGCGGAGGCATACGAGGACTGGCTCGCGAACGGCTACCATGGCGATATGGCCTACATGGCGCGCGAGGACGCCGTTCGCCGCCGCCTCGACCCGCGGGAGGCCCTCCCCGGTTGCCGGACGTTGATCGTCGTCAGCCTGCTGTACGGATCGGAACCTGCAGGCTCGAAGCCTGCCAGCGCGACGGCGCCGAGCGCTGATCGCCGGCTGCCCGTGATCGCCCGCTACGCGCGGGGTCGCGACTACCACGACGTGTTCGAGGAGCGGCTCGACGCGCTCTCCGCCGCCATCGAGGATCTCTCGCCCGGCGCCCGCACGAAGCGCTACGTGGACTACGGCCCCGTCCTCGAGCGGGACCACGCCCAGAGGGCGGGCCTGGGCTGGATCGGCAGGAACACGATGCTCCTCCACCCCGACTTCGGATCCTACTTCATGCTGGGCGAACTGCTCACGGATCTCGAGATCGAACCCGATCCACCCTTCGTCCACGACCGCTGCGGAACCTGTCGGCGCTGCATCGACGCCTGCCCGACGGATGCGATTCTCGAAGGCCGCCTCCTCGATGCCCGCCTCTGCATCTCCTATCTCACGATCGAACTGCGGGGGTCCATCCCCGAAGCCTTGCGCCGCGCGATCGGAAACCGGGTGTTCGGGTGCGACATCTGTCAGGAGGTGTGTCCCTGGAACTCGGACGCGCCCGTCCGGGCAGAGGCGCCGTTCGCGCCTCGGCCCGGCCAACCGGTGCCGCCGGAGGACATGGTGGCCTGGGCGGAGGAACTCGCCGCCCTCGACGCCGACGAGTTCCGGGCCCGCTACCGGGGGACGGCGTTCAGCCGCCCCGGGCGCGACGGGCTACTCCGGAATCTGGCGGTCGGCCTCGGCAACGCGGGCGGATCCGCGGCGCGCCCCGTCCTGCAGCGCCTCGCGAAGGATCCGTCCCCGCTCGTCCGGGAACACGCCCGATGGGCGCTCGACGTGCTCCAGAGTTAGGTTGGTTGGTCCGCAGCGAAACGCAGAGAGATGAGGAGAAAAACGAATGCCAGGTTACGCGATCCTGGGAGAACCGTGGTGGATCGCCCTCGTGTGGATCCTCGTCGCCGGCCACCTCACGAACATGGTCAACACCCTCTACCTGCATCGCTCGGCGACGCATGGGGGAGTCGTGTTCCACCCGGTGGTCGAGCACGCGATGCGTTTCTGGTGCTGGCTCACGACCGGGATCGTGACGAAGGAGTGGGTTGCGATCCACCGCAAGCACCACGCCTACGCCGACCGTGAGGGCGATCCCCATTCGCCCACGCTCGAGGGACTCGCGAACATCGCCTTCGGCGGACTCTTCTTCTACCGGAAGGCCTCGAAGGACCACACGCTCCTCGAGAAGTACGGGAAGGGGACCCCCGACGATTGGGTCGAGCGCAACGTCTATGCGAAGCGCCGCGGTCTTGGAATCCGGTTCATGCTCGTCCTCGACCTGTTCCTGTTCGGGCTCATCCCGGGGCTCATCGTCTGGACGTGCATGGTGTTCTGGATGCCGCTCACGGGGAACATCATCAACGGTCTCGGACACGCGCTCGGCTACCGGACCTTCGGCACCCGCGACGACAGCCACAATCTCTATCCCTGGGGTATCTGGATCCTCGGCGAGGAACTCCACAACAACCATCACGCGGACCCGCGCTCGGCGAAGTTCAAGGCGCACTGGTGGGAGTTCGACATCGGGTGGTTCTACATCCGGGTCCTGAGTCTCCTGCGACTCGCCAATGTGCTTTATGCGCGCACGGCGACTCCCCGGGAATTCGCGGCAAGGTTCTACCGCGACTCGGCGGACCGTGTGAACCGGCGCCTGGACCGGGCTCTGTCGCGCATCCAGCGGACCCGGGAGACCGGCCTGCGGCGCATCGAACGCGCGCGCCAGGAACGGGACCTCGTACGCCTCGACCGCGTCGCCGCCAGGGCCCGTGCACGGCTGGATCGCGTCCGGCCCGGCAAGTTCGCGCGCGTCGCCCGGGCGAAGGCGGAGGCCGGCGCCGAACTCGACCGGGCCCGGGAGGCCGCCCGCACCCGCGTCCTCCGCGCGGTGGAAGCGATGACCCTCGAGAGCCAGCCCGCCACGGATTGACCCGCCTCACCCTGGCCCGGCTCACCGCGGACTGACAGGCGCTTGTTGACGCCGCTCGGGGAGTCGTGCATCTTCGGGAAAACGATTTTTAGCCTAGACTAAAAATCGGCTGCGGGCCACGGCCCGCGCGGGTGTTCGCGGGAAATCCGGAGGGCAAGTGAAGCCGGAGAAATTGAGTCGGCGCGACTGGTTGAAGCTCGGCGCCGCGGGGGTTGCCGGTGTTTCGGGGGCGACGGTGCTGGACCTGGCATCCCGGGGCGGCGCGCGACACGCCCTGGCGGCCAGCGGCGCCATGTCGCGTGAGCCCGGACGCGAGCCCGGAGAGGATGCCGCTGCGGCGGGCCCGCACGGGGGGCACCAGGAGGCGATGGGGGTTGTCGGCATGCCCGGGCCCGATGGCGTGTTCGACCCCGCGGCCTTCATCGCCGATTTCGATTACGGCGAGGTCGCGACGCGCGAGGACGGGCGCGTCGTGCGGCGCTGGGAGGTGGTGGCGCTCGACCGCGACATCGAGATCGCGCCCGGCATCTTCTTCCCGGCGTGGACCTACAACGGGCAGGTGCCGGGTCCCACCCTGCGCTGCACCGAGGGGGACATCCTCCGGGTCGAGTTCGTCAACGCGGGCTCCCACCCCCACACCATCCACTTCCATGGCACGCACCCGCCGGAGATGGACGGTTTCGAGCCCATAGTGGAACCGGGGCAGCGCTTCACCTACGAGTTCGAGGCGAAGCCGTTCGGGCTCCACCTGTACCACTGCCACACCATGCCGCTCAAGCGGCACATCCATAAGGGTCTGTACGGGACGTTCATCGTGGATCCGCCCGAGGGCCGGGAACCCGCGCGGGAGATGGTCATGGTGATGAACGCGTTCGACAGCAACCTGGACGGGGACAACGAGGTGTACGCGGTCAATACTTCGGCGTTCTACTACCACCAACATCCGGTGCGCGTCGGGGTGAACGACCTGTGCCGCATCTACCTCGTCAACACGACCGAGTTCGACCTCATCAACTCGTTCCACCTGCATGCGGGCATGTTCAAGGTCTTCCGGACCGGCACGCGGCCGGAGCAGTACGAACTCACGGACACGATCATGATGTGCCAGGGCGAGCGGCACGTGATCGAGTTCCGGCTCGAGAACCCCGGCATGCACATGTTCCACGCGCACCAGAGCGAGTTCGCCGAACTGGGGTGGATGGGCTTCTTCGAGGCGGTCGAGCGGCTCGCCGCAGACGATGGCGTGCCCGTGCGCGGGCATGTCTGAGGAGCGGTCCAACGCCGCTCGGCCCGGGCGCGGACCGGCGCGCTGGATCCTGGGCCTCTTCCCGCTCGCGCTCCTGGCGGGACTGGTCGTCTTCTTCTTCGGCGCCGATCCCACGGCTCCCTTCCGCGACGCGTTCCCACCGGTCGAGGACCTCACGATCGAGCGCGTGAGCTTCCCGGAGAGCGGCGTCATGCGCGTGCACGTCGTGAACGGGGGCCCCGAGGCGTCCACCATCGCGCAGGTGATCGTGGACGACGCCTTCTGGCGGTTCGAGATCGATGGGGAACCGACCCTTCCGCGCCTCGCCCGGACCACGCTCGAGCTGGACTATCCCTGGGTGGAAGGGGAACTCCACGTGATTCGGCTGGTGACCTCCACCGGCCTCACCTTCGACCGCGAGGTGGCCGTTGCGACGATCTCCCCGAGGCCCAACGCCCTGTACCTGACGACCTTCGGACTGCTCGGCCTCTACGCGGGTGTCATCCCCGTCCTCGTGGGCCTGCTGTGGTATCCCTTTCTGCGGCGGATCGACCGCAAGTGGATCCACTTCTACCTCAGCCTCACCGTGGGCCTGCTGGCGTTCCTCGTCGTGGACGCGTTCGAGGACACGCTCGAGGCATCGGCGCTCGTGCCGGAGGGGTTCCAGGCGGCCGGGCTCATCGCCGTCGGCGTGATCGGCGCCATCGTCGGCCTGCGAGCCCTGGGGAACCTCGGGCGCGGCAGGGGCGGCGGGAGCGGGGCGAGTCCCGGGCTCACGGTGGCCTACCTGATCGCGATCGGCATCGGACTGCACAACCTCGGCGAGGGGCTGGCCATCGGGGCGGCCTTCTCGCTGGGAGAGATCGCGCTCGGGAGCTTCCTCGTGATCGGATTCGCGCTCCACAACACGACGGAGGGGCTGGCCATCGTCGCGCCCGTGGCGAGCAAGCGGCCGGCGCTTCGGCACTTCGCGTTCATGGGCGGGATCGCGGGACTGCCGACCGTCCTCGGGGCGTGGGCCGGCGGATTCTCCTACTCGCCGACGCTGGCGACCTTCTTTCTCGCGCTCGGCGCGGGGGCCATCCTCCAGGTGATCGTCGAAGTCACGCGGCTGATCCGGAAGAGCTGGCCGCAGGGCCTGTTCACCCCTCTGAACGCCACGGGCCTCCTCCTCGGCCTGCTGGTCATGTACGGAACCGCGCTGATGGTGACGGCTTGAACCACCGCCGGTTCCGGCTGAGGAGGACGTTCCCCCGCATCGACACGCCGGATGGGGCGGTGTAGACTGGAATCATGCGACGGTTCGCCATTTCCCTGCTTCTGGTCACGCTGGTGCTTCCGTACCTGCGCGCCCCGCTGTGCGAGGCGGGGTCGCACGAGCACGGGGACCACCACCCGATGGCGGGCATGCGGGCTCTGGTCGAGCCCCCGCCGGAGGGCGCGGACGCGGGAACCGACTGTCACTCGCTGATGGGTTGCGCCGTCGTGCTGCAGGCCTCGCTCCCGGCGGCCACCGCCGGCTTCCGCTCTCCGGCCGACGACTCCGACGCCACCCCGGTCGGCGCCGGGACGCAACTCCGATCCAGAGCCTCTCCGGACACGCCCCCTCCGAAAGCCGCCTGAACGGACACATCCGCACGAGCGCCCCGGTCGCCCCCTGACGACGGCGATCCGCGGGCGAGTTGTCACCGTTCAGATGAGAGGCATCTCATGCCAGCCGCATACCATGCCGGCGGGGTCCGCGTAAGGGAGGGGATCCGCCCGGGCATCCGGCTCGTCACGTGGGCCGTGGTGGCCGTCGGGGCCATGGCGTTCCCGTGCAGGGCGCAGGAGCGCGACACGCTCCTCCTAGCCGACGCGGTCGCCGTGGCGCGCGGCGCCAACCCGATGCTGCGGGTCGCCCGCCTGCGGGCCGACGCCGCCCGGGCCCGCGTGCCGCAAATGGGCGCCCCGCCGGATCCGGTCGTCTCGTTCCGGCTCGGAAACCGTCCCCTCGACGGGTTTGGAGCGGGCGAGCGAATGACGATGAACACGTTCCAGCTTCAGCAGGTGCTCCCCTGGCCGGGGAAGCTCGGGTTCGCGGAGGCGCGCGCGGCGCACCTTGCGGTCGCCGAGGAACTGGCGGTCCTTGACGCCGAGGCCGCCCTCGTCCGGCGCGTGAAGGCGGTGTACTTGGAGATCGCCTTCGAGGACCGGGCGCTGGACATCATGCGCGCCACCCGCGACCTCCTGCGCGAGTTCCTCGATGTCTCCAACACGCTCTACGCCGTGGGGACAGGCCTTCAGAACGATGTCCTCCAGGCCCAGGTGGCTGTCGCCACGATGACGGAGGACATCACGGCGGCCGAGCAGACCCGGCTCGCCATGGCGGCGAGGCTGAACGCGCTCCTGGGGCGCGAGCCCGAACGAAACGTGGGGGCGCTCGAGCTGCCCGGACCCGGCGAGCCGCTGCCCCGCGTCACGGACCTCATGGCGCGCGCCGCGGAGAGACGGCCCGCGCTGCGCGCCGCGCGCGAACGGATTCGGGCTGCGGAGTCGGCCTACGAGGCCGCGCGCCGCGGCCTCTACCCGGATCTGAGGCTTGGGGCCGACTACGCGCACCGGCCCCTGTTCCCGGACATGCTGAGCTTCAGCGTGGGTGTCAGCATCCCGCTGTGGGCGGGTTCCCGCCAGTTGCCGATGCGGGATGAAGCGTTCGCCCGGCAGGCCGCCGAGGAGGCCGCCGAACTCGAACTCCTGAACGAGACCTGGGCCCGGATCGCGGAGGCGCGGGCCGAGTCCGACCGCGCCCTGCGGCTCCACGACCTCTATGTGACGTCGATCCTCCCCCAGGCGCGGGCCGCGGTGGAATCGTCGCTTTCCGCCTACCGCGTGGGTCGGGTGGATTTCATGACGCTCGTGCAGAGCGAACTCACCGTGAACCGATACGAGATCGAACGCGTGCGCCTGACCGCCGCCTACCACACGGCCGTCGCGGAGATCGAAGCCCTGTTGGGGGGCCAAACGGAGGGGATCCGATGAAGCGATTCAACGTCTTGCCCGTCGCACGCGCTCGACTCGGGTTCGTTTCCGCCGCGGCCGCCCTCTGGGCCTGCGGCGGGGGCTCCGAAATGGCGGAGATGCCCGGCATGGAAGGCGATCACGCCGGCCACATGATGGCTGCGACGGCCGCGCCCCCGGAGATCGACGCGATGCCGGCGGTCGGGCGGGGTCTCGTGCAGCTCACGTCGGAACAGGAGCAGGCGCTCGGCGTCACCTACGCCACGGTGGAGCGCGTCTCCGCGGTGCGCGAGATCCGCACCGTGGGCCGCATCGACGCCCCCGAGGGCAACATCGCCGACATCACGCCCAAGACCGACGGCTTCGTCGAGGAACTGCTGGTCGCGACGACCGGCGAAGCCGTTCGCCGGGGGGAGCCGCTGCTCACCCTCTACAGCCCCGCGCTCGTGGCGGCCCAGGAGGAGCTTCTGACGGCGCGCCGCCTCGCGGCGCGGGTCACGCCGACCGCGGGCGAAGCGTGGGAGAGCGCGCAGTCCATGCTCGAGGCCAGCCGCCGCCGCCTCGCCTGGTGGGACATCACCGAAGAACAGATCGAGCGGCTCGAACAGACGGGCGAGGTCACGAAGACCATGCGCCTCGTCGCGCCCGTGAGCGGGATCGTGCTCGAGAAGGACGTCGTCGAGGGACAGCGGGTGACGCCCGGCGCGCGCCTGTACCGGATCGCGGACCTCTCGACGGTGTGGGTGGAGGGAGAGGTGTTCGAGCAGGATCTCCAGTTCGTCGACGTCGGCTCGCAGGCCCACATCGAGGTCACCGCCTACCCGGGCGAACACATGATGGGGACGGTGAGCTTCGTCTATCCCACCGTGGAGGTCGCGAGCCGCACAAACCGTGTCCGGGTCTCGGTCCCGAACCCCGGCCTGCGCTTCAAGCCGGGGATGTTCGCCACCGTCTTCTTCGAGGTCGCAGCGATCCGCGACGAAATCGCGGTGCCGCTGGAGGCCGTCATCGTGACGGGCGAACGGAATCTCGTCTTCGTGCGGGACGAGACAGGGTTGCTGATGCCGCATGAGGTCGTCCTCGGAGCGCGGGCCGGCGATCTGGTCCAGATCCTGAGCGGACTCGCGGAAGGCGAGACGATCGTGGCTTCCGCGAACTTTCTCATCGATGCCGAATCCCGCCTCGGTGCGACGGGCGGAAGCATGCCGGGCATGCAGCATGCGGGCCACGGCATGGAGGGACGATGATCGCGCGCGTCATCGAATGGTCGATCCGGAACCGGTTCCTCGTCCTGCTCGGGACGGCCGCCATCGTCGGCGCGGGGCTGTGGTCCGTGCGCACGACGCCGCTCGACGCCATCCCGGACCTCTCCGACGTGCAGGTCATCGTCCAGACCGACTTCGCGGAACAGGCCCCTCAGATCGTCGAAGACCAGGTGACGTACCCGATTGCATCGGAGATGCTGAAGGTGCCGGGGGCGCGCGTCGTGCGAGCGTTCTCCTTCTTCGGCCTCAGTCTCGTCTACGTGATCTTCGAGGACGGCACGGACATCTACTGGGCGCGCTCCCGCGTCCTCGAATACCTGAACGGGATCCGGCGTCAACTGCCGGAGACCGTGGAACCCGCGCTTGGCCCGGACGCGACCGGCGTGGGCTGGGTCTACGAGTACACCCTTGAATCGGACAGTCTGGACCTCGCCGAACTGCGCACGCTGCAGGACTGGTATATCCGATATCAGCTGACCGCCGTGCCGGGCGTGGCCGAGGTCGCGAGCCTGGGCGGGTTCGTGAAGCAGTACCAGGTGGAGGTGAATCCGGAGCGGCTGCGCGCGTTCGACATCCCCGTGACGCGGGTGTCGCAGGCGATCGGCGATCACAACATCGACATCGGGGCGCGCGTCCTGGAGATGGGCGGCCGGGAATACATGATTCGCGGTCTCGGCTACCTGCGGGGGATCACCGACATCGAGAACGTGGCCGTCGGATCGACGCCGAACGGCACGCCGATTCGGGTCGCAGACGTGGCGACGGTGCAGGAAGGCCCCGCCCCCCGCCGCGGCCTCGCGGACCTCGACGGACGGGGCGAAGTCGTGGCCGGGATCGTCGTCATGCGGTTCGGCTCCGATGCCCTCGAGACGATCGAACTCGTGAAGGAGCGGCTGGAGGAGATCAACGCGGGGCTGCCGGCCGGCACCCGGCTGCGGCCGGCCTACGACCGCAGCGACCTGATCCACCGGGCCATCGACACGCTCCGCGAAAAGCTCGTGGAGGAGTCGCTCATCGTCGCGGCCGTGGCGCTGCTGTTTCTGCTGCACTTCCGGTCGGCGCTCGTCGCAATCGTCACGCTCCCGCTCGGCATCCTCCTCTCGTTCATCGTCATGCGCTGGATCGGCGTGAACGCCAACATCATGAGCCTCGGCGGCATCGCGATCGCGATCGGGGCCATGGTGGACGCGGCAATCGTCATGATCGAGAACATGCACAAGCATCTCGAACGCGCCGGCCCCGGCGCCTCCCGCTGGGATGTGGTCCTCGAGAGCGCGAAGCAGGTGGGCCCGCCCCTCTTCTTCTCCCTCCTCATCATCACGTTCAGCTTCCTCCCGGTGTTCGCGCTCGAGCAGCAGGAGGGCCGGCTGTTCAAGCCGCTCGCGTTCACCAAGACCTTCGCCATGGCGGGGTCCGCCTTCCTCGCGATCACGCTCGTCCCCGTGCTCATGGGGTATCTGGTGCGCGGGCGGATCCGCCCGGAGCGCGCCAACCCGGTGAATCGGGCGCTGCGCTGGCTGTACCGGCCGTTCCTCGACGCCGCACTCAGGCGCCCGTGGCTCGTGGTCTCCGCCGCCGGGCTTCTCCTCGGAGCGACGATCTTCCCGTGGCAGCGGCTCGGGAGCGAGTTCATGCCACCGCTCGATGAGGGATCGATCCTGTTCATGCCGACGACCGTGCCGGGGGCTTCGATCGCCCAGGCGCGCGAGATCATGCGCTACCAGGACAGCGTCCTCGCGTCCTTCCCCGAAGTGGAGAGAGTGCTGGGGAAGGCGGGGCGCGCGGAAACCGCCACCGACCCCGCACCGCTCGACATGTTCGAGACGACGATCACCCTCCGGCCGCGGGACGACTGGCGTCCCGGCCTGACATCCGCGGGTCTGCTCGCGCAGATGGACGAGGCGGTCACGCTCCCCGGCGTGACGAACGCGTGGACGATGCCGATCAAGGGGCGCATCGACATGCTGGCGACGGGCGTTCGAACGCCCGTCGGGATCAAGATCTTCGGACCGGATCTCGACACGCTGCAGGCACTCGGGGAGCAGGTCGAGCGCATCGTGCGCGCGGTGCCCGGGACACGAAGCTCCTTCGCCGAACGCGGGGTTTCCGGGTACTACGTCGACATCGACGTCGACCGGCCGGAGGCGGCGCGCTACGGCCTCAACGTGGGGGACGTGCACAACGCGATCATGGCGTCGGTCGGCGGGATGAACGCGACGATCACCGTGGAGGGGCGCGAGCGGTACGCGGTGAACGTCCGCTACCCGCGCGAACTGCGCGACGATCTCGAGAACCTGCGCGAAGTGCTGGTGGCCGCTCCCGACGGCACGCAGATTCCGCTCGGGCAGGTGGCACGCGTGGCGGCCGTCCAGGGGCCCATGGCCGTGAAGACGGAGAACGCCTTTCCGGTCACCACCGTCTTCATCGATATCGAGGGCGTCGACGTCGGGAGTTACGTGGAGGAGGCGCGGCGCGTCGTGGCCGCCCAACTCGAACTCCCCAGCGGGTACTCCCTCGTGTGGAGCGGGCAGTACGAGTTCATGCAGCGGGTGCAGGAGCGCCTGCGCATCGTGATTCCGGTGACCCTGGGGATCATCTTCCTGCTCCTGTACCTGAACTTCCGGGGCGTGGCCGAATCGCTGATCGTCATGCTCGCTCTGCCGTTCTCGCTTGTGGGCGGCATCTGGTTCCTGTGGCTCCTGGGCTACAATACGAGCGTCGCCGTGTGGGTGGGGTTCATCGCGCTCGCCGGCGTGGCGGCCGAAACCGGCGTCGTGATGCTGATCTACCTCGACGAAGCGTTCCACCGCCACCGGCGCGCGGGCAGGATACGGACCCCCGCCGATGTCGGGGCCGCAGTCCGGGAAGGGGCGCTGGAGCGACTGCGCCCGGTCGTGATGACGGTGACCGCGATCACCGCCGCGCTGATGCCGATCCTGTGGAGTTCCGGCACCGGCGCGGATGTGATGAAGCGGATCGCGTCGCCCATGGTCGGGGGCATGATCTCCGCGACGGTCCTCACGCTGCTCGTGATCCCCGCCATCTACCTCCTGTGGCGCCGGTGGCAGCTCCGCAACGCACGCGCGCCGCGCGTGCGAAGCGAGGCTCCGGCCGCGGAGGCGGCGTCGTGAACGGCGTTCCCGGATCCTCGCCGTGGAGGACGCCCGAGGCCATCAAGACCTACGTGTCCGGCGGCCTGTGGGCGGTCGGCCTCGTGCTCGTGTTCGTCATGGGGCACGGCCCAAACCAAGCCGGCTGGTGGCGCATCCGCACGGACACTGCGCCTCGACATGAACGCGACTCTGGTGGCCGATGACGGGACGGAGCGGGCCGTTCCCGCCTCGGAGCTGCGTGGGGGACGTGGGAGCCAGCTTCGCCGTGACCCTGAACGCCATGCGGCTGGCCGTCTCAAACCGCGCTGGGCGAACCCGGCGTCAACCGCCGGGCGGACCCAGCGGGCTCGGTTCGCAGCCTTCGGTTTTGCGCGTGTAGGCGATGCTCGAGATCTTCCAGCCGTCTTCCGCCTGCACGAGGCTCACCGCGTCGATCCCGCAGTGGCTGAACTCGCCGTCCACATGGAAGTCGTAGGGAGTCCATACGACAGCGATCGGACCCTGGACCATCACGTGCGGGTCCCACATGCGTTCGAGCAGGGCGGGGCCCGGCTGACCGATGGAAGCGGCGAACTCGGCGCCGGTGCTCTCCCGGACCTGCACGCCATCCGCGGTCTCCGCCGTGGCCACGAAGGTGGCGCCTTCAGTCAGCAGGCCGCGGATCGCGTCGCCGTCGCGGGCGGCCATCGCGTCGAACAACGCCTGCACGGCGGCGACCGCCCCCGCTCCGGCGTCATCCTGCGCGGCCGCGACCGCGGGCGTGACAAGGATCGCTGCGGCGAGAAGGCACGCTGCTCCGAACTTTCTCATGAGATTCTCCCGACTCCCGTGGTTGGTGGTCCTGAGCCGTCCCGGCCTCAATACGCGGTCGTACGAAACACCGGCTGGAAGAGTCGCGTCCGGTGCGCGCACGCCGGGTCGGCGGGGCACCTCTCGCAGTCCGGTTCCGTCATCTCCGGGCACCGTACCCTGTTCTGAAAAAAGAACCAGTCCACGGCCCCCATGGAGCGCCCGCTCAGGCGCCGGATCTCCCCGACCGCCTCGTAACACGCGGCCCGCACGGCCTCCTCTTCTTCCGCGCTCACAACCTCCCGCTTCGCGAGCTTCGCGGCCAGCGTCTCGTCGGTCACCGAGACGACGCCGAGGCGAAGGCAACTGCGCTGGCAGTGGTAGTCGACGATCGGCGGCACGTCCTCCGCCTCCCCCAGCCGCAGGAATCGCTCCGGCCGCTGGCTGAGGATCGCCGCGAGGAGGGCGGACTTCTTCCGCCACGGATCCTCCCCGTAGCCGCGGACCGAATCGAGGCGTGAGAGAAAGCGGGCGAGGGGCCGCTCCGCGGCGTTGGCGTCCGCCACGAGCGAGGCGGGGGTCAGGCCGAGCGCGAGCATGTCGCGGCCGTACGCCCGAGCGCATGCCGGATGCAGCGGGCCGGCCGGGAGCGGGTGGTGACCGCCATCGTCCCGGAGGCGATGATCGAAGTCCGCGTCGTCGAGGCCGGCCTGCCCGGCGGGAGTGAGTTCGTCCGCCGCCTCGCGGGCCCAGCGCAGGTAGGCGGCCCACAGGTAGTCGCTCCCCTTGCGGGCCCGGCCCTCCAGGGAGGCGATCATGGGTTCCTCGTAGCGGCCCGCGCGCTCGTGCCAGAAACCGAACTGCTGCACCGTCCCCGCGAAGAAGAAATCGAGCGCCGCCGGATCGCCGGGTTCGGGGAAGTCCGGGCCGGTGAAGTCGAACGCCGCCGCCTCCGGGGCCGTCGCGATGACTCCGGCCACGCGCCGGACGCGATGGCCGTCGAGGCGGACCCGAACGTCCCGCGGCGGCGCGGCAGGCGGGCCGTCCGAGAGGAGGGGCGCCGGCCCGATACCCGTCACCGTCCGAGCGGCACGGGCCGTCGCAACCCGCGCGGCGATGCCGGGGTGGTCTCCGGCCGCGAGCCGGGCCAGCGCGGTCCCGCAAAAGGTGTCGCCGGCGCCCGTCGGATCCACCTCGTCGACCTCGGGAGCGGGGACGTCGATGGCATGGCCGCCCAGGACGACGCGAGCCCCCCGCGCACCCTGGGTGACGAAGACCACGCGCCCCGGCGCCGCCGCGACATCGTCGATCGATCCGAAGAGGAGCCCGGCTTCCTCCTCGTTGCAGAAGAAGTAGCGGGACGCCTCCACGATCCGCGCGACGACCTCCCGATGCGCGCGGATCCCCGGCGCGTACGTTCCGCACCCCACGCGCACTCCCGCCGCGGACAGCCGCCGCGCGAACCCCAACTGCAGTTCCGGGTCGAGGAGAGGGACGACGTAGGCGAAGGCGCCCGGCCCGGCGTCGGGGATGTCGCCGTAACGGATGTCCCCCTCGGACCCGCGCACCGCCCGGCGATAGACGGTCCGGCCATCGGGGAAGTACTCGATCTCGAAGTGAGGGAGCGCGGAGGGCGGAACGGGCGGCCCCCGCCAGTCGAGGAGGCGGTCCGCCGACTCGAGTTCCGGCGGCATGGGATCCGGACGCGGCGCCACGACCGTGACTTCGGCCCCGGCCCGCTGTGCCGCGAGCGCGGTGTAGAGTCCCGCGCCCCCGGCGGACCGCACGGAGCGGCCGCCGAAGTGCAGGAGATCCAGAGAGGGGCTCCCGACCACGAGGAGCCGTGGCCGGATGCTCACGCCGCCGGCGTCAGTCGCCCTGCTGGTCCGTCGTGATGCGCCCGGCCGCGCCGGCGGGTCCGTTGTCCCAGTCCTGGGCGCTGGAGATGTTCGGCACGCCCCAGTCGTCGCCGTTCCACCCCTGGAAGCCCTCCATCCGGAAGGTCCACAGGCCCGTCGTCATGTCGCTCACGACGATGAGTCCGTCCTCGTTCCGGACATCGACTCCGAACGTGCCGTTGAAGACGGGGGTCCGGTCGGGGTTCGGCGGCCCGAGGTAGGTGTCGTAGTGGCCCACGGTGATCGGATTCTCCGGATCCATCATGTTGAACACGACGAGCCCGTCCAGGTAGCCGGACACGAACACGAGCGGCCACCGCACCTCGTGGTTGTGGACGAGGTTTTTCCAGTTCGCCGTCCACGCCGCGATCGGGCGGTTGATCGCCGCGACCTCGCCGTTGAGTCCGGGCCTGAGGTCGAAGATCCTCAGCGGCGCGTACTGATACTCCGTCTCCGCGATCGCGAAGTTCCCGTCCGGAGTGGGTGTGAACGTGTGGCCGCTCCGGATCCCGGATACCCCGACGATCTGCGTCAGAAGCTCCGGGTTGTCGAGATCCGTCACGTCGTAGACGTAGTAGCCGCCGGTGCCGCCGCCGTAGAAGCGGTCCGTCCCCGTTTCCGGGTGATAGCCGAGATAGAAATCGTGGTATCCCCGCCGCCGGTTCCCCGCCATCCCCTGATCCGGGACGGGGATCTGCGCCACCATCGTGTCGCTTCGCCCGTCGACCAGCGCGCCGAGGTCGTACACGGCCGCGTACGGGCCGGAGACGGTGGCGACGAGATACACATTCATGTTCGAGTGCTTGTAGACGAAGATGTTGTGGAAGCCGCCCGGGAGATCGGGCTCCTTGATGCGGGCCACCTCACGCACCGTCGAGGCGTCCGGCAGTCCCGTCACATCGAGGACGACCGCGCCCATGTCGGAGTCCGGGCCGCCCTGCCCGAACTGGAGCGACTGAACGACGTAGTAGCGGTCTCCCCACTTGAAGTGCTTCACGTCCATCCCGCCGGTGCGCAGGTGGAGATCCTGGTCCTCGATCCGCCACTCGTACAGCACCTCGGGGTGCTCCGGGTCTTTGATCGAGACGATGTCGAGCCCTTTCGGACCGACCGGCCCGTACTGCATGCGCGCCACGTACGCGTACGGCCGGTGCATCTCCTGCTCGATGTCCATGTCCGCGATGCTGAGCCGCGGGCCGAGCGGGACATGTCCGAGCACTTCCATGTTCCGGCTGCCGCGCTCCACGACATCGATCGCCTGCGCATCGAGTGCGGCCGGGGCGGCGAAGACGGCTCCGAGCGCGGTCACGGCCGCCGCCGCGCACATCGTCCGATTGCTGAACTTCATTCTTTCCTCCGTTTTGGTCGGGGCGCCGGGGTTCCTGCTCCCCCGGCTAGCCGGGGTCCACCGTGAACACCATGGACATGCCGGCCTCCAAGTGCTCCGCAATATGGCAGTGCGCCATCCATCGGCCAGAGTTGGAGGCCTCGAGCAGGATGTCGAACGTCGATCCGACGGGGATCACGACCGTGTCCTTCCAGGCGAGATTGTCCGCCGGCACCCCGTCCTTCGCCAGCACGAGGAAGCGCTGGCCGTGGATATGGATCGGGTGTTGCATGGGGTGGAACGAGCGGCGCTGATTGTGGATGCGGAGCTTCCGCACGTCCCCCACCGTGAAGCGCCAGTCGATGTCCCGGTTTTCCTTCCCCGTCCGGGTGTCGCGCAGGATCCAGGTCAGGTTCTCCGACGTCGAGAGGAAGTTCATCATCGGCATCGCGTCGGTCCACTCGACGGGCGGGAAGTAGAGGGTGTCGATCGCCATCACGGCGACGATGTCGCTGGGGAGGTCCCCCACCCGGACCGTGAGTTCGAGTTCGTGATCGACGAGCCGGCCGAACTCGGCGCGGTAGCGGTCGATGTCCTCGATGACGTCCGCGTGTTCGCGCAGGGTGGAGAACGCGTCGCCGTGGTCTTCCGCCACCGGTTCGTCGAGGACGGTGACGACCCCCAGCGTGTCGGTCTGCGGATAGAAGCGGCCGTTGAAGTGGTCGATGGCCTGGATCGGGTTGAGGAGTGCGTACGTGCCCGGTTCCTCGAAGCGGGCGTCGACGATGTAGCGCTGGGCCGGGGCGAGGACGACGTTCGAGACGAAGCTCTCGCGCTCGAACTTGCTCACGTCGGCGCCCACGAGCTTCATCTCCGCACCCTCCATGACGAGGTTGAAAGTGCGCGTGTTCGCGACGTTCGTGAGATAGAGGCGCCGCACCTCGCCGCGGCGGACCGTCGCCTCCCAGCGCGGTTCTCCGTTCACGAGCAACTGGTTCCCGAAGCGGCCCATGAGCGTCTGCACGGCGGCTTCGCGTCCCCAGGGGAAGAGGCCCCCGTCGTCGACCAGCAGGTCGTCGAGCATGAGGAAGTCCTCGCCGTTCGCCGGACCGTAGTAGTCAGGAGCGGGCGCGTCGACGAGCATGTTTCCGTACAGGCCGAGGTCCTGCTGGATGTCCTCGCGGTGATGCGGGTGGTACCAGTAGAGGCCGGCGTCCCTGAAGTAGACCCGGTACATGAAGGATTCGCCGGGTTCGATCGGGTCCTGGGTGACGCCGGGGACCCCGTCGAACTCGTTTTCGAGCCGCACGCCGTGCCAATGGACCGCCGTCGGCAGGTCGATGCGGTTCGTGAACAGCACGACGATCTCCGCGCCCTGCGGGACGCGGATGAGGGGCCCGGGATACTGCCCGTTGAAGCCGTACATCGTGAAGGTGCGCGTGCCGATCGTGCGCCGCACGAACCCGGCCTCGAGGTGGAGCGTGTCGCCGTCGGCCATCTCCACGACCTCGCGGAAGACCGCCTCCGGAAGCATCGCGGGATCGTGGCCGGGGTCGGGCAGGTACGGGGTCACCCCGGGGACGGCGCCCATCAGGCCCGGCAACATCATCGGCATCGGGATCGGCTGCGGCGGCATGCGCCACACGGCCCCCATGCTGTCCGTC
The DNA here is from genome assembly GCA_963666735.1 of Gemmatimonadota bacterium. Classification (GTDB taxonomy): domain Bacteria; phylum Gemmatimonadota; class Gemmatimonadetes; order Palauibacterales; family Palauibacteraceae; genus Palauibacter. The sequence goes on along the minus strand of OY762926.1, from coordinate 2,303,737 downwards.
GCCACCGTGTGGCCCGCGTGCTGCTGCCCCGATGCCGGCGGCGTACCCGCCATTCCGACAAGGGCGGGGACGATGGCTGCGACGGCGCAGTGTCGGGCCACCCGCACGCCCGGTCCGCTCACCGCTCGGCTCAGAAGTAGAGCTGGCAGTTCATGGCCTCGAAGGGGCCGTGGCCGGCCATGGTGTGGAGGCGGCCGGAGGGCGAGAGGCCGGTGAGCAGGATCGGTCCCTGCCAGCGCTCGACGTCGGCCGACGCCTCCTCGCTCACGAACACGAGGAACTGGTTCCAGGAGACCCGCGCTTCGATCCGGTTCTCCTCGCCGAGCGTACCGAGCTGCATCCACTCGTCGAGTTCGGGCTTCGCGGCCCACGCGACGTAGACCGCCCCGCGGCGGCGGCGCATCCGGTCGACCTGTATCGCGATGTCGAACGTCTGGAAGCCGTCCGCGTCGACGGTGACGTCGAACGGCGAGCCGGGTTGAGTGAGCGTCATGGAGCCGCGGCCCTCCGGCGCGCTCTGGGTGCCGGAGAGCTTGACCACCTCGGGTGTGAGAAGACAGCCCGGCGGGTCCCCGGGGAGGCTCGCTCCGGCCGTCTCCCGGCTCGACTCGCCCCGCACGGCTCCGGCGAGCGCCAGCCCCGCGACGCCCGCGGCGGCGAGGCCCGCGATCACTCGCGGCGAACCGAAGTTGCACCGCCGAAGGCCGAAGCAGCGCTCAGACACGAGATCGCCGTCTAGTTGCAACTTCGGTCGACCCGGAAGCGGTGGACATAGGGAACGTTGAACGCGCCGAGGGTCATCCCCCAGACCTCGGTGCGACGGGCACGGAGGATCCTGAGCCGCGGGTTCCAGTTCTCATGGTCGGGCGGTCCCTCGATGCGCACCGAACCCTCAAGCTCTCCGTCTTCGCCGTAGATCTCCCAGATGTCCGCCAGACTCGGCCAAGCCTCTCTCAAAAGCCACATCGAGCCGTCGCCCCCCGCCACGATACGACGCACCGGGGGATAGAAATCGGGAAACGTGATGAGTTCCCCACCGATGCGCCGCCGCCGCTCCGATTCTGAGGGAGAGAGCCGCCTCCGCGACTGCGGGATTCTGTCCTCAGCCATGCGGGATGCAAAGACCTCGCGTTGTCGCCGCTGCTCGGCTGCGGATATCCTTCTTCGCTTGTAGGGAATGGTCCTGTGTAAGAGCGTGTCGCCATCGAATCGGATCCTCAACAGCTCGAAACTGGCCTTCTCGTGATCGTCACGCATCTCGCCGAGCAGGACGATGGCGGTGCCGTCCGGGTCGACCGCCACCGGCAGCCAAGACTCGCCCCGCCACGGACCCAGAGGGTGCTCTGTACGCACGCCCCACCCATTGCGGTCGATCTCTCGCACGACGCTGAACGATGCCAAGTGACGCTCCACCACGGCCAGCGTGTCGATGATCGCGCCCAACGCTGAGAGTCGGCGCAACGGAACGCGCCCGGCAAGCTTCAGGCGAAGTTCGTTCTCGGTAACCATCCGCCTTGGCAGGAAGGTCCCGTCGGCGAGCGGCGTACCGGGCGCGAGGATCGATCCCTCCGAAGCCAAGGGGACCGAGAAACGGACCCGGCGAATTTCCTTGCCGTCCGCCGATAGAAACTGCGTGGCGAGCCGATGGCTCACCCATAGGGTGTCGCCCCGCCAGCCGAGACGGCGGAGTGGCGAAGCAAACTCTCCCGGCCCCTCGCCCGATCGCCCGATCGCCCCCTCAGGGCGACCATCGGGCCAGAATACCAATATCGGATCCCAACCTTGGAGGAGATAGATCTTACCGGCGGGGCCGACCGCGAGGTCGTTCACCGTGTTGAGCGCCACGTCGCCGTCCGCTGAGCCCAGACGGAGCGTCTCTTCGAGGCGCCACGGGCTCTCGCACACGTCCTGCCCGAGCAGCGGCCATCCCGAAGCGCAAAGTCCCGCGAGGGCGAGCCCCAGCCCTACGCGACCCGTGGCGGATCCCTTCCGGCCCACCTACGGCCGGACCCGCTCGTAGATGTCGGCGAAGGAGAGCGAGTCCAGCACACCCATAGACAGTCGACCGTTAACGAGGAAGGCTGGGGTGCCGGACACGCTCAAGTCGGCGGCAGCGTTCAGGTCGGCCGTAATCGTCGGCACAGGTGCCTCGCTCTCAACGCACGCCTCAAAACCGACTTGGTCGACGATGCCGACTTCCACCCCCAGCTGTTTAAGGGCTTCGTTGGTGTCGCCGACTTGCCAGCTAGGACTCGAAAGCAATCGATGGTGGAACGGCCAAAAGGCACCTTGTTCGCCCGCGCACTCCGCCGCTCTTGCGGCAGTGTACGAGGCAGACTCGATAACAAGCGGTCGATGTCGGAAGACTAGAGCGACATCGGCCTCGAACTCCCGCAGTATTGCCGCGAGATGAGGTTCGGCCTCGCGACAATACCGACACTGATAATCCCCGAACTCGACTATCACCTCCCAAGTTAGGGTTGTTCGCTCACAGGCAAGCACATGCTTGCCCAGCTTGTTGATGTGATGTAGGGTCGCATGCCCGTCCTTGTCAACGTATGGCGGGATGTGTGGAATCGCCCCGGCGATCTCAACCTTTCAATAAGTCTCAGCGCCCGTCCCGCTCACCCTCTTCCACGATGATCTCCCGCCCCAGCGTGCCGTCCCCGCCCCCTCGGTCGAATGCGCCGTCGGGCCCACTCACAACTCGGATCGCGCCGCCCTCGACCTGCCTGCCGAGCCAGTTCCGTACGCGGGCGATGAGCCGCCCCCGCACGGGCGGGATCAAGAGCAGGATACCGGCGATGTCGGTGAGGACGCCGGGCGTGATGAGGACCACCCCCGCGGCGAGAATCAGCAGCGCGTGGACGAGCGACTCGCCCGGCAGGCCACCCCCTTGGAGTTCGTCGCGGACGGCGAGCCAGGCCCGAAGCCCCTCACGCCGGGCGAGCCACGCACCCGCCGCGCCCGTCCCGATGACGAGGAGGAGTGTGGGCCCAAGCCCGAGCAGGCCGCCGATGCGTATGAGGAGCGCGAGTTCCACGACGGGGACGATCGTGAACAGCAGAAACAGCCGAAGAAGCATCGTCAGAACCCGGCGATCATCAGTGTCCGAACACCGTCAGAAGCCCATCATCGCCCGCACCGCCGGGTCGATCCTCTCGGGCGTCCAGAACGGCTTCCACACGAGGCTCACGACCGCGTCGTCCACGCCGTCCACCGTCTCCGCCGCGTCCTTGGCCCCGCCGAGGATCTGCCCGCCTGCCGGACAGCCGGGGCTGGTCAGCGTCATCGTGACCTTCGCCTCGCCCTCCTCCACCTGGACGTCGTAAACGAGTCCGAGATCCACGATGTTGATGCCGAGTTCAGGGTCGGTCACGGTCCGAAGCGCCGTCCGCACCTTCTCCTCGATCTCGGGCGTCTCCTCGGACGTCGGGGCGGCCGACGGGTTTTCGTCCGCTGACGGCGCGTCGCCCGCCGAGCCCATGCCGTCCATCGGATCCCTCGTATCGTTCGCTTCCATCGTATCCGTCACCTTTCGACCGTATCCGGCCCCGGCCCCTTATCCGACCAACTCGCCGGGCCGCACGCCCGGCTTCTCGAATTCCTTCAACAGATCCTCGACCGTGGGGCGCGCGCGCACCAGCGCCCGGCAGTCCTCCAGCGCGCCGGTCGCGTTGATGAGGATCGTGCCGATGAGCCGGTTGTCCGTCACGCAGTAGACGATCGAGCGGCCGGAGCCAAGTTCGCCCGAGACGATCGTGCGGTCCACCTCGGCCGTCTCCCCGAACACGTTGATGCTGAGATCGAAGACGTGCGTGAAGAAATAGGAGAGATGGTCGAACGCCTCCCTCGCGCCGGCCATGTTGCGGCCCGCGTGGCGCCCGTGGGCGCGGGCGTGGTCCCAGTGCTCGAGGCGCGACAGTCCGCCCTCCAGGGGATCGGGGAAGCGCGCCACGTCGCCCGCCGCGTAGATGTGGGCGGCCGTCGTCTCCGCGAACCCGTCCACGACGATCCCGTCCTGAACCGCGAGGCCGGCTTTTGCGCCGAGTTCCTCGCTCGGCGACATCCCGACGCCCACGATCGCAAGGTCGGCCGGGACCTCCTCGCCGCTGTCGAGCACGACCCTCCCAAGACGTCCCTCGCCCTCGAAGGCGGCCACGCCCGAGCCCATCATGAATCGCACGCCGCGCTCCTCGAAATAGCGGCGGAGGAAACTCGCGATCGTTTCCGGGAAGACGCGCGCCCACACGCGCGGCTCCACCTCTACGACGACGGCATCCACGTCGAACTTCGACAGCGATGAAGCCAGTTCCATTCCGATGAAGCCGGCGCCGACGAGCACGACGCGCGACGCGCCGCGGGCCATTTCGCGCAGTCGCTCGGAGTCGGCGGCGGTGCGGAGGGACAGCACGCCCGGGAAATCGCTTCCCGGCACGTCGAGCCGCTTCGCCCGCCCCCCCGTGGCGATCAGAATGCGACGGCCCCGGAACGCGTCCCCCGCAGCCGTGTGGATGGTCATGGCGCGCGCGTCCAGACGCTTCACCGGCGCGTCCGTGAACAGCGTGAGCCCGTCCGCCCGGTCCTCGAACCAGCGCGCAGGCTTCACATGCAGAAGGTCGCGCGGCGCGCCCTCCGCCTGCAGGAACTCCTTCGACAGGGGAGGCCGGTGATAGGGAGGGTCCGCCTCGTCCGCGAACATGCCGATCGAGCCCTCGCCGTCGATCTCCCGGATCCCGTCCACCGCCGAGACCGCCGCGAGGCCGCCCCCCACGATGATGTAGTCGAAGTTCCGCATCCGCAGGTCAGCCCCCACTGTCTTCGGCACCGCCTTCGGCCGACTGATCGTGGACGATGAGCCAGGCTCCTTCCACGTTCAGCAGGACAAGCGTGAACGGCCCCGTCGATGTGACGGTCCCCTCGCGTTCGAGGACGTAGCGCGCCGTCGCGACGCCGACCCGCTCATCCACCTCCCGGACCCGCAGGCCCTCGAAGCGGAGGCTGTCCCGCGCCGCGCCCTCCGCGAATCCCGGGGCGTATCGCTCCCGAATCCCGTCGTAGCCTTCGATGAGTCCCGTCGATCCGATATAGGTCGTCGTCGGAGATGGGGAGTAGGCGCTCATGAAACCCTCGAGGTCGCCCGCGTTCCACGCCGCCGCCTGCAGGTCGAGCAGGGAGGCGACCTGCTCGGCGAGATCGGGCCCCTCATCCGCCAGCGGTGAGCCGTTACCGTCCAGCCGCTCGAATTGGCAGCCTCCCGTCACGAGTCCGGCGGCCAGGGCGACCGCCGCCCCCACGGGCCCCGAACCCCGCCTTCCGATCGGTCGGTTCCAGATCATTCGTCCCATCCCCTGGCCTCTCTCAACCGAGCGCGCGCGTGAACAGTTCGACCGAGGCGTCGATCGCTTCTTCGAGTTCCGGTGTCGTCCCCGCGAACGGGTGTCCGGCCTGGAACGTGTGCGTGCCACCTTCTACCCCGACAAGCCGCGCGAGGTCTCCCACCGCGTCGGCGATCCGCCAGGCGTCGCTGAAGGGCACGGACTCGTCGGCCGTCCCGTGCACCACCGTGACCGGAATCCGCAGGCACGCGGCGCTGCCGAGCACGTCGAGGCGCTCCCGGTTCGCGCGCATGTCGTCGAGCACGTTTCGCTCGAGCGGCATGTCCTGCTTCGTGCGCGCATTCGGGATGATCACGGTTTCCCCGGCATCCCACCGGTCCGCGAAGCTCTCGTAGCGCGTGACGGAGGAGATCGAAGCCCAAGTGACGAGCCCCCGGACCTGTGACCGGAGGCCGGCCTTGAGGATGCAGGTGGCGCCGCCCCGGCTGTGTCCGAGGAGGCCGAAGCGCGTGGCCGGGGCGACCTCGATGTCTCCGAGCCGGCCCGCCGCGAGTCCATCGAGGATGGCCTCGAGGTCCCACAGTTCGCGGGAGAAGGTGTTGTGGCTGAAGGCCTCCAGGTCGTCGAAATCCGAGTCGCGCACGCCGGAGCCATCGAAGTTGAAGGAGACAACGGAGGTCCCGGTCCTCTCCGCGAGTTGTTCGCAGAGATACGGGAAGAAGCCCCAGTCCTTGAAGCCCTTGAAGCCGTGGCAGACGACGAGCGCCGCGTCGCCGGCGGGAGAAGCGCCCTCCCCCTCGACCCGAGCGGTGCTCGACCGGTAGTCGCCGCGGAGGTCCGCGCCCGGTGGCCTGAGTCGAAACGGGGTGCGCGTCACGGTCCGCATTGTGCCTTCATGTGCCTTCATGTGTCTTCATCGCCCGCCGTCGTCCCGCTTCCGCCGGGGCAGCCACATCGAGTCCTCGCGGCCCGCCCGCCGGTTCGCGGCCCGGGCGAGGGTGAACAGCAGGTCGGAGAGACGGTTGATGTAGGGGACGACGACGTCGGCGAGGTCCGGCTGCTCCTCGAGGAGAGCGGTGACGCCCCGTTCCGCCCGCCGACACACGGTGCGCGCGACGTGCAACTGCGCGGCGAGGGGCGACCCGCCGGGCAGAACGAAGGCATCGAGCGCGGGAAGTTCGGCGTCCAGCGCGTCGATCCACGTCTCAAGCGCTTCGATCCGGTCGGAGGAGAGGGCAGGAATCGTGCCCTTCCGCAACAACCGGCCGGGATTGGAGGCGGCGAGGCGGGCGCCGATTGTGAACAGATCCTCCTGGACCGCCCCGAGCGCCGGCCCGGATTCGCCGAGCGTCGCGCCCTCCGGGTCGAGGGCGAGCGCCGTCCCGATCACCGCGTTGAGTTCATCGACCGTACCGTAGGCGGCGACTCGCGCATCGCCCTTCGGAGCACGCGCGCCGCCGAGGAGCGTGGTCTCCCCTCCGTCCCCGCCTTTCGTGTATATCTTCAATCGAGATCTGGCCGTCATCGGGTTTGGCCGCATGCCGCGCGTCGTGCGCCAGGCTGAGGGGCGAACCTTAACAGCCCGCGGCGAAACGCCGCCACCTGGCACCACCAACAAGGAGCCGTGACGTGACGACCGACGGAACCGACCTCCGACCCGCGGATGTTCAGTCACGAAGGGCTTTCATCGCGACGGCGGCGGCCGGGGTGGGGGCCGTCGCCTCGGGCTCGCTCGGCGCGTGCCGTCCGGGCGGCGAGGAGACGGCTGCGGGCGCTTCGGATGCGGGGGACACGGACGCGGGCGGCGGGATCGTCGTCGCGCGCGGGCCGATCGCCGTGGAGGCCGGGGTCGAGACTCTCAGGCGCGGGGGCAACGCGATCGACGCGGCCATCGCAACGGCCTTCGCGCAGTTCATCACGACCCCGTTCTCGGCGGGGGTCGGCGGCTTCGGCTGCATGGTCGTGTACGACGCGAGCACCGGACGCGCCATGTCCATCGATTTCCACGGGCGGGCGGGGAGCAGGGCCACCCCCGACATCTACCGGAGCGCGCTCGAAGGGCGGATCTACGGCCACGCGGACCGCTGGAAGGTGCGCGGCGACATCAACCAGATCGGCTACAAGGCCGTCGTCACGCCCGGTACCATCGCCGGCCTGTGGGAGGCGTGGACCCGTTTCGGGACGCGGCCGTGGGCCGAACTCGTCGAGCCGGCGATCCGGCTCGCGTACGACGGGTTCGAGATCCCCGGTGCTTTGGCGCGCGGCTTCACGACCCGGACCGAGTCGTCCTCGGGCGTCGTCCCGTTCTTCACCAAGGTCCGGACGACCGACGCCTCCGCGCGCATCTTCCTCAACAACGGTGTCCCGTGGCGGGCCGGGGAACGGCTCGTGCAGCCCGATTACGGCCGCACGCTCGAACTCATCGCCGCGGGCGGCGCCGACGTCGTCTACCGGGGCGAGATCGCCGAACGCATCGCGGCGGATTTCGAACGCAACGACGGGCTCATCACGATGGCCGACCTCGAGGCGTACACGCCCGATGTCTACGATCCGGTGCACGGCGCCTACCGCGGACACGAGGTGTTCTCGAACGCCCTGCCGGGGAGCGGCGCGCAGGTCATCGAGATCCTGAACATCCTCGAGGGCTACGATGTTCCGGACCTCGAGCACGGCGAGGCGGACCATGTGGAACTTCTCGGCCGCGCCCAGATCCTGTCCTTCATCGACCGGCGCCGATACCACGGCGACCCGAAGTTCATCGACGACCCGACGGACATCCTCGTGTCGAAGGATCGCGCCGCCGAACTGAGAGGTTTCATCGACCGCCGCGAACTCCCGCCGGACGTCGCGGAGGAGCCGCCGGAGGGCCCGGATACGACGCACCTCTCGACGGCGGACCGGGAAGGGAACTGCGTGGCGCTCACGCACACGCTCGGGTCGGCTTCGGGGGTCGTCACCGACGGTCTCGGCTTCACCTGGAACAACTGCATGTTCCAGTTCAACCCGGTCGCCGGACGGCCGAACAGCATCGCGCCCGGCAAGGCGCGCATCACGGGGATCTCGCCCGCGATCGTGCTCCGCGACGGACACCCGATTCTGGTCACGGGCGCGGCCGGCGGCACCCGGATCCTGGGCGCCGTCCAGCACACGATCAGCAATACGGTCGACTTCGGCATGTCGGCCCTCGAAGCCGTGTCCGTCCCGCGCTGGCACTGGGAGGATCACCTTCTGGAGATGGAGCCGCAGTTGTACCATCACCTCAGGGACGAACTCGAGGGGCGCGGCCTGGACGTCGCGAACGACGCGTTCGTCGCACAACTCCACGCGGTCGGAATCGACCCGGATACCGGCCGACTGACGGGGGGACCGGACCCGCGGGGCTGGGGCGGAGGATCGGCCACGGCATAGCCTCCGTGACCGCGCCCGGCCAAGCTGGGCGGCGGCCGTTTCGTGGTTGACACCTGCCCCTCGCTCTTGTATCCTCCGAGCCGCGTTGCGGGGTGGAGCAGTCTGGTAGCTCGTCGGGCTCATAACCCGAAGGTCGCAGGTTCGAATCCTGCCCCCGCTATCCCTCGCCTCGCCTCGCCAAGTTGCGCGGCGAGGCGTTTTGTTCTCCGATCTCTTTCGCGAGAGAGGGGTACGGTCCGGGGTAGCTCAGTGGCCAGAGCGGGTGGCTGTTAACCACTAGGTCGTGGGTTCGAATCCCACCCCCGGAGTAGGGCTGAAAGGGCTGGGTAGCTCAGGCGGTAGAGCACGGCGCTGAAAACGCCGGTGTCGGCGGTTCGACTCCGCCCCCAGCCATTTGCCACGGGCCGCCATCGGCCGGTTCGCGGGAAGCGGCAGAGGGGCGTAGCTCAATTGGTAGAGCACCGGTCTCCAAAACCGGCGGTTGGGGGTTCGAGTCCCTCCGCCCCTGTCGCTCGCGTAGCTCAGGGGTAGAGCGCGTCCTTGGTAAGGATGAGGTCGCGGGTTCAAATCCCGCCGCGAGCTCTTACGGGCGCCCGTAGCTCAGTTGGATCAGAGCACCGGCCTTCTAAGCCGGGGGTCCCAGGTTCGAGTCCTGGCGGGCGCGTGGCAAGCAGGGGACGACAGCGGCACGAGCCCCCATCGTCCAACGGCTAGGACACCACTCTTTCAAGGTGGAGATAGGGGTTCGATTCCCCTTGGGGGTATGGACGGAAAACCTGGCGGACGGGAGCGGCGACAGCCCGTCCGCTCGCAAGAGAAGTTGAAGCACGGGGCCGTAGCTCAGCTGGGAGAGCGCTGCAATGGCATTGCAGAGGTCAGGGGTTCGAATCCCCTCGGCTCCATGAGACCGCACGCGCCGTTAGCTCAATTGGCAGAGCAACTGACTCTTAATCAGTAGGTTCGGGGTTCGACTCCCTGACGGCGCATTTCCTCCCGCCGCGTTCCTCCCGCCGCCTCGCCCCGCTTTCCGGGGGTCGGCTTGTGCCCTACCGGTTCTCGCGCTCCTGCGCCCGCGCCCCGCGCAGCACGTTCTCCAGCGCGTAGTTCGCCTCGTGGCAGGCGTACTCGTAGAGGAGGTCCTCCATCCTCACGAACGGGACCTCGCCGCCCCACGGACTCTCCCACGTGTCGGGGTCGTCGATCAGGAACTCGTAGTTGATCGTGTTCGCGTCCACGCGCGTGAGCCGTTCCGTGATCTTCATGTTCGGGGTCGCGCCGAAGAACTCGCGGTAGGCCGTGAGCTGCTCCGGATTGAGCTTCGTCGTCTCGATGACGAGGGTGTCGTCCTCCCACCAGCCGCGGGAATCCCCGAACCAGGGGCGGATCGCCTCGGGGAACGACGGCGGGGCGCCGCTCTGGTCCGCCTCCCCGGACCCGGCAGAAACACCGACAGGAATGATGCGGGTGTCGTGCACCATCTCCGTCATGATCACGACGTGGGACGGCGTCTGCACGATGGTGTAGTTGTTATTGTAGAAGTAGTTGGGGAGCATCGGCGGTCCGGCGTTGGACCCGAAGGAAACGATGCAGCGCTCGGAGAGCGGTCGGTTCTCGGGGTTGTCGTACTCGCCGTGCCGGCCGCGGGTGGCCATGAGCTGGCCCAGCCGCTGCTGCGCCTCGGCGGTGCGTCCGGGGATGCGCCCGTCTGCCGGCACGGTGAGGAGGGAGCTGCGCGGCTCGCCGTTCACGACCGCGACCTGATCGCCCCGGTCCAGGTAGAAGAGGTTGTACCCGCCCGTGCCGCCGGCCGCCGCCTCCAGGATGAAGTCGCAGCCGATCGTCGTGCCGCCCTCCGTCGGCGCGTCACGATCGGGATCGCTGGACCCGGAGTGGGCCTCGATGCACTCCTGCCGTCCGCCCTCGATCTGCGCGACCTGCTCGGGCGTGAGCACGGCCTCGAACCCCTGGGGGCGCTCGATGGGCGTGATCGTCCCGTTCGTCCAGTTCCCCTGCAGGTCCGGCCGCCCGTCCGGCGTGCGCGGCACGGTGCCGCCATCCTGCGCCCGTGCGACGGAGACCGATACTCCGGCGACCACGGCCAGCACGACCGCTGCTCGAATCGTGGCTATCTTCATAGCTTCGCCCTCTTTCGTCCTTCAACCCTCAACCGAAAACCCTCCAGCAACCGAGGTGTCAGCAATCATACAGCCCATCGATCGATGATTCACGGGTTCCGCCGGCGAGGGTTGGTATCGCCGCGGGGTTGCGCGCATATCGATATACGATATAGCTTGACTCATGATCCGGAGCTTTCGTTGCCGAGACACCGAGCAGCTCGCGGCCGGCTGTCGGGTGCCCCGGTTTGCGGCCTTTGAGCGGGTCGCGCAACGGAAGCTGGCGCAACTGGACGCGGCAGCGACCCTGGCGAGGGTATCTACAGCATCCGCATCAATGATCAGTGGCGACTTCGCTTTCGCTTCGCGCGCGGCAACGCGTACGACGCGGAGATCGTGGACTACCACCGCTGAACGGAAAATACACCAATGATTGAACTGGAGCCGGTACACCCGGGCGAGGTCTTGAAGCACGACTTCATGGAGCCGTTTGCGCTGTCCTCCAACGCTCTTGCCAGAGCCCTGGGAGTGACTCCCGCGCGAATCAACGAGATCGTGCGCGGTCGCCGCGGCATCACGGCGGAGACGGCACTACGGCTTGCCAGGTACTTCGGTACCGACGCCCAGAGTTGGATGAACCTGCAGGATCGCTACGAACTCGCGCTCGCCGAGCGGGCTGTCGCCGACGCGCTGCGAGCCATCCGACCGCGTGAAGTTGCGTAGAAGCTCTTGATGAAGCCCCGCGTCGCACGATGAGCGGCGACGAGCGACAGATTCTCTCCTCCGGCCGGGAACGGCGCCTGTGGATCTGGGCGCTGGCCGTGGTCGTGGCGATCTACGCGACGGCCGATCTGGCCCGGACGCTGGCCGATGCGCTGCGCGAGAGCGGGCTGCTCGAGTACACCGCCTCGATGTTCAGCGGCGGCATGCTCCTGATCGGGGCGATGATCCTGGTGCAGGGGCTGAGGGGACGTTCGCGCGGCGTCGAAGTCGGCTTCGGGCTGGGAGTCGCGGCCATCGCCGTCCTCGGGTTCGCCCGCGGGATCAGCGCGGCCGAGCGTTCTCACCTGATCGAGTACGCCGTCCTGGCGCTCATCGTGCATGAAGCCCTTGTCGAGCGGAAAAGCCAGGGGAGGCGCGTCCCCGTCCCCGCCGTGCTGGCCATCGCGGGGACGACGCTGGTCGGCGTGGTGGACGAGTGCATCCAGTTCTTCCTGCCCAGCCGCACGTTCGACTGGTTCGACATCGGGTTCGACCTGCTGGCGAGCGTGCTGGCGGTAGGCTCGAGCGTGGCCATTCGCTGGGTACGGCGCTGGATCGGCAGGTCGCGCTCCTCGTAGCAGTCCGGACGGCGTTGGCGGGGATCGGGCCGGGCACGCCGTCGCCGTCGACTAGCTTCGGGCGTCTACCGTTCGCACATGCCCCGCGGTCCTCGCTCACCTGTGCGATGAGTCGTGTGCACGCCTTGCGGAAAGCTGCAACCCCGATGGTTCTGCTCACCTCGGCTGTGAGGAAACTGGTCTCCGTTATGTCTTACGGTACGAACGCAACGCACCGTCAACGGCGCCCCGGGCATCCCAAACCCGGTGTACCCGCGCAGTCTCGTTCGTTACGATGCTTCACATGGTGGGTCGGAGCGTCGCCTTGGCGGTTCGTGGTCTGCGACGCTTCTCCTCGGGACAGTAGGGAGGTTCTCATGCGGAACATGGTTCGCGCACATGCCGGTGCGCTGCGGACGGGAGTTCTTGCGGTTTTCGCGACGATGCCGATGCCGGCGGCGATGGCCGCGCAGTACGTGCCGGCGCGCGGAAACGCGTGGGAGACGCGCACTCCGGAGCAGGTGGGGATGAGCGCGACAGGCGTCCAGGCGGCCGTCGAATACGCGCTCGATCATGAGACGAGCCAGGCGCGCGACCGGGAGTTCGAGCACAGCCGGAGTTTCGGGCGCGAACCGCTCGGAGAGGGGATCGGCCCCTTCAGCGTGCGGGGCGGGCCGGCCGGGATGATCGTGCGCCACGGCTACATCGTCGCGGAGTGGGGGGACACGAAACGCGTCGACATGACGTACAGCGTGACCAAATCCTTCCTCTCGACGTCGGTGGGACTCGCCTGGGACGACGGACTCATCGGCTCGCTCGATGATACCGCGCGCGAGTACATGGCCCCGATCGACGTGCCCCCGGGCGACGGGGAGCCCGGCGTGGACCGCATTGGCTTCGGGAAGCCCGATCCGACGACCCTGTTCGAGTCCGAGCACAACCGCACCATCACGTGGGACGACCTCCTGCGGCAGACCTCCGACTGGGAGGGCACGCTGTGGGGCAAGCCGGACTGGGCCGACCGTCCGAGCGGCGACCCCTCCACCTGGCTGACGCGCGCTCGCCACCCTTCCGGCACCGTCTACGAGTACAACGACACGCGGGTGAACGTCCTCGCGCTCGCCGCGATGAGCGTCCTCAGGCGTCCGCTGCCCGAGGTTCTTCACGAACGCGTGATGGGGCCGATCGGGGCCTCTCCGACCTGGCGCTGGAACGGCTACGAGAACTCGTGGGTCACGATCGATGGACGTCGCGTGCAGTCGGTGAGCGGCGGCGGCCACTGGGGCGGCGGCATGTTCATCAGCGCCCGCGACCAGGCGCGCTTCGGGCTCTTCACCCTGCGGCGCGGCGAGTGGGGAGACCGGCAACTCCTGTCCGAGGAGTGGTTTGACCTTGCGACGACGCCCGGCCCGGCCAACGGCTCCTACGGGTTCATGAACTTCATGCTCAACGTCGCGGAAGAAGAGGGGGACAAGCGCTATCCGAGCGCGCCGGACGAGGCGTGGGCGCACCTCGGCAACGGCACGAACATGATCTACTGCGACCCGGTGAACGACCTCGTCGTGGTGGCCCGCTGGATCCCCGGCGGCGCGATCGACGGACTCCTCGACCTCGTCATCGGCGCGATCGACGACGCGGCCGCGGCCTCGTCCGGGTCGCGCTGAACCGAATCGCGGTCGGCCCCCGACGGCAGGTGGACGTTGGGGGCCGGGCCGGTTAGATTGCGTCCACGGCGCGTCGCCTCTTCCGGCGGCGCGTTTCGTGTCTGCGCCCGTAGCTCAGCCTGGATAGAGCGCTTGCCTCCGGAGCAAGAGGTCACAGGTTCGAATCCTGTCGGGCGCACTCGTCCCGGCCGGGCCGGCAGCACCGGTTCGTGGGAGGCGACTCCCCGGACCCGAGGGTTCAGGGGCGCAGGCTCGGGTGGCGGAACTGGCAGACGCGCAGGATTCAGGATCCTGTGGGATTAACATCCCGTGGGGGTTCGACTCCCCCCCCGAGCATCACCGGCCCAGGTGGCGGAACTGGCAGACGCGCTAGCTTGAGGGGCTAGTGTCCTTTTACGGACGTGGAGGTTCGAATCCTCTCCTGGGCATGCAGGACCGCGGGATCTCCCGATTCCGCACACATGATGCATCGAGCGCCCGTAGCTCAACTGGATAGAGCACCTGACTACGGATCAGGAGGTTGGGGATTCGAATTCTCCCGGGCGCATTCTCTCCTTCCTTCGGAAGTCGAAACTGCGCCCGCGAGAATTCGCGCGCTTCGGGGCTGTCGCCCCTTCGCTGGCCAAATTCTCCAGGGCACTCCTTTTTTTGGGCACAAGTGCCGGGTAGGGTTGTCGGTGTGCTCGCGGGGGCTTCGCCCGCTCGCCGAGGCGGATCTGCCGGGCGGTCAAGCTGCGGGCGGTCGACTTGCTTCAACGCTTTCCTCAAGCACGGAGTCCCATCGCATGCGCGTCAGGCTGGCTGAGCCAAGAGATGTGGATCGGTTGCTGGAGTTGATGCGGGGGCTCGCGCGGTTCGAGGAGTACATCGACGACTTCGTGGTGACGCGGGAGAGCGTCCTCGAGCATGGCTTCGGAGACGATCGTCTCTTCGTCGCGTTTGTGGCCGAGCAGGATGATGATCTCGTCGGGATGGCCGTGGTCTACACGATTTCCTGGACCTACACGCTTCGGCCCAGGGTCGTGCTCAAGGAACTGTTCGTTGAAGAGTCGGCGCGAAACACGGGAGCTGGGAGGGCTCTGATGGCGGCCGTAGTCTCACACGCCAGGTCCATTGATGCGGCCGAACTGATCTGGACGGTCATGGGCGGGAACCGCGCGGCCGAGGGCTTCTACCGATCCCTGGGCGCCTCGCCGGATCGCAAGTGGAACAACTGGTCCCTGAACCTCGACGCGGAGGCGAGACCGGTCCGCTGACGGGGCGCCCGCCCCACGGGATCAGGCCTCGAGGCGCTTCAGGCGTTCGGCGAGATCCCGCTTCGGGTAGAAGTAGAACGTCTGGCCCACCCTTCGTCTCATTAGGAGCCCTCGATCGGTGAGATCCAGCAGATCCGTGCGAGCGGTCTGGTAGACCACGTTGTGACTGCTCCGATGAGACCGGATCGAGTAGCGGCTGTTGGGGTGCTTCAGAGAGTGGCCCAGGAGCGCAAGCTGTCGATGGTTGAGAACCACCGCCTGTCGCAGGAGGGCCTCGACGCGCCGAACCTCTTCCATCTTCCCGTCGAGGTGGACATGCAGTTCGTCAATCGCCCGTCGGATGATGCCTAGCTGGTGGAGCAGGAAATAGGTCAGGTCGTTCTCGTCGGTCTCGGTATGCAGGTAGGATCGAGCGTATTTGGCCGGTTGCGAGCGGAGAAGCGTCGAAATCGAGATGTACTCGCAAAGCCAGTAACCCTGCGACAGCATGGACCAGTAGAAGAGTGCCCTGGCCGTCCGGCCGTTGCCATCGACGAACGGGTGATCGTACCCGACCCAGAAGTGAAGAAGGACGGCGCGGACCACCGGGTGAACGAAGGCGTCCCCATCCTCCCCGTTGGCGAACGCGCACATCCGATCGAGGCGTTCCTCCAGCTCGGAGGCGTCCGGCGGGCGGTGGAGAATCTCGCCATCGAAGTCGCTCACAACGACATCGTCCTCCCGTCGCCGCAACCGGCCGGCCGCGTCCGGGTCGTCGAGCGTGTCGGCGGTAACGATTTTCTGGAGTTCGAAAATTCTCTCGGGCGTCAGCCGTTCGTGCGTGAACTGCCGTACGCCGCGCATTGCCAAGTAGTTGTTGAGGACCATCTGCTCACTCTGATCGGACGGCTTTCGGCCGGTCCTGATCATGTCCTTGGCCTTCTCGATCGTTGTGACCGCGCCCTCGAGCTGACTGGAAGCGATGGCCTCCTGCATCAGGGAACTGATGATGTACCGGTCTCGCGTTTCCGGGCTCGTGACCTGCTCGCTGATCTCGATCTTTCCGCTCGCGTCCCGGTCGATCCGGTGGATGGCTTGGAACACGGTATCCGTCATCGAAAACGTGAACGGTGCGCCGGTTTTGTCCAGGAGGGCGATCGGCTTGGCGAGTGAGGCCCGGGCGAACTTGAGCGCGAGCCACCATTCGCGGGTGGTGAGACCGGCTGGGGGATCCAGATGCCGCAGCTTGTCCCAATGATAGTAGCGGCCGTTCACCTCGGGCCCGGCCCCCGACGTGAGAATGCGTCGGAGCTCGGACACGAGATCCCGGTCGTGCAGAAGATCCCGGAGGGTCGGCCCGGATACGGGGATCTTGACCAAAATTACGCTCCAGGTACTAACAACGTACCAATTCGTGTCAAATTAGTATCGGGTCTCGTGCCACCCCCTCCAGGAGTACGCAACCTACTACTGATGTACTAATTCAACAAGATTTAGTATCTCGTCGTGGCAGGCGGCGGAGGGTCAGGGGGAGCCAGAACTCCGCGCCGGGGGGCGGCAGTCGGGCCACTGCGAACCGTCGGGCATGGCGCGCCGGTCGCGGGGCATCGGCTCCGGGTCCTCGGAGGCCAGGTAGGCGAACATCGCGGTCATCACCGCGTCGTCGCGCAGGTCCTCGAAGATGATCTTGTCGAAGGAGTCCCGGTTGGTGTGCCAGGTGTAGGTGCTCGTGTCCCAGCGGTTGTCGGCGATGTTCATGGCGCTGCGGCCGGGGCCCACGTGGAAGCTGAAGGCCGGGACTCCGGCGCAGAGGAAGGAGGCGTGGTCGGTCCCGCCGGATTCGGGCATCCCGGGGATCTCGAGGGTGACGAGGTCCGCGAGTTCGCTCGGGATCTGCGCGAGCCAGTCGCCGAAGCGCCCGCCGGCCGCGGCGAAGCCCTGCATGGGAATGAAGGTGACGGGCCCGTTCCCGTGATCGATGTTGAACACGGTGTGAGTGCGCTCGAGAATCTCGGGATGGTCCTCGACGAAGGCGCGTGACCCGTTCAGGCCCTGCTCCTCGCCGTTCCAAAGGGCGCCGATGATCGTGCGGCGGGGGTTCGGGGCGGCGTGCTTCAGGATCCGCATCGCCTCCATGATCGCGACCGCGCCGGTGCCGTTGTCGAGCGCGCCGTCCGAACCATCCCACGAGTCGTAGTGGCCTCCGAGGATCACGTACTCCTCCGGCTCGGCGCTGCCGGGGATCACGGCGAAGGCGTTGAAGACCGGCACCTCGCCGAGGAAGCGGGCCCGGGCGTCGACGCGCAGGACCGGCCCCTGACCGTTCTCGGCCAACCGGTAGAGGAGCCCGTACGCCTCGCAACTCAGGTCGAGCAACGGGGCCCGCTCGTTCCCGGTGCCGAAGATCTTGTTCACGCCCCAGCCCTCCGACCACTGCGAGCGGATGACTCCGGCGGCTCCGGCGTCGTCGAGCGCTTCGGGCAGGGCGCGCCGGCCGACCCCCGTGTTCTCCTCCCGCTCGCGCCACGCCGCGACCGCCCGCTCGCGCTCCTCCGTCATGCGGGTCCGCGTCTCGGGCCGGGAGAACTGCTCAAGGTTCTCCCGCGGACGGCAACTCGCCTCCGGTCGGGAGATGAGGACGAACTTGTCTTGCGCCTCAGGCAGCCATGCCTGGAACGCGTCGGGGCCGCCCGCGTCTGCCAGAATCACGACCTCCGCCTCGACGGGTCCGTCCGTGGCGGGACTCCATGCGGCGGCCACGCCCTCCAGCGACCTGACCCGCGGCGAGACGAGATCGATGTGGGTGATCCCGCGCTCCCACCCGCGCCATGTGCCGTACTGCTCCTTGTACGCCTCGATGCCCCACTCCGCGTACTTCGCCAGCGCCCAGTCGTTGGCGTCGGCCATGGCGGGCGAGCCGGTGAGGCGCGGCCCGATCGAGTCCATCATGACTTGGCCGAGTTCGTAGACCTGCGAGCGCTCGACGCCCTCCTCCCAGATCGCCCGAATGACCGGATCGTCGGACGGAAACGACTGGGCGGACACGGCTTGGGTGGACAGAAATGCAAACGAACAGGCGAGTCCGACTCGAACCGAGGACCTCATGGATCGCTCCGCGAGAGAGAACGTGTCACACCGAACACCAAGCTATCGCCACCCCACCGCCGTGAACGTAGAGATGGTCAGCGGGCTGCGGAATGAGGTTGGCTCGATGGTCATCGCGGCGAGCCATGCCAGGCGGCAAGATTTGACCCCTCGATGAGGCCTGGGGATATTCTGGGGCATGAACCTTTCGGACCAAATTACGCTCGAGCCGGAGAAGAGAGGAGGGAAGCCGTGCATCCGGGGGCTCCGGATCACGGTGTACGATATCCTTGAATACCTGGCGTCAGGGATGACGGAAGCGGAAATCCTGGCGGATTTTCCGGACTTGGAGCGCGACGACATCCGGGCGGCGCTGGCCTTTGCGGCGGAGCGTGAGCGCAGGCTCGTTTCGATTCCGCCCGGGTGAAACTCCTCTTCGACGAGAACTTGTCCCCGCGTCTCGTCGCTGGCTTATCGGATGTGTTTCCGGAATCCACCCACGTCCGGGATGTCGGACTCGCACGAGCGACCGACGCCGCGATTTCACATCATGAAGTAGATGGGGGCCTCGATTTGCTGTCTGTCGCGCAAGCAGGGGGCGGCGCCGTACATTCATCTGGATCCGGCGGGGGAACTGCACCACGGCGGATATTGAAGCGTTGCTGCGATCCAGCCGCTCCGAGATCTCGCCTTCGGGGCCGAGGCGGAGGCAGCGTTCCCGGCGCTCTCGTGACCATCGGCCGGGAGGCTCTCCATGCGTCTTGAAGGCAAGCGTGCTCTGGTCACCGGCGGCTCTCGGAGCATCGGTCGCGGCATCGCCCTGGGGCTGGCGCGCGAGGGTGCGGACGTGGCGGTCAACTACCGGCAGAGTCGTGAAGATGCCGCGAGCGCCGTCCGTGAGATCGAAGAGATGGGACGCCGCGCGGTCGCCGTGCGGGGCTCCACGGACTCCCGATCGGATGTCGTGCGCTTCGTCGCCGGGGCGCGCGACTTCCTGGACGGCCTCGACATCCTCGTGAACAACGCAGGGATCCTGAAGCGAACGCCCTTCCTCGAGATCGACGAGGAGGAGTGGGACGACATTCAGAGCGTGAATCTGAAGGGCTACTTCCTGGTCGGGCAGGCGGTGGGGCGCCGCATGGTCGAGGCCGGGACGGGGGGCGCGATCGTCAACGTGTCATCCGCCGGGCAGGCGGTGGCCGCCCCGAACCTCACCCACTACTGCGTGTCGAAGGCGGGGGTCGATATGCTCACGAAGCAAATGGCGCTCGAACTCGCGCCCCACGGGATCCGGGTGAACGCCGTCGCCCCGGGTCTGATCGAAACCGACCTGAACCGCGCCGACATCGCTCAAGCCGAATTCCGCAAGCGGCGCCTCGCCCGCATCCCGCTCGGCAAGATCGGTGCGCCGGACGACGTGGTGGGGGCCGTCGTATACCTCGCGTCGAACGAAGAGGCACGCCTCGTGACGGGCGCGTCTCTGTTCATCGACGGCGGCCAGACGATCTGGGGCGCCTGACGAGTGGAAAGGCGAGTCCATGCAGAGAGGGACGGCGGCTTCGCGATGGCCCTCCAGCCCGCCGCGGGCGTTGCTTCGTTCGTGTATGTCGTTCCCGGCCACCACACTGCCATGGTGGAAGGTGTGCCACTGACCGAGGAGTGAGAGTGGGGCGGAAGTGTGTTGCGCCAAGGGTCGACGGTTCGTGAACGCGGCCGCGCCGCGGGTCGGGACCCGGTTTGGCGTGGTGGCGGTCGCAACGCTCCTGCTGGCTGCGTGCCGCGGGCCCGGGTCGGCCGATTCCGTCCCGCCCGCCGAGTCGTCCACCTGGGAGGTTCGCTTTTCCCATGTGCTATCGACCGGGTCGGAGTTCCACCTCATGGCGGAGCGGTTCCGGGACCTCATGCTGGAGCGCACGGGCGGACGGTTCCGGGTCGTCATCTATCCGTCGGGACAGCTTGGGGGCGAGAGGGTGGCCTTCGAGCAGATCCAGGTCGGCGCGGTGCACATGGCGATCACGGGCACCCCGGTGCTCTCGGGCTGGGTTCCCGAGACGCAGATATTCGATCTCCCCTTCCTGTTCGAGACGCGGGACCATGGGCTCGCGGTGAGCCTTCGGGGCGTTTCGCCTCGATGGTCGCGCGACCCTTCACGCTTCGATTCCCCAAGGACGGCATCCTACGGACCGGACCGGCGATCGGTTTCGACTCCCGTGCTGCTCGGAAGCTCGAACCTTGCGGCCTCGCGTCCGCGCCGGGCGGGACCGCCTAGCCTCGGAACCCCCTCGTGGCCTTGCTCCTGTTTATCAGTCTATGATAACATTAGGGGATGACAAGACCGTACCGGGATCCGGGACTGGACACGCTGCTCGGGCTGCACGGCGAGACGCTGTTCGTGGACGACGCCGGGCACTGGGTGAAGTTCGTCGTGGTGCGGGCGGAGCCGACGCCCGAGCGTCCGCACGGCCTCAGCTACTCGCTGACGCTGCACGCGCCGGACGGTTCGAGGCTGGTCGGATTCGACAACGCGCACCCGGTGCGGGAGCGGCGAGGCCCGGGCGGCGGGCGAAGGCCGGAGCGGGACCACCGGCACCGTCTGCGCACAGTCCGGCCGTATGAGTATGAGGACGCCGCCACGCTCCTCGAAGATTTCTGGAAGGAAGTGGACCACGTGCTCAGGGAAGGGGATCGATGCCATGAAGACGTTGACGATCGGGATCGCGCGCTACGACCGGATGAAGGCTCGGACGCTGGCGATCGCCCGTGGCGAACACACGCCAGGACGGGGCGAGCCCAAGGTGTGGTTCACCTCGCTCGACAGCTTCGCCAAGTTGCTGTCGGAGCATAACCGGCGTCTCTTGGAGTTGATCGCGCGGGAGCATCCGCGTTCGCTCACGGAGCTTGCGGAGATGGCCGGGCGGAGCAAGTCGAACCTCTCGAGGACGCTGAAGACGATGTCGCAATACGGGCTGGTGGAACTGCGGCGGGGCGAGCGCGGCAGGCTGGTCGCGAGCGTGCCGTACGATCAGGTCCGGCTCGACGTCTCCCTGACCGGCGCGGCGAGCGAAGGAGCCGGCACCGGTCGGTGAAGTTCGAGCGCATCGTTCCCGGCATTTCGCCAGCTCAGCTAGCTGCTAGTCTAGAGCCGCTCCCGCGCCCGTTGGAAGCGGTGTACGACGCGATGCTCGAGCGCCAGCCGGCTCCGGTTCGTGCTGGCCGACGATCCGGGCGAGGGCAAGACGGTGATGGCGGGGTTTCTGATTAAGGAGCCAGGGCGGGGAAGCCTTGATCGGTGCTTCATCATCGCGTCCGGTAGCGCGGGACCGGAGAGGCGGCGCGACAAATGGGCCGCACGACATTTCTTCGTTCATGCCGATGACTAGCCGCGATCGGCTTCCCGATCCACGCAAGGTCACGTTCCGGCAAGCTCAGGGCTTGGAGGAGCTTCCCAGTCGCCCTGCGCTGGGAGAGCTGCCGGCGGAAGTGCGGATACTCCTTTGGGAGGCGTTCGACGCGAAGACTAAAGTTAGACTTACGTGATCTCCTGCCGTGATGTTGACCGTTAGCGATCCGCCTACGGGGCTGGCTCGGCTCCGCAGACGAAGGGTCGGGGGGGACGCGCCGAATAGGGCGGGTGCCAGTGATGCGTTGCACCGGGTAGGGCGTCAGTACTTGATGTCGGTCCGGTCGGCCGTCATTCCGATGTTGCCGACCCGTCGGCCCATCGTGTAGTGCTCGCCGCTCCCGGCGGTCATCCCGAAGAAGTCCACATCGGGCACGATCAGGCGACCGGCGTCGTCGACCGCGCCCTCCATGACGGTCGTGGCCACGACCTCCGCGAAGAAAAGTTTCCGCTCGGGCGGCATCTCGATCGAGTCGATCATCCGACACTCGCAGTGGATGGGAGACTCCTCCACCGTGGGCGCATCGACCGAGGTCGCGGCGCCCCGCGTCAGACCCGAGAGTTCGAACTTGTCGGCTACCCTTCCGGAGTTCATGTCGACAGTGTCGAACGCCTCGACCATCGACGCGAGCGGGACGTTCAGCACAAACTCGTCGTGAATCTCCAGGAGTTCCCTCGCCTGATGCTCGAAGGCCGCGCTCACCCCGATCTGGGGCGGGTTGCCGCTCACGACGAACGTCCACAGCACCGAGATCTCGTCGGGGTCGCCGGGTCGGCCGTTCACGGTGAGCAGGATCGCCGGGACGGGCGGCAGCATCGGCCCCGGCTCCGCAAGCAAACGGCGAGGGCCGGCGAGCGGCGCCGGGGGCCTACCTCCGCCCACCCGCGTTCCCTCGTCCGGCGCGCATCCCCAAACAGCGGCGACCGCCGCGGCCGCCGACCCGCTCCCCAGAAACCGCCTCCGCGACCAGCCGGGCATGGATGACATCTCTCTCACCGCCTCCTCGTGGATGATTCGCCGTTCGCCCAGATGAACTTGTCGTCGAGGCGTTGGCGGGAAATGAACAGACCGACGATGAAGGGGATGGCCGCCGGAGAGGAGTCTCGCGACCAGCGCCGCTACCCCTCCGCCCGCACAAGCCGCAGCTTCCGGACGCGTCGCGAATACCGGATCACGCGTACCCCCGCGGGGCGAGGCTGAACGGCTCGCGCGCGAACACCCGGCGGACCATCGGCTCGAAGAACTCGATCGGCAGCGAGTCGTAGTCGGGATCGAACGAGCACTGGTCCCAGCGGTGGCAGAAATCCACGGCATCCTGGTACCAGGGATGGTCGCGGTACCTGTCGCGCGCGTTGGGGTCGCCCCCCACGTGGTGGGCGTAGTAGACGCGCTGGAACAGACCGTGATGCCGGACGATCCAGTGCGTGCGTTCGGTCACGAAGGGGCGCAGCAGGAGCGCGGCCAGCTCGCCGTGGCTGTGCGGGGCGAGCAGGTCGTCGATGTCATGCAGGAGTGCGGCTACGACCACTTCCTCTTCCGCGCCGTCCCGGTGGGCGCGGGTCGCGCTCTGCAGGGAATGCTCCAGCCGGTCGACCTTGTAGCCGCCCATGGAACCGGACAGCTGGCGGAGGTGCGCCAGCACCCGTTCCGCGGCGCCGGCCGCGAACTCCTCCTCGAGGTCCGCAAGCATTTCGTAGTCCTCGCGGGTGCCGTCCTCCATGCGGGTGAAGCTCACCACGGGACCGCTCGACTTTCCGTTCGTCGTCGCCGTACGGGGCATGCCGGTCACTCTCCCGGTGAGTGTTCTTCGGGCGATTCCTCGCAGGGCAGCGTCGGCAGCGCCGGCGGGCATTGTCAAGAGGGCTCGATACCCGGTAAGGTTCGCTGTCAGCCCGTCACAACGGAGGGGGGATCGACCATGTCTCACTCGATCAGCAGCCTCGCGGAGAATGTGGACGCCCTGACGGCAATCTGGAGCGGCGGCGAACGGACCGATCTTCCCTACCTCTGGCTGCGCGACAACTGCGGCTGCAGCGAGTGTTGCGTCGAGCAGACCACGGAGAAGCGGTTCCACCTGTTCCGGGTCCCGAGCGACCTGAAGCCGGCGACGGTCGACATCGAGGGCGCCGGGTCCGAGAACGAGGCGCTCGCCATCGCCTGGCCGGACGGTCACCGGACCCGCTACCGGTCGAGCGAGATCCACCGCCTCCTGAGCCCGCCTCGTCCCGACCTGCAGTACTGGGACGGCGGGTTCGAGCCGAAAAGGTTCGACTACGGGCCGTTCTTGGCGAACGACCGCGCGGCGGCGGCAGTGATCGAGGAATTTCTGCGGACGGGGGTCTGCGTCCTGGTCGACGCCCCCACCGAACCGGACTCGCTGGAGGAACTCGCCGCCCGCCTGGGTCCGGTCCGCGAGGTGCTGTTCGAGCGCATCCACAACGTCAAGCTCGATCCGAAGGGATACAACATCGCGCACACGGCTCTGGCCGTCCGAGCGCACAACGACTTCACCAGCTACACGTGGCCCCCGACCGTGCAGGCGCTGCACATGCTCGTGAACGAGTGCGACGGCGGCGAATCCACCGTGGTGGACGGGTTCGGCCTGCTCGAGACCCTGCGCCGCGAGCACCCCAAGAAGTTCGACGTGCTGTGCTCGGTTCGGGTGCCGTTCCGCATCTTCAGTGACGAATACGAGTGCTATGCGGCCAACCCCATGGTCGACCTGGACAGCGACGGGGAGATCAGGATGATCCGCTTCAACACGGCGCAGATGCAGGCCGTTCCCCTGTCGGAGCCCCGACTGGGCGAGTTCTACGCCGCCTACCACGAGCTGTCGAGCCGCGTCAACGACCCCGCCGCCCAGGTGACCTTCCGGCTGGAGGGCGGGCAGATCCTGTTGTGCGCCGGGCACCGGGTGCTCCACGGTCGCACCGAGATGGTGTCGAACGGGCGTCGCCACCTGCAGGACGCCTATTACGAGCACGACAACGTGCGCAACCACCTCAGGGTGCTGCGCCGCACCGGCCGGAGCTGAGGGCCCAACCGCGTCCGACCGGATGCCGCCTCCCGCGGAGACCCGGATTCGGGCCGCGCTCAGCGACCTGGCCATCGGTGCCTCCGTGGAGGTTCCGGCGCGAAGGGTGCCGCCGCCGGAAGTCCTCGCCGGCCACCTGCCCCGCGGTGCCGCCGTCTATGTGCCGTTCCCGTCGAAGGGCCGGTGGCCCGACACGATCGCCGCCTGCGAACGGGTGCTGGCGGCGGACATGAGGCCGGTGCCGCACCTGTCGGCGCGTTCGATCCGGAGCCGCGACGAGCTCGGTGACTGGCTGTCCGCGCTGGTGGAGACAGGGGTGGATTCCCTGATGCTGGTGGCCGGAGACCGCGCCGCGCCCGCCGGCCCGTACCCCGATACGCCGGCCCTGCTCGACTCCGGGCTGCTTGCCGAGCACGGTCTGCGGCGGCTTGGCGTCACGTCGTATCCGGAGGGCCATCCCCTCGTCGGCGCGGCCGATCTTGATGAAGCCCTTCGGCGCAAGACGGAATACGCCCGGGCGACGGGTTCGGAGCTCTGGGTGGTGACGCAGTTCGTGTTTTCGTCCGCCCCCGCTCTCGCCTGGCTGGCGCGGACGAGGGAGGCCGGTTGCACGCTGCCGGTTCGCATCGGGGTGCCTGGGCCCGTCGCGCTACGCACGCTGATCGGATACGCGGTCCACTGCGGCGTCGGGGCGTCCGCGCGGGCGCTGAGGCGCACGCCGGAGGTCGCACGGTTGGCTGGCAGGTGGTCGCCGACCCCGATCGCGCGCGAGCTGGCCGCGCACCTGGCCGACCGTGGGGAGGCGCCGGGCGTCCGCGAGAGGGTGCCGGCCGTCGACATTCACCTGTACACCTTCGGCGGCCTGGCGGACGCCGCCGCATGGCTGTCCCGTTCATGCACCGGACATCGTTGAACATATGTTATTCGTGCCGCCGTATTGATGCCGTGCGGACTTCGCTCAGCGGGACAGCTTCGATGCCCCGGCCGAGAGAGAACCTCTCGCGACCGGGGTAGACGACGAGCTTGCGGTCCGGCCGCAGGTCCTCACAGGCGCTGTGGAAACCACGCGAGACCCTGGGTGCGGTACTTCGCTTGATCTCCACCGCCCAGATCTCACCTGCACCGAGCTCGATGACGAGATCGACCTCCGCTCCGCCCACGGTCCGGTAGTAGCCGAGCGAGGCGTGCGCCGGGAGTGCGCTCGCGATGTTCTCGATCACCAACCCTTCCCAGCTGCTCCCGGCCACGGGATGTCCCAGGAGAGAGTCCAGCGATTCGATTCCGAGCAGAGCGTGACAGATTCCGCTGTCCCGCAGGTACGTCTTGGGCGCCTTCACGAGTCGCCGGCCCGGATTCCCCCGCCATGAGACCAGCCGCCTCACCAGCAACAGGTCGACCATCAGGTCCAGGTAGCGGGCGACGGTCACGCCGCTGAGACTCAGAGACTTGGCCAGGCGGGCGGCATTGAACGTCTGTCCCTGGTTGTGGGCGAGCATCGTCCAGAAGCGCCGCAGCGTCTCACCCGGGATCCGCGGGCCCAGGGCCGGAATGTCGCGCTCGAGATAGGTCTGAATGAAATCGAGCCGCCACTCGAAGCTGTCCGCGTCCCGTCCCGCCTGCAGGCTGTCCGGAAACCCGCCGCGAGACCACAGGTCATCGAGACGCTCCGCCCCAACCTCCCCCACATTCAGCGAGGTCATTTCGCAGTACGCCACACGGCCGGCAAGGGTCTCGCCGGACTGCCGGAGCAGGTCAATGGAGGCCGAGCCGAGGAAGAGAAAGTGACCCGTGCGGCGGCCGTCCCGGCGCCGCCGGTCGATGACGCCGCGGAGCGGTTCGAAGAGACCCGGTACCCGCTGAATCTCGTCGAAGACGACCAGCCGCTCGGCGTTCCGGCGGCAGTACGCGTCGACATCGGCCAGCTTGGCCCGATCCGAGGGGCGCTCCAGGTCGAGGTAGACGGCGCCCCGCTCGCGCGCGATATCGAGGGACAGGGTTGTCTTGCCCGCCTGCCGCGGGCCGGTTAGCACAACAGCCGGGGCCCGCGCCAGCAGGCGCTCTACCCGCAACTTGCTCTCGCGTGGGATCATTCGCCGCATAACCATGCAAATCTAATGCGCAATGTAAGATTTGTCAGGTTGTTGAGGTCCCGATAAACCGCCGAAGTGTTCCACTACCGGGAGAAAAGCGGCCTGGAGGTGGACCCGGTCGTGCAGAGCAACGACGGTCGCTGGGCCGCGTTCGAGGTCAGGCTCGGCGAGGGAAGGGCGGATGAGGCTGCGGACAACCTGCTGCGGTTGGCGGAAAGGGTCGATCCGGAACGCATGGGAGAACCGTCCGCGCTGGGCGTGATCGTGAGCAGCGGGTATGGTTACACCCGGGAGGATGGCGTGAGCGTGATCCCCGTGGGGGCGCTGGGGCCTTTGATCACGGCGTCTCCGAGCAATCGGTGAAGGAAGGTTCCAATGGCGACCCCGAGTGACACGACCCGCCGCGATTTTCTGTTCAGTTTGGCCGGCCTCGGCGCCGCGCTTGCCTCCCCGGCCCGGCTGCTGGGGCGGACGCTGTCGGCCCAGGAGATGCTCCCCGCGCGCTCGATACCGGGAACGGAGGAGGCGCTGCCCATCGTCGGTTTCGGCTCCTCGAAGCCCGTGCTCGAGATCCCGACCGAAGGGACGGAGCCCGTGGCCGGTGTGATCCGGGTGCTCCTCGAGCACGGAGGCCGGGTCGTCGACACCTCCCCGCGCACGCCGGAAGTCGACGCGGAGTTCGGCGAGGTCCTGACGGCGCCGGAGTTCAGCGGCCGGCTCTTCGTCGCGACGAAGGTCAACACGGACGGGGAAGCGTCGGGCATCGAACAGATGCGGCAGAACCAGCGGCTCGTCGGCAGCCGCACCCTGGATCTGCTCGAGGTCGAGAGCATGCGCGATCTGGACGTGCACTGGCCGAACGTGCGCCACTGGAAGGACTCGGGGGAGGCGCGCTACATCGGCGTCACCACCTCAAACATCGGCCAGCACGACGCGTTCGAGGCGTTCGTGCGGTCAGAGCCGCTCGACTTCGTGCAGGTCAACTACTCGGTGATGGAGCCGAACGCGGAGGACCGCCTCCTCCCGCTCGCCCAGGACCTCGGGCTGGGCGTCCTCATCAACCGCCCGTTCATGAACGGCACGTACTTCGGCCGCGTAAGCGGACGCGAGTTGCCCGAATGGGCATCCGAGTTCGACTGCGAGAGCTGGGCGCAGTTCTCGCTCAAGTACATCCTCGCCCATCCCGCCGTGACCTGCGTTCTCACGGAGACGACGAACCCGAACCACATGGCGGAGAACATCGGGACCGCCTTCGGCCGCCTGCCGGACGACGCAACGAAGCGCCGCATGCGGGAAATCGTCCAGGACTTGTGAGCAACGGATCGGTTCAGCGGTTGACGAGGATCTCCGCGTCACGGAGCACGGTCTCCTCGTCGATC
The DNA here is from genome assembly GCA_963666735.1 of Gemmatimonadota bacterium. Lineage (GTDB taxonomy): Bacteria > Gemmatimonadota > Gemmatimonadetes > Palauibacterales > Palauibacteraceae > Palauibacter. The sequence goes on along the minus strand of OY762926.1, from coordinate 2,275,670 downwards.
CACACGGTTGGGGCGCGGGCGACGGCGTCGAAGTGGGTCTTGGCGAACACGTTGCCGCCGAGGTTGGCAAAGGTGCCGATGCCGATGTGGACGGTGCCGTTCACGCCCTCGTCGTTGAGCATCTCGCCCGTCAACTATCGTCCTGCCGGGCCAGTAGCTCGCCGAGGAAATCGGCCTGGTCGCCGCCCTCGATGTCGGTCACGAAGCCCTTCGAGATGCGGAAGGTCACGGGTTCGCGGACCGCCTCCCCCCGTAATAGGGGATGCTCCCGTCGCAGACGAACGCCCCTTCGGCGGCGCCCTGCGCGGGGGCGCAGTTGGCTTCGATGTTGGGGACGGCGGAGAATCCGGGGCCGTCCAACAGGCAGGCTTGGCTGTTCACGGTCACACCCTGGTAGGCGCATGGCCAGATCGGTGCCTACGGGATGCGTCGGAAGGATCTGGAAGAAATCAACCGGGAAGGAGGGGAAAACCGCAGGCTGAAGCGCTGACATCGGCGGCGTCGGGTGGCAGCCTTGTACACTCCGACCCCCACGCGCCCACCCCATTGCTAGCTCAGCTATGGATCTCAAGATGAGGCTCCAAACGCCGAACTATCTTCAACGCGATCCCTCCGTCTGCGGTGCGAAACGCAAATTCGTCCCGTACGAACTCGAAGGGAGGGTCGTGGTGGTGGATCAACATGTGATGATAGGAACATCCACGGAGGGCGTACCAGCTGTGTACTATCTCAATCTCACGTAGTAGAGAAATTCAGTCACGTGATCACCGGAATACTTGCGAGTCTCACTGTCGCGATCGGCTCGATATCGCTTGTATTCCTTCCCTACTCGACGATACGTTGAGGGAACGCCATAATGTCTGAAACACCTTTCGATCTCCTTTTCGGGGATGATGCCCTCGTTGTTGTAGCTCATAAGCACATGAGTCGCGTCGACCGCCCCTAGAAGCTGCTCCAGAGCTGGAACACAGCCGTCGCGCGTTGACCACTCCGACTTCTTGTGCGAGTCCTCGATCAATCCTGTCTTGCCCCTAAGGGTCGGCAGTTCAGCGCCGAACCAGCCTTCGGCGATCAACTCGGGGACATGATAGTATGCACTGTACTGTCTCGTGTTATATGGTGGATCGAGATAGAGTAGATCCAGAAGCCCAAGATCGCCTACGAGCTCCACGACGTCACCACGGTGTGCAGAGCACTTCAGCCCCGTTCCCACCATGATATCGGGCGCGTTGAGGCGAAGCGGCTTTATCGCATTGCTCTGCCAGGCCTTCACAAAAGCGGCGTAAACGCCAGCCGTGTTCGCAACAGAGTCAGCCGCTTCCAGTAAGGCGGTGAGAAGGATGAAGAATTCGTCATCCGTGACGAGGCCGCCGGAACGCCAATCGTGGAGCTTGTGTCGAATAGCGTCGATCTGCTGGGCGTTCCGTCGCGAAAAGTACATGCGCTGACCCTCGGCCGGTGACTCGGAAGCGGCGAAGTTCCCGTTGATGAACGACGATAACGGTTCGAGATAGGTGTCCAGATAAACGAGGGTCTCCTCCAAGGGCTGTAGGTCCGCAAGACTCCCGAAAAGGTCGCGCTGCCCTCCAAAACGAGTCTCAACGTGGGCTCGAAACTCAGGATTGAGCCTGGCAGTGCGGAGGTCGGGGTCCTCTGCGAGGCCGGGGAACTGTGGGTGTTCGTCCGCGACGACATAAGCCCGTTGGAACACGTAGCTGAGATTCATGATGTCGCAGGTTTCGACGGCAAACCCACGGGCCTTTAGTAGCCGGGCCACAGCGGTGGTCCCGGCGAACGCATCGAGTGCGCGTCCGCCCTGGAAGTCAAGCTCATCGAGGTAGGAGGCAATGAAGCGCAGCAGCTTTGTCTTGTTGCCGATGTATCGCATGCAGCCCGGTGCGTTAGAGTTACTCAGAAGCTGGATACAATCGCACGGTTGAGACCTCGCGGAAAGGCGCGCGCTCTTGGGGAAGAATCCGAGTGGTCATCCGTCCTCTAAGGGTGAATCGCTATCCAGGAGCTGCCGCCTTGCGAGTACCACTGCCTGGTCGATCCACACGGTTGGGGCGCGGGCGACGGCGTCGAAGTGGGTCTTGGCGGACACGTTGCCGCCGAGGTTGGCGGAGGTGCCTATGCCGATGTGGACGGTGCCGTTCACGCCCTCGTCGTTGAGCATCTCGCCCGTGAACTCGGTGCAGGCGGGGTTCAGGCCGAAGGCGAACTGGGCCAGATTGTAGACCCAGGGGTCATCCTGCCGGGCCAGTAGCTCGGCGAGGAATTCGGCCTGGCCGCCGCCCTCGATGTCGGTCACGAAGCCCTTCGAGATGCGGAAGGTCACGGGTTCGCGGATAGGTCCCACACCGTAGTAGGGGATGCTCCCGTCGCAAACGAACACGCCCTCGGCGGTGCCCTGCGCGGGGGCGCAGTTGGCTTCGATGTTGGGGACGGCGGAGAATCCGGGGCCGTCCAGCAGGCAGGCGTGGCTGTTCCCGGTCACGCCCGCGAGGCTCATGGTGAGATCGGTCCCGGCGGGGTTCGTCACGCGGAGGCGTTCGCCGGCGGTGAGCTTCGCCGCGAGGGTGTCGCATAGCGGTTTGCGCGCGCGGAAGTCCGTGAACAGCCCGCCTTTGCGCATCATCCGGCCGGTGAACGCGGTCATCGAGAGAACTCGGGCTCCGTGGCCGATCGCCTCGCGGACCGCGCGGGTGTGCGCCAGCGCCAGGGTCACGGGCAGAAAGACGACGTCGGCGGCCGAGAGCGCCGCGGCCACCGCGGCTCCGGGCTCTTCGTTGTCGATTGAGCGCTCCGGCGGCAGCACGATGCTCGGGACGCCTCGGGCTTCGAGTACGGCATCGGCGACGGCCCGGGCGATCGACATCCTCTCGGGGTCCGTGACGATGACCACGTCCTCCCTCGCTTGAACGCTTGCGCACGTCTGCACGAGGATCTCCGCACCCTCTCTCATGGGCGTCTCATCCGGGTCTCATACCAACACCTGCCTGTCTCGCTGCACGATGCGGCCGTCGACGGCGATCGTGGGTGCCCACATGAGCAGGTCGTAGTGCATCGGGGCCACGATCTCGCCGCCGAGAGTGTAGCTGGTTCCGATGCCGATGTGGATCGTGCCCATGACGCCCTCGTCCTCGAGCATCTCTCCGGTGAGGCGGGCGTTCGGGTTCAGGCCGACCCCCAGTTCCGCCACGTTGAAGCAGTGAGGGTCTCCGAAAGACTCCAGGCGCTTGCGGAGGAAGTCGGCCTGCGCGCCGCCGGTCATGTCGACGATCGCTCCGTCGCGGACCGCGCAGACGATGGGTTCCTCAAGTATCCCGATGCCCAGATAGGGGACCGAGGCGTCCATGATCAGCGTGCCCGCGGCCGAACCCGTGACGGGCACGACGTTGACCTCGATGTCGGGGACCGGGGCCAGTTCTCCGGGGTTCGGGATGTTCGTCAGCACGTTGGCGACGCGACCCGCGATCCCGAAGCGAAGATCGGTGCCGCGCGGGGAGGTGAGGCGCACCGACTCCCCCCTCGTGAACGCCGCGCCCAGGCGCCGGCAGACGTCGGCCTGCGCCTCGAAGTCCGTCTCGAGCAGGGCGGGGCTGGTCATGATCGCGTCGGTGTAGGCCGTCATCATGCACACGCGCGCCCCCGCCTCGAGCGCGGTCCGCATGGCCCGCGTGTGGGTGATCGAGACCCGCACGGGCGAGAAAATGACGGCCGCCTTGGCCATGGCGCGCCCGACGGGCGGCGGTGGTTCCTGTCCGTCCTGCTCGCGCAGCGGGATGATGCATACGGTGACGGCGGCTCCGGCCTCGCGAGCGGCCGAGGCGACGGCCTCCGCGTACCGCCCCATCGTCGGATCGGTCACGACGACGACGATCTCGCCGGGCTGGACGCGCCCGTTCACGCGCACGAGCCGCCGCGCACCGGGGGACAGGTCCACACCCGCCTCGGCCACGGTTCCGTCAGCCACGGTCCCTCGCGAAGAACCGGTCGAAACGGCCATCGAAGATGATCGCCGTGTAGCCGTCTCCGGTCGCGTTCGTCGCGGTGCGCAGCATGTCGGGGATGCCGCCGGAGAGCGCGATCCAGCTCGCGATGAACTCTCCCTGCGCCTGTCCCTCGAGCCTAAGGATGCTCGCGAACAGCGTCGCGCTCCACAGCGCGGTCCCCATCCCGGCCGGGAGCCCGGGAGCGGCGATCGTGAACAGGACGACGGCCGGCCAGGCGGCAAGCATCATCATCCAGCTCAGTTCCAGACCGAAGACATAGCTCACGACGAAGGGTCCGTACGCGATGTAGGCCAGCGCGCTGGCGTCGAGGTTCGCCACTGCGCCGAATGGGAGGACGAAGTCGGCCACCTCGTCGCGGACGCCGACCTTCTTCGCGTTGGCGAGGTTCACGGGGAGCGTTGCGAGCGACGAACAGGTGCCCGCGGCGAAGACCGCGGTCGGCACGTAGTACTCCCTCAGGACGGGTCCCACGGGCCGACGCCCGATCCCGCGCACGAGCACGAAGGTGTAGAATGCCCACCAGACAAGGACGAGGGCGCCCGTATAGGCGGCCATCGTCAGGTAGTGGGAGAGCCCCAGACTCCCACCGAAGCGCACGCCCAGGGTGACGCCGAAGGCGAGGATGAGCGGGAGCATGACGTAGGCCAGCCTGCCGCCTGCCCGCTCGGTCGCGTCGGCGACCCGCCGCAGCACCCGGTAGGTGGCATGGTGCCGGGCGCCGAGGGCTCCGAGCAGGATTCCGGCGAGAATCGCGAGCAGCGGCCAGGAGGCCCCGCCTTCCCCGAGGCTCCGAAGCATGGCCGCGGCTTCGGTCCACGCCGCACCAGAGTCGCGATGGCCGGACTGAGGGCCGCCATAATGAGCAGCGGCACGACGGCGACAACCCAGGCGATGAGCGTCGACGCGGCGCTCGCCACCGGCGCCAACGGCCCGGGGAAGACCCCGCCCGCGGCCAGCCCTCCCGCCAAAGCCAGGATCGTCCAGACATACGTCGGGACGGTACGCGTCGGCCGAACTGCGGTCCTCGGCGTGGGGGGTTCCGGCGTCACTCCGGGGAGTGTCGCCGAATCCGGCCGCGTAACGTCTCGAAGCAGGCCCGACCGGCAGTGACGTCGGGAGCGGACTCACGACCTTCGAGCAGGAGACCTCGAAGGATCTGGCGGTCTCGGACCTGTTCGTCGACAAATGACTTCAGCCGAGCGGGGAGCGGGATGTTGATGGTGCTCATGGCCGAAGCGTAGTGTCTTCGGGAAAAAGAAGGCAACGTGGAGGTCAACCTTGCACCACCCCGCTGAGCCCGGAGGGCCCATGGATCGCCCGTTATTCCCTCTCCCGCGCCGCCGCTTCCTCCGCCTGGCCGGCACTGCCCTCGGTCTCGCCGCAACTTCCGGCTGCGCCACAGCTATGAGGACGCGCGGTACCGGCGCCGGCCGGCTGCCTGCCGCTTCCACGACCGGCCGCACCTGGACTCCACAGCGCTTCGACCCGTGGATCGAACTCGACCGCGCCGCCTGGGCCCACAACGTCCGCGAGGCCGCGCGGCTCGCGGGCGGCCGCCCCATCCTCGCGGTCGTGAAGAACAACGCGTACGGCCTGGGCGACCGTGCGGTCGGGCCGCTCCTCGCCGGAATGCCCCAGGTGGGCGGCATCGCCTCCGTGCGCGTCGAGGAAGCGCTCGCCATGCGGGAGGAAGGCGTGGCCAAACCCATCGTGGTTATGGCCGAGGGATCCGAGGACGAGATCGAGGAGCTGGCGAGGCACGACGTGCTCCCGTCCGTCTGGCTGGACGACGCGCCGGCGCGGCTGCGGAGCGTGGCCGGGCGCCTGGGCCGTCCCGTACCCGTCCAGCTCTTCATCGACACGGGGATGAACCGGGAGGGAATGCCGTACACGCGCGCCGGCCGCTGGATCGAGGAACTCGTCCAGAGCGAATACGTCGACGTGAACGGCACCTACACCATGTTCACACACGACCTGGATTTCGACCGGGAGCAGTACGCCCGCTTCGAGGAACTCCTCGGTTGGGCCCGTGAGAGGAACCTCCCGCTCGGTACCCTTCACGCTTCACCGTCGTTCGAGCTGTTCCACCTGCCCGAGGCGCACTACGACATGGTGCGGCCCGGGAACGCGCTGTTCGGGAACCACCCCGGCGGCGAAGGTGCGAAGGAAATGGCCGACCTGAAGCCCGTGTTCCGCCTGAACGCGCGGGTGGTGCGGGTCGAACGCCTCGAGCCGGGCGACAGCGCGGGCTTCAACCGCACCTTCATGCCCGGCCGGGCCACCTGGGTGGCGCTGCTGCCGGTCGGCCGCACCGATGGCTATCCGTCCCGGGCGAACGGAACCTGCGAAGTGCTGATTAACGGCCGTCCGTACCCGGTCGCCGGAGGGGTCAACTCCGCGCACACGATGCTCGACATCGGTCCGGAGAAGACGGTCCAAGTCGGCGACGTCGCCACCCTCATCGGCCCCGATCATCCGTCCGTGCTACCCCACTCCGTCGCCGAGCGGACGGGACTCGGATTTCTCGGCATCATCCAGTCCATGAATCCGCGGCTCCCGAGACGGGTGGTCCAGGGATCCTTCCCCGGACGAGCGGACGATGGCCGCACGATCGAATCGACTCCCGGCTTCTCCTTTTACGAAGATCTTCGTTGACAGCGAGGGCAGAGCCACGTATCCTCTCGTACGAAGATGTTCGTATATGGCTGGACCGCGACGTAGCCAACAAGGGCCGGCAAGGGGGTCAGACCTTGAGAGACCCGACATTCAGCGACCGGGAACTGGACATCATGAGCGTCTTGTGGCGCAGGGGGTCCGGTTCGGTGAGCGAGGTTCAGGACGCGCTCGACGACGGGGTCGGCTACACGACGGTGCTCAAGATCCTCCAGATCCTGGAGAAAAAGGGCGCCGTCCGGCACGAGGTCGAGGGTCGCGCGTATCGCTACTTCCCGCTCGTCGCCTCCGATACGGCCGGAGAGACGGCCCTGTCCCGGATCCGGGACAAGATCTTCGGCGGGTCGGCGGAACTCGTGCTCGCGCAACTCATCTCGGGCCGCGAGGTCTCGCCGGAAGAACTGGAGCGCATGCGGCGGATCCTCGATGAACTGGAGGAGAGCGAGCCATGACACTGGCCACGATGATCTACGGACTGATCGTCGCCGTCCTCGTCGCCGGGGCCGCGTGGTTCCTCGATCGCGGTCTGCGGGCCCTCGGTCGGCCGACCCGGTGGGTCTGGATCGGCGCCCTCGGGGTCGGCGGACCGGCGCCGTTCTTCCCCCGGCTCCTCCCCGCCGCGGCAACCACGGACGGTCCCGGACCGCTCGCTATTCCCGTCCACGCCCTGTACGAACTCGGGACGCCGGGAGCCGCGATCCCGGTACAGAGTGGGAACGTGCTCGCCGGGATGCGGCTGGAGGACGCTCTCGGAGCCGTCTGGATCCTGGGCTCGGTACTCGTCCTCATATTTCTTGCCCTGTTTTGCCTCCGGCTCCGGCGGCTGCGGGCGAGGTGGGAGCCCCGGGAGGTCTGCGGAGAGGAAGTCCTGCGGTCGGAGCGGTTCGGGCCGGCGGTCGTGGGGCTGATCCGGTCCTGGATCGTCCTTCCGTCGTGGACCTTCGGCCTCGGCGAGAGGGAACTCGAGATGGTCGTCCTCCACGAACGGGAGCATGTGCGGGCGCGCGATCCGGTACTCCTGGCGACGGGGCTCCTGCTCGCCTCGCTCTCGCCCTGGAATCCCGCGGTCTGGTGGTTGATGGCACGGCTCCGCTTCGCCGTCGAGGGAGACTGCGACCGCCGCGTTCTGGCCCGTGGCACACCGGCGCAAAGCTACGCGCGCCTTCTCTTGACGGTCGCCGCCGGGTGCCGGTGGACGCCGGATACGGTGCCGGCCCTGATTCGTGGCGGCCACCCTGCAATCGAAAGGAGACTCATGATGATCAGCACTGCGACGAGAAAGCCCCGAATCCGGGCTGCCATCATGGCCGCCGCCGCCGGGCTGGGACTGTTCGCGCTGGCCTGCGACACCCCGATCCCGCAGAGCCCGGGCGAGCCCGAGCGCGCCTCCCGTCTGGAAGGCGTCGTCGGCGTGGAAGGAATCATTGGCGCGGAAACCACTGTCGGCCCGCGCGCGGGTTCCGGCCTGGAAGCGGAGACCGGGTACGTGGACGAGGATGGAAACCACCTGGTCCACTCGGGGAAATGGGCGGTCGATCCGGAAGCGGGCGTCGGGTACGTACGCGAAGACGGAACCTTCCAGGCCCTCAAGCTCGACCCGGAAGCCGAAGCGGAAATCCGCGCAACGCTCGAGCGCATGGAGCGTGTACGCGAGAATCTGGCGGAGCGCCTGCGAGCGGGGGAACTCACGAAAGCGATGATCCCCAAGGGTGAAACGATCCCCGGGGATCTGTGGTTGCGTATGGCAACCGTGAGGAAGCACTTGAAGGAATGGTCAGGTCCAGGGTTGGATGAGTTGGATGAGATGACCACCGAGTTGGCCATGGAGGTTCGCCGGCTCCGCACGGCCGTCGAGGCAGGCGAGATCACGCACGACGAGGCGGAGCAGATCTTCCAGACCCACATGGGTGCGCACAAGGTCCGTCTTCGCTGGCCCGACAAGCCGCACTGAATCCGCGACCCCGGGCCCGGAGACCGTTGCGGCCCGGCGTCCCCGACGGCACCGTAACTCTGTTCGGTCGCGCCTCCGAGCCCTGGCCCGCGGGTCGCGCTCGGAGGTGCCAGTCGCGGGACACTCCGACCCGGGGAAACAAATGACTCCGTCGCGCCGCTTCGCGGTTTCGTCTGCCGCCGTCCTGATCCTGGCCGCCTTCACCCCCGCCCCCGCGGCCGACCTCGTGCCCGCCCTCACCTGTGACCAGCTGACCTCCATGTCGTGGAGCGGCTTCGTGCTGGACGATGTGTCGGAGGTCGAGGCCGGCGCGAACGATCCGGCCCACTGCCGCGTACGCGGGACGATCGACGCGGAGATCCACTTCGAACTCCTCCTCCCATTGGCCGAGGAGTGGAACGGCCGCTTCCTCATGGGCGGCGGAGGCGGGTTCGTGGGGAGCGTCCAGAACCAGGCGCTCCAGTTCGCCGGGCCGGTCTCGGTGCTGACTCGCGGCTTCGCCACGGCGGGGACGGACACGGGACACCAGGGGCCGGGCATCGATGCGAGCTGGGCGCTGGACCGGCCCGACCGCGAGGTGAACTTCGGCCACCGGGCGGTGCACGTGACGGCGGAAACCGCGAAGACCATCGTTCGGCTCTTCTACGGCCGCGACATCGAGTATTCGTATTTCATCGGCTGCTCCCGCGGCGGCGGCCAGGCGATGATGTCGTCGCAGCGCTATCCGGACGACTTCGACGGCATCGTGGCGGGGGCCCCCGCCTACGACTGGCCCGGTCTGGGCGCCTTCTTTCTCCAGACACAGCAGGCTCTGTATCCGGATCCGAACGACCTCGCGAGTCCGGTCATCACCGACGAGGCCGCGGCGATCCTCGAAGCGGCGATCCTCGCGGCGTGCGACGGGAACGACGGCGTGGAAGACGGGTTCATGACGAACCCCGCGGCATGCGACGTCGACCTCGGCGCGATCGAGGGGCTTACGGACGAGCAGCGGGCGGCGGCGGAGGTGATCTACGGCGGCGCCCGCGCCGGAGACCGGCACATCTATCCGGGGCTCCCCTTCGGAGGCGAGACGGACCAGGGCGGGTGGAAGCTGTGGGTCACGGGGCGGGAGATGCAGTTGGGCCCGGGCGGACCGAACCTCCACTATGCCTTCGGCACCCAGATGTACAAGTACATCATCTTCGACGATCCGGACTTCGACTACTCCACGTACGATTTCAGCGACTACTTCGCGTGGGAGGAGGACACGCGCCGCGCCCGAGGGCTCCTCAACGCGACGGACACGGACCTGAGCGGGTTCAGGACGGCGGGCGGCAAGCTGATCCTCTGGACCGGCTGGTCGGACTCCGCGATCCCGGCCAGCGGCACGATCGACTACTACGAGGGCGTGGCCGCCGGCGACGAGGAGGCGGATGAATACACACGATTGTTCATGCTGCCCGGCGTGCTGCACTGCGCGGGCGGTCCGGGCCCGGACTTCGTCGACTGGATCGCCGCCATCCAGTCGTGGGTCGAGGCGGATGAGGCCCCCGAGCGGCTCGTGGCGACGAAGTTCGGCGAGAGCGGCGTCGAGATGCAGCGGCCCGTGTGCCCGTGGCCGGCCTACGCCGCCTACAACGGCACCGGCGACCCGAAGCGCGAGGACAGCTTCGAGTGCGTCGCTCCGTGATCACGCTGCGGGTGAACGGCGAGACGCATACGGTCGATGTGGATCCCTCGACGACGCTGCTCTACGTGCTCCGGAACGATCTCGGACTGCGGGGGCCGCGATTCGGCTGCGGCCTCGGCCAGTGCGGGACGTGCACCGTGCTCATGGACGGGCGCGCGATCCGCTCCTGCATGCGGCCGGTATCCCGCGCGACCGGCGAAATCACCACGCTCGAGGGGCTTTCGGCCGATGGCGAACCGGATCCGGTCCAGCAGGCGTGGATCGACGAACAGGTGCCCCAGTGCGGGTACTGCCAGAACGGCCAGATCCTCACCGCCAAGGCCCTGCTCGACCGCAATCCGACGCCCAGCGACGAGGAGATCCGGCAGGGGATGAACGGCGCCCTCTGCCGCTGCATGACGTACTACCGGATCCAGTCTGCCGTGAGGCGCGCCTCGGATGCGATGGCCGCCGAGTCCGGCGGTGAGGTGGGCCGGTGAAGCGCGCCGCGGAGTTCCCGTCGGGAATGGACCGGGCTCTGGCCCCGTGGGAGGGGATCAGCTCTCGCCGCGACTTCCTGAAGACCTCGGGGCTCTTCGTCCTCGGCTTCAGCGGCGTGGGCGGCCTTGGCGTGGGCGGCTTTGGCGTGGCCGGAGTCGGCCGGAGCGGCTCCGGCCACGCCGACACGGTCAACCCGTATCCGGATCCGGACTTCCTCCAGCTCGACTCGTGGCTCGTCGTGCACGAGGACGGCACGGCGACCTTCTACGTCGGCAAGACCGATGGCGGACAGGGGACCGGGACCGCCATGCGGCAGATGATGTGCGACGAACTCGATCTCGCGTACGACCGGGCCACGCTCGTCATGGGCCGGACGGACATGACCGTGGACCAGGGCGGCTCGGGCGGTTCGGACGCGATCGAGCGGGACGCACTGGCGGCGCGGCGGGTCGCGGCGGAGGCGCGGCGGGTCCTGCTGGAGATGGCTTCGGAGCGCTTCGAGGTTCCGGTCGACGAACTCACTGTCCACGAAGGCGTGATCTCGGTGGCCGACGATCCGGCGCGCGCGGCCACGTACGGCGACCTGATCGGCGGCCGGCGCTTCGACGTCGCCCTCACGGGCCGCAACGTCAACGAGACGACCGGCCTCGCGCCCGTGAAGCCGGTCCAGGAACTGAAGATCGTCGGCCAGTCCATCCCGCGGTACGACATTCCCGCCAAGGTTGACGGATCGCTCGAGTGGGCGGTCGACGTGAAGCTCCCCGGCATGGTCCACGCGCGGAACGTGCGGCCGCCCTTCGCCGGCGCGAGGCTGGTCTTGATCGACGAGTCCTCGGTGCGCGACATCCCCGGCCTCCTCCGCGTCTTCCGCGAGGGGAACTACGTCGCGGTCGTCTGCGAGCGGGAGGAGCAGGCGATCCAGGCGGCGGAGCGCCTTGCGGTCGAGTGGGAGAAGCCGGAAACGGCGCCCTTCCCGTCCTCCGAGGACCTGTTCGACTACATGCGCGGCGCGGCCCCGGTCGGCGCGGCCGGGGGCGGCGGGCCTCCCCGTCCCCGTGAGGAAGGCGATCCCGACGCGGCGCTCGCCGGCGCGGCGACGGTCGTCGAAGCCGGCTACGACATCCCCTTCCAGGGGCACACGGCGATCGGGCCGGCGCACGCCGTGGCCGACCCGTCGGACGGGCAGATGACGATCTATACGAACGACATGAAGCCCTACAGCCACCGCACGGGGATCGCCGAGTTCCTCGGCATGCCGCCGGAGCAGGTGCGGGTGATCTGGATGGAGGGCCCGCAACTCTACGGGCGCACGGCGGCGGACGACGCGGGCTTCGAGGCGGCGTACCTGGCCCGGGAGCTGGGCCGACCCGTGCGAGTGCAGTGGATGCGGCACGAGGAGACGGTGTGGGACACGAAGGGACCGGCCTTCGCCATCGACATCCGCGGCGGTCTCGATGACGCCGGCAACCTGGTCGGGCTCGATTATCGCGCCCGGATCGCCAACTACGCGCACGTGGGCTACAACCAGGCGGACACGGTGCTTATCGCCCAACTCATGGGGATCCGGCCCGAGCGGCCCTCCCCCGGGGGCGGCCGCGGGCCCGACGCCATGTACCACATTTCGAACCGGCGCGAGGAGACGCGGGCCGTCCGCTTCCCGCTCGCCTTCGAGACGCCGCTTCGCACCGGCAACCTGCGCGACCCGAACGGGCCGCAGACCGCGTTCGCCGGGGAGTCGTTCATCGACGAGCTGGCGGCGGCGGCGAACGCGGATCCGGTCGAGTTCCGCCTCCGTCTCCTGCGCGGTACGGACGAGGACGACCCGACGTTCCGCCGGGCCCGTTCGATCGCCGTCGTCGAGGCGGCGGCTGACGCGTACGGCTGGGACGCGCGGCCCTCACCCCGCGCCCGGGGCGACGGGCGCATCCTCACGGGGCGCGGCATCTCCTACGCGTATCGCATCCAGACGACGGTCGCCACGATCGCAGAGGTCGAGGTCGACCGCGAAAGCGGGCGCGTGTGGGTGAAGCGCATGGTCTGCGCGCACGACTGCGGCCTCGTGATCAACCCCGACGGCCTCGAGAGCACGATCCAGGGCAATCTTCTGCACGGAATCAGCCGGACCCTGTTCGAGGAAGTCCGGTTCGACGGCGAGAAGGTGACGAGCGTCGACTGGCGCACGCACCCGACCATCACGCACCGGGATGCGCCCGAGCAGATCGACGTCGTGATCGTGAACGGGGACCCGAACCCGGATCGCCCCGACCTGCCTCACTACGGAGCAGGGGAACCGTCGCACCGCACGGTTCCGGCGGCGGTCGCCAACGCGATCCACGACGCGACGGGCGTGCGCATGCGCCGCCTCCCGCTGCGCCCCGAACGCGTGCTCGAGGAGATCGCGGCGGCTGACATCCCTTAGGTTGCTTCCCAATCAGAACTTGTCCCCCCCCGGCCTCGCGGTACCATCTCCCTCGGCAAAGCGGCCCTGTTGGTCGTCGGAGACTCTGCAACGCGGGAGGATATCATGAGGTTCGGATTGCTTCGTGTCGGCTCGTTCGTCGTCGGGTTGCTCATGTTGATCGCCGTGATGCCGTTGTCGGCGGCTTTGGCGACCGAAACCCAGACTGCCGCTACGCCTGTCATCGCACTCGAATTGATCGACACGATGGCATGCACGACCTTCACGGATGCCGGCGGAGCGACGGCTTCAAACTGCACGGAGATCGCGAGTGCGATTGCAGATGCGATCGCAGCCGAATGCGAGGAAGATGGCGGCGAGCTTGATCATTTCGACATGGTGTCGTGCTTCTACCTCGGGGGTGGGTACTATCACATCAGAGCGGAGGCTTCGTGCAAATACTGAGTTCCGCATCGCTGGCGTTCGGTTCGCTGATCTGGGCGGCGTCGGTTACCGCTGCCCAGGCCGGCGATCTCCGCTTGGTCGAGGAACTCCGGTTGGGTCGTGTCGAGGGGTTGGAGTCCGACATGTTCAGCGATATCCACGACCTCACCGTGGACGGCGATGGCCGGATCTACGTGGTCGATCCGGGCATGCAAAACGTGCGCGTGTTCGACCGCGATGGACAACTCGTCCGTGAGATTGCGCCCGAGGGCGAGGGCCCCGGCGAACGTCGCCACCGCCGCATGTCGTACGCCGGTCTCACCAGCGTGACGTGGGACGCGGACCGCGCGTGGCTCTGGATCGATGACGGCTATCAGCGGCAGGTGATGGACTCGCTCGGGGTGGAGTACAGGCGAGACATGCGCGCCACCAACTTCTACACCAACCCGGATAATCCGGTTGGCAAGATCGTGCAGGTCGATCCGCGGGGCCACATCTATGAGTACCAGCGCCTGCCCATCGGCGACACCTCTTTCTCATACGTTGCGCGTGGCGTCCCGACGCCGGAGCACGGCGCGGTGTTCCGCGACACGCTTACAATTGATTCTCGGGTCTATGAGAGCGGTGAGACTCGAACGACCGAAAGGACGATCGGTCTGACCCGTGCCAGCATTGCCGTCTCCGACAAACGGCCCGAGCGGGATGAGCACGTCTGGACCATCTCGACAGCGCGCGGCACGGTCTGGATATCCGTCAGCGAGAGACGCGAACTGCACGAGATGGCTTTCACGGGCGATACGCTGCGTACGTTCGATCTGGAGATCGCACCGGCCGAATTGGATGTCTCGCCCGAAGGCTGGGTTTGGATTCGCCACGCCGGCGCCAACGCCGAAACTACATGGGACCTGCTGGACAACTGCGGCGAGCGCCGGGGTTCCGTCTCGCTTCCCCTTCCCGTCTCGTTGACCCACGTGGGTCTTGGCGGTGCGGTACATGTGGTGTGGTCGGATGATCTCGACATCGAGTACATCATGCGTATGCGACTGGAAGGTGATGTAGACCGCCGGACGTGCCAGGTAAACCACTAGTGTCGTGTCCCGGAAATCCGTCGGCTATTCGATCGCCGATGCATCCGGATCCGCGGCGTTGCTCCTCCTCGAAATGGCGCTGCCATTCCTCGTCCGAGCGCCTTGCGGAGTCCGGCGCCTCGGCACTCTCGGTAGCTCGCGTATTTCCGGGACACGACACTAGAAACTAGATCTTGATGTAGACGCGGCGCCGGTGGAGGAGCCACATGATGCCCAGCCAAAACACGACCTGGGCCAGCGCCATCGCGAGCGATCCGCCGTAGCCGCCCGCCCATGACCGGAACGCGTTCTCGTACAACCACGCGCTCAGCGACATGCCTCCGTCGCCTCCGACCCGGATGCGGGCCAGCATCTTGGCGAACATGCCCGAGGCGACGAACACCGCGATCGAATTCATCCCGTACACGACGAGCGGCGTCACCCACGCCCCGCGCCCGCCGTCCCGGATCCGCTTCACGTCGATCGCCCAGTACATCGCGCCGAACAGGAGCAGCGCCGTCCCCGCGCTGAAGAGGACGTAGGAACTCGACCACAGGTTCTTGTTGATCGGGAACACCGTGTCCCACGCGAGTCCGAGCACGACGAGCGAGGCGCTGGCGATCCACATTCCGCGCGAGATCGCCACTCCCGAGCGCTCCGACCGGAGCCACTCCCCGCAGAAGATCCCCAGCAGGCACGTCCCCACGGCGGGCAACGTCGAGAGGAGCCCCTCCGGATCCCACGTCCCCTGCCACAGCCGGTCGCCCATGATGAGCCGGTCAAGCCGGGCGCCGAGATTCCCGTCCGGCGACAGGTCCCCCGCCACGAGCGCCCAGTATCCGAACAGGAGCACGCCGACGGCGGCCCACCGCACGCGCGCGGATCCCCACAGGTAGAGCGCCGCCGCCGCGCAGTACACGAGTCCGATCCGCTGCAGCACCCCGTAGAGTCGCATGTCGAAGAGGTCGAAGTCCGGGATGGCCCGCATCGCCAGACCCAACCCGATCAGAATGAGCGAGCGGCGCACGACGTGCCGGAACAGCCGTCCCCGGTCCGTGCCCTCCGCGAGGCGGCGCGCGAAGGAGAAGGGGAGCGCGACGCCGACGATGAAGAGGAAGTAGGGGAAGATGAGATCGGTGGGCGTCCACCCGTGCCACTCCGCGTGGGCGAGGGGCGCGTAGACATGGCTCCAACTGCCGGGATTGTTGACGAGAATCATCGCCGCGATCGTCAACCCCCGGAACGCGTCGAGCGAGACCACGCGCCCACCCGCCGGTTCGGTCATGACGAACCCCGTGCCGTGCTGGAAGTTGTCCTCCGGGCTACCTGCGGGAGCGGTCTCCCCCGCGGCCCCCGCCACCGCCGCCGGCCATGGAGCGGTTCCCGAGATACCAGGTGAAGTTCAGCATCACGTACTGCGTGAGCGACTCGATCCGACTCTCCCGAATGAAGCCGGGCGAGTTCGTGTACGTCACCCCCTGATTCTGGCCCAGAAGGTCGAACCCCACCAGCCGGATCTCGGCCTGATCGTTCAGGATGCGGCGCTGCAGGGAAGCCTCCCACAGCGCGACATTCCGCCCCGGGCCGAACAGGTCCTGGTCGTAGAGCCTCCACTGAAGCTCCGTGCCCAGCGTCCACGCCCCCAGGTAGAAGTCCGCGCTCCCGTACAGCGTGGAATTGACGTAGTCCTCGTTCAACTCCTCGTTCAGGGAATAGCTGACGTCGCTCAGCGTCACCTTGGCGCCGCCGCGCACATCGTAGTCCTCCTTGGCACGGTTCTCGAGTTCGACTCCGAAGGTGTGCGAGAGCGAGCGGCTCAGGTTCTCGACCTGGTTCACGAACTCGTTCGAACTCGAGTATCCGAGGTTGTAGTTCAGGTCCACCTGTCCGCCCATCCAGCGCAGCGGCGTTCCGAAGCTCGCGCCGCCGTTCGCCGACCACGAGCGCCCGAGGTTCACGGGCGAAATCGTCTGCAGCCCCCGCTCCGTCACTGTCCGGGCCTGGGAGATGTCGTTCGTCGTGACGCTGACGTTCGCCCAGGTGAACAGGTTGACGAAGCTGAACGTGTCGAAGAAGCGGTATTCCGTCCGCAGACGGTGCGTGTATTCCGGCTGCAGGTCCGGGTTCCCCACCCGGATCCGCAACGGATCGCGATTGTCGACGAAGGGCTGAAGATCCGTCATGCGCGGCTCGCGCGTGGACGTCGAGTACCGGAACTGAAGCGTGCGCATGTCGTCGAGCTGCAGCCGGTATTCGGCGTTGGGCAGCACGTGCGTGTATCCGTTCGTGATCTCCTCGCTCCGGTCGAGGATCGTCCCGTCGAGATTCGAACCCTGGAGGCGCAGTCCGAGCACGAGCCGTCCGGCCTCGTTCGAGCGGTTGAAGCGAAAGCCGCCGCGCAGGTAGCTGTACGTTCGCTCGAACCCGGAGGTGAGGAGCGGGTTCGGCGTCCGGCCGTCAGTCCCGATGTCGAACACCGACTGGTTCTCGTCCTCGGCGGTCGCGCTCCGCTCCCCGTAGACCTCCAGCATGGAGCCGGCGGGCATGGGCTGGGTCATGGACAACCGGACCGAGTGCGTCAGCGTCTGACCGACATTCGTCTGCTCCTGGAGCACGTCGCCGGCCCGGGCCCGCGGGTTCTCCACGTTGCCCTCGATCGACGACGCGAGGTTCGTGAAGCGGTCGGCATCGCTGAGGTTCACCCGGGCCTCCGCGAAAAGACTCCGCCCGCTGTCGTCGAGTCGCTTGCGCCACGTGAGCCGGGCGTCGCCGCCCACGTCGTCGCTGTCCACATCGTAGTTCGTCGCCGCGGCCGTCAGGAACTGTCCGGTGCCCGAGCGCGTGTCCTGGAAGTCCACGCGGTCGAGCAGCGAGGTGCGGGCGTTCAGATTCCCGCGCAGCCGCAGTTCATGGCCCTCCGAGAGCGTGAACTGGGAATTGAGGTTGACCCGGTGGCTAGAGTTTTCGGTGTCCGTGCGCGTGGCGCGGTCGACGAGGGATGAAGCGCTCGTGCCGAGGAGTTGCTCCTGCCTTTGCGTCTCGTTCTGGAAGTTGTCGAGCGTGCTGAGACGGTAGCTCGTCCGGATCCAGTGGTCGTCGTTCCCGCCGAAGTCGTGGTTGACGTTGAGCGCCAGCATGGCGGTCTCGGTGAGCCCGTCGTCGCCGCCGCCGCCGCGGCCGAAGTCCCGTCCGCCGAACGACATCGCATCGCCCCACCCGAACCCGGCCTGGTTCACGTTGTTCGCGCTTCCGACGATGGCGAGCTGCGTGGTGGGGGAAAACCGGTTGATCGACAGGGCGCCCGCGTACGGAATCCCGCCGGCCACCGTCCCGGACTCGCTCGTGGCGGGGAGCCGCGCGGCCGCGCGCTCGCCGAATCCGGGGGAAACGGACGCGTTCTCCACGTCCGCCCCGAGTCCGCCCGACGTGCGGCCGAAGTAGCCCGACCGGGCCTCTTCCTTGAGTTCCAGGTTGATCGTACGCTCTTCCTCGCCGTCGGCGATGCCCGTGAACTCGGCCATGTCCGACTCTTTGTCGTAGACCTCCACCTTCTCCACGGCTTCGGCGGGCAGATTCTGAGTCGCCATCGCCGGATCGCCCCCGAAGAACTCCCTGCCGTCCACGAGGACATTCTCGACCTCTTCGCCCTGCGCCGTGATCGATCCGTCGTTCTCGACCTCGATCCCCGGAAGCTGGCGGAGGAGGTCCTCCACCGTCGCGTTGGGCCGCGTCCGGAAGGCGAGGGCGTTGTAGCCGAGGGTGTCGCGCCGGTTCAGGAAGGGCACGTGGTCGAGGGTGATGACGAGTGGATCCATCTCCACCGGCATCACCTCGAGCGTGATCGTGCCGACGCGTACGTCCTCACCCGTGAGGGAGAGATCCTGCCGCACCGTGCCGTGCCCGAGGAGAGTGACCTGCAGGATGTACTCCCCGGGTTCCAGGTCCCCCAGAGCGAAGATGCCGTCGCCGTTGGAGGTGGTGAACCGGGTCAGCACCGAGTCGGGCTTCGCGAGCGCCACCACCATGGCGCCGCTGAGCCCGTCACCCGCCGCGTCGGCGATCACGCCGCTCACGGTGTATTCGTCCTGGGCCTCGACGAGACGGGGCAGGAACGCCGTGAACGCCAGCCCCGCCGCCAGCAGCGCCAGGATCGGCCGCGGCCGCGCCGGGAACGCCGGGGTCGGACCCATCGGCCCGGGCCGCCTCATCGGACCCCCCCGTCAAAGGGGCGACGCCGGTTGCCGGCTCCGCGCGTGGCCCGGATTTCCTCGATCTTCTCCTCCACGAGGGCTTCGTACTCCTCGCGTGTGACCATGTCTCCCTCCGTCGGTGGTACGATCTCGACGTCGCCGAGGCCCTCGAGGCTCACCTCGGTCGCCGAGTAGAGCAGGTGCCCGCCGTCGAGCGAGAGCACGAGGATGAGCCCGGGAAGCCCGCCGTACTGCCCGGGACCCGCCTGCACCGGGATCTGGGGCGTGAACCAGGCTTCGATCTCCGCCCCGTCGTGGACGGCCGTTGCCTTCTGCACCATGAAGCCGAGGAATTCGCGCTGCTCCGTCCCGAGCTTCCACTGGTACGTGGGCCGGTCCCCCGAGATGAGGAACGTCCGGCCCATGAACTCGCGCGTTTCCGTGATCGCCCCGCTCCCGAAGTCCACATAGGCCTGGAGCAGGTCCTCCTGATCGCTGCGCGAGGCGGACGCCATCCGCAGTCGCAGGGCCATCCCGAGCGCGCGGCGGTCCATCCGGTCCGAGCCGTCGGCGCCGCCCCCGCGGGCCTCTTCCGCCTCCTCCGGATCCGGCATCATGATCGACCGGGAGCCGTCGAAGAGAAGCACCATCGAGGCCGCGCTCTGCGCCGCGATCCGGTCGCGCAACTCGGCCCAGCGCTCCGGCACGTGGAAGTCGTATTGCACGGAGCGCAGATAGTGGACATGGCCGGCCTGCGCACCCAGCGCCGCTGGCGCGAGGCCCGCGATGGCCGCCGGGAGCACCACCGGCAGGGCCGCCGGGAGGAAACGCTGGAATCGTCGCTCAAACCGTCGTCGTGTACGTCGTCTTGTAATCATGGAACCCGCCGGTCGTGTAATCATGGAACCCGCCGCTTGTCGTCCGTCATCCGTTAGATGGGACACACGGCGCCAAGGCCACGTTGCAGAGCGCCCCGGAGCGCGAATCTTCCGTGACCGATTGAAAGCGGAGGGGCGACCGATTGAAAGTGAATCGGCGTCCATCTGAAAGTCAGACGGGCGTGTCGATGGCCACGCGGCGCACCTCGCGGCGCAGGACGCGGCCCAGGCGCGCGAAGAGGAGGACCGCCACCGCGGCAAGTCCGGCGGCCAGGCCCCACCAGAGGCCGCGCGGCCCCCAGTCGGCGCGGAAGGCCAGGAAGTAGCTCACCGGCACGCCGAGCAGCCAGAAGCCGAGGGCGTTCACCAGGAAGGGTGTGAAGGTGTCTCCGGCGCCGCGCAGCACGCCGGCCGCGACGGTCTGGAGGCCGTCGGTGACCTGGAAGACGCCGGCGATCGGGATCAGCGAGGCGGCGATCGCGATGACCGGGAGATCGTGCGAATAGAGGCCGGCCCAGAAGCGGGGGAAGAGGAGAAAGGCGGCGGCGGTCGCGAGCATGAAGACGCCGCTGATCTGGATCCCGGCGGCCGCGGCCCGCCTCGCCGCGTCCATGTCCGCCTGTCCGACGGCGTGTCCCACCCGGACGGCGGAAGCGGCTGCGATCCCGAACGGCACCATGAAGGTGAGCGCGGCGAGGTTGAGCGCGATCTGGTGACCCGCCATCGCCTCGGTGCCGAGCCAGCCCATCATGACGCCGATCACGGCGAAGGCCCCGAACTCGAGCTGCTGCTGAAAGCCGATCGGCGTGCCCAGCCGCACCATGCGCACGAGTGCGCGCCCGTGGAGGGCCTCGCGCCGAAACCGGCCCAGGTAGGGACGCATGGAAGGCCAGGACAGCCAGAGGAGGGCCACCGCCATGCACCAGCGGGCGAGACTCGACCCCCACGCCGAGCCCACGGCCCCGAGTTGCGGGATCCCGAGATTCCCGTAGATCAGGATCCAGTTGAGGAAGGCGTTCAGCGCGTTCGCTCCCGCGATCGTCCACACGATCGGCGCCACGCGACCCATCGCCTGCAGGCTCTGCCGGAGTACGACGAACGCGTAGAAGGGGAGCATCCCGAGGATCGACCCGAGCGCGTACCCCCCGGCGACCGGCACGACATCGGCGGGCTGCCGCAGGAGGGCGAAGACGCGCGTGGCGGGCAGAAAAAGCAGGGAGGTGATCGCCGTCAGAAAGAGGGTGAGCACGAGCGCCCGCTGGATCCCCCGGGCGGCCGCTTCATGGTCTCCCGCCCCCACACCCTGCGAGACGATGGGATCGAGGGCCATGAGGACGCCCATCCCGAACACGGCGATCTGGAAGAAGTAGATATTTCCCAGGCCGACCGCGGCGAGGTCGGTCGCCGACAGGTGGCCGACCATGAGCGTGTCCACGACGCCCATCATCATGATGCCGACCTGGACGGTCACGATCGGGAGGGCCAGGCGCAGCATGCGCGCGAGGTCCGCCCGGCGGGGGGTGAGGTTCATCGCGCAATCCTGCGCCCGGCGCGTAGGGAAAGGCAAATCCGGAAGGCAAATCCGGAAGGGCAAATCCGTTGCCGCACCCCGGCGCCGCGGATAGACTCCGCCTCACCCGCTCGGAGGGCCGAAAGCGGGCACAATCGCGCGCGAATGGAGCGGGAAAGATCGAGATTCTGACGTTCACGGGCGGACCGTTCGTGCAGAACACGCTGCTGCTGGTCTGCGAGGACGGCCGCACCGGGCTGCTGATCGACCCCGGAGCCGCGACGCCGGAGGCGCTGGCCGAGGCGCGCGCCCGCGACCTGGACATCGCGGCGCTCCTCGTCACGCACGCCCACGTGGATCACATCGACGGCCTCAAGGAGGCGAAGGGGGAGACCGGGGCGCCCATTTACCTCCATCCGCTGGACCGGCCGCTCTACGACAACGTGGCGAACCAGGCCCTCGCCTTCGGGGTGCCATGCGTGGAGCCGCCGCCGCCCGACATCGACCTGGTCCCCGGCACGAACATCGCCTTCGGCGGGTCGGAGTTCGAAGTGGCGTTCGTACCCGGCCACGCTCCGGGACACGTGATGTTCATCTCCACGTCACACCCCGTGGCGATCGTGGGCGACGTGATCTTCCGCGGGTCGATCGGACGGACGGATCTCCCGAGCGGGAACTACGGCGTGCTCATGGAGTCCATCCGGTCGCAGGTGCTGACGCTACCGCCCGAGACCCGCCTCTACCCCGGCCACGGCCCCGAGACCACCGTGGGCGTGGAACGCGACACCAACCCCTTCGTCCTCCAACTCCACAGCGGCCGCTGGGTCTGACCCCCGCCGAAGAGAGTTGTGTGACCCGTAGCCTTCAAGTCGTTGGTCCTTCCATGGCGAACAGCTGGCGGAACCAAGCCACGAAACGCCCCGCCGCCGCGCTATCGTGCCGAAGGTACCCGCTCTTGATCGCCGTCCCATACGGGCGGCCGGGATTATTCTGCCAAGCAAGCCACGCGTGGAGCACAGCCTTGCCGGTCTTGGCGTCGGGAAAGGCGGCGCCAAGCAACTTCGCGCGGTTGGTCGACTCCTGCGCATGCGGAAGCAACGGGTTCCCGACATCCACAAGGCTCTCCAAAAAATCCTCCAACTCTCCGGCGCGCTCATTGTCAGGCATGATCCAAACACCGACCCGGGTTCGATACCGGCTGGACACATCGACGAACCCCTCTTTCGGAATCTCGCCGGGCACCGGCACATTGACTCTCGCGAGTCGGCTGGCTACAGCTCGCCATGTGTCACCCAAGTTCTCATCGGCATCAAGTACGAAGCCGAGAGTTCGATCCGTACCAGCGCTGACTGCAGCTTCGATGGCTTCGAGGACACCGTCCTTCCCACCCGACGGTTCGATTCGAGGGAAGCGCGACAGGGTCTCCTTGGTGAGCCCGTGACGCATGACAAGATGGAGTATCGCATGCTCATCATCTTTGCCCTCGACGAAAATGGAGGGTTCGGTCCTCATAACCGGCGTCACCGGAGTTCAATCCCGTGCTTCACGGCCGCCCTTATTCGATCCGCGTCAAAAGCCACAGCTTGGTCCAGCGACCGTTCGATCTTTTGAATACATACGTGATCTGCTAGTTCGGGATTCGCTCCCAGTAGCGAATCCAGTCCTCGAACGCAGTCGTAGCTGTGTGTTGTCGCGAACACCTGGATCGACGCATCGCATGCTGTCTCGACGACAAGACGCCACATGTCTTCCATGACCTTCCAGTGGAGTCCCGTATCTATCTCATCCGCCAGCAGCAGCCCATGTTGCAGCTGAGTGAGAGATAACGACAGACCCAAGAGACGACGTATGCCGTCGCCGTAACTGCCGAGAGGTACGCGTCGTTTTTGACCCGAGAAGCCGAGAACTATGCCCGGAGAGCCCTTGAACCGATGCACCCGGTCGCCCGAGAGGAAGTGAATCGAACTCAGTTCGCTTTCCAGTATGCGCATCGCGTGAAGGACTTCAGTTTCCCGCCCATCTACAAGTACGTTGTCCCACATCGAAGCCATGAGACGCGGCTCAAGCGAGTCGACTTCCAGGAACTGAACCGGCCGGGTCGCCGTCGGGGCGTTTGCCGCCGCTTTCCGGAGTGCGCGAGGGTTCCACGTAAACGAGCCATCGTCGTTGACGGCGAGATCGAAGTTGCCTTGCGAAGGACTCTCGATTCGAAGGACGAGGCTCTGTGTGCGACCGGTCTCGATGTTGAAGAGATCTTCTGCTTGTCCATCCTCAGCCTGCCGAATCGTTACGGCAACATTTCCGAGTTCATCGTCGGACGAGATCTGGAAAGAGGTCCCCACGTCGAAACGATGTCCATGGAACTGATGAGAAAGGTCGTAGGGTTCGCGTGTCCTGTGATCCTCGGTACCATCGTGACTCCTTGACGGGAGCACCTCGCCGCGGCGGTACGTGGAGTGGACCAAGGCACGTGGGTCACCCTGTACTGCCAGGAAATGGGCGGCTTCGAGGATCGAGGTCTTGCCACAGTTGTTAGGTCCGACCAAGAGGTTGACGCGGGCAAGATCCTCGAGCTTGTAGGACTCGAAGCTGCGGTAGTTCTCCAACTTTAGTCTGCGGATCATGTTACGGTCGTCCCGAACCCAATTGTCTGAATGAAGTTCCGCGCCAAGGTGCCGCCGGGGGTTACGGTTCGCCAGCTTGCCCTCTGATCGCAACTCGACATCAAGCGAAAAACTCTCGCTACGGGTTCGTGGCTACGGGTTCGAACGCCTTGAGCACCTCCCGCGTCATGTCCCAGCGGTCGAAGCCCTGCCGGCCGTAGTCGAGCCCGCGCCGGACGATGACGACGTCGTGCGACGGGACGATGACGACGAACTGGCCGCGGTTGCCGGCGGTGGAGTAAGCGCCCTTCGGCACGTCCGTGCGGCCGTCGGGCACGAGCCAGAACTGGCCGCCGTAGAAGTTGCCCGTCTCGGACGTGGCGGGGGCCGGCGTCCGCACGAAGTCGATCCACTCCTCGGAGATCAGGCGCTCGTCCTTCCACATTCCGTTCTGCGCGTAGAGCAGCCCGAAGCGGGCCAGATCCCGGGCCGTCGTGTAGACCTGGCTGCTCATGATGAAGTCGCCGAAGCGGTCGGTGCTGAGGAACGTGTTCCGCATCCCGATGCGGTCGAGAAGACGTTCCCGCGGGAACTCGAGGTAGGCCTGCGGGTCGCCGATCGCCTGCTTCATCGCGTACACTCCGAGCAGCGTATCGTAGTTCTCGTAGTCCCAGAACGTGCCGGGCTCTCGCATGAGCGTGCGGTTGCGCGCCCCGTCCACCGAACTCGCGCCCGCCCAGTAGGAGAAGCCGGAGCCGGTCGCGTACTCCATCCCCCAGCTGTCCACGGGATAGAGTCCGCTGGACATGTTGAGTGCGTGACGGAGGGTGATTTCGCGCCGGGGGTCGGTCTCCGCGGATCCCGCGTTCCCGGGCAGCCAGTCGAAGGGCAGGGGCTCGTCGAGCGCCAGCTTGCCCTCGTCCACGAGCATGCCGATCAGCGTCGAGGCGATGCTCTTTGCGGTCGACCACGTGCGGGTCTTCGTGAACATGTCGATGCCGGGCGCGTAGCGCTCGTGGATGATCCGGCCGTCGTGCACGACGATGAAGCTGAGCGTCACCTGCTCCGGGGACTCGCGGTCGAAGGTCCAGTCGGAGGCGGCCTGGAGGGCTCCCGGGTCGACGCCGGCCGGGAGCGGGCGGCTCTGGACGAGATCGCCGTCGGGCCACGCCACGGCCGAGGGGTCGCCGACCAGCGGCGGCGTGTCCAGGACCGGCAGGTCGCCGATGTCGTCGAAGGTCTGGTCCGGCGACAGGATCACGCACCCGATCCCCTCGCGGAACGCCGCCCTCATGGTCGGAATCGCACCGGGCTCGCCGATGGCGACGGCCTTTCTCTCCCAGTCCACGACGTAGTCGCCGCCCTCGGCCGTCCCGACCGGGTCGCGAAGGTAGGCGAGTTCCTGCTCGAAGACCTGCTCCAGCGTCCGGTCTCCCGTGAACAGGCCGTTGCACTGGAGGATGGCCTGGACGCCGCGCTGGATCATCTCCCGCTGCGGAGCGAAGTAATCGTAGGACCGCTCCTGCTGGGCAGCGCCGGCTGCCGGTGCGAGAAGGACGAGCGCGATGGCCGCGAATGTGAGGCGTTTCATGGCTTCCCCCGGAATCCGGACGACAGGTTTCTGGAACCCTGCCAACATGCGGGGCTCCTGCGGTTCAGGCCACGGGTGCGAAGGTCGCGCGGGCGGCCGGGCGGGAATATCGTGTCCCCGTGATCGACCAGATTCTCTACGGCTGCATTGCGCTCATCGCGCTCACGAATCCGCTCGCCGAGCTTCCGTTCTTCTTCGCGGCGACGGACGGGTTTTCGCGCGTGGAACTCCGGCGCGCGGCCGTGAAGGTGGCGGTGGGAGTGCTCATCGTACTCACCGTCGCCGCGGTCGCCGGCGCGCGCATCCTGGAGCTCTTCGACGTGAGTTTTGCCGCGTTCCGGACCGCCGGCGGCCTCGTCGTCATCCTCGCCGCGCTCGAGATGCTCCGCGGGGCGGGGTTCGGGATTACGGGCGTGCGCCGGGATCCGGGCGAGACGGAGGACCACCTCTGGGTTCCGCTCGTCATGCCGCTGATCGCGGGGCCGGCGTCGATCACCGCCGTGATCACGCTGGCGCTCGACGAGGCCGGCGTGTTGATCGGGATTCCCGTCGCCACGCTCATTGCGGTGCTGGTCGCATCGGTGGGCGTGCTCGCGGTGCTCCTGGCGGCCGGCTTCCTCTCGCACGCGCTGAGCCGCCGGGCGGTGCGGATCTTCGAGCGCTTCTCGGGCCTGATCCTGCTCGCCATCGGCTGCCAGATGTGCCTCAGCGGCGTCCGGGAGTTCTTCGTCGGCTGACGGGGTCGGCTGGTCGGCTGGCGGGGTCGGCTGACGGGGTCGGCCGACGCTAACGAACCACGTCGACGGTGACGTTCTCGTCGAAGCGGGCGCCGAGGTCGGAGAGGAAGAGCGACGCGGTGGCGTGGTGCCCCATGAGGTAGCGGCTCACGAAGCGGAAGACCGGGTTGTAGACCTCGCCCTCCTCGGTGATCGTGACGGTCGCTCCCGCGGCGGCGGGTTCGATCTCGAAGATCCAGCGGCCGCCAAAGGGCATGCCCTCCGAGAGAATCGTCGCCACGAGCCGGGTCGGAGGCTCGCTCTCCGTCAACTCCATGGGAAGCGGTCCGGTGGCGCCGAGTTCCACCCAGGCCGGCTTTCCGTCCCGCGCCGGCAGTTCCTCGATGCCTTCGACGGCCGGTCGCCATTCGGGATACGCCCGGTAGTTGGCAACGGTCGCGAAGACCTCCTCCGGCGAGGTAGAGAACCCGGCGCGCACCGCCGCCACGTGATCCTGCGGCAGGGCGCTGCCGACGCCGTAGACGACGCCGATCAGGCCCGCGATGACGATGAGCATGCCGATGATGATGCGCTTCAAGGTGCGATTCATGGGATCGTTCCCGGTGCGGGGGATCGATGATCTCGGAGGATGGGAAGGGTGAGACAGGTTGGCCCGCCCTCGCAGGGGATGCAGAGCGCGTCCCCGTTGAAACAGGTGACTTCGCAACCCGCCTCTTCCATGAGTCGGACGGTATCGGGGAAGCCGTCGAGGGCGATGCAGCGCCGCGGGGCCGTCGCGAGGACGTTGAGGTTCAGGCCGCGGGAGGCGCGGAACTCCTCATCTCCCGCTTCCAGAAGCTGGATTCCGCGCTCCCGCATCGACTGGTGGAGCGCGACCGGGAAGAGCTGCGGGTAGATGAGCGCCAGATCGCGGTCCAGCGGGCTGACGAGCGAGAGGAGGTGAAGGCAGGCGGCGCTTCCCTGCCACATCGGGAGATCGAAGGCGCGGACTTCGATGCCGAGCGGCGACAGGAAGTCGCGGAGCTGGTCGATGCCGGCCTGGTTCGTGCGAAAGCCGCGGCCCACGGCGAGGGTGGCGTCGTCGATCCACAGGAAGTCCCCGCCCTCCGCGGTTCCCGGGGTTTCGATAGCGCCGATCACCGGCACGCCGAGCCGCCGGTAGAGCGCCTCGTGGCTTGCCACTTCCGGCTGCCGCAGTGCCTTCCCGGGCCGCAACAGGATCGCGCCGCCGGAGGTCATGAAGGAAGGGTCGAAGGGGAAGATCGCATCGGCGAGTCCGTCGTCCCCCGCGCCGCCGATCCACTCGATCTCGGCGCCCGAGGCCGCGACGCACGCCGCGAACGCGTCGTACTGGCGGAGCAGCCGGCCGGGGTCGATCGGCTCCGCGTAGTGCCAGCGCGCCGGATCCGCCGCCAGCGTCGACCGGCCCGGCCGGCGCATCGCCACGCGCCGAAGCGGCGCCACCATGCTGGCGACGCCGAACCTCGCTTCGGTCTGCAGCCATCCGTTCATCTGGCTGAAGCTACGGCGGCACCGGTACCTTCGCTGGCCGCGGCGCCGTCGGCATCGCCGGCCCCGCCGCCCCGGCATGAACCGCGGCACGAGGCATCCCGAGCTTGAATCGAGAGCGATTTAGCCACGCATCGACGTTCTCCGAGTACCTGGAGACGGTCGAGAAGAACCGCGAACTGTGGCACGCGCTGGCCCGCCGCGCAGCCGTGGACGAAGGAACGCTGGAGCGCGCCCGCGCCATCGACGGCGTCTGGAGCGTCGTCGCCCTCACCGAGGATTGGTGCGGCGACGCGATCAACACCCTCCCCGTGTTCGACCGGCTGGCCGAGGCGGCCGGGAACATCGAACTGCGCGTCCTCCCGCGGGACGAAAACCCGGATCTGATGGACGCCCATCTGACGAACGGGACGAGCCGGTCCATTCCGGTCCTCATCATCTACGACGAGTCGTTCCGCGAGCGCGGGTGGTGGGGCCCCCGGCCGGCGCCGATCCAGGAGTGGGTGATGACGGAGGGGATGAAGCTGGATCCGGCGGACCGGTATCGTGAAGTGCGCCGCTACTACGCCCGGGACAAGGGCCGCACCGCGCTGGACGAATTCCTCCGGATTCTGGAGCGCGCGGCGACAGGGGATTGAGCGGGGCTCAGCCGCCCTCGACCTGCTTGCCTGCCTCGTCGCTTCCCCCGCCCCGGGCCCGCATTACGACAAACACGGGGACGCCCGCCACGAGGAGGAGGAAGCCCCAAAACACGATGTCGGGGCCCGCCCCCGCGATGGCCCAGAAGGAAAACCCGAAGGCGAGGATGGCCACGACCAGCCGCCCCACGGGGGCCGTGCCGCCGGGGGTCTGCGCCGCGCGCGAGGCGTCCCTTGTGGCGGAGCGCTCGCGCAGGGCGAAGAGCAGGGCGGTCGTGCTCGCGAACACGTAGGCGAGCAGCGTCGCGAGCGTGGACAGCAGAATGAGGAACGTGAAGGCCTGGACGAGGCCGCGCGTGTAGTTCATGGCGATGAGGACCGTCGCAACGCTCGCCGCGAAGATGAGCCCGAAGGAGGGCGTGCCGCGCGGACCGAGGCGGGCGAAGGCGGCCGGAAGGAGGCCATCCTGCGCGGCCGCGCGCGGTAGCTGGCCGGAGAGCAGGATCCAGCCGTTGAGCGCGCCGAAGCAGGCGATCGTGGCGCCCGCGCCGATCACGAGCCGGCCGGCATTCCCCCAGATCGATCCGGCTGCGTCCGCGAAGGGCGCGGTCGAGACGGCGAGGTCCGCCGGCGCGATGATCCCCATCACGGCGGAGGTGCTGATGATGAAGATCGATGCCGCGATCACGGTGCCGAGGATCGTGGCCCGCGGGATCGTCCGCGCCGGGTCCCGCACATCGGCCGCGGGAACCGTCGCGGCTTCGAGTCCCATGAAGGCCCAGAGCGTGAGCGTCACCGTCGCCGTGATGGCGGCGAGCGGACTCCCTCCCGCGGGGTTGAAGGGCCGGAAGTGCTCGGGCTGGAAGTAGAGGAAGCCGATGGTGCCGACCGCCGCCAGCGGCAGGAGCTTGAGCACGGTGGTGACGAGTTGCACGTGACCCGCCGCGCGCACGCCCCAGGCGTTCACGAACGTCAGGCCCCAGAGGGCTGCGAGGGACGCAATGCCCCCGGCGACGGGAGAAGCGCCCAGCCCGGGCCAGAAGACGGTCGCGTAGCTCACGGTCGCCACGGCGAGGGCCGCATTGGCGGTGAGCAGCGAGATCCAGTAGGACCACGCGACCCAGAATCCGACGAAGTCGCCGAAGCCCTCGCGCGCGAAGGCGTAGGGGCCGCCGACCTTCGGAATCAACGTGCCCAGCCGCGCCATCACGAGTGCCAGGCACATGGCCCCGCCGGCGCTCACCAGCCAGCCGAGGATGCTGATTCCCCCGTACGGGGAGAGCGAGGCGGGCAGCAGAAAGACGCCCGAGCCCACCATGCTCCCGACTACCAGGGCCGTGCACATCCACAACCCCAGGGCGGGCTTGGGCGTCATCCGCCGCCGCGGGCGTGAGTTGCCGCCGTCCCGGCCGGGCTAGCGGTTGCCGCGGTAGCTGCGGACGGGCGGTAGCCGGGCGCCGGTTCCGCCCGCCGGCTCCGTCTCGGCCACCACCTCGAGCGTCAGCGTGCCGATGCCGTCGATCGAAGCGCTGACGACCTCGCCGGGCTGCAGGAATCGCGTCTCGCCGCGAACCGCGGTGCCCATGCCCACGCCGCCCGAGGTGCCGTTGTTGATCACGTCCCCCGGGAACAGCGTCGCGACCGAGGACCCATACTCGATCAACTCCCACAGCGTGTGGATCATGTCTCCCGCGGTCGCCTCCTGCATGCGCTCCTCGCCGACGTCCAGCGTCTGGCGCAGCTTCTCCATCGGGTCGCCGTAGAACTCCTTGGGGATGATCCACGGACCCATGGGCGCGAACGTGTCGTGGCCCTTTCCGACGAACCAGTCGGAGGTCATGGGATTGCCGCCGGGCGGCCGTCCGCCGCGGTCGGAAACGTCGATCGTCACCATGTACCCGAACACGTGGTCCTCGGCGTCCCGGGCGTCCACGTACTTGGCGCTGCGCCCGATCACGGCGCCGAGTTCCACCTCCCAGTCCGTGCGGTCCCGGCCGAAGGGGATCACGATCCGGTCGTCGGCTCCGATCACGGCGCCGCGCGTGGGCTTGAGGAAGAGATAGGGCACGCCGCGGTTCTCACGCCGCTGGCGGCGGGCTTCGCGTCGGTCCTCCTCGGAGCCCGCCTCGTTGACGTGGCTGTAGAAGTTCACCGCCGCGTTCAGGATCTTTCCGGGGTACATGATGGGCGGGAGGATCCGCACGTCGCCGAGGTCGTGGACGAAGTCGGCTCTGCCGCTCCCCGACAGCCCGCCTCGGGCCGCGAGGTCGTTGACGATCTCGTACAGGCGGAGCCGAACACCGTACTCGTAGCGGCCGATGAGGTCGATCATGTCCGCCGGCGGCGGAACGGGCGGATACGTAGGGTTTCGCTCGAGGTCCCGGTTCGCCTGCTCGATGTCGACGATGAGAGCGTCTCGCAGCACGAGAGCCACGCGCGGAACGCCGTCGATCTCGAACGTCCCCACCTTGAAGGGTTCCGCGATCTCGATCTCGGGCCCTCCCTGGGCTGACAGCGGAGCGGAGAACGCCAGAGCCGCGGCCGCGAGTAGCGCCCTCATGAGCCGGGATCCCGCCCGTAGGTGCTCACGGGCGGCAGCCGGACGCCCGTCTCGCCGACAGGCTCCGGCCCCTCCACCACGGGGAGTTCGATCGTGCCGATCCCGTCGATCGTCGCCGTGACGACATCGCCCGGCTGCAGGAATCGCTCCTCGCCCACGCCGATGCCGCCGGAAGTGCCGAGGTTGATCACGTCGCCCGGGAACAGGGTCAGGATCGAAGAAGCGTATTCGATCAACTCCCACAGGGAGTGGATCAAGTCCCCCCCCGTCGCCTCCTGCATGCGCTCTCCGCCCACGTCCAACGTCTGGCGCAGCTGCTCCATCGGGTCGCCGTAGAACTCCTTCGGGACGATCCATGGGCCCATCGGCGCGAACGTGTCGTGCCCCTTCTCGACCAGCCAGTCCGAAGCCGTGGGGTTGCCGCCCGGGGGACGCCCGCCGCGGTCGGAGACGTCGATCGTCACGGTGTACCCGAATACG
Organism: Gemmatimonadota bacterium; assembly: GCA_963666735.1. Taxonomy (GTDB): domain Bacteria; phylum Gemmatimonadota; class Gemmatimonadetes; order Palauibacterales; family Palauibacteraceae; genus Palauibacter. Next base: position 2,244,273 of record OY762926.1, on the reverse strand, counting down.
GTCGCCTGGGCATCCTCCGAGGCGACGTACTTTGCCGCCCGCCCCATGACCACACCCAGCTCCACCTCCCAGTCGGTCTGGCTCCGGCCGTGGGGAATCACGATCCGGTCGCTGGTCCCGACCACGGCGCCGCGCGACGGCTTGAGGTAGAGATACGGCACGCCCCGGTTCTCACGTCGCTGGCGGACCGCTTCCTCTCTCTCCTCGTCGGCCGCGTCCGCGGCGACACGGCTGTAGAAGTTGCTCGCCGCGTTCAGGATCTTGCCCGGATACATTATCGGCGGGAGGATCCGGACATCCTCGACATCGTAGATGTAGTCCGCACGAGTGGGGCCGGAGAGCCGCTGATAGGCCACCGTCTCGTTGACGATCTCGTACAGGCGCCGCTGGAGCCCGTACTCGTAGCGGCCGATGAGGTCGAGCATGTCCGTCGGCGCCGGCACCCTCGGAAACGCGCGGTTCCGCTCGAGTACCGCGTTCGCCAGCTCGATGTCGACGATGAAGGCGTCCCGCAGCACGAGCCCGACGCGCGGAACATCTCTGATCGCGAACGTCCCCACCTTGAACGGCTCCACGAGTACGATGCCCGCGACATCCTGGGCGGCGAGGGAGACTGCGGAGAGGAGGACCGCGATGCTCCCAAGCGCAAGGGCCCGTGCGGTCCGGGTTCGTCTGAGCGGCGCTGTTCTCATGGGTCTTTCCTCTCGGTTGGGGACGGCGGGCCTCAAGGCACCAGCCCGTCCAGTCCTTCGATCGTGGCCATGGAGGGGTCGCGTTCGGCCTGGAGCCGGCGCGCGGTGGCTTCGGCGGCACGCATGACGCGAAGCAGGTTGTCGGCCGCGAGGGCCCGCAGTTCGGATTCGGTCCACCCGCGGCGCGAGAGTTCGGCGAACAGGGCGGGGTACGTCGATACGTCCTCCAGCCCGGCCGGCCCACGGTCGATGCCGTCGAAGTCGCCCCCGATCGCGACGTGGTCGATGCCCGCCACGGCGCGGATGTGCTCGATATGCGTCACGACATCGGCCATCGTGGCGCGAGGGCGCCCTTCCGATGGGCCGGAGTAGTCGGCGACCTCCTGGTTCACGAAGGACTCGACGAACGTGACCATGACCACGCCGCCGTTCTCCGGCAGCCGGCGCAGCACATCGTCCGGTACGTTGCGCGGGTGGTCCGTCACGGCCTTGGCGGAGGAATGCGAGAAGATGACCGGCGCCTCGGCCACGTCGAGTGCATCGTGCATGCTTCCCGGCGACACGTGCGAGATATCGACCAGCATGCCCAGCCAGTTCATCTCGCGCACGACTTCCTCGCCGAAGGCGGAGAGTCCTCCGAGTTCGGGCGGCTCGCAGCAGGAGTCGGCCCAGGGGATGTTGGCGCTGTGCGTGAGGGTCATGTACCGGACGCCAAGCGCGTAGAAAGCCCGCAAGGCGCCGAGCGAGTTCTCGATCGCGTGGCCTCCCTCCATGCCGAGCATCGAGGCGACCTTGCCGCGGTGGAACTGGTCCATCACGTCCGCTGCTGTGAGCGCGAGCCCCAGGTCCTCCCGGTGATCGGAGATGATCTGGCGCGCGATGTCGATCTGCTCCAGCTGCATGCGCGCGCCGCCGCCGTCCTCCATGACCGAGGCCGGGACGTAGACGGACCAGAACTGGGCTCCGACGCCGCCGGCCCGAAGGCGGGCGAGATCGGTGTGCCCCGGCGTGGGACGCGAGATGTCGTAGGCGCGGACGTCGCGGGGCGCGTCCGCGTTCCGGATCGCCCACGGGAGATCGTTGTGTCCGTCGAACAGGGGGACGCTCGACAGCACGCGTTTCGCGATCTCGAGATGTTCGTCCTGTGCGCGCGCGTCCGCGGCCGCGAGTCCGAGAACGAGCGCGGACAGCACCGCCATCGCCGGCGTCCGGGTGAGAATTCGCAGCATAGTGCTCTGACTCCCGTTGACAGACGCAGTAGCCAATGCAGTAGCAGCCCGATGCAGTAGCCATTACCGGCCCACCATGGATTCTCGCTTGGCGGACGGCGCGCCGCCAGCCGTGCCGGATCCCGGGCGGCGTCCCGGACGGCGTGATGGCGAGAAACAGGTGCGGACGCCCTTCCCGCATCGGTATCTTCCCGCATGCTGATCAACTGCGACATGGGAGAGAGCTACGGGCCCTGGGAGAAGGGGGCCGACGAAGCGGTGATGCCGCTGATCGACCAGGCCAACATCGCCTGCGGCGGCCATGCGGGGGACCCGGATACGATGGCGCGCACGCTGCGTCTGGCGGCCGAGCACGGCGTGCAGGCGGGGGCCCACCCCGGCTACCCCGACCGGCGCAACTTCGGGCGGCTGAAGCTGGACTGGCCGCTCGAGTCGCTGGTGCTCGAGGTGCAGGCGCAGATCGGCGCGCTGCAAGCGGTCGCGGGGGCGCTGGGGATCGGCCTGCGGCACGTGAAGCCGCATGGCGCACTGTACCTGGCGATGATGAGGGATGACCAGCTGCTCACTCGGCTGGCGGAGGGCGTGGCCGCGGTGGATCCGTCACTCGCCTTCGTCCTCCAGGCGACGCCGGAGCGCGAGCGGCACGCTGCGATGCTGGAGCACACCGGGCTCACGCCGGCGTTCGAGGCCTTCGCGGATCGCGCCTACGCGGCGGACGGGCGCCTTCAGGCGCGCGGAATCGACGGGGCCGTCCTCTCCGACGCGGACGCGGTGGCCGGGCATGTCGCGAACCTCCTCGACGGGTTCGTGCAGACGCCCGAGGGCCCGCTGGCGGTGGAGGCCGAGACGCTTTGCGTGCACGGCGACAACCCATCGGCCACGGCAGTGCTCCGCCGCATCCGCGAACTCGTGCCGCCGAAGCAATAGATCGCCGGTGATCACCTTCCCGGGGCCGGTGAGCGCCCTGGTCACGCTTCCGGTGGCGCCCGACCGGGACGGTATCGCCCGCGTCCTGGGTCTCGAACGCCTCGCGCGCGGGGCGTTGCCGGACCTCCGCGCGACGATTCCGGCCTTCAACCGGCTGCTCGTCGAGGGTGCGCCCGATAGCTGGGACCCCGAGGAGATCGAGTCCGCACTGGCCGCCGCCGCGGAGAGATGCCTGGCGGAAGAACCGCGGGTCGATACGGGCGAAGCCGTCATCCTGCCCGTGTGCTACGATGCCGATCTTGCGCCCGATCTCCAGGAGGTGGCGGTGCACGCCGGCCTGGACGCAGGCGATGTGGCACGGCTGCACAGCGGCAGGAGGTACGCCGTACTCGCGACCGGGTTCGCGCCGGGGTTCGCGTACATGGGCGATGTGGACGCGCGGATCGCCCTGCCGCGCCTCGCGACGCCCCGCGCGCGGGTCGAAACGGGGTCGGTCGGGATCGCGGACCGGCGCACCGGCGTCTATCCGGCGGCGGGGCCGGGGGGCTGGCGTCTGATCGGCCGCGTTCCCGCGGCGCTCTTCGCCGATGCCGCCGAACGGATCGCGCGCTTCCGGCCGGGAGGCACGGTCGAGTTCCGTCCGGTCGACCGGGACGAGTACGAGGCTGCGGGCGGATGAGCCCGCACGGCGTCGTGGACCGCCCAGGGCCGTTCTGCACGATCCAGGATCTGGGGCGGCGGACCGGCCGCCGCGCCGGGCTGGCCCCCGGGGGCGCGATGGATCAGCGCGCGTACCTCTGGGCCAACCGGCTCGTCGGCAACGATCCGGCGGCGGCCGCGCTCGAGATCACCCTGGGCGGCTTCGCCCTGCGCTTCGCCGTCGAGACGTCCGTGGCGCTGACGGGGGCCGACTGCGCCGCCACGCTCGACGGCGTCGAAACGGGCGTCTGGCGCACCGTTCGGGCACGTGCGGGCCAGGTGCTCCGGCTCGGCTACAGCGCGACCGGCATGCGCGCCTTCGTCGCGTTCCCCGGCGGCCTCGACGTCCCCACGGCGTTCGGCTCCGCGTCGGCCGTGGCGCGCGACGGACTGCCGGGGCTGCTCGGCCGGTCCCTGCGCGCCGGCGAACCCCTCCGCTGGGGCGAACCCGAACGCGCGTGTCCGGTGCGGCGGCTGCCCCCCGCACTCGTCCCGCCCGAGACGGTGTCCCTGACGTTGCCGCTGATCGTCGGCTACGAGTGGGCCGAGTTCTCGAACGCGGATCGGGAGCGGGTGTTCGACGCGGAATGGACCGTCGACCCGGCGAGCGACCGCGCCGCCGGCCGACTGGCCGGCCCCGCCCTGAGTTCGGGACCGCGCGTGCTCGACTCGACGCCTCTCGTCGACGGGACCGTGCAGGTCACGGGCGATGGCCTGCCGCTCGTCTTCATGCGGGACCGTCCGACGATCGGCGGCTACGCCAAGCTCGGCTCCGTGGCTCCGATCGCGCTCGACGCCTTCGCGCAGGCCCGGCCCGGAACGCCGATCCGATTCGCCCGCGCCGAGCCCGATGCCATCCGCCGCGCGCTCGCCCGGCGGGAGGGCTTCTTCGGGATCCGTCAGGAGCCGTAGAGGACGGTAGCGCACGGCAGCCTCCGCGGCAGCGCATGGCAGCGCACGGCGATGAAGGGGAGCGGCCCGGCCGGGGATCGGGCTTCCCGGACCGCCTCCCGGCCGGGGATCGGGCTTCCCGGACCGCCTCCCGGCCGACGAAGTTGAACGTCGATGCACGGTTTGCTTATGTTGCAGATTCGGACGCGGTTCAGGTGGGGTGGATCAACGGGGTGGAGGCATCGTGAGAACCTGGACGAGATTGCCGTGCCGGCGCGCGCGGTTCCTTCGAAATTCGCAGCTTTTCTTCGCGGCGGCATCCGTTGCATTGGCCGTGGCCGCCCCCCGTGAGATCTCGGGGCAGAGCCTTCGCGGAGGGACGAACTCGCTGGACCTTCAGAACCGCGTCGCGCGCGAGCACGATTTCACGTACATCGCCACGCCCGCCCAGGTCGAGCGCTTCGCGAACGAGGGATATCTCGTGCAAGTGCCCGCCTCTGCGGACTACGTGCTCCACGAGATCTCGTTTCCCTACGCCAGACCCGAGGTCAAGCTGTTCATCTCGCGGCTCGCCCCCCAGTACCGGAGTGCCTGCGGCGAGCGGCTCGTCGTCACGAGCCTGACCCGGCCGAAGAACCGGCAGCCGATCAACGCCTCCCCGCGCTCCGTCCACCCGACGGGCATGGCGCTCGACTTTCGCCGCCCCGCCGGCAAGTGCCGCGCATGGCTGGAACGGGTTCTGCTCCAGCTGGAGGGATCGGGGGTTCTGGAGGCGACCATGGAGCGCCGGCCGCCGCACTACCACGTGGCGCTCTTCCCGCGGCAGTACGCCGCCTACGTCGACCGGATCACGCGCGCCGACGCGCAGCGGTACGCGGCCGGCGGCGGGCGGTACGAGGTGAGGCCGGGCGACTCGCTGTGGGAGATCGCCCGTCGTCACGACACGACCGTGACCCGCCTCCGATCCGCGAACAACCTGGACGGCAGCCGGATCTATCCGGGTCAGGTCCTCACGCTCCCGGGCTGAACCCCGCGAACGAACGGTCCCCCCGCCTCGGGTAGCCGGCCGGGGCCTCCGGCTTCAGCCGCCGGCGCTCCGGCGCGGGGGGCGGCACTGCGGCCACTGGCCGGGCCCGCCGTCGCGGCCGGACGGAAGCACCCGAGTGTCGCGCGGCACCCGCTCGGGGTCCTCGGACGCCTGGTAGGCGAGCATGGCGGCGAGCGTCGCGTTATTCCGCAGGTCGTCGAACACGATCTTGTCGAAGGTGTCCCGGTTCGTGTGCCAGGTGTACTGCCGATAGTCCGGGTAGTTCGACTGCAGCCGGAAGCCCGGGGCCGGCTTGCAGATGAACGACATGTGGTCGCTGCCGCCCGTCTCGGGCACGCCGGGGATGTCGAGTTCGATGTGTCCGGTGATCTCCACGGGGATCTTCGAGAACCAGCGCCCGAAGTGCGCTCCCGCGCCGGTGAAGCCCTGCATGCGGATGTAGTCGATCCGCCAGGTGCCGTTGTCCTGATTGAGGGCGGCCTGCAGCCCGTCCACGACCTCGGGGTTGTCCGCCGCGAAGGCGGTCGACCCGATAAGTCCCTGCTCCTCGCCGCCCCAGTGTCCGACGAGGATCGTCCGCCGGGGGTTCGGATAGGCCGTCTTCAGGAGGCGCATCGCCTCCATCATCATGATCGTGCCGGTGGCGTTGTCCGTGGCGCCCGAGGCCCCATCCCACGAATCGAGGTGCGCGCTCAGGACCACGTACTCGTCCGGAAGTTCCGTGCCGGGGATCCGCCCCACGACGTTGAAGGCGGGTACATCTCCGAGGAACTCGGCGCGGGCGTCGATGCGCACGCGCGGCGACTGGCCCCGCTCGGCGAGCCGGGCCAGAAGCCCGTAGTCCTCGCAACTCAGGTGCAGCCCGGGTACGGTGCGGCTCGGCGAACTGAAGATCTTGTCCACGCCCCAGCCCTGCGACCAGCGCCCGGTGAGCAGGGCGACGGCCCCCGCGTCGGCGATCCGCTGGGCGAAGTCCCCGCCGACGCTGAACATGCCCCCGAACCAGGCCCGGCGGGCCTCGTCGCGCGCGGCACGCATGCGCTCCACCGTCGCCTCCGTCGCGTGGTCCTCCCACGACTGGTCCTCGCGGCAGGTCGGTTCCGGGAAGGAGATTGCGACCGCCTTGCCGGCCACCGCCGGCAGCCAGGCGTCGAACTCCTCGCGCGATCCAACGCTCGGCATCAGCACGACGTCCGCTTCCACCGGTCCGTCCGTGCCCGGACTCCAGGCGAGCATCATCCCCTCGAGCGAGCGCACGCGCGGCGCGATCAAGTCGATGTGGCTGTAGCCGCGGTCCCACCCGGTCCACGTCCCATACTCCTGCTTCTCCGCCTCGATCCCCCAGGCCTCGTACTTCGACAGCAGCCAGTCGGCGGACGCCTCGAACCCCGGCGAACCCATGAGCCGCGGGCCGATGGAGTCCGTCAGCGCCTGGGCGAGATCGAACGCCTGCGAGCTCTCTCCCATCCCTTCCTCCCACATCTGCCGGATGACGGGATCGTCGGTGGGGAAGGTCTGCGCGCCCGCGTCCCGTACCTCCGCCGCGCCGGCGCAGGCCGCGAATGCAAGGAACACCCGGGGGAGAATCCGGTTCATCATGTTCGGTCCCTGTGACGTTTGTTCGTTGTAGGTTGTGTACCGGGCGACAGGGCGTCGCGGCCGCGAGCCTCGGCCCCGGAAACTGCGTCCCCCGGCGTCGCGCGGCCACGGCCGACGGCGCCGGCAACGATCCCGACTTCAGGCGGAGGACAGCATCCGCTTCCACATTGGAACAGCGCTGACGATCCTGGCCCTCGCGCAGGGGGTCGTCGCGACGGCGGGAGCCGGCCGGGCATACGCGCAGGAACCGGAGCCGGTGCGCCTCTCCGGCTACGTGCGGGTGGCGGAGAACGACGAGGTGATCCGGGCCGCCCGGCTCGACATCACGGAGCGCGGCCTCATCATCGGGACCAACCGGTTCGGATTCTACTCGGTCGAGTTGCCTCCCGGCCGGTATTCGATCCGCGTGGCCAGCCTCGGCTACGAGACCGTGACCGAGCTCGTCGATCTCCAGGAGACGATGACGCTGGATTTCGCGCTCCCCCTCAGGCCGGTCATCGTGTCGGAACTCACGGTGACGACCGACCGCCAGCCGCCGGACCTCGATCCCGAGAGCGTGGACATGAGCGTCGTCCGGCTCGACGTCCCCGCCCTCTCCGAACTCCCGCTGGTCCTCGGCGAGGCGGACCCGATCCGTACGCTGACCCTCTATCCCGGCATCAGCACGGCGAACGACGCGACGACCGCGATCAACGTGCGCGGGGGCGCGGGCGACGAGAACCAGATTCGCCTCGACGACTCCGAGGTGTTCAACCCCGCCCACGCCATCGGCCTCTTTTCGACCTTCAACTCGGACGCGGTGGGGGACGTCACCCTCTACAAGGGCGGCATCCCGGCCCGTTACGGCGGCCGGCTCTCCTCCGTGCTGGAGATCCACCAGCGCGAGGGCAACTCGCGCGAGTTCGAGGGGGCGGCCACGATCGGCCTCCTCTCCAGCCGTCTGAGCCTCCAGGGGCCGCTCTTCGACGGGAAGGGATCCTGGCTCGTCGCGGGCCGCCGCACCTACGCGGACCTCTTCCTGGGCCTGTCGAGCGACCCCTCGATCCAGGAGAGCACCGCCTACTTCTACGACCTCAACGCGAAAACCAACGTGCGCTACGGCGCCGCCGGCCAGGTGATGCTCTCCGGCTACTTCGGCCGCGACCGGCTGCGGATCGGGACCCAGGCCTCCGCCGGGTGGGGAAATGCGGCGGGCACGCTGCGCTGGAACCATGTGTTCGGCCCGGTCTTCTCCCATCTGACCGTGACCTACAGCGATTACGAGTACCACATCCAGAACAGCTTCAACGCCCAGGCCGCCTCGCTCGACGCGGGGATCCGCAACTTCAGCGTGACCGTGGACGAGTCGTGGGACGCGAGTCCGTCGGACCGGCTGGAGTTCGGGCTGGGGTTCCGAAGCTACGAGATCCAGCCCGCGAACATCGCCCCCGGCGAAGGCTCGGCGGTCATCGCGACGGAGTTCGAGTCCCGTAAGGGCGTCGCCCCCGAGGCGTACATCGAGCACGAGACGGAGGTCGGACGCCTGGGGCTCCGCTACGGGGTTCGGGCGACCGGGTTCATCCGCCGTGGCGAGGCGACGGTATACGACTACGAGAACGATGCGCCCGTGGTCTATCGTTCGGCACTGGGCCGGTACGAGCCCGGCGCCATCGTGGACAGCACGCGGTACGGCAACGGGGAGACGATCGTCTCCTACGGCGGGCTCGAACCGCGGCTCGGGTTGCGCTTCAGGCTCAACGATGCCTCGTCGCTCAAGGCGAGCTACTCCCGCACGCGGCAGTACCTGCGGCTGGTGACGAACACGAACTCCCCCACACCGCTCGACCTGTGGGATCCCGTGGGGCCCTACGTGAAGCCGCACGTCGCCGACCAGTTCGCGCTCGGCTACGTGACCACGCTCGCCGGAGGGCGCTACGCGTTTTCGGGCGAGATCTACCACAAGCGGGCGCGCCACCTGATCGACTACGTGGACGGGGCGGACATCTATTTCAGCCGGCGGCTCGAGACGCTTCTCCTCCCGGGGGAGGGACGCGGGTACGGGGTGGAATTCCTCCTGAGGAAGACCCGCGGACGCTTCACCGGGTGGGCGAGCTATACCCTCGCCCGCTCGGATCAGCGTACACCCGGGCTCACGGCGGCGGATCCCGGGGTCAACGGGGGAGACTGGTATCCATCCCCCTACGACCGGACGCACGACTTCGCCCTGACGGGACTGTACCGGCTCGGCGAGGACTGGAGCGTGGGGGCGAACTTCGTCTTCGCCACGGGGCTGCCAACGACGTACCCCGTCGCGCGGTATCAGTTCGCGGGCCTGATTCTGGGAGAGTACGGGCCGCGGAACGCGAGACGCCTTCCGGACTATCATCGTCTGGACGTGTCGGCCACCAGGAGGTGGGGCCGGGGAGAACTCCAGTTCGGGCTCTTCAACGTGTACAACCGCTTCAACGCGCAGGCGATCGCCTTCCGCCAGAACCGGGATTCGCGGACGGTCACCGAGGCCGTGGAGACCGCCGTGTTCGGCGTGGTGCCGAGCATCAGCTACCGGTGGAACTTCTGATGCGTGGCGGCGCGGGGAATCGCGTTGCGGCGGCCGGCCGTCTGCTCGCGTTGGCCGCGTGCCTCGCGGCGACGGGATGCGAACGGGTCGTGGACGTCGACATTCCCGACCCGGAGCCGAGACTCGTGGTGGAGGGAAGGATCGAACTCGTCAAGGATGCGCCGAGCGGCAGGCAGCGCATCCGGCTGTCGACGACGGCGGGCTTCTTCGACAGCCGGCCGACCCCGCCCGCGACCGGCGCCATCGTCACCATCGTCGATGGGGCCGGCCGCGCCTACCCGTTCCCGGAGATCGAGGCGGGTCTGTACGGGACGGAACATCTCTTCGCGCGCGTCGGCGAGACGTATACGCTCTTCCTCGAGTACGCGGGAGACGTGTACGAAGCGTCGGCTCTGCTGCGGGGAGTGCCCCCGATCGATTCGCTGTACTTCGTGTTCGAGGAGGAGTCGCTCTTCATCGAGGAAGAGGGTTATCGGGCCGCGATCGACTTCGAGGACCCGGCCGGAGTCGCGAACTACTACCTGTGGGAACAACTCGTGGAGGGCGTGAACGAGATTCCGCCGGACCCCGGAAACGCGATCAACCTCGTGAGCCGGGACGAACTGTACGACGGGCAGGACGTGGTCGGCTTCCAGCCGAACGATGAGATCGCCATCGTGCCCGGAGAACACGCGGAGATCCGCCAGATCTCGCTCTCGAGGCTGGGCTACGACTACTACTACTCGCTCTTCGAGCAGAACGCGCTCGGGTCGGCCAACCCCTTCTCCATCCCGCCCGCAACCATACGCGGGAACGTCACGAATCTGGACCGCCCGTCCCGGTTCGCGTTCGGCTTCTTCGGGGCGGCCGAGGTGAGCGTGGCGGAGGGCGTCGCTCCCGCCCGTTAGCGGGTCGGCGGCCCGTGCCCGAATCCGGCCCTCCGGGCTATGTTCGCTCCCGTGTTCGACGACCCCAGCACCCTGAAGACGGCGGGGGCCACCCTCGCGCTCGCCATCCTGTGGCTGGTCGAGGGCGTGCTCCCGATGTTCGAGGGCCGGAGCGCGAGGGCGGGGCACGGAGCGCGGAACCTCGTCCTCGGCGTGGGGAACGCGGCGGTGGCGGCCGTCCTCTTCGCCGCGGCCACGCTGTTCGTGACGGAGGCGGCGAGGGAACGCGGTTTCGGGCTGCTTCACCTGCTCGAGCTGCCGGTGTGGACCCGGGTCGGGCTCGCCGTCGTGATCTTCGATGCGTGGCAGTACCTGTGGCACCGGCTGAATCACCAGATCCGGTTCCTGTGGCGCTTCCACCAGGTCCACCACTCGGACGCGGAACTGGACGCGACGTCGGGACTCCGCTTTCACACGGGGGAGATCGTACTCTCCTCGACGGTGCGGCTCGCCGTGCTTCCCCTCCTCGGCGTGACGGTGGCGGAACTCCTGGCCTACGAGGCGATCCTCCTCCCGATCATCCTCTTCCACCACAGCAACGTGCGGCTGCCCGGCCGGGTGGACCGCTGCCTGCGCTGGCTCATCGTCACGCCGTGGATGCACTGGGTCCACCATTCCGACCACCAGCCGGAGACCGACTCGAACTACTCGAGCATCTTCTCCCTCTGGGACCGCGTCTTCGGGAGCTTCCGGCTCCGGTCCGAGCCGCGCGAGATCCGTCTCGGGCTCGAGAACCTGGACCGTTCGGAGTGGGGGACGCTGCGCGGGATGCTCTCGATGCCGTTCCGGCGTCGTCGCCGCGAATAGGCGGCGGGCTGTGCGAGGGCGACGGCGGGGGCGGTGTTGCAGGGTGCGAGCGCTCCACCTGACCGGCGCCGCCGGCGTGGCGGCGTGGACGGCGCTGGCCGCGTGCGGCGACTCGGTGGCGCCGGTGGATCCGGGAGACCCGGGGACCGGTCCCGATCCGGTGTCCGCGCCGGTCGACCTGTCGCGCGCGTGGGCGACCTCGACGCCCGAAGCGGAGGGGTTCGACGAGGGGATGCTGGAGGCCGCGTTCGCGGAGGCGGCGAGCGCCGTGCCGAACATCCGGGCTCTCCTCGCGGCCCGGAACGGGCGGATCGTCGAGGAGGCGTACTTCGGCGGCATGCACCGGGACTCGGCCTTCGACATGAGGTCCGTCACGAAGACGGTCACGGCGCTGCTCGTCGGCCTCGCCTCGGACCGGGGGCTCCTGGACCTGGACGACCCGATGACGGACTGGCTGTCGCATCCGTCGCGGCGGTCCGAGCATGGCGGCATCCGCGTGCGCGACCTGCTCACGATGACGAGCGGTATGCAGTGGTCGGATGAGGAGGACTTCGGCCCATGGGTGCGATCGGGGGAGCCCGTCGGGTACGTGCTGGACCTGCCCGTCGTGGCCCCGCCGGGCCAGCGGTTCATCTACAACACCGGCGGGTCGCACCTGCTGACGGTAATCGTCGAGATGGTGGTCGACGGGAGCGCGCTCGAGTTTGCCGAGCGGGAGTTGCTGGAGCCGCTCGGCATCGACGACAAGCGCTGGCCGGTCATGCAGGACAGCGTGATCGTGGGCGGCGCGGCGCTGGCGCTTCGCGCGCGCGATGCCGCGAAGGTCGGACAGCTTCTCCTGCAGGGCGGACGCTCCGGCTCGCGGCAGATCGTATCCCGGGCCTGGGTGGAGGCGCAGATCGGCCGGCTCGTCTCGGTGGGCGACATCGGCTACGTCCTGCGGGACGCGGGGTACGGCTACCAGACCTGGAGCGACCGCCGGGGCGGCGGCGATGACGTGTCCGCCTTCGTGATGTGGGGGTACGGGGGCCAGTTCGTGTGGGTCGTGCCGGATCGGCAACTCGTGGTCGTGGCCCAGACCCACTGGCGCGGGACCGGCGATCACGATGGGGTACAGGCCGACGCGGTGGCCGATCTCATCGTGCACCGCGTGATCGAGGCCGCGCGCCCCATCCGCCGCTAGCGGGCACACCGTCCCGCAACGGAACGTGAGGGCCTATGTTCCACGGGTTCTCTCGATGGGTTCTTTCGTTGGGGTTCTCTCGATCTCGTCCCGGAGAAGCGCCTGATGCGCATCGTTGTCGCGGCCTTCGCCGCCGTACTTGCGGGCACTGCCCCGACCGCCGGAGCCGGGCCCGCGGCCGCCCAGGAGCCGGTGCGGGGACTGCTCGACCCGCCTCCCATGGATGACAGCCCCGGCATGCGGGTGTACGCCGCTTCGTGCGCGGAGTGTCATTCCGGGCAGCGCACGGTGCGTGCTCCCGGCCTCACCACGCTCGGGGCGATGACGCCGCGGGCCGTCCTCGGTTCGCTGGAGGGCGGCCGCATGCGCCGGCACGGCGAGGATCTCACGCCGGACGAGCGGCGCGCCGTGGCGGAGTGGCTCACCGGCGAGACGCTGGTCGAGACCCGCCTGCCCTCCTCCGCCTTCTGCGCGAGCGCGCCGGGGTCGGAGGGCGTCGTGCACTGGTCCGGCTGGGGCGGCGGCGGCGGCGAGACGGGCTTCGCGGACGCGGCCCGGGCCGGACTCACCGCCGCCGACCTGCCGAAGCTCGAACTCGCGTGGGCCTTCGGCTTTCCGGACGTGAGCCAGGTGCGCTCGAAACCGGCGGTGATCGACGACCGGATCATCGTCGGCTCGGCGTACGGCGAGGTGTACTCCATCGACCTCGAGAGCGGGTGCGTCCACTGGGTGTTCGCGGGCGACGCCGCCGTGCGCGGCGCGATCGCGGTCGGGGACGGTCCCGACGGCGGAAAGTTCGCCTTCTTCGCGGATTTCCGGACGAACGTGTACGCGATCGACGCGACGACCGGCGCCCTCCGCTGGCGCGCCACCGCCGGGACCCACGCGGATCACGTCGTCACGGGGAGCGTGGCCGTCCACGAGGACCGCGTCTTCGTCCCGCTCTCCTCGATGGAAATCATCAGCGCCGGCGATCCGGCCTACGAGTGTTGTACTTCCAGCGGAGGGGTCGCCGCCTTCTCGGCACGGACGGGCGAACCGCTGTGGGAGTTCCGAACCGTGGCCGGGGAACCGCGGCACGTAGGCGAGAACGAGGCCGGGACGCGGCTCTTCGCGCCCTCCGGGGCGCCGGTGTGGTCCAGCCCGACGGTCGACGCCGCGCGCGGCCTCCTCTACATCGGGACCGGCGAGAACTACACGCGTCCGGCGACGGGCGGGAGCGACGCCATCACCGCGCTCGACATCGAGACGGGCGAGGCCCGCTGGACCTTCCAGGGGCGGGAGGACGACGCCTGGAACATGTCCTGCCTGTCGCCCCGCTTCCAGAATTGCCCCGCGCCGGCGGGGCCCGACCACGACTTCGGCATGGCCCCGATCATCGTCACCGCCTTGGACGGGTCCCAACTCCTGATCGCCGGGCAGAAATCCGGCATGGTGTGGGCCCTGGATCCCGATTCGGAGGGCGAACTCGTGTGGGCGCGCCGGGTCGGGAGGGGAAGCTCTCTCGGCGGCATCCACTGGGGCCTCACCTCCGACGGCCGCCGGGCCTACGTGCCGAACGTCGACAACCCGTTCGCCGTCATCTCGGACCCGCGCTCGGGCGCCTCCACGCAGATGAACGCCGAGGATCCGCCCACCCCCGGCGTCTACGCGCTCGAACTCGCGGCCGGGGAGGTCCTGTGGCACGCTCTGCCCGACCTGTCCGTCTGTGCCGGCCGGGCCGGCTGCATGCCCTTCTTTTCCGCCGCGCCCACCGCGATCGAAGGCGCGGTGCTGGCGGGGAGCCTGGACGGCCACCTGCGCGCCTTTTCCTCGGAGGACGGATCGGTACTCTGGGATGTCGACACGGCCCGCGAGTTCGAGACCGTGAACGGCGTGCCGGGCCGGGGCGGCGCCATCGACGGCCCCGGGCCCGTCGTCGCGCGCGGCTATGTTCTCGTGAACTCGGGCTACGACCTGTTCAGCCAGATGCCCGGCAATCTTCTGCTCGCCTACCGGCTACCGCGTTAGGTAAGGTTAGGGTCAGGCAACCAAGTCCGCTCCAGGAGGCTCGCGATGCGCGTTCGCTTCTCGTCCCTGTTCTCGCCGGCCGCGGCGGCCGCGGCGGTCGCCGCCCTTGGCGTCCCTGGCGCCCACGGCGCCGTCACGCCGGCCCCGCTCGCCGCCCTTGGCGTCCCTGGCGCCCACGGCGCCGTCACGCCGGCCCCGCTCGCCGCGCAGGAAGGACGGCCGCTCGAACTCGCGGACTACTACCGGCTGATGGATGCGGGGAGTCCGGCCCTCTCGCCCGATGGATCGCGCGTCGCGTACGTCGTCACGTCCGTCCTCGAGGAGGAGAACCGTCGCCACAGCGAGATCCGGCTCGTGGACGCCGACGGTTCCGGGGAGGCCACGCGGGTGACGAGCCCGAGCTTCAGCGCCTCCTCGCCGCGCTGGAGTCCGGACGGCCGCTTCCTCGTCTTCTCGTCGAATCGGCCGGACCCGGGCGGGGCGGGCGCCGGGAGCACGTGGTTCCTCCGCATGGACCGGCCGGCCGGCGAAGCGTTCCAGCTCGAAGGGCTGCGAGGCTCGCCCGTCTTCAGTCCGGACGGCCTCTGGATCGCGTTCACCCGGCCGACGCCTCCCCCGCCTTCCCCGGAGCCCGTCTGGGACTCCGACTTCGAGCGCCGCACGGTGGAGCGGTTCGACGGGCGCGAGTACGACTGGATGAACTACCGCTTCGACCGGCGGGGCTACCTCGCCGACCCCCGCGACCCGAACGCGACGCCTCCCCGCGAGGTGTACCTGCTGCCCGCCGAAGGGGGAGAAGCGCGGCGGCTCACGGAACTCGGCGTCGACGCCTCCGGGCTCGCCTGGAGCCCCGATGGCCGGCGGCTCGCGTTCACCGCGGACGCGCACCAGCGAGATGAACACTCGTACGGGCGGCCGGATCTGTGGGTCGTCGACCTCGACGGCGACGTGAACCGGCTCACGGACGACGGATACAACTACTCCTCCCCGGCCTGGTCCGCCGACGGCGCGCGGCTCGTCGTCCGAGGCAACGAAGGCCTCGACATCATCATCCGCGAAGCCCGCGACCGCGGGGCGCCTTCCGACCTCTTCGTGTTCGACGCGGAGAACGGGACGCGCCTCCGCAACCTCACCGCGGAGTGGGATCTCATCCCCGGCGGACCCACCGTGAGCGCGGACGGCGGGCACGTCTACTTCTCCGCGGGCATTCGCGGCAACACGCATCTCTTCCGCGTCGCCGAGGGAGGGGGGCCGGTCGAGCAGGTGACGGCGGGGGACCGCCGGCTCGGGAGCTTCTCCTTCTCGGAGGATTTTTCGCGCGTCGCGTTCCGGGCCACGGCGCCGACGGAGCCGGGCGATGTCCGGGTCGCCGACGTCGGAGCCGCGATGGACGACGAGGTGCGGCTGAGCGACGTGAATCGCGACCTGCTCGCCGAGATCGAATTGTCCAGCCCGGAGCGTCTCTCGTTCCGGAGTCCCGACGGGACCGAGGTCGAGGGCTGGATGCTCCCGGCGCGCGGCTACGCCGCCGGGCAGAGCGGCTTCCCGATGGTACTCCAGATGCACGGCGGGCCGCACGGAGCCTACGGAAACACCTTCTCGTTCGACCAGCAGCTCCTCGCGGGGCAGGGCTACATGGTCCTGTACACGAATCCGCGGGCCTCGACCGGATACGGCGAGGACTTCCGCTGGGGGACGTGGGGCGGATGGGGCTTCAACGACTACGACGACGTGATGGCGGGCGTCGACCACGCGATCGAGCGCTATGAGATCGACACCGCGCGCATGGGCGTGACCGGCTATTCCTACGGAGGATATCTCACGAACTGGGTCATCACGCATACCGACCGCTTCGCCGCCGCCATCGCGGGCGCGTCGATCTCCAACTGGGTCAGCGACTACGGCGTGGCGGACATCCCCCGCACGAAGGAGAGCGAATTCTTCGGGCCGCCGTGGGAAGAGCGCGGCCTGGAGCACCTGCTGCGTTCCTCCCCCATCATCCACGCGAAGGGCGTGACGACGCCGACCCTCTTCGTCCACGGGGAATCGGACCACCGGGTGCCGATCGAGGAGGCCGAGCAGATGTACGTGGCGCTCCGGAAGCAGCAGGTGCCCGCGAAGTTCGTGCGCTACCCCGACTCCTATCACGGGGGATGGACGCCGTGGCGCATGGTGCACCGGATGTGGGTCCAGCTCGAATGGTGGGAACAGTGGCTCCGTCCCTCCCCCACCTCCGACCAGTGAGCCATCCCATGGGCGATCAACGAGCCAGCCATGAGCGGTCCATGCGCCGATCCGTAAGCGTCGTGCGTCGAACCGCGAATCGATTCGGGAGGAGTTCTCGCCTCGTGTGCCTGGCCTCCGCCCTGGTGCTGGCGGGATGCCGGGCGGAGACGGATCTGTCGCCGGAGCGCTGGGCCGCCGAGTACGAGCGGTTCATGGAGGCGCAACTCGTGGACCGGACGGAAGCCGGCGTTGCGACGGGGGAGAACGGAGCGGTCACCGTCGCCTACAACGGGCTCGCGGCGCGTGCCGGACTCGAGGCGCTGAAGCAGGGAGGGAACGCCATCGACGCGGCGATGACGACCTCGCTCATGCAGGTCGCGCTCACCGCCGGAGCGCCGATCAGCTACTTCGGCATCATGTCGCTCGTGTACTACGACGCGGGCACGGACCGGGTCCACACCATGAACGCCGAGTGGAACACGGTGCTCGGCGAGGACGATCCGGCGAACATCCCCGGCGGTATCGACCTCTCTTCGCCCGATGGGATGTACGGGACCGACGTGAGCGGCCGGACGGCGCTGGTCGGCGGCTTCATGAAGGGGGTGGGGGCCGCGCACGAACGGTTCGGACGGCTCCCGTGGGCGGAGATCTTCAAGCCTTCGATCCACGTCGCCGAGCAGGGTTTTTCGATCTCCAAGAAGGTGGAGGGCTACTGGGACGGCCGGGCCGCGGATCTCGCCCGGCTCCCCGAGACGAAGGCGACGTTCCTCAAGGAGGACGGCTCTCCGTACGTCGAGGGGGACGTGCTGCGCCAGCCCGCGCTGGCCGCGACGCTGCGGGCGGTCGCCGAGCAGGGGACCGGCTACATGTACGGCGGCCCGTGGGCCGGGAGGGCGGCGGCCGCGATCCAGGCCGAGGGCGGCCGGATGACGGTCGAGGACCTCGCGGCCTACGAGGTCATCTGGGACGAGCCGCTCGTGGCGGACTTGGGGGACGGCTGGGAGCTGTACACGAACCCGCCGCCCAACCGCGGCGGCGTGACGATGATCGAGGGGCAGCGGCTCGCGGCGGCTTCCGGGCTGCTCGACGGGGGCCACTGGACGGAGTCGCCGGAGGCTCTGCGGACCGCGCTCGACGTGACCCGCGCCTCGCTGCTCGACTTCCTGCCGCCGGAAATGGCCGCGGCGCTGGCCGGCGGCGAGTTCACCCCGGCGGCGCGCGTCACGCCGGACCACGCCGAACGACTCTGGAACGTCATGCGGGCCGGGCTGCCCTTCGGCAACTGGGCACCGCGCGGCCCCGGCCACTCCGATGACGTGGTCGCGATCGACGCGGACGGCAACATCGCCGCGATCACGCACAGCATCAACGCGGTCCTGTGGGGCAAGACCGCGATCGTCGTGGACGGGATCACGATCGGCGACCCGGCGTCCTTCCAGCAGGCGCAGATCGCCCGCATCGAGCCGGGGTCGCGGCTCCCGGCGCCCACGCAGACCGGAATCCTGTTCCGCGGTGGCCGTCCCGTGCTCGGCTTCGCCTCGATGGGCTCCGGCCTGCACCAGCGCACCTTCCAGGGGCTGCTGAACGTGATGCGGTTCGGGATGACGGTGGATGAGGCGATCGACGCGCCCGATTTCTTCATGCCGAATACCGACCCGGCGACCGGCGCCCTCACCTTCCGCGTGCCGGGCGGCAGGTTCCCGCGCGACGTCCTCGACGGGACGGGCTACGCGTACGAGGAGATCTACCCCATGGAGGCCCGCTTCGGCGGCGAGGGGTTGTGGGTGGCGATCGCGCGCGATCCGGAGACGGGCCAACTGCGCGCGGCGTCACACAACCGCAACAACAGCGCCGCGGTGGCGTGGTGAGGGGGCGGCGGGGGGTTCGGTCGGCGGGAGGGCTCGCGGCGGTCGTCCTGCTCAGCGCCTGCGCGGCGGGGCCGCGTCCGGGCGGGATGCCGTCGATCGAGCATCCAGCCACGGACGCATCCATCGCCGGCGCGGCGCCAGCTTCTGCCGAAACGGCGGCGTCCCCGCCTGAGATTGCCGTCGAATCGGGGTCGGACAACGCGCGGTTCAACGATTCGCACTTCCATCTCCTGAACTACATCCAGCGCGGCCCGACGGCGCGGGAGTTCCTCGACATGATGGACGGGCGGGTGGGGCGCGTGGCCATGTTCGGGATCCCGCTGCAGCAGAAGTGGGACTACTTCCTGTCGGGCGACCACGCGCCCGATTACTACCTAGACACGAACGCCGACCTGTACTACTACTCGTTCGTGGACGCCGTGATCGCGCGGGAGTACCTGTCGCTGCCCGAGGAGGATCGCCGCCGCGTCGACCCCATGATCACCGGCTTCAACCCGGCGGACATGTACGCCTCCGACCACATCGAGCGCGTTCTGCTCACCTTCCCCGGCGTGTTCGCCGGCATCGGCGAGTTCAGCATCCACAAGGAGTTCGTGTCATCCAAGGTGTCCGGGCACGCGGCGAGCCTGCGCAATCCCGCCCTGGACCGGATCCTGGCCACGGCGGCGGAGATCGGCCTCGTCGTCATCTTCCACAACGACATCGACCATGTCCGCCCGAGCGACCCGCCGCATCACGCGGACGAACTGCTGAACCTGTTCGCCCGCCACGCGGAGACGACGATCATCTGGGCCCACACCGGCCTGGGACGTTTCGTGGCCCCGGGGGAAGGACACGTCGCCTGGCTCGACCGCATGCTCTCGGACCCGCGCCATGACCACGTGGCGCTCGACATCTCGTGGGACGAGGTGGCCAAGTACGTCGTGAACGACGACGCGACCCTCGAAGCGTGGGCCACGCTCATCGAACGTCACCCGACGCGCTTCCTGTTCGGCACCGACGCCGTGGCCCCCGCCGACTGGGAGGGCTACGTCGCCAACTACACGGTGTACGACCCGCTGTGGGAACGGCTCGACCCCGACGTACGAGCCCAGGTCGAGCGGCTCAACTACGAGCGCATCTTCGACGCCGCGATCCCCCGCGTCCGCGCCTGGGAGCAGCGCCAGCGGGCGAATCGGCGACGACGGCTGAGCGCGGGCCGGCTTTCGGGGCGGAATTTGCGAACCAGTCCCTAGAAAAATTGCAAAACGGTCCCCAGTAGAATTGCGGAATAGCCCACTGGCGAAATTGCAAAACGGGCCTTAGAAATATTGTAAAAGGGGCTTACGGAGAGCTATGGTTTGATGATCGCGACCCGTTTTCCGGTTCCATCACGCGACCGCTACGAACCCATGGAGGTCGACATCGGCACCTACGTTCCCCGCGTGGCCGACCAGGAACTCAAGGAGCGCCTATCCTGGTCCGGCGGCGTTCTGGTCGAGGGCCCCCGAGCCTGCGGCAAAACGGAGTTGGCACGCCGCGTGGCCGCCAGTGCGGTGTTCCTCGACAGGGACAAACAGGCTCGGAGCATGATCGCCGTCGACCCGCGTCTGGTCCTGGAAGGGAAGACCCCTCGCCTGATCGACGAGTGGCAGGTCGAGCCCGCGATCTGGAACCACGTTCGCCACACCATCGATGAACGCGCCGGGAGAGGACACTTCATTCTCACCGGGTCGGCGGTCCCGCCCGACGACGTAACCCGGCACACCGGGGCCGGGCGCATAAGCCGTCTTCGCCTTCGAACCATGTCCCTGTTCGAACTCGGCCATTCGACGGGTGGAGTGTCGCTCCGGGCTTTGCTCAACGGCGTGCCCGCCCGAAACCCGGAAGTGGAGTTGTCCGCCGCCCGGCTTGCCGGACTGGTCTGCGTCGGCGGGTGGCCGGAGCATCGGCGCTTTCCGGAAGGGCAGGCGCTGACCGCCTGCCGAGACTACCTGGAGAACATCTGCCGAACCGATTTGCGACGTGTGGATGGTGTCCGTAGGGATCCCGGCAGGATTCGCCGTTTCCTTCAATCGCTGGCTCGCAACGTCGCCACCTGCGCGACGGTCTCCACCATCAGGCGCGATGTCGCGGACCCCGATGACGCGATGACGAAGCGCACTGCCCGTAGCTATCTCACCGCTCTGGAGCGCCTCATGGTCGTGGAGGACCAGCCGCCCTGGTCCCCCCGGCTGCGGTCGAGGTCACGCTTGCGCCGTTCACACAAGCGGCATTTCGTGGACCCTTCCCTCGCGGTCGCCGCGTTGCGGGCCGGCCCGCAGCACCTCCTTCGTGACTTCGAGTGGTTCGGGTTCCTGTTCGAATCGATGGTCGTGCGGGATCTCCGGGTTTATGCGCAGGCCATGGACGCCGATGTGTACCACTACCGCGACAATACAGGGCTTGAAGTCGATGCGATCGTGGATGCCGGGCCGGATCGGTGGGCCGCGTTTGAGATCAAGCTGGGGACGGGCCGGATCGACGACGCCGCGCGCAGCCTGCTCAAGTTCGCGGACAGGGTCGACACGGAACGCTGCGGGGAACCGGCCGCGCTCGGCGTCATCGTCGGGAACGGGTACGGGTACGCCCGCAAGGACGGCGTCGCTGTGATTCCGATCGGTGCGCTCGGACCGTGACGTGAGCGATGCCGTGCGCGCGATTTCGGAATCGCTTCTTCCGTTTTGCGACTCAAAACGGCACCTGGATCAAAGGACGCTCGCATGGTTGTGACGACGCCGGCGCCTCGATGGCGCCGCTGGCTGCGGGAGGCGCGCGACATCTACGAGGGGCTGTACATCGCCCCCTACCGGGCGACGATCCACCGCGAGTACCTGCGGCAGCACGACGCGTTCATGCTGATGGGGTTCTCGGACCTCCTCGGCGTCCCGAACCCGGTCCAGTTCTACATGCTCGAACTCTATCCGTCGCTCATCGACGAGTTTCACGAGTGGCACGTCCGGGTCGGGATGGAGCACCCGCCCGAGGGCGGCTTCCGCTGTTGCTGAGCGACGGAACGCCGGGCCCCTCCGAGCCCTCGCGCCGATCCGGATCCCGGCCGGAGTCCCGGCTTCCGTTCCCCGACCGGCCGGTCCTCTTCTTCGGCGGCAAGGGCGGGGTGGGGAAGACGACCATGGCCGCCGTGGCCGCGCTCGACATGGCCGCGCGGGGGCGCCGGACGCTCCTCGTGTCCACGGATCCGGCGCACTCCACCGGAGACGTGCTCCAGGCGGAGCTGGGGGACCGGCCGCGGCAGGTGGCCGCGGGTTGCTGGGCCATGGAGGTCGATCCGGAGCGGGAAGCGGACCGCTACATCGAGGCCGTGAAGTCGCGCGTGGAGTCGGCCGCGCCTCCGCGGCTCCTGGGCGAGGTCTACCGGCAGATCGACATCGCGCGCGTCTCTCCCGGGGCGGCGGAGTCCGCCCTCTTCGACCGCTTCACGCGGATCCTCGAAGAGGAGGGGGAGGACTACGACCGGATCGTGTTCGACACGGCGCCCACCGGCCAGACGCTGCGGCTGCTCTCCCTGCCGGAGTTGATGACGACGTGGATCGGCGGACTCATCAAGCGGCGGAAGAAGGTCGGAGCCCTCTCACAGATGTGGAAGAACGTGGCGGGGTCCGAGGCGGCCGATCTCGAACATGACCCCCTCCTGCGGGCGCTCGAGGAACGGCGCGACCGCTTCCAGGAGGCGCGGCGGATCCTTACCGATTCCGGGCGGACGGCGTTCGTCTTCGTCCTGATCCCCGAGCGGCTGCCGATCTGGGAGACGGAGAAGGCCGTCGAAGCCCTTTCCAGGCACGGTGTCCCGGTCGGAGCCATCGTCGTGAACCTGGTGCTCCCGGAGCGCGGCGGCGGGGCGGGAGAGGACCCGTTGTTCGCCGCCAGGCGCGAACGCCAGACCGCCTATCTTGCGAGGATCTCACAGTCCTTCGGAGATTGGCCTGTCCTCCGCGTCGACCTCCAGGACGCCGATCCGGTGGGGGTGGACGCACTCAGGCGGGTTCCCGTAATCGAAACTGCGGAGGAGGTTGTCCGATGAGCGCGATCGTCCTGCTGGTGATTGGTCTGTCGGCCTTCCTCACGGGAGTCCTCATCTACTCGCGCTTCATCGCGGGCAAGGTCTTCAAGCTCGACCCCGACTTCGTCACGCCCGCGCACGAGTTCAAGGACGGCGTCGACTACGTGCCGACGAACAAGCACGTGCTCTTCGGCCACCACTTCACGTCGGTGGCGGGGGCGGCGCCGATCGTGGGGCCGGCGATCGCCGTCATCTGGGGCTGGCTGCCGGCCTTCCTGTGGGTCGTGCTCGGGACGGTGTTCGCGGGAGCGGTGCACGACTTCGCCGCCCTGTGGATCTCGAGCCGCCACAAGGGGCGGTCGATCGGGACGCTGACCGAGTCGATCCTCGGCAAGCGCGCCCGGGTCCTCTTCCTCCTCATCATCTTCTTCCTGCTCCTCATGGTGAACGCCGTGTTCGCCGTCATCATCGCCAACCTGTTCATGGCGAACCCGGGCGCCGTGGTGCCGGTGTGGGGCTCGCTCGTCATCGCGCTCATCGTCGGGTTCCTCATCTACCGCACGGGGACGGGCATCCTCATCCCGTCGCTCGGGGCGCTGGCGACGCTGTACGTGCTCATCTGGTTCGGGCAGGACATGCCGTTCACCCTGCCGGACTTCATCGGGTTCAGTCCGACCGAGGCGCAAATGGCCGCGTCGGGAGGGGATGCGGCGGCCGCCGGGGAGGCGGCGACAGCGGACGGGCGGCGCGTGGGATGGATCGCCATCCTCTTCGCCTACACGTTCGTCGCCTCCGTGCTGCCCGTGTGGCTGCTCCTCCAGCCCCGCGACTACGTGAACGGACACCAACTCTTCGTCGCGCTCGGGATCATCAGCCTCGGCGTGATCGTGGTGAACCCGGAGGTCGTGGCGCCGACGGTCAACACCAGCCTTCCCGCGGACACTCCGGGCTGGCTGCCGCTCCTCTTCATCACGATCGCCTGCGGCGCGATCAGCGGCTTCCACGGCCTGGTGGGATCCGGCACCTCATCGAAACAGCTCGCGAAGGAGACGGACGCCCGCTACGTGGGCTATGGCGGCGCGATCGGGGAGGGAACGCTCGCCGTCACGTCGATCATCGCGTGTACGGCGGGCTTCGCGATCTACCTCAGCCGGGATGTGGGGGCGACGCAGGGGCTCGTCCGGTGGCAGGAACACTACGGGAGCTTCGAGGCGGCGACGGCCGGCGCCACGACCGCCTTCGTCAACGGCGTGGGCGTGCTCGCGGGCGGGATCGGGATCCCGGAGAGCATAGCCGTGATCTTCGCTTCGGTCGTCGTGATCAGCTTCGCGGCGACGACCCTCGACACGGCGATCCGGCTTCAGCGCTACATCATCAGCGAACTCGGCGCCGAGTACAACGTGAAGGCGATCCAGAACCGGTGGGTCGCGACCGCGATCGCCGTCGTCAGCTGTGCGATTCTGGCGCTCTCGGCGGACCGCGGCGCCGGGGGCATGATGATCTGGCCGCTGTTCGGGACCACGAACCAGCTCCTGGCGGGTCTCACCCTGCTGATCGTGTCGCTCTACCTGATGCGGAAGGGGCGCCCCTTCTGGGTGACGATGATCCCGATGGGCTTCCTGCTCCTGATGACGACCTGGGCCATGGTCATCAACCTCGACCGCTTCTTCGGCACGAACCAGTGGATGCTGCTCGTGATCGGCGCCGCGATCTTCATCCTCGAGATCTGGCTCCTCCTCGAGGGCGCCGCCGCAATCCGCCGGGTCCGCGCGGGTAGGGCCGCGGCGTAGCCGACAAGCGCTCGGTCAGGCGGCCAGGATGTCGCGGATGATCGCGTCGTGATGGCGGTGGTGGAGGTGGAGGAAGCGTAGCCACTCGGCCGGGGTGAAGTGCCCCAGGACGTGGTGCGGGAGCGTGTGCCGGCACGCGTCCAGTTCCGCCAGTTGCGTCCGGAGACCCGCCGCCAGCGCACGCAACGCCTCGAACCCTGCCCGGACATCGGCGGGTGCCAGACCGTTCGGTAGCGTGAAGTCCGGGGCGGGTCCGCGGCCGCGCGGGATCGAACCGCGCGCCAGGAGGCTCACTCCGATCTCATGGGGGAACTGTTCCCTCGTTTCCGGGTTCGGCCGGGCCAGCGTCTTCAGGACCCAGCCCAGCACGCTCCGGTCGGAGAAGAGCAGGTGCTCCAGGTGGTCCTGCACGCTCCACGCCGAGACCTCGGGCGCGGAGACGGCCAGCCGGTCGACGTCGTCGGCTCGTTCGAGGCAGCGGCGGATGCCGGCGCGGACCCCGGAGAGGGAATCGCGCGTCGTGTACGGCACGGCGTCAGGGGTCGAGGTCGACTGCGATCTCCACCGCGTCCATGGCGTCCGTGGCAAGTTCGTCCTCGCCCGTGGGCATGCCGTTGATCTTGAACATGTACGTCACCACGTCCAGATACTGCTCGGTGGGCATCCCGCCCGGATTGTCCTCCGGCATCGTGGCGACGATCTCGTCCACGAGGTCCTTCACCGAGGCGCCCGCCCAGGACTGGATGAACGGTCCCCCGAAGTCCTCCTCGAAGTGGCACTCGGCGCAGATGTTGTAGAATACATCCTCGCCGCGAGTGGCCTGCTCCTCGCTGAACACGCCCTGGGTGGTGTTGGCCGCGGCCGTGGCCTCCTCGGCCTCCCCGGCATCGCCGCCCTCCTCCTGGGCCGCGAGGCTCGAGGCGCCGAGGATGAGCGCGACCGCCGCCATCCAGACCGACCGGCGGGTCCCTCGCCATGGGACAGCGTGCTGAACGTGGTTCGAGATGTGCATCGCTTTGCGCCTCGCTATGTGCCTCGACATGTGCATCGGGACTCCCCTGCGTTGAACGGGTCCGGGAACGCCCCCAACTGAATTCCGAAGCCGGGGACGAGCAAGTATGCGCCCTTACGAGCCTCCGCCGTCCGCCGTGACGGCCTCGTCCTCCGACTCCTCCTCATCCTCGGGCGGCCGGGGACGGTTCATGCGCAGCGACACGCCGCCGAAGAAGGAGGAGCCGGAGCGTTTCACCTCGTGCTCTCCCTCGTACAGGTAGTCGAGCAGCGCCTGGTCCCACGAGAGCCCCGCCTTCGCCACGAGTTCCATCCAGGGTCCGTAGGCGGTCTCGTCCGGGGCCTCGGTGGTGCCGGACCAGATCGTGATCGCGGAATCGAACCCGAACCGGGATTCGCCGCTCGATCCCTTGAGCGGCATCTGGATGAGCACGCTGTCCGTCATCGGCAGCCGGAACACGTCCGGGTCGTACTCGGCTCCGTAGCGCCGGTAGCGTTCGTAGTTGCGCTGGTTCATCTCGAACACATCGCGGTCGGAATTGATCCCGCGCGTGATGTAGTCGCGGATCTCGAACGCCGCATCCCGGTGCCGGGGATGGTCGGGACTGTCGACGTACCCGAACCCCGGCATGAACCAGCCCTTGTTGAGCCCCCAGTTGCGCTCCGTCACGCGTCCCCGCCGCACGAGACCCGAGTATTCGCTGAACAGCTGCACGACCTGGTGGGAGGGGTACCCGTGCGGATTCAGGAAGACGTCGGGCAGCCAGCGGCCCCACAGCCGGTTTCGGACGGGCGCCTCCGGGTAGATGGGGTGGTCGTCCCGCGAGCCCGTGGTCGCGTCGATGCCCAGAGAACCCAGGTAGCCGGCGTGCAGGATGAAGTCCGGCGTGATCCGGTACAGGTCGTAGGCGAGCTGGGCGCCGTCCGGGTTCGTGAACGGATGGATGATGACGTTCACGTCGTCGAGCTTCGCCCGCTGCGCGGGATCCGTCAGCAGGAGTTCCGTGTGCCGCAGGACGTGGCTCGTCGAGGAGACCTCGTTCGCGTGCTGCCGCGCGGAATAGATGACCGTGGGCTTGAACGTCGTCGCCTTCACGCGCGACCAGTGCGAGGCCGCGATCGGGGGCATGAGGTCCGCCGCCCAGATGTCCCTGCCCAGATAGGACTCGCCCGCCTTGTACATCGTCGCTTCCTCGAAGGCCTCCGCCATCCTGGCCAGGATCCCGTGGCCTTCCGGGGGCGGGATGGGCGTCTCCCACTGGACGAGGCGTTCGCCCCCGTAGCTCCAGCCTGTCGGCAGCAGGGTGCGCCAGTCGGGGAGCGTGGCGGGTGTCCCGTTCGCCGCGAGACGGGCGGTCCGGCGGGACTCCGGATCCTGTTCGTGCGTCCATTCGGCCCAGACCTCGAGGGAGCCGAGCCCGGCCCAGGCCAGCGAGGAGGCGTAGAGGCCGGCCGCGCGCAGCGCCTCGATTTCGCGGAGCGTGGCCTCGACCTGCTCGGCCGAGACCATGCTTCGGTCGACCTGCCGCGGCGGGGCGTAGTTGAGGAGGCTGTCGCGCATGTCGGCGTCGGTGTCGACGCGGACGCGGAGTCCGAGGTGCGCGATGCCCGGTTCGCCGGCGCGGACGACTGCCAATTTGGCAGAAGGACGCTCGAGGCCGGTCTTCGGGATGTCGAGCCGCATCGTGTCCGCCGCGCCCGCCGCGTCTTCGAAGGCGACGGAGACCGCGGGCCGGGAGGTGGCGAACCCCGTGAAGCTCACGCGGAGTTTCGCCGGCCGCCCGTCGCCGCGCGGGCGCATGATCGGGAGGATGCGGCCGGGGAAGGTCAGCCCCTGTCCGCGCGAGTTGCGGTCGAGGACATCGAAGAACTCGATCGTGCCGAAGTAGATCTCTTCATGGAGGGCGTCCATCGGCGCGTGAATCTCGTTGTCGATCTCGAGCCGGTAGTTGGGCTCGCTCATCTCGAGTTCGACCGTCAGTTCGCCGAAATAGGGCGCGTCCGCGTTCCCGCCGTCCGGGATCCCGTCGTGCCGGTCCATCACGTAGTCGTAGATGGCCGGCAGAACCACGCTCTGGTAATGGTCCCAGAAGGCCTCGGGGTCGGTGACGATGCGTTCGTCGACCAGCACGCGGTCTCCCGCCCCCGCGCGGATCCAGCCCGTCGTTACGCGGACGTGTTCGTAGTCCTGGAAGCGGTCGAAGTACGGACGCAGGACCCACCGGGGCTCGAAATCGCCGGCCAGAATCTCGGCGCCGCTCGAGTCCGTGACATGCACCGCGTACGTCGGCCCCTCCGTGGTCTGCTCGAAGCGGATCCGCTCCAGCTCGAGGCCGAGTTCGCGGGCGAAGATCTCGTCGATGGGAAAGATCTCGTGCAGCCAGCGCACGGGGGTGTGGATCGCCTGCTGAGGCCACTCCTCCGGCGGGTCGTTGCGGCGGAAGCGGATGACGATCTCTCCGATTTCGGTGGCGTCCCGACCCGCGAGTTGCGGCAGGATCACCTCCTCGAGCCACGAGTAGCCCTGCTTGAAGGCGGAGATGATGCGGACCTCGACGGCGTCGGCCGGCGCCCCGGCGTCGATCAGCGCGTCGCGCGCCTCCCGCTCCAGTTGGCGGCGGATCTCCGGCGGCTCGCTCAGGCGGGCTTCGATCCGGATGGGGTCGGTGGCCGAGGCGGAGGTGGCCGCCGGGAGGACGTGGGCGCGGAGGAGTTCGCGGAAGCGGTCGACCTCCGACGGGAGCGCGAGCGTGTCCGCGAAGATCGTGGCGGCCCGCCGCACATCGCGTTCGTCGATCGTGACGCCGACCTGCGCCGCGCCGGCGAGGCCCAGCGCTTCTGCGGCCCGGGCCCGCACGTACGCCTGAAGGCCGGGGTCCGCCTTCTCGACGGAGAACAGCACGTCCGCGCGGGCGATCCGCCGATCCGCGAGCCCGTCGGCGATGCGGCCGAGCTTGTAGAGGCCGATCGCCGCCTGGCCCACGGGCGAGTGGCCGGACAGCGCGTCCCACAGCCCGCGCTCGACGTCGTCGACGGTGGGGCGGTCGTCGCCGCGCTCCGCGAGGTGCGGGAACGTCAGGGCCAGCTGATCGAGCGCGCGCTCGGCCCCGGCGGCGTCCGCGCCGGAGACGACGAGGGCCGGTTTGGACCCGAAGGCCGCCGGGACCACCTGGATGAGCCCCTCGCCGGGGGCGAGCGAACCCGGATCGATCTTCGCGCTGTCGGCGAGCTGCCGGGTCAGGGCGTTGTCCACCCCGGCCAGGACCAGCGTGGGCCGGGCGGCGGCCCTCTCGATCGCCGAGGCCGGCTCGACGAGCGGCACGGTGATCCCGGTCGATTCGAGTCCGAGCCGTCCGGCCAGGTCGGGCAGGCCGCCGATGCCCCCATCGCCGGAGGCGAGCATCGCGTCCACGCGGTTCGGGAGCACCCCGCCGCCGAGCAGCCCGTCGGAGGTGTAGAGGTTGGAGAGGTCCATGTCGTTCTTGCCGCCGCTCCCCGGCCGACCCGCGATCGGCCCCGGGGCATCCGGCGTCGCCCGTCCGGCAATCCGGATCGCGGGACCGCCCGCCAGCCGCGCCTCCACCGACTCGAGCCCCGGGTACGCCAGGCGCGCCCGGGAAGTCTCCGCCTCGGCCGACTCGTCCCCGCCCTCGTCCCCCGTCTCTTCCGGCTCACCGGGGTCGGGGGCCTCGTCGCCCGTGGCGAGTCCGCGGAGGAGTTCCGCAGCCGTGCCCAGCTGCGCTTCATCGACCTCGATCTCGGCGATCACGCGTCCCACGCCGGCCTGTCCCGCCCTGACTCTCGCCTGCGTGAGGCGCACGGCCGCGTCCGCCACGCCCCCGGCCTCCAGCGTCTCGGCGAGATCGTCCCGGACGCGGCTCAGCCTCGCGGTCGAGAGCGTTCGCGTATGCGGCAGGACGCCGGCAAACAGTCTGGCCGCCGCTTGCAGTCCCTCGTCGTCCCCGCCGACCACGAGGACCCAGGTGCGCCCGTCCTCCTCGCGCACCGCCACGGCCCCTTCTCCCGAGTCGAGCGAGGCCGGATCGACGCCCGGCCCACGCAGGCCGGCGACCGCGAGTCCGCTCCGTCCCACGACGATCCCGATCCGGCCGTCCTCCGGGTTCCGGGACAGCGGCAGGTCCATCGCCATCGTCTCGAATCCCAGCCGGGCGGCGACCTCGGCGCCCGCGGCCAGAACCGCCGACGAGGGATCATCCCCGAGAACGAGCGCGGCATTCACGAGATCGGGCACGCTGTCGCCGTTCGTATCGAGCACGAGCGTCCCCAACTCGAACAGCGTGGAGAGATCGGACGGCTGCTGGGCGGCGAGCGGGCGGGAGGCGGGAGGCGCCGCGACCGCGACCGCCAGCGTCAGCGCGACCGCGAGGGGTCGCGTGCGGGGCTTCATCATGTCCCGTCCTTCGGCGGTTCGACCTTCACGTCGTTCGCCAGCACCCCGACGCCCTCCACCTCCACCTCCACCCGGTCGCCGGGAGAGAGCGTCGAGGTCTTCCCGGGCGTCCCCGTATAGATCACGTCGCCGGGAAGCAGCGTGATGTAGCGGCTCGCGTAGGCGATGATCTCGGGGATCGAGAAGATGAGATCCGAGGTGCGCGCGTCCTGCACGACCTCGCCGTTGAGGCGCGTGCGCAGCCGCAGGTCCTCCCACGCCGCGCCGGCCACGATCCGCGGCCCGAGCGGCCCGAACGAGTCGCTGCCTTTGGCCCTCAGCCACTGCAGGTCGTCGCGCTGCCAGGTGCGCTCGCTCACGTCGTTGCCCGCCGTGACGCCGAAGACGTGGTCGCCCGCTTCTTCCGGACCGATGTGACGCGCCGTGCGGCCGATCACGACGACGACTTCTCCTTCCGCGTGCACGACTTCCGCGTCCGGGGGGATCTCGATCGCGGCGCCCGGCCCGACGATCGAACTCGGCAGCTTGGCGAACAGGCCGGGTTCCGCGGGCTCCGGACGAGTTCCGATGGGGCTGTTGTCGAGGTGGCTCCGGTAGTTCAGGCCCACCGCGACGACCTTCGACGGGGTCGCCGGCGCCAGGAGATGGAGCTCTTCGAGCCGCACCCGCCTCCCGGTTCGGACCTCACCGCCGAAAGGAGCCGCCGCGAGTTCCTCCACCATGCTGTCCTCGATGATTCCGTCCGCGAGGACCTCATCCTCCACGACCCCCCAGCGGGCGCCACCGTCTCCGCCGGTCGCGGCGTACGCGGGGTTCGCGGCGCCGGCGGCGTTCGGCGCGAGATAACGGACGTACGCGGTCACCGCCCCGGCCCGGTCGCCCCGATCCGGATCACGATCAGCCCTCCCCCGTGGGAATGTGCTCCGCGAGTTCAACCTCGAACACGAGCGGCGAGTACGGCGGAATCCCCGACCGGCCTTCGGGGCCATAGGCGAGATCGTATGGCAGCACGAGCTTGCGGCGCTCGCCCATCCGCATGCCGGTGACCCCCTCCACCCAACCGTCGATGAGGGCGGTGGAACCGAGGACCATGTCGAGCGGCTCGGGCGGGTCGTGATCGTGGCTCGAGTCCACCTTGGTCCCGTTCGGAAGCCAGACGGTATAGTGCACGCCCATCTCGTCGCCGTAGCCGGCCGGCGGCCCGCTCCCCTCCCGCAGGACCTGCATGAAGAGCCCGCTCTCCGTCTCCTCCATAGCACCGAGATCGACCGCGAGTTCATCGGCGAAGACGACTTCCCGGACGTCCGTGATCACACCCTCGGGCGAGCCTGAGGTCTCGGCGGCGGCGGGCGCTTCCTCCGCGCTCTCCGCACCGTCCGCCGCGTCCTCTCCCGCGTCGCCCGCGCATGCGAGGGCGAGCGCCAGCAGCAGGGTCGCCGTGGCCCGAAACCCGTTCGATGTCTTATCACGCCGCATGGAAAGCCTCCGAGTGTGGTCCGAGTGTGGAAAGTGGCGGATCGCCCGAATGTAGCGGCGTTTCAACGCGGGTTGCTAGTATCAGGCATGAAAACTCTCCTCGCTTCGCTCGTCCTGCTCGCCGCCGCCTGCGGCCCCCGTCCACCGGCCGACGAGGACGCCTCCGGTTCGGTCGCGGAAGCCGATCTCACGCCCGCGCAGGAACTCGTGGCAAGATCGGTGGCCTTCCACGATCCGGACGGGGTCTGGGGGAGCCGACCCATCTCGATGTCGTGGGCCGGGACCGACGGAGAGGGCGGGGAACGCGTCGCGGTCGACCTGGAGTTCGGCGCGGACGAGCGCGACTTCGCCTTTTCGGGCCGCTACCGGGGATCGATGATGGAGTACGAGACGACGGCCGATGGCTGGTCGGCGACCGTGGAGGGGGTCCCGCAGGCGGACCTCCCCGAGGCCGACCGCGAACGCCTGCGCCTCCATCGCGAGGATGGGATGTTCTGGCGCAGCTACTACGGGTTCCTGGCCGGTCTTCCGATGAAGATCTCCGACCACGGCTCCGACCTCGATCCCGGCGTCATCGAGACCACTTTCATGGACCGGGAGGTTCACGCGGTCCGGGTCACCTACGACCCCGACATCGGCGGCGACACGTGGTACTTCTACTTCGATCCCGGGACCGCACAGCTCGTGGGTTGCCGTTTCTACCACGACGAGAGCGCGAACGACGGCGAATACATCACGTTCGAGGGCCTGGCGGAGGGCGGCGGGCTGCGCCTGCCGCGACTCCGGGGGTGGTATGTGAACGCCGGCCGGCGCCATCTGGGAACCGATGAGGTGGGGACGATACGCGTTGATCCGTGACCCCCTTCGGCCCGTGACTCCGGACGGGATCGCGAGGCCGCGCCGCGAGGGTCGCCGCCGCCTCGCGGTCGCCGTTGCCGTCGCCGCGCTCGCGGCGGTGACGTGCTCTGACTCGACTCCCCCGCCCCCGCCGCCGCCCCCCATGCCGAGCGGGGATTGCGTCCTGTCCTTCGTGACCGACGGAGATTCCGTCTACTGCGCCGACGGCCGGGAGATCCGCCTCCTCGCCATCGACGCTCCGGAGATGGCCCAGGAGCCGTGGGGCGCCCGCGCCCGCGAGGAGTTGCTCCGGGTGGCCCCCGTGAGCACGCCGCTCGGAGTCGAGTACGACGCCGTCCGGGTCGACACCTTCGACCGGGATCTCGCCTACCTCTTCCTGCCGGGTGGGGACATGCTGAACGAGCACATGGTGGCGAGCGGGTACGCGCTCGCGTTCATCATCCCGCCCAACCGCCGCTACGAGGACCGAATCGAAGCCGCGGAGGCCGCCGCGTCGGCGGAGAGGAGGGGCCTGTGGGCGGAGTGGGGCTTCACCTGCCGGCCCGCCGACTTCCGGCGGGAGCGCTGCTGAAAGCCAACCGGTGGAACCGCCCGTCAGTCGAGCGATTCCATGAAGCGCGACTCGATCCTCAGGTAGCTCGCGCCACCCCCCGGGACTTCGGCGAAGATCTCGCGCCATTCCGGCGTGCCGAGCACCTCCGGGAGCCTCTCGTCCCGTTCCTCCTTCGACGCCCAGCGGATGACCCACGTGACGTTCGCCGGACCGAGTTCGTCCTGCTCCGCGCCCCGGACCTCGGCGGGGATGCCGGATTCGATCCAGAACCCGACGATGTCCAGGTGTTCGCGCAGGTAGCGGATATACTCGCCCTTCGCGACCTCGGCGTACTCGTCGTACCGGGCCGGATCGAAGTGGTAGTTGCGGATCTCGTAGATCGCGCCGTCCCGGGCGGCCGCCCCCTCCGATCCCGCGTCGGCAAGCGTTGCCTCGGCAGAGCCGTCGGCAGCGGCCGATTCGGCGGACCCGGCGCCGCCGCACGCGGCCGCGCCGATGAGGAAGACGGCGCCGAGCGCGGCGATCGCGAGAGGTTCGGGGGTTCGTCTGGAACCGGTCATTCGTGCCTCCGGGGATTGCGCAGTCTCAGCCCGTCGTGCGGGCCAGGGCGTCGACGAAGCGGTCGACCTGCTCCGTCGTATTGTAGATGTGCGTGGAGATGCGGATCGCGTTGTGGCCGTCCCGCTGGTGCTCGTCGATGTGGGATGAGATGCTCGCCTCGATCGCACTCACGGCGGCCACCGCGTCGAGACCCTCCTTCTCGAAGATCGTCGATCCGGGCGCGCTCCGGTCGCGGGCGCCGCTGAGGAGCGTGACGCCGCTCGTCCCGCTCATCTCCGTGAGGCGCGACTTCAGGTGGTCCGAGAGGAAGCGGCAGCGGGCCTCCACGGCCTCGAGTCCGAGCGTCGCGACGAAATCGACCGCCGTCCCGATCGCGGCGCGCACCGGGAACGCCGCCGTGCCCGGGGGCCCGAACTGCGGCTGCTCCGGGGTGGCGTCGGGCGCGAAGGCCGTCCGGATGCGGTCGCGCGCATCGCGCCGCACGAAGAGAAAGCCGGTCCCCGCCGGCGCCAGCATCCACTTGTGCAGGCTCACGCTGTACGCGTCGCAGCCCAGCGATGTCAGATCGACGGAGAACTGGCCCACCGCCTGCGCGCCGTCCACCAGACTCACGAGTCCCCGCTCGCGCGCGAGCCCGCAGATCGCCTCGACGGGATAGAGGTGCCCTCCCCGAGTCACGTGACAGAAGGCCACCGCCCGCGTCCGCGGCGTGATCGCGTCCCCGAACCGCGAAAGGATCTCCTCCTCCGGGGGCAAGGGGCTGGGGATGAAAACCTCGTTCACCCGAATCCCCTCCCGCACCTGCCGGAACTCCCACGGACGGCGACCCGCCGGATGCTCCTGGCTCGTGATCAGGACTTCGTCGCCGGGGCTCAGGGCGACCCCGATGCTCTGGAGATGGAGCGCCTCCGAAGCGTTTCGCGTGAGGGTGAGTTCGTCCTTCTCCACCGAGAACAGGTCGGCGATTCCCGGCACGACGTGTTCCGCGATCCGGTCGCTCAGGTCCGAGCGGCCGCGGGCCGGGAGTTCGGCCATGGCCCGGTACCCCGAGGCGACCGCATCCACGACCTCCCTCGGCGGCATGCCGATGCTCGCGTTGTTCAGGTAGGCCGTGCCGGGCTCGACGAGGAAGTGCGCGCGCACGTCTTCCCAGTCCGCGTCGCCCGTACCCGCCGGAGTCCGGAGCGGCGGAATGTCCGCGGTCGAAGGGTCATCCCCATCCCGGGCGGCGCAGGCGGGGAGGCCGAGGGCCGCGGCGCCGGTTGCCCCGAGGCGCAGCCACTCCCTCCGATCCATCAAGCCGTAGCGGCCGTCGCCGCGACCCGCATCGGTCATGGGCGCCACGCGAAGGTCATCGGCAGCAGGCGGAACTGCGCGTGAAGGACATCGAGTTCCCGCTGGGGAAGCGCAGCGTCAACTCGTCGCCGTCCACCTCGACGCCGGTCGGCTCGAACGGCCCCTCGCCGTCCCTCGCGGTCATCGCAAGCGGGCTCGCCGGAAGTCCCGCCATCGTCCGCCCGTAGGAGAGGTGATGGAGGTGCTCGAAGGTGAGCGTCTCCCCGTCGAAGGTGTAGCGTCCGCCCTCGCCGGAGCCGCGCCTGGGTTCGTCGCCTTCCATGACGAAGAAGAGGACCTGCCACTCGCTGTCCGTGAAGACGATGCGTCCGCGCACCGCGTGCCGGTCACCGCTCGAGAGGACGTATTCGTTCGCGGCCCAGGCCCCCGCGAGGGCGTCGGCCTGCGTCGACAGCGGTCCCTCGGCGTCGGGCGGCGCGTGGCCGGGGAGACTCCCGATCAGCGCGGCCAGACAGAGGGAGGAGCCGAGGAGAGGAAGAGATGGTGTAAACATACGCTGCGTCTCCGGTCGCCGGGGATGGTTCGCATCGCAACGTGACGCGCCCCGCGGCGAGCGACAAGCGCCGCGCGGATAGCCGCGAACCGCCGGGGTCGCCCGGCCTTCGCGATCCGCGTACCGTGAGATCGTCCGCCGGAATCTGCCGGAAGACCATGGGCGTAACCGAATCGAGAGGGTCGAACGATGCGAACAGAGCGGCGAGCGCTGAGCGTGGCCTGTGCACTCCTCACCGTGGCGGCGGCGGCGTACGGGGCCGCGCTGGCGGCTCCGGCCGGAGTCGAAGCCCAGGAGGTCGGGCCGCCGAACGGGTCGCTCGTCATCGTGGGCGGCGCCATGCGGAGTCCGGAGATCGCGGAGCGCTTCGTGCAACTCGCCGGCGGGGCGGATGCGCGCATCGTCGTGATCCCGACGGCCGGCGGGGCCGAGTCCTACGGGCCGTCGTTCGGAGGCGTGAGGCCTTTCCAGGCGGCGGGAGTCGAACACCTCACGGTCCGCCACACGAACGACCGGGACGAGGCGAACAGCGAAGCCTTCGTGGCCGCGATCCGGGAGGCGACCGGCGTGTGGTTCACCGGCGGACGCCAGTGGCGCCTGGTCGATTCCTACAGGGGGACGCGGACCGAGGACGAACTGTGGGCGCTGCTGGAGCGCGGCGGCGTGATCGGCGGGTCATCCGCCGGCGCGACGATCCAGGGGTCGTACCTGGCCCGCGGCGACACCGCCACGAACACGATCATGATGGGCAGTCACGAGGAGGGACTCGGGTTCCTCCGGAACACGGCGATCGACCAGCATCTCCTGTACCGAAACCGCCAGTTCGACCTGCTCGAGATCATCGAGGCGCGGCCCGAACTCCTCGGGATCGGGATCGACGAGAACACCGCCATCGTCGTCCAGGGCGACCGCTTCGAGGTCATTGGAGAGTCGTACGTCGTCATCTACGACAACCAGAGCACGCTCGACAGCGGTGGTCTGTTCTACTTCCTCGCGCCGGGCGACCAGTACGACCTGGCGGAGCGCCAGGCGTACCGCCCGTCCCGCACCCTGACGCCGCTCGGCCGGGTCGAATCCCGCCCGTGGCCGCGCCGCCAGCCGGAGCGTTGACCCGGAAGGGAGCCCGGTGAAGCGCGGGGTCGTCCTACTCGCGCTCATCGCGGCGGGGGAGGCGGTCTTCTTCCTCCCCTTCGTCCTCGCGCGCGTCTTCCGGCCGACGCTGCTCGACGTGTTCGGGATCACGAACCTCGAGCTGGGGACGGCCTTCTCGCTGTACGGCGTCGTGGCCATGGCGGCCTACTTCGCGGGCGGCCCGCTCGCGGACCGGTTCTCGGCCCGCCGGCTCATGGCCCTGGCGCTCCTCGCCACCGGCCTCGGCGGGGTCGTGCTCGCGGGCTTCCCCACGCCGCGGACGATGAACCTCCTGTGGGCCTTCTGGGGGATGACCACCATCCTCCTTTTCTGGGCCGCCATGATCCGGGCCACCCGCGAGTGGGGCGGGCAGTCGCGGCAGGGACGCGCCTACGGGCTGCTCGATGGAGGGCGCGGCCTCCTCGCGGCGCTCGTGGCGACGGCTTCTGTGGCCGTGTTCGCGGCGCTGCTCCCCCGCGATGTGTCCACGGCCACGCCGGAGGAGATGGCGACCGCCTTCCGCGGCGTGATCTGGGTCTTCACCGGGATCACGCTGGGCATCGCCGCCCTCGTGTGGATCCTCGTGCCCGACAGCACACCCGCGGGGGAAGCGGGCGACCCGGAGAACCCGCGGAACCCGGAGAACCCGCCGAAACTGTCATTCAGCGGAGTGAGGGCCGCATGCCGCATGCCGGCCGTGTGGCTGCAGGCCGTCATCGTCGTCTGCGCCTACACCGGGTACAAGGCGACGGACGACTTCTCGCTCCTGTCGCGGGACGCGCTCGGCTTCGACGACGTCCAGGCCTCGGGGATCGGCACGCTCGCCTTCTGGATCCGTGCCGCGGCGGCCATCGCGGCGGGCTACCTGGGAGACCGGATCGACGCCTCGCGCGTCATCCTGTGGGGCTTCGCGATCCTCATCGGCGGCTGCCTGCTCATCGCCTCCGGGGTCCTCGTGCCCGGCCCGGCCTGGATGCTCATCGCCACGATCGTCACCGCCAGCGTCGGCATCTACGCGCTCCGCGGCGTCTACTTCGCCCTCCTCGCCGAGGGGGCCGTGCCGCTCGCCTACACCGGGAGCGCGGCGGGCGTCGTCTCCGTCCTCGGCTTCACCCCCGACGTGTTCATGGGGCCGCTGATGGGCGTCCTCCTCGACAGCTCACCGGGACTGCCCGGGCACCAGCATGTGTTCGCCGCCGTGGCCGGCTTCGGCGCCGTCGGCCTCCTCGCCGCCCTCGCCTTCCGCCGCGTGACCCGCGCCGCGGCCCCTTCCGGCTAGCAGCCACGGGCTGTTAGGGCACGAGGGCGGTCTCCCGCTTCCTGAGCACGAACAGCCCCTCGCGCATGCTCGACACGATGATGTTCCCGGAGGGGAAGAACGGGTAGTTGCTCCACGATCCGGCAAAGCCGGGCGCGTCCGGGCTCCCGCGGACCGTGTCGAAGAAGCCGGCCGGCACGGGGTTCTCGGGGTCGGAGATGTCGAAGATCCGGAGTCCGCTCACGTAGTTCGACTGGTACATGAGGTCGCCGCGGATATAGAGGTTGTGGTCCGACGCCGCGTTGTCCTGCACGAACTCCCGCACGAGTACCGGATCGTCGAGATCCGCCACGTCCCACACGAGCGTCCGCGTCCCCGTCGTCCCCCCCGACAGCTCGTCGAGTTCGTCGTTCAGGTAGAAGTAGCGCTGGTCCTCCGACAGCCACCCCTGGTGGGAATAGGCCACGTTCGGGTAGGCGGCGTTCGAGATCGGCGTCGGGTTTTCCTTGTCCGTCACATCGCCGATGCCGAGCTTCGTCGCGCTCGCGTTGAAGCACACTTCCCTGCCGGCGTGGTCCTCGTCCGGACCCTCGTACATCACGCACTGCGCATCGTGGGTGTAGCCGCCCGATCCGGCGTTCCCCGTCTCCGGGTCCGCGAAACAGCCGGCGAAGGTCGGGTGCCGGGGATCGCGGATGTCCACCATGTGCAGCGCGCCGCCGCAGGTCTCGCCCCCGCCGCTGCCGCCCACCACGTAGGCGAAGCCCGACGCCTCATTGATGACGATGTTGTGCGCGGAGGCGAACTCGGCGTAGTGCGCGTCCTCGTCGAAATCCACCGGGGGACTGGTCACATCCCGCAGCCGCGTGAGGTCGAAGACCTGCATCCCGTGTTCACCCGCGTTGTCCGCCACGATGAAGGTGTGGTCGGCGTAGACCTTCATGTCGCGCCACAGGTTGGGGGTCGCCCCCTCGGTGAGGGGAAGGTTCCCGAGATAGACCGGATTCCCGGCGTCCGTCACGTCGATGAAGGAGGTTCCGTCGAACCGTCCCAGGACCGCGTACTCGCGGCCCGTCTGCGGGTCCACCCAGCCCCAGATGTCGCTCACCATGATCCCGCGCGCGCCCCCCACTTCACGGGCCGGGAGGAAGGAGACGAGGTCCACCTCGGAGCAGTCGAAGCCGGCGACCGTACCGTCGTCGGAGCATCGCAGCTCTTCGCCCGTGACCGCGGCCAGGCCGGACTCGCTCTCGTGGATGGGGGCGGCTTCGCTCCACGCGCCGCCGGCGTCCCGCTCGAACACGAAGCCGATGCCCTCGAAGAACTCGGAGCCGGGGGCCCCGACCACCGCGAGGCCGTCGCCTCCGGCCACCGAGTTGCCCATGAATCCCATGAGCCCCCGTGTTTCCCCCTGCAGTACGGTCTCTTCGCTCCACTCGCCGTCGTCCCCCGCGCGGAGGACGTGCGCCGCGCCCGCGAAGGCGTTCGTGCCCGGCGCTCCGACCACGAGTCGCCCTCCCGCCCCGGAGGCCGCATAGCCGAAGAAGGCCGCCGGAGACGGCGACGCGGCCCCGACCGTCCCGGTCTGGGACCACGTCCCGTCCGCGTCCGCCGCAAAGCGGAAAACGGCCCCCTGCGCCTGGCTGGCGAGGGGCGACCCGAGGTATGCCTCCCCGTCCAGGAGCACGGCGGACAGGCCGGCCACGACGCCGCCGGCCGGCGTCAGACGCGCGACCTCGTCCCACGCGGTCCCGGTTCGGCGGAACACGTAGCCTGTCCCTGCCTGCGGCGGGGACGGCGCGGAGAACTGGCTGAGCGCGAAGGGCCCAGGGGCACCCACGAGGGCCAGGTCGCCCTCCACGCTGACGGCGGCCCCGAAACGGGCGTCCGCCGGGGCGTCGGAGCCGGTGAGTTCGACGGACGTCAGGCCCACGTCGGACTGAACGTAGGCGAACACGGAGCCGCTGGCCCCGCGTCCCGGCGCGCCGATGACGCCGAACTGCGCGCCGGCCCCCACCGCCACCGAGGAACCGAAGGCATCACCCGGCATCGCGTCCGGCGCCTCGAGCCTCTCCAGGACGCTCCACCTGTCGCCTTCGCGGACGAAGACGTATGCGGCCCCGCGACCCTCGTTCTCCTTCGGCGCGCCCACTACGAGAACCTCGCCCTCGACGGCCAGCGCCTCCCCGAAACCGTCTCCGTACACGCCGCTCGGCGCCGATATGGCGGCGACCTCCGCCCATCCGTCCGCGCCGCGCCGGAATACATGGACGCTGCCGGCTTCCGAACCGGGCATCGGGAACGCCGCGAACTCCCCCGGCCGCGAGACGAAGATCTCGTCGCCGGAGACGGCCGCCGCCGCCCCGAAGCCGATGATCGGGCCCGCCATGGCATCGTTCATGCTGCCGGCATGCGTCTGCGCCGCCGCCGGTACCGCCGCCGCAACGAGTGGGAAGGGAACGAGGGAAACGAGAAGAGCGAGGTCACGTCTTCGCATGGTACTGACTCCAGGGGGTTCAGAGGGTCGAGCGGCGGAACGTATCGCGGCCGCGGGCTCTAGCGGAAGCGGATGCCGATGCCGAATTGGGCCTGCCACTGCGACGCGCCGATCTGCGGCAGGTAGGGCACCGAGGCCCGCACGCCGCCCGTGTCGCTCGTCTGGAGCGGCCCGGCGTAGCGGGCGCGGAGCGGATCGTCCGGCTCGGGCACCATGTTCTGAAGATCGAAGTCGTCTTCGATCCGGTCCTCGACGGTCAGCAGGCGCACGACGGGGTTCACGGTCTGGACGTGTCCCCAGTCGCGGTTCACGAGGTTGAGGACGTTGAGCACGTCCAGCGTCACCGAGACTTCCGCGCCCCCCACTCGAACGGGCTGGCTGAAGCGGAAATCCAGTTGGTGCGACCACGGTGTCCGGCACGCGTTGCGGTGCAGGATGCGCAGCCGGTTCTCCTGGAGGCACGGTTCCTGCGCGACGAGTTGTTCGAAGAGGATGCCGCTGACCGGGGTCCGTCCTCCTCCGGGGAAGTCGAACGCCCCGTCGGTCACGAAGATGAGGTCGTTCGCGAGGTCGAGCGCCCGGCCGAATCCGGGATAGGTGTCCCCGTTGATGTCGTCCGCGTACACGTAGGAGTAGGGTCGACCGGATTGTCCCACATAGAGCACGGACAGCCGGCCGCCACCGATCAGCTCCGGAAGGGCGGCCGTCGCGCTCGCCACGAGGCGGTGCGGCCGGTCGAACAGCGAAGCCTGCCGCTTGGGATCGTTCGGATCGCCCTCGACCGCCGTGAACCCGAAGTTCGCGATCGCATCGAGCGAGGAGAGGCTGCGCACGTCGGCGGAACGGTTGAAGGCATAGCCCACGTCGGCGGACAGCCGGTCTCCGAACTGCTTCCGCAGCCGCGCGCTCAGCGCGTACGAGAAGTTCAGGGGCCGGTCGCCGATCTTGATGACCTGTCCGAAGCGCGGGTCGACGCGGCGGGGGAGGAAGATCGGTTCCCGGGCGCCCGGCGGCTCGCCCGGCGGCGGATCGACGAACTCGCTCCCCGCGCCGGGGTTGGCGAAGGTCTCGCGCGTCCCGTAGCCGAAGCCGTAGGTGAACCCGTTCGCCTCCGTCCGGTCGCCCGCCGGAAAGGCGGGTCCGATGTTGAGGTCCCGGAACGCGATCTGGTTCACGGCCCGCGTGTAGATGCCTTCGACCGAGAGGACGAACCCTCCCGGCAGGCGCTGGTCGACCGCGAGCGAAGCCTTGAAGTCGCGCGGGAAGCGGAAGCCGGGGTCGAACAAGGTGACGATGGGGGCGGCGGATTCGCCGCCGGTGCCGTCCACGC
This sequence comes from Gemmatimonadota bacterium, assembly GCA_963666735.1. Classification (GTDB taxonomy): domain Bacteria; phylum Gemmatimonadota; class Gemmatimonadetes; order Palauibacterales; family Palauibacteraceae; genus Palauibacter. The sequence goes on along the minus strand of OY762926.1, from coordinate 2,202,847 downwards.
AGAGGGTCGGGGGAGGCGCGAGGGGATTGAACTCGGGGACGATCTCGGGGTCGGGGACTCCGAGGTTCCGCCGTCGGCAGGTCATGAAGACGGACGAGAGTCCGGTGTTCTGATAGGCGTTCGCGATCCACGCGAAGGGGGGGCGGCCGGTGAACAGCCCCGCCCCGCCGCGGATCTGGGTCGTGCGGTCCCCGCCGAGACCGAGGTTGAAGCCCGCCCGCGGGGAGAAGAGGAGGGTCCCGCCCGGCAGGTCGCTCGTGCTGAAGCCGAACGCACTCTCCACGTGCGGGTTGTGCGCCGGAGCGTCGGGCATCAGCGGCACGTCCATCCGCACGCCCACCCGGACGTTCAACCGCTCCCCGATCCGGGCCTCCTCCTGCACGAAGGCCGACAGTTGGTGGACGTTGAAGTCCGAGGTGCCGGCGTCCTCCGAGAGCGGCACATGGACGACGTATTCCGAGGGCGTGTTCGCCTCCAGGTCGTCCGCCGAGCGGAAGTAGTAGCTGCCGAGGCTGCCCGGCAGGTACTCGCGCCGGATGGAGAAGCGTTCGAACCCGGCCCCGAACGTGAGATAATGGTCTCCGAGCGAAAGCGTGAGCGCGTTCGTGAGCTGCAGGATGTTCTGGTCGAGTTCGCCGTCCGGCCCGGAGTAGTTGGACCCGGCCCGCAGTTCGCGCCGGAACCCCGCGCCCGTTACCCCCGCCTGGAGGTCGACCTCGACGCGGGGATAGAGAGAGTTCGCGGTTTCGCGGTCGCGCAGAAACTGCACGTTCACCATGAGGTCGTTCGAGAGCTGCGGACCGAGCGTCGCGAGCCACTGCGCCCCGAACGACTGGTTGCGCGAATCGATCTCCCGTCCGGTGGACGACATCTCGTACGCGTCGCCGGGGAGGCGGTTCGTGGCCGGATCGTCCGCCGCGTAGGCGAGGTTGTAGCGGAACATGAGGGAGTGGTCCGCGTTGGGACGGGCGTCGACGCGGGCGAACAGGTTCGCGAGGTTGTTCTCCAGCGTGTAGAGACCGGCCTCGCCCGCGTCCGCCCCGTAACCCCGGAGGATCCTCGCCACGCGGCCGACCGAGTCGGGATCGAGCTTCGTGCGCACGATGTCGTCGACGCCGACCGTGAAGCCATCGGGCGGCCGCGTCCGGCGCTCGAGTTCGCCCGCGACGAAGAAGTGGAGGCGGTCGCGCACGATCGGCCCTCCCAGATCGAAGCCCGCGAAGGCGTTCTCCAGATCTCCCGGCGCGCGCGGGACCCCGCCGATGACCGCGTCGCCGACGACCGCGTCGTTGCGAAAGAAGCCGAACGCGGAGCCCCGGAACTCATTGCCGCCCGTGCGCGTGACCGCGTTGAGGACGCCACCCGTGAACCCGGATTGGCGTACGTCGTACGGAGCGGTGAGGACCTGCAGTTCCTCGATCGCCGCCAGCGGGATGACGCGCCCCCGCGCCTGTCCGCCGGCCACCCCGGTGGGCGAGAGGCCGAAGACGTCCTGGTTGAGGGCGCCGTCCACCTGGATGTTGTTGAAGCGGATGTTCGATCCGGCCACGGACGTGCCCATCTCGTCCACCGCCACGAGCGGAGAGAGTCGGGCGAATCCCGTGAAGTCCCTCGAGATCGTGGGAAGCGTCTCCAGCGTCTCGCGGTCGACGACCGTCGTCGAGCCCATGCGGGTGGGGTCGAACTCGGGGTCCGTTTCGACGCGTACGGAAAGCTCGGGCAGGGGAACCGCCGTCTCGGAGAGTTGCACCTCGAGCCGCAGCCGCTGTCCGGCGATGAGCGTCAGACCCTCACGCGTCGCCGGGCTGAGCCCGATGCGCGCGACCTCCAGCGTGTACGGCCCGCCGGGCCGCAGGTTGGCAAGGCTGAAGCGGCCCAGGTCGTCGCTCAGGACGGTGTGGGTGGCGCCGGTCTGGGTGTGGCGGAACTCGACGCGGGCTCCGGCCACGGGGGCTCCGTCGGCGTCGATCACGCGCCCCGCCACGCCGGCGGTCGTGACCCCCTGCGCGGAGACGATGGACGGCCGGGCCGCGAGGCCCGCGAGAAGGCTGATCAATGCAACGCCGACAAGGCGACTCAAGGCGATTCTCCTCCGAAGGTGCCCGTGACGGACGACCCGTGTCCCTGTGAGATAACGCGCGGGGGGCGGATGTTGTATTGTCGGAGCCGTGAGCAAGACCCTGACCTTTCGCGGGATCCTGGGCCCGAAAGGCCTTGAATACGACCGCTCGATCGACATCGCCGCCGATGGCACGATACAGGCGGTGCGGGCGGCGCGCGCGCCGTACGACGGGTTTCTCGCGATCGCCGGCATGCCCAACGCGCACTCGCACGTCTTCCAGCACGCGCTGGCGGGGTTCGGAGAGGCGGCGCGGGGCGACGATTCCTTCTGGAGCTGGCGGGAAGCCATGTACCGGCTCGCCGGCTCCATTACGGCGGAGGAACTGTTCGCCGTGGCCCGGCACGGCTACGCCCGCATGCTCCGCGCGGGCTTCACGCACGTCGCGGAGTTCCACTACCTGCACCACCAGCCGGACGGCGGTCGGGGACCGGAGGCCACGCACGCGGTCCTCGCGGCGGCCGCGGCGGTCGGGCTCCCGATCAGTCTCCTTCCGGTCTACTACCGGACTTCGGGGTTCGACGGCTCCGGCGCGACGGCGGAGCAGCGGCGGTTCGCCCACGCGGCGGTCGACGACTTTCTGAACACGGTCCAGGCGCTGGGCGCCGCGGCGGCGGGGGCGGCGCCGCATTCCCTGCGCGCCGTGCCTCCGGCGGAACTCTCCGACCTCGTAACGGGCGTCGACGCCGTCCTCGGCAGCGAATCTCCCCTTCACATCCACATCAGCGAACAGGAACGGGAGGTCGAGGAGTGCCGGGCGGCCCTCGGCCGCACGCCGATCAACCTCCTCGCGGACACGGTCGCCCTGGGTCCGCGCTGGAGTCTCGTGCACGCGACGCACGCGACGGCCGGCGAGCGCAGCCGACTTCGGGAATGCGGGGCACGGGTCGTCCTCTGTCCCCTCACCGAGGCGTATCTGGGCGACGGGATCTTCCCGGCTCGCGAACACTTCCGCGCCGAGGGCGCCGCCGCCGTGGGGACGGATGCGAACGTCCGCATCTGCGCGGTCGAGGAAGCCCGCCAACTGGAATACGGACAGCGGCTCCGGGATCGGAAGCGTGCGCGCCTGGCGACCGACTCGGGCACCGGTGCGCCCATCTGGTCGTGGCTGGCGCGGGGTGGCGGCGAGGCGGTCTCCGGATCACGCGGATCGCGCGCCGGAAGCGCGCGCATCGGCCGGATCGAGCCGGGCTACCGGGCGGACCTCGTGGTGTTGTGCGAAGACGGCCCGCACACGGCGGGGCACGGATTGGAGACGCTCCTGGACGCGTGGCTGATCGGAGGCGATGATCGCGACATACAGGCCGTGTACATCGGCGGAGAGCGCCGCGTCGAACGCGGCTCGGTAGCTGACGAAGCCGAGATCCGGTCCGACTTCGGGAAGGCGATGCGGGAGATCCGGCGGGCGATCTGATCCGGGCCTCGCGCCGGGGCGCCCGCGCTGCTCCTCAGGCCGCGGCCCGCTCCAACTCCATCGACCACGCGCCGCGCGTCGCGAGACCGTTCATGCGCGCGCGGTGTGCAAACGCCGCCTGCGCCGCCGGCCCGTTCTCGGGGGCTCCGCCCCACGCCCGCAGGGGCGCGGCCTGCAACGCCCGGCCGTAGGAGAAGCTCAGATTCCAGGGCGTATCGTGGCCCGCATTCATCCCGTTCAGGTGTGCTGTGGCCTCGAGATCCGACTGCCCCCCCGACAGGAAGACGACGCTCGGCACCGCCGCGGGCACCGCTCGCTTCAGACAGCGCACCGTCTTCTCGGCGACCTCATCGACCCCCGCCCGATCCGCGCACAGCTTGCCCGAGAGGACCATGTTCGGCTTGAGCACCGAGCCCTCCAGCAGCACCCGCTGGTGGAAGAGGGCCATGTAGACCTGCTTGAGCGTGGCCTCCGTGACTTCGAAGCAGCGGTCGATATCGTGGTCGCCGTCCATCAGCACTTCCGGCTCCACGATCGGCACAAGTCCCTGCTCCTGGCTGAGCGCCGCCATCCGGGCGAGCGCATGGGCGTTCGCGCCGATGCAATAGGCACTCGGGATGGAGCGGTCTCCTCCGCGTCCGATGTCGATGACGGCGCGCCACTTCGTGAAGCGGGCGCCGAGTTCGTAGTGCTCCGCCAGCCGCTCACGCAGCCCGTCGAGCCCTTCGGTCACCTTCTCGCCCGGCGCTCCGGCGAGGGCATGCGCCCCCTTGTCGATCTTGATCCCCGGGATCGAGCCCGCATCGGAGAGGAGCTGGACGAGCGGCGTGCCGTCCGCCGCCGACTGCCGCAGCGTCTCGTCGAAGAGGATGACGCCCGAGATGCACTCGCTCAGCGCGTCGCTCGTCCGGAAGAGCAGCTCCCGGTAGTCGCGCCGGTTCTCCTCCGTCGATTCGGCGCCGATGCCGTCGAACCTCTTCCGGATCGTACCGGAGCTTTCGTCGGCCGCGAGGATCCCCTTGCCCTTGGCCCCCATGGCCTCCGCCACCTCAACGAGCTGCTGCGTCATGTCTCTCCTCCGCCCTCGTCCGGGGGACGATGGATCAGGTTGGATCTACGGGATCGTCCTGGAGCGTCCAGACCACGGGGGTGACCGGCGACGCCGCCTGGTTGAACAGCATCTTCATGATTATCGGTCCGGGATCAGTCGTCGCCAGATGGTCCACCCTGAAGTCGTAGCATCCCGCCTCGACCGTAAAGTCCCGCTGGCCGCCGGGCTGGATCGTCCCCTCGACGGGGTGGTCGGTGCCGAAGAGATCCGAGCCCCAGTCGGATGTCCCGCACGGACGCGCAAAGAAACGAATCACGGGGCCGAGCAGCCGGTTGACCACGCGCACCGTGGAGGGGCTGTCGAACATGGGTTCGGGAACTACAGGGTCGCTTTCACCGCAGGCCGCGAGTGAAAACCCGATCGCCAGAATGGCGACGATTGCGTACCGCTTCTGTTTCATGCACCACATCTTGCATTCCTCCATGGCCGGTGTGCCGGATCGCCGGGCGACTGCGCCGAGCCCGCGCGCGATCCGCACCTGCTTCGGCCGGATTAGTAACTCTGGGAAAGATACATCGGAGCGGAGTGCAGTCCACCCGACACGTAGCGCCTCATGCGCGCTGCACCGATCTTACATGAGAGAACGTGCGAACCCCTCCGTGAGCGACACGGCTCAGCGACGTGAGCGATGTGAACGACAGGCCTTCCGTCTGGTTCCACACCTTCGGGTGCAAGGCGAACCAATACGACACCGAGCGGATCCGCCAGGAACTGGAACTCCGCGGCGCGGAGACGGCGCTCCACGCGGATGCCGCGGACGTAGCCGTGATCAACACGTGCACGGTGACGAACCAGGCGGACGCGAACGCGCGGCGACTCGTGCGCCGGCTGCGCCGCCAACGTCCGGATCTCCGCATCGTCGTCGCCGGCTGTTCAACCTCCTTTCGTGAAGCCGAGTATCACGCGCTGGAAGAAGCGGATGGCGTCGTGCCCGGACACGACCCGTCCGCAGTCGCGCGACTCGTACCGCAATTGGGAGACGCCGCCCCGGCCGATCCCGTCACCGCCGGCGCTTCGGACGCTTCGTTCGCCCCGCTGCGGCGGAATGCGCGCGGCACCCGGGCCTGGCTCAAGATCCAGGACGGGTGCGACCGGAAATGCTCGTTTTGCGCGACGCGGATTGCACGCGGCGCTTCGGTCTCGCGCCCGGTCGACGAGGTCGTGGCGGAAGCCGCGATCCTCGCGCGCACGCACCCGGAACTCGTCATCACCGGGATCCACATCGGCCACTACGGGAAGGACCTCGGTACCGACTCCCGGCGCAATGGTCTCCGCGACCCCCGCGATGGCCGCCGCGCTCCCACGGGTCTCGCGACGCTATGCGAACGGCTGCTCGAGGAAGTCCCCGCTCGCTTCCGCCTCTCCTCCATCGAGGCGACGGAAATCGACGACCGTCTCGCGGATCTGCTCGCGGCAGCGGACGGACGCCTGGCGCCCCACCTGCACATCCCGCTGCAGAGCGGGTCCGACCGGGTGCTGCGCCTCATGCGCCGCTGGCACACGCGGGAGGCGTATCGCACAAGGGTGATCGAGATCGCCGAGCGCCTGGGCGCCATCGGTACCGGGGCCTTCGGCCTCGGCGCGGACATCATCGTCGGGTTCCCGGGAGAGGGGGAGGCGGAATTCGAGGAGACGCGGGCGCTCGTGGACGAGTTGCCGTACACCTACCTGCACGTCTTCCCCTACTCGGTCCGGGACGGAACCGTGGCGGCGAGCCTCCCGGACCGGGCGCCCGGGGACGTGGCGGCAGCCCGCTCCCGGACGCTGCGGGAAATCGGCCTCCGCAAGGGCCAGGCCTATGCGGAAACGCGCGCAGGCACCATGGCCGACATCGTCGTGGAAGGCCGGGACGACCGTGTCGCCGGCATGACGGGCGACTACCTGCGGGTCGATCTTCTCGGCCGCGCGACCCCCGGCGATCGCTTCTCCGCGCGCCTGCGGGGACGCGGCGGGCGGTTGACGGCCGAAGTGCCGGCAGTGTCGGCCGAGGTGTCGGCCAGCGCACTCGCGGTGGCCACGGAGTGCTAAGGCCGGCGCCTCAGCCCTCTGAGCCCTCTAAGCCCTCTGAGCGTCCGGCGGGAACGGTGCGCGGGCTCACAAGCGACTCCCCGCCATCGACGACGATCACCGCGCCCGTGATCCAGTCTCCGCCCGGCGAGCACAGGAAGGCGATCATCTGCCCGATGTCGTGCGGGCGGCCCAGCCGCCCGGCGGGAATGAAGCGCTCGGCGAACCCGGCGCCGGAGCGCGCGCCGAACATGTCGACGTCCTCGCTAGGAGGAGCCTCGAACGCCTTCTTCACGCCCTCCGTCGGGATCGGACCCGGCGCTACGGCGTTCACGTTGATTCCGTCCCGCGCCCACTCGATGGCGAGCGTACGCGTGAGGGCGTCCACCCCCGCCTTGGCCGCCGTCGCGTGGGCCATGAGGGGCCAGCCCCGGTAATGCAGCGTCATCGAGATCGACACGATGCGCCCGTACCCCTGCCCGGCCATGACGGGGTAGACCGCGCGACAGGCGTGGAAGGTGCCGAACAGGTCGATCTCCACCACCGCGCGCCACCCGTTCGGCGACAGTTCGGCCGTCGGCGCGTAGAAATTTCCCGCCGCGTTGTTCACGAGGATGTCGACGGATCCAAGCGCGTCCCGCGTCTCGCGCACCGCGCGTTCGAGCGCCGCCGGCTCGCGCACGTCCCCGACGGTCGGGAGCGTCCGCACCCCGTGCGTCGAGGCGAGACGCTCCGCCGCCTGCGCGATCCGCTCCTCGTTGCGGCTGAACACGCCCACGGAGGCGCCGGCCGCCGCCAGGCACTCCGCGATTCCGTACCCGATGCCGCTCCCGCCGCCGGTGATCAACGCGGTGCGTCCCGCGAGGACATCCGGTGCGAAGAGCGCAGCGGCCCCGGGCTTCCCGTCCATGGACTTCCTCCTAGCGGAACATGCTGCGGGCGACGAACCAAACGTTTGCGGGCCGTTCGGCCAGGCGACGCATGTACCAGGGGAACCACGCGGCCCCGTAGCTGATCAGCACCCGCAGCGGCGTGCCGTTGCTCACGAGCCTCCGCTGCTCGCGCCGTCCGATACCGTACAGCATTTCGATCTCGAACCGGCTGCCGTCGAGGCCCGCCGCCCCCGCGTATGCGGAGAGCGGCCCGATCATCGCCGGATCGTGCGTTCCGAGCCCCAGAAATCCATCCCCTCCGTCGCCGAGGTGGTCGATGAGGCGCCGGGAGAGGGCGAGAAAGCTCTCGTCCACGTCCCGCTTGTCCGGAAAGGCGATCTCGGCGGCTTCGGCGTACGCCCCCTTCACAAGCCGGATGCGGGGGCCGAATTCCATGAGGGACTCGAGGTCGTCCGCGGTCCGTCTGAGGTAGGACTGGATACAGAGCCCGACGTTCACGTGCCGGCGCCGAACCGCGCGGTAGAGAGAGAGCGTCGCTTCCGTGTAGTACGACCCCTCCATGTCGATCCAGAGCGTGCCGCGGCCCTCGGCGCGCGCCGCGAGTTCGCCCACGTTCTCCACCGCGAGGGCCGGGTCCTGGTCGAGTCCGAGGTGGGTGGGCTTGATCGACACCTCCACATCGAGCCCCATCTCCTCCGCCAGATCCATCGCCCGCCCGTACTCGGCGACGGAATCGCGGGTCTCCTCCGCCGTCTCGACGTTCTCGCCCAGCGTGGTGACGAGGGTGGGAATGCCTTCCTTCCCAAGACGGGCGGCCTCGGAGAGTGCGTCCTCCAGCATCTCGCCCGGCATGAACTTGCGAACCGCGCGCCGCACGAAGCGACGCTCGGGAAGGCGCTGCGAGAGCCACCGGTTCGTGGAAGCCCACAGCAGCACCTTCCGCATGGTCTCCATATCCGGGCCGACCTCCGCCGAGCTAGCTCCGCAGCCCGGACTCGCCCGACTCGGAGACGTCGAACCCGATCCACATCCCCGTGACCGCATGAGCCGGAACGGGACACACCAGCGCGTACTCGCCGGCCGCGGAGGCCGTGAAGGTGATGCTCTCGGTGCCGCCGCCGGGGGCCGTGGCCTCCGTCATCGAAGTTGCGTTCGAGGTGATCGCGCCATCGAATACGGGCGTGGCGTTATCGAAGATCGCGGGGTAGCTCGCCGCCCGCTCGAGGACACCGACGCTGTGATAGTTGACGGGGTCCCGGTTCTCGAAGTTGACCGTGACGGTGTATCCCGCGGGCACGACGACCGTGGCTTCGCCGTTTGCGTAGCCGTTGAAGTTCCAGCGGTTGTTCGCGTCCGTCGAGCCCGCGACGAGATCGATCGTCACGGTGCGTGCGCCGTCGTCCACCGAGATCCAGTCCGCCGCCATCGGGCCCGAAGCCGCCGCGGCTGCCTCCGCGGCGGGAGTCGCGGCGGGAGCCGGAGCGGGGGCCGGCGCCGGCTGGTCGCTCTCGCCGCCACCGCATCCGAAGAGGACGAACGTGCCCAGCGTCATGCTCAGGGTCATGCCCGGGGTCAATCGTGTCGATCGCTTCATCATTCTATTTCCACTCCAGAATTCTTCCGTAATGAGATTCGTTGGATGTGCGTCGGAGGCGCTCCCCCGACCCGTCTGGTTCCTGCCGCGTTCCTGCCGGGCGGAGCGCCGGGAATATACAGGATCTCGGTCTCCCGGCTACGGTAGCGCACGCCGGAAAGCTCCCGGAAACTGGCGCGAGCCCGGGATGCGCCCCATACTAGCGCATTCAGGCGATTTTGGGGGATCCCCGTTCGATGGTCGCCACGACCTTTGCGCCAGCCGGATGTTCCGCGGGCGCGATATCCGTTCTCCGGCCGACAACCCCCCGTCTCCCGACGCGGTCGATTCGGCCCCGGGGAGTCTCGAAGTCGCGAATCCGGTCCGGCTTCGCGGCATGCAACAAAGAGTTGGTGCATTGACGAACAACACATCACAGCCCCGTGGCGGCTCCCCGCGCGGGGGCGGAAGCCAGCCCGGAGGCAAGGGGCAGCGCAGGGGACAGCCCGGGGGCCAAGCCAAGGGCCAGGCCAAGGGTTCGGGTGGCCGCGGCGGAAAGGGCCGGAACCGGCGTCGTCGTTCGCGCGGGCGCCGCAACCGGGGAGGACAGGGACCCCGGCAACAGCAGCCCGACCAGCAGGATACGGCCGCCGAAGTTCCGGAAGGCCCGAAGGACGGCTACCTGGGACTCATCGAGCGGCTCGGCAACGGCACGGGGTTCATCCGCCGCCAGCACGCTGGGTACACGCCGAGCGATGGCGACATCTACGTGAGCCCGAAGATCGTCTCCCGCTACGATCTGCGCACGGGAGACGAGATCTGCGGCCAGGCCGGCCGACCCCCTCGCCCCGGCAAGAGTCCTCCGCTCCGGTATCTCCACACCGTCAACGGCCACCCTCCGGACCAACTCGGACGGCGCCGGCAGTTCGACCGCCTGAGCGCAATGCATCCCGATCGGCGCTTGCGGCTGGAGTGCGGGCTCGAGCGCCGCGGACAGCCTGACCACACCAACCGGATCATCGATCTCATCTGTCCCATGGGGATGGGTCAGCGATCTCTCATCGTCGCGCCCTCCAAGGCCGGGAAGACGATGGTTCTGCAGGCGATCGCCGAGGGCATCTCGAAGAACCACCCCGATTCCACGATCCTCATCCTCCTCGTCGACGAACGTCCCGAGGAAGTGACGGAGATGGAGGCGACGGGACTCGGCGAGGTCACCGCCTCGAGCTTCGACCACCGGGCCGAACGTCACGTGCAGGTCGCCGAGATGACACTCGAGCGCGCGCGGCGCCTCGCGGAGATGGAGCAGGATGTCGTCCTTATCCTCGATTCCATCACGCGGCTGGCGCGTGCGTACAACACGACGGAGGAGGGCAGCGGGCGCACCCTCACGGGCGGCATCGACGCGAACTCCCTCGAGAAGCCGAAGCGCTTCTTCGGCAGCGCGCGCTGCGTCCCGGAGAGCAAGGGCGGCGGATCGCTGACGATCATCGCGACGGCGCTCGTCGACACCGGCTCCCGCATGGACCAGGTGATCTTCGAGGAGTTCAAGGGGACGGGAAACAGCGAACTCGTCCTCGACCGGGATCTGTCGGACCGCCGGATCTTTCCGGCGATCGATCTCAACTCCAGCGCGACGCGACGCGAGGAGCGCCTGATGAGCGACGACGAACTCCTCGTCGCACAGGCGATGCGGCGCGAACTCAGCACCTATCCGCCTGTCGAAGCGATGCAGGAAGTCCTCGGCCTCATGCGCCAGACCGACTCGAACGAGGAACTCGTCTCGAAGCTGCGGCAGCGGATCTAGTCGGCCGCCTCGGCCTTCGCGCGATCGCGGGCGCGCTTCTTCTCTCTCCGGGCGAAATTCAGCGTCTCGTAGGCCGTCGCGAGGATCAGGCCCAGTTCCCGCCGGTCGAGGTCCGCACGCTGAAACATGTTGCGGAAACTCCGCATCTTCGGGACCGGATCGATCCCCTGGAAGAGGCCGATCTCCTCCATGGCCCGCTCCCAGAGGCCGAAGAACTCCTCGAGTTCCGCGTGCGAGGCGGGCGGAGTCCGCCGGCGCCGCTTTCCGCCGAGGTCGCGCGCCTCCCAGTCGGCGGGGCCCAGCGCCGCCTTCCGCAGTTCGTACAGGATGATGACCGCCGCGTGAGCGAGGTTCATGGACGTGTGGCCGGGGTTCGTGGGGATGCACACGAGTCCGTGGCAGAGGTCGAGCGCCTCGTTGGAGAGGCCGCGGTCCTCGCGGCCGAAGACGACGGCCAGTCCCCCCTCGCGGCCGCCGAGGCTCGCGGCCGCTTCTTCGGGGCTCCACCAGTCCTGCCGCGTGGAACGCCGTCGCGCCGTCGCCCCGAGCACATAACTCACGTCCGCGAGGGCGGAGGGGAGGTCGTCGAAGATGCGGATGCGTTCCACGACGTCCTCGGTGTCGTGCGCGATCCCGTCGATGCGCCGGGCATCGAACTCCGCGGGGTTCACGAGCCGGAGACGCGAAAAGCCCATGTTCTTCATCGCGCGAATCACGAGCGCGATGTTGACGACATCCTGCGGCTCGTGGAGGACGATGCAGGTCCGGTCGAGCCGTGCGCGGCCGTCGCTCACTTCCGGGTCGGATCCTCCGGGCGCGAGCCCTTCCATTTGCGGCCGCGGCGCGGACGGAGCGCGGGATATCCCGTCTCGCCGCAGCCGGGGCAGGCCTCGGTGTAGGCGCCGATCGCGTCGCCGCAGACCGCGCAGTGCACGCCTGCCTCGTGCGGGGCGAACGACAGCGGCTCGCCGCACTTCTGGCAGGTCTGGTCGGACAGCCCCACGGCACCGCCGCAATCCGGGCAGTCCATTCGGGTGTCGTTACGCTGATTGCCGATTCGGATCCTCCTCTTCGCGCGTCCTCTCCGGAGCACCGCGCTTGTCGCCTGACCCGAGTGTCGTGTCCCGGGAAGGATACGACGGTAGCTTGAGCGGGACCCGGCCGTGCCGCGGGACACAAAGCTACGGTGGAGAGCGGTTTGCGACAGGATCAAGTCGACACGCGCGTCGGTCCCGCGGTCTGGATCTGCGGCGGGCTGATGATCGCCACCGGCATCGTGACGTCGATCCTCCTCCTGCGCGACTTCGAATCCGACAGCTACCTGTATCTCGCCTTCTACTCCATCCCGGCCAACACGGCGATCTCCGTCTTCCCGCACGAGCCGGTCCTCATCTACTTCGGGAAGGTCGCGGACCTGTGGCTCGCCGCGGCGTGGGCCACGCTCGGTACGGCGATTGCGGGGGTCATGGACCATCTCGTCTTCGTCCCCCTCCTGAACCTGCGGAACATCCGGGCATACAAGCGCAGGAAGTTCTACCGGACAGCGATCTCCTGGTTCATGAAGTGGCCCTTCGCCACCATCGTGGCGACCGGCTTCGCGCCCATCCCCTTCTTCCCCTTCAAGTTCCTGGCGTTCTCGATTCGGTACCCCATGTGGAAGTGGGTCGCGGCGCTGGTGGTCGCCCGTTTTCCCCGCTATTACCTTCTCGCTCTCCTCGGAGCTACGGTTCCGATCCCGAACTGGGTGCTGATCGCCTGCGTGGCCGTGGTGTTCGCGATGTACCTCGTGAAAGCCATCCCCGCGGGGTATAGGCGTTGGAGGCGTTGATCGGATGCCGAACATCTCCGGAGCCATGGCCGCACGCATGCTCGCGCGGGGTATCCGCAACCGGATTCAGAACAAGCCGCTCTCCGTCTCGTTCGAGATCACGCACGCCTGCACGGCGAACTGCTGGCACTGCAACTGGGGCGGTCCGATCAAGGAGGAGCGCCTCGGGGCGGAGGAGTACGCGGCGATCTGCCGGGAGCTTCGGCCCGTCGTGTCGCATGCTTCCGGAGGGGAACCGCTCGCGCGCGGAGACGTGTACGACATCGTCGACGCGATGACGAACAAGGGCGGGCTGCCCTGGATGATCGTGGTCACGAACGCGTCGAACCTCACGCCGGAACGCTTCGTCCGTCTCAAGGACAGCGGGATGCACCAGCTGTCCACCTCGCTCGATTTCCCCGACGAACGGCACGACGAGTTCCGCCGCATTCCCGGACTGTTCGACCGCATGGCCCGCGTGGTTCCCGAGATCCGGCGCCAGAGTGCGGACACGGACGACATCCTGCTCAACGTGTGCATCACCGCGTGGAACTACCGGGACATCGGAGACATGGTGCGCGTCGCGAAGGACTGGGGCGTGCCGATCAACTTCTCCGTCTACACGCACCTTAGGGTGCAGGATCGAGACGGGCTCATCGAGGGGGACGGGCTGGACGGGCTGGCGGAGAGCCTGCAGGAGGTCATCGACCTCCGAAACGCGGGCTATCCGGTCTACACGACGCCCCGCGTGCTGTGGAAATTCCACCGGTTCCTGACGGAGGGAGGGATCCCCGGCTGCCAGGCGGGACGCCGCTTCCTCGTCATCAACCCGGACGGAAGGCTCACGCCGTGCGCGATGGTGATGGCGTACTTCGACCGGCAGGAAGACATGCTGGAGAAGTTCACGAAGCAGAACGCGTGCCGGCAGTGCTACATCTCCACCCGCGCCAACACGGAGAAGAGCGTTCGCGAGTTCGTGCAGGACAACACGGACGCCCTGTTCAGGATGCTCACGCCCTGGCGCAACTGACCCGCCAGCGGTCTGCATCCGGCCCGGGAAGGCAAGGGCTTGACACGGGCACCACTACTCCCCGGCGCTTTGGTAGTCCGAGTGTCGATTCGTTGCTTCCAGCGGGAGGAAGATGCTTCCAGCGGGAGGAAGATGATGAAGGGTCGAATCGCAGCAATGCTCCCCGCGTGCTGCATCGCGCTCGTGTTCACCTTCGCCCCCGTCGAAAGCACCTACACCGGAGGCATCATCGGTGCGGAGCCGCTCTGCGCACAGGAGGATCCAGCCGACGCGTGCGAGGCTGCGTGGGAGGCGATCGGGGCCTTCGGGAAATGGATTTGCGACGGCGGTCCCACTTACTGCGAAGTCGGCTGCGACTCGCGCACCGGTCAAGTCAATTGGTGGTACTGCTTCTCTATCCAATGAAACTCCCGCGCGGAGGTTTGAGCCGCGCGTCCAGTTGGACGGCATGTGCCCTCTTGGCCTCGGCGCTCCCAGTCGCCGCCTCCGCATGTGGAGGGGAAGGTCGGCCGGAGCAGGGGCGCGCAGCCTTGTCAGCGGCACATGCCGGCTTCCCCGGCGCTGCGGGTGACTTGGTGGAGCAGGGTCAGGAGCCGCCACGCTATCGAGTTTCCGACCGGCCGCGGTTGCAGATCGGATTGGCTGACGGCGCGGACGCCATTCTCTACGGCGTCACCGGCGCGATTCGCCTGCGGGACGGCCGTGTTGTTGTGGCGAACGCGGGAGCGCGGGAGCTCAAGTTCTTCGATTCGAACGGCGATTTTCTGGCATCTGCCGGCCGAGCGGGAGACGGCCCGGGCGAGTTCAGGGGTCTGTCTCTCATCGGGGCGCTCGAGGACGGTCGGATCGCAGCCATGGATATGTTGCTGGGGCGAGTAAGCGTGTTTTCTTCCGACGGAGCGCACGATCGAACATACCGCGTGTCCCGAGGCATCCAGGCGGCAGGGCGTAGAATCCACATGTACGGATTTCTCGCCAACGGAACATTGGTGGGACTTGAAGAGGTGGAGGGTGAAGGCCTGCGGGAGCGCTACGGAGACTATCCGGGCAGCGTGCTCACGTTTCGGGCCCCCGTCGTCCAACCCGTGCTGATAGACACTGCGGGACAAGCCGTGCCGTTCGCCAGCGCCATGCCGGGAGACGAGCGGCTATCTCAAATGGAAACGGGCTCGGGAGACGGAAGTTTTCGCGTTGGCGGCGTGGCTCAAGTACCGATGCCCCTACTTAAGTCGGCGGCGGTCGCCGTGCGCGACGGCTGGGTCGCCATCGGGCATACCTCCGGGTCTCCGGCCACTCCGGGGCCTCCTCCGATCACCGTCTACGATGCTCAGGGCAAGCCACGAGTCGTATTCGCACTCGACGTGGCATCGAAGGAGGCGGTCGATGGAGCCGGGGTCCGCCTGGCGTGGGTCGACGAATGGATCTCCAACTTCCTGGACCGCCGAGAACGCCGGAAGTGGCGGCCGCGGTATGAGGAGTTCCTGGCCGCGACTGCGGTTTCCGTCCCCGCGTTCAAGTCGCTCGCCCTGCAGGAGGGCGGCAATGTGTGGTTGGAGGTGTTCGATCCGTCGGCCGGCGAGAACGCGCCCTCCCGATGGCGTGTCCAGGCTGCGTTCGACATGAAGGGCATTGGGGACTCCGGTGCCAATACCGTCGTGCTGCCTCCCGGCTTCCGCCCACACGACATCGGATCCGACTACGTGTTGGGTGTTTGGCGGGACGAACTGGGCATCGAGTTCGTGCGAATGTACGACCTGATCGAGGTGTCGTCCGACGGTTCGTGACCGCCGCCTGCTTTTGACACGGGGGCGCGCACGGCGTAGCGTCGCGAACCGTGCGGGGCGGTAGCTCAGCTGGCCAGAGCGCTGCGTTCACATCGCAGAAGTCGGGGGTTCAAGTCCCTCCCGCCCCATTTGCCGCGGCAGTCTGCACGACCTGCGGGCGTAGCTCAGTTGGTAGAGCGTCAGCTTCCCAAGCTGAAGGTCGCCGGTTCGAGACCGGTCGCCCGCTTTCCGCCTCGTCCGTCAGGGGCCGCCGCCCTCATCCCGGGCACCGTCGAAGATCCCCGTGACCGCCGCCGGCATTCCTTCGGAGCGAACCTCGAAGGTGCCGCTGATCTTGCCTTCCGCCATCGTCCCCTCGAAGACGAACTCCCCCGTCTGCCCTTGGTCCTCGACGTGCACGGTGAAACCAAAGGCGTCTCCATCGACCGAGATATCGGACATTTCGGCAGTGTAGCTCTCGCCCGCCGCCGCCCCCGTCCAGCTTCCCGTGAAGGTTCCATCTTCCGCCGTCTCGACCGTCCATGTCATGGCGATGCTGGGGCCCGGCATGTTCGTGGACTCCGCCGTGACCTGCCACGTCCCGATGAGCCAAGACTCCTGAGCCTGCGCGGCGCCGGAGGAAACGGCCATCGCCGCGACCGCCGCGAAGCCCGCCAATCCGGCCCGGATACGCCCGATCCTCGTCATCGCTTCCCTCCCTTCGCGCGACCGTCGGTAGCGGCGGCGTCGACCTGAGGCCCTTCGTCGATTCGAAGCTTGAAGATGCCGGTCGCCACGACTGCGAACAACCGCCCCTCCATGTGCGGCCTCCGGTCCTCGGACACTCTCCGCGCCGTCGCGCGCGAAGGCCGACCGATGGCACTATCTTGCCCCGCGAGCAGCGCCGCGGTCCCGCTCGAAAATCCTGGTACGCGGGGCGCCGGCGTCATCCGGAGGGGTGGCAGAGCGGCTGAATGCACCGGTCTTGAAAACCGGCGGGCGAAAGCCCACGTGGGTTCGAATCCCACCCCCTCCGTTTGGCAATAGGGGCGAAAGCCCACGTGGGTTCGAACCGAGCGACCGAAGGGAGCGAGCTCGGGGAGCCGCGTAGCGGCGACCCAATCCCACCCCCTCCGTTTGGCAATAGGGGCGAAAGCCCACGTGGGTTCGAACCGAGCGACCGAAGGGAGCGAGCTCGGGGAGCCGCGTGGCGGCGACCCAATCCCACCCCCTCCGCTAGGAGAGTAGGGCGAAGTCTAAGGGGCGGATCGGCGCATCGTCGGGATCGTCGCGGGAGACGGGTTAATCCGTCGGCGGCTCCGGCTGGTTCTCTTGTCGCGCGGACCGCCGCAGCCGCTTCACCACCACCGTCTCCACATCCATTTCGTCCTGTTCGATGAACGCGGCCAAGCCGTCCGGACCGAAAGCGTCCGGCAGCGCGATCGCACCCGCCGGATAGGTTCCCACGTAGCGCCCGTCCATGGTCAGAACATCGATGGGGCCAGCATCGTCGCCGGGCTCCTCGCCGCGGCGCCGCACCCAGATCTCGCCCTCCCAACTCGTTCTCAGTCCCCGGGCAATCGATACCTCGGTGAAGACTCCCACACGGTCAAGACGCTCGACTTGCGGAAAGAACTCGACGCCGTTGATCACCATCCTGGGCCCCCGGCCCGCCGCCGCGAGTGCAGCGCGCCGTTCTCGCTCATTTTCGATCACACGGTCGGTGACCCGCGTCGGCCGGAGGGGCCGCCGCAGGATTCGGAGGACCCCCGCCCCGGCCCGCGCAATCTTGATCGCGTACGCGGACGAGTCGGAAAACGCCACGCTACCGTCCGGAAGCACTCCGGCCAGCATCATCGGGCCGAACACTTGCCGGGGTGGATAATCGAAGCTGGGCCGACCGCCGGCCGGCAGCCCGGTTCGGGCTTCGCGTTGCGGGAGCCAACCCTCCGCGACGGTGTCCTTGACCGCCACGTCGCCAGTCAGGATGAGGCGTTCGACCGGCCGCGACGTGGGCGGAGTCGTTCGCGGCGCGGTGCCGGAGCCGCTCCTGAGCATTTGCGCGCCCACGGCGGAATACACGGCTTCTTCTCGCGGGTCGGGCAGGAGGTCGGTGATCCGCGTGGTACCCGGTTCGGGCGCCATCCGCACCATGCGCTCGAATTCGCCGTCCGCGCCGAAGATGTGGTAGGCGCGATGCCCGAGATCCCCCATCACGACGCGCCCGTCCCGCATGACCGCGAATCCATCCGGGCTGCGGAACTCGCCCGGCCCATCCCCCGCCCGCCCGAAGGCCCGCCGGAACCCGCCGTCGGCGCCCACGACGACGACCCGAGCCAATTGGTTGTCGAAGATGTACAACCGGCCCGCGGCATCGAACGCCACGCGGCGCACGTTGCCGAACTGTTCCCAGTCTTCGCCCAACACGGAACCGACTCTGTAGACTTCGTCCAACGCCGGATTCAGGTGGCGGTCTTCCGAAGGCAGGTCGATGACCTCCTGGGCCACCGCCGGACGGGCCGCCGACAGGCCGGCCACCGCGACGGCCCCCGTCAGGTTCCGGATGCGCTGCGGTCCAAAGTCGAGGATCCGTGGCCTTCTCACTCTTCTCGACGCCGCCAGTCCGATGCGTCCGGGAGCCCGCGGCTGACCATCGCGTCGAGGCGCGTGTACGGATCGTCGCCCGCGGCGGCCCCTCGCGCCATCGCGGCGGCGGGCGCGTCCCGCAGGATCGCCCGCACCTCCCCGGTCGCCGGATCGCGAAGGATCGCCATGGGCGACTCGCTCGCCGCTCCCAGTTCCGCCGTCCCGCCCGGCCCGCGGAGCGAGATGACGGCCAGCTCCCGCGCCCATGCGGGGTCGGCGGGAATCGCAAACACGAACCCCGGCCGCCCGCGGTCCGCGACGTCCGGCATCTCGAAGCCCAGCCGGAAGAGACTCCGGCCATCTACCGTCCGGCCCGCGATGGTCCACGGGCCGTCCTCGGGGGGCAGGGCCGGCCGCGATGCGATGACGAAGGCCGGATTGAGAATCGGGGCGCCGCGGTCGTCCAGGTGGCCGGAGACGAGGAGTTGACGCCCGGCGCGGGCGGGAGTCCGGTGCGCGTCGGCGCTTCCTCCCAGTCGGAAGCGGAGCGCGTTCGTGAATTGGTAGCGGCTGATCCACTCAGGTCCGCAGTAGGACATGAGATCCTTATGGGTGGGCGGGACGAGCGAGCCATCGCGGCTGTCGTAGCCCCAGATCCCCGTCGCGGCCTCGCGAAAGGGATACCCCTCGTCCGCTCCCTCCGCGCCACCGCACGGAGAGTGACCAAGATTCATGTTGTGACCCAGTTCGTGCGCGATGGTCAGCGCATCGGGCCCGGAGTAGGCCGCCCGTCCCGGGACGAACGCGCACCCGCCGCTCGTCCCGCCGATGCCGAGGTAGTGGTTCCCGCGGCCCTCCGCCACTCTGATGATTTCGACCTCGTTCAGGAGATCGCATATGCCGGTGCGGGTCGTCGTCACGGGAGCATGCCTACGCACGCCCAACCCGCCGACCGGCAGCAGCGCGCGTGTCGACCGGAACAGCTCGTGATCGGGATGCAGCGACTGGACGAGAGCGACGATGCTGTCGCCGGCGCCGCGTGGGACGAGCGGGATCACGGTAAGGTCCAGTTCCGGGACTCTCCGCACCTCGATCGCCTGCCTTCCCGTGGCCGGCCACCGGCCGCTCACACCCAGCTCCGGATCCAGTGCCCCGCCCCGGTCCACTTCCAGCACCAACTCGAGCCCCGGTTGCACGATCCCGCCGGGGATCGTCGCGTTGGCCGACAGAGCCAGATCGCCTTCCCCGGGCTCAGGCGGAATCGTCGCCTCGCCCTGCGGAATCGTCGCCTCGTGGACGGGCGCGCCATCGAGGAAGAGAGTCGCCCGCACGTCGGGCAGGGGCGCTCCCTCCGCGTCCGGCAACGCGACGAACACGCGTAGCAACGCGGGGCGCCCCGCCACCAGCGGCACGGGAAAGTCGAGGGACTGAATCGCCTGGGTCAGGTACGCGTTCACCGGCTCATCGAGACAGGGCGCCACGTCGGCGCGCCTCATCGCCTGAAGCCAGGCCACGAACGGGGGACGGGACGGCGCGCACAGCCCCGTTCCGACGGCACTCAACTCTTCGAGCGGAAGCGTGGCCAGCGACTCGGGCAGGGGACCCTCGAGGGCGGGGTTGTCCGAAAGCCGAAGTGTCTCGATCCGTTCGAGACCCCCCAACTCCGCCGGAACCGGCCCCGAGAGCGCGTTCCGGGCCAGGGAAAGATAATCCAGCCAGTGGAGCCGGCCCAGCTCCTGCGGAATCGGACCTTCGAGCCGGTTGTCGGCGAGGTCCAAGTGCGTCAATTCGGAGAGGGATCCCAGCTCGGGAGGGATGCCGCCGGTCAGCTCGTTTCCCTGCAACTCCAGGTCGTAAAGCCTCGGCAGCGGGCCGAGGGCGGGCGGAATGGGTCCGGACAGGGCATTGTTCCGCAGGTAGAGGCCGCGGAGCGTGGCGATGTCCCCCAGCCACGCGGGGACCGCGCCGCGGAGACGGTTGTCGTCGAGTCGCAGGAACTCGAGGCGTGCGAGTTCCGTCAGCTCGACGGGGATCTCGCCATCGAGTCCGTTGTACATGAGCTCGATCGCGATCACCTCGCCCGCCTCGTTCGTCTCGATGCCGTACCACTCGCCCAAGGGACGTTCCGACAGCCACCCGTCGTCCCTGTGCCACACATGCCCGTTGAGGGTCCGGTAAAAGGCGGCCAGCGCCGGCCGTTCGTCGACGCAGGCCTCTGTCGGTCCCTCGCGCGTGGGCACCGCCGACAGCCAGTCGGACAACACTTGGTCGGGCGGGATGCACAACGACGTCCCGCCGTAGGTGAACGTCCGCAGCGGGAGCTGCGCGAGACTACGCGGCAGGGGGCCCACGAGCGCGTTCTCGTCCAGGCGAAGCTCGACGAGACGGGTCATCTCGCCAAGCTCCCCGGGCAGCGTGCCGCGCAACCCGTTGCCGCCCAGGCGAAGCGCCGTGACGCGTCCATCCCCGTCGGCGCTGACGCCATGCCAATCCCCGACGGGCGCATCGGAATCCCATCCATCCCGGCGCGTCCACTCCCGGCCCCGCGCCGAGGCGAACAGGGAGAGCAGCGGCCGCCGGTCAGCGCTACGGACGGTGGCCGGCACGGACGCGGCCGCTGTTCCCGACCGCACCGTCAGAGTCGCCAGGCCCTCGCGGATGCCGCGCACGAGTCCGCGTTCGCCGGCGACGGCAACGACGGAGGGATCGCTGCTCTCCAATGTGAAGGGGGCGTCGCTGATCAGCCGGGAGCGCTGGTCCAGTACCCGCACCGTCGGGCGGACTGTATCGCCCATCGCCAGGACGACCTCATCCGGCTCGACCAGCACCGTGGTTGGACGCGACGGTTCGGGCTCGGCGGGCGTGACCGGGGGGATGGCGCCCTCGCCGCCGCAGGAAGCCGTGGCGAGCAGCGCCACCGCCCAAAAGGGACAGCCTCCAAGTCGACGTGGACCCAACCTCCGGTGCGCATACGGTCGGACTGTTCGCATCAATCCTCCAGAGAATGCACGGCCACCCGCTCCACTCCAAGGAGGCCGATCCCGTCCGCCGGCAGCATGCCGCCAACTTCCGGAAACACCTCTCCGTTGGAGAACGCGCCGAGAAACGCCTGTGGCGCGTTGCCCATGCCGGAGCTTGCCGGGATATCGAGCCGCCCGGTTCGCGACACGGGTTCCGGCGCGTGAGCGTCAAACGTCGTGATTCTCTGGTTCTCGGCGTCCACGCCCCAATCAGGCGATTGCCCTCGGTCCACAGAGCGTCCAGGCTCCCGAACTCCCCAGGGTCCTCACCAGACCCTCCCAGAGTAAGCAAGTGGACACCGTCGGGCGCAAACACACGGATTTGCCGCGCCGCCGCGTCGCCCACGACCACCCGGCCATCGCTCATCAGCCCGACCCCCCCGATCGCCACAAACTCGCGAGCGGGATCACCTTCTCCGCCGATCTCCAAGACCGGATTTGCGCTGAGGCGAAGCTCGGGAACCTCCTGTACCGAGCTGAACAAGGCATCCAAGGCCGCTCCGGAGACGGCGGACGGGCTCAAGCATGGCTGCCGCCAGCGCCCCGGCCGACCGAAGGCCTGTGCTCGCCCCGGGCGGGGAGCGCACCTCGACGAGACTGCGGAGTCGTCCGCCAGACGTTGGTCCATGCGGAGCCGCGAGACCGCGACTACCCGCGGTGCAAGGGATGACCATGCCGTAATTTCGGCGGCCTCAACGGGTCGACGCAACATTCGGTCGCCTCCATCGAGGAGACTTCTCGTTCTCCGGTCCGTCGAGTGCCCTGTGGCAGGATCACCTCCACCTCGGTCCCACCGACGAGCGCTGAGGCCATGTCGGCTCTGCGGAGTCACAGTATTATCTCCCCCCGAGGCGATGAGGGGCGGAACGAGATCGATCCCACGACTCCATGACGGGATCCCTCCGTCTCCAGGCCAAACGAGAATGACTGGAGAGGACCGGTTTGATCCACACCGATGCAGCGAGGCGTGTCGTCATCACCGGCGTCGGGATGGTCACGCCCCTCGGTCTCGATGTGGACTCCACCTGGAGCGCGCTCCTCGAGGGCGTGAGCGGAGCGGGTCCGGTCACCCTCTTCGACGCCGCCTGCCAGCCCGTTCGCTTCGCGTGCGAGGTGAAGGGCTTCGACCCGCTCAAGTACCTGGACCGGAAGGGGGTGCGCCGCGCGGGCCGCTTCCTTCAGTTCGGAATCGCCGCGGCCGACCAGGCGATGGGACAGGCGGGTCTCCGGGACGGATTCGGCGACATGCCCCCGGACCGGGCGGGCGTGATCGTCGGCGTTGCGGTCGGCGGGCTTCCGCTGTTGGAAGCGCAGCACCGGAAGTTCCTGGCCCGCGGGCCCCGAGCGGTGTCTCCCCTCCTCGTCCCGATGTTCATCCCGGACATGACGGCCGGACTCCTGTCGATCCGATACGGGATGCAGGGCCCGAACTACGCGACGGTGTCCGCCTGCGCTTCGAGCGGCCACGCCCTCGGCCTCGCCTTCCGCTCGATACGCAGGGGAGAGACGGATGTGATGATCGCGGGGGGGACGGAGTCCGCGGTCACGCCGCTCGCCGTTGCCGGCTTCGCGTCCATGGGGGCGATGTCGATGCGCAATGACGACCCCGAGCGGGCTTGCCGGCCGTTCGACGCCACCCGCGACGGCTTCGTGATCGGAGAAGGGTCGGGGATGCTGATCCTCGAGGAAGCGGAACACGCGAAGGCACGGCGGGCCGAGATACTGGGGGAAATCGCGGGCTTCGGGCAGAGCGCGGATGCGTATCACATGACGTCCCCCGCCCCGGACGGACGCGGAGCCCGCCTCGCCATGGAGCAGGCGCTCGAAGACGCGGGCCTCGCACCGGAAGACATCGGCTACATCAACGCGAACGGGACATCGACGCCGGCCGGAGACGCCTCCGAGACAAGGGCGATCAAGGCGGCGCTGGGCGAGCACGCGCGCTCGCTGGTCGTGGGTTCGACAAAGTCGATGACGGGCCACACCCTCGGCGCCGCCGGAGCGATGGAGGCGGTGATTTCGGCGCTCGTCTGCCGGCACGGGGTGATTCCGCCCACGATCAACTTCGGGGAGGCGGATCCCGAGTGCGACCTCGAATACGCGCACGGCGGCGCGGTCGAGCGCCCCGTGGCCGCGGCCCTGTCCAACGCCTTCGCCTTTGGAGGCCACAACGTCTCCCTCGCGATCCGCCGCTGGGACGACGAGTAACGCGGAATCCTGAGGAGAGCGAAGCTGAGGGCGGCACGCGAGGGCAGATCCCTAACCCGATTCGCCGAAGATGCGTCCGTGAAGCCGGAGGTTGTGCTCCGCGATCAGCTTCGGCACTTCGATGGCGTTCACCACGAGCCAGGTGAAGGTGCCGATGCCCCAGACGACGGCGATCGCATAGAAGGTCCACGCGCGCCGCACGAAGGAATCGAAGCCGCCCGAGACATCTGCTGCCACTGTTGGTGCGGCATCCCCGTCCGGCGGCAGCGCCGCGCCGCTCGGGCGGCAACGCCTTGCGGGTTGTGCGTCCGTCGGGCGACAATGCGCCTCGCGCCAGGCTCGGCCGCCACCGGTCCCGCGCGGATCACACTTCGGTAACACGCGAAGAGGCTTGGATATGCGCTACTCGAAATTGTCGGCCATCGCCGTCTTCCTCGCCACCTTCGGCGTGGCCTCGGCCGGGGTCCCGCTGCCCGCCCCGCTCGCCGGACAGGATCCGCTCGACCGGGTCGAGGCCGAGGTCGCATCGATGGAGAAGCTCACGCAGGTGATGGTGGACAAGATCTTCTCCTTCTCCGAACTCGGGCAGCAGGAGTTCGAGACCTCCGCCTACGTGACCGCCATCCTCGAAGAGCACGGATGGGAAGTCGAGCGGGGCTCGGCGGGGATCCCCACGGCCTGGTTCGCGCGCTGGGGATCGGGGTCGCCCGTAATCTCCTTCGGGAGCGACATCGACGGGATCCCGAAGGCGAACCAGAAGCCCGGGGTCGCCTGGCACGACCCGCTCGTGCCGGGGGCGCCGGGGCACGGTGAGGGACACAACTCGGGTCAGGCGGTCAACGTCACGGCGGCGCTCGCCCTCCAGAAAGTGATGCAGGAGGAGGGGATAGAGGGGACGCTCGTCCTATGGCCCGGTGTCGCCGAGGAACAGCTCGCGAGCAAGGCCTGGTTCGTGCGCGACGGCTACTTCGAGGACATCGACGCCGTGATCTTCACGCACGTCGGCAACAACCTCGGCGTGACGTGGGGGCAGGCGAACGGCACGGGACTCGTTTCCGTGGAGTTCAGCTTCGCGGGCGAGGCGGCTCACAGCGCCGGGTCGCCGTGGCGGGCGCGGAGTTCGCTCGATGCGGTGGAGCTGATGAACGTGGGCTGGAACTTCCGCCGCGAGCACCTCCACCCCAACCAGCGTTCCCACTACATCATCCCCGATGGCGGCGACCAGCCGAACGTCGTGCCGCAGGTCGCAACCGTGTGGTACTACATCCGGGAGATGGACTTCGACGGCATCCTCCGGAACTACGAGATCGCGAGGAACATCGCCCGGGGCGCGGCGCTGATGACGGACACGGAGATGACGTACCGGGTGCTCGGAGCCGCTGCCCCGCGGCACTTCAACAAGGTCATCGCCGAGACGATGTGGGAGCACATCGAGCACGTCGGGCTGCCGGAATGGTCCGAGGACGACCAGGCGCTGGCGCGCGCCGTGCAGGCCGAGGTCGGAAACGAGGACCCCCGGGGGTTGAACACGGAACTCGGGGAGATCGGGACGCCCCCGGAGAACGAAAACGCCCGGCGCAGCGGCGGCTCGGACGACATCGGGGACATCAGCTGGACGGTGCCCACGGTGACGCTGCGCTTCCCGTCCAACATGCCCGGCCTGCAGGGGCACCACTGGTCGAACGCGATCACCATGGCGACCCCGATCGCGCACAAGGGGGCGACGGCGGGGGCCAAGGTGCTCGCCCGCACGGCGCTGCAGATGTTCATGGAGCCCGGTCTGGTGGAGGAGGCGTGGACCTACTTCCGGGACGTGCAGGGCGAGGACCAGCAGTACGCGCCGTTCATCACGGCGGACGACCCGCCTCCGATCGATCTCAACGCCGGGATCATGGCGCAGTTCCGGCCCCTGCTCGAGCCGTACTACTACGACGAGACGGAATACGACACGTACCTGGAACAACTGGGGATCGCCTACCCGACGCTGCGTTCCGGCGAAGAGGAAGATGGAACGGACGGCCCGCTTCAGGATCCGCGCTGACGACCATGGCTGACAGCGTCGCAATACTCGGGGTGGGGAACATCGGCCGGGCCATCGCCGAGGGGCTCGTGGCCGCGGGTTCGCGCGCTCCGGCGGAGGTCCACGTCACGCGCCGCCACACGGAGCGGGTCGCGGATCTCGCCGAGCGGGGATTCCGGGTGTCTTCCGACAATCCGGCCGCGGTCGCCGCGTGCGATACCGTGATCGTCGCGGTCCAACCGCAGGCCCTGGACGCCGTACTGACGGAAATCGCCCCGCGGGTGGACGCGGATCGGCATCTTCTCGTGTCCGTGGTCTCGGGGGCGTCGATCGTGGCGATCCGCCGCCATGTGGGGCCCGACGTCGCCGTGGTGCGCGCCATGCCCAACACGGCCGTGGCGCTCCGCGAGTCGATGACGTGCCTCGCGGCGGAACCGGCCCACGCCGGCGCGCTCGACCGGGTGGCGGAGCTGTTCCGCGCCGTCGGGGCCACGCTCGTCGTGGAGGAGGAGCACATGGTGCCTGCCACCGCCCTCTGCGCCTGCGGTGTGGCGTTCTTCCTGCGGGCGGTGCGCGCCGCCTGCCAGGGCGGCATCGAGATCGGCTTCCACCCCGAAGAGGCGCTCCGGATGGCGGCACAGACCGCGCTCGGAGCCGCGGCCCTCGTGCGGGATCAGGGCCGTCACCCCGAACGCGAGATCGACAGCGTGACGACGCCGCGCGGCTGCACGATCGCCGGCCTCAACGAGATGGAGCACCGGGGCTTTTCCTCCGCCTTCATCAAGGGGATCACGACCTCCGCCGTGAAGGCGGAGTCGCTCTACGCCGGTGACTGAGCAGACGCTCTACATCGCCGCCGTCCTGTGCCTCGTCATCGCGGCCACGGAATGGCTCGTGCGGCGGAGTTTCCTGCGGCACGGCGGCACCGCGCTGATGGTCATCATCTTCACGGCGCTCATCGCGAACTTCGGCCTCCTCCCGACCTCGTCGACCGACGCCGACCCGGTGCCGGTCTACAACGCAATTTTCGGCACGGTGGCTCCGCTCGCGATCGTGTGGCTCCTCCTGAAGGTCAACCTGCGCGACATTCTCCGCGCCGGACTGCCGATCATCTCGCTCTTTCTCATCGGCTCGGTGGGGACCGTCGCCGGCGTGATCGCGGGCATGGCCCTGGTGGACGGGCCGGAGCGCATCGGCCCTCTGTTCGGGCCGCTGGGCGGGATGTTCACGGGCACGTACACGGGCGGCAGCGTGAACTTCAACGCGGTCGCGCTCGAGTACGACGTGATGCGCGAGGGCGTGCTGTTCGGCGGGGCGTCGGCCGTGGACTCGATCATGACGACCGTATGGATGGCCGCGACGATCGCGATTCCCCGCTGGCTGCGGCCGCTCTGGCCGAAGTCCGGCTGGAACTGGGGCGGGTTGGCCGACGCGGCGCCGGGTTCCGGCGACCGCGCTCCGGACCTCGGCATCGCCGAGGACACCGAGCGCGTGCATCCGGTCGATCTGGCGCTTGTCCTCGCGATCGGTTTCGGGACGCTGTGGGCTTCACAGCGGCTGGAGGCGTGGACCGCCGCCACGGGGTTCCCGGTTCCGGATATCCTGATCCTCACCGTGATCGCCCTCATCCTTGCCCAGTTCCGGGCCATCACGAACCTCGCCGGAAGCCGGACGCTGGGCCTGTTCTCCGTCTACCTCTTCCTGTGCGTGATCGGGGCGCACTGCGACGTGCGGGCGCTGGCCGACATCGGCCCGCTCGGTCTCGCGCTGCTCGTCTTCACCTTCACGATCATCGTCGTGCACGGGGCGATCACCTTCGGCGCGGCCCGACTCCTCAGGCTGGACGTGGACATCGCGGCCGTGGCGTCGCAGGCCAACGTCGGCGGCGGGACCTCGGCTCTGGCTCTCGCGCGCAGCCTCGGGCGCGGCGACCTGGTGCTGCCGGCCGTCCTGATCGGGTCGCTCGGAAACGCCGTCGGCACCTTCCTGGGGCTGTCGGTGGCCCGCCTGCTCCCCGCGTTGCTCGGATGAAACGGACCCCCGCCATGAGACTCGCCATGAGAGCTGGAACGCTGCTCGTCGTCGCCGCGGCGCTGGCCTCGACCGTCTCCGGGGCGGCCGCGCAGAGCTACGACCTCGTCCTCGCGGGCGGTCGGGTGATGGACCCCGAGTCCGGTCTCGACGCGGTGCGCCACGTCGGGATCCGTGGCGGGACCATCGAGATCATCTCCGGATCACCGCTGGAGGGCGAGCTCGTCGTGGATGTGTCCGGTCTCGTCGTCGCTCCCGGCTTTATCGATTTGCACGCGCACGGCCAGGACCTCTTCTCCAGCCGGTTGCAGGCGCGGGACGGGGTCACGACCGCGCTCGAACTGGAGGGCGGCACGGGCGATGTGGAGGAGTGGTACGCGAGCCGGGCAGGGCGGGCCGTCATCCACTACGGGGCCACGGCCTCGCACGGGGCGGCGCGCCGACTCGCGCTGGGCGGTCGGGAGGAAGCGGTCCGGCTCGCGGCCGGTCTCGAGCAGGTCGCGGTCATGGAGAACCGGTTGCGGGACGAACTCGGGCGCGGGGCGCTCGGGATCGGCTACGGCATCCAGTACACGCCGGGGGCCCGGCGCGAGGAGATCCACCGCATGTTCCAGATCGCGGCGGAGGAAGGCGTGACGAACTTCGTCCACATCCGCTACGCCGGGATGGTCGAGCCGGGAAGCTCGATCGAGGCGGTGCACGAGATGATCGCGAACGCGGCGTCTACCGGGGCCGGGGTCCACATCGTGCATATCGGATCGAGCGGACTGGGGCAGGTGCCGGCACTCCTGAGCATGATCGAGGGGGCGCAGGCGCGCGGCCTCGACGTGACGACCGAGGTCTATCCCTACACGGCGGCCTCGACCGACATCCGGGCCGCGATCTTCGATCCCGGTTGGCGGGAGCGGTTCGGGTCGGACTACGGCGACATCGAATGGGACGCGACCGGAGAGCGGCTGACGGAAGAGACCTTCAACGAGCGTCGTGAGACGGGCGGCCGCATCATCGCCCACATCATCCCGCAGGAGATGTTCGAGTTCGCGCTCGCCCATCCCATCGTGATGGTGGCGAGCGATGGCGTCCCGTTCGTGGACGGCAACGGACACCCGCGCGGGGCCGGCACCTTCGCCCGCGTGCTGGGACGCTACGTGCGCGAGGAGGGTCTCCTCACGCTCATGGATGCGATCCGGAAGATGACGCTGATGCCGGCGCGGCGCCTCGAGGCCTACGTCCCGCAGATGGCGGCCAAGGGCCGCATCCGGGTGGGGGCGGACGCCGACATCACGGTGTTCGACCCCACCGCGGTCATCGACAACGCGACCTTCGAGGCGCCCACCCAGCCGTCGTCCGGGATCGAGCACGTGATCGTCGGAGGCGCCTTCGTGGTCCGCGACGCCGAATTCGTCGAGGACGCCTTCCCCGGCCAGGCGATCCGCCGGCGATAGCCCCTCTCGTGGGAGGAGTCCCTCGCCCCCTGCATCGGCTTAACGCTTCGCAGGGACCCCCAGGGCGCCCCCGGACACCTCAGGTTGCTCCCCCGGGTGCGGGACGCCAGGCGACGGCGGTGGCGAGCCGGCCCGATATCTCGCGCAGGCGCAGCCACTGCTGATAGTAGAGCGGGATCCCCATCATCGATTCCACGAACTGGAAGACGTACATGACGGTGGCGAACACCGCGCCGTACTCGAGGGTCTGTTCGGCCGCGGCGCCCACGGCGAAGACCAACAGGCTGGTCATAAACACCCAGTTGATCCCGAAATTCGTGGCCTCGAGGTCGGAGAGCCGGATGTTCCATCGCATCATGGCACGGAGGTGACTGCGCAGCTCGCGGGGATCGCCGCTGTGGACGGCGTCGACCTGCCGCTCGTACTCGTCGTTGAACCCCTCGTTGTAGCGCGTCGTCAGACGTCCGGTGAGGGCGTACAGGGTCACCGTGGCGATGGCGACCACGACACACCCCAGGAAGACCGGGACGTTGAGCACCCACAGGATGAGCATGGTGCCCGCGAGGCCGAGGACGCTGTTGACGAGCGAGGGAAGGGAGTTCTCGAAGAACTCGACGATCTCCCGGAGCATGCCCAGACGGGCCGTCCGGGTCGACGTTCCGCTCTCCTCATCGGAGGCGACCATCTCGTCGCCGAGGCCCACGTAGATCTTCGCGTAGGCCCGGCTGTCGACGAGACGGCGCACGATCGCGATGAGCATGGTCCCGGTCCCGAGCGCGGCGAGTTCGTAGAGACCCCGGACCGAGTCCGCGAGGACACTGTCGATAGCCCGCCCGATGACGAGAGGGAAGAGGATCCAGCCACCGGCCTCGAGCACGACCAGCGACATGGTGAGGGCGAAACGACCGGCGAAACGCTTGACGAGTGCGCGCATGCAACCTCGGGGGCTGGGGCTTCTATCGGCGCCGCCGCGGGGCGGCTTATTCTTCGCGGCCCCGCGTGTGGCGGGGAGTCCGTACGGAATATGAGACGCGTCGGCTTCCAGGCCGGCATCCCAGCGCGGAGGTTCGCTCCCATGCGGTTGATCGAAGCGAGAACACCCACCCCACCCTTCCGGCGAAACGCGCGACACATCCTTCTGGCGGCAGTCCTCGCCGCACCTGCGGCGGAGGCGCACGCGGCGGGATTGTTCGGTCAGGCGGACGACGGTCAGGCGAACGCCGACGACGAGACCGCGCTCTACCAGTCGATGCGGTGGCGCAACGCGGGTCCGTTTCGCGGTGGCCGGGCGGTCGCCGCGGCGGGGGTCCCCGATGACAGGCTCACCTACTACATGGGCACGGCGGGCGGCGGTGTGTGGAAGACCTCCGATGCAGGGATCAGCTGGCGTCCCATCACCGACGGCTTCGTGGCCACCTCCTCCGTCGGCGCCGTGGCCGTCTCCGAGTCGGACCCGAACGTCGTGTACGCCGGGATGGG
Source organism: Gemmatimonadota bacterium (assembly GCA_963666735.1). Classification (GTDB taxonomy): domain Bacteria; phylum Gemmatimonadota; class Gemmatimonadetes; order Palauibacterales; family Palauibacteraceae; genus Palauibacter. The sequence goes on along the minus strand of OY762926.1, from coordinate 2,172,534 downwards.
CGAACACTCGATCCGCGGCGTCACAACCTCGCACGGCGACGGCGTCTATCGCTCGACGGATGCGGGCCGCACCTGGAAGCACATGGGCCTCGCCCCCACGCGCACGATCTCCCGCATCCGGGTGCATCCGGCGGATCCGGACCTCGTGTACGTCGCCGCCCAGGGGTCGCCCTTCGCGCCGACGCCGGAGCGGGGCATCTACCGATCGAGGGATGGGGGCGAGAACTGGGAACTCGTCCTGCACGTGGACGAGAACACGGGCGCCTCGGACCTCGCGATGGACCGCACGAACCCGCGCATCCTGTACGCCTCCATGTGGGACCACGACCGGGATCCGTGGTACATCCGGAGCGGCGGCCCCGGCTCCGGATTCTGGAAGTCGACGGACGGCGGAGACACGTGGGAGGAGATCGACGCGGGCCTCCCCGAGATGATGGGGAAGACCGCGATCGACGTGTCTCCCGCGGACCCGGACCGCGTGTGGGCGCTGATCGAGGCGGACGAGGATGTGGACGGCGTCTACCGCTCGGACGATGGGGGGAAGACGTGGACCCTGGTGAGTTCCGAGCGCCAGCTGCGTGGCAGGGCCTGGTACTACATCGAGATCTACGCCGATCCCCTGGACCGCGAGACCGTCTACGTGATGAACTCGCCCTTCCTCAAGTCGATCGACGGGGGGCGCACCTGGGAGACGATCCAAACGCCGCATGTCGATCATCACGACCTGTGGATCAACCCCTTCGACGGCCAGGTCATGCTGTCCGCCAACGACGGGGGAGGGACGGTCACCTTCAACGGCGGCGAAACCTGGTCCACGCAGGAGAACCAGTCCACGGCGCAGATCTACCGTATCTCCGTGGACAACCAGTTCCCGTACCGGATGTACGGCGGGCAGCAGGACAACACGAGCGTGGGCATGCTGGGGTGGGCCACGCACTCCGGCGGGTTGGGCTGGAAGGACTGGTTCGATGCGGGAGGCGGGGAATCGGCCTGGGTGGCGTTCGATCCCGACAACCCGCGCTACCTCTACGCGACTTCGATTCAGGGGATGATCTCGGAGCTGGACACGGAACTGGGCTCCGCGCGCAGCGTGCAGGCCTACCCGCAGTTCCAACTCGGAATGGACGCCGAGGACATGCGGTACCGGTGGAACTGGAACGGACCCGTTGTGGTATCGCCGCACGATCCGACGGTGATCTACCACGGGGCGCAGCACCTGCTCAGGTCGAGCGACCGCGGCGTGACGTGGGAGGAGATTTCCCCCGACCTCACGCGGAACGAGCCTGAGAAGCACGTCGCGGCGGGCGGGCCGTTCACGAACGAGGCGGCGGGGGGCGAGGTCTACAACACCATCGTCGCGATGGCCGAGTCGCCGCTTGAGGCCGGGACGATATGGGTGGGAGCGGACGACGGCCTCGTCCACATCACCCGTGACGACGGTGAGACGTGGAGCGACGTCACGCCGGAGGGGATGCCCGAGGGGATGGTGAACTCGGTGGATCCGTCGGCGCACGAGCCGGGCGGCGCGTACATCACGCTCGCCCGCTACAAGTTCAACGACTTCGCGCCGTACATCTACAAGACGACGGACTACGGGGAGAACTGGGAACGGATCGACGCCGGGATCGCGGCGGACAGGCCCGAGGCGTGGGCTCGCGTCGTGCGCGAGGATCCGGAGCGCCGAGGGCTGCTCTACGCCGGAACGGAACTCGGGATGTACGTGAGCTTCGACGACGGCGCCTCGTGGCGAAGCCTGGATCTGAATCTGCCGCTTACGCAGATCACCGACCTTCAGGTACAGGCGGGGGATCTGGCCGTGGCGACGCAGGGACGCGGCTTCTGGGTGCTCGACGATCTCTCGCCGCTGCGCCAGCAGCGCGACGCCGAAGCCGCCGGCGGGCACCACCTCTACACGCCCTCCACCGGGTACCGCGTGAGCCAGGGACTCGGAGGTCCGGTCGGTCCGACGACGTCGGGGCAGAACAAGCCACCGGGCGTCGCGATCGACTACGTCGTGGGCGCCCCGCCGGAGGAGACGGTATCCGGGGAGGCGTCGGACCCGGCCGAGGCGTCGGAGGGCAGGTCGCTGGTACTCGAGGTCCTCGATGCGGAGGGCGCGGTGATTCGCACGTTCACGACGGATACGGCGATGACGGCCGAGGGTGTCCGGCGCTCCTCCGCCCCCGCGGCGCCGGGGCACAACCGGGTGTTCTGGGACCTGCGCGTGGAGAGCGGGCCGAGAGTCACGGAGTCGTACGCGTTCTTCGGGGACGCGCAGGGTTATCGCGTGATGCCGGGCACATACGGTGCGCGCCTGACGGTGGGCGACGCGCCGGCGCAGACGCGGTCGTTCGAGGTGCGCGGTGATCCGCGGATACCGTCCACCGAGACGGATTTTGCGGCGAATAGGCGCTTCCTGGAATCGGTGTTCGGGGTGATCGTGGACCTCCACATCGGGCTGAACGACATCAGGGACGTCCGCGCGCAGGTGAACGCGGTGGTCGTGCAGGCGGCGGAGGCCGGCCTTTCCGGGGCGGAGGCGCTCGAGGCGGCAGGGACGGCGCTCACGGATTCGATCACGGTGCTGGAGGACCGCCTCTTCCAGAAGCGTCGGGCCGCGCAGCAGGACATGGTCGCCTACGAGGCGCTGCTGAACATGCAGCTGACCGCACTCATGGGAGAGGTGGATGGCTCGGATCTGCCTCCTCGCGCCGGCGTGCTGGAAAGATGGGGCGACCTCGAGGCCGAGTGGATCGTGGAGGAGGCGGCGCTCTCGCGCGTGCTCGGCGAGATGCTCGATGCGTTCAACCAGCTCGCGCGGGACTCGGGCGTCCCGGCGGTCATCGCACGGGTCCGGCCGCGCGCCGTTTCGTAGCCGGCGTAGCACGGGCTGCGCGGCGAGCCGTGCCACGAATCGTGCCGGGAAGCGCATGAGCGCCAAGCTGGCGATCGACGGCGGCGCCCCGGTCCGCACGGCGCCGTGGCCCGCGTGGCCGCGCTACGGGGCGGCGGAGCGGCGCGCCCTCGCCGACGTGCTCGAATCGGGCCGATGGGGACTGGGCGGCGGGTCCGTCCCGGAGCTGGAGGCCCGCTTCGCCGCGCTGCACGGCGCCCGGTACGCCGTGGCCTGCTGCAATGGCACGACGGCGCTTCAGGCCGCCCTCGTCGCTGCCGGGGTGCAGCCCGGCGACGAGGTCATCACGAGCCCGTACAGCTTCGTGGCGACGGCCCACGCCGCCCGGTCGCTCGGCGCCGTTCCGGTGTTCGTCGACGTGGAGCCGCGGACGCACAACCTGGATCCGACGCTGATCGAGGACGCGATCACGGAGCGCACGGCGGCGATCCTGCCCGTTCATATCGGCGGTCGCCCGGCCGACATGGATCGCGTGAACCAGATCGCTGCCCGCCGCGGCCTCCGGGTCGTCGAGGACGCCGCGCAGGCGTGGCTCGCAAGTTGGCGCGGACGCGGTGCGGGGACGCTGGGCGACGCGGGCGCGTTCAGCTTCCAGTCGAGCAAGAACCTGTCGGCTGGCGAGGGCGGAATGGTGCTCACCGACGACGAAGCCATCTACCGGCGCGCCTGGTCGTGGCACGACTGCGGCCGCGATCCGGGGGGAAGCCGGCACGCCCACGCGGCCGTCGGACTGAACCTCCGCATGACCGAGTTCCAGGCGGCCCTCCTTCTGGCCGGCCTGGAACGCCTGCCCGCCGAACAGGCCATCCGCCGGCAGGCGATGGAGGCGCTCACGACGGGTCTGGCGGAGCTGGAGGGTGTGAAGACGCCGGACCGGGACGAGCGCATCACGGCCCACGGCTGCCACATCTTCATCATCCGGCTCGATGAATCGGTACTCGCGGCGGATCGCGACAAGGACTGCGGCAAGGACCGCGGCAAACGCTGGATCATCGAGGCGCTTCGGGCCGAGGGGATCCCGGCGCATCCGGGCTACGCGACACCGCTCGAGCGAGGGTTTCCGGTATGCGACCGGCTCTGTCGCACGACGATCTGGATCAAGCAGGAGGTCCTCCTGGCGGGGGCCGCTCAGATGCGGGATGTCGTGGACGCGTTCGCGAAAGTCCTGGCGACACGACACGGGGGAAGAAGCGGGGGGAGAAGATGAAGAGCTACCAGTTCCGCGAGTACGGCGAGCCGCTCGGGCTGGCCAAGCGGCCGACGCCCGAACCGGCGAGCACGGAGGTGCTCGTCCGTGTCCGCGCGTGCGGTGTCTGCCACAGCGACCTGCACCTGTGGCGGGGCTACTTCGAGATGGGCGGCGGGCGGAAGCTCGACGTCCGGGCGGTGCGCGAACTGCCCTTCACGCTCGGGCACGAGATCGTCGGCGAGGTCGCCGCGGCCGGGCGGGATGCGGAGGGCGTCGGCGTAGGCGATGCCCGCGTCGTCTTCCCGTGGATCGGTTGCGGCGCCTGCGACTTCTGCGACAGCGGCCGAGAGCACCTCTGCCATCGCCCGCGGGCCCTCGGCACGCACCTCGACGGGGGCTTCGCGGACCACGTCATCGTCCCGCATCCGCGCTACCTGTTCGATTTCGGGGATGTCGCGCCCGAGTTGGCGTGCACGTACGCGTGCTCGGGGCTCACCGCCTACAGCGCCCTCCGCAAGGCGGAACGGTGGCTGGAGGACCAACTCGTCATCATCGGGGCCGGCGGCGTCGGTTTCGCCGGCATCCGGATCGCGAGGGCGCTCTTCGACGCCGAACTCATCGTGGTCGAGGTCGATGACGCGAAGCTCGATGCGGCCAGGCGGGCGGGGGCCGCGCACGTCGTCGATGCCCGCGACGACGACGCGGCCCGGCAACTGAAGCGGCTGACGAAGGGCGGCTGCGCCGCGGTGGTCGACTTCGCCGGCTCCTCGGCGTCCGCCGCCCTCGGTTTCCGGACCGTCGCGAAGAGCGGCGGCCTCGTCGTCGTGGGCCTGCTGGGCGGCTCTCTCCCGGTGCCGCTGCCGCTGCTCGTGTTGAAGGATCTCGCCGTCCAGGGGTCCGATCTCGGAAGTCTCGCCGAGATGGGGGAGTTGATGGAACTGGTCCGCTCCGGGCGCGTCGACCCGATCCCCTACGCGACGCGACCGATGGCGGAAGCGGAGGCGAGCCTGCGCGACCTGGAGGCGGGAGGCGTCGTCGGAAGGATCGTCCTCATGGCTTAGCGTCGACTCCCGTCGCGGGCTGCCGGGTGCCCGGACACGCCGGGCCTGGCTCAGCAGTCGACGAGTTCGATCTTGTCGGGGCGGTTCGGGACCGCGCACAGGAACTCGAACGGTTCATCCCCCACCGCATCGTAGGAGTGTGGCGTCCCCGCCGGAATGTAGACGACGTCCCCGGCTCTCACGTCGTGCCTCTCGTCCCCGATCGACACCCGGGCCTGCCCCCGGAGGACGTACTGTTCGTGTTCCACGGTGTTCGTGTGCCGCGGCATCCCCCCGCCCGGCTGCATGACGAAGCGCCGCAGCGCGAAGTTGGGCCCCTGATCCGGACCGATGAGAACCTGCGTTTCGGCGCCCGACCCGGCGGCGACCGGCGTCAGCCCGAACTCCGAGACATGTCGAACGCTCACTCGGTCATCCTCCTCGATTTCGTAGCGCAGAGTCGCGCCCAAAGAACCCCCCGCACGACGCCGAAACTTGCCCGGCCACGGCCCGCGTCGCCAGATTCGACGGCCTCGCGGGCGTAGCTCAGTTGGCAGAGCGTCAGCCTTCCAAGCTGAAGGTCGCCGGTTCGACCCCGGTCGCCCGCTTTCTCTCGGCACCCAGCTCCCGGTCGCCATCGAGTCTATCGCACGCCGTGGCCGGGCGATCCACGCGTGAACAGATGAGCGACCATTAGGCGCGCGAAGCCTGATTGCGGTGCGCTCGCACACGTATCCATGTTCCCGAACGGGAACGATTCTGCTCATAAACGGTAGTTGAGTGCGAACAATTCCCGTACGGGAATAATAGTCTTGACATCCGCCGCGAACCGGGACGATATTCCCGACCGGGAACATGTCATGAAGAAACGCACCGTCACGCCTTCCGAGATCGGCGAAATCGTTCGAGTCGCGCGCAAGGACGCGGGGCTGCGCCAGCATGAGCTTGCGGGCACAGCGGGGGTGGGCCTGCGCTTCATCGTGGATCTTGAAGCGGGAAAACCGACCGCGCAGATCGGAAAGGTCCTTCAGGTTCTGGTGGCGCTCGGCTGTGCGGTCGAGATCATTCCCCCACCCAAGACCGACGCGACCACACCGGCCGGTGTTCGCGATACATGAACCGCGCCCTCGACATTTGGTGGGATGGGCGGCTCGTCGGTCGTTTAACGCAGTCTCGGCCCGCCGCCATGGCGTTCACGTACGCGGACGACTGGCTGCGGGACGATCGGGCCCCGGCGCTGTCCGCATCGCTGCCCAAGCGGGCGAGGCGATACCCCCGCCGCGAATGCCGCCCCTTCTTCGCCGGCCTCCTGCCGGAGGAGATCCAGCGGGACCGCGTCGCAAGGTCACTGGGCCTCTCCCCGCTGAACGACTTCGCCCTGCTCGATCGTCTCGGCGGTGAAGTCGCGGGAGCGCTGCAACTGCTGCCACCCGGAGAACCGCCGGGGGAGCGGGATTCGGGCGGTTCGCTTCAACCGCTTGACGACGCGGCGCTGCTCGACCTGCTCGACAAGCTGCCGTGGCGGCCTCTGCTTGCCGGGGAGGACGGCCTGCGCCTCTCGCTGGCCGGGGCCCAGTCGAAACTGCCCGTCGTTACGGTCGATGGCCGGATCGCACTTCCCGCCCCAGGGCAGCCGACAACCCACATCCTGAAGCCGGCGATCTCCGACTTTCCGCACACGACGGCGAACGAAGCCTTCGCGATGCGGCTCGCGCGAGCTGCGGGTCTGTCCGTCGCATCCGTGGAACCTCGACGAGCGGGAGACCGAACGTTCCTCCTGGTCGAACGATACGATCGGTCGGCCGGTCCGGATGGCCGCGTACGCCGCGTCCATCAGGAAGACTTCTGTCAGGCGCTCGCGGTACCGCCCGAAGTCAAGTACGCGGGTGAGGGGGGGCCGGGCCTGGAGGAGAGCTTCGCGCTCCTGCGCCGGGTCGCGCTCCGCCCCGCCGTCGAGGTTCTGAAGCTCCTCGACGCTGTGATTCTCAACCTGATCGTCGGCAACGCCGGCGCGCACGGGAAGAACTTCTCGCTCCTGTACGACGCGGCCGGACCTCGCCTCGCTCCGCTCTACGACCTCGTGATGACCGCTGCCTACCCGGAGCTGTCGCCCGCGCTCGCCATGCCCATCGGAGGGTGCGCCACACTCGCCGAGATGGACCCTGGCCGTTGGGCCGCCTTTGCGGAAGAAGCGACGCTGGGACTCCCGCTGATCCGGAGGCGGGTCGCCGAAATCGGGGAATCGGTGGTCCGGCGGGCACGCGAAGTGGCGGAGGAACTGACGATGCCGTGGCTGGATGCGGAGGCGTTGTCGCGATTCCGCAGCGCGGTCACGGCCCGGGCGGAGCGATGCATGGCCTCGACCTGAGCCGGCGCCGGGCGGCTCAGCGAAAATCCCACGGGTTCGTGAGGACGAGTTCGAGTCCGCTGAAATCCGCCACGTTCCTCGTCGCGAGCGACAAGTCGCAAGCCTTGGCCGTTCCCGCAATCAGTGCATCTCCCAGGTCGATCGAGCGTCCTCGCTTACGGGCCACGGCGCGAAAGCGGGCAGCCCGCACGGCGACCGTCTCGTCCACGGGCAGAATACGGTCCTCGTAGTGCCGGATGAACTCCGACAACACGCCACGGAGCGCGTCTCGGCGGTTTCCGCGAGGCAGGAGGCGCAGACCGAACTCCAGTTCGTGCAGTACCAGCGCAGACAGCCAGAGGTCGTCTCGCACGGAGAGAAACGCGACCACGGGCGGGGCGGGGACCTTCTTCGTGAGTTCCGAGATTACGTTGGTGTCCAGGAGGACGCCGCTCATTCGGTGTCGTCCCGGACGTCATCCGAAGCGAAAGGGATCCGCCGCGCGGACCCTCGCTCCCGCGGAATCTCCAGGTCCATCCCGCGAGGCATGTGATCGATCAGCCACCGGCCGAGAGGCTGCCGGATCGGAGCCTTCTCCCGCCAGAGGCGTTCGGAGACGACGACAAATGACCTTCGAACGCCGATACGCTGCGGTCCCTGTTCGTCCGCAAGGCGCAGGATCTCGGACAGGCGCGCCTTCGCCTCGGCGACTCTCCATGTGCGAGCGAACCCGGAAGTGTCCACTGGCATGCTCCTTCCATCCAATAATCGGCCCATCCGACCAGCGGAGTAGAATTGGACCAATATGGACCATATTAGCGTTTTGGGTCAAGGTTTCGCGCCGCGGGCCGCGGCACCGGCACGGTCTTGCGGGTCGTCCCCGTCGGATTGAGCTTCGAGCGCGAGCGTTCGGCATCTCCGTTCCCCAACGATGGATGTGACCGATGGCGGCAGAACCCCGCGACTTCAACAGCGCGATCCAGTACCAGCCCGATGAGACGCCCCCGTACCGGATCGCGATCGGACTCGCGCTCCAGTACGTCGTCCTCACCATCGCGGCCATCGTCATCACGGTGGCGATCGTGGTGCGAGCGGCCGGCGGCTCGGAGAACTACCTGTCGTGGGCCAGCTTCGCGGTCCTGATCGTGAGCGGCGTGACCACGGCCGTGCAGGCCGCGCGCGTCGGGCGCGTGGGAGCGGGGTACGTCCTCCTCATGGGGACATCGGGCGCGTTCATCGCGGCCTCCGTGACGGCGCTCGTCCAGGGCGGTCCGGGCCTCCTCGCATCGCTGGTCATTGCCTCCTCCCTCTTCCAGTTCGGGCTCTCGCGGCATCTCGCGCTCCTGAGGCGGATCATCACGCCGGTCGTGGCGGGGACCGTTATCATGCTGATCGCCGTCACGATCATGCCTCTCCTGTTCGATCTTCTGCGCCAGGTCCCGGAGGGGGCCTCGTCGGTGGCGGCACCGGTGACGGCCCTGGTCACCATTGTCGCGACTCTGTTGATCGTGCTCCGGGCCGGCGGCGTCATGCGGCTGTGGGGCCCGGTGATCGGCATCTTCGTCGGGTGCGTGGCGGCGGTGTCGTTCGGCATCTACGACTTCGAGCGCGTGGCCGACGCGCGGTGGATCGGTCTCCCCGCGGGCGGCTGGCCGGGCTTCGGCTTCAGCTTCGGCCCCGCATTCTGGGCGCTGCTGCCGACGTTCGTGTTCGTGACGCTGATCGGCGCCATCGAGACGGTGGGCGACGCCGTAGCCATTCAGCGCGTGTCCTGGCGGCGCAGCCGAGCCACGGACTTCGGAGCGGTTCAGGGCGCGGTCGCCGCCGACGGCCTCGGCAACCTGCTCTCCGGGCTGCTGAGCACCGTCCCCAACACCACCTATTCGTCGAGCATCTCGCTGGCTGAGATCACGGGCGTCGCGGCGCGCCGCGTGGGCGTGTGCATCGGAGTGACCTTCTGCGCACTGGCGTTCCTGCCGAAGATCGCCGCGATCGTTCTCGCCATCCCGGACCCCGTGCTCGCGGCCTACGGCTTCGTCCTGATCGCGATCCTGTTCGTCATCGGGGCGCGGGTCGTCATCCAGGATGGCATCGACTATCGCAAGGCGGCGATCGTGGGCGTGTCGTTCTGGGCCGGCGTCGGGTTCCAGGAGGGCGCTCTCTTCAACGAGTATCTGAGCCCCGGGTTGGCGCCGCTGCTCGAGAACGGGATGACCGCGGGCGGCCTGACCGCGATCGTCCTCACGGCGCTGCTCGAATTGATGGGCTCGCGGCCCCTGCGCGTCGAGGCGACGCTGAACGTGGAGGCGCTCCCCACCATCCGGAACTTTCTCGACAAGTTCTCGATCCGGCGCAAGTGGCCCATGGAGATGAGCGACCGGCTGTTGCAGGCGGCGGAGGAGACGCTGCTGCTCCTGCTGGAGGAGGCGAAGGAAGGGGACGACGCCGGAGACCGGCGTCTGCGCGTCGTTGCCCGCAAGTGGGGGACCGGGGCCGAACTGGAGTTCATCTCGGCCGGCGGCGCGGGGAACATCGAGGATCAGATCGCCGTTCTGGCCAGCCATGGCACGGCGGAGCCGCAGGAGCACGAGATTTCGCTCAGGATTCTGCAGCATTTGGCCACGTCCGTGAGGCACCAGAAATACCACGATGCGGACATCGTGACGCTTCACATCGAAGGCCCCGCGCGGGGAAGTTAGCGGATCGAGATCTGCCGGGCCGCGATGACCGGGAGAGGGTGCTCGGTCAGGGGATCAGGCCCTCCGCGGTGGCGAGCAGCCGGTCTCGGTCGAGCACCCGGCCGCCGAGGATCACCGCGTGGACGCGGCGCGCGTTGGCGATGTCCTCGAGCGGACTGGCGTCGAAGAGGACGATGTCGGCCAGCATGCCGTGGGCGAGGGTGCCCCTGTCCGGCAGGCGCAGCGCTTCGGCGCCCATCCGGGTCGCGGCGATCAAGGTCTCCGCCGGCGTCATCCCCGCCTCCACATGGGTTTCCATCTCGCGCTGGTAGGCGAGCCCCGGGGGCGCGTTGGCCACCAGGCCGTGTGAGCCCATCGTGACGGGTCCGCCGGCCTTCGCGTACCGCACCGTGAACGCCGCCATGTTCCGCATCGCCGCCCACTGTACGTCGCGACCCTCTTCGTCGAACGCGGGTTCGAAGACGGCCAGCGTGCCGTCGAGGTTCACGTTGCGCTCCAGCATGAGCTCGATGAGCGCGTTGGCGCGCGGGCCGGCCGGATCCAGCGCCGCCCACAGCGCCAGCCCGCCCTCTCCGCGGTGGATGCTCTCGCGCAGCACCGCCTGCCGGAACTCCTCCGCCCGCTTGGGCGAGACGAGGGCCCGGCCCACCGACCTCGTGTGCTCGATGCCGTCCAGCCCCAGCCGGATCGCGGCGACGGGGTCGACGATCTCGAGGTGGCCGTGCACCGGGACGTTGCGGCGGTCGGCCTCCTCGATGATGGCCGCGACCTGCGCGAGCGAGAGCCGGAAATACACCTTCAGGGACGTCGCGCCCCGATCCATCAGCTCGTTCGCCGCCATCCGGGCGTCCATCTCGTCCAGCAGGACCCGGGAGATGGTGGGATAGGCCGTGTCCCGCCCGTCGAGAATCGGGCCGGAATAGAGGAGCCGCGGCGCCGCAAGCCCCAGCGTTCGCACAGTGGTGAGCCAGTTCTCGTTATCCCTGATCCACTGCCCCATCTCCCGCTGCGTGGTGACGCCGTTGGCCAGGAAGAGGAGCGGCAGTTCGGGATTCGCGTCGGTCCCCGTCCCGTCGATCGAGGCATGCGGGCCGGGAGAGTAGTGAAAGTGGAGGTCGATGAAGCCCGGCGTGAGGAACTTGCCCGTCGCATCGAAGCGTTGGGCCCCGGCCGGGATCTCGACCTGCCCCGCCGGCCCGATTCCCTCGATCCGGTCCCCTCGCACCAGCACCGTCGCGTTCTCGTGGACGGCGCCCGTGCCGTCGAAAACCGTGCCTCCCTCGATCGCCAGCCACCGATCCTGCGCGGCAAGAGGAGTTGCGGCAACCAACATCCATCCAAGGACCAGCGAGGCTCTGACAGCGCGCACGGCGAAGCTCCTTTGATCTACCGTCGGTTGCGGCTCACTCGGGTCTTTCCGGCCCCGAGGGCGGCATCTACGCTGAAGAAGATCTCGGTTCGACACAAGGAGGACGCCATGCGGCGCGGAACGCGCGGAGGAACGTGGATTCTCGGAGCGGTGACGATTCTCCTTTGGGGCGGTAAGCCGGCGGCAGGCCAGGACCGCGACGCCCTGTCCGAGGAGGTGAGGTCCTATCTCGCCGTCTCCTCGCCCGTGGTGGCGCTCGAGAACGTCCTCCTCTTCGACGGCGCCGGCGGACCCGCACGCGCGGGGCAGACCATCGTCATCCGCGGGACGCGGATCGAGAGCGTGGGCGCGGCGGGCGAGGTCGAGATCCCTCCGGGCGCCGAGCGGCTGGACCTGGAAGGCCACTCGGTCATGCCCGGGATGGTCGGGCTCCACAACCACATGTTCTACTACCAGTCCACGCCGCGCGCCTCGCAGATGCAGTACTCCGGTCCGCGCCTCTATCTCGGGGCCGGGGTCACCACCGTGCGGACGACGGGAAGCGTCGCGCCGTACCAGGATCTCTCGCTGAAGGGCGCCATCGAGCGGGGAGAGACGCCGGGTCCCCGGATCCTCATCACGGCCCCGTACGTCATCAGCCCCGGTCCCGACGAGCGGCTCCGGGATCTCGGGATGTACGCGATCCGCGACGAGGAGGCGGCGCGCCGGTACGTGCGCTACTGGGCTGCCGAGGGGGCCGAGTGGATCAAGGCCTACACGCAGATCACCCGGGAGGCGCTCGGCACGATCATCGATGAGGCGCACCGGCAGGGCATGAAGGTGACGGCGCACCTGTGCTCGGTGGGCTTCCGCGAGGCGACGGCGCTGGGGATCGACAACCTCGAGCACGGCCTGTGGGCGAACTCCGAGTACGACACGACCCGCGAGCCGGACCGGTGCAGCCCCAACTACCAGCGAAGCATCGCCGAGCTGGACATGGACGATCCCCGCGTGGCGGAGACGATCTCCGAGATGGTCGCCGCGGGCGTCGGCATGACCTCCACGCTGGCCGTCGCCGAGCAGGCCACGCCGCTCGTGCCCGACCTCACGGAGCGCGACCTGGAAGCGCTCCCCGACCACGTCGTGGAGGCGGAGATGGAGCGGCGCTCGATCTTCCGGACGGCGGAGATGCCGTGGATGATCGACCTGTTCGAGAACCTGCTCGACTTCGAACTCGCGTTCGTGGAGGCGGGAGGCGTGCTGGCGGCGGGAGTGGATCCGGCCTGGGGCGCGCTGCCCGGCTACGGCGACCAGCGCAACTTCGAGATTCTCGTCGAGGCGGGCTTCGAACCGGCTGCGGCCGTCCGCATCATGAGCGCGAACGGGGCCATCATCCTGGGTCTCGTCGACGAACTGGGGACGGTCGCCCCCGGCAAACTCGCCGACCTCGTCGTGATCGAGGGCGATATCGAACTCAGGCCCTCCGACATCCGCAACGTCCGTCTCGTGTTCAAGGATGGCCTCGGCTACGACCCCGAAAAGCTGACCGCCGCCGTCGCCGGCCAGGTCGGCGTCCGCTGACCGCCAAGGGGAGTCAGCGCGAAAGGGTGGCCGCCAGGGCGCCCGCCTGAGAGACGGGGAGGACCGAGATCCGGTCGTCGAGCGGATAGGCTTCCTCGCCCGGATAGACAATCCAGAGGTGCGAGAGGTCGAGGTCTTCCAGCGCGACGCGCATGGACCGTGTCGTGCCGGGCGCGTCGGCGAACTTGCACTCGAAGCCGTACCTCTCCCCCCCTCCGAAGACGAGCAGGTCCAGTTCGGCTCCTCCGTGCGTCGCCCAGAAGTACGCGTCCCGCGTGGCGAGACCGGCGAGCAGTTGCTCCAACGCGAATCCTTCGAAGGACGCACCGACCTTGTGATGGCCCGAGAGTTCCCGCTCCGCGGATAATCCGAGCAACTCGTGCAGCAGTCCCGTGTCGCGGACATACACTTTCGGCGCCTTCACCTGTCTCTTCTTCAGGTTCTCGAACCACGGCGGGAGTGCGCGCACCATGAAGGCCCCGGTGAGGATGTCGAGATACCTGCGCGCCGTGGCCTCGCTGGTTCCCAGGGCGCGGGCGAACTCCGCTCCGTTCCACGTCTGTCCGTGGTAGTGGGCGATCATGGTCCAGAATCGCCTGAGTCGTTCGGCCGGGATCGTGATGCCGAGCTGCGGGATGTCCCGTTCGAGGAAGGTGCGTATGAAGCTCCGCCGCCACAGGATCGACCGGCGGTCACCGCGTGCCAGGTAACTGCGCGGGAAGCCGCCGCGCGCCCAGAGCCTTCGCCACTCCTTCGCATCCACCTCTCCCAGGTGGAATCCGCCCAGGTCGACGAGTCCGACCCGACCCGCGAGCGATTCGGAGACGCCTCGGACCAGCCGGGGCGAGGCGCTGCCGAGGAGCAGGAACCGCGCACGGTTCGCGGGCCGGTCCACGAGCACCCGGATCGTCTCGAAGAGGGACGGCGAGCGCTGGATCTCGTCGAGGACGACCAGTCCCTCAAGGGGGCCAAGCGTCTGCTCGGGAGTGGCCAGACGGCGTCGGTCGATCCCGGCTTCGAGGTCGAAGTACGAACTCCCCGGGGCTTCCGTTGCGATCCGCCTGGCGAGGGTGGATTTCCCACACTGGCGCGGGCCGGTCAGCGCGACGCAGGGGTGCACCGAGAATTCTTCCCGGATGCGATGTGTCGGTATCGGGCGTTCGATGAACATTCCGAACAATAATACTTGAAAATCCGTATTTCAACAACGGATTTTCACGCTCGTCGATCAAAGGATCCTAAGAGCTGCGTCGCTCTTCTGGCGAAGTCGGCTTCGCTCCGCGATACTTCGGTCGCAGATCGTTCCAGTCCATTAGTCGAGAGAGGAATCGAACGATGGCACGCACGAACGAAACGAAGTCGGCGCTCCTACGGTGCCGGCCCACCCGGCCCCCCACCGCGAACACATCGCAATATCCGGCATGAAAGCAAAAGAACTCCCCTTTTTCGAGCTCTTCAACCAGAAGGTCCAGTATCTCGTACCGCGGTGGCAGCGTCGGTATGTGTGGGGCGAGACGGAGATCGATCGCCTGATCAAGGACATGCGGGCGATCGCGGACGCCGAGAACCAAGCGCGACCTCACTACGGCGGGACCATGATCACGGTGCAGGAATCGAGTTCCAGCGTGATGAAGGTCTATCGCGTCGTGGACGGGCAGCAGCGCCTGACCACCGTGAGCATCCTGCTCGCCTGCATCGCCGAAACGCTGGGAGCCAACGGGATGGGCGGGGAGTTGACCCCCGAAGAGATCCGGGATGACCTGCTGACGAATCCGAAGAAGCAGGAGGACAGACGGCGCAAGCTCCGGCTGCAGGACGGCGACGAGGAAGAGTACCGCCGGATCATCGAGGGCGACTCCCCCGGATCCGGAGACGGGCATGTGGCCGACGCTTGGGGGATCGTAAGGAAGCGCGTGAGCTCTGAGAACGTCCAGTCCCTGATCGAGGGCCTACATCGTCTTCGCGTGATCACGATCGTGCTGGAGGACCGCGATGATGCGCAGCAGATTTTCGAGAGCCTGAACGCCACCGGCAAGCCGCTGACGGAGGGCGAGAAGGTCAAGAACTGGCTGCTGATGGGCCTGTCGGAAGAAGTCCAGAACGAGCTGCACGACGAGCACTGGGTGGCCATCGAGGACGTGCTGGATGCGCGTCACGATGCAGAGCGGATCGACGTGTTTCTGCGCGACGTGATGCGCTGGTGGACCGGCAGGTCGGTCGCGGGGAACCGTACCTACGACGAATTCCGCAGGTGGGCGATTCGCAAGGGGCGCGACAACCCGGAACGCCGCCCCGAACTGTGTGCTAGGCTCGCGAGCCTGGCCACCCTGTACGGACAGATCACCGGTACCGCCGACGAGCAGCCCTCCGGAGAGCTCAACCACCTGCGTGCGATGGGGATCGATGCGCACCGCCCCTTCACCCTGCGCCTTCTCTGGGACGCCCAGGAAGCAGGGGATTCAGGTCTTGATTCGACGCGGCTCGTCCACACCCTCCGTTCGGTGAGCAGCTGGATCACTCGCCTCTGGCTTGCCGGCCGCTCGTTCACCGGCCTTGGCAAGGCGTTCGTCGAACTGGCCAACGTGACCGTCCCGGCCGACGAGCCCGATCGGGCGCGATTCTGGAAGCGGCGGATCGCGGGAGTCCGCGATCGCATCGCGGTGCCAACCAACTCCGAAGTGAGCGACGGGATCCGGCTACAGTCCAAGTACGGGGGCAAGGACACCAAGGCCACGAGGGCCGTGCTATGCGCGATGATGGACAGTGAGGCCTGGGGGGAGGCACCGCCGTGCGGGAAGCTCACCGTGGAGCACATCATGCCGCAGACGCTGAACGAGGCTTGGCGCAAAGACCTGGGTGACCGGGCGGAGGAGATTCACGGGCGGCATCTCCACCGCCTCGGGAATCTGACTCTCTGTGGCGGCAAATGGGGTTCCGCACTGAGCAACCATTCGTTCGAGAAGAAGAGGCAATTGTACAAGAAGAGCTCGGTATTGATGACCCAGCGACTCGCGAACGTCCCCAAGTGGGACGAGGAAGCCATCGGGCGGCGCGCCGAGGAGCTGGCGCAGGAGGCACTGACGCTGTGGCCCTGGACCGGAGACTCGTAGTGCAAGCCGATGAAGTGGGATTCCTGGAGCTGTTGGACGGCAAGGTCCAATACCACGTCCCCAAGTGGCAACGTCGCTACTGCTGGGACGAGGTGGACGTAACACGGCTCGTCAAGGACCTGGTGTCGATCGCGGCCGCCGCCAACTCGGAGAGAGCACACTACGGTGGCTCCCTAATCACCTTTTGTCCGCCCGGGCAGCCGCCGGGCGTGCTCACGACCCAGCGTGTCGTGGATGGCCAGCAACGGTTGACGACGGTGAGTCTCCTGCTCGCCTGCATCGCCGACCGGATGGACGATGACGAGCATTACGGCGAGTGGACCCGGGAGGAAATCCGCGACCGGCTGCAGAACCGGAAGGAGAAGGCGCCCGGGAAGCGACGAAAGCTCCGCCTTCAGACCGGCGACGAGGAGGAGTACGTTGGCATTCTGGGGAGCAAGCCGAAGGGCAAGGGAGCGGTCACCAACGCTTGGCGAGTGGTTCACGAGCTGGTCGGTCGCCACGGTGCCGACACGCTGATGGCCGGACTGGAGCGCTTCCGGGTCGTCAGTCTCGGGGTGGGCGTGAACGACGATCCCCAGCAGATATTCGAGAGCCTGAACGCGACCGGAAAGGCCCTGAAAGAGAGCGAGAAAGTCAAGAACTGGCTGCTCATGGGCTTCCCGGACGCCAAGCAGCAGGAGCTGTATGAGAAGTACTGGCTGAAGATCGAGAAGGAGCTTCACGCCCAACATTCTTCGAAGCCGGTCGATCTCTTCCTGCGCGACCTAATGCGCTGGCGCACCGGCACGATCACCGCGATCCACCAGACCTACGAGGTCTTCCGCCGATGGGCGATTGAGGAGGGTTGGGACGATCAAGAGCGTCGACCGGACCTGTTCCGCGAACTCGCGCACCTCGCCCGCCTCTATGGCATGCTTACCGGCACTGCGGGACCACATCCTGAGGACGCCATCGAGTCCTCGCTCCGGCACCTGCGCGCGATGGGCCTTCACACCCACCGACCCTTCACCCTGCGCCTGCTCTATGAGCTGAGCCCCGTGGACGGCGAGGCGATCTCGACCGTGGAACAGACCAAGCGGATGTTCGAAACGGTTGGCACGTGGATCACCCGTCTCTGGCTCACCGGCCGGACGGCCGGCCTGAACACCGCCTTCGCCCGTCTGGCCGCCCGAGGTTCCGTCAATCGGGAGGCCTACCTGGACGACTGGATGAAACGCATCCGCAAGCTCCGTCGACAAGATGTGGGCGTGCCCAGCAACGAGGACCTCGTCCGCGGGATCCATACCAAGCGCATGTATTTCGGAAAGCAGGCTCGTCTGGCAGTGCTATGCGCGCTGATGGAGGACGAGGACGGGGACGACGCGCCGAGCCGCGCGTCCCTCTGGACCGAACGCGTGATGCCGTATCGGCTGACGGACGCTTGGCGCGAGCCGCTTGGTCCCGACGCGGAGGAAAAGCACTTGGCGTGGCGCTACCAGCTCGCCAACTTGGCCCTCGTCGGCGGCGCCAACGACGCGCCCGGGGAGCACCGGTCGTTCGACGCGAAGAAGGAATGGTACCGGAGGAGCCCGGTCAGCCTGACCAAGCGACTGGCTGCGGAGCCTGTTTGGGACGAGGCCACGCTGCTACGCAGGTCCCAGGAACTGGCCGAGCGGGCCGTCCGTGTATGGCCGTGGCAACAAGGATCCGTCGAAACCGAATAGGAGCCTCCGACGAGGTGTGTGACCCCAATCTTGCACCTAGTGCCTGCCATCAACCCCTTGCTAGATCCGGGCTTTGAGTATGGCCGAAGCGTTGGCACTGCGAAGAAGGGAGGAGCATGGACGGTCGAGAACGGCCGGTGGAATTGTTCGTTGACGACTGGAATGAAGCCATCTTTCGGGGATGGTGCTACCTCCGGGAACAACCCGCACCGGGACAAGGTTCACGTCCGGTACAGAGGCACTGAGCAGCGCGGCGTGACTGAGGTTGTTCGCACCAGTTGCAACAGTCCGATTTCATCGAGGCGGCGACGCTGGTGCGAGCGATGGTCACGGGCGGTGGTCTCGGTGGTCGCATGGGCGATGGTCTGGATTGGACCGAAAAGGGTGAACAACCATCCTGAGATCCAGAGCTAGCGGATCTCCACGTCGTCCAGTTCGAAGGTGAACTCTCCGGGCGGTGCCTGGGCCACGAAGGCCAGGCCGGCGATGATCGACGGGTCGGCGGTGGCGAAGCTCTCGAGCGGAATCTCGACCACGGCCCACTCCGGCCCGGCGACGAAGGGGACCATGGGTGGCACGGTGGTCCCGGCCCGCGCGCCGAACAGCATCACGGTGTAGCTCCGTCCGTCCCCGCGGGTGCGGAAGCGCAGGACGCTGCGGCCGGAGAAATCGACCGCCTGCATCGGTTGCGGGCCGGGAAACCAGATGGCGCCCCCCCACGGGAACGCGAACCCGACCTTCGTCTCGCCGCTCACGACGAGCGCGCCATCCTCCACGGCCAGTTCGGCTGTCGAAGCACCCCCGTTCATCGCGTCCGTCGTCACCTGCCAGCCGAACCCGAAGCCGGAGTCGATGCCGTCCTCGAAATCGACCAGGATCGCCCCCTCCGGCGTCGGCGCGATGTCCGGCGAGAACGTCGTCGCGACGGCCTCGCGTACGACGGGATAGCCGTCCTTCCAGATCGTGACGATGTCCGTGGTGCGGGACACGTCACCCTCGGCGTCGCTCTCGATGTCGCCCCGCACGAGCACGAGGTCGGCCACGTAGCCCTCGGCGATGCGACCGCGCTCGGGGATGCCGAACGCGTCCGCGGCCCCGGAGGTCGCCGAGGCGAGCACCTCCGCGCTTCCAAGCCCGGCGCCCGCCAGGAGGCGAAGCTCTCCGTGCATCGAGATTCCGGTCCCCGTCCCGGGATTCGGGGTGTCGGTTCCGGCGACGATCCGCACGCCGGCCGTGTGCAGACGGCGAACGTTCTCGAAGGCCACCTCGGCGCCGCCTCCCGCGCGCAGCAGCGAAGGATCGCTCAGCGTCTGCCTTTGCATGGGCGAGACCAGCGACTCGTCGGTCTCGGCAAGGACCCGCAGGCCGGTGGAGTCGCCGAACATGCCGGCGATGACGGACAGCGTGGGGACGACGAAGACCCCCGCCTCCGCGAGCCGGCGGGCGTCTTCTTCGGAGATGACGGCGTCGATCCAGACGTGGACGAGGCCGTCGGCCCCCAGAGAGACCGCGTCGAGCGCCGGTTCGAGCGCGCTGACGTGCACGACGGCCCGCAGGCCCTCGGCATGGGCGGCGGCGATGAGCGCTCCGATCGTCTCGCGGCCGAGAGACGGGATCTCCCCGCCGTAGGCGCCTCCGTCTTCGGAAACGATCTTGATCCAGTCGGAGCCTTCCTCCTTCCGCGCCCGCACCCAGGCGGCGGCGTTCGCGGGGTCCGTCAGGGGCTCCACCGCCAGGCCGAACTGCGTGCCGTGACCGCCAGGCGCCGTCGCCAGCATCCCCGCCGAGAAGAGATCGGCTTCGGTCGTGCGCGCGATCTCGTCCCGAGCGGTCCGTGATCCGGCCAGGAGGGCGGGGTCGGTGAACTGGTCGAGGACGGAGGTCACGCCGAAGCGCACCGCGTCGCCCAGCGTCCCGCCGAACGTGTGGACGTGGCCGTCGATGAGACCGGGCAGCAGCGTGTGGCCGCGCCCGTCCACGCGGGGCAGGTCCTCCGGCAGCCGGAGTCTCGGCCCGAGCGCGCGCACCCGACCGTCCTCGATCCGGACATCCTGATTCGGTCTGAACGATTCGCCATCGAACAGCGTCACGTCCACGATCGCGAAACTCTCCTCCGGCGTCTCCTGTCCCGGGGCGGCCGCGTCACCCGGAACCGGGAGCGTCGCCAGGGCGGCGACGAATCCCGCGGCCGCGGCCACAAGAATCCACAGGCTTCGGATACCGGATCGGTTCCCCGCATTCATGACATTCCTCCCGGGCGAATCGAGACGGCGCCGGTTCCCGCCCGCCGGAACCCGAGTGCGGCGACGGCGAGAAAGGCGAGCGATTGAAGGCCGAGCACCGAGACGTGCAGCAGCGTCGGCCGTCCCCCATCCATGGCGATGACCTTGAGCGCAAGCTGCGCCTGGTGATAGGCCGGCAATGCGTTGGCGATGTCCTGCAGGGCCGCCGGAAAGATCGTGATCGGGATCCAGAGTCCGGACAGCATGGCCATGGGAAGGAACACGAGGTTGGTGATGGCCACAGCGGCCCGCCCCCTCGACCACGCCCCGACGGCAAGCCCCAGAGCGCAGAAGGGGATCACTCCGGCGAGCACGACTCCGGCGAGGGCGAACCATTGCCAGCGGTACAGCACCACGCCGGCCCCATAGGCGCCGAGAAGGAAGATCCCCAGGACGACAACGGCTCCGAAGGCGATCGCCATCGCCACCTTGGCGAGCAGATAGGCGGCCGCCGGCATCGGCGTGGTCCGTTTGAGGAGGAGGACGCCCGAGTCGCGTTCCATGGCGAGTCCGGCGCCGAAACCGAACAACGAAGGGCCCAGGACCCCGAAGACGCTGTACGTCGCCAGCATGTACGTGGGCGCGGCGACGGAAAGGCTCCCGGCGCCCATGACCACGCCGAAGAACAGGTAGAAGATCAGGGGGAAGAGCAGCGTCGGGATCGCGAAGGCGGGCTCCCGCAGCACCATCAGGAACTGGTACCGGGCCTCCAACACGTAGATGCGCCACCGGCGGGCCGGTCTCGCCGCCGTCACCGGACCGGCTCCGGATCGTCGGACTCTCGTGTGAGGGCAAGGAACGCCTCTTCCAGCCCGGCGCCGACCACGGTCAGGTCGCGGAGGCCGGGATCCCGGTCGAGGAGTTCGCGCACCAGCGCCTCGGGGCGGGAGGTCAGGACCTCGAGGTGCTGGCCTCGGGTCGCGGACCTGACGACACCGGGCACGGACCTCACGGCGCCGGCCGTAACGCGGGTCACGCAGCGGACCCGGCGCGCGGCGGTGCGGGACTTGATCGTCGACGGCGGACCTTCCGCGATGACGCGCCCGCGCTGGAGGACGACGATGCGATCCGCGAGCGCGTCGGCCTCCTCCAGGTAGTGCGTCGTCAGCACGGTGGTCCGGCCGGACTCGCGGTGCCGGCGAATCTCCTCCCAAAGCCCGCGCCGGACTGCCACGTCCAGGCCCGCGGTGGGTTCATCGAGAAAGACCAGCTGAGGGTCGCCGCACAGGGCAAGCGCGAACAGGACCCGCTGCTTCTGTCCCCCGGAAAGCTTGCCGAACCTCCGCCTCTCCAGTCCCTCGATCCCCGCCATGGCGAGCAGACGGGAAGCCGGGAGCGGAGCGGGATAGTAGGCGCGGAACAGGTCGAGGTGTTCGCCTACGGTCAGCGTGTCGGGTACCCCGGAGATCTGGAGCATCGCGCCACGGCGCGCTCGAACCCCGGGAGCGTCGGGTCGCCGCCCGAAGACGGTCGCTGCTCCGGTCTGCACGGGCAGGCTCCCGAGCAGCAGATGGATCGCGGTCGTCTTGCCGGCGCCGTTGGGACCCAGCACCGCCAGCACCTCGCCGCGCCGGATCTCGAGATCCACCTCCTCCAACGCGGTCACGGATCCGTATCGATGGGTCACGCCGGAAAGATGAGCTACGGTGTTCTTGGACATCCTTCGCAGACCCCTCGTCGTCCTGGACGGCCCGGCGCGGACCGGGCCTTCCGCAGAGTCTACGGGCTCCTCGGCCGGAGGTTTCGGGACGCCGCGGGATGCTACGCTCGCACGGGAAGGAACTGCTGCATCATGTGGACGGGAGCGCGATATGAAGCCGCCTCCTTCTCTAACAGTTCGTTCGCCAGGAGCCAGTTAAGATCTCGGGTGAGCGTCTTTGCGGTCTTCGTGGAATAGAGCCGCGCCAGGGCAGGAGCGAGATCGGGAATCTCGCGCTTCCTCACCGGCTTCGCGTGCCGTCCCAGAACGAGGACCACTTCCCGGCGCCGGTTCATGGCAGGTGAACGGGGATGGAGCCGGAACCTCCAATAAACGTAATGTTCCCATGCCAGCCACGACTGCACTTCCTCCACGTAACGGCACTGTTCCTCGAGGCCGTCCAGGAATCCCTGAAGCGAATAGACGATGAACCCCAGTGCGTCCCCCCGGCCGCCGTTGGCGCGGCTCGAACGGTCCAGCTGCCGGTAGTAGTCCGCGCGCGTGAGATTGTAGTGGTTGCTGAGGAGATGGGTGGCGGGAGAGGGAACACCGGCCCCTGACAGGATGAGGAACTCCGCGAGCCGCGCCGTGCGGCCGTTCCCATCGCCGAATGGATGGATCCAAGCAATATACAAATGTGCGAAGATCGCACGGAGAAGCGCCACGGCGACCGCGCTGCCCAGATGTTCCTGAAGCTCCGGCCAGACCGCATCTTCCTCCAACCACTCGCACAGCCGTTCGAGCAGAAACCGGCAGTCCTCCCGTGGCGCTCCCGGGTACCTGGCGACCCCGACGGAGAACGGGGGCACGTCCCCCGGTACGACGCCTTCCTTCAGGTGCTCCTCCAATCCGGCGAGGACGAGGCGGTTGGCCTCGCGAATCCAGTCCGGGGTCAGGCGTATTGGCTCCGGGGCGATGACCCGCCCGAAGATGTCTTCGCAGGCTCGGAGGATGTTGTCGACTTCCCGGCCCAGGTACTCCTGCGATATCGGAAGTTCGAGTTGTCCATCGAGTCTGTCCCGCACCTGCTCTTCGGTGAGCGTGTTCCCCTCGATGGCCGTAGTCGCGCGGGCACCCTTGATCAGGTAGAGCTTATGCATCTCCGCCGCGGCGGCCGGAGGCAGGACCGCCCGGGCGACCTGTTCGCAGCGAGCCGCCGCCTGACCGAGCAAAGACCAGAGCTGCGGCGTGGCTCTCGCGAGGCCCGGGCGGAAACTGATCCACGGGTGACTCCGCTCGTACGCGCGTTCGTCCACGATCGTATCCCCCAGTGACGACGTCACGAAGATTAAGTGCCAGGATATGTCCACCAGTATGTCCACCGATATGTCCCGAATATGCATCCCGCTCGGCATCATTCGCAAACGATGGAATCAAGACAGGTTACGGTCTTTCATGGCGAGGATCGGGGCACCGGGGTCAGAGGTCCATCACCCGCCGGATGTCCCGCGGAATGGGCTCGGGTCTGGTGAGGAAGGAGATGGAGAGGAAGAGGACGAGAGACACGACGAGCGCGGCGGCGCCGTGGTCGACGCCGTAGGGAAGGCGGATGCCGAGGCCCCGGAGGCCGAAGTTGACGATGAGGCTGCTGACGATCGCGACGTTGGCGGCGAGCGCATTGGCCCGTTTCCAGTTCAGCCCGATCGCGAGGACCGGGAGGAGACCGGCCGCGAACGTCCCCCAGCCGAAGGCGCCGAGAAGCGCCACGAGATCGCCCGAATAGAGCGCGATGAGCGCGGCCGCGAGCGCGAGTACGGCGGTGATGACCCGCGCCCACACGAGCTCGTTCCCGAGGGAACGCCCCCGGATCGCGATCGGCAGATCGTGCATGACGGCGGCGGCGCCGATGTTAAGGAACGCGTCCGCGGTGGACATGATCGCCGCGAGCAGCGCCGCGAAGACGACGCCCGCGAGCAGCGGGTGCGTGAAGGTCTGCAGGAACTCCGCCGAGGCGGCGTCCGGGGTCGCGAGCGCGGGATGCGCGCCCGTAATCACCAGCGCGCGCATCGCGAAGCCGATCCCGATCCAGAGCAGCGCCGCGAAGCTGTAGGCGAGGACGCCGAGCGGGATCACGTAGCGCAGTTCCTTCAGGCTCTTGAGCATCATGAATTTCGTGATGATGTGCGGCTGCCCGCCCACGCCGATGCCGAACACGAAGAACCAGGCGAGCGCGCCCATGATGCCGATCGTGCCCCAGGGTCCGCCCGCCGCGCGATCGTCCGCCGCCACGATCCGGCTGATCTCGCCCAGTCCGCCGTCGAACGTGCCGAGCACGGTGATGAACACGAGCGAGGAGGCGACGATCATGATCGCGCCCTGGATCACGTCCGTATAGACCGACGCGACGATCCCTCCGGTGACCGAATAGAAGATGAGGACGGAGCAGGAGATTGCGACGCAGAGCGCGAGGCTCGGCTGCTGGAACACGCCCGCGTCGGACAGCACGCCCTGCAGCACGATCGACATCGCCAGGATCTGCGTCGCGAGGTATCCCAGCACGCCGAGCAGGATCACGACCGCCACGGACGCGCGCACCGACCGTCTGCCGTAGCGGGCAGCCGCCACGTCCGGCAGCGATACGCATTCGCGAAGCTCGGACACCATGCGGATGCGCTTCGCCACCAGGTTCAGCACGATGATGTTGGAGATGACGATCGTGCCGAGAATCCAGATCGAACTCGTCCCCATCGAGTACATGAGGCCGGGGCCGCCCACGAAGCCGAACCCGCTCATCGTGCTCGAAAAGATCGCGAACGCGGTGACGAACATCCCCAGCCTGCGTCCCGCCACGAAGAAGTCGCCGGCCGACTTCGTGCGCCGGAGCGACCACAGTCCGATGCCGACGCAGAGCGCCAGATACGCGATGACCGCGAGCAGCGTGATCAGGGCGCGGTATTCCTCCACGGGCCGCTAGCTCTCGTCCCGGGACCGGCTTCGGTCCTTCGCCTCCGCCACGATGTCATCGAAACGAGCCTGTTCGTCGGGGCCGAAGTAGGCGTCCTCGAACTTCCAGGTGATCGCCAGCAGAGGGATCCACGGCGCGAGCGTGAGCCCGTACACCAGCAGGGAAGCCGGAGCCGTGAAACCCAGGACGATCGTCGTGCGGCCGGCGGCATAGGCGCCGAAGGACCACATGAGGATGACGAAGAGGAGGACGTAGCCGGCCATCCACGCGTTGACCGCGCGATGAATCCAGTGTCCGTGGCGGAACCCGATCAGCATCGTGACCCACATGGTCCCGAGCATGACGCCGCCGGCGACATACGCGGCCCACGCCGGCGCGCCGAGTTCGCCCGCGTCGACCCCGACCAGCATGGGCGCGTGCGCCGGATGGGGGAGCGCGGCGGCGCGGCCGGCCCCCGCGAGGACCGCCACCAGGAGCAGGCCGAGCAGGACGATGCAAAGCGCGAGCAGCGCCGCCATCAGCCGAGTCATGTGGGCGTGGTCGCGAGTGAGGTCGCGGATGGAAATCCCCCCGGGGTTCGAGAAGCGCCGAAGCTTGCCACGCCGTGGTCCCCGGCGCGAGACCGCGCACACCCCTTCCGCCGCGCCGGCCCGGGTCCGCGCTGGACTTGAGGAGTCGCTCCTGTGAGTTTGGCGCTCCCCCGAGCATATCGGTGCCGGGAACAGATTCAAACACAACTTCAAACACAACGTGCGGAGACGACATGACTGCACCAGCGCGGGTCGCCATCACGGGGGCCGCAGGAAATATCGGATACGCCCTCGCTTTCCGGATCGCGGCGGGGGACATGCTCGGGGCCGACCGGGCCGTCACCCTGCAACTCCTGGAGATCCCGCCCGCACTCGATGCGCTGCGCGGTGTCGAGATGGAACTCAACGACTGCGCCTTTCCGCTCCTGCGCGGCGTCGTCGGGACGGCGGATGTGAACGAGGGGTTCGAGGGCGTCGACTACGCGCTGCTCGTGGGCGCCAAGCCGCGCGGACCGGGGATGGAACGCGGCGACCTGCTGGCCGACAACGGGAGGATCTTCGGCCCGCAGGGGCGCGCGCTGAGCGATCACGCCTCGCCCGACGTGCGCGTCCTCGTGGTCGGGAACCCGGCGAACACGAACTGCCTGATTGCCGCCGCGAACGCGCCGAAGCTGGACCGCCGGCAGTTTGCGGCCATGACCCGCCTCGACCACAACCGCGCGATCAGCCAGTTGGCCGAGAAGACGGGGACGCACGCGACGGAGATCCGGCGCATGACGATCTGGGGCAACCACTCCGCCACGCAGTACCCCGACATCAGCCGGTGCACGGTGGCGGGCGCGCCGGCGCTCGATCTCGTCGACGAGACCTGGTATCGGGACACGTTCATCCCGAAGGTGCAGAAGCGGGGCGCCGAGATCATCCAGGCGCGCGGCGCCTCGTCCGCGGCTTCGGCGTCGTCGGCCGCGATCGACCACGTGCGGACGTGGGTACACGGCACGCCGGAGGGGGATTGGACGAGCATGGCCGTGCACGCGGATGGCCGCTACGGCGTGGCCGAAGGCGTGGTCTACTCACATCCGGTGACGTGTGCGGACGGCGACTATACCGTGGTCGAGGGCCTCGACGTGGGCGAGTTCAGTCGTTCGCGCATGGAGGTGACGGACGCGGAACTCCGCGCCGAACGCGAAGCCGTCGCCGCCCTCCTGGGGTAGGCGGCCAATGGAGCCGATGGACTATCTTCCTGTGCCGGAACGCCCAAGGCGGCCGGGGCCGTAGCGATGTCGAAAGGACGTTCGGCCCCGGCGGCGACGACGGGGCCGACAAGGGCGCGTGGATGTCGGTCTGGGTGGACGATGTCGACGCGGTGCATGAGCGGTGCGTCGAGCAGGGCCTCGACGTCACATGGCCGCCCACGGACATGCCGTGGGGCGTGCGCGAAATGCATGTGCGCCATCCGGATGGTCACGTCTTCCGCATCAGCCGCGGCGTCGACCTGGACTAAAGGGGCGGCTTCTCTAAAGCAGCGGGTCGAGTTCCGCGTCCGGCTCGTGTGCCTTGAGTGTCGTGTCCGTAGTCCAGATGTGGACGCGGTAGTCGAGAGAAGCGGAGTACTTTTCCTTGAGGCGATGCGCCTCGCTCACAATCGTGGAGTCCGTCAAGCCCATTTGTAGGCGGAGGGGGTCCGCCAAGAAATCCCGCAACAATTGCGGCAGTTTAGCCTTGACATCCACCGCCGGGACGATGAGCCACGGCCCAGCGTCCGCCGCACTGGCCTCGACATGGGCAACGACCTTGAGGGCGATCTCCTGCCTCCGCCGGCCATCGGTGACGTCGCCGATGTGATCACAAAGCTCGTACAGGCACGCCAGCGGCACGTAGAACTGGCTCGTCTCATGCTGCCGTATACGTTCCTTGATCCGCTTCGACAACTCCGGCCGGTGGAAGCCGGGAACCCGATACAACTCGCAAAGATAGCTGGTGTCGAGCACGAAGACGGTCCGCACTACTCGAGTTCCTCCAGCCAGCGTCGCATTTGCTTGGCGCGGACCTGGTCGAGGTCGTCGCTGAGGTACTGATCGATGATTCGGCGCGTCACCAGGCCGCCCAGAGTGCCCCGCTCAAGCAACTCGTCGTGGCGAGGGAGGTTCACCAACCGGCGTAGTTGGCTGCTCCCGTCCTTCAGAGATCGAAACGCAACGACAACGCCCTGTTGCTGATCATCCGTCAGGGAGTCGAGCGTGACCGGATTGTGAGTGGTGAGCACCACGTAGACGCTGCGCTTGGCGCCCATGTCCGCGATGGCCGCGACGAGTGCCGACACGCGGCTCGGATGGAGGCCGTTGTCGAACTCCTCGACCACCACGCGCGACCCCTCCGGGCTGGTCGCTACGGCCGTAAGTACGGCGAGGGCACGAAGCGTGCCATCGGAGAGAACTCGGGCGACGGTGAGCAGGCCGGAACCCTGTTCCCGCATGCCGAGCATCACGTCGCCGAGTTCGGTCTCCACGAACTCGAACTTGCTGTACGACTCCTCTGGGACACAACGGATGTATTCGAACAACGAGTCCAGGATCTCCCTCCCCGCCGTCCCATTGCTGTGGAGGCCGAAGAGGACCGAGGACAGGTTGGACCCGTCACGGAGGAGGACTTCGCTTCCGATTCGCTCATACCCGCGCATCGCCTGCGGTCTTGGGTCGAACATGAAGGAGGCGGCTAGGTACCGACGTAGACCCGAGATTTGCTTGAGCGAGGCATCTAGTAGCCGGTTCTTCAAGGCGAACCGTTCGTACTGCGACAGCACCGAACGCGTGGCGGAGACGCTCACCTGGGGCTTGTGAGGGCCCTGCGCAAAGTTGTTGTATCGGACGCGAATGTCCGCAGAACCAGGGCCGTCGATCCCTAGGGTTTCGAACAGCATCGTATCGTCGGCGGAGGTTGCGTCGTTACCCGGGAGCCCCAGCGACTCGGAGAAGATCCGCGGCTCCGGGCGGGGCTTCACTGATACGCTATATCGGATTCCGCGCTTCCGGCTCTGCCACTTGGTATTGGAACGGAAGGATAGCGTAAGAGTCTCGCCGCCGTATCGCACGCAGGCCTGGAGGCCGCCGCGAACGTTGAGGGCGGCCCTCTTGCCGAGGTCGGCGATCTCGTGCAGGTGCCGTCCGGACGCGATAGCCGAGAGAACCTCCATCGCTTCAAGCGCGTTGGTCTTACCCGAACCATTGGGGCCGATGAGGATCGTGAGCGGGCGGAATAGATCGATCCCCGCGTCGCGGAAGCTCTTGAAGTCCTTGAAATGGTGCATGTCTCGCCTCCGGCCCCGCGGTGCCGTGAATGGTCCGCCGCATCGGCAAGTTGTGGCAGGCGCGGACTTCGCGCCAAGTCGGCGTGTGGCTGAAGGCGGTGGTGTTACTTTCTGTCGCGGAGGATCCGGGCGGCGGCCGCGGCGCCGGGGCGGCCGTTGAGCCCGCCGCCCGGGTGCGTGCCGGCGCCGCACAGGTAGAGTCCCTTGATCGGTGTCCGGTATCGGGCGCAACCCGCGACGGGGCGCCCGAAGAAGATCTGGTCGAGCGTCATTTCGCCGTGATGGATGTTCCCCTCGGGCAGCGCGAACCGGTCGGCGAGGTCGGCCGGCGTCAGCACGTGCCGGTGCAGGATCGCCGCTTCGAGGTTGGGGACGTGCTCCGCCAACGTTGCGACGACCGCGTCTCCCAGCGCCGCGCGGCGCGTGTCATCCCATGATCCGTCGGCGAGTCGGAAGGGCGCGTACTGGGCCGCGACGGACAGGAGGTGATGGCCGTCCGGCGCGAGTGACGGGTCGAGCGCGGTCGTGAGGACGGCGTCGAGGACCGGCCGCTCCGATGGCCGCCCGTACTTCGCAGCGTCGTACGCACGCTCGATGTAGTGGATGCCCGGCGCGACCGTGATGGCGGCGCCGGCAAGCAGGGCGTCCCGGGCCGCGTCGTCGCCGGACCGCGGGCGCGGAGGCTCGCCCAGCGCGAGGTGCACTTTCGCGACGACGCCCCGGTACCGGATGTTGTCCAGCGCGCGGAGGAACTCGGGGGCCAGTTCGCCGGGGTCGACGAGGCCGAGCAACGTGCGGCCGGGATCTGCGGACGACACGACGCGGGACGCCGCAATCTCGCCGCCCCCGGTGAGGGAGATGCCCGTCGCGCGCCCATCTTCGACGCGGATCGAGGCCACCTCGTGGCCGAGGCGGACCTCCGCCCCCGCCGCGGCGGCGACGCGCCGAAGAGCCGCGCCCAGCGCGCCCATTCCGCCGCGCACCTGGCGCCTTCGCCGGACGACCCCGTCCGCGCCCACCATGTGGTGCAGGAACATGTATCCGGTACCCGACGCCAGCGGCCCCTGACAGATTCCCCGCACGCCATCCGCCGCAAGCGCGCCCTTGAGCGCCTCGCTCTCGAACCACTCGTAAAGCAGTTCCTCCACGGTCATCGGGAGAAGCCGCATGAGTTCGAGCGCATCCCGCCGGCCCACCCGGTTCATCTTCACGCCGAGGCGAAACAGCTCCCACAGGTCGCCACGGTTCGCGCCCGCCAGTCGCGGCGGCGGGGCGCCGTACAACACGCCGAGCGCCCGGCTCGCCCGCGACAGCGCGCGCACGAACTCCGGCCAGCGCGCGGCGTCCCGAGCGGAGAAGGGGCGAATCCGATCCGCCGTCCGCCCCGGGTCCGCCTCCAGGATGAGCGCTTCCCCCTCCGGCTGCGGCGACACCACGCAGGGATCGGGAGACATGATCTCCAGGCCGCTCCCCCCCGGACCCGCCTTCTCCAGGCCGAGGTCCGCCGTGACGCGCCGGTCGATCCCGGTCAGGCCGTGCGCGCCCGTGTCGACGCGGTACCCGGGCCAAAGCTCCTCCGTGGCGGCGCACCCCCCCGCGGCCTCCCCCCGCTCGGCGACGACCACGCGGAGCCCCGCCCGGGCCAGATACGTGGCGGCGATGAGGCCGTTGTGGCCCGCGCCGATGACGGCGGCGTCGTACACGCGACTCACGCCCCGCTCCCACGGCCCTGCGGCCGGCGCCGCAGGTCGCGGAGGATCTCGAGCGCGGCGAGGCGGCCCGAGGCCCCGCACACCCCGCCTCCCGGATGCGTGCCCGAGCCGCACTGGTAGAACCCCCGCACGGGTGTCCGGTAGTCGGCCCAGGCGGGAGAGGGACGGAAGAGGAAGAGCTGCTGCGGCGTCAACTCGCCGTGGAAGATGTTGCCTTCGGTGAGCCCGAGCTGCTCCTGCATGTCCAGCGGCGTGAGCACCTGCCGGTGGAGGATGGAGTCCCTGAGATTCGGCACGTATTCCGACAGCGTGTCGACGACGGCGTCTCCGAACGCGTCCCGCTTCGCGTCGTCCCAGCCGCCCTCGATGTCGAAGGCGGCATACTGGACGAAGATCGACATCACGTGCCGTCCCGGCGGCGCCATCCCCGGGTCGATCATGGACGGGATCACGATGTCCATGTAGGGCTGCCGCGAAAACCCTCCGTACTTGGCGTCGTCGTAGGCGCGCTCCAGGTAGTCGATGCTTGGACTGATGGAGAAGGCGCCGCGCAGATGGGGGCCGCCGCCGGGCAGGCAGGAGAACTCCGGCGCCTCCGACAGCGAAAGGTTGACCTTCCCGGAGGAGCCCCGGATCCGGAAGCGCCGGATCTCGCTGACGAACTCGCCCGGTAGCTCCGCGGCGTCGAGGAGACCCAGAAACGTCCGCTTCGGATCGACGCCCGAGACAACGGTCTTCGCCCGCAGTTCCTCGCCATCCTCCAGGACGACGCCCGTCGCCCGTCCGTTCGTCGTGAGCACCCGCTCGACCGTCGCCCGGGTCCGTATCTCGGCCCCGTGGGATCTGGCCGATGACGCGATGGACTCGCTGACCATCCCGTTCCCGCCCCGGGCGAATCCCCACGCCCGGAACACGCCGTCGATCTCCCCCATGTAGTGATGGAGAAGGACGTACGCCGTCCCCGGAGACCGGGGGCCGAGGAAGGTCCCGATGATTCCGCTCGCGGACATCGTCGCCTTCAGCGGATCCGACTCGAACCACTCGTCGAGATAGTCGGCCGCGCTCATCGTCCCCAGCTTGAAGAGCGCGTGGAACTGCTTCTCGTCGAGGCCGCGCGCGTGCCGTCCCAGCATGAGCAGCGTCTTCAGGTCGCGCGGCCCGGGGGAGAGCGGGTCGGGCGGCACGACGCCGAGGAGGGGTTTCACGGCCCACGCGAGCTGGTACATGAGCGTCGCAAAGTCGTCGTACGCCTCCGCGTCCCTCGGGGAATGGCGGTACAGGTCGCGGCGCGTCTGGTCGTGGTCGGCCCAGCGCCCGAGGTAGTCGCCGTTCGGGAGCGGCGTGACCGTGCTCTCGAGCGGGAGGATCTCCAGCCCGTGCCGCGCGAGTTGCAGATCCCGGATGATCTCGGGCCTCAGCAGGCTGACGACGTAGGAGGCGACGGAATACTTGAACCCTGGGAAGATCTCCTCCGTCACGGCGGCTCCGCCCACCAGATGCCGGCGCTCGAGCACAACCACGCGAAGTCCGGCCCGGGCGAGATAGGCGGCGTTGATGAGTCCGTTGTGGCCGCCCCCGACGATGATCGCGTCGTACGTATTCGTTGCACTCACGGCGTGGCCCGTTTCCTCTCGGGGTCGAAGAACGGGGTCTTCGCTACGGCGGCCCGGGCCCGGCGCCGGCGGTGCTCGACGGTCACCTCGATCTCGAGTTCGGTTCCGACGGCCGCGGATTCCGCTTCCAGGTGCGCGAGTCCCAGATAGGTCTTGAGGGTCGGCGACCAGCCCCGGCTCGTGGCGTATCCCACCTGTCGCCCGCCCGCGTACAGCGGCACGCTGTCGCGCAGGGTCGTGCCCGGGAGCTGCGGGGGGAGGCCGACGGGCGCGTACGCCGCCTCGAGCGACTCCCAGTCGAGGGCGATCCCCCGGAAGCGCCAGGCGGGCGGGAGGGCCCGTTCGGCGCGGAGGGCCGACCGGCCCACGAAGTTCGACGCCTCGAGCGACACGGTCCAGCCGAGGCCGAGTTCGTACGGAGATGACTTCTGGTCCTCGATGACCGCACGGTGGGCCGGGATGAAGTCGACATCGACAAGGAGCAGGCCGGCTTCGAGGCGGGCCATGTCCAGGGCGAGCATGCCCGCCGGGGCGAGGCCGAACGGTTCCCCCGTCGCCGTGAGGGCGTCCCACAGCGGAATCGCGTCCGCGGCGCCTACCCAGATCTCGTAGCCGAGGTCGCCGGTGTAGCCCGTGCGTGAGATTTGTGCGTCGATCCCGGCGATCCGTGCCCGCATCACGCGGAAATAGCGGAGTCCCGCCACGTCGCCGTCAGTGATCCGCTGCAGCAAGTCGCGCGAAAGAGGGCCCTGGAGGGCGAGCGCGGCCATCCGCTCCGTCTCCTCCTCGATGCCCACGTCGAGCCCCCGGGCGTTCTCGTGCAGCCACTTCAGCGTCGGCTCGGCGGACGTAAGGCGGAAATCGGAGGCGCGAAGCCGGTGCAGGGTGCCGTCGTCCCGCACCTTGCCGGCCGCGTCGCACCAGGGCGTGTAGTACACCTGCCCCACGTCCTGCCGGTCGACATCCCGAGTGACGACGCGGTTCGCGAGATCCGCCGCGCCGGGTCCCGAGAGCCGGTACTTGTAGAGCGGCGAAACATCGATGAGCGCGCACGCCGAGCGGATGGCCTGGTACTCGTGCTCGTGGCCGGGCTCGTACGAACTCGCCGAGAGATGCCCCGCCCAGCGCCGCCAGTTGCCGCCCTGGCAGAGGGGACCGGTTCGCTCGTGAAAGGGCGTTCCCCGGACGACGGAGGGTGCTGGCACCGTGGTTCTCTCGCGGTCGGCCGGCTGCCGGATCGGCTGGCTAGCCGGGGAGCCGCAGGGCGACGAGTTCCCCGGGCACGCCCCGCCCCGCCACGGCGGCGACGATGTACTGCTTCCCCTCGTGCATGTACGTCATCGGGACGCCGGTCTGGTGCGACGGCAGTTCGATCTCGGCCAGGATCTCGCCCGTCTCCTTGTCGTGGGCGCGCAGGAGGCCGGTGAGATCCGGCGACATCGTCCCCCCGCCCGTTCCCGCGAAGAGCAGCGTGCTCGTCGCGAGGAGCCCCGCCCGGCTGGGCCTCCCGGTGCGCGGGAGGTCGACGCCCTCAAGGGCCGGGTGTTCCTCCACGAACGACGGCGTGTGGTCGTTCGCGATCTGCCACACCTTCCGTCCCGTGTTCATGTCGAGCGCCGTGATCCGTCCCCAGGGCGGCTTCAGGATGGGCAGGCCCCGGGGTCCGCCGACGCCCCGGGGCCGTCCGGCGATGTAGCGCATGTTCGACGATTCGGGATCGTTCACGAGCCCGATCACGGTTCCGCGCGTCGCGGACCCCACGAAGAGCCGCTGCGTCTCCGGGTCGTACGCCGCGCCCGGCCAGTTCGCCCCGCCGAGGCTGCCCGGCGTGATGAGGGTTCCCTGGTTGCCCCCCTCGACGAGCACGGTCGGCGGCGTGAACAACTCCCCGAGCGTGAGGTTCTTCGCGATCTCCAGCGCCTCCGCCTTCAGTTCCGGCGTGAGGTCGATGAGGTCGTCCTCGGTCGCGCCCTGCATGTCGAACGGCACCGGGAGCGTCGGGAAGGGCTGCGTAGGTGCGTACCATTCCCCCGGCACGTCGCCAACGGGCACTGGCCGTTCCTCGATCGGCCACACCGGCGCGCCCGTCACGCGGTCGAATACGTACGTGAAGGCCTGCTTCGTCACCTGCGCCACCGCCTGGATCTCCCGCCCGTCCACCGTAATGTCCATCAGAACGGGCGCCGCCGGCGGATCGAAATCCCAGATACCGTGATGCACGGTCTGGAAATACCACACGACTCCGCCCGTGTTCGCGTCCACGCACACGAGGCTCTGCGAGTAGAGGTTGTCGCCGGGGCGATGGCCCCCGTAGTAGTCGCCCGTGCCCGCCTCCACCGGCAGATAGACGTAGCCCAGGTCGAGATCCGCCGTGAACGGCGTCCAGACGGCGGCGTTCCCGGTGTAGTCCCAGGATCCGTCCTCCCACGTCTCGTGGCCGGGATCGCCCGGCTGGGGGATGGTGTGGAACGTCCACAGCTGCTCGCCCGTCCGCGCGTCGAACCCCCGCACGTGACCCGGTGGCATCTCCTTCGTCGGAGGACGTCCTCCCTGCGGGAGCGCGGCCCCGACGACGATCACGTCTCCGACGACGACCGGGGGAGAACTCGAGCCGATGCGGTCGTTCACCAGATCCAGTTCCCGCCCGAGACCCAGCTTGAGATCCAGGATCCCGCCGTCGCCGAAGGCCGGATCGGGGAGGCCGGTCTTCGCATCCAGCGAGACCATGTGATAGGCGGGCGTGATGAGAAGCACCCTCTCTTCGACGCCATCCGTCCAGTAACCGACGCCGCGCCCGGAGTTGCCGCGCGGTGCGTTCCTGCCGCGTTCGCCCTCGTCGAGCCGATACATCCAGAGCGTCTCGCCCGTCTCCGGATCGATCGCGACCGCCGCCCGCCGGAATCCCGCCGTGGCATAGAGGGTCCCGTT
Organism: Gemmatimonadota bacterium; assembly: GCA_963666735.1. Taxonomy (GTDB): domain Bacteria; phylum Gemmatimonadota; class Gemmatimonadetes; order Palauibacterales; family Palauibacteraceae; genus Palauibacter. Next base: position 2,137,624 of record OY762926.1, on the reverse strand, counting down.
CGCGTACAGCGGGGTCACGCGGTAATAGCCCTCGGGGGTCGGACCGAAGTTGCGCGCCTGCCAGCGCCACGCGACCTCCAGGTCCTCCACGTTCGAGGCGTCGATCTGGTCAAGCGGCGCGTAGCGCGTGGACCCGGCATCTCCGGCCCAGTAGCGCCATTCCCCGTCCGCCGTACCGGACTGCGCGCTCAACGGAACAGGCCCCGCGCCGAGTCCCGCGCCGAGTCCCGCGCCGAGCAGGGCCAGACTGCCCAGCCGGTTGGAACACCTGTGGCTTCCCCTCATCCGTCCACTCCACGTGACTTGTGCGAAGCTCCAAGCGACCCCCGGGGCTTCCCCCGGCAACGCCCTACAGTCCGATGCGATGCTCCGGCGGGCAACAGTTCACCTGTGCCGAAACCCTTCTCCGACTCTAGATTTCGCGGCATCGGAAGCGCGGGAGATCCATGAGGATTCGAGGCTTGGCGGTGCTGACGGCGGCGATCGCGCCTGTCCTGTCGTGTAGCGGGGAGGCGACCGGGCCCCGGGGCAGTCTGTGCGAGACACGGCACGGTGTCGAGGTGTGCGTGGACCGGCCCGAGTACCGGTCCAACGAGTCCATCCTCATCGCCGCGCGCAACCTGTCCGACCATCCCATCTTCAAGGATGCGTGCGGTACGACCACGGAGCCCGTGCCGGCTTCCGAGGAGGATTTCAGGCCGGCCTACAATCCGCAGAGGAACTGCGGCCAAGCGGTCACACGGGCAACGGCCGTCGAGCGCATGGTGAGGCTCGAACCCGGAGCATCGACTCGGGACACCCTGCGATTGGGCTACTCTCCGCAGGACTTCTATCGCGTGACCGTGTGGCTTCTGACGCCGGGCGGGGCTCTGGCTTTCGACACGCCGGCTACGAGCGGCGTCTTCGTCATCTTCCCGGGAGCCAACAACTGAGCCGGTCGAAGAAATGTGCCGCCACGCCCCTGCTTCCCATAGGTTCCGAGGGATCGCAAACCCGTGAACCTCCGGAGATCGAAGATGTCACGCTGGCTCCCCATGTCCGTGCTTGCCGCCGCCCTCGTCCTCTCATGCGGTGAGGACGCGACCGGACCGGCCGCCTCTCTATGCGCGACGCGGCACGGTCTCGAAGTCTGCGTGGACCGGCCCGAGTACGGACCCTCGGGATCGATCGCCGTCACCACGCGGAACGTCTCCGGCGCTCCGGTTTTCAAGGACTCCTGCGCGACCAAGGCCGTGGGCGTGACGAACCTCGAGGTGGAGTTCGAAGCCCTCTACAACCCGCGGCTTCATTGTGGTCCCGCGGTCGAGAAGGCGGATATCGTCGAACGCATGGTCGAACTCGATCCGGGAGAATCGGCGACGGAAACGCTGCGACTCACGTCGTTCGCCTTCCAGGGCTGGTACCGCGTGAACGTGTGGATCCTGGATTCGGAAGGGAATCTCGCGGTGGAGACGCCGGCGACCAGCGGGATCTTCCAGGTATTTCCATCCGTAAGCGGATAGCCGGCAGGCTCGGCGCCGTTCGCCGCCTCCGGGTCGCCGCGCGAACCGCGCCGGCCCCGCGGGCGTTCCTGACCGTGCTCGTCGCGCCGGCCGCGCTCGCCACGCCGGGCCTCCCCGCGTTGGGCCAGACACCGGCGGCGGTGCGCGAATACGATGCGCCGCCCGCCGTCTCCCCGCCCGCCATCGACGGATCTCTGGACGACGCGGCCTGGCGCGGCGCGCCCTGGACGGAGCTCTTCGTCGACATTCGCGGCGAGGGCCGGCGCGATCCCCACCTCGGGACGCGCGCCAAGATCGTTTGGGATGAACGCTTCCTCTACGTGGCCGCCGAACTCGAGGAACCGCACCTCTGGGCGACGCTGGCCGACCGCGACGCCATCGTCTACCGGGAACACGACTTCGAGGTCTTCCTCGATCCGGATGGCGACGGTCTCGCCTACTACGAACTTGAGATCAACGCGCTCGGCACCGAGTTCGATCTCTTCCTCGACAAGCCCTACCGCCGAAAGGGAAAAGCGGACATCGCGTGGGACATCGAGGGCCTGCGCACGGCGGTGGATCTCGATGGCACGCTGAACGACCCCTCCGACGAAGACACCGGATGGCGGGTGGAGATCGCGATTCCCTGGTCGGCGCTGCGCCCGCCCGGCGCACCCGCCGACGCGGCGGTCGCGGCCCCCCGGCCCGGCGATGTCTGGCGCATGAACTTCTCGCGCGTAGAGTGGCCCCTCGTGGTCGCCGGCGGCGAATACCGGAAGGCGCGGGAACCCGTGGACTGGAGCGACCATCCGGAAGAGAACTGGGTGTGGTCGCCGCAGGGTGAGATCGACATGCACATACCGGAGAAGTGGGGCATCGTGCGCTTCGCCGCCGCCCGGGACGTGTCGCCGTGAGGCGCAGAGAGTTCGTCCGGGCCGCCGGCGGCGCGGCGGCGCTGGGGGCGGCGCTCCCCGCCTGCGCGTTCCCGCCCGATCCGGAAGCGCCCTTCACGCTGTGGACGTGGGTTCACGGGAACCGCGACCGCGACGACGTCGCCTGGCGGGAACGGTTCGCCCGCCTGCGCGAGGCCGGCTTCCACGCGGTCCTCGTGGGTGGCGGCGACGTCGACCTGGTCTCGGGAGCCGCCCGTGCGGAGGGACTCGAGTATCACCGCTGGTTCTGGACGATGAACCGCAACGGCGACGCCTGGGTGCAGGAGAACCACCCGGAGTGGTTCACGGTGAGCCGCAACCTGGAGAGTTCGCTCGATCACCCCCCGTACGTCGGGTACTACAAGTGGGTCTGCCCCTCGCGCGGCCCCGTGCGCGAATACCTGCGCGGACGCATCGCGGACCTCGCCGCCCACCCGGCGGTGGACGGCGTCCACCTCGACTACGTGCGCCACTGCGACGTCATCCTCCCGCGCGCGCTCTGGGAGACCTATGACCTCGTGCAGGATGTCGAGCACCCGGAGTTCGACTTCTGCTACTGTGACGTCTGCCGAGAGCAGTTTCGCGCCCTGGACGGGCGGGATCCGCTGGAGATCCCCGATCCGCCCGCCGACGAGGCCTGGCGGCGCTTCCGGTGGGACTCCGTGACGGGCGTCGTGCGCGAACTCGCCGGGGCGGCCCACGAGCACGGGAAGCCCATCACGGCCGCCGTCTTTCCGACCCCTTCCATCGCTCGCACGCTGGTCCGCCAGGACTGGGACCGGTGGCCTCTCGACCGCTTCTTCCCGATGCTCTACCAGAGTTTCTACCTTGAGGACATCCCCTGGATCGGCGAAGGCGTGCGCGAAGGCATCGCGGCCCTCGAGGCCGCGGACCGTGACGTGCGGGGGGGAGCCGCCACGCCGCTGAACGCCGGACTCTACCTGCCGGCGCTCGATCCTTCGGGGCTGGCGGAGGCCGTCGCGACCGCGCGGGAGGCGGGCGCGGCCGGCGTGTCGCTGTTCGAGATGGACGGTCTCACGGATGAACATCTCGCCGCCCTTCTCGACACCACGATCTAGTCGCGGGCTGCCGCCGGCTGCACGCCCGGCGCCACAGGCGGGGCCTTCCGGGTGCGGGGTCGGGCTCTTGTCACCCGCCGACGACCCTACCAACATCGATGTACCGCGACGGGCCACCGCCAACCGCAGGAGTCTGCCCATGTCTCGCCGCATTCTCGGACTCGGAATCCTCGCCGTTCTCGTCTCCACCGCCTCCGCCGCCGGCCAACGCCGCGCGATGACGATCGTGGATCTGATCGACATCCCGGGTCTCGCCGATCCGCGGATCTCGCCGGACGGATTGGAAGTGCTGTACGTGAGGACGGACACCGACTGGGAAGCCAACGGCACGGTTTCCCACATCTGGCGCGTCGCGCTGGACGGCTCCGGCACGACGCGCATGACGAACGGCGAGGGCGGTGAATCGAGCCCGCGCTGGTCTCCCGATGGTTCGCGCATCGCCTTCGTCGCGAACCGGCATGGCACGGAGCACAACCAGGTGTTCGTGATGCCGACCCGAGGCGGCGAGGCCGGCGCCGTGAGCGAGCACCCGACGCCCGTGAGTTCGATCTCGTGGTCCGGCGATGGCGCCTGGATCTACTTCATGGCGGTCGACGAAAAGTCCGAGGCCGAGAAGGCGCGCGAAGCGGTCAACGACAACGTGTTTCGCTATGAGGAGGACAAGCGGCCGACCGGATTGTGGCGGGTTTCGAGCGAGGGCGGCCCCGCGGAGCGCATAACGGAGCCCGGCCTGATGGTCCGAGGGTATTCGACTTCGCGCGACGGCACGCTGCTCCTCGTGCAGTTGGCGCCCACGGCCCTCTTCGACGACCTGCTCAACTCCGAACTGTGGGTGATGAACCCCGAAGGGGCGGGCGCGCGCCGGATCACCGACAATCACGTGGGCGAGGTCGGCGCGTCCCTTTCCCCGGACAACCGCCACGCGCTCTTCGTCGCGAACACAAACGACGAACTCAGCGACTTCTACTTCAACCAGCGCCTGTTCGTCGTCCCGACCGATGGCGGCGACCCCGTCTCCGTGGTGCCGGGAGGGAGCTTCGACGTCAACGCCGCAGTATGGTCGCGCGACGGCCGCTCGATCTACTTCCGCGCGAATACCGGCGTTCGCCAGCAGATCTACTCCGTGCCCGCCGATGCCTCGGATGCGGGAAGGGCCGAAGCCGTCACCGAGGGGGACCACTCGGTCGGCGCCTGGGACTACCACCCCTCCTCCGGTACGCACCTCTACTCCGTCAGCAGTCCGACCAACGCCGGGGACCTGTGGGCGATGGCCGGGTCGGGGCGGCCACGGCAGGTCACCCACCTCTTCGACTATCTGGCCGAGGGGTTCCTCCTCCCGCGAATGGAAGCCGTGCAGTACGCCGGCGATGATGGTGTCGAGGTCGAAGGTCTCATCTTCTATCCCATCGACTACCAGGAGGGCGTGCGCTACCCGCTCGTCGTGCAGACGCACGGAGGCCCGCCATCCTCCGACAAGTTCCGCTTCGCGCGCTCGAGCAACTACGAAACCGTGCTCGCCGCGCGCGGATGGTTCGTCTTCAAGCCCAACTATCGCGGGTCCACGGGATATGGCGACGACTTTCTGCGCAACATGATCGGCAACTATTTCGACCAGGCCCACAAGGACGTGATGGCCGGGGTGGACCATCTCATCGAGCGCGGACTCGTGGACGGCGACCGCATGGCGAAGATGGGCTGGAGCGCCGGCGGCCACATGACGAACAAGATCATCACCTGGACGGACCGCTTCAAGGCGGCGTCCTCGGGCGCGGGGGCCGTGAACTGGATGTCGATGTACGCGCAGTCGGACGTCCGCATCTATCGCACGCCGTGGTTCGGGGGCACACCGTGGTCGGAGGATGCCCCGATCGAGCAGTACATGGCCGACTCGCCGCTCTTCGACCTCCACAAGGTCGTGACGCCCACCCTCGTGCTCGTCGGGGAGAACGACGAGCGCGTACCGATGCCGCAGTCCGTCGAACTGTACCAGGGGCTGAAGCACAACGGCGTCCCGACCCACCTCTATGTGGCTCCGGAGCAGGGACACGGCTGGGTCGAACTGCAGCAGCGTCTGTTCAAGGCGAACGTCGAACTGGACTGGTACTACCGCTGGGTGCTGGGCGAGGAGTACGAGTGGGAGACGTCCCCCGTCCACCCGGACAGGAAAGAGGCCGTCACCACGGCCGGCGGGTAGCCCGAGGATTCCGGGATCTTGAACCTGTACAGGTAGTTGTATAGGTTCTTGTACATGATCAAAGTCAACATCGCCGAAGCTCGAGCCGGCCTGTCGCGATACCTGGCCCGCGTCGAGCGTGGGGAGACGGTCACGTTGTGCCGTCGGAACGTGCCCATTGCGGAGATCCGTCCCTTGCGTGCGGTGCCCGAGCGCGAGCGCCCGATCGGGATCGACCGGGGCATGACGGTGCCGGCGAGTTTCTTCGAGCCTCTTCCGGATGAAGTCTTGCGGGCGTTCAAGGGAGCCGCCGGCGAACCGTGAAGCTGCTCGTCGATACGTGCACGTTCCTGTGGCTGGCCGCGGCCGATCCCCAGTTGACGGACACCGCGCGGTCGGCTTGCCGGAGCCCGGAAAACACGGTCTATTTGAGCGCGCTCTCGGCTTGGGAGATTGCGATCAAGCATCGGCTCGGCCGCCTCCCGCTTCCCGAGACCCCGGTCCGCTATGTGTCGAGCCGGCGCGAGTGGCTGCGGCTGGAGCCGCTCGCCTTCGACGAGCCCTCGGCCGCTCACGATGTGCTGCTGCCCCCCCTGCACTCCGATCCGTTCGATCGCGGACTCATCGCCCAGGCCATCGTGAACGGGCTGACGATCGTCACTCCGGACGAGCAGATCTCGGCGTATCCGGCGCCGGTTCTCTGGTGACGCCTCGCCTTCCTCGCCGCCTCGGAAGGCGAGCATGCGGGTCAGCTTGAGTGTCAGGCTGCGGCCCGGGGGGGTGCCGTCGCCGTGCGCTACCCAGACGCGGGTGTGTTCGGTGGCGGGCAGCCCTTCGTCGGGTTCCGCCTGGATGAAGCCGGTCGCCGGCTCGGCCTGCCACGCGGGCTCGTCCAGGATCCCGTCCACGCGGATGGGGGCCGTGAGCGCCCGCGCGACCAGCGTGGGACGGGGCAGTGACGCGACGCCCGCCTCCGCCTCCCCGGGGCTGGCGGCCCCTGCGCCGTGACGGGAAGCGCCACGAGCGGCGCGACGAGCACGACCGGGACGACGGCGCTTCGAGGCCAGGCCAGAAGCCAGGCCGGAAGCCAGGTCATCGGATCTCCGGCGAACCACCCGGCTCGGCGCCCGGGACCGGACCATCCTACGCTGCTGGACGAGTTCCGGGGAGGTCCGTACCGTCCTTGGATGAAAAGCATGTGGAAGGACCGCGAGGCCGCGGAACTCATCGAGCGGTACGCCGCCGAAGACGTGGGGGAGGATCTTGCGCTCCGGGTCTACACGACGCGGCTCCTCGGATCCGAACCCCGGCTCGTGCTGCACGGGGGCGGGAACACCTCGGTCAAGTCGGTAGCCCGCGACGTGACTGCGGCGGAACTGGACGTGCTGTACGTGAAGGGGAGCGGGTGGGACATGGGGACGATCGAGCCGCCCGGCCTCCCCGCGGTGCAACTCGACCCGCTCCTGGAGCTGGCGGAGATCGACGTCCTGTCCGACGAGGACATGGTGAACTTGCAGCGCCGCAATCTGCTCGATTCGAAGGCGCCGAACCCCTCGGTCGAGACGCTCCTGCACGCATGGGTGCCGCGCACGTTCATCGACCACACGCACGCGAACGCGGCCCTCGTGCTCACGGACCAGCCCGGCGGGGAGGAGATCTGCCGCGAGGTCTACGGCGACCGCGCCGCGATCGTCCCCTACATCATGCCCGGCTTCGATCTCGCGAAGGCCGCGAAGGCTGCGGCGGACGCCCATCCGGAGGCGGAAGGACTCGTCCTCATCAAGCACGGCCTGTTCACCTTCGGAGACACGGCGCGGGAGGCGTACGAACTCATGATCGAGTTCGTCAGCCTCGCCGAAGCGCGCATCGAGGGTGGGCGCAGGACCGTGTTCGCCGCCGCCGCTGCGCCTGGAGACGTCGCCTCATCGAGCGAGATCGCCCCCGCCATCCGCGGCATGCTGGCGAACCGGCGGGAGGGTGGCGGCGCGGAGTGCGAGCGCTTCATCCTCGAGCACCGGGCCAGCCCGGCCGTGCTCGCCTACGTCGGCGGCGCTGACCTGTCGCGCTACAGCCAGGTCGGCACGGTCACGCCCGACCACGCGATCCGCACGAAGCCGCTCCCCGTGGTGCTCCCCGCGCCACGCGCCGGCGACCTTGCCGCCTGGACCGGGGAGGCGCGGGCCGCGGTGGACGCCTACCGGGAGGCCTACACGGCCTATTTCAGGCGCCACAACCCGCGCTACGGCGGGACGAAGCGCATGCTCGACCCGAGTCCGCGCGTGGTCCTGGTGCCGGGCGTGGGGCTGTTCGCGAGCGGCCGCGACGCGCGGGCCGCGGCCGCGGCGGCCGACCTCGCCGAGACCACTGTCGATGTGATCACGGACGCGGAGAGCATGGACCGCTTCGAGAGCATCACCGAGGCCGAACTGTTCGACATCGAGTACTGGTCGCTCGAACAGGCGAAACTGGCCAGCGCAAAGGAGAAGGCGCTGGCCCGTCACGTCGTGGCCGTCACGGGCGGCGCCGGCGCGATCGGCCGGGCCACGGCCGCGGCGTTCCGCGCCGCCGGCGCCGAGGTGGCTCTCTTCGACCTGCCGGGTCGCTCGCTCGACGCGGCCGGCGCGGCCGGCGCGGGGCTCGCCGTCCCATGCGACGTGACGGACGACGCGTCCGTCGACCGCGCTTTCGACATCGTCGCCGCCCGCTTCGGCGGCGTCGACATCCTTGTCTCGAACGCCGGGGCGGCCTGGCGCGGTCCCATGGCCGACGTGACGGACGAGGTGCTTCGAGAGAGCTTCGAGTTGAACTTCTTCGCCCACCAGCGCGTCACGCGGGCGGCCGTGCGCATGATGCGCGCCCAGCGGACGGGCGGCTGCCTCCTCTTCAACGTCTCGAAGCAGGCGGTCAACCCGGGCCCGGAATTCGGCCCCTACGGACTACCGAAGGCGGCGACCCTCGGACTGGTGCGCCAGTACGCCATCGAACACGGGTGGGAGGGCATCCGATCGAACGGGGTCAACGCGGACCGCATCCGAAGCGGCGTGCTCACCGACGAGATGATCGCGTCCCGCTCCGAAGCGCGCGGCGTGACGGAGGATACCTACATGCGCGGCAATCTCCTCGGCCGCGAGGTCCGAGCCGGGGACGTCGCGCAGGCGTTCGTCTCCCTGGCACTCGCCCGCGCGACGACAGGTGCGATCCTCACCGTGGACGGCGGCAACGTCGCCGCCGCTCTCCGATGACCCGAAGCGGCCGCTTCACTCCCAGGCCCTCTCCAGCATGCGGTTCCACGGGATGACCTCCGCGCCGTCCCGTCGGTGGAGGCTGTCGCCACCGTAGATAAGCCGCCGGTCGACGGCCAGCCCCGCCTTCTCCAGCGCCGTCCCGAGCGTGCGCATGCCGGAGAAGAAGCGCGGGGCGACCGTACCGCCCGACTTCGCCTCGGCCAGGATGAGCCGTATTCCCCGCTCAACGATGAGGTCGACTTCAGTGCCTGCGGTCCGATAGTGACTGAGGTGTGGCTCTTCGCCACGGTGCGCGACCGCCTTGAAGACCTCCGCCGCCACCCAGCTTTCGAAGATCTGTCCTCGCAGGGGGTGATGACGGAGTTCCCCGGGCGAGCGGATGCCGAGCAGGTAGCAGGCCAACCCCGAGTCGAAAAGGTGGAGCTTGGGCGCCTTGATCTGGCGTTTGCGCACGTTGCGGCGGTATGCGGGGGTCCGAAAGGCGAGGAAGCTGGCCTCCAGGACCGACAGCCACGCCCGGACCGTGTTGTGCCGGATGCCGGCATCGCCGGCGAGCGTCGACAGGTTTATCTCCGTCGCCGTCCGCCCCGCCGCCAGCCTCACGAAGGCGGAAAACGCATCGAGGTCGGTGACGTTGCGCAGTGACCGGACATCGCGTTCCACGTAGGTCGTCGCGTAATCGCGCAGCCACGTGTGCGCCGGGATCCCGCGGTGGTGAATCCTGGGATAGGCTCCGGCCCATAGCGCCTCCAGCAGTGTCGGGGCTGGCCTGCCGAAGCGCGCCAGTTCGTCGAGTCCCGGCGGGAGCAGGTAGAGCACGCCGACGCGTCCCGCGAGCGACTGGTTCACCGCCTCGGCCAATCCGAAGTGCTGCGACCCCGTCAGCACGAAGCGGCCCGGCGCCGGATTCTCGTCCACCTCGCCCTGAAGGTAAGAGGTCAGATCCGGGGCCCTCTGTACCTCGTCGATCACGGCGCCGTGACGATACTCCTGCAAGAACCCGCGAGGATCCTCCTGGGCGTAGGTGCGCACGTCGAGGCTCTCGAGCGATACGTATGGCCGGTCGGGAAGCACAGTGCGGCACAGAGTCGTCTTGCCCGACTGCCTCGGCCCCGTGACCGTAACCACCGGGTAATGGCCCAATCGCCGCCGCAGCGGTCGCGCGAGGTTGCGATCGATGATCGGCACAGTCCAGTCCGCTGTTCGAAAGGGGAGTTCCGTAAGGCAATGGACCGATCCAACGTGGAAGCGTGTGCGCGGATTGTCAATCAGAATGACAGTCGGCTCATCGCGGGCGTCCGCCGGGCGCGGTCGAGCGTCATGATCCAATCATCCCTGGTTGCGGCGTGCCTGGTTCTGGTCGCCTGTGTCTCCCGGCCGGAAGGGCCCGGTTGGCCGGGAGAGGCGTGGCCCGTTTCCACGGCGGAGGCCGAGGGCGTCGACCCGGCCGCGCTCGACTCGCTCATCGCCGACATCGATGCCGGGCGGTACGGCCTCATCGATCAGTTCCTCCTCATCCGCAACGGGCGCGTGATCGCGGACCGCCGCTGGGACCACGCCGAACGCTACGCCGAACTCCTCGCCATGCAGCCGGACACGGCGGAGCATCAGTACAACTACGATCACCCGTCGTGGCACCCGTATTACCGAGACACCGACCTGCACTCGCTCCAGTCCGTGACCAAGAGCGTGACCTCGGTGGCGTTCGGGGTCGCGGTGGACGAAGGGCACATCCCGGACGTGGAGGGGCCGGCGTGGCCGTACTTCGCGGCGTCCGGCGTCGACCTCGCCGACCCGCGCCGCGCCGCGACCACGCTGGAGGATTTCCTCACCATGCGCAGCGGGATCGACTGGGCGGCCCCCGGACAGACCTACGAGGACGCCTCGCACCCCACGGCGGTCCTCGAGGCGAGCGACCGGTGGATCGACTACGTCGTCGCGCAACCCGTCAGGACGGATCCCGGCACGCGCTTCGACTACAACGACGGAGTGAGCGTCCTGCTGGGGAAGATCGTGCGCGAGGCCACCGGACAGCGTCTCGATGCGTGGGCGGAGGAACGTTTGTTCCGCCCCATCGGGATCGGCGAGTACTACTGGAAGCTCACCCCCGACGGCGAAGTCGATAGCGAGGGCGGGCTCTACCTTTCCACGCACGACCTCGCCCGCATCGGATACCTCATGCTCCGCGGCGGGGAATGGGAGGGACGGCAGATTGTCTCCCGCGCCTGGGTCGAGGCGTCGACCTCACCGGTCGTCCCCGACGTGGCCCCCGAGAACGACCGGCCCGACGCGGGCTACGGCTACCAGTGGTGGGTGCCGCTGCACGAGAACGGGACGAGCCGGGTGTTTGCCGGGAACGGATACGGGGGACAGTTCATCCACGTGGTCCCCGAATACGATCTGATTTCCGTCTTCAACGGCTGGACGCTGCACGAGCGCACCGAACTCTTCAGCTGGACCGCGCTTCAAGATCGCATCCTCCCCGCCATCGTCTCGACGCCCGACGATCTCCGCTGACGGGCCGCCAGCCGGCCGAGCCCTGCTCAGGCCGGATCGAGCATCGCGGCGTGCTGTTCGATTTCGGCGGCCAGTTGCTCCATCTCGGCGAGGACGGCGGCCTCGTCGATCGTCTCGAGGGTCCGGTCGCGCATGACCCAGCAGCCGTCGACCATCACCGAGCGGACATCGTCGCGGCCCACCGCATAGACGAGATGTCCGTACACGTCGTACATCGGCATCAGGTGAGGGCGGGCGAGGTCGATGAGGATGAGGTCGGCCCGGTAGCCTTCCGCCATCCGTCCCACCTGATCGCCCAGCCCCAGCGCCTCCGCTCCGACCGTGGTCGCCATGCGGACGACGTCGCGCGCCGGCGTGAGCACGGGATCCATGTGAACGCCCCGCTGCAGTAGCCCCGCGAAACGAATCGCGGTCCACATGTCGAGATCGTTCGAACTCACCGGCCCGTCCGTGCCGAGGGCCACGGGAATGTCCTCCTCCAGCAGGCGTGCGACCGGCGCGACCCCCGACCCCAGCTTGAGGTTGGAGAGCGGGTTGTGGAGAACCGCCGCCCCGGAGCGCCGGAGACGTGCGAAATCGTCGTCCGCCAGGTGGACGCAGTGCGCGAGTACGGTGGGGCCGTCCAGAATGCCGAGTTCATCGAGGTGGGCGACGGGTGTGTGCCCGAAGCGTTCGATCGTCTGCCGGACCTCGGTCGCCGTCTCCGAGCAGTGCGTGTGGAAGAGCGCCCCGGCGCGGCCAGCGAGATCTCGCGCCGCCCGGAGACCGTCCGGCGACACCGTGAGCGCATTGTGCGGCTGGACGCACGGAGTGATCAGCGGTTCGGCCGCGTAGCGCTCAAGCCAGCGTTCTCCGGTCGCAATCCGAGCGTCCACGGAGACGCCGTCAGGTCCGTCGAAGTCGAAAAAGATCGGGCCGGTGACGAGCCGGAAGCCGGCTCCGAGCGCCGCGTCGGCGGCCGCCTCCGGGAACCAGAACATGTCGAGCGCGCATGTGGTGCCGCCTCGGACCATCTCCGCCATCGAGAGCCGCGCCCCCAGTTCGACGCTCTCGCGGCTGACGAACGCGCGCTCCGAGATCCACAACCGCTCCAGCCACGCCTCGAGCGGCAACTCCTCCACCAGGCTGCGGAAGAGGGAGTCGCCCAGGTGCGTGTGCGCGTTCACCAGCCCGGGCATGACCAGCTTCCCGGTGGCGTCGATCGTCTCGGCGGCGGTGACGCCCTCGAGATCGCCGCGCGTTCCCACCGCGACAATCACACCGTCCCGCACCGCGACGGCGCCCGTGTCGAGGATCCGTTCTTCGGCGTCCATCGTGACGAGAAGCGGGCCGAGGATGAGCGTATCTACAGATTGCATGTGATGATTCCGGGGAGTCTGACGGTTTGGCACGGCCGGCTGGCCGCAATCTCTCTCCCCGAAAGGGGGATTTCAAACGATCCGGCCCGTCCCGGTGGCCGGATCGCTTGGCCGCCGTCCCGCCCGCTCGCTAGATTTTCCGGCGCGGTTATCGACGCCCGACCTGTCCGTGGTGGTGACTCGATGCCGCTCCGGCCCCGTAGCTCAGGTGGATAGAGCGCGGGATTCCTAATCCCGAGGCCGCTGGTTCGAGTCCAGCCGGGGTCATTCCAGTCGGCACCCCGCGGGGGCCGCGCTCAGTTCCCGACCACGTTCACCCGCACGTACCAGATTCGTCCCGCGACACCGTAGGGCGACTCCGAGGGGTACTCCATCGACCAGAGTTGAGCCACGGCGTCGTCCGGGAGCTGGTTCGGCAGACGGTCGAACAGGTTGTTGGCCCCGACGCCCACCTGGATGCGGCCGCCCACCCGGAAGCTGACCTCCAGGTCGGCGATGGCCGCCGCGTCGATCGTGACGTTCTCCTCGAAGATGAACGGCGTGGTGACGGAGCCAATGTGGTTCAAGCCGAACCTCGCGCCGAACCCTTGTGCGAAACGCAGGTCGGCGCCGGCGCCGATTCGCCGTCCGGGTTGGGAGTCCTCGATGAGCGTCTGCTGGGTGTCTCCGATGAAGTTCTCGTTGCGGTTGGCGGTGATCTTCGTGCGGTTCCGGTGCAAGCTGGCCGACAGGTCCGCGGCCCCCCAGTCCATGCCGCGGAAGCGCCAGCTCGCCGTCACGTCGAACCCCTGCGTGCGCGTGTCGACCGCGTTGGTCCAGAACGCCACGGCGTCCACCGGCCGACCCTGAAACTGCGCGCCGGGCCGAAGCCCGTGGCCCGGATCCAGGCTCTGTGTCAGGGCGACCGCGTCCTTGACGGCGACCCGGTAGTAGTCGGCCGTCACCAGCAGGCCGGCATCGTGGGAATAGACGAGTCCGCCCGTGAAGCTGAGCGATGTTTCGTGGCTCAGCGCACAGGCCCCGAAGTCGGAGCACGCGATCGGATCGCCCTCGGGCAGGAATCCGGCGCTCACGAGACCCTCGCTGCCGCCCACGAAACCGATCGTGTTGAAGCCCCGCTGCGGAAGTCGCGGTGCGCGGAAGCCGGTGGAGACCGCGGCGCGGAGCGCGGCGCCCGTTTCGCCCAGCTCCACGCGGCCCGCCAGCTTGCCGGTCAGCGAACTTCCGGCATCCGTATAGTGCTCGAAACGAAGGGCGCCACCCAGCGTCCGCCCGCTCGGCGAGCGCAACTCCATGTCCGCATACGCTCCGGCGCTGTTGCGATCCTGCTCACTCAATCGGGCCGAGGTCGGACTGTAGCCGGGGTAGCCCTGTATCCCGCAGCTCGCGTACGCCGTTCCGTCGTTCTGGTGGTGGGCGGCCGGAAAGCTGCCGGGCGTATCGCTCGGCCCACACGCCCACGAGGCCCGGTCGCCGGCTTCCATCCAGTAAGAGTCCCTCCGGAAAGCTCCACCAACGGCCAGGAACGCCGGCGTCGAACCCACCTCGAGTTCCCGCGTTGCGTCGGCGTTCAGCATCCACTGGCGCACGTTGAGCCCGCCGCTGAACGTGTCTCGGGGTCCAGCGTTGGCGGCGATGGAGGCTCCGTCGGCCCCGGGGTTCCTCGCCAGGAACTCGGCCGCGTACGACGGGTTGATCGAATTCGCCGCGCCGAAGGCAAACCGGCCGTGCCCGAACCCGAGACTGAGATCTCCCGACCACTCGCCCATGTCGCCGCGCAGCCCCGCCACGGCGGACTTGTCCATGAGGTCCGACTCCTCGATGGGGAAGAAGCCATCCGGGTAGACGTAGCTGACCGAGCGAGGCACCCAGTCCGCCTTGCGGTACAGGCCGTCCGAGACCGCTTCGCGTCCGGAGTATCCCCCGAAGGCATAGAACTCGGCCGACTCGCCGACGGGAATCGCCGCATTGGCCATGAAAGCCGCGCCCCGGTAGTCGGGCTCGCCGTTTCGCTGCAACTGGATGACCCTCCCGCCGTCCGCACAGGGGCCGTAGGACGGGTCGGGACCGAAGCAGGTGGGCGCCTCGCCCGCCCGGTTCGTGACCTCCTGCCGCGCGACCTCCATCGTGAGGTTGAAGAAGCCGTCTCCGAGCGGAACCCCGGCGTTGGCCGAAGTGAACAGCCTCAAGCCGTCGCCACGCGATGTTCGGCCGAGGAGGGTGGCCGCGCCGACGCCGCTCGCGTCGTCCTTGAGCACAATGTTGATGACGCCGGCGATGGCATCCGAGCCGTACTGCGACGCGGCGCCCTCGCGGAGGACTTCGATTCGTTTGATGGCGTGGACCGGAATGGCGCGCAGGTCCGTGCCCGTCGTTCCCTGGCCGGCCGCCGCGAGCAGCTTCGCGAATGCGACTCCGTGCCGTCGCTTGCCGTTGACGAGGACGAGCACCTGGTCGCCGTTCATGCCGCGCAACGTCGCCACGTGGAGGGCCGCGCCATCGCCGGCGGACAACCGTGTGGAATTGAAGGACGGCGCGATGCTGCCCAGGACCTCTGCGAGATCGACTTCGCCGAGCCGCGCGATTTCCTCGGCGCTGTAGATGTCCACGGGGACGGAAAGCGTTGCGGGCTCCGCGACCCCCGCCCGCGAACCCACCACGACCTCGAGCTCCTGGACCACCACGACGGTGTCCGGCGGTTCCTGGGCCGCTGTCGAGCCGGTCGAAGCGAGCGTTGCGAGGACCGCCGCGGTGAAGAATGAAGCCGGGCGGACAAGAGGATCGAGAAATGCCGAAGCCTTCATGGTCACACCATTCCTTCGTCGGAGCGCCTTTTCGCGGAGGGGTCCCCGAGCCGGCCCATCGGCGCTCTCGGTAGCCCGCGGATTTCCCGGACGCGACACCACGTATCATCACGTATCATAATTGCGTCACGAGATCCGCGGGTTACACCGTCCAGGAGGCACCATGGCTCGCAGCCGACTCCGTCCATCGTTCATCCTTACGGGAATCGCGGTGCTCGCCCTCGCCTTCCTGCTCGTGCAAGTGGCGCCGGATCCGGCGGACTCGGTCGCCCCGGCCGAAACGGCGGGTCCGGGCTCGCACGCCGACCTCGCCGCGTTGTTCGACGAGTGGCGGGAATTCGAGCGCCCCGAGTTCGTGGATGGCGTGCCCGACTACTCGGCGGAGGCGATGGCGCGGCAGCGGCGGGAGCTGCCCGAGTGGCAGGGGCGGCTGGGCAATGTTGCCCCAGCCGACTGGTCCGTGGCGGAACAGATCGACTGGCTCCTGGTCCGTGCGGAGATGAACGGGCTCGACTTCGATCACCGCGTGCGCCGTCCCTGGGGGCGGGACCCCGCCTTCTACGTGACGATCTTCGCGGCGGAGAGCGACGTGCCGGCCCACGAGGGCCCGGTCATCCACGGCTGGATCGACCTCTGGACGTACGATTATCCGCTATCGGAAGCGGATGCCGCCGAACTCGCCGGACGCATCGGCGCGGTCCCGGCGCTCCTGCAACAGGCGCGCGACAACCTCGCGGACTCGAACGCCCGTGACCTGTGGCTGGGCGGCCTTCGGGCCTTTCGGGGCCAGGTGCGGGACCTCGACGCCTTTGCACCGCGGGTGGCCGGAACCAGCGCCGCGCTCGACCGGTCCGTCGCCGACGCGCGCGCCGCCTCGGAGGCGTTCATCGCGTGGCTGGAGGAGGAGGCGCCCTCGCGCACCGGGCCCTCGGGGGTGGGACGGGAGAACTACACCTGGTATATGCAGAACGTGCACCTCGTCCCGTATTCGTGGGAGGAGCAGGTCACGATCATGCGGCGCGAACTCGCCCGCGCCCACGCCTCGATGCGGCTGGAGGAGAACCGCAACCGAAACCTGCCGGAACTCGAGCGCATCGCCTCGGCGGAGGAATACGACCGCAGGCTGAACGTGTCCGTAGACCGCTACATGCGCTTTCTGGACGAGGAGGAGGTACAGACGACGGCGGAGTGGATGGACCCGGCCCTCCGCGCCGTGAACGGGAGCTTCACGCCCGCCGAACCGGGCGAGATCCGGAACTTCTTCTCCGAAGTGAACTACCGCGACCCGGACTCCTTCCGGCCGCACATGCACCACTGGATCGAACTCGCGCGCATGCGGGTGGACCCGCACCCCAGCCCGATCCGGGCCACGCCGTCCCTCTACAACATCTTCGATTCCCGGTCGGAAGGACTCGCCACGGGCGTGGAGGAGATGTTCATGCATCTGGGGCTGCTCGAAGGATCCCGGCGGTCGCGCGAACTCACCTGGGTCATGCTGGCGCAGCGGGCCGCGCGGGCCTTGAGCGGCCTCTACCTGCACGGCGGCGTGTTCGACATGGAGGAGGCGGTGGCCCACGCCATGAGATGGACGCCGCGAGGGTGGCTGCCGGACGGCGACCTCGTGCGCGGCGAGCAGAGCCTCTACCTGCGGCAGCCGGGGTACGGGACGAGCTATGTGACCGGGAAGATCCAGATCGAGGAACTGCTCGCGGAGTACGCCATCCAGGAAGACGGGGACTTCAGCGTGAAGCGATTCTTCGATGCCTTCTACGATGCCGGGGTCATCCCCATCGTCCTCACCCGCTGGGAGATGACGGGCGAGAAGGATGCCATCCTGGCTCGATGAGCTCGACCTGGTGGCAGACAACGCGGCGGCTCCTCCCGCGGCTTGCAGGACTCTCGCGAGAGATCCGGCCGACGTTCCATCTCGACACGGTGAACGGCCTGAGCGCCGGGCGCCTGCGCGATCTGGGCGTCGAGGCCGTCCTGTGGGACGTGGATGGGACGCTGATGGCGCACCACGCGGGGCGGGTGGATCCGGCGCTCGCGGCCGGCTTCGAGGATCTGCTCCGGGCGCCGGCGCTGCGGCACGCGATCGTCTCCAACTGCCAGGAGGCGCGTTTCGCCGAGTTGGGGGAGATCTTCCCCGCAGTCCCGGTGATCCTCGGATACGAGACCGGGGCGGGCGCGGCGTTCCGGGTCCGTCGCGGACCGGTGGAGTCGTGGCGCGGTCCGGGCGCGGCGGTGGTGCGGGGATCATCCGCTGGTGATCGGGTTGCCGGAGACCGCCAGCCGATCCGCAAGCCGAGCCGCCGGCTCGTGCAGGCCGCGCTCGAGGAACTGGGCGTCGCGGACCGTCCGGCGGGGGCGCTGATGGTGGGGGACCAGTACTTTACGGACATCGCCTCGGCGAATCTGGCCGGCGTCCGATCGATAAAGGTGCCCACGCTGCACCGGGCCAGCTTCCCGGCCCCGGTTCGCTGGTCGCAGCGGCTGGAGGCGGTGCTCTACCGGCTGAAGCATGGTCTTCCACGGCCGGACGGCGCATGACGGACTCGGCTCTCGCCACGATCGAGCGGGAGGTCACGACCTGCCGGAAGTGTCCGCGGCTCGTCGAGTGGCGCGAGCGGGTGGCACGGGAACGCCGGGCCGCCTTCCGCGACGACACGTACTGGGGGCGACCGGTGCCGGGGTTCGGCGATCCGGCCGCGCGCCTCCTCATCGTCGGGCTTGCCCCGGCCGCGCACGGCGCCAACCGGACCGGCCGCATGTTCACCGGCGACCGATCGGGCGACTGGCTCTACCGCGCCCTGCACCGCGCCGGGTTCGCCTCGCAGCCCGACTCCACCGCCCGGCACGACGGGCTGGTGCTCCGGGGCGTCTGGGTGACCGCCGCCGTGCGCTGCGCCCCGCCCGCCAACAAGCCGACCGCCGGGGAGCGCGAACGATGCCGGGGCTACCTCGAGCGCGAACTGGACTTCTTCGCCGACGCCCCCGTCATCGTCGCGTTGGGCGGGTTCTCGTTCTCGGCGCTACTGAGGATCTTTCGCGAACGCGGTGTAGCGGTCCCGCGGCCGGCGCCCCGATTCGGCCACGGCGTGGAGGTCGAGACCGGGCGCTGCCTGCTGATCGGCTCCTATCACCCGAGCCAGCAGAACACGTTCACGGGCACGCTTACCGAGCCCATGTTCGACGCCATCTGGACTCGCGCCGCGGAACGGGTCGCGCAGCGTCGACGTTCGTGAGCGGAGGCCCGTCCCGCGTCGACGTCCGTGAGCGGAGGCCCGCCCCGCGCATGTCCCGGGAAGCCAAGTCGTCCGGGCGGAGCGGCTCCACTCTAGCCTGAAATCGAGCGCACCAGCGGGCGCGAAACGCCGCGGATCCCGTCTTGCGGTTCGGTCAGCCGATCGGAAAGACCAAGCCGGCCTGAAGGATCAGGTGCCGGGTCTTGATTTCGTCCTCGTCCACCGAGGCGAGTCCGAGCGAGTAGAGCGCGTCGAGTTCCAGCCGGGTGCTCCCGGCGAGAGGGAAGCCGAGGCCTCCGCCGAAGGCCACCCCGAAGTCGAGGGTCTTGATGTCGAAGTCCGAGAAGTTCCGATCACCGCACGGCGCGACGGCGCTCAACCCTTCGAGCGTGCCCTCCACCTCGCATGAGCGCTGATAGGCGGCCCACGGGCCAGCCATCAGGCCGACCGAGATTCCATCGCCGGCCGCGGCGACCCGCGCCAGGGCCGAGAACTGGATGTAGTCGATGTTGAGCGTCACCGTGCCGCCCCCGATGGTGCCCCGGCCGCCCTTCTCGGCGTACGAGCCACCGAACCTCAAGCTGAGCGCACCGGACACGGGAACACCGAGCTCCACACCCGCTGCGGCACCGGATATGGACTCCTCTTCGACCCCCGCCTCCTCGATGGAGACGGTGGCGAAGCCGATCCCGCCCTTGAGCCCCAGAGTGGTCTGAGCGCTCGCCGGGGCTGCGATCAGCATGAGTGCGACCAAGATGACGAATTTGCCCATGACAGTGACTCCTCCTTGTTATCGCGCTGCTTCTTGCCCATGGCGCGGGATTGTCGGCCTTGCCCAACGCATTCTAATGCCCACCGGGGCCTCGGCCACGTCTTGGGGACCAAGCGGCCGGACGAAGCGGAAGCTCCGCCGCTTCGAACCGGTCCGGTCGGCATCGGCCCGCGCGTCCGTCCTTCATCGCCGCCAGTCAAAGGGGTTCGGAATGCCGGTGCTCACGAGCGTCATGGTCGAAGGAAGGCGCACGCCGGTACCGTCGGCCGCGACCTGGGCCACCGGCGGCTCACGGAGGATCGCCACGATCCGGCGGGTCGCGGCGTCCAGAACCAGCGTTGTGGCCGGGCGCGACGCGTCCCCGGCCTCCAGCGCGACGGATCCTTCCGGACCGGCGAGCGTGATCGTCGAGAGCGCCCCGGCCCAGTCGGCCCGGACCGGGATCGCGAAGAGGAAGCCGGCGGCGCCGGGAGTATCGGTGTCGGCAATCGGGTTCATCGCGAACCGGAGCGTGAACAATTCGCCGCCAAGGGCGTCGGAGCCAACCAGCCGGTAGGGTCCGCCTCGCTCCGGCAAGGCGGGCGGCGCGTCCAGCACGAACGCGGGCTCGATCCGCAAGTGGCCCTCCTCAACGCCGCCGCGCACCACGAGTGTCCGCTGTGGACTCCGCGCGGCGGCCGCCGCGGTGCCCGGATTCCGGTAGCGGAGCGCCTTCTTGTAGGTGTAGTCGCTGATCCAGTCGTTGGAGCGACAATACGTCATGATGTCGGTGGCCGTCGGCTCGACGAGCATGCCTTTCAGCCGGTCGTATCCCCAGGCTCCGATCCGTCCGTTGGTGTGGGGGAATCTGCCGTCGACGCCTTGGGCGCCGCCGCATGGAGAATGAGACAGCGACAGGTTGTGCCCGAACTCGTGCCCGACGGTGTGGCCATCGAAGCGCGATACGCTCAGGTGGCTGTTCAGGTACGCAACGCCGAGAACGCCCCCGTCGATCCACGGTGGCACGCCCATGTAGTAGCCGGAAGCGGCGTCGGCCGCGTACAGCAGGGCAAGATCGCCCAGCACCCGGTCCACGTTCTCCTTCGGGTCGTAATCCACGAACACCGCCTCGCGCACCGCGACGTTCATGTCGGCGACGGGCAGCCACTCGCGGGTCTCGTAGAACACCTCGTGCTCCGCCGTGAGTCCGTCCACGGCCTTGAGCCCCGACGAGTCGGGGTTCTCCTGCCACAGGAACGGCACGGCCGTGACGTTGAAGGGCGGCATGGCGCGGATGTCGAGCGCCATCCGGCCTTCCGCCGGAATCCGCCCGCCGATTCCAAGCGACGGGTCCAGCGCGCCGTCCGGGTCCACCTCGACCACCATCTCCGTGCCGGGGACGATGACGCGGGCCGGCACCACGGCGTTCGCCGTCCGCTCCAGGTCTCCCTCGGCCATCTCCCAGGGGACCTGTTGCGAACTCCCGTCGATCAGGACCGAATACGTCTCGGTCTCGCCCCGGTGGAAGGTCGCCCGGACCGGCGGCATCGACGCGACCACTCCGGAGTCGGCCATCACGAACACCCGCAGCAACGCCTCCTCGTCCGCCACCAGCGGCACGGCGAAGTCGTGCGATTGAATCGGTTGGGTGAGGTACGCGTCCACCGCAGGGGCTCGCGGATCGAGGGAACTCTTGACCGCGTAGGCACCCCGGGTGTTCGCGTAGCGCCCCCACAACTGGACATAGTAGGAGCCGGGACCGACGTTGTTCACGATCACCATGTCGGAGCCATCGTCATCGAGGCCCATGAGCCGACTTCCGTCGTCGTACAGTGCGCCGATGAGAGGGGCTTCGCCCTCGGATTCCAGCGTCAACGTCCCGGCCCCCGCGATGTCGAGCCGGAACCAGTCCTCGTCATCGGCGCTCTCCAGTTCGCCCGCGAACCGTTCGCCGAGCTCGCCAATGCTCGCGCCCCCGGCATCGTTGCCGTGGTCGTCCGGGCACAGCTCCACCTCCGCATCCCCGATCCCCCCAAGCCAATCCCGGAACCGCTTCGCACCCGGAAGGCAGAGTCCGGTGCCCTCAAGCCGCAACGTCGACAGCAGGGCCAGCCGCAACATCCGCTCCGGCAGTTCTCCGCCGAGTTCTGTGTTACCGCCGAGCGCCAGCGTCCGGAGGTGCGCCAGATCCCCGGTCTCAAGCGGAACGATGCCCGACAGACCGTTGTCCCCGAGCTCGAGCCCCGAAACCACGTCGGCCGTGTCCGCGGTCACGCCATGCCAGTCGTCCAGCGGCGCGTCGGTCAGCCAGTTCTCGCTGTTGCTCCAATCCTCGCCGTTCGTCCACCTGTAGATTTCCCTGAGAATGTTGCGGTCCTTGTCCGCGACGTTCTCGCAGGGGTGGGCCCACACCTCGTCCAGGCCCTGAAGCCACAGCTCGAACGCCGTCGTCTGCGGGACGCAAAGATCGGTGGCGCTCAGGGTCATTCTCTTCAGGGCTGTCAGATCGGTCAGTGTCGGCGGCAACGGGCCGGTCAGGTCCGGGTTTCCGACCAACCATAGCATTTCGAGCTTCGAAAGATTGCCGAGTTCGGCGGGAAGCGGTCCGCCCACGCCGCTTCTTTGCAGGTTCAGCATCCTCAGTTCGGTCAGGTTGCCCAGCTCCGGCGGAATCGGGCCGCCGAGGCGGTTGGGGCCGAGTTCGATTTCCCGCAGTTCGGCCAAATTGCCCAGCTCCGGCGGAATGATGCCCGACAGCGATTGAAAGCCGATGTACAGCTGTTCAAGACCGGCGAGCGCGCCCAGCTCCGGCGGAATGATGCCCGAAAGATCGTTGTCGAAGAGTCCCAGTTCCCTCAGGCTGGAAAGCTCGCCCAACTCCGGCGGGATCGAACCGGTCAGATTGTTGCTGGCGAGCCACAACACCTCCAGGCTTGACAGGTCGCTCAGCTCCGGCGGGATCGAGCCCGAAAGATCGTTGTCGAAGAGTCCCAGTATCCTCAGGCTGGAAAGCTCGCCCAACTCCGGCGGGATCGAACCGGTCAGATTGTTCTTGGCGAGCCACAACACCTCCAGGCTTGACAGCTTGCCCAGTTCCGGCGGAATCGAACCGGTCAAACGGTTGGTGCCGAGCCGGAGCGAAACCAGGTTCGAAAGCCTGCCCAGCTCCGGCGGGACCGGCCCCGTCAGATCGTTGAATGTGAGCCACAACTCGACCAGCCCCGACAGGTCGCCCACCTCGGGCGGGATGTGACCCTTGAGGTTGTTGTCATCGAGGGCAAGGTGCGAGACCTGTCCGTCGGTCGTCCAAACATTCTCCCAGTCGTCGAGCGGCGCATCCGTCAGCCAACCTTCACTATTCGTCCAGTTCGGCCCGTCGGTTGCCTCGTAGAGCGCGACCAGCGCCGCCCGGTCGTCGGTCCCCTGACCGCTCGCCACCGTGATTTGCGCGGTGCCCCGGCCAGCTCCGGCCGCCGCCGCGACCGTGGCCGCCCCCGTGGCGCCAGCCCGCACCAGTCCGGATGCGTCCACCACCGCGACCGTGTCGTTGCTTGACGACCAGACGAAGCGCGCGCCCTCCACCGGTCGGCCGTGGCCGTCCGACGCCTCGGCGGTCAGCCGCAGGGTGTCTCCGGGGCTGAGCCGACTCGACGCCGGAGACACGGTAACCGCGGCAACCGCCTGCATGACGATCAAGGTCGCTTCCCCGGCCGCTTCGCCCGCCGTCGCCGTGATCGCCGCCGTCCCGTTGCCCGTCGCGGTCGCGAGTCCCGACCCGTCTATCACGGCGACCGTGGTGTCGCTCGATGCCCACGCGAACACCGCGTCGGCCACCGCGTGGCCGTTCGAGTCGGCCGCCACCGCCGAGAACCGCACCGTGTCCCCCTCCACGACCGGGTCGGCGGATCCCGCCACCGTCACCGCGCTCACGACCTGCCGAACGGTCAACGCGGCGCTTCCCGACGCTTCGCCCGCCGTCGCCGCGATGGTCGCCGATCCGTTGCCCGCCGCAGTCGCGAGTCCCGCACCGTCCACCGACCCGACCCGCGCGTCGCTGCTCGACCACGACACCGAGGCGCTGGGCATCAAAGCGCCCTGTCGGTCACGCACCTCGGCAGAGAACGCGACTCTGGCCTCCAAGGCCGTCAGCTCCGCCGTCGCGGGCGTAACGGTCACGGTCGCCGGGCGCGGCGGAGCGGGTTCGGGCTCCGTGCTGCCGTCACCGCACGAAAGAGCGGACAGCGCAACCGCCCACAGGCCCGCCGCGGCGAACCGGGATCTGTGGTTTTTCTCCATGATCATACAATTGTAGCGCCAACGGCCAAGAGGCGCGCAACCTCCCTCGCTTGGCACACTCCGGCCGCGAGCGGCGTGTCGGGTTCGAGGACGTAGCAAGAGGCCGCGAGCCAGCCCGGCGGATGCGCGCGAAGCGGTCGCCGAGGACACGGTCGGACGGCCACGGGCACGATCCGGATCGCTGGACCGGCCGCATCGGCGGCTTGCACCGCCCGCTCGTCCGAAACCCGGTCGGGGATAACGCCGTACGAGTTGAAGCCCGGCTCGCCCGGAGGTGGCAGCCCCCGGTCGGCAGACCTTGCGCCAGAGCGTAATCGCCGGCGCTTCGGCTTACGGCCCACGGGAGTGTGCAACCGATGCGAGGGGTCGAGTCACAGTCCGAGATTCCGGCGATTCACACGGTCGCCGACAGGTATTGCGCCCGAGGCAACGTCCTGCGCCGCCACGCGGGCAGCGTGGCAGGGCTTCCGGTTGCGGTGGGCGCCAAGGGTCGGTCGAGCCGCTTCGCCGAGCCTCGCTAACCGATGAGCGGCAGGCGGCTTGGAGCCGTACACCGAGCGCGCAAACGCTCAAGGTGCGTCGCGGGACCGGATCTCGACGAAGCGCGGCAGGTCACGCGCACGCACCCCTTCCAAGAGGACTACGCCCGGGGCCGCACGCAAGTCATCGACTATGAGAACGAATGGGGACGACCCCTCCAGGGCGCGCTCGTCTACCCGGCCGACTATGATCCGGATCGAACCTGTCCCATGATCGTGTACCACTGCGAACTGCTCTCACGGCCCCAAGAAGAAGAAAGTGAGCTGAACCATGAGTTCCCGCCCCGCCCTGGCTCCAGCCCTCGTCTTTCCGGCTTCCTTCCGCGCTCTGGCGTCGCTGGTCGCGGTCCAACTCGGCCTCCTCGCGGTGCCTCCCCACGCGGAGGCCCAACCGCCGGGCTCGTTGGCGGGCGAAGCCCGACCCGTCGAGCGGATCGCGGCCGGGCTGACCTGGCGCCTGATCGGGCCGGCGGTCTCCGGCGGCCGCATCGCCGATCTCGAGGTCGTGCCCGGCACGCAGTCGCACATCTACGTGGGGGCGGCATCCGGCGGCGTCTGGAAGAGCGTCAACCACGGGACGACCTGGGAGCCGATCTTCGACGACGCGGCGAATCTCTCGATCGGCGACATCGCGCTCGCCCCGTCGGACCCGCTCGAGGTATGGGTGGGGACGGGGGAGCCGAATAATCGCAACAGTTCGCCGTGGGGCGAAGGCGTGTATCACTCCTCCGACGGCGGCAAGACGTGGCGGCTCACGGGGCTGGAGGAAACGCGGCACATCGGGCGCATCGCCGTCCATCCCACCGATCCGGCCATCGTATGGGTGGCCGCGCTGGGGCATCTGTTCGGCCCCAACTCCGAGCGCGGCGTGTACAGGACGGCGGACCGCGGCGAGACGTGGACGAAGGTCCTCCACATCGATGACGACACAGGGTTCGTGGACCTCGCCCTCAACCCGGCGGATCCATCCGTCATCTACGCGGCGGCGTACCAGCGGCGGCGGCGCGCCTGGGGGTTCGCGGGCGGCGGGCCGGGCAGCGGCATCTACAAGTCGACGGACGGCGGCGACTCCTGGCGAGAAGTGACCGAGGGCCTGCCGGAAGGGGACAAGGGAAGGATCGGGCTCGCCGTCTCCCGGCGGGATCCGGCTCTCGTCATGGCCGTCGTTGAGGCCGGGGAGGGCGGCATCTTCATCTCGCGCGACCGCGGCGAGAGCTGGACGCGCGTGAACGAACTGAACCAGCGTCCGATGTACTACAGCCAGCTCCGGATCGACCCGAACGATGAGGATCGCGTCTGGCTGGTCGCGGGCAGCCTGCACCGCTCGGAGGATGGCGGGGAGAACTTCGAGGCCCTCCCCATGGAGATCGAATACAACACCGGCGTCCACGTGGACCACCACGACCTGTGGATCGACCCCGAGGACTCCCGCCACATGATTCTCGGCAACGACGGGGGCCTCTATTCCACGTGGGACGATGGCGACCACTGGACGTTCATCGGGAACATCCCGATCGCCCAGTTCTACGATATCGATCTGGACCTGGCGGATCCGTACCACGTCTACGGGGGACTGCAGGACAACAACTCGTACCGGGGCCCCAGCCGGACGCGCCGCTACCAGGGGATCATGAACCGCGACTGGCAGGTCCTCGACTATGGCGACGGGATGTACGCGGAGACGGACTGGTCGGATCTCGGCACCGTCTACGTGACGTCGCAGAACGCCGGGATCGTCCGCGTGAACCTCGCCACCGGAGACCGGAAGGCGCTCAAGCCCTTCCCGCCGGACACCGCGGTCCACTACCGCTTCGACTGGAAGTCGCCGATTCTGGTGTCCCCGCACGACGCGAACCGGGTCTACCTGGGCGGCAACCGGCTCTTCATCTCGGACGACCGCGGGGAGAGCTGGCGCGCGACCGAGGATCTCACGCGGCAGATTCATCAGGACAGCCTCGAGCTCATGGGCGCGCGTCCGGACTCGGCGACGCTCTCGAAGCACGATGGCGCCTCCGGGTACGGGGAGATCACGGCGGTGGCCGAATCGCCGGTCGAGGCAGGGGTGCTGTGGACCGGGGCGGACGACGGCTCCGTGCGCCTGAGCCGGGACGACGGGGCGGCCTGGGAGGACCTGACCGGCCGGGTGGCCGCGGCGGCGGGGCTCCCGTTCCCGTACTACGTGAGTTGGGTCGAGGCCTCGCACGCGGAGGCGGGCCGCGCGTACGTGAGCCTGGACGGGCACTGGGACGATGACTACCGGCCGCTCGCCGTCGTGACCGATGATTACGGCGAGACCTGGCGTTCGCTCGCGGATGAGCTGAATGGCGCGGCGGCGGTGACGGCCACGGGCCGGGCCACGGGCGGCGGCATGGCAAGCGTGAACGTGATCCGCGAGCACCCGGAGCATCCGGACCTGCTGATCGTCGGCGCGGAGAACGGCGCGTTCGCCTCACCGGACCGGGGAGCGGCGTGGGCCGCGCTCGGCTCGGGCCTCCCCGCGGTTCCGGTGGACGACGTCGAGATCCACCCCCGCGAAAACGACATCGTCCTCGGCACGCACGGCCGCGCCATCTGGATTCTCAACGACATCACGCCCCTGTCGCAGCGGTCGGCCGCGCCTGCGGCGAACGACGGCGCCATGCAGTTGTTCGCCCCGCGCCCGGCGACCCTTTTCCTGTACCGGAACGACGTGCCATCGATGGGCCAGGGGACGTTCCGCGCCGAAAACCCCGCCTTCGGCGCGAACATCGACTACTGGCTCCCGGCGGAGACGCCGGGCGTGGTCTCGATCGATGTGCTGGATCGCAGCGGACAGCACATCCGGAGGCTCGAAGGCCCGGGTGCGGCCGGCCTCAACCGGGTCACGTGGGACCTTCGCCACGATCCGCTGCCGCACGACACGACGCGGTACGAGGCGCCCAGCCTGGACGCGGGTCCCGAAGGTCCGTTGGTCCCGGCGGAGACGTTCACGGTACGCCTGACCGTCGGAGGCGAGACGCGCGAGCAGTCGCTGGAGGTCCGTCCCGACCCGGAACTGCCGGTGTCCGCGGAAGAGCGCCTGTCCCGCTACGCGTTCACGATGGCTCTTTTCGAGCTCCAGAGGGTGGCCTATCGGGAGGGCAGCGACGCCTATGACGTGGAGCGCCGGGCTTCCGAAGCGCTCGAGGCGCTGGAAGGCGCCGAGGATGTAGCGGCGGAGGACCTCCAGCGCGCGCGGGAACTTGTCGCCGAGATCGAGGGGATCGCCGATGAATGGCGGTCGATCAACAGCGACATCCGCAACTGGTGGACCGGCCTGCGGGGCAAGTTCGACGGCGGCCCCTCCACGACCGGATCGCTGACGGGCCCGTCCGACGACCACCGGCGTCGGCTCGAGCGGATCCGCGCGGAAGTTGAGGCCGCATCCGCCCGGAGGAGCGTCGCGGTGGACGCGCTCGAAGCGCTGCAGAACCTGGCGCGCGTCGGCGTCCCGCCGGCACGAGACGGCGAACACGGAGCACACGGCGAACACGGAGAGGGAGATGGATAACAGACCGAAGGCGTCCCCGCTGCGTCACCTGGCGTGGCTGGCACTGTTCGGAATCGCGGTGCCGGGCGCGCTCGAGGCGCAGGCCTGCCTGGGGTTCGGCGGGAGCGGGTTTCTGAGCGGGTCGGGTGCCGTGTGGCGCGAATCATCCGAAGATGTCAGAGGCCTCGGAGGAGCCGCCGGGCTCGACCTGGGTCCGGTAGCCGCGACGGCTCGTTACCTGAAGTTCTCCGGGGCGGACGAGTTCGATGAGGAGTTCGAATTCGAGGATGCGCGGGCGAGCGTCGCCCTCAAACTCCCGCTACCCGTGCTGTCGGTTTGCCCCGTCGCCACCGTGGGCATCGGAGGCGTCCTGTCGAGAAACTTCAACGATCTTCCTCACGAGAGCGGGACTGTCTACGGGGTCGGTGTGGCCGCGGGGCAACGCTTTGGCGCGCCGGGCTCCGGCCTGGCGATCATCCCTTCGGTGGCCGTGAGCATCGAGAACTACTCGGTCGACCGGCTCTACGACGACATCGTGGAGGGGGCGAGGGAAGCCAGCGTCGTGATCCGAGGCGGCGTCACGGCCGAGATCGGCAGCATTCACGTTCGGCCGTACGTCGCGTTCACGACCGCCGAGGACAGCTATCTCATCGCCGGAGCCCTGCTGGGGGTCACTTTCTGACGCCATCCGCCACGATTCTGTCTCGCCGCCACCGGCCCGGATAGCTTCCGCGCCATGAGCGAATCGAGTCCCGGCGGGCCCGAGCGGCGGGCCCGAGAACTGCGCAGGGCGCTGCGGCGCCACTCGTACCTCTACTACGTCCGCGATCAGCCCGAGATCTCGGATGAGCGGTTCGACGAGCTATTCCGCGAACTGAGGGCCCTCGAGGAGGCGCACCCGGAACTCGTCACCCCCGATTCGCCGACCCGGCGCGTGGGGGCGGAGCCGCTCGACGCGTTCGAGACGATCGAGCATACCGCGCCGATGCTCAGCCTCGATTCATCCGCCGATGTGGAGCCGCTCGAACGGTTCGACGAACGGATGCGCAAGGCGCTCGGAGAGGACATCGGATACGTCGTCGAGCCGAAGCTGGACGGCGCCTCGATCGAACTCGTCTACGAATCCGGCCGGTTCTCGAGAGCTGTAACCCGGGGAGATGGAATGCGCGGCGAAGGCGTGACGGCGAACATCCGCACGATCCACTCGGTACCGCTCCGGCTGCGGGCCGCGGATCGCGAGGTGCCGCCGCTCCTGGCGCTGCGGGCCGAAGTCATCATGAGGGTGGGCGATTTCGAGGCGCTCAACGCCCGGCTTCTCGAGAGCGACCGCTCTCCCTTCGCGAACCCGCGCAACGCGGCGGCCGGATCGCTGCGGCAGCTCGACCCGCGCATCACCGCCGCGCGCCCGCTCGACATCTACGTCTACGACATCCTCGCGATCGACGGACGACCGCCGTCCACACAGCGCGCAACGCTCGAGGCGCTGCGCGAATGGGGGCTGCCGGTGAACGAACGGTGCCGGCCCGCCGCCGATGTCGAGGAGATTCTCGCCTTCCAGGCGGAGATCGAGGAGGGCCGCGACGACCTCGAGTACGAGATCGACGGCATCGTCATCAAACTCGACGACATCGCCGCGCGCGACGAAGTCGGCGAGACCTCGCACCACCCCCGCTGGGCGTTCGCCTTCAAGTTCCCGCCGCGGAAGGAGGTCACCCGGCTCCTTCACATCTTCCCCAGCGTGGGGCGGACCGGCGTCGTGACTCCCATCGCCTACATGCGCCCGGTGGAACTGGGCGGCGTGACGGTGAGCCGCGCGAACCTGCACAACCGGGAAGAGGTCGCTCGCAAGGACATTCGAGAGGGAGACCGGGTGCGGGTGCAACGAGCGGGGGATGTGATTCCACAGGTCCTGGAGCGGATCGAGGAGCCGGGACGCGAGCGCGCGGAACCCTGGGTCATGCCCGGCGAGTGTCCCTCGTGCGGGACCGTCCTGGAGCCCCGCGGCCCGTACACGTTCTGCCCCAACCTGTTCGCCTGCCCCGCGCAGCTGTCCGGGCGGATTCAACATCTCGGGTCGCGGCATGCACTCGACATCGAAGGGTTGGGAGAAGAAACCGCGAACCTCCTCGTCCGGCAGGGCGTGATCGCCCACGTCCCCGACCTGTTCCGACTCGAGGCGACGAAGCTGATGGGACTGGAAGGCTTCGCCGAGAAGTCCGCCACGAACCTCATCAAGGCGATCGGCGCCGCGCGAACGACGGAACTCGCCCGCTTCATCTACGGTCTCGGCATCCCGGAAGTCGGGGTGACGGTGGCGCGGGAACTCGCATCGCACTTCCTGTCCTTCGAAGCGTTCCTCGAGGCGTGCCGGCCGGCGGCCCGGGAGACGATCGAGGGCGTGGACGGAGAGGCGCTCCAGGAAGTGGACGGGATCGGGCCCCGGATGGCGGAGGAGATCACCGCCTTCCTGACCCGCCCGGAGGTGTCGAAGGTCGTGGAAGAACTGCGCTCCTGCGTTGAGCCCGTGCCCCCGCCGCGCGCGGGGGACACTCTGGCCGGGCTCCGAATCGTCCTCACCGGCGGGCTCGAGTCCATGAGCCGCTCCGAGGCCGGGAAGAAGCTCGAGGCTCTGGGAGCGAAGGTCACGTCAGCCGTGAGCAAGCAGACCAGCTACGTCGTCGCGGGCGAGAACCCGGGCCGCAAGCTCGAGCGGGCGCAGGCGCTTGGCGTCGAGATTCTCGACGAAGCGGGTCTCCTCGAACTCTTGAGCGGCGGACCCGAGGCTCTCCTTGCACCCGACGCGGTTCCCGCACCCGAGGCGGCTTCGGCATCAGATGCGGCTCCCGCGCCCGGGGCCGCCGGCGACGCTCCCGAGACCGACGGGTCCTAATGGAGAACATCGAGATCGTCCGCGTCCTGGACGAGGTGGCCGATCTGCTCGAGATCCAGCAGGCGAACCCGTTCCGCGTCCGCGCCTACCGCAATGCGGTCCGCACGATCAGCGCGCACGCATCTCCTCTGCGAAAACTCGTCGAGCAGGGCGCCGACCTCACCGCGCTGCCGTCGATCGGGAAGGGGATGGCGGACAACATTCGCGAGCTCGTGGAGAGCGGCCGCCTCGCCATGCTCGAGGAGATGGCGGCCGAGATCCCCCCCGGGCTCGTCGAGTTGATGCGGCTCCCGGGGGTCGGCCCCAGGAAGGCGCGCAAGCTGTGGGACGAACTGGGCGTCGAGTCGATCGACGACCTGGAAGAGGTCGCGAGCGAAGGGCGCGTGGCCGAGCTGCCCGGTTTCGGAGTCAAGACGCAGGACCGGATCCTCAGCGGCATTCGCAACTATCGCACGAACACGGCTCGCTTCCGCCTCGGAGAAGTCGACAAACTTCTGCCGCCGTTGATCGAACACCTGCAGGCCGTGCCCGGCATCAGCCGCCTGGAAGTCGCGGGGAGCTATCGACGCCGGAAGGAGACCGTGGGCGATATCGACATCCTCGTCCTCGCCGACGACGCGCGCGCCGCCTCCGATGCCCTCACCGGGTTCTCCGGCGTGGAGAGCGTGATCGGGGCCGGCGGGACGAAGACCTCGGTACGTCTTCGCAGTGGGTTGCAGGTCGATCTGCGGGTCGTACCGGCCGAGAGCTGGGGCGCGGCGCTCATCTACTTCACGGGATCGAAGGAACACAACATCCGCCTGCGGCGCCGTGCGCTCGAGCGAAGGCTCCGCGTGTCCGAGTACGGCGTGTTCACGATCCCCGAAGAGTCCCTTGGCGATGCCCTCGGCGAGCGGGGCATCGCCTCCGAGGGACAGGTGGTTGCGGGCGCGACGGAAGAGGAAGTCTACCGAGCACTCGATCTCTCATGGCTTCCGCCGGAGATGCGACGCGACCGTGGAGAGTTCCCGGCTTCCGACGCCGGGGAACTGCCGCATCTGGTCGAGCGGTCCGACCTGCGCGGGGACGTCCACATGCACAGCACCTGGTCCGATGGCCGCGTGTCTCTGGAGACGATGGCCGGGGCGTGCGTGGCGCGCGGTTACGAGTACATGGCCATCACCGATCACTCGAAAGCGCTGGCGATGGTCGAGGGCCTCGATGCCGCCAAGCTCCGGCGCCAGTGGGACGAGATCGCGGAGGTACAGGCCGCTCGCCCCCAGATCCGGATCCTGCGCGGGATGGAAGTCGACATCCTCCGCGACGGGTCGCTGGACCTCGAAGACGAGATGCTGGAGCGACTCGACGTCGTGATCATCTCGGTTCATTCCTTCTTCGGACTGGAACGGCCGCGGCAGACGGCACGCGTGCTGAAAGCGCTCGCACACCCCCGCTCGATGATCTTCGGGCACCCGACCGGACGGATCATCAACCGGCGCGGTCCGATCGATGTGGACATCGACGATATTCTGCACGCCTGCGCCGAGTTCGGCGTCGCCGTCGAAGTCAACTCGCACCCCCACCGCCTGGACTTGAAGGACAGCCACCTTTGGCGCGCGCGAGAACTGGGCGTACCCGTCGTGGTCACGACCGACGCGCACCGCCCGGACGATCTGGATCTGGCACACTACGGCATCGAGCAGGCGCGCCGCGCGTGGCTCACCCCGGAACACGTCCTCAACACCCGTGGCGCGGACGACTTCCTGGCAGCTCTTCGCAGAAAGCCGGTGACTTGATCCGCCGTTGAGACCCCGTCGCCATACTCCCGTCAACAGGGCCGACAAGTGGGACCCCAGGGATGGAGGCTCGGACACATGGCGCGTGGAGGCGGACTCGCACCGCTCTCGCGGGATCACAACATACCGCTCCGCCGGCAACTGGCGGCCGATCTGGAGGCAGGGATCCGGGATGGACACGTGCGACCCGGGGCCCCGCTTCCGTCGTCCCGAGACATGGCGCGTCGACTCGGCGTCGACCGGGGGACGGTCGGAGCCGCGCTCGCGCGACTGCGGCGGAGGAACCTCATCGAACTCGGAAAGGGACAGCGCCCCCGCGTGTCCATACGGCCGCGTCCCCTCCGGCCGTCGCCCGCCGTGCAGATGGCGCCGAGGATGGCTGCCCTGGATCTGCTGAGGCGCGCGCACGCGGGCGGCTTCTCGCGTTGGCGGCTGCTCAACGAACTTGAACGGATCGTGGGCGGCGCGCGGAGCCCCGATCCGCACCCGGTGACGCTATGCGAACCTCGCGCCGGGCTGCGGGCCGTACTCGCCGCGGAACTGGAAGATGCCTGCGGATTCGTCGTTCACGCCATCGACTCCGCCCGCAAGATACCGGAGAACTCCCCGGTGGTCCTGCGGCGTGAGTTGCTGTCACGGGTGCGCCGATCCGGAACCGTCGAGTGCGTGCCCATTTCCCTTGCCGGGGGCACCCGCGAGCGCGAACTTGTCCGCCGTCGAATACGTCGCGGATTCGTCGTGCTTCTCTCGCGAAGCGAGACCGTGCGCGTGTTCGCCGCGGAACTCGCCGCGCGGGATTTTGCCCTCGGAATCAACTTCAAGGCCCTCGATCCGCACCTCGACGCGCAGGCAGTGCAGCGAGCCGTGGCTGCGGCAACGATCATCTTTCATGACCGACTCGTCCCGATGTCCCGATATGCGTCTGGCATGGCTCCGACCGTGCCGATCACACTCCTCGCGCCCAGGGAGATGGAACGCCTCCGCACGTACCTCTCCAGGACGGACCGGCCCGCAGGCGATCACGGCGGATCCGCCTCGTACGGAGCGGCACACCCGGGGCGGTCATAGCCCATGCGCGCATTAACCCCTAGTTTAGGAGGGGCACTGCCGGTGTCGCCCCGCCACGGAGTTGTTGGGATTGTGAAGAAGAAACAGATCTGGCTGATCGTCGGAGGATTGCTCGTACTCGATGCGCTGACCGGCGTCCCGGGCTTCCCCGCCATAATGACAAAGACGCACACGCTCCATCCGGCCGACTATTCCGAAAGTGGAGCCCGCGTGACGACGACGCGCTGCCGCGCCGTACCATTCATCTGGAAGTCGTGCGAGGTGCGCATCCGGATGTTGTCCACAGATTCCGGCCCGGTGTAGCGATGGTGCCTTCCTCCAACTTCGATCCCGGCGTGATGCTGAGGGCGCTCCGCTTCCGTGCCAACCTCGCGGGGTACCGAATCGAGCGCGGGCACTACATGGATCGGCCTGACGATCGCGCAGATCGCTGGTACCTCGTCCCGGCGGCCGACGAAAACGCTCCCCGCTCCGGGGACGGTTACCCGACGCTTGTAAGGGTGAGGGAAGAACTGGACAATCTCCCCAACCTTCGCGAACGCTCCAGCCCCGACGAATAGGCGCCTCGGCGACCCCCCCCCCACAACCTCGCCCCGGTCCGGCAGGAGTCGTCCGGACCTCCGACATCCCACTCCGAAGACGCGGGTCGCGCTTGAAGCCGCGACCCGCCACAAGTATTATCGACGGCCCAACTCACTGGGACGTTGGCCCGTGGTGGAATTGGCAACACGTCTGGCTCTGGACCAGAAGATTCCAGGTTCGAGTCCTGGCGGGCCAATCAGCACAGCAGCACCTGCGGAGGGGTGGCCGAGTGGCTTAAGGCGGCGCCCTGCTAAGGCGTTGACTCGAAAGAGTCTCGTGGGTTCGAATCCCACCCCCTCCGCCTAAGAAGGAGGCGTGGGCGACTCGAAAGAGTCGCGTGGGTTCGAACCGAGCGACCGAAGGGAGCGAGCTCGACGAATCTG
Source organism: Gemmatimonadota bacterium (assembly GCA_963666735.1). Lineage (GTDB taxonomy): Bacteria > Gemmatimonadota > Gemmatimonadetes > Palauibacterales > Palauibacteraceae > Palauibacter. The sequence goes on along the minus strand of OY762926.1, from coordinate 2,102,998 downwards.
CGAAGCAGGTGAGTCAATCCCACCCCCTCCGCCTGCAGCAATACCTCCGGCACACCCGGAGGCGTTTTTTTTGGACGGGTGGCCGAGCGGACTAAGGCGCACGCCTGGAGAGCGTGTGGGCAGCAACCCTGCCTCGTGGGTTCGAATCCCACCCCGTCCGTTGAGCAGTATCCACGAGGCAGGCCGAAGAGGCTGCCCCTCGTGGGTTCGAACCGAGCGACCGGAGGGAGCGAGCTCGGCGAGTCCCGCGGAGCGGGAGGAAGCCAATCCCACCCCGTCCGTTGAGCAGTATCCACGAGGCAGGCCGAAGAGGCTGCCCCTCGTGGGTTCGAACCGAGCGACCGATAGGGAGCGAGCTCGGCGAGTCCCGCGGAGCGGGAGGAAGCCAACCGAGCGACCAACGGGCGCGAGCTCGACGAATCTGCGAAGCAGGTGAGTCCATCCCACCCCCTCCGCCGCAACACTCCGCGGCAGCCCCGAAAGTTTGACAGCAGGAGCCCTCGCGGAGCACCTTCCCCGGTCGCGCGTACCGGGTGTCTCAGGCTTTCGCCAGCATCCCGGTGGCCGGCACTCGGAGAGGTGGCAGAACGGCAATGCACCGGTCTCGAAAACCGGCGCCCTCACGGGCTTGGGGGTTCGAATCCCCCCCTCTCCGCTAGGAAGGGGTTCGAACCGAGCGACCGGAGGGAGCGAGCTCGGCGAGTCCCGCGGAGCGGGAGGAAGCCAACCGAGCGACCAACGGGCGCGAGCTCGACGAATCTGCGAAGCAGGTGAGTCAATCCCCCCGCAGTTTCCTGCTCCGCCTCCATCGCGCTGGTGCCGCGGGCAGCGCCCCCCCCTCCCGGCACTCTCGCTAGCTCGGCGGTTTCCGATCCAACACTAGTGACAGCGTGAGGCGTCTCCTAGGTTGAGACATCGCGGCTTGCACTGCGGTGTATCGCGTACGAGTCGCTGCAAGGTTGACAAGGATGACGCGAATTCTGTTCTCTCCGGCCCGGGAAACCTGGCTCCTCGCAGCCCAGGCGGGCCGCATGACCCCCCATGGGACGATGAATCGGTGAATCTCGCGTGCGTCGCGCTTGCGTTCACGGTGTGCTTCGGCGCGCGCTGCTGGATACTGGACGGACCGCGCGTCACGGAGATCGATGAAGCCTCCGCCGACACGCTCCAGAGCTGGTTCATCGGCCAATTCGGCGCAGATACGCTGTGGGTCGGCCAGCGTGGCCGAATCGTTCATGCCATGAACAAGGAAACCGGCGAACGCGCGACCATCGACCGGTTGCTCGTTCGGGTCACGCGGCATGGCGAGGACGGTTCACAGACACCTGCCCGAACCCGGAGCCACCGTAGCCCGGACACTCCTGGCCGAAGGCGCCGCGCCGCCCTCGCTAACGGGGCTGATACGGGGCCGCATCCCGGGCTCCCGCCGCCGCGAATCCCGTGAGCCTCAGGCGGCAGGAGTCACACTCTCCACAGGCCGCGTCCGACTCATCGGGATCGTAGCAACTCCGTGTCATCCCGTAATCGACGCCCAGCGCGAGCCCGCGCTGAATGATCTCCGCCTTGGTGAGGTCGATCAGAGGTGCATGGATCCGGAACGGCCGACGCCCCTCGACCCCCGCCTTGGTACCGAGGGCGGCCAGTCCCTCGAACGCATCGAGAAACTCCGGTCGGCAGTCGGGATATCCGCTGTAGTCGACGGCATTGACACCGATGAAGATGTCCGAAGCCCGGAGAACCTCCGCCCACGCCAGAGCCATCGAGAGGAAGATCGTGTTCCGCGCCGGAACGTACGTGACGGGGATCTCCTCGGAATCCGCCACGGCGCGCCCGCTCTTGGGTACCTCCAGGTCGGCGGTGAGAGCCGAGCCCCCGAACGCGCGCAGATCGACGTCGGCGACCACGTGCCGGATCACTCGCATCGCTTTCGCCATGCGACAGGCGGCGTCCACCTCGCGCTCGTGTCTCTGTCCATAGCGGAGCGTGAGCGCATAAGGCTCGTATGCCTGCTCCACCGCGATCGCAAGCGCCGTCGCCGAGTCCAGTCCACCGCTGAGGAGGACGACCGCCCTACGACCCATCCCCTACCTCCTGAAAGCGAATTCACGATGCGCGGAACCCCGCCGGGAGGCCACTGGTAACACGGTTTCGCCCCGCCCGGCAACGCATGCTAAGGTGAGGCCGGACGCCGGTGCAGGATTTGGAAGCCGTGGACGTCAAACGGCAATACCCGGAAGGAGAACTGATGCGGATCCGGTCACCCGAACCGGGGGACGCATTGATCGTTGTCGACGTGCAGAAGGACTTCCTGCCCGGAGGCGCGCTCGCCGTTCGTGAAGGCGATGCGGTGATCCCGCCGCTGAACGAAGCGATCCGCGCTTTCTCGGAGGCGGGTCTTCCGATCTTTGCCACGCGCGACTGGCACCCGCCCGATCACTGCTCGTTCGTCGAGCAAGGCGGGCTGTGGCCATCCCACTGTGTCTCGCGGACTGAAGGCGCGGCGTTCGCGGATGCGCTGAAGCTCCCGGCCTCGGCCGCGGTCGTGTCGAAGGCGGTGTATTCGGACGCGGAAGCCTATTCCGGGTTCGCGGGGACGGGCCTCGCGGCCCGGCTGTCGAAGGAGGGGGTGGAGCGCGTCTTCGTGGGTGGTCTGGCGACCGACTATTGCGTGCTCAACACGGTGCTCGATGCGTGTCGGGAGCGTCTCGACGTGATCGTGCTGGAGGATGCCCTGCGTGCGGTGGAGGCGGAGTCCGGCGATGGCGCTCGCGCGGTCGGGCGCATGCGGGAGGCGGGGGCGGACTTCGTTGTCACGCGCGCCGCCCTGCGAGGGGGATAGGAAGAGGTGGGGGATGCCGAGGCCGCCTGGGGGCGGGATGCGGACGACCGGGCCCTGCTCACGGATCTCTACCAGCTCACCATGCTCAAGGCGTACTGGGAACACGGAATGCACGAGACGGCCGTGTTCGAGTTCTTCGTCCGCCGACTCCCCCGGAATCGCAATTTCTTGCTGGCCGCGGGCCTCGCTCAGGCCTTGGACTATCTGGAAGGCCTGCGTTTCGAGCCGGACGAACTCGAGTGGCTGGGCAAGCAGCCCGGCTTCCCCCCCGGCTTCGTCGACTGGCTTGCGGGTTTGCGCTTCACCGGGGACGTGGACGCCATGCCCGAGGGTACCGTTTTCTTTCCGGAAGAACCTCTGCTGCGAGTGACCGCACCGCTTCCACAGGCGCAACTCGTCGAGACACGCCTCATCTCGCTGATCAATTTCTCGTCTCTCATCGCCTCGAGGGCGGTCCGTTTCACGCTCGCGGCCCCCGGGGCCCAGCTCGTGGACTTCGGCCTGCGGCGGGCACACGGCTCGGAAGCGGGGCTCCTCGCCGCCCGGGCCGCCTACATCGCCGGCTTCGACGGCACCGCGACCGTGCTGGCGGGACAGCGCTGGGGGATCCCGATCTTCGGCACGATGGCCCATTCGTTCATCCAGGCGCACGACAGCGAGGCCGACGCCTTCATTCGCTTCGCCCGCGCCCATCCCGAGAACGTGGTGCTGCTCATCGACACCTACGACACCGGGGCGGCGGCGGCGAAGGTCGTCGAGATCGCGCCCGGTCTCCGCGCCGAAGGCATCGAGATCAAGGCTGTGCGGCTGGATTCCGGCGATCTCGCGGCGCACGCTCGGCGCGTGCGCGGGATTCTGGATGAAGGCGGCTGTCCCGGCGTCCGCATCTTCGCGAGCAGTTCACTCGACGAGCACGGCGTGGCCCGGCTGGCTCACGCCCCGATCGATGGATTCGGCGTCGGGGCCGCCCTTACGGTTTCCGCCGACGCGCCGACGCTCGACAGCGTCTACAAGCTCCAGGAGTACGCCGGCCGGCCCCGCCGCAAGCGCTCGGAAGGGAAGGCGACATGGCCGGGCCGAAAGCAGGTCTTTCGCACCTGCGAACGCGGTCATCTCGCGCGCGATGTCCTGGGGCTCGAAGACGAAAGACTGGCCGGGGAAGCTCTCCTGGTCCCGGCGATGCGGGCGGGAGCGCGAACTCGGCCGGATCCAGCGCCGGAGGAGATTCGGGACAGGGTGCGATCCTCGCTGGTGATGCTCCCGGACGGATTAAGGGCGCTCGTGTCAGCCCGCGCTCCCTTCCGGGTCGAGCCATCGCCCGGCGTCCGGGCGCTGGCCCGACAGGTCGACCGTCAGTCCCCATGAGACGGAGTAGACCGCGGCTTCCGAAGGCCCGGCGTTACGCGCTAGCTTTGGGCATGACCAACGAAACGGCACCCGACCCGCATCGTCTGTCGCCCCTGTGGCGGCGTCTTGCGCTCGGACTCTTCCTGATAGGCTGTGGCGGCACTGCGGCGGAACTGCTCCTGCTCGAGCATTTCGAGGATCCGTGGCAATGGACGCCGATCGCGCTCCTGGGGGCGGGTTTCGCGGGTGGCGTCGTCCTGGCGATCCGTGCCACGCCCGGCGCCCTCCGGGTGTTCCGTTACCTGATGTGGCTCTTCATGCCGGCAGGCGGTCTCGGCATGTACCTGCATCTGAAATCCAACGTGGAGTTCGAACGAGAACTGAACCCCGCAGTGGGCGGGTTCGACCTGGCGGTCGACGTGCTCATGGGCGCCATGCCGGCATTGGCGCCCGGTCACATGATCCAACTCGGCCTGCTGGGTTTTCTTGTGATGCTCCGCCATCCGGCCCTGATGAAGCCGGGATCGCCGCAAAGCGGAGGAACGGAATGAAATCGCGAATTCAGACCAGCACGGTCGGCGCCCTCGTCGCAGTCCTGATGGCCGCGGCGCCCGCGCGTGCCCAGGTGGGCGAAAATCTTGGTCTCCTCAACCCGAACCTCGCCACCGAAGAGCAACTTGCGGTCGTACCGGGCCTGGACGCGGAAGCGGTCGGAGCCCTGATGGAAGCCCGGCCGTTCCTGCGGATGGCCGACCTGCACGCCGTCGTGGCCGGGCACGTCGACGCGGAAGGACACGAGGCCGTGTACCGCGCGATGTTCGTCCCCATCGACCTCAACGACGTGACGGACGACGAGATCCTGCTCATCCCCGGTGTCGGGAACCGAATGCTGCACGAGTTCGAGGAGTACCGTCCCTACGCGGCGCTGGCGCAGTTCCAGCGCGAGATCGGAAAATATGTGGATGACGAGGAACTCGCGCGGCTGGCCCAGTACGTCTACGTACGGATCGGTCTGAATTCAGCCTCCGAGGAGGCGATCCTGAGCATTCCCGGCGTCGGCGCGCGGATGCTGCACGAGTTCGAGGAGTACCGTCCTTACGCGTCGATGGCCCAGTTCCGGCGCGAAATCGGAAAATACGTGGACGAGGACGAGGTGGAGCGCCTCGCCCGTTACGTCGAAATCCGCTAGCTGGGAGAGAACTCGAGCGTCAACGGAGGCGTCTCCCCGGCGGTTACCGAGACGCGGCCCGCCACCGTCCCCAGCGTGGGATGCCAAGCTTCGATCTCGTAGTCTCCCGGCGGCAGCGTCGGGAGCGCGAACGTCCCGTCCTCGCCCGTGATGTCGAAGAATTCGTGGTCGATCACGTGGATCGACGCCGTCATCCAGCCGTGGATGTCGCAGCGAACCTGAATCCCGACCTCCGATGTCTCGAACGAGCGAGTGCTCTGAATCCCCCGGATGGGCTGGCCGAGGTTGAATCCCGGGTTCGAGGCAGGCACGACGCGGACGTTGTGAAGGGTCGCGTCGCTGTTGCGGATGATGAGCGGCTGGCCCACGCGCACGGCCACCGACCGCGGCGCATACAAACAGCCGGCCTGGTCGAGGAGGGCCTCGGCTTCCGGCGCCGCACCCGATGCGGGCGCGTTGACGACGCGCACCAGCACGTCCGCCAGGCCGCCGCCCGAACCGACACGCACCGGACGGTCCATCAGAGTCTCGTCGTGCTGGTCTCGGCAGTAGGCGTCGGCGGACATGTCGATCTCCGCCCCGGCCGGCGCCTCGCCGGCGAAGCGCACCTGTCCCTCGGCCACGACGATGCGGCCCGTGATCGCGCCGGGTTCGGCCGCGTCCGCCGCCGTGCGTCCATCGAGCGTCCAGCCCGCCCCGGCCACAGCGACCGCGACGGCGCACGCCAGAAGCGGGTCCCGCCCCCACCTACCAGCCATCGAACAGACCTCCATCGAACCAGTCCCACAGGAAGTAGACCAGGAATTGCGTGCTCCTCGCGTCCGCATCGGTCAGCGGCAGCCGCACCCCGACGTTGAGCATCACGTGTTGCCGCGTGTTCAGCGTGACCTGCATCTGAGGCACGATGTCCCATTGGGCGGCGAACGGACCGTCCCCCAATCCACGATGCCCGAGCAGTTCGATCATGGGGGACCACGACCGCCCGAATTCACCGCTCGTAAACGTGCGGCCGAGGACCGCGCGCCAAAAAGACTCAGCGCCGGGTTCACGCTCCTCGCCGACCGTCGGGATCCCCACATCGTCTCGGGACGGACGGATTTCAACGCCACCCTGAAGGTGGAGGAAGGCATCGCCCGGCAGGATGTGTCCCAGCGCGAGGAACGGTTCAACCTTGAAGTCGCCATCGCCGAGGCCGCGCTCCTCGTCGCCGGTCGGGAGCTTGAGCTCGGTGCCGAAGCTGAAGATCGTCCGCAGGTTGTGCAGCAGCGCGCGCTTGTAGCCGATCTCGATGTCGCCGAGTCCGACGCCCCAATCCGACGCCGGCCCCGCGTCGCGCGAAGCCGGGGTCGCGGAGGTCTCCGAGAAGCCGAAGGGAAGCGCGACCTCGATCTGGTTCCGCGAGCCGAAGCGCTTCTCGTACAGGAGTTCGTTGATGACGGCGCCGGGGCCTTCGGCGTTCACTCCCGTCGTCCACACCCATTCATCTTCCGGATACGCCTTCTCCGTAAACAGAGGCCGGGGAAGGTTGAGTTCTCCGCGCGGCCAGGCGCGATCCGCGCAGAAGGTCCGGATGTGGTCCATGACGGCCTGCAGCTGGTCGTCGTCGAACGCCTCGGCGAACGCCGGCATCACGTCGCTGAAGCCCCGGACCGGCCCGCCGGCCTTGGAGACGATGATCCAGTCCGCGTCCGGCTCGCGCGAGGCGAAGCTGCAGTCCGTCAGGTCGGGCAACGGGTCGTCGAACGCGATCCGCTCGGGCGGCGCGCCCCGGCCGTCCGACCCGTGGCAACTCGCGCACCCGGCCTCGTAGAGCGCCATCCCATCCGGCGCCCCCTGCGCGGCCTGCGCGGCCCGGGCCGCTTGGGGGGTTGAAAGCGAAGCCAGCACCATCAAACCCGCCGCGGCAACGCGGGCGCGGAGGCCGGACAGCTTGTGGTCGGGTGCGCTCAAATCCGTCGTTCCTCGCGGTGAGGGGGTCCCATCGGGCGGACGATGCCGTAATCTGCCATATCATCATCTGCGATCGTGTTCGACACGCCGGACGCACCCTGTCAATATCGATAATCGTTATCATGGTCAAGGTCGTCACGGTCACGGACGACACCATGTTCGAGGAGGTCACATGAGACCCGTCAGGCTGTCCCTGGGGTTCGCCCTCGCCGCGTGCGCCGCGGCTCCCGCCACCGCCGCCTGCGAGCAGGCATCGCAGGCCGGCGCTACCGCCTTCGTCGACGTGAACGTGATCCCGATGGATGCCGAGCGGGTCCTCACCGGACAAACGGTCCTCGTGCGCGGAGACAGGATCGTCGCGGTCGGGCCGGCCGCCGGCATCCACGTGCCGGACGGCGCTCTCCGCATCGACGGCGCCGGGAAGTACCTGATGCCGGGGCTGTCGGAGATGCACGGGCACACCCCCGGCGGCAACGCGAGCGACACCTTCCGGGAGCAGGTGATGTTCCTCTACGCCGCGAATGGCGTGACAACGGTGCGCGGGATGCTCGGACTGCCCGGCGACCTTGAGTTGAAGGCGAAGACGAACACGGGCGAAGTCTGGGGGCCGACGCTCTACCTCGCGGGCCCGAGCTTCAACGGCAACTCGGTGACTTCGCCGTCTCAGGCGGCGGATCGCGTGTGGACGCAGGAGCGGGAAGGGTGGGATCACCTGAAGATCCATCCAGGACTCACGGTGGCCGAATACGACGCGCTCGCCGCCGCCGCCGCGCAGGCCGGCATTCGCTTCGGAGGCCATGTCCCGGCCGATGTCGGGATCCGGCATGCGATCCTGATGGGACAGGAGACCTTCGACCACCTCGACGGCTACATGGAGGAGGCGGGAGGCATCCGCGGCCCCATGGACTCGGCGAGGCTGGAGGAGCTGTTCGCGCTGACGATCGGCGCCCGGGCCTGGGTCGTCCCGACGATGGTCCTCTGGGAAGTGGGCGTGATCGGCCTCGGCGACCCGGAGGCGCTCGCGGCCTACCCGGAGATGCGCTACTGGCCCCCGCAGGGCGTCGAGGGCTGGAAGAACCGCCTCCAGGCGGTCCAGGCGCGCGACGCATGGGACGTGGAGCAGGCGCGGCGGCACGCGAGCAACCGGACGCGTCTCCTCGGCATGATGAACGAGGCCGGCGTCGGCATCCTCATGGGCACCGATTCGCCGCAGATGTTCAGCGTCCCCGGCTTCTCGCTGCACCGCGAGCTCGCCGCGATGGCCGAGGCCGGGATGTCGCCGTACGAGATCCTCGTCAGCGGCACCCGCAACGTCGGGGAGTACTTCCAGGGCTACGACACCTTCGGGACGGTGGCTGCGGGCCGCCGGGCGGACCTCATCCTGACGAACGCCAACCCGCTCGACGATGTGGCGAACGTCGCGGACCGAGCGGGCGTCATGGTGCGCGGCGTGTGGAAGTCCGAGGAGGAGATCCAGCAGGGGCTGGCCGAAATCGCCGCCAGCTTCGGCAACTGACCGTCGATGCAGCTTCAGTGAGGATCGGATAGGTTCCCGGGTGGAGGGACGATAGAAATCTCACCGCAACATCCGGGACCACATGGCTCGAAACGGTCTCGTGTCGTTTGTCCACAATCCCTGCTTCGTCTAGCGGAGGCCAACGATGGAGAAGGACCGGGTAGCCGAGATTGTCGAGAAGAATCCGAAGATCGACAGGGCCGCCGTGGAACGCAGCCAGGAGGCGGCCAAGCGGCTCGCCGATGTGGGCATCAAGGTAGGTGGATACCGACTGAAGCCCGCACTGGGTGGCGCGACGATCACGAATTCCGACCAAACGCTTCGGGGACGTGGACGCGGTTAGCCCGGAGGCCGGGATGGCCCACAAGCAAACACCGGGGCGCGTCGAGCGCCACGAAGGGATTATCACGGTGCGCGGCGGCGGTCGGCACCGGGCTTGGAACGGGATCGAATACAAGACCGGGATGTGGGCGGAGAACGTCGGTTCGGGCGCGCTGTCCATGAACGTGGCGATGATCCCGCCGGGCGGCGTCGCCAAGGCTCACATTCATGTGGATTTCGAGGTGATGCTCTACATCATCGAGGGACGCGTCCGGCATGAGTTCGGTCCTCGACTCGAGAAAACGCTCGACAACGAGGCGGGCGATTTCATCTTCATCGAACCGGGCGTGCCGCACGAAGTGTTCAACCTCAGCGACACGGAACCGGTCGTGGCGGTGGTCGCGCGCTCGGACGCGCAGGAGTGGGAGAACATCGTCGACTTCGAGCGCCCGCCACGCGGGTAGAGGGGTCGTAGCGGGAGTTCGATGTCTTGAAATATGAGCATTGAATGTTCATATTTCACAAATGGTAAATCGATCCGCGCATCTCTCCGAGCTCATCCGGAAGCTGGATGCCAACCCGGTGGTCGCCTTGCTCGGCGCCCGGCAGGTCGGCAAGACGACCCTCGCCGGAATGCTGGCCAGCACCCTCGCCGAGCGGAGCCGTTCCGTCACGAGCTTTGATCTGGAAGATCCGCGCGACCTCGCCAGACTCGATGAACCGACCCTCGCCTTGGAGCCGCTCCGCGGCCTGGTGATCATCGATGAGATCCAGCGCAGGCCGGACCTGTTCCCCGTGCTTCGGGTGCTCGCGGACCGCAGGCCGAGACCCGCGCGCTTTCTCGTCCTGGGCAGCGCATCGCCCGAGTTGCTCCGCCAGGGGTCGGAGTCGCTCGCGGGCAGGATATCGTTTCATGAACTTGGGGGCTTCGACCTGACCGAGGTTGGACCGGAGCGGTGGCGCGGACTGTGGCTGAGGGGCGGCTTCCCCAGAGCATGGCTGGCGCGAGGCAACGCGGTCAGCATGGAGTGGCGGCGCGATTTCATCCGGACGTTCGTGGAGCGCGATCTGCCGGGTCTGGGCATCGCCATGCCGCCACGGCTCCTGCACGACTTCTGGACCATGCTCGCGCACTATCACGGGCAGGTCTGGAACGGATCGGAACTGGGGCGCGCATTCGGCATCGCACACACCACCGTCCGGCGCCACCTCGACCGCATGACCGGTGCGTACGTGATGCGCCAGTTGCGGCCGTGGCGGGAGAACCTCGGCAAGCGCATCGTCAAATCGCCCAAGGTCTATATAGCGGACAGCGGCCTGCTGCACGCGCTGCTCGACATCCCGACCGCGCGCGACCTGGCGGCACATCCAAAGGTCGGTGCGAGTTGGGAAGGATTCGCCCTGGAACAGGTCGTGCGCCGCCTGCGTGCCCGTCCGGACGAATGCTATTTCTGGGCCGTGCACGGCGGTCCGGAACTGGACCTTCTCGTGGTTCGCGGCCGGCAGCGGCGGGGCTACGAGTTCAAGCGCACCGATGCGCCTCGAGCCACGGCTTCCATGCACTCGGCGATGCGGCACCTCGAGCTTGACGGTCTGGATGTCGTGCATGTCGCGAACGAGACCTTCCCGCTGGCCGACGGGATCCGGGCCGTCGGTGGCGGAGATATATCGACTGTGATCGAGCCGCTTTAGTGGGATCCCCGTCAACCTGGCGCTTGGCTCCCCGCCGCCCGCGGGTGCCGCGCGACATCCCCTCAGGAACGTGAGAGCGCGGCCAGCGCCGCAAGGACGTCGGCCCGGCCGCGCGCTTCCGGGAAGAGTTCGAGCGCGAGGGCGACGATGCCGGTCGCGTTCGCCACGGCGAAGCTGATGCCGTTGAGGTTGCGCGTCGGCGGGACGCCGGGGATGGGGCGCGGATAACCGGACGCATACAGGACGCGCCGTCCGCCGCGCCGTCCGATGCGGATACGGTGTCGCGGCAGGTCCCAGTCGAGGCACACGCCGAGTGCTCCGGGGAGGCTGCCCGGCAGCTGAAGCTGTCCTTCGTGCGAATGGGCCGCGATGACGAGCGTTCCGGCCCGCGCGGCGCGTTCGACCGCGGGCTGCAACTGCTCGATGCGGCTCTGCCGCGGCGTCCCGAGACTCAGATTCGCCACGCGGCAACCGCGCTCCCCGGCCCAGTCGATCGCCTTCGCCAGCGCACGGGCGCTCGTCGCGAGTTCGTCGTGAAAGACGCGGGCGATGTGGATTCGCGCGCCCGGCGCCTTCTCCTGGATGGCCGCGGTGACGGCGGTCCCGTGCCCGAGCCGGTCGGTCAGGTCGTCGTGTTCGCTCCCGTCGGGCATGAGCGCGATCCCGCCCACGAGCGGCCCCAGGTGCGGGTGGTTCGGGTGCGCCCCGCTGTCGATGACCGCGACCGCGACCCCGCGGCCGGTTCGGCCCCGGAGGGCCTCCGCGCGCATCCGCACGATCGAGGGTGCCGTCGAGCGTGCCATCGACGGCGCCGTCACCCGGCGAACAGGGCGCGGTACGCACCCGGCCGGCTGTCGAGATCCGCCGGCCGGCCGTCCTGCACGACCCGCCCGTCGCGGAGCACGACCGCCCGCTCCGCCCGCCGCGCCAACTCGGGCCGATGCGTGATGAGCACCGTCGTCCGTCCCCGCATCAGCGCCGCGTAGCCCTCCAGCACCTGCGCCTCCGAGGCCGGGTCCAGCGCCCCGGTCGCCTCGTCGAACACGAGCACGGCCGGATCGGCCAAGAAGGCCCGCGCCACCGCCACCCGCTGCCGCTCGCCGGCGGAGAGCTGCCGGCCCCGCTCCCCGACGACCGTCTCGGCCCCCTCCGGCAGCGACGCGAGCAGCCCGTCGAGCGCGGCGGCCGCGAGCGCCCCGGCGACCTCCGGATCCGTCGCGCCGGGCTTCGCGTACCGCACGTTCTCCGCGATCGACGCGTGGAAGATGAACGGATCCTGCTCGACCACGGCCACGTTTCGGCGCACGTCCCCCAGGGCGAGCGCCCGCACGTCCCGCCCATCGAGCAGCACCCTCCCGCCATCCGGGTCGAGTTGGCGCGAGAGCAGATCGGCGATCGTCGACTTCCCGCTCCCGCTCGCGCCCACGAGCGCGACCATCTGCCCGGCGGGCACCTCCAGCGACACGCCCTCCAACACCTCGCCTCCCCGCCCGAAGCCCAGCCGCACGTCCTCGAGAACCAGCGCCCCCACGGCCCGCTCCAGTCGCTCCGCCCCCTCCGCCTCCTCCACATCGAGCGGGGTGTCCCACAACTCGTGCACGCGCACGAGCGACGCCCGCGCGCTCGCGAGGTTCGCGTACAGCCCCATCAGCGCCTGCACCGGGAAGAGGAGCCGCATCTGGTACGCCATGAACGCGACAAACGTCCCCAGCGTCGTCGCCTCCGTGATCACGCGGTAACCCCCGTACAGGAAGACGGCGGCCGTCCCCGTCTGCAGCAGCACCCCCGGCAGGCCTCCCGCCAGGTACGTGAACCAGCGCATCGACATGAGGGCCCGCACGAAGCGGTCGTTGTGGCGCCCGAACCGCTCCGCCTCCCGCTCCTGGGCATTGGACGCCACCACCGTGCGCACCCCCTGCAGCGTCTCGATGAGGAAGCTCCCGATGTCCGCGCTCCGCTCCCGCAGTTGCATCACGCGCCCCTCGAGCCTGTTCCGGTATCGCACCAGCGCCCACAGGCTCGGCGGCAGCGCGACCAGCCCCGCGAGAAAGAGCCGCGCGTCGAGATAGATCAGCATCCCGACCGTCCCGACGAGGAAGAGCACGTTCCCGAACAGGCCGAGCGCCGCGTCCGCCGTCACCCGCTGGATCTCGCCGATGTCGTTGTTGATGCGCGAGACGATGTCCCCCATCGGCGTCCGCGCGTAGAAGCGCGGCGAGAGTTTCTGGAGGTGCCGGTAGAGCGCGAGCCGCATGTCGAAGAGGATGCCGGCCGACACCCGCGTGTACCGCATCCCGCTCGCGACGTTGGCCCCGAAGCCGAGGATCGTGATCCCGATGAACAGGCCGACGATCCTGAGCAGGAGAGGGAAGTCCCCTCCCAGGATCGCGTCGTCGATCATCGCCTTCGACAGGTAGGGGAGCGCGAGTCCAAGCGCGGTCCCGGCCGTGGAGAGGAGGACCACGGGAAGCAAGGCCCCCGCGTACGGTCGAACGTAGGCGAGGGCTCGGCGAAGGTGCGGGTCCCGGATCACCCGGACCTCATGGCATCAGGAGCACGTCGCGCCCGGCGGGATCAACCGGGATCGGGCACCACGACGACGCTCGTCATGTCCGCGTCCAGCGTGACCGTCCGCAGGAACTCGAACGTCTCCTCGTCGTAGATGTCGATCGTGCTGCCGGCATTGTAGATGTAGAGCTTCGTGCCGTCGGCGCTCGGCATCAGCGCCATCCGCGGCCGCCCCGCGAAAGCGATGCGCCCGGCGACCCGCCGGTCCAGAAGATCGAACTTCCACATCTCGTAGTGTCCGATCTCGGACTTGAGCCCGTATCCCTTCGTCCCGTCCGGAGAGAGCACGAACGACACCCCCTCGGAGGGGCCGATGGGATGGAACTCCACGTCCTGCCCCGCAAGATCCACGGTCGCGATGCCCATGAGACGGCGGTTCTGGAGCGGGTCCGTCATGCGGAAGAGGCCCGTGTACACGCCATCCTCCTCCTGGTACGGACTCTGGCCGAAGGGAAGCCTCATCTCGCCCAGTCCCGGCTCCAGCGGTTCCGTGATATCCCAGCGGTCCACTTCCTCGAACGTCTCGGAGTCGAGCGCGATGAGGTCGTCCGTGAACATGTACAGGAGGTCCCCACCGGGAGAGAAGCGGAAGTTCGCGGACCGGCGCGTCTCCTCGTCCGGCCACGGGATCGTGTCGGTCACCTCGTACGTCGCGAGGTCGAAGCGCAGGATCGTCGGCTCGTCGATCCGGTATCGGTCCGCGAGCTTCGTGCGGCTCTGCACGAACATCGCCATCCATTCCTGACTCGGGTGGACCTGGAAGGAACGGATCCACGTCCGGGTCGAGCCCTCGCTCAGCGTGAACTCTCCGACGGACTCCTTGGAGGGGAGCGCAATGATCTCGATCGTCTCGAAGAACGGATCCATCACGTAGAGCCGCGATCGATCCTCGGAGACATCGAGCCGGAGGGAGATCGGACGCTTGACCGGGATCCGGTCCACGACCTCCTCCGTCGCCTCGTCCCAGACGAGAACTTCATTGCTGTAGTTACCCATGTACCAGTGGGCGTTCCGGCCGTTCCCCTGCGCTTCCAGGGTCCGAACCCCGCTCAGGGCGCAGGCGATGGCGGCTGCGGCGGCGATGCCGGCAACCTTCGGTGTCCGTCCCGGGCGGCTCCGAGTCATGGCGAACCCCGTGCGGATCACGGGAAGACGAGGTCCAGCTTCCGCCAGTCCTTCTGCGCCGACGCGCACTTCGACGTCCAGTCCGGCGAGTGGTTGAGCTGGTCGGGCACGTGCGCCGGCCAGAAGCAGGCGAGGTGGCAGTCGAACAGGTCCCGTTCCACCGGCTGGCACAGTCCGGCGGTGCCGCCGGTCGAATCCACCTCCCAGCCGGGCGAGAACACGAGCGAGCATCCCAGCGGAATGTGCGGCCCCTCCGGCGGCCGGCTCTCGAGCCCCACGACGTCCAGCTCCTCGCGGGCGACCTGCGCCTCGATGCGGCCGGCCTTCTGGTTGATCGGCTTCAGGTGTTTCACGGCGTTCCCCCTCGCATGCGAAGGCCGGCCGGGCCCGTGCCCGGCCGCGTCAATGGTCGAAGCGGGCCAGGTACTCCGGGTTCCGCTCCGCCAACTCTCCGTAGATCTCCAGACACGTGTGCGTCCACGTCCGCACCCAGTTGCAGAAGTGCAGGTTGGGCGCCGTCGTCTCCCCGTGTCGCGTGTGCGCCTCGTGATAGCAGCCGCCCGAGCAGATCGGACGGGCCCAGCATGTGTGGCAATCCGTCTTGTTCTTGATGTGGTGATCCTCGAGGAAGTCCTTCTGCCGCTCCCGGTCGATCCCCTCGGTGACGGTCCCGAAGCTGTGGTCGTTCGAGTAGGCGAAGCGGTGGCAGAGCGCCACGTCGCCGCCCGTCGTCACGCCCATCAGCCCGAGCCCGGCCCCGCACGGATACGCCTTGCTCACGCCCTTGTGGATCTCCTCCAGCGTGTCCTTCACGTTCGAGAAGCCGTGGTGCCGGTTCTCCGCCGCGTGATCCAGCCAGTCGCGCGCCAACTCGCCGAACTGGCGCAGCATGCGGTCGTATCCCTCGTCCTCGATCTCGTAATCGCGTCCGGAGGAGGTCGTGACCGGGGCGAAGCCCACTTCCCAGAACCCCATTTCTTCCGTCAGGTGACGATAGATGCGATGGATGTCGAGGTTCTCGCGCGTGAGCGTGACGCGCGCGCCGATCGGACGCGACCTGTGCCGGCGCAGCAGTTCCTTGATCCGTGGCTTGACCGTCTCGTAGGAGCCCTTGCCGCTGTGGAAGACCCGCATGCGGTCCTGCATCTCCTTCGGTCCGTCGATGGAGACGGTCACGCCGATCTCGTTGTCGGCCAGCCACTCGATGATGTCGGGGCGGAGGAGCGTCGCGTTCGTCGTGAGACTGAACTCGAGCCGCTTCCCCTCCTCCCCGGCGCGGCGGCGGGCGTAGGCCACCGTGTCCTGGAGCACGGGGAAGTTGAGCAGCGTCTCTCCTCCGAAGAAGGTGAGGTGCGCGACTTCGAGCGGTCCCGATTCCTTGAGGAGGAACTCCACGCTCTCCCGCGCCGTCTCGTCCCCCATGAACTTCGGGTCGTCCGTGCACGTGGTGTCGACGATCTTGTCTTCGCCGTACTCGTAGCAGTACGTGCACGCGAGATTGCACTTGTTCGTGACGTTGAGGACCATCGTCGTGAGCGGGAAACCGTCGGGCGGCAGGTCGTTGACGACTTGTTCGGCGGGAGCCCCCGCCTCCCCGATGGCGCGGATCTGCTGGAGTTCCAGCAACCCGTCGTGCACCCGGCCGACGGGATACCGGTCCGAGAGGGAGTTCACGACTTCGCCCGGCGCGCGGGGCCCGTAGCTGAGCAGATCGAGGATCGCGGAGGATGCCGCATCGATCCGGAAGATGCCGGCCGAGGGGACGAGGTAGAGGAACCGCTCGCCCGCCGCTTCGAAGGCGTGGAATTCGCGCAGCGCCAGTTGGCCGACAGGCTTGATCACGGCACCAGCCTCCCCGTTGGAACGCCCTGCCACGGGTCGAACTTGAGATACAGCGGCACCGTGACGATGAGGTGGGCGCGGGCGCGGAGACTGCCGGCGTCAGCCGGATCCGCGCCGGTACCCGCGTACGTCGCGACGACCCACACGTCGCCGATGTTGTTTCGGCTGCCCTCGCGACTGGAGTTCGGACCGTCGATGGCGGGGGTGAAGATCCCGTCCGGCCCCAGCGCGCCGACGTACTGGATGTCGTCGTCGTCGAAGGTGGCCGTGTACTCCTCCATGCTCCAGCTCACCGGCACCCGCCCCAGCCGGAGATCGTCCTCCGTGTTCGGCTCGCCGTCGGGGCCGTCGTCCCACCCGATCGCGTCGTAGGGCTGATACCCCTTCGGGAAGTTCGCGCCGCCGATCCGGGCCATGCCCGCGCGCGGCGTCACCTCGAGGCGGTCCACTCCGTCATGGACCTGAATCGCGCCCGCCAGGCTCATGCCGCGCACAAAGAGATCGCGCCCCCCGACCGCCGCATCCTCATCGACCGAGAGGCGAAGCGTGATCTGGCTTCCATCGCCGCCCGCCGCGGACTCGACCCGGACGCCGGGCCCAAAATCGAAGTCCGTCGCGTCGGGATTCGCCGGAAGGTCGATGCCGTGGACCCGGAGTTCGGTGGACGAGGCGCCGGTCCGGATCGCGCGGGGGTGTACGCCCGATACGACGGGGCTCCCGCTTGCGCGCGTGAGCGTGACGTCGGGGCCGAACTCATCGTACGCGCCGGTGAACCAGCGGCCCGTCATCTCACGCCATCCGCGGTCCACGGTCATGACTTCCCGCAACTCGTCCGCTCCGCCGGGATTCGACCGTCCCCGCCACTGGTAGCCGGTGTAGACGATGGACTGTCCGCTGCGGCTCACCTCCCGCCCCGACTCCGCGTACGTGTACGAAGCGCGGGAGCGGAATTCGTCGGGCGCGTCGCCGGCGGAGATCTCCACGGTGCCGAAGATCCGGCCCTTCCCGGGCTCGAACCCCGCCAGCGCCCACGTGCCGGCGAGGCGCGGCGTGCGCATGGAGGCCGCCCAGGCGGACCATTCGGGCGTCTCGAGCGGGAAGGCCTCGGAAAGATGATCGATCGCCTCGTCCACCGGCTGAGGTCCGTCGCCCCCGCGCTGGAAGCCCTGGAAGTCGACGAGCGGGTAGAGGCCGCGGTGCGTCGCCATGAGGAGTTCCCACTCCTCGCGCGTGCGTCGCTGGGTGATGACGCGGCCCATGCTGTGGCACTGGATGCAGGTGTTCTCGACGTCGCGGTCCGCCTCGTACACGTGTTCGATGAGGCGGCGTTCGACTTCGAAGCGGCCGGGCTCGAGTTCCTCCGGAGCGAGACCCTGCCGGTTGGAGAGATAGCGCACGACCTCGCGCGCCTCGTCGGGGCCGAGGGAGACATCGTTGAGCGCCATCATGCGGCGGACGGATGTCTGCCACCCTTCCGGGGTCTTCCGTTCGTAGGAGATCCGCGTCATCCGCCCTTCGTCATCGCGCTCGTGACAGCGCTGACAGCGACGGATGATGATCTCGTGGCCGATCGGGTAGCCCTCGTCGTCGGCCTGCGCCGAATTGAGGGCGGCCGGGGCCGAGGGCATGCCCGGGACCGGAGGAAGCACGCGCGCGCCGAGGAAGAGGAAAACGAGCGCACCGACGACCATTCCGGCCGCCGGCAGTCGGTCAAGTGCCCGTCGCGTCGTCGCTTCGCGTCTCATCCATCCTCCATTCCGAACCGGTCAATTGTGCGCTAATCGGTGCGGCCGCGCCACCCCGAAAGGGGCCTTCCGCTCGTCCGCCGGCCACTCGCCGGCCGCCCGCCGGCCGAACCGTCACGGGTCGGCGAGCTCGAGGAAGCCTGCGCCCACGGCGAAGGAGAGGGCGGCCAGAAAGTCCGGGAGCCCCACGGCCGTCTCGCGCCGGTTGTACGCCTCGAACAGGTCCGGGACCTGATCGGACTCCGGCGCGACCTCCACGAGCCGCCGGAGGTCGACGTTGCGCACGTAGCGCGCGCCGTCCGGGATCCGGCCGGAGATGAGGTGGGCCTCGAGGGCGATCCGGCCGTCGACCACGGCGGGTCGGCGTACGCTGGAGAGTCCCGCCGCCGGGCGGAGGTGCACGGCCGGCAGCGAGCGGATCGTCTCCCACGCCGTCCGCACCTCGGGGCGCGCCAGGAAGGCGTCGGCCCGGCGTTCGGCGAGCGAGCGGTCTCCCGGTTCCGACACCGCGGGCGTTCCGGGCGCCGGGTCGGGCCCCGGGATGTCCGCGCCCGCTTCCCGGGCCGCGGCCAGGCGGACCTCCCAGAACGCGTGACCGTTCGCGGCGGCGGCCTGCTCGAAGAAGGGGACGGACAATGCCCGGTAGGTGCGGTACACCTCGCGTTCCCGATCGTCGTACAACGCGCAGGCCGGTCCGGCCATGGCGTCGTCCTCAAGCCCGGTATGGGTCACGACCGCGGCGAGCCAGGCGGAGGCGAGCGCCTTCTTGACGCCGTACGAGGAGAGAGGGTCGATGAACGAGCCGGCGTCGCCGACGAGGAGCAGGCCCGGCCGGCCGTGCGAGGTCGCCCCGTAGAGCGACGCGGGGCATGCGCGCACGGGCCCGTCGAGCCGACCTCCTTCGAGGCGCTGGCCGAGCCGCGCCGCCTTGGCCAGTTCGGCGCGCCACATGCCGTCGAGGCCCCGTTCGCGCGCCAGGCGCGTGCGGCGCGGGTCGACCATCGCCGTGACGCAGCGGGTACGCCGCGAGGTCGGCACCGACCATGCCCACCCATCCCGGTAGCTCTCGATCAGCGTACAGCCGGGGTCCGGCGGGGCGTGGCCGCGGTCCGAGGTCCAGCGGCCGACGAGCGCGAGCGTGGCGATCCCGCGTTCGCGCGTTCGAAGGCCGCGCCGCGCGAGCACCCCGGCCCGGCCGGACGCGTCGAGCACCCAGCGGGCGCGGTAGCGCGCGGTCGAAGTGGCCACGCGCCAGCCGTCGGGCTCGACGGCCGTCTCGACCACGGGCCCGTCCGTCGTCAGGCGCGCGCCCGCCCCGAGGGCCACGCCGTGAAAGGCGGTCTCCAACGCCGCCCGCTCCGCGTGGAAGCCGCGCCCGGGCGCACCGAACCGTTCTTCCCGGCGGGGCATCCCGGCCCACCACACGGTGTTGCCTTCGTTCGGCACGAGGCCCGCCGCGTCCAGCGCGTCCAGCGCTCCCACGCGTTCAAGGAGCTTTCTCGCCGACCCCGGGATCGACTCGGCGAGCCATTTCGCCGGCGGGGCCGGCCGTGTGATCAGCGCGACATCATGCCCGCGCCGCGCCAGCGACGCCGCGGCGGCGCAGCCCGCCGGCCCGCCGCCGACGACCAGGACATCGCACGACCCGGCTGCCAGGTCGGCTTACCGCTCCCGCCGGCGCAGCACGTCGCCCCCGCTCGGCCCGTCCGTGGCGAAGCAGTAGAAGCGCCCGTCACCGCCGGTCCCGCGCAGATTCTCGAGGCTGCAGCCCCGCGATCCGTGAGCCTCGTTCCAGGAAGTCGGGTTCTGGCCGCCACCCGTGCGGTCGTGGTGCCCGACGAGCGCGCTGCCCTCGCCGCCCGACGTCCAGTTGCTGCACGTCGTGTCCCCGTCCGTGTCCGAGGCCATGCCGTTCATGAGGGACCCGGTGAGGATGTCGTGCTGGTTCGGCTGGTCGCCCCGGCCGTTCACCTCATCGCCATTCTCCGTGAGGATCGTGGCCTTGGTCAGGTTCGGGCCGTTGCTGTGCAGGTGTTCGACATCGCGGGCGATCATCGTGCCCGCGTGGTTGTACCACGGCCCGTCTCCGATCCGGTCGCGAGCGTTCACGCCACCCGCTCCCGTCGTGCTGAGGTAGGCCCGCCACATGCGGTCGGGCAGACCCGCCGCCTCGGCCAGCGTCTCGCAGTACGCGTCCGCGCCGTCGAGACCGCCGAGATCCGCGCCGTCCCCCGGATTCGAACTGGTGATGAAGAAGCTGATGTTCTCGTCCTGCGCCGCCGCTCCGCCCGCGCCGAACGCGAACAGGAGGGCAAGAAGGCTCGCTGTGCGTCTCATTTCAATACTCCTGTCCCGGTTTCTTCGTGCCGTTCGCCCGGCACGTCGCCCGCACACCCGCGGTTTGCTAGCGCCGGACGTACTTCCGCATCTGCCGGGGGCCGACCTCGGCCCCGTAGAGGTTGCCATGAGCGTCGACCGCGATGCCCTCCGCCCCGCTCGTGCCCGACGCATCCTGATTGGGCTCCGGATCCGGGATGAAGGCCGTCACCCAACCCGTCGCCGCGTCGCCGATGTAGATCCCGCGCAGCCACCCCTTGTTGCGGCGCGCGTTCGACTCCGAATCCGTCGAGTAGAGGACATCGTTCTCGTCGATGAACAGCCCGCTCGGACGTCCGAACTGGTACCAGGTCTCGAGGTGGTTCCCCTCTTGGTCGAAGATCTGGACACGGCTGTTGCCGCGGTCGCCGACGAACAAGCGTCCCTGCGAGTCCATGGCGAGCGCGTGCGGATCGCGGAACTCGCCGTTCGCCGTGCCCATGCGCCCCCACTCCATGAGGAAGGCGCCATCGGGCGCGAACTTCACGATGCGGTTGTTGCCGCCCGCGTCGTGTCCGTCCGCGACGAAGATGCTGCCGCCGGGCGCCACGAGGATGTCCGAGGGCTTGTTGAAGTGGTCCGGGCCGTCGCCCGCCACGCCCTTCTCGCCGAGCGTCATCAGGACCTCGCCCTCGGGGCTGAACTTGTAGATCACGTGGCCCCAGCCGTCCGGCACCGGAGCGTATCCCACGGCGTCGGCGACCCACACGCTGCCGTCCTCCTCGACGAACATCCCGTGCGGCCAGGCGATCATCCCCGAGCCGAAGCTCCGCACCAGGTTCCCCTCCGTGTCGAAGAGCAGGATCGGGTCGACATCGCTCTCGACGCACAGGTTCGCGCCGCATCGCTCGCCCACCCAGATGTGTTCCCCGTCCGGGGCCGGGTAGACGGCGCTGGTCGCGCCCCAGCCGCGTCCGCCGGGAAGCTGCCCCCAGCCGTCCATGGCCATGTACGGGTTCGGCGCCGTCAACTGCGCCGCGAGCGCGCCCGCGCCCGTAGCGGCCGCCGTGAGCGAGAGTGCCGCGATGAGTCCGATTCGCCTTGTCTTCCGCATCCATCCTCCTGTGCTTCCGGTTCGCGCCATCCGCGTCATGTCGGGCGGGGACGATGGGACGTGACCGGCAAAACGGGCAAGCGGCGCATGGGGGCGTCTCGAGACGGGCTACTCCGCCAGAGCGGTCCGTCCACCCCCCTTCGCTTTCGCCGCCAGCTTGCCGAAGGGCCCGCTGATCGCCCACGCCGCGCCCACGACGATGAGCGCCAGCGCCCCCCAGCGCATGAGCGCGGCGGCGAGCGCTCCGTCGAAGGCGGGCCACGTGAAGCGGTAGGCCAGCAGGTCGGAGCCCCGGTCCGTCATCCAGTGCCACCCTGTGTGCGCGAGCAGCGCCGACCCGATGATCGTCCCCATGCGCTCCGCGACCACCTTGCGGAAGAGCAGTTCGACCACCGGCACCGCGACGGCGACCACGACCAGCTGCCCCAGTTCCACCCCCACGTTGAAGGCGAGCAGGGAGGTGAGCAGGTGCCCGCCCGCGAACTGCAGCGATTCGCTGAGCGCGAACGAAAAGCCGAAGCCGTGCACGAGTCCGAACCCGAACGCGAGCAGCCAGCGTTTCCGCGGCTTGGCGCCGACGATGTTCTCGAGCGCCATGTAGACGATCGAGAGCGCGATCAGGGTCTCGATCAGCGGCGGGAACCAGAGCGCCCGCGGCGCGATCCCGAAGGCGGAGGCGATGAGTGTGATCGAGTGCGCGATCGTGAAGGACGTGATGACCGGAACCAGGCCCCACAGCGTCCGCAGGGGGATGACGAGACAGAGGAGGAAGAGCAGGTGATCGATTCCGTCCAGGATGTGCGTGAAACCGAGCGACACGAAGCGCAGCGCCGCCTGGTGCCAGCGCGGATCAAGCCGCACGAGCCCAGGGTCGCCGGCGTACTGGAAGACGCGCTCCGGCCGGTCCGGCGGTCGAAGGCGCAGCACCGTGACCGTCCGCAGGCCGAGGTGGGCGAACGCCGGATCGATCGAGAAACGGGACTCGTCCGAATCGATATCGTACTCCAGCAGAACATCGAGCAGGGCCTGACGCCACGGAAGCTGCAGCGAGGGGTCGAGCGGCGGGTCGTCGAAGTGCGCCAGGGCCGTCTCGTACCTGGCGAAGGAACGATCCGAGGGGAGCGAGACCCGCGTCGCGATAATCCGGGGCGGCGCGAGCCGCCGGTCCTCCTCGAAGAAGGTCACGTAGTCGGCGAGCCATAGCTGCGCCGCGTCGACGAGGAAGGGCCCGGCCGCCTCGATATCGAGGTAGCCCAGGCCGTAGCGCGGAAACTCGATGTCCCGCATGGCCTCCAGCGGCGCCCGGACGAGAAAGCGAAGCCGCCCTCCCTCCGGCGTGACGAAGGCCTGTACGGTGACGTCCGCCGGAATCTCGTGCGGAAGGGCGGGGACCGCCGCAGCCGTCCGATCCGGCGCGTCCCGTTCGGCCGTGCGGTCCGGCGCCGCCCGCGCCGCGCCGGCGAGACTCGTCAGGCCGTATAGAGCGAGGACGCACCCCATCAATGACGCTGTGCGCCGGGTCGGACGGCGTCTGTTACCTCGCTTCATCCGCGATCCCCGAACTCCGGGAGGTTGGGAAAGCACCCCTCGTCCGCCCGCACGATGGCGCGGCTGGCTCCCGCCGTCGACCCCGGCCGCTCTCTGGACGAATGCGAACGGCATCTGTAGCGTGAACTGATCCACAAATAATCAGGACCGGGCGACTCGGCAGCGACTCAGGATCCGCAAGGAGCGACAGCCATGAACGGGAAGCGGCGAACCCTCATCTTCGGTGTGGTCGCGGGCATCGCCCTCGCGCTGGCCTGCGGCCAGGCGGCCATGGACGACGGGGCTCAGGCGAGCGAGGGACAGGGCGTCGAGGCGCCGATGTTCGAGGTGGACCCGTTCTGGCCGAAACCGTTGCCGGATCACTGGGTGCTCGGCTCGGCCATCGGGGTGGGCGTGGACTCGCGCGACCACGTCTTCATCGTCCACCGCGGCAACCTCACCGAGCGCACCGAGGGCGGCGCCGACGCGGACCCGCCGATCGGCGAGTGCTGCCGGGCCGCCCCCCCCGTGCTCGAGTTCGATCCCGAGGGCAATCTCGTCAACGCGTGGGGAGGCCCCTCCGAGGACTACGTGTGGCCCGGCTCGAACCACGGGATCACCGTCGACCACATGGACAACCTGTGGATCGGCGGCAACGGGCCGAACGACACGCACGTCCTGAAGTTCTCCCGCGATGGCGAGTTCCTGGCCTCCTACGGCGAGCCGGAAGCGGGTCCGGAGCCCGACAGCCACAGCGAGACGCGCTTCAACCGCGTGGCGAAGCTCGCCTTCGACGCTGCGGCCAACGAGGCCTATCTCGCGGACGGCTACGGCGGCCGCCGCGTTGCCGTGCTCGACGCCTCGACCGGCGCCTTCAAGCGCTACTGGGGCGCGTACGGGAACGCGCCCGACGATACGCGCACGCCGCCCTACGACCCGGATGCGCCGCTCATCCAGCAGTTCCGGACGCCCGTGCACTGTGCCGAGCCTGCGCTCGACGGCCTCGTCTACGTGTGCGACCGTCCCAACGACCGCATCCAGGTCTTCCAGACGGACGGCACCTACGTCGACGAGGTGCGGATCGCGCCGCGCACGCTGGGCGACGGCTCCACGTGGGACATCGCCTTCTCGCGCGACCCGGAGCAGCAGTACATGTACGTGGCCGACGGGAAGAACATGCGGGTCTACATCATGGACCGCGCCTCGCTCGAGATCCTGACCAGCTTCGGCGACGGCGGCCGGCAGCCGGGCCAGTTCTTCGCGGTTCACAGCATTGCGACCGACTCGAACGGCAACATCTACACGACCGAGACCTACGAGGGGAAGCGCGTCCAGAAGTTCGTGTACATGGGCATGGGTCCGGTGCCGGCCGAGCACCAGGGGCCGCCCTGGCCGCGCGGCGACCAGTAGGAGTTCCGCGAGCGGGTTCCCGCCGCCGCGGCTCGAAGAGGCTTGACGAGGAGGGAGAAGCAATGAGCGCGAAGCGTCGACACCTGCTGTCCTGCGTTGCGTTCGCGGGAATCGTCATCGCCCTCGCCTGCGGTCAGGCCGCCATGGACGATGCGGGTTCGGCCGACGCGGGAGACGGGGCCGGCGTCGCGGCGCCGCGGTTCGAGGTGGACCCGTTCTGGCCCAAACCGCTGCCCGAACACTGGCTCCTGGGCTCCACGATCGGCGTCGGCGTCGACTCGCGCGACCACGTGTTCATCATCCATCGCCGAGCTTCGATCAACCCGGGCACCGAACTCGGAGCGGAAGCCGATCCGCCGACGAGCGAGTGCTGCCGCGCCGCGCCGGAGGTGCTCGAGTTCGATCCGGAGGGCAATCTCGTGAACTCGTGGGGAGGCCCGTCCGACGGCTACGTGTGGCCCGAATCGAACCACGGGATCACCATCGACCACATGGACAACGTGTGGATCGGCGGCAACGGAGCGAGCGATTCGCACATCCTCAAGTTCTCGCGCGACGGCGAGTTCCTCGCTTCGTACGGCCAGCCGCAATTGGGGCTCGATCCGGACAGCCACAGCGAGACGCGCTTCAACCGGGTGGCGAAGGTCGCCTTCGACGCGGAGGCCAACGAAGCCTACGTCGCGGATGGCTACGGCGGCCGCCGCGTGGCGGTGCTCGACGCGTCGACGGGCGCGTTCAAGCGTTACTGGGGCGCCTACGGCAACCCGCCGGACGACACGCCCCCGCCGCCCTACGATCCCGATGCGCCACCCCTCCAGCAGTTCCGTACGCCCGTACACTGCGCCGACCCCTCGCTGGACGGCCTGATCTACGTTTGCGACCGTGCCGGCGACCGGATCCAGATCTTCCGGACGGACGGGACGTACGTGGATGAGGTGATGATTGCGCCGCGCACACTCGGTGCCGGCTCGACCTGGGATATCGCATTCTCACGCGATCCCGGCCAGCGGTACATGTACGTCGCCGACGGGTCGAACCACCGAGTCTACGTCGTGGACCGTGCCTCGCTCGAGGTGCTGACCAGCTTCGGCGACGGGGGCCGGCAGCCGGGCCAGTTCATCGGCGTCCACAGCATCGCCACCGATTCGCAGGGCAACGTCTACACGACCGAGACGTACGATGGGAAGCGGATCCAGAAGTTCGTCTACATGGGCATGGGCCGTGTACCGGCCGAACAGGGCCCCCCCTGGCCGGGCGGCTAGGAGACCTGCAGGCGCGCGTACAGGTAGCGGCCGTTGAACCCCATCGCCGAGAACGAGCGGTAGGGGAAGATCCCTCCGAACGAGTCCACCCGCGCCGGGAAGGAATCGAAGAGGTTCTCGCCGCCGGCCGAGAAGCGCCACCCTCCCGCCAGGTCGACGTGGACTCCCGCATCGAAGAGGACTTTCGGTTCGTGGCGTCGGATTCTGTGGGGGTGTTCGCCGACGCCGAGCGCGCGCAGTTCCTCCTGCGCCCCGAAATAGTGTGCCCCGAGGCCGAACTCGAACGCTCCGCTCGTGAACTTCGTCCGGAACACGCCCCGCCAGTCCGGGCGTCCCTCCTCGAGAAAGAAGACGTCGAACCCGTCGTAGATCCTGTACGATTCGTCCCGCAGCGCTTCGTTCTCCTTCACGCAGGCGGCAATGTCGTCGTCGGGGCAGCGGCCGCGGACCTGCCCCCAGTGCGCCGACGCGCTGAACTCGAGGCGTGATGCGTTCCCGACCCGCGGTCGCCAGGTGGCCCCCGCATCGATGCCGTAGGACCGCAGGTCGATCGCGTTCGAGAAGAAACGAACGGACTCCACCGCAAGATCCGCCAGCAGATGATCGACGAGGCCGCTCACGCCGCTGACCAATGGGTTGGACAGGAGAATGGCGTCGTCGACGTCCGTCGCATAACCGTCGACCGAGAAGTGCAGGTCGTCGGCCGGCGCGAGCGCAAACCCCGCGCTGACGGAGCGCGACCTCTCCCCCCGGAGGGGCGACGCGCCGACGGCCCGGGCTTCCGGAGCCTCCACCGGAAACGTACCCGCCTCCCACCCGAGGCTGGCGCCCGGCTCGTCCGGATCTTCGCGCCGCCCCGCCGCGACGTGTCCGTAGTGGGACTGGCTCAACGCGGGCGGCCGGAATCCCGTGGACACGCTCGCCCGGACGACCGTGATCCGGGAGAGAGCCAGGCGCAGCGCGAGCTTCCCGTTCAGGGTACCGCCGACGTCGCCGAAGCGTTCGTAGCGTCCCGCCGCGGAGACCAGGAGCCGACTCGCAAGCGGCGCGTCGACTCCACCGTGGAGGCCGAAACTCGTGCGGTGCCAGCTCCCGCTTTCCTCCGGCCGGAAGCCCGTGAAGCGCTGGGAGCCGGCGGCCGCGACGCCACCGCTCTGGGTCGGGTGAAAGCCATCGATCCTCGACGCGTGCTCGCCCGCCAGAACCCGGTAGCCGTCGAGGCGGAACGTCGCCCCGAGGCCGAGGCTCACCGGCCCCGCGCCGAGTCCCGTCTCGATCCGGCGCCACACGTCCGCATTCGCGAGGAGCTGGCGGTTCGCGAGTGAGCCCGTCGAGAACCGGGTCCGGTTCGGAATCCCCGGATCGTCCGCCGTCCCGAGCACCCCGTCCGCGCCGGGGGCGCACGCCGACTCGAGGCAGGGCCCGAGCGACGGGTTGAGCGTGTCGAAGAGGTCGTTGTCGAGTCTATTCGCCCCGTACTGGGCGTTCAGGTCCCAGTTCCAGCCCCCGTCGAAGCCGGGCTCGGAGCGATACCGCGAACCGGTCCCGGATCCGGCCCCGGGCCGACCGTCCCCGCCGCGCCGCAAGCCCGTGACGAAAGAAACGTCCCGCGTGTCGGAGTCGAAGCGCGGAAGAAAGCCGAGCGGGTGGATCCCCGGCCAGTTGCGGTCGTCCATCGAACGCACGAAGAACCCCGCGTTCCGTTCCCGGCGCCGGCTGTAGCCGCCGAATGCGTAGAGTTCAGCGCCGCCGGGGCCGGCGCGCGCCGAAAGGGGGAGTTCGAAGTTGGCGAACAGCATGAAGTTGGAGGACTCGCCGTCGCCCCACAGGTGGTTCGGCTGCGCCACCTCGTTGTGTTTGCGGATGACGACACCCCCGTCGACGAAATCCGCGTCCCCCGGGAGGATTTGATCGCGGCCGTCGGCGCCCGCGCGGTTCGTGGATTCCCGCTGGCTGAACGCGCCCGTGAGGTTCAGGACAGCCCCGCGGCCGACCCCGAGTCCCCAGTGTCCGGAGAAGTCGTAGCGCAGCCCGTCGTCGTCCCAGTCGCCCGGAAAGTGGTGGCCGACGGAGGCGATGAACTCGGGCGCGGAGACCGTGTTTCGGAGACGCAGGTCGATGACTCCCGCGATCGCGTCGGAGCCGTGCCGCGTCGCGCCCCCGTCGCGTTCGACCTCCAGGCGGTCGATCGCGTGAAGCGGGAAGGCGTTCATGTCCACGCCGCTCGCGCCCGGAAAAGCGCCGCCGCCCGGCGTGTGCACGACCGCGGTGGCGTGGCGGCGTTTCCCGTTCAGGAGGACGAGCGTGTGGTCCGGCGACAGCCCGCGCAGCCGGAAGGGTCGAACGGCCGATGTGAGGTCCGCGACCTGACGGCGCGGGAAGTAGGCGGATGGCAGGAGTTCGCTGAGGGCGGAAGCGAGTTCGGCCTGTCCGGTGTCGAGAATTTCCGCTCGCAAGAGGGTCTCCACGGACACATCCCTCTCTTCGCGGACCTCGGGCGCGAGCGTGTCCGGGGGTACCCGGCCCGGCGGGCTCGACTGCGCCTCAGCGACGAAAGGCGCGGCGGCCGAGATCGTCGCGGAGGCGGCGAAGAGCAGCGTCCAGCCCGCGACCCGCCCGCAGTTCAGGCGGAGCCGCGCCACGAGACGCTATCCGGGATGGTCCTCGAGCAGGAGGAGATCCTCGCGGGTGAGACGGGTGAGATCGGCGTCCTGGTCATCCCGCACGTTCACACGCGCTCGCGCTGAGCGCCAACGTGGGGCCTGGTGTGGTGTCGCAGAGATTCCACGGCCATTCGAGCGCCGATGCATCCGCCCCTGCGGCGTTGCTCCTCCTCGCAATAGCTCTGCTATTCCTCGTCGGAGCGCCTTGCAGTACTCGGCGCCTCGACGCTCTCGGTGGCTCGCGGACTTCTGCGACACCACACTAGCGTCGGGGCCAGCCGCCTCCAACACTGCCAGCGCCGCCCCTCGGCCCCGAGAGCGGGAGTCCGAATCCGATGCGGCCTCCGACGCCGGCACGTCCCGGGGTGATGCAATCCGTCCCGATGCCCGTGATGGTGACGCCTCCTCCGCCGAATCCCCGCCCGGAGCCGTTGCCGGTGCGTTCTCCCAGACCCGGGAACGCTCCGGCTTCGGGCCGCCGCCGGAGGATGCCCCGATTCGGCGTCGACGCGGCGGGCCGCTCCGGCGCCAGCGCCAACGCCGGGAGCGCCAACGGCGATGCGGGAGCCGCCGCGAAGGCCGGAAGCCCGGCGTTCGAGCCCCCCGCCAGCGGCACGGAGACCGAGGGGAGTCGCACGGGCACTGCCGCCGCCGGGGCCGCGCCCTGTCCGCCGCCGCCTTCCGCCGAACCCGCCGCTCCACCCGAGGGCAACGCGCCCGGGGGCTGGATCCGCACGACTTCAATGGTCCGTTCCGGCGGGCGCTCCGCGGTAGATCCGGAGCGGTCGAAGCCTGCGGCGGTGTGGGTACTCTCCGGGATCGTCACGGAGACCCAGGCGAGGAGGGCGACGTGCACGAGCGCCGACACGCCGAGCGAGACCGCGACGCGCCCGCGCACCGATGGGCGCCGGCTCGGGGCGCGTCCGGAAACAGAGACCGTCACGTCGTTTGGCCTGACCATCGTTCTCTGAGGCATCGAACTCCGATTCCCGATTTCCGTTGGCCCCTGCGCCCGTCCGTGGCGCAGCTTCTCCATGACAGACGATCCGTACCGGCTCCGGGTCACATCGGTCGCACATCGGTCGCACATCGGTCGCCGGCAGGCGTCTTCAACCACCCGCCACCCTCCCACGCTGTACGGCGCGTGGGCGGAGCGCAAGATTCGGGGTTCGGCTGCAATGGACGACTCCCGAAGGATACGGCCCGACCGATGACCCGAATCGTACGGACCCTGCTCGCGCTGGCGCTGTTCGGTGCTTCGACGTCGGCGGGCGCACACGCGCAGCCCGTCGACGATGGTTGGCTCGATCTCCTCGACTGGCGCTCGATCGGACCCACGCGCGGTGGCCGCGTGCTCGGCGTGGCCGGCCACCCCACGGACGATCTCGTCTTCTACCAGGGCGGCGCGGGCGGCGGTGTCTGGAAGACGGAGGACGGCGGGGCGAACTGGCGCAACGTCTCCGACGGCTACTTCGGCACGGGCTCCGTCGGGGCCGTCGAGGTCAGCCGCTCCCACCCCGACATCGTCTACGTCGGCATGGGCGAGACCTGCATCCGCGGCAACGCCTCGCACGGCGACGGCGTCTACCGCTCCGACGACGGGGGCGCGAGCTGGCGGCACCTCGGGCTCGCGGAGACGCTCCAGGTCGCCCGGGTGCGCGTACATCCGGAGAACCCCGACATCGCCTGGGTGGCCGCGCTCGGCGACGCGTGGGGCGCGAGCGAGGCACGCGGCGTCTACCGGACGCGCGATGGCGGCGCGACGTGGGAGAAGGTCCTGTACCGGGACGAGAACTCGGGGGCGATCGACCTCGTCCTCGACCCCGCGAATCCCGACATCCTGTACGCGTCGCTCCTGGAATTGAGGCGCTTCCCCTGGGGTTTCCGCAGCGCGGGCCCCGGCACCGGACTCTTCAAGAGCACGGACGGCGGCGACACCTGGACCGAACTGACCGACCACCCCGGTCTCCCGTCCGGCCTCAAGGGACGGATCGGGATCGCCGTCTCGCCGCGGAACTCCGATCGCCTGTGGGCGATCATCGACGCGGCGCGCGGGGAGAAGGGGATCTTCCGCTCCGATGACGCGGGGGAGACGTGGGTCCGCGTGAACGAGGACGCCAACCTCCTCCAGCGTCCGTGGTACTACCACCACATCGTCGCCGACCCCGGCGATGAGAACACGGTCTTCGTCCTCAACGTCTTCCTCTGGAAATCGACGGACGGCGGCGAAACCTTCGAGCGCGTGTTCACGCCGCACCCGGATCACCACGACCTGTGGATCGACCCCGCGAATCCCCTGCGGATGGTCAACGGGAGCGACGGCGGCGGCGCGGTGAGCTTCGACGGCGGCCGCTCGTGGTCGAGTCTGCTCAATCAGGCGACGGCGCAGATGTACCATGTGACCGCCGACAACCAGACGCCCTACCGGCTCTACGCCTCTCAACAGGACAACACGTCGATCTCCGTCCCCGTCCGCTCGGATTTCGGCCGCATCAGCATCGAGGACTGGTACACCGTCGGCGGGGGCGAAGACGGTTACATCGCGGTGAATACCGAGGACCCGAACATCGTCTATGCGGGAGATCACCACTGGGTGTACCGGTACGACCACCGCAACCGGCAGGTGCGGGACATCTCCCCGAACCCCGAGACGCACTACGGCTGGGGTTCGGCCGACATCAACTACCGGTTCTGGTGGACCTACCCCGTGATGACCTCGCCCCACGATCCGGACGTCCTCTACGTCACCTCACAGCACGTCCATCGGACGACGGACGAGGGCCACGGCTGGGAGGTCATCAGCCCCGACCTCACGCGCGCCGACCCGCGGACGCTGGAGCCCACGCCCGCGTACGAGGATGAGGAAACGGGAGAATACTGGGGGCCGATCACGCGGGAGGCGTACGGTCCCGAGTGGTATGCCACGATCTTCGCGTTCGCCGAATCGCCGCTCGAGCCGGGGCTCCTGTGGGCGGGGTCGGACGACGGATACATCCACGTATCGCGCGACGGCGGCGCGAACTGGGAGGACGTGACGATCCCGGATCTGCCCGAGTTTGCGTTGATCTCCATCCTCGAGCCGTCGCTTCACGATCCTGCAACGGCATATGTCGCCGCGACGCGCTACAAGCTCTCCGACCACGCCCCGTACCTGTACCGGACCACCGACTACGGGGAGACGTGGACGCGGATCGTGGAGGGGATCCCGGACAACGACTTCACGCGCGTCATCCGGGAGGATCCGGGGCGGGCCGGGCTCCTGTACGCCGGCACCGAACGCACGGTCTACGTTTCGTTCGACGCCGGGGACGCCTGGCAGCCGCTGAGCCTCAACCTCCCGGTCGTCCCCATCCACGACCTCGTGCTCCGCGACGGCGACCTCGCGGCGGCCACGCACGGGCGCTCGTTCTGGGTGCTGGACAACGTGGATTTGCTCCACCAGTTCGCGGCCGGGGAAGCGGCGAGCGAGCCGAGGCTCTTCCGTCCGGCGACCACGACGCGCTTCAACCCCGGCGCCTCGCCCGCCGCCCTCTTCTCGGCCATGGGTCGGCCGGGCGCGGGCGACCCGGCGGGCGCGAATCCGCCGGACGGCGTCGTCATCCCCTACTACCTGCCCGAGACCGTGCCGGGCGGGGTCACGCTGCGCATCCGCGAGGGCGCGGCGCTGATCCGGGAGTTCTCGAGCGAAACGGCCGCGGCGCCGGCCGGGATGGACTTCTTCGGCCTGGGCGGCGGGGGCGCGGCGGTTTCGGCCGAAGCCGGGGCGCACACCTTCGTATGGAACCTGCGCGTGCGGCCCGCGGAGGTGCTCGACGACGCCGTCTTCCAGGGAAGCGCGCAGGGCCCTCGCGTGCCGCCCGGCGACTACACCGTCGAGCTGGATCTGGGCGAGCGGACCCTCTCGCAGCCCTTCGCGGTCGTCCGCGACCCGCGCGTCGACGTGACGGACGAGGAACTCCGCGCGCAGTTCGAGTTTCTGTTGGAGGCGAGAGATCGCTTGACGGAAACCATGGAGCTCGTCGCGAGGATCCGCGACCTGCGCGCCCAGGCCGAGCGGGCCGTGGAGCGCGGCGGAAGCGGAGATGCGCTGCGCGCCGCGCTCGCGGAACTGAACGGCGAACTCTATCCGGTCGAGGAGCGGCTCGTGCAGTACCGAGCCCGCGCGGGGCAGGATCTGATCGCGAACCCCACCGCCATCGACAGCAAGCTGGCGCGGCTGATGGGATTCGCCTCGATGGGCGATGGCCCGCCCACGCGGGGCCAGATCGATCTGCTGGCCCGGCTGGGGGCCGGCATCGAGGAGCGCGCCGCGGCGGTGGACGAAATCGAGCGCACGACCTGGGCGAACCTCGTGAGGCTCGTCCCCTGAACGGGGCCGGGGCGGTTAACGGTCGCGCGTCGTGATCACGAGGGCGCCGACGTAACCGTCGCCCCCGTAGCGCGCGGAGGCTTCCGTACGCGTCAGGATCTCGATCCGGCTCACCTCGTCGATCGACAGCTCGCGGATCGCGTTGACGCCATCGCCTTCGCGCCTCTCGTCGATGCGTACTTCCACCGCCTGCTCCCGGAAGGATCTCCACGCACTCAATGTCACCGACGTGAGGAGGATGACCTCGCCGAGCGTGCTCATCCGGTCGAATCTCAGGAGCGAGTGTTGGCGCAGCAGCTCGTACACGCTCATCTCGGGAAGATCCACGAGGTCCTCGGCGCGGATGACTTGAGAGCCCAGAATCCGGGTCCGGCTGCCCCCTGCGGCGAGGGACCCGACCTCTTCCCTCCGTTCGGGTTCCACGGTCAGGGAGAGCAGGAGATCCTGCTGGGCCAGGGTGACGGCCGTGGTGTACGGGACGGCTTCACCTCGCCATCCGCCGAAGACGGCCCGCAACGCAATCTCCATGTCGCGCGGCAACCCGCAGATGGCGTAGAGGCCGTCCATGCCGACCTCGGCTTCGACCCGTTGGCGGGCGTCGAACTGCACCCAGCTGGCCGCAACGGTCGCGCCGGGCACGATCGTCTCCGCCTCCGGATCCGTCACGTAGCCTACGACGGCGGCTTCCGTCTCCGGATCCCCGCCGGGACAGAAGTCGGCGAAGGACTGGGCGGCCGCGGAGTTCGCGACCACGAGCATCAGTGCGGGCATCAATGTGGGCGCCGAGAGGCGCGCAAACGAGTGCGGCATGTCGACTTCTCTCCTTGAACCTAGCGGTCTCGCGTCGTGATCACGATCGCTCCGACGAAACCGTCTCCGCCGTAGCGCGCGGACGCCTCGGTACGCGTCAGGATCTCGATGCGGCCGATCTCATCGATCGACAGGTCGCGGATCGCCGCGACGCCGTCCACCTCCCGCCGCTCGTTGATCCTCACCTGGACGGACTGCAGACGGCCGGCGCGGAGGCTCGATGTGGCGGACGTGAGGAGGATGACCTCGCCCAGCGTGCTCACCCGGTCGAATCTGAGGAGTTGGTGTCGGCGAAGAAGCTCGTACACGCTCATCTCGGGCAGATGAAGGAGATCCTCCGCGCGGATCACCTCCGAACTGAACGCCTGGCCCCTGCCGCCGCCGCCGGCCAGCGATCCGACCTCCTCTCTCGTCTCGGGCTCCCCGGTAAGCGAAATGAAGAGATCCGACTGGGCCAGCGTGGCGGACGTGGTATAGGGGACGGCTTCGCCGCGCCGGTCTCCCAGAAGCGCCCGCAGCACGACTTCCGTGTCGCGGGGCAGTCCGCAGAGCGCATACAGACCCTGAATGTCCGTCTGTACTTCGATCCGCCGGCGGGCGTCATCCTGCACCCAACTCGCCGCCACGGTCGCACCGGGGACGATCGTCTCCGCTTCAGGATCCGTCACATAGCCCACGACCGCCGCTTGCGTCGCTTCGTCCCCGCCGGGACAGAAGTCGGCGAACGACTGGGCCGCCGCGGAGTTTGCGACGACCAGAAACAGGACAGGCCCCTGAAGGCGCGCGAACGGGTGCCGCATGTCGATCTCTCTCCTCTTCGATGGCTCCCTCGGCCTTGGCACGCGCTGCGGGCACGATGCCCACCATGCCCACGGTGCCGTACCGATGCCGATGGATGTCGCGGTGCGAGCGATCCACCGACCTTTTAGGATACTCCCTGTCCGGTTCGCGTTTAGTCCGGGGTTCGGCCGGGAAACCGGCAACCCCGGTCTTTCCCGTACCCCGCAACATGCCGCGGGTGCCGCCCGAAGCGTTACGGAGGAGCCGCTGAGCAAGATCGACAGACGGGATTTCGTGCGTCGCGCGGGACGCTGGGCGGGAACCGCGGCGCTCGCGCCCTCGCTCTCGGGTCTGGCGGCGTGCGCCGGACCCACAACCGCGTCCACGCGCCGGACAGCCCCCGGATCCGCCGGATACGGCCCCCTGAGCCCGGCGGGCCCGGAACTCGCCCTCCCCGAGGGGTTTTCCTACGTCGTTCTCAGCGTGGAGGGCCGCCCGATGTCGGACGGTCGGCCCACGCCCCGCGCCCACGATGGAATGGGACTCTTCCCGGTGAGCGACGCAGTCGTTCGCCTGGTGCGAAACCACGAAGACCAGGACCCTCCCGGCGTCGCGGTTCCGCTCGTGCCCCCCGAACTGGCCTACGATCCGCTCGCGGGCGGCGGCACGACGACGCTGGAGGTCCGGATCGAGGCGGACGGGGGTCCCGTCCTCGTGCGGGACTTCGTGAGCGCGGGAGGGACGATGATCAATTGCGCGGGAGGGACGACTCCGTGGCGCAGCTGGCTGACGTGCGAGGAGACGACCTTCGGCCCGGGGCGCGGCTGGACGGCGCCGCACGGGTACGTGTTCGAGGTCCCCGCCGACGCGGAAGAAGCGGTCCGCGCCGAGCCGTTACGGGCCATGGGACGGTTCACGCATGAGGCCATCGCGGTGGACCCCGAGACGGGGTTCGTCTACGAGACGGAAGACTACAATCGTCGCTCGGGGTTCTATCGCTTTCGGCCCCATACTCCCGGCGTTCTGCGGGATGGGGGCGTTCTGGAGATGCTCGCCGTGCGAGGGGAGCCGCAGGTGGATCTCCGCACCGGCCAGCAGCCGGGCGCGTGGCGCGAAGTCGAATGGGTGCCGATCGAGAACCCCGACCCTCCCGAGGCCGAGCGCAGCGCGACCACGGTGTGGACGGAGGGGTTCGAGGCGGGCGGGGCCCGGTTCTCCCGGCTCGAGGGGTGCTGGCACGCGGACCGGAGCCTCTACTTCCACGCGACGAACGGGGGCGACGCCCAACTGGGCCAGGTTTGGCGGTACGTGCCGGAGGAGGAGGCGCTCGCGCTCGTCTTCGAGTCGTCGTCGGAGGACGTGCTCTCCGGTCCGGACAACCTCACGGTGAGCCCCCGGGGCGGGATCCTCATCTGCGAGGACAACTCCGGCACGACGCACCTCCGCGGGTTGTCGCCCGCAGGGGAGATCTTTCCCTTCGCCCGGAACCTCCTGAACGTGCGCGAGTTCGCCGGCGCCTGCTTCAGTCCCGATGGCCGGACGCTCTTCGTCAACCTGCAGGGAGACACGATCTCCATGGGCCCGGGGCATCTCGGCCGGACGTTCGCGATCTGGGGGCCCTGGGAGCGGGGGGCGCTCTGAGCCGGCGAGGGGCCGCGTTCGCCGTGGCGCTCGCCACCGCGTTCTCCGGGCAGGCCTGCGTGTGGTCCGTGCCGCTCGCGACGACGCCATCAGACGCTCCTCCGCCTTACGCCGTCGGCTGGACGCAGACCGGCATCGCCTCGTGGTACGGGGAACCGTTTCACGGCCGGAACACGGCGGCAGGGGGCACCTACGACATGGACGGCACATCGGCCGCCCACCAGACGATCCCGTTCGGGACCCGGATCCTCGTGGACAACCTCGACAACGGGCGCTCCATCGAACTCCCGGTGACCGATCGCGGCCCCTTCGTGCGCGGCCGCATCCTGGACGTGTCCCGGGCCGCGGCGAGGGCCCTCGGAATGATCGGGCCCGGCACGGCGCAAGTACGGATTACCGTCGTCGGACCGCCGAACGCGGTCTCGGCGCTCGGGGGGTGCGTCGTCGTCCAGGTCGCCGCCTTTCGGGAGCGTCGAAGCGCCGAGGCGAAACGCGAGGAGGTCGCGCGGGCGGGGTTCGAAGCCTCGATCGAGCCATACGAGGATGTGTACCGCGTCGTGGCCGGTCCCTTCGTGGAGGAGCCGGCGGCCGACCGCGCCCGCGAAACGCTCGGCGGGTTCATGCGCCCCTGCTGACGGTCGCGGGGGAGCCGGCGGGCGGCGGGGACGTGACCTCGCGCGCGCTTCAGTCGTGCTAGAGCGGAATAGCGAAGGTCCGGCGCCGCGGGTAGCTTTCGGCACCCCCTGACTGCTTGCCGTCCGCGAGGCGGCACCGTCCCCCGGGGCCCCAGGAACCCGGGACGGTCGAAAGCAGTGGTCTCCTGGTGGAGGATGTATGCTTCGGAGAACCCACGCGCTCGTCGCGCTCGCCGCTCTGGCGGTCTTCTCGGGCCCCGCGGCCGCCGCGCTGGAGGCGCAGGCCGGCCGGTATTTCGGGCGGAACAAGGTCGTCTACGAGTCCTTCGACTTCGAAGTGCTCAAGACCGAGAACTTCGACATCTACTACTACGACGAGAGCGCGGCCGGCGCGCAGATGATCGGCCGCCAGGCCGAGCGCTGGTACGCTCGCATCTCGCGGGTGCTCAACCACGAGTTCCGCCAGCGCCAGCCGATCATCCTCTACGCCGACCACCCGGACTTCGAGCAGACGAATACCTCCGGACAGTTCATCGACGAGGGCACCCAGGGATTCACCGAGATCCTGAAGCGACGGCTCGTCATGCCGATGATGGTCTCGATGCACGAGACGGATCACCTCCTCGGACATGAACTCGTGCACGCCTTCCAGTTCGACATGACGGGGCAGGGGACGGGCGGCCCCGGGCTGGACATTCCCGGCGCGATCCGGCTCCCGCTGTGGTTCATCGAAGGGATGGCCGAATATCTCTCCGTCGGCCCCATCGACCCGTTCACCACGATGTGGATGCGGGACGCGCTGGATCTGGAAGACGGGTTTCCGACGATCCCTGAACTCGGCAACCCGCGGTTCTTCCCGTACCGCTACGGACACGCCTTCTGGTCCTACGTCGGCGGCGCGTTCGGGGACGACCGCATCGGGCGGATCCTCAACCTCGCGGCGCGCACCGGAAACGCGCTGGCCGCGATCGAGGCCGTGCTGGAAGTCCCGATCGGGGAACTCTCCGACCGCTGGAAGAGCGAACTCGAGACCTATTTCGCGGATGCGCGGCAGGAGACGAACTCGCCCGACGAGTACGGCCGCCGCGTCATCTACGAGCCTGTCGAGGAAGGGAAGCTCAATCTCGGTCCGGCGATCAGCCCGGATGGCGATGAGGTGGTCTACGTCTCGCAGAGCGACCTCTTCTCCCTCGAGATGTTCCTCGCGGACGCGCGCACGGGCGAGGTCAAGCGCCGCCTGACGAACAACGCGGTGGATCCGCACTTCGAGAGTCTCCAGTTCATCCATTCGGCGGGGGATTGGCACCCGAACGGCCGCCTGCTCGCGATCGCCGGCATCAAGACCGGCGATCCCCTGCTCACGATCATGGAGGCGGCGACCGGGAACATCGTGAAGGAGATCCGGCTCCGGGGATTCCAGTTGGGCGCGATCTTCACGCCGAGCTGGTCGCCCGACGGGTCGCACGTCGCGTTCAGCGGCCATTCCGCCGGCTTCACGGATCTGTACCTCGTCAACATCGAGACGGAGCAGTTGACGCGGCTCACGGCGGACCCCTTTGCGGACCTCCAGCCCGCCTGGTCGCCCGACGGGCGGTCGCTCGCGTTCACCACGGATCGGTACACGACCGACCTGGAGTTGCTCGTCGCGGGTCCCTACCAGATCGCGCTGCTGGACCTGGAGAGCGGTGAGATCCAGGGGCTGCCGGGCTTTGACGACCAGTTCCGGAACTACAATCCGCAGTGGGCCCCGGACGGCCGGAACCTGTACTTCGTGTCGGACCACGACGGGATCGCGAATCTCTACCGGCTCGACCTCGAGACGCGCGAGCGCTACCTGATCACCGATCTGTGGACCGGCGTGAGCGGACTCACGGCCATAAGCCCGGCCATCTCCGTGGCGCGCGGCACGGGCGATGTCGCCTTCAGCGTCAACAAGGGCGGGCCGTTCAGCTACGAGATCTACGTGGCCGACGATCCGGAGGTCCTGGCCGGCCAGCCCGCTCCGGAGATGCTCGTGGGGGTCGACGC
This sequence comes from Gemmatimonadota bacterium, assembly GCA_963666735.1. GTDB lineage: Bacteria > Gemmatimonadota > Gemmatimonadetes > Palauibacterales > Palauibacteraceae > Palauibacter. The sequence goes on along the minus strand of OY762926.1, from coordinate 2,064,309 downwards.
CTCGATCATCCCGCCCCGGGAGCGGATGTCGACCGCCCACGCGGAACTCCTCACCAACGCTCGCCTGGGCCTGGCCGACCCGATCACCTTCGAGGACGACGAGTACCGCTCGCAGCTGTCCCTCGATTTCATCTCGCAGCCCACGATCGCCTTCGGAGCGAGCGACTTCGGGGTCTTCTTCGCGGGTGGCGCGGCGCTGTTTTTCTCGGACCTGCTCGGGAACCGGACGCTCCAGACGATCCTGCAGGTCAACACGAGCTTCGGGAACGTGGTCCAGGGGACGGCGCTTCTCGCCGGCTACGAGAACCTGTCGAGCCGCTGGAACTGGGCGTTCATCGGTGGGCAGGTGCCGCTGGTCACGCGCCAGTTGTCGGTGCAGCACGTCCTGGTGGGGGACCGGCCGGTGAGCGTCTTCCGGGACTTCCGCTGGTTCGAGATCAACCGGGAGCTGACCGGCATCGTCGCCTATCCGTTCAACCGCAACTCGCGGATCGAATTCTCCGCGTCCGCGCGTCAGATCGACTTCTCCGGCGAGATCGAGGAGTTCGGGATCGACTCCTTCACGGGCCAGTTGCTGGCCACGGAGGAGACCGATCTGCGGGACTGTGAGGGGGAGACGCTGTCATTCGGGCAGGATCCGTGCGCGCCGGAGTCGCTCTACACGGCGAGCGGAAGCGTCGCCCTCGTATACGACAGTTCCATCTTCGGCGGCACGAGCCCGATCGCCGGACAGCGCTACCGTCTGGAAGTGGAGCCGGCGGTGGGAACCCTCGACTTCCTGACGGTGACGGGCGACGTCCGCCGGTACGTCCGCGCCGGACCCTTCACGGTGGCCGGCCGGGCCCTTCATTTCGGCCGCTGGGGGGGCGGTTCGGACGACTGGCGTCTCGGACGACTCTATCTCGGCGTGCCGTCGCTCGTGCGCGGTTACGGGAACAGGTCCATCGGGATCGCGGAGTGCACCGGCGCCGGCGGCCAGGCCGGACTCTTCAGGTGCCCCCTGTTCGAAAACCTCACGGGAAGCCGGGTGGCGGTAGGGAACCTGGAGTTGCGGCTTCCCCTCCTGGGCGGGATCGGGGTGATCCGGGCCCCGGGCGTACCGCCGGTCGAAGTGGGCGTCTTCTATGACATGGGCAAGGCGTGGTCGGGCGAGACGGCCCTCAACTGTCCGACCGGCGACTGCGGCTTCGAGGATCGGGACTGGGTGTCGAGCGCCGGCTTGCTGACGAGGGTCAACCTCTTCGGCCTCATGATCGCCGAACTCAGTTTCGTCCGGCCCTTCGATCGCCCGGAAAAAGGCTGGATCTGGCAGTTCAATCTGACGCCCGGCTTCTGACGGCGGTGCCGGCGGCCGCCGCGGAGGGCGATTCATGGGCTTGATCCGGAGCTGGCTCGTCAACGCGGCGGCGCTGTACTTGACCGCGCGGCTCCTCACCGGAGTGCGGGTCGAGAGCGCGGCGGCGCTCATCGGCGGGGCGCTCGCGCTCGGCCTCATCAACGCGATCGTGCGGCCGGTGCTGCGCCTTGTGACCTTCCCGATCACCGTCCTGACGCTGGGACTGTTCTACTTCGTCCTCAACGGCCTGATGTTCCAACTGGCCGCGTCACTGATCCCGGGGTTCGAACTCGACGGTCTCGTCACGGCGGTCGGGGGTGCGCTCATCATGTCGATCGTGGCGACGGCGCTGCACGTCTTCCTCAAGCCGCGCAAGAAGAAGTAGTCAGGCGTAAGTCAGGCGTAAGTCAGGCGTAACTCAGGCGTAATAGGGGTTGCTGCCGGCGGCGTGGTCGGTCACGTCCTGCACGTCGACGATCTCGGGGGCCGCGTCGCGGATCATCTGCTTGATCCCCTGCGTGAGCGTCACGGAGGCCATGCCGCAGCCCTGGCACCCGCCGCCCATCGTGACGTAGACGACGTTGTCGCGGACGTCGACGAGACGCACGGTGCCGCCATGCGACGCCACCCCCGGGTTGATCTGCTCGTCGATGACGCGGCGCACGCGGTCGACGAGGGGCCCGTCCAGAGGCTTGGAGCCGAGCGGCTGGATGTTGGGATTGTTGAAATGAAAGCCCGAGCCCTGGAGCGACTCCACCCAGTCGATGCGGGTGCCCGCGAGGATGTCCGCGCTCCCGGCGTCGATGACGACCTCGAAGCCGGACGCGTCGAACGACTGGTCCTTCGCTTCCCGCTCGAAGGGTTCGATGAGCGCCATCTCGTATTCCGGCGCGATCGGGCTCGCGTTCTGGACGCTGACGCGCACCGCGAGGCCTTCCGCGGGGTCTTCTTCGATGAACGATCGGATCCGCTCGCAGGCGGCATCCGTGAATATCAGAAAATCCTGGTCGGACACGTCATTTCTCTCCCGCGGCCACCGCCGCCCTCAGATCGCTTGCCGTATAGAGTACCATCGTCCGCAGACCCGCCTCCTCCAACGTGGCTCTTCCCCCCTCCTCGCGGTCCACGAGGCCGAGTACGCCGAGCACCTCGCCGCGCGCCCCATGCACCGCCTCGACCGCCTGGAACGCGGATCCGCCGGTCGTGATCACGTCCTCGACGACGACGACACGGGCGCCGGGCTCGAAGCAGCCCTCGATCCGCTGCCCCTTGCCGTGCCGCTTGGCGCGCTTGCGGACCGAAAACGCGTGGATCGGATCCCCCGCGCGCCAACTGTCGGCGGCGATCGCGTAGGCCAGCGGATCCGCGCCCATCGTGAGGCCGCCGACCGCATCCGGCCGGAGGCCGGCGTCCCGGATGGCCGCGAGGCCGACCTCGCCCATCAACACCTGCCCGTGCGCGTGCATGGTCGTGGTCCGGCAGTCGATGTAGTAGTCGCTCCGGGCACCGGATGCGAGCACGAAGTCCCCGAGCCGGAACGAGCGCTCGGCGAGCAGGTTCAGAAGTCTCGATTGAGCGGAATCATGGGCGGAATCATGGACGGAATTCAGCGGACCCCCTGGCTGACCTGGCGAATCGCCGGGCCGGATTCGACGTCGCAGCGGGCGCAGAGCCCGTAGAGCTTGAGTTGACGCCTCAGTACATGGAAACCGAATTGCCCGGCCACCTCCGTCTGGAGCCGGTTGAGTTCATCGCGCTGGAAGCGGACCACGTCTCCGCACGCCGTGCAGATCAGGTGGTCCTGCTGCGCGCGGCCCACCTTCGCCTCGTATCGCTTGAACCCCTCGTCGAAATCGTGCTCCGTTGCGAGGCCGACGCGAACCAGGAGGCTCAGGGTCCGATACACCGTCGCCTTCCCCGCGCGTTCGCCGTCGCCCCGCAGGCGTTCCACGACCTCGTCCGCGGAGAGTCGCTGTCCCGACTCGAACAGCACGCGGGATATCGCTTCCCGCTGATGGGTGACAGGCAGATGATGCTCCTGTAGCGCGGCCCGGAAGAGGCCGAGCATCACGGCGGCGCAGCCGAGCGGCGGTCGGGGAGCGAGGGTGTCCGTGGTCATGGTGTTCTCAACGCGCTGAGAAGATAAGCGCGCTCGTCACGCCTGCAACCGCTGCGCCTCGAAGTCGTCCACGACCTGCCTCAACAGGCGGTCGACGGGAGACGCCGGCCGGGGCGTGAGGAATCGGTCCGAAAAGCGGTTCAGCGCGACGCGGAGGGCGGTGAAGGTCTTCGCGGCGTCGCGATAACAGCCATCGAGTCGCTGGCGGCGGGCGAAGGGGGCGTCGGCGGCCAGCGAGAAGCCGGTCTGGCCCATCGCCTCGTAGTAGCCGAGGTCGGGGCCCGCTCTCCGTCGCTCCCGCGTGCAGATCCAGTCCGGGAAGAGGCCCGACAGCCAGAGCGCGAAGTTGCCGAGATGAGCGCTGAGCAGAAAGCTGCGGCGACCGTCCGATTCCGCGATCTCCGCCACCAGGTCGACGAGGTAGTGGTACTCGCAGTCGTCGTATTCGGCGATCCGGTGTGCCCGCGCCTCCCTGGCGAAGTGGAGGAAGATCGAGGTCACGTAGTCGGCCATGAGACGGGACTCGACGCCGCCCTCGAGCAGGCTGTGGCGCAGCGACACGTAGGAGAAGAGCGCCAGCGGGAGTGCCGACAGGCCCGGTTCGGCCGCGAGCGCGCCGGGCGCCTTCGGGTGATCGAGCAGCGCGTCGATGCCCCGCTCCGAGACCAGCGTCTCGAGGCGGGTCCGGTCCTCGCCCTCGTGAGCGAGCAGGTAGACGAGCCGGGCCGCATCGTCCCGTCCGAAGGAAGCTCTGACATCCGGAAGAATCATGCCGCCCCCCTTTATCCGCGGTCCTCCGCCCGTCGGCCCCGCCACCTCGTTCCATACCCCAACCTCGTCTGCTAGTTTTCCCTGTGAGAGCGGAGGCCGCAACGGAGTCGACCCGGATGACGACGATCTGACATGCTGAGAGAACGGCTGAAAGAACGATGGAGAGAGCCCGGATTCGGGCTGATGTTGTTGGCCCTCGCGGCCGTTTTGCCGGCGTGCGGTGCAGTGGACGCGGGCGTTCGCGACCCCGACATGGCGGACGGCGGCCAGGCCGTCGAGACGGGCACGGGCGCCGTCGCCCAGGCCGCGGAACTCGTCCCGCTGCGGGTGGGCGGGATCGAGATCCAGGTCGAGATCGCCGATGACGCCGAGGAACGTCAGCGCGGACTCATGTATCGGGAGTCGCTCGAGGAGAACCAGGGGATGCTGTTCGTCTACCCCGAACAGCGCACCCTCGGGTTCTGGATGAAGGACACGCTCATACCGCTCGATATCGCGTACATCGATCGCGAGGGCCGCATCGTCGACATCCAGCAGATGGAGCCGCAGACGACGGAAACCCACGACTCGGCCGCGCCCGCCATGTATGCGCTGGAGATGAACCAGGGGTGGTTCGACGCCAACGGCATCCGCATCGGCGACCTCATCGAGTTCTAGTCACGGACAACCACGAATGGATCATCGCATAGAGAAGGACTCCATGGGGGAGATGGCGATCCCCGCCGACCGGCTCTACGGAGCGCAGACGGAGCGGGCCCGCCAGAACTTCCCCATCTCCGACCTCCGCTTCGGCCGCCGCTTCATCGAGGCGCTCGGCGCGATCAAGCTGGCGGCTTCCCGCGTGAACCGGGACCTGGGACTCCTCGACCCCGAACTCGGCGAGGCGATCGAGCGGGCGGCCGGGGAGGCCATGAGCGGGGATCTGGATTCCCATTTCGTGCTGGACATCTTCCAGACCGGGTCCGGCACGTCGACGAACATGAACGCGAACGAGGTCATCGCGAACCGCGCCATCCAGCTTCTGGGCGGCGTCGTGGGTTCGCGAAGCCCCGTCCACCCCAACGATCACGTCAATCTGGGGCAGTCGTCGAACGACGTGATCCCCACCGCCACCCACGTCTCGGGACTGGTCGCGATCGAGCGCGAACTTCTGCCCGCGCTGGAACGGCTGCGCGCGGCGCTCGCGGAGAAGGCGGAGGAATTCGACCACATCGCGAAGGCGGGGCGCACGCACCTGCAGGACGCGACGCCCGTCCGCCTGGGACAGGAGTTCGGCGGCTACGCCAGCCAGCTGAGGCACGGGATCCGGCGCGTCGAGGCCGTCCGTCCCGCGCTCGCGGAACTCGCCATCGGAGGGACCGCGGTGGGGACCGGCATCAACACGCCAGCCGACTTCGGCGCCCGGATGTCGGCCGCGCTGAGCGAGATCCTCGCCGTCGCGTTCGTGGAGGCGTCGAACCACTTCGAGGCGCAGTCGGCGCGCGACGCGGTCGTCGAGGCGAGCGGGGCGCTGCGGACCGTCGCGGTGAGCCTGACCAAGATCGCGAACGATCTGCGCTGGCTGTCATCCGGTCCGCGCACGGGCCTGGGCGAAATCAATCTTCCCGCGGTGCAGCCGGGTTCGTCCATCATGCCGGGCAAGGTCAACCCGGTGATGGCGGAATCGGTGCTTCAGGTCTGTGCGCAGGTCATCGGCAACGACGCCGCGATCGTCGTGGGCGGGCAGTCGGGGAACCTCGAACTCAACGTCATGATCCCCGTGATGGCCCACAACCTGCTCCAGAGCGTCCGGATTCTCTCCACGGTGAGCGTCGAGTTCGCCGAACGCTGCGTCCGGGGGATCACGGCGAACGAGGAGCGCTGTCTTCGGAACGCGGAATCCACCGCGGCGCTCGCCACGGCGCTCGCGCCCGTCATCGGGTACGACAAGGCGGCCGAACTCGCCAAGCTCAGCCTCGCGGAAGACCGCACGCTGAAGGAACTCGTACTGGAGCAGGGGCTCGTCGCCCCGGCGGAACTCGACCGCATCCTGGACTTCCGCGCGATGACCGAACCCGGCTGACACGGCGCGACTGACCGAACCCGGCTGACGCTGCGCTAGCTGTAGATGCCAAGGACGTTGGTGACCCTTAGCTCGACGAGTCTTTGCATGGGTGTGAGCCGTCCGATGGCGGTGTGTCTTCGCCTCAGGTTGTAGTAGCGGAGCCAGATGCGGAGGACTTCCGTCCGCACGCGCGAGTGGGGATAGGACCGGCCGTAGGCCCACTCCGCGAGCGAGGTGCGGATGAAGCGCTCCACCTTCCCGTTGGTCCTGGGCGTGTAGGGACGGGTGAAGATGTGCTTGATCCCGAGTTCCCGGAGCACCCGTCGGAACCGTTTCGACCGGTAGCAGCCCCCGTTGTCGGTCATGAGCTGGCCGATCTTCACCCCCTGGCTCCCGAAGAAGGCGACCACCCGCAACAGGAACGCCACCGCGTCCTCCTTCCGCTCGCCGGGCAGCACATCTCCGCAGGCGACCCGCGACGCGTCGTCGACCGCCGCGTGGTAGTACTCCCACCCCGCGCCCCGGACCCTCTTGCTCCGGTCCCCGTCGATCCGGTGTCCGGGCCGTACGATCCGCGCGAGCTTCTTGATGTCCATGTGCACCAGAGACCCCGGCCGCGACCGTTCGTAGCGCACCACCGGCTCCGGAGGCGCCAGCTTCTCCAACCGGCTCAGACCCAGCCGCCTCACCTCCAGCGTCACCGTCGAGACCGGCATGTTCAACTGATCGGCGATCCGCGGACAGCTCCAGCGCTCCCGCCTCAACCGCTCGATCCGGCGGCGCCGTTGCCGAGGGATCCGGCGCGGGTGATGGTGCGGCCTCGAGCTACGGTCCAGAAGCCCTTCCTCTCCCTCCTCCCGGAACCGCTTGAGCCACTTGAACCCCGTCCGGCGGCTCACCCCCATCTCCCGCGTCACCACCTCGACCGGCTCCCCGGCCAGCACCCGCTTCACCAGCACCGCTCGCCCCGCGGGCGTCAACTTCGCATTCTTGTGCACGTTCACCGGATCCTCCGACGAGTAGGGTGTGAATTCTCTGATAGGAACTCTCATTCTACTCGTCGATCCGGTGAACAACCATCGTGGCATCTACAGCTAGGGGACGGGGAGCAGCGCCTCCGGGAGCAGGCGGTTCACGGTGAGGCCGGAGAGCCGGAAGGCTTCCGTTCCGTCCGCGATGCGGGCGACCCAGTCTCCGCGCTCCTCGTCCTCCAGCAGCAGGATCGCGAGTTCGAGGCGCCGGCTGGTCACGTCCGCGGACCCCTCCGAGAACACTTCGAACGATCCGTCCGCGAGCGTGAAGTCGGCGGCCGCCTCTTCCTCATCCGTGGGGAAGCCGGAAGCGGAGACGGAGGGCAGGATGGCGAGGAGCCTCTGCACGAGCGCCGAATCCGCCGGCGCGTCCCCGGCGAGCCACCCCTCATCGCTCCGGCGCAGCACGGCCTCCCGGTCCCCGCGGCGCATGAGGATTTCGCGTACGCCGGCGGTGTCCACGGAGGCGATCAGGCGCGGGCGCCACCCGTCGCGGTCGCGGTTCAGGTAACCTCCGGCCGGACCGTCGAGCCGGTAGACGACATCGTCGCCGGGAAGACGCACGAAATACCCCCCGGAACGCGTGTCGCGCTCGCCGAGATGGAACCGCCGCACGTCTCCACCGACCGTCCGCACTTCGACCTGCCGGCCGCCCTCCGCGACGCCCAGGTTCGCGTGATTCGACGGGTTGCGCGCGATGAGTTCCGACGAGGAGAGCCGCCCGATCACGTCCAGGAGGCCGCGGATCTTCGGTTCGTCCGCCACGTAGCCGTCGACCGTCCACCCCGCGTCCGTCCGCTCGAGGCGCACCGTGCCGGCGTCGTCCGCGACCACGATGTCCACGCCCGCGATGGAGTCCGTCACCACGAAGGAGAAGCCGTCCCCGACATCCAGCGTCCCTCCCGCGCCGCTGTCCCTGAACAGCCGGGGCAGGTAGAGGAGGACCGCCACGCCGAGCACGACCGCGATGACCTTCAGTTGCCTGGCGTTCATACGAGCGCTCCTCCCTCCGTGAACGAACGCTGCTGCACCTGCCGGCGGCGCGCGAGCCGCAGCACGCCGACGAGGACGAAGAGCAGCGGAACGCCGGCCATGTTCCCGTACCGGGTCACGTCCGGGAGCCATTCGTTGGGGAAGAGGAGCAGCGGCGGCGCGCGGTCCTTGGACCGGATCGAGATCAACGCCTCGTCCTGGGCGAGCCAATCGATCGCGTTCTGGAAGAAGACCATCCCGGCCAGCCCGGACATCGATTGCGAGAGCGTCTCGTCGTGGATCAGCGACGAGGAGCCCGCGAGGACGATGCGGCCTCCGTCCGGCTGGGTGTAGGCCAGGGCGAGCGTCTCCATCGCCACATCTCCCTCCGAGAGCTCCCCGCCCGGCGCGATGACCGCGGCCCACTCCTGCATCGCGTCGATCGAGAGCGGGGTCTGCAGCCGTCCGCCTCCCTCGGAGGTGGTGAGAAGCGGCGTCACGAGCGTGCTGTCTTCCACCTCGACCAGCAGCGGGCTTCCGTATCGGATCGGCACGTTCGCCACGCCGTCCACGATCACGTGTCCGGAGGCCGGCTGGGCGAGCATCCACAGCGGATACTCCACGATGAAGGCGCCACCCTGGGACGGGACCTGCACCTGTTCGTTGACGAGCAGATCGAAAGCCATCGACGGGACGATGCCGAGTCCGCGCGCCTGCAGAAGAGAGTCGAGGGCCGGATCGAAGGTGGGGCCCGCGTAGCGCGCCTGCATGTCCGCCGTCACGCCGGACTTGAGGACAAAGAGGCTCCCTCCCTCGTCGACGAACCGGCTCATGATTTCGCCGGCCGCGGGCTCCAGGGGCGATGTGCCACCGGCGATCACGAGCACGTCGATCGAATCCGGCACCGCCGCGGTCGTCGAGTCGATGCGGAACTCCATCACATCGTATTCCAGTTGGAGCCGGCCGCGGGCGATCCGAAGCCCCGCGTCCAGACTCAGCTCGCCGTGCCCGGTCAGGATCCCGATGGCGGGACGTTCCGGGCGCGTGAGGGCCCGGATCATCGAAGCGAGGCGGTACTCGAGGTCGGCCGTCTGCCGGATGAGGGGGATTATCTGGCTATCGCCGGCGTACTGGACCGCGAGCGCAAAATAGCGCTCCTGGTACGACACCTCGTCATCGGCGAAGACCTGGAACGGCACGGGGCGGATGCCGAGCAGTCCCGCCTCCTCCCGGGCGTCGGGATCCTCGTCCGGGTTCGCGCGGACGAGGTTCACGTTGGCGCCGCCGGTGGCGTCGAGATCCCGGAGAAGATCGTCCACGTCCCGGCTCACGGGCATGAGTTGCGCCGGGAGTTCCGCGGACTGGAAGAGCTTGAGCGTCACGAGGTCGTCGAGGCCGCGCAGCAGGTCGGCCGTCGGCGGGGACAGCGTGTAGACCTTGCCGGGCGTGAGGTCGATCCGGCCGCGCAACTGCCCGCCCGCCAGCGCGGCGAAGATCGCGATCCCGACCAGGCCGAGCACGCCCACGCGGAGCCGCCCGTACGCCGGCCTGCCGCGGCTCAGGCGTTCGCGCATGACGGAGAAATACGTGAGCGAGAGGAACGCCGTCCCGAGTGCCGCGAAGTACAGGACGTCCCGCAGGTCGATCACGCCTCGCGCCACGTTCGAGAAGTGCCCGAGCACGCCCAGGCGCGCCGCCACCGCGGCGAACGGGCCGGGGAGGGAGAGCGTGACCGTGGGGAGTCCGATGAGGTAGAGGGCGAAGCCGACCGTGACGCCGATGATGAACGCGGTCACCTGGTTTCTCGTGAGCGAGGACGCCCACAGGCCGACCGCGATGAGGGCCGAGATGAGGAACATCGATCCCAGGTACTGCGAGAAGATCACACCCCACTGAAGGTCCGCGCCGAGCGTGAGGCCGAGCGGGATGCCCAGCGTCCCCGCCATGGCGACCGACAGGAAGAAGAGGACGCCGAGGAACTTGCCGAGCAGGAACTCCACGACCTGGATTGGCTGGGCGAGCACGAGTTCGAGCGTCCCCGCGTTCCGCTCCTCGGCGAACGACCGCATGCAGACGGCCGGAATGAAGAAGAGCAGAAGCCACGGGAGGAGCGACAACATGGGCCGCAGCGAGGCCTCGCCGAGGAGATAGGCCTCCTGGAAGTAGAAATAGAAGTTGATCCCGAAGAAGATGACGAGGAGGATGTAGGCGGTCGCGTGGTCGAAGTAGCCCGCGAATTCGCGCCTGGCGACGGTCAGAATGCGGCCGATCATTCCTCCACCTCCCCGGCCGCCTCAGACGCCTCATCGGGCATGGCGACGGGCGCCTCATCCGCGGCTTCCGCGGCCGGGCCGCCGTGCTCGGCCGTGAGTCTGTGGAAGAGATCCTCCAGGCTTGCCTGGGCAAGGTGGAGTTCCCACAGCGTCCAGTCCCGCGCCGCGGCGAGCCTCGAGATATCGGGTCGGGGGTCCTGCCCGGAGGAGCCCTCGACCGCGAACCGGGCGCGACCGCCGGCGTCCGCTTCCAGGGCATCGGCCCGCGCCACGGAGGGCAGTTCCGTCAGCGCGTGTCCGGCGGCGTCGGCCGGAGCCTCCAGTTCCACCATCACGCGGACGCCGCCCTGTCCGGCGACGAGTTCATCGACGGAACCGTCGGCGACGATGCGCCCCTCGTTGATGATGACGACCCGCGAACAGGTCTTCCGGACTTCCTGCATGACGTGCGTGCTCAGGAGGACGGTGCGGTCGGTCCCCACGTCGCGGATCAGGCTCCGGATCTCGACGCGCTGGTTCGGGTCGAGTCCCTCGGTCGGTTCGTCGAGGATGAGGATCTCCGGCTGCGAGAGGATGGCCTGCGCGAGGCCGACCCGCTGCCGGTACCCCTTCGAGAGCTGGTTGATCGGGCGGTAGTAGACGGCTTCGATGCCGGTCTGCGCGACGACATCGTCGGTCCGCGCGCGGATCTCGTCGGCACCCATGCCGCGCAGCCGGCCCATGAACGTGATGTACTCGCCGGCCAGCATGTCCCGGTAGAGCGGGTTCGTCTCCGGCAGGTAGCCGATGCGGCGCCGCAGTTCGACGGGGTGGTCCTCTACGGACAGGCCATCGATCGTGATCGTGCCCCCATCGGGTTCGAGATACTGCGTGAGGAGCCGCATGGTCGTCGTCTTGCCCGCGCCGTTGGGGCCGAGGAAGCCGACGACCTCGCCGCGGTCGATCGAGAAGGTCGCGGAATCGACCGCGACGGTCTCGCCGAAGGTCTTCACAACATCGGTAAGCGATACAAGTGACATGCGAGTGACGCCGGATCCGGGTTGGAGTGTGCGAACCGCCCGTGGTCGACGGGACATCGCCGGGCTGACCCGCCGATGGACAGTCGAGCGGGGTCGAATTGTTGCCCGCGCCGCGGCGGCGTTCGGATCGTCCCCGGCGGGGGTCTCCCCGACGGAGCCGGGAAAGGTAGATGGGGCGCGGTGCGAGTCAAGCACCGCCGGGCCTGCCGGCGCCTCGCCGCGGGCAGGCAGCCGCGGATCATCGCAGACAGGCGGGGAGCTCGGGTGTAGCTTCACCGGCATGAACCTATTCCTCGATGCGGGCCGGCGGGTGGTGGGACTCGCGCTGGTCGTGCTTGTCGTCGTCCCCGTCTTCGTGGTGCTCGATCCGGCCGCGCCTCCGGGCGCGCTGGACGACCTCATGCGGCGGTCGGGGTTCGAGCACTGGACGTACAGTTGGGGCGTCACGGCCGGCGTCTGGACCCTCCTCGCGGTCGGAGTCGCCGTTCTGGCAGGGATGTTCGGGGGAGGGAGGCTGTCCGGCATGCTCACCCGGATCGGCCGGGCGATCGAGCGGCCGCCGGCATGGATGGCAGCCGCGTTCATCGGGCTTCTGGGCGCCGGGCTCACGGCCGCGGTCGCGCTGGCGGTGTACGAGGGGCGCACCCTCGTCAACGACGCGAGCGTGCAACTCCTGCAGGCTCGCTACTTCGCCGCCGGGGCACTGGCCGGGCCTCCGCTCTCGATGCCCGAGTTCTGGTCGATGCAGTTCATGGTGCAGACGCCCGCGGGGTGGGTGTCCCAGTACCCCCCGGCCCACGCCCTGTGGCTTGCGGCTGGCTTCCGGCTGGGAGGTCCGTGGGTCGCGATGGCGGGAGCGATGGGGATGCTCGGCGTCTTCTCCGTCCTGTCGTTCGAGCGCCTGTTGCCCGACCGGGTCGCGGTCGCCCGGCTCGGCGCGCTGCTCGCCGTCACCAGCCCCATGCTGCTGGCCCTGGCCGGGGCCTACATGAACCACGCGACCGTGGCGGCTTTCGCCGCGCTCGCCCTCTGGCTGTCGCTCCGGGCCGAGACGGGCCGGGCCGTGTGGGCGCTTGCTGCGGGCGCCGCGATGGGCTTCATGGTCACGACGCGCCCCGTCTCCGGCCTGCTCATCGGCGCCGCCGTGACGGCCGGCGTGTGGCTGACCGCGCCGCGCCAGGGGCCGGGCCTGCACCGGCCGTGGCTCCTGCGCCGCTTCGCCTGGTGGGTCCTGGGCGGCCTCCCGTTCGCGGTCGGTCTCGGCTGGTTCAACGCCCACTTCTTCGGCAGCCCGCTCACCCTCGGCTATACCGCGGCCACCGGCCCGAGCCACGGCCTCGGCTTCCACATCGACCCCTGGGGCCGCATGTACGGCTTCACGCAGGCGCTGGGCTACACGTCGACCGAACTGCTTTCGGTCGGGCGCGAACTCTTTGGCGCCGCGCTGCCCGTCGCCGCGCTCATCGGACTCTACCTGCTCTTCGCGCGCCGCTTGCAGCGCGGCGAGCGCATCCTCGCCGCGTGGGCCTTCCTGCCGATCCTGGCGAGCGCCCTCTACTGGCATCACGATCTCGTGTTCGGGCCGCGCATGCTCGGCGAGGCCGTGCCCGCGTGGGCCGCGCTTCTCGTCCTCGCGGCGGTCGGTCTCTCTCGCGCGCGCCGGCGGCCGTGGCTGTCGGACGGGATCGCCGTCCTCGTCCTCGTCTCGCTCGCCTACGGCCTGGCCGTGGGGGGGGCCGAGCGCGTCGTGCGCCTGGGAAGCCGCGCCCCGCTCGTCCCGGAGATCGCGGAGCCCGGCCCGTCGCTCGTGTTCGTGCACGAGTCGTGGCAGGACCGGATCGGCGCCCGGCTCGCCGCGCGCCCCATGAGGCTCGACAGCGTTCGGGCGCTCATCAATCAGTATTCGCCGTGCCGCCTCGAGGGTGCCCTCGTCGGAGCGCAACGACCGGAAGAGGTGGTCGATCGGTGCCGGCGCGAGGCGGCGGCCGACCGGCTCGGCGCGATGGGCCTCACCAGCTACCTGTGGCGCGGGGATCTGCCCGGGCTCGGCGGCTCGGGCGTACTCTGGACCCGGGATCTCGGGCCGGAAGCGAACGCGCGCCTCATCGAGGCACACCCCGGCCGAACGCCCATCTTCGTCATCCCGGACAGTGCGAGCGCCGGCCACGTCCTACCCTACGAAACCGGCGTCAACGCCCTCTGGAGCGGCGTCCCTCCATAGCGTTCCGGATCCGGCCGAAGGCCTCGCTCAGGGCTGTGATGCCGGCGCCGCCGGAACGACCAGTTCCAGTTCCGTGCAGCGTTGCGCTGCAAGAAACGACCGGGCTCGAAGCATCGTCGCGCTCGACCACGTGGAGCTCGGGGTCAGTCTTCGGAGAAGGCGGCGTCGAAGGCGGTCGCGGAAGGCGGGAAGGTCATCGCCCGGAGGCGCTCGCAGGCCTCCCGGGCGCCGTGTTCGCGGTCCATGCCGCTGTCTTCCCACTCGATCGAGAGGGGCCCCGCGTAGCCCACGCGGTCCAGCGCCCGCAGGATCTCCTCGAAGTCCACGCGCCCGCGTCCGATGGAACGGAAATCCCAACCGCGGTCCGCGTGCCCGAAGTCCAAGTGGCCTCCGAACACGCCGGAGCGGGTCGGCGTGTCCGACCACCACACATCCTTCATGTGGGCGTGGTGGATGCGGTCGCCGAATTCGAGGATGAAGGCGACGTAGTCGACGCCCTGGTAGGCGAGATGGCTGGGGTCGTAGTTGAAGCCGAAGGCTGGGCGTCCCTTCACAGCCTCCACGGCGCGCGCCGCGCTGGCGGCGTCGAAGGCGATCTCGGTGGGGTGGACTTCGAGGGCGAACTTCACGCCCGCCGCGTCGAACGCGTCCAGGATCGGGTTCCAGCGCTCCGCAAAGTCGGCGAACCCGGCCTCGTTGAAGCCGGGCGGGTGCGGGGGGAAGGCGTACGCGGCGGCCCAGATCGAGCTGCCGGTGAAGCCGTTCACGACCGGGACGCCGAGCGCAGCCGCCGCGGCCGCCGACCGGCTCATTTCCGCCGCGGCCCGCCGCCGCACGCCCCCGGGGTCGCCATCGCCCCACACGCGCTCCGGCAGAATCAGCCGGTGGCGGGCATCGATCGGATCGCACACGGCCTGACCGACAAGATGGTTGGCGATCGCATGCACCTCGAGGCCGTGGGCCGCCAGCAGGTCGCGCTGCCCGGCGGCGTAGCCGTCTTCCTCGGCCGCCCGCACAACGTCGAAGTGGTCGCCCCAGCAGGCGAGCTCGAGCCCGTCGTAGCCCCACGCAGCCGCTTTCCCGGCGAGCGTCGCCAGCGGCATGTCCGCCCACTGGCCGGTGAACAGCGTGATCGGTCGCGTACTCATGGCGCAGGCTCCCAGGGCTCTGCGGGCGGTTCCCCCGGCGGTGCGTAGCGCGCGTCCACCCATGCGCCGCGCCGCCCGCTCTCCACCGCCCGGTCGAGGAAGTGAACCCCGCGCGCCCCATCCCACACGGTTGGGAAGTCGAGGTCCGCCGCGTCCGGCGTCCGCCCTTCGTCGAGCGCTCCGATGGTCGAGATCACACTCCCGTACAGGTTCGCGAAGCCTTCGATGAACCCCTCCGGGTGGCCCGGCGGAACCCGCGAAGCGCCCTGGGCCTCCGGCGAGATCCAGCCGTGTCCTCGGCGGCGCACCCGGGTCTGCCCGTCCGGTGTCCGGTGCCACAGCGTCTCCGCGTCGTCGTGCCGCCAGGCGATCGAGCCCTCGCTCCCGAACACGCGGATCGCGAGCCCGTTCTCCTCGCCCGCCGCCACCTGCGACACCGTCAGCGTTCCCCGCACCCCGCCGTTCCACCTCATGAGCAGGCTCGCGTCGTCCTCGAGCCGCCGTCCCGGCACGAACGTCGTCAGCTCGCCGCACAACGCCTCGACTTCCAGCCCGGTCACGTAGCGGGCCAGGTGATGCGCGTGCGTCCCGATGTCCCCCAGCGCCCCGGCCACCCCCGCCTGCGCCGGGTCCGTGCGCCACACCGCCTGCGGGTGCCCGATTTCCTCGAGCGGCGTCGCCAGCCACCCCTGGAAGTACTCGAGTTGGATGCGGCGGATCTCCCCCAGCGTCCCCCCGCGCACCAGGTGGCGCGCGTCCTTGATCATCGGATAGCCGCCGTAGTTGTGCGTGAGGGCGAACGCGCGGTCGCCGCCGGCCACGAGCCGGCACAGCGCCTCCGCGTCCCCGAGTTCCGTCGTCAACGGCTTGTCGCACACCACATGGAAGCCCGCCTCGAGGAAGGTGCGCGCCACATCGAAGTGGAGATGGTTCGGCGTGACGATGATGACGAAGTCCAGCCGGCCGTCTCCCGCGCGTGCCGCCTCGGACTCCGCCATCTCCGCGTAACTCCCGAAGACCCGGTCCGGGTCCAGTCCGATCTCGGCCCCCTTGGCGGCCGATCGCTCGGCGTCCGACGAGAAGGCGCCGGCCGCGATGCGCGCGCGACCGTCGAGTTCCGCGGCCATCCGGTGCACGTCCCCGATGAAGGCCCCGGGGCCACCCCCGACCATCCCGTAGCTGAGGCGACGAGTCATCCGTGCGTCATCCGTCGTCCGGCTCCGTCCCGATGCGGACGGCCCGGTAGCCGCCGGCCCGCCGGTCGCGCATGCGGATGAGTCCGAAGATGAGGACGAGGACGGCCGTAAAAGGAACGAGACGCCGGAACGAGACCCGTCCTCCATAGTTGTCCGCCGGCCCGAGGATCGCGCTCGCCCGCTCCACGAGCGTCTCATCGCCCGCGGAGTCGATGATCGCCCGCAGCGCGTTCGCCGTCACCGACTCCGGCATTGCGCCATCCGGTCCCACCCCGGCGAGCGCCTCCCTCACCGCTTCACCCGCCGCCGCCAGATCCGGGGCGGTGCTCCCGCCGGCCCCGGCGAAGGCTGCCGCCGCATCGGCGAAGAGCGCCTGCGTCTCGACCGCCGGGAGCCGCTCGTGCCCCACCTCGTCGGCGATCCGTCCCATCCACGGCGTCGTCCACAGTCCCACGACCGCCATCCCCGTCGCCCCCATCAGCCCGAGCCCCAGCGCGCCGGACCGCGGGATCCGCTCCGACACGAAGCCGAGCATCGTCGGCCAGAAGTAGCACACGCCGACCGCGAACACGGTAGCCGAGGCGAAGGCCATCAGCGTCGTCTCCGCGTAGCTGAGCCAGAGCAGTCCCAGGACGGAGACCGCCGCGCTCGCCGACAGCACCCCCGTCGGCGAGAGCCGCTCCACCGCAAACCCCGCCTTGTAGCGCAGGATCGCCATCAGGCCATTGATCCACGCGAGCACGAGGATCCCCGGGATGCCGCCAGCCTCCAGCACCGCCGGCACCCAGCGGTTCGGCCCCAGTTCCGTCGACGCCGTGATCGCCATGCAGAACAGCATCACGATCATCAAGGGCGTCATGAACGTTGCCTTGAACATCTCCCACATGCTTACCCCGGCGCGCACACCTTCCGTCGGCGGGAACTCCTCCCGCCACATCAGGTGACCGTAGATGAGCGTGGGGATGAGGATGAGGCCGATCTTCAGTTGCCACGCGGTGAGCCCCACCGAGTCGAGCCCGAAGGCGAGCACCGAGCCGATGACGATCCCGCCCGGGAACCAGACGTGGAACTGGTTCAGCTTGACCGTCTTCCGGTCCGGATAAAGTGCCGCCACGAGCGGGTTGCAGGCGGCCTCGACGAGTCCGTTCCCGAGCGCCAGCGTCAGCGCTCCGATGAACGCCTGCCAGAAACCGCCGGCCGTGACCAGGACGAGCGCCCCCAGGAGATGGCACGCGAAGGCGAGCCGGAGCAGGAACCGCATCCCGAGCGTGTCGCAGAAGGGTGCGAAGAGGACCTGCGACACCGCGAAGCCCCAGAGCGCCGCGCCGCCAATGAGGCCGACCTCGTAGTTCGTGAGCGTGAATTCGCTCTTGAGGGTGAGCATGACCGCGCCCACCACCGCGAACGTGACGGAGGTCGCGATGAGCGACACGCAACTGGCCAGGAAGAGCCGCCTCGGACGGACGGCTGACGAGGTCGCATTCACGGAAAACTCCTCGGATCGGGTCGGCGGGCACGCTAGCGCCGCCTCGTTCGACTCCGCAACGGCGCGGCGACCTTTGCGACCCTACCGGCCGGCGAACGCTTCGGTCTATTCTTTCCGGAGTCCAGAAACCCAGGAGGATCCCGTGAGACGCCCCTCGATTTTCGGCCTGTCACCCGCCGCGCTCGCCGTCCTCGCGCTCGCCACGCTGACGCCCGACGCCGCCGCCCAATCCCGGCCCTACCAGCCGGAATCCGTGAGCGCGAGCGAGTACGCGCGCGCCGAGCAGTTCCTGCCCTGGCACGCCGAGAAGCTCACGTCGGGCGTCACGGTGAGCCCCCGCTGGGTCGACGCGAACCGCTTCTGGTACCGCAACCAGGTGTTCGGCGGCCACGAGTTCATCATGATCGACGCCGCCGCCCGCACTCGCCGGCCCGCCTTCGACCACGACCGGCTCGCCGCCGCCCTCTCCGAGGCTTCCGACGAGAGCCACGAGGCGACGGATCTTCCCTTCGACGAGTTCGAGTTCAACGCGTCCGGCGGGATCCGCTTCTGGACGGAGACCGACGAGCGCTGGGACTGCGACATCGGCGCCTACCGCTGCACCGGCCCGGACTCGGTCGCGCGGGCGACGCACGAGATCGATTCCCCCGATGGCGCGCTCGCCGTCTTCTCGCGCGACGAGAACCTGTGGGTCCGCGACACGGGCTCCGGCGAGGAGCGCCAACTCTCGACGGACGGAGAGCTGCACTGGGGCTACGGCGTCGCCCCCGAGGGCTGCTGCCAGGAGATCACGAACCGCCGCAGGGAGTTCAAGCCGCCGCCCGTGGCCGAGTGGTCGCCCGACGGCCGCCGGATCGCGACCCACCGTTACGACGAGCGCGACGTCGAGGACCTGCACCTGCTCGAGGCCGCCACGGGGCGTCCGATCCTCCACAGCTACCGCTACGCGCTCCCCGGCGATTCCATCGTCCCGACCTGGCAACTCCACCTCTTCGACGCCGAGACCGGAGTCCGGGTGCGGGCCGACTACGATCCCGTCGTCGGATACTTCGGCGACGCGGACACGACCTGGCACGCCGCGCAGTGGTCGCCGGACGGCGGCCGCGTCTGGTTCTCGCACCATTCCCGCGATTTCAAGAGCCAGACGCTCGTTGAAGTCGACGCCGCGACGGGCGCGTCGCGCAGAGTCATCGTCGAGAGCGGCGACACCTGGGTGGAGCTGAACCAGCTCCGCACGCCCTACAACTGGCGCGTGCTCGACAACGGGACCGAGTTCATCTGGTTCTCCGAGCGCGAGGGCTGGGGCCACCTCTACCTGCACGACCTCGCCACCGGAGAGATGAAGAACCGGATCACGCAGGGGTCCTGGCTCGTCGTCCAGCTTCTGGCGGTCGATGAGGCCGCGCGGCAGGTCTACTTCACCGGCGTGGGGCGCGAGCCCGGGCGCGATCCGTACCGGCATCACCTGTACCGGGCGTCGCTCGACGGCGGCGGAGTGACGCTCCTCTCGCCCGAGGACGCCCACCACGCGGTCTCCGCCTCACCCGACGGCCGCTACTTCGTGGACACGTATTCCACGCGTTCGACGGCCCCGGTCACCGTCCTCAGGGACGGCGCCGGACGCCCCGTGATGACGGTCGAGCAGGGCGACATCTCCCCGCTCCTCGCGGCCGGCTGGGAGCCCCCCGTGCGCTTCTCCGCGAAGGCGCGCGACGGGGTGACGGACGTGTACGGCTACCTCTGGCTCCCCCCGAACATGGAAGAGGGGGCCGTCTATCCCGTCATCGACTACGTCTACCCCGGCCCCCAGATCGGCCCCATTCGCACGCCCGGCTTCACCTCCGGGCCGCGGGGCCAGGGCCACGCGCTCGCCCAGCTCGGTTTCATCGCCTTCGCGATCGACGCGATGGGCACGCCGTACCGCTCCAAGGCCTTCCACGAGAGCTACTACGGGAACATGCGGGACAACGGGATCCCCGATCACGTCGCGGCGCTCAAGGCGCTCGCCCTCCGCTATCCCATCGACATCGAGCGGGTGGGGATCTTCGGCCACTCCGGGGGCGGCTTCTCCTCGACGGACGCGATCCTCACCTTCCCGGACTTCTTCAAGGTCGCGGTGTCGGGGGCGGGCAATCACGACCAGCGCGGCTACCACTTCCCGTGGGGGGAGAAATACCACGGGCTGCTCGAACGGAACCCGGACGGCACGGACAGCTTCGACTCGCAGGCGAACCAGAACATCGCCTCGAACCTCAGGGGGAAGCTCCTGCTCCATTACGGGTCGCTCGATGACAACGTGCACCCGAACATGACGCTGCTCGTGGCCGACGCGCTCATCGAGGCGAACAAGACGTTCGACATGCTCGTCTTCCCGAACCGGAACCACGGCTACGCGCGCGAGCCGTACCTGATCCGGCGCACGTGGGACTACTTCATCGAGCACCTCATGGGCGCCGAGCCGCCGGTCGACTACAGGATCGTGCAGCCGTAGCCGAGGAGAACCGGAGACGTTCCCGCGGGAACGTCCTGTGCGCAGAATTGGCATCCATGGGAGATTATGTATACTTTTTCTTCCAGGCGATGGCGGATTTGGTGCACAATATCCTCCATCCGACGGTTGGGCGTCACTCCGGGGGCGATCCTGCACAGCACAGCTGAACTGCGCGACATCCTGACCCGTATCGGCTGGTGGACGGACCCCGACGGATGGGTTCGGCGCGACCCGGA
The DNA here is from genome assembly GCA_963666735.1 of Gemmatimonadota bacterium. Taxonomy (GTDB): domain Bacteria; phylum Gemmatimonadota; class Gemmatimonadetes; order Palauibacterales; family Palauibacteraceae; genus Palauibacter. The sequence continues at coordinate 2,043,966 of OY762926.1, read as the reverse complement.
CCTGCGCCGGGCCCGGGAGGCTCCGTTCGAATACACCGCCGGCGTGCTTGAGGCGCTCGTTCCGGGCGGCCTCTACGTGCTTCGCGGGCCGCGGCGGGTCGGCAAGTCGGTCGAGATCAAGAAGACGGTCCAGAGTCTCATCGAGCGCGGCGAGGATCCCCGCCGCATTATCCACGTTGCGGCCGACGAATTCGCCGCCGCAGACCTCAGACGAGTCGTCGACGCCGCAGCCTCGATCACTCCCCCCTCGGGGCGCCGCTTCTGGTTCTTCGACGAGATCACGGCCATCCCGGACGGATGGCCGCCGGCGATCAAGTGGCTGCGTGACAACGATCTGCGCTTCGGACTGGATACTGTGGTCCTCACCGGCTCCTCCGCGCGCGACCTGACGGAAGCGGTCAAGGCCTTCGCCGGGCGGCGCGGCGGCGCGGTGGACTCGGACCGCGTGCTCCTGCCCATGTCCTTCCGGAGCTTCCTGCGGGTGCAGGATGACGCGGAAGGAGAAAGGGGGAGGCTCCCGCCCGCCGGTGGAGCGCCTCTGCCGGTGGCCGGCTTGACGCCCGAGGTTCTGGACGAAGCCGCGAGGAGGCTGGCGCCGTGGCTGCCGGATCTCGTACACGGATGGGAGACGTACCTCGCGGTCGGCGGGTTTCCACAGGCCGTGGCGGCACACGCCGCGACCGACGCCCCGAGCCCCGAAACAGGCGGCGGGCCGATCGCCCGCGCCCTCAAGGAGAGCCTGCTCGACGTGATCCGGGGAGAGGCTTTCGGGCAGTCCGCCTGGTCGCGCGCGCACACCGATGCCTTCGTGAGCCGACTGGCGACCGGCATCGGGTCGCCGACCAACCGCAGCGATATTGCCTCCGACACCGGCACGTCGGCCAACACCGTCCGCCGCCGGATCGATGCGCTCCGTGAAAGCTTCGTCGTGTGGCCCTGCTACCGCGAACACCGCCTCGCGCCGGCCCTCCGGTCACAGGAAAAGACGTACTTTACCGACCCCATCTTCGCGGTGCTGTCGGCGCGTCCCCGGAGACCGGTCGACCTATCGCTCCTCTCCGAGCAGCAGCTGGGGATGACCCTGGTCCGCTCCTTCCTGCGCAGGGATCCGGGAGGGTACCCGAACTTCGATGCCGTTCTCCATCACCGGACGCCCAGCCGCAAGGAGATCGACTTCACCGGGCCCGGGTTCGGGGGGCTCGCGATCGAGTCGAAGTACGTGGACGGGGACCGGTGGAAGCGGGCTGCCCCCACCCTGAGGGCATCTCCCTGGCGCGGCCTCGTCGCGACGAGGCGGGCGCTGGACCTGGACGATCCCGAGCTGTCCGCCGTTCCCACGGCGTTGCTCGCGTGGCTGCTCGGGGGCTGAAGGTCTCGCCGCCGCCCCGCTTGTCACGCGCAATCGCTCGGACCACGTTCATCAGACGCTGCAGCAGTCGAAGGCCGCGCTGCCGGACTGAGCACATGAGCCCAACCGTACCTGGACGAACCGGAGGATCACCCATGCGTTGCATCCGTGATCGAGCTTCCCTGGCGCACCTGTGTGTCGCGTTTTCGCTTTCTCTCCTTGGATTTCCGGCTTGTGCGCCGGGCGACGGCGGCGAGGCCGGCGGGGAGGAAGCCTCCGGCGAATCCGTTATGGACCGGGTGATCGCGCGCGGGGAATCTCTCGAGTTGCCCACCGAATGGGATCCGCCGCCGGGCGAGCCGATCGTGCACCACACGGCGGGGTTCGCGAAGACGCTCTGCTCCGGGACGTTCATCACGGGCCTCGACTGGCGCGACGCGGCCGCCAACGTGGGCGGCTTCACAGCGCCCTTCCAGCACCGGGGCGCGGTCGTCGACACGGTCGTCGACATGGAGGCGCAGACCGTGAGCCTGACCCTCGGCTCGGGGATCACGCGCACGGCCAAGCTGTACGGCAGCCAGGGCTGCATCACGCATCCGCTGGGCCGGGACTCGATCTACTTCACCCCGTCCGTGGTCGAGCCCAACACCCCGGATCCGGCCACCACGCCGTGGCCCATGGGGGACGTGCTCCCCGACGAGCCGTATCCGCCCGAGATCGACATGGACAAGGTCGGGCAGGCGGTCGAGATCGCGATGGACCAGGAGGGGAAGACGCTGGGCTTTGTCGTCACCTACAAGGGCCGGATCATCGGCGAGGGCTACGGCCCGGATGTCGACATGCACTCGCCGCTGGAGAGCTGGTCCAAGGGGAAGTCGCTCACCGGCACGCTGATGGCCGTCCTCATCCAGCAGGGCGTGTACGAGCTGTGGCAGCCCGCCCCGCTCCCGGAATGGCAGGGCGATGACCGAAGGGACATCCGCATCGGCGACATCATGCGCATGTCGAGCGGCATCCGGATCGTCGCGCCGCAGGACCCCGGATACACGGAGGAGATGGGGTATCCCGACCACCTCTACCTCTATACGGGCGAGAACGCCTTCGAGTGGGCGGCCACCCGCCCGCAGCAGTGGGAGCCGAACACGGTGGGACGATACAGGAACACCGACCCGGCGCTCACCAACTACCTGGTCCGCCTCGGCGTGGAGGGACGCGGCGAGGACTATCACGCCTTCCCGCAGCGGAACCTGTTCGACAAGCTCGGGATCCGGAACTTCGTCATGGAGACGGACCCGAACGGAAACTTCCTCACGCAGGGCTACGAGTTCGGCTCCGCGCGCGACTGGGCGCGGCTCGGCAACCTCTACCTGCAGGACGGCGTGTGGGAGGGCGAGCGCATCCTCCCGGAGGGCTACGTGGACTACGCGATGGAGGTCGCCCCGGCCTGGATCGCCGACGGACGTCCCGTCTACGGCGGCGGTTTCGTGTGGAAGGACCTCGGGTTCCCGATCGACGACGACTACGGCGCCTTCGCGGGCGCCGGCGGCCAGTACACGGTGTTCATCCCGGCGCGCGGCCTCGTCATCACCCGCCTCGGAAAGTACACGGGCGCCGGCCCAGGCGGGGAGAACCTGAACGCCGCGATCGCCCTGCTGATGGAGGCCGTACCCCCCATCGGCGACTGACTCTGATGAAGGCAAGGGGTGCCCGAATCCATCGCCTACAATGCCAGTCACGGTGCTGGAGGGGCATTCCTCCGCATGAAGGCAGGCTCGATGTCTGACCCGGATAGCAAGGTACGTATCTCACCACAATGGGCCCGGAATTCGTCTCGTGAAACCCGAGTGTAGGACCAGCAGCTGATCATCGTCTTGCGGCTCTTGATAGCGTCTTCTGCCGCCTTCAGGTGTGCGTGCGCTTCATCCCGCCTTCCTGCGAACCACGCCGCGACCGCAAGCGCCTGAAGGGCGTTCGCGTTGTCGTTCAGCCAGGTCGATGTGTCCTCTTCGGCCTCGACCGCCTCCAACACCCGTCTGAACGCTTCCCGATCTGGTGTACCGGTATCCGCCCAAATCGCCATCGCCAAGTTGAAGATCGAGGGAACTAGCGACGGACTTGGCGGCTGCTCAGAGGCCTCTACGAAGTAGACCCTGGCATCCGCAAAGCGGCCCGTGGTCATAAGAGCGAACGCTAGCGCCCATTTCCACCGCTCCCCTTCCTCTGAGGATAGCTCCGGGTCGCGCAGGACACTCTCGAGGATTGCGGCTGCGACGCGCCCCTCGGATGGTGACAGATCTAGAGTCCCGGCCACGGCTGCCTGGTCAGGCGACGACAGCCGGCGAATGACCGGACTTCCGTCAACGTAGGAAGCGCGGTCCTCGCCCCGTCCTTCCAGCATGTTGAGACCGCGGAGGACGAGTCGGTAGGTGGTCTCCGGATCGGTGGAATCCGAGTCGTCAACCGAGCTCTGAAAGAACGTCTTGAGTGCCTTGGCAGCACCCTCGTGATCATCTGTGACGTGACGAGCTTCGGCCAGCGTCATCTGGTGACTCGTACTCAGAGGCCCCAGCTCCGCCATTGCCTCGAGGAGATCCACCGCGTCGATGATGAAGCCTCGGTAGTATTGGGCCGCGGCAAGCTCCCCCAGCACGCTCGCGTCTTGATCGTACTCTTGCCGGATCCGCTTGAGGTAGTCGTCGTCTTTGGGGAAACGCCGGCGTTTCCCAGCGTGCCGCAGATAATCCCGCACTCCGTCGCGGTCGAGCACGTTGAGAGCACGAATCCCCTTTGCAAGCGCCTGATAAGAGCGAGCCAGGGATGTGCGCGGCCGCGTGCGAGTGTAGATGGGCTGCGTCAAGAGGTCCATGCTTTGGTATTGCTTGACCTCGAGAAGGTGGCCGCGTGGGATGGAGAGGTGTTCAGCGAAGGCCCTACGATGTTCCGCTAGGATCCCATCCTCGTCGTCGGCGGCGGGGATCGAAGCCATGACAAAATGCAAGTTGATTGCATGCTTCCGTCGCGGTGTTGTTTTCTCGTTGCGGATGGACTGAACCACACCACTGATACCCCGCAGACTCTGGTCGTCTGGGCGAAACATCGTGACGACGGCGTCTGGTAAGTGACGGGTGCATATGCCTCCGACATCGGTAAAGCCGGTGCGGGAATCCACGAGGACGTAATGGAAGCCGAGAGTCTCCCACTGCGCCCGCAGGTCCTCGAACATCAGATACCCATCGTGGTCTGCGTAGAGGGCGTTCCAGTCGATCTGGTTCAGGCGATCACCGTAACTGTCGTTAATCCGCCCAGCCGGCATCAGTCCGATTTCGCCCGCACACTCGTCGGGCGTGGCGTCGACGACGTAGTCGGCCACAAGTGGAGCCTGCCCCGTATCGAGATATGTGCCTACGTACTCCACCATCCCGGCGTGGTCGGAACTGGCGGCAGTTGCGGCAGTAATCCCGGTGCCACGCGACTTCCAGCGGTCGGCGCGGATGGCAGGTGCCTCAAGATCGAAATCGACGACGAGCACCTTGAGCCCGGTATCGGCCATCTCGTACGCTACATTGAGCAGGGCTAGCGTTCGGCCAACACCGCCCTTGTAGGAGTAGAACGTGGCGACGTACATCAGGCGGCCACGCCCCGAGGGCGCCATCCGGCGGTGTCGCGCCGGAAGGATCGCTGGCGTTCAACGGAAAGGTGGACGAACCGCACTGTCGCGCGCGTGCCTACCACACCCGGCCCCTCAGGTGAGGTATCCGAGACCAGCGCCCGAAGGCGGTCGACGTTCGCACCATACAGCAGCAGCCGCAGATACCGGTCGCAAGAAGTGTTCTGGATCACGTCGCGACGCTCCCACCGTGCAAGAGTTGCTGGAGTTACCCCGATTTGGTGGACACCTTTGAGCGTTGGTCACAACGAGGAGGTGTCACATGTCGGGACGGAGATACGCGCCGGAGTACAAGGCGCGGATGGTGGAACTGGTCCGTGCGGGACGGAGCGCGGACCGGCTGGCTCGCGAGTTCGAGCCCTCGGCGACGGCGATCCGGCGCTGGGTGGAGCGGGCCGACCTGGACGAGGGGCGTCGCACCGACGGTCTGACGACGGTCGAGCGCAAGGAAGTCCGGGAACTGAAGCGCGAGCTTCGCCGGGTGAAGATCGAGCGCGACATATTGGCAAAAGCCACGGCCTGGTTCGCCAAGGAGAGCGGATCGATCCCCCGGGGGGGTTCCGGTTCGTGAGCGATCACCAGGCCATGTATCCCGTGCGCGTGATGTGCCGCCTGCTGGGTCTCTCCCCGAGCGGGTACTATGCGTGGCGGACGCGGGAGCCGTCTCGGCGGGCGCGGGAGAACGAGGCGCTCAGTGCGGAGATCGTCGAGATCCACGCCATGAGCGGGGGGACGTACGGGGCGCCGCGGGTCCATGCGGAACTCAAGGCGCGGGGCCGCGAGGCGGGTGTGGGCCGGGTGGCGCGGCTGATGCGGGCGGCGGAGATCGAAGGGGTGAGCCGGCGCCGCAAGGGCAGTACGACGAAGCGGGCCGCGAAGTCCAGGCCCGCGCCGGATCTCGTGGACCGAGACTTCTCGGCCTCCGGACCCGACGAACTCTGGGTGGCCGACATCACGTACGTGCCGACCTGGGCGGGCTTCCTCTATCTGGCCGTCGTGCTCGACGCCTGGAGCCGCCGCATCGTGGGCTGGTCGATGGCGACGCACCTGAGGACGTCCCTGGTGCTGGATGCCTTCGACATGGCGCTGGCGCAGCGGCGCCCCGACGGGGTGATCCACCACAGCGACCAAGGCAGCCAGTACACGTCCTACGCCTTCGGCGGGCGCTGCCGGAGGGCCGGGGTCAGGCCCTCGATGGGCTCGGTGGGCGACGCTTACGACAACGCCATGTGCGAGTCGTTCTTCGCCACGCTGGAGTGCGAACTGATCTGGCGGCGCTCGTTCCGGACGCCCGGCGAGGCCCGCCGGGGGGTGTTCCGGTTCATCGAGGGCTGGTACAACCCGCGCCGGCGGCACTCGAGCCTCGGCTACGAGTCGCCCGCCAGCTTCGAGGCGCGCGAGAAAGGAGAGGCGGCGTGACCCCCCGGGCCGCGGCCCTCTCCCGCGAGGTGGCGAGAATGGAGGAAACCACCACTTTCACCTGTCCACTAAAACGGGGTAAGCCCAGTTGCTTCGCCGAAGCCGGTCAGCCGGGCGAAGGCCGCGCGAGTCATGTCGTGGCTCCTGCGGAGGGCATGGATCTCGTCCGGCGTGAGGACACCAAGGTGTCGGCACACGGCGTCGTGTTGAATGTTCTCCGCCGCTTCATCCGTAAACGAGACCACGCAGGTCTCGCACGTGTGGACGGGGATGTCAGCGCTGAGTTCCACGGCGTCGGACCCAACCCCATAGGTGAATGGATTTCGCACAAGTTCGGTCTTCAACCCAGGACTTCCGCACATCTCGCAGGTCTCGGGACCGACGATCCGGCCGAGGACGGTTGGTTTCGAGGCGATCTTATTCATGGCCACGCTCACTGGGGTGGAAGCTGCGTACGAGTACGGTACCGCCCAGCATCTGCAGCTTTACGTAGATGACCGGAAAACCGGGGGCGAGTCTCGCTCGAAACACCCAAGCCTTCTCGCCGGGGGGCTGGCGCAGCGGGAGACAGGTCAACCGCACTCCCGAATCCAGAAGACGTACGATCTCTTCCCACATGCCACGCTCGGTCAGCGGAAATCCAGACTCGGGACGAAGTACCTCGCGAAAACGAACATCGGCCGGCCGCTCGTGAGTAAAGGCAGCTTTCCGCCTGCCGTTCCGGACCAGGGCGATCGGCTGTCCGCGTATCTGTGGATACTGGTCCGCTTTGTCCTGTTTCGAGCGATCTTCTGCGGATCTCAAGCGAGATGTCGATCATATGATCGCACTAGTGCTTGTGAAACGGAGTTCGTGTGCTGGTTCACGCCGCCAAGGATATCATATGATTGTGAGATGCGAAAGGTCCGGAGAGTGGCGTTGCCTAGCGAGGTGGCCTCATCGGCGAGAGCCCGGCCCGTTCAATGGCCCCGGTCTTCCGCGAGTCGCCGGATACGGGGAAGCAGGTCAGGGGCGTCGAGTATCGTAGCGACGAGGTCGAAATCGTCCCGGGGGCCCGTCCACTCGAGGTCGTCGACGCTCGCTGAGACGGGCGCTTCGCGGACCAGCGTGGCGAGGCGGCGGAAGAGGAGCGCGTCGTCCAGCCCGCTGCGCAGCGTCTGCGCGAGGCGTTCGGGGCCGCGCACGGAGACATCCCAATCTCGTCCGTCCGAGGGGATGTCCTCGATGCGGCCGTAGCGGGCGAGCACCGCGGCGGCGGTCTTGGCGCCGAAGCCGCGGATGCCGGGGAATCCGTCCGCGGAGTCTCCCACCAGGGCCAACCAGTCGGGGATCGCGGCGGGAGGGACCCCGAACTTCTCGATGACGCCGGCCTCGTCGCGCACGATCCGCTGCCGGCGGTCGAACTGCACGATGCGGTCGCCTTCCACACACTGGGCGAGATCCTTGTCCGGCGTGCAGATGAAGACGCGCTCCACGCGCGGGTCGGCGGCGGCCATCGCGGCGCCGGCAGCCATCCCGTCGTCCGCTTCGTGCCGCACCATCGGCCACACGACGAACCCCGCCGAGGCGAGCGCCTCCTCGACGAGGGGGAATTGCGAGTGGAGCGCCGGATCGATGCCGGAGCCGTCCTTGTAGCCGGGCCACAGCTCGTTGCGGAAGGACTCGATGACGCGGTCGGTGGCGATGGCGATGTGGGTGGCCCCGCCCTCGAGGAGGCCGAGCATCGAAGCCACGACGCCGCGCGCCGCCCCGACCTCGTGACCCCCGGCGTTCTTCGCCGAGGGCGCTCCGTAGAAGTGCCGGAACAACTCGTAGGTGCCGTCGATCAGGTGGACCTGCACGCTGCACCCGCTCTCCGTTGACGCTCCCGGCCGTGTCCCAAACCCAACCTTACGGAATTTTCGATTGCCCTGGCCGCCTCGTCCAAGTTGGCTCGGACATCGGATTCCCAGAGCCTGACCACCGTCCAGCCGTCTTCCTCAAGCGTGGCCGTCACATGGTCGTCGCGTTTCACACGCTTCGTGAACTTTGTCATCCAGTATGCGCGGTTTGCGGTCTTCATGCGCTGTTCGAGGGCCTCGGGACCGCGCTCCCGTAGAACCCGCGCGTGCCAATAGTCGCCATCGATGAACACTACGACACGGGCACGGACGAAGACGATATCGGGTCTCCCCGGGAGCTTCGCATAGTTCTTGCGAAACCTGAGGCCGCGGCGGTGAAGCATGGAGCGGAGGGCAACCTCCGTCTTGCCTCCCGTGCTCCGGATGGCTGACATGTTGCGCCGGATCTCATCCGCGGACTTGGGCTTGTAATCCACCGCGGGATGCGCTCAGACGACGAGATCGAGCGGAAGCAGTTCCCGGCGAGCCGCCAGCAGGATCTCTTCAGTCATACGGTTTGAGCCCGCAACGGCAACTGCTCGTCTACATCGTAGGTCGGCGTCTTCTCCATAAGCGCCCTGCGAAGGGAAGTGCCCACGGCCTCTGCAACCGGCGGCGGCAGGGCGTTCCCTACCTGGCGGTATGCCGCGGTCTTTCCTCCCTGGAACTGCCATGAATCGGGAAATCCCTGGATGCGTGCCGTCATGCGCAAGGTCAGACGCGGCATCGAGTCCGCCGGGAAGCCGGGTCCGGGAGGTGCGTCGGCAAGAGAGAGCCCGTTGACACCGAGTTTCTGCCAGGCGGCCCTGGCCCGCGTAGGTCCCAAGTCAGCCCCGCCGTGCTTCTTGGAGCCTCCAACAAGCGTGGGTGCGATGTTGCTCGCCGCCGCCGCCCAATCAGCCGCACCCGGCCAGCCGCCCGCGCCCATCAGGTCCGCAAGCAGTTCGCCGACGGAGTGGCCGGGGCCGGAAGGCAGAGGCCAAGCGAAATACGGCGAGAGGTTTCTCCTTACGGCGACAAGAATGAACCGGGGGCGCAGCTGCGAAACGCCGAACTCGCTCGCGTTCAACACCCTCCAGTCAAGCCAGTAGCCGAGTGCGGTCAGACGCGCGGCGAGCCGTCGGCGGTAGGCGGAAAACCGCCTCGTGGCCAAGCCAGGGACATTCTCAAGCAGGACGGCGCGCGGCTCGATGTCTTCGATCAGGCGGAGGGCGGCCGGGAACAGATCACGCTCGTCGTCACTCCCGAGTTGTTTTCCCGCTACGGAAAACGGCGGACAGGGTACCCCGCCCGCAAACAGATCTACGCCCCGGAATTCAGCCGAATCCAGCTCCCGGACATCACCTTCGATCACGCGCCAACGCGGCCGGTTAAAGCGGAGCGTGGCACAAGCGTGACGGTCGTTCTCGACGAGCCCCGCAGCCTCGAACCCAGCATCCTCGAGACCCAAGGTCTGCCCCCCTCCCCCCGCACAAATCTCAAGAACGGTTAGCAAGCCCTCGTATCCTCCAGAGTCCCCATCACCGACTTCCCAATCTCCCTCTTCAATCTTCCGTGTTCGATCAACTCGCCGTCAATGCCGCGCCCAACATTTCGTTACGTGGCGGGACGGAACACGTCGGCGATGGCTCCAGATCTCGCGAGAGGAGGCTCAGGGGACTGGTGCCGGGGAGGCGCCCGTGTACTTTTGGTGGCCTTCCGCCGGCCCCGCGGCCGGCTGTGGGTTCCGGTCCCGCTGTGAGGCGTTCGACGTGAGCCAGCTCCAACCAGTCTCGACCCCCGAGGGCGCCGCCGCCGCGGCGGCGGTGACGCGCGAGGCGATCGCGACGGCGGAACGGATCGTCCTCAAAGTGGGGACGGGCGTCGTCACGCACGCCGACGGGACGATCGCCCTCTCTCGCCTCTTCCGCGTCGTCGAGAGCGCGAGCCGCCTGCGGCGCGAGGGCCGGGAGGTGCTCATCGTGACTTCGGGCGCGGTCGGCCTCGGACGCGTCGCCCTCCATCTCCCCGAAGCGCCCGAGACGGCCGCGCTGAAGCAGACGTGCGCCGCGATCGGCCAGAGCCGGCTCATGGAACTCTACCAGCAGGGGTTCGCCCGGCTCGGCGTCACCTGCGCGCAGATCCTCATCACGTGGACGGACTTCGACGACCGGGTCCGCTACCTGAACCTGCACGAGACGCTCCAGAGCCTCTTCCGGCTCGGCGTCGTCCCCGTCGTGAACGAGAACGACGCGATCTCGCTGAACGACCGCGTGTACCGGGGGACCGGCAAGCGGCCGATCTTCGACGACAACGACCGGCTGGGGGCGCTGGTTGCGAGCGAACTGGCGGCGGATCTGATCGTGCTTCTCACGGACGTGCCGGGGGTGATGACGGCCGACCCCAGGCGCGACCCGGAAGCGCGACTCATCGATCGGATCGACCGGCCGGACAACCACGGACTCGACGTGGACGGCTACTCCGGGCTCGGCCGGGGCGGGATGGCGAGCAAGCTGGAGGCGGCCTGGGTCGCTTCGCGCGGGGGCTGCCACACCGTCATCGCGTCGGGTGTCGATCCGGGCGCGCTCGACCGGGTTCTGGCCGGGGAAGAGGAGGGGACATGGGTCCCGCCTCGAGCCGCCCTCTCCTCGCGCAGCCGCTGGATCGCCTATTGTTCACACCCGCGCGGGACGCTGGTCCTGGCGGAGGGTGGGGCCGAACGCCTCCGGGCCGGCGAGCCGCTGCGAGCCGGGGATGTGACACGGGCGGAAGGCGCGTTCCGGCGGGGCGATGTGGTTGAAGTCCGGGAACTCGACGGGTCCCTGGTCGGGCGGGGCGTCGTCGCGCTCGACTCCAGACTCGTCCTCCAGGCGGTCTCGCACGAGGCGGGCGCGGGCATCGAACTCGTCGGGCGGGAGCACCTCATTCTCAAGGAAGTCGAGAATTGAAGCGGGAATTGGCTGAGTCTCTGCGGGCGCGGGCGGCCGGCGTACGGAAGGCGCAACGCACCCTCGGCAGCGCCCCGGCGGAGCGCCGGACGGCGGCGCTCCGCGCGCTCAAGGACGTGCTGGTCCGGTCGCGGGTTGAAATCTCGCGGGCGAATGACGAGGATCTGGCGCGCGCGGCGGAGGAAGGACTTTCCGGGCCGCTCCTCCACCGTCTGGGGCTCCCCGAGGCCAAGTTCGAGAGTCTGCTCGAGGGGATCGACGCGCTGGTCGAAGGCGAGGATCCGATCGACCGCGTGCTCACGCGCACGGAACTGGATGAGGGTCTCGTCCTGGAGCGCGTGCGCAGTCCGCTCGGCGTTCTTCTCATCATCTTCGAAAGCCGGCCCGATGCGGTGATCCAGATCGGGTCGCTCGCCATCCGCTCCGGAAACGGAGTCACCATGAAGGGCGGCCGCGAGGCGGCGCGCTCGAACGAGGTACTCGTCGGTTGCCTGCAACAGGCGCTGCAGGAGGCCGGCCTCGATCCACGTGCCGTCCTCGGCGTCCCGGACCGGCGGGACGTCGACGAACTGCTCGCGCTTGACGACCTCATCGACCTCGTGATCCCGCGGGGATCCGGGGCGCTCGTGCGCTCGATTCAGGAGCGGAGCCGGATTCCGGTACTGGGGCACGCGGAGGGCGTATGCCACCTTTACGTGGACGCGTCGGCGGATCCGGAGATGGCCCTGCGGCTCGCCGTGGACGGAAAGTGCGACTATCCGGCGGCCTGCAACGCGACCGAGACGCTGCTCGTGCACGAGTCGTTCCTGCCGCGGCTGGGCCCGATTGGAGAGGCGCTCCGCGAGCGCGGGGTCCAACTCCGCTGCGACGAGCCCTCCCTCCGGGTCCTGCCGTGGGCCGGGGCCGCCTCCGAGGAGGACTGGGGACTCGAGTTCGGCGACCTCACGCTGGCGGTGCGGACCGTGGCGAGCCTGGAAGAGGCCGTCGACTTCATTCACACCTACGGGAGCAGCCACACGGACGCGATCGTGGCCGAGGACGGGGAGGTCGCGGAGCGATTCCTGAAGGCGGTCGACGCCGCGAGCGTGTTCCACAACGCGAGCACGCGCTTCGCGGACGGATTCCGCTATGGGCTCGGGGCCGAGGTGGGGATCAGCACCGCCCGCATCCACGCCCGCGGGCCGGTCGGCGTCGAAGGCCTCCTGACGACGCGCTGGCTGCTGCGCGGCGAGGGGCAGAGCGCGGCGGACTACGGTCCCGGCAGACAGAGCTTCACCCACCGGACGCTGGACGCTTAGGTCCGTTCTCTTACGCCCGGTTGCCACCTTGCGGTCGGGTTCCCTGCGGCGCGCAGCTGCGGCCGGCGATCTGGTCTCGAGGCCGTCACACGGGAGCCGAGATGGACGTTGGGTGAGTGGGATGGGAGCCGGATACCAGGACCGAGGATGATGCTTCGTGGTCGCGAAACAGAAGGTGGGCGTGTTGCTGCTTCTTGTCGTTTCCTGTGTGGCGGGATGCAAGAACCCGTCGGATCCCTGCAACGGTGAAAACGTGATCCGCTCAGAAGTGACGGGCGAGGTTCGGGCGGTCTGCGGAGCGTATCCCGACTAACAGCTCGGCTACAGGCGCCGGACCCGGATGTTGCGGTACCAGACGGGGTCGCCGTGGTCCTGAAGCCCGAGGTGGCCATCGTGGTGCCGGCCGTAGTCGGGCCACTGGATGAACTTGCTGCCCGCCACCAGCGCCTCCCACTCGGGCGAGGCGATCTCGTACTCGACGACCTGCACGCCGTTGAGCCAGTGCACGACCTGGTTGCCGTGGCGCACGATGCGGACCTCGTTCCATTCGCCGACCGGGCGCGTCACATCCTCCGGCGGCGCGTGGAGACCGTAGTTCGATCCCGCGGACGTGAGTGGATCGCCTCCGTCGTAGTGCCCCGCGTTGTCGAGCACCTGCATCTCCGGCCCCGACTGAAAGGTGCTCTCGGTGCTCTCCACGATTCCGAAGAAGATCCCGCTGTTGCCGGCCTCGCCGACCTTCCACTCGAGGCGCAAATCGAAATCCGTGTAGGTATCGCGCGTGATCAGAGTCCCGCCTCCGACACCGGGCGTGAAGGCGAGCGCGCCCTCCTTTGCGCTCCAGCCCGCGGGCACGTCATCCATCCGGAACCCGCGCCACGCGTCGAGCGATTCCCCGTCGAAGAGGAGCTCGAAGCCCTCCGCCGCCTCCTCGGCCGAGAGTCGGTTCGCCGCCGCCTGCGACGCGGCCGCACCGTCCTCCGCAACCGCTCCCTCCGACCGTGACCCGGCTTCCGCCTGCCCGCACCCCGGGGCGGCGCTCGCGGCGAGGGCCAGCACGGCCACCTTGGCGATGGATCGGGATCTGCCCGAACGGCTGTGTTGTCTCACGTCTGTACTCCAGGTTTCGAACGGGGAGGAGCCTCGGTGCTCACGGTAGACCGTACGCGCAAGGCCCACAACCACCGCCCACGTCGCCCTGAGACGTGCCACGGCGCTACTATGGGACGGCTTCGTGCGCCCGCGTGTCCTCCCGCCAGTCATGTGCCCTTCGTGCCTGTGCAAGCTCATAGCTCGCCTGCATTCGCATCCAGTGATCCGCCGTGCCCCAGCCGATGGCCTCCAAGGCAAGCGCCATGTTCGCCGACACGCCGGCCCTCCCGTTCAGCAGTCGCGATAAAGTCCCGCGCTCGCACCCCAGATGAGCCGCCGTCCGAGTCACGTTCCAGCCGACCTCGTCCATGCCTTCGCGGACAAGTTCGCCCAGGTGCGGCGGATTCAGCATCGGACCTCCGCGCTTGCCGCTGTCGTTCATCGCATTTCCTCCCCCCTCAGTGGTAATCCACCAGGTCCACGTCCACGACCTCGCCGTCCTCGAAGCGGAACACGACGCGCCAATTGCCGGACACGCGCACGCTCCATTGGCCCGCTCGACCTCCCTTCAACGGGTGCAGCCGAAAACCCGGAGCGTCTGCGCTACCGGGATGCGTCGCTTCTTGCAGCCGGAACAGAATTCGCCGAAGCCGCGGCACCAGGTGCGCCGGAAGCCGAGCCCGGTCATCCCGCTCATGGAGCGCCCGGAGTCCCTTGTGCCGGATCCTCATGGATGGACTGTAGCGTGTAGCGTTACGCGCCGCAATCGTTCAGCACCTAGCGGCGGCCTCCGGCAATTAGGGCGGCTTCGGGACGCCGGCGCAGCGCGAGCATGCTCCAGGTGCCGAGGGCCGGGCCGATGGCGAGGGGCGCGAAGGCCCACTCCCAGCCCAGCGCCGCCTCCCACACCGGGATGAGGCGGATCGTGGCGATCGTGAGCAGGAAGCCGACGGCCGTCTGCAGAGTGAGCGCCGTCCCGACGTATTCCGGTTCGGCCAGCTCGCTCACGCAGGCGGAGAACTGCGCGGAGTCGGCGACGATTGCGAATCCCCACACGAAACAGATCGCCGCGATCGGCCAGACGGGACCGCCGAACAGGGGTCCGATAGCCAGACAGCAGGCGCCGCTCACCACCATGCTCCAGCTCGTCACGGCCGTCCGTCCCACGCGGTCCGCGAGCATGCCGGCCACGGCTGCGCCCAGCCCTCCGGCGGCAATCGTCCCGAACGCAAGGTAAGAGGCGACCGAAGGAGTCGTGCCCGCGCTCGCGTCCGCGGCGAAGCTCGCCGCGAGGAAGGCGGGGATCCACGTCCACATGGCGAAGAGTTCCCACATGTGCCCGAGATAGCCGCCGTTGGCGAGCATCGAGGCGCGGTCGCCGAGGATCCGGCGCACCGCCCGCGGGTCGAAGGGCGCGGCCGGCGCCTGGTGGGGACCCACTTGCAGTCCGGTCGCGGCGACGGCGGCCGCCAGGACCGCGAGGCCCGAGGCGAGCAGGAGCACCGGCTGCCAGGCGCCGATCCCTCCGAGGGGCCGCAGGAGATGCGGCGACGCACTCCCGATCGAGAGGGCGCCGATGAGGACCCCGATCGCCATCCCCCGTCCAGACCGGAACCAACCCGCCACGATCTTCATCCCGGGCGGATAGACCCCCGCGAGGGCGATCCCGGTCACGAAACGAAGGATGACCGCGAGGACGAGACCTTCGGCGAAGACCGCGATCGCGGCCGTGGCGGCCGCCCCGATGAGGGCCGACCCCGCGATGAGCCGGCGTGGGTCCCACACGTCGGAGAGCGTGAGCAGCGCCGAGAGGACCGCGCCCGTAGCGAAACCGAGTTGGACCGACGTCGTGAGCCACGCCGCGCCCGCGTCGTCCAGGTCCCACGCGTCGCGCAACTCCGGCACGACCGCGCTGGCCGAGAACCAGAGGCTCATCGCGAGCAAATCGACCAGCGCGAGCAGCGCGAGCTGACCCGCTCTCCGCGAACCGGTGTCCGGCGAGCGCGGGATCATGGGCGTCGGCGGCTGCGGGCGGTCGATGGCGTGGCGGGCTCTCCCGGTTGGCTGTTAGCCCTCGCTGTCGGCGAACTGTTGCTGCAGGCTTCTCACCACGGCGGGATCGGCGAGCGTCGTCGTGTCGCCCAGCGCCCGTCCCTCCGCCACGTCGCGCAGGAGGCGCCGCATGATCTTACCGCTGCGGGTCTTCGGCAGTTCGGCCGCGAAGATGAGGTCGGCCGGTCGCGCGATGGCCCCGATCTGTGCGGCGACGTGCCCCCGCAGTTCCCGGCGCAGCGCTTCGGAGGTCTCCGTCCCCTCCACCACGCTCACGAACGCGGCCACCGCCTGTCCCTTGATCTCGTCCGAACGCCCGACCACCGCCGCTTCCGCCACCGTCTCGTGGTCGACCAGCGCGGACTCCACCTCCATCGTCCCGATCCGGTGCCCGGCCACGTTCAACACGTCATCGACGCGGCCCATGATCCAGTAGTAGCCGTCCTCGTCCACCCGCGCCCCGTCGCCGGGGAAGTAGATGTCGGGCCACTTCGACCAGTAGGTCTCGCGGTAGCGTTCCTCGTCTCCCCACACCCCGCGCAGCATCCCCGGCCACGGCGACGTGATCGCCAGGTAGCCGGACTCCGCCGGGTTCCCTTCTTCGTCGAGGATCGCCGCCTCGATGCCGGGGAAGGGGACCGTCGCCGTCCCCGGTTTCGTGACGATCGCCCCCGGGAGCGGCGTGATCATGATTCCGCCCGTCTCCGTCTGCCACCACGTGTCGACGATCGGACAGCGGCCGCCCCCGATGTGGCGGTCGTACCAGACCCACGCCTCGGGGTTGATGGGTTCGCCCACCGTTCCGAGCAGCCGGAGCTTGGAAAGGTTGTAGCCCGCCGGCCAGTCGTCCCCCCACCTCATGAAGGCGCGGATCGCCGTCGGCGCCGTGTAGAACACCGTCACCGCGTAGCTCTCGCACAGGTCCCAGAAGCGGCCGCGGTCGGGCCAGTCGGGCGATCCCTCGTACATCACCACCGTCGCCCCGTTCGAGAGCGGGCCGTACACGATGTAGGAGTGGCCCGTCACCCAGCCCACGTCCGCCGTGCACCAGTAGATGTCGTCCTCCCCGAGGTCGAACACCCATTTCGCGGTCGCGGTCACGTGCGTCATGTAGCCGCCGGTCGTGTGCATCACGCCCTTCGGCTTCCCCGTCGTCCCGGAAGTATAGAGGATGTAGAGCAGGTCCTCCGAATCCATCGGCTCGGCGGGGCACTCGGCGTCCGCCGCGGCGATCAGTTCGTGGTACCAGTGGTCCCGGCCTTCGGCCATCTCGCACGATGGCGTGTCCACCCGGTCTCCGTGCGGCGCGGCCTCGGGGTCGGTCACGGCGGAGCGCTGGACGACGACGACGCTCTTCACGTAGTCGAGACCCTCGATCGCGGTGTCCGTGCTCGCCTTGAGAGGAATGATCCCGCCGCGGCGATATCCTCCGTCCGCCGTGATCACGCACGTGGCATGGGCGTCCTCGATCCGGTCGCGCAGGGACTGCGGCGAGAAGCCTCCGAAGACGACGGAATGCGGGGCGCCGATGCGCGCACAGGCGAGCATGGCGATGGCGGCTTCCGGGACCATGGGGAGATAGATCGCGACCCGGTCTCCCTTCCCGATGCCGAGCCCCTGGAGCGCGTTCGCGAAGCGGCCCACCTCCTCGTGCAACTCGCGGTAGGTGTAGCGCCGCACATCGCCCGGCTCGCCCTCCCAGATGAGCGCCGCCTTCGAACCGCGCGTCTCGAGGTGGCGGTCCAGGCAGTTGTACGCGGCGTTGAGCGTGCCACCCACGAACCACTTCGAGAACGGCGGATCCCACTCCAGGACGCGGTTCCAGGGCGTGAACCAGTCGAGTTCGCGCGCCCACGTCTCCCAGTACATCTCGCGGTCCCGGCCGGCTTCGCCGTACGGGCTGCGATCGCCCACGTGGGCCGCCGCGACGAAGTCCGCCGACGGCTCGAAAGTCCTCTGTTCGTCCAGCAGGACATCGATTTCCCGGTGCTGTTCGGTCATGGAATCGCTCGAATCGGAGGGGGAACCAGGCCGGCGCGCTTGTCACGGGGCCGCCGGGGGCGCCATCTAGTGTCGACACCAGCGAGCCGGCCGGGGGCTGCTCCGCGTGACAGTAGACGACGCCCCGCGGCGCAGGCAAGCACCCCACGCACCAGCGCGACCAAGCGCGGAGTTTCATGACCGAAGACACGCTGGCCCGGATCCTGATCATCGCCGGCTCTCTGGGCGCGGTCCTCGCCCTCGCCTTCGGCATCTGGGTGGGGCTCGGCTCTCCGGGGCTCTACGACAAGCATGCGCCGACGGGCAGGGCGCCGCGCGATTCGCCCTGGCGCTGGTTGCTGGGGGGGCGGCAGCGCGCCCGTTCGAGCCGCTTCGACGCGGTGCTGCGGGAGGGGGAAGTCGAAGAGGGAGAAGACGAGGGAGACGGCGAGGCGGAAGGGCTCGAGCCGTACTCCTCGAAACCGGACTTCAGCCGGGGGCGTCGCTTCAAGCGATGAGTCCGAGGCGGTGAATTCGCCCGCGGAGCGCCACGGACAAGTGCGCCGCATCCTCCTGTGGGTGCTGCTCGCGAACGTGGCGGTGATCGCGGCGAAGCTGATCGTGGGGCTGCGCTCGGGGTCGATCGCCGTGCTGGGCGACGCGGCCCATTCCGGCGTCGATGCGATCAACAACGTCGTGGGCCTTGCCGCGATGCGCCTCGCGGCCGCCCCGCCGGACGCCGAACATCCCTACGGACACGGCAAGTTCGAGACGCTCGCGGCGCTGGCCGTCGCCGCCTTCCTCTCGGTCACCTGCTTCGAACTCGTACAGAGCGCGCTCGGCCGCCTCGTTCGGGGCGGCGCTCCCCCCGGCATCCAGCCCGAGATGCTGGTCGTGCTCACCGCCGTCATCGTCGTGAACACGGCCGTTGCGCTGGGCGAAGCGCGGGCGAGCCGGAGGTTGTCGAGCGAGATCCTCGCGGCGGACGCGCGGCACACGGCGTCCGACGTCCTGGTGACGGCCGGAGTCCTGGTCGGGCTGGCGATCACCGACTGGACGGGCTGGGCCGCGGCCGATGCATGGCTCGCCCTCGTCGTGGCGCTCGTCGTGGCCCGTTCCGGCTACAAGATCTTCCGCGAGACCGTCCCCGTCCTCGTCGACGAGCGGGCCGTCGATCCGCGGGAGATCGAAGGCGTGGCGAGCCGGGTGCCCGGCGTGCGGGCCGTGACCCGGGTGCGTTCGCGCGGGCAGTCGGTCGGGCGCTTCGCGGAACTCACGGTCCAGGTCGCACCCGGCGAAACGGTGGTCAGCGCCCACGAAATCGCCGATGAAGTGGAGCGGCGGGTCGCCGCCCAGATCGGATTCACCGACGTGACCGTGCACGTCGAACCGCAGGTGGACGGACGGCACGGAGACGGTTGATCCGACGCCGGCGCCGCGATCCGACGCCGGGAGTCAGTCCGGGTTCGCGCTCGGGGTCGCCTCGAAGACCCACAGGCAGTGATCGTCGCCGGAGGCTTCGCACTGTGGGTGCGACACGTCGCCCGCCCCTGCCCGATACGTCCGGAACGACTCGTCGATGATCCCGGACAGGATCTCGCAGCCGCGTCCGCCCTTGCCGGCCGTGGACAGCGCGGGGAGGCCGCGTTCGATCACGAGCCGGTTCATCCCCTTCGCAATCCGGACCTCCGATGAGGGGCTGAGACGGCGGGCGATTCTCTTCACTCGCCTCCAGGCGAGGATCCGGCGGAGACCGAGAGGGATCAGCCGCCACCCGAAGCGAAGGGTCACGCGCGCATTGGGGCCGAAAGCCTCGAGCGTGATCCGGCGTCCCGTCGAGGCGAAGATCTCCGGAGCATCGATCCGCTTGGCGATGAGTTCGAACAGGCTCGCCACTTCGGCGGCGCCCACCTCCCCGTCGTACTCCTCGTAGCGGCGAATCTGCTTGAGCACGACACTCGAAAGCCCCAGCCGCCGCCGCAGGTTCAGGGAGAGGTCCACTTCCTCGAGTTCCCGCGGATCATCGGGCGTGTCGAGGTCCCTGAGGGTCAGCAGAAGGGCCAGCGGAATGCGAACGGGGATTTCGCCCTCGAACGTTCCGTCTTGTGCGCGCGGAGAATCAACCGGCATCATGGTCGCAAGGCTACGGCGGCACTTCCGGGCCTGCAAGCGGCCTCGGACGCCGGAGCCCAGCGCATGGGAGGCGCCATGAATGCACCTGTCTCGAAGGAAACCACCCACGCCGTGCTCCGGGTCACAGCCGGCCTCATGCTATGGCAGCACGGAGCCCAGAAGCTCCTCGGCATGTTCGGAAGGGAAGCCGTCGGCAACTGGTTCTCGTGGCCCGTGGGCATTGCGGGCATCATCGAGTTCTTCCCGCCGATCCTCATCATCCTCGGGATCCGGACGCGCTGGGTCGCCTTCCTCCTCACGGGGCACTTCGCCGTGGTCTACTGGTGGCGACACTTCTTCGCCCGCGAGATGGAATTCTGGCCGATCGTGAACGGCGGAGAACTCGCCGTCCTGTACTGCGCCATCTTCCTCTTCCTGTGGACGACGGGCAACGGCAAGTTCAGCCTGGACCACATGGTCCCCGGCCCCGGCCGGGAAGACTAGCCGCAAGTTGTTCGGTCGCCGTTCCGGCCCCATCTTGTGCGGCCGGACGGCGATCTCCGCAGGGTGCCGCCGTCTCGTGCATCTCCCCGGCGTGATCCCGTAGACGGAGCGGACCCGCGACTCATGTACGACCCAAGCGCCATCGAGTTGCGGTGGCAGACCTGGTGGGAGGAGAACGGGACGAACGAGCCCGACCTCGACGCTGCGGCGCGTCCGTTCCTCAACCTCATGATGTACCCCTATCCGTCGGCCGAGGGGCTCCACGTCGGGAACCTGTACGCCTTCACGGGGGCCGACATCTACGGGCGTTTCCGCCGCCTGCGGGGAGATGACGTCTTCGAGCCCATCGGATACGACGCGTTCGGCATCCACTCGGAGAACCACGCGCTCAAGGTCGACACGCACCCGATGGAGCTGATCCCCTCGAACATCCGGAACTTCGAGCGGATGCTGAGGGGGGCGGGCCTCATGACGGACTGGTCCCGCACCGTCGATACGACGGATCCGCGCTACTACAAGTGGACGCAGTGGATCTTCATCCAGCTCTTCAAGGCGGGCCTGGCCGAGAAGAAGGAGGCGGCGGTCAACTGGTGTCCGAAGGATCAGACGGTCCTCGCGAACGAGCAGGTGATCGCCGGCCTGTGCGAACGGTGCGACACCGCGGTCGAGCAGAGGATGCTGAGCCAGTGGTTCTTCCGGATCACGGACTACGCACAGCGGCTGCTCGACAACCTGGACTGGATCGACTGGTCCGATACGACGAAGACGGCCCAGCGCAACTGGATCGGCCGCTCCGAGGGCGCGCGGCTGCACTTTCCGCTCTCGGGCGCCGGGGATGGGGCGGAAGGCGCCGGGGATCGGATCGAGGTGTTCACGACGCGTCCCGACACGCTGTTCGGGGCGACCTTCATGGTGCTTGCGCCGGAGCATCCCCTGGTCGGGCGGCTCACGGCGGACGAACGGCGCGCCGACGTGGAAGCCTACGTGCGCGCGGCCGCAACCGTGGACCTGGTGGAGCGACAGAAGACGGACGATCGCGAGAAGACCGGCGTCTTCACGGGCGGGTACGCGCGGAACCCGGCCACCGGGGAGGACCTTCCCGTGTGGATCGCCGACTACGTCCTCATGGACTACGGCACCGGCGCGATCATGGCCGTGCCCGGACACGATCAGCGGGACTTCGATTTCGCGCGACAGTTCGGATTGTCCATCGTTCAGGTCGTCTGCTCCCGCGCGGCGCTCCCGGAGGGTGCGGATCCCGCGGATGTCGGCGGAGTCGAGGCGGAGACCGCCTTCGTCGAGCACACCGCCGATGAGATTCTCGTGAACTCCGGACGTTTCAGCGGGATGGAGGCCGACGCGGGCGGGCGGGCGATGACCG
Source organism: Gemmatimonadota bacterium (assembly GCA_963666735.1). Classification (GTDB taxonomy): domain Bacteria; phylum Gemmatimonadota; class Gemmatimonadetes; order Palauibacterales; family Palauibacteraceae; genus Palauibacter. The sequence continues at coordinate 2,022,306 of OY762926.1, read as the reverse complement.
AGTGGCTGGCGGAGCGCGGGCTCGCGGCGGCCGAGGTCAACTACCGGCTGCACGACTGGTGCATCTCCCGGCAGCGGTACTGGGGGCCGCCGATCCCCATCATCTATTGCGACGACTGCGGCCCGCAGGCGGTGCCGGAGGAGGACCTCCCCGTCGTCCTCCCGTACGTGGAGGACTTCCGCCCCACGGCGACGGGCGTGAGTCCGCTCGCGCGCGACCCGGCCTTCCACGCCGCGGCGTGTCCGGCGTGCGGCGCCAATGCCCGGCGCGAGACCGATGTATCCGACACCTTCCTCGATTCGGGCTGGTACTTCCTGCGCTACCCCTCGACCGAGTTCGACGACCGGCCGTTCGACCCCGCGCGGATGCGGAAGTGGCTACCCGTCAGCAGCTACATCGGCGGCGAGGAGCACTCCGTCCTCCACCTCCTCTACTCACGCTTCCTCACGATGGTGCTGCACGATCTCGGGCACCTCGAGTTCGAGGAGCCGTACCACCGCTTCCGCAAGCACGGCCTGCTCATCAGGGACGGCGCCAAGATCTCGAAGTCGCGCGGCAACGTGATCCTGCCCGACGAATACATCGCGCGGTTCGGCGCGGACACGTTCCGCATGTACCTGATGTTCCTCGGCCCCTTCCAGCGGGGCGGGGATTTCCGCGACAGCGGTCTGGCCGGGCCCCAGCGCTTCCTGAAGAAGGTGTGGGACAGCGTGACGGCCGCGGCCGAGGCGGGGCGCACGGGATTCGACGATCCCGGCGTCGAGCGGGCGCTGCACGCCGGGATCAAACAGATCTCGGAGGACCTCGAGGCGCTGAGCTACAACACGGCGGTCGCCGCCGCGATGGACTACCTGAACACCTTGCGCGCCGGCGGGCGCACGGCCTCGGTCGACGAGGTGCGGCCGCTCGTGATCATGATCGCGCCGGTCGCGCCCCACATCGCCGAGGAGTTGTGGGTCCGGCTCGGCGGTGAGTCGAGCATCTTCGATCACGCCGAGTGGCCGGCCTGGGACGAGAGCAAGCTCGTGGTCGACGAGGTCGAACTCCCGGTCCAGGTGAACGGCCGGCTGCGGGCGACGATCCGGGTCGCGCGCGGAGCCCCCGAAGACGTCGTGCGCGAGGCGGCGCTGGCCGAGGCGAACGTGATCCGGCGCCTCGACGGGGTCGCGATCCGGAAGGTGATCCACGTCCCGGACCGTATGCTCAACCTCGTGGTTTCGTAGCGACGGCCGGCTGGCGCGGGTGCGCTACCACTCGACGGACCCTTCCGCGTCGGTATCGATGCGGGCGGCGGCGCCCTCCTCGCCGAAGAGGTGGATCCGGAGGTTCTTGTAGAGGAACTCTCGCGCCGCGGCTTCGTGGAGCTTGAGCCCGTAGTGGTTGATGAGGAGCATCTGGCGCTCCTTCCACTCCTCCCAGCAGGCGGCGCAGATCTCGGCCACGATCCGCTCTCCCAACGCGCTGGGGAACGGGACGCGGTCGATCCTTCCCCGGTCGCCGCGGTCGCAGCGCACGCAGGCGAACGTTTCCGTCATTTCGAACCTTCCGTGGTTTCGGAGTTGTCGGTTGCGCCGGGGCCCGTTCCGCCCGAGCCCGTGTCCGCGGGACCCGCCAGGCGCGTCAGGGCCTCCCACGGGTCGCCGGCCGCGGCCTCCGCCATCAGCGCTTCGACGGAGGGAACCAGCGCGCCGTGCGACTCGTAGACACGCTCGAAGTCATCCAGCCTCGTGTAGTAGAGAAGGCGCGAGATGACCCACGCGTTGTCGAGACCGTCCGGGTCGATCGCGCCGTACCGCGCGTGGAGCCGCGGGATGTACTCCGTCTCGAAGCGCCGGGCCGCGTCCTCGAACACTTCGCGCTTGGCCGCACGTTTCGCCTCGTCCGGCAGGGCGGAGGCGTACACCTCCTCCAGCGGCGCGAGAATGGAATGGAAGAAGTCGCCGAATACGCGCGTGTCCTCCCACCTCCACCGCGCCCGCTGGCACGCACTCTCGTCCGCCACGGCCTCGCAGAAGAATTCGATGGCGCCGCGGTGCCCGACGAAGTTCGCGAAGCTCTCGTTGAAATCCGCCTGCCCGGTGGGGAAGTACGTGCTGTGCGTGATCTCGTGGATCACGGTCTCCACCAGCCCCAGGCTGTCGAGCCCCAGCGTCGTGGACATGATGGGGTCGGGGAACCAGCCCAGCGTCGAGAAGGCGGAGACCGGCCGGACCGAGACGTCATAGCCGTCCTCGGCCAGGCTGGCGGCCTCCGCGCGGGCGTCGTCGAAGTCGAAGTATCCCTTGTAGGGGAGGTGGCCGACGATGGGGAACCACCACATCTTCCAGCCCAGCGCGAACTCCGGGGCCGCGAGCACGTTCAGGACCAGGGTGTCGCGATTGAGCTGCGCGAAGGACTCGTAGCTCGCGCCCGCGCGCAGCCCCAGGTCGCGTTCCGCGAAATCCCTCGCGTCGAGGACGAGTCGGAGCTTGTCACGGGTCTCGCGGGCCACGGTCGTGTCGTGGATCACGGCCCGGATGGGGCGGCGCGCCGAAAGAATGCGGGCCTCCTCCCAGCCCGCGCGCAGGACGTACGCCGGAGAGCACGCACCCGCGCACAGCAGGAGCAGCGGGAGCAGCCGGAACACTGAGCGCGCGCGGGAGGCGGGGAGGCCCGGGCTCTCGGGGCTCGCCGAGCTCTCGGGGCGCACGGCGCTCTCCGGGCTCTCGGGGCGCACGGCGCTTTCCGGGCTCACGCGCATCTGACGTAGTGGAGGTGTTCTCGCACGTCGTCGCGCAGGTAGCTCCGCCGGGGGCCGTCGGCGTCGCTCCGGTAGCGGCGGTAGGGCCGGTCGTGGACCGCGTAGCTGTCGGGCAGGCCCCGTTCGCGCAGCATCTCCTCAATGGCGGCGCGGTCCAGGTGCCCCTCGTCGGGTATGAGTCCCGTCTTCCCCCGAATCTCCGGCGGCGTTGCCCAGCCGAGCGCGAGGAGTTCCGGGATGTGATAATACGCGGGATATTGCCGGCCGTTGTAAGGAGGGTCGAGATAGACGAGATCGACGGGATCGACGGATTCCAGGAGCCGGGCGGCGGGTGCGCGAAACGCGCTGCAGGCTCCGGCTCCCTTTTGGCGCCGGGTCGGTTCGATGGGGCGGAGTTCGAGAGGGCGCGGGGCGTTCGGCTGCATCGTCTTCACGAACGAGGCGTACACGCCCGGGGTGTTCGCTACCCGGCCGGCGGCTCCGCCACTCGTGTAGTGCTCGAAGATGAACCCGCGCCGGCCCGGCCCCTCGCCGTCCGGCCTCTCCTCGTCCAGTCCCTCCCTGTCCAGCCCCTTGAGCAGGGCGCGGTAGCCGATCTCCCGCTCTCCGTTGCCGGGCGCCTCCTGGAACCGGTCCACGGTCTCCAGCAGGGAGGGGACGAGCTTCGTGTTGTTCCCGAGATAGCGCACGCCGGAGAATATGGATACGGGCCGCGGGCGAAAAGTTCCGGAGTACGGTCGTGAACGCCGGGGCGCGCCTTACGGAGGCGCTCGCCGGCGTCGCGCTCGCGGCGGCGCCGCTGCTTCGGCGCGCCCGGCCGGACATCGCGCGGGCGGTGGCGACCCGGCGGGGCGCCGCCGCGGAGTTGGGCGCGTGGGGGTGGGGTCGGGCGCCCGGGCCGCTCGTGTGGCTCCACGGCGCTTCCGCCGGCGAACTGCTCGGCGCGGCGCCGGCGATCCGGGGTCTGCGTTGTTCGTCGTCCGCATTGCGCGCCGGCGCGCGGGCGCAGCTCGTCGTCACGTACGGCTCGCCATCGGGCCGGGCCGCGCTCGCGTGGCTGGATCCGGATCATTCGGGCCCGCCGCCCCTCGACCGCGCGCGGGACTGCGATGCGGCGCTCGCCGCCGTCCGCCCCGCCCTGCTCGTGTTCGCGAAGTTGGACGTGTGGCCCGGACTCGTGGCCGCGGCGCACCGGGCCGGAGTGCCCGTCGCGCTCATCAACGGCACGGTCCGCGACGGGAGCCGGCGCTCCGGCGCCCTCGCCCGCCGGCTCTTCCGCGCTTCGTATGCGCGGTTGGACGCGGTCGGCGCCGCGAGCCCGGAGGACGCGCGGCGACTCGAAGCGCTCGGCGTCCGGCCGAAGGCGATGACGGTGACGGGGGACGCGGCGTTCGACCTGGCGCTCGAGCGGGCCGACCGCGCTCGCGCCGCCGGCTCGGCCGTGTTTTTCCTCTCTGCGCTCGGACCGGAGGATCGAGCCGGGGACGGAGCAGCGGACCGGGCGCCGCCGCGGCTCGTTGCTGGCTCTACGTGGCCCGTTGACGAGCGAGCGCTGCTCGATGCCGCGGCGGCCGTGCGACGGGGTGGCGGCCCGGGCTGGCAGTTCGTGATCGCGCCCCACGAGCCGACCGCCGCGCACGTCGACGCCCTCGTCGCGTCTTGCACGGCCCGCGGGGAACGCGTCATCCGCTGGACCGAGATCGGCGATACGGCCGCGGGGCGCGACGCCTCCGTCATCGTCTTCGACGAAGTGGGCCGGCTCGCGGAGTTGTACGCGGCGGCCGATGTGGCCTATGTCGGCGGCGGCCTCGGGGGCGCCGGGCTCCACAACGTGCTCGAGCCCGCGGCGGCCGGGCTGCCCGTCATCTTCGGCCCGCGTCACGACCGGGCCGACGCCCGCGCCCTCGCGTCGGCCGGCGGCGCACTCGTCTCCCCGGCCGGCGCGCTCGCGGACACCTTGGCCGGGCTGGCCCACCCGCCTCGCCGTCGGCGCCACGCCCGGGCCGCCCGCGCGTTCGTCGAGGCGGGCGCCGGCGCCGGCGCCCGCACGGCGGATCTGCTGCGTCCGCTCTGGCCGTCCTGACCCGCGGTCCAGCGCCACCCGAGGGAGCGACGTGAGGTGCCCGGGTTTCGGGAGTCCCTGTGAACCATGCCCGTTGTGACGCCGGTGTCCGGAGCTAGCGCCGCTCCGCCCAGAGCTTCGGGCCGAACACGAACCAGAGCACGCTGCCGACGATGGGGCAGAGGAAGATCACCGCGACCCAGAGCATCTTTTCTCGCGTCGGCGCCCGGGAAAGCGCGGTGACGCCGGTCGCCCAGAGGTTCAGGACCCCGATGAGGGAGAGGAGCACGAGGCGCGGATCCAGCGCCGCCGCCCAGTCCAGCACGGCGTTCATGCGGCGGCCGTCGGCTTCTGGAACTGGAGGCGGTGGAGTTGCGCGTAGAGCCCTCCGCTCTCCAGCAGCGTGTCGTGCGTGCCGGATTCGCTGACAAGTCCGTGGTGGAGCACGAGGATGCGATCGGCCCCCCGGATCGTGGAGAGGCGGTGCGCGATGACGAGGCTCGTCCGCCCCTCCATCAGGCGCTCCAGCGCCGCCTGGATCTCCGCCTCGATCTCCGAGTCCACCGAACTCGTCGCCTCGTCCAGGAGCAGGATGGGCGGATCCCCCGCGAGCGCGCGGGCGAAAGACACCAGCTGGCGCTCGCCGACCGACAGGTTGCCCCCCCGCTCGCTCAGCGGCTCGTCGTATTTCTTCGGCAGCCGCGCGAGGTGCCGGTCGACCCCGACCTGCCGGGCCGCCTTGCGGATCTCGTCCCGCCCTACCTCCTCGCGGTCGAGCGCGATGTTGTTCGCGGCGGAGCCCGAGAAGAGATAGACGTCCTGCAGCACGAGGCCCATCTGTTGGCGAAGGTCGGAGAGCCGGAGCTCCCGGATGTCGATCCCGTCGAGCGTGATGCGCCCGCGCTGCGGCTCGTAGAAGCGCATGAGGAGGCTGAACAGCGTCGTCTTGCCCGCTCCGGTCGCTCCGACGACCGCGAGCCGCTGCCCCGGCTCCGCGGTGAAGCTGATGCCGCGCAGCACCCAGCCATCGTCCGGCGCGTCCTCGTCGAGCCGCCCCTCCGCCCCCTCCCAGGCCGCGGCGTGGGCCAAAGCGGGCGTCGTGACCCCCGCCGCGTCCTCCTCCGGCGACAGATACCGGAACCAGACGTCCTCGAACTCGATGCGGCCCCTCAGATCCGTAGGGAGGTCCGTCGGGTCCGTCGGGTCCTCGATGCCCGGCGCCTCGTCCAGGAGCCCGAAGATCCGCTCCGAGCTCGCCATCGCGCCCTGCAGGATGTTGTACTTCTCGGACAGATCCTGGATGGGGCGGAAGAACCGTCTCGCGTACTGCAGAAAGGCCGCGATGACCCCGATCGTGAGCGTCCCCTGCAGGGCCTGGTTGCCCCCGTACCAGATGATGAGCGCAAGCGCGACGGACGCGAGCACCTCGACGACGGGGAAGAAGAGCGCGTAGTACGTGATCGAGCGCAGGTGGGCCTCGAGGTGGTCATCGTTGATCCTGCCGAACCAGTTCGTCGCCGTCCGCTCCTGCCGGAACAACTGCACGACGCGCACGCCCGTGATCCGTTCCTGCAGGAAGGCGTTGATGCGCGCGAGCCGGATCCGGATGTCGCGGTACGCCTCTCGCACCTTCTTCCGGAAGAGCCAGGCGGCCACGAACACGAGGGGGAGAACCGCGAACGTCACGAGGGCGAGCCGCCAGTCCATGATGAGCATGGCGATCATGATGAAGGCGACGGTGAACACGTCCCCGAAGATCGTGACGACGCCGGAAGTGAACATCTCGTTCAGGACCTCGACGTCGCTCGTGAGCCGCGTCATCAGGCGTCCGACCGGATTCCGGTCGAAGTACGCGAGCCGCAGGCGCTGCAGGTGCCGGAAGATCTCCTGCCGCAGGTCGAGCATCACGTTCTGCCCGATCCACGTCGTCAGGATCGTGCGTCCATATTCCAGCAGTCCGGAGAGGAGGAGCGAAACGAAGAAGAGGACGGACAGGTTGCGGAGGGCGCGGAAATCGCCGTCCGGGATCGCGTGGTCGATGACTTCCATCGTCAGCCAGGGGCCGACGAGCGCGAGACCGGAGGCCGCCACGAGCATCAGCACCGCGATCGCGACCTTGCCCCGGTACGGTCTCAGGTACCCGAGCAGACGCTTCATGAGACGGGCGTCATACGCCTTCCCGAGCGCTTCTTCCTCCTGGAGGGGACCGTCCGGTGTCTGCATGCCCGCATAGTACGGACTCGGCCGCTCCGTTCCAATCAGGTTGGCGCGCCCCGCCGCCGCCGGCCATCATGCTCCCATGAGCGACCGGATCCGGGTCCGAGGCGCCCGGCAGCACAACCTCAAGGGCATCGACATCGACATCGAGCGTGGGGCCCTCACCGTCCTCACGGGGCCTTCCGGCTCGGGGAAATCCAGCCTCGCCTTCGATACGATCTATGCCGAAGGGCAGCGGCGGTACATCGAGTCGCTGTCCACCTACGCCAAGCAGTTCCTCGAGCGGATGCCGAAGCCCGCCGTCGATCTCGTTGAGGGCGTGAGTCCCTCCGTCGCCATCGACCAGAGCAACCGGGTGCAGTCGAGCCGCTCCACCGTCGGCACGATCACCGAGGTCTACGACTACCTGAGACTGCTGTGGGCGCGCGTGGGGACGACCGTGTGTCCCGGGTGCGGGCGCTCCGTCGTGCCGGACACCGTGACGTCGGCCGCCGACGCGCTCCTCGACCTGGGTCGCGACACACGGCTGGCCATCGCCTTTCCGGTCCCCCGCGAAGCGCGCGGGAACGGCGCGAGAGTGGTGGAAAACCTCAGGGCACGGGGGTACGTCCGCGTCCTCGCCGACGGTCGCGAACTCTACCTGCCGGACATCGACCTGGAGGAAAAAGAGGAGGAACACGAGAAGGGGGAAGAAGTGCGTGCGTTGACCCGAGCCCGGGAGGCGCTCGTCGTCGTGGATCGGGTCACGTCACGCGCGGAGGATCGCGAACGGATCGCGGACTCGCTGGCGGCCGCCTTCGCCGAGGGAGGGGGCGCCGCCGTCGCGCTCGTCTGGCGGCGCGGCGCCTCGGCGCCCGAGCGCCGCGATTTCGAGGAGGCCTATCGATGCGGAGTCTGCGGCTCCGGTTTTCCGCGGCCTACCCCCCGGTTGTTCAGCTTCAACAGCCCCGCCGGAGCGTGCGACACCTGCACGGGGTTCGGCGCCGTGCTGGAGTACTCCCCCGAACTCATCGTCCCCGACCCGGGCCGTTCCCTGGACGAGGGGGCGCTCGATCCGTGGTCGAAGCCCCGCTACCGGCGCGAACGCTCGCGCCTGAGACAGTTCGCCGCCGCCTCCGGGCTCGACGCGACGCTCCCCTGGGAGGCGCTTCCGGAGGATGGCCGCCACGTGCTGCTGAACGGAGGAAGGTTTGCGGCGGAACGCTTCCGGGGCGTGATCCCCTTTCTCCGCTCGAAGGAAAAAAAGCGGTACAAGGCGTACATCCGCGTCTTTCTGCGCCAGTATCAGCTTCCCGAGCGGTGCGCCGGCTGCGAGGGCTACCGCCTGAAACCGGAGGCGCTGAACGTCCGCGTGGGAGGGCGGCACATCGCCGAAGTCGCCCGGCGGACGGTAACGGAAATCTCCGGCTGGCTCGCGGACGGACTCGACCTCACTCCCTTCCAGCGACAGGTCGCGTCGACGATCCTGCGCGAACTCGAGCATCGGACCTCGTTTCTCGCGGAAGTCGGACTCGGGTATCTCACGCTGGACCGGCAGGCCCGATCCCTCTCCGGGGGGGAGATGCAGAGGATCCGCCTCGCCAGCTGTCTCGGGAGCCGGCTGGTCGGCACGCTCTACGTCCTCGACGAACCCACGATCGGACTCCACCCGCACGACATCCAAGCCTTCACCGGCGTCCTCGAGCGGCTCGCGAACCGCGGGAACACCGTCGTCGTCGTCGAGCACGAGCCCGCGGTGCTGGAACGGGCCGACCGCATCGTGGAACTGGGGCCCGGAGCCGGAGAGCAGGGCGGCGAGATCGTGTTCGAGGGTGGCTGGGACCGCCTTCTCGCGTCGGACACCGGAACGGGACAGGCCCTCGCGCGGCGGGCGGCTGCCGCCGGGCGGTGGGGCGGCGCACCCCGGGATGGGGGAGCGGCGGCGGCGGGAGAACTCGTCCTGCGCGGCGCCCGCCTGCACAACGTTCGGGATGTGGATGTGGCGATTCCCCTGGGGGCGCTCACGCTCGTCACCGGCGTCTCCGGTTCCGGGAAGTCGACGCTCATCCGCGGCGTGCTCTATCACGCCCTCGAGCGGGAGATCACGAACCGCTCCTCCGCCAAACCGCATCTGGGCGAGCCCGCCGGCTCCTGGGAGCGGCTCGAAGGCGCGGAACTCCTCGAGGACGTCGTGCTCGTCGACCAGCGGCCGATCGGCCGTACGCCGCGCTCGAACCCGGCGACGTACATCGGAGCCTTCACGGCGCTGCGGAGCGCGTACGCCGCCCTCCCGGAAGCCCGCTCCCGCGGATACGAGGCGGGATATTTCTCCTTCAACCGCCCGGGCGGGCGCTGCGAGCACTGCAAGGGCGCGGGCGAGGAGACGGTGGAGATGGTCTTCCTGGCCGATGTTTCCGTGCCCTGCGAGGCGTGCGGGGGCTCGCGCTACCGTCCGGAGGTGCTGGAGATCGGGATCCGCGGCCGCTCGATCCGCGATGCGCTCGATATGACCGTGGACGAGGCGATTCGCTTCTTCATCCGGCACGACCGTCTCGGCGCCCGGCTGTGGCACCTTCAGCGGGTGGGTCTCGGGTACCTTCGGCTCGGCCAGCCGGCCACGACGCTCTCCGGAGGGGAGGCGCAGCGGCTCAAGATCGCCCGGGAACTCGCGCGCCGGCGAAGCGCGGGCCGGCGGCTGTACATCCTCGACGAGCCCACCGTGGGCCTCGGGGTGGCGGAAGTCGGCACGCTCGTCGCGGTGCTGCGGGAACTCGTGGGAGAAGGGCATGCCGTCGTCGTCGTGGAGCACAACCTCGACGTCGTCGCGGAAGCCGACTGGGTCATCGACATGGGGCCCGGGCCCGCGGAGGACGGAGGTCGCATCGTGGCGGCGGGCCCGCCGGCCAGCATCGCGGAGTCCGAGGCCTCGCGCACGGGCGCCTTCCTCCGTGCCCGGGCGGAGCGGCTCGGGCTCGACGCGGCCGTCGCCCGCGCGGAACCGGCGTGACCGAAGCGGGCGCGCCACGCGTCTCCGTCCTTCTCCCGTGCCGGGACGCCGAACCGTTCCTGGGCGCCTGCATCGAGAGTCTGGCCGCACAGTCCGAGTCGCGCTTCGAAGTGCTCGCCCTCGACGACGGTTCGAGAGACGGCACCGGGCCGTTGCTCCGGGCGTGGGCGGAACGGGACCCCCGCGTCCGCCTCGTCGCCCGCGACGGGTCGGGGATCGTCGCGGCGCTGCGCCGGCTGTCGCGGCGGGCGCGGTCGCCGCTCCTCGCCCGCATGGACGCCGACGACGTCGCGCGCCCCGGCCGGTTCGCCGCGCAACTCCGCCTCCTGACCCGGCGCCCCGGCATCGCCGCGTGCGGTACGGGCGTGCGCTACTTCCCGCCGCCCCGGCCCGGCTCGGGCTACCTCCGCTATGAGGGCTGGATCAACGGGCTCATCGAGCCCGCCGCGGTCGAGCGGGATCTGTTCGTCGAATGTCCGATCGCCCACCCCACGCTGATGGTGCGGCGCGACGCCTTCGAGGCGGTCGGCGGCTATCGCGACGCGGACGGACCGACCGGGGGGCCGGAGGACTACGACCTCATCCTGCGGCTGTCCGCGGCAGGCTGCCGCATGACGAACGTGCCGCGGGTCCTGCACGAGTGGCGCCTGGGTCCGCACCGACTGTCGGAGCGGTCGGACCGCTACAGCCCCGCCGCGTTCCGGCGCCTGAAGATCGCGCACCTCGCGAACGGCCGCATACCGGCGGGACGGCCGCTCGTGATCTGGGGCGCCGGGAAGGTCGGCAAGGCCTTCGCGCGCGGCTGGCTCGAACAGGACGGCTCCGGGGGCCGCGCCCGCCCGGTGGAGGCGTTCGTGGATCTGGATCCCCGCAAGATCGGGCAGAACATCCACGGAGCCGTCGTCCTCCGCCCGGAGGACCTCCCGGCGTTCGGCGCGCCCGCCCGCCCGTACATGCTCCTCGCGGTGGGGACGCCCGGCGCGCGCCGCGAAATCCGGGAGGCGCTGCAGGATCTGGGTTTTCGGGAGATCGAGGACTACCGGGCCGTCGCCTGATCGTCGATCCTCTCCCACGTCACCTCATCGAACTCCCGCAACAGCTCCGCGCCGTACGCGGAAGACGGAGTCTGGTAACCCGCCCCGACGTCGCCGGCGAGCGCGCGCCCCGCGATGGCGACGGCCGCCGTTGCGGTGAAGCCATACGGGTCCGGCGTCCGCACCCGCGCCGCCACGCGCTTCCCCTCCGCGTCCTCGATCTCCGCGACCAGAATCGCGTGCGCCGTCCGGCGCGCCGCCACGCTCGGCCCCTCCGGTCCGCGGTCGATCAGGCGGTTCAGCAACGCCTGTCCCATGCGGGCGGACAGGAACGGGCGAAAACCGCGGAGAATTCTCGTGAGGCGCACGTACGTGCGGGTTGCCTGAAGGTAGGTCTCGATATTCGGGATTCCGGTGGAATGGAAGGCCGTCGACACGTCCCCCAGCACGCCGACGATGGCGGCCTGCGGGGGAGGCCCGAAGTCGAACGCGTGGCGCAGTTGGCCGGGCCGCACCCTCGTGACCGCGCCGTCGCGCCGGATCCGGAAGTGGCCGATCCCCTCGACGATCGTCCGCATCGTGCCGCGGGAGGCGCCGGAGCGGGCCGCGAGACCCAGCCTCAGGTAGCGGCCGCCGGGGTGCCGCCCCGCGAGGTCCGCGATGAGACAGTCGCTCGGCACGACGTCGAACCCCACGCCCGGCATGACCATGATCCCCGCCTCGGCGGCCTCCGCGCCGCGCGCGGCCAGCGCCTCGAACACATCGATCTCGCCGGTGATGTCCAGATAGTGCGTGCCCGTCTTCAGGCAGGCGTCGTACATCGGGAGGGCCGTGTGCGAGAACGGTCCCGCGCAATGGAGGACGACCGAAATGTCCTCCAGCGCGCCGGCCAGCCCCGCCGGATCGTCCAGCCCGAAGGCCCGGGTCTCCAGACCGGGCGCCGCGGTGGTCGCCGACGCCAGCGCGGCGAGCTTCTCCGGATCCCGGCCGCCGGCAACGAGCCTCAGCCCGGACCGAATCGCTTCGGCGACCACGAGGCGTCCGGTGTATCCCGTGGCGCCGTAGACGAGCAGTTTCGATTCACGCATGTCCCCAAACTACGGAGCGACTCGCCATGCGTCTCCTTCTGTTCAGCGACCTTCACGCCGATCTCGCGGCCGCGGCGTCGATCGTGGAGCGGGCGGCCGACTTCGACGCGGTCGTCGGGGCCGGCGATTTCGCGGTGAAGCGGCGCGGCCTGGCCGGGATCGTCGAAGTCCTGGCCGGGATCGAGACCCCCACCGTCCTCGTCCCCGGGAACGGCGAGTCCGCCGGCGAGCTTTCCGAGGCGTGCCGCGGCTGGCCGGCGGCTCGCGTCCTGCACGGAACGGGCGTCGACATCGGCGGCGTGCCCTTCTTCGGGATCGGCGGCGGGGTGCCGGTGACGCCCTTCGGCTCCTGGAGCTACGACTTCACGGAAGACGAAGCCCGGGACCTCCTCGCCCCGTGCCCCGAGCGAGCCGTGCTCGTGTCCCACTCCCCTCCGCTCGGCCACGCGGACGCCGACGCGTCGGGTCGACACATGGGCAGTACAGCCGTCCTCGAAACCATCGAACGGACCCGCCCCCGCCTCGTCGTCTGCGGCCACATCCACGGCTCGTGGGGCGTCCGCTCCCGGGCCGGCGACACCCCGATCGTGAACGCCGGTCCCGGTGGGGTCGAGCGGCGTCTGGAAAGTCGCGGAATGCCCCGAAATCCGGTAGATTAGGGGGTCTCACCGAGTGCGGCCGGGCTCCCCCGGAGCTGCCGTGGGCCGCCCAGTCCTCGAGGATCTCGAAAACGCCAGTTCCAGCGGGAATCCATGACTACCGAGAGCATAGAACGCGTCGAGCAGCGACCGCTCGAAGAAGAGATGCGCGAATCGTTCATCGACTACTCGATGAGCGTCATCGTACAGCGGGCCCTGCCCGACGTTCGCGACGGTCTGAAGCCGGTCCACCGGCGGATCCTGTACGCGATGCACGAGGCCGGACTCGGCCCGACCCGACCCTACAGAAAGAGCGCCACCGTCGTCGGCGACGTGATCGGGAAATACCACCCGCACGGCGATTTGGCCGTCTACGATTCGCTCGTCCGGATGGCTCAGGAGTTTTCGCTCCGCTATCCGCTCGTCGACGGGCAGGGCAACTTCGGGTCCGTGGACGGCGACTCCGCCGCGGCCTACCGGTATACCGAGGCCCGGCTCGCCGGATTCGCGAGCGAGCTTCTGGGTGACATCGACAAGGACACCGTCGATCACACGCCGAACTTCGACGATCGGCTGCGGGAACCGACCGTCCTGCCCTCCGCGCTGCCCAACCTCCTCGTCAACGGCTCGTCGGGGATCGCGGTGGGCATGGCCACGAACATCCCCCCGCACAATCTCCGTGAGGTGGCCGCCGCCTGTCACCGCCTCATCGAGGCGCCCGACACGACGCTCGACGAGTTGATGGAGATCATCCGGGGGCCCGACTTCCCCACCGGGGGCACGATCTTCGGCGGCGCCGGGATCCGCGAAGCCTACCGGCTGGGCCGCGGCCGGGTCGTGATGCGCGCGAAGGCCCACATCGAGGAGGGGCGGGACGGCCGCGACCGGATCATCGTCCGCGAGATCCCCTTCATGGTGAACAAGACCCGCCTCATCGAGCAGATCGCGGGTCTGGTGCGCGACAAGCGGGTCACGGACATCTCCGACCTCCGCGACGAGTCCGACCGCGACGGGATCCGGGTCGTCATCGAACTGAAACGCGATGCGGTGCCGCAGATCGTCCTGAACCAGCTCTTCAAGGGCACGCAGCTTCAATCCACGTTCGGCGTCATCATGCTCGCGCTCGTCAACGGCGAGCCGCAGGTGATGGATCTCAAGACGATGCTCCGGCACTTCCTCGAGCACCGGCACGAGGTCGTGGAACGGCGGACGCGCTTCGAGTACGGCGTGGCGAAGGACCGGGAACACGTCCTCGAGGGGCTCAAGGTCGCGGTCGACCACATCGATGAGGTCATCCGCATCATCCGCGCCTCCCCCGAGACCGAGGTCGCGCGGGAGGAACTCCGGTCCGCCTTCGATCTCAGCGAGCGCCAGGCCGACGCCATCCTGAACATGCGGCTCGCGCGGCTCACGGGTCTCGAGATCGAGAAACTCGAGGAGGAACTGGAAAGGGTTCGCGCGCGCCGGCAGGAACTCGAGGCCATCCTCGCGTCGCGCGGCCGGCGGATGGAGATCGTCGGAGACGAGTTGTCCACCCTCGTCGGCAAGTTCGGCGACGAGCGCCGGACCGAGATCGTGCCCGACACGTCGGACCTCACGGATGAGGATCTCATCGCCGAAGAGCGGATGGTCATCACCGTCTCGCACTCCGGCTACATCAAGCGCATCGAGCCCCAGGTCTACCGGGCGCAGCGCCGCGGCGGGCGCGGGATCGCCGGCATGGGCACCAAGGAAAAGGACTGGGTGGAGCACCTCTTCCTCGCCTCGACCCACGACTATCTCCTCATCTTCACGACCGCGGGCCGCATGTACTGGCTCAAAGTGTACCAGATCCCGCTCGCACGCCGGACGGCGCGCGGAAAACCGATCGTGAACCTGCTGAGTATGGCGAAGGGCGAGAAAATCGCCTCCATCGTCAGGGCGCGAGAGTTTTCCGCCGACCGCTTCCTCATCTTCGCCACCCGCCGGGGCCTCGTGAAGAAGACAAGCCTCGCCGCGTATCGGAATGTGCGCGCGCCGGGTCTGCGCGCCATCAACATCCTCGAGGATGACCGGCTCATCGATGTGAAGTTGAGCGACGGCTCGAACGACGTGCTGCTCGCTACGCGGCGCGGGAGGGCGATCCGGTTCTCCGAGGGAGACGTGCGGGAGGTTGGACGTGTCGCACAGGGTGTGCGCGGCATCAGGCTCAAGGAGGAGGACACCGTCGTGGGGATGGTGGTCGCGCGGCGTGGCGGCTCGCTGTTGACCGCGACGGACCAGGGCATCGGTAAGCGAAGCGACGTGGACGACTATCGAAAGACGCGACGCGGCGGACAGGGTGTGATAAACCTGAAGGTGACGGCGACGTCCGGTCAGGTAGCGGCGACGCGCGAGGTAACGGACGACGACGAACTCATGTTCGTGACCCGCAACGGCGTCATCAACCGGCAGTCGGCCGAGGGAATCCGCGTGATCGGACGGAACACGCAGGGCGTGCGGCTCGTTTCCCTCGACGAGGGTGACGAACTCGTGGATGTCGCGAGTCTGATCGATCCGATCGGGACGGATCCGGCGCCGGACGATGGTACCGACGCCGACGCTCTCGCCGATGCGGAGGGCGAGGCCGAAGCCAGCGCGGACGCCGGCGCCAACGGGGCCAACGCGGACGCCAGGTGAGCAGCACGACCGCGACCCTGGTGTCGCTCGCCGACGTCGAGGCCGCGCACGAGCGGATTCGCGGAGCGGTGCGGCGCACGCCGCTGATCCCCGCCCCGTTCCCGCAAGCGGGCGGGCGTGGAGCGACCGATGCGCCGGACGGCGTATGGCTGAAGTGCGAGAACCTCCAGCGCGTCTCGGCCTTCAAGGCGCGCGGCGCGTACCACTACGTGAGCCGCCTCTCGCCGGAAGAGCGGGCGGCCGGGCTCCTCACCTACTCGTCCGGCAATCACGCGCAGGCCGTGGCGTGGACCGCCCGGGCGTTCGGCGTGCAGGCGCGGATCGTGATGCCGGTCGATGCGCCCGACGTGAAGCGCGAGGCGACCATCGCCCTCGGGGCGGAGGTCGAACTCGAGGGTACAACGTCAGCCGAGCGCAAGGCGCGCGCCGAGCAGATTCAACGGGAACTCGGCGGAACGATGGTGCCGCCGTTCGACGACCCGGACATCATCGCGGGGCAGGGGACCGTGGCGCTCGAGATCATCGAGCAACTCGGCTCTCGGGAACCGGGGTTGGTGCTGGCTCCGATCGGCGGCGGCGGGCAACTGTCGGGCGTCGCGGCCGCAGTGCGGCGCCGGTGCCCGGAGGCCGCGGTGATCGGCGTCGAACCCGCGGGGGCGGCCTCGATGCAGCGCTCGCTCGAGCACGGCGCGCCCGTCACGCTCGACCGCGTGTCCACGGTCGCCGACGGCCTCAAGCCGGTGCGCCCCGGCGACCTCACCTTCGCCCATTGCCGCGATCTGGTGGATCGCGTCATCACGGTCGACGACGAGGCGATCCGGGACGCCGTGCGCTGGCTCTTCGGCCTGAGGCTCGTGGTGGAGCCCTCCGGAGCGGCCACGGTGGCGGCGCTGCTCAGCGGCGCGGTGACGCCCCCGGCGCGCGGGGAGATCGTGGCGATCCTGTCGGGCGGCAACATCGAGCCCGCGCTCCTCGCGGACTGGATCGGCGGTTGATGGTTTCCAACGGGGCAGGGGCTTCCGGACGAACCGCCGAGCTCGTGCTGTTCGACATCGACGGAACGCTGGTGCACGCGGCGGGGGTCGGCCGCGCGGCCATCGAGGACGCGATGATCGAGGTGTATGGGACGCCCGGTCCCATCGACGATCTCCCCTTCGACGGGATGACGGACCCGCAGATCGTGCGTACGCTCCTCCGCGCCGAGGGCCTCTCCGAGGCCGAGATCGCCCCGGGGTTCGACCGGCTGTGGCCCGCATACGCGGCCCGGCTGGCGGACGAGATCGACGAGCGGCGGGAACGGATGCGTCCGACGCCAGGCGTGCTCGAGATCCTCGATGCGCTCGAGGCGGAGGGGGCGGCGCTCGGGCTTCTGACGGGCAACATTGTCGCCGGCGCCGAGGGCAAGCTCTCGGCGGTGGGGCTCTGGCGCCGCTTTTCGTTCGGCGCCTTCGGCTGCGACGACGCGGACCGGAACCGCCTGCCGCCCATCGCGCTCGAGCGGGCCTTCCGCCATACGGGCACGCGGTATGGCTCCGGCCGCACCTGGATCATCGGGGACACCCCGCACGACATCGAGTGTGCCCGCGGGTCCGGCCTGTCCGTGCTCGGCGTGGCCACCGGACGCTTTTCCGTGGACGATCTGCGCCGGGCCGGCGCAGATGAAGCCCTTCCTTCTCTCGGGGACACCCGCCGCGTGATGTCGGCTCTGGCCAGCGCATGAACCAGAGCCCGAAACGCGACCCGAAGGCGTATCGATTCGACGTCCGCCCGGCGGGCGAGCACGTACGGCCGCAGGTCTCGGTCGTCTGTACGTCGGCCGGGATTCACTTCGAAGACCGGCAGATACCGCTCCCGTCCGTCTTCTGGGTCTCGAGGCGGGCCGGCCTCGTTCTCGTCTTCGCCCGGCGGCACACCGTCGCCTTCTTCGGGGAAAGCGGAGACCTGGAGGACTTCGCTCGCAGCGTGGAACGGGGTAGCGATGTGGCGGGCCGGCGGTCCCTCCTCCGGCCACTGGCCGCCGACGTCGTCGTGTGCACCGCCGGCACCGAGATCGCCGGCACGATCGGCGAGATGCCCCTCGGCGGTCTCTACCTCGCGGTGTTTACGAGGCGCGGGCTGCATCTCTTCGCCGAAGATCACGAATATACCCTGCGCTGGCCGACCGACCACGCGGTCGAGACCACCGACGATGCTCATGGCGACGCCCATGGAGATGGCCGCCCCGTCCTCGAGCTCGGCAAGGGCGATGCCTCTTTCGGAATTCGTTATCTCTTCCCGGAGGAAATCCGCGCCGTCCTGCAGGTCGCCGGCACCGTCCCGGCGCCGCCGGACACCGATGAGGCCCTCGAGATGTTCGGCAAGGGGGAAGTCGCGCGCCCGTTGCGGGCGCCCCTGCCGGACTTCTCCGTGGGGGCGGACACGCTCCAGCGGGTGTGCGAGGCGGCGGTCGACCGCGTGCGGATCGACCCCTCGATCGGCGAAAGCTTCGATCGGCGCTACTTCGATCGACACTTCCGGACGCTCGGTGAGATCGCGCTGGGCCCCCTCATGCTGCGGCGCTCCGCGGCGCTCGAAGCCGACTCCGTCGTCGGCGCCGTTCAGGCCATGGATGCGGAGCAGATGCGACAGGACGCGATCGCCGCGTTTCGCGGTGTCACGGAAGAGCTGGTGCGCGTGTACACGGCCGAAGTACAGGCGGTCGTCAGAACCAAGCGTCTCGACCGGGACAAGGGCGAGAAGGCGCTGGCCGCCGCGGGCGAGCCCGCCTTGCGGGAGACGACTTCCAAGTACATTGGCGCCCTGGACCCGGCGTTCGACGCCGCGCTGGCCCGGCAGCAGCTCCTCCTGCAGCAGTTGCACGCGCGCGATCTCGCCCCGCCCGAGGCGGAGGAGGCGAGCGTCGAGGAGGCGGTCCGGGCCTGGACGAATGAGGTGACGAAGCTCGACCGGGCGTACGTGTCCGCGGCCGCCGCGGCGCTCCTCGAAATCGGGGCCCTGTGGTCCGATCGCATGATCCCCGGCCTCAGGGCGCTGGCAGCCCTTCGCGCCCGACGCTTGTCGAAGCGGGGCCGATGGGCGATTCTCGCGATAGTGACCTTCTTTGTCGCTGCGGCGCTGGCATGGCTGGCCCGGGATCTGATCTAGGACGGAGAGTACGGAAGATGGCACGGAAGACGGCGCAGAAAACGGCACGGCAGACAAACCCTCCATCGCGCTCGAACAAGTGGTTCCCGATCGCCCTGGCCGTCATCGTGGCCACCGGCGGGTACTGGCTCTTCGTCGGGGGCGGGCAGGGCGGCTCGGGTCCGCCCGCGACGCACCCGGACCTTCTCGAGGTCCTGGCCGAGGCGGAGGCCGATCCGTCCGTCGGCGTGGCGATCGGGCCCGAGTCCGCGCCGATCACGATCGAGGAGTTCTACGACCCGTCCTGCCCCCACTGCGCGACTTTCGCGGGCTTCGCCGGCAAGCTGCTGCGCCAGAACTACGTCGAGACCGTGAACGCTCCCGTGCGCTGGGTCTCGTACGACTACATGGTCGGTTTTCCCAACTCCGTCGCGGCCTCACTGGCCGCGCGCTGCGCGGGTGAGCAGGGACTCTACTGGCCGGTGCACGATCTCATCCTCGCTCGTCAGACGCGCTGGTATCAGCTCGCCGACCCGGGCGGCGCCATCGCGGAGATCGCGAGTCAGGCCGGCGTCGATGCCGATGCCTGGAACGCGTGCATGCGCGAGCGCCGCCCCCTCGAGGACATCGCCAAGTCGCACCAGGTCGGCGTGTCGCGCGGGGTGAACTCCACGCCCACGCTCTTCGTCGACGGCGTGCGGGTGGACCTCGCGGGCGTGGAGCCCTACAGCCACATCGAGGGTCTCATCCAGGCCCGGCTCGAGGCGCTCTCCGCCGGGGGCGATGCTTCGGAGAGCGGCCAGGGAGCACCGTAACCCATGAGTGAGTTGAACCGGCGCCGGGGGATCGCGCTCCTGGCGCTGGCCGGCTTTTTTCTCTCCACCTACCTCTTCCTCTACGCGCTCGGCTACTACGGCGAACTCGCGTGCGGCGCGGGCGGCGGCTGCGACCTCGTGCAGGGATCGCGCTGGGCCCGTTTCCTCGGATTTCCGGTGGCGGGCTGGGGCGTGGGCTGGTACGTGGCCGTGTTCGGCCTCTCGATGCTGGCGACTCGGGACGGCGTCGGCCGGGCCCGCTGGATTGGGCGCGCGCTGGCCTTGCTCGCGCTGGGCGGACTCGCTTTCACGATCTACCTGACGGCGCTCGAACTCTGGGTCATCCACGCCATCTGCCGCTGGTGCGTGGGGAGCGCCGCCATCACCCTCGGAATCTTCCTCCTCACCCTTCCCGACTTCCGCGGGGTTCGTCGCCACGCGCGGTGAACGCGCCCGCGGGATGTTGGTGAAAATCAAAAGTTGCGCTTATGATTTTCACCATTCAAATTGTCTTGCATGATTCCACGTCCACATCACGAGGCGGCCGTTCGACGTTTCCTCAGGCAGTTTCCGGTGGTAGGGCTCGTGGGCGCGCGACAGGTTGGAAAAACGACGCTCGCCCGCGGCCTGGCAGCTCGGGAACGGGGTCCGGTGACGATCTTCGACCTCGAGGATCCGACGGACCTGGCGAGCCTCGCGGATCCCAAGCTCGCCCTCGCATCTCTGAGCGGACTCGTGGTCATCGACGAAGTTCAGCACAGCGAAGGACTCTTCCGGCTGCTTCGGGTGCTCGTCGACCGGCCTTCCAACCCGGCCCGGTTCCTGGTTCTCGGGAGCGCGGGACCGGACCTGCTTCGGCAATCATCCGAGTCCCTCGCGGGCCGAATCGCCTACCACGAGCTACCTCCGTTCGGCGCGGACGACGTGGGTCCGGAATCCATCGAGCGGCTCTGGTCCCGAGGTGGCTTTCCACACTCGTTTCTCGCCGCTGACGAAGCGGATTCCGCACAATGGCGAAAGTCGTTCGTCCGCACCTTTCTCGAGCGGGACCTGCCGCAACTCGGCGTGCGGGTGCCCGCGACGACGATGCGGCGTTTCTGGACCATGGTGGCGCACTATCACGGGAACCGCTGGAATGCGGCCGAGGTTGCGCGTTCCATGGGCGTTAGCGCACCGACCGCCAATGCCTACCTGGATTCGATGGTCGATGCCCTTATGGTGAGAAAGCTGACGCCGTGGTTCGAGAATCTCGGGAAACGGCAGGTCAAGGCCCCCAAAATCTACCTGACCGATACAGGATTGCTTCACACGTTGCTGACGCTCGATACCAGGTCCGCCCTCCTCGGCCACCCGAAATCCGGCGCCTCCTGGGAAGGGTTCGCCATGAGAGAAGCGGTCCGCGTTCTCTCTGCCGACTGGGAGAATTGTTACCACTGGGCGACCCATCGGGGGGCTGAGCTCGACCTGTTCGTATCCAGCGGGGGGCGTCGGATCGGTGTGGAGTTCAAGCGGACCAGCGTCCCGAAGATGACGCGGTCCATGCACTCGGCGCTGGCCGACCTCGGGCTCGACCGTATCTTCGTCCTCTTCCCGGGCCGCGACCGGTTTCGCCTGCACGAGCGCGTCGAAGCCGTGGGGCTGCAACGCGCATGCGCCGAGGGCCTGGACTGACAGCGGGGCGGGGTTCTGGCCGCGGCCGATCGGTTCAGGAGCCGGGGGGGCGGAGCTCGTTCCAGCGTTCGATGAAGGCGACCGCGGCGTCGACGAACACCTCCGTCGCGATCCGGCCCCGTTCGAGCGTCGCCTCGGCCGGATCGCGCGTCCCCCACACGCCGGTGGATGACATCTCGGCGGAGGAGGTGCCCTTGCCCGTGGACTCGTCCTTGAGCCCTTCGGCGAGGAACACGGCGAGCGCCGTCGGGTCGCCGGCCAGCACGTCGGGAAGCATCGCCTCCAGGTGGGCCGGCATCGCGACCTCCGCCGGAACCGCCGCATCCATGTCCACCAGCGTCGGCATGAGGTAGAGCGAACTCGATGTCTCGGGCGTCCCCCCGTGCCGGTCGAGTTCGTCCGGCGGCGGCCTCGGGACGGAGGCCATCCGGTTCCGGTCGCGGAACGGCCCCGACACGGCGCCGAGATCCACGGCGATGCCCGCCGTCTCCTGGTTGATGCGGTCCACGATGAACGTCGTGATGGCCCGGTTCCCGCCGTGCGCGTTCATGATCAGGAAGCGCTTGAACCCGTGCGCGATGAGGCTCTTCACGGCCTCGACGTACACCTCCTGGATGAGCGGCGAGGGCAGCGTGATCGTCCCCTCGAACCCCATGTGATACGGGGACTGGCCCGGCAGGAGGATCGGAGCCACGAGGACGTCCGCCCGCTGGGCCACGAGCTTCGCCTGCTCGACCCCGTTCAGGTAGTCGGTGCCGATCGGAAGGTGGTTGCCGTGCTGTTCCAGCGAGGCGACCGGGATCAGAACCATGTCGCTGCGCGTGAGAACGTCCCGCACCTCCGGCACCGTCATGTGCGGCAGGTAGTTCTTCACCTTCTCCTGCGTCCACAGCGGGTTCGTCTGGGCCGAGGCCGCCGGGGCGAAGGCCGCCGGGGTAAGAGCCAGGAACAGGAAGGCGGGCGGGGATCGTCGCATGGGACCGGCTCCGGTCAGAGGGTCGGGTGTCGGGTGTCGGGTGTCGGATACCGGGTGTTTCAGAAGGCCGTGATCGGCATGGTCAGGAGCGCCGCGTAGAGGTCGATCGCGTACCAGAGGTTGGCGACGCGCAGGTTCTCGTCTGGCGCGTGCTGGTTGTTGTCGTGGTTCGCGACCGGGACGTTCACGGCGGGCTTTCCCGCCACGTCGGTGAACAGGTAGAGGGGCAGGGTGCCGCCCAGGCCGGGCGCGAGGACGAGCGACCCCGGCCCGAACGCGCGATCCGCCGCCGCCGAGGCCGCCGTGATGATCTCCTGCACGAACGGATCGTCCATCGACGTGCGGGCCGCGGGATAGCCGCCGCCCCCCGTGACCTTGGCGATGCGCGGATACCGGAGCCGGGTCTCCATGTCCGGGTCCTCCGACACGACGTGGAAGCCCTGCCCTTCGATGTGATCGGCGACGAGTTGCCGCAGATGGGCCGCCTCGTTGCCCTTCACGAGCCGGATTCCCAGCGCGGCGACGGCCGTGTTGGGAATGATGTTCCGGGCCAGCGCGCCGGTGTTGCCGCTCGTGAGGCCGCGGATGTTGAGCGCCGGGAGGAGGATCCGTTCCGACAGCGTCTCCGGCTCGCCCTCGGTCCGCATTACCCCCATCTCCCGCTTGAGCGCGCCGTCGACCGGCGGCATCGCCTCGAGCGCGGCCCGTTCCTCGGCTCCCAGCGGCTCGACCGTGTCGTACCAGCCCTCGATGAGGACCCGCCCGGACTCGTCCTTCATCGAGGCGAGGAGCCGGGCGAGGATGTTCCCGGTGTCGGGCGCCCAGTTCCCGTAGTGGCCGGAATGGAGGTTGCGGGTGGCCCCGAAGACCGTGACTTCCATCCCCATGGAGCCCCGCACGCCGAAGGTGAGCTGCGGACGCCCGCTCTGGTGCGCGGGCCCGTCGAAAAAGAGCCACACGTCGATGTCCTCGATGCGGTCCGCCGCCATCTCCATGTACTGGCCCAGGTGCCTCGACCCCGCTTCCTCCTCCCCGTCGAAGAAGAAGACCAGGTTCGATGTCGGCTGGATGCCCTCATCCCGGAACGCCCGCAGCACGGGCAGAAGCGCGGCGATCGGGGCCTTGTCGTCCCCCGCGGAACGCGCGTAGATCCGCCACTCCGGGTCCACCGCCTCACCGGCCTCCGGGAAGTCGCGCGGCGTCCCGCCCACCTCCATCGACGCCGTGTACAGCGTCGGCTCGAAGGGAGGGTGGGTCCAGTTCCGGGGATCCACCGGCTGCCCGTCGTAGTGGACGTAGATTCCGAGCGTCCGCTCCGCGTCCGGTGTCCGCAGTTCGCCGTACACGAGAGGCGCGACGCCGTCGATGCCGAGCAACTCCGACGTGACGCCCGCCGCCCGCAACTCGTCGCGGATGTACTCCGCCGCCCGCGTCACGTCCTCCAGATCGCGGGCGCGGTTGGGATAGGTCAGGAGTTCGGCGAAGTCCCGCAGAATCTGCGCTTCGTTGGCCTCCCGGTACGAGCGCGCCACGTCGGCCCCGGACTGCGCGTGCACGCCCGCGGCGGGACCGAACAGCAGCGGGACGAGCGGGATCAGGAGGCCGAATCTCGAACGATGGCGCGTCATGTCGACACTCCGGCGAATGGTGCGGGGCCGGGGGCCGGCGGCCCCCGCGGTTTCAGGCGGTCGCGCGCCAGAACCCTTCCAGGGCCTCTCCGTCCGGCGAGGCACGCAGCTTGTCGAAGGCCCGGTTCCGGATCTGCCGGATGCGCTCGCGGGTCACGCCGAGGAGCGAACCGATCTCCTCCAGCGTCATCTCCTCGCCGTCGTCGAGGCCGTAGTAGAGGACGAGGATCTTCCGCTCGCGCTCGGTGAGGTAGCGCTCGAACATCTTCTCGAGGAACTCCCGCCGGGCCTGGTCCTCGACATCCTCCTCGATGTCCGCGTCGTCCATCCCCGAGAAACGCTCGCCGAACGACGCGCTGTCGCGGTCCGACTTGTCGAGCGGCGCGTCGAGGCTGAGTTCCGCGGAGGCCACGCGCCGCAGCGCGCGCACCGTCTCCACCGGCTCCTCCATCTCCTCGGCGATCTCACGGTCCGTCGGCGAGCGTCCCAGCTTCTGGGTGAGCGCCGTCTCGGTCCGGGAGAGCTTGACGAGATTGGAGTTCTGGTTCAGCGGGATGCGTACGGAGCGGGTCTGTTCGGCCAGCGCCTGCAGCACCGTCTGCCGAATCCACCACACCGCGTACGAGATGAACTTCACGCCCTTGTCGGGATCGAACTTCTTGACGGCCTTGAGCAGGCCCTCGTTCCCGATACAGACGAGTTCGGCCAGGTTGAGCCCCCGGCCCTGGTACTTCTTCACGTACGAGATCACGAACCGGAGGTTCGCCGTGACGAGGCGCTCGGCCGCGTGACGGTCGCCGGCCCGCGCTTTCCGCGCGATCTCCCGCTCGATCTGCGGGCTCTCGATGAGCGGATAGCGCTCGACATCCTGCAGATACTGGTCGAACGAGTCGAGCGCGTGCGTGTCGAAGAACATGCGTCGGCTTGTGGCCGTCTTCGCCATATTAGATCCGAATCCTGACCCGGGTCGGTTGTCGAAAACCATCGCCGCGGGGTGGGCCAACCGGAACTCCGCCCCGCCACGGTTCGATCCGATCGCTCTTGATACAAACTTGAAATAATAGAGGAAATCGGAGTAAACCGCACGTTTTCCGGACTGCTTCTACCCCGGACCCCCCGCTCGGGCTCCCACGCCGGCCCCGCGCGACGCCGCGGCCGCCGTGCGTTCCCGGCGTCTCAGGCGGAGGAGATACCAGCCGAGAGTGGCCCAGGCGATGCCGTATCCGGCGCCGATAAAGAGCCAGTGATCGTTCATACCCGCTTCACCCTTCCTCCGGTCCCGACAGTTCGAGTTCGAGTTCCGTTGCGGCCAGCCGGTATCGCCGCAGCCACAGGTACGCGAACGCGAGCGTGTATGCGACGAATCCGAGCAGCATCACGAGCCCGTACGCGCTCCACATCGATTGCGGGGACGATGGGGGCTGGTGCAGGCTCCGCCACCAGAATACCGACAGGTACACGATCGGAACCTGGACGAACGCGATGAGACCGATGACGGCCGCCCAGCGCGCCCGCTGCTCGGGATCCTCCGTCATCGATCGCACGACGAGGTACCCCGTGTAGATGGGTACGAGGAGCGCCGTGGTCGTGATTCGCGGGTCCCACGCCCACCAGATCCCCCACGTGGGCCGGCCCCACAGCGTGCCGAGGATGAGGGTGAGGACGGCGCCGAGCACCCCGAGTTCCGCGGCGGAGACCGCGAGAAGATCCCATTTCAGCCGGCGCTGCACGAGATAGAGGATGCTCATCAGGAAGACGACGAAGAACGCGAGCATCATCACCCACGCAACCGGCACGTGGACGTAGAGGAGGCGCTGGACCTCGCCCTGCAGCGCGTCGGCGGGCAGCACGACGAGTCCGAGCATGCTGCCGACGGCGATGAGGACGATCGCCATCCACCCCAGCAGTGCCAGTTTGTTCATGAGATCCGCATCACTCCTCGAGGATGACGGGGAAGACCCACAGACAGACCACGAACAGTATCACGTCGTAGGACGCGAGTAACCTCAGCCACCCGCCGGCCCGCCCGAGCGGGTCGCCGGCGAGGAACGCCTCCGTGGCGCCGACGCTCCCGAGGACGACCGGGACGAGGGCGGGGAAGAGGAGGAGCGGCAGCAGGAGTTCACGCGCCCGCAGGTGGACGGTGAGCGCGGAGAAGAAGGTCCCGATGACGGAGAAACCGAAGGTGCCGAGGGCGGCCACGAGGATGAGCGGGCCGGCCTGCGCGGTGAAGTCGACCTGGTACAGGATCGCGGCGGCGGGGAAGAGGACGACCTCGAGCGCGGCGAGCACGACGAGGTTTCCGGCCAGCTTGCCCAGATAGATGGCGCGCACGTCGCCGGGATAGAGCCGCAGCAGGCGGGACCCGCCCGCGAGTTCCTCGTTCTGGAAGGTCCGGCCCAGGGAGAGGGTGCCGGTGAAGACGATCGCGACCCAGAGCAGACCCCCCGCCAGCCGTCCGAGCAGGTCGTTCTCCACCCCGATGGCGAAGCTGAACATGAAGAGGACGAGCGCGGCGAAGGAGAGCATCGCCGTGAAGCCCTGCCGCGTGCGGGTCTCCGAGAGGATGTCCTTCCACAGGATGGCGGCGGCTCGCCGCGCGAGCGTGCTCACGGGGTCGCGGGGGCCGCCCGCCCGCCCGCCAGCCGCACGACTTCGTCGGCGTGCAGGGTCGCGTCCTCGACCCGGTGCGAGGCGATGACCACGGCGGTGCCGGCGTCGCGCCACCGGCGGACCGCCTCGTGCACGAGTCCCACGCCGTCCTCGTCCAGGCTCACGAAGGGTTCGTCGAGCAGCACCAGTTCCAGCGGACGGAGCCGGAGCCGGGCCAGTTCGAGGCGCCTCCGCATCCCGGTCGACCAGGCGCGCACGGGGACGTCCGCCGCCCCGCCCAGTTCGACTGCGGCCAGCGCGTCGCGCAGGCCGTCGTCCGTGGTCGCCGTCCCGGACATGCGGGCCGCGAAGCGCAGGTTCTCGGCCCCCGTCAGCTCCTCGTACGCATGCCCGCCGGCCGTCATGAACGCGGCGCCCGTCCGGATCTCGTCACCGCCCGCCGGGAGGGTGTGACCCAGCACCTCCATCCGGCCGGCCGTCGGTTTGAGCAGCGTCGAGATGAGGCGGAGGAGCGTCGTCTTGCCCGTCCCGTTGGCGCCGAGCAGCGCGACGACCGCGCCGCGGGGCACGGCGAGATCGACCCCGCGCAGCGCCCAGCGCCGCCCGAAGCGCCGGGTGACGCCCTCCGCGGCGACCGCGGTACTCACGGCCGCGCTCCGCGACCGCGCGCGTGCGGCAGACCGCCGCGCGCATCCGGCCCCGCCCCGCGATGGTCCGGGACTGCCGACACGCCCTCTCCGTTTGCTGGCCCGCCACCGGGGGCGCTCATACGTTCCGCCGCATGGAACTCGACCGGATCGCCCGTCTCGCCGGGGGTGGCGGGGGCAAAGTGCTGCTCTACGTGCTCGACGGGCTGGGCGGGCTGCCGCGCGAGGCCGGGGGCCCGACCGAACTCGAGGCCGCGCGCACGCCGCACTTCGACGAACTCGCCCGCGCCGGGACGTGCGGCCTCCACGATCCCGTGGCGCCGGGCATCACCCCGGGCAGCGGCCCCGGCCACCTGGCCCTGTTCGGCTACGATCCCCTCGTGTACGAGACCGGCCGCGGCGTGCTCGAAGCCCTCGGCCTCGAATTCCCGCTCGGACCGGGCGACATCGCCGTGCGCGCCAACTTCTGCACCCTCGACGCCCGGGGCCGGGTGACCGACCGCCGCGCGGGCCGCATCCCGTGCGAGGAAGCCGCCCCCCTGGCCGCCCGGCTCGACCGCATCCCGCTCGACGGCGCCCGCTGCTCCGTGCGCCACGTGAAGGAACACCGCTTCGTCCTCGTCCTGCACCCGGACGCCCCGGCGGGCGACGCGGTGAACGACACCGACCCCGGCCGGACCGGACGGCCGCCCCACGCCCCCGCGGCGCGGAACGCAGAGTCCGAACCGACGGCGCGGCTCCTCGCGGCGTGGCTCGAAGCGGCGAGCGAACGGCTCGCCGACCAGCCGTGGGCGAACATGGCGCTCCTGCGCGGCGTCTCCAGCCAGCCCGACTGGCCCCGCTTCGGCGACGTATTCGGCATGCGGGCCGCCGCCGCCGCCGCGTACCCCATGTACCGCGGCGTCGCGCGGCTCGTCGGCATGGACGCGCGCACGGCGGCCGCCGGCGCGCAACCGCTCGTGGACGCCCTCCGGGCGCGGTTCGCCGAGCACGATTTCTTCTTCCTCCACTTCAAGCCTCCCGACAAGGCCGGAGAAGACGGCGACTTCGACCGCAAGGTAGCCGCCATCGAGGAGGCGGACGCCATCGTGCCGGACCTCGTCGGCGCGGGACCCGATGTCATCCTCGTGACCGGCGACCACTCGACCCCCTCCATCATGCGCAGCCACAGCTGGCACCCGGTGCCCTTCCTCCTCCACGGCGGCCCGGCCCGCAGCGACGACCCCACCACGTTCGGCGAAACCGCCTGCCGCACCGGCGCCCACGGCCGCGTCCGAGGCTGCGACCTCATGCGTCTCGCGGCGGCCAGCGCCGGTCGCCTCGCGAAGTTCGGAGCCTAGCCCGACCGACCGAATCCGTACAGCGGGAGCGGACGTCGTGGTGGCGGAGACCGTTACCGGCCCGGGCGGCGCCTTCGCCTTCGAGGGCATCGCGCCGGGCGAGTATGTGCCCGGCGTGCGCCGCACCGGCTTCGCCGCGTACAGCGTGCCGCTGGAGGTGGGGGCCGAGGGGCCGACCCCGCTCGATGTGCGGCTGTCGCTCGACCCGGTGGAGGTGGAACCGCTGAACGTGGATGTCGAGGGTCGGCCGCTCCGCCTGGTCGAGACGGGCTTCTACGACCGGCTGGAGGAGGGCTGGGGCACGTACTTCAAGCCCGAATGGGTCAGCACGCGACGTGGGGGATTCATCCGGCTGTCACACTTCGTGTCGAACCTGCAGATGCGGGCGCCACCGTCCCGGTGTCCCACGGTACTTTCGTGCGGGCGCTGGGATTGGAGTCCGGGTAACGCGCGTTCCCGCGGGAACGTCCGCGGGGTCAGGCGGCGCTGTGCGCCTCGTCCGAGTGTTCGATCCCCGCCCCGCCCATCGCGGTGCCGGTGCCCACGGTGATGACGCCGAAGATGAGGTCGTTGAACAGGGCCTGCGCGTTCGCGAGATACCCGTGGATGAAGGGCGACAGCATGCTGTAGGCACCGAGGGCGATGAGTCCCCACCCGCTGATCCGGTTGATGCCGAGGTTGAAGGTGATGGTGACGACGAGGATGGAACCGCCGAGCACCACGCTGTGCCACCACAGGAAACCGAACGGATATCCCCAGATGAACGGGGCGCCCAGGAACCAGAGTCCCAACGCGAGACCGACCCAGCGTGAGGCCATCGAACCTCTCTCTGAAGCAAACGGATGAACCCGAACGGACGGCGCCTATGATGCGCCCCGGCAGCGGCGAAGGCAACGTCGCGGCGCATGACGCGGTGTCACCCGAAACGGGTCGCTACAGCCGGGTGCGGCGGAGGCGGTTCGCGTTCGTGACGACGGAGATCGAACTCAGCGCCATCGCGGCCTCCGCGATGACGGGGTGGAGGAGGCCGAGGAAGGCGACCGGAATCGCGACAACGTTGTAGACGTAGGCCCAGAAGAGGTTCTCCCGGATCTTGCGGAAGGTGGCGCGGGCGAGCTTCGTCGCGCGCAGTACGGAGCGCAGATCTCCCTGCACGAGGGTGATGTCTGCGGCTTCGATCGCGATGTCGGTGCCGGTCCCCACCGCGATGCCGACGTCGGCGGCCTTGAGGGCCGGGGCGTCGTTGATCCCGTCGCCGACGAAGGCCACGGTACGGCCCTCGGCGCGGAGTTGCCGCACGGCCTCGACCTTGTCGGCGGGGAGCAGCCCGGCCCGGAAGTCGTCGATGCCGAGATGCTCGGCGACGGCGGCCGCCACGGCTTCATGATCGCCGGTCAGCATCACGGTCCTAAAGCCGCGGCGGCTCAGCTCGAGGAGGGTTTCCCGCGCGTCCTCCTTCACCGGGTCGGCGATCGCGAGCGCGCCGAGCAGCCGCCCGCCGGCGGCCACCCAGGCGGTCGTGCGCGCGTCGTCGCCGAAACGCCGCTCTACCCGGGCGATGTCCTCGTCCGGGATGCCTTCTCCGCGCAGCAGCCGCGCGCTCCCCACGACGACGGGGGTGCCGTCCACGTGGCCGACGATGCCCATCCCGATGCGGGCCTCCACGCCGGCCGCACGGGAGAAGGGGATGCCGCGCATCCGCGCTTCGTCGACGATGGCGCGGGCGAGCGGATGCTCCGACCTGTCTTCGACCGCGGCCGCGAGCTCGATCACGCGCGCCTCGGTGTCGGCCGTACGGTCGCCGGCCGCGAAGATCTCGACCACGCGGGGGGCGCCGCGGGTCAGGGTGCCCGTCTTGTCGAACACGAGCGTGTCCGCCCGGTCCAGCGTCTGAACGGCGGCCCCGTCCCGGATGAGGACGCCGCGGGTGGCTCCGACGCCGGTCCCGACCATGAGCGCCGTCGGGGTGGCGAGCCCGAGCGCGCACGGGCAGGCGATGACGAGCACCGCGACGGCGGCGTAGAGCGCGAGCGAGAGGCGGCCCAACTCCGGGTTCACCCACGGGACGAACCCCGAGGCCCAGCGCGCCGCGTCCGCGAAGACTCCGGGCAGCGCGAACCAGCCCGCGAAGGCCGCCAGCGCGACGACGAGGATGACGGGCACGAAGATGGCGGTCACCCGGTCCGCGAACTCCTGGATCGGGACCTTGCTCGCCTGCGCCTCCTCCACGAGACGGATGACGTTCGACAGGAACGTGTCCTCGCCCACGCCCGTCGCCCGCACGCGGAGCGCTCCGGAGTGATTGACGGTCGATCCGAGCACGGCGGACCCCGGTTCCTTCTCGACCGGGATCGACTCGCCCGTCGCGAGCGATTCATCGACCGCGCTCCTCCCCTCGAGGACGACGCCGTCCGTCGGGATCTTCTCGCCCGGGCGGATGATCATCACGTCGCCCACCGCGACCTCGCGGGTCGGGACCTCGAGTTCGGCGCCCTCCCGCTCGACGCGGGCCGTCGGCGCCTCGAGCGACAGCAGAGCCTGGATCGCCGATGAGGAACGCCCGCGCGCCTTCGCCTCCACGAATCGTCCCGTGAGGTGGATGGCGGCGATCATCGCGCCCACCGGAGCGAAGTTCATGATCATCGGGGCGAACCCGAGCACGTGAAGGACGGCCCACACGCCCGTGAGCACGGAAACGCCCGCCCCGAGCGCGATGAGGACGTCCATGTTCGGCATCCGGCCGCGCGCCGAGCGCCACGCGCTGCGCAGGGTCGGACCCCCCGGGCCCGCGAGGACGGCGGCCCCGAGCAGCGTGACGCCCAGGTCGAAGACGAGGGGCGACGGCCAGCGCACTCCGGCGAACATCTCCGGCAGCATCCACACCATGGCCGGGACGGTGAGCGCCCACGCGGTCCACATGGCCCGCCCCGCCTCGCGGGAGCGGGCCTCCGTCTCCGCAAGGCGCGAACGCTCGGCCTCCCCGCGGCCGGCCTCCGCGATGGGTTCGATCTCGTAGCCGGCCCCCTCCACGGCGCCGGCGAGTTCCTCGAAGCTCACGTCGCGGGTGAACGTCAGCGTCGCCGACTCGGCCGGCAGGCTCACCGAAGCCTCCACGCCGTCGACCGCGTTGAGGCTCTTCTCCACCGAGCCGACGCAACCGGCACAGTGCATGCCGGCGATCCGATAGGTCTTCCGCATCATTTGCCGGCGAAGCGCATGAACAGATCCGCGATCTCCGCGCGCACTCCCGTCGCGGCGTCGCCGCCTTCCTCGATGGCATGGGTGGCGCAGCGCTCGAGGTGGTTCAGCAGGAGTTCCTTCTCGGCCGCGCGGAGCGCGGAGTGAACGGCGGCGAACTGCTGCAGGATGTCCGGACAGTACCGCTCATCCTCCACCATGCGGGCGATGCCCCCGACCTGTCCCCGGATACGGGCCAACCGGCGGCCAAGGTCGTTCTTCGTCCCCTCCGCGATCCCCATCGCATGCGGCCCCGCATCGCTCACCGCCACTCGCTCCACGCTCCGCGTCCATCATCGACCGCTCATCCGAGGCGATCCTGTGTCAAATATACTATACCGGAGTATTGTATCATCGGCAAGCGGCGAGGCCCGCCGACGGATCCGGTGCGTCGGCGGTGGCGGCGTTTCGCCGGGGGCTGCTAAACTCAGAGCCATGTTCAGGAAACTCAGGCAGATGGTCGACGAGGCGCTCGACCGGATGGAAGCGAAGCAGCCCGGTGCGTCCGAGGACGACATCGACCGCGTCATCCGCGCCATGCGCCGGGAACTCGTCGATAGGCGGGCACGGATCTCCGAACTCGAGGAGCTGCTCGATTCGCAGGTGCGCCAGGCCGACCGGGAAAAGGAGGCGGCGCGGGTCGCGGAGCGGCGGGCGGCGAAGGCGGCCGAGATCGGGGACGCCGAGACGGTCGAGGTCGCGGAGCGGTTCGCGGAGCGGCACCGGCAGCGGCTCGAGGTCCTCGTCATCAAGGCCGGGGGGACGCAGGCCGAACTCCAGCAGCAGAAGGCCGAGGCCGCGCAGGGCGTGGAACAACTGAAGAGCGCCATGGCGCGGCGGGATTCGCTCAGCGTGCAGCAACGGCGCGCGAAGGCGATCCAGCACTCCTCCGACCGGCTCGACTCGTCGGACGCGTTCGACCGCATGGCCGAGAAGATGGAGGGAAGCAGCGACCTCGACGACGCGCGCCGCCAGGTGGATGAAGCGCTCGACCCGATGGCCGGCGCGCCGCAGCGGGACTTCGTGGCCGAGCGGGAACTGCGCGAGGCGCGGGCCGACGCGATGCTCGAGGAGTTGAAGCGCCGGATGTCGAAGGGGGAGTAGCCACGCCTACCCGCTCGTCCTCATCGGGATCGGCGTGTGGCGCTCCAGGCAGATCAAGACACGCGGACTTCATGGTGGCGGGCCGGAACGTGCCGGTGGCGCTCCTCGTGGGCACGCTCATCTGCACCTGGATCGGGTCGGGGTCGCTCTTCGGCGGGGCCGGGTTGGCCTACCGCACGGGCATCGCGGAACTGTGGTTCTCCTTCGGCGCCTGGGTCGGCCTGCTCGTCGCCTTCTACCTGGCGCCCCGCGTGCGCTCGATCGCGAAGTACACCGTCCCGGACCTCCTCGAACAGCGCTACAACGCGGCGGCGCGCATCCTCGGCACGGTCGCGATCATCCTCGCCTACGTCACGATCGCCGCCTACCAGTTCCGGGGCGGCGGCTGGATCCTGAGCATTGTCACGGACGGGGCCATCTCGCCCACGACCGGAATGATCATCACGGCCGTTACGATCGTGGCCTTCACCGCGCTCGCCGGGATGGTGTCGATCGTCTCGGTGGACCTCATCAACGGGATCATCATCACCCTCGGCATCGTCATCGGCCTCCCCTACCTCGTCTTCGCCAACGGCGGCGTGGGCGCGATCGCGGCCGGGCTCCCGAGGAACACCTGACGGTCCTCGGAGGCCACAACGCCCTCTGGGTCATCGGGGTCGCGATGCCCACCTTCCTCCTCATCCCGGGCGAGAGCGGGATGTACCAGAAGTTCGGTGGGGTGGCGTGTATCGCGGGCGGCCTCGGGAGCATCGTGGGGATCGCGGCCCTGTCCAAGCTCGGCGTGAACTTCACGGCCACGATCGGGGGCGATCCATTCGACTTCGCATCCACGGACTACATCGTGATCCCCGGGGTCCTCATCTCGCTCAGCCTCCTGATCGTCGTGAGCCTGCTCACCCCGCCCTCGCCCGAGGAGAAGTGGCGGCCCTTCTTCCGCGAGAATCCCGAGAAGCTCTGATCCCCCCGGGCGGGCAGGGTTGGCTTCGGGGCCCGCGTCAGGCCGGCCTCGGGGGTCCGCGTCAGCTCAGGAGGCGGTGGAGTTCGGGGAACTTGGGAGGCGGACCCAGGACGACCAGGAGATCTCCGGGCCGCACCCTCTCGTCCGGTCCCGGGTTGTAGACGAAGCGGTCGCCGCCGTCGCGGTCGCCTTCTCCGCGCTGGATGGCGACGACCAGGAGCCCGGTTCTGGCCGGGATCTGCGCCTCGTCCAGCGTGAGTCCCGCGACTGCCGAGGTCTCCGCCACCGACGCCTGCTCCAGGAGCAGGCCCATGCCGTCTCCGGAGGTCTCGGTATCGATGAAGAGCGTGACGTTGGGACGCAGGACGAGGGAGGCCATCTGGATCCCGCCCGTCGCATTGGGCGTGACGACGCGGTCGGCGCCGGCTTTCCTGAGCTTGCTCACCGATTCCTCGGAACGCGCCCGCCCCACGATGGTCAGATTCGGATTCAGCTCGCGCGCCGCCAGACACACGAAGGCGTTGTCGGTGTCCGCGCTCAACGCGGCGATGAGCCCCCGCGCCCGGTCGATCCCCGCCGCCAGCAGCGCGTCGTCGTCCGTCGCATCCCCTTCGATGATCAGTGCGTCCGGGTCGGCGTTCCGCGCGTCGGCGGCGTGCGCGGGGTTGCTCTCGACCGCGACGTAAGGGGTGCCGCGGGCGACGAGCCTCCTTAGCGCCGCGAGGCCCGTGCGGCCCGCGCCGCACAGGATCACATGGTCCCGGGTGGAGTCGATCCTCTTCATTGTTTTGCGCCTCTTGAATGCCTGGGCCAGATCCATCTCGACGAGGGTGGCGGTGATGAGGGCGAACCAGATCGCGAGGGTGATGATGCCGCCGGCGATCATGAAGCTCGCGAACACGCGGCCGCCGTCGGTCAGCGTCTGGATTTCGCCGTACCCGACCGCCGAGACCGTGATCACGGTCATGAAGAACGCGTCCGACAGGCTGTACCCGGGCATGAGCGAGAAGCCGATCGTCCCGACGACCGAGAGGGTGCCCGTGAAGACAACGGCCCCGAGGAAGCGGCCCCTGAAGCGGCTGAAGTCGAACAGGCGCCGCATCAGGCCGATCGGGCTCCCTGGGCTCATCGGACTTACCGGGCCTCGCGGTCCAGGCGGGCGACGACCTGCCTACCCTTGATCTGACTGCCGTCGAGGCCCCGGACGACTTCGTCGGCCATCAGGGAGTCGATGTCGACGAGGGTGAAGTTCTGCCGGATGTCGATGCGTCCGATCTGTCCGCCGGCGGCGGATGTCTCGCCGGTGATGGCGCCGACGAGGTCGCCGGGGCCGGCGCCGTCGCGCCTGCCGACGCCGACGAAGACCTTGGTCCATGTCGGCCGCGTGGCGCGCTGGGCGCTCCTGTCGGGCGGTGTGCCCGCGCGGTCGCGGGTCGGCCCGTCGCGGGTCGGGCCATCGCCGGGTGCCGCGTCGCTGGCCCGAGGCGCCGGCCGGTCCACCCCGCGGAGGAGTCCGGCCAGGGCGGCGGCCACGCGCGCGGCGCCGTGCTCTTCGATGAGCGGGGCGAGGAGGAGTGCACCGCTCGCGAGATCCTGCTGCTCGAGGGCGTCGGAGACGCGGGTCCGGAAGGCGGCCACGTCGTCCATGAGCGCGGGGTCCGCGGGATCGCCCAGGGGTGCGACCTGCCGCCCGGCCCGCAACGCCGTCAGCTCGAGCTGCCGCTCGTGCAGCGTGTCGACGATGGCGTAGCAGCGCTCGGCTGTCTCCGCCGCGCGACTGAGGAGCTCCGGCGCCGGCGGCAGCTCGAACGCGACGGCATGGGCGCCGGGGTCGACATCGCCCCACGCCCCGACCCGCACCGCGGCAGCGCCGTCCGTTTCGGCCGCTTCGGCTCCCTCGGAGTCGGCAACCTGCAGCCCGGCTAGCGACAGCGCCGTGCTCACCTCGGCGACGGCGGTGGCGGGCGCCTCGACGCTGACGGCGGTGGCCGCGCCGGCCCGCGCGATGTCGTGAAGCAATTCGGCCAGACGGGCCAGCCGGCCCTCGCGCGTCGCCCGGCTCGCGACGGCGATCGGAGTGCCCGCCACGCGGCCGCCCGCCGACGCCCCGGCCCGCGGCTCGGCGAACAGCTCCTTCGGCCAGCGGCGCGCGCGCGGCAGCCAGCGTTCGATCAACTCATCGAACGCCGCATCGCGGGCGTGGGTCGCCGCGATCCGACGGGCCCCCTCGCCCGAGGTCTGCACCACGGCCTCGACGGCGGCCCGCGCCGGCTCGAGCGCACGCACGTCGTCGAGGACCAGGGTGCACAGCGCCCCCGCCGGGATGTCGCCCCTTCGCACCCCTTCCAGCAGGGCGGCCGGGGGCCCGACGAGGATCGGGGCCCGCGAGATCGCCCCGGCGGCGGCGCCCGGCACGACGACGACCTCATGCCCGGCGGCCCGGGCGGCGGCATGTATGCGCGACGCGCAACGCCGCGCGCGGTCCGCGGTCGCGGTCAGCACGAAGGCGCGGCCGCCCGCCTCGCCAGCGGCAAGATCCCGCACGGCGGCGGCCGCGTAGAGCGGCGCGAGGCCCGCCCCCTCGGCGGCAATGAGCGCGATGTGGCGTCCCCGCTCGATCGCGCCCGAGAGGGTCTCGAGCGTCTCCGGAGACGGCGGGGCCGTTCCCGCCGCGGCTTCCGACTGATCCTGGTTCAAGAGCGGGATCCCATCAAACGAATTGGACAAGGGGTCGTGCACGGGCCTTCGCCCATCGGTGGGAAGGTACGCAAGGCGTCCGTCCGTCCAAAGTGGACCCGCCGCGGACCCGAGTGGACGCGCGGCGGACCCGGGCGCCGGGCGCCATGCCGGTCCCGTTGCGTTGACGGCGGCGCGGAGGCGCGTCTAACGTCACGGCCCGCTCGCCGCGGCGTCCGGCGCGCGCTCCCCCGATGACCTCCAGTACGAGGTGACCGCAATTTCCGCAGTCGGAACCCTGGAGGCGATTCAGGCCTGGGTGTGGGGCGTCCCCCTCATCATCCTCCTCCTCACCACGGGCCTCGTGTACACGCTGCTGCTGCGGGGCCTCCAATTCCGCCGCCTGTGGCACGCGCTCGAGCTGGCGCTCGTCAAGCGCCGCGAACCCGGCGGCGAGGGCGACATTTCGCACTTCCAGGCGCTCATGACCGCGCTGGCCGCAACGGTCGGCACCGGGAACATCGTGGGCGTCGCAACGGCCATCGGCGCGGGCGGCCCCGGGGCGCTCTTCTGGATGTGGGTGACGGGACTCCTCGGGATGGCGACGAAGTATGCGGAAGCGGTGCTCGGCGTCCGCTACCGGGAGACCGACTCCCGGGGCGAAAAGGCGGGCGGCCCCATGTACTACCTCGAGCACGGCCTCGGCCGGGGCGGGCTCGGCCGCGGCCTGGCGATCGCCTTCGCGCTCTTCGCGACGCTCGCGGCGTTCGGCATCGGAAACGGCGTCCAGTCCCAGGCGGTGGCGGACGCGATGAACGAATCGTTTCGGCTGCCGCACTGGATCACGGGTCTCGCCGCGGCGGGCGCGGTCGGGCTCGTCATCATCGGAGGGATCCGGTCCATCGGGCGCGTGGCGAGCGTCATCGTGCCGACGATGATCGTCCTCTACATGGGCGTCGCCGGCGTCGTCCTCCTATCCAACGCGGCGGAGATCCCCGCGGCTTTCCGGCTCGTGTTCGAGCACGCGTTCGGGGGGCGCGCGGTGGCCGGCGGGGCCCTGGGCTACACGGTCCTCCAGGCGATGCGCTTCGGGGTCGCGCGCGGCATCTTCTCGAACGAATCGGGGCTCGGCACGGGGGCGATCGCCGCGGCGGCGGCGCAGACGCGCGAGCCCGTGCGGCAGGCCCTCGTCTCCATGACACAGACGTTCATCGACACCATCGTCGTCTGCACCTTCACGGGACTCGCGATCCTCACGACGGGGGCGTGGCAGTCGGGCGCCGAGGGCGCGAACATGACGCAATTGGCCTTCGACACGAGTCTTCTCGCGGGTGCGGGGGACATCATCGTCGCGCTCAGCCTCGCGACCTTCGCTTTCAGCACGATGCTCGGGTGGTCCTACTACGGGGAACGCAGCTTCGCCTACCTCTTCGGCGAACGCGTGATCCGGCCCTATCGGCTGGCCTTCGTGCTCGTGGTCGGGTTCGCGGCGGTCGTGGAACTCGATGTCGTGTGGCTGATCTCCGACATCCTCAACGGCCTCATGGCGGCGCCGAACCTGCTGGGCCTCCTGCTCCTGTCGGGCGTCGTATGGCGGGAGACGCGGAGCTACTTCAACCGCCCGTCCCGCTAGCCCCGGAAGGGCGGGTAGTGGCCGAGGTCGTAGGCCCGAATCGAGAGAACTCCGCGCGACGCGATCCCCACCTCCGCGAGGGTGCGCGTCTCATCGCGGATGCGGCGCTCGGAAAACTCGGTGTAGAAGTCGCCGGGGTCGTCCGAGGAGCGCTGGAGCATCGCGCGGATGCCGAAGGCCTTGGCGTCCGCGACCGTCGTGTCGGCCGGTATTTCGGCCACGTGCTCGAGCCAGCGGTCGGGCATGATGAGGCGTACCGTGATGGCGTTCATGCGGCCTCCGGTGTCAATGGACGTTCCGGAGCGTGTAGAGGAAACGCTTCGCGAGGTCGGTCACGTCGAGGCCCACGACGCGATCCGTCTCCACCCGGACATTCGTGTGCCCTCCCGCCCGGTCGACCGCGAACCTCGCGAGGCCGATTTCCCCGGCGAAGGTGACGGATGCCTCCGTCTCCTCGCGCACGGCGAGCCCGGAATGCCGGCCGAAGAACGTCTTGGCGCGGTCGAGGACATCTTCCGGAGACAGGTCGGTGATTGTGACGTATCGCATGTGTGAACCCCTTGGTCGGGCCGCAAAATCCCGCTGTCCCGGCGGCGCGTCAACCGGACGCTGCCAGAACCGCGCGGGACCGATTGGCCACAGGCGTCCGGGGGCGATACCATCTCCCGCCATGAACCCACCAACTCCCGCCATGAACCCACCAATCTCGTTCGGCCGCTTCTTTCTGCCCGGCCCGACCGAAGTCCCTCCGGATCTGTTCGACGCCATGCGGCGACCCGTCGTGGGGCACCGGAGCGCCGAGGTCTCGGGCCTCATCGAAGCGATGCAGCCTGCCGCGTCGCGACTCTTCCGGACGTCGCGGCCGGTGTACCTGTCGACATCGTCCGCCACCGGCATGATGGAAGCGGCCATCACGAACCTCACGCGCCGCCGCGTCCTGTGCCTCACGAACGGATCGTTCAGCAAGCGGTTCCACGCGATCGCCGAAGCGACCGGGCGCCCCGCGGACGCGCTCGAGGCGGAGTGGGGCGAACCGAACTTGCCGCAGCGGCTGCGCGACGCCCTCGCCGCGGCGCCCGGCCGGTACGACCTCGTCACCGTCGTCCACTCGGAGAGTTCGACCGGCGTCCTCAATCCGCTGGAGGAACTCGCCGCCGCCGTCCACGAGTTCGACGACGTGCTGATCGCCGTCGACACGGTCTCATCCCTGGCCGGGGCGCCGGTGAAGACCGACGAGTGGGGACTGGATTTCGTCCTCACGGGGTCGCAGAAGGCGGTGGCCCTGCCGCCGGGCCTCGCGCTGGCCGTCGCCTCCGAGAGGGCACTCGCCCGCGCGCGGGAGGTCGAACACCGCGGCTTCTACTTCGACATCCTCAAGTTCGAGAAGAACCTCGAGCGCTGGCAGACGCCGAACACGCCGGCCGTCTCGCTCCTCTTCGCTCTCGACCGGCAACTGGACCGGATGATGGAGGAAGGGCTGGAGGCGCGTTGGGAGCGTCACGATGCCATGGCCCGCCGGACGTACGAATGGGTGGACGATACGGCCGCGCGAACGGGCCGGCCGTGGCATGTGCTCGCGCCCCCGGGCTACCGCTCGCCGTGCGTGACCGTCATCATGCTTCCGGACGGACTGACGGGTCCCGAAGTCGTCTCCCGTGCGCTGGCGCACGGATACACGGTGGCGGCGGGCTACGGGCCCCTGAAACAACCGTCGTTCCGGATCGGGCACATGGGCGAACACACTCTCGACGAGTTGGAGGCGCTTCTGGCCGTCCTCGACGAAGTTCTCTGAGCGATAATCCGTGAGCGATTCGAACGACGGCGACCTTCGCGTCATCATCGCGGATCCCCTCCTCCCGGACGGGATCGAGACGCTGCGGGCCGCCCCCGGGCTCGTGGTCGAGGATCACACGGCATCGGATCGCGAGGCGCTCCGCAGCGCGCTCGAAGGCGCATCGGCGCTCATCGTGAGGTCCCGCACCAAGGTCACCCCCGATCTCATCGAGTCCGCGGACCGGCTGAGGGTCGTGGGACGCGCGGGCGTGGGCGTGGACAACATCGACATCCCGGCCGCCACGCGGCGCGGCATCGCCGTGCTCAACGCGCCCGCCGCGAACACGCAGTCCACCGCCGAACTTGCCTTCGCTCTGCTCCTCGCGGCGGCCCGCCGGATCACGGAGGCGGACGCGAGCATCCGCGCCGGGGAATGGAGGCGCAAGGAGTTGCGGGGCATACAGTTGAGCGGGAAGATGCTCGGCGTGATCGGGCTCGGGCGGATCGGAGCGGAGGTCGTCTTGCGGGCGCGCGCGTTCGGGATGCGCGTCGTGGCCCACGATCCCTTCGTGAGCGACGAGCGGGCGAGCGATCTGGGCGTGGAACTTGCAGGCCTCGACGAACTCCTTCCGGCCTGCCACGCGATAACGCTGCACGTCCCTCTCTCCGAGGAGAACCGCGGGTTCATCGGCGGCAACGAGCTTGCGGCCATGCGCCCGGGCTCGATTCTGGTGAACGCCGCGCGGGGCGGGCTCGTGGACGAGACGGCGTTGGCGGAGGCGCTCGCCAGCGGCCATCTCGGAGCCGCCGGCCTCGACGTGTTCGAGACGGAGCCGCTCCCCGCCGACAGCCCGCTGCGGGACGCTCCTCAACTCGTGTTCAGCCCGCATCTGGGCGCGTCCACGTACGAAGCCCAGCGTCAGGTCTCCCGGCAGATCGCCATCTCCGTGCGTGACGCGCTCGTCGAGGGCGACTACAGCGCCGCGCTGAACGCTCCCTTCGAAGCCGAGGATCGCGACGGGGCGGGACCGATCATGGATCTCGGGTACCGCCTGGGACGCCTCCTGGCCGGAATCGAGGACGCACCCCCCAACCGGATCGACGTGCACTACGGAGGACCGCAGGACGGCGTGCTCGGACCCCTCGCGGCGAGCGTCGCCGTCGGGTTCCTCGAACGCCGGGTCGATCCCCCCCTCAACGTCGTGAACGCCCTGTCGATCGCGGCGGAACGGGGTCTGGAGATCGTGCGCGTACGTACGCAGGCCGTGGGCGACTACACGAACTACGTGGAACTCTCCGCGGCATCGGGCAGAGGCAGGGGGAGGGTTGTGGGCGGCGCCCTCATGGGGTCCCGGATGGAACCGCGGATTGTGCGCGTCGGAACCTTCCGTATCGAGACGGAGCCCCGCGGCACCTGTCTCCTCATCCGCAATCGCGACCAGCCGGGGGTGATCGGCGCGGTGGGGACGGTGCTCGGCGAGGTGCACGCGAACATCGCCGAGTATCACCTTGCGCGGCGAAAGGGCGGTGGCCAGTCCTTCGGCGTGGTGAGGATCGACGGCGAACTGCCGGCCGAGACGCTGCGCGCGCTGGAGGACCTCGACTGGGTCGAAGAGGTGCGCCAAGTCAACTTCGACTAGCACCGTCAGTTGCTTGCCATCAAGATGACATAAGGCATATCATGAATCATGGCGACGGTTCATGATTCGAATGGCGAAGTGGGGCGGGTCCGCGAGCCGGTGCAGGTCTATCTTGCACGGACGGAGCGCGAGCGCCTGGAGCGCTTGCGGACGACGCTCGACACGACCAAGTCCGACGTTCTGCGGAAGGGTCTGGAAGCGCTGGAGTCCCAGCTCTCGGACCCCGACCGTCACCCGGCCCTGTCGATCATCGGCCTCTTCTGCGGTACGCCGCCACGGGAGGGGGAGCCGGACTCCGACGTGGCGCGCGCCCACGATGAGTTTCTTGCCGGCGCCGAGGTCGCGTCGTGGTCGTCGGGGGCGACCGATGAACCCGGTGCCGCTTCGAAGTGAGCGCGCTGTTCGTCGATACGAGCGCCTGGTATCCGCTGGCTGACGCCGCCCACCCCGACCATCTGGCGGTCTCCGAAGCTCTCCGCGTTCGGGTGCGTGCGGGCGCCGCGGTCGTGACGTCGAACCTCGTGGTGGCCGAAATCCACGCGCTTCTGCTGCGTCGCGCGGGTCGACGCGTCGCGCTCGCTTTCCTGGATGCGGTCCGGCAGCCGCCGAATCGGATCGAACAGGTAACGCCGGAACGGGAAGAGTTGGCCATTGGCGAGTGGATCCGGCGTTTCGCGGACCAGGACTTCTCGCTCGCAGACGCGACGAGCTTCGCGATCATGTCCGAACTGGGGATCGAAGAGGCCCTCACGCTGGACCGGCACTTCAGAACGGCGGGGTTCGTGAAGGTCCCCGGGAGGACTTGAGGGACCGATCAGCCCGGGGACGCCTACGCGTCCGCGCCCGGTCCTCAGCCGGTAGCCCGG
Source organism: Gemmatimonadota bacterium (assembly GCA_963666735.1). Taxonomy (GTDB): domain Bacteria; phylum Gemmatimonadota; class Gemmatimonadetes; order Palauibacterales; family Palauibacteraceae; genus Palauibacter. Next base: position 1,980,183 of record OY762926.1, on the reverse strand, counting down.
CAGTGGGCGTATTCGATACGGCCTTTCACGCACCGACTCCCGGATTTCCGGGTCGCCTAAGACTCCCATCTCCCGTCATCGCAACCGCCGGATCGCACTTCTGGCCTGTGGGCGGAGTAGGCGGAAGCCTCGACGATCCAGGCCCGACCCTCCCCGATAGCGATGCGATTCGCGAAACGGTGGTTGTAACTACATATTATATGTATAATCGATAATGGAATTCGAGTGGGACGAAACCAAGAATCAAACGAACATCCGCAAGCACGGTATCGGGTTCGAGATTGCCAGGCGCATCTTCGAGGGGACCATCGCAACGTCGCCCGACCGTCGCCGGGACTACGGCGAGGAGCGCCACATCAGCATTGGTCGGGTGGAGCCCGGAGCGCTGATCGTGGTTGCCTACACCGAGCGTCGCGGGCGCATTCGTCTGATCTCCGCCCGCCCGGCATCGCGCAAGGAAAGGAGAATCTACCATGAGCGGACGCTACGATAGGCCCCTCACGGCCGAGCAGATCGCGGCGGTGGAGGACGAGAGCATCGACTTCAGCGAGATCCCCGAACTGGACGAGGATTTCTGGGACCGGGCAGGGCTCGTCGAGCCCGACCGCACCGACCAGATCACCATGCGCGTGAAGCGCTCCGTGCTGGCTTACTTCAAGGCTCCGGGAGAGGGCTACCAGACGCGGATGAACCGTGTACTCGAGAGCTATGTGCGGTACAGGACGGGAAACCACGGCGACACCAGGGAGGAAGCAAGCCGCTGACCGGACTCGCGGCACGGTCCGTGGCGGCGGTCAGCCCGGCGGCGTCCACACGGCGGCGTGCCGCGGATCGGGTGTGGGGAGGCGGTCCGGGTGCAGCAGTCCGCCCAGGATCTCGACGCCCGTGACGAAACGGGGACCCGAGCGGTTGAAGTAGGACGAGGCGTCAACGACCCAGGCGCGGCCTTCGGCGACCGCGCGCGGAGCCACCTTCCGAAGACGTTCGGCGTGTGCGTCGGCGTCTTGCCGGGCCGCTTCGAGGCCGTAGCCGCAGGGCATGAGGAGGAGCGCGTCCGGGTCGAGGGCTCCGATTTCGTCCCACGACACCTCGCGGGAAGGCCGCCCCGCTTCGCCCACAAGGTTACGGCCGCCCGCAAGTTCGATCATCTCCGGCACCCAGTGGCCGGGGGCGAAAGGCGGGTCGAACCACTCGATGCCGAGCACTTGCGGCGCGTCGCCGTCCGGTACCGCCTGGCGCACCGCGTCAAGTCGCCTCCGGAGCGACCTCCCCGGCCCGCGAGCGACTTCCGGATCCTCGGCGGCGCGCGCCACCTGCGCGAGCGAGCCGAGGATGTCGTCGATAGTGTGGGCATCCAGCGACACGACCTCGGCCTCGATCCCGCGCGCCCCGAGCACCTCCCGCACCCCGCCCGTCGGCACCGCGCACACCTCGCACACGGCCTGCGTGATGATGATGTCCGGGTCCAGCCGCTCGAGGAGGGCCTCGTCGATCTCGTACACGCTGCCGTGTTCGATCATCGCCTCGCGCACCGCGGCGTCGATCTCCCCGCTGGTGAGCCCCTCGGGATCGAAGCGGGGCCGGCTCGCCCGCGGACGGTCGAGCAGTTGGGGCGGATGGTCGCATTCGTGCGAGATGCCGACGAGGCACTCGCCGAGTCCGAGCGCGTCGACGATCTCCGTCCCCGAAGCGAGGAGCGAGACGATTCGGACGGCTGATGTCACAGACTCGGGCCGCCGTCAGTACTGCGGCATGGCGGGATCGATCTCCTCCGCCCAGGCAAGGATGCCGCCCGCGAGGTTCACCGCGTGGTCGAACCCGGTCGCGCGCAGGTACTCGACGGCGCGGTCGCCGCGGGGACCCGAGCGGCAGTGGATGATGAGCGGCTCCGACGCGTCGAAGCTCTCGACCGCCGCGGGGAGCGTCGCGAGCGGCACGAGCCGCGCGCCGGCCCCCTCCAGATTGCAGATCGCCCACTCGTAGTCTTCGCGCACGTCGATGAGCTGGAAGCGCTCGCCGGCATCGATCCGGCGCTTCAGTTCGTGCACATCGATGTCGACATCTTCCATGGTATCCCCTGTATCCTCCGTCCCCGCGCCGTCCTCCGCGCCGCCTTCGCCGCCCGTCGCCGCCTCGCCGCCGGTCTCTCCGCAGAAGCGCTCGTAGTCGATGAGTTCCGTCACGCTCGGCTCGGGGCCGCACACCACGCACTCGGGGTCCGGGGCGGTATCCAGCGAGCGGAACTCCATGCGGAGCGCGTCGATGAGGAGCAGGCGCCCGGCGAGCGGCTCGCCGATCCCCGCCAGCCATTTGATCGCCTCGTTTGCCTGGATCGACCCTACGATCCCGGGCAGGACGCCGAGAACCCCGGCCTCCGCGCAGTTGGGCACGAGGTCCGGCGGCGGCGGGTCCCGAAACAGGCACCGGTAGCAGGGGCCATCGGGCGCGGCGAAGACCGAAGCCTGGCCCTCGAAGCGCAGGATGGCTCCGTACGCGAAGGGCGTCCCGAGCATCACGCACGCGTCGTTCACGAGATACCGCGTCGGGAAGTTGTCGCTCCCGTCGATGACGAAGTCCCACCCCTCGAGGATCTCCAGCGCATTCCCGGAATCCAGGCGCGTCTCGAAGGTCTCGATGGCCACGTCCGGGTTGAGGCCCGCGAGTCGCGTCCGGGCGGAGGCGAGCTTCGGCGTCCCGACCGAATCCGTGTCGTAGAGCACCTGGCGTTGCAGGTTGGAGAGTTCCACGCGGTCGTGGTCCACGAGTCCGAGCCGCCCCACGCCCGCCGCGGCCAGGTAGAGCGCCGCCGGCGACCCCAGCCCGCCCGCGCCCACGATGAGCACGCTCGAGGCCCGCAGGCGCCGCTGCCCCTCCATCCCCACCTCCGGGATGCTCAGGTGCCGCCCGTAGCGGACGAGTTCTTCGCGCGAAAGCCCGCCGCCGTTCACCGCGACCTCAGCCGAAGGGCGCGAGCGCGTCGCGCAGCGCCGCCATGTTCGCGTCGATGCCGGGCGCCCAGCGGAAGACCGACGAGCCGGCCACGAACACCGACGCCCCCGCGGCCGCGCACACCGGAGCCGAGGTCGGGTCGATCCCTCCGTCGACCTGGATGGCCGGGGGCGCCAGCCCGCGATCCGCCGCCATGCGAAGCACCGTGGATATCTTCGGCACCGCCTCGGCGATGAACTTCTGTCCCCCGAACCCCGGGTTCACCGTCATCACGAGGACGAGGTCCACGTACCCCAGGACTTCCGCCAGCGTCTCCGCGGGGGTGGCCGGGTTCAAGGCGACGCCGGCGTAGCAGCCCAGCTCCCGGATCCGGTGCAGGTCCCCGTGCAGGTGGGCCGACGCCTCCTGGTGGACCGTGAGCATGTCGGCGCCCGCCGCCGCGAAGGGCTCGAGGAACTCGCCGGGGTTGTCGATCATCAGGTGCACGTCGAGGAACGAGCCGGAAACCGCGCGCAACGACTCCAGCACCGGCAGCCCGATCGTGAGGTTGGGGACGAAGTGCCCGTCCATCACGTCGAGCTGGAACCACTCCGCCCCCGCGGCCTCCGCCTCGGCCACCTCCGCTCCCAGCCGCGCGTAGTCGGCGGCCAGGATCGACGGGGTGATGACCATCCCCCCGGGCATCTCCCGATTCAGTCCGCGCTCAGTCACGATCCCATGCTCCCCGCAGTCTCGATGGCGCCAATGGCGTCAGATCAGGTTGAGCCGCCGGCCGACCTTCTTCAGGGCGGCGAGGGCGGCGTCGATGTGTTCACGCTCGTGCGCGGCCGACAACTGACAGCGAATCCGGGCCTCGCCGCGCGGGACCACGGGATACCCGAACCCGATGACGAAGACGCCCTCGCGCAGCAGTTCGCGGCTGAGCCGTATCGCATCCGCCGTCCTTCCGACGATCACGGGAACGATGGGCGTGCCGCCGGGAATCGGCTTGTACCCGAGTTCGATCAGTCCCTCGCGATAGTACTCCGTGTTGTCGCGGAGGCGGGCCACGAGTTCGGGATGCGCCTCCAGGTGCTCGATCGCGGCCATGGCCCCGGCAGCCGAGTGGCAGGGCAGGGCGTTGGTGAACAACTGCGTGCGCGACGCCTGGATGAGATAGTCGATCACCGCGTCGGAACTCGCCGTAAAGCCGCCCGCCATGCCCCCGAGCGCCTTGCCGAGCGTCGACGTGACGATGTCGACTTCGCCGTGCATCCCGAAGTGTTCGGGCGTCCCGCGTCCCGTGTCGCCGAGCACCCCCGTGGCGTGCGAGTCGTCCACCGCCATGATCGCGTCGTAGCGGTCGCACAGTTCCCGGATCTCCGGGAGCGGCGCGATCTCCCCCTCCATCGAGAAGATGCCGTCCGTGATGACGAGCCGGTGGCGGGCGTCCCGGCTCGCCTCGAGGGCGTCGCGCAGCGAATCCATGTCCATGTGGTCGTAGATGAAGCGGCGCGCCTTGCAGAGGCGGATCCCGTCGATGATGCAGGCGTGGTTGAGGCGGTCCGAGATCAGGGCGTCTTCCGGCCCCAGGAGCGGCGCGAAGAGGCCCTCGTTCGCGTTCCACGCGGAGGTGTAGGTGAGGGAGGCCGGCGTCTCGAGGAAGTCCGCGATCACCGCCTCGAGTTCGCGGTGAATGTCGAACGTCCCGCAGATGAAGCGCACCGAGGAGGTCCCGGCCCCGTACTTGTCCACCCCGTCCTTCACGGCCCGCATCACGGAGGGTTCGTCGCACAGGCCCAGGTAGTTGTTCGAGCACATGTTGATGGTCTCGCCCAGACCATCGATGTCCACGACGGGCGCCTGCCGCCCCATGATGTGCAGCAGTTCCTTGTGAACCCCGTTCTCCCTCATCTCCCCGAGTTCGGAGACGAGGCGGTGCTCGAGGCCCCGGTTCACATTCGCCGTCATCACATCCCGCTCCTCATACAGTGTCATGATACCGTGCCATGATCGCGCCGTCCCGGACTCGTGTCGCTCACGGATAGAGATCGCCGACCGTCTTGTCGGTCGCCCACGCGGTGTCCACACGGATTCTGGGGCGCGAACCCCAGTTGCCGCAGTCGGAGAAGGCCCGCAACCGTCCGCGCACGTGGAGAACCCGCTCGGTCCCCACCTCGCGAAGCTCGGGGCTGAGGCCGTCGAGCGCGAACACCCGCTGGCTCCCGATCCACCCCGGGCCGAACAACCAGCACCCGGCCGCCTCGCGGATGGTGCCCTCGCCCCACGCCCGGATGCCGGAGAAGGACCCGGTGTCGGTGACGATCAGGGTGCCGAGATCGATGCCGGCCGAGCCGCGCACGCGATACGCTCCCGGCGTCGCGATCCTCAGCGGCCGCGCCTCGTAGAAGCTGACGTTCTGCGGCGAGCACATGGTGCTGAAGGTGTTCCGCACGGCGGCGAGTTCGACCGAGGCGTCGGTGATCGCCAGGGTGGCCGTGTCGAGCCGTCCGCACTGGTCGGGAGACACCGGGCCGGCGAACTCGAACGAGAAGGGTTCGTTCACTCGCACCGTCTCGGGGTAGGCGGCCCAGGTGACGAGCGCGTCGCTGGGCGTGGCATCCCCGATGCGCCAGCACCCGGTCGCCAGCAGCACCGCGAGCGTCAGGGCCAAGGGGGCGGGACGCGTCGCACCGAGAACCACGAGACGTGTGCGCAACAACGCGCGACCACTTGGTCCCGTAGCGTGAACAACTCGCTTGTTTGTAGGCAGTCTGCTCACGACGAACCATCCCATCGCTCTCAGCGTCCCGCGCCATCCCCTCGTTGAATCCTGCCCACCTCGCCACCCGAGGACGAATCGAGAACGGCGAGATCGTACCTGTCGTTCATGCGTACCACGATCCTCGCGGATCCGAGATCCCCCAGCATCAAGTACGATCTGTAGATCAAGAAACCCGCATCCAGCCTTGGGATAATCAGGGGACTTGCAATAAAAACTAGGCCACGACCGTTGGTGCGTCTGGCCGGATCAGTCGCTGGTGGAGCTTGACGGTGAAGCTTCGGCGAGATGGGGCGGTGGTCGGATATCAGACTCACCGATGCTATCGAAGGTTGCTCTCAGGCTCGTCTCATCCTCAGCGAATGGATCATCCACCAACCTTACGGTTCCGTGCCACTCACCTGATTCGTCATTCGCCCGACAGCTGAAAGCGGCGACGCCGCCGCCCGGTCCATCACGAAGAGCCCGCAGCGTCTGGGCTGCTGCTGAGTCACCAGGAAAGAATTCAAGCCATAGGAAATGGCGGCGGCGGCCTGCTTGCAACTCGCCATCCGTATCTTGGCGCAGGTCACGTGACAGGTTCAGGTTGATTGACTTCACGTAGCCTGCGAACACGGGACCCGCCGACTCGGAGCCTGCCGCGCCGGCTGGGGCAAGCTGGACCCATGGTCGTTGTACAGAAGACGGTACTCGTCAACCAGATTTCCTTCTCCGTCGTACACGTAGACACGCGTGGTCCAGATGTCGTATACGATGATCGACTCCGCGTTCGCACACCCTTCCGCGATCTGCACATACTCGAACTCGCCTGGGCCCTCGCCCTCGCTGCCCCGGCTCCACAGGTGCTCCCCTTCGGCGCTGAACCTCTGAACCCGAAAAAGCTGCCCGTCGGACACCACCATACTGCCGTCGGCGAGCAGAGCGCCGGCGTTGATATCCGCAAATAGGTACTCGGTCGGTCTGTCGAGCCTTCCGACGGCGAGGGTCGGTTCGCCCGACAGGCGTACCTCGGTAGCCGGTCGTGGCTGGAGTGGCTGAGCGCGAGCGGTATTGGGTGCGGCAGCGAAGGCCAGAACTGACAAGGCGGCAGCTCGAATCCAGGGATGGGACTTCATCGCATGGGCCTCTCGGAGTTGGTCGAAGTTACGGGACGGGAGATTGGCGAAAGCTAAGCTCGCCAGTACTGCGAGGAACATCGGTCTCCAAGACCTTGGCGGTCACGAAATCAGCTTTCACGACCAAGACAGACTGACCCCGCGCCTGCGCTTCCGGCCGCAGACCCACGTAGCCCTGACCGGTTCTGATCGCGGGTCTCCTCAATGGTTATGGCCGGTTTGGTACATGGCCGGAGTCGGCCCTAGCTGGGAGGTCGGTGGTTGGGTGTTGAGTTGCGAACCAGGTTGTCGGGCGACGTTCGATGATCTCCTGAGCGCCCCGCCCGGTCGGTCTCCGAATAGCGATCCGACCGCAGCGACGCAGACGCCAAGCACCCCCGCTCTGAACCGATCCTTCACAAGCTTCGCCGCCTCCGCAGACATCAGTTGACCGTGCGCGGGAGTCGCTTCACGATCACCGTCTGGACATCGAGCTCGTCCCGTTCGATGAAGGCTGCCAGCCCTTCGGGCCCGAAGGCGTCTGGAAGCCGCGTAGCTCCGGTGCGGTAGCTCCCGAGGTAGCGGCCATCAGCGGCGAGGATGTCGATGGGACCGTCGCTGGCCGGTTCTTCGCCACGGCGCAGGACCCAGATCCGGCCGCCCCAACTCGTGTGCAGGTCTCGCACGACGGGAATTTCTTCGGCGAACTCCAGCGTCTCGATTCGCTCGCGCGCCCGGGCCCCGGTCCCGGATATCGTCATTGCGCCTCCGGACCGGGAGACCGGACTTTCCGGACCATCTTCCAGGTCCCTCAACCTGCGGTTCCTCTCCGCCTGCATCACGCGTTCCGTAACGGGCTCAGGCGAAAAGGTCGCGCAAGTATCGAACTGATCCGGCCATCCCGTTCCGCGAGCTTGATCGCGTATGCGGAAGAGTCCGAGAATGCGATGCCTCCGCCGGGGAGCACACCCGCGAACAGCTCCGGTTCAAACCCTCTCCGGGGGCCCCGGCTCATGATTTTCTGCGGCCCCCCGGCAATCAGGCGTTCGGTCGGCCTGGTCCAGGCGGGGCCCCATACGTCGGCCGCGGTTTCCACCGTCGCCTCGTCCCCGGTGAGGAAGACTCGTTCGATCGAACGTGGGTCGGCGGAGGGGCCGATTGTCGACTCGCCCGCGACTTGAAACGAAAAGCCCAGCATTCTTGCACCCCTGACGACGGATTCTCCACCGGCCTCGGGGTACATTTCCCGAACTTGCGCCATGCGGCCCATACGTACCATGCGTTCGAAGTCCCCGGTGGGAGAGAAGAGGTGGTACGCGCGCTGTCCCCTGTCCGCGATTACGACCCTGCCATCGGACATGATCACCATGTCCATGGGCGATTGGAATTCACCCGGCCCTTCGCCTCTGCGACCGAATTCGCGAACGAGGTCTCCGTCCGGGTTCACGACGACGACCCGCGCAGCCAGGCGATCGAGCACGTGGAGGTTCCCGGCGTCGTCGAACCCCACCCGGCCGATCGTACCGAACTCTTCCCAAGCATCGCCAAGCGCGGACCCCACCCGGTAGACCTCCTCGAAGTCGGCCTCCAGCCAGTGGTCTTCGCCCGGGAGTTCGATCACTTCCTGGGTCCCCGCGACCCCCGGCGTTGCCGAGACCGCAATGGTCGCCAGCAGTGCGGCAGCGATTTGGACCGTTCCTGGTTGGATCCGTCGCGCGAAGGGGGTCAAATCGGCAAGCATTGGGCACCGTTCCGCATGAGTTTCAACACTGGAACAAGGTGTGCCGTTCCAGCGTCCGGCTTCAACCTGATAGCTGCCTTGGGAACGCCTTGGGGGTGTGAATCGTGACAATGAATCCGACCGCCTCGTGGTAGGCCTTCACGGCATGGAAATCCGCTGCGATCGCCCTGGCCACGACCCCCTTCATGAGCGGCGTGACGAGTCTGGCGCCTAGTCCAGCGCGAGGACGACCTTCGCCGCCTCGCCGGAATGCATGGCGTCGAACCCTTCCTCGAAGCGGTCGAACGGGAGCCTGTGCGTGATCACCGGCTCGATGTCGAGGCGTCCCGACGCCAGGAAATCCCGCATCTCGATCCACGTCCGGTACATGAGCCGCCCCACCACGCCGTACACGTGGAGACCCTTGAAGATCACGTCGCGCGCCAGATTGACCTCCGCCTTGTCCTTGGGAAGTCCCAGCAGCCGGACGTGGCCGCCGTTTCGGCAGATGCGGAACGCGGAGCGCACGCCCTCGGGGTGTCCGCTCATCTCGCACACCACGTGGGCCCCGTAGCCGTGCGTGAGGTCGGCGATCCGCGCCTCCACGTCCCCGTCCGCCGGGTCGAGGCCGTCGTGCGCACCCATCCGCGCCGCGAGTTTCCGCCGTCCCGCGTGCGGCTCGACCGCGATGACCCTCGAAGCGCCCGCCGCGCGCGCGATCCCGACGGCGAACAGGCCTATCGGGCCGCATCCGACCACGGCGACGACCCGTCCCGCCACCTCCGTGTGCAAAACCGTGTGGAAAGCGTTGCCGAGCGGATCGAATACCGCCGCCAGATCGTCGTGGATGGAATCGGGGATGTGGATGATGTTCGCCGCCGGAATGGAGACGTACTCCGCGAACGCGCCGTCCCGGTCGATGCCGATGATCCGGGTGTCCCGGCACACGTGCGCCTGCTCGGTGCCGCAGTATTCGCAGTGTCCGCAGACCAGGTGCCCTTCCGCCGACACGCGGTCGCCGACCTCGACGTTCCGCACCAGCCGTCCGGTCTCGACGACTTCTCCCATGAATTCGTGGCCGAGGGTGACGGGCGGATTCACGCGATGCCGCGACCAGCGGTCCCACTGCCGGATGTGCAGATCCGTGCCGCAGATCCCCGCCCGCCGCACCTTGATGAGCACGTCGCGGGAGCGAATCTCGGGCACCGGCGCGTCGCACAGCACGAGGCCGGGGGCCGCCCCGGGTTTGCGGATCGCTTTCATGGAGACGGAAGATGGCTCCTGGATGGAGACGTGTCGGGTGGCGCACAATGTGCCGGAGGGCCTGACCGGGCGGCAAGCTCCGGGAACCTGCAATGGCGGCCCGCCGTACGATGCTTCATCACCCTTTTGGAGTCGGATCGGACCTGTGCGCACGACGACAAGGAAACGGCCGGATTGGCGATTCGGGGTCGCGTCATCGCGCTCCCGCGCCCGGGAACGGGCGGTGTGGTGGGGCGGGATGCTCGCCTCCGCGCTCCTGCACGCGTTCCTGCTCCTCGCGTGGGTGCGCCCGGCGCCGGAGTTGGAGCGGGCGGCCCGGCCCGGCGCGGATCCGGATCTCCCCGCCGGCGGGGGCGGTATGCAGGCGCTGCGGGTTTCCATGCCCCGGAGGATCGAGATTCCGCCGCCTCCGCGGCCCGTCCTCGCCGTCGACATGCCCGACATCGAGGTCCGGGAAGCAGAGATAGATGTGTCCTCCGAACTGCTCCCCGTCGGCGCGCCGGCGCCCTCGGCCGGGAGCGGGGCGGGGACCGGTCTCGGGGACGATGGGGCGAGCGGGGGCGAGGGCGACGGGTACGTGTCGCCCTCGCCGAGATCCGTCGTGCCGCACTGGGATCCCCCCGGCTCCGTCCGCGGCATGGAAGTGACGGTGCGCGTCTTCGTCGACGCCACCGGGCGTCCCGGCCTCGTCGAACTGGATCCCCCGACCCCGGACGAGGACTTCAACCGCGACATCATGCGCCAGGTGCGGGCGTGGGAATACCGGCCCGCGCTGCGCCACGGGAACCCGGTCGACGGCTGGGCCGAGATCACCTTCATCTTCTGACGCATGACCGTTTGACGCCCGGTTGATCCGCTTCCCGATCCTCGTGCAGGAATCGGTCCTGATACAGGGGGAGGTGCGGGGTGTGGGATCTGAATCGTGCGGAACGCAAGGCGCTGGGCGCCGCGCTCGTGCTCGTGGGGGTGAGTCTCGTGACGCGCACCCTCCTCGCGCCGGACCCCGGCCGGGTGGAGGGTCTCGGGGAGATCGATCCCGCGACGGATCTGGAGGGCATCGAGGGCGAGGTCGTCGCGGCCCTGACCCGGGAGCAGCGGGCGCAGACCCCGCTCGCCGACGGCGAGCAGATCGATGTGAACCGTGTTCCGGCCGACGAGTTGCGCCGTCTGCCCGGCGTCGGTCCGAGCTTGGCGGCGGCTCTCATCGAGGAGCGGGACCGTGCTTCCTTCCGCAGCGCGGCCGACTTGGAGCGGGTAGGCGGCGTGGGGGAGGTCACCGCGCGCCGACTCGCGCCGTATCTCCGCTTCGAGCCCGCGGTGCCCCGTTCGGGCTCCGCTCCCGCCAGGCCGACGTTGACGTTGACGGGCTGTCCGCCCGGAGGCGCGCGGATCGATCTCAATCGGGCCGATCGCGAACAACTCGAGAGCCTGTCCGGCATCGGACCCGCTCTCGCGACCCGTATCATTGAGGACCGAAGCGCGAACGGGCCGTTCGAAACCCCCGAAGCCATCACCCGCGTCCGAGGCATCGGGGCGCGCTCCCTCGCGCGCTTCCGGGAACGGGTATGCGCGAGCGCGCCGTGATTCCTTCGCCGGCCCCGGATACCCCGGCCCCGACGCACAGGCGCCTGGCCTCGGATCCGAACGCCCTTCGTCTCATCCCGGCGGAATTCGCGCGCCGGCATCTCGTACTCCCGCTGCGGCGTGCGGGCCGGACGCTTTCGGTCGCGATGGCCGATCCGTCCGATGCGGCGCTCATCGACGATCTGGCCTTCCTCACCCAGTTCGAGGTCGAGGCCGTCAGGGTCGGAGAACGCACGCTTCGCCAACGGATCGACCGGAGCTACGGGGCCGGCGCGACACGCGAGAAACGGCGCGCGAGGGAGGTGGCCGAGGCATCGCCCGCCGAGGCCGGCTCGGTCGAAGCGGGTGAGGAGCCGGCCGTCCGGCTCATCAACGACATCCTCGGCGATGCGGTACATCGCGGCGCCTCGGACGTTCACGTCGAGCCGTACGAGAGTGAACTGCGCGTCCGCTATCGCCTGGATGGGAGGCTGCGCGAGATCATGCGTCCGCCCTTTCAGATGGCCGCGGCCCTGACGTCTCGCCTCAAGATCCTGGCGGACCTGAACATCGCGGAACGCCGGATACCCCAGGACGGCCGGATCCGCATGCCGGTCGCCGACCGAGTCATCGACTTCCGCGTCTCGACGCTTCCCACGCTGTTCGGCGAGAAACTCGTCCTCCGAATCCTCGACAGGGAGCGGCAGGCCTTCGACCTCGAATCCTTCGGGATGGAGGCACGCGCGGAACGCGCGCTGCTCGGCGCGATCTCACAGACATCGGGCATGGTCCTGGTCACGGGTCCCACGGGATCCGGGAAGACCACGACGCTCTATAGCGCGCTCGCGAGACTCAACACGCCGGAGGCGAACATCATGACCGCCGAGGATCCGGTCGAGTACAGCATCGACGGCATCAACCAGGTCCAGATTCGCCCGAAGATCGGCCTTACCTTCGCCACGACGCTTCGCGCCTTCCTGCGGCAGGATCCGAACATCCTCATGGTGGGCGAGATCCGCGACCGCGAGACGGGCGGGATCGCCGTGAAGGCGGCGCTCACCGGCCATCTCGTGCTCTCCACGCTCCACACCAATGACGCCGCCTCGACGCCGACGCGTCTGGTGGACATGGGGGTCGAGGCGTTCAACGTCGCCGTCGCCGTCAAGGTGATCACCGCCCAGCGGCTCATCGGCCGCATCTGCCCCGACTGTCGAACCGAGACGGACTACGCACCCGAGATCCTGCAGTCGGTCGGACTGGAGGCGGGTGGGCGCGGCGGGAGCGCCTTCTACCGCGGCGCGGGCTGCGATTCGTGCGGCGGGTCGGGGTACTCGGGCCGCCAGGGTCTGTACGAGGTCCTTCCGATGTCGCCCGCGATCCGCCGGCTGGTCCTGGCGGGCGCATCCTCGGAAGAGATCGAGCGCCACGCGGTCGGCGAGGGGATGATCACCCTGCGGCAGGACGGGTTCGCCAAGGTGAGACGGGGGATCGCGACCCTCGAAGATGTGCTCAGGGAGACGCCGGCGTAGGCCGGGCCGCATGGACGCACATCTGGTTGAGCTGCTGAGCGAGATGGTCGAACGGGGCGCATCCGATCTGCACCTTACGGCGGGCGAACGCGCGAAGCTCCGGATCGACGGCGACCTCACGGACAGCCGCGACGAAGGCGTGCTGGATCCGGAGGACACGGCGGCTCTCGCCCGTTCGATGCTCTCGAACGACCAGCGCGCGCGTTTCGCGGGCGAGCCCGACTTCGATTTCGGCTTCGAGATCCCCGGCCTCTCCCGCTTCCGCGCGAACCTGTTCCGGCAGCGCGGGAGCGTGGCGTGCGCCATCCGCCGGGTGCCGGTCGAGATCCCGAGCCTGCGCGAAATCGGCGTACCATCGATCGTCGGGCGGCTGGCGGACAAACCGCGCGGGCTCGTGCTGGTGACGGGGCCCACCGGATCGGGCAAGTCGACGACGCTCGCGGCGATGGTGGACCGCATCAACACGGCCCGCGCGGGCCACATCGTGACGATCGAGGATCCGATCGAATTCGTCCATCCGCACAAACGCTGCATCGTGAACCAGCGCGAGATCGGGCAGGACACGCCCAGCTTCGCCAGCGCCCTTCGCTATGCCCTCCGCCAGGATCCTGACGTGATCCTCATCGGCGAGCTGCGGGATCCCGAGACGATTCAGGCCGCGCTAACGATCGCTGAGACCGGACACCTCGCGCTCGGCACGCTGCATACGCGTTCGGCCGCGGAGTCCATCCACCGGATCATCGATGCCTTCCCGGCCCACGGACAGGAGCAGGTGCGGGCGCAATTCGCCCACGTCTTCGAGGGCGTCATCACCCAGACGCTCCTTCGCCGGGCGCAGGGCGGCGGACGCGTCGTCGCCTGCGAGATTCTGGTCGCGACGCCCGCGGTCCGGGCTCTGATCCGTGAGGCGAAGGTCCATCAGATCCATTCCGCGATGCAGGCCGCGCGCAGGTTCGGCATGCGGACGCTCAACGATGCGCTCCACCAGCTCTATGTCCGGCGGCAGGTGGACTTCGAGGAATGCCTCAGGATCGCCTCCGACCCCGCCGAATTCCGTCGCATGACGAGTGCGTCCTCGCAGGATGGGTCCGCGCGGTGAAGCAAGTCGACGTGAGGAGAGCGGTAGCGACCGGCCGCCGGCGATGGCGCGGGGTGGATGATGTGGGGGCTGGCGGTCGGTTCACCTCTCTCCCGATGGAGAGCCTGTGACGTCTTTCGCGGCGAACATGGGCCGCCGCGTGCGGCGCCGGATCCTCGCACCTTCGGCACGCGTGAAGACCCGTGATCTCGTGTTGTTCACACGGCAGTTCTCGGTGATGATCGGCGCCGGGTTGCCGCTCACCCGGACGCTCGAGACCCTCGCGCTCCAGGCGGAGAACTCCGCGCTTCGGGACGTCGCCCGCGACACGCTTCGCGATGTCGAGGCCGGGCACACGCTGGCCGGCGCGCTCGAACGGCACCCCCGCGTCTTCACGCAGCTCTACGTCAACATGGTCCACGCGGGCGAGTCGGGGAGCAGGTTGGACGGGATTCTCGACCGCCTCGCCACCTTCCTCGAGAAGAGCGAACAGATCCGTCGCAAGGTGAATGGCGCCATGCTCTACCCCGGCGTCGTGCTCGCGGTGGCCATCGCGGTCGTCGCGACGCTCCTTCTCTTCGTGATCCCGACGTTCGAAACCGTGTTTGCGAGCTTCGATGCGACGCTCCCGCTCCCGACACGCGTGGTCATCGGCTTCTCCAGGGTCGTCCAGAACTGGTGGTGGGCGCTGCTCGCCGTGGTGGTCGGCGCGGCCTTGATACTGCGCCGCTGGGCCGCCACGGATGCGGGCCGCCGGCGCCTCGACCGTATGCTGCTGAGGCTGCCGGTTCTCGGCCCGCTGATCCGGAAAGCCGCGGTGTCCCGCGTCACGCGGACCTTGGGAACGCTGCTCTCGTCGGGGGTCCCCATTCTCGAGGGGCTCGAGATCACGGCGCGGACGGCGGGGAACCGGGTCATCGAGGACGCGATACGGACGAGTCGGGCCGCGATCCAGCGGGGTCACTCCATCGCTCGGCCTCTGCAGGAGACCCGGGCCTTCCCTCCCATGGTGGCCCGAATGATCCACGTCGGAGAAGAGACCGGCGATCTCGATGAGATGCTGGCCCGGATCGCCGACTTCTACGACGACGAAGTCGATGCCGGCGCCGAGAGCCTGCTCAGGATACTGGAGCCGGTTCTGATCGTGTTCCTCGGAGGTCTCGTCGGCGGGATGATCATCGCCATGTACCTCCCGATCTTCGAACTCATCAACGCGATCCAGTGACGCCCCTGCCGATATCGCGGGAAGCGGGCCTCGCGGCTTGCGGGGTTTCTCCCCATTCCTCTTCTTGCCGCATGTCCGCGAGCACAAACGACGGAGACGCCATCCACGGCGCGACGGCTCCCTGCGTGCGGGACCTCCTCGGCCAGCCTGTCGATGCGGCCTTCGAGCGGTACGGACGCGTGGTGGCGGACCGGCGGGCGGGGGAGGACCGGTGGCTGCGCTTCGAGGCTCCGAACTGGACGCTGCGTCTGCGAGCCAGGCCTGACCGGATCGGCGGTCCGGCACTCGTCCGGTCGTGGACGGCCGCCTTCGCGGGGGGTTTCGACACCGTGCCGGAGACGTTGCGCGCGCTGGGGTTGCCGCCTCCGGAGCCTCTGGAGCCATCGGGCGGGACCGACGATATCCGCCGGCCGCTGCGTGACAGTGCCGGACGTGTGCATTCGCTGACCCTGTCGGTGCGGCATGGCCGAATCCGTGCGGCTTCGGGCTTCGATGAACCTCCGGACTGGGGCGTTGATACTCCGTTGCTGGACGATGACTAACTGTAGGGTAACCGTCCGCGGTCGCCGGCGCGCCGCCGGGAGCCGCGGCTCGCGCAGCCCCCACCGGAGGTGCTGCCGAAGATCCAACCCGGGCGGAAGTGAGGAAAGGGATGAGAAGAACGACGAGGAGTGGTGCCGAGGGGTTCACGCTGATCGAACTGCTGATCGTGGTCGTCATCATCGGCATTTTGGCGGCCATCGCGATTCCGCAGTTCACGAGTACGAAGGAAAAGGCGTTCGATGCCGCCGCGCAGAGCGACATTCGCAACATGATGACGGCCGAGGAAGCGCACTTCTTTACCAGCCAGGCCTATGCCGCGGTCAGCGTGGCGGCCGGCGGAGGGGCGGACCTCGATGGCGACGGGACTCGAGATTTCCAGGCCAGCACGAACATCTCGCTGGCCGTGACGGCGTACACGGACGGCTACCAGATCACGGCGAAACACGCATCCTCGCCGAACACGTGGTGCGTCAATTCGTCCGCCGCCAACGCCTCGGGCGTGGTCGGGCAGATCATCGAGGCCACCAGCTGTTGATGCGCCGTTGACACGGGAAGCGATACTTACGGACAGAATCGGCAACGCCTCATTCGAGAAAGGGAGCACCCCGTGCAGCAAGGCGGATCACGCGGATCTCATGGATCGCGCACAGGATCGCGTACAGGGCGGAACGGGTTCAGTCTGGTGGAAGTCGCGGTCGCGCTGGCGGTCACAGGGCTGGCCGCGACTGTCATCATCTCGCGCGGACCCCTCGACAGCTTCAGTCTGACCCGAGCCGCCCGGGTGGCGGAGTCGCAGCTCGCGTTGGCACGTCTCCACGCCGTGGCGACCCATGCGCCGACTGCGGTGACGCTCGCGGGGACCCATCTCGAAGTATCGCGGCGCGGAGGGTCGTTGCTGTCCCGCGTCGATCTCGGGAGGCACGCGCTCGGCCGGATCGACTCGGTGCGATTGCAGCCCTCCACTCTCCGTTTCAACGCCAGGGGACACGGATCCCCCGGCAGCATCCACCTGTACCGCGGCAAGCGCGGCGTTCGGCTGGTGTCGAACTTCCTGGGCCGGGTTCGCGCGGTACCTTTTCAACATTGAAGACTGCGGGCTTCAGTCTGGTCGAGGTCCTGCTGGCCATCGTCGTCACGTCCATCGGGATCCTCGGAGCGGCGGGCGTCGCGCTCGGGATCGGTTCCCTGGCGCTACGGGCGCAGTGGGGTACGGACCACGCGCTCGCGGGACGAAACGCCGTGGAGTCGCTCGTCCGAGCCGGGCATGCCGCCGCCGTCTCCCACACGAGTACCGTCGATATCGGTGGACGTCGATTCGACATCTCGCATGACGTGACCGCGCCGCTGCCGCGGCTCAAGCTCGCCCGCGTAACCGTGTCGCTGCCGCCAGCCCCGGCGGCGGCACTCGAGATCGTCCTCTCGCGGCCTCGCCCGCTGCCTGCGGCGCCATGAGCATTCCGCGCCCCCTCACGCCGCCCCGACCATGCCGCCAGGGAGGGTTCACCCTTGCCGAAATGCTCGTCGCGCTCGCTGGCGCCGGTCTGCTCATCGGCCTGCTCATCGGCCTGTTGGGGAGTCAGAGCCGCTTTCATCTGCGTAATGAGGACGCCATCCGGGCGTCGCAGACGGCACGCGCACTGGCCGACGGCATGGGAGCGGAGATCCGCGGCGCCGGGCCGGGCGACCTGCTCGTCGCAACGCCCGACACCGTGTCCGTCCGCGTCGTCGTGTTGAGGGCAATCGTGTGCGACACGGTGAGCAGCGGATCGATCGATCTCTTCGCCTACGATTCCATCGCCGCGAACCTTCAGTCCGGGTGGCGCGGCACGGCGTTCTCCGGGCCGTACTCCGCGGACTGGAACTACGCGGACGGGTTCACGCCCGCCTCAAGTGTCTCGGTGGCGGCGGAGACCGCCTGCCGGGCGGCGGGAGCGGATCGGGCGAACCGAATGCCGACCCGGTGGTTCCGGCGCACAAGCGGCTGGAACGGCGGCTTCGGGACGACGCCCGTGCCCGGCTCGCTCGCTCGCGTCTATGGACGGCTCACCTACGCGATCCGCCGATCCGATTCCGAACCGGGAACGGTATCCATCCGGCGCAACGGCCAGGAGTTCGTGTCCCCGCTCGAGCTCGGCGCGGCGTTCGAGTACCGGCTGTCGGGAGGCGCCATCCAGGCCGGCGTGGCACCGGGGGAACTCTCCCGCGTGCGCGAAATCCGGCTGACCGGTACGGCCATCGGCCGCAACGGTCGCGCAGCGGGTCGGCGCGTCGTCTACTCGATGTCCCTCCGTAACTGAGGCATGAGCAGATTCGGGTTGCGGCGCCGGAAGGCCACCGTCGGCGTCGATGTCGGCAGCGGCTTCAGCAAGGCCGCGGTGATCGACCATGGTCCGAGCGGGCCCCGCCTGACGGGGCTCGCGACCGCTCCGAACGAGGCGGATACCGTGCGCGGCGGGACGATCGGGGATCCGGAGCGTGTCGCCGACACGCTTTCCTCGATGTTCAGGCGGGAGCGAATCAAGCCCCGCGATGTGGTCATCGGCATCGGTGGGCGCGATGTGCTCAGCAAGGTGATCGAAATCGACCGGATGGATGAGGCGGAGGCCCGCGCCGTGATGCCGTGGGAAGCGGAGCAGCACGTTCCCTTCGACATGAAGAACGTGGAACTGGACTTCGCGATCATCGATCCGGACGGAGAAAGCTCGACGATGAGCGTACTGCTGGCGGCGGCGAAACGAGACGTCATCGAGACGCGCGTCGCACTCCTGCGGCGGGCGGGTCTGAACCCGACGACGGTCGACGTGGAGGCTCTGGCCCTTCGCAACGCGTTCGAGGCGAACTATCCGGCCGCGATGAGGGATGTGACCGTGCTGGTCGACATCGGGGCCCATTCGACCGCCATACACCTGCTCCGGAACGGGCTCCCGCTGTTGGCCCGCGAACTGGCCGTCGGCGCTCCGACGGCAGACGGGCTGGATGAAGGCGCCCGCCGGATCGCACGCGGCATCGACCGCGCGGGGGCCTTCGTCGAGACCGGACCGGGGATCGCACGCGTATACCTGTGCGGCGGAGGAGCCGCGGCGCCCGGCCTGGTCGAGATCCTCGCAGAGACGACAGGCGTGGAAACGCGCCTCGCGCACGCGTTCGAACGTATCGAGGTCGCGCCGGACGTCGCGGATCGGACGGATCTGGGCTCGGTGGCGCCGATGCTCATGCTTTCGATCGGGCTCGCTCTTCGGTCCCCGGTTCGGGGAGGCTGAAACGTGAGAGCGTGGGTACGACCATGATCGAGATCAACCTTCTGCCCGAAGCTCTGCGCGCGCGGCACGGGGTCGCGACGCACGGGCGCGACGGTGGCCGTCTCCGCATCGACTTTTGGGGGGTCGCACTGTTGATCTCGGCACTGACGATCCTGCCGGCCACGGTCGCGCTGTGGCGATCGCAGCGGGCCGAGGCCCTCGAACTGCAGGTGCGTCTTGAAGCAGCGGTGGCGGATTCGGCGCGGCTCGCCGAACTCCGGGCCGCAAGCGACAGCTTGACGGAAAGATCTCGCGAGATCCGCGAGCGCGTCGCCCTCGTCGAACAGTTGGACCGCGACCGGTTCGCGTGGCCGCACATGATGGACGAAATCAGCCGCGCGCTCCCGCCGCCGGCCTGGCTGACTTCCCTGCGTCAACTGTCGCCGCCACCCGACCTCACGGTCGAAGTTCAGGGGATTGCGGGCAATCCGCTCGCGATCACGGAATTCGTCCGCAGCCTGGAGACCTCGGACTACATTGCCGATGTGAGGATCGTCGGCAGCCGGCAGCAGGGATCCGATCCCGATCAGGTCGCCCGGCAGGCCTTCACTCTCGTGCTTCGATTCGCCCATGCGCCCGCCTCCCGGCGGGTCGAACCGGCTTGACCGTGCTACCGAGGGAACCCCGCGCGCAGTACCGGGCGCTCGGACTCGTACTCCTGCTGGGCTGCGGGACGGCCTTCCATCTGCACTTCTGGAACCCGCGCAGGGTGGAGCTGGCCGGATTGGCAGAGCGGGTTGAGCGGACCGAGCGGGCCAACGCCCTCGCCGAGCTGGGGGACGGCAACCCGGATGAGATACACGAGGGTCTCGTACTCGGCGAACGGCAGCTCGCGGCGCTGAAACGGCTCGTTCCGCGAGAGGGTGAAGTCGAGGCCATATATGAAGCCATCGCGGCCGAAACACAGTCGCTCGGTCTCGAACTCGTACGTGCGCTGCCCGCCGATCCCGTGGCCGACTCCACCGGCTACTTCGTGCGGCAACAATGGGCGCTTCAGGTCGAGGGGGCGTACCACGATGTCGGGCAGTTCCTGACGCGGGTCGCCGGCTTCGCCCGAATCGTACGGCCCGAGGTCGACGAGATCGTACCCTCCCGCATCACGGACTCGGGACGGCAACTCGTTCACGCGCGCTTCAGCCTCGAGACTTTCGTGCTTCCGCCGGAAGACGCCGCTTCGCCGGAGGGTGGATGACTCGCATGATCCTGACCGCGGTGCTCGCGGCAGCGTTACGAACCGGGCCACCGGAGGTCACGGCACAGACACGGCCGCCGATCTACGAGCGCGAGATCTTCGCCTACCCGGCCTTCGAGCGACGCGACCCGTTCCTGCCGCTTGACCCGGACACACAGGCGGGGCCCCGTTTCGGAGACCTTGCGCTGTCCGGCGTGCTGTACAACCCGCAACTGGGAAGCGTTGCGATTCTGACCGATCGAACCACGGGCCGGCGATACCGTGCCCGCGAACGCGACATCATCGGCACGGCCCGGGTCGTGCGGATTCGCATTGAGGAGGTGGATTTCGTGATCACGAGCTTCGGAGTCAGCCGTCGGGAGACGCTGCGGGTGAGGCGTGAGCGGGGGACAGGCGGATGATCTCCCGGGCCATTTTCGCCGTCGCCGCAGCGGTTGCGGCAGCCTCCCCAGCCGAGATGCGGGAAGTGAGGATCGCCTCCGAGGGGACGGAGACCGAGATCACGGTGGTCGTCGGAGGGCCGGCCACGCCCCGCCACATGATGCTCACCAATCCTCCGCGGCTGCTTCTTGACCTGAAGGGGGTGAACCGGGGACTCGCGCGCCGCCACTACGACCGGATCGACCGCGGCGGAGTGCTCGGCATCCGTTCAACCCGGTTCCGGCCCGGGACGGTGCGGCTCATATTCGATCTCGAGCGGGAAACCGCCTACCGGGTAACCGCGGACTCCGGTGCGGTTCGCGTGACCTTCCGGAACCCGGGGCCGCCTTTTTCTCCCTGGTCCACGACGGATGTCCGGAGTGCTTCCGGGCCGCTGCCGGTCGTGCAGGAGACCGAGCCACGCATCTCGGTGGTGTACGACAGCGCGAGCATGCTCGACGTCCTCGCCGGGTTCTCGGAGTTCGCGGACATCTCGGTCGTCCCGAATGGAGAGGTCGCGTCCGTCATCGTTCGAGGCATCGACATCCGCGATCAGCCGTGGGATGTGGCGCTGAACGCGATTCTGTCCGCCCAGAACCTCGGCTGGCACAGGACCGACGGCGGGATCGTCGTCGTCGATTGGCTGGAGAACCTCCAGGCGCGGGATCAACTGCTGAGCGAAACGCGCGTGATCCGGATCAACTATGCGCGGGCGGACTCGGTGGCGGAGACGCTCCGACACCTGGCGACGCCCAACCGCGGCCAGGTCGTGTCGTTCGCCGGCAGCAACACAGTCATCGTGACCGACGCACCGTCCGTCGTCGCGCGGATGGACACGATCATCGCCGCGCTGGACCGACGTCTCCCCAGGTCGCGATCGAGGCGAAGATCGTGTTTGTCGACCGGACCGACGTACAGCAACTGGGGATCGTGTACGACCTCAAGGAGCGGGCCGGCGACTTCGTGGAACAGGGCATCAACGACGTCATCCCGGCGCCCGACCCCAATTCGCCGCCCCAACTCGTTGACGTGGACGGCGATGGAACGGTCGATCAGGGGTTCGTCCAGCGGACGAACGAAACGCTCGTGAGCCTCGGAGGCACGGCGGTCGCGGCGCTGGCGAACGCGAACGATCGCCCGATCGGGCCGGCGCTTCAGATCCTCACGGCCGTGGCGTTCGGCGAGTTCTCCCTCTTCTCGTTCCTCGAAGCGCTCGAATCGCAGCAGTTGTCGGACGTGCAGGCTGCGCCCTCGATCCGGGTCGTGGACCACGCGCACGCGAGGATTCAGGTGGGCGAACGCACCCCGATCCGGGTTCTGGAGCCGGGGGCCCAGACCGAGTCCGCGCGCGTCAACGTCGATTTCGAGGACACGGGGATTATTCTGGACGTCGTCCCGCACGTGACGAACAACAATCAGATCCGGCTGGAGCTGATGGCCGAACGGTCCGGGCTGAAGCTGGGACTCTCGGATGTGGGCTTCGTGTTCGAGAAACAGATCGGTGAGACGACGCTGCTGCTCGATGACGGCGAGACCGCCGTGATCGGCGGTCTTACGCTGAGCGAGGTGAGTCGGAGCCGCAGCGGGATTCCCGGGCTCATGAACCTCCCGCTGATTGGAAATCTGTTCCGGAGCACCAAGGAGAACGAGGTGAAGCAGGACCTGATCATCCTCGTTACGCCGCACATCATTCATCGCCAGCCGGACGGACGGTAAGGGGCCGTCAGGGGGTCGTCAGGTTGCGGCTCCCGCCTCGGCGCATCCTTTTCCCGCCGTTGGAACGGCCGTTCGATGAGGAGAGATCCACGCGATGTTCATGCGACTTTCATGCGATGTTGACGCGATGAGGACAGGATGCTGAGGTGTCTGAGGTTGACGACGGCGGGCGAAACACACGGCCCCGCCGTGGTCGCCGTGCTGGAGGGGATCCCCGCCGGGCTGGCTCTTAGGCCCGGCGATGTCTCGTTCGAACTGGTCCGCCGCCAGGGAGGGCACGGCCGGGGCGGCCGCATGAGGATCGAAAAGGATGTGGGCGAGATCTTCGGCGGCGTGCGGCTCGGCGAGACCCTGGGGTCGCCGATCGCGATCCGGATCCCCAACCGCGACCACAGGAACTGGCGCGCGGCGATGGCGATCGACGCGCCGGATGTGGACGACGACGAACTCCTGCGCCGGGTGTACATGCCGCGGCCGGGACACGCCGACCTCGCGGGGATGCTCAAGTACGGGAGGGAGGACGCGCGCGACATCCTCGAACGGGCCAGCGCGCGCGAGACCGCCGCGCGCGTTGCCGCCGGGGCCATCGCCAAGCGTCTGCTGGCCAGATTTGGCGTGCGCGTCGAGAGCCACGTGGTGTCGATCGGTCCGGTGTCGATCCCGCCCGGACTGCCGCTGCCGGAGGATCTGTTCGCCGTGACCAACGCGTCGCCCGTGCGCTGCATCGATGCGGACGCGTCGGCGGCCATGGTCGACGCGATCGATGCCGCCCGCCGCGCCGGGGATTCGCTGGGGGGCGTATTCGAGGTCGTGGCGCGCGGCGTACCCGTGGGGCTCGGGAGCCACGTCACCTGGGAGACCCGCCTGGGGGGCCGCATCGGCGGGGCGATGATGTCGATCCACGCCATGAAGGGCGTCGAGATCGGCATGGGCTTCGAGGCCGCGCGCTTCCGGGGGTCGGAGGTGCACGATGAGATCGAGCGGGATCCCGCCCTCCCCGCGAGCGGGGGCTATCGGCGGCGCCGGAACAACGCCGGCGGACTCGAGGGGGGGATGACGACGGGGGGCGACATCGTGGCCCGCGTCGCCATGAAGCCGCTCAGCTCGCTCCGGCGCCCCCTGGACAGCGTGAACACCCGGACCGGCGAGCCCGCCAAGGCGCTCCTGGAGCGCAGCGATACGTGCTCCGTGCCCGCGGCCGGCGTCGTCGGCGAGGCGATGATGGCGCTCGTGCTGGCCGACGCGTGGATCGAGAAATTCGGCGGCGACAACGTATCCGACATGCGGTCCAACATGGAGAGCTACCTCGCCCGGATCGGGACGTGACGTGTCGAGGGTGCCCCGAAGGATCTGGCTCGTCGGGCTCTCCGGGGCGGGGAAGAGTACGATAGGACCGCTCCTCGCCCGGCGGCTGGGGTATCGCTATGTGGATCTCGACCGCGAGGTCGAGGAGCTGGCGGGGGAGACGATCCCTCACCTGTTTCGCGTCGGCGGCGAAGCCGAGTTCCGGCGGCTCGAGGCCAGGGCCGCGTCCCGGGCGGCACGGGCAACGGATGTCATCGTTGCGACCGGAGGAGGGTGGATGGCGCGCCGGGACATCGACCGTACGTCCGGTGGCCGGGTACGCGTCTGGTTGCGCGTGCGCCCCGAGACCGCGATCCATCGCCTCTCCGGGGAGGGTGCCGAGGTTCGGCCTCTGCTGGCCGGACCCGACCCCGCGGCTGCGCTCGCCGCCCTGCTCGCGGCGCGGGAGGCCGCCTACGCGGAGGCCGAACTGGTGCTGGAGACGGATGGACGGGAACCGGATGATGTCGTGGAGGTAGCGCTGAGATGTCTGCGGCGTCTCGCGCCCCGCCCGCCGGCGGACCGGGAAGGAACGGTGGAAGGAACAGTGGAAGGAACCACGGAAGGACCACAGGAGAGTTGAGAGGCCGCACGTGAATCTCGTCATCGTGGAGTCGCCCGCGAAGGCCCGCACCCTGGAGTCGTATCTCGGGGCCGGCTTCAGCGTACAGGCATCCGTCGGGCACGTCCGGGATCTCCCCAGGAGCGGCCTCGGCGTCGACGTCGAAAAGGGGTTCGAGCCGGAGTACGTCACGATCGAGGGGAAGGAACCCGTCCTCCGGAAGCTGCGCGCGGAGGCGGCGAAGGCGGATTCAATTCTCCTCGCCACGGACCCCGACCGCGAAGGCGAGGCGATCGCCTACCACATCGTCGAGGCTCTGACCGCGCGGAAGCGGTCGCTTCGAGAGCGGTTCCGCCGCATCACATTCAACGAGATCACGAGAAATGCCGTGCTCGCGGCGCTCGAGCAGCCGGGAGAGATCGACCTCCCCCGCATCGAAGCCCAGCAGGCGCGCAGGATTCTGGATCGCCTCGTCGGGTACGGGGTCTCCCCGCTCCTGTGGAAGAAGATCAAGCCCGGACTCTCCGCGGGCCGCGTGCAGTCGGTCGCCGTCCGCCTGCTCGTCGAGCGCGAGCGGGAGCGGCGCGCCTTCCGGAGCGGGACCTGGTGGCGGCTGCGCGCCCACCTCGCCGCGAATGGGCACGTTTTCACGGCCGATCTGGCTGCGCTCGACGGGGTGGCGATCGCGAGGGGCCGGGATTTCGATGAACGCACCGGCGCGCTCAAGTCCGGCCGCAAGGTCGTCCTGCTGGACCGGGAACGCGCCGAGGCCCTCCGCGCGCGCTTGGCCGACGCGACCTTCAAGGTCGTCAAGCTGCAGGAAAGGCAGTCGAAGCGGAGCCCGTATCCTCCGTTTACGACCGCGACCCTCCAGCAGGAGGCCAACCGCAAGCTGAACCTCGGGGCCCGGGACACGATGCGGATTGCGCAGGCGCTCTACGAGGCCGGCCATATCACCTACATGAGGACCGATTCCGTCACATTGTCCGAAGCCGCGATCAGGGCGATCCGAAGCCGCGTGGCGGCCCGGTACGGGGAGGAATACCTGAGCTCTGTCCCGCGGCGCTACAAGACGAAATCCCGCTCCGCCCAGGAGGCCCACGAGGCGATTCGCCCGTCCGGCACCGACATGCGCACGGCCGCCGAACTCGGACTCACCGGCCGGCAGAAGGCGCTCTACGAACTGATCTGGAGACGTGCGGTCGCGACGCAGATGGCGGATGCCCGGCTGCGGCACCTGAACGTGCACGTGGACGCGGAGGAGGCGCGCTTCCGCGCCGCGGGCAAAGTCATCGAGTTCCCCGGCTTCTTCCGCGCCTACGTCGAAGGCTCCGACGACCCGGACGCGGCGCTGGAGAACCAGGAAACGGTCCTCCCCGACATGCGGGAGGGTCAGACACTCGAGAACCGCAAGCTGGAGAGTCGGAAGCACGAGACGAAGCCGCCCCCCCGCTTCACGGATGCGGCGCTCGTCAAGGAACTGGAGGCGGACGGCATCGGGCGCCCCTCCACGTACGCCGCCATCATCTCGACCGTCGTCGATCGAGGCTACGCCGTGCGGCAGAGCAAGCAACTCGTGCCCACCTTCATCGCCTTCGCGGTGACCGGTCTCCTGGAGGATCACTTCCCGAACCTCGTCGACACCGGGTTCACCTCCGAGATGGAGGAGGCGCTGGACGAGATCGCGCGCGGCAACGTGGACTGGCGCGCGTACCTCGGGGAGTTCTACAGCGGCGGGAAAGGTCTCGAAGCGCGACTTGTCGAGCGCGAAGCGGCCATCGACCCGCGGGAGGCCTCGACCGTCCGCCTCCAGGACCTCACCCCCCGCGTGCGGATCGGCCGTTATGGCCCCTTCCTCGAACTCGAGCGCAACGGTGATCGGCTCACCGCGTCCCTCCCGGAGGATGTCGCCCCGGCCGACCTCAGCGAGGAGCAGGCGATCGATCTCCTCCAGAAACGGGCGGAAGGTCCGGACCGGCTGGGAGAGGACCCCGATTCCGGAGAGGCCATCTACCTCATGGAGGGGCGCTACGGCCCCTACGTGCAGCAAGGCGAGAGGACGGACGCGAGGAAGCCGAAACGCGCCTCCCTCCCGAAGAACGTTCAGCCGGAGGATGTGTCGCTGGCGATGGCGCTCAAGCTGCTCGCCATGCCCGCCCCGCTCGGCACGCACCCGGAGAGCGGCGACCCGGTGAAGGTGGGGATCGGTCGCTACGGTCCGTACGTCGTCCACCAAAAGGATTTCCGCTCGCTGACGGAAAACGACGACCCGCTCGAGGTCACCTTCGAGCGCGCCATGGAGTTGCTCTCCGCGCCCAAGACGCGGGGCCGGCGGGCGAGCGCCACACCGCTGCGGGAAGTCGGCGCGCACCCCGATGACGGCGAGTCGATCGCAATCTACAAGGGTCGCTACGGCCCCTACGTCAAACACGGCAAGACGAACGCTTCGCTGCCCAGGGGGACGGAGCCCGATGAGGTCACGCTGGACATGGCGCTGGACCTGCTGAGGAAGCGGAAGGAGCGCGACGCGACCAGAAAGACGGGTGGGCGGCGCGGCGGCCCCCGCAAGAAGTCGTCGAGAAAATGACCGGGACGTCCGCGCCCGCCGGTGCGCGAGCGCGAGCCCGGCGCGCCTGGGTCGACGACTTCCTCCGCTACGCCCGTGCCGAGCGACGGCTGTCCCCCAACACCGTGTCCGCGTACCGTCGCGACCTCGATCAATTCGAGGCCTTCCTGAGCGCGTACGAGGGGACACGCGACTGGGGCTGGGCGGACGTCCATCGGGTGTCCATCCGTTCCTTCATGGGAGACCTGGAGTTGCGCGGGCTGAAACGTTCCTCGATCGCCCGCAAGCTCGCCGCGGTGCGCGCCTTCTTCGCCTTCCTCCGGCGCACGGACCGGGTGGAGGCCAGCCCCGCCCGGCTCGTGCGCACCCCCCGGCGGGACCGGACGCTGCCCTCCTTTCTGAGCGAAGAGGACGCGCGCGAACTGCTCGATTCGGCCGGCGAGGCGGCGCGGCGGGACGGATCCGCGGTGGCGCTCCGGCGCTGGGCCCTCCTCGAGTTGCTGTACTCGTGCGGACTGCGGCTGGCGGAGGTGCACGGCCTCGATGCGACCGCCGTGGACTCCCGCGCCGGGCAGATTCGCGCTCTCGGCAAGGGGGAGAAGGAGCGCATCGTCCCGCTCGGCCGGCGCGCCTCGGAAGCGCTCGACGCCTACTTCGGCAAACGGGGGGAAAGCACCTCCCGAGCCGCGTTCCTCTCCGTTCGCGGCACCCGCCTCTCGCGGCGGCAGATCCAGCGCGACGTGACGGCCCAACTCGCGCGGGTCGCGGACGGTGACCGGCTGACCACGCATTCGCTGCGCCACTCCTTCGCGACCCACCTTCTCGATCGGGGGGCGGACCTCGTCTCGGTGAAGGAGATGCTGGGACACGCGAGTCTGAGCACGACCCGGATCTACACGCACACATCCGTGGACCGCCTCAAGCGCGTACACTCCCGGGCCCATCCGCGCGGAGGAGAATGAAGAGAATGATACGAGCCACGACGATCCTCTGTGTCCGGGTCGGAGGGGAGGTCGCGATGGCGGGTGACGGCCAGGTGACCATGGGAGAAACCGTCGTCAAGGCGAAGGCGAACAAGCTCCGCACCATGCGCGATGGCCGGATCCTGGCGGGCTTCGCCGGCGGCGTCGCCGATGCTCTCACCCTGTTCGAGAAGTTCGAGGCGCAACTCGAACGCTACCCTCGCCACCTCACGCGCGCGGCGGTGGAACTCGCGAAGGAGTGGCGGAGCGACCGTTATCTCCGGCGGCTCGAGGCGCTGCTCGCCGTCGCCGACCGGGAGACGAGCTTGCTCATCGCCGGCACGGGAGAGGTCATCGAACCGGACGACGGCATTCTTGCGCTCGGTTCCGGAGGGCCGCACGCGCTCGCCGCCGCCCGGGCCCTCGTCCGCCGGACGGAGTTGCCGGCCGCGGAAGTCGCCCGGCAGGCCCTGGAGATCGCGGCGGAGATCTGCGTGTACACGAACCGGGAGATCACGGTGCTCGAACTCCCGGGCAGCGCGGACGGCAACGCGAACGGGAACGGAAACGAACCATGACGACCAGCGATGGCGGGCGAGTGACGCACCGCCCCGATATCGTCCCCGCCCCGGATCCCGGCGACCCCGGAATCGCGGCGGCGCTCACCCCCCGACAGATCGTCGAGGAACTCGACCAGTACATCATCGGACAGGACGAGGCGAAGAAGGCCGTCGCGATCGCGCTCCGCAACCGCTGGCGGCGGCAGAACGTCGACGAGGGGATGCGCGAGGAGATCCTCCCCAACAACATCATCCTCATCGGCCCGACCGGTGTGGGGAAGACCGAGATCGCCCGCCGTCTCTCGCGGCTTGCGGGCGCTCCGTTCATCAAGGTCGAGGCCTCGAAGTTCACCGAAGTGGGCTACGTCGGCCGCGATGTGGAATCGATGATCCGGGATCTCGTCGAGATCGCGATCAAGCTCGTGCGCGAGGAGCAGGAAGCCCGGCACGGTGAGATCGCCGACCGGCGAGTCGAGGAGCGCCTCCTCGACCTGCTTCTTCCTCCCGTGGCGGAGGGTGAGCCCGTGGCGGGTTCCGGCGGGGACCCGCAGCGGCAGTTCGTCGTGTCGCTTGCGGGACACGCATCCGAGACCCGCTCCGGCGAGCCTTCCGAGCAGCGCAAGCAGCGCACGCGCGAGAAGCTCCGCGGCCTCCTGCGCGACGGCATGCTCGATGAACGGGAGGTCGAAGTCGAGGTCAGCGAAAGCTCGATCCCCATGCTGGATGTGGGGGGCGGCATGGAGAGCGTGGACTTCAACATCGGGGAAGTCCTCAAGGGGGTGCTTCCGAAGAAGACGCGCCGCCGCAGGGTCACCGTAGCGGACGCCCGCCGGATCCTCCGCTCCGAGGAACTCGCGAACCTGGTGGACATGGAGGAGGTCACGGAGCAGGCGCTGCGCCGAACCGAGAGCATGGGGATCGTCTTCCTCGACGAGATCGACAAGGTCGCCGGGAAGCACGGCGGCGCGGGACCCGACGTTTCGCGCGAGGGCGTGCAGCGCGACCTCCTGCCCATCGTCGAGGGGTCCACGGTCCAGACGCGGTACGGGATGGTCCGCACGGACCACATCCTGTTCATCGCGGCCGGGGCGTTCCACATCGCGAAGCCCTCGGATCTGATCCCCGAACTGCAGGGCCGGTTCCCGATCCGCGTGGAACTCGAGAGTCTGGACGCGGAGGCTTTCACGCGCATCCTCCGGGAACCCCGCTACGCCCTGCTCGCGCAGTACCGGGCACTCGTGGAGACCGAGTCCGCCCGGCTCGAGTTCGAGGAGGGCGCGGTCCGCGAAATCGCCCGCATCGCGAGCCACGTGAACGAGAGGACGGAGAACATCGGCGCCCGGCGTCTCCACACCGTCCTCAGCACACTCCTGGAGAAGATCCTCTTCGATCTGCCGGAAGCGCGGGCGAACGAGACGATCACCGTCGACGCGGACTTCGTGCGGGACCGTCTGTCGCGCATCGCGGACGACGAAGACCTGAGACGCTACATCCTCTGAGCGGAGACCCGAGGGCACACGAGGCCATGGACCGGACCCGACATTTTCTCTCGATCGCCGACTGGGCGCCCGGGCGGCTGCGCGAGGCGCTCGATCTCGCCGACCGCCTCAAGGCCGACCCCGGCGCGGCGGGCCGTCCCCTCACCGGGAAGACGCTCGCCATGATCTTCACGAAGAGTTCGACCCGTACCCGGGTGTCCTTCGAGGTGGGGACGCACCAACTGGGCGGGCAGGCGCTCTTCCTGTCCGCGCGCGACATCCAGATCGGACGCGGGGAGCCGCTCTCCGATACGGCCCGTGTCCTGTCGCGCTTCGTGCACGGAATCATGATCCGGACGTTCGCGCAGGCCGATGTCGAGGCGCTGGCCGAGCACGGTTCGATTCCCGTCATCAACGGCCTCACGGACCTGCTGCACCCCTGCCAGATCATGGCGGATCTGCAGACCGCGCGCGCGGAGTTCGGCCCCGACCTCTCGGGGCGGACCGTCGCCTGGATCGGCGATGGCAACAACGTGGCGAACTCGTGGTTGAACGCGGCCGCGAAGCTCGGCTTCCGACTCCGTCTCGCCTGCCCGGAAGGCTACGATCCGGACCCCGCGATCCTCGCCGCGGCGGGACGCGCGACGCAGGTCGATCTCTTTCGGGCGCCGGCCGAGGCGGCCGAGGGGGCGCACGTCGTGACGACGGATGTCTGGGCCTCGATGGGACAGGAGGAAGAGGCCGTGGAGCGTGCGCGGGCCTTCGACGGATACCATGTGGGCGCGGAGATCATGGCCCGGGCCGCCGATGATGCGATCTTCCTCCACTGCCTGCCCGCGCACCGGGGCGAGGAAGTCGCGGCCGAAGTCATCGACGGGCCGGCGTCCCGCGTCTGGGACGAGGCGGAGAATCGGCTCCACTCGCAGAAGGCGATCCTCGCCATGCTCATGGGAGCGGCATCGTGAAGGACCTGAAAGAAACCCCGCTATTCGAAGAACACGTCCGCCTGGGCGGAAAGATCGTTCCCTTCGCCGGGTACGCGATGCCCGTCCAGTACCCGACCGGGATCCGGGCCGAGCACCATGCCGTGCGCGAGACCGCGGGCCTGTTCGACGTCTCCCACATGGGAGAGTTCCGCGTCCGCGGCGAGGACGCGCGGGCGTTCGTGGCCTACGCGACGACGAACGACCCCTCGCGCCTGGCGCCGGGAGACGCCCAGTACAGCGCGATGTGCCACGAGACCGGCGGCGTCATCGACGACCTCATCGTCTACTGCATGGGCGAGGCGGATTACCGGCTCGTCGTCAACGCCGCCAACCTGGCCAAGGACTGGGCGCACCTCAGCGGGCTCGCGCGGGGCTTCGACGTCGAGATGACGGACGAGAGCGATGAGATCGCCCTCCTCGCCCTCCAGGGACCCATGGCCGAGGTGATGCTGGCGCCGCTGACGGACCAGCCGCTGGCGGAGATCGAGTACTACCGGTTCGTGCACGGCGAGGTCGCGGGGGCGCCGTGCGTCATCAGCCGGACCGGCTACACGGGGGAGATCGGGTTCGAACTCTATATGCCGAACGCGCACGCGGTGGCGACGTGGCGGGCGCTCGTCGCGGCCGGCGCCGTCCCCACGGGCCTGGGGGCCAGGGACTCGCTCCGGCTCGAGATGGGGTACGCGCTCTACGGCAACGACGTGGACGATGAGACGACCGCGCTCGAGGCCGGACTCGGGTGGCTCGTGAAGCACGCCAAGGGCGACTTCATGGGCGCGGAAGCCCTCGCCGTCCAGCGCGCCGCCGGTCTCGCCCGCAAGCTGCGCTTCCTGAGACTGCTCGAGCGGGGCTTCCCGCGGGCGGGTTACGAAGTGCGACTCGGCGGGGAGGCGGTCGGAAAGGTCCGAAGCGGGACCGTGAGCCCTTCCATGGGGCACGGAATCGCGACCGCCTACCTGCCGGTCGACGCGGGCTTCGGCGACGCCGTGGAGATCATGATTCGGGGGAAGGCGATCGCGGGCGAAGTCGTGCGCCCGCCCTTCTATCCGCGCGGATCGCTGCACCGGATCGCCCCGCGGATCGCCGTCGTGACCATCTCCGACGGCGTGTACGCCGGCGAGCGCGAAGATGGTTCCGGAGATCTCATCCGGAAGTGGATTCGGGGGCGCGCCTACTCGTTGTCCGGCGCGGATGTCGTGCCGGACGAGAGTGACGCGATCGCCTCGCGCCTCCTGCACTGGTGTGATGTACGGGGGGTCGATCTCGTCCTCACGACTGGCGGAACCGGACTTGCCGCGCGCGACGTGACGCCCGAAGCGACGCGCACGGTCCTCGAGCGCGAGGCGCCGGGGATCGCCGAGATGCTGCGCCGCGTCGGTGCCGAATCCACGCCCTACGCCGCGCTCGGCCGCGGGCTGGCCGGAGTCCGCGGCGAGACGCTCCTCATCAACCTGCCCGGGAGCCCGGGCGGCGTGTCCGACGGCCTGGCCGCGCTCGAACCGGTGGTCGACCACGCGGTCGACCTGTTGCGCGGCGATACCGCGCACGCGTCGCCAGGCGGCTGATGGCGCGCGTCTTCGTCGACGGGCGCGCAGTGGAGGCCGCCATCGCCGTCCGGCAGGCCGCGCAGGCCGACGGGCACGAGGTCGAGTTCGTGGAATCCGTGCGCGAACTCGAGGGACGGCTGGGCGGCGCGGCAGAGGTCGCCCTCGTCCTCACCGGTCCCCCCGACGAATCGCGCGCCGCCGCGATGCGCGGCCTGTTCGAGGCGGAGATTCCGCGTCCGCCCGTGCTCGGACTCACGGAGGAGACTCACCCGGACGCGCGTCGGCGGATGGCACGGTCCTTCGATCTCGACGAGGCGCTCCCGGTTCCCCTCGATCCCGACGAGATGCGGGTCGTCCTGCAGACGCACCTCGACCGCTACGACCTGCAGCGCAAAACGGGAATCATCGGGCGCGCCGAGGCCATGCGCGAGATCCTCGAGCGGGTGCACATGATCGCCCCCGTGATGAGCACCGTCCTCCTCACCGGCGAGAGCGGGACCGGAAAGGAACTCGTGGCGCGCGCCTTCCACCGGCTCTCCCCGCGGCGCGCCAAGGCCTTCATCGCGGTGAACTGCGCCGCCCTCCCCGAGTCGCTGCTCGAATCCGAACTGTTCGGGCACGAGAAGGGCGCCTTCACCGGAGCGACCTCACTGCGGCGGGGCATGTTCGAACTTGCCGATGGCGGTACGCTCCTCCTCGACGAGATCGCCGAGATGCCGCTCCCCACTCAGACGCGGCTCCTGAGGGTGCTCGAGAGCCGCCGCTTCATGAGGGTGGGCGGGGACCACGAGATCCAGGTCAGCGTGCGCGTCGTCGCCGCCACCAACCGCGACCTCAGGCAGGCGGTCGAGACGGGGGAGTTCCGCCGCGACCTGTACTACCGCCTCAACGTCCTCAACGTCCACATGCCGCCGCTCCGCGAGCGCCGCCGCGATATCCCGGTCCTCATCCGCCGCTTCATCTCGGAGTTCAGCCGGCAGCACGACCGGGAGTTCCGCGGACTCGCTCCGGAAGCGCTCCAGATCCTGCTCGACTACGACTGGCCGGGGAACGTCCGTGAACTCCGGAACCTGATCGAGTCCATGGTCGTGCTCGCCCCCGGCTCCGTCATCCGCCCGGAGGACATCCCGCCGGAGATCCGGACCGGGGGCGTGAGCCTCGTGCCGTCCCCCGGGCACGTCGCGCCTCCGGCCGGCGCCGGCGCCGGATCCATCCCCGGTTCACCGCAACTCGCCTTCGTCTTCCGCACCCTCGTCGACCTCAAGGTGGACATCGATGACCTCAAGCGGGAGTTCGAGGCCTACAGACTGGGCGCCCGCCGACTCCCTCCGGCCCCCTCCCGGAGCGGGGCGGGGGAAGACATCGAAGACGCGATCGAGATCGACATCACCGACGCGGTCGACGCGTCCGATGCGGCCGGGGCCGCCGGCGCCTCGCCCGCCGGGGACGAAGTCGCCCAGCCGGCCTGGGACAGTCCCTACCCGGAGGACGCCGACATGATCGCGATCCGGCCCGGGATGACGATGGAGGAGATCGAGCGCGAGGCGATCGTCGCGGTGCTCCGCCAGACCGGGGGAAACCGCCGGAAAGCCGCGCAGGCCCTGGGCATCGGCGAGCGCACGATCTACCGCAAGATCCGCAAGTACCGCATCGAACATTAACCTAAACAGGCGAGAGGAACGCCAATCTTGACATTTTCCGCTCGCCCCCCCCCATGATCTGGAAAGTGCAGTCACAGGTTGGATTCTCGAGGCTGTTGACGCCTGCGCAGATCTCGATGCGGACGCCGCTCACGTAGGGGACATACGATGCTACTATCTCGGCGGCGGCATGTGGCACTTCTCTGTTGACGTAACCTGCATCTTTATCGTGGAGTAAGTGACTTGCACAGCCGCCGCCAAACCATCCCGGTCGGATCCGGCCGAGCCTTGCCCCCGCGCCGAGCGCCGAGCGCCCTTCCCTGGAAAGCGATATTGGCCAGAAGAGGTGGCAACCGCTTGCGTTCGCCACGGCACGCTATCGTGGCGACGGTGTCATGTGCGATCATGGCGATTCCGTCGGCGGCCCAGGTCGAACGCGGGGCTGGTGGACTTCCGAAAGACACCTTGGGTGGGCGACGTGCGGTGGTGTCCAACGTCGCGTCGGCTGGCCCCGAGGTTGCCGAAGAATGGCGGCTGGTCGAGGAACTGAGGATCGGAAGACTGTCCGGGTCTGGACCTGATGCCTTCGCCGACATCCACGACCTGGCGGTGGATGGGGGCGGTCGAATCTATGTCCTTGATGTCGGATGGAGAGAAGTCCGCGTTTTCGATCGCGATGGGCGATACCTGCGGAGCATGGCGCGAGAGGGAGACGGACCTGGCGAGAAACGCTACTCCAACCAGCTGGCTGGGCGCGGCCGGATTGTGTGGCAGGCACCCAACCGATTGTGGGTCGGCGACCGTTCGCAACAACTGCTCTTGGATTCGCTGGGTAACGAGCTGGGCCGATCCGGCGGCACGGTAGCTACCTTGGCTTGGGATCCGAAGCCAATGACAAGGGTTGTGGGCACGGATACTCTCGGTTCCGTTTATCGGGAATTGACCCACATTTCATTCAACTCCTCCGTTGGTCGACAGGAATTGCATGTGGCGCGTCTGCCGGTGTCCGCTGAACACGAGATACTCTCGGGGGACACGCTCCTGATCGAACTGAGACCCATAACGTTGGGTGAGGGCAGAACTAGGGAAACCCGGCGCGACGCGGGGCGGATCAGGGGTGGCACGACGAATCTGACCACGGCTGCCGCCGCCGAACCCCGGGTCGTTTGGGCGGCTGGACCCGGCGGAACAGTGTGGCTAGCGAATCGGTCGGCCCGACGCTTCCACGAAGTCAACTTTGACGGGGATACCCTTCGTACCGTGGAGTTGGGCACCCCTCCTCCCTTGCCGGAAAGAGGTGAGAAGGAGTCGGACATGAGGCCTGTATTGGCGGCCCTGGAAGTGTCGCCGGAAGGGTGGTTGTGGGCCGAGCGGGAGCCGGGAACAGGGGCCGAGGCTGGCTCGACTTGGGATCTCTTGGACAACTGCGGGCGTTATCGAGGCATGGTGGCCGCGTCCGCGGAGCTGGAAGCATTGCACTTTGGCGCGGGCGGCGGAGTTTTTGGCGTGGTCTCTGACAATCTGGACGTGGACTACGTGCTGCACCTGCGCCTCGAAGGGGAGACAGGCGCGCTAGTCATCGTCGAGTCCTGTCCACCCGACTGACGAATCGGCGATGGGGAACCGGCAATCCGCATCGGATGGCTCGTCGACCTCAGCGTGGACATCGAGAACCTCAAGCGGGAGTTCGAGGCCTACAGGCTGGGCACCCGCTGACTCTCGCTGGCCCCTTCCCAGCGTCGGGTCCCACACCGGCGCGGGCTCCCCCGTCCGCCGAACCGGCCTCCGCGCGGGCCTTCAGCCCTCGTGCCACGTCGTTGAACCCGCAGCGCACAGGTGCAGCTTGCACGACGCGCGAATCCCGGGGTCCGCCGCGAGCAATCGGTGCAGGGTCGTCGTCGCGGTACGCTGCAGGCCCGCGATGAGGAGGATCCGCCCCGGATCCAAGTCGAGAATCTCCGGGTGCCTCCGAAGCAGGTGTTCCGCGCGCAGCCGGGTGTTCGCCGGCGTCCGGCCGCGCCGCCTCCGCGCCGCGAGCGAAAGGCGCCGAAAGGTTCCGAGCAGTCCGATGCGAGCTTTCTCATCGTGTCTCCTCTCCGCGCGGGCCCCTGGTCTCAGGTGCGTCGTGCTTCAGGCGAGGAGTCCGATCGGCTAGCCGGTCTCCGCCTCGGCGATGAGGGCGGCGATGCTCTCGCGCAGCGTGTCGACGCCGGCCCCGGTGCGCGCGGACGTCTCGACCAGCTGGTCCGCATCGAGCTCGAGCGCCTCGCGCAGCTCCTTCGTCGCCCGCCGACGCCCGGACCGGTTCAGCTTGTCCGTCTTCGTGAGCGCGAAGAGCGTCGGCGTGCCCGTCGCCCCCAGGAACTCGATCATCCGCTCATCGTCGTCCGTGAGTCCGCGGCGCGCGTCCACGAGCAGCACGAGGCCGAGCAGCTTCGGCGTCCGGCGCAGGTACCCGTCGATCAGCCGTCCCCACTTCTCCCGCACGGTCTTCGGCGCCTTCGCGAACCCGTAGCCCGGCAGATCGACGAGCATATAGCGGTCGTCGACGAGGAAGAAGTTGATCTCGCGCGTGCGCCCCGGCTGCTTCGAGGTTCGCGCGAGGCTCTTGCGCCCCACGAGACGATTGAGCAGCGAGGACTTTCCGACGTTCGAGCGCCCGGCGATCGCGATCTGTTGGAGGTCGCGCGGCGGCTTCTGTCCGGCCGCGCCCACCGCGCCGATGAACTCGGCCGTCCGGACCGGAGTAGTGACCCTACGCCTCCTTGCGTTTGGCCTCGGGCTCGAGGATGAGGAGCGGCTGGTTGTTCTCCTCGACGGTCTCCTTCGTGACGACGACCTCGCGGATATCCATGCGCCCCGGCAGGTCGAACATCACATCGAGCATGATGGACTCCATCACGGCCCTCAGCCCGCGGGCGCCCGTCCCGCGGTCGATCGTCTTGCGCGCGATCGCGCGCAGCGCCTCCGGGTCGAGCGTGAGGCCCACGTCCTCGAGTTCGAACATCTTCGTGTACTGCTTGAGCAGCGCGTTCTTGGGACGCTGCAGGATCTCCACCAGCGCATCCTCGTCGAGGTCGTGCAGCGCCACGAGCACCGGCAGCCGTCCGACGAGTTCGGGGATGAGCCCGTAGCGGAGCATGTCCTCGGGTTCGACGGAGGCGAGAAGGTTGTCCTCGTCGCTCGCGGCGGTCCCGGCGACGATGTCATCCCGGAACCCGATCTGCCGACGCCCCTGCCGTTCCTGGACGATCTCCTCGAGCCCGTCGAAGGCGCCGCCGCAGATGAAGAGGATATTCCGCGTGTCGATCTGGATGTACTCCTGCTGCGGATGCTTGCGCCCGCCCTGGGGCGGCACCGACGCCACGGTCCCCTCGAGGATCTTGAGCAGCGCCTGCTGGACGCCCTCGCCCGACACGTCCCGCGTGATCGACGGGTTGTCCGATTTGCGCGCGATCTTGTCGATCTCGTCGATATAGACGATGCCGCGCTCGCACTCCGCCACGTTGTATTCGCCCGCCTGCAGGAGCCGGACGAGGATGTTCTCGACGTCCTCCCCCACATACCCCGCCTCGGTGAGCGTCGTCGCGTCCGCGATCGTGAACGGGACCTGGAGAATCCGCGCCAGTGTCTGCGCGAGCAGCGTCTTGCCCACGCCGGTGGGACCGAGCAGCAGGATGTTCGACTTCTCGATCTCGACGTCGTCGACGAGGCTGCGGTGGTTGATCCGCTGGTAATGATTGTAGACGGCGACGGAGAGCGTCTTCTTCGCAATCTCCTGCCCGATCACGTACTCGTCGAGCGTCTCCTTGATCTCCGCGGGCGTCGGGATCTCCGTGAAGCGCCCGCACTGTTCGCGTTCCTCTTCCTCGGCGAGAATCTCGTTACAGAGCGAGATGCACTCGTTGCAGATATAGACGTTGGGTCCGGAGATGAACTTCTGGACGGCATCCTTGGACTTGCCGCAGAAGGAGCAGCGCAGGTGCTTGTCGCTCGGCATCGTCGCCTCCCCTCGGTCCCCCGGGTTGCCCTGCTACTTCGCCACGGCGGGGCGGGGTCGCCCGTTCTTGCCGTCAACCTCCGCCTCGCGCGCCACCACCAGGTCGATGAGCCCGTAATCCCGCGCTTCCTCCGGGGACATGAAGCGGTCGCGATCGACATCCTCGGCGATCCGGTCGAGGTCCTGTCCGGTGTGTCCGGCGAGAATCCCGTTCAGCCGCTCGCGGGCGTTGAGGATTTCCTTCGCCTGAATCTCGATGTCCGCCGCCGTCCCGTAGGAGCCGCCGGAAGGCTGGTGGATCATGATCCGCGCGTTCGGCAGCGAGCGCCGTCTGCCGGGCGTGCCGGCGGCGAGCAGGAAGGCTCCCATCGACGCCGCCATCCCCATGCACATCGTCGCCACCGGGGCGTTCAGGAACTGCATCGTGTCGTAGATCGCGAGTCCCGCCTGGACGCTCCCTCCCGGCGAGTTGATGTAGATGTTGATCTCGCGCTCCGGGTTGTCCGCCTCCAGGAAGAGCAACTGGGCGATCACCACGTTCGCCACATCGTCGTTGATCGGAGCTCCGAGGAAGACGATCCGGTCCATGAGGAGACGCGAGAAGATGTCGTACGTGCGTTCCCCGCGGCTCGACCGTTCGATGACATACGGTGCGAATATCGTGCTCAAGTCAGTCCCTCACGTGGTTTGCGAAGCCCATCAGCTCACGTCCGAGCCGTCGATCAGAAACCGGAACGCCTTGTCGATGGCAAAACGGCGGCGGAGCGAGTCGAGCTGCTTCTCCTTCGCGAGCTGCCGGCGTATCTCCACCAGACTCTTGCTCCTCGCCCTCCCGAGTTCCGACAGGCGCTCGTCGAATTCCTCGCTCGACAGATCGAGCCCCTGATCCTCGATGAGTCGCTCGAGCACCATATCCCGCTTGATCTGGCGCTCCACCTGGGGGGCCACGGAGTTGCGGGCCTCCTCGACCTGCTCGGGATCCGCTCCCTCGGGGGCGTCGATCACCTGGTCAAGATAACGCGACGTGAGACTCGGCGGCACCTCGAAGGCGTTGGCTTCGATCACCGCGTCGAGGAGTTGTTCGCCGACTTCCTCGTCCGCCTGACGTTCACCCCGCGCCAGGAGTTCCTTTCCGACCGCTTCGCGAAGGTCCGCCAGCGTCCCGAAATCTCCGATCTCGCTCGCAAACTCGTCCGTGAGGTCGGGAAGCTCGCTGGCCCGGACATCGTCGAGACGGATCTGCAGCGACCGGGTGGTGCCCGCGAGTTCCCCGGCTCCGAAATCCTCCGGGTAGGAAACCGTGAACGAGCCTGCCTCGCCGCGCGCCAGCGTGAGGATCGCGGCTTCGACATCCGGAATCGCGTAGCCCGCGCCCAGTTCGAACCGATACGGTTTCTCCGCGGCGCCGTCGCCACTCCCGTGTTCGCGGATGGCCACGGCGACGACATCCCCGCTCCGCGGCGCCCGGTCCACGGGTTGGAGCACCGCGTTCTCCTTGCGGATGTTCTCGATGACCTCGTCG
This sequence comes from Gemmatimonadota bacterium, assembly GCA_963666735.1. Lineage (GTDB taxonomy): Bacteria > Gemmatimonadota > Gemmatimonadetes > Palauibacterales > Palauibacteraceae > Palauibacter. The sequence continues at coordinate 1,940,664 of OY762926.1, read as the reverse complement.
ATGTCCGCATCCTCGACGGCCACCTCGCGCCGCTGGACCCGGAACCCTCCGGTCCGCGCAAGCTCGATCGCCGGCATCACCTCCACGTCGATACGGAAGGAGAGCCGCTCACCGGGCCGGTAATCCAGTTCGCTCACCACGGGTTCCCCGATGGTGGAAAGGTCGTGCCGCTCGATGGCGTTCCGATACGCCCGGTTGACGAGCGCGTCGACCGTCCGCTCGTCGATGAGGGGACCGTAGCGTTCCTCGACGATCCGCACCGGGACCTTCCCCTTCCGGAATCCCTTGATGCGGGTTGTCTTCCGGAGTTTGGCGGCTTCGCGGCGGCGCGTCGCCGCCACCTGCGCGGGGTCCACGGACACGTCGAGGCGGCGCAGGTAATCGTTCTCCTGCTTGATCGCGACGTCGAACGGATCCGTCGTGGCGGCTTGTGGGTCGGCTGCGCTCAAGGTCGGTTTGGCTCCCGCTCGTGTTCCCGGACGGGCGAACGGCTCAGTGTGTGCACACCCGTGTACGGCACGAAGTGCGAAAGGGGGGACTCGAACCCCCACGGCCAAGGGCCACCAGCTCCTAAGGCTGGCGCGTCTGCCAATTCCGCCACTTTCGCGCGACTCCGCCAAGTCGAAGGCGGCGCCGGGATCGGCCGGGGAATCTCGGGATCGCGAGGAACGGGGGCAAGCAAGAACCCCCGCTCCTCCCGGCGTCCGGCGGATCAGCGTTCCGGGATTACGACGCTCCGGAACATGTTCCGTCGACTCCCGTCGATCAGCAGGACGTTGAATTGTACGCTCAGCGCATCGCCGGGCTCCAGCGCGGAGAGGATTCGCTCGTAATCGGCCCGCCCCTGGATCTCCTCGCCGTTGATGTCGAGGATGAGCGTCCCTGCGGGAAGGCGCAGCCGCCCCACCGCGCCCCTCGAATCTCCGCCTGTGATGACGACGCCCCTGAACCCCGGCTCGATGCGGTACGGTGCGTATTCCCCGGGTTCGACCTCCGTGTCATCTCTCACTTCAAGGCCGAGCACGTCGCCTGTCGCCTCGGGCGCCTCGGAGCGTGCCGCGACCCGGGGAGACGAGTCGTCGTCCGCCGAGATGAGGCGGACGCGCGCCCGGTCGCGCTCCAGCGTGGAGCGGCGGACGATGTCGAGGGCCACCGTCTCCCCCGGCTCGAAAGCGCGGATCCGCCGCTGCAGTTCCGACACGCCGGAGACGGGCTGCCCCGCCACGCCGACGATGACGTCGCCGCCTTCGAGTCCGGCAAGCCTGGCGGGACTGTTGTCGAAGGAGAAGGTCTGGATCTTCGCGCCCTCGACGCGCTCCAAGCCGTAGAACGCCGCGTCCGCGGCGTCGACATCGGTAATCGAGACGCCGATGAGCGCCCGCCGGACCTCCCCGAATTCGATCAGGTCGTCGACGACCTCGCGGGCGAGTTCGATCGGGACCGCGAAGCCGTACCCCTGGTAGCTCCCCGTCGTCGACAGGATCGCCGTGTTGATTCCGATCACTTCGCCCGCCGCATTCACCAGCGGCCCGCCCGAGTTGCCCCGGTTGATCACCGCATCCGTCTGGATGAAATCCTCGATCGCGAGAGGATTGCGGTCCCGGAGGATGGAGATGTTGCGCCCCTTGGCGGAGACGATCCCCGCCGTCACGGACGACAGCAGCGGTCCCGGTGCGGTGCGGAAGCCGGGGCTCCCGATGGCCAGCACCCACTCGCCTACCGCGGTCTCGTCGCTCGAGCCGATGGGAAGGACGGCGATGTCGTCCACCTCGAGCCGGAGCAGCGCCACGTCGGTCTGCGGATCGCGCCCCACGAGTTCCACGTCGTCGAAGACCCGTCCGTCGTGGAGTTCGATGTCGATGCGCTCCGCGCCGGCCACCACATGGTTGTTCGTCACCACGTAGCCGTTGTCCGAGACGATGAAGCCGGACCCGCTCCATTCGACGGTCCGTGGCCGCCGCTCCTCCTCGCGGTCCTGCTCGGAATCGGGCGGCAGCTCGAACCCGGGCGGAAGCTCGAGCCCCGGCGGCGGTTCGAAGCCCGGCGGCGGCTCGAAGCCCGGCGGGAACGGGGATGCGTTCGGAAACGAGGTTTCCCGCTCCGCCGTCAGGTAGATCGTGACGACCGCGGGGGCCACGCGCTGCGCCACATTGGCGAAGCCGTTCTCCATCGTCATCCCGGCGCTTGCCGGGGCCCCGATCACCCACCCCGGGTCCCGGTTGCCGTCCGCCGCGATCGAAACCGGCGTCAGGTCCAGTACCGAAGCCAATCCCACGCCGAACGCGAACGCGAACGCCGTCGCGATCAGCAGGTTCAGTCGAGTACGCAGCGAGTCGCTCATTCCTCCATCTCCCTCTCCCGGCCGCGTCACCGCACAGCCGAACAGTATATCGAATCAAACTTAGCGTTTCCTTCCGCCGTGCACATAGGATGAGCGGTGCGCGACCCGGGGTTGCCAGAGGGCCGGGCTCCCGGGTCGCGGGCCGCCGGAACCGCGCCGGGGACTACTTGTCGTCGGACTCCTCGACGATCTCGTAGTCCGCCTCGACGACTTCCTCCTCACCGGCGTCGTCCGCTTCCACCTCGACTTCGGCGTCTCCGTCGCCCGGCATGTCGCCCGGCGAGGCGTCGGCGCCCATCCCGGCCGCGGCGTACATCTTCTGCGCCGCCGCGCCGACCGCTTCCTGGATCGCGGTGGCGGCCGCGTCCACTTCCTCGGTGTCGTCCTGCTTGAGCGCGGCCCGCCCCCGCTCCAGCGTCTCCTCGATCGCGGACCGGTCCGCGTCGTCGAGCGACTCCTTCCAGTCCTCGAGGTTCTTCTCCGTCTGGTACACGAGCGAGTCGAGCCGGTTGCGGGCCTCGACGGTCTCACGCCGCTCCTGGTCCTCCGCCGCGTGCGATTCCGCGTCCCTCACCATGCTCTCGATCTCGGCGTCGGAGAGCCCCGACGACGCCTCGATGCGGATCTTCTGCTCCTTGCCCGTCGCCTGATCCCTGGCGCTCACGTGCAGGATGCCGTTCGCGTCGATGTCGAAGGTGACCTCGACCTGGGGCACGCCGCGCGGCGCGGGCGGGATGCCCGTGAGCTGGAAGCGGCCGATCGTCTTGTTGCCGCTCGCCATCTTCCGCTCGCCCTGCAGCACGTGGATGTCCACCGTGTTCTGGTTGTCCTCCGCGGTCGAGAAGATCTCCGACTTCTTCGTGGGGATCGTCGTGTTGCGCTCGATGAGCGACGTCATCACGCCGCCCAGCGTCTCGATCCCCAGCGAGAGCGGGGTGACGTCGAGGAGGAGGACGTCCTTCACGTCGCCTCCGAGCACGCCGCCCTGGATCGCGGCCCCGATGCCCACGACCTCGTCCGGGTTCACGCCCCTGTGCGGGTCCTGGCCGAAGAAATCCTTCACCACGTCCTGGATCTTGGGGATCCGGGTCGAGCCGCCGACCAGGATGACCTCGTCGATCTCATCGACCGAGAGACCGGCGTCGGCCAGCGCCTTCTCCATCGGCGGAATCGTGCGCTGGATCAGGTCGTCCACGAGCTGCTCGAACTTCGCCCGCGTGAGGGCGAGGTTGAGGTGCTTGGGACCCGAGGCATCGGCCGTGATGAAGGGGAGGTTGATGTCGGTCTGCATCGTGGAGCTGAGCTCGATCTTCGCCTTCTCCGCCGCCTCCTTGAGGCGCTGCAGGGCCATCGGGTCGGCCGAGAGATCGATCCCCTGGTCCTTCTTGAACTCGTCCACGAGCCAGTTGATGAGCCGCTGGTCGAAGTCGTCTCCGCCGAGGTGCGTGTCGCCGTTGGTGGCCTTCACCTCGAACACGCCATCCCCGAGTTCGAGCACGGAGATGTCGTAGGTGCCGCCGCCGAGATCGAACACGGCGATCTTCTCGTCCGACTTCTTGTCGAGGCCGTAGGCGAGCGCCGCGGCCGTCGGTTCGTTGATGATCCGGCGGACCGTGAGGCCGGCCACGCGGCCCGCGTCCTTCGTCGCCTGGCGCTGGGCGTCGTTGAAGTACGCCGGGACCGTGATCACGGCTTCCGTCACTTCCTGGCCCAGGTAGTCCTCGGCCGTCTGCTTCATCTTCTGCAGCACCATGGCCGAGAGTTCCGGCGGCGTGAAGGTCTTGTCCGCGTGCGCAATCCGCACCTGAACGCGGTCCTGGTTGTCGCCCTGGATGTCGTAGGTGACGAGCTTCATCTCCTCGCCCACCTCGGACCGCTTGCGGCCCATGAAGCGCTTGATCGACGCCACGGTGTTGAGGGGGTTCGTGACGGCCTGCCGCTTGGCGACCTGTCCGACGAGCCGCTCTCCCTCCTTCGTGAAGGCGACCACCGAGGGCGTGGTGCGCGCGCCCTCCGCGCTCGGGATGACGACGGGGTCTCCACCCTCCATTACCGCGACGACCGAGTTCGTCGTCCCGAGATCGATTCCGATGATCTTGCCCATTCGATTGTCCTTGGCTTTGTGCTGGTCTGCTGTTTCCGCTGGTTTCGTCCCAGTCCGAACCACATCCGAATCGCACGGAGCGGCGCCTCGTTTCCGGCGCGCACCCGCGAACAGGAAGAAGCACGTTGCAATCGCCGTGCCGCGCCGCGGCCCGCCGGTACGCCGACTTTTCCGACAAAATGGCACTCGCCGGCACGGTCGGTCGGCGTTGGGTGCCAAATTGGCATGGAAGCGGGTGTCGCGTGGCGCGGAAGACGGGACGGGATATGTTTCCGCGGCTCCCGTCGCCGCGAACCTCAACCGGAGTGCGCCGATGTCCCAGCGTCGCGACCCACGCCGCTCCGCACTGGCCGCGGCGGCCGCAACCGCGGCGTTCTGCCTCTTGCTGGCCGCGACGGCGGCGCCGCTGGCGGCGCAGGGGCTCGAGGGGGTGGGCGGCACGATCGACGAACCCTTCTTCTCGCGTTTGGCGCGGGGCCTGCTCGGGATCGCGTTCCTGCTCACGACCGTGTGGCTCTGCTCCGCGCACCGGAAGTCGATCTCGTGGCCCCTCGTCGCGAAGGGGCTCGGGCTTCAGGTTGCGTTCGCCCTCCTGGTCCTCAAGACGGGGATCGGCCGAACCTTCTTCAGCGCCGTCAACGACGTGTTCGTCGCCCTCATCGGCTATACGAACGAGGGGTCGCGCTTCGTGTTCGGGTCGCTCGTGGATCGCTCGACGCCGGTCGACGGAGGCGCGGGCGGCATCGTGAACATCGGCGCGAATTTCGCCTTCAGCGTCCTGCCCACGATCATCTTCTTCTCCTCTCTCATGGCCCTCGCCTATCACCTGGGGTTCATGCAGCGCGTCGTGCGGGGCGTCGCCTGGGCGATGCAGCGGACCCTCGGGACGAGCGGCGCCGAGACGACCTCGGCCGCCGGCAACATTTTCGTCGGCCAGACGGAGGCGCCCCTCCTCATCCGGCCCTTCGTGGACCGGATGACGATGTCGGAACTCAACACGGTGATGACGGGGGGCTTCGCGACCGTGGCGGGTGGGGCGCTGGCGGCGTACGTGGCGATCCTCGTGGGGGTGTTCCCGGGCATCGCGGGGCACCTGCTGGCGGCGAGCATCATGGCGGCTCCGGCGGGGGTCGTGGTGAGCAAGATGCTGATGCCCGAGACGGAAGAGCCCGAGACGCGCGGCACGCTGGACATCGACCCGCCGCAGGCGCACGCGAACGTGATCGACGCGGCGGCGGGGGGGGCCGGGGACGGGCTGAAGCTCGCCCTGAACGTGGGAGCCATGCTCCTCGCCTTCCTCGCCATCATCGCCCTGGGGAACGGCATCATCGGCTGGGTGACGGGGCTGTTCGGCGTGGAGGGCATCACGCTCGAGCGGATCTTCGGCTGGGTCTTCGCGCCGGTGGCCTGGCTCATCGGCGTGCCGTGGGCCGACGCGGCCGAGGTCGGAACGCTGTTCGGTGTGAAGATGGTCGCGAACGAGTTCCTCGCCTTCACCAACCTCGGGGCCGGGCTCGGCGGCGACCTGCAGCTCTCGAACAAGTCGCTCATCATGTGCACGTACGCGCTGACGGGCTTCGCGAACTTCAGCTCGATCGCGATCCAGATCGGGGGTATCGGCGGGATCGCGCCGGCCCGCCGCGAGGACCTGTCGAAGCTCGGCCTGCGGGCGATGCTGGGGGGTACCGTGGCGACGTGGATGACGGCGACGCTGGCCGGCGTCCTCGCTTGACCCGCGCCGCCGACATCCAGGCCGGCGTCGAGGCGGCGGCTGCGGCGCTGCGAGCCCGCATCGAGGACCGGCTGGACGGCGCCGTGCCGGATGTCGCGGTCACAATGGGTTCGGGGCTCGGCGGGCTCGGCGCGGAGATCGAGGATCCCGTGCGGGTGCCATACGAGGATCTTCCCGGCTGGCCCCGCCCGACGGTGACCGGGCACGCCGGGCACGCCTTGATCGGGACGCTCGGCGGCCGGCCCGTGCTGGGCCTCGGCGGACGCGTCCACCTCTACGAGGGCGGCCCGCCGGACCGCGTCGTCTTCTACGTGCGGGTCGCGGCGGCGCTGGGGATCCCCGTCCTCTTCCTCTCGAACGCGGCCGGGGCGATCCGCGAGGGCTGGCACCCCGGCGAACTGATGCTGATCTCGGACCACCTGAACCTGACCGGCACGAGCCCCCTCATCGGTTCCGTCGTGGGGACGGAGAATCGCTTCCCCGACCTGACCTTCGCCTACGACCGCGAACTACGTGTGATCTTGCGCGAGACCGCGGCCGAGCTCGGGCAGACGCTGCACGAGGGCGTCTACGCGGCGATGCACGGTCCCGCCTTCGAAACCCCCGCCGAGATCCGCATGCTGCGAACGCTGGGCGCCGGCGCCGTCGGCATGTCCACGGTACCGGAGGTGATCGCGGCGCGTGCCCTCGGCATCCGCTGCGTGGCCGTCTCCTGCCTCACGAACTACGCGGCGGGCGTCCTCGACGAGCCGCTGAATCACGAGGAAGTGCTCGAGACGACGAAACTCGCCCAAGCCGGCTTCCAGCGCCTCGTCGCCGAGTCGATCCGCCGGTTCCCGTAGCCGCGGGAACGGTACTCCGGAAACGAGACCGCACCCCGGGTGCGGCGGATCGCAAGAGCCGGAAGACGGATGTAAGGTTCAGCCCCCCGGCGGCGTACAGGAAGCAAGGTGGAGTTGCCCCGGTTTCTGCGCTACGAGATCGTACCGTAGCGCACCATGTCGGCTGCTCTACGGTCAGGCCAGGTCGTAACGGTCGAGATTCATCACCTCCTTCCAGGCGGCGGCGAAGTCGCGCACGAACGCCGCCGCCTGGCCGTCGCCGCACGCGTACACCTCCGCGAGGCCAGGCCTCGGAGTCCGGAGTTCGAACCGAACACCAGGTCCACCTCGGTGGCCGACCACCTGACGTCCCCGGAGACCGTATCCGGGCTTTCGAAGGCGCCGTCATCTCGGCGGCGGGCTCGAGCACTGCGAACGACTCCGCGTCCGTGGCCAAGGCCCACCCCTGTCTTCCGACCTCGGAAACCCTTCGTTCCAGTCGCTCGTCATTCGGTGCGATACAAGCGGCATGCGAGAACATGGGAAAAACCACCCCGTTCGGAAGAAGCCAACATGATCCTTGTGGTCGCGGACACGCTCCAGACAGCCCGGGACGTAGGCCGAGCCGCGGGCCCCGGCGCCCGTGTGGCGGACGCGACCGAAGCGCTCGCCACTCTCGACGGTAAGGTTGAGGCGGTGGTGGTCGCTTGCCATGGCCGGGTTCGGCCCGAGCAGGTCCGCCTGTTGGCGAGGTTCGAGCGTGACCGGCCGTGGGTGCCGGTGGTGCTCGTGACGAATCCCGACCCCGAGTTGGCCCGGAAACTGCTTCGCGTGCGTGTGGCGGCAGTGGTCTGGTTCACCGAACGCCGGACCCGTCTCCGACCCCGGCTCGACGCCTTGCGTGCGACTTGGGGCCTGTGGAGCCTGGCGGAATCGTTCGAACGCACGTCGTTGCCTTCCTCTCTCCAGAAGGCCCTCGTTCATGCGGCGCGGCAGGCGGCCGACCGACCGGTTCGCAACGTGCGGGAACTGGCCCGGGACGTGGGCTGCGCACCCGTCACGCTGTTCCGGCAGTTCGGAACGCGAGCAGACGGTGCGACCACGCTGAGCGCTTTCCTCCGCGCTCTATCGGTTCTCAGGGTGCATGAGCTTCGCCGGTCGGGTTTAGGCTGGAAGCGCGTGCTACACCGCACGGAGATACACCGGGCAACCTTGGCCCGAAGGGTGCGCGCATGGCCGGGCTGCCCGCTCGGGGAGCTTGAGCGGATGGCCCCGGACCCACTCTTCGCGGCGTTCACGGCGGAACATGTCCGACCGATCCTGCCTGCAGAATCGGTCGGAGTATTCACTTTCGACCAAGAGTAGTCGATTTGAGCAAAACCGATACACTATAGCCGTTGCCGTAACCTCGCTGGGGAATACAGTTTGAGCCCGAGGAGAAACCCGGTTTCATCGCAGGCGGATGGGGCTCATGGCTGCAGGAAAATCCTTCAGGAAGGTTCTGGACTTGGCTGTGTTCGCCCTGGTGCTTTGCGGCGCGGTCGCGGTCTGGAACACGGCCGCGTCGAACCGCGAGCTCGCGGCGACGCTGCAGTCGACGGCTCCGCTCGCAGAGCGGTCGAGCGTCCGGGATCGCCTGGTCGGAAGGGCGGTGTCCCTGTCGTGGCTCGGACTCGAAGAACCGGATCCTGCGGAGGCGCACCTGGTTTGGATCGTCGATTTGGCACGCTGTCAGACGTGCCTGAGTGGCAGGCCCGCCGTTTGGAATGCCCTCGGAGACGACGATTCGTTGCGGCGCCATGTCGTAGTGTTTGATACGGATGACGTACCGGAGGATGGGCGTCGGTCCCTGCGGGGCACGGCCCTCACGGAAGCGCGACGACGGGACGTGCAAGCAGCGTTGGGTCCACTTCTCCCGAACACGAAGCTACTCATTGATGGCGCCGGAGTCGTAGTGATGGCCGATTCCAGGGCTGTCGGCTCGGACTGCGGCTGGAGCTTTGAAGCTCAGGTCGGCGCCTTGCGGGGGACTCTCTCCACTGGCGTCATCCGCAGTTAACTCGAATCCCGTTAGGAGGGAAGAATGGACAGGTTCTCGCGGTTCATACGTATCGCTACCGCATTCGCGGTGGCTCTCATCTTCGCGGTCGCATCGACGACCGTCGGCCCCTCGGCCCTGAAAGGACAGGACAGTGGGGACCCGTGCGTCGAGGAATGGGAGGAGGAAGTTGGCCCGTGTGTGGACCTCCAGCATCGCGACCCTTGGTGGGAAACATGTGAAGGCTCGGCGTGCTGGACGACGTGGGAGGTTTGCTGCCTGCCTGAGATCGTCGTCCGGTAAGCTCGTGATCGCTCTCATGCGGGCGGCTGCGCGAGCGAGCTGTCCGGCTCCGTTCGCGGCCGGTCTGGCGATTACGGCGTGCGCGGCGGGACCCGATTACAAGCCGCCGGCCGGGGTCGCACTGGAGGAGGTGTTCGAAACCGAAGCGGTGATCACGCTAGGTGAGGATCCGCAAGACTCGATCGCAACCCCGGGAATCTTTGCGGAACGCGTGAAAAGCGGTTTCCTCCTGAGCGATGGACGGCTTCCGAGGATCCGCAGCTACCATGAGGATGGGCGGCTTGCAGCGGCCTTTGGACGGTTCGGAGAGGGCCCGTTCGAGTTCCAGGGCATCAACGGTTTGGCCGAGACTGCCTCTGGCAAGATCGCGGTCCTCGGCTCGCGGAGCGGTCGCTTGACGTACCTGACCGGAGAACTCGAGCCCGATACCACGGTACAACTTCCAGGGGTCCCGCGGGGCGTCATACGAATGGGCGACGACCTGCTGGTGGGGATGATGCGGGCCGCCGAGCGACCACAGGACGCTTCACGCTTCTTCCGGCGTCCTCTGCTGCTGCACCGGCTAACGGACAACGAAGTGGCATGGAGCGCTTATCGGTATCCCTTCGTTCCGGCGGAGAGGCCGTATTGGATTTCGCTAGTCGTCTTTCCGTTCGCCGTTGCGGGCGACTCGATCTATACGGCCTCCTCTGTCCGCTATCCGGTGGCAGTCCTGAACACGGCGGGCGACTCGATCGGGGAAATCGGCGTTCCCCCGGCTTCGTTCGACCCCCTTCCCGTGTTCGAACCGGGTGCCCTTGCTCCGGGGGCGTACGCCAATCAGATACCGAACCTGCTTGGGGGCCACAGCACGATCTCGCAGATGGCGGTGGTGGGGTCTCACCTAATCGTCGTACACGGACGCTTTGGCTCCGAGGTTGGCTTCACCGAGTACCACTCGTCGCTCGACATCTACGACCGGCACACCGGCCGCAAACTGTACGAGGACGTGCCGTTACCGGAGAACTCACAGATTCTGGGTGGCGGGCGGCACCTGTACCTTCTCGCGGACACCCGTTTCCCGCCCTGGCGCATCGTAAAGCTCAGCCTCCGCGAGGAGAGTCCAGGGTGACGCCAGGGTGACGATTGAACGGATCCGAGGCCTCCCGGAAATCATCGTGCCGTAACGCACCGCGGCGGCTGTCTCGCCGTCAGGTCAGGTCGTACCGGTCGAGGTTCATCACCTTGTTCCAGGCCGCCACGAAGTCGCGCACGAACGCCGCCTGCCCGTCGCCGCACGCGTACACCTCCGCGAGGGCCCGGAGTTCGGAGTTCGAGCCGAACACCAGGTCCACCTCGGTGGCGGTCCACCTGACGTCCCCGGAGGCCGCGTCCCGGCCCTCGAAGGCGCCATCGGAAGCCGCCCGCCACTCCGTGCTCATGTCGAGCAGGTTCACGAAGAAGTCGTTCGTCAGCGCGCCCGGCCGGTCCGTGAACACGCCGTGCGCGGACTGCCCGGTGTTCGCGTCGAGGACGCGCATGCCGCCGACGAGCGCCGTCAACTCGGGCGCGGTCAGCGTGAGCAGGCATGCCGTCTCCACGAGACGCTCGGCCGCCGAGCCGTTGTTCCCGGCCTTCGCGTAGTTGCGGAACCCGTCCGCGGCGGGTTCGAGCACGGCGAACGACTCCGCGTCCGTCCACTCCTCCGATGCATCCGTCCGCCCCGGCGCGAACGGCACCTGCACGTCGTGCCCGGCAGCGCGCGCGGCCTGCTCGACGCCCGCGCACCCGGCGAGGACGATGAGGTCGGCGAGCGAGATCCGCTTTCCGCCGCTCTGCGCGTCGTTGAACTCCGCCTGAATCCCCTCCAGCGTGCGAAGTGCCTCCGCCAGTTCGGCCGGGTCGTTCGCCTCCCAATCCTTCTGTGGAGCGAGGCGGATGCGGGCTCCGTTCGCGCTACGTGCGGGTCGCGGCGGCGCTGGGGATCCCCGTCCTCTTCCTCTCGAACGCGGCCGGGGCGATCCGCGAGGGCTGGCGCCCCGGCGAACTGATGCTGATCTCGGACCACCTGAACCTGACCGGCACGAGCCCCCTCATCGGCTCCGTCGTGGGGACGGAGAATCGCTTCCCCGACCTGACCTTCGCCTACGACCGCGAACTACGTGTGATCGTGCGCGAGACTGCGGCCGAGCTGGGCCACCCGCTGCATGAGGGCGTCTACGCGGCGATGCACGGCCCCGCCTTCGAGACCCCTGCGGAGATCCGCATGCTGCGAACGCTGGGCGCCGACGCCGTCGGCATGTCCACGGTACCGGAGGTGATCGCGGCGCGCGCCCTCGGCATCCGGTGCGTGGCCGTCTCCTGCCTCACGAACTACGCGGCGGGCGTCCTCGACGAGCCGCTGAATCACGAGGAAGTGCTCGAGACGACGAAACTCGCCCAGGCCGGCTTCCAACGCCTCGTCGCCGAGTCGCTCCGCCGGTTCCCGTAGCGTCACCAACACGTTTCGTCGCGCCGGCTGTTGCGGTCGGATCACACCGGCCGTTCTCCGTCAGCCCTGACCAATCCCTCGGCCGCCGCCGGCGTCCGGGAAGGGAATGCCGAAGGCATGGCCCTCCAGCCGGGCCACCGACGTGCTCGTCTTCGCCACTTCGCCCCGGAGCGCACCGATCTCGTCCCCGAGCTTGTCGCGCACGTCCTTGATCTCGCCCCGGAGCGCACCGATCTCGTTCCCGAGCTTGTCGCGCACATCCTTGATCTCGCCCCGGAGTTCGTCGCGCGTGTCCCGGATCTCACCCCGGAGTTCGTCGCGCATCTTGCCGACCCGGCCGCCGAGCTTGCGGTTGCCCAGTTCCAGCTTCACGCCCACGCCGATGATGGCCAGCACCACCGTGATGAGTCCGATCACATCAAACCCCATCGCCCAGAATCTCCCGCTGAAAGGTTCACTGCGACGCGTCGCCGGAGCGGCCGTCCGCATATGGCAAACCTCCAGATGTCCATCAATGTGGTGTCAACCGGGTGCCGGCCTCAAGCCGGACCGGGACGCCGCCGCTGCTCTTGGCGCCGAATTCGACCGAGTCCCACGACGATTCGTGGGATCGATGCAACGGCCACCGGCGATCCCACCGCAGCCGCCGCTGCTTCCCGGGCTCAGACGCCGACCTTCTTAATCGACTGCCACACATTGTGTTACAAGCAGTCTACGAGACGAACGCCGATGAACGTTCGCCATCCGGTCGGCCGGCTCGTGCGGGGTTTCGCTCGCTCATGGCGTCTAGAGAGTAGAGACCGGAGGTACATCGAATGCGGGGCGCCGCCGCGTTCCCATTCAGAAGAGGCCGCAGAGGCCGCCATGATCCTTGTAGTCGCGGACACGCCGCAGACAGCCCGGGAGGTATGCCGAGCCGCGGGCCCCGGCGCCCGGGAGGCGGACGCCACCGAAGCGCTCGCCAGTTTCGACCGTGAGGTCGAGGCGGTCGTGATCGCTTGCGTGGGCCGGGTTCGGCCGGCGCAGATCGACTTGTTGGCGAGGTTCGAGCGCGAGCGGCCGTGGGTGCCGGTGGCTCTCGTGACGAATCCCGATCCCCAGTTGGCCAGGCAACTGCTTCGCGTGCGTGTGGCGGCGATGGTCTGGTTCACCGAATACCGAACGGGTCTCCGGCCCCGCCTCGACGCCGCGCGCGCGACACGGGGTCTGTGGAGCTTGGCGAAATCGTTCGAGCGCTCGTCGTTGCCTTCCGCTCTCCAGGCGGCCCTCGTTCATGCGGTGCGGCAGGCTGCCGACCGACCGGTTCGCAACGTGCGGGAACTGGCCGGGGACGTGGGCTGTGCGCCAGTCACGCTGTTCAAGCAGTTCGGAGCGCGAGCGAACGGGGCCACGACGCTGGGCGCGTTCCTCGCCGCTCTCTCGGTCCTCAGGGTATACGAGCTTCGCCGGTCGGGGGAACTGGAGCGGCTGACGACGGACCGGCTCTTCGCAGCGTTCACGGCGGACCATGTCCGGCCCATCCTTCCGGCCGAATCGGACCGAGTAGTCATTCTTGATCAAGAGTACACAGTCTGAGTCAAGTTGATACGATTTTCTCTCTGGTTGCAGGTGCCGCGCAACACGAGCTACCATGCCGAAGTCGTCGATGTTCGGGTTCCCCGGAATCGGGAATGGGACAATGCACAGAGCCCGGATCCAAAATCTGTTCACGTGGTCTGTCGTTGCGTGCGCCCTCGCATCGGGATGCGGTGACGTACAGCACGCTCGTGACGGGATCCCCGATGACCGGCGGGCAGGGGCGGAGAGCGTCGAACCGGTGGCACAGGCGGCCTCGGAAATCGGAACCTGCCAACGAATGTGAGACACTTTCCGATTCAGTTTAGTGAGGCCTCCTTCCTCCCGTTGGCCGACTCCGATCCATCAACCGGCGTGACGGGGAGTGCGCGGTTGATCCAGACTTCCTCCGGGAGTTCCACAGCCCTCGGCGGGCCGACGACGAAGCGGTCGGGGCGGGCGGCGTAGGCCGCGGCCAGCACGTTCCGCCGTTGCTCGATCACCTCGGGGGCGCGGCCGAGGTGGACCTGCTCGGGGGTGAGCAGGCCGATGCCGCCGTGGCGGTGTTGGGTGTTGTACCACTGGAAGAACTCCCGGCAGAAGTCCTTCGCCTCCTCGATGCAGCCGAACCGACCGGGGAAGCCCGGGTGATACTTGAGGGTCTTGAAGTGCGCCTCCGAGTACGGGTTGTCGTTCGAGACCCTGGGGCGGCCCAGCGACTGCGTGACGCCCAGGTCGGCCAGGAGCTGCGCCGTGCACTTGGCCGTCATGGGGGATCCCCGATCCGAGTGCAGCGTGAGGACCCGGGGCCGCACACCGTGCCTGAGACACGTCTCGCCGACCAAGTGTCCGGCCAGGCCTGCGGTCTCGCGCTCCGCCACCATCCATCCGGTGACGTAGCGGCTGTAGATGTCCAGGATCACGTACAGATAGAAGTACCGCCACTTCTCCGGCGCCAGCAGCCGGGCGATGTCCCAAGACCACACCTCGTTCGGTGCCTTGGCCACCACCTCGGGCTTCGGGTGGTTGGGATGGCTGCGCTGAGCCCGGCGCTCGCGGACCGCCCGGTTCTCGGCCAGGATCCGGTACATCGTCCGCTCCGAACACAGATAGACGCCCTCGTCCAGCAGCGTCGCGTACACCTCCGCCGGCGCGCGGTCGGCGAAGCGCGGCGAGCACAGCACGCCGAAGACCTCCGCCCGCTCCGCCGCGTCCAGGGCCCGGGCGGGAGCCGGCCGGGGCCGCCGCCGCCCGGTCTTCGGCCTCCGGCGACGGTAGAACGTGGCGCGCGCGACCCCGAGGGCCTCGCACGCCGCGCGTACGCCCACGTGCCCGGCCAAGCCTCCGGCCGCGCTCAAGAGCGCTTCCCGTCCCCGGGGCTCACGCCCGGCAGCCCCGCAACTTTTCCCTGGACATCGATGATGATGCGCGCCTTGCGGAGTTCCTCGCGCAACCGCGCGTTCTCCCGCTCCAGCTTCCGCACCCTCCTCGCCTCACGCTTCCCGCCCGAGGGCTTCGGTCCGCGTCTCTTCGCCAGCCCCCGCAGCGATCCCTCCCGCGCCGCTTTCCGCCACGCCGACAGGTGCGAGCCGTACAATCCCTCGCGCCGAAGCAACGCTCCGATCTCGCCCGACGTCTCGCAGGCGTCCGCCTCCTCGACGATCGACAGCTTGTACGCCGCCGTGAAGCGCCGCCGCGTCGCCTTCGCCGACACCTCCGGATCCGCCGCGGAAGCCGCCGCGCTTCGCCCGCCCTCCCCTGAAGAGAGGGGCGTTCCGTTCACCTTCATTCCTTCTCCTCGTTCCATCCTCAATCTCTCTGTCTCGCCCTACTCTAATCTCTTGCTCCTCTCGTGTCTCGCGCGTGTTGGCAGAGAGGGAATCGAGTTCACCGAGCGAGCCGCCATCGCTCTCCCGGAAGATCGCCTGCTCAGCGGCGCAGCGCTCTCGCCGTCGGGCGACCTGATCGTCGCCTGGTTCGCCGGAACTCCGGGCGTTCGCGTGTACCGTGGATCCGCTTCGAGAGACATCCTCGCTGCCGACGTGGGGCGCGCGATCGGCGTTCAGTTCCTGAACGAGAAGGATCTGGAGATCGTGGATGCCGCGAGCGGCGAGGTGGTCGCCACCGATACTGCGGGCGTCGCACATACTCGGCGCCGCCTACCGGGATCGCGGGAAGCCAGCGCGGCGGCGTGGACAACCACCGGGTGGATCGTCGCAATCTCCGGTTCCGATTCGATGCCGTCCCACCTGCAACTGCCAGCGGGCAACGGTACTTGGACGCCGGATTCCGCTTACGCGAGGACTGTCGCACTTGGGGGGGCTGGGCGAGAAGCCCTTGTGTGGCAGGGTTCCAGCCCCTTTCGGGTGTGGCGTATCGGGAACGCCATCGATTGGGTGCCCGAGAAGCTTGAACGGGTCAATCCTGATTGGTTCGCCGATGCCGTGGCCCAATCATTGCGGCTGGATCCCGGCATCTGGAGTTCGACCTCGGTCGTCGCCGTCGGGCCCGAATACGTGCAGACTCTGGCGCACCGCGGGACCGACGAACGGCTCCTGCTCCGGTTCGACTCACATGGCCGATTCCTGAAGTACACCAAGGTCGAGGCCCCCTTCGGACTCGTTGCGAGCGGCACTGCGGCCCCCGTCGTGCTCGCCGTGCGAACGCTGAATGCCAGTGAACTTGTGAAGTACTCGTGGGCACGTGCCCGAGACTCCATCCGGCGCAACGGAGAGAGACGATGAAACGCACACGAATCCTCATGCTGGGCCTCGGCTTTGCCATTCTTGCCGGGATCGCGTCCGCGGAACCCGCGGTTGCACAGTGCTGGGACTGCATACCCGGTCCCGGCCCGATCTCCGATCCCGGCCGCAGGTGCGTTTTCTGCGAAGCGGACGATTGGGGACTCGGAGCTCTCGAATGTACGACCCCGGAGTGCACGCGCTGCACCCTGGGTGGAGGATTCTGCAAGGTACTGGGTGGCGTGATGCTCGACGGACGTGTCTGGAGTTACCCCGATTTGGTGGACACCTTTGAGCGTTGGTCACAACGAGGAGGTGTCACATGTCGGGACGGAGATACGCGCCGGAGTACAAGGCGCGGATGGTGGAACTGGTCCGTGCGGGACGGAGCGCGGACCGGCTGGCTCGCGAGTTCGAGCCCTCGGCGACGGCGATCCGGCGCTGGGTGGAGCGGGCCGACCTGGACGAGGGGCGTCGCACCGACGGTCTGACGACGGTCGAGCGCAAGGAAGTCCGGGAACTGAAGCGCGAGCTTCGCCGGGTGAAGATCGAGCGCGACATATTGGCAAAAGCCACGGCCTGGTTCGCCAAGGAGAGCGGATCGATCCCCCGGGGGGGTTCCGGTTCGTGAGCGATCACCAGGCCATGTATCCCGTGCGCGTGATGTGCCGCCTGCTGGGTCTCTCCCCGAGCGGGTACTATGCGTGGCGGACGCGGGAGCCGTCTCGGCGGGCGCGGGAGAACGAGGCGCTCAGTGCGGAGATCGTCGAGATCCACGCCATGAGCGGGGGGACGTACGGGGCGCCGCGGGTCCATGCGGAACTCAAGGCGCGGGGCCGCGAGGCGGGTGTGGGCCGGGTGGCGCGGCTGATGCGGGCGGCGGAGATCGAAGGGGTGAGCCGGCGCCGCAAGGGCAGTACGACGAAGCGGGCCGCGAAGTCCAGGCCCGCGCCGGATCTCGTGGACCGAGACTTCTCGGCCTCCGGACCCGACGAACTCTGGGTGGCCGACATCACGTACGTGCCGACCTGGGCGGGCTTCCTCTATCTGGCCGTCGTGCTCGACGCCTGGAGCCGCCGCATCGTGGGCTGGTCGATGGCGACGCACCTGAGGACGTCCCTGGTGCTGGATGCCTTCGACATGGCGCTGGCGCAGCGGCGCCCCGACGGGGTGATCCACCACAGCGACCAAGGCAGCCAGTACACGTCCTACGCCTTCGGCGGGCGCTGCCGGAGGGCCGGGGTCAGGCCCTCGATGGGCTCGGTGGGCGACGCTTACGACAACGCCATGTGCGAGTCGTTCTTCGCCACGCTGGAGTGCGAACTGATCTGGCGGCGCTCGTTCCGGACGCCCGGCGAGGCCCGCCGGGGGGTGTTCCGGTTCATCGAGGGCTGGTACAACCCGCGCCGGCGGCACTCGAGCCTCGGCTACGAGTCGCCCGCCAGCTTCGAGGCGCGCGAGAAAGGAGAGGCGGCGTGACCCCCCGGGCCGCGGCCCTCTCCCGCGAGGTGGCGAGAATGGAGGAAACCACCACTTTCACCTGTCCACTAAAACGGGGTAAGCCCAGTCTCACCCCCGGAGCCCCTTGAGTCGCCAGCGACGAAGTGGTCGGCGGGAGCAAGCGGTGCGCTCGTGGTCGCGATAGACGGAGGAGCCACGGGTACACCAGAGTGGCCGGAGACGAGGCGATCGTGCGACGGGGGCATCATCTCGACGCCGTATTCTGCCGACGAGGTGAGTGCGGTTCGGACTGCGACCGCGCAACTGCGGTTATAGGGGGGAATGTTGCGAATTGGCCAGTGGCGTGTGTCCATACTGGTGCCCGCTTTGGTCTGCGGTGCCTTGTCCGCGTCTGGTTCGGCGGCGGGCCAGGTGCCGGAGTGGACTCTGCGGCTCGACCTAAAGCTCGGGAGCGCTGACGACCCCCCCTACGGGCTCACACCGGTTGGGGGAGTGCTGGCGGACGCGAATCAAGTTTATGTCCTTCAGCCGCAGGACGGACAGATCCGTGTTTTTTCGCGCGACGGTACCTTCGTTCGCGCGCTCGGTCGCAAGGGACGGGGACCCGGCGAGTTGCTGCACCCTACATGGATGGGCTGGCACGGGTCGCGGTTGTGGGTGGCCGATTATCGGTTGATGAGGTTCACGTTCTTCGATGTCACGACGGGTGACGCGGAAACGGTTCCGTATCACGCGCCGGTCAAAGAGTCATACACGGTCCGCGGGATGGTACCCCGGGCCGTACTCGATGACGGACGGTTAGCTGGGTATCCACAGTTCTCCGCGAGGGCTGAGGCTCGCGGGATCGTTACGGACCGGGTGGTCGTCGTTACGGACGCGGATGGGGCCCTACACGACACCTTGGCCGTACTTGCGATCGACCGGCAGACGGGCGAGATCACCGATGGCCTTGGATCTAACATGGAATACAGACTCAGCCCACTTCCGGAGGACGGGCTGATCGCGATAGCGCCGGACGGTTCCCATGCAGTGATTGTGGACCGGACGAGTTGGGATGGCGATGAGCCGGCCGAATTCGAGGTCACCAAAGTTCAAGTTCGCGGTGACACGATCTTCCGACGTCGCGTTGGTTACGAGCCCCATCGGGTGCCGGATGACTTCTTCGACGAGACCATAGCTGAATCCGCGAACAGCCCTCACGTCGTTAATCGACGGGCGTACGAAGCGGCTTTGCGCGAGTTCTTTCGAATGCGGGAGTATTTTCCGCCCGTGACGCGGGTCTCGGCGGGAAGCGACGGAACGACATGGCTGGCGGGACCGGAAGTAGCTGGCGAGCGGATTTGGCTTGTCCTCGATGGTGCCGGAGCGACGGTTGGAAGATTGCAGCTGCCCGCGTCGTCACATGTGGCATTTGCCGGCAAGACCGATTGCTGGGTGGTGGAGTCGGATGCACTCGACATCCCGTACCTAGTGCGCTACGAAATTGTGCGGTGAGGAGCCACGTCGGCTTTCCCCTCCCCCGTGGCCACACTCCGCGTGTCCCCCCGAGGCGCACCGCGGGCGCGCACCCGGAGCCTCTCTCCCGCGTCCGAGAGAGACCGAAGGGAGCAGAACCGGAGGTGATCAACCGCAGAAATCAACCGTCCGTGAAAGCGGGACATCTCCACCTGAGGACACCAGGGTCGAAGCACCCTTCGGGTTTGTCGGCAGCGCCACGGAGGCACGCGCCGCACTCGCAATGCGAACGCCGAATGCCAGTGAACTCGTGAAGTATCTTGGGCAAGCGTCCGAGATTCCAACCGAAACAAAGGAGAGAGACGATGAGACTCGCACGAATTCTCATGCTGAGCCTCAGTCTTGCCGTCTTGGCCGGGGCGGTGTCGGTCGAACCCGTGAGCGCACAGTGCTGGGATTGTCAGTACGGTGCACTTTCTGATGAGAACGGTAATAAGTGCGCCCACTGCGTGGCAGGCCAACAAGGGCTCGGCGCCGAGTACTGTGCCACACCAAGATGCACTACCTGTCGCGTCGGAGGGCCACGCTGTGTAGTTACGGTGATGCTAGACGGGCGCGCGGCACCCGCCGTGCCGATGGAACAGTTCGAGGCAACCTCAACTGAACCACAAGCGGCCAGCGTGGCGCGCGGATCGGCCAATCCCATCGCGTTCCCCCGACAGGCGAGCGAGATCAAGCGATCGTGTGATGGAGGGATCGTCACGAAATGGTATGCGCCAGCCAAAGTGAGTGGGATACGAAGCGAGACCGCGAAGCTGCAATTGTAGGCGGTAGGGAGGGAACGGCAATGCTTCAAACGTATAGAGGATTCATCGACCGTGGGCTGCCGGGGCTCGTGCTCGCGTGCGTGATCCAATGGGCGTCTGGCCCGATTCTGGGCCAGACGCCGGAATGGTCCCTTCAACGGGTTGCTTCGATCGGGAGCGCGGACGACCCGATCTACGGTTTGTCAGAAGTGCGCGACGTTCTGACGGACACCGACTACGTGTACGTGTTGCTGGCCCAAGAGGGGACAGTCAGGGTCTTTAAACGGACCGGGGAGTTTGTTCGTGATCTTGGCAGCCGAGGCGAGGGCCCGGCAGAGTTGATGACTCCGTCGTCAATGGGCTGGCATGGATCGCGGGTGTGGGTCGCTGATCCGAGCTTGAGGCGCTTCACGCTCTTCGATGTTTTGAGCGGTGAGGCCGAGACGGTCCCATATGACGTGGATCCTCCGTTGTCGTACTACTTCTTGAGCGTCGTGCCGAGAGCCATCCTTGCTAACGGTCGACTGGTCGGATCCCGGACCTTCTCAGCTCTCCGAGCCACCGCACGGGGGGGTATCTCGAACCTGCCGCTGCTCGTTTCCGACCCCACGGGCTCGCTGCGCGACACGTTGGCTCTACTTTCCCTCGGAGGTGGACCCGTCGAGATCAAGGCTGGACTTGCGCCCGACGCGGGAGTGTATCTGACGCATTCGCTGCCGGAAGACGACCTGATAGCCTTCTCACCCGACGGGTCCGGCGCGGTCTGGGTCAAGCGCAGGAGTTGGGCGGGTTCGGGCCGCGCGGAGTTCGAGGTGACGAGAATCGGCGTTCTGGGTGACACGCTGTTTCGACGTCGCGTCGAGTACGAGCCTCGTCCGGTCCCAGAGGGTTTTTTTGCTGACGAGATACGTGAGCAGCTAGATTGGCCGGGCGTTACCGATCATCGAGCTCATGCTAGGGCCCTCCGCGAATTCTATGAACAACGCCGGTATTTTCCGCCGGTTACCACCGTTCGCATTGGGAGCCGCGGTACGATCTGGTTGGCTGGGCCGGACGAAGACGGCGAGCGCGACTGGCTCGTGCTGGATGCCGTAGGAGCGAGTATTGGCCGGGTGCAGCTTCCCACGACCTCGCGCGTGTCGGCGGCAAACCGGGCCGAGGTCTGGGTCGTGGAGAAGGACGCGCTCGACATCCCGTACGTGGTGCGCTACGACATCGAGCCCTAGCTGTAGATGCCAAGGACGTTGGTGACCCTTAGCTCGACGAGTCTTTGCATGGGTGTGAGGCGTCCGATGGCGGTGTGTCGTCGCCTCAGGTAGTAGTAGCGGAGCCAGATGCGGAGGACTTCCGTCCGCACGCGCGAGTGGGGATAGGACCGGTCGTAGGCCCACTCCGCGAGCGAGGTGCGGATGAAGCGCTCCACCTTCCCGTTGGTCCTGGGCGTGTAGGGACGGGTGAAGATGTGCTTGATCCCGAGTTCCCGGAGCACCCGCCGGAACCGTTTCGACCGGTAGCAGCCCCCGTTGTCGGTCATGAGCTGGCTGATCTTCACCCCCTGGCTCCCGAAGAAGGCGACCACCCGCAACAGGAACGCCACCGCGTCCTCCTTCCGCTCGCCGGGCAGCACATCTCCGCAGGCGACCCGCGACGCGTCGTCGACCGCCGCGTGGTAGTACTCCCACCCCGCGCCCCGGACCCTCTTGCTCCGGTCCCCGTCGATCCGGTGTCCGGGCCGTACGATCCGCGCGAGCTTCTTGATGTCCATGTGCACCGGAGACCCCGGCCGCGACCGTTCGTAGCGCACCACCGGCTCCGGAGGCGCCAGCTTCTCCAACCGGCTCAGACCCAGCCGCCTCACCTCCAGCGTCACCGTAGAGACCGGCATGTTCAACTGATCGGCGATCCGCGGACAGCTCCAGCGCTCCCGCCTCAACCGCTCGATCCGGCGGCGCCGTTGCCGAGGGATCCGGCGCGGGTGATGGTGCGGCCTCGAACTACGGTCCAGAAGCCCTTCCTCTCCCTCCTCCCGGAACCGCTTGAGCCACTTGAACCCCGTCCGGCGGCTCACCCCCATCTCCCGCGTCGCCACCTCGACCGGCTCCCCGGCCAGCACCCGCTTCACCAGCACCGCTCGCCCCGCGGGCGTCAACTGGGCTTACCCCGTTTTAGTGGACAGGTGAAAGTGGTGGTTTCCTCCATTCTCGCCACCTCGCGGGAGAGGGCCGCGGCCCGGGGGGTCACGCCGCCTCTCCTTTCTCGCGCGCCTCGAAGCTGGCGGGCGACTCGTAGCCGAGGCTCGAGTGCCGCCGGCGCGGGTTGTACCAGCCCTCGATGAACCGGAACACCCCCCGGCGGGCCTCGCCGGGCGTCCGGAACGAGCGCCGCCAGATCAGTTCGCACTCCAGCGTGGCGAAGAACGACTCGCACATGGCGTTGTCGTAAGCGTCGCCCACCGAGCCCATCGAGGGCCTGACCCCGGCCCTCCGGCAGCGCCCGCCGAAGGCGTAGGACGTGTACTGGCTGCCTTGGTCGCTGTGGTGGATCACCCCGTCGGGGCGCCGCTGCGCCAGCGCCATGTCGAAGGCATCCAGCACCAGGGACGTCCTCAGGTGCGTCGCCATCGACCAGCCCACGATGCGGCGGCTCCAGGCGTCGAGCACGACGGCCAGATAGAGGAAGCCCGCCCAGGTCGGCACGTACGTGATGTCGGCCACCCAGAGTTCGTCGGGTCCGGAGGCCGAGAAGTCTCGGTCCACGAGATCCGGCGCGGGCCTGGACTTCGCGGCCCGCTTCGTCGTACTGCCCTTGCGGCGCCGGCTCACCCCTTCGATCTCCGCCGCCCGCATCAGCCGCGCCACCCGGCCCACACCCGCCTCGCGGCCCCGCGCCTTGAGTTCCGCATGGACCCGCGGCGCCCCGTACGTCCCCCCGCTCATGGCGTGGATCTCGACGATCTCCGCACTGAGCGCCTCGTTCTCCCGCGCCCGCCGAGACGGCTCCCGCGTCCGCCACGCATAGTACCCGCTCGGGGAGAGACCCAGCAGGCGGCACATCACGCGCACGGGATACATGGCCTGGTGATCGCTCACGAACCGGAACCCCCCCGGGGGATCGATCCGCTCTCCTTGGCGAACCAGGCCGTGGCTTTTGCCAATATGTCGCGCTCGATCTTCACCCGGCGAAGCTCGCGCTTCAGTTCCCGGACTTCCTTGCGCTCGACCGTCGTCAGACCGTCGGTGCGACGCCCCTCGTCCAGGTCGGCCCGCTCCACCCAGCGCCGGATCGCCGTCGCCGAGGGCTCGAACTCGCGAGCCAGCCGGTCCGCGCTCCGTCCCGCACGGACCAGTTCCACCATCCGCGCCTTGTACTCCGGCGCGTATCTCCGTCCCGACATGCGACACCTCCTCGTTGTGACCAACGCTCAAAGGTGTCCACCAAATCGGGGTAACTCCAAACTTCGCATTCTTGTGCACGTTCACCGGATCCTCCGACGAGTAGGGTGTGAGCTCTCTGACGGGAACTCTCATTTTACTCGTCGATCCGGTGAACAACCATCGTGGCATCTACACCTAGCGCACCACGTCGTCTGGCCTGCGATCAGGTGAGATGGTACGGATGAGGAGAAAGCGGGCCGCGACTGGGTGCCCCTGGAGTTCGAGCGTGTGTCGGCCGACTGGTTCGGCGGAACATCGCCGATGCTTTGCGTGCGAGTCGGGCGATCTGGAGCGTAACTTCCGTCGTCTCGATCGGATCCGGCTACGTCGGGACGCTGGCAAATCGCGGCACTGACGACCGCATTCTCCTCTGGTTCGACGAGCAGAGCTGATTCGTGCGATATGTCGCTGTCGAGGCGCCATTCGGGTTCGTTGCTTCGCCATCGCCATTCTGGCGACGGTGGCACCGGCCGAGCCCGTGGAGGCACGGTGGCGGACGAACGTCCGGGACCGTCTGGTCGGCACCTCGGCGTCCCTGTCGTGGCTCGGACTCGAAGAACCGGATCCTGCGGAGGCACACCTGGTTTGGATCGTTGATGTCGCACGGTGCCGAACCTGCTTGAGTGGCAGGTCGGCCGTATGGAATGCTCTTGGGGACGATACGCGTTGAAGCGCCATGTCGTGGTGGTTGGTGACGACGACGTGTCTCAGGATGCGCGACGGGCGTTGCGTGGCACGACGTTCACCGCCGCATCGCGACAAGACCTGGAGGCCGCCCTCGGGCCACTTCTCCCGAGCACGAAGCTTCTCGTCGATCGCACCGGAGTCGTATTGATGGCCGATTCCAGAAACGCCGCCTCCGATTGTGGTTGGAACTTCGAGGCTCAGGTGGGCGTTCTGCGTGGAACTCTCACGACCGGCCTCATTCGTAGTCAACTCGTGAATCCCTAAAGGAGGGAGAAAATGGACCGGTTCGCACAATTGACCCGTATCGCCACCGTGCTGGCGGTGCTCTTTACCTTCGGAATCGCATCCAAGACCGTGCGTCCGATGGCGCTACGTCATTGTCATTCAATAGGATCTTGACGGGTCTCAGGCGGCGGCGGTGGCGGGTTTCTACCGCCCCGTTCGTGACGGTGCTGGCTATTGTAGCATGCGACATCGCGCCCGATCCTGCGGAACCATTAGCCGGGATCGCACTGGACGTTGCGTTCGATACCGACACGGTCATCGTGCTGGAAGAGAGTCCGGAGGACTCGATCGCCGTGCCTGGCATTTTTCAGGAGCGTGCTAACAGGGGCTTCCTCTTGAGTGACGGGCAGCTCCCCAAGGTCCGGAGCTACGACGAGCACGGTCGGCTCGAGGCAGCTTTCGGACGATTCGGAGTGGGCCCCTTCGAGTTCCAGGGCATCGATGGCTTGGCGGAAACAGGCTCGGGCCGGGTCGCCGTGCTCGATAGCCGTCAGACCCGATTGACTTGGTTGACCGGTGAGCTGCTGGCGGACACCACGGTTTCGTTACCCGGGATTCCCTGGCGTGCGAAGGCCATCGGCGACGACCTCCTGTTGGATATGAGACTCGGCGGCGTATCGGGTGGGGCTGACGACCTCTCGCGTTTCCATCGTCGCCCCCTGATGCTGCATCGCCTCAGGGAGAACGAGGTGGTGTGGAGTTCGTACACGTGGCCGTTTCTTCCTGCGGAGAGACCCTACTGGAATTCGATCGCACGCTTCTCGTTCGACGTGGCGGGCGACTCCATCTACATGGCATTCTCTCTCCGCTATCCTGTCGCGATCCTGAACGCGACAGGCGATTCGATCGGTGAATTCGGTGTTCCACCCCCGACGTTCGAGCCGGTTCCCGTGTTCGAGTCCGGTGCGTTCGGGCCCGGCGGGTACGGCACCCAAATACCAGAGTTGCTTGGGGGGCGCAGCACGATCTCGCACATCGCTGTGGTTGGTTCCTATCTCGCAGTAGTACACGGCCGTTTCCGTTCCCCGAGATCCGGGGGGGCCTTCGGCGCGTATCATGCTTCCCTCGACATCTACGACCGTGACACCGGCCGCAAACTGTACGAGGACGTGCCCCTACCGGAAAACTCACGGGTCCTGGGCGGGGGGAGGCATCTTTATGTCCTTCAGGACACCCGTTTCCCGCCCTGGCGCATCGCAAAGCTCAGCTTTCGGGAGGAGGATCCCGGTTGACCGTGAGCCCGTCGGCCGGTCAGTGTCACCACATGGCCCTGCGATCCCGGACTGTGACGTTGCTGCTGGCCGCGACCATCGCCGCTTGTGACCGACCCGCATCCACCGCGTGCGAGGTCACCGACACCGATGGTCGGGTTGTAAGGAACACGCGCGTCGGCGAGTGGCCGGCGGAGCTCTCCTGGCGTGAAGTGTGGCGTGTCGGAGGCTCCGAGGAAGCGGAAGAACTGATCTTCCCGGCTGACGTCGCCGTAAGCCCGGACGGATCGGTGGCCATCGCGGACTGGGGCCTCGCCGAAGTCATTCTGCTCAACCCCGATGGAGATTGGCTGGGGCCGGTCATGACCCGCGGTGAAGGCCCCGGTGAGGTCCAGGCACCCGCCGCGGTGACCTGGGAAGATGCCAACACGCTCCTCGTGCTGGACTTCGGGGCGTTTCGGCTGACCACACTGGATCTCGATTCTCGCTCGGCCACCGTCACGGCGGTGGATGCGGCGTTCCTGTCACCGGTATTCGCATCCGGCGAGGTCACGTTCGTGGCGCTACAGCCGGATCACACCGTATGGCTGGAGTTCCCCGGCCCCATCGAGGATGGTTGGGAGGAGCGGTCCTTCGTCCGCTGGTCTCCCGCCAGTCCTGTGAACGATACGGTCACCCGGTCCGGCGCCAGAGTCCTGGAGCGTACGATCCTGCCCGCATGGCCACGGTCATTGGTGGGAGTGGGCGCGGAGACCTGGGTCGTCTCGCACCCGGATGGACGGTACGAACTGACGGTCTCCGACCGGGATGACACAATGCGCGTGCGGTTCTGTCATCCCGCTGAAGCCCTCCCGCTCTCGCCTGCCGAGCGGGGTGGCGAGGCGGATGAGCGAATGCCCGAGGCGTGGCAGGCCGCCCTTCGCGAAATCGGCGAGCCCCCGGAACCGGCGATCATCTCCCGGATCTTCGTCGATGCGGATGGACGGATCTGGGTCCAGCGGGACCGCCCCGCCCCCGGTGCATCCGGCCCACACGGGGCCCCGGGAGCCATACATGACGTATTTCTCTCCTCCGGACAATTCCTCGGCTCGATCCGCCTTCCCGAAGATCACCGACTACTGGAAGCGAGAGGGCGCAGGGTCTGGACCCTCCACACCGGCAGCTTCGAAGAATCCTCCATCGTAGCGCTCGATATCGAGGGGCTCTGAGGTCCTCGTGATCGAAGGTCGCGTGCTCGACATCCCCTACCTGGTGCGCTACGACATCGAGCCGTAGCGCACCACGCCGTCCGCTCCGCGATCAGGTCAGGTCGTACCGGTCGAGGTTCATCACCTTGTTCCAGGCCGCCACGAAGTCGCGTACGAACGCCGCCTGCCCGTCGCCGCACGCGTACACCTCCGCGAGGGCCCGGAGTTCGGAGTTCGAACCGAACACCAGGTCCACCTCGGTGGTGGTCCACCTGGCGTCGCCGGAGGCCGCGTCCCGGCCCTCGAAGGCGCCATCGGAGGCCGCCCGCCACTCCGTGCTCATGTCGAGCAGGTTCACGAAGAAGTCGTTCGTCAGCGCGCCCGGCCGGTCCGTGAACACGCCGTGCGCGGACTGCCCGGTGTTCGCGTCGAGGACGCGCATGCCGCCGACGAGCGCCGTCAACTCGGGCGCGGTCAGCGTGAGCAGGCATGCCTTCTCCACGAGACGCTCGGCCGCCGAGCCGTTGTTCCCGGCCTTCGCGTAGTTGCGGAACCCGTCGGCGACGGGTTCGAGGACGACGAACGACTCCGCGTCCGTCCACTCCTCCGATGCATCCGTCCGCCCCGGCGCGAACGGCACCTGCACGTCGTGCCCGGCAGCGCGCGCAGCCCGTTCAATGGCCGCCGCGCAGGGAGCCATCGAGCCTCGCCCGCCGCCGGCTTCCACGGCGTCAAAGGGGTTGACGGCCGGCTTAGGGGGGGGGGTAGGATGGAGGGGTCGAGTCGGCTTTGTTTTTCTTGACATGACGAGCAGTTTCGATGTGGGGAATCGAACACGCAGTTTGGAACGCCTCATACATTCGCCGTTGTCGGCGACATGCCCGGGAACGCCCGCCGGGCAGCCGGGTCGGTCGCGTCCGCCTTGCGCTTCCCGTTCTGCTCCTCTCCCATCCCGCCGGATCTTATGCGGATTCGATCCGAAACGAACCGATGCCGCCGGCGATGCAATTCGGACAGTCAACATCTCCTCAGCGGTCGAACGCCTCAGTCGAGTTGACGGAGCAGGCGAGCGTCGCGATACCGCAGGGGAGACTGCTACGGGGAGCGGTCCCGTCACCGTCGGGGGAACTGATCGTCGCCTGGTTCCACGGCGAGCCGGGTGTTCGCGTGTACCGCGGCGCTGTCGCGACGGACATCCTCCCGGATGAAGTCGGACAAGCAGTCGGCGTCGGGTTCCTCGACGAGGCCAAGCTGGAAATCGTCGACGCCGCAAGCGGTGATCTGGTCGTCGCCGACACGGACGGGAACCTCATTGCCCGGCGGAGCTTGCCGGCCGTGCGGGATGCCGGCGGGGCGGCGCGAACCGGGACCGGGTGGTTCCTGGCGTTCCCCGATTCCTCGCCACCTAACCTCCGACTCCCAGCCAGCCGAGGCCATTGGACGCCCGACTCGACGTACACAAGGGCCATCTCGCTGGCATCCGGGGATAATGAGGTGCTGGTATGGCAGAGCTTCAGCCCCTTCCGGGCATGGCGCCTCGGCACCCGCACGAAGTGGGTGCCCTTGGCGTTGCAGCAAGTCGACGCGGACTGGTTCGCTGACGATGCCACCCGTTCCTTGCGCTTCGATACCGGCATCTGGAGCGCGACTTCCGTTGTCGCGGTCGGGCCCGGATACGTCCAGACCCTGGCACACCGCGGCACCGACCAACGGCTCTTACTCTGGTTCGACCCCGCTGGGCGCTTCCTCAGGTACACGGCCGTCGATGCTCCGTTCGGACTCGTTGCCAGCGCTGCGGACGCCCCCGTACTCCTCGCGATACGCACGTTGAACCGCATCGAACTCGTGAAGTACTCTTGGGAAACCGTCCCAAACTCGAGTGGAAGCAAAGGAGGAGGACGATGAAGAGCGCACGACTTCTCATGTTCGGCCTCGGTCTCGCCATCCTGACGTGCATGGCGGCCACGGAATCCGCCGTCGCACAGGAAGTTGCACAGGAAGGAGAAGGTCCGTGCTGGACCTGTTTCAAGGCGGAGGACGGGTGCATGTACTGCTCCGCGGATGGACCGATCGGTTTCGCCGATCATTGCTCAACACCCAGGTGCGGGTACTGCCGCCTCTCCGGGTTGTGCATCTTCTTCGTCATGCACGATGGGCGCGTTTCTCCGCCAGCGTCGGGGGAGCTTCCCGGCTCGGCGGCGCTGAGGCAAGCGGTCCCGCTGTTGGCTGGGTTCGCGTACTTCGTGAGTTCTCCAGCACCAACGGGGAGCGCGACGGAAACCAGTCGGTCATGCGATGGTGGGATCATCTCGAAGTGGTATTCGCCAGCCGCCGAGAGCCGGATTCGCGCCGCCACCTCGCGGTTGCGGCTGTAAGGCGTGCGGATGAAAAGACGCAGTTCGCACGCAATCCAAGTCCTCTTTTGGGCAGCAGCGGTTGCGAGTGGCTCCGCTCGACTTTCTGGACAAGCGCTCGATGGAATCCGTGAGTGGTCGCTCACGAGCGTTGTCGGGATTGGCAGCGCGGACGACCCGAGATACGGCTTGTCCGTCGTTCGTGATGTGTTGGCGGACTCGGATCGTGTGTACGTGCTGCTGTCTCAGGATGGAGTAGTCAGGGCCTTCACGCGCGATGGTGACTTCGTCCGAGATTTCGGGGGCCGGGGCCAGGGACCGGGCGAGTTCGTCTCGCCGTCGTCGATGGGCTGGTACGAGTCGCGGCTCTGGGTAGCCGATTTCAGAAATTTGCGGTTCACATTAATAGATGTGGAGACCGGCGCGGCCGAGACGATACCGTACCGGGTCGACGTTCCCGATACCTATTACATTGATAGAATTGCGCCAAGGGCCGTTCTGGCCGACGGTCGCCTGGCGGGATCCGAAGTCCTGTCCGTAGTGGGCCTCACCCGGGGCGGCATCACGGAGACGCCGGTGGTTGTTTCCGATGCCGACATCGCCACGCTTGACACCTTGACGCTGCGGTCGGTGGCGGGGCAGACTGCCGAGATTACGGCTGGACTACCGCGCGACACATGGGATTTCGTGACCCATCCGCTTCCGGACGACGACATGATATCCTTCGCGCCCGATGGATCGGGGGCCGTACTCGTCAGACGGAAGAGTTGGCTCGGCAGGGGCCCCGCCGAGTTCGAGGTCGCGAAAATCGATGTTCGGGGCGACACGTTGTTTCATCGCCGCTTTGCCTACGAGCCGCGTCAGATCCCGAGTGGCTTCTTCGAAAACGAGATCTATGGTGCGGCGGGCGGCGGCGGCATCGTCGACCGGCGGGCCTTCGCCGGTGCCCTGCGGGAGTTCTACGAACGTCGCCAGTATTTTCCACCGGTGACGCATCTCACGGCGGGCAGTGACGGAACGACATGGCTCGCCGGCCCCAATGATGAGGGCCAAAGATGGTGGTTTGTCCTGGATGCGTCAGGGGCGGGAATCGGCCGCGTCCGGCTCTCCGCCTCCTCGGTGGTCGAGTCTGCGAACCAAGCCGAGATCTGGGTCGTGGAGAAGGACGCGCTCGACATCCCGTACGTGGTGCGCTACGACATCGAGCCGTAGCGCACCACGTCGTCTGGCCTGCGCTCAGGTCAGATCGTAGCGGTCGAGGTTCATCACCTTGTTCCAGGCGGCGACGAAGTCGTGCACGAATGCCTCCTGCCCGTCGTCGCAGGCGTAGACCTCCGCGAGCGCTCGGAGTTCGGAGTTCGAACCGAAAACGAGGTCCGCCTCCGTGGCGGTCCACCTGGCGTCCCCGGAGGCCGCGTCCCGGCCCTCGAAGGCGCCATCGGAGGCCGCCCGCCACTCCGTGCTCATGTCGAGCAGGTTCGCGAAGAAGTCGTTCGTCAGCGCGCCCGGCCGGTCCGTGAACACGCCGTGCTTGGACTGCCCGGTGTTCGCGTCGAGGACGCGCATGCCGCCGACGAGCGCCGTCAACTCGGGCGCGGTCAGCGTGAGCAGGCAGGCCCGCTCCACGAGACGCTCGGCCGCCGAGCCGTTGTTTCCGGCCTTCGCGTAGTTGCGGAACCCGTCCGCGGCGGGTTCGAGCACGGCGAAAGACTCCGCGTCCGTCCACTCCTCCGATGCATCCGTCCGCCCCGGCGCGAACGGCACCTGCACGTCGTGCCCGGCAGCGCGCGCGGCCTGCTCGACGCCCGCGCACCCGGCGAGGACGATGAGGTCGGCGAGCGAGATCCGCTTTCCGCCGCTCTGCGCGTCGTTGAACTCCGCCTGAATCCGCTCCAGCGTCCGCAGCGCCTCCGCAAGTTCGGCCGGGTCGTTCGCCTCCCAGTCCTTCTGCGGGGCGAGGCGGATGCGGGCTCCGTTCGCGCCCCCCCGCTTGTCGGTGCCCCGGAACGACGACGCCGACGCCCACGCGGTCGAGACCAGCCGGGACACGGACAGGCCCGAGGCGAGGACCCTGGCCTTGAGGTCCGCGACGTCCTGTTCATCGATCAACTCGTGGTCGACGCCGGGCACCGGATCCTGCCATAACTGCGGCTCCGCGGGGACCAGCGGTCCGAGGTACCGGCTGCGCGGCCCCATGTCGCGGTGGAGCAGCTTGAACCACGCCTTGGCGAAGGCGTCCGCGAGGTCCGCCGGGTTCTCGAGGAAGCGCTTGGAGATCGGCGCGTAGACCGGATCCTCGCGAAGGGAGAGGTCCGTCGTGAGCATCATGGGGGCGTGCTTCTTCGAGGGGTCGTGCGCGTCCGGCACGGTGGTGACCTCGGAAGCGTTGACCGGTGTGTACTGCGACTTCCCGGCAGGGCTCTTCGTCAGCTCCCACTCGTGGTCGTGCAGGTTCTCCATGAAGTTGTTGTCCCACTGCGTGGGCTCGGTGGTCCAGGCGCCTTCCAGGCCGCTCGTGATCGTGTCGCCGGCCTTGCCGCTGCCGTGGCTGCTCCGCCACCCGAAGCCCTGCTCCTCGAGACCGGCGCCCTCCGGCTCGGTGCCGACGTGGGACTCCGGGCCGGCGCCGTGCGCCTTGCCGAAGGTGTGGCCGCCGGCGATGAGCGCGACGGTTTCCTCGTCGTTCATCGCCATGCGGGCGAAGGTCGTGCGAATGAACTTCGCGGCCGCCGCCGGATCCGGCTTGCCGCCCGGCCCTTCCGGGTTCACGTAGATCAGACCCATGTGGTCGGCGCCGAGCCCTTCCTGGAGTTCGCCGTCCTCGTCATGGCGTTCGTCCGCGAGCCACTCGGTCTCGGAGCCCCAGTCCGTCTCGTCCGCCTCCCACACGTCCGGGCGCCCGAAGGCGAACCCGAACGTCCGGAACCCCATCGACTCCAGGGCGCAGTTGCCGGCGAAGATGATGAGGTCGGCCCACGACAGGTTGCGGCCGTACTTCTGCTTGACCGGCCACAGCAGGCGGCGCGCCTTGTCCAGGTTCCCGTTGTCGGGCCAGCTGTTGAGCGGCGCGAAGCGCTGGTCGCCCGACCCGCCGCCGCCGCGGCCGTCGGTGATGCGGTAGGTGCCCGCGGCGTGCCACGTCATGCGGATGAAGAGCGGCCCGTAGTGGCCGTAGTCCGCCGGCCACCAGTCCTGCGAGGTCGTCATCACCCGCTCGATGTCCTGTTTCAGTTCCTCGACGTCGACGTTCTTGAACGCCTCCGCGTAGTCGAAGTCCGCGCCCATCGGGTCCGAGGCGGGAGAGTTCCGCCGAAGGGCCTTCAAGCTCAGCTGGTTCGGCCACCAGGTCTCGTTCGTCGTCATGGGGTTCTCCGGATAGTCAATCGTCAGGTCGTGATCCGTCACGGTATCGGGCCGCAGGCTGCGGAATAAGGCAGCACCCGGTCGCGTGCAAGGGCGTCTGCTCGAGATTGCCGCGGAACGCCTGCGGTGTGTGGTAGCCACAGCTTCGGCCCACAGGCGGCCGAGCGTCAAGGAGCCGTCGGCACCTCGTAGCGCTCGACCTCGATCAGGTCTTCCCGCGCCCGCGCCCGCGCCACGTCGAACGCGGCCTGCAGTCGGATCCACGTTCCGGTCGTGGAGCCGAAGGCCTTCGCGAGCCGCACCGCCATGTCGGTCGAGATGCGCGCGTGGCCGTTCACGAGGTTCGAGAGCGCCTGCCGACTCACGCCGAGCACTCGCGCGCCTTCCGTCACGTTGAGACCGAGGGGTTCGAGGCAGGATACGCGAACCACCTTGCCGGGATGCGGCGGGCTTTTCATCGGCATCGTGGTCCTCCATTCATTCGCTGCAGCCCTCGATGCCGGAAACTCCGTATCATCCACGGAGTGTAAAGTGTCTAGCGACACTAGGCAATGTGCTCATGCCCGCCGGAGGCGTTCGCTCGCCAGTGTGAGGAGAGTGCGCGATATTCTCGCCATGACCAAGCCACCGGAACCGAGCGTCTCGCTCAATCCCGCAACGTCGTCCGGGCCTCCTGCCCGCATCGTGGGGGGTGCCGGTATCGTCCCGATGCGGGCGCGTAACGCGGGGATCCCGCTCGACCTGGACCTGATCCGGGCTCAGGCCGCGAACCGCTGCGCGATCGAGCGCCGGGCCGCCACGCTGGGGAAGCGCCGCAGCGTCAAGAAGGAGTGGCAGGCCGCCTGGCTCCTCCGTGCCGTGACGATGATCGACCTCACGACGCTCGCCGGCGACGACACCCCGGGACGGGTGGCTCGCCTCGCCGCCAAGGCCCGCCAGCCCGTGCGTCCCGACCTCCTCCGCGCGCTCGAGGTGGAAGATCTCGGCCTGTGCGTGGCCTCCGTCTGTGTGTATCCGACGATGGTTCCCGCCGTCGTGGAGGCGCTCGCCGGCCACGACATCCCGGTGTGCGCGGTCGCCGCCGGCTTCCCCGCCGGGCTCACGCCGTTCGCGCAGCGGGTCGAGGAGATCCATGAGGCGGTCGGGGCCGGGGCGCGCGAGATCGACATCGTCATCACCCGCCGCCACGCCCTCACCGGCGACTGGGAGGCGCTGTACGACGAGGTCCGCACCTTCCGCGAGGCGTGCGGCGACGCGCACCTGAAGACGATCATGGCCACCGGTGAACTCGGGAGCCTGCGCAACGTCGCCCGCGCGAGCTGGACCTGCATGATGGCCGGAGCCGACTTCATCAAGACCTCGACCGGCAAGGAGAAGGTCAACGCCACGCTCCCCGTCGGACTCGTGATGGCGCGCGCGATCCGGGCCTACCGGCGACTCTCCGGCTTCCACGTGGGGCTGAAGCCGGCCGGCGGAGTAGGGAAGGCGAAGCAGGCGCTGGAGTGGCTGATTCTCGTGAAGGAAGAACTGGGCGGGGCATGGCTCGACCGGTCGCTGTTCCGCTTCGGCGCGAGTTCGCTGCTCGCGGACATCGAACGCCAGTTGGAACACCGGGCGACGGGGCGGTACTCCGCGCACCACCGGCACCCGCTGGGATGAGACCGGCGGTGAGGGTCGCGTTGAGAGGGGGTTGAGGGGAATGCCGAAGATCGCGGAACTGTTCGAGACGATGGAGTACGGCCCGGCCCCGGAGGCCGCGGACGAGGCGCGGGCGTGGATCGCGGCACGGGGTTCCCGCTTCGGGCACTACATCGGCGGCGCCTGGCGCGAACCGGCGGACGGCGAGTTCTTCGCGACCCTCGATCCGAGCAACGAAGAGCAACTGGGCGAGATCGCGCGGGGCTGCACCGTGGATGTGCACCGCGCGGTGGCGGCGGCGCGCGCGGCCCAGGCGGCCTGGGGCGACCTCGGGGGACACGGGCGGGCGCGCTACCTGTACGCGATCGCCCGTCACCTGCAGAAACACTCCCGGCTCTTCGCGACGCTCGAGACGCTCGACAACGGGAAGCCCATCCGCGAGTCGCGCGACATCGATATCCCGCTCGTCGCGCGGCACTTCTATCACCACGCCGGCTGGGCCCAGCTCATGGACGCCGAGTTCGCCGACTGCGAGCCGCTGGGCGTCGCGGGCCAGATCATCCCCTGGAACTTCCCGCTGCTCATGCTGGCGTGGAAGATTGCGCCCGCCCTCGCGACCGGGAACACGGTCGTCCTCAAGCCCGCCGAGTTCACGTCGCTGACCGCGCTCCGGTTCGCGGAACTCTGCCGCGAGATCGATCTGCCGCCCGGCGTCGTGAACATCGTGACCGGCGATGGTCGCACGGGCGCCGCGATCGTCGAGCATCCGGACGTCGACAAGATCGCCTTCACGGGCTCGACGGAGGTCGGCCGCATCATCCGCGAGACGACGGCGGGGACCGGCAAGAAGATCTCGCTCGAACTCGGTGGAAAATCGCCCTTCCTCGTCTTCGACGACGCGGACCTCGACAGCGTGGTCGAGGGGGTGGTCGACGCGATCTGGTTCAACCAGGGGCAGGTGTGCTGCGCCGGCTCGCGGATCCTCGCCCACGAAGGGATCGCCGACGCGCTCGCCGACCGTCTGCGCGCCCGCATGGAGACGCTTCGCATGGGGGCGCCGCTCGACAAGGGCGTCGACATCGGCGCGATCATCGCGCCCGTCCAGTTGCAGAAGATCGAGTCGCTGGTGGAGGAGGGACGGGAGGAGGGGGCCACGATCTGGCAGCCGTCGTGGAGCGTCCCGCAGGACGGTTGGTTCTACCCGCCGACCCTCTGCACCGGCGTGTCGCCGGCCGCGAAGATCGCCCAGGTCGAGATCTTCGGTCCCGTGGTCGTTCAGATGACGTTCCGCACGCCCGCGGAGGCCGTCGCGCTTGCGAACAACACGCGCTACGGCCTCGCGGCGAGCGTCTGGACCGAGAACGTGAACCTCGCCCTCGACATCGCCTCGCAGATCAAGGCCGGGACGGTGTGGATCAACTGCACGAACGTGTTCGACGCCGCATCCGGGTTCGGCGGCTACCGCGAGAGCGGGTTCGGCCGCGAGGGCGGCCGGGAAGGGCTCCGGGAGTATGTCCGCCGGCGCCCCGAGGCTGCGGAGTCGGGCCCCGGGGAAGACGCGGTGTCTTCGGAGGGCGGCGGCCGCGGGGACTCCGGCGAGGGTGCTGCCGGCCCCGCGGCGAGGCCGGCGGTCGACCGGACGGCCAAACTCTACATCGGCGGCCGGCAGGCCCGGCCCGATGGCGGGTACAGCCTGAAGGTCCTCGACCATCAGGGACGCGCCGCGGGCGAAGTGGCCCGCGGAAACCGAAAGGACGCCCGCAACGCCGTGGAGGCGGCACTCGCCGCGAGTTGGGCGGGCACGACGGCCCATCTGCGGGCGCAGATCCTGTACTACGCGGGCGAGAATCTCGATGCCCGCCGGGCGGCGTTCGAGGACCGGCTGCGCGCGCTCACCGGCTGTGATGCGGAAGCGGCTGCGCGCGAGGTGGAGGCGTCGGTGCGGCGCCTCTTCACCTACGCGGCGTGGGCGGACAAGTGGGACGGGGCCGTCCACCGGACGCCCTTCCGCAACGTGACCCTGGCCATGCCCGAGCCGCTGGGCGTGATGGCGGTGATCTGTCCGCCCGAACCTGCGCTGCTCGGCTTCATCTCCAGCGTGGTTCCGTCCGTCGCCCTCGGGAACTCCGTCGTCGCGGTCGCCTCGGAACGCTGGCCGCTCCTCGCCACCGACTTCTATCAGGTGCTCGAGACCTCGGATGTGCCGCCGGGCGTCATCAACATCCTCACGGGTCTCGAGGAGGAACTGCGGCCCACCCTCGCCGGCCACGATGCGGTGGACGGGATGTGGTACTTCGGGACGGAAGAAGGGGCCGCCGACGTGGAGCGCCGCTCCGCCTCCAATCTGAAGCGCACGTGGACGGCGGTCGCTCGGGGGCGGGACTGGTTCGGTCCCCGCGGTGAGGGACGCGAGTTCCTCCGTCACGCCTCCCAGATCAAGAACATCTGGGTTCCGTACGGCGAATAGCCTTCAGTCGCGGGAGCCGCCTCCGGGATGGGCCCAGTGATTCAGGGGACCGCGGCCGGAGCCGAGACCCGGCGCCGCCGCGATGGCCGCGTGCGTGAAGGCGAGTCCCCGTTCGATCGCCGGCTCGAGGGTGAGCCCCGATGCCAGCCCCGCCGTGATCGCGGCCGAGAGCGTGCATCCGGTCCCGTGGGTTTCCGTCGTCCGGATGCGGGGCGTCCGCCACACCCGCTCGCTCTCTCCGTTCCGGAACAGGTCGACCACCTCATCGCCGGCCATGTGTCCCCCCTTGACCAGCACCGCGCCCGCCCCCCGCGCGAGGATGGCCTTGGCCGCCGCGGACATGTCGGCTTCGGTGCTCACGGTCCGCCCGGCAAGGATCTCCGCCTCGGGCAGGTTCGGCGTGACGAGGGTGGCGAGAGGGAGGAGTTCCTCCAGGATCGCGTCGGCGGCCTTCGGCTGGAGGAGCCGGTCGCCGCTCGTCGCCACCATCACGGGGTCGACGACGAGCGGAGCTTCAAAGCCGCGCAGGCTTGCGACGACGGCCCGCACGATGTCCGCGTCGGCGAGCATCCCCGTCTTCGCGGCCCTTGGCGCCAGATCCGTCCGGACCGCCTCGATCTGCCGCCGGACGATCGACGGGTCGAGCGTCTGCACCGCTTGGACGCCCATGGTGTTCTGCGCGGTCACGGCGGTGACCGCGCTCGTGCCGAACACGCCGAACGCGTGGAAGGTCTTGAGGTCGGCCTGGATCCCGGCTCCGCCTCCGGAATCGCTCCCCGCGATCGTGAGTGCGGTCGCCCGCGCTGGCTTCTTCGGCATCACGTATCCGCTCCGCCCGGTTCGCTCTGGTGCGCCGGTTCCGCCGGCGCGATGACACTGCGTTGTGACTCGGCGTAAAATAGG
Source organism: Gemmatimonadota bacterium (assembly GCA_963666735.1). Taxonomy (GTDB): domain Bacteria; phylum Gemmatimonadota; class Gemmatimonadetes; order Palauibacterales; family Palauibacteraceae; genus Palauibacter. Next base: position 1,903,309 of record OY762926.1, on the reverse strand, counting down.
GGTATGCCGACGCGCGCGGAGATCAGGGCCTGGCGGTCGTTGCACCGCGGAAAGGGACGCCGGGAAACCGGGTGCTTCCTGGCCGAGGGGCGGCGGCTCGTCGGTGAGATGCTCGAGTGGACCGGGCGCACCGTTGCGGTGCTGCACGCCGAAGCGGCGGGTAGCGATTCGGAACTGGAGGCGCTGCTCGCGTGCGCGCTGGCGCGGGGCGTGCGTACGGAAGCCGTGCCCGAAGCGATCATCCGGACGCTGGCCGATGCCGCCACGCCCCAGCCCATCCTCGCGATCGGCGAAGTGCCGGCGTACGGCTGGGACGACGTGGGCGAGGGCGCGATCGTGCTTCTCGACGGCGTGCAGGATCCGGGAAACGTCGGCGCCCTCGTGCGCACCGCGCTCGCGCTCGGAGCGGCCGCCGTGATCGGCGTTGGAGAGACCGCCGATCCCTGGGGGCCGAAGGCGCTGCGGGCCTCGGCGGGAGCGTCGTTCCGCGGCCCCGTCTTCCGAACGCACACCCGGGATGCCGTGGCGCGGCTTGCCGGGCGAGGGGTCCCCATCTGGGTCGCTGCGGCCGACGGTACGCCGCTCGAGGGTCCGCCTCCCGGGCCGGTTGCGCTCGCGCTCGGCAGCGAGGCGCACGGCGTCTCCGCCTCTCTGCGCGCCGCCGCCGGCCGCGCCGTCGCCGTGCCGCTCGCCCACGGCGTGGAGTCGCTGAATGTGGCATCGGCGGGCGCCATCCTGCTCGACCGGATGCGGACCGGGCACCCGAGTGGCTGACGCTGCGATTGTCGGCGGAGCCGCGCTGTTGGGGTTGGCGGCCGGCTCCTTCCTCAACGTGTGCATCACGCGCATGCCCGCAGAGCACAGCGTCGTTCGCCCGCGCAGCCGCTGCCCGGCGTGCGGCGCGGCGATCCGCTGGTTCGACAACGTTCCCGTGCTCTCATGGTTGCGCCTGCGGGGACGCTGCCGCGATTGCGGCGGCCGCATCTCCTGGCGCTACCCGGCGATCGAACTGGCGGCGGCCGTGATCTGGGGCGGCATGGCGTGGCGGTACGGAGCATCGGTCGCCGCGCCGACGGGCGCCGTCCTGTTCACGCTCCTCCTCGCGATCGCGGTGATCGATGCGCGTCACTACATCATCCCCGACGCGCTATCCGTGGGCGGGTGCGCCGCGGGCCTTGCCCTCTCGGCGCTCCCCGGGTCGACGCCGCCGGGCGCGGCGATCGCCGGCGCCGTTCTGGGCTTCGGACTTCTCTACGTGGTCGGGTGGTTGGGCGAGAAGGCGTTGCGCAAGCCCGCCCTCGGCGGCGGCGACGTGAAGATGATGGCGCTGGTGGGTGCCTTCCTCGGCCCCGGCGGCACCCTCCTCACGATCTTCCTGGGCGCGCTCGCCGGGGCTCTCGTCTACGGTCCGGTCTCGCTCCGCACGGGGAAGCCCGTTCCCTTCGGCACCTTCCTCGCGCTCGGCGCCGCCGTCGCATTCCTGTTCGGTGACGCGCTGTTCGACTGGTATCTGCGCTCGGCCACCGCAGGTTTCGTCGCCTCGACGCCGCACTAGTTCCGGCGGATCCGGGCGCGCGTCACCTGCGTGCCGGTGCTCGCGACGACCCGTATCCGCACATCGCCGTGCTCGACCACCTCTCCCGCCTCGGGCACCCGGCCCAGCTCGCCCAGGAGGAAGCCGTTCAGCGACCGGTGCTCGACCACCGGGAACGCGGTCCCGAAGAAGTCGTTGATCTCCCGCAGTTCGGCGCCGCCGTCCACGGCGATCTCGTCCCCTCGCAGCCGGATGATGGGTTCGGGCGGCAAATCGGTTTCGTCCACGATGTCGCCGACCAGTTCCTCGAGGATGTCCTCGAGCGTCACGAGTCCGTCGAGCCCGCCGTGTTCATCCACCACGAGCCCCATGTGCACGCGGCGCGCCCGAAACTGCTCGAGCAGTTCGATGAGGGTGACCGTATCCGGCACGAAGTAGGGTTCGCGGGCGACGGCCGAGAGCGGGAGCTTCCGCCGCCCGCCGAGCAGCGCCCGGTACGCTTCGGTCCGGTACAGCACGCCGGTCACGTCGTCGAGCGATTCGCCGTATACGGGGATCCGGCTGAAGCGCACGTCGGCGAGTTCCTCCGCGATGTCCCCGAGGCTGCGCGAGTCCTCCCAGGCGAGGATTTCGACCCGGGGGATCATGATCTCCCTCGCGCGCCGCCGGTCCAGCGTGAACACGCGGTCGATGAACTGGCGCTCGTGCGCTTCGATGTCGCCCGACTGATGCCCGAGGCGCGCCATGGCGCGGATCTCCCACTCGCTCACGTGCGTCCCGCTCCCGGTGTCGGGCAGCACCCGCCGCACGAGCCATTCGAGCGGGAGGACGACCGGCAGGAGCAGGCGCCCCAGGGCCGCGAGAAACGGAGCGGCCAACAGCGAGAGCCGGTCCGCGTTACGCGCCGCGAAACTCTTCGGCGTGATCTCTCCGAAGAAGAGGACCAGGAGCGTCATGACGCCCGTGGCGAGCCCCACCCCCGCGGAGCCGAACAGTTCGGTCGCCGTGTAGGTCGCAACCGCCGCAGCCCCGATGTTGGCGACGTTGTTCCCGATCAGGATGACAATGAGCAGTCGCTCGGGGTTCCGCTTCAGCCGCTCGAGCGCTCGCCCCCCCGGACGATTCTCGCGTGCAAGGGCGCGGACCCGAGGTTCCCCGAGCGAAAAGAGCGCGATCTCGGCGCCGGAGAAGAACCCGGAGCAGATGAGAAGGAAGGCGAGCAGCGCGAAGGTGCCGGTCATGGGCGGCGGACCCCGGCCGGAGCCTCGGGGCTCGCCCGAACTGTCGGTGAGAGCTGCGTACTGTCGGTTTCGTCCAACGTCTACCAGCCGCGGCTGTGTTCGATCAACTCCGCGACGATGTCGTCAGCGGTCTTCCCCTCTGCCTCCGCTTCGAAACCCGGAACCACCCGATGGCGGAGCACGGCCGGCGCAACCGCCCGCACGTCGTCGAGATTGGGGGCGGGACGGCCATCGAGCGCCGCCCGGGCCTTCGCTGCCAGCACCGTGTGCTGCGAGGCCCGCGGCCCGGCGCCCCAGCTCACCATGCGGCGCACGAACTCAGGCGAGGAGGCCTCGCGCGGCCGGGTGGCCCGCGCCAGCCGCACCGCGTAGCCGACCACCGATGCCGAGGCCGGAACCCTCTGCACGAGCGCCTGGTATTGGAGAAGCTGGCCCGCCGTCACGACGGGATTCACCTGGGCGGGCGGTCCACTCGCCGCCATGTCCGCGATGACCGACTCCTCCTCCGCCGTCGGATACCCGATCCGAAGCTCGAACATGAAGCGGTCGAGCTGAGCTTCGGGAAGGGGATACGTCCCCTCCTGCTCGATCGGATTCTGCGTCGCGAGGACGAAGAACGGGCGGCCGAGCGGAAACGTCTCGCTGCCGACCGTGACCTCCCCCTCCTGCATCGCCTGCAGAAGGGCGGCCTGCGTCTTGGGCGGCGTCCGGTTGATCTCGTCCGCCAGGATCACATCCGCGAAGATCGGCCCCCGGACGAACGCGAAACGGCGCTCCCCGGTGCGCTGGTCGTCCTGGAGCACCTCGGTCCCGGTGATGTCGGAGGGCATCAGGTCCGGCGTGAACTGGATCCGGCTGAACTCCAGGTGCAGCGCTTCGGCGAGCGTCGAGACGAGCAGCGTCTTTGCGAGGCCGGGGACGCCTACCAGGAGCGCGTGGCCATCGGCGAGCAGCGTGATGAGCAGCTTTTCCACGACCTCCCGCTGCCCGATGATCCGCTTGCCGACCTCCGCTTCGATCTGGCGCCGGGCATCACCCAGCTCATCGAGCAGCCGAACGTCATCCGTCTCGACCTTTCGACCCGCTTCCAAGACTCAATCGGCTCCAGGCGTGAGGGGGGCCGCGGGACTGCGAGACCCGGGCGTCGGCGAGGCCATTTCGGAGTTGACCAGAGGCCTTCAATATGGTGGCAGCAACCTAGGCCTTCTCTGCCCAGCGTCAAGCGAAACCGGCATTGCGAAATTTTTCACAAGCGGACAGATTGGGCTTGGGAAATTTTTCACAAGCGGTCGGCGTGGGGCTCCGACGACGGAGATGTATCCTCATGCGCCAGCCGCCTCCCGGTTCGACGAACCGGCCGGAACCCGAGAAACCACAGGGGAGCATCGGCCGCCGGTACGCGAAGGCGGCGGGCTCGGAATTCGCGAGCCTCGGGATCGCGATGGGTTTGGCGATCGCGCTCCTCGCCGTCGGCGGCAACTGGCTCGACAACCGTCTCGGGACCGCGCCTCTCTTCGTGCTCCTCGGAGTGTTCGCGGGGTTCGCGGGAGGTTGCTACAGCATGTTCGGCCGGCTGGCGGCACAGCGCGAACGCGCTGCGGCCGATGAGACCGGCGGGGAGGCGGACCGCGGGAAGTGAAGGGTACTCCCACACGTTGGATGCGGCGTACACCGACCTATGCGCTGGCCACATTGGGGCTGGCGGTGGCGGCGGCCGCGTGGCTGCGGGACGGCGAGCGCACATGGGGGATCGCTTCGGCCTGGTTGATTCAGGTGGTCGCGGTCTGGCCGCTGAACCGTGCGCTCCTGGCGGGACGGCGGGCGACCCGGCCCTGGCTGGGCGGGATCGGTCTCCGCATGGGAGGGCTGGCCGTGACGGGCGGACTGGCATGGACGGGAGCGGCGACGCCCGATCTGCCCATCGCATACGGACTCGCCATGCTGGTGTTGTTGTGGACGGAAGCCTTGTGGCTCGCGCTCGCGCGCACGAAGACCAATAAGACCAACTCGACACGGAACGCGCGACCGGATGAACCGGGTGCTCGATAGATCGATGGCCTCCCTGAGGAGTCTGACGGAGCGGGTACAGGAGCACGCCGCCCCCGCGGCTGCGGCTGCCCAGGAACACCACGGCGAAGCCGCGGCGGCGGGCGAGCACGCCGAGGAGTGGGGCACCGAAGTCATGATGCACCACGTCGTGGACTCGGGCACCTGGGAGTTCGGACCCTTCGGCGAGATCCATCTTCCGGAGCTCCCGGCCTTCAATATCGGCGGCCTCGAGGTCGACCTTTCGATCACGAAGCACGTGCTGTTCCTGATGTTCGCGGCCGTTCTCACGATCGTGACGATGTTCATGGCCGCCCGCTCGACGGAGCGGCTCAAGGAGGGCGAGAAGGCCCCCGGAGGGCTCCTCAACGGAATGGAGGCCTTCTATCTCTACCTGAGGGATGACGTCGTGATGGCCAACATCGGCCGCGGCGGAGAGAGGTTCGTCCCGCTCGTCATCACCTTCTTCTTCTTCATCCTGTACGCGAACCTGCTCGGCCTGATCCCCTTCGGCGCGACGGCGACGGGGAACATCATGGTCACCGCCGCGCTCGCGATCATCGCGCTCGTCGTCATCGAGACGGCGGGGTTCATCGCCCTCGGCCCGCTGGGCTACGCGAAAACCGTCTTCTTTCTGCCGCCCGGGCTGCCCGGGCCGCTGAAGCCGGTTACGCTGCTCATCATGGCCCCGGTCGAACTGATCGCGAAGTTCTCGAAGATCATGGCGCTCGCGATCCGGCTCTTCGCCAACATGACGGCGGGGCACTTCGTCATCCTCGCCTTCATGGGCCTCATCCTCACCTACGGCCCGATGATCGGTCAGGGAGTCTTCGGGACGACGGTCGGGGCCGCGACGATTCTGGGGTCCATGGGCCTCGCGCTGTTCGTGATGATGCTGGAGATCTTCATCGCGCTTCTTCAGGCGTACATCTTCGCGATGCTGGTCTCGGTGTTCATCGGATTGATTCGCCACGCGCACTGACCCGGGAGGGTCCGCGGGCAACTTCCGCGCCGGAGAGGCGCGGACGGAACGGGGGGTGTCGTCCGAACCCCCGACAGAGAAAGGAAACTGGAGCCAACGATGCTGAACATGTTGACGCTACTGCAGGGCATGTCGACGGGCGACGGCCTCGCAATCGGTCTCGCCATCGTCGGTGGCGGGCTCTCCGTGCTCGGAGCCGGGATCGGAATCGGTCTCATCGGCGGGCGCATGACGGAAGCGATGGCCCGCCAGCCGGAGGAAGCGCAGACCATCCAGACGGCCGCCATCGTATTGGCCGTGTTCATCGAGGGTGTGGCGCTGTTCGGACTCGTGATCGCCGGCTTCATCCGCGGATGATGCGTTCGGCCGGGGTCGCCGGCTGCTGGGCGCTCGCTACGCCGCCGGCGCTGGCGGCCCAGACGGAGACCGGGATCTTCTCGCTCAATCTGGGACTCTTCGTCTGGACGATCGTCCTGTTCGTGCTCACGCTCCTCGTCCTGGCGAAGTGGGTCTTCCCGCTCATCGCGGGCGGACTCGAGCAGAGGCACGACAAGATCCAGGGCGCCATCGACGATGCCCTCGCCGCGCGGGACGAGGCGAAGAGGCTGCTCTCGCAGCAGGAAGCCGCGCTGGAAGCGGCCCGCGGCGAGGCACGGGAAATGCTGGAGAAGGCTCGGCAGCACTCCGACGGTCTCCGCAAGGAGATGCTGGAGGAGGCGCGGGCGCAGCAGGCGCAGATGCTCGACGACGCCCGTCGAGAGATCGGACACGAACGGGACCGGCTGCGGGAGGAGATCCGGCGGGATGCCGTGGATCTCGCGCTGGCGGCCTCCGAGCGGCTGATCCGGGCGCGGCTGGACGCCGAGGAGAACCGGCGTCTCGTGCGCGAGTTCGTGTCGGACGTCTAGTGTGATGGCCCGAGGACCGGTGACGGAGCGATGAGCGCCTCGGCGGTGGCCCGCAACTACGCGGGGACTCTGTTCGAACTCGCGGCGCGGGACGGGAGCGAGGCGGCGTACGGGCGGCTGATCGAGGAGATCGGCGACCTGTACGCCAACGTCCCCGACTTCCAGCGTTTCCTGGAAGTGCCCGCGGTGTCGCTGTTCGAGAAGAAGGAGGCGATCCGGGCGGCACTTTCCGGAAGGGCGCCGGATCTCTTCATCCGCTTCCTGCTCGTCATCCTGGACCGCCACCGGCAGCGGGCCCTCCCGGGGATCGCACACGCCTACCGCGATCTCCTGGACGAGAAGGCGGGACGGATCCGCGCCACCGTGACGCTGCCCTTCGAGGCGGATGACCGCGTCCGAAGCGAGGTGGTTTCGGCGCTGGAGCGGCGCTTCGAGCGGGAGGTCGTCCCCGAGTTCCACGAGGACCCGAAGATTCTGGGCGGCGTGATCATCCGCGTCGGCGACGAGTTGCTGGACGCATCGCTGCGGCGGCAACTCGAGCAGATGCGGCGCGAACTGTACTGAGACGGTCGGCAAACGTGAAGCAACGAGAAATAGAGAAGAGAAGACGATGACAGGTTTCGATAGCTCCCTTCGAGCGAGCGAGATCAAGAAGGCCCTGCTCGAGCAGATCGACCGCTACGAGGAGGAACTCCGGGTCGAGGAGGTGGGCGAGGTTCTCGAGGTGAAGGACGGCGTGGCCCGCATCTGGGGTCTCTCGACGTGCGTCGCCAACGAGATGCTCGAGATCACGTCCCGCGACAGCGGGGTCTCGGTGATCGGTCTCGCCTCCAACCTGGAGGAAGACAACATCGGCGCCGTGATCCTCGGCGATTATCTCGCCCTCAAGGAGGGAGATCCGGTGCGCCGTACCGGTCGCGTCCTCGCCGTGCCCGTCGGTCCGGCGATTCTCGGCCGCGTCGTGGACACGCTGGGGCAGCCGCGCGACGGCCACGGGCCGATCGAGACGGTGACCTACATGAAGGTCGACCGGAAGGCGCCCGGCATCGTGTACCGGCAGCCGGTGAACGAGCCGCTGCAGACGGGCCTCAAGGCGATCGACTCGATGATCCCGATCGGCCGCGGCCAGCGCGAACTGATCATCGGAGACCGCGGCACGGGCAAGACGGCGGTGGCGATCGACGCGATCATCAACCAGAAGGGCGAGGACGTCATCTGCGTTTACTGCGCGATCGGGCAGAAGGGCTCGACGGTCGCCGGGATCGTCGAGCGGCTGCGCGAGGAGGGCGCGCTCGACTACACGGTCGTGGTCGCCGCGAACGCTGCGGACCCCGCGCCGATGCAGTTCATGGCCCCGTACGCCGCCTGCGCGATCGGCGAGTACTTCATGTACGAGGAGGGGAAGGCGGTCCTCGTCATCTACGACGACCTCACGAAGCAGGCCGACGCGTACCGCGAGGCCTCCCTCATCCTGCGGCGTCCGCCGGGGCGCGAGGCGTATCCCGGGGACGTCTTCTACCTGCACAGCCGGCTGCTCGAGCGGGCGGCGAAGATCAGCAACGATGCGGACGCCATCGCCGGCCACCCGGACATCAAGAAGCCGGGCGGTTCGCTGACCGCGCTCCCCATCATCCAGACGGCGGCGGGTGACGTGTCGGCCTACATCCCGACGAACGTGATCTCGATCACCGACGGCCAGATCTTCCTCGAGACCGATCTTTTCTACTCGGGCGTGCGCCCGGCGGTGAACGTGGGGATCTCGGTCTCGCGCGTGGGCGGAAACGCGCAGATCAAGGCCATGAAGAAGGTCGCCGGACGGCTGCGCCTCGACTTGGCGCAGTTCCGCGAGATCGAGGCCTTCGCGCAGTTCGGCACGGAGCTGGACGCAGCGACGCAGCGCCAGCTGGACCGGGGCCGGCGCACGGTCGAGATCCTGAAGCAGGGACAGTACGAGCCGATGACGGTCGAGGAGCAGGTGATGGTGATCTTCGCGGCCACGCAGGGACACCTCGACGACCTCGACGTGTCGCGCATCCGCGGCTGGGAGGTCGGTTTCCTCGACTACATGAGCACGAACCATCCGGAGACCGGTCAGGCGATCCGGGAGGAGAGGGTGATGTCGGATGAGACCGAAGCCGCGCTGCGCGAGGCGATCGGCTCCTATTCCGACATCTTCGCCCACGACGGCGCCTCCCGAGGGGACGCTGCGGACGCCGCGGCATGAGCAAGTCGAGGGACATCTATCGGCGGATGAAATCCGTCGACAGCACGAAGAAGATCACGCGCACCATGGAAATGGTCGCGACCGCCAAGCTGGCGCAGGCGCAGGGGCGGGTCATCCGTGCGCGTCCGTACTCGGCGCAACTCATGGACATGATCGCCCGGCTCGCCACCCCGGACCTGGCGGAGTCCCAGCCCCTGCTGCGGCAGCCCGCCCGCATCGAGCGGGCCGCGCTCGTCCTCCTGACGAGTAATCGGGGACTGTGCGGCGCCTTCAACACGAATCTCATCCGCACTGCGCAGGCACAGCTCCGCGAACTGGAGGAAGCGGGGGCCGAGGTGGAGTTCCACGTCTACGGGAACAAGGGGATCTCGTATTTCCGCTTCCGCGGCGTAGGGATGACGCAGACCCGCAACGACCTGGGGGACCCTCCGGCGGTGAACGATGCGCGGAGCCTGATCGATGATCTGGCCGCGCGCTTCGTGGCGGGCGAACTCGACGCCGTACGGCTCGTGTTCGCAGAGTTCCGGAACATGGTGAGCACGCCGCCCACCGTCCGTCAGGTCCTGCCGGTCGGGGTGGGCGAGGCGCGAAAGGGTCCGCAGCCCTTCTATATCCTGGATCCGTCGGAGGAAGGAATCCTCGATCATCTCCTGCCGCTCTACATCACGAACTCGACGTACAGCGCGCTGCTGGAGACGGCGGCGGCGGAGCAGGCGGCCCGCAGGACGGCGATGAAGTCGGCGACGGACAACGCGAACGAGTTCCTCGACAACCTGCGGCGGACGTACAACCGTGCCCGCCAGGCCGAGATCACGAATCAGATTGCGGAAATCATCGGCGGCGCGGATGCGCTGGACGGATAACAAACACGGGGCGGCGGCGCCGCTCACGAACCAATAGCCATGAGGCTCAGACATGTCTGAAGGATCGACGGAACGAGGCGCCGGCAGGGTCGTGCAGGTCATCGGACCCACGATCGACGCCGAGTTCGAGCCGGAACATCTACCGGAGATCTATAACGCGCTCTCCCTCTCCTGGGAGGACGATGACGGTACCGTGCACGATCTCGTCTGCGAGGTGGCGCAGCACATCGGACGCAACCAGGTGCGCGCCGTCGCCATGGATGCGACGGACGGCGTCACGCGCGGCATGGAGGTGGTGGACACGGGGCAGCCGATCTCGGCACCCGTCGGCGAGGCGTCGCTGGGCCGGATCCTCAACGTCCTCGGCGAGCCCGTGGACGAGCTGGGGCCGGTCGAGGCGTCGGAGCGCTGGCCGATCCACCGCAAGCCGCCCACCCTCCAGAACCTCGAGCCGAAGACGGAGATCTTCGTCACCGGGATCAAGGTCGTCGATCTCATCGCCCCGTACGTGAAGGGCGGCAAGACGGGTCTCTTCGGCGGGGCCGGCGTCGGCAAGACCGTCATCATCATGGAACTCATCAACAACATCGCCCAGGAGCACGGTGGCCGCTCCGTCTTCTGCGGTGTCGGAGAGCGGACCCGCGAGGGGAACGACCTCTGGCTCGAGATGAAGGAATCGGGCGTCATCGACTCGACGGCGCTCATCTACGGACAGATGAACGAGCCGCCGGGCGCGCGCCTGCGCGTGGGACTCACCGGCCTCACGGTGGCGGAGTACTTCCGTGACGTGGAGGGCCTCGACGTCCTCCTCTTCATCGACAACATCTTCCGCTTCAGCCAGGCCGGGTCCGAGGTGTCCGCGCTGCTCGGCCGCATGCCGAGCGCTGTGGGCTACCAGCCGACCCTCGCCACGGAGATGGGCAACCTCCAGGAGCGCATCACGTCGACCACCCGGGGTTCGATCACTTCGGTGCAGGCCATTTACGTGCCCGCGGACGACCTGACGGACCCGGCGCCGGCCGCGGCCTTCACGCACCTCGACTCCCAGACCGTCCTCTCGCGCCAGATCGCCGAACTCGGCATCTACCCGGCCGTGGACCCGCTCGACTCCAGCAGCCGCATCCTCAGCGAGCAGTTCCTGGGCGAGCGCCACTACCGCGTGGCGACCGCGGTGCAGCGCACCCTGCAGCGCTACAAGGACCTGCAGGACATCATCGCGATCCTCGGGTTGGACGAACTCTCCGAGGAAGACAAGGTCATCGTGAACCGGGCGCGGCGGATCCAGAAGTTCCTCTCGCAGCCCCTTCACGTGGCCGAGCAGTTCACCGGCATCCCGGGGCGCTACGTCTCGCTGGAGACGACGATCGAGTCCTTCGAGCGCGTCGTCGAGGGCGAATTCGACCACCTGCCGGAACAGGCGTTCTACATGGTCGGCGGGATCGAGGAGGCGATCGAGCAGGCCAGGAAGCTGGAGGCAGAGGCCGCATGACCGCCGCGGATTCGATCGGAGCCGGCGCCCCGACCGGCGTGCAGGCGAACCGGAGGTCCACTGAACGGCGACTGCGCGTCTCGGTGATCTCGCCGTCCGCCGCCGTCTTCTCCGGCGCCGCGACGTCGATCATCGCCCCCGCCCACGACGGCGAACTGGGGATCCTGTACGGGCACGCCCCCATGGTCGTCCTGCTCGGAGAAGGCGTGCTTCACATCCGTACGGACGACGGTCCGCACCGTTTCCGCGTGGCCCGCGGCTTCCTTCAGGTCCTGGACAACACCGTCGCCGTCCTCGCCGAAGAGGTGGAGCCGGACCCGGCGGGCTGATTTCTTCAGGGTCCTCGACGGGTGCTTGACGCTCCCCCGAACCGACCCTACTTTACCCGTCTTCCCTGCGAGCGCCCTGGGGCGTCTTGCGGGTTTGCTTTTTTGACAATTCGGTAGCGAGTGAGAGTGCTGGGCGCCGAGTGCGTCTGAGGTGCTTGATGCCGTCAACGAAGATGGATCAAGCGATCAAGGGCACAGGGTGGATGTCTAGGCACGGACTGGCGATGAAGGACGTGGCAAGCTGCGATAAGCCAGGGGTAGCTGCAAGCAAGCGTTAATCCCTGGATTTCCGAATGGGGAAACCCGGCCGGGGTGATGCCCGGTCATCCCTTCGCTGAATACATAGGCGTTGGGAAGCGAACCGAGGGAACTGAAACATCTAAGTACCTCGAGGAAGAGAAAACAACCGTGATTCCCTTAGTAGCGGCGAGCGAACGGGGAAGAGCCCAAACCATGGAGGTGTCAAGGCGGCAGCCGTTGCTTCCATGGGGTAGCAGGGTGGTTCGTGAGAGTCTGCCGGCTCTCGGAGTTTCGCGCGACGGTGAGTCGAATCCGTCTGGAAAGCCAAGCCATAGAGGGTGACAGCCCCGTAGGCGAAGCCGACGTTGCGATCTCTGGACCATTCCTGAGTAGGTCGGGACACGTGAAATCCCGATTGAATCCGGCAGGACCACCTGCCAAGGCTAAATACACGTCCGTGACCGATAGCGAACGAGTACCGTGAGGGAAAGATGAAAAGTACGCCGGGAGGCGGGTGAAACAGATCCTGAAACCGTGTGCCTACAAGCGGTGGGAGCTCGACTCTCTCTTCGTGAGAGAAGTCGGGTGACCGCGTGCCTTTTGCATTATGATCCGGCGAGTTGTTCCTCAGTAGCGAGGTTAAGCCGTTCAGCGGCGGAGCCGAAGCGAAAGCGAGTCTTAACTGGGCGTAAAGTTGCTGGGGACAGACCCGAAACCAGAGTGATCTATCCATGGCCAGGTTGAAGCGAGGGTAATGCTTCGTGGAGGACCGAACCGTTGTGGGTTGAAAACTGCTCGGATGAGCTGTGGATAGGGGTGAAAGGCCAATCAAACCTGGAGATAGCTGGTTCTCCCCGAAAGATATTTAGGTATCGCCTCTGAGTGTAGACTGCGGGAGGTAGAGCACTGGAAGGGCTAGGGCCCTAAACCGGGTACCAACCCCTACTAAACTCCGAATGCCCGTTAGTTGGTCTCAGGGAGGAAGTGCACGTGCGATAATGTTCGTGCGCGAGAGGGAAAGAGCCCAGACCTTCAGCTAAGGTCCCCAAGTGCTAGCTAAGTGACAAAGGTGGTGGATTTGCGGAGACAACTGGGAGGTTGGCTTAGAAGCAGCCATCCTTGAAAGAGTGCGTAATAGCTCACCAGTCAAGCGGATCTGCGCCGATAATGGTCGGGACTCAAGTTAGCCACCGAAGCTAAGGCTGCGCGCATCTGCGCGCGGGGTAGGGGAGCGTTGCCTGAGCAGTGAAGCGGGGCCGGAAGGCTACCCGTGGAGCGCAGGCAAGTGAGAATGCCGGAATGAGTACGCGAGAAACAAGGTGAGAACCCTTGTCGCCGTAAGCCCAAGGTTTCCTGAGCCATGCCAATCAGCTCAGGGTTAGTCGGCCCCTAAGGTGAGGCCGAAAGGCGTAGCCGATGGAAAACGGGTCAACATTCCCGTACCACACGATACTGCGCTTGAGTTCGCGGAGGGACGCAGAGGTGAAAGGTCCGTCGTTTCAATGGACATGAACGATGTAAGGAGGTAGGCGTTTCCGGGTAGGCAAATCCGCCTGGTGAAGCCGAGATCCGATGCCGAAGAAGTCTTCGGACTTCGCTAAGGGACCGTAATCGTACTGCCAAGAAAAGCTTCGTGGACGAGGAGTACGTGTGACCGTACCGCAAACCGACACAGGTGGGCGAGGCGAGTAGCCTCAGGCGCTCGAGTGAGTCTTGGTTAAGGAACTCGGCAAAATGTCCCCGTAACTTAGGGAGAAGGGGAGCCGGCAGTAGGTGATCCTGCTTCGCGCAGGGGAGCCGAAACCGGCCGCAGAGAATCGGCCCAAGCGACTGTTTAGTAAAAACATAGGTGTCTGCAAAGTCGTCAAGACGACGTATAGGCACTGACGCCTGCCCGGTGCCGGAAGGTTAAATGGAAGGGTTAGCTTCGGCGAAGCTCTGAAATGAAGCCCCGGTAAACGGCGGCCGTAACTATAACGGTCCTAAGGTAGCGAAATTCCTTGTCGGGTAAGTTCCGACCTGCACGAATGGCGTAACGACTTGGGCACTGTCTCAACCAAGAGCTCGGCGAAATTGGAGTCTCGGTGAGGATACCGAGTACCCGCGGCAGGACAAAAAGACCCCGTGCACCTTTACTACAACCTGATATTGGGTTCGGGCACCGTCTGTGTAGGATAGGTGGGAGGCATTGAAGCAGGGCCGCCAGGTTCTGTGGAGCCAATCGTGAAATACCACCCTTGCGATGTCTGGATTCTAACCTGGGGCCGTGAAACCGGTCTGGGGACAGTGTCAGGCGGGTAGTTTGACTGGGGCGGTCGCCTCCCAAAAGGTAACGGAGGCGCGCAAAGGTTCCCTCAGCGCGGTCGGCAATCGCGCGAAGAGTGCAAAGGCATAAGGGAGCTTAACTGCGAGACCGACAGGTCGAGCAGATGCGAAAGCAGGCCTTAGTGATCCGGCGGTTCTGTGTGGAAAGGCCGTCGCTCAACGGATAAAAGGTACGCCGGGGATAACAGGCTTATCGCCCCCGATAGTTCACATAGACGGGGCGGTTTGGCACCTCGATGTCGGCTCATCGCATCCTGGGGCCGGAGAAGGTCCCAAGGGTCGGGCTGTTCGCCCGTTAAAGCGGTACGCGAGCTGGGTTTAGAACGTCGTGAGACAGTTCGGTCTGTATCCGCCGTGGGCGTTGGAGATTTGAGAAGAGCCGCTCCTAGTACGAGAGGACCGGAGTGGAGTGACCGCTGGTGTACCTGTTGTCCCGCCAGGGGCATCGCAGGGTAGCTATGTCGCGAAGGGATAACCGCTGAAAGCATCTAAGTGGGAAGCCTACTTCAAGATGAGATCTCCCGCACCGCAAGGTGCCTGAAGGACCGCAGGAGACGACTGCGTAGATAGGCGGCAGGTGTAAGGCGTGCGAGCGCTTCAGCCGAGCCGTACTAATCGTCCGTGAGGCTTGATCCATATCTTTCATACGAGGTCGATAAGCGCTTCAGCGCGCTCGATCGCCCTGCACTCGACTCGTTAGCCAGATCGCAGTTTGCCGGCGGCTTTAGCGAGGGGGAAACACCTGGTCCCATCCCGAACCCAGCAGTTAAGCCCCTCAGCGCCGATGGTACTTGGGCGGGGACGCCCTGGGAGAGTAGGTCGCTGCCGGCGTTTAGAAGGAGGATGAACGCCCCGGATCCGAGAGGATGCGGGGCGTTTTTTCCATCGAGAGGCTTACGGGAAGCTTAGGGACGCCGGGCGAGATTGAGGAGGCTGCGCACAACCTGGGAGGGCTCGGGGGCGTGCATGACCGCGCCCAGGACGGCGATGGCGGCGCCGGTGGCGAAGACGGCTGGGGCGTTACGGGCGGTGATGCCCCCGATGCCGAAACAGGGAATCCCGCTTGAGCGAAGCACGGCTCGCACGCGCTCGGGACCGACGGCCTCATGGGCCAGGCCGGGCTTGGAGTGCGTCCCGAACACGGCCCCGACGCCGAGATAGTCGGCGCCGGCGCGGGCCGCGCGGCGGGCTTCGGTGGGATCGTCGGTGGAGTAACCGATGAGGAAGCCCTTGGGAGCGAGTTCGCGCGCGGCGTGGAGGGGGAGGTCGTCCGGGCCGAGGTGGACGCCGTCGGCCCCGGCGGCGAGGGCGACGTCTAGGCGGTCGTTGACGATGAGAAGCGCGCCGGAGCCGTCCATGGCGGCGCGGAGGGCCGCGGCTTGGGCGGTGAGCGCCCGTGCGTCGGCGGTCTTGTCGCGAAGCTGAATGACCGGCACCCCGGCGGCCACGCACTCGGCGACGACTTGGTGCAGGGGGCGACCGCTGCGCGGGCGGGGATGCGTCAGCACCATGACCCGGGCGGCCGCCAGGCGCGAGCGTGGGCCGGGCGGCGTCAGCGTTGGGCGGCGTCGCGCGCGAGCCGGATGCGGTTTCGGGCGTCGTTGTGCTCGCGCAGCGTGCGCGTGAACTCGTGCCGCCCGTCACCCCGCGCCACGAAGAAGATGTAGTCGTGCTCGGCGGGGTGGAGGGCGGCGCGCAGCGACGCGGCCCCCGGCGAGGCGATCGGACCCGGCGGCAGCCCCGGCTGCGTGTACGTGTTATACGGGTGATCCGCGACCGAATCGATATCGCGATACAGGAGCCGCGCGCGCGGTTCCCCGAGGGCGAACTGCACGGTCGGATCGGCTTGGAGGAGCATCCCCCTCCGCAGACGGTTCCAATACACGCCGGAGACGGTGCGCCGCTCGTCCCCCCATAGGACCTCCTTCTCGACGATACTGGCGAGCGTCACGACCTCCCGCTCCTCCATCCCGATTTCAGCGGCGCGCGCGCCCTCCTCCTCACCCCAGAACGCCTTGTACCGGCCGACCATGGCGGTCACGATCGCCGGGACCCCGACCCCTTCCGCGAAGCGGTACGTCTCGGGGAAGAGGTAGCCCTCGAGCGTGGGGCCTCTCCCGTGTACTCCGCGATCCGTTCCGCCACGGCTTCGACCCGCAGGCCCTCCGGGATCGTGAGCGGGGTGGTGGCGACGGCCCCGTCGCGCAGAACCTTGAGCAGGTAGGCGTACGATGCACCGCGCGGGATTTCGTACCGGCCGGCCTTCAGGACTCGCGCCGCACCCCGAAGGCGAACGTAGGTGTCGAAGATGCGCGCATGGAAGATCAGCTCCTCCGCCTCGAGAAGACGCGCGATCTGCCGCGACGAGAAGCCCGCGGGCACGCGGATATCGATCGCCGATCCATCCGGGATGCCGGGTCCCCGAAACTCGGTGGAAAGGAACCCGTACACCACCGGCGCCGCGGCCACCAACGCGGCGGCGAGCAGACCGCGGCGCGTCCTCGGTGGCGGCGGCGCGCGGGTCATGAGCCGGGGGCACGGATCGGGCCGGCGGGGCGCATGGGGCCGGCGGTCGCGCCGCTCCGCAGATACGCGGACAACATCAGAGCCGCCGCCAGCTCGTCGGTTCGCCCCTTCAGCCGCCGTTTGGCGCGCGACAGCGCCATGCCGGCGAGCTCTCGCTCGGCGCGCGCCGTCGAGAGCCGCTCGTCCCACTCGGCGGTGCGGACACCCGTGGCCTCCTCAACGGCTCGCGCGAAGGTCCGCGCCTCGGTGGCCATCGCACCCGCCGTCCCATCCATTGAGAAGGGAATCCCCACCAGAATGACGGCGGGCTCCAGCTCCGCCACGAGCGCCACCAGCGCGTCAGGCACCGTGGCCACCGGATCGGCGGGGGAACGGTCGACCACGCCGTGCGGGGCCGCGATCGTCCGGGTTGGATCCGTCACGGCGACACCAATGCGCCGCCGGCCGTAGTCAAGCGCCATCAGCCGGCTCCCCGGCGGGGTCAGGTCCACGGCCCCCCCGCGAGCCAAGTGTGCGCATACGACGGTTGGCCGGTGGGGCTGCGCGTGGGGGCCGAGCAGGCGGCGCTCGGGGGGAGGACGCCGGCGAGCGGGGTGGAGGGCTTCATCGGAACCGAAAGCTAGACAGCGGACCGGGGCCGGACAAGCTTTGCCCCGCACCGTCACCACAAGCGGCCGGGTCGCGGCGGCGCCCCGTTACCAGTAAGGAGAGGCGATTGCTCCCAACCCGAGTCATCGAGAAGAAGCGGGACGGCGGACGGCTCAACGATGACGAGCTGCGGACGTTCCTACGGGCGTACCTCGACGGTGACGTCGCCGACTACCAGATGTCGGCCTTCCTCATGGCGTCCTTCATCCAGGGCCTCGCTGCGGGTGAGCTCTCGGTGCTCACCCGGGAGATCATCGCGTCCGGCGCGCGCCTCGAGTTCGCGGACTTGGGTGGACCGCTGGTGGACAAGCACTCGACGGGAGGCGTCGGCGACAAGGTGTCGCTCGTGCTCGCGCCACTGCTTGCCGAGGCAGGGCTGCGCGTCCCCATGATGTCGGGCCGCGGTCTGGGGCACACCGGCGGAACGTTGGACAAGCTTGAGGCCATCCCGGGGTTCCAGGTGTCTATCGGTCTCGACCGCTTCCGCGCCATCCTGGACGACGTGGGCTGCGCGATGATCGGCCAAACGACGCAGATCGCGCCGCTCGACGGCCGGCTCTACGCCCTCCGCGACGTGACCGGAACCGTGCCCTCAACGCCGCTCATCGCCGCCTCCATCGTCTCCAAGAAGGTGGCCGAGGGGATCGGCGCGCTGGTGCTTGACGTGAAGTGCGGCCGGGGTGCCTTCATGACCGATGAGCGCCGCGCGCGTGAGCTGGCCCAGACGATGGTCGCGCTCGCGGCCGCCGAGGGCGTGCGCACCACCGCCCTGCTCACGGCCATGGATGCGCCGCTGGGCCGCGCGGTGGGCAACGCCCTCGAAGTACGTGAAGCCATCGAAACGCTGCGGGGCGGCGGACCCGCGGACCTGCGGGCGGTGACGATCGCCCTCGCCGCGGAGCTCCTCGTTTCCGCGGGGCGCGCGACCGGTGCCAAGCAAGCCACGGCGACACTTGCCCCGATCCTCGAGAGCGGCGGCGCGCTCGGGCGCTTCGCCCGCCTCATCGAGGCCCAGGGGGGCGACCCGCGCGTGGCCGACGACCCCGGGCGCCTCCCTGTGGCGGCGGGCCGCACACCGTTTCGATCGCCCGGCGCGGGCTGGCTCGATGTTCACGCGCTCGAAGTCGGGTTCGCGTCGGTCGAGCTGGGGGCGGGCCGCCGCCGCGTCGATGACGCGGTGGATCCGACGGTCGGCTTCGAGTTTCACCGCGTCCAGGGCGACCGCGTGTCTGAAGGCGAAACCCTCGTCACGGTCCACGCGGCCAATGAGGCGGATGCCCGCCGGGCGCTCGACCGCCTCGTCGGGGCGGTCAGGCTTTACCCCGAACCTCCGCCTCCGCCGCGTTGGATCCTCGGTCGGATGGCGTGACACTAACCCGCACGCCTCGGCAATTCGTTTCGCGGCGGCCGACGGGGCTCCGGACGGCAGCTGAGGCGCGTCCGTGCTGGCCCGCGCTGCTGCGTATAGTGCGTGTGGCGTTGTACTTAGCGCGGGGCTAGGTGGCGGCGGAGGGGGGCGCGGGCGCTCCACGGGCCGTGCGCATCGCACATTTCGGTCGGCTCGGTGCCCTCGAGGTAGATCTCGACGTAGCTGAGTTCGACCGGGCACCATCGCGTCGAGAGCAGGCCCGTGGTCTCGTCCACGGTCCGCTCGATCAGGCCCTGCGGCCGTTCCCACGGATCGGGGTGCGGATGCCTCTCATAATAATGAGCCAGCACGGCCGCGCCGACGGGTGCCGCCGTTCCGCCGCCCGTCGCCCCCCGGTAGATCCGGCGGGGCCGGTCAAACCCAACCCAGGTCGTGGTGACAAGATCAGGCGTGAGTCCCACGAACCACGTTCGTGGCGTCGTTGGTCGTGCCCGTCTTGCCCGCCACCGGCACCGTGAACGGGATCGCATACCGGGAGCGCACCGCCAGCGTGCCCGTGCCCTGGTCCACGGCGTCCCGGAGCATGGACTGGGCGATCCACGCGATGTCCGGCTCAAGCACGCGCTCCCGCTGCACCGGGCTCTCCCACAGCACCCGGCCCTCCTTGCTTTCGACGAGCAGGATGGACCGCAGGCGAAGCGAACGTCAACTGGCTGAAGGCGCCGTTCTCGAGCGCCTTGTCGTCCTGGTCGGCGCGCGAGTAGAAGCCGCTCGCGGCGATGTCCAGGTCGCCGAAGCGCGTGTCCACGTTCAGGCGGACGTTCTGGCGCTCGTAGCCGTCGTCATCCGGGAGGCCGACGTCGAAGGGCGTCAGGCCTTGCGCGACGCGATCGGCGTTGAGCGTGCTGAGGTTGTCGATGCAGGGCGCGCAGCGCACAACGCCGCCCTCCATGAACTGGTCCACGCTCACGCGGAAGCTCGACTCGCCGAAGCGGCCCGTCACGGCCGAGTAGACGTCCATCGTCTCGCCTGGATCGAAGAACGTGTCCATGTGGTCGAAGAGTTCGTGCGGGAACGCCTGGTTGGCGAACGACGTGAACGAGTCGCCGGGTTCACCGGGATTGATCTGGTTGGCGAGCACCGGCGCGCCGAACCCGGGACGGCTGAGGTCCGTGAACTGGACCTCGTTGCCATCCGAATCGATGAAGAGCGTGCCCTGGGCGTTCATGAGGTACGGGTGCGAACGGGTGAGTCCAACGTCACCGACGAGCTGGCTGGTCCCGTACTCCCCCCGAACGAGGATGTTGAGCGAGTTCGTCTGCAGGCTCGTGCCGCGCTTCGTCGTGATCTCGATGACGCCGTTCTGCGCGCGCGAACCGTACAGCGACGCCGCCGCCGCGCCCTTCACGATCTCCACTCCATTCTCGATTCGATGTTGGGTGCTGCTCAACGCTGGTATCTTTGCGTCCGTGTCCGGGGAGCAATCACCGTCTTGCGTCTTCGCACGAGAGCCCCGACGCTTTCGACTATACTCTTAACACACACGGAGCCCGTCCGGACGCCGCGTGTCACCCATGTCACCCATGTCATCACACTGCTTTGTGTAAAGCTCACACTGCTCGCAATACAATGGGTGCATAGGATTTTCTTCGCACAGCGAACAGTACTCTGCCATAAAGAAACAAGCATTCACTGGCGGCGGTGGCGGGGGTGGTGGCGGCGGCGGATTTGGTGGTACTGGCAGTGGTGGCGGGCAATCGAGACCGCAAGGCGGGTCGGGCCGGGGTGGGGGCGGAGGTGGCGGTGGGGGTGGTGGCTCGGGACACTCCAGACAGGGTGGCTGCGGCGGGGGTGGCGGGGGTGGAGGCGGGGGTGGCGGGCAGGGATGCTCATCGGAGGGATCACAGTCCGCCAAGACGCCCAGTTCGAAACCCCCGGAAACAGCCGATGCTGAGCCGGGCCCCGCAGTGCCAACGTCTACGCACGAGCTGGCAACGAGCAGTCCGAGCAGTATCGGTACGAGTCGTCTCATGAGGCCTCCACGTTGAGTCTGAATCTGTAAGGTTGAGTCTGAATCTGTAAGCTCCCGGAACTCGGAGCCTAAGGCCCCACATCTCGCAGATCAAGAGATCTCCTTCCAATCAGGGTTTGGGGCTTGGAGACCTCATGGCCGGAGAGCGGCGGGTCGTCGACACCCCCCAACCCTCGCCATCGGCAGCGCGAGACTCCCCGCCGGCCGTGTCAGGGCTGGATCGACACGCCTGTGAAGCGGCGCTTGCCCCGCTGGACCAAGTACTCACCCACAGGGAGCTGTAGGTTGCGGTCCCTGACCACGTCGCCGTCGATCCTCACGGCCCCTTGGCGGATCAACCGGCCCGCCTCCGACGAGGACGCGGCGAGGCCGGTGTCGCGGAGGACGTGCGCGATCCAAGCCGTCTGGCGCTCCGCAAGGCCAAGAGTGACGGCGGGGATGTCCTCGGGCACTTCGCGGCGCCGGTGGAGGCGGTCGAAGGCCTCGCGCGCCGTCGCGGCGGCGGACGTCCCGTGGTACCGCGCCACGATGTTGCGGGCGAGCCACCGCTTGGTGCCCAAAGGGTCGGTCCGGGCCTGCTCCCGGCGCGCCGCGATCTCCTTGCCATGGGTGCCGGAGGCGAGCACCAGCCACTCGTCGAGAAGCGCGTCCGGAATCGACATCACGCGCCCGAACGCCTCGTTTGGCGGCGTCGAAATCCCGATGTAGTTGCCGTAGCTCTTCGACATCTTTCGGTGGCCGTCCGTCCCGCGGAGGAGCGGCATGATCAGACACACCTGGGGCTCCTGCCCGGCCCGCTCCTGCAGCGTCCTGCCCAAGAGCAGGTTGAAGAGCTGGTCCGTGCCCCCGAGCTCGACATCGGCGCGAAGCGCGACGGAATCGTAGCCCTGCATCATCGGATAGAGGAACTCGACGAGGCTGATGGGGCGCCCCTCGCGGTGCCGGGCGGCGAAGTCGTCGCGCTCGAGCATGCGCGCCACCGTGTATTGCGACGTGAGGCGGAGGATATCGGCGAGCCTCAAGCCCGCCAGCCACTCGCTGTTCCTCCGGATTTCCGTGGTGTCCGGATCGAGGATGCGGAAGAGCTGGTCCTCGTACGTGGCCAGGTTCGCCTCGATCTCCTCCTCCGACAGCATGGGCCGCGTATCGTCCCTCCCGCTCGGGTCGCCGACCCGGGCCGTGAAGTCGCCCATCACGAAGACCACGCGGTGCCCGAGCTCTTGGAACGTCCGCAGCTTATGGATCGACACGCCGTGCCCGATGTGGAGGTCCGGCCGGGTTGGATCGAAACCCTGCTTGACGATGAGGAGCCTACGCGCGCGCGTGGCGCGCTCGAGCTTGGCGGCGAGATCGCCTTCCGGCACGATGCGCTCGGCCCCCTCTCGAATTCGCTTGAGTTGTTCGTTTACGGGGAGAAACATCCGCGCCAAGGGTCGGTAGTATCGAGGTGATGGCTCCCGCCGGAAGCCGCGTCGCGATAGAATCGGTCTCTCGGCGGCCGGACGCGAGCGGTTCGGGGACGAGGGGAGCGAGGGGACGAGGTTGGAGGGACGCGTGAGGGGCTTGCACACCGTGGCGCGCACACCGCGCCCCCCGGGCAAACCGGGGCGATTCCCAGGTACGGCGCCATGAGCCGCCGCGCGCGGCCAAACCGGCGGAGACGCGCCGCCAGGCGGTCGCGCGGACGGAGGCGCGGACGCGGACGACGCGGAAGAACTCGCCCAAGCCCGGCGCGGGGCCTGCGGACTCGCCGGCGAGGTGGCGCCGTGGCTTGGTTGAGGAAGGCGGCGGCGCTCGCGATTCTGGTGGGGGCCACGTTCGGGGCCGGCGTCACGTGGCGGGGTTGGACGCATGTGTGCGACCAGTGCCCATCCATCGCCCAGATCTACGCCTTCGAGCCGAAGGAGGCGACGAAGCTCTACGCGGCGGACGGGTCCCTCCTCGCGGAGCTTGCCGTCGAGCGCCGCACGCCGATCCGGATGAACGAGCTCCCGCGGCACGTGTACAACGCGTTCATCGCGATCGAGGACAAGCGCTTCTGGGCGCACGCGGGCGTCGATCCGTGGCGGACCGCGCGCGCGTTCGCGGACTTCCTAATTAAAGGATATGGCGCGCAGGGCGGAAGCTCGATCACGCAGCAGCTCGCGGGGAACATGTTCGAGGGGTCCGTGGACCGCCGGGACATTACGGTCCGCCGCAAGCTGCGGGAGATGCGCGTCGCCATCGACCTCGAGCGCGCGTACAGCAAGCAGGAGATCCTCGAGGCCTATCTCAACCAGATCAACTTCGACGGTGTGTTCGGCGTTCAGGCGGCGGCGGAGCGGTACTTCGCAAAGACCGCCGCCCAGCTGAACCTGCCGGAGGCGGCGTTGCTGGCGGCGATCCCGCGGAATCCCGCCGGGTACAATCCGCTCCGCCGGCCGGAGCGGGCCATCGGCCGCCGCAATCTGGTCCTCGAGCTGATGGCGGCGCAGGGCCTGGTTAGCGTGGAGGACGCCGAGGCCGCCAAGGCGTATCCGCTGGAGCTGGCGCGGGGAGCGCGCATCGAGCGGGAGGCGCCCTATTTCGTGGAGTGGGTGCGGCAGCGTCTCTACGACCGCTACGGGACGGACATTTATGAGAAGGGATTCCGGGTCTACACGACGCTCGACCCGGATCTGCAGGCGGTGGCCGACTCGGCCCTGCTCGCCCAGCTGGAGTGGGTGGACCGGCACCCGGCCTTTTCCGGCGTCACCTTCGAGGAGGTGCGGGCATGGCCGCCGGACAGCCTGTACCAAGTCAGCCGCGGAGGCGCGGAGATGCCGTACCTCCAAGGGATGTTCATCGCCCTCGACGCGGCAACGGGCGATGTGCGCGCCCTCGTGGGCGGGCGGGATTTCGGCGACTCGGAATTCAACCGCGCGACGCAGGCCCTCCGCCAGCCGGGATCGGTGTTCAAGCCGTTTGTGTACGCGACCGCGATCGCGTCCGGGATTCCCGCGTCCGAGATCATCTACGACCAGCCCTACTGCCTCGAGAACGTCGGGGGCGACCCCTATGCCCCCGCCAACTTCGAGGAGGACTTCAAGGGGCCCCTGACGCTGCGCCGGGCGCTGGCCCGTTCGATCAACGTCGTCGCGGTCAAGCTGGGGCAGCGCGTCGGCGAGGAGTCGTTCGCGCAGATGGCCGAGCGCATGGGCGTCGCCTCGCGCGTGCCCAGGGTTCCCTCCGCCGCGATCGGTTCCGTGGACCTGCGGCCGATCGAGGTCGCGACCGCCTACACGACCTTCGCCAACGTCGGCGTCCGCGTCTCTCCCCGGTCCATCCTGCTCGTCGAAAGCAAGGAGGGCCGGGTGCTGTGGGAGAGCCCGGTGCAGCGGGAGCGCGTGCTTGAGCCGGACATCGCGTGGATCGCCCAGTCCATGCTCCGGGACGCCGTGGACCAGGGCACGGGCACGCTGGCGGTGCGCTCCCGGTATGCGATCCCGTTCACGGTGCCGGTGGCGGGCAAGACGGGCACGACCAACGACGCCACGAACGTGGTTCGTGGGACTCACGCCTGATCTTGTCACCACGACCTGGGTTGGGTTTGACCGGCCCCGCCGGATCTACCGGGGGGCGACGGGCGGCGGAACGGCGGCACCCGTCGGCGCGGCCGTGCTGGCTCATTATTATGAGAGGCATCCGCACCCCGATCCGTGGGAACGGCCGCAGGGCCTGATCGAGCGGACCGTGGACGAGACCACGGGCCTGCTCTCGACGCGATGGTGCCCGGTCGAACTCAGCTACGTCGAGATCTACCTCGAGGGCACCGAGCCGACCGAAATGTGCGATGCGCACGGCCCGTGGAGCGCCCGCGCCCCCCTCCGCCGCCACCTAGCCCCGCGCTAAGTACAACGCCACACGCACTATACGCAGCAGCGCGGGCCAGCACGGACGCGCCTCAGCTGCCGTCCGGAGCCCCGTCGGCCGCCGCGAAACGAATTGCCGAGGCGTGCGGGTTAGTGTCACGCCATCCGACCGAGGATCCAACGCGGCGGAGGCGGAGGTTCGGGGTAAAGCCTGACCGCCCCGACGAGGCGGTCGAGCGCCCGGCGGGCATCCGCCTCATTGGCCGCGTGGACCGTGACGAGGGTTTCGCCTTCAGACACGCGGTCGCCCTGGACGCGGTGAAACTCGAAGCCGACCGTCGGATCCACCGCGTCATCGACGCGGCGGCGGCCCGCCCCCAGCTCGACCGACGCGAACCCGACTTCGAGCGCGTGAACATCGAGCCAGCCCGCGCCGGGCGATCGAAACGGTGTGCGGCCCGCCGCCACAGGGAGGCGCCCGGGGTCGTCGGCCACGCGCGGGTCGCCCCCCTGGGCCTCGATGAGGCGGGCGAAGCGCCCGAGCGCGCCGCCGCTCTCGAGGATCGGGGCAAGTGTCGCCGTGGCTTGCTTGGCACCGGTCGCGCGCCCCGCGGAAACGAGGAGCTCCGCGGCGAGGGCGATCGTCACCGCCCGCAGGTCCGCGGGTCCGCCGCCCCGCAGCGTTTCGATGGCTTCACGTACTTCGAGGGCGTTGCCCACCGCGCGGCCCAGCGGCGCATCCATGGCCGTGAGCAGGGCGGTGGTGCGCACGCCCTCGGCGGCCGCGAGCGCGACCATCGTCTGGGCCAGCTCACGCGCGCGGCGCTCATCGGTCATGAAGGCACCCCGGCCGCACTTCACGTCAAGCACCAGCGCGCCGATCCCCTCGGCCACCTTCTTGGAGACGATGGAGGCGGCGATGAGCGGCGTTGAGGGCACGGTTCCGGTCACGTCGCGGAGGGCGTAGAGCCGGCCGTCGAGCGGCGCGATCTGCGTCGTTTGGCCGATCATCGCGCAGCCCACGTCGTCCAGGATGGCGCGGAAGCGGTCGAGACCGATAGACACCTGGAACCCCGGGATGGCCTCAAGCTTGTCCAACGTTCCGCCGGTGTGCCCCAGACCGCGGCCCGACATCATGGGGACGCGCAGCCCTGCCTCGGCAAGCAGTGGCGCGAGCACGAGCGACACCTTGTCGCCGACGCCTCCCGTCGAGTGCTTGTCCACCAGCGGTCCACCCAAGTCCGCGAACTCGAGGCGCGCGCCGGACGCGATGATCTCCCGGGTGAGCACCGAGAGCTCACCCGCAGCGAGGCCCTGGATGAAGGACGCCATGAGGAAGGCCGACATCTGGTAGTCGGCGACGTCACCGTCGAGGTACGCCCGTAGGAACGTCCGCAGCTCGTCATCGTTGAGCCGTCCGCCGTCCCGCTTCTTCTCGATGACTCGGGTTGGGAGCAATCGCCTCTCCTTACTGGTAACGGGGCGCCGCCGCGACCCGGCCGCTTGTGGTGACGGTGCGGGGCAAAGCTTGTCCGGCCCCGGTCCGCTGTCTAGCTTTCGGTTCCGATGAAGCCCTCCACCCCGCTCGCCGGCGTCCTCCCCCCGAGCGCCGCCTGCTCGGCCCCCACGCGCAGCCCCACCGGCCAACCGTCGTATGCGCACACTTGGCTCGCGGGGGGGCCGTGGACCTGACCCCGCCGGGGAGCCGGCTGATGGCGCTTGACTACGGCCGGCGGCGCATTGGTGTCGCCGTGACGGATCCAACCCGGACGATCGCGGCCCCGCACGGCGTGGTCGACCGTTCCCCCGCCGATCCGGTGGCCACGGTGCCTGACGCGCTGGTGGCGCTCGTGGCGGAGCTGGAGCCCGCCGTCATTCTGGTGGGGATTCCCTTCTCAATGGATGGGACGGCGGGTGCGATGGCCACCGAGGCGCGGACCTTCGCGCGAGCCGTTGAGGAGGCCACGGGTGTCCGCACCGCCGAGTGGGACGAGCGGCTCTCGACGGCGCGCGCCGAGCGAGAGCTCGCCGGCATGGCGCTGTCGCGCGCCAAACGGCGGCTGAAGGGGCGAACCGACGAGCTGGCGGCGGCTCTGATGTTGTCCGCGTATCTGCGGAGCGGCGCGACCGCCGGCCCCATGCGCCCCGCCGGCCCGATCCGTGCCCCCGGCTCATGACCCGCGCGCCGCCGCCACCGAGGACGCGCCGCGGTCTGCTCGCCGCCGCGTTGGTGGCCGCGGCGCCGGTGGTGTACGGGTTCCTTTCCACCGAGTTTCGGGGACCCGGCATCCCGGATGGATCGGCGATCGATATCCGCGTGCCCGCGGGCTTCTCGTCGCGGCAGATCGCGCGTCTTCTCGAGGCGGAGGAGCTGATCTTCCATGCGCGCATCTTCGACACCTACGTTCGCCTTCGGGGTGCGGCGCGAGTCCTGAAGGCCGGCCGGTACGAAATCCCGCGCGGTGCATCGTACGCCTACCTGCTCAAGGTTCTGCGCGACGGGGCCGTCGCCACCACCCCGCTCACGATCCCGGAGGGCCTGCGGGTCGAAGCCGTGGCGGAACGGATCGCGGAGTACACGGGAGAGGCCCCACGCTCGAGGGCTACCTCTTCCCCGAGACGTACCGCTTCGCGGAAGGGGTCGGGGTCCCGGCGATCGTGACCGCCATGGTCGGCCGGTACAAGGCGTTCTGGGGTGAGGAGGAGGGCGCGCGCGCCGCTGAAATCGGGATGGAGGAGCGGGAGGTCGTGACGCTCGCCAGTATCGTCGAGAAGGAGGTCCTATGGGGGGACGAGCGGCGCACCGTCTCCGGCGTGTATTGGAACCGTCTGCGGAGGGGGATGCTCCTCCAAGCCGATCCGACCGTGCAGTTCGCCCTCGGGGAACCGCGCGCGCGGCTCCTGTATCGCGATATCGATTCGGTCGCGGATCACCCGTATAACACGTACACGCAGCCGGGGCTGCCGCCGGGTCCGATCGCCTCGCCGGGGGCCGCGTCGCTGCGCGCCGCCCTCCACCCCGCCGAGCACGACTACATCTTCTTCGTGGCGCGGGGTGACGGGCGGCACGAGTTCACGCGCACGCTGCGCGAGCACAACGACGCCCGAAACCGCATCCGGCTCGCGCGCGACGCCGCCCAACGCTGACGCCGCCCGGCCCACGCTCGCGCCTGGCGGCCGCCCGGGTCATGGTGCTGACGCATCCCCGCCCGCGCAGCGGTCGCCCCCTGCACCAAGTCGTCGCCGAGTGCGTGGCCGCCGGGGTGCCGGTCATTCAGCTTCGCGACAAGACCGCCGACGCACGGGCGCTCACCGCCCAAGCCGCGGCCCTCCGCGCCGCCATGGACGGCTCCGGCGCGCTTCTCATCGTCAACGACCGCCTAGACGTCGCCCTCGCCGCCGGGGCCGACGGCGTCCACCTCGGCCCGGACGACCTCCCCCTCCACGCCGCGCGCGAACTCGCTCCCAAGGGCTTCCTCATCGGTTACTCCACCGACGATCCCACCGAAGCCCGCCGCGCGGCCCGCGCCGGCGCCGACTATCTCGGCGTCGGGGCCGTGTTCGGGACGCACTCCAAGCCCGGCCTGGCCCATGAGGCCGTCGGTCCCGAGCGCGTGCGAGCCGTGCTTCGCTCAAGCGGGATTCCCTGTTTCGGCATCGGGGGCATCACCGCCCGTAACGCCCCAGCCGTCTTCGCCACCGGCGCCGCCATCGCCGTCCTGGGCGCGGTCATGCACGCCCCCGAGCCCTCCCAGGTTGTGCGCAGCCTCCTCAATCTCGCCCGGCGTCCCTAAGCTTCCCGTAAGCCTCTCGACCGAGATGGACGCCGTCCGCGCCGGTGGCGAGCGCGACATCGAGACGGTCGTTCACGATCAGGTTGGAGCCTGCGGACTCCGTGATCGCGCGGAGCCTCGCGGCGGTCGTGGCGAGCGCCCGGCCGTCCGCGGTCTTGTCCCGGAGTTGGATCGCGGGTGCCCCGGCGTCCACGCATTCGGCCACGACCCGCTCGAGCGGCTGGCCGCAGGCGGGCCGCGGGTGCGTGATCACCATCAGAGGCCAGCCATCTGACGTGGGCGAGCCGGGCATGGTTCTTCTCGTCCTACCGTTCCGCCGGCTCGCGGTCGAGGCGTATCCGGTTTATCGCGTTGTTGTGCTCGCGCAGCGTCCGGGTGAACTCGTGCGAGCCGTCATTTCGTGCCACAAAGAAGATGTACTCGTGGTCGGCGGGCCGGAGGGCGGCGTGCAGCGAGGCCGCGCCCGGCGAAGCGATGGGCCCGGGCGGCAGTCCCTGCTGCGTGTAGGTGTTGTAGGGGTGATCGGCGACGGAGTCGATGTCGCGGTAGAGCAGGCGTGCGCGCGGCTCGCCGAGGGCGTACTGCACCGTGGGATCCGCCTGCAGCAGCATGTCGCGCTGAAGGCGGTTCCAGTAGACCCCCGCGACCACCGAACGCTCGTCGTCCCACCGGACTTCCTTCTCGACAATGCTCGCGAGCGTCACGATCTCTCGTTCATCGAGGCCGAGCGCGGCAGCTTGAGCGCGCTCCTCCATCCCCCAGAAACCCCTGTACCGTCCGACGATCGCCCGGACGATGACCGGGATTCCGACACCATCGGCGAATCGATAGGTCTCCGGGAACAGGTACCCCTCCAGCGTGGGGCCCGGCACCTCCAGCTCATCGATCCGCTTCGGATCCGTCAGCCAGGCAAGGACGGTCGCGGTCGAATCGCCGACGTAGACCGCCAGGCGTTCCGCCACCTGCGGGACCCGAAGACCCTCCGGGATCGTGAGCGGCGTCGTCACGACCGCTCCGGTTCGAAGCGCTTCGAGCAGGTATGGATATGGGGCTCCGCGCGGAATCTCGTACCGGCCGGCCTTCAGTTGTCGCCCCTGACCCTTGAGGCGCACGTACGCGTCGAAGATCCGGGGATGGAAGATCAACTCCGCCGCCCGGAGTACGCCGGCGACCTCGAGCGACGCGGCGCCATCCGGGACAAGGACCTCGACCACCGACCCATCGGGAACGCCGCGGCCCCGGAACTCGACGGAGAAGAACCCGTATGCCACGGGCGCGAGGGCAGCGAGAGCGGCGAGGAGCAGGCGAACGCCCGTCCGTTTCGGCAGGAGTTTCACGGGCCTCGGGGGACGCCGGCACCCGCAGGGGCGCTGCGCAGGTAAGCGGCGAGCATCAGCGCCGCGGCCATTTCGTCCGTCCGGCCCTTCCGCCGCCGCCGGCCTCGAGGCGGATCCATGCTGAGGATCTCTCGTTCCGCCCGGGCGGTGGACAACCGCTCATCCCACTCGATCGTTCGTACTCCCGTCGCTTCCTCCAAAGCCCGGGCGAAGGCCCGCGCCTCTTCAGCCATCTCGCCTGCGGTCCCATCCATCGAGAACGGAATACCCACGAGGATGCCGGACGGATCCATTTCCGCCACGAGTTCGGTCAGCGCGCCCGGGATCGCGGTTCCCGGAGCCCGTCGGTTGGGTCTCTCCACCACGCCGTGGGGCGCCGCGATCGTTTGTGTCGGATCCGTGACGGCCACCCCGATGCGGCGCCGGCCGTAGTCGAGCGCCATCAAACGACCGCGGGGCACGCTCAGTGCGCCTGGTCCCCGGCCCCCGATTGACCACCGATCCGCAGTCGTTCGATCGCCTCCGCGGATCCGAACACGAACCAGCATGGCTCCCCGCCGCCGCTGCATTGCACCTCGGCGACCTCCACCGCGCGGTCCGCCACACGGCTCAGAACGCCGCGCAACAGCGCGGCCGAAAAGTGGCAGCGGACATTCCCGGCCGTCGTGGCCTCCGGCGAGTCGCGCCAGGCGATGGCGGCGGAAGCTCCTCCTCCCGGCTTGAACGATATCGACCCGAGGCCCGCCTTGCGGAGGATCTCGTCCAGAAAGGTCCAGAACTCCGCCGCGGAAAGCGCGTCCGGCGAATCGCCGAGCAGCGCGACGGCCGCCGCGCCGGTACGGTCCCCCGCCTCGTTCAACGCCGCGATGCCGGCGTCGCCCAGGCTCGCGCAGCGGTGAAAGAGATCCGCGAGGACCGATCTCGGCAGGATCACGGCAGGGGCCTGAGTGGGGGAGATCATCGCGAAAAAGCTAGACAGGGGGCCGGGGCCGGACAAGGTTGGCGGCTCATGCTCCCCACCCGGCTCATCGAGAAGAAGCGAGACGGCGAGCGGCTCTCGTCCGACGAACTCGCGGCCTTCCTGCGCGCGTACCTCGACGGAAGCGTCGCCGAGTATCAGATGTCGGCCTTTCTCATGGCCGCGTTCATCCGCGGGCTGGATCCCGCCGAGCTTTCCGTCCTCCTGCGGGAGATCATCGAGTCCGGGGCGCGACTGCGGTTCTCGGAAGACGGTCCGCCGACGGTCGACAAGCATTCCACCGGCGGCGTCGGCGACAAGGTCTCGCTCATCCTGGCGCCGCTCCTGGCCGAAGCCGGATTTCGCGTCCCCATGATGTCGGGCCGCGGTCTCGGGCACACCGGCGGAACGCTGGACAAGCTCGAGGCGATCCCCGGGTTCAACGTGTCCCTGGATCTCGTACGGTTTCAGGCCATTCTCGATGACGTCGGCTGCGCGATGATCGGCCAGACGAAGGAAATCGCGCCGCTCGACGGTCGTCTCTACGCCCTCCGGGATGTGACGGGGACCGTTCCTTCCCCACCCCTGATCGCGGCCTCGATCGTTTCCAAGAAGGTGGCGGAGGGGATCGGGGCGCTCGTGCTCGACGTGAAGTGCGGGCGCGGCGCCTTCATCGCCGACCGTGAGCAGGCGCGTGGATTGGCGCGCACGATGGTCGACCTCGCGGCAGCCGAGGGGGTGCGGACGAGCGCGCTCCTCACCGCGATGGACGCCCCCCTGGGCCGCACCGTCGGCAACGCGCTGGAGGTGCGAGAGGCGATCGAGACCTTGAGGGGCGGGGGACCCGCGGATCTACGCGAAGTCACCCTCGCGCTGAGCGCCGAGTTGCTCGTCTCGGTCGGTGGCGCACCCGACGCCGGGGAGGCCCGGACGGCACTCGGAGCGATTCTGGACAGCGGGGTCGCGCTCGAGCGCTTCGCGCGGCTCATCGAGGTCCAGGGAGGGGACCCACGGGTGGCCGACGATCCCGGGCGCCTCCCCTCGGCCCCGGTCCGCGAACCCTTCCGATCGCCCGGCTCCGGTTGGCTCGACGTCCACGCCCGCAGGGTGGGCGTCGCCTCGGTGGAACTCGGCGCCGGTCGCCGGCGCGTCGAGGATGCGGTCGATCCGAGAGTGGGGTTCGAGTTTCACCGGATTGCGGGCGAGAGGGTCTCCGAAAGCGAACCTGTCCTCACCGTACACGCGGCGGACGCGGCGAGCGCCGCGACGGCCGCCCACCGCCTCACGGACGCGATCCGGCTCTCTCCCGAGCCACCCGGGGCGCAACCGCTGATTCTGGAGCGGATCGCCTGAACGGCGGGTAAGCGGCTAGTGTGGCGCGAAATTCCGCCGGGCGGGGGTCTGCGCGCTCCACGGGCCATGCGCGTCGCACATCTCGGTCGGTTCCGTCCCCTCGAGGTAGATCTCGACGTAGCTGACGTCGATCGGACACCAGCGCGTGGACAGCAGTCCCGTCGTCTCGTCCACCGTTCGCTCGATGAGGCCGGGCGGTCGTTCCCACGCGTCGGGGTGTTCGTGCGTCTCGTAGTAGTGCGCGAGCACCGCCGCTCCGACCGGCGCCGCCGTGCCTCCCCCCGTGGCGCCCGTATAGATGCGCCGGGGCCGGTCGAGCCCGATCCACGTGGTCGTCACGAGGTCCGGCGTGAGCCCGACGAACCAGGTGTTCGTCGCATCGTTCGTCGTCCCCGTCTTGCCCGCTACCGGTATGGAGAAGGGAATCGCATAGCGAGACCTCACCGCCAGCGTCCCGGTACCCTGGTCCACCGCGTCGCGCAGCATGGACTGGGCGATCCAGGCGATGTCCGGCTCCAGCACCCGCTCGCGCTGGACCCGGCTCTCCCAGAGCACGCGGCCGTCCCTGCTCTCCACGCGGAGGATCGACCGGGGAGAGACGCGGACGCCGAGGTTCGCGAAGGTGCTGTAGGCGCTGGCAATCTCGATCGGACGAACGTCCATGGAGCCGATCGCGGCCGACGGCACCCGCGGCACACTCGATGAGATGCCCATGCGCTCGGCCATCTGCGCGAAGGATTCCTCGCCCACGCGCTGCCCCAGCTTGACCGCCACGATGTTAATGGACCGGGCCAGCGCCCGCCGCAGGGTCAGCGGACCCTTGAAGTCGTTGTCGAAGTTGCGCGGCGCGTAGGGGTCGCCGCCGACATTCTCGAGGTAGTACGGCTGGTCGTAGATGATCTCCGATGCCGGGATGCCGGACGCGATCGCCGTCGCGTACACGAACGGCTTGAACACGGACCCCGGCTGCCGAATGGCCTGGGTCGCCCGGTTGAACTCGGAGTCGCCGAAATCTCGCCCGCCCACCATCGCCCGCACGTCACCGGTCGCCGCGTCCAGCGCGATGAACATCCCCTGCACGTAGGGCATCTCCGCGCCTCCGCGGCTCACCTGGTACAGGCTGTCGGGCGGCCACGCCCGCACTTCCTCGAAGGTGACGCCGCGATAGGCCGGGTGGCGGTCCACCCACTCCAGCTGGGCCAGCAGCGCGGAATCCGCGACCGTCTGAAGATCCGGGTCGAGCGTCGTGTAGACGCGGAACCCCTTCTCGTAGATGTCGGTGCCGTATCGATCGTAGAGCCGCTGCCGCACCCATTCCACGAAGTAGGGCGCGTCCTGCTCGATGCGGGCTCCCCTCGCGAGTTCCAGCGGGTACGCCTTCGCCGCCTCGGCGTCCTCGATGCTCACGAGTCCCTGGGCGGCCATCAGTTGAAGGACGAGATTGCGCCGCCCGATGGCCCGCTCGGGGCGCCGGATCGGGTTGTACCCCGCCGGATTCCGGGGGATGGCCGCGAGCAGCGCCGCCTCCGGCAGATTGAGCTGCGCAGCGGTCTTCCCGAAGTAACGCTCCGCCGCGGCCTGAACCCCGAACACGCCGCCGAAGTTGATCTGGTTGAGGTAGGCTTCGAGGATCTCCCACTTGCTGTAAGCTCCCTCGAGATCGATCGCGACCCGCATCTCGCGCAGCTTCCTCCGGATGCTGATGTCGCGGCGGTTCACGGAACTCTCGAACATGTTCCCCGCGAGCTGTTGCGTGATCGAACTGCCGCCCGCGGCCCCGTACCCCCTCATCAGGAAATCGAAAAAGGCCCGCGTCGTCCGCAGCAGATCCACCCCCGCGTGCCCCCAGAAGCGCTTGTCCTCTACCGCGATGAAGGCGTTGTACACATGTCGCGGGAGGTCCTCCATGGGGATCGCGGTCCGCCGCTCGATGGCGAGTTCGGCAAGGAGCGATCCGTCCGCCGCGTAGAGCTTCGTCGCTTCCTTGGGCTCGAACGCGTGTATCTGCGCGATGGAGGGACACTCGTCGCACAGGTGCGTCCATCCGCGCCATGCCACGCCCCCCCCCAGCCCGCCGCCGATGAGAACGGCGAGCAGCAGAGCCCGCCGCGGTATGAGCCCGGCCAGGCGGGCGGGCGTCCGCTTCTTCTTCTTCTTCTTCGCGGCCCGCGACCGGCGCGCAACTCGTCGTCGACGGATCATCCCCGTTTCCCCCCTGCCATCTCCCGGCCGTTCACGTTCTTCCGGACCTCACCCCTCGCATCGAACCGCCGACGGCCCGATTCTATCGTCACGCTGCCCCCGGGCGGGAACGACCCGCGACGGGAACGATAGGGAATATACCGACCCCAGGCGCAGATGTTTCTCCCCGTAGACGAACAGATCCACCGGATCCGGGAGGGAGCCGAGTCCATCGTCCCGGAAGACGAACTCGTGGCCAAGCTCGAGCGTTCGGCACGAGAGAACCGGCCCCTCCTTATTAAACAGGGGTTCGACCCGACCCGGCCCGATCTCCACATCGGCCACGGCGTGTCGATCCACAAGCTGCGGACATTTCAGGAACTCGGCCACCGCGTCGTCTTCGTGATGGGCGACTTCACGGCCCGCGTGGGCGACCCGAGCGGACGGGACGAGACGCGGCCGATGCTGTCCGAGGAGGAGATCGAGTCGAACCTGGCCACCTACGAAGACCAGGTCTTTCGCATCCTCGATCCGGAGACGACCGAGATCCGGAAGAACAGCGAATGGCTCGCCGGCCTCGCGTTGGCGGACATCCTGCGACTGACCTCGCAGTACACGGTCGCCCGCATGCTCGAGCGCGACGACTTCGCGGCCCGCCACCGGGAGGGACGTCCCATCAGCCTCGTCGAATTCCTCTATCCGATGATGCAGGGGTACGATTCCGTCGCCCTGCGGGCCGATGTCGAACTCGGCGGTACCGACCAGCTGTTCAACCTGCTGCTGGGGAGGACGCTGCAGGAACGCGCGGGCCAGGAGCCGCAGGTGTGCCTCATCATGCCGCTTCTGCGCGGGACCGACGGGCATCGGAAGATGTCCAAGAGCTACGGCAACTACGTCGGTATCGCGATGGAGGCGAGAGAGACGTTCGGGCGGGTGATGTCGATCCCGGACACGCTGCTCGACGAGTGGCTCGTGCTCGTATCGAGCGCCTCCGGAGAGGAACTCGCCACCCGTCGCGCACAGGCGGGGACCGATCCGCTCGCCGCCAAGCGGTGGCTGGCCGGAGATCTCGTGGCGCGCTACCACGGCGCGGAGGCGGCCGGCGAGGCGCGGGAAGCGTTCGACCGCCTGCACCGACGCCGGGAAGTGCCCGAGAACGTCCCTTCCGTGTCGCTCCTTCTCGGAGAGCGGGAGACGCTCTGGATCGCGCACATCCTCCGCGATTCGGGGCTCGCGGCTTCCTCGTCCGAGGCGGGTCGACTCATCCGCCAGGGGGCCGTCCGGGTGGACGGGAACGTGATCCGGGAGGGCGACCTCCGCCTGGGAGAAGGCGAGTATCTCGTGCAGCGAGGCAAGCGAGCGTTCGCGCGGGTCTCTCTCCGATCCTGATGTCTCGGGTTTCACAGGCCCGACGCCCGCGCAGGCGGTCCCGTCACGGCCTCCGCGAGGGTCTTGCACGGGCCGAAGTTCGCGTTCATGTTGCCCGGTCCCGTTCGTCGGGGAAGCTGCGGGTGTGCGCCGAAAGGCCGCACCGGATGCGCGGGATGCGTGTGGGACGCGCATGGGAACCGTCGGGCTTCGGCGCGTGACGGGGAGCGGGGTTTCGGCTCGCCGCGGGCGCTGCATTCGGCATCGCGGCGTCCGGTGCGTCGCAAAACGGTGCCGCCAATCGTTGTAAAGGAGTAGTGACACGACACGACGTGCAGGCTAACGAGAACCGAAGTGCTTTTCAGGCTGGTCTCGACGCGGTGTAATGACCCGGCTGCGTCGGGCGAGGGTTCGGCCCTCGAACAAGGTTCGGGTCGCAGAGGATCCCACTGCCACAGGAGGGAGATCCATGTTGTTTCATTTGTCAGGACGGCGGCGGCGCGCGAGCGCGCTGACCGCTACAGCATTGAGCGCCTGGCTCTTTATCGGCGCGGCCCCGCTGCTCGCTCAGGGAGCGATCTCGGGGACCGTGACCGACGCGGAGTCGCTGGCCCCGGTGGCCGGTGCGCAGGTGTTCGTTGCGGGAACAGTGATCGGTACGCTGTCGGGTCCAGAGGGCACGTACCGGTTGGAAGGCGTACCGGCGGGCGAGCAGACGGTGACGATCCGCCTGATCGGTTACCACGAGCTGTCGCAGACGGTGACGGTGGCGTCGGGCCAGGTTGCGACGGCCGACTTCGCCGTGGAGCAGACGGCTCTTCGTCTCCAGGACATCGTCGTGACGGGGGTGGTCGGCGAGACGCCGCAGATCAAGCTCCCGTTCACGGTGGAGCGGCTGTCGGCGCAGGACCTTCCGGTCCCGGCGGCCGACGCCTCCTCGCTGCTGGCGGGTAAGGCGGCCGGCGTATCGGTCATCTCGGCTTCGGGTCAGCCCGGCTCGGAAGCCACGATCACGCTGCGCGGCCCGACGTCGATCAACTCCGCCGGCCGGAGCATGTCGCCGCTGATCGTGATCGACGGCGTGATCCAGGCCGAGGGCGCGTCGCTCTCGGACGTGGGCGCGCTGGACATCGACCACGTGGAGATCGTGAAGGGCGCGGCGGCGGCCTCGCTGTACGGTTCGCGGGCGCAGAACGGCGTGATCGAGATCTCGACGAAGCGAGGGACGGGCCTGCAGACGAATTCGCTGAACATCACCGGCCGCGGCGAGTACGGCTTCGGCCAGCTCGTCGGTGACGTCGGCCTGGTGCGTTCGCATCCGTACGAGATGAACGCGTCCGGCACGAAGTTCATCGACAGCGAGGGCAACGAGGTCGACTTCGGCGACCTGAACCGCCCCGGCTTCGGTTCCGCCCGGCTCTACAACCAGATCGCCCCGGGCGATCCCGCGACGCCGCAGACCGCGTTCGCAAACCAGGCGTTCCCGAACGAACTGTTCGACCACATGGACACGTTCTTCGATCCCGGCGAGACGATGGACCTCTACGGCGCCGTGACGGGCCGTTTCGGCGAGTCGAGCTTCCGGGTGAGCGTGAACCAGTTCCGCGAAGGCGGCGTCGTGAGTTGTTCCGTCTGCATCGACAATCTCGCCACGCTGAACGCGGATCGTGTCGCGCAGGGTCTCACGGCCTTCGATGTCGGTGTTCCGAACGACGAGGGCTTCGAGCGGCAGAACGTGCGTCTGAACGTCGACACGCGCTTCGGCGACCTGGATATCGCGGCGAGCGGCTTCTATTCGCGCTCCGACCAGGACGACAAGGCCGTATCGACGGGCGCCTTCTCCCGGCTGACCTTCATGTCCCCGGCGCTCGATATCTCGCAGGTCGACCCGACGGACGGGTATCCGGACCTCAACGCGGATCCGCAGTCAATCGAGCCCAACCCGCTCTACCTGCTGGCCGTCAATGACAGCCGGGACGAGCGCACGCGGACGATGGGTTCCGTCGACCTCAACTTCTCGCCCGCGGCCATCGACTGGCTGACGCTCGAGGCAAACGCATCGTTCGACCGGACGGACTGGAGCGACTACACGATCCGACCCAAGAACGAGCGCACGGCCGGCGGTGGCGGCACCGGCGACTTTACGGGCGGCAGCCTGGAAGAGCGCAACTCCGTAAACGAGGCGGTCAACGCGTCGGTGACGCTGGGTGCGAGCCAGACGTTCATGGACGGCGATCTCACGGTGCGCGGTAAGGCCCGCTACCTGATCGAGGACCAGGTCTTCGAGTCGAACGGCGTGTTCGGGAGCCGGTTCTCGGTGCAGGACGTGCCGAACTTCGGCGCGATCATTGGCGAGACGTCGGGGGAAAACCTGACCGAAGGGATCAAGTCGGAGGGACTGTTCGGGATCGCGAGCGCCGACTACCTCGGCCGCTACATCCTCGACGGTCTGATCCGGCGCGATGGCTCCTCGCTGTTCGGCCCCGATGAGCGGTGGCAGACCTACTACCGCGGCTCCGTTGCGTGGCGGGTCTCTCAGGAGGACTTCTGGAACATCGACGCGATCGATGAACTGAAGCTGCGCTTCTCGCTGGGCACGGCGGGCGGACGGCCGAGATTCACCGCCCAGTACGAGACGTTCGGCGTCTCGGCGGGGGCGATCTTCCCGATCAACCTCGGGAACCGTGCGTTGAAGCCGGAGTTCACGTCCGAGAAAGAGGCGGGCTTGAACTTCGTGTTCTTCGACAATCTGGGTCTCGATCTGACCTACGCGTGGCAGACGACGGACCAGCAGCTCCTGCAGGTTCCGCAGCCGGCCTTCGTGGGCTTCTCGAGCCAGTGGCAGAACGCGGGCGAGATCGCGGCCGAGACGTACGAGGTGTCACTGCGCTACGCGGCGATCGACGAGCAGGACCTGGGCCTCCAGTTCCGGCTGAACTGGGACCGGACCCAGCAGGAGATCACGCGTCTCGACGTGCCCGACTTCACACAGGGCGGCAACTTCTTCGTCTCCGAGGGTCGCCCGCTGGGCGAGCTGTGGGGCGAACTGTGGGCCACCAGTTGTGCGGATCTGGCGCCGATCGGCGTGTCCGCTTCCGACTGCAGCGCCAACTTCCAGGTGAACGATGACGGCCTCCTCGTCCCGACGGGCGGCGCCGCCTTCACGGAAGGCTTCAGCAAGAAGCTGTGGGGAACGCAGGTCGAGGTCGCCACGGCGGACGGAAGCAACTCGTACGACTGGGGTCTCCCGATCAAGGTCCAGGACTACTCGCCGGCGTGCGTGTCGAAGAATCCCGGCAACTACGAGGAGATGTGCACGCTGACCGAATTCCTGCCGTTCGGGAACACGACGCCGGACTTCAACGCGTCCTTCGCGACGAACTTCCGGTACCATGGTCTCAGCGTGAACGCGCTCCTCGAGACCTCGCAGGGCCAGTCGATCTACAACGGCACGGCCCAGTGGTCGCTTCGCGAACTGCGGGGTGAGGACACGGACCAGACGGGCAAACCGCTCGAGCACAACAAGCCCGTGGGCTATGCCTCCGCGATCTACTCGGTCAACGCCGACAACTCCTGGTTCCGCGAGGACGGCAGTTGGGTCAAGCTGCGCGAGCTTTCGCTCGGCTACACGCTGCCCCAGAACATGGTCGAGAGTCTGTTCAGCGACATCTTCGATCGGGTTACGCTCAATGTGATCGGTCGCAATCTGTTCACGATCACGGACTATCGCGGCTACGACCCGGAGGTCGGACGGGCGACCGGATCGCTTCAGAATGCAGCGCTGAACCGAGTGGATAGCTTCGGTTATCCGAACTTCCGGACCTTCACCTTCTCAGCTGAACTGGTATTCTGATTCCTTGCCCGTGGCAGTGGCGGGGCGCCCTCTCCGGAGGGCGTCCCCCCGCCTCGTTACCCGCCACGGATGGGACCGGGAGATACCGATTGAACAACGGAGAGACCATGAATAGGAAGCTGACGCTACCGGCCTTTGCGCTGGCGCTGACGGTCGGCTTTTCGGGCTGCGACCTGCAGGTCGACAACCCGAACCAGCCGGATCGCGCTCGCGCCCTGGCCGGCCCGGACGATGTGGAAACGCTCATTGCGAGCTCCTTCATCAAGGTCTGGGAAATCGGACATTACTGGAACAACGCAAACTTCGCGTTCGGCCATATGGCCAGCCGCCACACGGCGACATGGGGCAACATGGGGATGAACGACCTCGGTCGTGAGCCCCGCGAGTCCCTGCCGAACTCCCCTTCGTATCGCTGGGCCTACGTTTTCGAGGCCAACTGGGGTGACGCCTACGGCGGAATCTCGGGGGCGTCGGACGGGATCCGAGCCATCGAGGCGGGTCTCGAGATCGGGCCCGGTGGCGAGCGAAACGCGCGTGCGCTCGCATTCGCCGCGGGCAATCAGGCGATCCTCTCGTGCCTGCTTGCGCTGTGGTACGACCAGGGCTTCATCGTCGACGAGACGACGGACCTGGGCGGCGAACTCGAGACGGTCGACTACAACGCCATGTTCAGCTACGCCATGGGCAAGCTGGACGCGGCGGAGTCGCAGGCCCGAGCGGCATCGTTCACGCTCGAGGAGACCTGGATCAACGGGAACGGCTGGGACAACAACCAGTGGGCGGACTACCTCGTGGGCTGGAAGGCGCGCTGCGCGGCGAACATGCCGCGGACCGACGCCGAAGCCGCCGGGGCCAACTGGAGCAAGATCATCTCGGACGCTCAGAATGGCATCGGCGATGTCGTCCTCACAGGGGAGGACTCCTCGTCGGACAGCCCGTGGTTCGACGGCCTCAAGACGCTCATGCAGGAGAACGAAACCTGGCACCGGATGCACATGGACTGGGTAGGCATGGCCGACCAGACCGGGGAGTACCAGGACTGGCTGTCGACCCCGACGCAGCAGCGCACCGCGCGCCGGATGGAATTCGGCGACGACATGCGGTTCCCGCCGACCAACGATAACGGCGCCACGTCGGAGGTCGTAAGCCCATCGGTCGCGTCCTTCGGTCCGCGGTCGCGTTACAACTCGACGATCATTTTCCGGCCTGAGCGCGGCACGTACCGGCAGTCGCACTACGGCGACATGCGGTATGACGCCTACACGCTCAGCTGCAGCTTCTGCTTCTTCGGCGACATGGAGCACATGACGACGCAGGAGATGGATGGCTACATCGCCGAGGCGCACTACCGCATGGGCAACTTCGCGGGTGCCGCGGAGATCGTGAACAAGACGCGGATGGAGGCCGGGCTGCCCGCAGCTCCATCGAACCCGACGGATGCCGTGCCCTCCAACGGTGCGGGCCAGTGCACGCCGCGGAAGCGGTACGACGTGCAGGGCCGCTGCGGCAACCTGCGGGATGCAATGTGGTTCGAGCACTTCGAAACCGTGTTCAACGTGTTCGGCGGACTCGAGTTCTGGCACGGGCGTCGCAATGACATCCTGCCGGCGGGTACGGCGCTGCAGTTGCCGCTGCCGGCCGCCGACCTCGAAGTGCTTCAGCGCGACATCTACACGTTCGGCGGTGGCGGGCCGAGTTCGGCCGGCGATCCGACACCGAGCGTGGTTCCCGGCAGCCTCGACTCCGCACTGGAGCGGGCCGCTTACGCGCTTGAGCGGATCAAGGCCAGCCAGGCCGCTGACCGCAAGGCGCGGGATCTCGTAGTTCGGTAAGAAGGCAGCAGCCCGGCAAGGCCCGGGCGGGGATGGTTCTCCCCGAAGGTTCTGAACCAGGAAGGCGGGTGGTTGGATAGACGGCCCTTCCATGGAGCACGGACGCCTCCCGGCGCCGTCAGTGACGGTGCCGGGAGGCGTGCGCTTAACGACGAGGCGCATGCTTACAAAAAATGATCGGGGGTCGCAGGACTGCGGCTCCCGATCATTCCGTTTTAACGGGTTGTAACGGGCGGGAGAGGGTTGGGGGTCGCCGACGGTTTCACGTTAGGGGAAGGGCAATCCATGATGTACACGTCGTCAGAACGGCGGAGACGCGCGAGCGCGTTGGCCGCCACGGCATTGAGCGCCTGGCTCTTTATCGGCGCGGCCCCGCTGATCGCTCAGGGAGCGATCTCCGGGACGGTGACCGATGCGGAGTCGCTGGCCCCGGTGGCCGGCGCGCAGGTGTTCGTTGCGGGAACGGTGATCGGTACGCTGTCGGGTTTGGAAGGCACATATCGGCTGGAGGGGGTGCCGGCGGGCGAACAGACCGTGTCGGTCCGCCTCATCGGCTACCGTGAGCTGTCGCAGACGGTGACGGTGGCGTCCGGTCAGGTGGCGACCGCGGACTTCAGCGTGGAGCAGACGGCTCTCCGCCTCCAGGACATCGTCGTGACCGGGGTTGTGGGCGAGACGCCCCAGGTGAAACTCCCGTTCACGGTGGAGCGGCTGTCGGCGCAGAACTTCCCCGTCCCGGCGGCCGATGTCTCCTCGCTGCTGACGGCGAAGGCGGCGGGCGTATCGGTCGTTTCCGGTTCCGGCCAGCCCGGCGCCGAGGCCTCGATCATGCTGCGGGGTCCGACCTCCATCAATTCATCCGGTCGATCGCTATCGCCGCTGATCGTGATCGACGGCGTGATCCAGTCGGAATCGGCCTCGCTCTCCGACATCGGATCGCTGGACATCGACCACGTGGAGATCGTGAAGGGCGCGGCGGCGGCTTCGCTGTACGGCTCGCGGGCGCAGAACGGCGTGATCGAGATCACGACGAAGCGCGGCACGGGTCTGCAGACGAACACGCTGAACATCCTGGCGCGCGGCGAGTACGGCATCAGCCAGCTCGTCGGCGACGTGGGGCTCACGCGTTCCCACCCGTACCAGATGAACGCGGCGGGAACGCTGTTCATCGACTCCGACGGCAACGAAGTCGCCTTCACCGACCTCAGCCGTCCCGGCTTCGGCGCTCCGGTACTCGCGAACCAGATCAATCCTGACGAGCCCGGCGATTCCTTCACTTCTTTCGCGAACCAGGCCTTCCCGCATGAGCTGTTCGACCACATGGACACGTTCTTCGATCCCGGCGAGACGATCGATGCCTACGGGGCGGTCACGGGCCGTTTCGGCGAGTCCAGCTTCCGGGTGAGCGTGGACCAGTTCCGGGAGGGTGGCGTCGTGCGCTGCACCGTCTGCATCGACAACCTCGGCGCGCTGAATACGGACCGCGTCGCTCAGGGGCTCACGGCCTTCGACGTGGGGCTGCCGGACGATGAGGGGTACGAGCGGCAGAACGTGCGTCTGAACGTCGACACGCGCTTCGGCGACCTGGACATCGCGGCGAGCGGGTTCTACTCGCGCGCCACCCAGGACGACAAGGCGCTCGAGAACGGGGCCTTCAGCCAGTTGACCTTCGCGTCGCCGGCCGTCGACCTGGCGCAGATCGATCCGGTCGACGGATACCCGCGAATCGATGCGGACACGCAGTCCATCTCCAGCAACCCGCTCTATCTGCTCGCGATCGTCGACAGCCGGGACCAGCGAACGCGGACGATGGGGTCGGTCGACCTCAACTACTCGCCGGCGGGCATCGACTGGTTGACCCTCGAGGCGAATGCATCGTTCGACCGGACGGACTTCTACGATTACGAACTCTACCCGAAGAACGAGAAGACTCGGGAAGGGCCCACCGGCGGCAGTCTGCGCGAGGGCAACTTCGAGGACGAGGCGATCAACGCTTCGGTGACCCTTGGTGCCACCCAGACCTTCATGGACGGGGACCTCACCGTACGCGGGAAGGCCCGCTACCTGATCGAGGACCAGAACTTCGGTTCGAACGGTGTGTTCGGCAGCCAGTTCTCGGTGCAGGACGTGCCGAACTTCGGCGCGATCATCGGCTCGACGACCGGCAGCAACTCCGTACGGAGCATCAAGGCGGAAGGGCTGTTCGGCATCGCGAGCATGGACTACCGGGGCCGCTACATCGTCGACGGCCTCATCCGGCGCGACGGCTCCTCGCTCTTCGGGCCGGACGAGCGGTGGCAGACGTACTACCGCGGCTCGTTCGCCTGGCGCATCGCGCAGGAGGACTTCTGGGGCATCGATGCGATCGATGAACTGAAGCTGCGTTTCTCGCTGGGGACGGCCGGCGGGCGGCCGAACTTCCAGGCGCAGTACGAGACGTTCGGCATCTCGGGCGGAGCGATTTTCCCCGTCAACCTGGGGAACACGGCGCTCAAGCCGGAATTCACGACGGAGCGCGAAGCGGGAATCAACTTCGTGTTCTTCGATAACCTCGGTCTCGACCTGACCTATGCGTGGCAGACGACGGACGACCAGTTGCTGCGCGTGCCGCAGCCGGCGTTCGTGGGCTTCTCGAGCCAGTGGCAGAACGCGGGCGAGATCACGGCGAAGACCTACGAGGCGTCGCTGCGCTACGCCCCGATCGACACGCAGGAGATGGGCCTGCAGTTCCGGCTGAACTGGGATCGAACGCGCCAGGAGATCACGCGTCTGGACGTTCCCGCCTACCGCCAGGGGACTTTCTTCGTCGCCGAAGGGCGTCCGTTGGGCGAGATGTGGGGTCACGTGCTGGCGACCACCTGCGCGGACCTCGAGCCCGTCGGCATCGCGGCGTCCGACTGCAACGCCAACTTCCAGGTAAACGACGACGGCATCCTCGTGTGGACGGGCGGCGCCGACTACACCGAGGGCTTCAGCAGCAAGCTCTGGGGCACCGATGGCAGGGTGCCCACGGCCGACGGTGGCGAGGCCACATACCTCTGGGGCATTCCGATCAAGGTTCTGGATTACTCGCCGGCGTGCGTGGCGAAGAACCCCGGCAACTACATGGAGAAGTGCCAGCTCACCGACGTGCTCCCGTTCGGGAACACGACGCCGGACTTCAACGTGTCGTTCGGGTCGAACTTCCGTTACAAGAGCCTGAGCGTGAACGCCCTCGTCGAGTCGTCGATGGGCCACTCCATCTACAACAACACCGCGCAGTGGGCGCTTCGGGACGACCGGGGCGAGGACGTGGACCAGACGGGCAAGCCGCTCGAGTTCAACAAGTCCATCGGCTACGTCGCGGGCGT
Organism: Gemmatimonadota bacterium; assembly: GCA_963666735.1. GTDB lineage: Bacteria > Gemmatimonadota > Gemmatimonadetes > Palauibacterales > Palauibacteraceae > Palauibacter. The sequence continues at coordinate 1,858,697 of OY762926.1, read as the reverse complement.
CTATCTCTCGAACAACGACAACGCCTGGTTCCGCGAGGACGGCGACTGGATCAAGGTTCGCGAGTTGGCACTTGGCTACACGCTGCCCGAGAGCGCGGTCAACGCTCTGTTCGGCAACATGTTCGAGCGCATCACCCTCAACGCGATCGGCAGGAATCTGCTGACGATCACGGACTACCGGGGATACGACCCGGAGGTCGGCCGCACCGGCGGCGAACTCTCGAGTTCCACGCTGCAGCGGTACGACAGCTTCGGCTATCCGAACTTCCGCTCGTTCACCTTCTCGGCGGAACTGGTGTTCTGATGCCCCTCCGGGAAACGGAGGTCGGACGGACATGGACTGAGTTTATGGAGGGGTCATGAACAGGAAGCTGACACTGCCGGCCGTCACGCTGGCACTCGGAGTCGGTTTTTCGGGCTGCGACCTTCAGGTCAACAACCCGAACGAGCCGGACCGGGCGCGCGCGCTGGCGAGTCCGGATGACGTCGAGTCGCTCATCGCCAGTTCCTATCAGCAGGTCTGGGCGATGGGACACTACTGGAACAACGCGAACTTTTCCTTCAACCACATGTCGAGCCGGCACACGGCGACGTGGGGCAACAACGGCCAGAACGACCTCGGCCGCGAGCCCCGCGAGCCGATGCCGAACTCGACTTCCTACCGCTGGTCGTACGTGTTCTCGGAGCACTGGAACGACGCCTATGGAGGGATCGCGGCGGCGTCCGACGGGATCCGGGCCATCGACGAGGGTCTGGAGATCGGGCCGGGCGGCGAGCGGAACGCCCGCGCCCGCGCCTTCGCCGTTTCAACTCAGGCGATGCTGAGTTGCCTTCTCGCGCTCTGGTACGACCAGGCCTTCATCGTCGACGAGACGACGGATCTCACCGGCGAACTCGAGACGGTCGACTACAACAGCATGTTCAGCTACGCGATGGGCAAGCTGAACGAGGCGGAGTCCGCCGTGCGGGCGGCTTCGTTCTCGCTCCCGGACACGTGGATCAACGGCAATGCGTGGGACAACAACCAGTTCGCCGATTACCTGGTGAACTGGAAGGCGCGCTGCGCGGCGAACCTGCCGCGAACGGATGCGGAGGCGGCGGGAGCCAACTGGAGCCAGATCATCGCGGACGCCCGCGGGGGCATTCGGGATGTCGTCGTCGTCGGCGAAGACCGTTCGTCGGACACGGCCTGGTTCGACGACCTGAAAGCCAAGGCCCAGCAGAACGGAACCTGGCACCGGATGCACATGGACTGGGCCGGCATGGCGGACCAGAGCGGGCAGTACCAGGACTGGCTCTCGTTCGAGACCTCGAAGCGGACGGCGCGCAAGATGGCCTTCGGGGATGACCGGCGTTACCCCGCCGTGAACGAGGACGGGACGCTGGGGGAGAGCGTGAGTCCCACGGCCGCCTCCGTGGGACCGGTCCACCGCTACAACGCCAACATCATCTTCATCGCCTCGCGCGGGACGTACCGGCAATCGCACTACGGCGATGCGCGGTACGACCACTACACCCTGAGCTGCAACTTCTGCGAGTCCGGGGACATGGAGGAGATGACGAGCCAGGAGATGGACCACTACATCGCCGAAGGCCTGTACCGGATGGGCGACTTCGGAGGAGCCGCGGACATCATCAATGTGACGCGAATGGAGGCCGGATTGCCTCCGGCGCCATCGAATCCGACGGATGCGGTGCCCTCGAACGCCAACGGCGAATGCACGCCGCGCAAGCGGTACGACCTTCAGGGGCGCTGCGGAAACCTGCGGGACGCGATCTGGTTCGAGCACTTCGAGAACGTGTTCAACGTGTTCGGCGGGCTCGAATTCTGGCATGGGCGCCGCAACGACATCCTGCCGGCGGGCACGGCGCTGCAGTTGCCGATGCCGGCCGCGGACCTCGAGGTGCTGCAGCGGGACATCTACACCTTCGGCGGGAGCGCGGGCGGTGCGGCCGGGAATCCGACGCCCCCGTCGATCGTTCCGGGCAGCCTCGACTCGGCGTTGCGGAGAGCGGCACTCACGCTGCATCGGCTCCGGACGCACCAGAAGGCCGCGCGCGCCAGCGAGGATCTGGTCGTGCGTTGAGGTGACTTGAGGTAAAACGACCGGGGGGCGTCTGCGGGCGCCTCCCGGTATGACTTCAGATAGAGGTGGCGGCCCCCGGGCCGCAGGGATCTCACTGCTGCAGGGAGAGTGATCCATGTTGTTAAGGCTGTCAGAACGGCGGAGGCGCGCGGGTGCGCTGACCGCCACGGCACTGAGCGCCTGGCTCTTCATCGGCGCGGCCCCGCTGCTCGCTCAGGGAGCGATCTCGGGGACGGTGACCGACGCGGAGTCGCTGGCCCCGGTGGCCGGCGCGCAGGTGTTCGTTGCGGGAACGGTGCTCGGCACCCTTTCGGGTCTGGAGGGCACGTACCGGCTGGAAGGGGTACCGGCGGGCGAGCAGACGGTGACGGTCCGCCTGATCGGATACCACGAACTGTCGCAGACGGTGACGGTAGAATCGGGCCAGGTGGCGACGGCGGACTTCGCCGTGGAGCAGACCGCGCTACGCCTCCAGGACATCGTGGTCACGGGAGTGGTGGGCGAGACGCCGCAGGTGAAGCTCCCGTTCACGGTGGAGCGGCTGTCGGCGCGGGACCTGCCGGTCCCGGCGGCGGACGCGTCATCGCTGCTGGCCGGCAAGGCGGCCGGCGTGTCGGTGATTTCCGGTTCGGGCCAGCCCGGTGAGGCGGCGTCGATCATGCTGCGCGGCCCGACATCGATTGACGCTTCCGGCCGGAGTCAGTCACCGCTGATCGTGATCGACGGGGTCATCCAGTCCGAGAGCGCTTCGCTCGCCGACGTGGGTGCGCTCGACATCGACCATGTGGAGATCGTGAAGGGCGCGGCGGCGGCCTCGCTGTACGGTTCGCGGGCGCAGAACGGCGTGATCGAGATCACGACGAAGCGCGGTACGGGCCTGCAGACGAATTCGCTGAACATCCTCGGCCGCGGCGAGTACGGTTTCGGCCAGCTCGTCGGCGACATCGGTCTGGTGCGTTCGCACCCGTACACGATGAATGCGGCCGGGACCAAGTTCATCGACACAGACGGGAACGAGGTCGATTTCCGCGACCTGAACCGCAGGGGTTTCGGCTCGGCGCTGCTGTACAACCAGATCGCTCCGGGCGAACCCGGGACGGTGGCGACGGCGTTCGCGAACCAGGCGTTCCCGGGCGAGCTCTTCGACCACATGGACACGTTCTTCGATCCGGGCGAGACGTTGGACATCTACGGCGCGGTGACGGGACGGTTCGGCGAATCGAGCTTCCGGGTGAGCGTGGACCAGTTCCGCGAAGCCGGCGTGGTGAGCTGCTCGGCGTGTGTCGAGAACCTCGCCACACTGAACGCGGATCGCGTCGCCCAGGGACTGTCGGCCTTCGATGTCGGGACCCCGAACGACGATGGCTACGAGCGCCAGAACGTGCGTCTGAACGTCGACACGCGCTTCGGCGACCTGGACATCGCGGCGAGCGGCTTCTACTCGCGCGCCGACCAGGACGACAAGGCGGTCACGAACAGTGCGTTTGCGCGGCTGACCTTCGTATCGCCGGCGATCGACCTCTCGGGCATTTCCCCGCTCGACGGGTATCCCGATATCGACGCGGACCCGCAGTCGATCGAGGCGAACCCGCTCTACCTCCTGGCTACGAACGACAGCCGCGACGAACGCACGCGGACGATGGGGTCGGTGGACCTCAACTTCTCGCCCGCGGCCATCGACTGGCTGACGCTCGAGGCGAACGCATCCTTCGACCGGACGGACTTCAGCGACTACGAGATCCGGCCGAAGAACGAGCGCACTTCCAGCGCCAGCGGCACGGGTGAGTTCACCGGCGGCCGCCTGCGGGAGGGCAATTTCACGGACGAGGCCATCAACGCGTCGGTGACGCTGGGTGCGAGCCGGGCGCTCATGGACGGCGACCTCACGGTGCGCGGGAAGGTCCGCTACCTGATCGAGGATCAGGCCTTCGAATCGAACGGCGTGTTCGGGAGCCGGTTCTCCGTACAGGACGTGCCGAACTTCGGCGCCATCATCGGCGAGACGACCGGAAGCAACACCGTCCGCAGCATCAAGGCGGAAGGGCTGTTCGGAATCGCGAGCGCCGACTACCTCGGCCGCTACATCGTCGACGGCCTCGTTCGGCGCGACGGCTCCTCGCTGTTCGGGCCCGATGAGCGGTGGCAGACCTACTACCGCGGCTCGGTTGCATGGCGTATCACACAGGAAGATTTCTGGAGCATCGACGCGATCGATGAACTGAAGTTGCGCTTCTCGTTGGGCACGGCCGGCGGCCGGCCGAACTTCGCCGCCCAGTACGAGACGTTCGGTGTCTCGGCGGGCGCGATCTTCCCGATCAATCTCGGGAACCGAGCTCTGAGGCCGGAGTACACGACGGAGCGCGAGGCGGGGATCAACTTCGTGTTCTTCGAGAACCTGGGCCTCGACCTCACGTACGCGTGGCAGAATACCGATGACCAGCTTCTTCGGGTTCCGCAGCCGGCGTTCGTGGGTTTCTCGAGCCAGTGGCAGAACGCGGGCGAGATCGCGGCGCAGACGTACGAGGCGTCGCTCCGCTACGCGGCGATCGACGAGCAGGACCTGGGGCTGCAGTTCCGGCTGAACCTCGACAGGACGAAGCAGGAGATCACGCGCCTGGACGTGCCCGACTTCACGCAGGGGACCTTCTTCGTCTCCGAGGGTCGTCCGCTGGGCGAGTTGTGGGGCGAGGTGCTGGCCACGAGCTGCGCGGATCTGGCGCCGGTCGGCGTGTCGGCTTCGGAATGCGCCGCGAACTTCCAGGTGAACGATGACGGGTTGCTCGTCGCGACGGGCGGCGCCCAATACACCGAGGGGTTCAGCAGCAAGCTGTGGGGCACGACGGTCGACGTTAACTCCGAAGACGGCACTCGCACGTACCAGTGGGGCCACCCATTCTACGTCCAGGACTATTCCCCCGCCTGTGTCGCCAAGAACCCCTCCAACTACATGGAGAAGTGTCGGCTGACGGAGTTCCTGCCGTACGGGAACACCACGCCCGACTTCAACGGCGCGTTCGCGATGAACTTCCGGTACAAGGGCCTCAGCGTGAACAGCCTGCTGGAAGCTTCGGTCGGACACTCGATCTACAACAACACGGCCCAGTGGGCGCTTCGCGAGTTGCGCGGCGAGGACGTGGACCAGACGGGCAAGCCGCTGGAGCTCAACAAGCCCACCGGGTACGCGTCGGTCATCTACAATGTCGGCTCGGACAACTCGTGGTTCCGCGAGAACGGCGACTGGCTCAAGGTCCGCGAGCTGTCCATCGGCTACACGTTGCCCGAGACGGCCATGGAGGCCTTGTTCGGCAGTGTGTTCGATCGGATCACGCTGAATGCCATCGGCCGCAATCTGATTACGCTCACCGAGTATCGCGGGTACGACCCCGAGGTCGGGAGAGCGGGCGGACAACTTGGCAGTGCGGCCGTGAACCGCGTGGACAGCTTCGGCTATCCCAACTTCCGGACGTTCACCTTCTCGGCGGAACTGGTTTTTTGAGTCCCCTTCATGCACGGGGGTAGGACGGACTTGGACTGAAGTAATGGAGGGGTCATGAAAAAGAAGCTGACACTACCGGCCCTGGCGCTGGCGCTGACGGTCGGCTTTTCGGGCTGCGACCTGCAGGTCGACAACCCGAATGAGCCGGACCGGGCGCGCGCTTTGGCCGGCCCGGACGACGTGGAGACGCTCATCGCGAGTTCCTTCCTCAAGGTCTGGGAAATCGGGCACTACTGGACCAACGCGAACTTCGCATTCAACCACATGTCGAGCCGCCACACGGCGACGTGGGGCAACATGGGGATGAACGACCTCGGTCGTGAGCCCCGCGAGCCGCTGCCGAACTCCCCCTCGTACGGCAGTTCGTACATATTCGAGGGGAACTGGGGTGACGCCTACTCCGGCATCTCGGGGGCTTCGGACGGGATCCGGGCCATCGACGAGGGTCTCGAGATCGGCCCCGGAGGCGAGCGCAACGCGCGCGCGCGCGCGTTCGCGATGGCGAGTCAGGCGATGCTCTCCTGTCTGCTGGCGTTGTGGTACGACCAGGCGTTCATCGTCGACGAGACGACGGATCTGGCGGGCGAACTGGAGACGGCCGACTATAACGCCGTCTTCGCGTACGCGATGAACAGGCTGGACGAGGCGGAAGCTGCGGTTCGCGCGTCCTCGTTCACGCTTCCGGACACGTGGATCAACGGCAACCCGTGGGACAACAACCAGTTCGCCGACTATCTGGTGAGCTGGAAGGCACGTTGCGCGGCGAACCTGCCCCGAACCGACGCCGAGGCCGCCGGCGTGAACTGGAGCAAGGTCATACAGGACGCGCAGAACGGGATGCGCGACGTCGTCGTAATCGGTGAGGACCGATCTTCCGGGACTCCGTGGTGGAGCGGCATCAAGATTTTCATGCAGGAGAACAATACCTGGCACCGGATGCACATGGACTGGGTCGGCATGGCGGATCAGAGCGGAGAGTATCAGGATTGGCTCTCGACACCGACGGAACAGCGTACGGCCCGCAGGCTCACGTTCGGCGACGACAAGCGCTTCCCGGCGGTGAACGAGAACGGCACGTTGGGCGAGAGCGTGAGTCCGACGGCCGCGTCCACCGGTCCGGTCGCCCGGTACAACGCGACGATCATCTTCCGGCCGGAGCGCGGTACGTACCGCCAGTCGCACTACGGAGACACGCGGTACGAGCACTACACTCTGAGTTGCAGCCGGTGTGAGTTCGGCACGATGGAGTCCATGACGTCGAACGAGATGGACCACTACGTCGCCGAGGGGCACTACCGCATGGGCAACTTCGGGGGCGCCGCCGACGTCATCAACGTGACGCGCGCCCAGGCGGGCCTGCCTCCCGCGCCGTCGAACCCGACGGACGCGGTGCCGTCCAATGCGGCGGGCGAGTGCACGCCGCGGAAGCGGTACGACGTGCAGGGCCGTTGCGGCAACCTGCGCGACGCGATGTGGTGGGAGCACTTCGAGAACGTGTTCAACGTCTTTGGCGGGTTGGAGTTCTGGCACGGACGGCGCAACGATATCCTGCCGGCGGGGACGGCGTTGCAGTTGCCGATGCCGGCCGCCGACCTCGAGGTTCTGCAGCGGGACATCTACACCTTCGGCGGGGGTGAACCGAGTTCGGCCGGCAGCCCCATACCGCCGGCCGTGGTGCCGGGCAGTCTCGATTCCGCGCTGCAGCGGGCGGCATTCGCGCTGCAACGTCTCCAGAAGAGCCTGGCCGTGGAGCGGCGGGCGGCGAACGCCGATCTCGTCGTGCGTTAGCACTCTCCGCGGTACACCCGGCCGATGGAAGAGGCCACCGGGTTCGTCCCCGGTGGCCTCTTTCGCGTCTGCGGCCGGACGTGTCAGAAAAGCGGGACTTCGGACGTTTCCTCGTTGTGTGGCGGTCGTCCGCCGCACTAGCTTCCGGCTACGGAGATGGTCCCGAGCAAGCATACAGAGGCATATATGAGACCGAGAGCCACGCACTTCCTGGCGGCATGCGCAGTCCTGATCGGGTTGGCCGGCGCGTCCACGACCGGCTGTCTGGACCTCACCGTCGGGCCCACGGTTCCGTCCGTTGATTCGACGGAAGACACCGCGCTCGATGAGCCGGGCGACACGAATCCGGGGAACAGCATCGTCCCGATACTCCCGGAGAGTCGCTAGCGATTCGGGCGCCCAGCGCGGCTTGACGGGGTCCGGCCTGCCATCCTCCGGTGCCGACGCCTCGCTGCGGGCAGTGGCCGTCGGGATGGGATCGAATCTGGGTTCTCGCATCGACCATCTGCGCGCCGCCGCACGGTGTCTGGCGAAGAAGGCGCTGGTCGAGCCCCGGTTCTCCAGGGTCTACGAGACCGCGCCCGCCTACGGCCTGGACCAGCCCGCCTACCTGAACGCCTGCTGCGTCGGCTGGACTCGTCTCGAGCCCGACGCCCTGCTCGTCTCGCTCAAGGATCTCGAATCGGACGCGGGGCGCGACCCGGACGCGCCGAGATTCTCCTCCCGCCCGCTCGATCTCGACATCCTTCTCTACGCGGACGAAGTTGTCGAGACGCCGCACCTCGCAATTCCACACGCCGCGCTGGCGGAGCGGGCCTTCGTTCTCCTGCCGCTGGCGGAGGTTGCCGGCGCCTGGCGGCATCCCGCGCTCGGGCGCTCGATCGCCGAGTTGGCGACCGCTCTCGACCCGGCGGGCGTCACCCTCACGGAGCTGCGCCTGGCGGGCGCTTCCGATGGAGGTTCATGAGCCGCGGGACGCTGGAAGTTCAGGTCGCTGAAGGCGGGAGCTACCCGATTCACATCGAACCGGGGCTGCTCGCCGAAGCCGCATCGGTCTGCCGGCGGCATGCGCCGGCGCACCGATACGCCGTGATCGCGGACTCGCAGGTCGCGCGGCTCTATGGCGCCGGGATCGTCTCCCGCCTGGAGGAGGCGGGTCTCGCCGCCGATCTGTTCTCGTTCCCGGCGGGCGAGTGGAACAAGAGTCGCGAGCAGTGGGCCGCGCTGAGCGATCGCATGCTTCAGGCGCGGTTCGGTCGCGACTCGGCCGTCGTCGCGCTCGGAGGCGGGGTCGCGGGCGATCTGGCCGGTTTCGTCGCGGCCACGTACATGCGCGGCGTTCCCGTCGTTCAGATTCCCACGACGCTGCTGGCCATGCTGGACAGTTCCGTGGGGGGCAAGACGGGCGTCGATACCGAAGCGGGCAAGAATCTGATCGGGGCCTTCCATCACCCATCGGCCGTGCTCATCGATCCCGCCGTCCTGGAGACGCTGCCGCGGCGCCAGCGCTGCGCCGGGCTGGCGGAGGCCGTGAAGACGGCGGCGATTCTCGATGCGGAACTCTGGGACTGGATGGTGAGCGGGTCCGCGGCGCTGTCGAGCGGCGACCCGGAGGCCGCCTCGGAACTCATCGAGCGCGTGGTGCGGCACAAGGCGGCGGTGGTCGGCGATGACCCGCTGGAGCGGGGCCGGCGGGAGATCCTGAACTTCGGACACACGGTCGGCCACGCCCTGGAGACGCTCGAAGGCTACAAGCTCCTCCATGGCGAGGCCGTCGCCGCGGGTATGCGCGCCGAGTCGCGCCTCGGAGAACTGCTCGGGATTACGGAGCGCGGCACATCCGAACAGCTCGCCGCACTGCTGGAGGCGTGCGGGCTCGGCGGCGATTGGGAGACCGACCGCGAGCCAACCGAGATTCAGGATGCGATGTCGAAGGACAAGAAGGCTCGCCTGGACCGGATCCGCTGCGTATTCCTTTCGCGACTCGGCGAGGTGGCTACCGACGCGGATGGACGACACAGCTTCGCTCTCGGCGAGGAAGATCTCGGAGAACCGCTCGCGACGGCTTTACGCCCAGCCCGGCGAGCTTGAGATTGTCGGACGTGATCCCGGCCGAACCGTCACCGACCTCTGCGCTCAGCATCGCCGATCTCTTCGCCCGACACGCGGAGTTGAGCCCGCACGCGCCCTGCATACTCGCGCGGGGCGGGTCGTGGAGCTATTCCCGCGTCGCGGCGCACGCGCGCGCCCTGGCGGTGGGGCTTCACAACCTAGGGGTCGAGCCCGGGGACCGGGTCGCGGTCCAGTTGCCCAACTGGCCCGAATTCGTGATCTCCGCCCTCGCGGTCGCGGAAGCGGGCGCCATCCTCGTGCCCATCGGCCCGAACTGCTCGGCGCGCGAACTGCGTTTCGCGCTGCGGAATTCCGAAGCCGCCGTCGCGATCTCGGCCGAGGACTGGGATGGTGTGGACTATCTCCAGCGGTTCGAGCACCTCCTCAGCGGGCTGCCGGACCTGCAGTACGTGGTGACGGTCGGAGAGGAGGATCTCTGGTATGACGACCGGATCTTCCAGTTCGAGGATCTCATCGCGAGCGGCCGCGGCCGGGAAGTCCCGCCGGCGGATGTGGACGTGCACCGGGATCCCTGCGCGATTCTGTACACGCCCGGGACGACGGGGGCTCCGAAGGGAGTCGTCCTCACGCACGACAACCTGGTGCGGACCGCCCTCGCAACGGCGGCGCGGCTGGGGTTGGACGGCGACGACCGAACGCTGTGTATCGTCCCGCTGCCGAACATCTTCGGGCTCACCGCCCTGCTCACGACGCTCGGCACCGGGGGAGCGCTGGTATTGCAGGAGACCTTCGACGCGGCGGGCGCGCTCGCGCTTGCGCGGGAGCACGAGGCCACGGTCGTACACGGTGTCCCGACCATGTTCGTGATGCTGCTGCGGGCGCTGGAAAGCGGCGGGGCCCGGCCCGACTCCCTGCGCACCGGGCTCATCGCGGGCGCTCCGGTCGGCGATGTCCTGGTGCGCGACCTGCGCCGTCGCCTGGTCCCCGATCTCGAGAGCGCCTACGGTCTCACCGAGACCTCCCCCACGGTCTCGATCACGACCCGGTCGGATCCCGAGTCGAAGCGAGCCCACACGGTGGGCCGCCCGCTCGCAGGGGTCGAGCTCAGGGTGCTCGATGAGGCCGGCGGAGAACTCCCCAACGAGTCCGTTGGTGAACTCGCCGTGCGTGGTTTCAACGTGATGCACGGGTACTTCCGTCAGCCCGGCCAGACCCGAAAAACGCTGACGGAAGACGGCTTCCTGAAGACGGGGGACCTTGCGATGGTCGACCCCGAGGGTTACCTGCATATCGTCGGTCGCCTGAGCGACGTCATTCTTCGCGGGGGTAACAGCGTACACCCTGCCGAAATCGAAGCGCAGCTCCGGTCCCACCCCGCGGTGGAAGAAGCGGTGGTTCTCGGGATCCCCAACGACGTGCTGGGTGAACTCATCTGCGCCTGCGTGATCACTGCCGAAGGGGCCCTGATCACGGCCGATGAAATCCGCGATTTCTGCCACGAGTCTCTGGCAGAGCACAGAGTGCCGGATCTCATTCACTTTCTGGATGAGCTTCCGGAGGCCTCCAGCGTACAAGCGCGCCGCGTGAGTCTGGCCCGCGTCATACGCGCGGAGGCCGACTAGGCAGCCACGGGCTGCCGGAAACCAGATCGCCGCGGCGGTCGACGGGCAAAGCGGCCCGCGGCCGGACCGGCGAAAACGCGAACCGTGGTCCGTAGACCCCTCTCACCATCCCCCCCGCCACCGGGGGCGAGGCAGAGGGGCCTCGCCGGACCGTTCGCGACAACGAACGGAACAAGAGGACATGAACGACATGTACATGCGGGCGCCCCATCGGCGCTCCTCCGCCGATATGGCAGCCGCCGCGGCGCTTCTCATCGATTTCGACAACGTGACCATGGGGATCCGGTCCAACCTGGGCCAGGAACTCCGAAACTTCCTCGACTCGGACATCATCCGGGGCAAGGTGGCCGTACAGCGGGCGTACGCGGACTGGCGACGCTATCCCCAGTACATCGTGCCGCTCTCCGAGGCCTCCATCGATCTCATCTTCGCGCCCGCCTACGGGTCGTCGAAGAAGAACGCCACCGATATCCGACTCGCGATCGACGCGCTCGAACTGGTGTTTACGCGCCCCGAGATCGCGACCTTCATTCTCTTCTCGGGGGATTCCGACTTCTCGAGTCTCGTCCTGAAGCTGAAGGAGTACGGGAAGTACGTGATCGGCGTGGGACTCCAGGAGTCCGCATCCGACATCCTCGTCCAGAACTGCGACGAGTACTACAGCTACAACCGGGTGTCGGGACTCCAGTCGGCCGACGAAACGCAGACCGAGAAGCACGATCCGTGGGAGTTGACGAGCCGAGCCGTCGCGCGCATGGTCGAGCGCGGCGATGTCATGCGATCGGACCGTCTGAAGCAGGTGATGCTGGAGATGGATCCGGGCTTCGACGAGAAGACGACCGGCTTCTCCCGATTCAACCGATTCCTGAGTGAAGCGGCCAAACGCGGGCGGATCGTGCTGCAGAAGCGGGAAAACGGCCAGTACGATGTCGGCCTGCCTTCCGGCGCGGCGTCAGCGTCAGCGTCAGCGTCGGCATCAGCGTCGGCGTCGGGCGGCGAGGCGGCGTCCTCCCGGGCGGAGACCCCGATGGCGAGGAGCCGCGGTCGGCGTGGACGCCGCGGAGGCTCCGGCCGCGGCCGTGCGTCCGCCCCGAAAGCCTCGATCGATCGAGCGCCCGCAAAAGCCGGGAAACCGTCGGCGAAGACGACGGCGAAGGTGACGGGTTCTTCGGCTGCTCCGGCCGTCGAAGGTGCCTACGAGGCGCTGAAGCGCGCGGTGGCCGAGCTCTCGCGGAACGGAGCCCCGGTCCGCGACTCGATGGTCAAGCGCAAGCTCCTGCAGTACGACGCCACGTTCGATGAGGGCACCTTCGGCTTCAGCAAGTTCAGCCTGTTCCTGAGGGCAGCGCACGACGCGGGCGTCGTCGCGATGTCGCGGCACGAGGACGGCAATCACTATCTGACCGTGGCGGCTGCGCCAGCCGCGCCGGCGAGCGGGGCGAAGCCGACGGCGCCCGCAAGCGAGGACGATGGGGGCGGGCGGTCCGCGCTGTCCGCTGCGGCGAGGGCCGCACGCAAGACGCTCGGCCGCTTCGGGATCGGACCGGCGCCCAGGAGCGAGCCGGCGCCCGAGAGCAAGCCGGCACCCGGGAGCAGGGCCGCGCCTGCGAGCAAGCCGGCGCCCCGCAGCAAGCCGGCGCCGCAGCGTGCGCCATCGTCTCCGGCGGCCAGGGCGGACACGCCGAGTCGGCGGACAACGCCGGCTCAGCAGCGGAAGTCGGAGCCGCCTCGAGCCGAACGCGCCGGGAAGGACCCGGCTGGCGCGCAGGACGCAGGGACGGCCGCGAAGGGCCGGGCGGATCAGGGTCGGGCGGATCAGCGAGATGGCGGGCCTGCTGCGCGCCGCGGCCAGCCGAAGGCGCGGGAACAGCGGGCCCCGAGGTCGGATCGTGAGCAGGCGGCGCCGAAGAAGGAGCCCGCGGCGCCGACGCCGCAGCGCGAGCCGGAAGCCCGAGAAAGCCAGCCGAGCGCCCGGGAGAAGACGCCTTCCCGGCGCACGCTGGGGCGTTACAGGTCGGGATCCCGCGGGCGGACCGCTGGGCCGAGTGCGGCGAAGAAGGCAGGCGCGCCTCGCATCGGCCCGGTCGCCGATGAGGAACCGGCCACGGGCAAGGCGAAGAAGGAAGCGAAGCGCGCGGACGCTCCGACTCGCAGCCGGCCCGCGGTACGCAAGGCCGGAGGGGCCGGGAAGTCGGCCGGCGGCACCGCCAAGCCGGCCGCCAAGCCGGCCGCGAAGCCCGCCGGGGGACCCATCGGGCACATGGTCCGCAACTATGCGGGCGTCGGGAAGCGGACCGCGGAGGTGCTCTTCGACCACTTCGGCGACCGAGTGTTCGAGGTCATCGACTCCGAGCCGGCGCGCCTGACCGAAGTGCTCTCGGAAGGCCGGGCGAAAGTGGTCCGCGCAGCCCGGCGAGCAGAGCGGGAAAGCTGAACGACTCGGCCGGTCCGGGCCCCCGGTCCGGACCGATCGACGCCGATTTTCTCTCTCGCCCCGCCGTCGAAGTGGCCCGGGCACTGCTCGGCTGCACGGTGCGCTCCGACTGCGCCGGTGAGCGGACCGCCGGCCGGATCGTCGAGACGGAAGCCTACACGGGGCCCGAGGACGACGCCTGCCACGCGGCCGAGCGGATCGGCCGCACGGCGCGGAACGCGCCGCTGTTCGGACCTCCGGGCACCGCGTACATCCACCGCAACTATGGCATCCACTGGCTCCTGAACGTGGTCACGGGACCGGAGGGCTTCCCGGCCGGCGTCCTCCTGCGGGCCGTCGAGCCAACCGAGGGTCTCGATGTCATGCGCCGCCGCCGCGGCCGAGCGGAACTCACCAACGGCCCGGCCCGGCTCGCCCAGGCGCTCGCGGTGGGTCCCGACATGCAGGGGCATCGACTCGACCATCCCCCGCTCTCCGTGCATTGGGGAGAAACCGTCCCGGAGGCGGTCGTGCGGGTCACGACGCGGATCGGGATCTCGCGCGCGGCGGACCAACCCCTCAGGTTTTACGATCGACGGAGCCGCTGGGTCTCGAAGCGCTGAGTCGCCCCCGCGGGCGGCTGAACCCCGGGAGGACGTGAATGGCCGAAATCGCTCTGCAGGAGGTCGGTACGTACGGCTTCGCCTCGCTTCTCCCCCCGCTGCTGGCGATTGGGCTCGCGATCTACACGCGGCAGGTCTTCCTCTCCCTGGCGGCCGGCATCTGGCTCGGACACACGATTCTCTCCGGCTGGAACCCGGCCGCGGGCGCCGCGGGCGCGATCGATGGCGCGATCGGCGTGCTCGGCGACGCGGGCAACGCGCGGGTCATCGTTTTCACGTTCCTCATCGGCGCCCTCATCGCCACGGTGGAGGCGAATGGCGGCATGCGGGGCTTCGTGCGCTGGGTCGAGGAAGCCCGCTGGGTGACGAACGCCCGGCGCGCCCAGATCATGGCCTGGCTGATCGGGATCGTCGTCTTCATCGAATCGAATCTTACGATCCTCGTCGCGGGCTCCGTGTCGCGGCCCCTCTTCGACCGCTTCAGGATCTCGCGAGAGAAACTGGCCTACATCGTGGACTCGACCTCGGCGCCCGTCTGCATCCTCATCCCCTTCAACGCGTGGGGCGCGCTGGTTCTGGGGATCCTGACCGAGCAGGGCGTGGCCAACCCGCTCGGCGTCTTTCTCGTCGCGATTCCGCTCAACCTCTATGCCATCGCGGCCCTCGTCCTGGCGGGCCTGACCGCCTTCCGGGGCTGGAACTGGGGTCCGATGAAGAAAGCCGAGGCGCGCACGGGGGAAGGGCGTCTCCACTGGGACCACGCCGTGGCGCTCGCGGATCCGGAGGAGATCGCGCCGCCGCCGGCCGAGGGCGTCGCGCTCAAGCCTCGCAACATGCTGATCCCCATCGCGGCCATGGTCGTCTCCATGCCGCTGTTCATGTGGGTGACGGGGGGCGGGTCGATTGCGGACGGGTCCGGTACCACGAGCGTGCTGTGGGCGGTGCTCGCGGGGCTGGCCCTGGCCTGGCTCCTCGCCCTCGGCCAGCGCTCCCTCGACATCGAAGCGCTGAGTCGCGTGGGATTGAAGGGGGCGGGGGCGCTCACCGGAATGGCCGTCGTGCTCTGGCTCGCGCTGTCGCTCGGCGATGTGACGAGGTCGCTGGGGACGGGTCTCTATGCGGCGGGCGTCGTCGGAGACACCTTCCCGCTCATGGTGCTGCTGCCGCTCGTGTTCGTCGTCACGGGCGTGATCGCCTTCGCCACCGGAAGCAGTTGGGGGACGTTCGCGATCATGCTCGCGGTGGCCGTCCCGCTCGCGAACGCCCTCGGCCTGCCGCCTGCGCCGTTCGTGGCCGCGGTGCTGTCGGGTGGCATCTTCGGCGACCACTGCAGCCCGATCAGCGATACGACGATCATCGCCTCGCTCGCCTCGGCCACCGATCACATCGAGCACGTCCGCACGCAGATTCCGTATGCGCTCGTCGCGGGAGGCATCGCGACCGCGGGCTTCGCCGTCGTCGGAGCCCTGATGTGAAGCACGTCCTGCCCGTCTCATGGACCGAGACCGGCGGGCGAGGGCGCGTCGGCGGGGTAGGGCTGACGGAACTCGCCGTCCGATTCGGGACGCCGCTGGTCGTCGTCGACGAGAGCCATCTCGAGGACCGTCTCGCCCGTTTTCGTGCCGCCTTCGGACCGGACGCCGGACTGACATACGCCGGCAAGGCCTTCCTGTGCGGGGCCCTGGTGCGGCTTCTGGCCCGGGAGGGCTGGCTGGTGGACGTCGTCTCCGGCGGGGAACTCGAACTCGTGCGGCGAGCGGGCTTCCCGATGCGCGACGTCATCCTCCATGGGAACGCCAAGTCGGCCGCCGAGTTGGAACGGGCCATCGGGTACGGGGTGGGCCGGGTCGTCATCGACCATCCGGACGAGGTCGATGACCTCCGGAGAGCGGCGGCCGCGGCAGAGTCCGACCATCGTCCGGATCTGCTCCTGCGACTGAACGTGGATCTGGCCCCGGAGACCCACGAGAAGGTGCGGACGGTGGGGCCGGGCACGCATTTCGGGATGTCGCCGGCCGTCGCGGAGTCCGTCGCGCGCCGGATCGCGGGCGCGGGAGAGTGGCGCCTGACGGGCGTCCACATCCACGCGGGCAGCCAGATTCGGGATGCCGCGCTCTTCTCCCGGGTCGCGGAGGCGGCAGTGGATTTCGTTGCGCCGCTGCGGCTCTGTTTTCCCGAGACGGTCGACCTGGATCTCGGGGGCGGGCTCGCGGCGCCCTACCGCGCCGGGGAAGAGGTGCCCTCACCGCGGCGGTATGCCGCGGCGCTGCAGGCCGGCCTGCGCCGGTCCAACGCGGCGGCGCGGCTGGGCGCGTACCGGCTCATCATCGAACCGGGCCGGTCCGTGATCGCGAACGCCGGGCTCACCCTCTACACGATTCACGCGCGCAAGCGTCTCGATGGGGCCGCGGAGGCACTGGCCGTGGACGGCGGGCTCTCCGACAACCCGCGCCCCTCGCTGTACGGGGCGAGCTACGAGGTGCTCAACGCTTCGCGCGCGCTCGGCGAGACCGGGCGGACGTTTCGCGTCGTGGGGAGGCACTGCGAGTCGGGCGACGTGGTCGTGCCGTCGGCGACGCTGCCCGCCGACACCGAGGTGGGCGACGTGCTCGCCATCCCGGGCACGGGCGCCTACGTGTTCGCGATGTCGAGCCGTTACAACGGGGTCGGACGCCCCGCCGTCATCTTCGTGCGGGACGGCGCGGCGCGGGAGGTGATCCGCCGCGAAACGGACGACGACCTGCTGGCGTGCGACCTGGCGCTCGGCAGCCCGCAAGCGGCCCGGATCGCCCGCCCGTTCAGCGCCGCCGCAGTTCCGCCGTCGCGAGCACGCTGACGTCGGGGTCGAAGCGCACGCCGTCGGCCCCCGCGGCGCCCGGGATGCGCAGCATCGCTTCCCGCGAGTCGACGCGCACGCTCGCGCGACGGCCATCGGCGGCGCCCCCCTCGACCTCGAACTCGAGATCGAGCGTGAACACCGGCCACTCCGCCGGCTGCGCCTGGCGGATCGAGAGCACGAGATCCTCCGCCTCCGGGCCCCATTCCACCTCGAGTCGCGGGTGTCCGGGGCCGTGGACCCACTGGTCGAAGAACCAGCCCAGCTCGCGGCCCGAGGCGCGCTCGAACGCCTCCCGCACGTCGCGGGTCAGGGCGGCGCCGTGGAGATGACCGGCGTAGTAGTCCCGGATCCCGCGGAAGAACGCTTCGTCCCCCATGTGACGGCGCAGCATGTGGAGGACCCAGGCGCCCTTCTGGTAGTTGTTCCGGTTCAGGAGGTCGAAGAGCTGGTTGGAGCTGGAGTCGACGATCGCCTGCCCAACGACGTCCGATCCCACCGCGACCTCGCGGCTCCCGCTCATGAGCGCCTGAAACGCCTCCGTCCCGTCCCGGGCCTCGAAATAGAGCGGGCCGAAGTAGCTCGCGAATCCCTCGCTGACCCACAGGTGGTTCCAGGACGCCGGGCTCACCGCGTCGCCGAACCACTGGTGCGCGGTCTCGTGCGCGATGACCCCCTCGCCCATGCGCCGCTCCTCCCAGGCTCCGCGCCCGTAGAAGATCGCGCTCGAGTTCTCCATGCCCCCGAATCGGGTCGACGACTCCACGTGGGCGAGTTTCTCGTACGGATACGGCCCGATCAGCTCGCTGTAGAAGTCGAGCATGTCCGGCGCGCGCGAGAAGCGTTCGGCCCCGTAGTCGCCATCGCCCGCCAGCGCCCACACCGAAACGGCCGCGCAGGCCTCCCCTTCTCCTCCGGAACGAGGCGCCGCCGGGGAGAGTCCGCAGCCCGCCGCGCCGAGGGGACGACGCTCGAAGCGGGCCATCCCCACGACCATCGTATAGGAGGGGATCGGCGCACCGGAATCCGTCTCCCAGACCCACACCGCTCCACCCTCGGTTCCCGGACGCGTCTCCACGAGGCGCCCGTTGGCGATGACCTCGAACCCCGCCGGGGCCAGGACCTCGAAGCGGGCGGTGGCCTTGTCCAGGGGGTGATCGTTGGAGGGAAACCACCACCGGGCGCGGTTCGGCCAGTTGTCCGCGAACACGGCCGGCTCGCCGTTGCGATCCTCGCCGAAGAAGAGGCCGTTCTGCGGGGAACCTCCGTATTCGACGCGGATCTCGCGCTCCACGGCGGCGGCTGTCGCCTCGAACGGGCCGACCGTGAGCACCGAGCCGCCACGCCCGTACTCGACGGCCCGGCCGTCCATCGTCACGGACGCGACCTCCAGCCCGATGAAGTCGAGGTCCACGCGATCCGCACCGGCGGCGAGGTCGCCCCGCAGCGTCGCGACGGCCGCGAATTCTCCCGAGGCGGGACGGGAGAGGTCGAGTTCGATCCGATAGTGCGCGATATCGAAACCGGCGCGGGCCGTCGCGCGGCGCAACTCCAGGCCCGGTTCGGGGGCCACCGAGGCCGCGTCGAGCGTCGCCCCCTCCGCCGGAATCCGGGGCGGACGCGGTCCCTCCGGGGCCGGACGACAGCCAGCCGACAGGCCCGAAAGGAAGCTCACGACGAGAGCGGAGAGGCGGAGCGTCCGCCCGGCGGGCCTCCCTCCGCCTTGCGAAGCGACCTCCCGCGCCCCACCGTGGCGGCGCACGCTTCGCCGGGCGCGGCCCCGGCGTCTGTCCGATTCCATGGTGAAACGAAGTCCGGTCATCATATCCAAGAGACTCTACGTCCGTGAGTGAGGAGGGGCACCCCTTCGCCCAACTCGGCCTCTCCTCCGATCTCGTTGAAGCCGTGGCGAGGGCGGGCTACGCCGAGCCCACCGAGGTTCAGCGCCAGGCGATCCCTGCCATCCTGGCCGGCCACGATGTGCTCGGCACCGCCCACACGGGCACGGGCAAGACGGCGGCCTTCACACTCCCGGCGGTGCAGCGCCTCGCGGCCACGGAACCGTCCACCGCCCCGCGAGGCCTCGTCATCACGCCGACGCGCGAGCTCGCGCAGCAGGTCGCCGCCGCCGTCACGACGTACGGCGCCGTGTCCTCGATCGAGTCCGTCGTCGTCCATGGCGGCACGCCGCTGGGACCCGAAAAGGCGGAACTCGCGTTCGGGTGTGACGTGCTCGTCGCCACGCCGGGCCGCCTGCTCGACCACATCAAGCGCGGGAACGCGGATCTGTCCCATGTCGAGGTCCTCGTGCTCGATGAGGCCGACCGCATGCTCGACATGGGGTTCATCGACGATGTGAAGGAGATCGTTCGCCACACGCCGGACGACCGCCAGACGCTTCTCTTCTCGGCGACGATGCCCAATGGCGTCCGCTGGCTCGCCCATCAACTGATGACCGACCCCGAAGAAGTCCAGGTCGGGCGCGAGACGGCGGCGGTCGGAATCCGCCAGGTTCTTCACCCGGTGGACTGGTCGCAGAAACACGCCCTTCTTCACCATCTGCTCGGGGAGTGGCCGGAGGGACAAGTGCTCGTCTTCACGCGCACGCGGGTGACGGCGACCTACCTCGCGGACTATCTGCGGTCGCACGATGTCGCGGTAGCGGGCCTGCACGGCGGCAAGCACCAGGACCAGCGCGACAAGGCGCTGCGCCGCTTCCGGGAAGGCTCGATCCGCGTCCTCGTCGCTACGAACGTGGCCGCGAGAGGGCTGGACATCCGCGGCATCCGCCATGTCGTGAACTTCGACGTGCCCGAAGATCCCCGGGACTACGTGCACCGCGTAGGCCGCACCGCCCGCGGCGACGACACCGGCGACGCGATTACGCTCATGGCCTCGAGCGACTGGGTCGAGATCCGAGCCATCGAGCGTCTTCTGGGCGAAACGATCGAGCGCCGCGTCGTCCCCGGCTTCGAGCCCGACGTGGAGCCGCCACCCCCCGAGGAGGTGGAGGTCGAGCGCCCCGAGCCCACCGCCCTGAGGCGCGGGATCCGGCGCAGGCGGTAGCTCCGGCCCGGCTTTCGCCCCGGGCCGGGAGGGGGCCATATTTCGGCTGTCGGTTCGCGCGGTTCTTCCCCGGAGGATTCCATCATGTCCGTCGCTCTCGGCTCTTGCTCCGTCCGCAACTTCGTGACGCCCCGCGTCGCCCTCGCGGCTCTGCTGCTCCTGGCTCTGCCTCCGGTCGTCGAAGCCCAGCGCACCGCCAAGCCGGTGCTGCACGGGCGCCACTGGATGGCGATCACCGGCAAGCCGCTCGGCGCCACCGCCGGGGCGCGCATGTTCCATCAGGGCGGAAACGCGGTCGACGCGGCCGCCGCCATGCTCGCCGCGACCTCCACCATGTGGGACGTGCTCTCGTGGGGAGGCGAGACACAGGCGCTCATCTATCATCCGGGAGAAGAGCGCGTCATCGGCGTGAACGCGCTCGGCGTGGCGCCGACCGGCGCGACCCCCGACCGCTACCGCGCGGAGGGCCACGACAACTTCCCCCCCGAGTTCGGCCCGCTGTCGGCCGTGACCCCCGGCACGCCCGGCGGGCTCATGACGATGCTCGCCGAATGGGGCCGGCTGAGCCTCGCCGACGTGCTTCAGCCCTCGATCGAGATGGCGGACGGATACCCGATCGAGGCCGATGCGGTGCGCCGCATCCGGAATACGGTGGACGAGATCCGGCAGTGGCCGTCGTCCATGGACGTGTACTTCACTCACCCGGACGACGCCGATAACCCCGGCCCGCGGGAGGGCGAGATCTTTCGGCAGCCGGGACTGAAGCGGACGCTGGAGCGGCTCGTCGAAGCCGAGGCCGAGGCGCTCGCCGGAGGCGCGAGCCGCAGGGAGGCGATCTACGCCGCGTACAACGCCTTCTACCGGGGAGAAATCGCGGCGGACTTCGTCGCGGGCGCCCGGGCGGCCGGCGCGCTCATCACGATGGAGGACATGGCGAACTGGCAGGTCTACCTGGAGGAGCCGGTCACCGCCAACTACAAGGGGATCGATGTCTACAAGCTCACGACCTGGGTCCAGGGACCCGTGATGCTGCAGGCGCTCAACATGGCCGAGCAACTCGACCTCAAGGGCATGGGCTACAACAGCGCGAACTATCTCCACGCCCTCTATCAGGTGATGAACCTCTCCTTCGCCGACCGCGACTTCTACTACGGCGACCCCTACTTCCCGCCCGCGGAACCGATCGAGGGACTTCTCTCGAAGGACTACGCGAGGGCCCGGCTCGAGGCCATCGACTGGGACCGGAACGATCCGAACGCGGGGCCCGGCGATCCCTATCCCTTCCAGGGGGAGGAGAACCCCTTCACCGACCTGCTCGAACGCTGGGGGACGCGGGCCGCCGTCACGACGGAACAGGGAGTCGAACTGTCCCTGGGCGATCACGCGGAACTCGACGAGGACTTCTATCTCGGCACGACCTCCGTACAGGCGGCGGACGCGGAGGGCTGGGTCGTCTCCATCACGCCTTCCGGCGGCTGGATTCCCGCCGTCGTCGCCGGGGAAACCGGGATCGGGCTCTCCCAGCGGGCCCAGAGCTTCGTCCTCGATGAGGCGGACAACCCGTACAACGTGATCGAACCCGGAAAGCGGCCGCGCGCCACGCTTACGCCGGGCATGGCGCTCAAGGACGGCCGTCCCTTCCTCTCCTTCGCCGTTCAGGGGGGAGACGGACAGGACCAGAACCTGCTCCAGTTCTTCCTCAACGTGGTCGAGTGGGACATGAACGTGCAGCAGGCGGTCGAGGCGCCGAACATGAACAGCTACCAGATGCGGGGTTCATTCGGCCAGCACGAGACGCGCCCGGGACGGATGCTGCTGCAGGACGCGACGCCGCCCTGGATCCGCTCCGCCCTCGACTCGATGGGTTACGAACTCACCTTCGCGGAGCGCACATCGGGGCCGATCAACGCGATCTTCTTCGACTGGGAGAACGACGCCTTCTGGGGCGGCTCGAGCCACCACGGCGACGACTACGGCATCGCATGGTGACCGCTCTCTATTCGCCGCGCTCCATCACGTCGAACAAATCGTAGCGTCCCGGTGAAGGGCTCCGGCCGCCCGAGCCGTCGCCGGGGGCGCCCCCGTCCCCCTCGGCGGGCCGGAGCGCGCCGGGGTCCGCGGGCCGCCGCAGGTGCCAGTCCGTCGCGCGCTGGTACGCCGCGATGACGGCGAGCAGGTGGTGTTCCGCGTAGGGTTCCGCGCCGAACATGCCCCCGATGGGTCTCGGGTATCCCGTCGACCCGGTCTCGAACCCGATCGGGAAGCCGATGAGCGGCAGCCCCACCATGTCGAAGGGGTACGGCGCGGTCTGCGTCACCAGGTCGCAGCGGCCGAACACCTCGTCGAGGACCTCCTCCAGAAGGACGAGCCGGGCCCGCGAGCCGCGCACGTACTCGGCCGCGGGAAGGAGCAGCCCGTTGACCCATGGGGCGAGCGAGACGCCGAACTTCCTCACGTCGTCCCGAAGGTGTTCGAGGAAGATCTCCGAGCGCTCCGGGAGCCGCACGTTGTTGAAGTCGAAGCTCGTCAGCGTCTCCCAGTGGGTCGGGAAGTCGAGTTCGACGATTTCCGCTCCCACGTCCTCGAGCGTCGCGAGCATGCGCCGCCGCGCCTCCGCCGTCGCCACTTCGCGACGGTACGCCGCCTGCGTCCGCTCCCGCCGCGGGAACGAGCTTCCGATGCGGTCGACATCGGGGTCCGGTTCGGGCCCCGGGTCCGCCGGAGGCTCCGGTTCGTCGAGGAAGCCCGGCAGAACGCCGATCCGCACCGCCCCTCCGCGCTCCGGGTGCGTGAGGGCGCCGCCGTCCCCGCTCACCGCCCGCAGGTAGTCCGGGACCGGCGGGAGGCCGAGGGACCGGGGGTCCGCGGGGTCGGGCCCCGCCATGACCCGCAGCATCAACGCCGCGTCGACCGCGTCCCTGGCCAGCGGGCCCGGATGATCTCGCGTGTAGGTGAGAGGGAGGATGCCGTGCAGCGAGACCCGGCCCATCGTCGGCTTGATGCCCGTCAGCGCCTGTGCGTTCGATGGGTTCGTGATCGAGCCGCCCGTCTGCGTCCCGGTGCTCGACGCGGCCATGCGCGCCGCGACCGCCGTCGCCGACCCGCTCGAGGATCCGCCCGGGCTCACATTGTCGTGGTGCGGGGCCCATGCGTTCACCGTCGTGCGCTCCCCCGTGGGGGTCGAGGCGGCCGTCGTCGCGAGCGGTCCCATCTGGGTCTTGCCGAGCAGGATCGCGCCCGCGTCGCGAAGCCGCGCCCACGAGGTCGCGTCGAAATCCGGCACGAAGTCCTCGAAGATGAACGAGTTGGCCGTCGTGCGGACGCCGGCGGTGAAATAGTTGTCCTTGATCGCGAGCGGCACGCCCGTCAGCGGGGCGCGTCCGCGTGTCCGGTCCGCGGTCCGGGCCGCCTCGAGCGCGGCCTGGGAAACCACCGTGTTGAACGCCTGATAGCGGGGGTCCCACCGGCCGATCCGCGCGAGATACGCCTCCACGAGTTCGACCGCGCCCACGTCGCCGTCACGAAGGAGCCGCGCCGCTTCGGCGAGCGTGAGTTCGGTCAGGTCCGCAGGTTGCGGACGGCCCGCCGGCGGAAGGTGCAGTTCGCCGAGGTGTCCGGTCGCGGTCCCGCTGCCCGCTTCGGTCCCTCCGGGGCATCCCGTCGCGCCGCCGGATCCCGGGTCGGAGATCGCGCCCAGGGTCGAAGGGGTCGCAATGGCCGTCGCGGTCAGCGCCGTCATCCGCTCGAGGAAACGGCGCCGGTTCAGCTCACCCACGGTTCCACGCGCTCAGTTCGGCGGGATAGATGGCGGGTGCAGGCCCCAGGGGATCGAACTCGAAATCGGCGATCGCCCCGGGCGTCGACCTCATGAAGCGGCGCGCGGACGCCATGATGCGGCGCTGATCGGCCGGCGCATCCTCATCGTCGTCGGGAAGCACGGAGAGATCGACGCCCGCGAGCGCGAGGCGCGTGCGGATGTACGCGTCGAGTTGTTCGTCCGTCACCTCCTGTGACGACGTGAAGGAATTCTGCGGAGAGGGTCGGCGGGCCATGGCGCCTCCGTGGGGAAGAGTTCGGAAGCATCATGACTTCGGCGGTCGCCACGCGCCACCGGGGTCGCCCGTACCGCGCGCGCCAACCTCGGGCCAGCAAGGTTTGCCGCGGACCCGAAGCGGCACTAACGTTCACGCGGACGGATGCAAGGCCATATTTCTTGAGCCAACAATTGCCCATAGAGTCTCCGATCCGGAGGCGGACGTCATGCCCTGCGGGGACGGCGGAAACCGATGGGAGGGGCCGAACCGTGTTGCGGAGGGCTTCAAGAAATCCCCTTGCATCCGATTCCTACAGAGGGGGTGACCCACGGGTCGCCCCTTTTGCATCCCGGGCAGGGGGCGACGGCGCCCCACATCCGCCGGAGGAGATCCCGGAGCACTCCTGGAGGAGATCGTGAGCGAAGAGCGCCTGCCGCGTCTCGTCCGCGAACAGCTCGAACTGCTCGGCGAGGACCCCGGTCGCGAAGGGCTCGTCCGGACGCCGGCGCGCGTGGCCGCCGCCCTGGAGTTTCTCACCCGCGGCTACGGCCAGACCGTCGAGGAGGTCATCGGGACGGCGATCTTCGAGGAACCCCACGATTCGATGGTCATGGTCAAGGACATCGAAGTCTATTCGCTGTGCGAGCACCACATGCTCCCCTTCTTCGGCAAGGCGCACATCGCGTACGTCCCGGACGGACGCATCGTCGGGATCTCCAAGTTCCCCCGCATCGTCGACGTGTTCGCCCGCCGGCTTCAGCTTCAGGAGCGCCTGACCGAGGAAATCGCGCAGGCGATCGAGGAGGCGCTCAACCCGCAGGGTGTCGGGGTTGTCGTGGAGGCCATTCACCTCTGCATGATGATGAGGGGTGTCGAGAAGCAGAACTCGAAGACGATCACGAGCGCGGTGCGCGGCCTGTTCCGCCGGGATCACCGGACGCGCGAGGAATTCCTCCGTCTGGCACACTCGCGCGACTAGGCGCAGGCAGTCGGCGAGGCGGCGACATGTTTCTCGAACTGGCTGAGGTCCTGGACTGTCCCGATTGCCGGGCGTCGGCGGGGCTCGTCGCCTTCGTCGACCGGGCGGAATTGCGTCGCGTGGTCGAGGGACGGCTGGGGTGCCCCCTGTGCGAGATCGAGGTGCCCATCCGTCGGGGGACGATGCGCTTCGACCTTTCCGGCGCCGCGCGCCGCGCCACGCATGGCGCCGGGACGGCCCGCCCTCCCGCGACCGCGCCCGAGGCGATCCCGGATCCGGCCGGGTCCGGCGGCGAGGCCGCTCCGGAGGCGGCAACGGAGGGGGCACTGCGCCTCGCGGCCCTGCTGGGTGTGAGCGACCGGGCCGGGATGGTCGTGCTCCTGGGCCCGAGGCTGGCCGCGCACGCCCCTCCCATCGCCCGCCTCGGAGACCGTCTCGAGGTGCTCGTCTGGCTCCCGGATCCCGCCGGCCGTTCCCCCCCGCCCGCCGTGGCCACCGAGGATCTCGCGGCCGGCGTCGACCCTCTCCTGGGCGCCGCGCCGCTCCGCTGGCCGGTTCGCTGCGGCGTGCTGCACGGGATCGCGCTCGCGGCTCCCATTCCCCTGCCGCTGTCCGAGATCACGCGCTGCGCGCGGCCCGGCGCGCGCCTCGTCGTCGAGAATCCGACGCTGGAGGACCTCGACTCGCTCGCCGCGTCCGGGTTCGCGAAAGTCGCCTCCGACGCCACCGTCTGGGTCGGTGAACGTCGTCAAACGTAGTCCGCAATTTGCCACAGCTTGACAAAACGCTATAATTGTCCGCTGTCGCCAGACGTGTGGGGACTTGGGGGAGATGTGTGGAGGTTGTGTGAGTGAGATGTACGATCCGGACTCGCTCTGGGGGGGGGTGGCATGGTGTGGAGGAAGATCTGGGACGGTAACGGAAGGCGCCGACGGAAGCGGCCGGACTTCTACGAGGAAGGTGTGGAACTGGTTCGGCAGGAACTCTACCACGAGGCGCTCATTTCATTTCGTCTTTCCTTGAAGTACAGCCCGCGGCATCCGGCCACGCTGGAACAGATGGCCGTGGTGTACACGCACATTGGACTCACCGATGATGCGGTTCGCGCGTACGGCGCCGCCCTCGAGGAGCGCCCGCGCAGCACGGCGGCGCACTATGGTCTGGCGTTCCTGCTGTTGAAGAAGGGCGCCGAGCGGGAAGCCTCGCGGCATCTTCAGGAGTTCCTGGCCTACGCGCGCGGCGACCGGGAGGAACCGAGGCATCTCGAGCATGCCCGGCGCACCCTCCAGCGGCTCGGCGTGCCGGTCGCGGAATCGGCCGCCCGCTAGCGGCCCGCCACCGGCAACGCCACCGGCAACGTGCAAATCTCGAGTCCGCTCCCGGAAGATTATCGGCCCGGCACATTGCCGGAACTCTTCCTCGACGGGCTCTCCCGGCCCCGCGCGGACGCGGCGCGGACGCGGGGAGCCGATGGCGTCTGGATTTCGACCTCGACCGATGACATCGGCCGCCGCGCCCGGGCCATCGCGCTCGGGCTCCGAACAAAGGGGTTCGAAGCGGGCGACCGCATCGCGATCCTCTCGCAGACCCGCCTCGAGTGGGCCCTGGCCGACTGGGGCATCGTCATGGCGGGGCTCACCTCCGTCCCCGTCTACCCGGTGCTTCCCTCCGATCAGGTTTGCTACATCCTCGCGGACTCCGGCGCACGCGCCGTATTCGTGGAGGACCAGGAGCAACTGGACAAGATCGCGGAGATCGAAGACGAACTGCCCGCACTGCAACTGGCGATCGCCTTCGAGCCCGTAACAGCGCCCGAGGGGTCTTCGCTGGCCACGATGCAGCTGGACGCCCTCTCCGACCTCGGCGAGTCCGCGCCCGAAGCGCTCGCGTCGACCTACGAAACGCACGCTCGAAAGACGCGTCCGGAAGACCTGGCGACGCTCATCTACACCTCGGGCACGACCGGCGACCCGAAGGGCGTGATGCTCACGCACGCCAACTTCCATTCGAACGCGGACATGGCGCTGCGGGCCTTCCCGATCGACTCCACCCACGTGGCTCTCGCGCTCCTGCCCCTCGCGCACGTGTTCGAGCGCACGGTCGGCCACTATATCATGTGGCAAGCGGGGGTCACCGTCGCGTACGCGGAGTCCCCGACCACGGTGGCCCGCGATCTCGGCGAAGTCTCGCCCACCTTCATGGCCGCCGTCCCGCGGGTCTTCGAGAAGGTGCTCGAGAGCGCCGAAGCCAGCGCCCGGGAGGTGGGCGGCGCGAAGCAGCAGATCTTCAATTGGGCGCGTCGCGTCGGCGAAACCCGCGCGCTGGCGGAACTCGAGGGACGCCGGGTCGGGCCGGGCCTCGGTCTCCAGTCCGCGCTCGCCGACCGCCTCGTGTTCTCGAAGCTGCGTGCCCGCACCGGAGGACGGATCCTCTACTTCGTGAGCGGCGGAGCCCCGCTGGCGCCCGCCGTGGCCCGCTTCTTCTTCGCCGCGCGCCTGCCCATCGTCGAAGGCTACGGGCTCACGGAGACCTCGCCCGCCGTCAGCTTCAATCCGATCGACGCCATCCGCCTCGGCACGGTCGGGAAGCCGATCCCCGGCACCGAGATCCGGATCGCCGAGGACGGAGAGATTCTCGTCCGCGGGCCGCAGATCATGGCGGGCTACTACAACAAGCCCGAGGCGACGACCGAAGCCATCGATGACGACGGCTGGTTCCACACGGGCGATGTGGGCGAGATCGACGAGGACGGATACCTCCGGATCACGGACCGCAAGAAGGACCTCATCATCACCGCCTACGGGAAGAACATCGCTCCCCAGCCCATCGAGGCGGAGATCAAGCGGCACCCGATGGTGGGGGAAGCCGTGATGCTCGGCGACGGACGAAAGTTCCCCATCGTTATCGTCGTGCCCGAATTCGGGGCCGTCCGTCCGGAACTGCACGGAGTCGAGGAAGCGGCGGACGCCGATCTCGTCACGGACGCCCGGACGCGCGGCATGATCGAGCGGGCCGTGCGGGAACGCTGCCGGGACTTCGCGCACTACGAGCGGCCGCGCGACGTGCTCCTCGTCCCCGGGCCGTTCACCGTCGAGGGCGGGGAGCTGACGCCGACGCTCAAGGTCAAGCGCCGCGTGATCGAGACCCGTTTCGCCGGCGCGATCGACGCGCTCTACGAGCGGGCCGAGGACGCCATGAGCGGGCGGGAAAAAGAGCGGGATCGCCCGTGAGCGACGTCGTGGCCGGGCTCATCACGGGGCCTGACCGCGAACAACTCCTGCGGCTGGGACGGGCCCTCGTCGAAGAGCGGCTCATCGCCTGCCTGAACGTCGCGGACCGCGTGACCTCCGTCTATCGATGGGAGGGCGAGGTCTGCGAGGAGGCGGAAGCCCTCGGCATCCTCAAGACGACCGCGGCCCGCAGCGATGCCGTCGAGCGACGCATCCGCGAACTCCACCCCTACGATGTCCCGGAGGTCCTCTTCATTCCCGTGACCGCCGGCTCCGTGCCCTACGTGGACTGGGTGTCCGAACAGGTGAGCGAATAGCGCCGTCGCGGCTCAGTCCGGCTCAGTCCGCGGCGTCGTTCTCCGAGCGGTACCAGAACCAGAAGACGACACCCGCCGCCGTCCACAGTATCGTGCCTCCGCCGATCCGCATGATCAGCCCCGCGAGCCGCTGGTCCTCGCCCGCCGAAAGCGCGCCTACCGGAGGCGCGAGTTCGTACGTCGCGTAGAAGGGGAGTTCCGCGAACGTCAGGAAGACGTACGGCAGCGTCATCAACACCGTGCTCGCGATCAGGTAGCAGATCCGGACGCCGAGCGGAAAACGCGGCCGGTGCGGGATCGGACTCACGACGGGCCACCAGAAGACGAGTCCGCCGCCCAGCCAGGCCATGTCGAGCGCGAGCGAGCCCGCCTGCGAGGCCATGAGACCGTCCACGACCTCCGGCCAGTGCGTCGCGATGACGATCGTATGGAAGAAGAGCAGCGCGATGAGCGGTCGCGCGAGGAACCCGAGGACGGAAGTCGCCCGGCCGCGGCGCACTCGCTCCAGCGCCGCGCGCGGAAGTCCCGCGATGATGAGAGGCGGGGCGAGCAGCGCGATGAGGAGGAACTGCACCATGTGCACGGACGCCAGGTACCCGGAACCGAGCGCGCCCACCGGCCAGTCCAGCGCGACCCAGAGCGTGAGCGCGCCACCGGCGAAGCGGGCGATCTCGACCCGCGAAGGCGCGGCGCCCCGGGTGAAGACGCGATAGGCGAGACACAGGAACGCGATGAAGAGCCAGACGCCCGGATAGGGGCGCCAGGACCAGTCCCACGGGATGCCTTGGGCCGCGCACCACCATTGCATCGTGCGGCCTCAGTCGCCGCTCGTGCCCGCTTCGCCCGCCGGCTTCGAAACCGACCGGTTGAGGCGCAGGAGCAGTGGAAGGTCGTGGCGCCAGTCGGTCTGGCGCACGCCGCTCGGGTACAGCGCCCGCGCGACGCCGTCGCCCGTGACGGCGACGACCGGCGTCGCGTGTCCCACGAAATACGGCTCACCCGCGCCCGGCGGGTGCGAGGTCTCTTCGATCTGCGCCGGCGGAAGGTGGAACCCGGCCTGGACCTCGTTCACCGTCTCCATCTCCCCGCTGAGGCCGACGAAGGACGCGTCGAAGAGGTCCAGCCAGCTCCGCAGCCGGTCCGGTGTGTCGCGCGCCGGATCCGTCGTTACGAAGACGACTTCGATCTCGCGGCGATCCGCGTACGAGAGATCGTCGAGGGCGGCCCCGAGCACCGCCATCTGCACCGGACAGATATCGGGGCAGTGCGTATAGCCGAAGAAGAGCAGCGTGAGCGACCCCGCGGTCTCCGGCCGAAAGTCGAACCGGCGCCCCCGGGAGTCCGTGAGGGTAAACTCCGGCACCTCGAATGGTTGTTCGAGCGCCAGTCCCCGCAGTTCCCCCGTGCCCTCCGTGCGGTCGATCGCCGCGTCCGGGGAGGCGCAGGCGGACACGGCGAGACCGACGCCGCACGCGACGGCGCGGGCGGCAGCGAAACGCGCCGCCGTCATCCGAGCAGTCCCCGGATGAACTCGAGTACCGGGAGGGAATCGAGAATCACGAGCCCGGTGCCGATGCCGGCGCCGAGCAGGTATCCGAGCCGCACAATGAGGTCGAATTCACGCTGGCTGATATCGCGAACAAGGTGTTCGATCCGTTCGATGGAGAAGTTCTCGATCTTCGTCGAGATACGCTCGGCGATCCGGATACGCTCCGCCACCTCGGGCACCCGGTTGACGATCCAGTCCCACGCGGGCGCGGCCAGCGTGTCGGCAAGCCGTACCGCGGCGTCCTCGCGCAGGAAACGCCCGAGCCGCCCGATCGGCGTACGAAGGAGCCGGTCAGCCATCGACTCGGCGATCGAGTCGAAGAGGGCGCGTCCCGCGTCGGACCGAAATCCCGCGGCAAGCGAGGCCGCCACGCGGTCGGCCGGGACGGCGTCCAGCACGTCCGCCCAGCTCCTCTCGCCGAAGCGCTCGAGCAGTCCCTCGAGTCGGTCGAGCAGGAAGGCGCGCGAGCCCGGATCCCGCGCCGCCTTCACGATCCACTCCGCCGACGCATCGAGCGCGCTCTCGACCTGGGGATCGCCCGCGCCGCCGATGACCTCCGAAGGAGGGTGCCGGAGGAACTCTACGACGCCGTCGTTGACGTGCCGCGCGATCGCCGTCTGCACCTCCGGTTCGCGCAGCACGCCGCCGAGGCGGTCGGCCCCTTGCTCGCGCAGGGTATCGAGCGCCTGCGTCACGGTTTCCTCGGTGACGATGAAGCGGGCCACGACGCGCTGGTGGAAGCGTAGATCCTGCATGAAGCGGTCGAACAGTTCCCCGAGCACGTGCTCGATCCGCTCCCTCGCGTCCGGGTCGTCGAGCAGTCGGCTCAAGCGCTCGATCGCGACCGGAAGATAGTCCTTGATCGCGTGCTCCAGCGCGGCAACGAGCCCCGCGGGGATCAGTTGCTCGAACGTCCGGTGCGGTCTGAGCAGTTGCCGCGCGGCCTCGTCCAGGTGGCGGCGTACCGTTGCCTCGAAGGCCGATGAATCGACGAGCCGTTCGAGCCAGCCGTCGATCGTGTCGCGCACGGCCGCGACCCGCTCCGGTTCCAGCGTCTGAGCGAGGGATTCGTCGCTCAGCGACTCCCGGATCGACTCGAGGAGGCGCCCGGATTCATCCCCGAACTCCGGCGAATCCAGCGTCCCGGCCAGGAACTCCCGGCCCTGTCCAAGAATCCGCGTGAGGAGTTCCCGGACCTCGACGAGCGCGGCCTCGGGGAGGAGGTCGGCCAGCGCGGGTTGCTCGCCCTCGCCGAGTTCGACCGCGAGTTCCCGCAGCCGCTCCCGAAAGGCGGACTCGAGTTGGCGCAGCTCGGAAGTGATGTCTTCTGGCGTGAGGAGCGCTCCGCCGACGACGCCACCGACCGAATCGGCCAACCGTTTCTGATTCTTCGGTACCGCTCCCTGCAGCCACCGCACGGGCCGGCCCAGAATCTTCGGCGGACGGTAGGGATGGAAGATCATCCACACGGCGATCCGGTTCGTAATCCCGCCCGCCAGGGCGCCGAAGGCCACCGTGACGAGGGCGCGCAGCCAGTCGAATTCCATCAGGGAGAGGGCAGCGTGGCCGCGAACCCGTTGAAGTAGAGAACCTCCGTACCGACGTAGACGGTGGCTTCCATGCGGATGACGGTTCCGTCGCCGGGGTCTTCGCTCATCAGCGGCCGAAAACTCCCGCGGACCGTCGTACCGGAGATCTCGAACCGCCAGGCCGCCGCCGAACCGCCCGCCCGCCCCGGATCCGGCGCTTCGAGCGTCACCTCACCCCAGGCCGCTTCGACCCCGTGCAGCCAGGTGTTGGCAACCGCCGGCTGGCCGATGGTGCCCGCGTGGACGACGAGACCGTTGCCGAGCGAGTCGGCGAACACAAACGTCCGGCCATCCGTCGACGCGACGGGGATGCTCAGCGCCCGGGCGGCGCGCCGAAAAAAGAGGATGCCCGGCACGGCCCTGTCGCCCATCCGCAGCGCCGCCATGCCCAGCGACTCCCGTTGCCCCGTCGGTCCCGTCCAGACGGACACTTCCTCGCCCGCCACGAGGCGGACCGGATCCGGGCCCTCGCCCTCGGGTTCGCCGAACAGGAGACTCACGACTTGGCCGGCATCGCCGACCCGCATCGCCATCGTCGGCGTAGGCAGCAGGCGCCACGCCGCGCGGGCCACGGACACCGTGTCCCGCGTCCGTACGAGGGACCGCCAGGCGCCCCCGTCCGCGAGGCGCACGTCGTAGTCGAGGCGCAGGTCCTCGCCCTCGGCCGTCTGATCGAACGAACCGATGAACGATGTCCCGTCGCCGGAGGCGAAGAGCAGGTGCGTCAAGTAGCGTGCGTCGACCGCCGGCGTGAGCGGCTCACCTGCGATTTCCCCGCGAGCTTCCGCCGTTCCATCCGGGGGAGGCCCGGCGCAGGCGAAGAAGATCAGGGCGGCGCCCGCCGCCCCGGGCGTCCGTCGCCCGATCACGTCCCCCCCGGCGCGTCCCACGCGTCCCCGCCGGGAGCGGCGTCGGGCAGCCTGGCTCGCGGTCCCAGGGCCCGGTCGAGCGATTTCAGCATGCGCCGGATCCGTCGCCGGTTCGTGCCGAGATCGAAGTTTCGCCGCCGCGCGCGCGAGAACGCCTCGACCCGCGTGAGCCCGTTCGCATCAAGGGCAACCCAGATCGTCAGGTCATCGACCCAACGCAAGAGGGGGACCGCGCACCTCACGGAGATGAGTCCGAGGTCTTCGTCACGGTGGGCGAGTGTCCACCACCAGCGCCGCTCGGCGTATCTCACCAGTTGGTCCCAGACCCGGGAGAAGGCCACCTCGTAAAGGCGCGGCTCGGGCCCGTCCGGCGCACGGGTGTCCGCCGAATTCTCGTGAAACCAGCGGGAGATCCCGTTGGTCTGCCCGCCGCCGGGAGCTGCCTCCGTCACTCCGGAAGCCCTCTTTCTTCGGTTGCCCGCGTCTGCCGCGGACGGATAGCTTGGCGATCCGCGGGGCCCGGTTGGCCCGGGCTCCCGGCCCCCGCAGACGGCAGGACCACTCTCCCGAGACTCTGACGGTTTAACATGCAGGCCATAATACCGTTGGCGGGAATGGGTACAAGGGTCCGTCCCCACACCCACACCCGTCCCAAACCCTTACTCCGCGTGGCCAATCGGCCCGTCCTTTCCTACGTCGTCGAGCAGCTCAAGGCCGAGGGCGTCGACGAGTTCATCTGCATCACCGGGCACCTTTCCGGCCGGATCCGGGCTTTCATGGCCGAGGAGTTTCCAGGCCTCCCGGTCACCTACGTGGAGCAGGCCAGCCAGCGGGGGACGGCCGACGCGATTTCGCTGGCGGAACCCTGGGTGACCGGGCCGGTCCTCATCGTTTTCGTGGACACGCTCTTCGATGCCGACTTCAGCGTGCTGCACCGCCACGCGTCCGCGTCCGGCATCATCTGGGCCAAGGAGGTCGAGGACTACCAGCGGTACGGCGTCATCGTCACCGATGAGGCCGGAACCATGCGGCGGATCATCGAGAAGCCGTCGGAACCCGTATCGAAGCTCGCGAACATCGGCGTCTACTACGTGAAGGATCATGAACTGATGTTCGACGGGGTTCGGCATGTGATGGACCTGGATCCCAAGCTCGGGGAGTACTTTCTAACGGACGCGTTCCAGTACATGATCGACCGTGGCGCCCGTATCCATACGGCGGAAGTCGGCGGCTGGTTTGATTGCGGGAAGCCCGAAACGCTGCTCGAGACGAACCGCGTGATGCTGGAACGCGGGCACGGAGGGGAGCCCGACCTTCCGGATTCCGTCGCCGTCGAAGGCGCCATTGCGGTCGCCGCGGACGCCATCGTCGAATCTTCCGCGCTCGGCCCCAACGTGAGCGTGGCATCCGGAAGCCGGATCCTGGGTTCGCGCCTCCGCCACACGATCGTCGGCGCGGACAGCGTCATCGAAGACTGCGATCTCGTAGATTCACTGGTCGGGGACCGTGTGACGCTTCGAGGCGTACGCGGAAGGGTGAGTGTGGGAGACGACGGCGTCGTCGAAGGCGAGTGGACGTGAGCCAGGACGAACTCATATACGACTGGAACGCGCTTCCGGGGAGCCACGACTACGCGGCGGCCCGGGTCGAACTGGACGATGAGACGCTCCGCGACGGCCTGCAGAATCCGTCCGTCAAGGACCCGCCCATCGAGAAGAAGATCGAACTCCTCCACCTCATGGTGGACCTCGGCATCCACGCCGCCGACATCGGGCTTCCGGGCGCGGGACCGAGGGCCTACGGCGCCGTGCTGGCGCTCGCCCGCGAGATCGTGGACCATCGCCTGCCGATCGAGGCGAACTGCGCGGCGCGCACCGTCCGCGCGGATATCGAACCCATCGCCCGCATCCAGCAGGCGACGGGCCTTCCGCTCGAGGTCGGCGCCTTCATCGGGAGTTCGCCGATTCGCCAATACGCCGAGGACTGGGATGTCGAGCGCATCCTGGCCGCCACGCGGGACGCCATCGAGTTCGCGGTCGGCGAGGGCCTCGACGTGATGTATGTGACGGAGGACACGACGCGGTCGCGGCCCAGGACGCTGGGCAGGCTCTTCTCGGCCGCGATCGAAGCGGGAGCGAGGCGGATCTGCCTCGCCGACACCGTCGGACACGCGACGCCCGCCGGTGTGCGCCGGCTCGTCCGCTTCGCGAAGGACTTTGTCGCCGCCACCGGCGAACCCGTGAAGGTCGACTGGCACGGCCACCGGGACCGGGGCTTCGGGCTGGCGAACGCGCTGGCGGCGATCGAGGAAGGAGTGGATCGCGTCCACGCGACGGCGCTCGGCATCGGCGAGCGGATCGGCAACGTCGAGATGGACCTCCTGCTCGTGAACCTCCATCTGCTCGGGACCCACGACCACCCGATCAACCGGCTCCCGGAGTACTGCCGCGTGACGGCGGAGATGTGCGGCGTCGAGGTGCCCCACAACTATCCCGTGATTGGAGACGACGCCTTCCGGACGGGCACCGGCGTTCACGCGGCCGCGATCATCAAGGCGATGGCCAAGGGCGACCGCTGGCTCGAAGACTGCGTCTACAGCGGCGTCCCCGCCTCGATCGTGGGGCGGACGCAGACCATCGAGATCTCGCCGGTCTCCGGGCTGAGCAACGTCCGGTACTGGCTGGTCCGCAACGGATACGACCCGGAGGACGAGATGCTGTGCGAGGCGCTGTTCCGACTCGCCAAGAAGTGCGATCACACGCTCTCGCACGAGGAAATCGAAGCCGAGATCGGGCGCGTCCGGGGGGAGCGGGCCCCCGTATGAGAAACCGCTTCGCAGCTGCGGCGCTGGCTGGACTGACGGGGCTGGCAGGATTGGCGGGGCTCGGCTGCCTCGCCGACGCCGCGGTGGCGCAGGAGATCCTTCCGCGGGGCGTTGCGGGGGGCACGCCCGTGATCATCCTCCCCGTACAGTCGGCCGTCCCGGACCTCGAGGGGACGTGGGTCGGGGGGACGGGGAGCGCGCAGCGCACGATCGACCTCCTGAACGCCGAGATCGAGTTTGCGTTCGGGGAGGAAGAGGGGGCCGCGCATTGGGCTCTTCCGCTTGCCGTGGAGGCCCGCCTCTCGCGCGACCCGATGATCGGCGTCGACCCGGGGCGGCTCGCCTACCGGGGCCTGCTCACCGCGCCGGGTCCCGAGTCGCAACTCTACGAACCGCTCCACTCGCAGCTTCGCCGGGTGGCCGCCCTCTTCGGAGCCCGCCTCGTCGTTCTGCCGCTCGCGGTATCGTATCGGGAGAGCCGGGCCGTCCTGCAACTCGCTCTCATCGACGTGCGGCGCAGCGCCGTCCTCTGGCACGGCGCGGTCGCGGGGGCGGCCGCGGAGGCCGCATCCCCATTCGCCCTCACCACGCTCGCGCTGCGCCTGGCCGATCGACTCGCACCTTCGTGACGATGAAACCGATACACGACGTCGTGTTGATTCCGGGCGACGGCATTGGCCCGGAGATATCCGAAGCCACCGTTGCGATCCTGGAGGCCGCGGGCGCGCCCATCCGCTGGCGCGAACGCCTCGGCGGCGTGACCGCCATGGAGGCCGCCGGAGAGCCGCTTCCGCAGGCGACTCTCGAATCGATCGAGGCGACCGGCGTCGCGCTCAAGGGGCCGCTCACCACTCCCATCGGCTCGGGTTTCCGGTCGGTGAACGTCGCGCTCCGCAAGCATTTCGACCTCTACGCGAACGTCCGTCCCGCCGTAACCCTCCTTCCGGCCGCCCGCTATCCGGATGTGGACCTCGTCATCGTGCGCGAGAACACCGAGGGCCTCTACGCCGGGATCGAGCACTTCATCGGGATGGAGAACGACCCGCGCGCCGTCGCCGAGTCCGTCATGCTCATTACGCGCTACGGGTCGCGTCGCATCGTGCGCTTCGCGTTCGAGTACGCCCTCGCCCACAACCGTCGTCTCGTGACCCTCGTCCATAAGGCGAATATCCTCAAGTATACGCAGGGTCTCTTCCTCGAGGTCGGGCGCAACGTCGCGGCCGAGTACGAGGGAAGGGTGGAATTCGACGACAAGATCGTGGACGCCACGGCGATGCAACTCGCACTGGATCCGTACCGCTTCGACGTGATCGTGACCGAGAACATGTTCGGCGACATCCTCTCGGATCAGGTCGCGGGACTCATCGGCGGGCTCGGCTTCGCGCCGGGCGCGAACCTCGGCGAGCGGGCCGCGATCTTCGAGGCGGTGCATGGGTCGGCGCCGGACATCGCGGGGCAGGGGATCGCGAACCCCACCTCCCTCCTGCTCGCAGGCTGCCTCCTGCTCGACCACCTCGATGAACCCGAGGTCGCCGCGCGCATCCGCGCCGCGCTGCACCGGACCCTGCACGAGGATGTCGGCCATACCCCGGACATCGGCGGTTCCGCCGGCACGGCGGAGTTCGCCGACGCGGTGATCGAACGACTGGACGCCGCCGGTGAATGACCGGCGCGGAATGACGGACGAGCTTCATTTCAAGGGCGTGATGTGCGGCGCCTGCGGCCAGATGTTTCCCAAGGGACGGTTGGACGCCGACGACTGGTGCGAGGCCTGCGGCCCGCGCATGCAGCGGCGCATGCGGCTTTGGCGCCACGTCGTCGCCGCGTGCATCACGCTGCCCTTCGCCGTCTGGGTTGCGATCTGGCTCCGCACCTCCCCCGATCTCGGCTTCCTGCCCGCCTACGCGTGGGGGCTGCCGCTCGTGGCCGCGTACTATCTCGGTTTCCGCATCGGCCGCGAGGTCGTGAAGGGCTACACCCGATGGCGTCTCGGCCGATAGGCTCCCGGCCCGGCCCGCGCGCCGGCATCCGGACCGTGCTGGGACTTCCGGCCGCGGCGCTCGCCACCATGGTCGGGATCGTCCTCGTCATCAATGCGCACGTGTACGGCTGGCCGGGAGTCGCCGCCGGCATCCTCCTCGCCGTCGCCGGCGTCGCGCTCGGCGTCCATTGTTTCCGCTGTTTCCGCGCGGATTCGTCCGCCGCCTCTCAACCGGCAGCCACGGGCTGCCCCGAGTCCGGAGAAATTCGCGAATGAGTTTCGAGGGTGTCGATTACTTCAATCTCGATGCGCTCCTCCACGAAGAGGAGACGGCCATCCGGGATCTGGTGCGCGAGTGGGTGGACCGGGAAGTCCTGCCCATCATCGGCCACCACTACATCGAACGCACGTTCCCGCGGGAACTCATCCCCCAGATGGGCGAACTCGGATTCTTCGGGGCGAACCTCCCCGAGGAGTACGGCTGCGCGGGTCTCAACAACGTGGCCTACGGCCTCATCATGCAGGAACTCGAGCGGGCGGACTCGGGACTCCGCTCCTTCGTCTCGGTACAGGGCGCCCTCGTCATGTACCCGATCTTCGCCTTCGGATCGGAGGAACAGAAGCGCGCGTGGCTGCCGCGGCTGGCGAGCGGCGAGTCCATCGGGTGCTTCGGCCTCACCGAGCCCGACTTCGGCTCCAACCCCGGCGGCATGATCACGCGGGCCGTCGAGGACGGGGACGAGTGGGTCCTGAACGGCGCCAAGATGTGGATTACGAACGGATCGATGGCCGACATCGCGGTGATCTGGGCCAAGACCGGAGACCTGGATGACGTCGGGTCGATCCGCGGCTTTCTCGTCGAGACCGGGCGCGACGGCTTCTCCGCCAGCGACCAGAAGGGGAAACTGTCGCTCCTGGCGTCCGACACCTCCGAACTCGTGCTGCAGGACGTGCGGGTGCCGCGCACGAACCTCCTCCCGGGCAGCGGGGGACTCAAGAGCCCGCTGAAGTGTCTCACGCAGGCGCGGTACGGGATCTCGTGGGGGGCGGTCGGCGCCGCCATGGGCTGCTACCGCGAGTCGGTCGAGTACGCGAAGAACCGCGTGCAGTTCGACGGGACGCCGATCGCGCAGACCCAGATCCAGCAGGTCCGGATCGCGGACATGCTCACCGAGATCACGAAGGCGCAGCTCCTCTGCCTCCGGCTCGGGCGGATGAAGGACGAAGGCACGATGCGGCCGCAGCACGTTTCCCTCGCGAAGCGAAACAACGTGAACATGGCGTGCGATTGCGCCCGCGAGTCGCGGCGGCTGCTCGGCGCGAACGGGATCCTCGCCGAGTACGCCTCCATGCGTCACATGGCGAACCTGGAGTCGGTCTATACCTACGAGGGCACGCACGACATTCACTCCCTCATCCTGGGACACGACGAGACCGGCCTCCCGGCCTACAACTGACGCTTCGGGGCCTTCGCGACGAGGTAAGCCCGGGTCCGAAATGGGATCTTGTGGAACCCATGCCGCACGATTAGCGTACTTACCACTAGTTGTTTTGGACTGGGGCCTCTGCGGCCCTGATCTTGGGGTCCCCGCCTTTTGGCGGGGGCCCGTTTTTTTTCGCTTTTCGCAGGAGGGATCGATCGGATGGACCGGTACGCGATCTTCATTGACGCCGGGTATCTTCTTGCAGCTGCCGGGGATCTATGTTTCGGTACCAGCCGTCGAGCTGACCTGATCCTCCACCCCGAGAAGGCGACCGTGCTCTTGAGGACACGCTGCGATAGCCATGCGAAGCAGGTGCATCTCAGAACCTACTGGTACGATGCCGCACCGGATGCCGTTCCTACCGACGACCAGTTGCACATCGGCGGACAGCAGGGGGTCAAGCTTCGCTTGGGTCGCCTGACGAAACACGGTCAGAAAGGGGTAGACTCCCGCATCGTGCGGGACCTCATCGTACTGTCCCGGAACGGAGCTGTACGCACGGCATACCTGATGAGCGGAGATGAGGACGTGCGGGAAGGCGTCGTCGAGGCGCAAGAGTTCGGGGTCTCCGTGGTCCTCCTTGGGATAGAACCCCTACCGAGGAGAGCCAATCAGGCAGCGACGCTCGTTCGGGAAGTCGATGACCTGATCACGTTATCGCGCAACGATTGCACTCGATTCATCTCACGACACGCAGGGAAGGCCGACGAGGCTCACCGCCACATACCGGTGAACATCGCTACGGACGCAACAGCGACCAGTTTTGGCGAAGCATGTGGTTGGGCCATTCGAAGTGCGCGCGACGCGGAAGCGGTTGCAGGAATCCTGGCACACCGGCCGCGAATCCCGCGGTTAATCGATGTATGGCTGATCAAGGAGGCCGCGAACCGTTTAGGAGACCCACTTCCCGAGAACACCAAACGCCAGATCCGTGCCGGTTTCTGGAAGGGGCTCTCAACAGCCACAAACCCGGATGGGGACGCTGCGGTTGACGAAGCATCCGGGGATGTCCGCGACCCTGATTGACGTTGGCGTCGAGCCTGAACCAAGAAACCCGGGCTCTGGTCCGCGCCCCTTCTTCTCCGCACGTTTCCTCGCTCAAATGACCCGCTTCACGAGGCAGAGAGCCATGTCCAACGTTCGCCGCTTCTCCAGCAGTCTCGCCCTCGCCCTCGCGGCCGTCGTGCCGCTGGACGCGCAGCAGCTCGTCCCCGAGCAGTACGAGGGGCTGCGGGCGCGCCACATCGGACCGGTTGGCAACCGCGTCTCCTCGGTGGCCGGCGTGCCGGGCGACCGCAACACGTACTTCGCCGGCGCCGCGACCGGCGGCATCTGGAAGACGGACGACGCCGGGCTGCACTGGCGGCCCGTGTTCGACGACCAGCCCGTACACTCGATCGGCGCCCTCGCCGTGGCCCCGAGCGACCACGCGGTGGTGTGGGCGGGGACGGGCGAGACCTCGATCCGCTCCAACGTCTCGATCGGCAACGGAGTCTGGAAGTCGACCGATGGCGGCGAGAGCTGGACCCACATGGGGCTCGAGGGCACCGGCCGGGTGGGCCGCATCCTGATCCACCCCCGCGACGCGGACATCGTCTACGTCGCGGCGCTCGGGCACGCCTACGCGGAGTCCGACGAGCGCGGCGTGTACCGCACCACCGACGGCGGCGCCTCGTGGGAGAGGGTCCTGTTCGCGGACCGCGGGACGGGTGCCTACGACATGGTCATGGACCCGGCGAACCCGCGGAAGATCTTCGCCACGATGTGGGACATCGATCTCAAGACGTGGAAGCGCGACAGCGGAGGCCCGGGGAGCGGGCTCCACCTCACGATGGACGGCGGCGACACCTGGACCGAACTCGAGGGAAACGGACTCCCCACGGGGACGCTCGGGAAGATCGCCGTCTGCATGTCCCACTCGGATTCCGACCGCGTTTACGCCCTCATCGAGACGAGCGACGGCGTGCCGATGGAGGGCTACGAAACCGACACGGGCGAGTTGTGGAGCAGCGACGACGGCGGCCGCGCGTGGCGCCTCGTGAACTACAGCCACAACCTCGCCTCCCGGCAGGCCTACTACACCCGCTGCGGCGTCTCCTCCGATGACCGCGACGAGCTCTACTTCCTCTCCTCGAGCTTCAGCGTGAGCCGTGACGGGGGCGCGACGTACGAGATGTTCAACTTCCTCGGCGGCGGCCCCCCCGGCGGCGACCCGGCGGCTCCAGGGTGGGATCTGCACGACATCTGGGTCGACCCGACCAACGCGGACCGCGTCTTCATCGGCGGCGACAGCGGCGTGGCGATCACGGAGAACCGGATGCGGTCCTGGTCCCGCATGCAGCTTCCCATCGCGCAGATGTACCATGTCACGGTGGACAACGAGATTCCCTATAACGTGATGGGGAACCGGCAGGACGGGCCCTCCTACCACGGGCCGTCGAACACCCGCTACACCGGCTTCTGGGCGCGCGGACTCATCCCGCGCGGCGACTGGACGACCGTGGGCGGCGGCGAGAGCGGCTTCGCGACCCCCGATCCGACGGACCCGAACATCGTGTGGTCGAGCGCCTCCGGGGCCGGCGCCGTCGGCGGCATCGTCGTGCGGCACGACCGCGAGCGCGGCCAGTTCCGCGATGTGGAAGTGTGGCCCGAGTCCACGATGGGGTATCCCGCGGAGGAGATCCGCTACCGCTTCCAGTGGACCTTCCCCCTCCTCATTTCGCCGCACGACAACGAGACGATCTACGTCACGAGCCAGCACGTGCACCGCACGCGCAACCGGGGCCAGAGCTGGGAGGTCATCAGCCCGGACCTGTCGACGAACGACCGCTCGAAGATGACGATCTCCGGCGGGCTCACGCCCGACAACATCGGCGTCGAGTTCTGCTGCGTGATCTACGCCTTCGACGAGTCGCCCATCCAGCAGGGCGTCTTCTGGGCCGGCACGAACGACGGCCTCGTGCAGGTGAGCCGCGATGACGGCGCGACATGGACCAACGTCACCGGGAACATCCCGAACCTGCCGCCCGACGGGATCGTGCGGAGCATCGACGCTTCACGCTTCGACGTCGCCAAGGCGTACATCACGATCGAGCACCACCAGGTCGGCGACTTCGACGCGCGCGCCTACAGGACGGACGACTTCGGGGAGACGTGGACGCAGATCACGAACGGGGTCGACAACTATCCGGTCGACTACACCCGCTACCTGCTCGAGGACCCGGTGCGGCCGGGTCTCCTCTACCTCGGCACGGAGACGAACGTCTACATCAGCTACGACGACGGGGAGAGTTGGCAGCTCTTCATGCCGAACCTCCCGCCGACGCCGTACTACGGCCTCATCATCCAGGAGCACTTCAACGACTTCGTGGCGGGGACGTACGGGCGCGGCTACTGGATCCTCGACGACCTGAGCCCCGTGCAGCAGCTCACGCCGGAGGTCGCGGCCTCCGGCGCGCACCTGTTCGCGCCGCGCGACGCGTACCGCTTCAACGACATCTCCGAACCCCAGGTGATGTACGAGGACTGGTCCGTGGGCGAGAACCCGCCCAACGGGGCGTCGATCAACTACTGGCTCGGCGGCGGGGAGGGGCGCGAAGTGAAGGTCCGGGTCGAGAACGCGGAGGGCGAGACGCTCGCCACCCTGGACGGGTCGACCCACGACGGGTTCAACCGCGTGTGGTGGAACTTCCGGGGGCCGGACGCGAAGCCGGTCGAGTACCGGACGAAGCCGCAGTTCGCGGACTGGATGCCGATGCCCGAGGTCTCCCGCCAGGTCGGGGGCGGCTTCTTCGGCGGCGGCGGCGGGCCTCGGCAGCCGCCGGGAACCTACACGGTCACTCTGGTAGTGGACGGCGAGGACGTGGGGTCCGAGGAGCTGACGGTCCTCCGCGACCCGAACGCCGAGGGTTCGATGGCGGACATCCTGGCCCAGAAGGCGCTGCTCGACGACATCGTCGAGGACCGGAACCGGGTCGCCGGCATCGTCAACCAGATCGAACTGCTGCGCCGCCAGATTTACGATCTGCGACCCGTGCTGGAAGACGCCGGGGACGCCGAGGATATCCTCGCGGCGGGAGAGGCGCTCGACGCGTCGCTCATCGAGGTGGAGGGTGAACTCGTGCAGCTGAAGAACACCGGGCCCGACGGCGTGCGCTGGCCCTCGATGATCGGCGGCCGCCTGTCCTACCTCCAGCGCACGGTCGGCACGGCGGACTTCCCGCCCACGGACCAGCACGCCGAGGTGGCGCAGATCCTCAGCGACCGGATCGACGAGGTGGCGGTGCGGCTGCAGGCGGTCCTCGCCGGCGAACTCGCGGAGTTCAACCAGATGCTCCAGGCGAGGGTGGGGCGCGTCATCACGACGGACCAGGACGGATAGCGACCGTGCGTGCGGCGATTCTCCGGCTGGCGGCGGCGGCGCTGGCCGGAGGCGCCTTCGCCTGCGCGCCCGGCGGCGAATCCGCTGCCGAGTCGCGTGCGGCGACGGCGGGGTTCTGCTCGAACGTGCCCCGCTCGCAGTACGCCGAGCTGGAGCGCGCCGAGGCCGCGGACGACTGGTTCGAAGTCTTTCGCGCCGCGCCGCGCGTGTACGCGATCTACGAGCCGTTCCAGTTCCAGGAGGTCATCTCCTACCTGATCCTGGGTGACGCGGGCGCCGTCCTGTTCGACACGGGGATGGGGATCGGCCGCATCCGCGCCGTCGTGGACGCACTCACGACGCTGCCCGTGGCCGTCCTCAACTCGCACACGCACATGGACCACGTCGGTGGCAACGCGGCCTTCGAACGAGTGCTCGCCATGGACACGGAGTTCACCCGCACGCGCGCCCGCGGCCGCACGAACCGCGAGGTGCGGGGAGAGGTGGCCGCGAGCGCGCTCTGCCGGGCCCTGCCCGCGGGGATCACGGAGGACAACTACCACACGCCCGCCTTCGAGGTCGCCGCCTTCATCGACGATGGACACCGGCTCGACCTGGGCGGACGCACGCTCGAAGTCGTCGCCGTCCCCGGCCACACGCCCGACGCGATCGCCCTCCTCGACCGCGAAGCCGGCTTCCTGTGGACGGGGGATTCATTCTACGAGGGTCCGATCTGGCTCTTCGCGCCCGAGACCGATCTGGTGGCGTACCGGAGTTCGATGGCCCGGCTCGCCGAGCTCGTACCCGAGCTGACGATGCTGTTCACGGCCCACAACACGCCGGTCGCACAGCCCTCCCGGCTGCTTGAGCTGACCGATGCCCTGGACGCCATGTTCGAGGGCATCGCCCTGGGCAACCGGCTTCAGGACGGCGGGGTCGAGTTCGTGTTCGAGGGGTTCTCGATCATGCTCGACCCGGACCAGCTTTGACCGATCCGGTCCGCGACTTTATCGAGCGGAAGGGCTTCATCGTCCTCGATGGCGGCCTGGCGACGGAACTCGAGGCGCTCGGCTGCGATCTCAAGGACGCTCTGTGGTCCGCCCGCGCCCTCATCGACGCGCCGGACGTGATCCGCACCGCGCACCGCCGCTTCCTCGAGGCGGGCGCCGACTGCATCGCCACCGCGACCTACCAGGCGACCTTCGAGGGCTTCGCGGCCCGGGGGCTCGACGCAGCCGACACGGCTCGCCTGCTCGGGCGGGCCGTCCGGATCGCCCTCTCCGCGCGCGACGAGTTTCGGGCCGGCCGCGCCATGGAGCCGCCCGACCGTCCGCGACCCCTCGTCGCCGCGAGCGTCGGCCCCTACGGCGCCTTCCTCGCCGACGGGTCGGAGTACCGGGGCGACTACGGGCTCGCCGCGGCCGACCTGTACGACTTCCACGCCCCGCGCTGGGAAGTGCTGGCCGAGGCCGGGGCCGACCTCATGGCCTGCGAGACGACCCCGTCCGCGGAGGAGACGCGCGCCTACTGCCGGCTCACGGCCGTGTCCCATTTTCCGACCTGGATCAGCTTCCAGTGTCGTGACGGCGCGCACCTCGCCGACGGGACGCCGCTGGAGACCGCCGCCGCCCTGTGCGACGGGGAACCGCACGTCGTGGCGGTCGGCG
This sequence comes from Gemmatimonadota bacterium, assembly GCA_963666735.1. Classification (GTDB taxonomy): domain Bacteria; phylum Gemmatimonadota; class Gemmatimonadetes; order Palauibacterales; family Palauibacteraceae; genus Palauibacter. The sequence goes on along the minus strand of OY762926.1, from coordinate 1,813,810 downwards.
TCAATTGCACGGATCCGGCCCTCACCGTGTCCCTCATCGGGGCGGCGCGCCGCGCGACCGGGAAGCCGATCCTCGTCTACCCCAACTCGGGGGAGGTCTGGGACGCGGAGGCGAAGCGCTGGACCGGCGGTGCGAACCCCCTGGACTGGGCGCGGCGCGCGGTCGAATGGCGGGCCGCGGGAGCCGATGGCATCGGAGGGTGCTGCCGCGTGGGCCCGCCCGCGATCGCCGCCATCCGCGGGGGGATCGTGTCTCCTCAGCGGTCCGCCACTTGAGAGGGGAACGGGTCCGCATGCGCCCGATTCGTGGCAGCGCCGTTCGTATCATGCTCGCCGTTCTCGTGGCGCCCGCCTTGCTCCACGCTCAGCAATCCCCCCTCGCGCGCGCCGCCCGGGTCGCGGCGCCTCCGGTGATCGACGGGCGGCTCGACGACGACGCGTGGTCAGGTCTCGAGCCGCTCGAGGGCTTCACCCAGCGCGAGCCGTCGGAGGGGCAGCCGGTGTCGCAGCCGACGGAGGTCCGGGTCGGCCACGACGACGCCGCCCTGTACATCGGCGCGTGGCTCTTCGATGAAGACCCCTCGGGCATCGTCACGGGCCAGACGCGGCGCGACGCCTCGCTCAACGACTCGGACGCCTTCGTCGTCGTGCTCGACACCTACCTGGACCGGCAGAACGCCTTCGTCTTCGGCACCACGCCCGCGGGGATCGAATACGACGGCCAGGTCACCGGCGAGGGCGTGGGCGGCGGCCGGGGCGGCGGCCGCCAGCAGCGCGGTTCGGCGGGCGGTTTCAACCTCAACTGGGACGGCTCGTGGGAGGTCGCCACGACCCGGGACGAGCGCGTCTGGTTCGCCGAGATGCGGATCCCCTTCTCGACCCTCCGCTACGGCGCCGGGGGAGCGCAGGACTGGGGCCTGAACTTCGAGCGGAGAATCCGGCGCAACAGCGAGCAGTCGATGTGGGCGCCCCTGCCCAGACAGTTCGACGTGTACCGGATCTCGCTCGCCGGCACCCTCACCCTGGAGGCCCCGGCCCGGCGGACCGTCACCGTCAGTCCGTACGCGCTCGTGGACGGCTTCAGGGATTACGGCGTCACGCCGTCGGACGTGGCCTTCGGCCGGCAGATCGGGGGCGACGCCAAGATCGGCCTCAACCAGAGCCTGACGCTCGACTGGGAGTTCAGGGCGAACACGAATCGCGGCGCCCCCCTCTCGCTGTCCGTCGGATGGGCACTCGGAGGGTTCTACACCGGGACCAACGTCCGGCTCGCATGGCTCGATACGGCCGGCACGGGGTTATACATCGTGTGGAACGACACCAATCACACCGGGTCGCTCGAGCGCACGGGCATCATGGCGGGACCGAAGCAGCGCCAGCTCGTGGTCAAGTACAGCCGTCTCTTCAACCTGACCGGGTAGCAACCATGTGGCATGAGAACATCCTGGGCACGATCGGCGGCACGCCCCTGGTGCGCGTGAACCGCCTCGCCGCGCACCTCCCCGGCACCGTCCTCGCGAAGCTCGAGTTCTTCAACCCCGGCGGCTCCGTCAAGGACCGGATCGGGATCTCGATGCTCGATGATGCCGAGGCGCGGGGGGAGATCCGGCCCGGCGGCACGATCGTCGAGGGCACGAGCGGGAACACCGGCGTCGGCCTCGCGCTCGCCGCCATCGCGCGCGGTTACCGGTGCATCTTCGCGACGACGGACAAGCAGAGCCCCGAGAAGATCGCCATCCTGCGGGCGCTGGGCGCCGAAGTCATTGTCTGCCCCACCGCGGTCGCCCCCGAGGATCCGCGCTCCTACTACCAGGTCTCGCGGCGGCTGGCGGAGGAGACGCCCAACTCCTTCTACATGAACCAGTACGACAATCCGGCCAACGCGCTCGCCCACCTGCGGACGACGGGTCCGGAGCTGTGGGAGGGGACGGAGGGGAGAATCACGCACCTCTTCGTCGGCTCCGGCACGGGCGGCACGATCTCGGGCTCCGCCGCCTATCTCAAGGAGCGCAACCCCGAGGTCCGGATCACCGGCGTCGACCCGTACGGCTCCGTCTATTGGAAGTATTTCCACACCGGGGAGTTCGACGAGGACGAAATCTATCCCTACGTCACCGAAGGGGTGGGGGAGGACATCCTCGCGGGCAACATGAACTTCGACATCGTGGACGACTACGTGCGCGTCACGGACAGGGAATCGATGCTCATGACCCGCCGTCTCGCGCGCGAGGAGGGGATGTTCCTCGGCGGCTCGTGCGGCATGGCGATGGCCGGCGTCCTCCAGTGGATGGAGGCGAACCGGGACGCGATCAACGACGAGTCCGTCCTGGTTGTGATTATGCCCGACGGCGGCTACCGCGCGCTGGGCAAGGTCTACAACGACGTCTGGATGCAGGAGCACGGCTTTCTCGACGAGGCGGAGACGCTCACCGCGGGGGCGCTCGCCAGGCGCCGTTCGACCGGTAAGGCGCTCGTCTCGGCCCCGGCCGACATGTCGCTGGACGACGCGATCGCGGCGATGCGGGAGCGCGGCATCTCCCAGGTGCCGGTGATGGAGGGGGAGGAGGTCATCGGCAGTCTCACCGAACTCGACATCCTCCGCTCCCTCATGGGCGACCCGGACGCGCGCGGGCGCCTCGTGCGGGATCTCATGGGGCCGCCCTTCCCGGTGGTCGAGGCCTCGAGTCCCATCCACGGCTTCGCGCGCCAACTGCGCGGCGAGCAGCCCGCCGTGCTCGTGCGAGAGGAAGACGGCACGTTCGGCATCCTCACCCGCTCCGATCTGATCGCCGCGCTCGGCGCGTGAGGCGTCCGGCGAGCCCGAGGGACGTTCCCGCGGGAACGCGTTTGCTTGCAAGAAGATGCTGTTGATGTCATAATGATGTCATGGGCGTTCAAATCACCATCCGAGACATCCCCGAGGAAGTGCGTGACCGGCTGAAGGTTCGCGCGGCCTCTCGCGGCCAGTCGATGCAGCGGTATCTGCGCGCCGAACTCAAGCGGCTGGTGGCGAAACCCGCCGTTCACGAGTGGCTGGCGGACGTTCACTCCCGCAAGCGGCTGTCGAACAATCGCGTGACCACCGAGAGCATCCTGCAGGCGCGAGACGCCGACCGGAAGTGACGGTTGTCGTTGACGCCTCGGTCCTTGCGGCGGCGGTCGCCCACCTCGGGCCGGACGGTGCCTGGTCCGAAGCCGTCATCGCGGAAGCAGCTCGCGAGGGCCGTGCATTGGCCGGTCCGCAGATCGCCCTCGCCGAGGCCAGCAACGTCCTTCGCCGCCTGGAGCTCGCCGAACGGATCGAGAGTTCGGAAGCCGGTCTCGCCCAACGAAACCTACTCGCGCTCGAGATCGAACTCTTCCCCTTCGAACCCCTCGCGGATCGCGTCTGGGAACTGCGCCACAACCTCAGCATCTACGACGGATGGTACGTGGCCCTCGCCGAGACGCTTTCGTGCCCTCTGCTGACGCTCGACCGGCGTCTCGCGCGGGCCACCGGCCCCACGTGTCGGATCATCACCGCGGCGCCCCCGGATGCGGTGCGCGAGCGCGCCGCCACGCGCCCCGTAGAGTAATGTTTCTCAACCGCAAGGCAGGTTGCTTCACAAGGAGGGGGCTCCGTGGAACCTAGGAACAGGCACGAATACGTCAGAGCTTCTCGAATCCTTCGGCAGGCCGCGGCATTCGTCCGGCGCGGTTGGATTCAAGGTGACGTCGCAGCGGATGCCGATTGGTGCACGTGTGATCCGGAAGACCCGGCCGCTGTTCGGTGGTGCGCCGTGGGTGCCGTGGAGGCCGCCAACGACACGCGCTCGTATGTCAGCAACGTCCTTCTGGAGTTGCTCCTGGAAGCCCACGTCGGTGACGCGGGGAAGTGGAATGATGCCGAGGGCCGAACGGCCGACGAGGTGGCGGCAGTGATGGCGACCGTCTCAGATGCATCGAACGGTTGGGATATCTGGCAGGGGCTGGGCCGGAAACGCTCGGCATCATCGTGACGCTCGATACCTCGGGGGGCGAGGCGGAGAGGACGGGGGAGACCGGCCAACGGACGCAACTCTTGGGACCGGGCTGGCGTGCCGAGTTAGCGGATATGGCCACAAGCGCCCGCCACTCCATGGTGGTCGCGGTCCCCTTCGTCACCCATGCCGCCGCCGTTTGGTTCCGTCGCCAGCTTGCCGAGGATGTTGCACTGGTGACGCTCACCACGATCAGAGCCGAGGCGGTCGCTTCGTCCGCGCTTGATGTCACGGGCCTGGTCCATTTCGCGGAACAGTCCGACAAGGCGCGGGTGTTCGCGCTTCCCAACCTGCATGCGAAGGTCTTCATAGCCGACGATAAGGTGGCGGTCGTGACATCGGGCAACCTCACCCGCGCAGGCCTCGACACAAACCTCGAATACGGCGTGATGCTCCGCGAACCGTCGCTGGTGCGCGCGATTCGCGACGACATGGACTCGTTCGCCCGCTTGGGGAATCAGGTCAGTCGACGTGCGCTCGGCGAACTCGCGTCCCTTGAGACCGACCTCCGCCAAGCCAGAAAGAAAGCCGACGACGCTGCGGAGCTTGAGCCGCGAGCGAGGTTCGGGAAGATCATGCGCAGCGCCAGACCTCGGTTCGTCCGGGCACAGGTGGGGCGCAGAAGCGCGAACTCGGTCTTCGGCGAGGCGATTCGCTTTGTGCTCGCGCACGGACCGCAACCCACAACTGCGATCCACGAGGAGGTTGGTCGGCTGTTACCGGATCTCTGCGACGACTCCGAGGAACTCGTCATCAACGGCGAGCGCTACGGGAAGCGGTGGAAGCACGGGGTGAGGAACGCGCAGCAATACCTGAAGCGGAAGGGCGTTGTGACATACGACACGAGCGCGAAGCTCTGGGCTTGCGATAGAGCCCGCCGTCAGCCTTCGCTGGGCAGGGAGTAGAGGTGGGCGGTGACCAGCGCGGCGACGATCAGGAGGAGGGCCACGATCCAGAGTTGTCCGGCGGCGAGCACGGCCGAGACGAGGATCGCGCCCCACAGGAAGATCGTCGCGCCGCGCCGCACTCGGGTGGAGATGACGCCGCGCTCGCGGTAGGCGGCGAGGTAGCGGCCGAACATGCGGTTCTCGTACAGCCAGCGCTCGGCGCGGGGGGAGCTGCGCGCGAAGCACCACGCGGCGAGCAGGAGGAAACAGGTCGTGGGCCACAGCGGCACGACGATGCCGATGATGCCCGCGCTCACGCTGAGGCCCCCCACCCCCAGGAAGACGGCTCGCCGCACCGGACCCGGAAGCGAGCGCGCGGCGCGCTCCGCCGCCTGGTGATCGATGGGGCACTGGGGCGCCTGCCGATGGGGTGCCGCCTGGCCCCGCGGCATGTTCGGATTCGGCTTCATGTCGGCGACGTTCGTCAGGGCTCGGAGTTCTCGGGGTTTCTTACTGTCGGACGAGGGATCATGCGCCCGGGAGGACTCGAACCCCCAGCCTTCTGATCCGAAGTCAGACGCTCTATCCAATTGAGCTACGGGCGCGGGCGCCACGAGCCGAAAACGGTAGACGCAGCCCGCGTCCGATGCAACCGAACGCCGCCGCTCCCGTCGTACGCGTCGCCGCCTTCGGGTCGTACGCGTCGTCGCCGCCGGGTCGCACCCGGCGTCCGGTCCGGGCTAGATTCGGGGACGTCTTCCACCAGAACCGGAGCGGAACGATGCGACGACTGCGCACACTCGTTTTCCTCGGCGCGCTGGCCGCCGGACCCCTGGCGCTCGCGATGCCCACCCCCTCGCTCGCCCAGGGCCGGCCGAACGTGGCCATGGCGGAAAGCTGGCCCGACGCCGCTCCCGCCGACGTGGAGTCGGTCGACAGCATCCTCGCCGCGCTCTACGACGTGATCTCGGGCCCGGCCGGACAGGCGCGCGACTGGGACCGCTTCCGCTCCCTCTTCATCCCGGAAGCCCGCCTCATTCCCACGGGTCGGGGGCCCGGGGGCGAGCACGGCTACAACGTGTGGAGCCCCGGCGAATACGCCGAACAGGCGGGCGCCTTCCTCGAGCAGAACGGGTTCTTCGAGCGGGAGATCGCCCGCAGCGAGGCGCGCTTCGGTCCGGTGGTGCACGCCTTCTCCACCTACGATTCCAAACGAAACGCGGACGACCCCGAGCCGTTCGCCCGCGGCATCAACTCGATCCAGCTCATGCACGACGGCGACCGCTGGTACGTCGTCACGATCTACTGGGCCGGCGAGCGGCCCGATCTGCCGATCCCGGGACAGTATCTGCCCTCCGGGAACGGAGGAGGTGCCCCGTGAAGTCTTCCCCGACACTCGAACGCGCCCCCCTCCGGCGCGCCCCCCTGCGGCCCGCGGGACCCCGGCCCGCGGGATCCGGAAGCGCCTGGATCGTCGCCGCCGCGATGTCCGCCGCGATTTCCGCCACATGGGTCGCCGCCGCTCCGCCCCTCCAGGCGCAGACCCTGGCCGGCTTCGAGCCCGTCCCCGCGCGCGACAACGCCTTCGCGCTCACGCTCGAGTCCATCATGCGGGGCTCCGAGCACGTCGGGCAGGCGCCCGTCGGCGTGAGCTGGTCCGACGACGGCGAGTGGATCTACTTCCGCTGGCTCCCGGGCGGCGCCGAGTGGCACGAGCCGCGCGCCCTGTACCGCGTCCGTTCGACCGGCGGCACGCCCGAACGGGTCGACGACGAAGAAGAACTTCGCCTCGGCCCCATCCTGGCCCGGGGCGACGTCTCTCCCGATGGCCGCTGGCGCGTGACGTCCTCCGATGGAGACCTCCATCTCATCGACCGCGCCGCCTCCACGAGCCGGAGGCTGACGCACACGGAGGACTTCGAGGCGGGTCCCGTCTTCTCCGGCGACGGCGCGTCCATCTTCTTCCGCCGCGCGAACAACCTCTTCGCGTTCGACATCGACGACGGCGAGATCCGGCAGCTCACCTCCGTCGGCGGGCCGGAGACGCCCGAAGACCCCGATGCCGAGGGGCACAAGGCCTTCCTCGAGGAACAGCAGCGAGAGCTGTTCGAGCACATCCGCGTGCAGGATATCCGGGAGGAGCGTGCCGAAGAGCGGCGGGAACTGCGGGAGGCCGGGCAACGCGAGACGCTTCACCTCGCGCAGGGAGAACGCGCGCAGTCGTTCGTCGCCGACCCGACCGGCAGCCGTGTCGCGGTCACCGTCACGCGCGGCGGCTTCGGCGGCGAAGGCCGGAGCACGGACATCCCCCGCTGGGTCACGCAGTCCGGCTACACCGAGAACACGGAGATGCGGGCCAAGGTCGGGGACGAGCAGGGCGTCTCGCGCCTCGCCATCGTCGACACCGGGACGGGCGAGGCCACCTGGCTCGACCTCACGGGAGACGGCTCGGACTCGGATCCCGACCCGGATCCAGAGCCGGAGGAGACGGAGCCGGAAGCGGCGGAGTCCGAGTCGGACGAATCCGGATCCGACGATTCCGAATCCGATGGCCGTCTCGCCGTGGCGAGCTTCGCGGGCTGGAACGATTCCGGCTCCCACGGGCTCGTATTCGCGGTGGACTACGACTACAAGACGTGGCGCCTCTACGCCTACGAGGCGGCGACCGGCTCTCTCACGATGCTGGATACTCACTACGACGAAGCGTGGGTCGGCGGCCCCTGCTTCGGCTTCCAGGGGGCGGGCTGCATTGGCTGGCTCCCGGCGGAGGCGGCGGGCGGGATGCCCCGCGCATGGTACGTGAGCGAGGAGACCGGCTACTCCCACCTGTACGCGATCGATGCGGACGGCGGAAACCGCGAGGCGCTCACGGCCGGAGAGTGGGAGGTCCTCGGCGTGACGATCCCCGATGGGTGGGACTCGTTCCTGCTGCAGACGAGCGAGCTGTCACCCTTCGACCAGCATCCGTGGCGCATGGCGTTCGATGGCTCGGACCGGGTTCAACTCCTCGAGGGAGAGGGTTCCTTCATCGTCACGCCTTCGCCCGGCGGCGGGCGTTTCGCCGTCCTCCATTCGCGCGCGAACCGGCCGCCCGAACTCTACTTCGCCGACGCCGCGCCCGGGGCCGCGATGACCCAGGTCACGACCTCCCCCACCGGGACGTGGCTCGGATTCCCCTGGCTCCGGCCCGAGATCGTGCACTTCGAGGCTCGCGACGGCGTGGCCGTGCCCGCGCGCATCTACCGGCCCGCCGACTTCGGGGTCGAGCCCAACGGGGCCGGCGTCATCTTCGTACACGGGGCCGGATATCTGCACAACGTCCACAACTGGTGGTCGAACTATTACCGCGAATACATGTTCCACCACTTCCTGGCGGCTCAGGGCTACACCGTGCTCGACATCGACTACCGCGGCTCCGCCGGATACGGGCGCGACTGGCGCACGGCGATTTACCGTCACATGGGCGGCTGGGACCTCTCCGACCAGGTGGACGGGGCCGCCTACCTCGTCCGCGAGGAGGGCGTCGAGCCCGACCGGATGGGGATCTACGGCGGGTCCTACGGCGGATTCATCACCCTCATGGCGCTCTTCACGGCGCCTGAGTCCTTCGCGGCGGGCGGCGCGCTCCGCGCCGTGACCGACTGGGCGCACTACAACCACTGGTACACGAGCCGCATCCTCAACCTCCCCCACGAGGACGAGGAGGCGTACCGCCAGTCCTCCCCCATCTATTTCGCCGAGGGATTCGAGGGACACCTCCTCATCGCACACGGCATGTACGACACGAACGTCCATTTCTCCGACGTCGTGCGCCTCGCCCAGCGTCTCATAGAACTGGGCAAGGAAAACTGGGAGATGGCCGTGTACCCGGTGGAGAACCACGGTTTCGCGGAGCCCTCGTCGTGGACCGACGAGTACCGGCGCATCTACGAGTTGTTCGAGCGCGTGATCGGCGGCGGGCACGGGGCATCGGCGAACGGGGAGGGTGGCTGAACACACGCTCCACCGACCGATGATGCGGCCGGCCCGCGGGCTGATCGGCCTCGCCCCGGCCCTCCGCGCTCCGGCCCTCCTTGCCCCGGTACTCCTCGCGCTGTCCGCCTGCGGGGCTCCCGAGCCCGGGCCCTGGGTCGAAGCGGACGGATACCGGTGGCGCGAGTTGAGGCCCCGGGGTTCCGGCGGTTTCCGGCCGCTCGATGCCTCCGAAAGGGGCGTGTCCTTCCTGTACGACGTCGACGAGGAGGCGCGGCTCCGCAACCGGGTGCTCGCGGAAGGGCAGGGCGTCGCGGTCGGGGATGTCGACGGGGACGGCCTGGCGGACCTCTTCCTCGCCGGCTTCGGGCGCGCGAGCGCGCTCTACCGGAACCTCGGCGGCTGGCGCTTCGAGGAGATCACGCCCCCCGCCCTCGCGCTCGTTGACGTGCTGGCGAGAGGCGCTGCGCTCGCGGACGTCGATGGAGATGACGATCTCGACCTCGCGATTGCGGTCCACGGGGGCCGGAACCGGATCTTCCTCGGCGACGGCGCGGGCGGCTTCACGGAACTCGAGGACACGGGTCTCGCCGGGGAGTGGGGGAGCACGACCCTCGCGCTCGCCGACACCGATGGCGACGGCGACCTGGACCTCTACGTCGCCAACTACAAGACGCGCCAGGTCGACGACCTCTACCCGCCGGACGTTCTCGACATCAACCATCTCCAACGCGGCGAGGACGGAAATCTCGTCACCCCTCCGGAGCTGCGGGACCTCTACGACGAGCACTACCGCGTGGAGTTCGATGGCCGCTTCGTGCGCCGCTTCGAGCTTGGAGAGCCGGACGAGTATTACACCGGACTCGGGGACGGACGCTTCGCGCCGGCGGGCCTCGGAGCGCCGCTCTCGCGTTCCCGCGGGAACGTCTCGACGGCGGCTCGCGACTGGGGACTCGCGGCCAGGTTCAGCGACTGGGACGAGGATGGGGATCCCGATCTCTACGTCGCGAACGACTTCAACAGCGAGGACGGAATCTGGATCAACGTCGGCGGCGGGACGTTCGCGCCGGCTTCGAGCGAGGCCGTCCGCACGACGAGCCTCTCCTCGATGGCCGTCGATGTCGGAGATCTCGACCGCGACGGGGATCTCGATCTCCTCACCACCGACATGCTCGCACGGGAGCCGGCGGGACGCCTCGTCCAGACCCCGAGCTACGAGGCCGTCCCGGAACGTCCCGGCGTCACGGACACGAGAATCCAGGTGAACCGGAACGCGGTCCAACTCAACCGGGGGGACGGAACCTTCGCCGAGGCGGCGTGGGAACTCGGGCTCGCCGCCTCCGACTGGACGTGGGGCGCGCTCATCATGGATGCGGACCTGGACGGCTGGAACGACATCCTCGTCACGACGGGACACGCGTGGGACCAGTTGGACGGCGATGCGAATGCCCGCGTGGCGGCGATCCCCGGGCTGCCGGCGGATCAGGCCCTGCGCATGTTCCCGCCGCTCGCGCAGCCGAACGTCGCCTTCCGGGGAGGGGACGATGGTTTCGCCGACGTGAGCGAGCGCTGGCGCTGGGGGGTCGACGCGGACATCTCGCACGGCCTCGCGGCGGGCGACCTCGACCGTGACGGAGACCTCGACGTCGTCGTGACGCGACTCGGGGCACCCCCCCTCCTGTACCGGAACGAAGCCGCGGCGCCCCGCATTCTCGTGCGTCTCCGGTCGGCGGGTCCGAACACGCGCGGGATCGGAGCCAGGATCCGCCTCGAGGGATCCGGCGGCCCCGGCCGGTCCGGCGGCCCTGCGACGCCGGGCAGCCCGGGGGCGGTGCCCGCCCAGGTGCGCGAGATCACCGCGGGAGGCGCCTATCTCTCCTCTTCCGAACCCGTGGCCAGCTTCGCCGCGGCGGCGGACGGGGAGATGGTCCTCACCGTCGACTGGCCGGACGGTCGCCGCACGCGGCTGGAAGGCATCGTCGCAAACCGCGAATACGAGATCGACGCCGCCACCGCGGAGCCGGCGACGCCCAACCCGGCCGCCCGCGCGCCCGCGCCCGACGGCGGGCCGGGCGATCCGGACGACCCCGTCACGGCGGCGGCGCCCGAGGCCGGCCCTCACTTCGTCGACATTTCGGATCGGCTCGGGCACCGGCACGTCGAATCGCCCTTCGACGACCGGCTCCGGCAGCCGCTGCTGCCCCATTCGCTCGATCGCCCCGGTCCGGGCGTATCGTGGATCGACGTGGAAGACGATGGCGATGCCGATCTCGTGGTCGGGAGCGGCCGGGGGGGCAGCCCGGTCGTGATGCGGAACGAGGGCGACGGTTTCGCCGCCCCGCGGGCCCTCGTGCCCGCGCTGGCCTGGGACGCGACCGCCGTGCTGCCGCATCGCACGGCCGACGGCCGCGTCGCGCTGCTCATCGGCATGAGCGCGTACGAGGCGGGCACTCCCGCGGAGGCCGCGGCCGTTCCCGCGGTCATCGCGGCGCCGCTCGGCGCGTCCGCGCCGGCGCCCCCGCTCATCGAAGCCCCCGGCGCCCCGCCCGGGCAGCCCCCCGCCGCGACCGGCCCGCTCGCTCAGGCCGACATCGACGGTGACGGCGATCTCGACCTCTTCGCGGGCGGACGCGTCGCACCCGGCGCCTACCCCGTTGCCGTGGATTCCCGCCTCCTGGTCCACGACGGCCGCGCCCTGCGCGTCGATGCGGAGCGCTCCCTCCCCTTCGCGCGTCTCGGGCTCGTCTCCGCCGCCCTCTTCACGGACTACGACCTCGATGGCGACCCCGACCTCGCGCTCGCCCTGGAGTGGGGCAGCGTCCGCCTCTTCCGCAATGACGACGGCCGTTTCACCGATGTGAGCGACGCGCTGGGGCTCACGCGTCTCACGGGGCGCTGGAACGGCCTCGCCGCCGCGGACTTCGATGAGGATGGCCGGCCCGACCTCGTCGCGACCGGCTGGGGCGCGAATCTCGACGTACCGTCCGCCTACTCGCTCATCTACGGCGACATGAATCGCGACGGCATCGTCGATCTCGTCGAGGCCCGGATGGAGTCCGGCATGTGGCGCCCGCTTCGGGGCAGAGACGCGCTCGCCGTCCCCGGCGGACTCTCGACGCTCCTGCGCGTGACGTACGAGCGCTTCGCGACCGCATCCCTGACCGACCTCATCGGAGGCATGGACCCGGAGCGCCGGCTGGACGCGAACGAACTGCGCCACACCGTGTGGCTCAACCGTCCTTCCGGCTTCGAGAGCGCCCCGCTGCCCGCGGAGGCCCAGCGCGCGCCCGCGTTCGGCGTCGCCGGCGCCGACCTCGACGGGGACGGTCACGAAGATCTCGTTCTCGCGCAGAACTTCTACGCCGGCCGGCCGGGGGCGCCGCGCTACGACGCGGGGCGCGGGCTCTGGCTGAGAGGGGATGGCGAGGGGGGCTTCGAGCCCGTTCGGGGCTCCCGGTCCGGGATCGCGGTCTACGGGGACGCCCGGGCGGTCGCGCTTGCGGACCACGACCGCGATGGTCGCGTGGACGTGGCCTTCGGCGTCAACGGCGGCGAAACCGTGCTCTACCGCAACGTCGGCGCGACGCCCGGTCTCCGGATCACGCTGGAGGGGCCACCCGCGAACCCGCGGGCCATCGGCGCCCGCCTCCGGCTCGAATATGCCGACGGAACGCTCGGTCCGGTGCGGGAGGTCCGGTCGGGAGAGGGCTATCTGGCCCGCCATGAATCGACGCAGACGCTCGGCATGGCCGACGCCGCGGCCGGCACGGCCCGCCCGCCCGGCGACACGACCGGTCGTCCCGCGACGCTGCACGTCGTGTGGCCGCATGGCGAGGAGACGTCCGTTTCGATCGCGTCCGAAACCCTCGAAGTGCGCGTCACGTCCGCCGGGGGCGTCACGTCCGCCGGAGAGGGAGGCTCGTCAGGCTCCTGACCCGCCGCGGAACCGGCTCCGCGGCAGGCTGCCGGACTAGTAGCGGACGCCGAAGCCGATCGTGATGCCGATGTCGTTCTGGAGTTTCGACGCGTCCGTCGCGGCGGAGATGTAGTAGGACGCCATGTCCCGCAGTTCGCCCCGGAACCAGACCGACGACACGAGATGGACCCGGACGCCGATCGCGGCCGTCGCCATCGGGTCCGTCGCGCTGAGCTTCGGCACTTCGGCACCGTAGAACTTCAATTGCCGAAGCCCTCCGCCCATCGTGACGTAGGGTTCGAGCGCGCCCGCCGAGCCCGACGACCGCAGTCGGAACGTCAGATTCACCGTGCCCGCCAGGTACTCCATTTCGCCGAGCGTTCCGGGTCCCCGTCCGGGCCCGCCGGCGACGGCTTCGAGCGTCGCGGGGGAATAGAGCCCCATCACGCCGATCCCGACCGCGCGCGAAGCCCAGTAGGTCACCTCGCCCCCCATCATCACGTCCGGCGGAATCACGGTGCCGTACGCGCCGGTATTGTCCGTGAGGTTGTTGAGGGGCTGGATGACGCCGGCGAGTCCGAACAGTTCCGGACCGGTATCCTCGCCGAACGGTACGGCGGGAGTCATCTGAGCTGTCAGCTTCGACGCTCCGAGAGACAGCCCGCAGAGAAAGAGAAAAACGCCGGAGAGGCGTCTCATTTGGTCCTCACGATCGTGATTAGCGGTTCCGCGGTCTCACCCGCCGGGGTTCCTCCCGCCGTTTCCAGCGACAGCGAGAGGCCCGGTGCGCCCGGAACCGAGGCGAGTGAGAAGTACTGTACGCTCGACGGCCCTACGTCGAGGCTCAGCACTCGGGTTTCAAACCCCAGCGGTTCGGCCCGGAGCGCGATCGCGGCCGGAAGACCCGACCGGGCGTCCGTATCCTCGTTCAAGGATCGGAACACATCTGTGGCGTTCCACGTTGCCGCGGCGAGCGGCGGCCCCGCCTCCGGCCCCACCCCCCCAGCTTCGGGGTCCTCTCCCGACGGTCGCTCCATTCCCTCGTCCAGCGTCCGCGCGCCCAGCGCCAGCGAAACCGACATGTCCGCCAGAATGTTCGCCCACTCCCGGCCGGTGACCCGCTCCAGGTTCGCGACCCCGCGCCCGTGGTTCTCTCCGCCCCCGACGACGGACCGGAAGAAGGCCCGTTCGTCCCCGCCCGCCTGGTCCGCGAGCCGTCGCAGGAGGAACCAGCCGAAGCCTCGCATCTGCAGCCCGCCGACGCCGTCGAGGTCGTCCGTCGAGACCGTGGGAGCCCCGGGGAGTCCGAGCATGTACAGGCCGAGGTTGCGGAAGTTGCCCAGCATGTAGGCATTGAATGTGTCGAGCGCCTCGGGCGTCTCGGATACGCGGTCGAAGGTGAGGCGATCGCCGACGGGGAGCCCGAGTGCGGCGAGTCCCGCCACTTCCTCGGCCAGACCCGAAAGCGCCTCATCCAGCCATACTTCCTCGGCTGCCCCGAAACCTGTTGAAGAAGCGGGCACGCGGCGCCCCGCGCTGACGATGTGCTGCACCTCATGCGCGACGAGGGCGGGCGTCTCGCGCAGCAGGTCCTCCGTCGAGATGGCGCGGCCGAGCGTCGCATCCGGGTCCGCGCTCACGCTGTAGATGATCTCCGCCTCGTTGCTCGCCGGGCAGATCCCGCCGTCCGGGTCCGATGACTCGCCGTCGCCCCGTCCGGAAGCGGCAAGATCCTGAGGGAGGGAGAACCCTCCGACGCCCGCCTCGCCGTCGCCGAGCCGGTTCACATCGGGCGTGAACAGGACGACGACGCGCCCGTTCCGGTCGATGTCCTCCGGGGGGCCGAAATAGGAGGTCACCGCCGGGAGAACCGTCCCGTCCAGTGCCCGGGCGAGCGCGAGCCACTCTTCCTCCGTAGGACCTCCGGCAGGCGCGGCGACATCCTCCACCAGGACCACGCCTTCGCCCACGGCCCGCACCGTTCCCCGTACCGTGCTCGCGGGGTCGACGCAGGTGGCCGCCAACTCCGCACCGACGGCGAAGAAGTACTCGAGCGTGTCTCCGGGTGCCGGCGCCGAGACCGCCCTCGATCCATCGGGCCGCAGGGGCGAGATGCGGGCCTGAACAAGCTGCGTAAGCGTGCGTGCGCGTATCCCGATGTCCCTGCGCGTGCCGGCCAGCGCGGCCTCCGCGATCCCGGCGTCGATCACCCGGCGGCCCACCGCGGTCGCCGGGCCATCCCCCGACATGTCGCCGGGCGTCCGCAGCGTGAGCCGGAGCGGGAGCCCGCTGGAGGCGCTGCGCCCCGTGTTGCCGATGACGATCCGATACTCTCGCGTCGCGGCCCCGATGACTTCCGGCGCCCCGGGCTCGCCCGCCCCTCCCGTTTCGCCCGCGTCTCCTGTTTCTCCCGCTGCCAGCGGCGCTCCCGGCGGGAACTGAACGCATTCGACCTCGACCGGCCCGCGCAGGGTAAGCGATTCGCCGACCTCCAGGCCCACGCGCTGGTTGGCCGGTTCGATCGGAAGCAGAAGACCGTTGCTCGCGTCGGAACCCACGAGCACCCGCACGCCGACCTCGCGCTCGGGCAGGCACGTGCGGGCGAAAGCGGGCACTTCAACCGTGAGTTCCGTCTCCGTGGCACTCGCCACCGTGGCCGCCGTGCCTTCGATCCAGACCTGGTTGTCGGCCGGCACCGGCCGGAAGCCGCTGCCGTGGAGGAGCGCCCGCGTGCCTGCGGCGAGTCTTCCGTTCCCGACCGAATCGAGTTGGACGGCCCCGCCCGGCGATGCGAGCGCCTTGGCCGAGAAGGAGAGCGTGTCCGAGTACACGCCGCCCGTGGCGAAGACGTGGATCCGGTAGTCGCCCGGCCGCGAGCCCAGCGTGAAGACGGCGCCGCCCCGTCCGTCCGCGTCCGTCATCACGACGTCGTGCGTGAGGGCACCCCCGCTCTCCGGCGACTCCTCCGGTGCGGGCGGTTCCTGCGCTTCCGCCACCGCCGCCGTGTCCCCCGCCTCCAGCAGTCCCGGCGTTTCCTCAGCTTCCGGCACGTCCGGGGTTGCTTCCGGCGTCGTCCATTCGAAGGCGATGCGGACGCCGCCGGCCGGGGCTCCGCTCATCGTCTCCGCCCGGATGGAGAACGGAAGCGGCAGCTGGCTTCCCGCCTCCGCTTGCTGGCCGTCTCCCTCCACGATGCTGAGAAGCACCGTGTCCGCGGCCTCCGCGAGAACGAGAAAGCGGAGCGGTGGGACGTTCGCCGCGCTCGGGATGTCCGCCTGGATCTCCGCCTGGCCCGGCGTGGGGCCCGCGCGGTAGACCGATTCCGCGACGCCGTCCCGCCCCGCGACGGCGACCCCCGGCGAAAGCTCGCCCTCGCCCCTCACGATGACGAAGCGGACCGGCGCCCCTTCGACCGCGTTTCCGAGCGCATCCTCGACCCGAACCGCGATCGGGGGGTCCGTGGCCTCGCCCGTCACGATCGTGTCCACGGCGGCGGAAACGGGCACCAGCGTCGTCGGCGGAGAGCCGACCTCCGTGCTTCCCGCGTCCCCGCACGCGACGGCGAGCACTCCCGCGAGCATCCCCGCGAGTACGGTCCGAGCGCCGCGCCTCACCGCGACTCCACCTTCCAGAAGGCGATGCCGCCCGCCTGCTTACCGACGTCCACGCTGGCCGCCCGGACGCCGGCCCGGAGGTCGATCACGTCCACTGTTCCCGGCTCTCCGCCCACGCCCTCCACGCTCACGAAGGCGTAGCGCGAATCCGGAGATATCGCGATTCCGTGCGGCAGCGTCCGCGTGTTCGGAACCCGCGCCGTTTCCGTCCCGCTGGCCAGATCCCAGATGCCGGTCGCCTGCCCGCTCTTGTACGTGACGACGAGGTGGGCGCCGTCCGGGGACACATCGAGATTGTACGGACCCTCGCCCGTCTCGAATCGCCGTGTCACGCGCCACGCCTCCGCATCGATTTCCAGCACCTCCGCGTTCCGGTTGCACGCGACGTACACATGGCGTCCGTCCACGGCCGGGTGTGCCCATGTCGGGCTGCACCCGGGCGCCCCCACGGGCCGCGTCGGGAGCCAGTCGTGCGGCCACGCCTGTTCCAGACCCGGGGCGAGGAGAAAGCGCCGCGCGACCTCGAGCCGGTGCGCGTCGACCTCCACGAGCATCTCATCCATCATGCACACCGAGTAGTGCCGCGACCCGTCCGCCGTGAGCCGCGACCCGTGCGGCATCGTGCAGGTCGAAATCTGCGCCACCTCGATCATCGCGCCGACGTCGACGACGGACACCGAACCCGGCTCGTGTTCGCCGTGCAGGTTGAAGTTCGCCGCGAAGAGGAGGCCTGCCGGCGTCACCTGCATGGTGGCGGGGAAGAGCCCCAGTTCGGCGCTCCCGAGCGGGCGGTTCGTCTCCGTGGAGTAGGCGACGACCGTGCCGAAGGGATTCCCGTGGGCGAGCGTCACGTACCACCGTTCCCCGCTCGGATCGACCGTCAGGCCGTGCGGCCCGTCGATTTCCGTCGGGAAGCGGCCCACGAAGACGGAATCCAGCACCGACGCACCGGCGCCATCGAACCGGACGAGATCGACGCGATCCTCCGATTCCGCCGCCACGTAGACGTAATACGACGACAGGCCGTCGGGGCTGTTTTCCTGGGAGGCCGCGGGAAGAACCGCCGCGACCGTCATTCCCAGCGCCCACAGGGCGATCGCCAAGCGGGGTGTTGTAGACTCGGGTAGCATACGATTTACGCGCGTTCGCGACTCCTTCTCCGGGAAGAACTCCGGGTCCGGCAAACGCCTCCGCCGAACACTCCACCTCCTACCCTTAGAGTAGACAATTCCTCAAGGGGTTGCCAATCGGTTAGGTTGTCGGCGGCGGAGGGAGAAGAGGTCGCGGACGGGTGCATGCACGCCGTTCGAGGAAAGTCCGGGCTCCGCAGGGCACGGCGCCGGGTAACGCCCGGGCGTCGCAAGGCGACGGAAAGTGCCACAGAGAGCAGACCGCCGATGGCGGCTTGCGACCCGCAAGGGTTCAGGCGCACAGGCAAGGGTGAAAGGGTGGGGTAAGAGCCCACCGCGTCTCCTGGAGACAGGGGCGGCACGGCAAACCCCGCCGGGAGCAAGGCCAAGCAGGAACGAGCGGCGGCCCGTCGCGTTAGAGTTCCGGGTAGGCCGCAGGAGGCCTCGGGTAACCGCAGGTCCCAGATAGATGACCTCGCCGCGGGCCTGGCCCGCCGGTGACAGAACCCGGCTTATCTCCCTCCGCCTCACTTCATTGCAGCACCGGGAGCAGCACCGGGAGCAGCACTACGGAAAGGAAGGAGTCACTTGGTTCCAGCGTCTCGCGCGACGATGAGGCTCGAACTCCGCGAGCACACGCTCGACAACGGGTTGCGGGTGGTCCTGCAGCCCGATGCGTCCGCTCCCCTCGTCGCCGTTCACGTCATGTACCATGTGGGATCGAAGAACGAGCGCGCCGGCCGAACCGGCTTCGCGCACCTCTTCGAGCATCTCCTCTTCCAGGGATCCGAGCACGTGGCGAAGGAGCAGCACTTCAAGCTCGTCCAGGATGCCGGCGGCACGCTCAACGGGACGACGTGGTTCGACCGCACGAACTACTTCGAGACCCTGCCCGCGAACGAACTCGATCTCGGCCTGTGGCTGGAGTCCGACCGCATGGGGTTCTTCAAGCCCGGGATCACCCAGGAGAAGCTCGACAACCAGCGCGAGGTCGTGAAGAACGAGCGGCGGCAGTCGTACGAGAACCGCCCCTACGGCCTCGCGTTCGAGACCCTGCTCGAGCGCGCCTACGACGAGGGACACCCCTACCGTCATCCGACCATCGGCTACATGTCCGACATCGATGCGGCCCGGCTCGAGGACGTCCACGAGTTCTTCGACCTTCACTACGGGCCCAACAACGCGACCCTCGTGCTCGCCGGCGACTTCGATCCGCGCGAAGCCCTGAAGCGCGTCGAGACCTGGTTCGGCGAGATTCCCCCGCGACCCGTGGCGCCGCGCCCGGACGTCCCCGTGCCGGAGCGAGGTGGAGAGCGGCGCGCGCTCCTTCGGGACCGCGTTCAGATGCCCCGCGTGTACCTCATGTATCATTCGCCGCGCTACGCGGACCCCGACTTCGAGGCCGTCGTCACCCTCAACTACCTGCTCGCCGACGGGAACAGTTCCCGCTTCGAGAAGACGCTCGTGTACGAAAAGCAGATGGCGGCCGACGTGATCTCCTTCACGTGGCCGACCGAGAGCGCCGGAATGTGCTTCGTCGTCGCGACCGCCCGCCCCGGCGTCGCCGCCGCCGACCTCGAGACGGAGGTGAGGGACGTCATCGATGACCTGCTCCGCGGCGGCGTCGAAGAGGAAGAAATGGAGGGGGCGCGCAACCGCGCCCGGCGCGGGCTCCTGAACGGGCGCGCGGGCTTCGGCGACCGGGCGGACGCGATCGCGCATGCCGCCGTGTTGCGCGGGGACGCCGGCTACGTGAACGATGCTTTCGCGCGCTACGGAGCCGTAGCCCGCCCGGACGTGGAGCGCGTGGCCCACACCGTGTTCGACCCGCGCGGCCTCACGGTCCTCCACGTCGTGCCCGAAGAGGGCGCGGAGGGCCGGGACGCAACGGATGCGGCGGACACGACGGAGGAGACGCCGTGACGAACCCCCGAACCGCGACCCCCGACCGCGCCGTGCGTCCGGCGCCGGCCGCACGGCGCGCGCTCGCGCTGCCGCGCTTCGAGCGGCACACGCTCCCCAACGGCCTGCGGGTCGAGCACGCCGAGCGACCCGGTCTGCCCGAAGTATCGCTCCACCTCGTCCTCGAATGCGGCGCGGGCGTCGAACCGCCGGCACTCGGCGGTCTCGGCGAACTGACCGCCCGGCTCCTCACCGCCGGCGCCCCCGGCCGGGACGCCATCGAGATGGCGCGCTGGCTCGACCGCCTCGGCGTCGGCTACCGCGCGACGGTGGGCTACGCCGTCGGGGCCGTCTCCATGCACTTCCTTTCGGAGGTGTTCGAGGACGCCCTCGAGTTCCTCGCCGCCACCATCCTCGATTCCGAGTTCCCCGAGCACGAAGTCGAACGCATCCGCCGCGAGCGCATCGACGAAATCGAACGCCAGGCAGACGATCCGGCGACCGTCGCGGGCCTTGCCACCATCGCCGAACTCTACGGCGACCGCCTCTACGGCCGCCCGGTCGCCGGCACCGCTGCCACCGTGTCGAAGATCGGCCCGGAAGCGGTGCGGGAGTTCCACGCCGCACGCTATCGCCCCGGAGGCGCCCTCCTCATCGCGTGCGGCGACCTCGACCGCGAGCGTCTCATGTCCGCAGCGGAGACGCTTTTCGGCGGCTGGAGCGGCGAGACCGCCCGTGTCCCGGCCCCGGAAACGCCGGCCCCGCGGGGGAACGACCTCATCCTCATCGACCGGCCCGGCAGCGCCCAGAGCGAGATCCGCGTCGCGACCGTGGGCGCCCCCTACAACACGGCGGACCACTACGCGATCATCGTGGCCAACGCGATCCTCGGCGGCCTCTTCAACTCCCGGATCAACCTCAATCTGCGCGAAGAGAAAGGGTGGACCTACGGGGCGAGATCGAGTTTTCGGTTCCGCCGGGGCGCGGGACCCTTCGTCACGCGCACGGCCGTCGAGTGCGCCCGGACCGGACCCGCGTTCGAGGAGATCCTGGGCGAGATCGAGACCATGCGCACCACACCCGTCACCGCCGACGAAATGAAGCTGGCCCGCAACGCACTGACGCTCTCCCTCCCGCTCCAGTTCGAGACCGCGGTGCAGATTTGCGGCAAGGTGAGCCGCCAGCGCGTATTCGGCCTCGCCGACGATTACTGGGAGACGTACCGTTCGCGCATCGAGGCCGTGACGGCGGACGAGGTGCGGGAGGCTTGCCGCAGGTACCTCGATCCCGACCGCCTCACGCTCCTCGCGGTCGGCGACGCGGCGACGGCCGCGCCGACGCTCGATGGCTTCGAGCCCGTGGACGTGCGGTCCGTCTCGAGCACGCCGTGACCGACGCCCGGACCGGCGGCGCGCGCGAAGGCGCCGGGCGCGGCGCCTCGACGGGCCGCGTGGACGGAGAGCGCGTCTACTCCGGCCGCAGGGTCCACGTCGACGTGGATCGCGTGCGATTCCCGGACGGGTCCATCGGCCGGCTCGAATTGATCCGCCACTCCGGCGCCGCCGCCGTCGTCGCGCTGGACCTTCCCGAGCCTTCCGGCGAGGCCGGCGCCGCGCCCCCGCGCGAGCCCGTCGTCACGCTGGTGCGTCAATACCGGTACGCCGCCGGCGGCTTCATCTGGGAGGTGCCGGCCGGCAACCTGGAGCCCGGCGAGCCCTCCGAGGCGTGCGCTCTCCGGGAACTGGAAGAGGAGGCGGGGCTGCGTGCCGGACGCCTGGAGCGGCTGGCCTCCGTACACACGACGCCGGGTTTCACGGACGAGGTCATCCACCTCTTCGCGGCGTGGGATCTGGAGGCGGGGGAGACGAGTCACGAGGCGAGCGAGTTCATGGATGTGCATCGGCTGCCCCTGCGCCGTACCATCGAGATGATCGATGCGGGAGAGATCAGCGATGGCAAGACCATCTGTGCGCTGACCCTCGCGGCGCGCTGGGTTGCCCGCCGGATGGACCGAATCGGCGGCAACGGGGTTTAACGCGCCGAACTCGCCTGCAAAGGAAGCGGCATGGACACGAAGCCGAACCTCGAAGTCGTGAGGCAATACGCGGCGCCGGAGGAGATGGAACCACTCGGGCGCGGGGAGTTGAAGCGCCTCGAGGATGCCGAACTCGTCACCCATTACCTCGGGGGGCAGCGCTTCGCGTTCAACGAGATTGCCGAGCGCTACCAGGACCGCCTGCTCAACTTCATCTACCGCACCATCGGAGACCGGGACCGTGCCGAGGATCTCGTGCAGGAGACCTTCGTGCGCGTCTACCGGCACCTCCACCGGTTCGATCCCGCACGGAAGTTCTCAACCTGGATCTATACGATCGCCAGCAACCTGGCGAAGAACGAATTGCGGAACCGGGCGCGCAACCCGCTGGTACTCTTCCATACGCTCAGGAAGAGTTGGGAAGCCGACCATCGGCCGCTTGAATTCGAGGATACGGCCTACCGGCCCGACGACCTGTTCCGCAAGCGGCGCGTGCGCGAACAGGTCGAGGCCGCGGTCGCGAAACTTCCCGAGCATCACCGTGTCGTATTCGTGCTGCGCGAACTGGAAGGGAAGAGCTACGAGGAGATTTCGGAGATCACGGGAGTGACGCTGGGCACCGTCAAGTCGCGCCTGAATCGGGCGCGGAACCGGTTCGCCTGCATCATCGCCCCGATGCTCGATTGAATCGCTCGATTGAATCCCGGCGCCCGGCCCGCACGGCCGGACCGCCGCAAGGAACCCTGGCACGCAGTTCAGAGTAGATGAGCCCGGATGGACGTTTTCGTGATGGTGCAATGATGGTTTGCAAAGAGTTTATCGACCGGCATGCCGAATACCTCGACGGTGCGCTTGCCCTTGGCGAGCGCCATCGTTTCGACACGCATCTGGAGGATTGCAAGTCGTGTCGACGCTATCAGCGGGTCCTGACTCGCGGGCTCGCCGTCTGGCGAGCTCTGCCTCGCGTCGCCACCTCTCCGGACTTCCTGCCCCGCCTGCAGCACCGCCTCTACCACGTCGACGAGTCTCCGAAGCGGTCCTGGCGAGGCCAGTTCGGCCGGGCCGCGGCCATCGCCGTGGCGTCGGCGGGACTCTTCACGCTCGGCGTGTCGAACGGAAGCCAACCTCTGCTCGTCGAAGTGCAGCTTCCGCCCGTGATGGCGGATGTGCCGGCGGAGACGGTCGCCGAGAGCCAGGGGAGCCGGTTTGCCGACGACCCCTACGTGCCGGACTGGTTCCTCGCCCCGTTCGCTCCCGCGCTCGATGACGGGGGCGGGCTGTTCGGTTCGACGTACGCCGTGCCGGTCGCGACAAGCGACTCCATCCCCCTGCCGGTCGAGCGGCGCACCGGCCAGCTCGACGAGTCTCGCTGACCCACCGCCGCGGCTCGCGGCACGGGCCTCTTTCGGCGCCGTGAGCGCGCCCCTCGACCCGCGGCTCTCGCGAGCCCTTGGCAAGGCCCCCCCCACCGGAGCCTGGTTCCTGCACGGAGACGCGATCCGCCTGCGGGACGAAGCCGCGCAGCAGCTCGTCGAGGCGGCCGTCGACCCGGCCACGCGCGACTTCAACTACGACCAGTTCCGGGCCGAGGACGTGACGGACGAGCAACTCGCCGCCACCCTGGCCATGCCCCCGATGATGGCGGAGCGCCGCGTCGTCTTCGTGCGCGACGTCGAGCGGATGGGAACGAAGGCCCGCCACGTCCTGCAGCGGGCCGCGGCGGCGGCCCCCCCCGACCTCGCTCTCATCGTGACGGCGCGCATCCCCAAGGGGTCGCGCGCGGCCTTCTACCGCGACCTCAGGAAGAACTGCCGCACGCTGGAGTGGAGTACGCCGCGGGCGGCGGAGATCCCGGGCTGGATCCACGATCGGGCGCGGAGGCGCTGGAACTTCGACCTCTCGCCGTCGGCGGCCCAGTGGATCGCCGGAGCCGTCGGGTCGGACCTTTCGACGCTGGACGCCGAGCTCGAGAAGCTCGCCTCGCTTCCCGCCGACCGCCGCACCGACGCGGACATCCGCGACGTCGTTCCCCGGACTCATCGGATCGATCGCTGGAGCTGGCTCGATCTCGTGGCTTCGCGCGACTACCGGCGCGCCTTGCGCGAGTTGGAAAACGTGCTCACTTCGGAGCGCGGGGTTGGGCTGGTCGCCGGACTTGTGGAACAGCACCTTCTGCTTGGTCTGGCCCTCGAAGCGGGACCCGCCGGCCTGCGAGCCGCCCTGTCGGAGACCGGGCGCGGCTATCTCTCCTGGAAGGCGAACGCCTACGCGAAGCAGGCGAGGGCATGGACCGTACACGAACTCGATCACGCGCTGCGGGCGCTCCACCGCGCCGACCGGCACCTCAAGTCGGGGCGGGGAGACCGGGCGGTTCTCGCCGAGACGCTCCTGCAACTGGCGCAGGCGGGAAACGCCGGAAGATGACCCGGAACCGCCGGAACCGCCGGAGCCGCGGAGGGCGCTCGGGCCATGGGAGCCGCCGCGCCTGGGCGCCGGCGCTTCTCGCCGGCGCGTCGCTGTGGGGGCTTTCCGTCCCCTCTCCCGCGCAGGCCGCGCAAGCCGCCACTCCCGTGGACCTGGACCATCTCGAGGCACGGATCGAGGCCGGGAGGCTCGAAGGCGCCGCCGAGGCGATAGAAGGCTGGCTCGCCGCGGTGGGGCGGAACGCGGCACGCGGCGACGTCGTGCGCGCGCGATACCTTCGGGCGCGCCTCCTGACGGACCCGGATTCCGCCCGCGCCGAACTCCTCTCCGTCGCCATGGACGGTGGCTCGCGCTACGGATCCCGAGCATGGCTGCGGCTCGCACAACTGGACCTGGCGCTCGGCGAACCCTCTCGGGCGGCGGCCGGCCTCGAGCGCCTGCGGGCGGACCATCCGCGGAGCGCCGAGGCGGTCGCGTCCTGGTACTGGACGGCGCGGACGTTCGAGGACCGGGGCCTCCTCGACCGGGCCTGCGAAGCGTGGCAACGGGGGGCCGCGGAGGGCCGGAGGGTCGGCGCCGCGTCGATCACGCTCCTCGCGGAAGCCTCGGCGCGCGGCTGCGCGCCGGGCGGCCCGCGCTTCGCGATCCAGGTAGCCGCGTTCTCGCGCCGGGATCCGGCGGAGGAGGTGCGGGGACAGCTGGAAGCCGCCGGCTTCTTCTCCCGCGTCGTCGAGCAAGACGGGTTCCACCGCGTCCGGCTGGGCCGCTTCGCCCGCCGGGAAGCGGCGGAGAGCCTCGCGCGCCGACTCCTGGACGCGGGCTTTGATCCCGCCGTCATCCCCGTCGTCTCGTGAGGCGATGATGGCTGCGGCCAGCCCGGACTCGAGTGCGTACTCGCCGCTCATCCGGCAGTATCTCGACATCAAGTCCCGCCACCCCGATTCGCTCCTCTTCTTCCGGGTGGGCGACTTCTACGAGATGTTCTTCGAGGACGCGGAGGAGGGGAGCGGCCTGCTGGGGATCACCCTCACCGCGCGCAACAACGGCGGAAAGCGGGACGTTCCGCTCGCGGGCGTCCCCGTGAAGGCCGTGAACGAGTATGTCTCCCGCCTGCTCGAGATGGGCCGCCGCGTGGCGATCTGCGAGCAACTCGAGGACCCGGCGGAGGCCCGGGGGATCGTGCAGCGGGACGTCGTCGAGATCATCACGCCGGGCACGGTCCTCGAGGACAGGCTCCTCCCGGCGAGCCGCAACAACTACGTGGTCGCGATCGCCGGAGATGCGCCGTTCGGGCTCGCCGTCGTCGACCTCTCGACCGGCGAGTTCGAGCTCCGCGAGGTGGCCGCCGCGGATCTCAACGACGAACTCGGGAGACTCGAGCCCGCCGAGATCGTGATCCCCGAGGAGACGGAGGCGCCCGCCGGACCCTGGCACCTGACCGCGCGGCCCGCCTGGCGCTTCGACGCTTCGCTCGGGGACGAGCGGCTCCGGGAATGGTTCGGCGTCGCCTCCTCGTCCGGCTTCGGCCTCGATCCCGCGCGCGACCCGCTTCTCCTCGCGGCGAGCGGCGCGCTCCTCGGCTACCTGGACGAAGTGCGGCCGGCGGGCCTCGACCACCTGCGGCCGCCGCGCGTGGATCGAGCGGGACGCGTGATGTACCTCGACGAGATGACCCGGCGGAACCTCGAACTCGTGGAACCCCTGCGCCCCGGCGAGGGGGCGTCGCTTCTCGCCCTCATCGACCGCACGCGGACGCCGATGGGGGCGCGCCTGCTGCGCCGGCGCCTGCTGCGCCCGCTCGTCGTCCCCGACGAGATCGCGGTCCGCCTCGACGCCGTGCAGGAACTCCTCGAGCGGGCGGAGGAGCGTGAACGCGTTCGAGGCGCGCTCCGCCCGATCCGCGATCTGGAGCGGCTCGCCGCCCGCGTCTCCACCGGACGGGCGGCGCCGCGCGAACTCCTCGGCCTCGGCCTCTCGCTCGGCGCGCTGCCCGGGCTGGCGACCGCCCTCGCGCCGCTGGAGGCCGGCCGGCTCGCCGAGCTTCGTTCCCGCTTCGATCCGCTCCGGGACGTGGCGGCCCGCATCGACGAAGCCATCGACCCCGACTCTCCCCACGCCCTCAAGGACGGCGGCGTGATCCGGAGCGGCTTCTCCGCCGAACTCGACGAATTGCGCGGCGCGCGCGGCGGCGCCGTCGATTTCATCGCCGGCATGCAGGTGAGGGAGCGCGAGCGCACCGGCATCGACACGCTGAAGATCGGGTTCAACCGGGTGTTCGGGTACTATCTCGAGGTCACGCGCTCGAAGCTCGACCGCGTGCCGGAGGAGTGGACCCGCAGGCAAACGCTCACCAACGCCGAGCGGTATCTCACGCCCGAACTCAAGGAGTGGGAGGCGAAGGTGCTCGGGGCCGACGATGAGATCGCGAAGCTCGAGGCCCGGCTCTTCCACGAGCTGCGAGACGCCGTCGCCGCCGAGGTCGGGCGGATTCAGGCGACCGCCGCCCAGGTCGCCGAGATCGACTTCCTCGCCTGCCTCGCCGAGGTCGCCGCCGCCGAGGACTACGTGCGTCCGCGGCTCAGCGAAGACATCGCCTTCGACATCGAAGAGGGCCGGCACCCCGTCGTCGAGGCCGCGGCCGCGAGGGACACCTTCATCCCGAACGACATGCGGCTGGACGACGAACGCCGCATTCTGATCGTCACCGGCCCGAACATGGCGGGGAAATCCACGGTGCTGCGCCAGGCGGGGCTCATCGCGCTCATGGCGCACATCGGTTCCTTCGTCCCGGCTCGCCGAGCCCACATTGGGATATGCGATCGCGTGTTCACGCGCGTGGGCGCCAGCGACAACCTCGCGGCGGGGCAGAGCACCTTCATGGTGGAGATGACGGAAACCGCGACCATCCTGCACGGCGCCACCGAGCGCTCGCTCGTCCTGCTCGACGAGATCGGGCGGGGCACGTCGACGTACGACGGTCTCTCGATCGCATGGGCGGTGACCGAGCGGCTGCACGAACTCGGAGCCCGCACGGTGTTCGCGACCCACTACCACGAACTCGTCGGCCTCGCGGAGTCGCTGCCGCGCGCGGCCGCCTTCAACGTCGCGGTGCGGGAGACCGGTCAGGACATCGTCTTCCTCTACCGGTTGCAGCCGGGGGGCTCCGACCGTTCCTACGGCGTGCACGTCGCCCGGCTGGCCGGACTGCCCCCCGACGTCGTCGGGCGCGCCGCCCGCATCCTGCACATGCTCGAGAGCGGGCCGTGGGGCGCCGGCGGCCGCGGAGCCGTGTTGGCCGAGGCGGGACTGGGGCAACTCTCCCTCTTCGAGGCTCCCGCTCCCGCCGAAAGCGCGGACATCGCCGCCGCCCTCGAGGTGCTCGAGAAGCTGGCCGGGATCGACCTCGATGGGATGACGCCGCTCGAGGCGCTAAACACGCTCGCCGAATGGAAGGCGTTCGGCGATGCATAGCACGCGGGCTGTCAGGTCGGGTGTCCTCGCGGTCCTCGCCGCCCTCGCCGGCGCCGCGTCCACCGGGTGCGCGGACGATCCGAGCCCCGAAGTCGGAGCGCTGCGCGTGGACCAACTCCGCGAAGGCGGCTTCGTGTGGCCCGTGCTCGAGCCCGCGTCGTCCCCCGCGTTCCCCTACCCGGCCGACGCCCTCGAGGAGGGGGCGGGCGGAGACATCCTCCTCCGCATTCGGATATCCGATGCGGGACGCGTCGACTCCGTCTCGGTCGTGACCTCGTCGGGGCATGCCGTCCTCGACTCGGCCGCGGTGGAAGGCGCCCGCCTCCTCCGGTACCGGCCGGCGCAGCACGGCGGCGCCCCGACCGCCATCTGGGCGCGACTCCCCATCCGCTATCCCGTGCCGGCGTCCGGTGGCTGACCGCCGTCCGCGCGTCGGCGTCCTCTTCGGCGGGGAGTCCCCGGAGCACGAAGTGTCGCTCCGGTCGGCGAAGAACGTCATCGAGGCGATCGACCGGGAGCGCTACGAGGTCGTGCTCATCGGCATCGATCGCCGCGGCCGGTGGCATCTCGCCGACGAATCGCGCTTCCTGCGGCACGCCTCGGATCCGCGGCGCATCCGCCTCCCCGGCGCGCCGGTCAGGCTCGCCGTGACCCCCGGCCGCCGCCCTCGGATCGTACCCGTCGTCCCGGACGGCCCGGAGGACCCCGGCCGGCGCGAGGGGCCCGGTGAGGGCCGCCCGGAGCCGGCCGGGTTGCCGGAACTGGACGTCGTCTTTCCCGTGCTGCACGGCCCCTTCGGCGAGGACGGCACCGTACAGGGACTCCTGCGGCTTGCGCACCTGCCGTTCGTCGGGCCCGGGATCCTCGGCTCGGCCGTCTGCATGGACAAGGATGTGGCCAAGCGGCTGCTGCGCGACGCCGGCATCCCCGTCGCGCCCTTCATCACCGTCCCTTCCCGGCGCGAACCCCCCTCCTGGGACGAGGCCGTGGCCGCGCTCGACGCCCCCATCTTCGTCAAGCCGGCGAACATGGGATCTTCCGTCGGCGTCTCGAGGGTCGACACGGACTCCGACTACCGGCGGGCGCTCGACGAGGCGTTTTCCTTCGACACCAAGGTGCTCCTGGAACGGACGATCCGGGGCCGCGAGATCGAGATCTCCGTGCTGGGGAACGAGGCCCCCGAAGCCTCGATCCCGGGGGAGATCGCCCCCACACACGCGTTCTACTCCTACGAGGCGAAATACCTGGATCACGACGGTGCGGACCTGCTCATTCCCGCGGACCTCGATGTCGACGCCACCGCGCGGGCCCGCGACATCGCCGTCCGGGCCTTCCGCGCGCTATGCTGCGAGGGGATGGCGCGCGTGGACCTCTTCCTCGCGGCGGAGGCTTGCGGCCCGCTCCCGGCCGGTTCACTGGTGGTGAACGAGATCAACACTCTCCCGGGTTTCACCCGGATCAGCATGTACCCCAAGCTCTGGGCTGCGAGCGGCGTGTCCTACCCCGAACTCGTCGACCGTCTCATCCGGCTCGCGATCGAGCGCGCGGAGCGCGACGAGCGGCTCGCCTCCGCCATCGACCTCCGGGGCGACGGCGAAACGCACGACGGCGAGGCGGGGTCGGGATGATGCGACGGCCCGCGTTCCGGAGCGGCGGCTTCCGCGGCGGCGGCTTCCGCGGCGGCGGCATGGGCGGCGGCGGGGTCCGCTTCGGCCACGGCTCTCCGATGAGTCGCTGGGTCCTGCGGCTCATGATCGCGAACTTCGTCATCTTCCTCGCCGTGGCGATGCGGCTCGTGCCCGTCGCGGCGATCGACTGGCTCGGCTTCTCCGTGCCCGGCTTCCTCACGCGCCCGTGGACCCTCGTCACCTACATGTTCGTCCACGGCGGCTTCATGCACGTGTTCATGAACATGCTCGCCCTCTTCTTCTTCGGCCCGCCGCTCGAACGGAAGTGGGGCAGCCGTTTTTTCCTCCGCTTCTACCTTGTGACCGGGCTCGGCGGGGCTCTGTTCTCCGTGCTCCTCTACTCGCTCACGGGGCCGACGCTGATGGTGGGCGCCTCCGGGGCGATCTTCGGCCTCCTCGTGGCCTTCGCCCTCAACTGGCCGGACGCGAAGATCTATCTCTACTTCGTCTTTCCCGTGCCGGCGAAGTGGTTCGTGGCCGCGCTCGGCGCCTTCACACTCCTCTCGACCGTGCAGGGGTCGGCGGACGGCGTGGCGCACTGGGCGCACCTCGGCGGACTCGTGACCGGGTTCGTCTATCTCCGATACGGGGAACGCATCGGTCGCCTCGCGCGCAGGGCCTTCTACAAGGAGCGTCCGGTGTCCCCGCGCGGGAAGGCGCGGCGTCCCGCGCCGCCTCCGCCCTCGCCCCGCCGACGGCGCCGGGCGGACGGGGATTCCCTCGATGAGGTGGACCGGATCCTCGACAAGATCCGCGCGAGCGGCATGGACTCCCTCTCCGCGCGCGAGCGCGCCTTCCTCGACGAGGTGAGCCGGCAGTACCAGCAGACACAGGAGACGGGGAAGAAGACCCGCACACACTAGCAGGCCCCGGCAATAGCAGGCCCCGGCAATAGCGGGCCGTGGCGGTGGCGGGCCGTGGCGGTGGCCCTGCGGCTGGAGTTTTGCGCCGCCGGTTTCTACAATGTCCGCCCCGCGCGAGCCCCCGGCCGGGAGCGTCGCGCACGGAACGGCCCGTGGCCGGAGCAAGCGCCTGTCGCGGGCCGCCAGCCCCGGCGTCTTCCCAGGCAGAGTACAAGCAGAGTACAGGAGGTGTACATGGCGTCTGCCGCCTCGGAATATCAAACGCGGAACCTTCGCAACGTCGTCTTCTTCGGGCACGGAGGGGCGGGGAAGACGACGCTCGCGGACTCGATGTGCTACATCGCCGGCGGAGCCACGCGGAAGGGCGATGTACAGAAGGGGAACGCGCTCACCGACTTCACGCCGGAAGAGACCGGCCACAAGATCTCGATCAACCTCGCCGTCGCCCACGCCGTCCGGAACGGCGTGCGGATCAACCTCATCGACACGCCGGGCTACCTGGATTTCCTGGGCGAAGTCGTGGCGGGGATCCGCGTGGCGGACGCCGGCATCTGCGTCATCGATGCGATCTCCGGCGTCGAAGTGGGGACGGAGAGGACCTGGGCCGCCGCGAACGCCGTGAGCCTGCCGCGGGCCGTCTTCGTCTCAATGATGGACCGGGACAACGCGGACTTCCGCAACACGCTCGGTCAGGTCCGGGACGAACTCACCTCCGCGGCGATGCCGGTCCACGTCCCCATCGGGGCGGGCGCCGACTTCAGCGGCTTCGTCGACCTCCTCACGATGAAGGCGCACACCTTCAAGGGAGGGGACAAGGGCGCGGCCGGCGTGGCCGACGCGCCCGCCGGCGTCGCGTCGGAAGTGGAGGACCTCAGGGAGGAACTCATCGAGGCGATCGTGTCGGGCGATGACGACCTGCTCGAAGCCTATTTCGAGGGAGAGGAACTCGATCCCGGCCGGCTCGGCGAGGTGTTCGCGGAGGCGATCCGTTCCGGCGACATCGTCCCCGTGTTCTGCGGTTCATGCCAGACAAGCGCGGGAGTGCCGGCGTTCATGGACCGCATCGTGGAACTCTTCCCCTCGCCGGACCGGGCCGCGCCCCAGACCGCGCGCGACGGAAACGGCGAAGTGTCGCTGGGACCGGGGGCGGCCGCGCCCACCGCGGCACTCGTCTTCAAGACGACATCGGAACCCCACGTCGGCGACCTGAGCTATTTCCGCGTCTTCTCCGGCCGGATTGAGAACGGCGTCACGCTCGCCAACCCCGACCGTTCCGCGAGCGAGCGCATCGCGCACCTCGCAATTCCGCACGGGTCCCGCCGCATTGATGTCGACGCGCTGAACCCCGGCGACATCGGGGTTGTGACGAAACTCAAGGACACGCACACGGGCGACACGCTTTGCGACAGCGGGAGCCAGCTCTCCTTCGGCGGCATCGAGTGGCCCCAGCCCGATCTCTCCCTTGCCGTCACCGCGTGCACGCGTGCCGACGAGGACAAGATCGGCAGCGGCCTCGCGAAGCTGCACGAGGAGGATCCGACCTTCTCTTCCGGTTACGATCCCGAGCGCGGACAGACGATCATCCGCGGGCTGGGGGAGATCCACCTCAACATCTCGCTGGAGAAGATGACCCGGAAGTACGGGGTCAACGTGGACACGCACCAGCCGAACATCGCCTACCGCGAGACGATCACGAGGACGGCGGAGGGGCAGGGGCGCCACAAGAAGCAGTCGGGCGGGCGCGGCCAGTTCGGCGACTGCCACATCCGGCTCAGCCCGTTGCCGCGCGGGGAAGGGTACAAGTTCGTCGACTCGATCAAGGGCGGCGTGATCCCGACCAAGTTCGTCCCGGCCGTGGGGAAGGGGGTCGGGGAGGCCTCGAGCAGGGGGGTCCTCGCCGGTTATCCGCTCGTCGACTTCCAGGCCGAGTGCTACGACGGCTCGCATCACTCCGTGGACAGCTCCGACATCGCCTTCCAGATCGCGGGATCCATCGCGTTCCAGAAGGTCGCGCGGGACGCGAACCCCGTGATCCTGGAGCCGATCATGGAGATCGAGGTCGAGACGCCCGAGGAATACATGGGCGAGGTGATGGGAGACCTCAACCAGCGGCGCGGGCGCGTGCTCGGCATGGACTCGAAGGGGCGGCGGCAGGTCGTGAAGGCGCACGTCCCCCAGGCCGAACTCTACAAGTACTCCGCCGCGCTGCGCTCCCTGACGCACGGAAAGGCGACGCACACGCGCAGCCTGGCTGCGTACGAGCAGGTTCCTCCGCATGTTCAGGAGAAGGTGATCGCCGATTCGCAGCGCGACGACGATTAGGACGACGACGAGGACGACGACCAGGAAGATGGGCGGGCGGTAGCCGGTGGCGGGCCATTCGAAGTGGTCGAAGATCAAGCGCCAGAAGGCGGTGACCGACAAGGCGAAGGGGAAGCTCTTCTCGAAGCTCGGTCGCGAAATCGCCGTGGCGGCGCGGGAAGGCGGGGGAGATCCGGACTTCAATCCGCGCCTGCGGACCGCGATCGACAACGCCAAGGGCCAGCGCATGCCGGCCGACAACATCGATCGTGCGGTGCGCCGCGGGACGGGGGACCTGCCGGGCGCGAGCTTCGAAGAGGTCACGCACGAGGGCTACGGGCCGGGCGGCGCGGCGCTCTACCTCGAGTGCCTGACCGACAACCCCCGCCGCACGCTGGCCGAACTCCGGCATCTGCTCGACAAGCGGGGGGGCAACCTGGGCCAGAGCGGGTCCGTCGCGTGGATGTTCGAACGCAAGGGCCAGATCCTCGTGCCCGCCGACGGGTGCGACGAGGACGCGGCGCTCGGCGCGGCGCTCGAGGCGGGGGCCGAGAACTTCGAGTCCGAGGACGGGATGTACGTCGTGACGACGGCGGCGCCCGACTTCCACGACGTCCTGGGGGCGCTGCGCGACGCCGGCGTTCCCGTCGAGGAGGCGGACCTCGCGATGCTGCCCAGCAACACGGTGAGACTGGAGGGGCGCGACGCAGAGAAGGTGCTGGCCGTCCTGCATGCGCTCGACGAACACGACGACGTGCTGAAGGTGAATACGAACGTGGATCTGGAGGAGGCGGAGGGGGCGGACTGGGAAGCTCCCTGAAGGTGCTGGGCATCGACCCGGGCACGCGGGCGACGGGATACGGCTTCGTCGAGGGGCGCCGTCCGGGAGGGCTCTCGTATCGCCTCATCGAATGCGGCGTCGTGCGGCCGCGCGGAGAGGATCTCCCCGAGCGTCTCGTGGACATCCACACCGCGGCGCTCGACCTCATCGACCGGCTCGAGCCCGGGTGCGTCGCGATCGAGAGCGCCTTTCACGGACGGAACGCGCGCACGGCGCTCGTGCTCGGGCACGCGCGCGGCGTCCTCGTGCTCGCGGCCGCGCTGCGCGGCTTGCCGGTGCACGAGTACGCGCCGCGCGAAGTGAAGAAGCACGTCGTGGGGACGGGCGCCGCGAGCAAGGAACAGGTCGGCTTCATGGTCAAGCACCATCTGCGGCTCGGCGAGCCGCCGCGTCCGGCGGATGCGGCGGACGGCTGCGCGGTCGCGCTGTGCCACCTCCTCGCCGGACCGATCCGGTGAGCCGGGCGGAGCGCGTGAGCCGGGCGCTGCGGAGACTTCCGTGATCCGGCGCCTCAGGGGCGAACTCGCCTGGCGCGGGGAGAGCGTCATCGAGATCCTCACGGGCGACGGCGTCGGCTACGAGGTCAGCGTGCCGCTCGGGGTCGCCGGGCGCCTGCCGCCCGAGGGATCCGAGGTCGAACTGCACACCGTCCTCGTCGTGCGCGACGACGCGTTCGAGCTGTTCGGTTTCGAGACGCCGGGCGACCGCGAACTCTTCCAGCGGCTCCGCGTCCCGAGCGGCGTGGGCCCCCGGCTCGCGCTCGCGATCCTGGGGGCGCTTCGGCCCGAGCGCGTCGTGCGCGCGATCCGGGCCAAGGACCACCGCACCCTCCAGACCGTGAGCGGCGTCGGCAAGAAGACCGCCGAACGCATCGTGATCGAACTCACCGACAAACTCGACGACCTCAGCGACATGCGCGACGATCCCGTGCCGGGCGGCGGGGTCGCCGCGGCGGCCGTGCAGGCGCTGCGCGGCCTCGGCTACCCGCGCTCGCAGAGCGAAAACGCCGTCAGCCGCGCCCTGCAGGGACTCGCGCAGGGGGCCGGCGACCCGGACGTGGGCGTCGACGTGGGCGCCGAGGAACTCGTGCGCCGCGCGCTGCAGCACGTATGACCGACGAGACGGGTCCGCGCACGGAGATCACGACGCCCGAGGTGCTCGAGAGCGACGAACGTCCGGACGCCTCGCTGCGCCCACAGCGGCTCGACGAGTTCATCGGACAGGCGCGGGTCAAGGAGAGCCTCTCCGTCTTTGTGGAGGCGGCGGTCGGCCGCGAGGAAGCGCTCGACCACACCCTCTTCTACGGGCCGCCGGGCCTCGGGAAGACGACGCTCGCTCTCCTCCTCGCCGAGGAACTCGGCGTCGGGATCAAGCTCACCTCCGGCCCCGTGCTCGAGAAGCCGGGCGACCTCGCCGGCCTGCTCACGAACCTCCCGCCACGCGGGATCCTCTTCATCGACGAGATCCACCGCCTCCGGCCCGTGATCGAGGAGTTCCTCTATCCGGCGATGGAGGACTACCGCATCGAGATCCGACTCGGCGACGGACCTCGCGTGGAAACCTTCTCGATGAAACTCGAGCGCTTCACGCTCGTGGGCGCGACGACCCGGTTCGGACTCCTGACCGCCCCGATGCGCGCGCGCTTCGGCGTCATCGAGCGCCTGGGCTACTACCCGCCGTCGGACCTCGGGCGCATCGTCACCCGCTCCGCGCGCCTCCTCGACATCCCGATCACCTCCGGGGGGGCGGGCGAGATCGCCCGCCGCGCCCGCGGCACGCCCCGCATCGCGAACCGCCTCCTTCGCCGCGTCCGCGACTACGCGCAGGTGCGGGGCGACGGCAGGATCGATTCCGCGACGGCGGAGAAGGGCCTCACGCTGCTCAACGTCGACGAGTACGGCCTCGACGAGATGGACGCCCGCGTGCTCAAGGCGATCATCGAAACCTTCGAAGGAGGGCCGGTGGGACTCGCCTCTCTTGCGGTCGCCGTGGGCGAGGACGCGGGGACGCTCGAGGAGGTCTACGAGCCGTACCTGATCCAGAACGGGTACATGCAGCGCACGTCACGCGGCCGCGTGGCCACCCGGAAGGCGTACGAGCGCTTCGGTTACGCCCTCCCGGGCGACCGCGACGGGTCGGGGGGCGGGGCACAGCGTGCGCTGTTCGGCGATGACGGATGAGCCGGCGGGCCGGACGGAGGCGTACGACTACGAGTTGCCGGCCGAACTGATCGCGGCCCGTCCGGCCGCGCGGCGCGACGCCAGCCGCCTCCTCGTGCTCGACCGCGCGCGCCGCCGCTTCACGGACGCGGCCTTCCCCGCGCTGCTCGAGCGGTTTTCGGTCGGCGATGCCGTCGTCGTCAACGACAGCCGCGTCTTCCCGGCCCGGCTGCTGGGCCGCAAGCCGACCGGCGCCCGCGCCGAGATCCTCCTCGTCCGTCCCGAGTCCGATGCGCTCCAGCCGTTCGCCCCCTTCGCCCCCTTCGACGAGGCGGACACCCGCCTCTGGCGCGCCATGGTTCGCCCCGGCGGCAAGCTCAAGCCCGGCCGCACCGTGGACATCGCGGACGGGTTCGCGGTCGACATCCTCGACTCCGCCTCCGACGGCACCCGCCTCGTGCGCCTGGCCGGCGACGGGGACCCGTGGAGCCTGATCCAGCGTCATGGCCGCGTCCCCCTCCCCCCGTACATCGTCCGCGACACTGCGGGCGACACTGCGGGCGACGATGCGGGCGACACTGCGTACGACCGGGAGCGCTACCAGACCGTGTACGCGGCTCCGTCCGGGAGCGTCGCCGCGCCGACGGCGGGACTGCACTTCACCCGGGAGATGCTCGCCGCCATCGAGGCCCGCGGGGTCCGCCTCGTGTCCCTCACCCTCCACGTCGGGTTCGGCACCTTCCGTCCCGTGACCGCGGAGCGGATCGACGAGCACGAGGTCGCCCCGGAGGCGTACAGCTTCTCGTCCTCCGCGGCCGCGGCCCTGAACGCGACGCGCGCGGCGGGCGGGCGCGTGTTCGCCGTCGGCACGACCTCCTGCCGCGTGCTGGAGACGGTCGTCGCACGGGCCGGCGCGGGCGCGGGTGTCTCGACGGCCGGCGCGGGCGTCTCGTCGGGCGGCCCCTTCGAGCCCGGGCGGGGGTGGACGAACCTTTTCATCCGTCCCCCCTACACCTTCCGCGCCGTGGACGCCCTCGTGACGAACTTCCACCTTCCGCGCTCCAGCCTGCTCATGCTCGTCGCGGCATTCGCGGGCCGGGAACTCACGCTCGCGGCCTATGCGCACGCGATCCGCGAGCGATACCGCTTCTATTCCTACGGCGATGCGATGGTCATCACATGAAGACGACCCCGTGACCGGACCCGACGACGCCGGGCGCTTTCGCGTCGAGGGAACGAGCGGCCGGGCGCGCGCCGCAACGCTCCGCCTGGCGCGCGGCACGATCCACACCCCGTGCTTCATGCCGGTGGGGACGCTGGGAACCGTGAAATCGCTCACCCCCGGAGAACTGCGCGATGCCGGGGTCGAGATCCTGCTGGGGAACGCCTATCACCTCTACCTGAGGCCGGGCACGCGCGTGCTGGAGGAACTCGGCGGACTCCACCGGTTCATGGGATGGGACGGTCCCATCCTCACCGATTCGGGTGGATTCCAGGTCTTTTCGCTCGCCCGCATCAACCGGATCGACGACGAGGGCGTCACCTTCCGCAGCCACTTGGACGGGAGCCTGCACCGGCTCACCCCGGAACTCTCGATGGAGATCCAGGCCGCGGTCGGCTCCGACATCCGCATGGCATTCGACGAATGTCCCCCCGGCGACGCCTCGCCCGACGCGGCGCGGACCGCGGTCGAGCGCACGCTCGCCTGGCTGGCGCGGTGCCGGGCGCGTCACGAAGCGCTGCAGGATGCACACGGCGACGCACGCGCCGAAGGGGGCGGGCTCCTCTTTCCCATCGTCCAGGGCGCCTCCTGCGACGACCTTCGCCTCGAATCCGTCGAACGCACGCTCGCCCTGGGCGAGTGGCCGGGAATCGGGATCGGCGGACTCTCGGTGGGCGAGGAGAAGGAGGTGACGCACCGCGTGCTCGACACCATCGAACCCGCCCTCCCCTCCGGCCGGCCCCGCTACCTGATGGGCGTCGGTTATCCCGACGACGTCATCGAGGCGGCGCGGCGCGGCGCGGACATGTTCGACTGCGTGGCGCCGACCCGGAACGGGCGCAACGGCACCGCCTTCACGGCCGAGGGCCGTCTCAACATCAAGGGCGCGCGCTTCGCATCCGATCCCGCGCCGCTCGACGAGACGTGCGACTGTCCCTGCTGCGCCGGCTACAGCCGCGCCTACCTTCGGCACCTCTTCGTGAGCGGCGAACTGCTCGGCCCGCGGCTCCTTTCGCTGCACAACGTGCGCTTCCTGATCCGATTGACTTCCCGCGCGCGCGCGGCGATCCTCCGGGACGAATACGACCGCTGGGCCGACGACTGGCTCGCGGCCTACCGGCGCGGCTCCCCGCGCCCCGCGACCGAACAGGAAGGTGAGGACGGACCATGCTGATGCTGAACCTCATGGGCGCCCCCGAGGGAGGGACGGCGAATCCGGCCGCCACCATGATGATGATGTTCGGATTCATCGCCATCTTCTATTTCATCTTCTTCCGTCCGCAGCGGAAGCAGCAGAAGGAGCACCAGGAGATGGTCAAGAACCTGAAGCGAGGGGACAGGGTTTCGACGATCGGCGGCATCGTGGGCGAGATCGTCCACCTCTCGAACGACATCGTCACGATCAAGAGCGGCGACACCCGGGTCGAGGTCGAGCGCTCGAAGATCGGCAAAGTCAACTAGCGGCCGCGGGTTCGGCGCCTCCGTCCCGCCGGCTCCGGTAGCCCCGCCGAGTCTTCGTGATCCTCGACATCCGCATGTTCGGAGACCCCGTCCTGCGGGAGAAATGCGCCCCCGTGACGGAGATCGACGACGAGATCCGCCGACTCGCCGCGGACATGCAGGAGACGATGTACGACGCGGACGGCATCGGTCTCGCGGCGCCCCAGGTGGGGGTGCCGATCCGTCTCTTCGTGTACGATGTTCGAGACCGGGAGATCTCGCCCGGCGTGCTCGTGAACCCCGAGATCGTCGAAGAAGAGGGTGCGGTGAAGGAGGAGGAGGGGTGTCTGAGCATCCCCGGACTGTCGGAGACCGTCGAGCGCAGCGCGTCCATCGTTGCCCGCGGCCTCGGACTGGAGGGAGAGCCGGTGGAGATCCGCGCCGACGGCATTCTGAGCCGTTGTATCCAGCACGAGAAGGACCACCTGGACGGGATCCTCTTCCTGGACCGCGTGAGTCCGCTCAAGCGCAAGATCCTGCTCGCGAAGTGGCGGAAACAGGAGCGGGACTGAAGCGGGCTGAAGCGGCTGCGGGCGGCATGAGGGGTCTCCCGCAATGAGGGTCCTGTTCTGGGGCACGCCGGAGTTCGGGCTCCCCTCGCTGGAGGCGATGCGGGGGGCGGGGCACGACATCGCGGGCGTCGTCACGAACCCGGACCGGCCCGCCGGCCGGGGGAGGCGTCCGCGTGCGAGTCCGGTGAAGGCGTGGGCACTCGACGCCGGCGTGTCCGTGCTCCAGCCCGAGCGTCCCGCTGAGGAGGGTTTCCTTGCCGCCGCCCGCCGCCTGCGCCCCGACATCTCCGTCGTCGCGGCGTACGGCCGTCTGCTCCCGCCGGCCGCGCTGGACCTGCCGCCGCTCGGGTCGGTGAACGTGCACGCGTCGCTGCTGCCCGCGCTGCGCGGCGCCGCTCCCATCAACTGGGCCATCATCCGGGGGCACCGCGAGTCCGGGGTCAGCATCCAGCGCATGGTCGCGGAACTCGACGCCGGCCCCGTGCTCGGACAGACGCGGATCCCCATCCCGGCGGCGATGACGGCCGGAGAACTGTACGCGGAGACCGCGGAAGCGGGGGGCGCGCGGCTCGTCACCGTGCTCGACGACCTCGCGTCCGGGCGGGCGGTGGAGAGGGCGCAGGACCACGCGCGCGCGACATGGGCGCCGAAGCTCGACCGCGAGACGGCGCGCATCGACTGGTCTCGCCCCGCGGCCGAAGTCGCGAACTGGCTCCGCGGCTGCGACCCCTGGCCCGCCGCCTGGACGTCGCTCGCTGCGCCCGCCGTCCTCGCCGGGAGAACTCTGCAGTGCTTCGAGCCGAGCGTCGACGCCCCCGGAGCGGAAGACGGTTCCCGCGCGGGCGGCGCCCACGCCGGAAGCTCCCGCTCGGGCACCGTATCGGGCACCGCGCCGGGCACCGTCGTCCGGGCCGATCCCGTTCGGGGGCTGCGCGTCGCGACGGGGTCGGGCACGATCGCCATCGGCGCCGTGAAACCGGCCGCCCGCCGCCGCATGAGCGCGGCCGAGTGGGTGAGGGGTCTCCCGGACCCGAAGGAGGTTCGCTTCGCCTGAGCCACGACTCCCGCGCTTGCACGTCCTCGTCTCGGAGCGGGAACTGGAGGGCGCCGGCGATCCCGGGGTTTCCGGCCGCCGGGGGGATTCCGGCGGTCCGGGGGGACTGGCGGCGGTCGAGCGCGTACTGGAGCGCGCGGCCCCGCTCGCCATCCATCTGCGGGCCCGGATCAGCACCCGGCGGATGTTCGAAATGGCGGAGCGGCTCGCCCCCGCGGCCTCGCGCGCCGGGAGCTGGCTCGTCGTGAACGGGCGGCCCGATGTCGCGCTGGCGGCGGGTGCGAGGGCCGTACAACTTGGGCGCACGGCGCTCGGGGTGGAGGAGACGCGCCGGATGGTCGCGGCGTGCGCGGGGAGGCTCGCGATCGGGGCCTCCGTGCATGACGCGGACGGGGCGCTGCGAGCGGCCCGGGGCGCCGACTACCTCGTGCTCGGCACGATCTACGCGACGCCCTCGCACCCGGGGGTCGAGGGAAGCGGGCCCGCCGCCGTATCCGCGGTTCGCCGCCGACTGTCAGCCCTGCGGCTGGCCGCGCGCCGGCTGCCCGCCAACCGGCTGTCCGCGCGCCGTCCGCCGCCGATCCTCGCGATCGGAGGCGTGGGCGCGGACCGGATCGCGGAGGTGACGGAAGCCGGGGCGTACGGCATCGTGGTGGGCCGGGCCGTGTGGTCCGCGCCCGACCCGGCGCGAGCCGCGCTCGACCTTCGTACACAGCTGGACCGGCTGGACCGGTTCGATCGGCGAGACCGGCGAGACCGGCGGGATCGCTGACCGAACGCGAACGAACGCACGGACCGGTCACGGACCGGATACGGACTTCGTGGAGACCATGGAGATGCAGATTCAGGTGAACGGAAGGGAGCGAGACGTTCCCGCGGGAACGTCAGTCGCGACGTTGCTCCGGGATCTCGGGCTCGATGGACGCACGCTCGTCGTCGAACTCAACCGGCGGATCGTCCGTCCGCCCGAGGTCGAGAGCGCGCAACTGAAAGCCGGAGACCGCGTCGAACTCGTCCATTTCGTGGGAGGCGGATGAGATGGCGCCGCTCCAAATCTCCGGCCGCACGTTCGCCTCCCGGCTCATCGTCGGAACGGGAAAATACCCGAGTCCCGAGATCATGCTCGAAGCGATCCGGGCCTCCGGCGCCGACATGGTCACCGTCGCGGTGCGCCGGGTCGACATCGAGAACCCGGACCGCGACGACATCCTCCGCACGCTGAGCCCGGACGAATTCAGCCTCCTGCCGAACACCGCCGCCTGCTACAGTGCGGAGGAGGCGGTCCGCGCGGCGCGGCTCGGGCGGGCGGCGGGCATGAGCGACTGGGTGAAGCTCGAAGTCATCGGCGACTCCGACACGCTCCTGCCCCATACCGAGGAGTTGATCGAGGCCACGCGCGTGCTCGTCGCCGAGGGGTTCGTGGTGCTTCCGTACACGAACGACGACCTCATCACGGCGCTGCGCCTGGAGGAAGCCGGAGCCGCCGCGGTGATGCCGCTCGCCTCGCCGATCGGGAGCGGCCTCGGACTCCTCAACCCCCTCAACATCCGCATCATCAAGTCCCGCCTGTCCGTCCCGGTCATCGTCGATGCCGGCGTGGGCACCGCGTCCGACGCCTGCGCGACGATGGAGCAGGGCGTGGATGGGATTCTCATGAACACGGCGATCGCCGCGGCGGAGGATCCGGTGGAGATGGCCGGCGCCATGCGGCTCGCGGTGGAAGCCGGCCGGCGCGCCTACCTGGCCGGCCGCATGCCCCGACGTGAATGGGCGGTGCCTTCGAGCCCGCTCGAGGGCGTGCCGCCGCCGGCTTGAACCCCCGCGCGGCGGCCCACCGGATCCTGGGCGAGGTGCGGCGGGGCGCGCTCTCCGACCGCGCGGCGTCGCGCATCCTCCCGGTCGTGGACCCGGCCGATCGCGGACTGGCGCTGGACATCGCCTTAGGTTGCCTCCGCCTGCGCGCCCGCCTCGACACCTGGATCCGGGCCTGCGCCGACCGGCCGCCGTCCCGCATGGACCGGGCGGTGCGCGACTGGCTTCGCATCGGTGCGTACCAGTTGACGGAGTTGAGGACGCCGGACCACGCGGCGGTGGGTGAAACCGTCGGCGCGGCACGCTCGGCCCTGGGGCGCGGCCGCGCCGGATACGTGAACGCCGTGCTCCGCGCGCTCGCCAGGATCCGCGACACCGATTCCGGCGCCGGCCCGAACGCGCTCGCGGGCGCCGGTCCCTTTCCCGATCCGGACGTGGATCCGGTGGGGCACCTGTGCTCGTGGGGTTCGCACCCGGAGTGGCTCGTCCGGCGGTGGCTGGCGCGCTGGGGGCTCGCGGATGTGCGGCGGCTCGTCGAACATCAGAACCGGCCGCCGGCTGTCGTCGTCCGCATGCTGACCGATGAAGATCCGGCGCCGCCCGACGGCGTGGAACTCGAGCCCGTCCCCGGCTGGCCGCGCTCCTTCCGGCTCGAAAAGGGACTGCCCGCGACCGCGCTCTCGCACCTCCGAGCGGTGATTCAGGACCCTGCGGCCTCCGCCGTGGTAGATTATGCAGGTGGCCGGCTCGAGGAGCCGGTACTCGACGTGTGCGCGGCGCCGGGCACGAAGACCCTCGGGCTCGCCGCGGAGTACGGTCTGCCGGTCGTGGCGCTCGACATCTCGTACCGGCGGCTGGCCCGCCTCGGCGCGCCGGCCCGGCGGCTCGAACTGCCGGTGAGCGCGGCGGTCGCCGACGCGCGGCGGCTTCCGGTCGCCGCGGCCGGGACCGTGCTGGCCGATGTGCCCTGCACGGGCACCGGAGTACTGCGGCGGCGGGCCGATGCCCGCTGGCGGCTCGAACAGCGCGGCCTCGACGACCTCGTGGTCCTGCAGCGCGAGATCGTGGACGCCTGCGCCGCGGCCGTGAGACGGGGCGGGCTGCTCGTGTACAGCACGTGCTCGCTCGAACGCGAGGAGAACGAAGAACAGGTGGACGCCTTTCTGGATCGGAGGTCCGACTACCGGCGCGAGCCGCCCCCCGCGGGCGCGCGCAGCGATTGCGTGACGTCTCGCGGCGACCTCTTCATGCGTCCATGGCTCACCGGCACGGACGGCGCCTACGCCGCGCGTCTGCGGCGGATCGCGTGAGAGTCCCGTGAGATTCCTGCGCCTGGTCCTCCTCTTCGCCGCCATGTTCGGCATCGGCTACCTGTTCGCCGCGATCCGGCTCTTCCCGGCGGCGGCGGATCCGACCGATGTCGCTTTCACCGAGATCCCGGATCTCACGGGCGTAGCCATCGCCGAGGCCGGCGCACGCCTCTCCGCGCTGGGGCTCGTCTCAACCGAGCAGGGCCGGCTCCATCATGGCGAGATTCCCGCCGGCGCCGTGGTCGCCCAGCGACCGCTCCCCGGCCAGCTCGCCCGGGCCGGGGACACGATCGTGCTCACGGCGAGCGCCGGCATCGAAACGCGCCGCGTGCCCGCCCTCGCCGGACTACCGGGCGGCGAGGCCGCGGCCCTCCTCACCCGGCTCGGCTTCGATATCGATGTCGAGGAAACCGACGAGAGCGCCGTCGCCGGCGCGATCCGGACCGAGCCCGTCGCGGGGACGAACCTCACGCTCCCCGCACGCGTCCGCCTCTTCGTCAGCCAGGGGAAGGCGATCGTCGCCGTCCCCGATCTTCACGGCCGCCATGTGGACGACCTCGAGTTTCTTCTCGAGGAGGTCGATCTCCGCCTGGGCGCCGTCCGCTACCAGGTCGAGGCTCCCGAGGTGCAGGGACGCGTCATCTTTCAAAGTCCGGCCCCGGGCTCCGCTCTCCGCGGGGAGGGGTTCGTCTCCGTGATCGTGGCGGGGGCGCCGCCCGACCCGGCCACGGCGGATCTCACGCGGGAAACCGCCCGCGACACGGTTCCCGCGACCCCTGGCGACGGGGAGGGCTAGATGGATTTCAGGAGCGCCTTCACGCAGAACTGGCCCTACAAGGTCGCGGCGATCGTGCTGTCCGTGCTTCTCTGGCTCAGCGTGTCGGCGGATGCCGAGATCGCCGAGCAGCCGGTATCGACGCTCCTCGAGATCCAGGTGAGCGATTCCGCGTGGAGTCTGCGCGAAGTAAGGCCTGCCGAGATCACGACAACGTTCCGCGGACGCCGGAACCAGGTGTTCGCCGCGCGCTTCGAGAGGCCGGTGATCCGGAAGGTGCTCGACCAGGTCGAGGACACCGTGGTCCAGGTGCCGCTCTCCACCTCGGAGGTCATCTACAATCGCGAACTCGGGCTCGATCCCGTGGGAGTCTCTCCGGGCGCCGTCACCGTGTATCTCGAGGAACGGGTGGGGAAGCGGGTCGCGGTCTCCGGCCGGACGGATGCGAGGGCGGCGGCGGGCGTGCTGGTCGTCGGCATGCAGGTTGCCCCCGACAGCGTGTGGCTCCAGGGACCCGCGTCCTTCGTCAACCAGATTTCCGAGGTGACGACGGCCACGCTCGAGGTCGGCGCGGTCTCCACGCGCGTGACCCAGCAACTCGAGATCGCTCTGCCGCCGGATCTCGCGGGACTCTCGGTCGAGCCCGCCACCGTGATCGCGACCGTCGACGTGGATTCTCTCCGCACCCGCCTGTTCGCGAGCGAAGTTGTCACCACGGGTCCACGAGCCCTCATGGCGGCGGTGGATCCGCCCACGGTCACGGTGGCCGTCACCGGACCGGCGGCCATCGTGGACGGACTCGATCCGGGGGACGTGCGCGTGACGGTCGATATCCCCAATTCCTTCGAATCGGCGGGGTCCTATCCCGTGCGCGCGCAGTTGCCCGACG
Source organism: Gemmatimonadota bacterium (assembly GCA_963666735.1). GTDB lineage: Bacteria > Gemmatimonadota > Gemmatimonadetes > Palauibacterales > Palauibacteraceae > Palauibacter. Next base: position 1,769,515 of record OY762926.1, on the reverse strand, counting down.
CCGTGGCCGGCACGGTGACGATCGACCTCGTTCCGGAGCGGGTGAGCGCGGGTATCGCCTCCGACCCGCCCGACCCATAGACACGCCGGCCGCCCCGGGCGCCGCTCAGCGCCCCGTCGCCCCCGTCGTCGCCCCCCCCGCCGGCTTCCGGGGCGGGCCGGTCCTCGGAATCGAGACTTCGTGCGACGAGACCTCCGCCGCCGTCGTCGATGAGCACGGGATCGGGGGTCTCGCGATCGCGTCGCAGGACGCGCACGCCGCGTTCGGGGGCGTCGTGCCGGAGATCGCCGCCCGCGAGCACATCCGCTCGCTCGACGCGATGGTGCGGCACGCCATGCGAGAGGCGGGCGTCGACCACGGGGACATCGCCGGCGTCGGCGTGACGGCGGGGCCCGGGCTGGTCGGAGCCCTGCTCGCGGGCGTGAACTGGGCCAAGGCCTACGCCTTCGCGCGCGGGCTTCCTCTCCTCGGCGTCCATCACATGGAGGGACACCTGTTCGGCACCGCGCTCGAGCACGAGGGTGCGCATCCCCCCTTCATCGGTCTCCTCGTATCGGGCGGACACACGCTCCTGCTCGAGGCCCGCGCATGGGGGCGCTACCGCCTCCTGGGCCAGACCCGGGACGACGCGGCGGGCGAGGCTTTCGACAAGGTCGCGCGCCGGCTGGGGCTGCCGTATCCGGGAGGACCCGAGATTCAGCGCGCCGCGGAGAGGAGCGCGGCGGCCGGGAGCACGGCGGCCGGTGGCGCGGCGGGACGTTTCCGGCTCCCGCGCCCGATGCTGAGCCGGCGCGATCTGCCCGGCGATCCCGCGTACTACGACATGTCCTTTTCCGGTCTGAAGACCGCCGCGGCGCGGATCGCCGGACAACTGGAGGAGGAGAGCGATCTCGCCGATGCCGTCGACGATCTGGCCGCGGAATTCCAGGAGGCCGTGGTCGAAGTCCTCGCCGAGAAGACCCGGCGCGCCGTGGAACAGACGGGCTGCCGGAGGGTCGTGCTGGGCGGGGGAGTGGCGCGGAACTCCCGTCTTCGTGAAGGTTTAGCCGAGCGTCTGGGCTCGTCCGGGGAGTTGTACGCCCCTTCCCCCCGTCTCGCGACGGACAACGCGGCGATGATCGCCGCGGCCGCGCAGTTCCGCCTGGCGAGAGGGGAGCGCAGCCCGTGGTCGTTGAACGCCGAAGCGGCGCTCGCGTTTCCCGGCCTCGCATAGCGGCCGGCGCGCAAGCCGGGACAGCCAGCGAGCAGCACAGCAGCCAACGAGCAGTATAGAGCCAACGAGGAGCGTACCAGACGTGTATCCCGAACTCTTCACACTGACGCTGCCGGTACTCGGCGAGTTCACGATCACCTCCTTCGGGCTCATGATGGCGCTCGCCTTTCTGGGCGGGTACCTGCTCCTGCGCAAGGAAACCGCGCGCCTCGGCGCCGGGCGCGACCTCGCGGCGGACATGCTTCTGGGGGCGCTGGTCGGCGGCATCGTCGGGGCGAAGATCTACTACGTGCTCCTCTACTGGGACCTAACCGTGGTCGATCCGCTGGGGATGATCTTCTCGCGCAGCGGGCTCGTCTGGTACGGCGGGTTCATCGGCGGGTTCATCGGCGTCATGTGGGTACTGTACCGGCGCCCCGTCTCCCCCGGCCTCGGAGTGGACGCGATCGCGCCCGCGCTTCCGCTCGCCTACGGAATCGGCCGCATCGGCTGTTTCCTCGTCGGCGACGACTACGGGCGCCCGACGGAATCGTTCGCCGGCATGGCCTTCCCCAACGGCATTCCGCCCTCGACCGCCGGCAACCTGCGGCGTTTCGGGGCGGACGTGGACCCCGCGATCCCGGACACCGAGGTCCTCTCCGTTCACCCGACGCAGCTCTACGAGACCGGACTCTCGCTCGTCATCTTCTTCCTCCTGTGGCGGCTGCGGCGGCACCCGCACGTCCAGGGGTGGCTGTTCGGCATGTGGCTCGCGCTGGCCGCGGCCGAGCGCTTCGTCGTCGAGTTTTTCCGCGCCAAGGACGACCGCTTCTTCGGAGGCTTCACGCTCGCTCAGGTGATCTCGGTCCTGATGTTCGCGGCGGGCATCGCGCTCATCCTCAGACTGCGCCGCCGGGCCGGCGAGGCGGCGGTGTGAAACGCGTGGCTCTGGCCGGGCTGGCGCTGGCCGTCACCCTCGCCGGACCGCCTTCGTTCGCCGGACCGTCTTCGTATTTCGGGCCGTCCCCGCTCCTCGGTCAGGCAGCGGGCGAGGCGGGACCGCGCCGCGCCGAGGTGACTTCCCTCAACTTCCGCGGCAACGCGACGCTCTCGGACGGACAGTTGCGCGCGGTCATCCGCACCCGCGGCACCGAGTGCGCGAGCCTCCTGCTGTCTCCCTTCTGTCTGGCGACGAACTGGGGCTTCGCGCACCGCCGGGCCTATCTCGACACGCTCGAGGTCGCGGTCGACGCCGACCGGCTCCGCCTGTACTACAACTACCGCGGCCACTTCGAGGCGGATGTCCACCACATCATCCGCACGAACGGCGTCGACGCCAGCGTCTCGTTCATCATCGAGGAAGGTCCGGCCACCCTCATCGACGAGTTCTCCATCGAGGGGCTGCCCGAGGCCCTCGGCGCGGAGGAGGCTGCGGCCCTCGTGGGTCTCGGCGTCGGCGATCCCTTCGATGGCCAGCGGCTGCAGGCCGGCGTGGACAGCCTCATCGGTTCGCTACGCCGTCAGGGTTACGTCTACGCCATGGCTCTGGAAGACTTCCACCGCGGGAGGGACGGGACCGCGCAGGTGGCGCTCGATGTCCACCCCGGCGCCCGCTATCGCCTGCGAGAGATCCGGATCGAGGGCGGCGAGGCGATCGGCGAGGAAGTGATCCGAGACCTCCTCCCCCTCGGCGCCGGCGACTACTACAACCAGGAGGCCGAGCTGGAAGGGCAGCGGAACCTCTTCGGCCTCGACGCCATCCGCTTCGCCTCGATCCGCCGGGAACCGCCGCCGCCCGGGGCCGCCACCGCCGATTCGACCCTGGATCTTGTCGTCCAGGTCACACCGGCCTCGCCGCGGGCCGCCCGGTTCGGCGTCGGATGGAGTACCGACCAGTGCCTCCGGACCGAGACGCGGCTCACGCACCGCAACCTTTTCGGCGCGGCCCGGCGGCTGGAGATCACCGGCCAGCTCGGGAACATCTTCGCGGACCAGCTGGACGGGTCCTTCCCCTGCTCCCAGGTGGGCACCGACCCCGCCTTCCGGACGTTGAATTATCTGCTCCAGGCGGAACTGCTCCTCCCCGTCGCCCTTTCGGCCGAGAACAGCTTCAGCGCGCGGGTCTTCCTCGAGCGGGAGACGATTCCCGATGTCTTCATCCAGGAGGGCTTCGGCGCCGAGATCGGCCTCACGCGCCGACTCGGGCGCCGGGCGTCCGCCACCCTCTCCTACTCGCCGGGCTTCACCGGCTTCGGCGAGCAGTCCGCGGACATCTTCTTCTGCATCAACTTCGGCTTCTGCGAGCCCGAAGACATCGTCACCGTGACGAGGTCGCGCTGGCTGGCGCCCCTGACGCTCGCCTGGATCTACAACGAAACGGACGACGCGCTCCGTCCCACCCGCGGCCACTATCTGACGGCGGAGGGGGAAATCGCCCACGAGATGACGGGATCGCATTACCGGTACGCGCGGATCGTGGTGCAAGCCGCCCTCTTCCGGGAACTCGAACCCGGCCTCGTGTTCGCCGCGCGCGCGCGCACCGGGATGGTCCGCTTCCCCGGCACCCGCATCTTCACGCCCGGCGCCCCGCGGACCGACCGGCTCATCCATCCCTCCCGACGCTTCTTCGTCGGCGGCTCGCAGAGCGTGCGCGGCGTCGGCCAGAACCTGCTCGGACCCCGCGTGCTCGTGGCCGATCAGGTGGAAGACTGCCCGGCGGGAGACTTCGCGGCGTGCGTCGAACGGCTCGCGACGCAGAACCCCGGCGCCTTCGACGAGCGGCCCCGCGGCGGCGACGCTCAACTGGAACTGAGTTTCGAACTGCGCCGATACCTCAGCGAGCGGTGGGCACTCGTCTTCTTCGGGGACGCGGGAAGCGTCTCGCAGAGGCTCACGGAGGTTCGGAAACTCCAGTGGACGCCCGGCCTCGGACTCCGGTACGCGAGCCCGGTCGGTTCCATCCGGCTCGATATAGGATACAATACGACATTCGCGACCGAGTTACCGGCAATTGTATCGATGGAGGACGGAACCCTGGTCCAGATGCCGCAGCCCGTCTTGTTCGATCCGTTCCGGTTCGACGATCCGCACCCCCTGCTCGAACTCTGGCGCCGCGTGCAGATCCACGTGTCCATCGGAGAAGCGTTCTGAGTCCCCGCGAACGCCCCCCCGAGTCGCCTCCCCCGCCGGATTCCACGTCCGGGTCCGAGGGGGCCGCACCAGGGTCCGGCGAACCGGCGCTCGAGTCCGGCGGGTCGGAGTCCACGCTCGAGTCCGGCGGGTCGGAGCTCGCGCCGCCCCCGCGCCGCCGCCGGATCGCACTGCCGCTGACCGTGCTCGCGGGTTTGCTGGTGCTCGGCGCCTTCATCGTGATGACGCAGACCGCCAGGGGTCGGGACGCCGCGCTCTCCCTGCTCGAGAACGCCCTCGCCCGCAGCGTGAACGGGGAGGTACGCATCGGCCACGCCATCTCCGGCAATCTCCTCAGCGATCTCACCGTCTCCCGCTTCGAGATCGTCGACGAGGACGACGGACTGCTCCTGGCGCTGGACACCGTCACGATCGAATTCGACCCCGTGGCGCTCCTGCGGCAGCAACTCGACGTGGGCCGGCTCCACGCCCGCGGGCTGGACCTCCGTCTCCGGCAGTACCCGGATGGCCGCTGGAACTACGAACGCATCTTCGAACCGCTCCCCGAGCTGCCACAGCCCGATCCGTCGGCACAGTCGGAGCCTTCAGCCCAGCCGCCGGCGGCCTCGCTCCTCGCGGCGGCCTTCTCTCTCTCCCCCGACCAGGGCCTGGACCAGGATCCGGACGAGGGCCCGGACCCGCCGGACCAGAACCCCGACCAGCCGGTGGACGCGCGGCCGACGCCGACCGGGGCGCCGCAGGCCGCGCTCGGCATCCTCCTGCGTGACGCGACGGTCGCCTCCGGCCGCATCCGGATCCGTACGCCGTGGACGGAAACGCTGGCGGGAGCCGCCAGGACGGAGGCGTTGCGCGAGGCGCGCGCGGGGGAGTCGCCGTGGGCCCTGCAAGAGACACCGGACGGCGAATTCGAGCGCGTGTTCGAACTGACGAACCTCCGCGGCCGGTTCCCGGTCACGCGGGTGACGGATCCCGAAGCCCCGTTCATGATCGAGGTCGAGGATGCGGCCGCCACGCTGCTCGCCGTGAACCAGCCCCTGGAAGTCTCGATCCTGCGCATGAACCTGACGCTTGGAGACACGGCGCGCGTAGATCTGGAGAGGCTGGAGACGGACCAGTCGGTGATCGGCGGGGAAGGGTGGATGGCCGCGAACGGTCTCGATTTCGAGTTTGCGCTGGAGGGCGATCCGCTCGACGTGCGGGACCTCCGCTGGCTGCCCATCGACCTGCCTGAGACGGGTGGCGGCCCGATGTCCATCGACCTCAGCGGCCGCGGCGGGAACACGGTTGTGGACGTCACGAACGGAGACTTCCGAACGGGCGACACCCGCATGACCGGAGAGTTCGCCCTCGCCCTCGAGCCGCGCCCCAGATTCCGCCGAATCGATGTCACGCTGGCGCCCTTCGATCTCGCGCATCTCGGCCCACTCCTCGGACGCGACTCACTCTCCGCGCCCGGCAATGCCGCCGCTATTGACGCGGAGTCCAACGCGGAGTCCGACGCGGAGTCCGACCCGTCGTCCGCAACGGCGCCCGCGACGCTGGCGGAGACGGTGCCGGGGACGCTGCGCGGCACGCTGCGCGGCTCCGGTTATGTCGATGACCTCCTGATCGTTGCCGATCTCACCCTGCACGATCCCGAGCCGGGCACGCCGCCGTCCCGCCTGCTGGCGCGGGGTGGCGTCGGCATCGGCGAGGAGTTCCTGAGCCTCCGCCGCCTCGGCGTGGAAGTCGACGCCTTCGAATCTCGCTGGACCCGCCTCATCGACATGGACCTGGGGATCGACGGGCGTTTCGACGGGACGCTCACGCTCGATCGCGAACAGGACAGCGGCGTCACCTTCGAGGGCGACGTCGAGCACCTGACGCCGGCCGGCGATCTTTCGCGCTTCTCGGGTTCCGGGTTCCTCAACCTCGCCCAGTCGCGGGTCGATGCGGCGGTCGACGTGAACCCGCTGGCTCTCACGCTGTTGCGCCCGTGGGCCTCGGGCGTCGAACTGGCGGGCGCGGTGACCGGCCCCGTCCGGGCGCGCGGGAGTCTCGAGGCGCTGGCCCTCGACGCGGAACTCGAATCGGAACGCGGCCGACTCACCCTGAACGGGGACTTCGATCTCGCCTCGGAAGCACTGCGTTACGACACGGAGATCGAGGGAACGGATCTCTCGCTGGACCAGTGGATCGAAGGCGCCCCGGCGTCGCGGCTCGCCGTCCGCGGGCGGGTGCGGGGAGCAGGGATCGATCCCGCGACGCTCGAGGCGGCATTCGACCTCGAAGTCCTTCCCTCCCGGGTGGATCAGGCCGAGATCCTCGACAGTCGCGTGCGGCTGCGGGTGGCCGATGGCGTGGCGACGATCGACAGCGCGTTCCTCGCTTCAGACGTGGGGACGCTCTCGGTGCTGGGCGACTTCGGGCTCGCGGCGGGCCGGAGCGGGCAGATCGCCTTCGAGGCGGAGGCTCCCGATCTCTCCGACTGGGACCGCTGGGTTGTGGATGAGATTCCGGGCGGGGCGGCGGCCGAGGCCGGCGAAGCGCTGTTCGAGAGCATCGAGGAGTTGCTGGGCCGGGCCCGGCGAACCCAAAGACCGACGGAGGGACTGGAGGGTCGGCTGGAAACGCGGGGGACCGCCACCGGCCGCTGGGGAGACTTCACGCTCGACGCCACCATCGAGGCCTCGGGCGCGCGTTTTCGGAGCTACCGCGCCGGAGATTTTTTCGCCCGCGTCGAACTGTTCGACCCGCTGCGGATCGGCGATCTCCGGTCTCGGTTCACGGCTACGGATGTCGAGTTGGATGGACGGCGGGTGGATTCGCTTTCGGTGCGGCTCGCCCGCTCGGGCGCCGGCGAGCCCGGCGCCGACGCGCTGGACGCCGAGTTCTACGCGCAGCGCGACTCCAGCCTCGAGTTCTCGGGTCGGGGCGTCGTGGTCGGGGGCGACCTCTGGAGCGCGGGCCTGACCGATCTCCGGCTCCGTCTCGGCAAGCTCGAGTCCACCCTCGTGACGCCCGCGAGACTGGTCTACTCCGACTCGGCGCTCCTCGTCGAGGGCCTCCATCTGAACGGTCAACTCGGTCGGCTACGCGCCGACGGCCGCATCCCCGCCGCAGGTGAGGGATCGCTCGGAGTGGAGATCTTCGGCGTGCGCGTCGACCAATTTGGCTACCTGCTCTCAGAGCAACCGGTCCTCGGAGGCACCTTCGGTGGCACCGTGACGGCGACCGGCACGCTGGCCGAACCCCTTGTGACGGCGGAATTCGAGATCCTCGGTCCGTCCCTTCAACATCAGGCCTACGACGCGCTGAGCGCGCGGGTCGGCTACGCCGCTCGCGAACTCGGGGGAGAGATCGACCTCGTCGATGGCGGCGCCATCCTGGCGCGACTCGGCGGCGCCGTGGCCGCAGATCTCGCGATCCTTCCGGTGGAACGCCGCCTCCTCGACAACCCGTTCGACCTTGACCTGACCGGAGACCGTCTCCCGCTGGCGCTCGTCGAACTCGTGCTGGCGAGCTTCGAGGAGGTCACCGGCACTGCCGAGACCGACCTCTCGATTCGCGGCGCCCCCGGCGCCCTCCGTTACGACGGCGGCCTGCGCATCGTGAACGGACGGGGTTGGGTTCCGGACCTCGGCGTCTGGCTCACCGATGTTGGCGCCCGCATCGCCTTCCGCGGTTCCTCGCTCGCCTTCGTCGATTCGGCCTACGTGGGGTCGGACCTGGGCGGTTCGCTGCTGGCGCGCGGTACAGTGGACATCGCCCGAATCACCAACCCGATCTTCGCTCTGGACTTCGATGCCAACGAATTCCACGGCATCGTGCGCAACGACATGGAGTTCGCCGTGACCGGCCAGGCGCGGCTCGACAGCGCCTACGCGAGGCCCTGGGTGAGCGGCGATGTAGTTCTCTCCGACGGGTTTCTGGAGCAGGATGAGTTCCTCCGCGGACTCGAGGTCTTCAATCCCGGCGAGTTGGGAGTCTTCGATCTCCTCGACGCCTCGACCGAGAGTGTTCTGGCGCAGTTCCAGAACCCGTTCCTCGACAACCTTGTCCTGAACGCCAACGTCGATCTCGGCTCCGACCTCTCATTGCGGTCGGCTCGGCTCGACGCCGAGATGGTGGCGGAGGGGCTTGCCGTCCACATGGACCGCCGCCTCGATACGCTCTACATCAGCGGAAGCGCCGAGATACCGGGGGGCACATACTTCTTCGACCGCGTGCCGCCCTACGTCCGGCCCCTCCGGATCACCGAGGGGAGCATCCAGTTCGTGGGCGACGCCGGCTTCAACCCCCTCCTCGACATCACCGCCGAATATCGGGACCGGACGGTCGACGGGCCCGTGTCCGTCGAGGCTCGGATCACCGGTACCCCAACCGAGCCGCAGCTCCTCCTCACGAGTAATCCGCCCATGAGCGAGACCGACCAGCTCTGCCTGCTCGCCGTGGGGACGCCATGCTACCGCTCCGCCGACCAGCAGCTGGCCCAGAGGATTGGGCAGCAGTTCCTCTTCGGTCCGCTGAGTTCCGGGCTCACATCCGCTCTCGGGGGGGCGACCGGCATCTCCTATTTCAACCTGACCTCCATCGCTTCCGGGCGCGGCGCGGGAGGAATCGCCGCGAACCGCAGCCTGTTCGAGCGTACGGCGCTGGAAGTCGGGTGGTATGCGAGCAACGCCCTTTTCCTCTCCTACTGGCAGCCGCTGGGCGGCGGACCTCCGAGGGCGGCGCTGGAGTGGGCGTTCCTCCCCGGCTGGTCCGTCGAAGCCGGCACCGCGAGCCGATTCGACGAGAGGCTGTTCGGCCTCAGCCTGGGCACGAACGTCGCCAACGACCGCACCTACAGTCTCTTCCTCTTCCGTGAGTGGGTGTTCGGCAGCGGCTCCGACGACAGTTCCGGTACCGACGACAGTTCCGGCTCCGGCAGCGGTTCTCGCTAGGGGCCCCTAACTTCATTCCATGTCCAGCGCGCACCTCTATCCCGATTCGGAGCGATTCCTCGTGCTCCTCAACCCCGGCGCGGGCGGCAGAACCGCAGAGCCCGAGACGCTGCGCCGGCGGCTGGGAGGCGCCTTCGCCGCGAGGGGCGTCCCCTTCGATATCATCGAGGCTGCGGATTCAGAGGAAGGTCTGGCCGTCACCCGCGAGGCTGCGGAGCGAGGGTACCGGGCCATCGTCGCCGCGGGGGGCGACGGCACCGTGAGCGTGGCCCTGCGCGGCGTCGCCGGAACGTCGGTGCCCGTCGCGATCGTCCCCTTCGGAACCGCCAACCAGCTCGCCCTCAACTTCGACATTCCCACGTCACTGGAGGACAGTGTGCGGGTCGCGGTGGAGGGAAGAGTGACCAGAATCGACCTCGCGGAGGCGAACGGAGAGACGTTCGCGCTCATGGCCGGTGCCGGCTTCGACGCGCAGGTCATGGCCGGTGCCACCGCCGAACTCAAGAGCCGCCTCGGCTTCGGGGCCTACATCTACAGCGGACTCAAGAACGTCATCAACCGTCCCGGCGCCGACTTCCGCATCACCGCCGACGATCACGAAGTGCAGGTGAAGGCGTCGATGGTGCTCGTCGCGAACGCGGGCCAGCTCGGGGCCGGCCCCCTTCCCGTGGAGTTCCGGATGGCGCCCGGGGCCTCGTTCCAGGACGGCCTGATCGACGTGTGCATCTACGCCCCCAGCAACCTCCCCGAGGTCGCCCGCATCATCTGGCGCGTCACGCGAAACCGGTATTCGGGAGACGACAAGATCATCTTCTTTCAGGCCCGCACCGTGCGGATCGAGGCCGACCCGCCCGTCGCCATAGAAATCGACGGCGACCCCCGAGGCGAGACTCCGATGGAGGCGAAGGTCTCACCGCTGGCCGCCCGGATCATCGTCCCCAGGTAAGGGGTTTCCCCGGCGAGCGTCGGCGGTTCGCGTTCCCGCGGAAACGTGAGCGGAGGGCTCAGGCGGCGCGGGGCGCTTCGCCCCGTGCCTCAGGCGTACCGGGCGTGCCGGGCGTGCCGGTGTCTCCATACTGACCCCAGAGGACCCAGAGCGCCCAGTCCATGTCCAGCCGGTCCCCCTCCCACCGGCCGGCCCCCGTCCAGGGATCGATCCCCGGCTGCCCGTGCCAGCCGGCGAGCCCCGCATCGGGCGTCTTCGGCGCCGCCACATCCTCGCACAGCGGTGCGACAGCCGGAACCACGGTCCCCTCCGGATCCTTGAAGTGCGCCGCCCCCGAGGCGCCGTTCGCCCCGGCCACGGCTGCCTCGCCTGCCGCGTCGGTCTCCGGCTGCGGCATCTCCACACGCCAGCCGCCCTCGTGCACCATCCGGTGATGGAATCGGCAGAGCAGGATGAGATTGTGCAGCGCGGTTTCTCCCCCGTCCGCCCACGGAACCGCATGGTGCGCCTGCGTGTAGCGCGATCCGCAGCCCGGAAAGCGGCAGCCGCCGTCACGGACCTCGAGCGCCTTGCGGAGGTGCCAGTTCACTGTCCTGCGACGACGGCCCACGTCCAGCACGGAGCCGTCCGCTCCGCGCGTGACCCGTACCGCCTCGGCATCGCAGGAGAGGCGCCGCGACGTTCCCGCGGGAACGTGTGAAGACTCCTCCGTGCTCACGATGTCGGGGGCGCCGGCCACCGTATGGACGACGAGTTGGACCTTCGCCTGCGTCCGGTCCTCGATCCACGCCTGGAGCGCATCGTGGTGCCGCTGCCCCGGCGTACGCGGCAGTCTCAGAGGTTTCGGCTCCCAGGGCGCGCCCCGTTCGCGCTCACCCTCCCCGGCGCCGGCCGGTTCCTCGGCGGCGGTCGTCCCCTCCGCCCGTTCGGCCTCTCGCTCGGCGGCGCGTTCCGCTCGGTACAATTCGTCCCCCGCCGCCTCCAGCGCCCGCATGAGAAGGGCGCCCACCTCAGGCGTCAGGCAGCCCCGCACGCGATACATGCCGTCTTCCGACACCTGTACGCTCAGGGAGCGGCGGGTCGCGATCTCGGAGTGGTCATCCCACGCGTCCGCGGCCGCCTCGGCCGAACGCCACGCGCGGACGAAACGTTCGACCTGGCTCGCCGTGTGGTGCAGGGCGAACTCGACCAGACGCTCCTCGTTCTCCTCCGCGGCGATCCGAGTCAGAGCCCGGACCTTGGACCAGGATAGGCGTCCCTTCTCCATTTCGGCGGAAGTGAGCGGCAGAACGGCGAGACGCCGGGCGACCCTGACCCGTTCGCGCGCCGTGCCGGTCGTCATCCCCGTGCGCCAGGACAGCCAGTGCGCGCAGGAGATCCACCCGCTCCAGCCCTCCGCCGCGTCGAAGCGCTGGAGCAGCGTGAGAAGCCGGTACTGACTGGCGTCCAGATGAGCGCAGAGGTGGGCGATTTCATCGCCGAGGGGATCGACGGGAGGCTGGACGCCCAGCCGAGTCGCGGGGCTGCGGCCGTTGCCGCCCGGGCCGTCACCTTTCGGGGCGTCGCCGCCCCGAGGCGTGTCGTGGAACATGGCCTATCTCCGAAGTCCAGGGTGATCGCGAGCAAGCGGTGACCGAGAGCAACGCGTCGCGAGCCAGGCACCGGCACGCGCACCGCCGGAAGCGAAGACGCGCGCCGACTCCATCCGTTCTTCGGTTAGTATTCGGTCAGGTCTCAACGGAGTATCATCGAAGACTCGCAGGACCGCGTCCGGCTGGATGGAGAGGCAGGTCACGCGTTCCCGCGGGAACGTCTGGCGCCTCGGCTGCCCTGGCGGCTGACTGCCCCGGCAGCCTAGCGGGAGTAGAGCAGGTACGAGCGGCGGAGGGCCTCGAAGGCGGCGAGATCGGCTGCCCATTCCGAAGTGATGTCATCGAGCGGGGCGCCGCGGTCGATGGCGATCCGGAGGCGGTCCGAACCCGCGAGACGATCGAAGTGTCGCACCCTCCACTCCCAGGCGTCGCCGGAGAGTCGACGAGCGGCCAGCAGCGCGGCCACCGCCGTCCGCACCGGATCGTAGGTCGACCGGTCCGTCACTGTGAAACGGATCCCGGAGATCTCCTCGCCCGCGAACCTTCCGTCGCTCGGCGACTCCGGCGTGAACGTGACCGCCCGGATCTCGACCCCCGGCAGCCGTGCCACGCCGGTCTCGCCTGCCGCCACCGTCGCGCCCGCTGCGTCCGTCGCGCCCACTGCGTCCGTCGCGCCCACTGCGTCCGCCGCGGCCCGGATTCCCGCGATCCAGGCTTCGCCGTCCAGCCACGGGGCGCCCAGCACCTGAAACGCGGTCGGCGTCCCGCGGCCGACGGAGAGGTTGGTCCCCTCGAACAGACAGGTGCCGGGATAGTGCGTGGCGCTCTCCAGCGAAGGCATGTTGAGCGATGGCGCGATCCACGGAAGGTCCGTCTCATCGAACCAGCGGTCCGCCGACCAGCCCGCGGCCGGGACGACGTGCAACTCCACCTCCACGCCGAACGCCCCCCGATACAGACGCGCGAGTTCGCCCGCCGTGAGTCCGTGCCGCACGGGCACCGGGTACAGGCCGACGAAGGTCGCGAAGGCGGGATCCAGCACGGGACCCTGCGTGAGACCGCCGATGGGATTCGGGCGATCGAGGACGATCATGGGGATGCCCGCGCGCCCGGCCGCCGTCATCGCGAGCGCCATCGTCGATGCGTAGGTGTAGTAGCGCGAGCCGATGTCCTGGATATCGAACGCGAGCACGTCGATCGAAGCCAGCATTTCCGGCGTGGGCGCCCGCGTCTCGCCGTACAGCGAGTAGATCGGCAGCCCCGTCCCTTCATCCCTCGCGTCGTCGATCGCGGCGCCCTCCGGTTCCGTGCCCCGGATCCCGTGCTCGGGGGCGAAGAGGGCCGTGAGTTCCGCGTCCGCGTGACCGTGCAGAAGGTCGATGGAACTCGTGCCGTCGGGTCCCACGCCGCTCCGGTTCGTGATCAGCCCCACGCGCCGCCCGTCGATGAGATGGGAGGAGTCGGCGAGCAGCACATCGATCCCGGGGCGCACGGCCGACGCGGGGGCGTTCGCCGCCGCCGATCCCCCCCCCGCCCCGCCGGCCCCCGATCCGCCCTCCGACCCCCCACACGCGACGATCGGGAGAACGATCGGGAGGGCGGCCGCGAGGAGGGCAAGACGGGGAGGAAGGGAAGGGAAACCGGCGAGCGGATTCAGTTCGCGCCGCGTAGGTTCGGGGCAGCGAGCGCGAGACGCGGGGCGGGCGGAGGTCGACATGGTGCGGAGATTAGAGCGGTTGAGCGGCTCCCGAAAGCGGAGCGGGCGGGGGCGGCCGGTTGCGCGGGGACGGTCGGCCGCCACTCTCGGGCTGGCCACGCTGCTGACCGCCAGCGCGTTCGCCTGCCTCTCCTCCGCCAATCCCGCCGCCTCCGGTCCCGCCGCGACCGGTCCCGCCGCGTCCCCTGCCGCCTCCGGTCCCGCCGGTGCCGGTGCCGACCCCAGCGCCGGCGCCACCGCGGACCCCGGCGCTGCTTCCGACTCCGGCGCGCTTGGCTCCGATCCTGTCGCCTCGGACGCCGGGGCCTTCCTTGGCGGCCGTCCGGTCGAGCCCGCTCTTTCGGCCGGGGCACGGGCCTGGGTCGAGGAGACGCTCGCCGGTCTCAGCCTGCGGGAGCGGGTCGCGCAGCTCGTGATGGTGTGGATGAGCGGCGGGTACGCTCCGCGCGACGACGAGGAGTTCACGCGCGTCGAGTCCCTCGTGCGCGACGACGCGATCGGCGGGATCGTGATCTCGCTCGGGACCCCCCTCGGCTACGCCGCGCGACTGAACCGGTTGCAGGCCTCCGCCGACGTTCCCCTGCTCGTCGGCGCGGACTTCGAGTCCGGGGCGGGGTTCCGCGTGAGCGGCGTGTTCGCGCTGCCGAACATGCTCGAGATGCCCGGCGCGACCGTCCTCCCTCCCGCGATGGCGCTCGGCGCGGCGGACGATGAGGACTACGCCTACTCCGCGGGCCGGGTCACCGGCGTCGAGGCGCGGGCCCTCGGCGTACACATCACCTTTTCCCCCGTGCTCGACGTCAACAACAACCCCGCCAACCCCATCATCAACACGCGCTCCTTCGGGGAGGATCCGGAGCGCGTGGCGGCGCTGGGCGCGGCGTTCATCCGGGGCGCGCACGACGCCGGCCTGCTCGCCACCGCCAAGCACTTCCCGGGCCATGGAGACACCGGCACCGACTCGCACGTCGCTCTCCCTATCATTCCCGGCGACCGCGCCCGCCTCGACAGCCTCGAACTCGTCCCCTTCCGCCGGGCGATCGCGGAGGGCGTCGATGCGGTGATGACGGCCCACGTCGCGGCCCCCGGCATCCTCGGCGCCGGGGCCCCGCCCGCGACGCTCTCCCCCTACTTCATGACGGACATGCTGCGCGACGATCTGGGCTTCGACGGCGTCCTCTTCACCGACGCGCTCGACATGGCCGCCATCGCCGACGGTTACGGGGCCAGCGAAGCCGCGATCCGCTCGCTGGAAGCGGGGAGCGACGTCCTGCTCATGCCGCGCGAGCCGCTCAGGGCCATCGCGGCCGTCGTCGGCGCCGTCCGCTCCGGCCGGCTCACCGCCGAGCGCATCGACGCCTCCGCCCGGCGCGTGCTCGAGTTGAAGGCGCGGGCCCGCCTGCACGAAGGCGCGGAGGTCGACCCCGGCGCCATCCCCCGTTTCGTCGGCACCCGGTGGCACGAGTCCTTTGCCCGCGGGGTTGCCGCGCGCTCCATCACGCTCGTGCGCAACGAGGCCGGCGCCGTGCCCCTCGACCGTGTCGAGTCGCGCTCCGTGCGCTCCGTGCTGTCCGTGACCTTCGCCGGGAGGAACGACCTCGCCGCCGGACGGGTCTTCAACCGCGAACTCGGCCGAGCCGTGCGCGTCCGCCGGGCGCGGATCGGGTTCGACACCCACCCCGGCGTCTACGATTCGCTTCTCCGGCGCGCCCGCTCCGTCGACGCCGTCGTTTTCTCCGCCTACGTCCGGCCCGGCGCCGCCCGGGATTCCACCGACCTCCCCGAAGAGGTGCGGAGCTTCTTCGACCGCCTCGACGCCGCCGGCCGAACCTCCGTGCTCGTCTCGTTCGGGAGTCCCTACCTCCTCACGTCGGTGCCGGAGGCCAAGACGTACCTCATCGCGTGGGGCGGGGCGGACGCCTCGCAGGAAGCCGCCGCGCTCGCCCTTCTCGGCGCGCCGGTCTCCGGCCGCCTGCCGATCTCGCTCCCGCCTCGTCATGCGCTCGGCGATGGCCTGATCAGCGGCGGAAACCCGGAAGCGGAGCCGGTGCCGGCGCCGGCGCACAGCGGCGAACCCGGTCCTCCGGTCGCGGACGGGCGCATGCGGCGGGCGTGGGAGGAGTGGCCGGTCAACGTGGGGATGGACGGAGATTCGCTCGCCCGCGTGGACCGGATCATCGACGCGGCGATCCGGGACGGCGCGACGCCCGGCGCGGTGCTCGCCGCGGGGCGGGGAGACCGGGTGGTCCGGCTGCGCGGCTACGGAAACCTGGATTGGACGGCCGGGGCTCCGTCGGCGCCCGGGACCGCCGCGGCGGATTCCAGTCTCTACGATCTCGCGTCGCTCACGAAGGTCGTCGCGACGACGACGGGGGTGATGCAACTCATCGACCGCGGCGAACTCTCCCTCGACACCCGCATCGGCGAGCACCTGCCGGAGTGGTCGCGGGGGTGGAAGCGCGACGTCACCGTCCGCCACCTGTTGACGCACCAGGGGGGTCTGCCGCCCTTCCGTCCCTTCTGGCGCACCCTCCGGGGAGAAGAGGAATACCGCGAGGCGATCGCCGCCCTCGAACCCGATTATGAGCCGGGGGATGACGGGGAACGGACGGTCTATTCCGACATAGGGTTCATGACGCTGGGTTTCCTGATAGAGGAGATCGCGGGACAGGCTCTCGACTACTACCTCCATGAATCCGTCTTTCGTCCGCTGGGGATGACGGAGACCTGGTTCGATCCGCCCCGGTCGCTGTACCGCCGGACGGCTCCGACCGAAGTGGACACCGTCTACCGGCACCGGCACGTGCACGGGGAGGTACACGACGAGAACGCCCACGCGCTGGGGGGCGTGGCGGGACACGCGGGACTCTTCTCGTCGGCCCGGGACCTCGCGAAGTTCGCCGCCTGGATCCTCGCCGCCGCGCGCGAAGGGCGGGATCTCGCCGTCGCCGCGCGCCCTCCGCCAGGGGCATATACCCGTTCGCTCTCCGCCCGTCTCGACTCGCCGTCGCCGGAGACCGTCGCGCGGTTCACGGCGCGGGCCGCTCCCGCCTCGAGTCGGGCGCTGGGCTGGGACACCCCCTCCGGACGCTCGTCGGCGGGGGACTATTTCGGTGAAGGGGCGTTCGGGCACACCGGCTTCACGGGCACGAGCATGTGGATGGATCCGGAACTGGATCTCTTCGTCGTCCTGCTCACCAACCGCGTGAACCCGACGCGGGACAACCGCAAGCACATCGAGTTGCGGCGCGCGGTGCACGACGCCGTCGCCACCTCGATCCGCGACCGGACGGTGCGACCCCGCGACCGGACCGAGGGACCCCGCGGCGCGGGCGGACCGGCGCCCCCGGCGCGCGACCGTTGAACTCTCTCGATCTCGCGATCCTCGTCGTTTATCTAGGCGGGGTCACGGCCTGGGGGGCATGGCTCGGGAGGGGCGCGCGCGGGGGAGAGGAGTACTTCCTGGGACGGCGCGACCTGCCGTGGGTCGTCGTTCTCCTTTCCGTCGTGGCGACCGAGACCAGCACGCTCACCTTTCTCTCGATCCCCGGCATCGCGTACGGCGGGTCGCTCGCCTTCGTGCAGATCGCGGCGGGCTACGTGCTCGGGCGGATCGCAGTCGCCGCCTGGCTGCTGCCGGCGTATCGCGAGGGACGGCTGCGGACCGCCTACGAGTTGCTGGAAGCCCGTTTCGGGACGGAGACCCGGCGGCTGACCTCCGGCATCTTCATGGTCACGCGACTTCTCGCGGATTCCGTGCGGCTCTTCGCGACGGCGATTCCGCTCACGCTCGTGACGGGGTGGCCGCTCATCACCTCCGTGCTCGTGATCGGGGCGGTCACCTTCATCTACACCTTCATCGGCGGCATCCGCGCGGTCGTCTGGGTGGACGCGTCGCAGATGGCGCTCTACCTGGCCGGGGGCCTCATCGCGCTCGTCGTCCTCGCCGGGGCCGTGCCGGGCGGCTGGCCCGAGATCCTCGCCCGCGCCGGGGAGGCCGGGAAACTCACCGTCATCGACCCCGCGCTCGACTTCGGCCGACCCTACACGCTGTGGGCCGGCCTGCTCGGCGGCGCCTTCCTCTCCATGGGTTCGCACGGCGCGGACCAGCTCATCGTCCAGCGCCTCCTCGCCTGCCGCGACCTCGCCGCGAGCCGCCGCGCCCTCGTCGGCAGCGGCTTCGCCGTCCTCTTCCAGTTCACCCTTTTCCTCTTCGTTGGTCTGGGCCTCTGGGCGTGGTACGACGGAGCCGCCTTCGTGCGCGCCGACGAGATCTTCGCGGGATTCATCGTCGATGTGCTCCCGGCCGGCGTCCGCGGCCTCCTCATCGCGGGCGTGTTCGCGGCCGCCATGTCTACTCTCTCCAGTTCGATCAACGCGCTCTCATCCACGACGGCCTACGACTTCTGGGCGGCGGCCCGTCCGGAGGCGGACGAGCGGCGGATTCTGCGCGTGGGGAGGATCGGGGCGGCGGTGTGGACGGTGCTGCTCGTGGCGGCGGCGATCGGGTTCATCCCCCTCAGCGAGGGGAGCACCGCCGTGGAGGTGTCGCTCGGGATCGCGTCGCTCGTCTACGGAGGACTGCTGGGGGCTTTCGCGCTCGCCCGCTTCTCGCGCCGGGCCACGAGCCGCTCGGCCCGCCTCGGGATCGTGCTCGGGATCGGATCCGTCACCGCGCTGTGGATCGTGGCGCGGGACGCGGTCGCCTGGCCCTGGTTCGTCCTTATCGGCACCGCGGTCACCGTGGCGGCCGGCCTCCTCGCCGGGCGGAGTCCGCGGCGCTCCTGAACGGCCGCACGCTCAGGGGGCGAGCGCGGTATCTGTGTCAGGGCGGAAGGTCAGTCTGATTCGCGATGCCCAAGGCTCTCCGCCCGGCGACCTTGACTTCGCCTGGAATGGAATCGAGCAGGGGGTTAATGCCACGCTTGTCGCTGATGATAAAGTCCGTGTCCTCGTGGGTTCGAAGATACAGCTGAAGACCACGTGAAGGTCGTCCGGTCCTTCAACCAACAGGGCTCGTGGAGATTGAGGATCGGCGCTCACCGAACCTCGATACCCTGCTCCGCGGCGACACGCATGTCGTCCTCGGAGTACTCGACCGCCCACATCTCCCCGTTCCGTCGGTTGATGCGGGCAAGGGCGCCCTCGATGTCCCCACATTCGGTTGCCGCCCGAGCGAATCCCTCCACGCAATCACGACTGTGCGTCGTCGCCAGGACCTGCACGTTGTTCGCCTCCGCAGTCTGCAGAACCATGCGCCAGAAACGCTCTTGGATGGAGTGATGGATGCCGTTCTCGGCTTCGTCGATGACCAGGAATCCGTCCCGACTGTTTGCCAGGGCCAACGCCACGCCGAACAGTCGTACGGCTCCGTCCCCCAGACTCTTCAGCGGAACGGGAGCGGGATCGCCCTTGAACCTCACGATCACCCGATTGCGTCGTCGTCGGTGGCCGGTGTGTTCCGTGACCACAGCTGCGCGCTCCACTCCGTTCACGACCAGCCTCAAGGCATCGACGACCTTGTCCTCGTCGGGGGTTAGCGCAACGTCGTTCCACCATTTCGCGATCTTGTCGTCTTCCAACACGCCTGGACCCAAGGACCGGCACCGGATCTCGGGAGGACTCTTTTCGGCTCCCATGGCGCGTCCCAGGACTCGGGCCGCATGAGCCTGAGCCCTTGTGTACCGTCCGTCAGCACTTGATCCCGCGTCCATCGAAAAAAACGGGAGAATCTGCTTCGTGCCCTCGAAGCGAGACAGCAGCGACCGGATGGCGCCATCGGAAGGAAGCGGTATAAGCCCTTCGACCAGGGAGAGTTGCTCTTCCGTCAGGGCAACTTCCTCGATCGTGAGTTGGCGAGCGATGGCGACGGGACCGATCGAGATGCGCTCTTGTGACGGGCTCCGTCCGAAAAAAAGCGCGGCGAAGTCGAGCGCCCGGATCTTGTCATCATCGTCATCGGCCGCGGCGGCGTACTCGTCCCGGTCGCGTAGCAGGCTCGACAGCGTCGACTGGCGGCCGCGCGCCGCGAAGACTCGGACAGCCTCGAGGACGGTCGTCTTCCCCACGCCGTTGTTTCCCGTAAGCAGCGTGACCCGGCCGAGCCGGCCGATCGACAGCTCCCGGATACCTCGGAACGCGGCGATGGTCAAGGTCGGGAGATGGAGACCGTTCTTTGGTGTTTCGTGGGTCATAAGGTCTCCGGCGACGCGGGGGTCGGCAGGGCGGAAAAGCTACCGTTGGGCACATACAGCGGCAATTCGGACAGATCCTTTTTCCGATCCGACCCGCCGTCGCCGCTGGCCCGGCTACCGCCAACTGGCGCGGACCCGTTGTCCGCGCCTACGATGCCGGGCCATGAAACCCTTCCGGGCCGGGAGCCGGTCCTCCCCCGTGAGAGTGGGATCGCGGGGAGCACGCGTACTGGCGGCGGCGGGCGTCGTCTGGGGTGCCGTGTGGGCGGCCGCCTGCGGCGATGGGGAGCCGGACGTCGCGGGTCCCGTCGCCGTGCCGAACCGCGCGCCGGAGGCGGTGGCGACGATCCCCGCGCGGACGCTGCCCGTCGGGGAGGCGGCGGCGGTGGACGTGTCGTCCCACTTCCGCGACCCCGACGGCGACCGCCTTTCCTACACGGCGGCGTCATCCAACGCGGACATCGTCGGCGTTTCGCTGTCCGGGAGTTCCGTCACGGTCACCGCCGCCGCCAGGGGCGTTGCCACTATCACGGTGACCGCGCGCGATCCGCAGGGTCTACTCGCCCAGCAGCGCTTCGAGGTCACGGTGCCGAACCGGGCGCCCGAGGCCGGGGAGGCGATCCCGGCCCACACGCTGTTCGTCGGGGAGGCGGCGACGGTGGATGTTTCCGCCCACTTCCGGGACCCGGACGGCGACACGCTCGCCTACGCGGTGGCCTCGTCCGATTCCGCGGTCGCGACGGTCACGGTCTCCGAGGCGACGCTCACGATCCGTGCGGTCGCCGCCGGCGTCGCGACGGTCACGGTGACCGCGAGCGATCCGGACGGCGCCGGGGCCGAGCAGCGCTTCGAGGTCACGGTGCCGAACCGCGAGCCGGAGGCCGTGGGGACGCTGCCGCCGCTGACGCTCGCCGCGGGGGAGACGGAGCTCGTGGACGCGTCCCCGTACTTCCGGGACCCGGACGGCGACACGCTCACCTACACGGCGGCTTCGTCGGATGCCGGGGTCGTGGCCGTCTCCGTCACGGGCGTCTCGGGCGATTCGGTGGCGGTCACGGCGCTCGCGAAGGGTGTGGCGACGATCACGGTGACGGCCCGCGACGGACAGAGTCTGGCGGCGGAGCAGCATTTCGAGGTCACGGTGCCGAACCGCGAGCCGGAGGCCGTGGGGACGCTGCCGCCGCTGACGCTCGCCGCGGGGGAGACGGAGCTCGTGGACGCGTCCCCGTACTTCCGGGACCCGGACGGCGACACGCTCACCTACACGGCGGCTTCGTCGGATGCCGGGGTCGTGGCCGTCTCCGTCGCGGGCGTCTCGGGCGATTCGGTGGCGGTCACGGCGCTCGCGAAGGGTGTGGCGACGATCACGGTGACGGCCCGCGACGGACAGAGTCTGGCCGTGGAGCAGCGCTTCGAGGTCACGGTGCCGAATCGCGAGCCGGAGGCCGTGGGGACGCTGCCGCCGCTGACGCTCGCCGCGGGGGAGACGGAGCTCGTGGACGCGTCCCCGTACTTCCGGGATCCGGACGGCGACACGCTCGCCTACACCGCGACCTCGTCTCGTCCGGATGTCGCGGCGGTCACGGTCTCCGAGACGACGCTGACGATCCGCGCGGTCGCCGCCGGCGTCGCGACGGTCACGGTGACCGCGAGCGATTCGGCCGGGGCCACCATCGCCTCGCCCTTTGAAGTGACCATCGTGCGAACCGGGGGCTCATTCGAGATCGAACTCGCGTTCGCGACGCCGGTGACGCGGGCCCAGGAGGCCGCGTTCCAACGCGCGGCGGCGCGCTGGATGGCGATCCTGGCGCCGACGGAACTCCCCGACGCGCGGTTCAACCGGACTGCGGGTTGCGGCGAAGATCCGAGATTCGAGCGCTATGTGGAGACGATCGACGACCTGATGATCGTGGTCGCGGTGGGCGAGATCGACGGTCCGCGCGGGATCCTCGGACGAGCCGGGCCCTGCTGGATCCGAACCGGGACATGGTTGCCCATCTACGGCCGGATCGAAATGGACGCCGCCGACCTCGACCAGCTCGAGACCGGAGACCTGGAGGAGGTGATCCTTCACGAAATGGGGCATGTGCTCGGCATTGGCCTCATCTGGAGTCGTCTCGACCTGCTCCGGAACCCCGCCTCCGAAACGTCGACTCCGGACACCCACTTCACCGGCCCGCTGGCCATCGCGGCGTTCGACGAGGCGGGCGGCACGGGCTACGGCGGCGCAAAGGTGCCCGTCGAGAACATGGGCGGCTTGGGGTCGCGGAACAGCCACTGGAGGGAAGGCGTCCTGGCGCTGGAACTCATGACGCCGTTCCAGGACATCGGGGTGGCCGATCCGCTGAGCGCGATCACCATCGAGTCGCTCGCGGATCTCGGCTACGAAGTCGACGCGACGTGGGCCGAGCCCTACGAACTGCCCAGCGCGGACATGGCTCGCGCCATCGAAGCCGCGCCGAAGATTCCATACGGAGACGATGTCTGGAGAGGCCCGGTGATCTTCGTCGACCCGGATGGCCGCATCGTGCGCGTGATCCCGAGGTGAGCGGACGGCGTGCTCGGGGCCGGCCGCCCGGCGTCAGGGAGGTTTCGGCCCGCCGAACCCATGCACCACGGTCGCGGAGAGGGCGGCGAACTGTTCGTTGAACTGCTCGGCGATCTCCTCGCCCATCTGGGTCAGGCGCGCATCGAGCCCCTTCAGGCGCGCGTCGAACCCGTTCAGCCGCGCGTCGACGTGCTCGTGCAGGCGGACGACGTGCTCGCGGATGCCGACGGAGCGCTCCCGAAATCCGGATATCTCGTTGCGGAGATCGGCGAACCGGCGTTCCCACTTCACGTCCATCGCGCCGAAGCGGATGTCGATGGCCTCGAAGCGGCGGTCGATGGCCTCGAAGCGGCGGTCGATGGCCTCGAAGCGGACGTCGATGGCCTCGAAGCGTGGTTCGAGCGCTCGCACGACCGCGGCGACCAGCGCCTCGTCGCGACCGTTACGTGTGAATCTGCGGATCAACAACGTCCCTCCCCGTCGTATCTGGCATTGCGTGACGCCATAACCATGCCCGGCGCCATCAACGGGTCATCAAACGGGCGCCGCATCCCGCCGTTCGCCATAATCCGCGCCGGGTGCGCCCGCCGGTTCGGGTTCGCCCGCGCCGGGCGCGCCCGGCTGGAGCGCGGCGACGTCCCGGGTCAGCCGGTACAACCGCCTGTCGAGCTGGAACAGCCGTTCCTGCACCTGCTCGCGCAGTTCGACGATGCGCATCCGAACGGTTGCCATGTCATTGCGCAGGCCGGCGGACCGCCGTTCCAGATTAAGGTCGATGTCGACGAGCTTGCGGTCGATCGCGTCGAACCTCGACTCCATCGCCTTCGCGGTCGTCGCGGCGCTCGCGTCTTCGCGCACATCGGTAGTGGTCAGCACTCTCCCTCCGTCCCTGGATACCGTTCGCCCCGTTTCGCGGCCCCCCCGGCGGGGTCTCCGTCGCGCCGAGGGGGCCACCACGCAACGTAGTGTGTCCGGCCCTCGAACGCGTGGCCCGGCCCGGCGCAGCCGGACCCGGCACGCCGCCGACGCCCTGCGAAGCTGGCGCGGGAGCGCCGGGCGCGTCTACGATCCCCGGCTATGGATCAAGCCAGGGGCCGGACCAAGGGCCACACCAGCGGCCACGCCGGGGAAACGAGGGGGAACGGGGACGCGCCGAACGCCCTCATCGTGCGGGGGGCGCGGGAGCACAACCTCCGCGACGTCGACGTCGAGTTGCCGCGCGACCGGCTCATCGTCGTCACGGGGCTCTCCGGCTCCGGCAAGTCCTCGCTCGCCTTCGACACCATCTACGCGGAGGGGCAGCGCCGCTACGTCGAATCCCTCTCCGCCTACGCGCGGCAGTTCCTCGGCGTCATGGAGAAGCCCGATGTCGACGTCATCGAGGGACTCTCGCCCGCCATCGCCATCGAGCAGCGCACGGCGGGCGGCAACCCGCGCTCCACCGTCGGCACCGTCACCGAGATCTACGACTACCTCCGCCTCCTGTGGGCCCGCGCCGGCACCCCCCACTGTCCCTCGTGCGGCCGCCCCGTGCGCCCGCAGTCGCCCTCGGAGATCGCCCAGCAGATCCTCGGCTGGCCCGCCGGCGCCCGCATCGAGGTCCGCGCCCCGCTCGTAAGGGGACGGAAGGGGGAGTTCCGCGACCTGTTCGAGCGCACGCTCAGCGAAGGCTTCGTACGCGCGCGCGTGGATGGAGAACTGATCGACCTCTCCGACCCGCCCCACCTGAACCGGCGCCGCAACCACGACATCTCCGTCGTCGTGGACCGGCTCACCGTGCGCGCCTCCGACCGCGAGCGGCTGTCGGATTCCGTGGCGACCGCCCTCCGCATGGCCGACGGCGTCGTCGAGGTCGCCCTGCACGGGGGCGACGATGGGGGCGACGACGGGGGCGACGAGACGCAGCACCTGTTCAGCGAGCGCTACGCCTGTCCGGGCTGCGGGCTCGGCATGCCGGAACTCGAGCCGCGGCAGTTCTCCTTCAACTCCCCCTTCGGCGCCTGTCCGGAGTGCGACGGGCTCGGCTCCCAGCGCGTCCCCAACGCCGGCCTCATCGTGGGCGGAGACCGGATCTCCATCCTCGAGGGCGTCCTCCTTCCCCTGGGGACGCCGGGTTCGGGCGGCCGCCGCCACGCCCTCGTGCGGCTCGCCCGCAAGTTGGACTTCGACCTCAACACCCCCTGGGGCGACCTCGACGCGGACCGGCAGGAGGCGATCCTCCACGGCGACACCGACGTGGGCTGGGAGGGGGCGGTCGCGGCCACCCTGCGCCGCTACCACGACACGACGAGCGAGCGCGTGCGCCTCGCCCTCGAGGAGTACATGACGCTCTCCACCTGTCTCGCCTGCGAGGGCGGGCGGCTGCGCCCCGAGAGCCGGGCCGTCACCCTGGAGGGACTCTCCCTCCCCGAACTCACCGCGCAGTCCGTGGCCGAACTCCGCCCGCTCCTCGGCGGCTGGCTCGAGCGCGCCCGCGCCGCCGCCGGCCAGACGGCCGAGATCCGCGTCCCCATCCTCAAGGAGGTCGTCGAGCGCCTCGAATTCCTCGACCACGTCGGGCTCGGCTACCTCACCCCGGCGCGTTCCGCCGGCACCCTCTCCGGCGGCGAGGCCCAGCGCATCCGCCTCGCCACCCAGATCGGGAGCCGCCTCGTCGGCGTCCTCTACGTGCTCGACGAACCCAGCATCGGCCTCCACCCGCGCGACAACCGCAAGCTGCTCCAGACGCTCGGCGCCCTGCGCGACCTCGGCAACACCGTCCTCGTGGTCGAGCACGACGAACTCACCATCCGCCGCGCCGACCACATCGTCGACATGGGGCCGGGCGCCGGGCGCGAGGGCGGGGAAGTCATCGTCTCCGGCGACATCGACCGGCTCCTGGCGGACGAACGCTCCCTCACCGCCGCCTACCTCCGGGGCGAGCGCGAAATCTCCGTCCCGGAGCGCCGCCGCCCCCCCGAGCAGGGCCACCTCGTCGTGCGCGGCGCCCGCGAACACAACCTGCGCTCGATCGACGTCGAGTTTCCGCTCGGCACCTTCATCTGCGTGACCGGCGTGTCCGGCTCCGGCAAGTCCACCCTCGTCGAGCAGATCCTCTACCGCCGCCTCGCCCGCGAGATCTACCGCTCGAAGCTCGTCCCCGGCGCGCACGACGCGATCGAGGGCCTTGAGCTCTTCGACAAGGTCATCGACGTCGACCAGAGCCCCATCGGCCGCACGCCGCGCTCGAACCCGGCCACCTACACCGGCCTCTTCACGCCCATCCGCGAACTCTTCGCCCGCCTGCCCGAGTCGAACATGCGCGGCTACGCGGCGGGGCGGTTCAGCTTCAACGTCAAGGGCGGGCGCTGCGAACCCTGCCGCGGCGACGGCCTCGTGAAGATCGAAATGCACTTTCTGCCCGACGTGTACGTCCCCTGCGACATCTGCCGGGGGCGCCGCTACAACCGCGAGACGCTCGAGGTCCTCTACCGGGGGCGGAGCATCGCCGACGTGCTCGCGATGAGCGTGGACGAGGCGCTCGAGTTCTTCGGCGCCGTGCCGTCGGTGAAGCGCCGCCTGGGCACCCTCTCCGATGTCGGCCTCGGCTACGTGACGCTCGGCCAGCCCGCCACCACCCTCTCCGGCGGCGAGGCGCAGCGCGTGAAGCTCGCCACCGAACTCGCGAAGACGAGCACCGGCCGCACCATCTACATCCTCGACGAGCCCACCACCGGCCTGCACTTCGAGGACGTGCGCCTCCTCCTCCGCGTCCTCCACCGGCTCGCCGGCCGCGGCAACACCATCATCGTCATCGAGCACCACATGGACGTCGTGAAGACGGCGGACTGGGTCATCGACATGGGTCCGGAGGGCGGCGCGGGAGGCGGCCTCGTCGTCGCGGCGGGTCCCCCGGAACTCATCGCCGCGACCCCGGGCAGCCACACCGGCCGGCATCTCGCCTCGCTCCTGCCGGAGTTCCCGCCGGAGTCGAGCCGGGAAACGAGCCCCGAATCGAACCGAAAATCGAGCGGAACCCTGGCCCTATGAGCGGTGTAGGGGCCCGTATCGGCGTGCGGTACGGCGCAGCCACGCTTGACGGAACACTTCGCAAGAAACTTGACGGCAGGTGGAAATCGGTGCCATACTCCGAATTACGCGGGGGAGTGGGTGTGGAGAGTGTGGTGGGGCCTGCCTCGAATCCCCCCGGAAAAACGTGATCCGAAGTGACGGCGTGATCCCCCGGGATCACCGGAGAAACCATGCTCTTGCCGGAGACGGTTCACGGACTTGTTTGATCGACGAAAACACAGCGTTTACGTGAGTTCCGGCGCTCTTGACCCTCTTCGGGAGCGTCGGTATGTTCAGCCCGATTTTACGGGCTGGGGTGTGGTGCATCGTTCGTTAACGGTGGTATGTTGATGGATCGAGTCAGCCATACACCCGAAGGACTTCATCCCTGAGGAGGAGTGAATGAAGAAGGGTACCAAGAGGCTGTTGACGGTCGGGGCGGTCCTGGCCATCGGCGGTTGCGGAGACACCGTGGAGGTCGTCACGCCGCCGTTCCCGGAAATTCCGCCCATCACTATTCCACCGCCGCCGGTCATTCCGCCGCCGCCGCCACCCCCGCCCCCGCCGCCACCTCCGGCGAACCGGGCGCCCGTGGCAGTCGGCTCGATTCCGGCGCACACCGTGGGCGTCGGTAGCTCGGCCACCGTTCCCGCGGCCGGCTACTTCAGCGACCCCGACGGCGACGCGCTGACGTTCAGCGGTTCTTCGTCCAACGGCGATGTGGTCACGGTGAGCGTTGAGGGCTCGACCGCGACGGTGACGGGTGTCGCCGAAGGGAACGCCGTTGTCACGCTGACGGCAGCGGACCCGGCTGGCCTCCAGGCCAACCAGGGCTTCAACGTCACGGTCCAGGCGGCAGCCACGAACCAGGCCCCCGTGGCGGTGGGCACGATTCCGGGCTCGAGGCTCCAGATCGGCGGCACGTCGACAATCGACGTCGCTGGCTACTTCAGCGACGCGGACGGCGACGAGCTGACCTACACGGGCGCCAGCTCGAACGAGAGCGTGGCGACCGTCGCGATGGAAGGCTCGACCGCGACGATCACTGCGGTCGCCGCGGGCGACGCCGTGATCACGGTTACGGCGAGCGACGGATCCGCGTCGGTGTCGCAGGGCTTCCGCATCGACGTTCCCACGGGTCCGCAAGAGGCCACGGTCGTGATCTCGCGGCTGCTGAACGCCGAACGGGAGCAGATCACCGATCCGACGAGCATCTCGGGCACGATCTACGCGGTACTCGATGTGCAGTCGCACGATGAGACGTGGACGGAGATCGGTCTTACGCTGAACGGCGAGACCGCCACTCCCCTGTGCCGCGGCACGGGCAGCGCCTCTGCCGATGCGGGCCCCGGGCTCGCCGCCGCGGGGCAGGTCGAGATCGAATGTATCCTCAACACCAACGCGGTTGCGGGCGAGTGCGTGGGGATGCAGCTCGATCCCATGTACCCCAACGGCGATTACCAGTTGGGTGCCTTCCTCACGACCAACGCGGACGCGCGGCGCGAAGTCATCGCCCCTCTGCCGATCGAACTCGACAACCACGGGTTCGTGCAGATCGCGCACGTTCCGGGCAGCCAGTTCCAGCTCGGAGCCCACACCAGCGGTAAGACCTTCTACGGCGGTCCGAACGCCGAGGGCAACGTCAACATGTTCCACGCGTGTCCGGTCGCGTACGACGGCACCGTGGTCGGCAAGATGCAGCTGTCCTCCATGCACACCACCGCCAGCACGCCGCCGGTGCCGGTGGAGGGGGCCACCTCCCTGAGCTTCAGGGAGAGCCGGTTCGGTTCGGACTCTCCGAGCAAGGAGGCGCCGTTCACGTGGTCCGCCGGCACGCAGTGGTGGAACCCCAACCTCGGCTTGGAGAACATCCCGAGTGGGGCCGGGGCGAGCGAGACGTGGGTCGTCAACGATGGACAGATTCTCGATCCCAACGGCCTCGACGTCACCGCCAAGTTCCGCCAGGGCGGCGAGGAGGCGAAGTTCGGGCCGCTTCACTTCGACTTCAAGGCTCCCGTGATAACCGCAGCCTCGGAAGTCGTGATCGCCACCTCCAACAATTCCGCGACTTGGGCGTCCACGGAGGCGGGCTACTACCGCGATGGCGCGGGTGGGAGCGCGCGACGCTTCCGGATCACGGAAATGACCGAAATGGGCGTCGGGCACGTTTACGGCGTGACCTCGGCGGTCGCCGTGGGCGACTACTCCGCGGGCAGGAACTCCGATGCCAACCCGGCCACGGCGTTCACTCCCCTGGACGGTCTTGATAACGTCACGCTCATCAATCAGTTGCCCGAGGAGGACGCCGCTATAGATGGCATAGCGGATGGCGGCGGAGTCGACACCTACGTGGCCGAGCTCCGGTCTTTGGCGGACCGGCTGGGGAATGCCAGGTCGCTTGCTGGCGGCACGGTCCGCACGGCCACGCACTTCGGCGTGGACCGCACGGGGCCCGTGATCAGCCGCCAGCGGCCCTCCGAATCGCTGGTGCTGAAGACCAACTCGCTGTTCTTCGAGGTCGAAGAGCCGCGGCTCGCCACCGGCGAAGACGGCAGCGGGCTGACGCGCAGCGTTACCGCGTGGGCCGGCGGCGCGAGCCCCACTTCCCGAACGACCTATTGGAGCGGTTCGGCGGTCGTCGCCGCCAACGGCTCGGTCGAGGTCGACATCACGCCTCCGTCACCGACTCACCGCTTCGCGCGTGAAGCGAGCCACACCGTGTTCGCCTGGACGCCGGACAACGCCGGCAATGGCGCGTCCACGTCCTTCACGTTCACGCGTGACCAGACGGCTCCGGCTCTCTCGCTCTCCGCGGTGCCGTCCAGTTTCGCCAGCGAGGTCACAGCGGCGTCGGTGAGCGTGACCGTGGCGGGAACGGTGACCGACGCGACCGAGATCCGGCGCGCGTTCCTGAGCATCCATAAGGGCGCCGACTGCACGGTCGCCGATCCGTTGAAGGCGTCGCAGGTGAGCGGTCCCGTGCGGCGACTCGACAACGGCACCAACGAGATCGAGTTCTCCGAGGTGTTCACGCTCAAGCCGGGCGACGATCTCGGTAATACGTCCTACTGCTTCTTCCTGAGCGCCGAGGATGACGCGCGCGACGCGGATGACCGCGCCAGCGCGAACCCTTACAACGATGCCATCGCGACGTTCAGCGTGAACTGGCCAGGAACGCCGACGGTACCGACTGACGCTCCGACGTTCGTGTTCTCGTCGGCCGTAGGGACCCCGGCTGCGTCAACGGCCGTGACCGAGCTGGATGTGGCTGAAGGCACGAGCGCTACCACGTATTGGGTCAAGATGTCGGGTGATGATGCTCCGACGCCGACGGCGACTGCGCCCATCAACGTGAGCATCAGCGAGCAGGCCGGAGTAAGCGTGGCTCCTCGGACGTTTAACTTCTGGGATACGGGTGCTGCTGCGGCTCTCGATTCCGTCGAGGTGACGATCACCACAGCGCACGATCTCGACATCATGTCGCAGGAACTTGCCCTGACCCACTCGGCAACGGACTTCACACCTGCGACGCTGACGGTGACTTCCACTGACGACGACTTCGCGATCACGGCGAACGTGCCTTCGATCAGCGAGGACGCTGCTGCCACGGAGGTGACGGTAACGGTGACGGCCGGTACGGCGGACACTACTGGCGCGAGAACCGTGACCGTGACCATCGGCCCGGACGCTGCCAGCGGTGCCGCAGCCGCTGATTTCGAGGGCGGCAGCCCCACCCCCGGCACCGCGGACGTGGTGATCGCTGCGGGTATGAAGTCCGGGGAGGCCAAGGTCATGATAGATGCAGCTGACGACGCCGAGCGTGACGAGGATAACGAGAAGATCGCATTGACGGCGGCCAGCACCGAGCAGGGCGTGTACTACGCGCCCGCCAGCATCGAGATCGCCGATGACGATCCCGACGTCAGGTTGTCGCTGGATGTGACCGAGGTGAACGAAGATGCGGGAACCGCGACGGTGACGATCACTGGGACGACGGACACGCCGGTGGGCGGTATCCTCAACTTCGTACTCGCTCTTGGCGGGACGGCGGAGCGCGGCGATGTGGGCAGCACGACCGATACGAACGACTACCGAAGTGCCGCATCGGTGGCGCTGCAGTTCAACACGGGCGCGACGACGGCGAGTGCGACCGTCACGCTGGTGATCGTTGAAGACGGCGAAGACGAGGCCAACGAGACGATCATCTTCGATGACGCCGACGGCGTGCAGGCTGGCGGTGCCGGCAAGACGTATACGGTTGGCCCGGCGACTCTGACGATCGTCGATAACGACGACAACTAAACCCTAGCGGTCTCTGACGAGAGGCCTCATGGAAGCGGGCCCCCGCGAAGTCTGCGGGGGCCCGCTTCTTTTTTTGTAAGGAGGTGTGGAGGTGATAGCGATGATGTCGAGGCGCGGCCCGGTACGGGGCGTCCTACCGCTCATTCTGATCGGAGTTACAGCTCTTGGCGCGGCCTGTGGCGGGGGCGACACGGGTTCAGGGCCCGCGCCTCCTCCGCCCTTGCCTCCCGCCAACCGGGCGCCGGTGGCGGGCGAGGCGATTCCGGACCAGGCGGTCGTCGAAGGCCAGACCGTGAGGATCGACCTCTCGGCATCGTTCTCGGATCCGGACGGCGACGCGCTGACCCATGTGGCCACGACATCCAACCCCGCGGTCGCGACCGTCGGCCTTTCGGGAACCGAACTGTCCGTCACGGGCGGTGCGCAGGGTGCGGCCGCCGTGACGGTCACGGTCTCCGACCCGGGCGGGCTTTCGGCCACACAGAGCTTCGCCGTCGAGGTGGCGGCGCCGGCCCCCACGACGGTGACGGTCGCGCCGGACACCGCGACGCTCACCGCGCTCGATCAGACGATTCGGCTGTCCGCCGACGTGCGCGACCAGATCGGCCGCCCGATCACCGATGCGGTTGTGGTCTGGTCGAGCGGCGACACCACCGTCGCGACGGTCGATACGAGCGGCGTGGTGACGGCGGTGGCCAACGGGAGCGCGACCATCACGGCGCTCTCCGGCGAGGTGTCGGACACCGCTTCGGTCGCGGTTTCACAGACCGCCACGACGGTGGAGGTCACGCCGCCGGCCCACACCCTCGCCGCGGGCGACACCGTGCGGCTGGTTGCGACGGCCACCGACGATAACGGACATGTGGTCGAAGCCGCCGCTTTCGGCTGGACCTCGAGCGACACCGCCGTGGCCTCCGTGGACGACATGGGCCTGGTGCGGGGAGTGGCCGAGGGCACGGCGACCATCACGGCGGCGGCCCGCGATGCGGCTGACGGCGTGGAAGGGACGGCGGAGATCACCGTCCTTCCGCCTCCTCCGCCTGGTCGCTGAGCGAGCGCAGGGCGTTCGCGCACGATGTCGAGAACCTCGCACTGGCTACCCCGACCCTGGACCTGGGCGTGAAGGCGGGACGCGATGCCGCCGAGTGGCTGCCGGACTTCAACTCGACCGAGATGGTCTTTACAGCGGAGTCCTGGACGGTCGAAGCGATCACCCTGGGACGACGAGAGCGGATGGCAAGCGGTGTCTCCCAACGAACCGGACCTCAGCTCCGGCCTGGGCGGCGGTCCGACCGCACTCAGGGGACCACCGTGACGAGGCGCTGATTGCGCCCCGATGCGGGCGGGGCGACGTTCAGGACATGCGCCGCTTCAACACCGCCGGCCCCGTCCGGCTACGGCACCAGTGCATGCCGCACAGCGTTGGGATCGTGCTTGATGATGCGCAGAAGCGCCGCGGCCGGGCCGCTGACTCGTCGTCTCCCTTGCTCCCACTTTCGGTAGCCGGACAGGCTCATTCCCATCAAGGCCGCCATTTGGATCTGCGTCAGCTTCGCCTCCATCCGAACCTCGCGGGGGGAGATGGGGGTGTGAACGATGGCGGGACCCTCCCCCTTGGCATGGTCCAAGGCCTCGTTCAAGGACTGGATCAGGTCTTCTCCGAACGTGCTCATTTTCTCTGCCTTGCTTGGAGTTTGATGGCGGCTGCGAGCGCGGCCACCGCTCGGCGCTCGCCGGGGGTGAGGTCGGTCTTGCCGGACTTCGAGTAGGCGAGAAGCGCGTAGATCGGCATCCCTTCGCCCCCGAAGAAATAGATCAAGCGGGCACCACCCCGTTTACCGCGCCCCGAGGCTTCGAATCGCATCTTTCGGACCCCGCCCGTGCCGGGAATCTCGGACCCCGCCAAGGGGCGCTCGGCCAGGTAGTCGATCGGTTCGCGTCTCTCGTCCTCGTTGAACAGCTTGTCGGCCTGACGGGAGAAGGTGGGTGCCTCGGCAACGGTCTGCATGGCAATCCTCGTAACCCAATGGGTTATCTGTGGCAAATCGTGGACGCCCAGTCCCACACTCCCTCCGTGGACGAAAACGCAGCGGGGCAATCCTCCCTGACCGCCACGCTAGGCCCAGAGATTGGCCTCTCTGGGGCTCCGCTTTCACGGACAGTTGGTTTCTGTGGTTGATGGTGTGTTCTCTGCCCTCTCCAACACGGGAGAGAGGCAACGAGCGATTCCGACAGTGCGGGCGCGGACAGCAGGAGCCACAGGTAACCTGCGTTATCGCCCGCAAGGAGGTCGAGATCGATCTCGACGAACGTCTCGGAACGTCCACGGCGGCCCGTGCCGACGCCCGGCTTGGCCGGATAAAGGCGGAGCGTGCCGCCCGCCACGGCGACCACCCAGTCCAGGTTCTCCCGGTCGGCTTGCGCCAAGGCGTAGGACACCGGAGACACGCCGTCGAACCTCGCGCTCGCGGAGTCGATCTCCTCGGGCCGGTCCAGAAGGACGGCCACCGCCGTCTTGCGGTCTCCGGCCACGAGCAGCATCGCCGGTCCGGGGAGTTCCTCGGTTGCAAACCCGAGACCCTGGATCAAGGCGCGTCCCCGAAGCGTCCGCACGCCGCGCGCCTCCTCGACCGCGATCGTCCAGTCCCCGCGCGACGGAACCCCTCGCTCAAGTTCCTGCATCGCGAAGAGGCCGCCGTTGCGGAGGCCCGGGATCGGCGCGTCCAGTGCGGGAAGCAGCCGATGCAGGAGGCGGATGGCGGTGTGCCGCCCGTCGGCCTCCAATGCCTGGCCGCATACGGCCTCTAACTGCTCGACCGGCAGGTCCCGATGTTCGACCGGGTTGCGATCTGTCGCGCAAGTAGCACCGAACCCGGTTATTCGGTAGAGTCAATGGACCATGAATTCCTTGAAGAAGCCTGGGCGAACCTTCGCGACAGCCATCGCCTTGGTCGTCGAAGCCAACCGGGTCTTCGGCCTCGCACCCATGGAGGAACCGCAGTGACCCGACGCCTGACTGCGATCGTCGAGCGCGAGGGTGATGGCTATGTGGCGCTCTGCCCCGAGTTGAACGTTGCGAGCCAAGGTGAGACCGTGGCCGAGGCTCGCGACAATCTCGCCGAAGCCCTTGCCCTGTTCTTCGAGGCCGCGCCTCCCGGCGAGGTCGACCGGCGCCTGCGAGGCGAAGTCTATGTAACTCAGATCGAGGTTGCGGTTGGCTAGGCTTCGCGTCCTGTCCGGCCGTGAAGCCTGCCGTATCTTGGCGGCCAACGGTTTCGTCGAGGTCCGACGACGGGGCAGCCACATTGCCATGCAGAAGGCGGATGCCGACGGAACGCTCACCGTCCCGGTTCCAGACCACCGAGAGCTGCGGGTCGGTACCCTGATGTCGATCATTCGCCAGTCAGGCCTGCCCCGCTCGGAATTCGAGGTGGGTGCGTGAACCGCGGGGCTGGAGGCTATGGATGCCTCCGCCAAGCGGAATCCACCCGACCCATACCCTTGGAGTGTCGGCGAATTCGGCGATCTTGGGCGATTTTCCACAGCCGGTGGATTCCCCGAATCCACTCTGGATCGGTCGTTTCGGCCGACCCGATTTGACGATGGGGAGAGTCCAAGGTCATCGCTCGAACCCTCCCCGGCCACGCTCGGGACCCTGGGGCCGGGGTGGCTGGATGGGAAGGCGGGTTATGCTCGGGCCACGCTCCTTCATCTCTCTCGCCGCCCGCTTGACGAGGTCCTGGACAGTGATCCGTGCGTGCCGTTCCGCGTCTTGCAGCCCCTTTCGGTACACCTCGCGCACCTTCCTCTCGATCTGCCGAGCGCTGTCGGCGTGTGCCTTGCCCAGCGCGGCTCGCTCGCCCTTGTTGTACCGGTCGAGATCCTCACGCCAGCCCTCGACAAGGTCCTCCCGGCCCCGGACCGCCCCGGCCAGTTCCCGCAACGAGCGGTCGATCCGCCAGATCCGGAGCCGCCCGAGCAGCGAGCGGCTCTCCCGGTCGAACCTCTGGCGCATGTTCTCCTGCCGCTTGAGCAGCTTCGCCCATTCCTCCCGCGCCCGGCTCTCCAGCCGCGAGAACTCCAGCATGCGCCGATCCTCGACCTTCTCCCAAGCCTCCGCCTCGGCACGCCGCCATGCCTCCATGTCGACCCACCTTCGTCGACCGGCTCCCTCGCCCGCCCGGGCACCATCCTCTCGCGACGGACGCGCGCCCAGTGGCGCGGCCGCTCCCCCGTGGGGCGAACCAACTCCTGGCCCGCTCGCCGCCGCTCGTTGTTCTTGACCCGCTCCGCGCACCGGATCCGGCCC
Organism: Gemmatimonadota bacterium; assembly: GCA_963666735.1. Taxonomy (GTDB): domain Bacteria; phylum Gemmatimonadota; class Gemmatimonadetes; order Palauibacterales; family Palauibacteraceae; genus Palauibacter. Next base: position 1,734,590 of record OY762926.1, on the reverse strand, counting down.
TGTTCCCGCTCGTAGCCCTCGGCCCAGCGCGACAGCCGGAGCTTGCTGTTGCCGAGCTTCGCCGCCTTCCCGGTCTCCGGATCGACCCTGTTGGCGACCACATGGACATGGGGGTGCCGGGTGTCATCGTGCGCGACGATCAGCGCCTCGTGGCCCTCCAGCCCCAGCGCCTCCAGACTCCCGTCCACCGCGCGGCTCATCTCCCGCCGGTCGGGCGTCTCGTCCCTCGCCCAGCTGAGCGAATAGTGCAGGACCGGCTTCGCCAGCTTGCGCCCCCGTCGCGCCGCGCCCGCCAGCCGTTTGAGGTCGGGGGCCGCCTTCGCGGTTGCGGCCATCAGCCGCGCGGCCCGCTCCCCCGGATCGTCGCAAGGTCCCGGGTATCGGTCCACGCGACCCGCGCCGAGGTCTCAGGACTCCGGTCGTCCGCCGTCGGAGCGTCGTGCAGGCATTCCTTCCCGAGTGGCGAATCCGTTGTGAGGATTGGACTTGCGGAGGATATTGCCCGGATTCCCGTCAATCGGCTCCCGCCGCTTGGTTTCAAGCGTGAACGGAGCGGTTCGCGAGGGCCTGCCTCAACTGATCCTCGTCGGCCCTCTGATAGCACCGCAGCACCGTCTTCGCCGTCTTCCAGCCGCCGAGCTGACAGAGCACCTTCAGCGGTTGATCCATCAAGTCGCTCGCGAACTTCCGCCTGAGCGAGTGCCAGCCCCTGCCCGGCTTCGGCTACAGTCCCGCGAGCCTGTCGGCCCTGCTCCACCACCCATACGCCAACTGGGAACTCATGCAGGCGGAGGGACTCTTCGGCGCGGGCAGGACCGGCGCGTCTCCGGATCCGGGATTTTCTCTCTGCGCCCCCTCCAGAGCGATGAGCGCGTCGGGGGTCAGCGGCGTCCGGTGCTCGTAGCCCGCCTTGTCGTGTTCGGCGCGCCACCGCACCGTTTCGCCCTCGAAGTCGATGTCCGCCCACCGAAGCTGCCGGATGGCCCCGATCCGGTGACCGGTCTCGTGCGCGAGCACGAGCGCGACATGGAACCGCCAGTCCACTCGGTGGGACACCTTCAAGAGTGGAGCTGTCCCGCTTTCACGGACGGTTGATTTCTGTGGTTGATCACCTCCGGTTCTGCTCCCGTCAGTCCCTCTCAGACGCGCGAGAGCGGCTCGGGGTGCGCGCCCGCGGTGCGCCTCATGCCGCATGGTTCCTCTCGTAGCCGGCCGGCGACTCGTAGCCGAGGGCCGAGTGAAGCCGACGCGTATTGTAGAAGCCCTCGATGAAGCCGAAGACCTCTCGCCGGGCCTCCGACGCCGTACGGAACGAGCGCCGCCAGATCAGCTCGCACTCCAGCGTCGCGAAGAAGTGGAGTTACCCCGAGTTGGTGGACACCTTTGAGCGTTGGTCACAAGGAGGAGGCGTCGCATGTCGGGACGGTGCTCAGGTGCTACCAGAGGCCGCGCGCTGGACAACTCAGGACGGCACTGGAAGGCCGCCGGAGGGTTCGCGGCTGAAATCCCGACCAGCGGGAAGCATTCAGCGGAAATCCGGTCCACGACACTCCTAAGTTCGTTGGGTGCAATCAGTTGCAAATCCGATGCATCTTGTCGCCTCGTCATCTTCGACATGCGCGAGGGCAGAACCTGGGCGGAGACCGTGTGGGGCGCGTAACGGTACGCGAGAGTCGTCGAAGTCCCTGACGTTGCGCGTCGCTGTCGACATTCCCGGGGTCCGGGCTGATTGCGTCCCCGCCGGGGCGGGGCCAGCTTTCGGCCATGCGAGACTTCAACACGGCCGGCCCGGTTCGCCCCCGCCTGCATTACTGCGTTCCGCCGCTCGACCGCCTGAACGCCGCCGAACTCCTGCATCTCATCCGCGCCGAGCGGTACTTCGTGCTGCACGCCCCCCGGCAGACCGGGAAGACGACCGCGCTGCTGGCGCTGCGCGACCTGCTGAACGACGGCGCCGCGGGGGAGTACCGTTGCGCGTACCTCAACGTCGAGCCGGCGCAGACCGCCCGCGAGGACGTGGGGCGGGGGATGGGGGCGATCGCCTCCGAGATCGCGCGGGAGGCGAGGAACACGCTGAACGACCCGGCCACGGCCGAAGCGGCGGACCGGCTCGACACGACCCGGCGTCCCGACGCCGCGCTGGGCATGTTGCTGGAAACCTGGGCGCGCGCCGCCGATTCGCCGCTGGTCGTACTGATCGACGAGATCGACGCCCTGGTGGGCGACACGCTGGTGTCGGCGCTGCGCCAGTTGCGCGCCGGCTACGCCCACCGCCCGGCCGGGTTCCCCCAGAGCGTGGTGCTGTGCGGCGTTCGGGACGTGCGCGACTACCGGATTCACGCGAGTTCAGAGAGGGAGGTGATCGCCGGGGGCAGCGCCTTCAACATCAAGGCCGAGTCGCTCCGCCTGGGCGACTTCACACGCGCCGAGGTCGAGACCCTGCTGGGGCAGCACACGGAGGAGACGGGCCAGGAGTTTTCGCCGGGGGCGCTGGACGCGGTGTGGGAGCAGACACGCGGCCAGCCCTGGCTCGTCAACGCGGTGGGCCGGCAGCTGTGCTTCGAGCATCAGGCGCTCCGCCCGCGTGACCGTCCGATCTCCGAGCGGGACGTGTTCGAGGCGCGCGAGACGTTGATCCTGCGCCGGGACACCCACATCGACCAACTGGCCGACAAGCTGCGGGAGCCGCGTGTGCGCCGGGTGATCGAACCGCTCCTGAGCGGCGGAGATGGAAAGTACTCCGATCGCGACAGGGAGTATGTGCGCGACTTGGGTCTGGTCGCACCGGACGCTCCGTTGCGCCTCGCCAACCCCATCTACGCCGAGGTGGTGCCGCGGGAACTGACCTGGGTACTCCAGGACGAAATGCCCCGGCGGACGGCGTGGTACGTGGATGCCGACGGCGGCCTCGACATGGGCAAGCTGCTGGCCGCCTTCCAGGATTTCTTCCGGCGGAACTCGGAGCACTGGGTCCAGCGGGCCCAGTACACGGAGGCGGGCCCCCAACTGGTGCTGCAGGCGTTCCTGCACCGGGTGGTGAACGGGAGGGGAAGGATCGAGCGGGAGTACGCGCTGGGGAGCCGCCGCGTGGACCTGCTCGTCGTCTGGCCCGGCGGACAGGGGCGCGCCGGCCGGTTCGTGGTCGAGTGCAAACTGCTGAGGGACGGCCGCTCACAGGCGCGGACCGTCGAGCGGGGACTCGAACAGACGGCCGCCTACATGGATCTCTCCGCCGCGGACGCCGGCCACCTCGTCATCTTCGACATGCGCGAGGGAAGGACCTGGGCGGAGAAGATCTACCGGGAGGAGCGGCAGCAAGACGGCACACCCGTCACCGTGTGGGGCGCCTGAGTTCGCCGTCAGACCGATCCGGGCGCGACGGTGAGGCGGACGACCTTCCTTGACGATCCGTTGATGGACGGCATCACGATTACGCGCTGGAGCCCGGGTCTCTCCCCTATGATCGCGCTCACCCTCGTGACGGCCTCCTTCACTCTCGTGTGGGACCAGACGGTGAAGCTCGGAGAAACGCAGGTGAAACTCGTGGCGAGCGTCGCCGGCGCGAGCGTGGCCCCGGCATCGTCGCCGCCCGCGTAGGCCACCAGCGCTTCGGCCTCGTGAAGAGCCACGTGACGAAAACTCTGTGACGGTCCAGCACCAAACGCAAAGTCCACGCCTGACGCCTTCGAGCTGAGCCCTTCCGGCCCTTCCGACGCACCCTCGTGCCGACCCGGCCACTTCGTGAACTGGCGGGGTTTTCTGCCCGCAGCCGCTGCCCAGATTTCCGTGCGCCGCCGAGGCGCACCAAAATGCTCGAACCGAACGGAAGCACATGAACGATCTCCCAACACTACTCGAGCTGCCCTACGCGGCGCGCATGCCCCCCTCCGGCTGTGCCACAGACGGTCGCAGAGGCGGCTCCGGAACATTATCGTGATGCCCAGCAGCGTCAGCATTCGACGGCTGCGCGCCGAGGGCGTAGCCACCGGAGTGTCGAAAGATGATACGCCCGTCCGGCGAAAGCGCCGCTCCGGGCCGCGGCGCAGAGCAGATTCGCACGGAGCCGAACGAGTGACCACAGAGCAAGCGTCCGCTACGACCGAAGCGGTGCCGGAGGAATACTTCGAGAACCGGGCAACCGGCGTCGAGGTAGAGGACGAGCCGGCACCTCCCGACGAGCCGGAGCCCTGGGATCCGGAGAAGATCCGGATTCACACGAAGCACTACTCGCTGCGCAACGTCGTTGACATGATTTCCGAAGGTGACATCGACTTGGCGCCGGACTTCCAGCGCAACTACATCTGGAAGCCTTGGCAGCAGTGCGGGCTCATCGAGTCGCTTCTGCTCGGAATCCCGCTGCCGTCGTTCTACTTCAACGAGAACGCCTCCGGCGAACTACAAGTCGTTGACGGCGTCCAGCGCCTCACGACGATCTTCCGGTACGTACACATGAAGGACTTCAAGCTGGGTAGCGTCACCTACTTGGATGAACTGAAGGGCCAAGGATTCGACGATCTCGCCGGAATGTTTCAACGACGACTTCGCAACGCGCAGTTCGTGGCCCACGTAATCGACCCGCAGACGCCCTACCGGGTGAAGTTCGATATTTTCCGTCGCATCAACACGGGCGGAAGCCCGCTCAGCGCTCAAGAGATCCGCCACTGCATGAGCGGCAACGGATCACGCGAGTTCCTGAAGAAGTTGGCGACCGACCCGAGCTTCTCCAAAGCGACCGGAGGGGTCCTTCACAACCATCCGCGGATGGCGGACCGGGAGGTAGTGTTACGGTTCGTGGCCTTTCGGCTGTTCACGCCCGATGAGTACGCTAGGCACGGCAGCTTCGATGAATTCCTGGCGGCCGTAACGAGGCATCTGGATGATCCGGCCTGCCGGAACCTCGAGGCACTCAGTGCCGACTTCGGCCGCGGCATGACCAACGGCTTCACGGCGTTCGGTGACTACGCGTTCCGCAAGCGGCCGCGGGGCGTTGATCGGCGCAATCCGATCAACCGGGCATTGTTCGAAACCTGGGGTACCGTACTTGCAGACTATGACGCGCCCGCGATCCGGGAGCGGGGCAAGGCGTTGGTCCAGCGGTCGCGCGACATGATGACGGACGATCCGGACTTCATCGGATCCATCAGCGGCAGTACCGGCGACCCTCGCAACGTGCGGACGCGGTTCCGCAAGGTGCGGGATGCGGCACGGGACGTGCTCGGGTGATCGCCGGGATCCGGCTCGAGGATTTCAAGCGGTTCCGCGACTTGAGTCTGAATACTGCGGCACTCACGGTGCTGACGGGTGCGAACGGCGCGGGCAAGACATCGGTACTGCAGTCCATCCTTCTGGCCCGGCAAATGGCGCGGCAACCGCAGCGGAACCACGTCGAACTGAACGGTGTGGACAGCTTGGCGCTGGGCGCGGCCGAAGACGTCATCCATCGGGAGGCGGACGACGAGCTTGCGACCATCGAGATCACCGACACCGAAGGCGAAAGTTGGCGCTGGTCGTTTCGCGCTCCGACGAACGAGCGGGCATTGAACGCGACCATCGTAGACAAGGCTTCCGGCTACAAGGGGGCGATCGCGGACGCGCCGCCACGGTTCAGCTACTTGTGCGCGGAGCGGTTGGGGCCGCGCGACGTGCTTGGTGCCAGCGCCGTTGACGTAGCCGAACTCGGCGTAGGTTCGCGCGGCGAGTTCGTGGCGCAAGTCTTGGCTTCCCTCGATCGGTCGCGCGTCAGGGAAGACCGGTGGGCACCCGACAACACGGGTACGACGCTCCCCGGTCTCCTGCATCAGACAGAGCGTTGGATGGCCAGGATCGTGCGTCCGACCGAGATCGACGCCGAGTGGTTTCCGAACACATCGGTCACCCGCTTGCGTTTCAGGGCTCCCGGTGTTCAAGCGGAGTGGACGCGCGCCCCGAACGCCGGTTTCGGCGTGTCCTACGCGCTTCCGGTTATCGTTGCGGCCTTGCGGGCGGAGGTCGGGGGTCTGATCCTCGTGGAGAACCCGGAGGCCCACCTGCATCCGGCTGGCCAGTCCGCTATCGGAGCTTTCCTGGCGCAGGTCGCCGCCGACGGCGTGCAGATCTTCGTCGAAACACACAGCGACCACGTCCTGAACGGCATCCGAGTAGCGGTCGCCCAGGGTACTGCCGCTCTGAGCCAAGAACAGGCCGTGATCCACTTCTTCCGGGGTGAGGATCAGGAGGGAGCGGTGGTCGAATCGTTGAGCTTGCGGCGAACAGGCCAGCTTACCGATTGGCCCACCGGGTTCTTCGACCAAACTCAAGTCGACCTCGCGGCCCTGGCGGCCAAGAGGCGACGCGAGTCGTGAGACCCCGCTTCGTATTTGACGAATCTTCTTGGGCCGCGGCGGCCAACGCTGCCCCGGCGGGAGAGCTGAACGACGCGATCGAGTGTCTGCTCGAGCGGCTCGAAGTGGCCCGCACCCGTGGCGAGCGCGTCGTCAAGCACTCGTGCTGTTATGATGTCCACATCGATGACGGAGTGCGTCTGGACTCGTTCCTGTTCGATTGGAAGTGTCCGATCCGCCACGACCATGATATTGACCACGACGTCGTGTTCCAGTTTGTGCAGTTTCTCGACCGGGCCGACGACTTTGACGATTCCGAACTCACCGGCTACGACGCCGAATTCAACGGGGAGAGCCGGTTCGCCCCGGCGGTGGTCTGGGCGCACACCTCGTGCCGGGATAGACATCACATCGCGGTCCTGCCACTGCCTCTCGGCGACGCGCCAACGGGAAGGGTGCCCGTGACCGTAGGCGACACTACGCTAGCGATCTTTTTCGTAGCCGACGAGTCTGAGCACGTCGCCTTCTTTCGATCAGTCGTCGTGCTGGAGAACGCCGACGAGGCAAAGTTCCAGCGCCTCGCTGGGTCCGCCTTCCCGGCGCTGGACTGGGCGGACAACGTCTGGCGCGGTCTCAGGCATTTCGACCGCCCGTATATCGAGGTCCGGGACGAACTCGTCCGGTGCTTGGGCGGCTTAAGCGATCACGGCGCCGCGTGCTTCCACGAGTTTCGGTCAGATCCGCGCCAACTCGCGCGGGTATTGTCGGTCCGCGTCGGCAAAGAAACGTCCGACGAGAACGGTCGTACCAAGAGACACTCACCTTCGCGCCGAGATCGCACTCGCAGCCATGCTGGCGCCAACAAGGTGTTCTGGTGGCACGTCAAACTGCGGCCGGATGTCGACCGGGTTCATTTTCTCTACGAACCTCCGCCGGCAGGCTCGATCGAACTCGGCAAGGGTCGTATCGTCGTGGGTCTCTTCAAGGACCACTGCATCCTGCCGAGCTAAGGCTACCGGTCCCGAGCCGACGCCGGAGTTGCCGCCGCGCGAGCCCGGACGCGGCGCTGCCGCACGGTTGATGGCCGTTCCAGGCCTCCGCTGCCCGGCTCTGATTGCGCCCCCATGCGGGCGGGGCGACGTTCAAGACATGCGCCGATTCAACACCGCCGGCCCCGTCCGGCCGGACGAACACTACTGCGTCCCTTCGCTGGACCGGGTGAGCCTGGCCGGCGTATTGGACCTGATCCGCTCCAAGGCCTACTTCGTCCTGCACGCCCCGCGGCAGACGGGAAAGACCTCCGCCCTGCTGGCGCTGCGCGACCTGCTGAACGGCGGAACCGAGGGCGAGTACCGCTGCGCGTACATCAACGTCGAGTCCGCGCAGACCGCTCGCGAGGACGTGGGACGGGCGATGGGAGCGACCGCCACGGAGATCGCCCACGAGGCAGAGGACACGCTGGACGATCCGGCCACGGCCGAGGCGGCGCGCGGCCTCGACACCACCGGGCGTCCCGATGTCGCGTTGGGAACGCTGCTGCGCCTGTGGGCCAAGGCATCCGCGACTCCGCTCGTGCTGCTGATCGACGAGATCGACGCGCTGGTCGGCGATTCGCTGGTGTCCGTGTTGCGACAACTCCGCGCCGGGTACGCCCACCGCCCGGCCGCGTTCCCCCACAGCGTCGTGCTGTGCGGCGTTCGGGACGTGCGCGACTACCGGATCCACGCGAGTTCAGAGAGGGAGGTGATCGCCGGGGGCAGCGCCTTCAACATCAAGACCCGCTCGCTCCGCCTGGGCGACTTCACACGCGCCGAGGTCGAGACCCTGCTGGGGCAGCACACGGAGGAGACGGGCCAGGAGTTTTCGCCGGGGGCGCTGGACGCGGTGTGGGAGCAGACCCGCGGGCAGCCGTGGCTCGTCAACGCGCTCGCACAGGAGATGTGCTTCTCCGCCGGAGCGCTCCGGCCGCACGACCGTCCCATCTCCGAGCGGGACGTGTTCGAGGCGCGGGAGACGTTGATCCTGCGCCGCGAGACGCACCTGGACCAACTGGCCGACAAGCTGCGGGAGCCGCGGGTGCGCCGGGTGATCGAGCCGCTCCTGAGCGGCGGAGACGAGGCGTACTCGGACAGGGATTTCGAGTACGTGCGCGATCTGGGACTCGTGGCGCCGGGCCCGCCGCTTCGTGTCGCCAACCCCATCTACGGCGAGGTTCTGCCCCGGGAACTGACCTGGATGCTCCAGCACCGGATGCCGGAGCCGCAACCGGCGTGGTACGTGGACTCGGACGGCGGCCTGGACATGGACGGGCTGCTGGCCGCCTTCCAGGACTTCTTCCGGCGGAACTCGGAGCACTGGGTCGAGCGGGCACGCTACACGGAGGCGGGCCCCCAACTGGTGCTGCAGGCGTTCCTGCACCGGGTGGTGAACGGGAGGGGAAGGATCGAGCGGGAGTACGCGCTGGGGAGCCGCCGCGTGGACCTGCTCGTCGTCTGGCCCGGCGGACAGGGGCGCGCCGGCCGGTTCGTGGTCGAGTGCAAACTGCTGAGGGACGGCCGCTCACAGGCGCGGACCGTCGAGCGGGGACTCGAACAGACGGCCGCCTACATGGATCTCTCCGCCGCGGACGCCGGCCACCTCGTCATCTTCGACATGCGCGAGGGAAGGACCTGGGCGGAGAAGATCTACCGGGAGGAGCGGCAGCAAGACGGCACACCCGTCACCGTGTGGGGCGCGTAACGGTACGCGAGAGTCGTCGAAGTCCCTGACGTTGCGCGTCGCTGTCGACATTCCCGGGGTCCGGGCTGATTGCGTCCCCGCCGGGGCGGGGCCAGCTTTCGGCCATGCGAGACTTCAACACGGCCGGCCCGGTTCGCCCCCGCCTGCATTACTGCGTTCCGCCGCTCGACCGCCTGAACGCCGCCGAACTCCTGCATCTCATCCGCGCCGAGCGGTACTTCGTGCTGCACGCCCCCCGGCAGACCGGGAAGACGACCGCGCTGCTGGCGCTGCGCGACCTGCTGAACGACGGCGCCGCGGGGGAGTACCGTTGCGCGTACCTCAACGTCGAGCCGGCGCAGACCGCCCGCGAGGACGTGGGGCGGGGGATGGGGGCGATCGCCTCCGAGATCGCGCGGGAGGCAAGGAACACGCTGAACGACCCGGCCACGGCCGAGGCGGCGGACCGGCTCGACACGACCCGGCGTCCCGACGCCGCGCTGGGCATGTTGCTGGAAACCTGGGCGCGCGCCGCCGATTCGCCGCTGGTCGTACTGATCGACGAGATCGACGCCCTGGTGGGCGACACGCTGGTGTCGGCGCTGCGCCAGTTGCGCGCCGGCTACGCCCACCGCCCGGCCGGGTTCCCCCAGAGCGTGGTGCTGTGCGGCGTTCGGGACGTGCGCGACTACCGGATTCACGCGAGTTCAGAGAGGGAGGTGATCGCCGGGGGCAGCGCCTTCAACATCAAGACCCGGTCGCTCCGCCTGGGGGACTTCACACGCGCCGAGGTCGAATCCCTGCTGGGGCAGCACACGGAGGAGACGGACCAGGAGTTCTCGCCGGGGGCGCTGGACGCGGTGTGGGAGCAGACCCGCGGGCAGCCGTGGCTCGTCAACGCGCTCGCGCAGGAGACGTGTTTCTCCGCCGGAGCGCTCCGGCCGCGTGACCGTCCCATCTCCGAGCGGGATGTGTTCGAGGCGCGGGAGGCGCTGATCCTGCGCCGCGAGACGCACCTGGACCAACTGGCCGACAAGCTGCGGGAGCCGCGTGTGCGCCGGGTGATCGAGCCGCTCCTGAGCGGCGGAGACGAGGCGTACTCGGACAGGGATTTCGAGTACGTGCGCGATCTGGGACTCGTGGCGCCGGGCCCGCCGCTTCGTGTCGCCAACCCCATCTACGGCGAGGTTCTGCCCCGGGAACTGACCTGGATGCTCCAGCACCGGATGCCGGAGCCGCAACCGGCGTGGTACGTGGACTCGGACGGCGGCCTGGACATGGACGGGCTGCTGGCCGCCTTCCAGGACTTCTTCCGGCGGAACTCGGAACACTGGGTCCAGCGGGCACGCTACACGGAGGTGGGCCCGCAGCTGGTGCTGCAGGCGTTCCTGCACCGGGTGGTGAACGGGAGGGGACGGATCGAGCGGGAGTACGCGCTGGGGAGCCGCCGCGTGGACCTGCTGGTCGTCTGGCCCGGCGGACAGGGGCGCCCCGGCCGGTTCGTGGTCGAGTGCAAACTGCTGAAGGACGGCCGCTCACAGGCGCGGACCGTCGAGCGGGGACTCGAACAGACGGCCGCCTACATGGATCTCTCCGCCGCGGACGCCGGCCACCTCGTCGTCTTCGACATGCGCGAGGGCAGAACCTGGGCGGAGAAGATCTACCGGGAGGAGCGGCAGCAAGACGGCACACCCATCACCGTGTGGGGCGCCTGATCGGCGGTCAGGCCATCCCGGGCCCGGGAGAGTTCAGGGAGCGGGGGGCGTACCCAGGGCGCGGATATCCTCACGGATCTGGGCGAACCCCTCGTTCATTCTGCCCTCCAGCCGATCGATTCGCCGATCCAACTGGTTGAGGTGCCGCTCGAGCGGTTGCGCGAAGAGCTTCGTCATCGTCCAGACGGAACCCACCAGCATGGCGAAGACCGTCATCATGGGCAGGACCGAATCCCAGTTCACCGCAGCACTCTCCTCTCCGTATCGCGTCCCTTCCGAAGGTAGCCCCTCCGGTCTCCGCACCAAAGTCGGGCACCACCGAGCGGATGCGCTGAAGCACGACCCGGGCGGTCGCCGCCTTCGTGTACCAGATTCGCGGGTTCCGTCGCGTGTGTCCCGGCGTTATCATGGCCCGCCGCCAGCGGTTCGCGCGAGCCGCCCGCGGGGAAACTCCGGCTCGCGGCGCCTCGTAGGTTCGTTTCACCGATGGCGGCCGGTCCCGGGAAGTACCGGTTTCGGCAACGACGGCGGCAGGACGGCGGCAAGGACGGCGATGAGCGTCTTCGTCTTCATCATCATTATCGTGGCGCTCGTCACGTTCGGGGAGGTGGCCTCGAAGCGGGTCTCGGCCCGCCCGCCGCCGACGCCGGTGGAACCGGGCCGGGACGCGGAGATCGAGCGTCTGGGTGAGCACGTCGCGCTGCTGGCGAGCCAGGTGGACCGGTTGACCGAAGAGCAGCGCTTCATGACCCGCCTCCTCGAGGGCGCCGCGCCCGCGAGCCGGGCGCCATCGGACGAGTCTCGCCCGGAAGGGCGACCCGATTCACGACTGCGGGGACCGAACTGATGCTGAACAGGGAAGACATAGAGAGCTTCCTCATCCGCACCGATGCGGCTTTCGAGGAACTCGACGAAGGACTGTGGATCGTCCACCCGGAGGGCGAGAGGGCGGAGCGGCAGCCGAGGATCCTGGTGAACTACCAGCCGCCGGTACTCGTGTGCCGCGCGGACATCCGCGACCTTCCGGTCGACGACGAGGACCAGCTCGCGCTCTACCGGAAGCTCTTGGAGCTGAACGCGGTGGACCTCATCCACGGGGCCTACGGCCTCGAGGACGGAGAGGTGATCCTGAGCGACACGCTGGAGCTGGAGAACCTCGACTTCTCGGAGTTCCGCGCCACGCTCGAGAGCCTCACGCTCGCGCTGACCTCCCATTGGGACAGCCTTACCGCCGACATGTCGACCAACTGATTTCGACCGACCGAAGAGCAAGCACAGGAAACGAGCATACACCATGGGTGTCCTGGACCGTCTTTCAAGGCTGATTCGATCGAACCTCAACGACCTCATCGCTCGGGCCGAAAACCCCGAGAAGATGCTTACGACCATCATCGAGGACATGCGCCGCCAGCTCGCCCAGGCGAAGCAGGAGGTGGCGGTCGCCATCGCGGACGAACGCAAGCTGCGCGCGCAGTTCGAGGAGTCGCGCTCGACCGCGCTGGAGTGGGAGCGGAGGGCGCGGCTCGCGATTCGGGAGGGCCGCGACGACCTCGCGCGCCAGGCGCTCGTGCGCGGGCAGGAACACGCCCAGCACGCGAGCGAGCTGGAGACGCAGTGGCAGAACCACCGCAACGAGACGGAGAAGCTCAAGGATTCGCTGCGCCAGCTGAACGCGAAGATCGAGGAGGCGAAGCGCAAGAAGAACCTCCTCATCGCGAAGCAGAAGCGCGCGGAGGCCCAGAAGCGCATCCACGACACGATGCAGGGGCTGCACGACAAGAGCGCCTTCCGCGCCTTCGATCAGATGACGGAGAAGATCGAGCAGGCGGAGCGCCAGGCGCTCGCGAGCGCGGAGGTCACCGAGGAGCTCACCGGCGACACCCTCCTCAGCGAGTTCGCGGCGCTGGAGGCGGGCGGCGACGCCGCCGTCGAGGACAGGCTGCTGGAGATGAAGGCCTCGATGGGCCTGCTCCCCTCCGGCGAACCCGAGGAGGTGAAGGCGCTCGGCTCCGGCGCGGGCGCCGGATCGGACGCGGGTGCCGGGCCGGGCGCCGGATCGGACGCGGACGCAGCCGGTGACGCCGCCGCGACCGCCGACGCCGCCGGCGCGGAAGAGATTCCCGAGGCCGAACTCCTCGAGCTGCTGGGCGAGTCCGGCGAGACGGAGCGGGCCGAGAGCGAATGAGCCCGGGCCCGGGGCGGAAGCGGCTTTCCTCCTCCCGGCTCGCGATCCTCGCGGAGGGGGCCTTCGGCGTCGAGACGGCGAAGACCGCCTCGTCGGCCGTGCGCTACCAGCCGGAGCGGGTGAGTTCCGTCATCGACTCCCGTTTCGCCGGCCGCACGGTGGGGGAGACGCTGGGCTTCGGCGGCGACATCCCCATCGTCGCGACCTTCGCCGAGGCGCTCGCGACGGAACCCCGCCCTGAAGCCCTCCTCGTGGGGATCGCGCCGCAGGGAGGACAACTCCCCGAGGCGTGGCGGGCCGTGCTCACGGCCGCGCTCGAGGCGGGACTCGACATCATCAGCGGCCTGCACTTCTTCCTCTGCGACGATCCCGAGCTTGCGGCGCTGGCGGAGCGGCGCGGATGTACGCTGTCCGACCTCCGCAAACCGCCCCCCGACCTGCCGGTGGGCGCGGGCCGGGCCATGGGGACCGGCGCGTTTCGGGTGCTCACGGTCGGCACGGACTGCAACACGGGCAAGATGACGGTCTCGCTCGAGTTGCAGCGCGCCCTGCGGGCCCGCGGCGTGCGCGCCGGCTTCGCCGCCACGGGCCAGACGGGCATCCTCATCGCCGGCACGGGCATCGCCGTCGATGCGGTGGTGTCGGACTTCATCTCCGGCGCCGCCGAACGCGTCACGCTCGAGGCGGCACGCGGCGGGGACGGCGAGGGCGTCGACATCGTCCTCGTCGAGGGCCAGGGGTCGCTCATGCACCCCGGCTACTCCGGCGTCACGCACGGCCTCCTCCACGGCACGCTGCCGCACGCGATGATCCTCACGTGGATGCCGAGCCGCCCCCGCATCTACGGCGGCAACCACAGTTGGGTCGTGCTCCCGGAACTGGACGAGGTGATCCGCCGCTACGAAGACGCGCTCGCCTGGGCCTGCCCCGAAGTCCCCGGCCGCGTGATCGGGGTCTCCCTGGCGACCTACGACATCTCCGAGAGGAAAGCCGCCGGCGCGGTCGAGCACGCGCGCAAGGTCACTGGCCTCCCCGCCACCGACCCCATCCGCTTCGGCCCCGACCCCCTCGCCGAGGCCATCCTCCACGCCCGCGAGGCCCACGCCGCCCCCGTCTGACCCGTCGGCCGCTTCCGCACCCGCGCTGACCATCGGCCGGATCCCCCGCCGCCTGACTCGCCGCCGTTGATCGTGCGTTGAGAGCCGCTGCGATCATTCGGTCAGTGGTGGCGCCGTAAGTTTCCGCGCGGCACGCCGATGGGTTACGTTCACATCGTCCCAGGGATCTGCAATGTCCGGTTCAATGTCCGGTACCATGTCCGAATCGAAGACAGACGCGAAGGAGTCTCCGACCGCCGCCGGAAGGCCCGGAACGGCCACCGGCCGGCCGTCGCGTGCGGACGGGTACCGCGCAGCGGACGGGATCACCATCACTCGCTGGAATCTTGGCCTCTCGCTCAGCATCGCCCTCACCGTCCTGACGGGCGTCTTCACGCTCCTGTGGGACGAGACCACAACCCTTCGCGAGACGCAGGTAGCGCTCGTCACCCGCGTGTCCCGCCTCGAGGTACAGGTCGCGGAACTCCGCGAGGACGTCACGGAACTCCGCGAGGATGTCACGGCGCTCCGCGAGGACGTCACGGCCCTTCGCGTGGAACTGCGCGAGAGCGTGGCCGGTCTTCGCGGGGAGATTCGGGCATTGGGCGATCTGATCCGCGCCCGCGAGACGCCGGGCGTCGGCGCGCCATAGCCCGGGGCCGTGGACTCCACTCGTCCTTGAAAGCCGGAAAACTCCAGATTTCAAGAAAAAACCGTGAACGAAACTTGCCGCGCCAGGGTATCGTCGAATACGATGCCATCGGGAGGTTCCCAAAACAGCCGAGGGGTGCGATGGACGAGAAGCGGGCTGACGGCCCTCCCTATCCTGTCGGGGCCATCGCCAACTACATGCTCGATCAGGGAACGAGCAAGCATGTCTCGGTAACCCACCTCAAGCTCCAGAAGCTCGTGTACATGGCCTACGGCTGGGCCACGACGTACTTCCAGGTTCCCCTCTTCAACTCAAGAATCGAGGCTTGGGAGGATGGTCCGGTGATCCCGGACCTGTGGCACGAGTTCAAGCCGTTCGGTGACAAGCCGATCAAGGATGGCCGGTCGTTCGAGTTCGACGTGAAGACGGGCGAAAGGCGAATCCCCGTGGTTCCGCCCAACGATGCCCGCACCCACGAAGTTCTCGGCCTGGCATGGGATCTCTACGGTACCGATCCCGCTTGGAAACTGGTGGGCCGCACGCATGGCCCCGGGACGCCTTGGACGGAAACGCAGAGGAAGACGCCGGGGTCGGTTATCAGACACTCAATCATTGCAACGCATTTCCATTCCCTACTGCAAGAATGGATGGGTGCGGACGAGTACGAAGAATACAAGGCGATCCGGAGCATTACCGCTGAGTAAGCAACCTCGCTCTCCACTTCCCCCACCAGCTACGCCCGCACCAGCCATACGCAGGGGTGAAGAGGCTGCGGGAGTGGTTGATGCGCGGAAGAGGAAGGCGGAGAAGGCGGTCGAAAAAACCCGGTCATCCCTTGAGTACTACCGGGAATGGAAGGAGCGTTTTCGTTTCGCTCGTAGCTGGGTATCGTGGGGTGCGGGGGGGATCTGGCTACTCCTAACCCTGCTGGTGGCTTATCGCATCGTACTTTCTTTCGATGGGCTACCTAACGATGGGCAAGAGGTTACGCTGGCCGGGATTTTTCTCGCGTGGATGACGCTCACGGCCGCCATCCATCGCGCACTCAAGCCGTTTCGCGGTGGGAACGAGTCTCGGATCAGCGAGGGGGTCGTCGATCTTGTAGCCGATGGGGTCGAGGAAGGGATCAATCGTACGGCCGACTCGAGCGCACCATGAGCACCGCGAATCCCAACACCGCCCCGAGCCCCCGGACCCCTGCGGGTGACGACGCTCCCCCGGGTCCGCGCAAGCGCGTCTTCAGCGGCATCCAGCCCACGGGCCACGCACATCTCGGGAACTATCTCGGGGTGTTCCGGCGCTGGGCGGCGATGGTCGACGAGTACGAGTGCTTCTACTGCATCGTTGACCTGCACGCGATCACCCGCGAGTACGAGCGCGAGGACCTGCTGCGCCGCGTGTTCGATCTCACCGTGTCGCTCGTGGCCTCCGGGATCGACCCGGAACGCTGCACGCTGTTCGCGCAGTCGCACGTCCCCTGCCACAGCGAACTCCAGTGGCTGTTCAACACGGTCACGCCGGTGGGCGATCTGGGACGGATGACGCAGTTCAAGGAGAAGTCCCAGGGGCGGGAGTCGGTGAACGCGGGTCTCCTCAACTATCCGGTGCTGCAGGCGGCCGACATCCTCCTGTACCGGGCCCACTTCGTGCCGGTGGGAGAGGACCAGCGCCAGCACCTGGAACTGTCGCGGGGGGTCGCGCGGCGCTGGAACGCGCGCTTCGGCGACTTCTTCCCGGAACCGGAGACGCTCGTGGGGACGGGGGCTCGCGTCCGTGGGCTCGACGGCGTGGCGAAGATGTCGAAGTCGAAGGACAACACGGTGCGCATGGTCGCCGAGCCGGACGAACTGTGGGCGCGGCTGCGCACGGCGGTCACGGACCCGGCGCGGGTGCGGAAGGACGATCCCGGCAACCCGCACGTGTGCAACGTCTTTGCGCTGCACGAGTTCTTCACGGACCCGGCGGAGCGCGAGGAGATCGAGATCCTCTGCCAGACGGCGGGCATCGGCTGCGTCGCCTGCAAGCGGCAACTCGCGGACAACGTGGCGGAGGATCTCGCCCCGGTGCGCGAACGGGCGGCGGAACTGCGGGCGCACCCGGAGCGGGTGATCGAGATCCTCGCGGCCGGCGCGGAGCGCGCCCGCGCCGAGGCCGCCCGCACGATGGAAGTCGTGCGCGAGCGGATGGGCGTCGGCCCGCGCACGCTGGACGCCGACCTCCCCCACCTGTCCGCGAGCTGAGCCGGGAGCGCCGGGAGTCGCCTTGCGCCGCTTCGTGATCTGGATGTACGCGCCGGAGACTCCCCACTGGTCGATGCCGGAGTCGTCGTTCGAACGGATCCGCGACGCGCTGGACCCGGAGTGGGAGATCGAGCCGGTCCGCGTCGCGCTCGAGGCGACGGGAGATGGCGTGCGCGTGACGCCGCCGGAGCTTCTGGAAGCGGTGGCCGACGCCGAGGTCTACTGCGGGTGGGGGATCCGCCGCGACGTCTTCCTCGCCGCGCGCGGGCTGCGCTGGTTCCACTCGGGCGCGGCGGGGGCGCGGAACTCGCTCTTCGAGGAGATGCGGGAGAGCGACGTCATCTTCACGAACTCGGCGGGCATGTACGCGGACTCGCTGGCGGACCACGCCATGGCCGGCATCCTGTATTTCGTCCGCGGCCTGGACATCGCGGTGCGGGCGCAGCGGGAGCGCGAGTGGGTCCAGTCCGCGCTGAACTCGCCCCGCAGTCCCCTGCATGCCGCGCCCGCGGCCGGCGAGGTGGCCGGAGCCTCGCTCGGCATCGTCGGCTACGGCGGCATCGGATCGGCGCTCGGCCGCCGCGCGCACGCCTTCGGCATGCGAGTTCAGGCCATTCGCCGCCGCCCCGGCCCAAAGCCCCCCGAGCTCGACCGCCTCGAGGGCCCCGGCCATCTGCCGGAACTCCTCGGGTCTTCGGACTTCGTCGCCCTCACGGCCCCCGAGACGCCGGAGACGGAGGGCCTCCTCGGCGCGCAGGAACTCGCCCGCATGAAGCCGGGCGCCGTGCTCATCAACCTCGCCCGCGGCACCCTCGTCGATGAGGCGGCGCTCGTGCGGGCGCTGGAAACCCGGCGCCTGCGCGGCGCGATGCTGGACGTGTTCGAGACCGAGCCGCTCCCGGCCGACCACCCGCTGTGGCGGCTGGAGAACGTCCTCATTACGCCGCACGTGGGCGGCACGTCGGCGCACTTCTGGGAGCGCGAGACGGACCTGATCGTGCGCAACGTCGCCCGCTACCGGCGCGGCGAGCCCCTCGAAAACCGGGTGGACAAGGCACGCGGCTACTGAGTCCGAAGCCGGCGGACGTTCCCGCGGGAACGTCTGCGGAAGGAACTTGCATCGGGCACGCCAGCGGGCTACCTGTTTTTCCCCCTCCCAGGAATCGGAAACCCGGAGAACGTCGAAGTGGAGATCGCTCTTGCCGCGCTGGCGGACTACGCCAGCATCTCGCGCGAAGGAAAACTGAGCGTGATGGGCATCTTCAACAGCGTGGCAACCAACCGCCTTCCCGCCAGGATCAGTTCAGCGCACCTCGTTGTCAGTCTGGAGCTGGGGGTAGCGGAAGGAGAACGTGAGCACTCCGTCGAGATCAAGTGCATGGACGCTGACGGTGCAACGGCGTTTGCGATCAACGGCGAATTCAGGGCGCCTCCCTCGCGGCCGGGCGAGATCCTCAAGATGGATCAAATCCTCCGCCTCGAGAACCTCTCGTTCGACAAGCAAGGTGACTACTCGATCTCGATCTTCGTTAACAACGATTTGAAGAAGACACTGAGGTTCCGGGTCACGCTGATCGAGGGTCCAGATCATCCTCCGTCCTGATGGGCGATGAGAAGCTGCGCGAGAAGATGCGCCGGTCGCCCGCCGGTTGGAGGCTTCGCGAACTTCACAAGCTCTACCGCAGTTACGGGTTCGACCGACGTGAAGGGAGCAAGCATGTGATCTATCGTCATCCCGTCTATCCACAGCTACGAGCGACCGTTGCGCGGCACGACCCGGTGCGTAACGTGTACGTGAGGGATGCCTTGGACCTCATCGACAGACTCGAGGCGGCAGGAGATGTCTGGTGAGCAGTAAAGCAGGGAACATCAACTACTACATGAGCCTGCCCTACGGAGAGCGGATCCTGCAAGAGGTTCTTGATGACGGATCGTCGTACTATGTCGCCCGCGTCGTTGAGTTGGAGGGGTGCACGAGCCACGGCGATACGCCCGATGAGGCGCTGTGGAACCTCCAGGACGCCAAGCACCTCTACATTGAAACGATGCTTGAAGACGGTTTGAAGCCACCGCTCCCTCAGAACCAGGCAGTGCAGCGGGCGACATGGATCGTGGGGGCGGATTCCGCCAGCGTCAGTTGTTTGCCGGCGCACCGGTCCCGGGAGCACGAACTCCGGCTTCGCATCGCGCCATGCGACGGAACGTTGTCCGATCCACACGAAGTCACGGCCTCGCGGTGGAGTCTCCAGAGCCTCCTCGCCAGATGAGCCTCCGCTGAGTCCGGGGCCGGCGGACGTTCCCGCGGGAACGTCGACGGACCTTCGATCACCTTGAAGGACCCCCCGCTTGCCGCCACATTGAGCCCTGCCCGGGAAAACGTTCCCGCGGGAACGCGATGACGCACGAAAAATTCCCGCGGGAACGTCCGCGACGTCGGAATCACCCCACAATCGAAAGTTCCGTGACTCCCATGAGAGACCTTTCCGGTGTCCATCCGCCCGTGGCCACGCCCTTCGGCGAGGACGGTGAACTCGCGCTCGACGCGTTCGACGGCAACCTGCGCGAGTGGCTCTCGCACCCCGTCGCCGGCATCGTCGTGGCCGGGTCGACCGGCGAGGCCCCGCTCCTCGACCGACGTGAATTGTGCGCACTGGTGGAGACGACCGCGGCGAGGATCGGAGACCGTACGCTCACGGTCGGGACGGGGGCCGAGTCCACGCGCGAGGTAATCTCCGTGACCCGCGAAGTGGCGGACCTCGGCGCGCACGCCGTCCTCGTCCGCTCCGCCTCCTACTACCTGAAGGCGATGCGGCCGGACCTCGTGCGCGACCACTTCGTCGCGGTGGCGGACGCGTCTCCGGTGCCCGTCGTCCTCTACCACATCCCCCAGTTCGTTCCGGTGCACCTGACGCCGGATCTCGTGGGCCGGCTCGTCGAGCACCCCAACATCATCGGGATCAAGGATTCCTCGGGAGATCTCGGGAACCTCGGCCGACTCATCGAGGCGTGCGGCCGCAACGCGCAGGTGCTCGTGGGCTCGGGAGCGCTCTTCTACGCGGCGCTCGAGGCGGGGGCCGTCGGCGGCATCCTCGGCGTGGCCGTGGTCGCGACGCGGTCGACCTGCCAGATCTACGACGCCTGGCGCGAGGGCGACCACCGCCGCGCGGGGGCCATGCAGGAGCGGGTGGCTCCCCTCCACAAGCGTCTGGTGGCGGAGGGAGGAATCGCCGCGGTGAAGGCCGCGCTCGACCGGATCGGTCTCTACGGCGGCGTGCCCCGCAGCCCGCTTCAGCCGGCGGACGAAGCCAGGCTCGCCACCGTCGACGCCGCCCTGGAAGCCGCCGCCCTCGGCGTCTCCGCCTGAGCCGGCCGCATAGTGTTCAATGAAAGGGTGCGCTGCGTCGTCGTCGTGGGCGCGCAGTGGGGAGACGAGGGGAAGGGGAAGATCGTGGACGTGCTCGCGGAGCAGGCCACGATCGTGGCGCGCTACCAGGGTGGCGCGAACGCGGGGCACACGGTGCGCGTGGGCGAGGGCGCCGACGAGGAGGAGTTCATCCTCCACCTCATCCCCTCGGGGATCCTGAATCCGGAGACGCGCTGCCTCCTCGGCAACGGGGTCGTCGTGGATCCGTGGGTGCTGAAGCGGGAGATGGACGCCCTTGGCGCCCGCGGGATCGATCTCGACAGACGCCTTGGACTCAGCCGGCGCGCGCATCTCGTCCTCCCCTATCACCGGCTGCTCGACGCGGCGCAGGAGGACAGCCGGGGCTCGAAGAAGATCGGGACGACGGGGCGCGGGATCGGCCCGGCGTACCGCGACAAGATCTCGCGCACGGGCCTCCGCGTCGGCGATCTGCGCAACCTCGACCGCACGCATGAGATCGTGGCGGCGGCGGCGTTGCGCGCGAACGTCGCGCTGGCGGGACTCGGCGACGAGCGGCGCGTGGAGGCGGACGAGGTGATGTCGCAACTCGAGACGGTCCGCCCGACCATGGTGGAACTGTGGACGGACGCGGGGGACGAGATCCGCGGCGGGCTCGTCGCAGGGGGACGGGTTCTGCTCGAGGGCGCGCAGGGGGCGCTACTCGACATCGACCACGGGACGTACCCGTTCGTGACTTCCTCGACGACGACGGCGGGAGGCGCCGCTTCCGGAGCCGGGATCGGTCCCACGCTTATCGACGAAGTGATCGGCGTCGTGAAGGCGTACATCACGCGCGTGGGCGAGGGCCCGCTGCCGACGGAACTCCCCGAGGCGGAGGCCGAACGCCTGCGGCAACTCGGCGGCGAGTTCGGCGCCACCACCGGCCGCCCCCGCCGCCCGGGCTGGTTCGACGGCAGCGTCGCACGTTACGCGGCGGGCGTGAACGGTCTCACCGGCCTCGCGGTCACGAAGCTGGATGTGCTGGACACCTTCGAGACGGTCCAACTCTCGACGGGCTACGAACTCGACGGGGCCCCGACCGCTTCCTTCCCGGACGCCGTCGCGGACCTCGCCCGCGTCTCACCCGTCTACGAGCGCTGGGCGGGCTGGAACGCGGACACGAGCGGGTGCCGGGCCCTTGACGACCTGCCCGGCGCCGCGCGCCGCTACCTCGCCCGGATCGAGGAGGTTTGCGCCACGCCCATCCGCTTCGTCGGCGTCGGCGCCGCCCGCCGCGAAACGATCACCCTCCCCACAAGCGCCGCGACCTGACGTCGACGGGCGCTGACCTGGGTCAACGCTCCCGTCACCGACGCACGCGGATGCGCGATTCCTCTACAATCCACAGTTGTCCGGCGACGCATCGTGTCCGGCCTGAAGGAAGATGAGCGTCAGCTCATGCGGCAGATTCTCATCAAGCTTGAATTTCACTCAACGAGACAGGGCCACGACGCGTTCCCTGGCGAGCTCGGCAGCATAGTGCACGACCGCCTGAATCCCTTGACGGGTCACGGACGGGTAGTGGTCCTGGACCCTGGAGCGGTTGCATGTGGGACGCTGGAGAACCATGTCACTCGGTGGCATGTGTTGCAACTCGCCGCCGTTGCCGTCTCGCCGCGTGGATCGTTGCTTGAAGTTGGGAAAACCCCTAGACTTGGCGGCTCAATACGGATCGGGTGCGGGCGGTTCGGCGCCTTCTCGAGACGCGAATGGAGACCTTCCAATCGCGTTTTTTTGATGCCTGGAACGGTGGATGTTCGAACGTCTCGGTGACCGGCTCGACGGCGCGCTGAAAAAGTTGCGCCAGCGCGGCGTCATCACGGAAAAGATGCTGGACGAGGGGCTGCGCGAAGTGCGGCGCGCCCTGCTCGAGGCGGACGTCAACTTCCGGGTCGTGCGCGGCTTCCTCGCGAAGGTGAAGGAGCGCGCGCTCGGCGAGGATGTGATGAAGTCGGTTCGGCCGGGCGATCAGATCGTGAAGATCGTCCACGACGAACTCGTCGCCCTGCTGGGGGAGGCGGCGTCCGAGGAGTCGGAGGCGTCGGTCCCGCCCACGGTGATCATGCTCGTCGGCCTGCAGGGGTCGGGGAAGACGACGACGGCGGCGAAGCTGGGGCGACGCCTGGCCAAGGAGGGGCGGCGGCCGGGGCTCGTCGCGTGCGACCCCTACCGCCCGGCGGCGCCCGAGCAGTTGGAGGTGCTGGCGGCGCGGGTCGGCGTCCCGCTTCTGGCGCGGCCGAGCGGCGAGGACATGTCGGAACTCGCCCGCGGCGCGCTGGACGAGGCGAGGCGGAGCGGGGTCACGCACCTGCTCCTCGACATGGCCGGCCGGCTGCAGGCGGATGAGGAATTGCTGGACGAACTGCGCCGCGTGAAGGCCGCCGTGGAGCCGCATCAGGTCCTGCTCGTAGCGGACGGGATGACCGGGCAGGAGGCGGTGCGGATCGCCGAGGGATTCCACGGCGCGGTGGGGCTTACGGGGGTCGTCCTCACGAAGATGGACGGCGACGCCCGCGGGGGCGCGGCACTCTCGATCTACAGCGTGCTCGGCGTGCCGATCCGATTCGTCGGAACGGGCGAGCGGCCCGAGGACCTCACGGTCTTCGACGCGGAGCGCATGGCCGGCCGGATCCTCCAGATGGGGGACATCGTCGGCCTGGTGGAGCGCGCGCAGCAGACGGTCGACCTCGGCGAGACCGAGCGCTTGCAGAAGAAGATGCTGGCGGGGAAGGGAGACTTCGATCTGGCGGACTTCCTGACCTCGATCCAGCAGATCCAGAAGATGGGACCCCTGAAGGGGTTGCTGAAGATGATGCCGGGTATCGACGCGGGCATGCTGGACCAGGCGAACGTCGACCCGCGGCGGGTGAGGCACCTGGAGGCGATCATCCTTTCGATGACGCCGGAGGAGCGGAAGCGGCCGGAGATCCTGAACGGGTCGCGCCGGGCGCGGATCGCGAAGGGATCGGGGCGCCCGGTGCACGAGGTGAACCGACTCCTCAAGCAGTTCCGCGAGATGCGGAAGATGATGAAGCAGATGGGCAAGCTCATGCCCCGGATGATGCCGGGAGGTCCCGGAGACCTCGGCCGACTGGGCGGAGGACTGGGCTAGACCGGAGCCGGTTTCGGGCCGATACCGGGCCGAATCAGGGAGAGAATCGGAGAAATGAATGGCGACGACAATCAGACTCAAGCGGCGTGGGGCGAAGAAGGCGGCCACGTTCCGCATCATCGTGACGGACTCGCGCGAAGGGACGTCGGGCGCGTCGATCGAGCGCCTCGGGCTCTACAACCCGCGCACGCAGCCATCGCTCGTGCGGATCGACGCCGCGCGCACCCTGCACTGGCTCAACGAGGGCGCGCAGCCGACGGACACGGTGCGGTCGCTTCTGCGGAAGACGGGTGTCTGGAAGCAGTTCCACGAGGGCGTGGATCCGGGGTCGCTCGAGACGGCGATCATCGAGATCGGTCCGCCGCCCGGACAGCGCGGCACGTCCCAGCGTCCGAAGCCGAGTGCGGAGGCCCCGCCGGAGCCGGAGCCCGAGCCGCCCGCCGCCGGGAAGGCCGCCCCGACCGAGGCGGCGGCCGAAGCGGAGGCAGCGCCGGAGGCCGAGACCGGAGCCGAGGCCGAAGCCGAGACAGCGACGAAGGCGGAAGCAGCCGCCGCGGCGGATGACGCCCCCGGTGACGCGGCCGAAGATGCGGCCGACGCCGGCGACGAGGCGAGCGACGCCGGCGACAAGGACTAGCGCGGCCGCAACCATGTTCGACGCGCCCGTGATCGTGGCCCGCATCGCCCGGCCGCACGGGATCCGCGGCGGGCTGCTCCTGGAAGCCGAAACCGACCGCGCGGAGGCGCTCTTCCAGGCGGGTCGGCGGCTCCAGCTCATTCACGCGGGCGCCGACCCGGGCGTGGGCCGAGGCGCGGACGCGGGCGCGCGGGCGGGCGATGCGCTCCAGCCCCGGGCGCTCACGCTGGAGACGGCGAAGCTCCACGGCGGACGGTGGCTCGTCGAGGTCCGCGAGGTGGCGGACCGCACGACGGCCGAGGGGCTCCGCGGCGCGCGCCTCGGGGTCCCCCGCGAAGAACTGCCGGATCTGCCGGACGGGGGCTACCTGCTGCACGATCTGATCGGCATGTCGGTGTGCGAAGGGGACACGACGATCGGTGTGATCCGGGACGTGTATGATCAGCCCGGCGCGCCGCTCCTCGCACTCGACGTGGCCGGCCGCGAGCGGCTGATCCCGTTCCAGGCGGACCTTGTCGTGGAACTGGACTTCGAGACCGGCGAGGTCGACATGAATCTCCCCGCCGGCCTGCTCGATATCTGAGCGCCGTGCGCACCCGACGGGCCGTCCGCGACCAGACTCCGATGCGAATCAACGTCCTCACGATCTTCCCCGACTACCTGGAGGGCCCGCTGGGTCTCTCGATCCCGGGCCGCGCCCGTGAGGCGGGGCTCGTCGACTACCGGCTCATCGACGTGCGCGACTACGCGACGGATCGCCACCGGACGACGGATGACGAGCCGTTCGGAGGCGGGGGCGGAATGGTCATGAAGCCCGAGCCCTTCGACGCCGCACTCACGGTGCTGGACCGCCCGGGGCGCGTGATCTCGCTCTCCCCGCGCGGACGGCCGTTCGACCACGAGACGGCGGTGCGCTTCGCGCTCGAATCCGATCTCACGCTGTTGTGCGGGCGCTACAAGGGGATCGACGAGCGGGTCATCGACGCCTGGGCCGACGAGGAGATCTCCATCGGGGACTACGTCCTCAGCGGCGGCGAACCGGCCACGCTTGTCGTCATCGACGCCGTGGTGCGCCTCCTCCCCGGGGCGCTCGGCGATCACGATTCGGCCGCCTCCGACTCGTTCTACGAGGGGCGCCTCTCCGCTCCCGCCTACACGCGGCCCGCCGAGCACGGCGGCCGACCGGTACCGGACGTGCTCCGGTCGGGCGATCACGCCCGGATCGAGCGCTGGCGCGCCGCGCGGGCCGATGCGGCGACGCGACGCCGCCGACCCGACCTCCTCGACCTCGACGCGGCCGACTGACGGGTTTTTCTTGGCGCAGGCCCCTCGGCAATGGTATACTAAAAGGCTGTGGCCGTACGCCTCGTCACACCGCCGCTACCCTCCCGTGACGCGGATCGTCACGCAGCTTGATACGAGCCCGATGCGCAGCTTGACGCGCAGCCGCAAACGCACATAGAGACGCAGGAAACAAGGATAGACGAACGATGGATCCCAGAATCGCCGGTATCGAGGAGGGATATAAGCGCACGGACCTTCCGGCCTTCGCGCCGGGGGACACGGTGCGCGTTCGCGTACGCGTGAAGGAAGGCATGAAGGAGCGCGTGCAGCCGTTCGAGGGCGTGTGCATCGGCCGTCGCGGGGCGGGGGTCAACGCGACCTTCACGCTGCGGCGAATCTCCGGCGGCGTCGGCGTCGAGCGGATCTTCCCCCTCCACTCGCCGTGGATCGCGGGGCTCGAAGTCGTGCGGCGGGGCGATGTCCGGCGCGCCAAGCTCTACTACCTGCGTAACCGCCGCGGCAAGCGGGCCCGGGTGCCAGAGCGGAAGTGGTGGCTCGACAAGAAGCAGGACGGCTGACACCGGCGACGCCCGCTCCGGAAGCGCCGGCCACGGCGCCGCTCGACTACGAGGAAGAGGGCTGGGCCTCCGGCCTCCGCGTCGTGGTCGGGATCGACGAAGCTGGAATGGGTCCGGTGGCGGGTCCCGTGCTGGTGGGCGCCGTCGCGCTCCACCCGGGACAGCAGTTCGAGGGATGTACGGACAGCAAGCAGGTCTCCCCGGCCCGCCGCGAGGAACTCGCCCGACGCATCCGCGCCGAGAGTCTCGCTTGGCGCGTCGCCGCCGCCTCCACCCGTGAGATCGAACGCCTCAACGTCCGTGCCGCGACCATCGTGGCCATGCGCCGCGCGCTCGATCGTCTCCCGCTCCCGGCGGAACTCGTGCTGGTGGACGGCAATCCGGTCCCGGAACTCGGCGAGCACCGCTCGATCGTCGGGGGAGACAGGGCCTCGCATTCCATCGCCTGCGCCTCGATCCTCGCGAAGGTCACGCGCGACCGCCTGATGCGGCGTCTCGGCGCGCGATACCCGCTCTACGGCTGGGCGTCCAACAAGGGATACCGGACCCGCGAGCACATGGAGGCGATCCGCCGGCACGGTCCGACGCCGCACCACCGGATCACCTTCCAGGGCGTCCTGCAGACGGAACTGGAATTCAGTCCGGCGCCGGACCGGGCGGTCGATCCGCAACGCGATCCGGAAGCGTGAGGACCGGGGGCGTGCCCGCGCTCGCGTCGCCCCCGTACCAGGTGGCCATGACCGTCTCCGCCGGCTTCCCCTGAGGCGAGTAGTCGGTGTCGATCCACTCTCCGGCCGGGGATCCCGCGTACCACTTCCAGGCGAAGCCGCCCGCGAACCAGGGACGATCCCACCACACGCGGAAGAGCGCCTCGTAGGCCCCGGACTGCGCCTCGTAGTTCGCCGGCACGCCCGCCGCGCGGCGCCCCTCCGGCAACTCCCACTGGCGGCCCGCCGCTCCGTCCACGCTGCGATACCCGAACTCGGCGAACAGGATCGGCTTGCCCGTGGCAACCGCGACCTCGCGCAACTCCTCGCTCCACGGCTCCCACGCCTCGATCAGCGTCTCCACGTCCGGCGTGGCGTCGTCGGTGAGGGGGAAGTAGGCATCCACGCCCACGAGATCGAGCGCGTCCCAGAACTCGATTTGGGCGTACTTGTCCCAGTTCGCCGCGTACGTGAGGCGGCCGCCGTAGATCGCCCGCACCTCCTCGATGAGCGACCGCCAGTAGTCGGGCCGCGCGAGCGCGACGAGATCGACCTCCGTCCCCACGCTCATCATCTCCACGTCCATCGAGTCGGCGACGTGCGCGAACCGGAGGATGTACTCCCGGTATCCCGAGAGGAACGTCTCCCAGTCCTCCTCCGTACCGGGCTCGAACTCGCCCGGCCAGCCCTGCCCGCGCACCCAGAGATGCGGCTTGAGGAGTACGGAGAGCCTGCTCTCCCGGGCGTATTCGATCGTCTTCGCGACGCCCTCCGTCCTCTCGCCCCAGAACTGGCGTTCGCGGTCGAACGCGACGCGCGGCCGGGCGGGATCCACGAAGGCGTAGGGGATGACGGCGACCCAGTTCGCCCCCGCCTGGGAAGCGCGAACGAACGCATCCGGCGCCATCTCGCGCCGCGGGGCGGAGAAGGAGACGCCGCGCATCTTCGGTCCCGACTGGATGTTCGCCGCTATGGCGGCCGGCCGGCCCGACCCGGCCGGATCGTTCCCCGCTCCGGCAGCGCCGCAACCGGCGAAGGCGGGCAAGGCGGCCAGCACCGGGGCCAGCACCGCGACCCGCGGGCGGGCGGTCAATTTCTTCGTATTCATCTATACCATCGTGCCTTTCGGCAATCTGAACCTCAACACGTCCGCGACCCTTCCCATCCGAGCCGCTACCAACTCCCATACGAGCCGCGACCTCCTGTCGGGTTCACGCCCCGGCGACCGCCCCGGCGCCGGGATCACACTTGAACGAATCCGGGGTGGGGGGTCTCTTGTGCCCATGACTACACGCGGGAAGGCGGAATCGTTCGACTTCGATGGAGCGTACGGCGGCGATTACGAGTACATCGCCCGCACGGTGATACCCGGCTACCTGAGCTCGTTCCGACAGGCGCTCGCGCTCCTCGGGGGGCGCGTGGGCCCGAGTCCGCGGGTGCTCGTCGTCGGGGCCGGAACCGGCATCGAGCTGGTCACCTTCAAGACGGCGGAGCCCGAGTGGCGGCTGACCGGCGTCGATCCGTCGCGCCAGATGATCGAGATCGCCAGGCATCGGATGCGGGAAGCCGGCGTGGAAGACGGCGTCCGCCTCGTCCACGGACACGTCTCCGACCTCGAAGAGGACGGTTTCACGGCCGCCACATGCTTCAACGTCATGCATTTCCTCCCGGACGACGGCGCGAAGCAGTCGCTCCTGCGCGACATCGCCCGCCGCCTCGCGCCCGCCGCTCCCTTCCTTCTGTTCGAACTGCATGGAGACCGGGACGGCCCCCGCTATGGTGAACTCTTCGCGGCGTGGAGCCGCTACTGGGAGATCCACGGCATGGGAGAGGCGGAACGGGCCGGGTTCAGGGCGAAGATCGACGAGGGCATCCACTGGGCTTCCGAGGCGCGCATTCTCGAACTGCTGGCGGGTGCGGGGTTCGAGGATGTGTGGCGATACTACCGGGCGCTCCTCTACGGCGGCTGGATTTCGCGCCGCGCGCCGTAGCGCCGGGAAGTCGCTCGAGAAGAAGCCGCGGTCGCGGGTGAGGAAGCGCCCGGCGCTCGCGGCGGCATGGGTGCCGATGAAAAAAGGCTGTTGATCTCGCTCGCGGTTGTTGCGGTGGGCCGCACGGGCTCCGGAGGTCGTGTTCCGTTAGATTCCCGGAGTCCGAGACCAACTCGTTGCTCCGAGAACCTGGGATGGTGGCGATGGCGGAGCCCCAG
This sequence comes from Gemmatimonadota bacterium, assembly GCA_963666735.1. Taxonomy (GTDB): domain Bacteria; phylum Gemmatimonadota; class Gemmatimonadetes; order Palauibacterales; family Palauibacteraceae; genus Palauibacter. Next base: position 1,705,712 of record OY762926.1, on the reverse strand, counting down.
GCCGCCGCCGCCGGGATGCGCAGGTCTGGGTGCGGCGTCCAACGGATGGAGGCACGACGATGTCCGGAGGCAGGCTTGGCATGTATCTGGCCATGCTGCGCAGGCGGAGGCACCCCGCGGAGTCGGTGCGGCGCGACCTGACCGGCAAGCGGGTTGTGTTCACCGGGGGAACTGACGGCATGGGCTACTTGGCGGTCCGGCGGCTCGCGCGGATGAATGCGACCCTCCATATCGTTGGCCGCAACCCCGGGAAGACCGCGCGGACGGTTGACGATCTCAACCGGTTGGCCAGCACGGCGCGGGCGGTCGGCGTCGAGTGCGACCTGGGCTCCCTGGCGAGCGTTCGCGCCTGCGCCGCCACGCTGTTGGAACAGTGTCCGCACATCGACCTGCTGGTCAACTGCGCCGGCGTCATCGTGTGGGAGCGGACCCTGTCCCCGGATGGCTACGAGATGACCTGGGCGGTCAACTACCTCGGTCCACACCTGTTGACGCAACTGCTGCTCGATCGGATCAGGGAGTCCGCTCCGGCGCGCATCGTCCACCTTTCCTCCGCCGCGGCGGGTACGGGGCACATCCACTTTGACGATCTTCAGCTTACGCGCAACTGGGGCGCGCTCAAGGCGTATTCGCAATCCAAGCTGGCCACGAACATGGCGACCCGGGCGCTCGCCCGCCGCCTCGAAGGCTCGGGTGTCACGGTCAACGTTCTCCATCCCGGATTCACCAAGACGGCTTTGGTGCGAGACCTGAAGGGCGTGAAGCGGGTGTTGGGGCTGCCGATGAAGGCGTTTGCGTCCCCGCCGGAAGTCGCGGCGGAGCGGATCCTCGCGGTCGCCCTGTCGCCGCGGTACGACGGCGTGAGCGGGAAGTACGTCTACGAGGACGCGGTCCGGCGGCACGACAGGCAGGCGCTCGACGATGCGGTCGTCGAGCGCCTGTGGACGCTCAGCCAGGAGGCCGTCCGTGCATGACGGACGATGCCCACCGCCAGCCGGTGACGCCGAACAGTGGCGGGCCGCGCGCCGGCCGGCGGCGGCGGGGCGTGCCCAACCATGACGAACATCCCGCGCATCTCCCTTCGGTCGCTTTGGCGCCCGCCGCGACCTTCGAGCGAAGTTGTCGAGGACCGGCGGGTCACGTTCCTGGAACTCTTCTACGATCTGGTCTACGTGGTGGTCATCGCGGAGGTGGGTCACTTCCTGGCCGGCCACATCGACGCCGCGGGGATCTCCAAGGCGGCGTTCCTGTTCACGCTCGTGTGGCTCGCGTGGCTGAACGGCTCGATGTACCACGAATGGCACGGGCAAAACGATCTTCGCACGCGGGTCTTCACCTTTGCCCAGATGTTTGCGGTGGGGGCCATGGCGGTCTTCGTGCACTCCGCGTTCGGCGAAGGGGCCGCGGGTTTCGCTCTGTCGTTTGCGTCCCACCTCCTCATTCTGGCCTACCTGTGGTGGCGAACCGGCGTCCACAACGTGGCGCACCGGTCGCTGTCGAACCACTACGCCGGGGCGGTCCTTCTGGCCGCGGCGCTCTTCGCCGCATCGGCGCTCCTCCCCGGTGAGCTGGCCGTGTTCCTGTGGGGCGGCGGTGGGGTCGTTCTGCTCGTCATGCCGTTCGCGGTCTTCCTCGGGAGGACAGCCGATCCCGCCGCCGCCGCCGAGCTCGAAAGGAGCCTTCGCACGACCGCGTCCACGGTGGAGCGCTTCGGCCTCTTCACCATCATCGTGCTGGGCGAGGTCATCGTCGGCGTGGTCCGGGGCGTCGCTGCGAGTCACGAACTCGGCGCCGCGGTGGGGGCCACGGCCGCCCTCGGCATGTTCCTCGCCTTCGGCTTGTGGTGGCTCTACTTCGACTTCGTTTCGCATCGTCCCCCCTCGCCGAGCTTCGGGAAGCGCTACGGGTGGATCTATCTCCACCTCACGACGGCATTCGGGATCGTTGCGGTCGGGGCCGCAACGCTCAACATCGTCGAGCACGCGTCCGGAGGGGTGCCCGCCGAAGCGCGGTGGCTGCTGGCCGGAGCCATGGCGCTGGCGCTGCTCAGCATCGGCGCGCTGATGCGGCTGATCCGCATCCCGAAGGCAGCCCGGCGACTCTACCGCGGCGCTGAGCGCGTCACCGTCGCGTCGGCCGCCGTGGTGGGCGCGCTCGGCTTTTCCGGGATCGGGACGATTCCGCTGATGGCCACGATCGGCGCGGTGATTCTCCTGCCCGTCTTCTACGGATTGCTCGTCTGGATCACCGTGCTCGGTGGGCGCGAGATCCCTCTGGAATGACGCCGATGGCCTCACCCGACGGCACGATTCGGCCAAGCTTCGTACAACGGCGGGAACGCGGATGAACACGCCATGAACCGACTTGGAATGTGCGCGCGGCGGCTTGCGGTTCGGGCCGGACTCCTGGCGGCCGCCGGGGCGGCCGGGGCGGCGGCGGTGCCCTCCGGGGGCGGGATTCCGGCGCAGGAGCGGCCACCGGAGGCGGCCGGGGATCCCTCTCAGGAATCGACGGTGCTCATGCTGTGGGGGGGTGTCCGGGCCGACGGCGAACTCGTGCTCGAACCCGCTTTCGCGTATGAGGGGAGAGCCCGCGCTCCCGGGGCATCCGGCGACTACCGGGTGCGGGGGTTCGACGATGAGGGGGAGACGCTGTTCTCGATCCGTTTCACGCCCGGTGAGATCTCGGACGGGAGCAAGGGTTTTTCGTACTCGATTCCGTTCGATTCGGCATGGACGGAGGCGCTGGACCGGATCGAGCTCAGCGGGCCGGAGGGTGTGGCCACGGTTGACCGGGAGGCTGGCGCACGGGCGATGATGGTGATCGACCGCGCCACCGGACGGGTGCGGAGCATCCTGCGCAATGGAGCCGCCGCGCTCCCGGCGGAATTGGCGCCCGACAGTTCCCGCGTCAGAATCCTCCGCGGGCTGCCGCGTCCCCCTGGCTGACCTCCAAAGTGGACAGCTTTGGCGACCGTGTTAGCTTGAATCGCGCCGGGCGGGCGTCCCGCCGAGCCTGCCCCGCTGCCCGGCCGGGTAGCTCAGCTGGTAGAGCAACGGACTTTTAATCCGCAGGTCGTGGGTTCGACCCCCACCCCGGTCATTCCATCCCCCGCGCTCGGGCGTCACAGCGCGCGCTAGTTCCAGCGATACGCGAGGCGGAGGTAGTAGAAGCCGCCGTTGGACCCAAATGGGGATCCGGGGCCGTAGCGATTGCCGGAGAACATGGCGCCGGGATTTTCCTCCGGATACCGGTTCAGGGCGTTCTGGCCTCCGGCGGTGAACGTGAGCGATTCGCCGATCGACCATGAGGCCTCGAGATCGACGAGATGGGCGCCGGGATACGAGAGATCGTCCCGGGCATCGAACCAGCCCGCGTAGTAGCTCAGGCGCCCCAGCAGACTCACTCGGCCGAGCGCGTGTTTCCCCGTGAGAATCCAGCGTGTGCCGGGAAGCCCCTCCTCGAGTTGGCGAATGCGGGTGTCATCGAGCTTGTCCGGATCGAACGTCGTGACCCTCGTCTGCGTGTGGTTGAAGGCGAGGCTCAGCGCCGTTCCGCCGGCGCGCGATGCGGGCGCGTACGCGGCGACGACGTCGAGACCCCGGGTGCGCGTGCTGAAGTCGTTCGTGAAGAAGCGGAACTCCTGCAGATTGCGCGCGCTCACGATGCCTTCCTCGACGAGTCGCGTCTGTTCGTCCGGGGTGAGGTTGAAGCGCTGCGTGAGCGCGATGCGGTCGGACAGGGCGACGCGGAAGTAGTCCGCCGTGAGCAGGAAGCCGCCGCGCTCCAGCACCGCTCCGGCGGCGAAGTTGCGGGATTTCTCGGCGTCGAGCGGAACCCCTCCCCTCAGCGCCGCGACTCTGGAAGTGGAGGGGATCGTCCCGCTGTTCACCAGGTCGCCCAGGTTGCGGTCGAAGAGCGTGGAGACGTTGAAGGCGTTCTGCTGGCCGGGCGTGGGCGCGCGGAACCCCGTGCTCAGGCTGCCGCGCAGGGCGAGGCCGCCCGTGAGCGCGTACCGCCCCGCGAGCTTGCCGTTCAGCGTCGAGCCGAAGTCCTCGAAGTTTTCGAACCGAAGGGCTCCGCCGAGCGTCCAGCGGCCGTTTCGGTAGTCCCTCAGTTCGGCGTCCGCGTAGAAGGCGGTGTTCGTGCGGCGCCAGCCGCCGGCCGCGACCGGACTGAAGCCGGGGAAGCCGTTGGAGCCCGCGCTGAACCCCTGCGGGGCGAGGCGGCCCAGCGTCCACGACTCGTCCTGGCCGATGCCGATCGTGAAGTGCTCGTCGCGCCACTCAACCCCCCCCGCCACATCGAGCATGTCGCTCACGGTGTAGGCCGCGTCCACGTGCAGGTCGACGTCCACCTGCCGGTAGAGCCCCGGATCGAACTCGGTGGGCGTAGCCGGGCCCAACGAGGCGTTGACCGTGTTGAAGATGAAGAAGTCCACCTGATTCTCGCCGTAGTTCCCGCTCACGTCCCAGTGCAGGCGCCCGGCCTGGCCCTCCACGCCGGCCACGAGCGAGGCGTCTCTCACATCTCCCCCGAACTGGGGAGTGAATCCGCCCGGGAAACGTTGCTGGAAGGTGAAGCAGTTCGGGTCCGAGAGGACGTGACTCAGGGCGGCGGGATCGGGGAGCCCGCCGGTGACTCGGACGACGGGGCAGCCGGCGGAGCCGTCGAGGACGCCGTCCTGCGCGTCGAGCAGGTCGCCGATGAGGAGCGTCTCCCCGCCGTCCAGGCTGAACACGCCGCTCCGCGTGTTCGGGTTGCGGTAGAAGAAGCCGCCGGTGACGCGCTGGCTGGCGTAGTTCGCGTGCGCGTAGGCCTTGGTGGCGCTGCCGAGGAAGTAGCCGAAGTTGCCCCACAGCTTGAGGTCGTCCTCGATCTCCGGCGCGCCCCAGATCTGGGCCGGGTCCCGCACATGGGCGTTCCCCCGGGAGACGAGGAGCGCGGCGTCCGCCCGCTGCACGCTGCGGCTGCTCGAGTTCGAGCGCCCGTACTCGGCGCTCAGATTGGCGAACCCGGTGGCGCCGAGGGGGAGTCCGGTGTTGCCCGAAATCGTGTAGCCTTCGCCGCCGCCGTCGCCGAAGCCGCCGCCCCGCACTTCGAGCGCGCCGCCGGAACGGGCGTCCCTGAGATGGAAATTCATCACGCCGGCGATGGCGTCGGAGCCGTATTGGGCCGAGGCGCCGTCCCTCAGCACCTCCACCTGCCGGAGCGCGATGGCCGGGATGCTGGAGAGATCCGGGCCCTGAGCGCCGTCGGCGACGCCGTTGCCGATCCAGGTGATGACGGCCGCCCGGTGGCGCCGCTTCCCGTTCACGAGCACGAGCGTGTGGTCCGGGGCGAGCCCGCGCAGGTTCGCGGGTCGGATGATCTTGGCCGCGTCCCCGGTCGCCTGGGGGTTGACGTTGTAAGAGGGGATCGTCGTTCTCAGAAGATCGTCGATGTCCGTATCCCCCTGGCCGAGCAGTTCGGAGGGCGGGATGGCGTCGATCGGGACCATCGATTCGGTCACCGTCCGGGGCCTCGACCGGCTGCCGACGGCGACGAGTCCGGCGACGGAGATCACGGTCTGGGTCAGGGGAACCTCGATCACGACGACGGAATCGTCCACGATGGTCGCTTCGCGCTGCGCGATGCCGTAGCCGAGCAGCCGCACTTCGACCGCGACGGGGCCGGAGGGGAGGTTCGGCATGTGGAAGTGGCCCTCGACATCCGTGATCCCGCCGTAGCCGAGTCCCCGAAGCGTGACCTGCGCCCTCGGCAGCCCCGCGCCCGTCTCGGCGTTCAGCACGATGACGTCGAGCCCGCCGTTCTGCGCGAGCACCGCCGCCGGAGCCGCCGGCAGCGCCAGGGCCGCAGCGATGAGAATCCTCCGCATCCTCCACTTCCTCCGCATCTTCATGCCTCCTCTGCGCCCTTCGGGGCGGTCGAGAGCAGATGGTTGGTCCAGGCCGCGATGTGGTCCATCTGCCGCTCCCGTTCGCCGGCCCACCGGGGCAGGCGGATGGCGTTGGCGACGAGTACGCCTCCCCCGCCGAGCGCCATCAGCGCAGGGACCATCAGCCCGGCGCCCGTCTTGCCGTCCGCCACCATGACGAAGGCGATGACCACCGACATGACGGCAAACATGACCCCCAGGAAGGTGGTCTCGAGCGCGTCGCCCTTGCGCGTTCCCAGCCGGAGCCGGTGGCCGGATTCCGTCTGTTCGAGGACCGCGTGGAGGTTCCCGTTGCTCCATTCGCGGATCCCGCCCTCGGCCCCGACTTCGCCCTTCGCGTCGAACGTGGCCCGCAGTTCGGCGACGAGAAACCGCCACTCGCGGTCCGTCAACTCCCGGGGGAGATCGACAACCCGGCCCGCGGAAACCGGAATGCCCAGCAGCTTTCGCCGCGGAAGCGCGCGCGGGAGCGCATCGAGGCCCGCGGCCGCCACCGCGATCCGCTCGGCGGAGAGGCCGACCTCCAGACCCACGGCCTGGAGTTCCTCGAGCGTGAGGCCTCCCTCCACGCGCGCGGGCGGACTCGCGCGGTCCTCATCGGCGGCGCGCGCGAAAACCTCTCGGACTTCCTCTTCTCCGTACCTGCGTTCGCTGTCCATGGCGGCGTGAATCTGTACTCCATCGGCGGATGAGGGAAAGATGACGATGGCGGATGGATGATGGCGGAACGGCCCAGTCCGGCGCAGCTTGTCGCCGGGCGCCGCGCCGTGGGCTGCGCCGTGGGCTGCGCCGGGGCGCGCGCCGAGTCCGGCGGGTAGCGAGACAAGGAGCGGAATGTGAGAGCCATCGGTTGGCTGGCGGCGTTCGCGGCCGTAACGCCTCTGCTGAGTCATGGGTCCGTGGCGGCGCAGACCGCGTTCGGTCTCAAGGGAGGCGTGACCTGGGCCGACGCCGCCTTCATCGACCAGTTCACATCGGAGGCGCTGCCTCGAAGGGTGGGCGGGGGCTTCGTGACGCTGCCTCTGTCGGAGCGCGGGACGGTCCAGCTCGAAGCGCTCTATCTCGAACGGGGGTTCTCGACGTCGGGCCTCCATCGGGACGGGTCGAGGACGAGGATGTCCTACCTGGATTTTCCGGTCCTGCTTCGGTTCCGGCTGACGCCGGCGCCCGCGCGCGTGCGCCCGATTCTTCTGGGAGGCGCGTACTGGGGGCACGAGGTGGGCTGTCGGCTGGAGGGCGGCGTGGCGCAATTCGAGGGAAGCAACAGTTGCGAGGGGCGGTTCCAGCTCCGGGGTGTCGCGGATGTGGGTCTTATCGCGGGCGCAGCTCTTGAGGTGACGGCCGCCGAGGCCTGGTTCGTGACGGTCGAAGCCCGCTACCACTACGGGGTGCGCAACCTCCACTGGGATCCCGCCTCCGATGGGGCGAAGGCGCGCAACCTGTCCGCCATGGCCGGCCTCGGAGTGCGGGTCGGCGGCTGACCGCTATTCCGGCTGGCCGGGCTCGCGAGGCTGGCCGGGCTGGCCGGTGGCTTGCCATGCGGGGGGCGGCGTGGCGGGGAACGCCTTCACGGCCTCGACAATCCCCTGCGCGGCTTTCTCCGGCGCCCCAAGGATCACCCCCCGGTCTCGCGCGCTCGTGATGAACCCCGTCTCGATGATCACGCCGACCGTCATCGGATGGAGCGCGTGCCGGTATCGGCGGTAGTTGAAGGCGTAGTAGTTCCGCATGCGACGCGTGGCGACGGGCAGGCCGCGGAGACCCGTCGCTTCTCCGTACTTCTCCCGCAGGATCCGCGCGATCTCCGGCGCGCGTCCCGTGGCGTCGCGGCGCGGAGCGGCGACCCGGTATCCCGACGCCTGGGGGCTGTCGCTCCCGTCGGCATGGATCGCGATGAAGAGGTGCGCGCGGTAGCCCGGAGGCACGACGGCGGGGAGGATGTCGACCTCGTAGCCCAGCGCCTCCAGTTCCGCCCCCGCGAGCCGGGCGATGGCGAGGTTCGCCTCCCACTCGGCGGTTTCCCGCCACCGCGTACCGTTGTAGCGGATGCGGTGGAGTTCGCGAGGAGCTTCGTCGGCGCGCCAATGCCCGGCCTGGAGCCCGATTCGGATGGGGGCCGCGGGCCCCGGCACCGTCGCGTGCCAAGGCGAGCCCGCCGCAGGGTCCGACGGGTGTCCCGCGGAGGACGATTCCTGGGCGACGGCGGGCCGTGGCGCCTCGTGTCCGGCAACGAGGGCGGCCACGGCGACCGTGAGCATGCTGAGCCTCAAATGTGGCCTCAAGTGCGCGATCTCCTCCCAAGGCGATCCCGGCGGGCCTCAACGTCCGACCCCCTGCCGGGCGACCCGCTAACGCTAAGCCGCTCCGGCGCTGACGGGCAACACTTCAGGCCACTCGCGAGTGCGAGAGCGGCGCGGACCCAGCTCGAACCCGCTCATCGCGTGATCCGGCACGGTCGCCAGTTTCTGGTCCAATGTTCGTCGGTCCGCACATGGCCGGCCCGGACGCTCTTGCAGACGTTGTCCTGGAACTCCGCCGCCGGGAAACGTCGCGCCAACCGCAGTACCACACCCTCCCGTTCGCCGCCGAGCGCGGAGGGCTCCTCGTGGGCTTGCTCCACAAACGCACGGACCTCGTCGACCGACCCGAAAACGCCCTCGAACAGGACTGGCACGACGGGGATTTCCAGGCGCCGCGCGTAGGCCTCCAGCTCTTTGAAGGAGGAGAACGCGCCATCTCCGTCCCGACGTGCAAAGGCATGGAACGTTTCGTGCTCTCTCACCGGGTCGTATGCGATGCTGTGCACGCCGTAGATGTCCTCGCCGTAGAGATACGCCTCCGGCTCCTGGACCTTCCATGCGTGGTGCTTCTTCACCATCGCCATCCACTTGCCGCCGGAGGGCGCCGCGACGCTACGCCCATACACTTCCCCCGCGTGCAGGAGCGTGTTGCCGCCGTCCAGTTTCTCCGTCACCACGACGGATTCGCCGACTTCCACCCCCAGCCTCTCCATCAACGCCTCCTCTTCGCCCCAGTCGCTGTCGGTCGCATTCAGAACGACGGCTCCTGAAACCACAGCGACGGCAAGGAATTTGCGGTCGGAGCGGTCGAACGCATTCTCGGGTAGCTCGTGGTAGCCCCGCCGGTCGTCCTCGCTGGGTGTCACGGCGACTCTTCGCACCCGATGATTCTGACCCTGGTAGTTGAATACGTGCCTCAGGTATGCATCGCCGACGCCCGGCATTCCCGACAGGTTCAGTCGTCTCATGTATTCATCGAGAATGGCGCCCCCGTCGTCGATTGCGACGACCTCCGTCGCAACCACAGATTCCAGCTTCTCCACGCAGGCCAATTGGCATTGTTCGTCCGCGTGCGTGTCGCGTCCGTTGGCAGCTACCGCAACGTTGGTGTCCACGACGAACGCCGTCATCCCGACCGGGCGATCCGTCGTTTCAAGGAAGCCTTCGAGATCGCTGCAATCTCACCCATCTCGTCCCCGAAGAACTTGTCAGGCCAGTTCTCGATCTCCCCCCACTCGTTGAGGAGCAAGTCGGAGAGCTGCGCCTCGCCCCGCTTGGCGCCGACCAAATACAGTTTCACGTCTTCGGCGGATGCCGTCTCTTCAGCTACGCGCCGCTGCAGACGCCGCAACAGGTATTCACTGTGGCTCTCCACGACGATCTGCACCTTTCGCACCGCGGCCACGTTCAGCATGACGTCAGCCAAGCCGCTCTGCACAGCGGGGTGGAGGTGGATCTCCGGCTGCTCCATCAGCACTGTCGAGCCTTCCGGGACATAGTAGAGCAGCACGAGCACCGGCAGTACCTGGGACACGCCGAATCCGGCATCCGTCAATGGCGCCGGCACGCTCGACGGGAACCTCTTGACCATCGCCCGGTAAAGGTTGCTCCCCCTGGCGATCTCCTCGAGATGAAAATCATGAATCAATCCCAAGGTGCGCAGCCAGTACGCGATCGTCTCCTGGAAGGTCTTCCTGTGCTTCCTGTAACCAAGACTCCTCATCTGCCCATGAATCGTGGCGGCAAGTATCGCGTCTACCGTACGTTCACCGCGCTGGCCCACATCGTCCGGGCTCGATCCGGCCCAGTGATATTCTCGCTGCGGATACTCGCGCAAGGGACCGAGATAGTAGATGGAATCCATCAATGTCTCATACGCCAACTCGAAATCACCGAGGAAGGCCGTATTCTGATAGTAGCTCTTTGCCTGACCGGGAAAGAGGTGGGTCTTCAAGGGGGGCGGCAGATGCCAGGCACGTCCCGGGTTGCGCACAAGCGAGAAGTTCGGCGGGTCGGCTACCAGCTCGAATTTCCGTCTTGCATTGGCCTTTGGCCGCAGAAGGAAGTCCACATCATTGAACCGATATGCCAGCTCCCGGGGAGACAGGTGCGCCTTCTCCAACCCTACTTCGAATCGGGTTTGAAGGCTGGTTCCTCTCAACAGCGGGGCAGCGGATCGCGTCAACTGGTCTGCGATTCTCAGCGGCTTGGGCAAGGTCCAATCAAGGAGCCAGCGGATCGTCCGTTCCTCGTCATGCAGGTGAACCACGTCCGCGAACGTCCCCAGGTTCACCATCTTGGCTCGCCCGCCGAAATCGAGAACAACGCCGCGGTCCGTGGCATTCCTGGTTTGTTTGAGCAGCAAGAGGAGATGGAGGAGGCTGCTCTTGCCGGCGCTGTTGGCTCCGAAGAAGCCGGTTACTCCGCCGAGCGCCACGTCGGCTTCCCGCCACGCCTTGAAATTCTCCAGCGTGACGCGCGTCAGCATTCCCCTCGCTCCGGTAGGGAATCTCGGCGTGGTCTCATCGACATTGGTGAACTCCTCGTCGTCTCTCGATCCTGAGGACGATGGACGCTAGACGGCCTTGGCCGGGTCTGCAAGCTAGCGGCAGCGCAGGCCGGGGCTCGCGGGCAGTCCCTCCGTCGCGGAGGCCGCGAGCGCGTTGAACAGGAGCTTGAACGTGTTGCGCGGCTGGCCGCGGAAGTGGGGCCGGAAGGCGAAGAGGACGATCTGCCCCGCGCCGACGCCGACCTGCGCGACGGCCGGGTAGCCGGCGAGCACCTCTTCGCCGCCGAGCGTCCAGCCGCTGACGAGGAAATCCGAGGCGGCGTAGCAGACGGGGGTCGAGATGCGGCCGATGTCGGCGCTGCGGCCGCCCGTCGCGCCGCCCGCCGCGCCGTCCGTTCGCTCCAGCACCTGGCTGCGCGAGAAGAGCGCCATCGCCGCCTCGTCCATCCCGTACGCGAGCGGGTGGGAGGGGTCGACGTCCAGCCGGATCACGGATCCGGGGATGAAGAACTCCTGCGAGGAGCGTCCGCGGGCGCGGTTGCGGAAGGGCAGGGCGAAGGTCTCGATTGCGTAGTCCACCGCCTGGTCGGAGGCCACCAGCCAGCCCCCGCCCTCGACGAATGTCCGGAGCGCGGCGGCGCCCTCCTCGCCGAGCCCTCCGGTGTATGGTTCCGGCATGGAACCGGGCGCGTGGCCCTGGGCGATCCCGGCCGCGCCCTGTGACGGAAGGAGGATGACGTCGAAGCGGGACAGATCTCCGTCTCTCAGGTCGGCGTCCCGGAGGTTCTCCCATTCGAAGCCGTATTGGTCCAGCACCCACCGGGTCCAACCCTCGGGCATCGGGGCCTGCCACGAACGGTAGATCGCGACGCGCGGCGCCAGTGCCTCGGCGAGGACGCCGGGAGGGGGCGGGGAGGAGACTCCGGTGAGCGTCAGCCCGTGGTCGGCGGCGAGCGCACGGGCCTCGGCGGCGGCAAGGCCGGGCAGCCAGTACGACCCGGCGGGGACCTCGCCGTTGGGCGTCGTGAGTGTCCGCACGGTGCGTAAGCGCGCCGGAGCTTCCTCCGCGTCCCCGCCTTCGCCGCGCCCGCCGCCCAGGGCGGACAGCCCGCGGTAGATCGAGTTGGCGTTGCCGTGCACCGCGAATCCGGCCGCCCCCTCGCCGCGCACCTCGCCGACGTCTCCCGAGACCTCCCCCCACTCGCCGCGCGGCATGTCGAATGGTTCATCCACGTTCACGACCTCCAGCCCCATCTGGAAGCGCAACTCGTACCCGGTCATGTCGTACGGCGGCTCCGGCGGTCCGCCGGGATACTGGCGCCGGTCCGGATACTCCTTCGGTTCCATCAGGTCGACGACGTAGGGCCGGAAGGCCTGGGGCGGAATCACGTACGACCCGGCGGGAAAGGCGAAATCTTCGATCGAGCCCCCGGCGGACCCTCCGACCGAGAACGGCTCCGACGCGCGCAGGAATTCGATCCCGGACCGGGACATCAGACCCATGAATTCCACGGCCGCGCCCGGATCGTGGGAGGCCGCGGGGTCGAGCACATAGGCGAACGGGCCGCCCTCGGCCGCGTTTCCGCGCTCGATCTGGCGCCGGCCCATCCGGTAGTGGTTGAAGAGGTACTCCTCCTTGAGCTTCGCGCCCATGTCCGCCACGGCCTTGGCCGCGGTCATCATGTAGTCCATGGCGTCGCGCAGGTGCCAGCAGCCGCCGAGCCACGGGTTGTTGTAGTTCGTCGAAGGCGTCTTCGCGGGCAGGTTCCCCGCGCGCGCGCCGAACGTGTCCGGGATCTCGTCCTCGTCGTAGCAACGCGGCGTCGCATAGCCCGCGCCCGCGGTCTCCGTCAGGAACCCGAGCATGTTGTGATAGTCGGGCCCGCCTCTCATGGAACCGTTCCACCACAGATCGAAGACGATGCCGCTGTTGACGCCCGGCTTCCCCTCCTCGTCGAATCGGCGCCGCATCGAATGTCCCATCTGATTCAGGGAACTCACGACGAGCGGGTCGAGGTGCGGGCTCACGGGGTTCTCGAAGGGCGGCATCCAGATCCGCCCGGGGAAGGGGCTCGACTGATGCTGGTTATAGACGATCTGCGGGAACCAGTTGTGATAGAGCTGCCGCGTCACGGCCTGGGTCTCGACCTGCGTCAGCATGTACCAGTCGCGATTATTGTCGTGCCCGATATAGTGATGGTAGAGCTCCGGGACGCGCGCCATCTCGAACTCGCCGCCCACGTTCGACATATACCAGTCGGCGACGATATTGAGGCCGTCCGGGTTCATGTTCGGCATGAGCAGCACGATCGCGTTGTCGCGGACGCGCCGGGTCTCGGGGGACTCGTCCGTCACGAAGTGGCGCGCCATCTCCGGCATCACCTGCCCGTGCGCGACCTCGGTGGCGTGCAGCCCGCCGTCGATCCACACGACCGCGACGCCTTCCCGCGCCAGCGCCCGCGCCTCCTCCTCATCGAGAATCGATCCGTAGCCTTCGTCCGGATCGCGGGCGTAGGCGAGCGTCCGCGTGATCTCCTTCAGACGCTCCACCCGGCGCAGGTTCTCCGGCGAGGAGATCGCCGCCAGGTAGAGCGGCTCGCCCCGGGTGCTCTCGCCGATCCGCTCCAGCACCATGCGGTCGGTGGAAGCCGCGAGCGCCTCGAAGTACGCCTTGATCCCATCGTAGTTCGTGAGCCTGTAGTCCTCGCCGGGCGCGAACCCGACGATCTCCGCGGGCGTCGGCACGTCGTTGTCGGCGCCCCCGGGTCCGGAGTCCGTCGCGCACCCCCCGAGCAAGGCGATGGCGAGCAGGATCGCCGTGGCCGAGCTTGGCCTGCGGGTTGTCCTCCGGGTCACGATTCGCCCGCGCTCATCGTCGCGTGAGGTCGGTATTCGATCCCTTCCAGTCCCTCGAAGTCGGCGTCCTGGGTCCATAGCACCGCGTCCTCCATCCTGCTCGTTGCCAAAATAATGCTGTCGGCCAGCGGCAAACCCTCCTCGGCGCTCAACGCCGCCGCGGCCACCGCCAGGTCGGCATCGAGGTCCACCACTCGTCCCCGTCGCATCTGCGCAATGGCATAGAGTGCGGCGCCCGGGTCGCGCTGCTGGCGAATCCGCTTGAAGACCTCGAACAACGTGATGCTTGGTACGACCAGTTGGCCGGTTTCCGCGATAGCGTCCGCGAACTCCGCCGCGTTGGGGCCGTCCGCGAAAAACTCCAGCCAGGCCGACGAATCCACCACGTTCACGTGCGATCTCCCTCACGGGGGACCGTCGTGTCGATACCCCGAAGAAACCCGCGCGCCGCCTCGATCGGCTCCAGGGGAATCAACTCCACGCGTCCCTTGAAGGGAAGGGCCTGAACTTTCTGGCCGGGCTTCAGGCCCAGGCGCTCCCTTACGTCTCTGGGAATCACGATCTGGTAGCGGGAAGAAATCGTCACGATGCTCATGTTGTCCTCACCGGTATGTAAGAATCGACTTGTGTATGTCAACCTACGTATCGATCAGGTTACTGCAAGACGATACGTAGGTCAGTTGGGGATCACGCGGACCACGCGGCCGTCGCGGTCCACGACCTTGATGGGTCCCCGGAGGATGTCGTCGCCGTAGGGGATGCGGCGCCCCGGGGCCGCTCTGTCGCCCTGCGCCCGTCCGGCTTGATCTCCGCCGGTGGATCCGGGGATCCGGTAGATTTCGGCGAGTCCGACCTTCACGGCGTAGCCGAGGTCCGCGAGCGACTGGACGGTGATGAGGCTGAGGAGGTCGCGCTCGCCCGCCATCTGGAACGGCGTCATCAATTCGTGGCCGAGCACCGATTCCCGCCAGTGGGAGTCCGCCGCCCCGGGTCCCGATGTGTTTTCGACCGGAACTTTCGCGCCATCGTTGTAGTTGGCTCCGCCCCGCTCGTCGAACGCGGCGATGGCCAGCGGGCCCGTGAAATGCGTGTCCGCGCCCGTATTGTGAATGGAGGGGTTCCGAAGCAGGCCGTGGTCGATCCACACGGTGCCGATTCCCAGGACGTGGCCGATCTCGTGCAGGATCACCTCCTCCACGTCCTTCGCGCTGCCCTCCTCCGCGAGGCGCGCGAGGTCGGCGGCGTCGAACTCCAGCGCGCCCATGAAGGGGAGCCTCGAGGCGTCGCGGACTCCGCACGGGCCGGCGCGGGCAAGGACCCCGTCTTCGCCGTCGATCTCCCGGACGGAGGCCACCATGACGATGTCGTCGACGGTTCCGATGCGCTGTTCGCTCAGGATGTCCCAGCACCCGAGCGGGGTGTCCTGGCCGAGGGGAACGTCCGGCAACTCGGTGTCCTGCAGGATCGCGGACCAGAAGTCCACCGCGTCCTCGAAGGCCTCCGCCTGGGAAGCCGTCACCTCGTCGAGGAGGATGAGGTCGATGTCGAAGGGTCGCGGGGCGGCTTCCCGCACGATCACGCGGAAGGTGAGTTCCGCCGTCGCGCCCGGCGGATCGATGGCGGTCAGGGTCGCCGTCGTGGATCCGGCGCCCCGCGGCGACAGCGTCACGACCCCGTCGGCGACGGTCGCCATCGCCACGGCGGAGTCGGCCGTGACGGCCGCGATCTGCAGGCCGGCCCCCTCCGGATCGCGGAAATACCCGGCTGCCGCGAGCATGGTGGGCTGGCCGCCGGCCTGCAGGCGCTGGGGCGCGACTTCGCGCTCGGGCACGGGCGGCGCGTTCGTCCCCTCCCCGAACAGGATGAGCGGGTCCCCCGGTCCGATCTCGATTCCGGTCACGCTTCCCGGGACTCCGGGCGCGGGGCCCGCGACCACCTGCACCTCGCTCTGGCCGCCCTCCGTCGCGGTCACGGTAATCTCGGCGCTCCGTTCGCTCCCCGCTTCGAGGACCGCCGTCTCCGACGAGAGTGCGCCGCCCCGGGCGGAGAGGGGAACCGTCATCGCGAACGGCGCCCCCTCCGTCACGGAGAGCGCGATCCGGGCGGGACCCGCGGCGGCGCGGTCCGGATTGTCGGTCCGCTTCAGTTCCAGCGCGAGGGCGAACGGGGCCCCGGGATTCTCCGCCAGCAGCAGCGTGTCGAGGCCGGGCAGGCCGACGAACGTCCCCGCCGCCAACGTCGCCAGGCGGTTTCTGTTCAGTTGCAGCACGCGGAGCGCGGAGAGTCCGGAGAGCAGCCCCTCGGGCAGCCCCGCGAGCCGGTTGCCGTACAGACGGAGCGACTCCAGGCGGGAGAGGTCCGCGAACGCACTCTCCGGGAGCGTTTCCAGCCGGTTCCGGTCCAGCCGCAATTCCCTGAGACTGCCCAGGCCCGAGAACACGCCGGCGGGAAGCGCCTCGAGCCCGGTGTCCTGGAGCAGCAGGTTCTCCAGTTCGGCCAGACCGGTGAAGACGCCCGCCTCCAGCGCGCCGATCCGGCCGTTGCCGAGGTAGAGCCACTTCAGGCGGCCCAGCCCGGCGAAGACGCCGTCGCCGAGGGTCGTGAAGTCGTTGCCGCCCAGGTGCAGCCGCTCCAGGCTCGGGAGTTCCGCGAACGCGCCCGCCGGCAGCGTGGCGAGCGCGTTGGCCCGCACCTCCAGCGTCTCGAGGGACGCGAGTCCCGCAAACGACTCGGCCGACAGCATGGTCAGCGCGTTGTCGCCCAGGTCCAGCGACTTCAGCCTCGCGAGCCCGGCGAACCCGTCGGCGGGCAGCGTCTCGAAACCGTTGTTCCGCAGGCGCAGCGTCTCGAGGCTCGTGAGATCGGCGAAGACGCCCACCGGAAAGGCGGTGAAGCCGACGCCGGAGAGGTCCAGGTTTCTGAGGTTGTACAGGCCGGAAAGATCGCCGGGCCTGAGGGTGGGGATCCCGGTGCCCGCGAGATTGAGCGTCGTGATCCCCAGGTGCTGCGTCGTCACGGCCGAGCAACTCTCGGCGCGGCTCCGGATGACGAGCGCGTCCCGGATCTCCGGAGTTCGGTCGCAAACGCCTTCCGCGATCGTCACCCGCGTCGAGGTGGTCGCTCCGAGTTCATATCCCGCGTCCGCCGCCGGCGCGTCGAGGCGGAAGAGGAAGCCTTCGCGCGCGGGCTCGATGTCGTCATCATCGCGGATCGCGATCCGGACCTCGGCGACGCTCGTCCCCGCGGGAACGGACACCGAGCCATCGGCGCGGTAGTCCGCCGTGTCCGCGTCGGCGGTGGCCGGGTCTCCGTCCGCGCTCAGCGTGTAGCGGACGGTGATGGACGAGGTCGGCGGGGGATCGAGACGGACGGACACGATCGCATCCAGCCCCTCGGATACGTCCGGCGCCAGGGCGCCGACCGTCGCCACCGGCGTGCGCGCGGGTTCCGGCGGCGGCGAGGTGGCGCCGCCGTCGCAGGCGACCATCGCCGCCGCGACGCACGCCGGCGTCCACCTGCTCCGTGTCCGATCCGCCATCAGGTCACCGTGAAGGCGCCGCGTCACCGGTCGCCTCGTCCAGATCCTCGTGTTCGAAGGCGGATTCCATCCGCATGATCTCCTCCGGGGAAGCGCCGAAACCTGCTGCGGTCCCGCGCCAGGCCGAAACCGCCCGCCCGGCCTCGCCGACGATCCGCTTCGCGTCGTCGAGATCCAGACCATAGTACGCTGCGGTGGCGAGCGCGCGGTCTACCGACGCGGCGCCGTCGTACTCGTCAATATACGTCTGTAGAAGGCGTGGGCGGATCTCTGCCGGGGTCGGGTTCAGATCATAGGCCGGGGAGAGCCGCCACCCCCGTCCGTCCTCATACAGGAAGCCGTGGTTGCGGAGGTGGTCGTCGGTATTCGAGATGAGGATGCTGAATACGACGCGGCGCCAGAGTTCGGTCAGGTCACGCTTGACGGCCGCACCGTGGCGCCGCAGAGCGTCCGCTATCTCCAGATACGACCTCGATTCGCGGTCATCGGCCCCCAACATGCTCATCGCGGACAGGAACGGCAGGCGGCGGCCCGCCTCGCGGTCGAAGCGTCGCACGAGGAGAACGCGTCGCCCCGCAATCTGCTCGAAACGCCAGACGGGCACGTCGATGCCGGCCTGTGCGGCGAGTTCGAGTGCGACGCCTTCCCACAGCACGAGATCGTAGTCGTCCCTGGCGCCGGGGAACTTCGCGATGGCCAACCCGTGGGCGCCATCCCTCACGGCGGCCTTGGGGCGGGCGCCGCCGAGCGAGGCCCCGGGTCCGATGAGAAGACGGAGATCCTCATCTCGCTCCTCCCGCCGCGTGACTCGTATGGCCGCGGCGAGGAGCCGGCCCAGTTCGACGAGTGGCGGAACCCGCCTCTCCCCGGGCTCGGCGAGGAAGGGTCCGTCTCCGCCCGCTGAAACTAACGAGAACCTGAGCGCCCCCATGCGAGCTTCGTCATCGACGCGAAGGAGGTAGTCGGACTCGAACAGCGCGCGCGGCCTCCGTCCCTCCCGCCGCGCGCGGCGAGCCTCCTCGCGGCGCATCAGCACGCGTCCCCACCGATCCGGCGCGGAGTCGCCAATCGACCCGAAGAGCGCTTTCCGGGTATGAAACGGCCCGGGCCCGAGCATCAGCGCCGGCTCGAGCGCGAACCGTCGCGGTTGGTCCAGCCAGCCGGGATCGTATTCGAACGTCGCACTCTCCCGGTCGCCACGAACTCTGACCCAGAGCCTTCCGATGAGGAGGGGTGTGTCGTTCAGGTCCAGATGGACCCTTATCCGGCGTTCCACCCGGGTCGCCTCAATCGTCCGCGCGCTCGCGCCGGGACCGGGGCGCGGCGACGCGCACGCGCTGCGGCAGGCGTTCCTCGAGCAGATCGAGCCCAAGTCCGTCCCGCTTGCGGTCGGCCAGTTCCGCCAGGCCGTCCTCCATCCCCAGGACAAAAAGTACGGTCGCGTAGTTGCCCATCGAGACGCCCGGGTCGCCCCGCTCGACCTTGCCGAGGGTGGTCCGGCTGATCAGTGCCCGTTCCGCCATGGTCGCCGCGCGGATGCGGCGGCGGAGACGGGCATCCCTGATGTCGGAGCCGAGCTTGCGGAGGAGTCGCCGAACCGGAAGCGGCAACGTGCCGTGAAGGTTGTTCTTCATCATAATGACCATTTTAGTATACGGTATTGTAGATACCGTACATTATCATGGTTGTTACGGCAAGGTTGGCCGTGCTCCATACGCGCGGCCCGCCTTGTCGGCGGAGACGTAGCCGTCGCGGACATCTTCGCGGACCCGGTCGCGCGGGCGCGCCGCCGGGTCGCCCAGTCCGCCTCCTCCGGGTGTCTCCAGGACGATGCGTCGGCCGGGGGGCACGACCTCGCGGCCCTTGGGCCGGCACTCGCCCACGCTCGGGACGTGGACCCGGCCCGCGGCGCCGTCGCCGCCCCCGTCGCGCCCCCGGGCCGGATTGCGGACCCGCTCGAACATCTTCGAGACGGCGAACGCCTCGTCCGCCGCGTGGGAGATCTCCATCACCTGACCGAGGCCGCCCCGGAACTCGCCGGGACCGCCGGAGTCGGGGAGATATTCCTTCCGCCAGAAGATGAGCGGTGCGACGGTCTCGGTGATCTCGATCGGCGTGCTGCGGACCCCGGAGGGGAAGGCCGTCGCCGACAGGCCGTCCTTCCCGGGGCGGGCGCCCGTGCCGCCCGCGTGGAAGGGGTTCACGACAAAAGCCTCGCCGTGGTGGGGGTAAGCGCCGGTCAGTCCCGGCCCCGCCATGATGACCGGGTTCCAGAGGCACGACGCGCCTTCCGCGGGGACGGCTCCGGGCTCCAGCGCCTGCTCGAGGCAGCCGAGGACGACGTCCGGCAGCATCTGCCCGATCGCGTGGCGCGCGGAGACGGCGGCGGGCGGGGGCGCGTTCAGCAGCGATCCCGGCGGGGCGGAGACCTCGATGGCGGCCAGCGACCCCGCGTTGTTCGGGACCTCGGAGCCGACGATGCAGCGCACGCCGAACGAGCTGTACGCGCGCGTGTAGGTGACTGGGACGTTGATGCCGCGCGACGACATGGGCGAGGTGCCGTCCCAGTCGATCCTGATGGCCCCGCCGGGCAGGACCGTGAGCGCGCACACGAGGTCGAGATCCTCGTCGTAGCCGTCGATCCGCATCCGGTTCCGGTAGATCCCGGGGCGGAGCGCGCCGATCCGCTCCCGCATGGCCCGCCGCGAGGTGGAGATGATCGTCTCCGCCAGCGGCTCCAGGGAATCGATCCCGAATTCCGCCATCATCGCCACCAGCCGCTCGCACCCCGTGCGGTTGCAGGCGGCCAGCGAGTAGAGGTCGCCCTGGGCCACGTCCGGGTCGCGCACGTTTGCCCGCACCAGCCGCATGAGCGTCTCGTCCACCCGTCCGCCGCGGATCAGGTATCCGATGGGAAGGCGGATCCCCTCCTCGAACACCTGGTTGGCGTCCGCCCCGAAGCCGCGTCCCCCGACATCGGCGATGTGGCTCGTGGCCGCGAACAACGCGACCGGACGCCCATCCAGGAATGTCGGCGTGACCACGGTGAAGTCGTTGAGGTGTCCGGTCCCCTCCCAGGGATCGTTCGTGATGAGGACATCGTCCTCGCGCAGCGTCTCCACGGGGAAGTCCCGGAGGAAGAACCCGACGGAGGCGGCCATGGCGTTGACGTGGCCGGGCGTGCCCGTGACGGCCTGCGCGAGCATGCGTCCGGAGAGGTCGAACACGCCGGCGGAGAGGTCGCCCGCCTCGCGCACGGGGGTCGAGAACGCGGTGCGCACGAGCGTCCGCGCCTGCTCCTCGACCACGGACAGGAGCCGGCTCCACATGATCTGGCCTTCGAGCGCGGCGATTCCGGTGTGCGCGCCGGAGGCCGCCGCGCCGGAGGCTGCCGCCATGGCGCCCGCCGCCTCCGCGCTCGCCGTCGCTTCCGCCGACGCTCTCGCCGCCCGCCGCTCGACGAAGAGGTGACCCCCGCGGACCACTCGCGCCTCCCATCCGTCCGGGACCACGGTCGTCGTCTGGTCCTCGGCGATCACGGCCGGACCCTCGACGCGGGCTCCGTCCGGGAGCGCCGCTCGCCCGTGCACCGCCGCGGTCATCGACTCTCCGCCGGGTCCGTCCCACAGCTCGGTCCGGCGCTCGGGATCCGGTGTGCCCGCCGCGGCTCGTCCCTCGACGGACGTTCCCGCGGGAACGTCCGCGGCCGGCGTCGCGGGCGCCGACACGACGAGCGTCCAGCTCAGGACCTCGATGTCCAGTCCGGGGATCGTGCGTCCGTACACGGTCTCGTAGCCGCGGTCGAACGCTTCGCGGAGGGCCGCCGCGTCACGGAGGGTTGCCCCGTCCCCGAGGTCCGCCGGGAGGTCGACGCCGATCTCGTGGCCCTGGCCCACGTAGCGCATGTAGGCGCGCGCCTTCGCGGTCGTGGCCTCTCCGGGCGCCCCGTGCGATACCACGGCCTCCGCCTCCGCCCGCATCTCGGCGAACACCTCCCGCGCCACCTCCGGATCGAACGCCGAAAGTCGCATGTAGCGGCTGCGCACGACCTCGTAGGAGATGGGTGCCAGGAGGAAGCCCACGGCCGAACCCACGCCGGCGTCGGCCGGCACCAGGAAGCGGTCCACGTCCAGCTTGTCGGCGAGCCGCGCGGCGTGGATCGGGGCGGAGCCGCCGAAGGCGATGAGCGTGCGGCCGGCCACCCCCTTCCCCCACTCGACGGCGTGCGTGCGCGCCGCGTTGGACATGTTCTCGTCCACCATCTCGCTGATGCCGAGCGCGGCGAGCTTCGGGTCGAGCCCGAGCGCGTTGCCTACGCGAGCCTCGATCGCGGCTTCGGACCGCCCTCGGTCGAGGGGAATCGAGCCTCCGGCGAAAAACTCCGGATCGATCCGTCCCAGGGCGACGTCCGCGTCCGTCACCGTGGGTTCGTCTCCGCCCCGTCCGTACGCCGCCGGCCCCGGCTCCGACCCGGCGCTCGCGGGCCCCACCTGGATCCGCTCCAGATCGTCGACCCCCGCGATCGACCCGCCCCCGGCTCCGATCTCCACCATCTCGATGACCGGGATGCGTACGGGCAGGCCACTCCCCTGCTTGAAACGGTAGCTGCGCGCGACCTCGAAGGTCCGGGAATGGAGCGGCCGACCGCCGTCGATCACGCACAGCTTCGCCGTCGTCCCGCCCATGTCGAAGGAGAGGACGTCACCCAGGTCCAGACTTCGCGCCAGGTGGCTGGCGAGGATCGCGCCCCCGGCGGGCCCGGATTCCACGAGACGGACCGGAGCGGCGACCGCCGTCTCGAGCGTCGTGAGTCCTCCGCCCGAGGTCATGAGAAGGAAGGGACAGGCGAGGCCCGACTCCCGCAGCGACTCCGCGAGTCCCGTGAGGTAGCGAGCCATGAGCGGTTGCACGTAGGCGTTCGCGCAGGCCGTGGACTGTCGCTCGTACTCGCGGACTTCGGGGCACACGTCCGAGGCCAGCGTCACCGGCAGCCCCGGCCGCCACTCCTCGAGGATCTCGCCGATCCGGCGTTCGTGATCCGGGTTCGCGTAGCCGTGGATGAGTCCGACCGCGACGGATTCCACCCCCCCCGACTCAAGCGTCGGGAGGAGCGCCCGCACGGAACCTTCCTCCAGTGGGACGAGCACGCGCCCGCGGTGGTCGACGCGTTCCTCCACCGGAAGCCGGAGCCGCCGCGGGATGAGCGGGGGAGGGCGGTCGACGCCGATGTCGTACTGCTCGAAGCGGTTCTCGTGCGCCATCTCCAGCGCGTCGCGGTGCCCGGAGGTGACGATCAGCGCCGTGCGCGCCCCCCGGCGCTCGATGATCGCGTTCGTGGCCAGCGTCGTGCCGTGGATGACGAGACGGACGGCGGAAGGCGGGACCTCGGCGAGCCCCAGCACCTTGTGCACGCCTTCGAGGACGCCCCGTTCGGGCGCCGAGGCGGTCGTGAGCACCTTCGTCGTCACGAGGCGCCCGCCGGCCTCCAGCGCCACGTCCGTGAAGGTCCCGCCGATGTCGATCGCGAGCCGGGCCGAGCCGCCCGACCCGCCCGTCGCCCCGCCGCTCACCCGTCTTCGCGCAGGGGGACGGTGTAGTTGAGCGCCAGGCGTCCGCCGTCCGGATAGATCGTCTCGCCCGTGAGGTACGAGGCGTAGTCGCTCGCGAGAAAGACGGCTACCGTCCCGATCTCGTCCGGGTCCCCGAACCGTCCCAGCGGCGTGCGCGAGAGGATCGTGCGCCGCGCCTCCTCGTCGGCGATCACCGAGTCGAGGATGTCGGTGACGATCGTCCCCGGCCCGATCGCGTTGACCCGGATGTCATGCGGCGCGAGCGCCACCGCCATCGCCTTCGTGAGCTGCATGATCCCGCCCTTGGAGGCCGCGTAGGCGAGCTGGTTCGGGATCGTCACGACCGCGTTGGTGGACGACATGTGGATGATCGCCCCCTTCACACCGCGCTCCACCATCCGGCGCGCCACGAGGCGAGAGAGGAGGAAGGTCCCGCGGAGGTTGACGCCCAGCACCCGGTCGAAGTCCTCGACCTCGGCATCCAGGATCGAGCCCGCCGCGATGATCCCCGCGTTGTTGAGGAGGATGTCGCAGCCCCCGAAGCGCTCCGTGCAGGCGTCGAGCAGGGCGGCGCAGTCGCTCTCCTCGCTCACGTCCGCGCGCACGGCGAGCGTCTCCCGCCCGGTTTCCTCCGCGATGCGCCGGGCCGTGTCCGCGCAGCGCTCCTCCAGTACGTCCCCCAGCACGACATCCGCTCCGTGACGGGCGAAGGCGAGCGCGCACGCGGCCCCGATCCCCTTCGCCGCCCCGCTGACGATCGCGGTCTTCCCCTCGAGTGTGATCACGCTGAGCCCTTCCTGGTTCGACCCTGGTTCGCCGGACGCTTTCTGCGGTGGCAGTCTCGCTCTGAGTCACTCCGATGCCGCCGCCTCCGAGGCTGGCTCCCGCGTCGATGATCCCGAGTTGACCATCGAAGCGAAGCTGGGGAGGTCGGAGCGGCGGTTCCCATGGTATCGACAAAGGCGGCGTCCGGCATGCGGCAGCAGGGTGTTCCCCACGGCGGGTCGCGGTGTCGCCCTCTCGTGAACCGGAGGGGATCGAAGTCATTCCCTTCGACCGCCAGGCGGCGCTGCTCAGGGGCGCCTACCCTACGAGGACACGGCACCTCGGCCTCGGACTGGGTGATCGGGCGTGCCTGGCCACCGCGTGCCGACTCGGTCTCCCGGTACTCACCGCCGACCGGAGCTGGGCCGATGTCGACATCGCCGGGGTGACGGTCGTGCTGATCCGGTAGAGGAGCTGCCGGGTACAGGGTCGGCAGGCCGCACGCTGCTGAGGGGCCCCACATCGGAAATCCAAACGGTTCCACGCCTCCGACTCGCCCTCCGAAAGGGGTTTCATCTCGCCGCCCTGGCAGTTAACACCTAGGTTACTCTTGTGGGGTGGAAGGTAGCGCACGTGGAGTCTCTTCTCGTGGACGCGACGGATCGGAGTGCTCCTACATGCTGGAACTGCTGACATCAACCGTGTGGTTCGCTGACGGAGGATACGCTCCTGCCACGTCGTCCCGAGTACGTTGGATCCAAGCTTACGATCGAATGTATGGAACGAGTGGACGGGTCCTGCCCGGCCGGGGAGTTCTTGGACGAGCTGCCGGAGAGGAGTCGAAAGAAGCTGGACGTGATCTTTGAGATGCTTGGAGACCAAAGGCAGATCCGAAACAAGACCAAGTTCAAAAAAGTCGAGGATGCCGTATTCGAAATCAAGAGTCATCAAGTCCGGATCTTCTGTTTCTTCACTAGCGATAGGCGACTTGTTCTCCTGTACGGGCTCTTGAAGAAGCAGGATCGACATAAGAGAAAAGATATAGATAAAGCGATTAGCATGAGAGTCGATTTTCTCGACAGACAGGTATGCGAATGAGTGAGAGTGAGATGAGTAACCAGGGATGGATCGAGCGGCAGACCGCCAGTCCTGAGTCTCGCAGGCTGTACGAGGAAGAGCGCTTGATTCTGTGGGCCACGGAAGCCGTGGCAGAGGCTATGGTGAAACAGGGACTCACCCGTGCGCAGTTGGCGGAGGCTCTTGGGACGAGTCGGCCCAACGTGACGCAGCTCCTCAGCGGGGCTCGCAACATGACCCTCCGAACCTTGGCGGCCTTGGCGCATGCTTGCGGTGCCCGGGCGGCTGTCCAGCTCGAACCGCTGACGGATTGGAGGTTTGAGCAGCTTGGGGATCGGGCGGTGCAGAGGCTGCGATACGTGAAGGTCCAACCGGTCGTTCCGATCCCGTTGGCACAACTGGAACTTGATCAATCCCTCAGCAAGTCTGAGGAACGAACCCCGCCGGATACCACGAACAGCGTGGAATCCGCGCCCCTTTCCCTCGTCGCTTAGGAAGTCGTCGTGACCACGAATCTCGAGCGCGCGAGCTTGGTGTCGCGAAGCGTAGCCATCGAATCTGTCAATCTCACTCATGCCGAGATGAGGACGGGTTTCGATCCCGTCGATCCGCCGGAAGTTGCTCGGCTGACTCAGCGATTTCGATGCCGATTCGAGTTGCCGCCCAGCCGTTTGGACTGCTTGTTTGTGCAAGTCAACCTGATACTTGAAGGCACCGGAGCCGAGAGCGCTGAACCGGAGCACGAACTCGTCAGCATCGATGCGACGTTTATGGCAGTGTATCGCTTGGAGGATGCCAGTTCGTATCCGAGGGATGCCTTGGGACACTTCGCCGAATTGAACGGCACCTACAACGTGTGGCCGTACTGGCGGGAGCTGGTTCAGACCTTCGCGGCCCGCGCCGGTATGGGTGGCTTGGTGGTCCCTGTCTTCGAGCCGCCGATCCGGCCCGTCGAAGAAGCGGAGCAGGTTTCGCCGCCCGAGGAGTCGGCATTGCTCGAATCGGGGAATCAGTGACAAGCGGCGGAGGTGACGAGCTGCGACAGCGTGGCGACGATTGGGTCGAACCTGTCCGCCACAATCAAGGCGGCGGGATCGACTTCGACAGGCTCGAGGCAGCGCGCGGTCGGCTCGGAATCGAGGGTGACCGCGAGAGCTGGCCGAAGGAGTACGATGATCCGGCGTTCAGCCGCCGAGTGCTCGGCCTCGACCAGGAGTGATCTCGCTCGGCTGACTTCAGGTCCCTCATCGCCGCGTCCGCACGTTCCCGCGGGAACGTCTCCGGACCGCGCGGCATACCGCCTGCAGTCCCGTCTCACGACGCGCACGGGGTGCAACCCTCCGGGAAAGACCGTTGTCTACAGGATGTGTTGATTTTTCAGCATGCTCGTGCTAGGTTGACCTGGACGGAGAGAACACCGGCCCCTGGAGAGTTCGTGAGACGTCGCAGGAGAAGGAGACGACCGCAGTGAACCGACTCCCGGAATTGAGCAGACGAGAGCGCGAGGTCATGGATCTCGTGTATGAACTGGGGAACCCGACGGCCGCGCAGATTCAGGAGAACATGGCGGATCCTCCGACCTACTCGGCCGTCCGCTCGATCCTGCGGGGTCTCGTGAACAAGGGGCACCTGGTGAGTGAAGCCGACGGGCCGCGCTATCTCTATTCGCCCACGACGCCCGCCCTGCGCGCCCGGCGCTCGGCCATGCGCCGCGTGCTCAAGACCTTCTTCGGCGACTCGGTGGAGGGGGCGGTGGCCACGCTGCTCGAGCTTCGCGAGGGCGGCCTCACGCCGGAGGAACACGCCCGCCTCCAGGAAATGATCGAGAAGGCGGCGGAGGAGGGACGGTGATCCCCTCGGCGGTGCTGACCGCGCAGGTCACGTTGCTGCTGTTGCTGGCGCTCGCGCTGGCATGGCTTGGACGGCGGGGATCGCCGAGGACCATTCATCAGCTGTGGACCGCGACGTTCGCCCTCGTACTCGTGTTGCCTCTGCTGGGCATCCTCGCCCCCTCCTGGAACGTGCCGGTCCTTCCCGCTCGGGGTGGCGAACTTCAGCCGCCGGCGGTTGAGGCCCCTGCCGCCGCCGTAGTCACGCCGCGGGTGATCCCCGAAGCGCGGAGCTCCGGAGTCTCGAGCCCGGGCGCCGTTCCCGGCCCGGCTGCGGTCGGCCAACCGACTCGGTCCTCCCAGGGGCTCGTCCGCGTCCTCTTCATTGCCTGGGCGCTGGGCTGCGCGATCTCGCTGATCTCGGTGGCGGCCGGAGCCATGCGCCTGCGCGCGCTCGTACGCGCCGCCATTCCGCTTCGTAACCCGGCGTTGCGGCGGCAGGCCGACGTGATCCGGAGGCGGATGCATATTCGCGCGGATGTACAACTTTTCTCCAGCGACATCGCCGCCACGCCGATGACGGGCGGGCTATGGAAGCAGGTGATCCTGCTCCCCGCGGCGGCGGTGAAATGGAGCCCCGAACGGCGGGCCGTGGTGCTGGCCCACGAATTCATCCATGTCCGTCGAAGGGACGTGCTGCGGCAACTCGTGCGGCGGATCGTACTCGCCATCTACTGGTTCCATCCCCTTGGCTGGCTCGCGGCACGACGCGCGGAGATCGCCAGCGAGAAGGCCTGCGACGAGGAGGTGCTCGCACTCGGAGCGCGTCCCTCCCAATACGCCCGCCTCCTTCTGCGGCTCGCATCTGCCCATGCCCACGGTCGGCGTCCGCACGTACTCGCGCTCCCCCTCGCGAAAACCTCGCAACTGGAGACAAGAATCGTGGCCATACTGAAGCGCAGGCGCCCGCGTCCCAGCGTGACCCGGACTGCCGTGACCCTGACGATCGTAGGCTCGGCGGCGGTCTCTGTCGCTGCCGCCCATCCCGTCCCGTTCGACGAAGTTCCGGTGCCATCTCACGAAACCCGGCTCGCCCGGGAGGATGCGCCTTCGGCCGCAATCCCGGCGCCACGCGAGCGAGAACTCGCCGTTGCCGCCGAGGTGGAACCCCCGGCAGGGGGCGCAATGGCCATGCCCGCTCGTCCAGAGGCGCGGGAGTCCCTCGGCCGGCTCGCCCGGCAGGAGATCCAGTGCCGGGTCGGCAGCGATTCGATACGCACGCTTCGGGTGAGCAGGGGCCTGCGGGTCACCGGTTGGAACCAGGGAGACCGCACGATCGAGGGGTCGGTTGAGGGGATGTACCTGTGCATGCGCACTCGCGGCGACGTGGTGATGAGCGACGACGGCACCGAGGTCCGAGCCGTGGGCGCCGACAGTTGGCTCCTTCTCGAGTCGAGGGAAGATCAGACCCGCCGACTCGTGATCACCGAGGGCCCCGGCGGCATCGAATACGAGTGGAGCGTCGACGACGTGCGCCGGACCTTCGACGCCGAGGCGCGCCAGTGGCACGATCTGATGCTCCGAATAATGAACGGGTATCGGGAGGTGATGGAGATTCGGGGGGAGGAGTCCACTCTGCGCGGCCGGATCTCCGGGTACCGGGGTCACATCAGCGGTCTGCGCGGCCGGATCTCCGGGCACCGGGGTCACGTCAGCGGTCTGCGCGGCCTGATCTCCGGGTACCGGGGTCATGTCAGCGGTCTGCGCGGCCGCATGTCCGGGTACCGGGGTCACGTCAGCGGCCTGCGCGGCCGGATCTCCTCCTACCGCGGCCGGATCTCTTCTTTGAACGCCGCAATGCGGCTGGCGGCGAAAGCCGAAACCCGGGCAGCGCTGGAGGCGGAGCTTCAAGAGTTGGAGTCGCGCATGCGGCAGACCGAGCAGGAAATCGCCGCGTACGACCTGGACGGGAAACTCCAGGAAGTTGAGGAGCAGATCGCGGCCTACGACGCGGAGGGAAAAACCCGCGAAGTGGAGCAGCGGATCGAAGACTACGACGCGTCAGGGAAGGTCGCGGCCATCGAAGCCGAGATCGAGGCGTACGATCTTGAGGGGAAGACGCGCGAGATCGAGCGGCTGATCGAGGAACTGGACACGGACCGCCGCATCGAGGAGATCGAAGACTCGCTCGAGGACGAAATCGCCGCGCTCCGCCGCCTCGTGGGCTCGACGGGCTGACGTGTCGAGGAACCCTGCCCTGCTCGCCGCGGCGTGGGTCACCCTCGCCGGGTGCGGCGACAACGCGCCTCCGCCCGACTGGACCACGGTGCGGGACACCCTGCCGTCGGGCACGATCCGCGTCACGAACGTCCCGCGGGCGGATGTCTCTCCCACCTGGGCGCTCGTGGAGGAACTGCGCGTCGGTACGGTCGAAGGCGCCGGGCCGGACGCGTTCGGGCGCCTGAAGGGTCTCGTCGTGCTGGACCACGGGGGCTTCGCCGTTCTCGAGTCCCAGGTACAGGAGCTCCGGGTCTTCGGACCCGGCGGCGCTCATGTCGCGACGCATGGCGGCAAGGGCGAAGGGCCGGGCGAGTTCACGAACGCGAACGGGCTCATGCTGGATCCCGACGGACGACTCTGGGTCCCGGATACGCGCAACGGGCGGATGTCGGTCTTCGATCCCGAGGACGGTTTCGTCGAGTCGTTCCCGTTCGCCGATGCGAACTTCTACGCGACCTGGAACGGCGCGCTGGTGGACGGGAGGCTCATCTACCGACCCTCGCGGGCGCCGGGAAGCCGACGGCTGCTTCGCGTCTACGATCTGACGATGACACTGGTCGACTCGCTGCCGTTACGGAGCGATCAGCCGGAGGACGAAGAGTTCGACCCCGCGAACCAACCCGGAGCCTTCTACCAGGCACGGGGCGGCGGCTACATGGCGTACTCGATCCCGTTCTACCCGCACGAGGTCCGATACATCGATCCGCGAGGCGCCTTCTGGTCCACGCGGGAGGGCGACCGCGAATACCGCATCAAGCGGTGGCGGCCCGGTGGTGACACCACGCTTCTCGTCGAGACCCGGCGACCGCCCGTCGCCGTCCCCGCCGTCGAACGCGACTCCGTCATCGACATGATGCGGCAGATGGTCTCGAACATGGGCGTGGGCGAATGGGACTGGTCCCGGGTGCCCACCGTCAGCCCCGCCGTCGAGGATATTTTCGAGTCGGTCGAGGGCAACCTGTGGGTCCGCACCCCGTCCGGCGGCGCGGAAGTCCTCTTCGATGTTTACTCCGGGGACGGCGCGTACCTCGGAACCGCCAGCCTGGGGCTCGGCCTCAACCTCGTCGATCGGGTCGCCCCGGTTGTGCGCGGCGATCAGGTCTGGCTGGTCGTGACGGACGAACTCGACGTGCCCTACGTCGTGCGCGCACGCATCGTGCCCGCCGTCTCGTAAGCTCGGCGGGCTGACGTCGAAACCGCCGGGAGACGTTCCCGCGGGAAGGTCTCCTACCTCGCGCAGCCCGATACTTCGGGGTGGGCGGTCCACCTCTCGAACGCTGCTTCGCCCGCCCCCAACTCGACTGACGTCGATGTTCCGGGCGCCAGATCCGTCCGCGCCGTGGGTCCCAGTTCCGTGCCCGAGGAGAGGTGGACTTCGACCCGCACCGCGCAGAGAGTCTCGCCCGTCGTGTTTTCTACCGTCCCGGTGAACGCGCGGTTCCCCGGATCGAAGGAGAGGACCAGCCGCGCTCCGCGTCGGACCGCGTCCCACGTCTCGGCTCGCCCCAGGTACTCGCCCGACTCCTCGCCTTCGTCGCCCTCGTCGTGTCCACCTTCTGCACCGTGCTCGCCGCGGCCCTCGCGGTCGTGCTCTCCGCGCCCCTCGCGGCCCTCGCCGTGTTCTCCCTCGCCTTCCTCGCCGCCCTCGCCGTGTTCTCCCTCTTCCTCGCCTTCGCCGACGCCGGCGGCGGAGAGCTTCCGGTGCATGCCGCGCACGTTGAGTTCACGCCAGTCGTCGTACCGGTCCCAGTGGCTGTAGTCCTCCATGACGATGGTCTCGGCTGTCTCGTCCTCGCTCAGCCCCGCCGTGACCGCCTCACGCACGGCTGCGTCCAGGTCCCGGTAGTAGGCGAGCTGCCGTTCGATGGCGGCCCGGTCGCCCGGCGGCCCGTGCCCGAACACGATCGTCTCGAACGGGATCTCGAGCAGGCCCTCGATCGCGCCGAACATGTCGGGGAAGTGGAAGCTGGACAGGTCCTGGTATCCGAACCGGTCGCGCGACACGAAGTCCACCGCGAAGGCAAGGCTGTGCGCCGGCAGGAAGCCGACGGCGATGTCGTCGCTGTGGCTCCGGCCCAGGTAGTGGAGTTCGATCTCGCCGCCCGCGAGCGTCATCGTCTCATCGAAGGTGGCCGTGGGCGGGGGAAGGTCGGGATTCGCGGCTTCCCGTAGCGGCGCGTCCGCGTTCCGGTGCGCGTAGATGGGGACATCGGCCCCGAACGCCTCGCGCAGCACCTCGGCGCCCGTCGCGTGGTCCGCGTGGTTGTGGCTGTACACGATGGCCGCGAGTTCGACCTCCGGCGCGACCCGGCGGATCTCCTCCGCATAGGTGGCGGCCGCCTCGACGGAGATCGGATCGAAGGCGAAGACCCCCTCCGAGGTCACGGCGAACAGGGCATTGTGTCCGATCCAGCGGAACTGGTACACCCCCTCGGCGACCTCCGTCGTCTCGAACTGCGAGGGCGCGTCGGCGGCCGCGGCCGCCGCGGGTTCGTCGGACGGCGCGCCTCCCCCTCCGCAGCCGACCCACGATAGCGAAGCGCCGAGTGCGCCGAGCGAGAGCAGAGGGATCCGAGAGATCAGGGGGATCGATGGGCCGGAGACCTGGGCGGACGAGCACTTGCGAATCATATCTACTACCTCCATAGTAGGCGGCGCGGAATCGGCCGTGGAGACGGGTCGGGAACCGCGCCCACACCCGGACAAACCTAAGCCGCGACAGGGGGCTGCCAAGATGAGGCGGATGTCACGACCGAACGCCAGCCTTGGACCGCGGCTCGCCGCGGCGTGCGCCGCCGGATTCGTGGCGGCACTCGCGGGGGCAGACCTTCGGGCCCAGGAGATTGTCGACCTTCCGGCCGAGGATTTTCCCGTGTCGCCGGACCTCGAGTTGGTGTACAACATCGGATCCGCCGCAGCAGTGGCCGAATGGGAGGAGTTCACCTCCATCTCCGGCGTCGCCTTCGACGGCGCGAACAACCTCTATCTGCTGGACGGGACACAGACATCTGCCGACGTGCGCGTCGTCGTGGTGGACGGGGCGGGGGGATTCGTGCGCAGCTTCGGCCGCGCCGGTGACGGCCCGGGCGAGTTCCGCGCCGCGACGCAACTCGTGGTATGGGAGGACGGGCAGGTCCTGGTCGAGGACATGCTGCACGCGGGATACCACGTCTTCAGTCCCGCCGGCGAGTTCGAGCGCATGGTGAGAGAGAGCGGAGAGGGCTTGGGGTTCGCCATGGCGCGCCGCCCGAACCTCCGCCCCGAACGGACGGGCGCTCGCACTCTGGTGGGTCGCGGACGGCGCACGATTCAGCGCGTGGACATGTCCTCGGAGGAGGTCGAGGATCGAGAACTCGTGGAGGCCTGGGCGCCGGTCGACGAAGGCCCGCGGCGCGGCGATCTCGAAGACATGATCGGCGAGGAATGGGGTTTCGAGCCGGACCTCCTGTTCGACGCGCTGCCGTCGGGCGGCGTCGCGTTCTCGGACTCCTCGGCCTGGGCCGTCAAGCTCACCGATCCGTCGGGCGCGGTCTCGCGCATCCTGCGCCGGCCCATCCCGCCGCTGGCCGTGACGGAGGCGATGGAACGGGTGGAGCGCGAACGGCGGCTTGAGATCGAGAGCAATCGCACGATCACCCAGCGCGGGAGCGCACCGCCCCCCTCGGTCGTCGAGTTCATCGACAACATGAGGTCGCTGCAACGGGAGGCGGTCGAGAACATGCGGTTCTTTCCGGAGGTGCCGCTGATCGCCGCCGTGCGCGCAACCTGGGACGGCACGCTGTGGGTCCAGCGGAGCACGGAGCCGGGCTCGGGCGATCCTGGCCCGATCGACATGATCGCGCCGGACGGACGCTACCTGGGCACGCTCCAGACGGGGACCGCGGCGCTGCCCGACATGCCGGACGCCTTCGGCCCGGACGGCTTCGTCGCGTTCATCGGCGCGGACGCGTTCGATGTCCCGGTCATCACGGTGCGGCGGCTCCCCCCGGCGATCCGCCTGGAATCGGCGCGACCCGCACCGGCGCCCGGCGACCCCGAGCAACCCGGACTCGATGATCCCGTGTCACAGATGTGGTGATGTCCGGGATGGGCGTCATGACTCCCAGCCGAGGAGGTGCACGGTGGACTGGAGATCACGAGCAGCTGTTCCCCGAGCGCTGCTGAGCGGAGGGTTCGCGGTCGCGCTGGGATCTGCCGGGATGCAGGCGCAGGAAGTTGTCGAGTTGCCGGCCGAAGATCTTCCCCTCTCGGTCGACTTCGAGCCGGTGTACCGCATTGGGTCGGCGCTTGCCGAGTCCGAATGGGAGGAGTTCACGGCGATCCGGCACCTCGGCTTCGACGGCGCGGGCAACCTCTACATGCTGGATGCCCCGGGGCCCGAGGCCGGAACGCGCGTCGTCGTCGTGGACCCTGCGGGTCGGCACGTGAAGGACTACGGCCGCCACGGGGACGGGCCGGGAGAATTCCGGTGGCCGAGGGAAATGGTCGTCTGGCCGGATGGAGGTACGCTCATCCAGGACGTCATGCACATGGGGTATCACGTCTTCGGACCCGAAGGCGACTTCCACCACATGGTGCGGGACGAGATGGGCAGCGATATGCGACCGGACCGGGTCGGCGCGAGGACCGTCGTCGGCGGGTCGTGGCGTCGTGCGGACGACACCGGGCGGTCCATCGTGCGCTTCGACCTGTCGTCCGACGAGGTGAGCGAGCGGACTCTTCTCGTGGAGGCCTGGGATCCGCCGCCGCCGGACGAGCGCGGTGGCGCCGCCGAGACGCTGGAGGAATTCGTCGGTGACGTGTGGGGCTTCGAACCGGCTCTTCTGTTCGACGTACTGCCGTCGGGCGACATCGCATTCTCGGACTCCTCGGCGTACGCCATCAAGCTGGCCGATCGATCCGGCGTGATATCGCGCGTCCTGCGGCGGCCCATGTCGCCGCTGCCCGCCACGGAGGCGATGAGACAGGCGGAGCGCGACCATCGGCTCGAGGGGACGGGGAACCGGCAGAGCGCCACGGTTGGGGGAGGGGAGAGAAGTCCCGAGATGGCGGAGTTGACGAATGCCCTGGACGCCGCGCGCGTGGCGGCGGTCGAAAACATGCGGTTCTTTCCCGAAGTACCGGTGGTCACGGCCCTGCGCGCGACCTGGGACGGCGCGCTGTGGGTGCAGCGGAGCACGGAGCCGGGCTCGAACGAGCCGGGCCCCATCGACGTGATCAGGCCTGACGGGCGCTACGTGGGCACGTTCGAAACGGGGATCGCGGCGCTGCCCAAGATGCCGGACGCCTTCGGCCCGGACGGCCTCGTCGCGTTCATCGGAGCAGACGACTTCGACGTTCCGGTCATCACGGTGCGGCGGCTGCCGCCCGTGATCCGCTGAGAATCGCCCCAGCCCGGCGAGCGCGTCAGCGGCGGTTCATGGCGCCAGCCACGCCGGCGCATGGAGGCCACCCGCGAGACGGCGCACCAGCCGCCGCGAGATGGCCACGGTCGCACTGGAGCGCTCGCCCGTCACCGCCGCATCGATCTCCGATGCAGCCCGCAGCCCCGACTGGAGGGCTCCCTGCATCCATCCCCGGTCCCCCGAGGCGTGCTCGCCGGCGAAGTGAATGGGGCCCTCGGGCGATGCCAGTTCCGGGAGTTCCGAGAACGGGGGATCGTACCGGGCGAAGGCCGCGCCGATCCAAGGCTGGTCCTCCCACGCGAAGTGGGTTCCGCCCTCCGCGGCCTCGCGCGAGCCGGGGAACAGGTCATCGAAGCGGTCGATGAAGTCGGGCACGATGGCGCCGGCCTCCAGCGCCGCGACCGCGCGCGCTTGGTCTCCGAACAGGTAGGACATCAGAATTCCCCGAGGCCCCGGCTGGTTCCAGGTGGGATGCCAGAACTCCGAGAACCCCTCCACGAACGACAACCCCCATCCGTTCAGGCCGCCGTCCTCCCAGGCTCGTTCCGCGTACTGGACGTAGACCCGGGTGACGTCCTCGTAGGAGGTGGCTTCGAACGCCGCTCGCTTCGCTTCCGAGAGGACGGGGTCGAACACGATCTGGTCGATGACG
The DNA here is from genome assembly GCA_963666735.1 of Gemmatimonadota bacterium. Classification (GTDB taxonomy): domain Bacteria; phylum Gemmatimonadota; class Gemmatimonadetes; order Palauibacterales; family Palauibacteraceae; genus Palauibacter. The sequence continues at coordinate 1,670,993 of OY762926.1, read as the reverse complement.
GGGAGGGGGACGGTACAGATGAGGCGCGCGCCCCTCAGTTCCTCCGCGGCGTCGCCGGTTCCGTGGGTGGCCACGACCCCGGCGTCATCCCGGACCACCCTCGTCACCGGCGCGCCGTACCGCACGCGGTCTCCGAGCGCTTCGGCGAAAGCGATCGGCAGGGCGTCGGTCCCGGCCGGAATCTTGAGCCACGCGTCCCGTCCCCCGTCGAGGAAGACGTCCGGCGTCTCCCGGTAGGGGTCCCCCCGGTCGGGAACGATGAGGTATTCGCCCTCCTGCGTATAGAAGGGAGACGTCTCGATGCCGAAGTGGTCGATGTAGCCGAGCGTTCGGTCATGGCCGGGCGGGATGCGGGCCGGGCCGGATTCGGCGATGAGCCCGTCGTCGAAGGGCTCGCGAAGCGTCTGTGCCCGGCCCCCGGCTCCGTCCCTTGCTTCCAGAACCCGGACATCGTGCCCCGCGCGGACCAACTCGTACGCGGCGACCAGCCCGGACAGACCGGCGCCCACCACGATCACGTCGACCCGGTCTCCGGATGGGGGCGGCGGCTCGGTGACGACCGGACCCATGCCGTTGTCCGAGCAGCCAGTGCCCAGGGAGAGGGAGACCAGGGCGCCACTGCCCCGGACGAGAAAGTTCCGGCGGCTGACCGTTGTCGTCTTCTTGTTGTCCGTCATCGGTATTCGGTCTCTCGCCGGGGCAGGTTCATGGTTGGGGATCGATCGCCCGCGGAGGCCATGTGTTCCGTACTCGAAGCGATCGCCGGAAGTAGGCCGTCCAGATCGTCGCCCACGCCAGGGATCCCGGCACGATGGCCGCGAGGATCGCGATCGCCGCCGCCCATTCCCCGGGGCCCCTCGTCTGCGCCGCCCCGCCCGTCTCCGGATTGAAAGGGACGGCAGCCGCGCGCAGCGTGATCAGGAGGGCGACGACCCACAGCGCGAAGACATTCCACCTCGGGGCTCGGGGCGACTTCATGAGGATGAGAGCGAGCGGGGACGCCAGAACCAGGAAGATCGCGGCCAGCAGCCAGAGGGAGTAGTCGAGAAACCATCCCGACAGACCCGCCGAATGGAAGAGCAGGAAGGGGATGGAACCGCAGACGTAAATCAGGAGCCAACCTCCCACGCCGACCGGGGCGTTCCTGTCGATCGCCGTGTCGGTGCCGGGGTCCGGTCCCATCGGCCTCCCTCGCTTCGGTTCGCGTTGCGCTCGAGAAACGCGGCGTACCGAAAGAAACTAGGCGGAGCAGCTTGACAACGCTCCGGCCGGCGCGCATGATCCCGCGATCCGAACAAAAGCCGAACACTCCTCCCCGCGGAGCACCCATGTCCTACGCCGAACGCCTGACCGCCGACCTTTCCATGTCCATGCACCTGTTCAAGAAGACCCTTGAGACGTTCACCGAGGAGGACTCGGGTTTCGGGCCCAACCCGGAGGTCTTCACCGTGGCCGGCCACGTGGCGCACGCCGCCGGCACGGTCGATTGGTTCGTCGACGGCGCGTTCGGCGACGGCTGGAACATGGACTTCGAAGGACATCTGAAGGAGGCGAGGGCCGTGACTTCGCTCGCCGAAGCGATCGCCTGGGTCGACCGGGCCTACGGCCGCGCGATCGAGGTCATCGGGTCGGCGTCGGACGAGGATCTCCGCGCGCCGATCGGGGATCCCAGGATCATGGAAGGCCAGCCGCGAGGGGCGGTCGTGAACGGGATCACGGATCACACGGCGCACCACCGGGGCGCGCTCACGGTCTATGCGCGTCTGCTCGGCAAGGTGCCGGTGATGCCGTACGCGTAAGACGTTGCGAGGGGCGCCAGCGCGAGCGGGTCGCGCCGGAAGGGTGAAGGAGCGGCTAGATCTCGCGCACGAAGATCTGCGCGGCGGATTCGCGGCGTAGCGCGAGGAGGGTGCCCTCGACGGAGATGATCGGGTCCCCCGCGGGAGAATTGCGGACGCGGCGCAGTCGGCAGCCCGGCAGGATGCCGCGCTCGAGGAGGGGTTCGACTTCCTCGTTCGGGGCGTCGATGCGCTCAAGTTCGACCGCCTGCCGCAGCGGTGCGTCCATCAGCGACGTACGGGAAGACGCAGGGGAACCGTTCGCGGAGTTCGAGACCGCCAGCCGTTCGGCTGCCGCGACTTCGCCGTTCGATCTTCCGTTCTTCACGCCGCGTTGTCCCCCGAGCGAGTTTGACCATCGAAGCGCAACATACTAGCGTTTCCCTCGGTTGAGAACCAGTCTCAACTAACGATAATCGTTATCGGTAGTTTCCCACCATGCCTCCAGTCGCGACCCCAGCGCGCGCGGATCGTGAAGCCGGTACGGACGCGCCCGCCTCCGGGCCGCCCGTCGTCGCCCTCATCGGTCCGCCCAACTCGGGCAAGACGACGCTCTTCAATCGTCTGACCGGGTTGCGCCAGAAGGTCGCGAACTATCCGGGCGTCACGGTCGAGAAACACGTGGGTCGGGCGCGCTTCGCCTCGGGTCTCGACCTGGACATCGTCGACCTGCCGGGCGTAAGCGGTTTCTCGGCCCGTTCCCCCGACGAGCGCGTCACGCGCGACGCGCTGGAAGGCCGGATCGAAGGGCTGCACGCGCCGGAGGCCATCGTGCTCATCGTCGACGCGGTCCGGCTCGAGACGCAACTCATGCTCGTGGGCCCCGTGCTCGAACGGGAACGCCCCACGCTCCTCGTCCTCAACATGGCGGACGAACTCGAAGCCGGGGGCGGCACGCTGGACGACGAGGCGCTCGCCGAAGCGTTCGGCGTGGAGGTGGTCCGGACCGACGCGCGTGCCGGACGGGGCGTGGACGCGGTCGCCGACTTCCTGGACCGGGTGGCCGTGCGCTCGTCAGCGTCCGAGGTCGCCGCGGCGTCGGTGTCGGCGTCGGGATCGAGGTCGGAATCCCGGGCCGGACGCGCCGGACTTCCGACGCTCGACGCGCTCTCGCGCCGCCGCGACCTGGTCCAGTCCGCGCTCGCCGCCGCGAAGTACCGCTCGGCCGGCCCGCCGAAGCTGACACAGCGTCTCGACGCGGTCTTCCTGCACCGGATCGCGGGTCCGGCCGTGTTCCTCGTTCTCGCCGCGCTGGTGTTCCAGGCCATTTTCACATGGGCCACGCCGATCATGGACGGGGTCGAACTCGGCATCGCCTCCTCCGGCGAATGGCTTGCGGCCCGGCTGCCGGCGAGCTGGTTCCGGGGTCTTCTCATCGACGGCGTGTGGGCGGGGGTGGGCTCCGTCCTCGTCTTCCTCCCGCAGATTCTCATCCTCTTTCTCTTCCTCGGGATCCTGGAGGACTCGGGATACATGGCGCGCGCGGCGGTCATCGCCGACCGCACGATGCTGAGGGTCGGCCTGCAGGGGCGGGCGTTCCTGCCGCTCCTCTCCGCCTACGCGTGCGCGGTCCCGGCGATCCTCTCCTCGCGCACCGTGGAGGACGAGCGCGACCGGATGGCGACCATGTTCATCGCCCCGTTCATGACCTGCTCGGCGCGGCTGCCGGTCTATGCCCTACTGATCGCGGCGTTCATCCCCGAACGTCCGCTGCTGGGGCCGTTCGTCGGGACGCGGGCGGCCACGATGCTCGGCCTCTACGCGCTGGGGCTCGCCGCGGCAGTCGGCACCGCGTTCCTGCTCCGGCGCACCGTACTGCGGGGAAAGCCCGCCGGCTTCGTGATGGAACTGCCGCCGTACCGGATCCCCGCGCTGCGCACGCTTGGGCTTCGCCTGCTCGACCGCAGCAAGATCTTCCTCCGCAGGGTGGGGAAGATCATCCTCGCCGTGACCATCGTCCTCTGGGTCCTGGCCCAGTTCCCCAGGGTCGAGGGCGCCCCGCCGCCCGTCGAGGAGAGCGCGCTCGGACAGATGGGGCAGGTGATCGAACCGGCGATCGAACCGCTCGGGTTCGACTGGAGGATCGGGGTGGGTCTCGTCTCCTCGCTCGCCGCGCGCGAGGTTATCGTCGGCACGCTCGGCACCATCTACGGCATCGAGGACACCGACGAGACGTCCCTCGAGCTGAGGGCGGCCCTACAGCGGGATCTGGATTTCGGCGGGGCCGTCGCCCTGCTCGTCTTCTTCGTGTTCGCGCTTCAGTGCATGTCCACGGTCGCCATGATGCGGAGGGAGACGGCCGGCTGGAAATGGCCGCTGGCCCAGTTCGCCTACATGCTCGCGCTCGCCTACGCCGGGGCCCTGGCCGCGAACCAGTTGCTCTGACGCCGGCCCTCGCGCCGCCCAGGCCACGCAAAAGGACATTCCTATTGCCACACGTCGCCGTGCCCTCCAAACTGATACGGCGTTGGGCGACCCGATCTTGGAGTGGAACTGCGGCTATGAGCTATCGAACGCTGAGGAGACTGTCTTGGAACGCAACGCGATTGCTTCTGGTCGCTTTGCTTCTGGCTGGCTGCGGGGGAGATTCGGATGTCGCGAATCCAGCGACGCCGCCACCAGCGACACCGCCGCCGCCGCCACCACCGAACCCTTTGCAGGTGCAGCGGTCGGCGCTTGAGGCGCTGTACCACGCCACGGGAGGAGATTCGTGGAAGCGACGAGACAATTGGCTGACGTCTTCGCCCATGGACGACTGGTTCGGAGTGTCGGTTCACGGGAGTGGACGAATCGCCGGCATCTACCTTTGGGATAACGGGCTAACCGGTTCCATCCCGCCCGACATTGGGGAGTTGGGGGCCCTCAATCGACTGAATCTCGGCGACAATCAAATCACCGGTTCCATCCCACCCGAGTTTTTCAAGCTTTCCCGGCTGGAGGATCTTACCCTTAGCGGCAATGGCTTGAACGGCTCCATCCCGCCCGAGATCGGGAGGCTGGAGAAGTTGGCCGGACTGCGCCTCGGCGACAATCAGTTTACGGGTTCGATCCCGGCCGAACTGGGCGATCTCCCCCTGCTGGATGCACTGGGACTTTCCCGCAACAGTTTGAGCGGCTCCATCCCGCCCGAGATCGGGAAGTTGCAGAAGCTGGTTTTTCTGGATCTCGGCGACAATCAGTTTACGGGTTCGATTCCGGCCGAACTGGGCGATCTCCCCCTGCTGGAGGTATTGCGACTCCGACAAAACAGTTTGAGCGGCTCCATCCCGCCCGAGATCGGCGGGCTCACTGCGCTGCGGGATTTGAACCTGAGCAGTAACGATTTGTCTGGCGGGGCCCCTGCGGCGATCGGCAACCTGGAACGGCTGATCGATCTTGACCTCTACGAAAATCCGGGCTTGTCGGGTCTGATGCCTCGAGATTGGCTGAATTTGAAGCGGCTGGAAAGCCTTTTCGTGTCTGGAACCGAACTTTGTGCCTTTTCAGACTCCAGATTTCGCGAGTGGATGAGAGGGATTCCTAGAGTGGATGTGAACGAGTGCGACGTCGGCGTCGTCGAACGCATGGCCCTGGCCGAACTCTTCAACACGACAGGCGGTGATGACTGGGAGAATGCCGAGGGCTGGAACACGGACGCGGATCTGGCGTCGTGGCACGGTGTCACGGTCGAGGACGGGCGCGTGCGGTCTCTGCTGCTGGCGAACAACGGTCTGACGGGGCCGGTGCCGCCAGCCATCGTGGCACTGACGGAGCTGAAACAACTGGACCTGAGGAACAATGATCTCGCGGGCAGCCTGCCCGTGGACATCGGGCACCTCTCGGAGCTGGCGACGCTACGCCTGACCGGCAATGCGGGGCTGGACGGGCTTTTTCCGCTTAGCATGGTGCGGATGGGACAGTTGGATGTTCTGCAGTATGAAGGGACGGGGCTCTGCATTCCACCGACCCGCTGGTTCAAGGCCTGGGTGGCCGGGGTCGCTGTCGCGGAGGGATCGCTCTGTGAGGATTTGCAGGGAGTCACGGTGGAGCTTCCGATGCTGTATCTGACTCAATCGATTCAGCAACCGGACGGCCGCGTACCGCTGGTGGCAAATCGAGACGCGCTTCTGCGCGTGTTCCTTACGGCTCCCACGTTGGACGACTTCACGGCCCCTTCGGTCCTCGTGACCTTCCATCGCGAAGGCGAGCAGGTTCATCAGGTGCGGATCGAGCCTTCCGGGCCTGGACTGCCCGTCCGGGTGGATCAGGGTAATCTCCTCGAATCGTACAACGCCGTCATCCCGGCGGAGCACATTCAGCCGGGTCTCGAATTCTCCGTGGAAGTTGACCCGGACGGTTCCCTGCTACTCGCCGATGACGCGGAGAGTCGCTATCCGGCACACGGCAGCGCGCCGCTGAACGTGGTGGAGGTGCCGGCGATGGATCTAACCGTGGTTCCGGTGCTGAGTGCGGCGGCACCTGATTCCTCGATCTTCGGGCAGGTAAGCGCTGTCACGAAGGACCACCATATTGTGAGTTTGCTCCGGTGGGCCTTTCCGTTTTCGGCCTTTGAAGCTCGGACGCGGGAGACCTATGTGACGTCGCTGGATCTGGCTGACGCTCTTGCTTCGTACTCCCTGCTGCTCGAATTGGAGGGGGTGCGCAGGTCGGAATCCGGTGGCGGATACTGGTACGGAGCCGCCGCTGGCCTGCGTGGCTGGGGGACACTGGGGGCTTCGGTCAGTACGGGTCCAGCTAGCGGGGGAGTGTTGGCCCACGAAGTAGGTCACAATCTTGGCTTGCAGCACGCCCCCTGTGGTACCGGAGAGGCTGGCACCGATCAGAGTTTTCCGTATGGAGATGGCAGCATCGGAGCATGGGGCTACGACTTTCGACGGGGTGAGGTGGTTTCCCCGGAGGCGCGGGATCTCATGGGATACTGTGGAGCCGAGTGGCTGAGCGATTACTTCTACGAGCAAGTGTTGGCCTTCCGCGGCGCTTCTTCTGCGGCAGCATCCATCACGGCGCGGCGAGGGGAGCAGCTTGTTCTGAGCGGCGGCGTCTTCGAGGGCGAACTGACGCTGGAACCGCCGTACCGGTTACCGATGGCATCGCTTACGCCGTCCTCTTCGGGTCCGTATCTGATTGAAGGGTCCTACGGCTCCGATGTGCGGTTCTCGTTCCGTTTCGCGCCGGACGAGGACAAGCTCGGCAACAAGTACTTTTTCTTCGCGGTTCCGGTGCCTCGGGGTGAAGTGGACCGGATCGTGCTTCGCGGGCCGGAAGGCCAAGTGGTCGTCGATGAGCGGGATTCCCGGAGGATCACCATAGTCCGGGATGAATCCGGCCGGGTCCGAGGCATGCTGCGGGATTGGGAAGGCGATGTCCCGCCGGTGCTGGATAACGGCGACAGACTCAGTCTCGTCTCGTATTCCGGGCTGAGAGAGGTGAGACATTAGTCGCTGGGAACGGGCGGACTCGCTGGCTGCGGACGCTGCATGGGCTCCATGATGGTGAAGCCCTCGATGAACCCGCCCACCGTACAGCGCACGACGTTCAGCACCACGACGAGACCAGCCAGCTTCGCGATCGTCTTCACGGTGTTCTTCACCTTTCCTCCCATGACCGAGGCTCCGAGGACGCGAGTGGGTGTTCCCGAGGACCGCCTCGGGCGAGACTATTCGTCGGAAGTTCCCGGAACAACACAAGACACACGAAAGAGCGGGGGATTGCGATGAAGGCCAGGGAAGCGACGAAGTGGGCGCTGGCAGCGGTCACGTGCGGCGGCACCCTCGCGTGCGGCGGCGCGGCATCGGAAGCTCCGGCGGACGCTGCGGAAGGCACATCCCCGTATCGCATCCTCGTCACCAACGATGACGGTATCGAGTCGCCGGGCATCCAGGAACTCGCGGAGGCCCTGCGCGCGGTGGGCGAGGTGACGGTCGTCGCGCCCTGCGGCCAGCAGAGCGGGACGAGCATGAGCATCAGCCTGAACCAGGAGATCCGGCTGCGGACCTCCGAGGCGGGTCACTGCGTCGAGGCCACCCCGGCCGGCGCCGTCCTCTTCGCCGCCCGCGCACTGGCGCCGGAGTCCGGCTTCGACCTCGTCGTGAGCGGGATCAACCGGGGCGCGAACATCGGCGAGGTCTCGCACATGTCCGGGACGATCGGGGCCGCGATGATGGGAGCGTACCTGCGGATACCGGCCGTAGCGGCGTCGCAGGGCGGCCGCCCGGGCGGGTTCGAGCCCGCGGCCGGCGTCGTCGCCCGCTTCGCCGCCGAACTCCGCCGCCGGGGACCCGAGGCCGGTATTGTCTACTCCCTCAACTTCCCCGCCGCGACGGAGACCGAGACGCAGGGGATCGCGGCCCGCCCCATGGGCGGGAGCTACTTCCGCGTCGACTACGAGGAGGTCATCGCAGAGCCGGGTGAGGACGCCGAGGGAGAGCGTCGGTTCCGTCCCGCGTTCGGGCCGCCGGATCCCATCCCGGCCGGAAGCGACACGGAAGCGCACAATGAAGGTCTCGTCACGATCACCCCGCTCCGCTTCGACTGGACGGACCGCCCGACGGTCGAAGCCCTGGAGGGGTGGGACCTCGAGGCGCTCCTGGGGGACGGCGGCCAGGAGAGCGGCCGTTCCGGGACCGGTGGCTAGGCTAGGCAGGGAGACCGAGCGGCCCGGGACGGAGCGTTGCGCGGATCGCCGGCTCCGAGGCCAGGTTCCAGCTACCAGCCGAGGACGTAGCCGAATACGAGCGGGGCGACGATCGTCGCGTCGGACTCGATGACGAACCTCGGCGTGTCCACGTCCAGCTTGCCCCAGGTGATCTTCTCGTTGGGGACGGCGCCGGAGTACGATCCGTAGCTCGCCGTGGAGTCGCTGATCTGGCAGAAGTACGCCCAATAGGGGCACCAGCGGCGGAGGTCCTGCCGGATCATCGGGACGACGCAGATCGGGAAGTCGCCCGCGACCCCGCCCCCGATCTGGAAGAATCCGACGGGCCTTGCCTCCGGCCCTGCGTCCGGCTTCGCGTCGATCTCGGGGAGGTCCGTCAGCGCACAGCCTGTCGTCGTGTGCGCGTACCATTCGGCGAGCGCGGCCATGTACTCCGTGCCGGCGAGCGCGGGGCCGGGGCGGCTCAGTCCGCCGGCGAGTTGTTCCGCGACGAGAAAATTGCCCAGCGTAGAGTCTTCCCAGCCCGGCACGAACAGGGGGAGATCCGCCTCGGCTGCGGCCACCAGCCAGGAATCGGCCGGATCGATCCGATAGCGGTCCGCAAGCGCGCGGTCGCGGATCAGTTGGTAGAGGTACTCGTGCGGGAGTCGGCGCTCGCCCGCGGCGTCGGCCGCCCGCCACAGCTCACCCAGCGGCGTCCCAACCGCGCGAAACGCCTCGGCCTCGGGGATGCAGGTGTCGGTGACGCGGTTCAGCCCCCGCCGCTCGAGATCCTTCTCCTGTGCCGCGGTGAGCGCGCGCCAGTCGGGAATGCGCCGGTAATGGTCGTGCGCCACGAGATTGAAGAGGTCTTCTTCGAGGTTCGCGCCGGTGGCGCAGATCGCATGCACCTTCCCGGCCCGGATCATCTCCGCGAGGGAGAGCCCGAGTTCCGCCGTGCTCATGGCGCCTGCCAGCGTGAGGAGCATCTGCCCTCCGCCGTCGATCAGATCGCGCCATGCCTCGGCCGCCGCCCGCAGCGCCGCCGCGTTGAAGTGGCGGTAATGACGGTCGATGAAATCGGTCAGCGTCATGTCCCGGACGCGCTCAGACCTGCACGGTCGCCTGGAACGTCGGCGGCCGGCGGACGTTTGTGGCCTGCTCGAAGGCGTACGCGAGACGGATGAGGGTCGCTTCGCTCCAGGCGCGGCCGCAGAGCGACATCCCGACAGGGAGTCCCCCGATGAACCCCATCGGCACCGACATGTTGGGGTAGGCCGCCATGGCCGGCGGCGTGGAGCAGCCGCCTCCGCCTCCGCCCGAGGCATCGAGCGGATCCTGCATGGCGGGAATCCCCGCCGTGATCCCGGCGAGCGCATCCAGCCGGTGTTCGTCCATGGCCCGGTCGATCCCCTCATCGCGCGAGAGCCGGTGGCTCGTCGCGAGCGCGTCGAGGTAGCGCTGGTCGGTGAGCGGGCCGCGCTCCTGGGAACGCACGTGCAGCTCCTGACCGTAGAGGGCGAGTTCGAGGTCGTGATTCGCCTCGTTGTACTCGATGAGTTCGGCCAGCGACTTTATCGGCGCGTCCGGTCCGAGCGAGGCGAGATAGGCGTTCAGATCGTGCTTGAACTCGTGGTACAGCACCTCCATCTCGTACTCGTTGCCGAACCGGAGTTCCTCGGGAAGCGTCACGGGGTCGACGACGGTCGCGCCCTCCGCCCGCATCGCGTCGAGCGCCTCCTCGAACAGGGCGTCCACGCGGCGGTCGAAGCCGGCGTACTCGCGCAGGACGCCGACGCGGGCGCCGCTGAGTCCGCCCGGGTCCAGCGCGCCGGTGTAGTCGGTCAGGAAGTTGCCCGCGCTCGCGGCGGTCAGCGGGTCGCGGGCGTCGACGCCGACCATGGTGCCGAGCATGATCGCGGCGTCGCGCACGGTGCGGGCCATGGGGCCGGTGCTGTCCTGGCTGTGGGCGATGGGGATGACCCCGCCCCGGCTGTGGAGGCCGATCGTGGGCTTGATGCCGACGAGGCAGTTCCGCGACGACGGGCCGACGATCGAGCCGTCGGTCTCCGAGCCGATCGCCGCGACCGCGAGGTTGGCCGCGGCCGCCGACCCGGAACCGGAACTCGACCCGCCCGGCGTGCGATCAAGCGCGTACGGGTTCTTGCAGAAGCCGCCCCGGCCGCCGTCCCACCCGCGGCCGCTCCAGCCCGACGCCCCGAACTCGAACGACTTCCAGCCCGCCCACTCGCTCATGTTCGCCTTGCCGAGCAGGAGCGCCCCTGCGGCGCGCAGTCCCGCCGCCACGAAGGCGTCCTGCGGCGGGATCGACCCGAGGAGCGCCGTCGACCCGGCCGTCGTCGTCATCCCGTCCGCCGTATCGACGTTGTCCTTCAACAGCAGCGGGATCCCGTGCAGCGGCCCTCGGGGCCCCGAGGCCTGGAACTCGCGGTCGAGTTCGTCGGCGACTTCGAGTGCGTCCGGATTTGTCTCGAGCACCGCGAACAGCCGCGGCCCCTGCCGGTTCAGCGCTTCGATCCGCTCCAGGTACATCTCCGCGATCGACCGGCAGGTGTACTCGCCCGACCGCATCCCCGCATGGACCTCGTCGATCGTGATCTCGTCGAGCGCGAAGTCCGGCAGGTCACCGGTGGACCTGGTGTCTCCCGATCCTCGGGATCCCGAGCGGGAATCATCGCTGCGGGGGGCGCACGCTCCGAGGGAGAGCAGGGCCCCGGCCGCGACGCCCGTGCTGACGAATGTTCGGCGGTCCATTTCAGTCATGGCTCCCATCCTGTTTCCCCGCCTGCCGGGCTCGGGGAATGACCTCGACCCCGAGTCGACCCGTCAGATCGATCGACGCATCATGGAAGCGGCCTCGGCCGACGGTCAATGAGTCCGCCCTGCCCTCGGCTCCGTTGATGCTCGCCGGAACGTGCCTTCACCGTACATTGTCGGGAGTGACGCCGTGCAAGAAGGATCTTGCACCTTGCAGCGAACTGCGCGGAGGCCCGTGCGAAGACCCGAGGTGAGATGACGGGGCACATGCGCTACTTCAACACCGCCGGCCCCGTGAAGCCCGCGAAGCACTACCACGTCCCGCCGCTCTCGCGACTGGATGTCGACGAGCTGTTGAGGCTACTCCGCCAGGAGAAGTACTTCGTGCTCCACGCGCCGCGGCAAACCGGGAAGACCTCCGCGCTGCTCGCACTCCGCCGGGAACTGAACGACTGCGGCGAGTTCCGCTGCGCGTACGTGAACGTCGAGGTCGGGCAGTCGTCGCGAGAAGACGTGGGGGCGGCCATGCAGGCGATTCTCAGCGCGCTGGCCCGCGGTGCGCGCCACTCGCTTGGCGACGGGTTCGTCGCCGGCATCTGGCGGGACGCTCTCGAGGAAGCGGGTCCGCACGACGCGCTCGGCGAGGTGCTGACCCGCTGGGCCGAGTCCGACGCGCTGCCACTCGTGCTGTTGATCGACGAAATCGACGCGCTGGTGGGAGATTCGCTGGTGTCCGTGCTGCGCCAGCTCCGGGCCGGCTATCCGGAGCGGCCGCGCCGGTTTCCGCAGAGCGTGATCCTGTGCGGCGTCCGCGATGTACGGGACTACCGAATGCACTCGCATTCGGGACGCGAGGTCATCGCGGGCGGAAGCGCATTCAACATCCGCGCAGAGTCCCTGCGGCTCGGGGATTTCTCCCCGTCCGAGGTCGAGTCGCTGCTGGCCCAGCACTGCCAGGACACCGGCCAGCCGTTCACGGACGGCGCAAACGCCGCGGTCCGGGAGTTCACGCGAGGACAACCGTGGCTGGTGAACGCGCTGGCCTACGAGGCCTGTTTCCGCGACGAGGCCGGCCGCGATCGCGAACGGCCGATTCGAGCCACCGCCATCCGCGCCGCCCGCGAGCGCCTCATCCTGCGCCGGGAGACGCATCTCGAACAGCTTACCGACAAGCTCCGGGAAGAGCGGGTGCGCCGCGTGATCGAGCCGCTGCTGAGCGGAAGCGCCGCCATCGACCCGATCCCGGTGGATGATCTCGACTACGCGCGCGATCTTGGCCTGGTGGCGCGGGAGAACCCCATCGCGATCGCCAACCCGATCTACCGAGAGGTGATCCCCCGCGACCTGACGCACACGACACAGGCGGGTTTCGCGCACGATGCAGCCTGGTATGTGGGCGAAGGCGGTGCCCTGCGCACCGGCGACCTGTTGGCCGCCTTCCAGGACTTCTTCCGGCAGCACTCCGAGCATTGGGTGGAGCGCTTCCAGTACAAGGAGGCCGGGCCGCAACTCCTGCTGCAGGCGTTCTTGCAGCGGATCGTGAACAGCGGAGGCCGCATCGAGCGCGAGTACGGGCTGGGCCGGGGCCGAACGGACCTGCTGATCGTGTGGCCGCTCGCCGGAGCCCCGCGGCGCCCGGCGCAGAAGATCGTCATCGAGTGCAAGGTCCTCCGCCGAGGCCCGGAGCGCACACTGCGCAAGGGCCTTGAGCAGACGCGCGCCTACATGGATCGCTGCACCGCGCCGGAGGGCCACCTCGTCATCTTCGACCGCGACGAGGGTAAGTCGTGGGACCGGAAAATATACAGCCGGAGGGAAACCGAGGGCGGCGCGCCGGTCACCGTCTGGGGCATGTGACCCGCCTCAATCGACCCGGGAGCACCCCGGCAACGGATTCGTGCGGCGGTCAATGCGTCGGCCCCCGCGCTGCTCCATTGACGCGCGGGCGTGCTTTGTGCCACCCGCGAAAGGCGTAGCCCGGCGCCGGTCACTTTGCAAGGAGACGAACATGAGGCGAGTCGTCCGATGCGCCCCCGCGCTGTTGGTCGGCGTCCTCGGTTTGAGCGCGGCCGAGCTGCAGGGCCAGCCCGTCCCCGACTTCTCGTTCGTGCGGGACGAGATCCGGAGCGCGCTCGTGGCTTGGGACCAGCCCTCGATGGCCGTTGCCGTCGCCGTGGGCGGGGAGGTCGTGTGGGAGGAGGGGTTCGGGTGGGCGGACCGCGAGCGGCGGATCCCCGCCACCGAACACACGATGTACTCGCTCGCCTCGATCTCGAAGCCGATCACGGCGACCGGCCTCATGGTCCTCGTGGAACGGGGCCTCGTCGACCTCGACGCGCCGGCGAACGACTACCTCGGCCCCGCCAAGATCGACGGGCGCGCCTGGGACGCGGCGCGCGCCACGGTGCGGCGCGTGGCCAGCCACACGGCGGGACTCCCCCTCCACTACCAGTTCTTCTACGAGGACGAATCGTACCGGCGCCCCCATATGGACGAGACGATCCGCCACTACGCGAACCTCGTCACGGCGCCGGACGAACGCTGGAACTACTCGAATCTCGGCTACGGGATCCTCGACTACATCATCGAGCGCGTCTCGGGACAGTCGTACCCCGACTTCATGCGGGACGAGGTGTTTCAGCCGCTCGGCCTCACCCGGACGTCGGCCGGCATCGGCCCGGGACTCGAGGATTTCACGGCGACGCGATACGCGACGGACCAGAGTCCGATCCCGTTCTACGACTTCGACCATCCGGGCGGGTCCGCCGTGTTCAGCAGCGCCCACGATCTCGTCCGCTTCGGCATGTTCCACCTCGGCCGCGACCTCGACCACCAACGCAAGATCATCTCCGGCGCGGCGGTCGGGGAAATGCGGCAGCCGATCCGGGAGAGTGCGCCCGGCAGCGAGTACGGACTCGGCTGGGCGCTGCGAACCCTCCCGGGGGGTCTGCGGCTGCAGCGCCACGGCGGCGGGATGGGTGGCGTCCGCACGGAACTCGCGATCGCTCCGGAGGAGAACGCGGCGGTCGTCGTTCTCTCGAACTCGGCGACGCCGCTGACCGGCTACATTTCGAACCTCATCTGGCATACGCTCTTCCCGGACGCCTTGCCGAAGCCGGTGCGGCCGGAGGCTCCCGATCCGTACGGCCTCGAACGCGAGGGGATCATCGAGGAGGCCGGGGACGCCGCCGCGCCGCTGATCGAGTTCACGCCCATGCCGGACCTCGCCGGGGACTGGGCCGGCGAAGTGGACACCCATCTCGGACCGCGCCGGCTGGCGCTCGCGATCGACGATGGCGGCCGCGTCCACGTCCGGTTGGGCGATCAACTGTGGACGCTGCTCAACAACGCCCGCTTCGACGGCGAATACCTGAGGGGCGGCTTCAAGGGCGACATCGGCACGGAGGACGCGAACCGCACCGACTACGTGCTCTCGCTGGAACTCAAGCTCCGAGACGACATCCTGAACGGCTCGGTCACGGCCATCACGCTCCCGAACGTGCGCCTCGGCAACGCGCTTACGCACTGGGCGGAGCTTCGCCGCCGGTGAGACCGTGCCGAGGCCGCGGGGGTTCCGCCTCCAGCGGCGATCATCTGCGAGACGACCTGTGCGGGAAGGGAACCATGATGACGCGATCGGACCCGTCGGACCGGTCGGACCGTCGCATCGGGCGTGGACCCGCGTTCCGGCCGGCCTTCTCGCTGCGGGCGTTCGCGATCTGGGGGACCGCCGCGTGGCTCGTCGCGTGCGGGCCACGGGACGACGCGGCCGACGCTCCGCCGCAGACTCCCGCCCAGGCCGCCGCTGCCCGGGCCGAGGCTGCCCAGACCGAGGCTGCCCAGACCGAGGCCGAGGCCAACGCCGCGGCGCACCGCGACTTCCTGCTGGAGAACTACGAGAAGTCCGAGCACATGGTCGCGATGCGGGACGGGGTCGAACTCTACACCCTCGTCTACGAGCCGCGGGACCGCTCGCGGGAGTATCCCATCCTCCTCTTCCGGACTCCGTATTCCATCGGTCCCTATGAACCGGACGAATACCGGAACCCGCTCGGTCCCTCCGAGGAGTTCGATCGATCCGGCTACATCTTCGCCTTCCAGGACGTGCGCGGGCAGTTCAGATCCGCAGGCGAGTTCGAGGTCATCCGCGCTCCCGCGCCGGAACCCCGCGGCCCGACCGACACCGACGAGATCACGGACAACTACGACACGATCGAGTGGCTGCTCGCGAACGTCGAGAACCACAACGGACGCGTGGGGCAGTGGGGAATCTCCTATCCCGGTTGGCAGACGGTGATGGGGATGGTGGACGCGCACCCGGCTTTGGTCGCGGCCTCGCCCCAGGCCTCGCCTTCGGACATGTTCATCGGCGACGACTGGCACCATAACGGCGCCTTCCGGATCATGTACGCCTTCTCCTGGCTGTCCGGGAACGCCCGGCGCCGCGACGGCCCGACCTCGGCGCGCGCGGCCCGCTTCGACTACGGCACCCCCTCCGGCTACGACTTCTTCCTCAACGCGGGTTCCGCCGCCACGGTGGACGAACTCTACTTCCACGGCGACGTGCCGGCGTGGCGCGACTTCATCGAGCACCCCAACTACGACGAGTTCTGGCAGGCGCAGAACGCGCTCCGCTACCTGGACGACGTCCGCCCCGCGACGCTCAACGTGGCGGGCTGGTTCGACACCGAGGACTTCTACGGCCCCATGTCCATCTACCGGACGGTCGAGGCGGAGAACCCCGGCCTCGAGAACACGCTCGTCGTCGGCCCCTGGCTGCACGGCGGCTGGCGGCGGATGGACGGCGACTTCCTCGGCTGCATCGCCTTCGACACGAAGACCTCCCTCCACTTCCAGCGGGAGTTTCAGTTCCCCTTCTTCGAGCACCACCTGAAGGACGAGGGGGCGTGGGACGCGACGGAGGCCAACGTCTTCCTCACGGGGACGAACGAATGGCGCGCGTACGATTCATGGCCGCCGGCGGACGTCACCCCCGTGAGCCTTTACCTCGGACCGGACGGAACGCTGGGGTTCGAGCCCCCGGCGCGGACCGCGGATTCCGCCGCCGAGTCGGCCACGGCGGCGCCAACCGAGTCTCATGCCGATTCGTACGTGAGCGATCCGGCGAATCCCGTGCCGTTCTCGGCCGAGGACCGCACCACGCTCGGCCACCTGTGGAAGGTGGAGGACCAGCGCTTCGCCTCGGAGCGCCCGGATGTCCTCGTCTACCAGTCGGAACCCCTGGAGGAGGATCTCACGATCGCGGGTCCGGTCGGGTCCGAGATCTTCGTCTCCACGACGGGTACGGACTCCGACTGGATCGTCAAGCTGATCGACGTCTATCCCGACGCCGCGCCGCCCAGCCCGAACTGCGACGTCCCCATGGGCGGCTACCAGATGCACCTGGCGGGCGAGATCATGCGCGGCCGCTTCCGAAACGACCTCGAGAACCCCGAGCCGATGGTCCCGGGAGAGGTGACGCGGATCGAGATCGACCTGCGCGACCGCTTCCACACCTTCAAGGCGGGACACCGACTCATGGTCCACGTCCAGAGTTCCTGGTTCCCGGCCTACGACCGCAACCCGCAGACGTTCGTCGACACGTACACGGCGTCACCGGGGGACTACCGGGCCGCGACGCAGACCGTGTACCGGTCCGCCGAGCACCCGTCGCGGGTCATCATCGGCGTCCTGCCGCGGTAGCCGGCGCCGCCGGACGTTCCCGCGGGAACGTGCGTGTACACGGGTAGCTCTTCCGCACGGCTCCCTTCGGACACAGTGTGCGAGAGACCGTTCACGAGAATGACGGCAGCCGAAGGGCGGGACGAATGACACAGCGGAGATTCCGGCGGGTTGCGCCTGCGGCGGCAGCTTTGGCGCTCGGCGGGTTCACGGCCGTGGCCCTGGCGGGCTGCGCGCAAGGGAACGATGAGGCACCGGAGGGCGGCGAGCCGATGGCGGCGGTTGCCTTCCCGGCGGAGCCGCCGGACGGGCCGATGCCCGAGATCGGCCCGGCGCCCGAGGGCTACGCGCCCACGGCTTCGGGGGCCCCGTCCACGGACATCTGGATGGCCGAACTCGTGCGCGAGGGCGGCGCGCTCTCCGTCTCCGCCCTGGGGCGCGCCACCGACCGTGACGGCTACGACAACCAGCCCAGCTTCCTCCTCGACGGCTCGGCCATCCTCCACACGGCGGCGCTGGACCGGACGCAGACCGAGATCATGCGACTCGCGGCCCCCGGGGCGGCCTCCGAAGCGGAGCCTGGCGTCTCGGAGCGCCTGACGCGCACGGCGGAGGCGAGCGAGTTCTCGGCGCTCCAGATTCCGGGGCAGGACGCCTTCTCCGCGATTCACGAGATCCGGGGGAAGCAGTACTTGTGGCGCTACGACCTCTCGGGCGAATCGCTCGGGCCGATCTTCGCCACGGCCGAGCCGGTGGGGTATCACGCGTGGGCCAACGAACACGTCGTGGCGATGTTCATCCTCGGGGATCCCGCCACGCTTCAGGTCGGGGATGCGCTGACAGGCGAGATCCGGGTCGTGGCCGAGCGCCCGGGGCGGTCCATCCACCGAATTCCGGGGACGGAGGAGATCTCCTTCGTTCGGAAGGTGTCCGACGAGGAGTGGTGGATCGAGCGTCTCGATCCGGCCGCGGGAACCACGGAGCGGATCACGCTGACGCTCCCGGGTCGCGAGGACTACGCCTGGACGCCCGCGGGCGAGATCATCATGGGGGACGGCGGGCGCCTGTTCATCTGGTCGGGGGGCTCCGACTGGACCGAGATCGCCGACTTCTCCGGCCTGGGCGTCGGCGGCATCACCCGGCTCGCCGTGAGCCCCGAAGGCTCCCGGATCGCGATCGTCGCCAACCGGCCCGGAGGCTGAGACGTTCCCGCGGGAACGTCCCGGGACCGTTTTCGCTCCTCAGCCGCCCGAGGGTTGCGGGTCGAACAGCAGGCGGTCGAGTCCCTGTGTGAGTCCCACGCGCTCCGGGGCCAGCCGCGCCGCGAGCAGGGTTCCGCCCACGTAGGGTTCCGCGCTCGACCCCGCGTCGTGCCGGATCGAGAGCCGTTCTCCGGGGAGGCCGAAGATCGATTCCACGGAGATGACGTAGCTCGGAAGCCGCAGGGAGTGGACCTGCGCACCCCCGATCGTCGCTCCGCGCGTCTCGCGCGAGCCCAGCGTGTCGGCGACGGGGCGGGCGTATTCGTTGGTCGCGGCCGTCCCGAGGAACTCGGCCAGTTCCTGCGCGGTGCCGCTGGGCGCATCCGGCTTCCCGGCCGACGCCATGTCGACGATCTCCCAGTGCGGCACGTGGCGCGCGGCGATCCCGGAAAAGTGCTTCAACAGTGCCGCCGTGACCGAGAAATTGCCGGCGGCGATCACGCCGACGCCCTGTTCGCGTGAAGCTTCGTCGATCTCCCCGTATTCCCGTCCCGTGAGGCCCGAGGTCCCGACGACGGCCGCCACGCCGGCCTCGATCGCGCACATGATGTTCGCGTACACGGCGCTCGGGTGTGTGTAGTCGATGTAGACGTCGGCCGGTTCGCCGAGCGCCTCCGCCACGTCGGTCGCGATCCGGACGCCGGAACCGTCCGCTTCCCCCCGCGCGCCGCCAACCGTCTGTCCCGCCACCCGCCGCGCCACCGCGCCCGTCAGTTCGAACTCGTCCGACTCGAGGATGGCGGCCACGACGCTCTCGCCCGTCCACCCCGTCGCCCCTCCCACGCAGACCCGAATGCTCATCTTCGCTCCCGTCCATTGGCTGTTCGATGGTGGCTCTCCCGACGTTCCCGCGGGAACGTAACGCGCCGCGTCCCGGATGGTATGTTGTGGGTTCGAGCACCCCCGTAAGCGAGGATGGAGAACATGAGCATGGATCGGAGAAACTTCGTTCGGACCTCCGCCGCCGGCTTGGCCGCGGCCGCCGCGCCCGCCACCCTGGCGGCCGAGCGCCGCCCTCCCCGGGCCTCCGCCCGCGTCGAAGCCCCCGCCGTCCATGGTTCGCGGGCGGCCCGGCCCATCGTCGTCTCCGACCTCAGCGGGATCCGCTTCAACAACGGCGGACCCGAGAGTTCCGTGGAGCGCGCCTTCCGCGGCATCGTCGAAGGAGAGGATGTGCTCGACGCCCTCACGGCGGGCGTGAACATCCCCGAGAACGACCCGGCGGAGATGGGGATCGGCTACGGCGGACTCCCCAACGCGGACGGCGTCGTCCAGCTCGATGCGTGCTGCATGCACGGACCCCGGCGCTGGGCCGGGGGCGTCGCGGCGCTCGAGGGCGTCCGCACTCCGTCTCTCGTCGCGAAGGCGGTGGCCGAACTCACCGACCACCACCTGCTCGTCGGGGCCGGCGCCCAGGCGTTCGCGCGCCAACTGGGGTTCGAGATCGAGGACGATCTCAACACGGAGGCGTCGCGCACCCTGTGGCTCGAATGGCGCCGTCGCATCGACCCCGGCCACTGGCTCGATCCCCGCAAGCGGCTCGAAGCCGGCTTCTCGATGGTCGACGATGGCCTGATTCCGGCGCATTCGTTCTGGGGGACGACGAACTGCAACGCGGTGAACGCGGAAGGCGACATCTGCGGCGTCACCACGACGAGCGGCCTCTCGTGGAAGATCCCCGGGCGCACGGGAGATTCCCCGATCCTCGGCGCCGGCCTCTACGTGGACAACGACGTGGGCGCCGTCGGCTCGACGGGCCGGGGCGAGGCGAACCTCTACAACCTCTCGTCCTTCCTCGCCGTCGAGTTCATGCGCCAGGGGATGAGTCCGCTCGACGCGGGCGTGGCCACGCTGCAGCGGATCCAGTCGAACACCGTCGAGTCGCGGCTCCTCAACGCGCGCGGCCTGCCGAACTTCGACGTCCGCTTCTTCCTCCTCGACAAACAGGGGGAGACGGCCGGCGTCGCCATGTACGGCTCCGCGGAGACGCACTACGCCGTCTGCACGGAGAACGGGGCGGAGGAGCGCCCGCTGGAGGGTCTCCTGGAGGGCTCGCCCCGGGACGCGTAACGGCGCCCGGAGGGTGGTTCGCGCCGGGCTCGAGCCTCAGCGGTTGTAGGCCGGCGTCGGCCCCCGAAGCCGCGCCCACACGGCGTCGCAGGCGGCGAGCGCCTCGGCGTCGAGCGGCGGCGCGTCGAAGGCGTCGAGGTTCTCCTCGAGGTGCTCCATTCGCGACGCCCCGAGGATGATGCAGTCCGCCCCCTCCCGCGCGCGCAGCCAGCCCAGGGCGAGTTCCACCGGCGTCAGACCCGCGTCCCGCGCGATTGTCCCGACCTCGGCCACGGCGTGGAAGTACTCGTCGTGCCAGAAGCGGTCCAGGTACATCCGGTTGCCGTCGAAGCGCGTCCCCGGCAGCGGCGCCGCCGACCGCTGTTTCCCGGTCAGCAGCCCGCCCGCGAGCGGATTGTAGACGACATTCGAGACCTCGTAGCGCTTCGTGAAGGCGAGGTACTCCTGCTCGATCCCGCGCGCGGCGAGGTTGTACATCGGCTGCGCGATCCACGGCTTGGCCCACCCCTCGCGCTCGCAGATCGAGAACATCTCGCTCATCTGCCACGCGCTGTAGTTGGAGGTCGCCGGATAACGGATGAGCCCCTCCAGCCGGAGTTCCTCCAGCGCGGCGAGACTCTCCTCTATTGGCGTCTCATAGTCCGGCAGATGCAGGTAATAGATGTCGAGATAGTCCGTCCGGAGCCGTCTCAGCGAGTCCTCGATGCCGCGGCGGATCGCGTCGCGCGAGAGGCCCGAGTATTCGACCGGATCTCCCATCGGATTGCAGACTTTGCTCGCGAGGACGATCTCTCCGCGCCGGTCCCCGAGGACCTCCCCCAGGATCTCCTCGGACAGGCCCTGGTTGTAGACGTTCGCGGTGTCGAAGAAGTCGATGCCGCGCTCAAGACAGAGATCCACCATCGCCGCGGCGGTATCGATGTCGGTCTGCGATCCGAACGTCATCGTGCCCATGCAGGCACGGGACACCTCGAGGGCGGTATGGCTGAGTTTTCGTCTCTCCACGATCTTTCGTATCCTCCCGTAAGGAGCCAATGTCCGGGAATCCGGGAAACGCCCGCTCACCCGGGGCGCACCGGGTGGCGCCGGCAAGGTAGCAGAACCCGAGCGCGGGACGGAACAGATGACGACTGGCCCGGTCCAGACGCGGTCACTGGAGGAACTCGCGGCCGACGCGGCGGCCCGCTACGCGGCGGCGAATCCCCTGAGCCAGGCGAGCTTCGAGCGCTCGACGAACTACCTGCCGGGGGCGGATACGCGAACGGTCAACCACTACGACCCCTTCCCCGTCACCATCGTCCGTGGCGAAGGGTCGCGGCTGCACGACCTCGACGGGCACGTCTACGTCGACTTCCTCAACGACTACACGGCCGGACTCTACGGCCACTCGAACCCCGCCATCCGCGCCGCGATCGTGGAGGCGGCGGGGCGGGGCCTGACCCTCGGCGCCCCGAGCCCGAACCAGCAGGAATTCGCCGAGCTCATCTGCCGCCGCTTTCCGTCCGTCGACCGCCTGCGCTTCACGAATTCGGGGACGGAGGCGAACCTCATGGCGGTCAGTCTGGCGCGCGCCGTGACCTGCCGGGAAGGGGTGCTCGTGTTCGACGGGGCGTACCACGGCGGGCCCCTGAACTTCACCGGCCCGGACCGGCGTCTCAACGTGCCCTTCCCGTGGACCGTCGCGGACTACAACGATGCGGAATCCGCCCGGTCGCTCATCGCGGAGCGGGCGACCGAACTCGCCTGCGTGCTCGTCGAGCCGATGCTCGCGGGGGGCGGGTGCATCCCCGGGACGCGGGTATTTCTGAAGGCGCTGGCGGATGCGACGCGCAGGGCGGGCGTCCTGCTGATCTTCGACGAAGTCCAGACGTCGCGGCTCGCCCCGGGCGGCCTGCAGGGAGCGCTCGACATCCACGCCGATCTCACGACGTTCGGAAAGTACCTCGGGGGCGGCGCTTCCTTCGGCGCCTTCGGGGGACGCGCCGATCTCATGGACCGCTTCGATCCGCGCCGGGAGCATCACCTCAGCCACCCCGGCACGCACAACAACAACTCGCTGACCATGGCGGCGGGCCTCACGGGGCTGCGCGACGTGTTCACGCCCGACGCGGTGCGCCGGCTGGCGGTGCGCGGAGACGCCCTGCGCGCCGCCCTCAACGGGGTCGCGGCGGCGAGGGACGCGCCCGTGCAGGTCACGGGCCGCGGTTCGATCATGACCGTCCACTTCCAGCGGAAGCCGATCCGCCGCCGCGCCGATGTCGCCCACACGCCGATGGCCGCCCGCGATCTCTTCCAGCTCGAGATGCTGCTGGCCGGGTTCTACGTGGCCCGCCGAGGGTTCGTCACGGTCTCGCTGGCGCACGATGACGAGGACTGCGACGCGCTGGTCGCGGAATTCGACGCCTTCCTCGGGAGGCACGCCGCCACGATCGACGCGGCCCTCGCGTGACCGGCAAGGTCCACATCACGACCACGGAGAGGGAGATGGTTTACGCCGGGACAGCGATGGGCCGGACAGTTCGATTAGCGGCGACAGCGGCGCCCCTGGTTCTGGGGCTGCCGACCGCGGCGGCCGGTTCGGCCGCGGGCCAGGAGACGACGGAGTGCGGAGAGCGGGCGTCGCTTCACGTGCTGGTGACCGAGGAGTCCGGGGCCCTCGTCCTTCCCGGAGCCACGATCGTCCTGCGCTGGACCGCCGATGACGTGCTGAGGCCGGTGCGCGAACCCGCCGGGGCCGACGGGGCGTTCTCGCTCTGCGTTCCCGGCGATGCGCGGGCGGCCACGCTGTGGGCGGAGTTCGGAGACGATTCGAGTGAGGAGGCGGTCGTCGCCTTCGAACCGGGCTCGGCACACGAAGTCCACCTGCGCGTCCTGTTCGGAGACGCCGAGCCGGGCAGGATCGTGGGCCGCGTGCTCGACGCGACGACGGAGGACCCCGTGGCCACGGCCACGCTGTCGCTGACCGGCCGGCCCGCGCAGGTGCAGAGCGACCGCCAGGGCCGGTTCGCACTCACCGGGGTGCCCGCCGGGTCGCACCTGCTCGAGGTCGAAAGGATCGGCTACGCTTCCCTCCGCTATGAGGTGACGGTGGTCCGCGGGCTGAGCACGGAACTCCAGGTCGGGCTCGTGCCCGCGCCGGTGCGGATGGAACCGCTCGTCGTGACCGCGAGCCGACCGCGACGGCTGGAAATCAACGGGTTTTACGACCGCAAGTACTTCGGCGAACTGCTCGGCGGCGGCACGTACTTCACGCTGGAGGACATCGACCGCCGGCGTCCGGTTCGCGTCTCGCACATGCTGGCCGACGCGCCCGGTATCCGCCTTCGGTGCCCCGGCTCCGGGTTCCGCGACTGCTGGGTCGAGAGTTCGAGGGCATCCGGAGGGTTCACGCCCGGGGGCTGTGAACTCAGCGCCTATCTCGACGGTTCTCCGATTCCGGTCCGGGAACTCGACTCGCTGGTGTTGCCGGTGGAGGTCGGGGGCATCGAGGTGTACCAGGGGCCCGGCGAGCTGCCGCCCGAGTTCGGCGGATACGACGCGCGCTGCGGCGCTGTCGTGATCTGGACGAAATAGCCGCGCCGCGGTCCTCTACCCGACCTCTACCTCACGCGCACGTGCTTTTCGAGCATGCGCCGGCGGACGACGCCGCCGTAGACGTTTCCCTCCGCATCCACGCCCACGGCCTCGGCGCCGCTGTGCTCGATCGTCGTGGACTCGATGTCCTCGATGAAGTACGAGACGGAGCCGTCGCGCGCGCTCCCGATGCGGATCCCCTTCTTCCAGCCGGGGTTGTTCGGCCCCCAGCTCTCCGAATCCGCGACGTAGATCGTGTCGTCGTCGTCGATGAAGATCCCGCTCGGACGGCTGAACTGCTTCCATTCCTCCACGAACGTGCCGTCCTCGAGGAAGATCTGGATGCGGTTGTTCGCCCTGTCGCCGATGAAGATCCGGCCCTGCGAGTCCCTGGCGATGGCGTGCGGCGTGCTGAACTGGCCGGGCCCCGAGCCGGGCCCTCCCCACGCGTCCAGGAAATCCCCCTCGGGACTGAAGCGCACGACGCGGTCGTTGCCCTCGCCGTGACCCTCCGTGACGAGGAGGTCGCCGCCGGGAAGGACGAGGACATCGGTCGGCTGGTTGAACACGTCGGGCCCGAGGCCCGCGACGCCGGCCTGCCCGAGCGTGAGCAGGAGTTCGCCGTCTGAGCTGAACTTGAACACCTGGTGTCCAAGCTCCCCGTTTCCGCGGGCGTCCGTCGCCCAGACGTTCCCCTCATGGTCGACGTGGAACCCGTGCGGATAGTTGAACAGGCCCGCGCCCCACGAAGCGAGCGCCCGGCCGGACAGGTCGTACTTGACGATCGGGTCTTCGGGCCGGTCGGCGCAGCTGTTCTCGAAGCAGCGGTGCATGACGTAGAGATGGCCGCCGGGTCCCTGCTCGACGCCCGTGACCTGTCCCCACTGCACCGCGCCCGGGGGCAGTTCCGCCCAGGGTTCGATGCGCTCGTAGGGACCGGGCAGGTCGTTGACGGGCTCCACCTGCCGCGCCGCGCCGTCCGCGGCGTCGCCTCCCTCCGCGGTGCCGCCGCACGCCGCAAGCACCGGAGCGAGGAAGAAGAAGAGTCGTGTGATTCGCCGTGTCATTTGTCGTCTCCCTTGTCGTCTCCCCTGCCGTCTCCCTCATCGATTGCGGGCTCCTCGGCCCGAGGGGGCCGGCCGCCGGTTCGGATCACCCCCTCCTGGGCGACCGAGGCCACGAGCGCCCCTTCCCGCGTGAAGAAGCTCCCGCGCGTAAATGCCCGCGCGCCGCCCGCGGTCGTGCTCTCCGTCACGTAGAGGAGCCAGTCGTCGACCCGGAAGGGACGGTGGAACCAGATCGCGTGGTCGAGCGAGGCGCCCATCAGGTCGCGGTCGAAGAAGGTACGCCCGTGCGGCACGAGCGCGGCGCGCAGCAGCCCGTAGTCGGAGGCGTAGGCGAGCACGGCCTGGTGGTCGAGCGGGTCGTCGCCCAGATCTCCTACCGTGCGAATCCAGGCGCGCCGGATGGGCCTGTCCGGCTTCGGTTTGAAGGGGTCGAGCGGGGCCACGGGACGCCGGTCGAGCGGCCGGTCCTGCGTGAGCAGCGAGCGGAGCGGCTCAGGGACGCGCTCGGCGTTCCGCCGGATGATGTCGATCTCGGACTCGAGTGCCTCGGGCGGCAGCACCTCCGGCATCTCGTCCTGATGCGAGATGCCCTCCTCCGTCTTGTGGAACGAGGCGGACATGTTGAAGATCGCGCGCCCGTGCTGGATCGCCGTCACGCGCCGCGTGGTGAAGCTCCGCCCGTCGCGCAGGCGGTCCACGAAGTAGACGACCGGAATTTCCAGGTCCCCGGCGAGGATGAAGTATCCGTGCAGCGAGTGTGCCGCCCGGTCCTCGGTCTCGACGGTCCGGCGCGCCGCCACGAGCGACTGGGCGAGCACCTGTCCCCCGAAGATCCGGCCCGAGCCGATATCCCGGTTCTGCCCGCGGTAGATGTTCCGCTCGACCGGCTCGAGGTCGAACAGATCGACCAGATCCCGCGCGGTGTAGCTCAAGGAAAGCTCTCCGGCGGTACGCGGCGGAGGGTGGCCTGCTCGAAGGCGTAGGCGAGTTCGATGAGCCGGGGCTCGCTGCAGGCCGCGCCGGTGAACCCGATCCCGAACGGCGCGGGCCGGGCGTCGAAGCCCTCGGGGAAGGGCGGCGCCGGCGTATTGGGCACGAACCCGAAGGGCACGACGATGTGCGGATATTGCGCCCGCGCGGCGAGCGCGGCTCCCCGGCTTCCCGGCGTGAAGATCGCGTCGAGGTCGTATTCCTCCAGGACGGCGTCGATCCCCCGCGTCTGGCTCAGAAGCGAATCCTTCGCCATGTCCGCCGCGTTCCGGTCCCGGTCCGACTCCACATCCATCTCATCGGAGATGTCGTAGCGCGACTGCTCGTACTTCATCGACCCCGCGTCGCGGTGCGCGAGGTTCCATTCGCGCAGCTCGGTCAGCGTCCTGACCGGCGCCGACGGTCCGAGCGAGGCGAGCCACGCGTCGAAATCGCGCTTCATCCCGTACTTGAAGTTGACCGAACACCCCTCGTCCGAACCCTTCGCCTGGTGCCCGCCGATGCAGAGCGGCCACGTGTTGAAGTTGGCCCCGGGGTCTGGATCGACGAAGCTGGGGATCTCGGCCGGGTCCACGACCACCGCGCCCGCGGCCTCGAGCACCGAGATGGCCTCCGCCATGAGCGCCGCCGCTTCGTCGCCGAGGCCGCCGACCGTCGCGCCGCCTACCGCCACGGGCTCGTAGTAGAAGGCCCGGGGGATGCCGATCCGCGCGCCCTCCAGCCCGTCCGCGTTCAGGAACGGCGTGTAGTCCCGGCCCGGCGGCGCCTCGCAGCGCGCGGTGGCAGCGTCGTTCGCGTCGGGCGCGGCTCCCTCCATCGCCCCGAGCATGATCGCCGCGTCGGTCACCGTACGGGCCATCGGCCCCGCCATATCGTGGTCGAGCGTCACGGGCGCCACGCCCCGGCGGCTGACGCGCGCGATCGTCGGCCGGATCCCCACGAGCATGTTCGCGTTCGAGGGGCTGATGATCGATCCGCCCGTGTCCGTGCCCACGTTGGCGGCCCAGAAGCTGGCGACCGTCCCGATCCCCGAGCTGGAGCCGCCCGTGGTGAGCGCCGGACGGCCGTCGTTGCGGTCTTCCCGCGGGTCGCGGCGAGGATCGTAGGGGTTGAGGCCGTAACCCGTGAGGGCGTTGTAATTGCCCGGCATCTGGTTCGGCTGTCCCGCCATGAAGTTCGCGAACTCCGTGAGCCCCGCCTTCGCGATGATGATCGCGCCGGCCTCGCGAAGGTTCGTCGTCAGCGTCGCCTCGTACGGCGGGTAATAGCCCTCGAAGGCGAGCGATCCGCCCGTCGTCGGGAGGTGCGTCGTATGGATGTTGTCCTTGAGCGCGACCGGGATGCCGTGCAGCGGCCCGCGCACGTTGCCCGCCGCCCGCTCCGCGTCGAGCGTCTCGGCCTCCGCGAGGGCATTCGGGTTGATCGAGACCGCCGCGTTGAGCTGCCACTCGTAGCGCGCGATCCGCGCCAGATGCTCCATGACGAGCTGCCGCGATGTGAGCTGTCCGCTCTCCATCGCCGCCTGCATGTCCGGAATCGTCGCCTCCACCACGTCGAACGGCTCCGCCTCGGGCGCGGGGCCGCGGCACGCCGCCGCAATTCCGACCAGCAGGACGCTCGCAGTCACAACGCCCGCCAGCCGAAATCCCGCCCTCACAGAGGGGGTGTTGGCGCTTTGAGCTGACCTCATGGGATCCTCCGATTCCCGGGACTCCGATGCGGATCTCGAATCTCGCCCTGTCGTCGCCGTATAGTAAGGGATGACCCCCTGTCCGTCGCAGCCTCGATCCCGGGAGACCGCCGTGTTCAGCAGAATCCTCGCCGCTTCCGCTCTCGTCGCCCTCACGACCGTCACCGCAGCCCCGCTCCACGCTCAGGACCTGGACGCCCCGCGCCCGATCGACCGGCTCGACACGGTGTGGATCGAGGAGATGACGTGGATGGAGGTGCGCGACGCCCTCGCGGAGGGGATGACGACCGCGATCATCGGCACCGGCGGCATCGAACAGAACGGTCCCTACCTGGCGAGCGGCAAGCACAACTTCGTGCTGCGGGCCACGGCGGAGGCGATCGCGCGCGAACTGGGGAACGCTCTCGTCGCCCCGGTCATCAAACTGGTCCCGGAGGGGAACATCGATCCGCCCTCCGGACACATGCGGTACCACGCCACGATCAGCGTCCGGCAGGAGACGTTCGAGGCCATGCTCACGGATGTGCTGGGCAGCCTCGCCGCGCACGGGTTCGAGCATCTCGTCCTCATCGGAGACAGCGGCGGGAACGTGAGCGGCATGGAGAACGTGGCCGCCGCCCTCAACGCGGCCTGGGCCGACAGTCCGGCCCGCGTCCATTTCATCCCGGAGTATTATACCGAGGATATCTACAGTTGCGATTATCTGAAGGAGGAACTGGAGATATTCCAGCAACCGGACGAGTGCGTGGCGACCCGCAACGAGTACCACGACGACTATCACTATTCGTCCATTATGGCGACGGTCGATCCGAACACGATCCGCGCGGACCAGCGGCTGGAGGCCGGCCTCTTCTCCATCAACGGCGTCGACCTCTCACCGGTGGAGCGGACGATCGAGAACGGGCGGCGGCTCGTCAACTACCGCGCCGGGATCACCGCCCGCGCCATCCGTCGCTCGATCGACGGCAACGACTGAACGGGCCGGCGGCCGTGTTCACGCCGCGTTACCGGGCCCGGCCACCGCTCCGTCCAACACCTTCGCTTCGATCCGGGCCACGCGTCCCGCGATCTCCACGTGTTGCAACGTCAGCTTCGGGGATCGGGGTCGCCGCCCTCCTGCCGCCGGTCCCAGTAGTCGGTGGGACGGTCGCCGCTCATGAGGGCGTCCTCATCCACCCAGTAATGATCGCCGAAGGGCTTCGGGTCGGGCCATACTTCGTCGAGCGTGTCCGCGTCGTACACGATCCCGTCCTTCACCACGAGACGGATGTCCGCCGTGTTGCGGATGTCGTCGAGAGGGTTCGAGTTGAGGACGATGAAGTCCGCCAGCTTGCCCTCGGCGAGCGACCCCGTCTCGTGCTCCAGACCGAGGAAGTGGGCGCCGTGGATCGTGCCGATCTCGATCCCCGTCATCTCGTCCGTGCCCGCCGCGGCCATCCACACCTCGTAGTGGGAACCGAGGCCGTGCAACTGGCCGTGTGACCCGATCGCCCCCCAGCCGCCTTCCTCGATGATGTCGCCGAGGCCGCGCGCGAGGAGGGGGAAGCTGTAGTCCGTCTCCGGGCGCATCATGCGGCGCCGGGTGGAGGGGATGAGCATCCGCCACGGGAGCCAGCGGCGCATCTTCTCGTCCTTCCACACCTCGTACGTCTGGAAGAAGTACTCCTCGTTCCAGGCGCCGGGGCCGCCGACCATGAAGGTGGGCGAGTACACGGCGCCGGCGTGGCCGAAGAACTTTGCCACGTCGCCGTAGAGGGGCACGTAGCTCATGGGGTGCTCCCAGCCGGTGTGGCCGTCCATGATCATGCCCATGTTGTACTCGATGTCGCCGCCCTCGGCGGTGACGCGCAGGCCGCGCTCGCGGGCCGCCTCCGTGACCCACTGCCGCTGGTCGCGCCGCGGCTGCAGGTACTCCTTGATCATCACTGCACCCCACGACGCGAGGCGCGCGACGTTCTGGCCGGCGACCTCCCGGCTCGTGATTTCGTTCTGGCGCGCCCCGTCGCCCGAGTACACCGGATCCCCCGTGCTGTAGGTGCGTGGGCCGATCATCGCCCCGGCCTCGACGAGTTCGGCGGCGGGGAAGACGTTCGACGACCACTGCGAGTTGTCGAGCGTCGTCGTGATCCCGTACGCCATGTAGATCGCGGACTCCCAGTTGCGCTGGGGGATCACGCCCAGGTGGTCGCGGTGATGGTGTGCGTGCATGTCGATGAGGCCGGGCATGATCGTCGTGCCGGAGGCGTCGATCACGTGGTCCGCGCCGGCGGTGTCGCAGTCGCCGACGCAGGCGAGGCGGCCGTTCCGCACGACGATGTCGCCGCTCTCGATGACCTGGCCGTCCTCCACCGTGATGATCCGCGCCCCGGTGAAGGCGACGCTCCCGAGGGCGATGTGGCGCGGGAGTTCGAGGTCGATCGGCGTCTCGACCGTCTCGCCGCTGTTCGGGTCGTGCGTGTAGTAGCGGGGGCCGCTCACGAACTCGAGCGTGTTCGCGTCGCGCCAGCGCGGATGGATCCCGCCCTCGAAGCTTACCTGCGTCACCGGGAGTTGGCCGTTGCGCTTGGCGATGCGGACGATGTTGGACCCCGTCCCCCCGTACGGGAACGGCATCCGGTACACGTTGTCGCCCTCCTGGAAGGCGAGCCATGCTCCGTCCGGCGACACCGTCGCCTCGTCCGCGTCCGGCAGGGTGAAGTGGACCCGGCGGTCGCTACCGTCGAGGCGGATGGAGGCGATCTCGGTCCCCGCCGGCTCGCCGTCGCCGGGCCCCAGGGCCTCCGGATAGAAGAGCCGTCCGTCCGGCCCGAAGGAGGCCTGCGCGACGGGCCGCCGCGGCATCAGCGGACGCCCGCCCCCGTAGGGCCGCGCCACCTTCGTGATCAGCGTCGCGTCGCCGCCCTCCGCCGACACGCGCACGAAGTCGAAGAACTGGTTGCTCGCCACGGTCCGGCCGTGGCTCGTCGCTCCCGACCCCCGCGTGACGACGATGTCCCGGCTGTCCGGGCTCCACGCGGTGTTGAGGTATTCGCCCCTCTGCGTGGTGAGTTGCCGCGGCTCGCCCCCGTCCGCGGAGACCCGCCACACGTGACCCTGGTCGGCGTCCGCCCAGCTCGTGAAGGCGATCGAGCGCCCGTCCGGCGACCACGCGGGCGCCATCTCGAACGGCCCGAACGAATCCGGCGTGAGCCGCCGTGGCGTCCCGTCCGGCAGATCCATGGTCCACACCCGCCCCACCGCCTGGAAGGCGAGCCGGCCGCCGTCCGGCGAGGAGGCGGTCCAGCGCGGGAACTTCACCTTGAACGTCTCGCCCAGCGCCATCTGCGGGCGCCCCGCCATCTCCGAAATCGTGCGCTGCACGCGGGCGGTGAAGGGGATCGTCGCGACGGCGCCGTCGAGGTCCACGCGGCGGATCTTCCCGCCCGCCGAAACCACGATCGAGCGCGAGTCCGAGGCCCACGCGTACCCCGGGAGGTCGCGGGTCACCTTCATCCCCTCCGCCATGTCCACCTCGATCGGGTCCATGAGGACGCGTTCGGCCCCCGTCTCCAGGTCGCGCAGCCAGAGCGCCGTCCGGGGCCCGAACCGGTGCCCGTCGTGGGAGATCGTCCCATCCGGGATGCGGCGCGCGAAGGCGAGCCGGCGGCCGTCCGGCGAAGGCTCCGGCGCGATCGCCCCGCCGCTCGAGGTCTGTCCCTGCTGCACCATGATCCCGGAGGTGATCTCATCCACCCGCCCGGTCTCGAGGTCGAGCCGCCGGATCTGCTTGTGTCCCTGCGTCATGTCCAGCCGGCCGGACCACAGCCCCGTCGGCGCGGCCCGGAAGTGGAAGTAGAGCGACGCCCCATCCGACGAGAACGACGGCCACTGGGCGCCGGAATAGTCCGAGCCGACGAGTTGCACGCCCTCGCCGCCGTCGCGCGAGTACATCCACAGCCCCGGCGGCGCGCCGCCCCCGCCCCGCCGCGTCGAGGAGCGCCGCACGGCGATGAACCGGCCGTCGGGACTCCAGGCGGGCTCCCAGGCGCGCAGCCCCTGGTCCTCGAACACCGGCCGCGGGTTCGACCCGTCCGCGTCCATCAGCCACAGATTGCTCTGCCCGCCGCGGTCCGAGATGAAGGCGATCGTCGACCCGTCGGGCGACAGGCTCGGGTGATAGTTGACCGCCACGCCGGTGTTCTGCGTGAGGACCTCGGCCTCGCCCCCCTCCGCCGGAAGCCGGTAGATGTGCCCGAGGAGGTCGAACACGAGCCATTCACCCCCCGGCTCGAGGTCGATCGACATCCACGTCCCCTCGTCCGTCGTGAAATCGATCTCTCGCGTCTCGCCGAGCGGCGCGGTCACGTCCCAGGCCGGCGCGACGTCGCCTTCCTGCGGGAGCGCGGCGACCGCGGGCGCGGCAAGCGCGAGACAGAGAAGCGCCAACACGCCGGCGGAAGCCGAACGGGCGCCGGGAGCCGAGTCGGTGCGGGAATCACACATGGCGGGACCTCCTGAACAGGCGGTTGCGGTGTCTCACCGTGTCACGATGTCTTCACGATGTCTTCACGATGCCTTCACGATGTCGTGCGCCGCTCGAGGCGGGTCGCGTCGAGGATCCGGCTCGCCAGTTCCTCGATCGAGCAGCGCGTCGCGTCGATGAAGGGGATGTCGAGGCGGCCGAACAGCGACTGCGCCTGACGGACTTCGAAGCTCACCTGGCGGGGCGAGGCGTAGCGGCGGCCGATCCCGCGCTCGCTTCGCAACTCCCCCAGGCGCCGGGGCTCGATCGTGAGCCCGTAGATCTTGTCACGGTGCGAGGAGAGGGCGGACGGGACGCGCCGCTCCTCCAGATCACTTCCCGTGAGAGGATAGTTCGCCGCGAACACGCCGTACTGAAGGGCGAGGTACAGACATGTCGGGGTCTTTCCCGATCTCGACACGCCGATCAGGACGAGGTCCGCCCGGTCGTATCCCTGCGGGTTCGAACCGTCGTCGTGGGACAGCGCGAAGTTCATCGCCTCGATGCGGCGGTCGTATTCCCGGTAGTTCTGGATCCCGTGCGACACGCCCATCGCGTGCTGCGACTTCTGCCCGAGTTCCTTCTCGAGCGGGGCGAGGAAGGAGTCGAAGAAGTCGAGGAAGAGGGCGTCCGTCCGCCCCACGATCTCCCGCACGGCGGCCCGCACGTCCTCCTTCACGAGCGTGCTGAAGACGATGGGCGGCGACCCCTGCGCCCTCGCGGCGGCGTTGATGTTCCGCGCCGTCCGTTTCGCCTTGTCGACGGTGGAGACGAATGGTACGGTGATTTTCGTGAAGTCGAGGGCGTCGAACTGCGCGATCAGGCTCTGGCCGAGCGTCTCGGCCGTGACGCCCGAATGGTCGGAGACGAAGAAAACCGTTCGCTGGGTCATCGTACGCTGATTCTCCGGCTTCAGTTCGCCTGAGACAACTGTTCAGGGTCGCCGGGAGGCCGGGGTTGGGAGTCGCCGTGTCCGGGTATATTGCGCCATTCGAGTCGATCGGACTCGCCGATCTCGATTCCGTCGGGGGAAAAAACGCATCGCTCGGCGAGATGATCTCCCATCTCTCCGCAGCCGGAGTGGAGGTCCCCGGCGGCTTTGCGATCACGGCCCGGGCGTACCGCGACTTCCTCTCGGGCGACCTCGGAGACCGCATCCACACCGTGCTCGACGCGCTGGATGTCGAGGATCTGGGGGCGCTAGCCAACGCGGGCTCCGAGATTCGGCGCTGGATCGCCGACACGCCGCTTCCGCCGGGACTCGCCGCCCGGACCGAGGCGGCCTACCGCGACCTGGGCGCGGGCGGCAGCGCCTCCGGCGGGGAAGTTTCCGTCGCGGTGCGGTCTTCCGCCACGGCCGAGGATCTTCCGGAAGCCTCCTTCGCGGGACAGCAGGACACGCTCCTCAACGTCCGCGGCGCGGAGGCGGTCCTCGCCGCGGTCCACGAGGTCTACGGGTCGCTGTTCACCGACCGCGCGATCGCCTACCGCGTCCACCAGGGGTTCGCGCATCGCGACGTCGCCCTCTCGGTCGGCATCCAGCGCATGGTGCGCGCGGACAAGGGTTCGAGCGGGGTGATGTTCACGCTGGACACCGAATCGGGATTCCGGGACGTCGTGTTCATCACGAGCGCCTACGGTCTCGGCGAAACGGTCGTGCAGGGGGGCGTGAACCCGGACGAGTTCTACGTCTACAAGCCCGCCCTGCGCGCGGGCCGCCACGCCATCCTCCGGCGAAACCTGGGCGGCAAGGCGATCAAGCTCATCTACGCCCGAGCCCGGGGCGCGAGCCAGAGCGCGGCGGGCCGGGACCCCGCGGCCGCGCCGGTCGAGACCGTCGATGTGTCCGAGGAGGACCGGAACCGATTCTCGCTCTCGGACGACGAGGTGCACGAACTGGCCCGCCAGGCGCTCCTCATCGAGGGCCACTACGGGCGCCCCATGGACATCGAGTGGGCTCGGGACGGCGTCGACGGCGGCCTGCGAATCCTGCAGGCGCGCCCGGAAACCGTGCAGAGCCGCTCGGGCGGCGTGATCTCCCGCTTCACGCTCAAGGAACGGGGCCGGGTGCTCGCCGAGGGGCGCAGCATCGGCGGCCGGATCGGGGGCGGCCCGGCGCGCGTCATCGAGTCCGCCTCCGAAGTCGGACGGTTCCGGCGCGGCGACGTCCTGGTCACCGACATGACGGACCCGGACTGGGAACCGATGATGAAGCTGTCCGCCGCCATCGTCACGAATCGCGGCGGCCGAACCTGCCACGCCGCGATCATCGCGCGGGAACTCGGCATTCCCGCCGTCGTGGGCTGCGGCGACGCCACGGTGCAACTCGCCGATGCCGGGGACGTGACGGTTTCCTGCGCCGAGGGCGACGCAGGGTACGTCTACCGGGGGATGCTCAACTTCGAGGAGGGAGAGATTCGACTCGGCGCGATGCCGGAGATCCCGCTCAAGATCATGCTCAACGTGGGGAACCCGGACCGTGCGTTCGACTTCGCCTCGATCCCGAACCACGGGGTGGGGCTCGCCAGGCTCGAGTTCATCATCAACCGCATGATCGGCGTCCATCCGCAGGCCCTGCTCGACTTCGACGACCTGCCTGCCGAACTCCAGCAGGAAATCCGCACCCAGCACGCGGGCTACGCCGGTCCCGTCGAGTTCTACGTCGAGAAGCTCACCGAGGGAATCTCCACCATCGCCGCGGCCTTCGCCCCCGAGCCCGTCATCGTGCGCCTGTCCGACTTCAAGTCGAACGAATACGCGGACCTCATCGGGGGCCGGCGGTACGAACCCTACGAGGAGAACCCGATGCTCGGCTTCCGCGGCGCGTCCCGCTACGTGTCGGAGAGCTTCGGTCCCGCGTTCGAACTCGAATGTCGCGCGCTGCGGCGGGTTCGCCGGGGGATCGGGCTCGACAACGTGTGGGTGATGGTCCCCTTCGTCCGCACCGTGGCCGAGGCCCGGGCCGTCGTCGACCTCCTCGCGGAGAACGGCCTCGCCCGGGGGGAGGACGGCCTGCAGCTCATCATGATGTGCGAGCTGCCCTCGAACGCGCTCCTCGCCGACGAGTTCCTCGAGCACTTCGACGGGATGTCGATCGGGTCGAACGACATGACGCAGCTCACCCTCGGCCTCGACCGCGATTCCGGGTTGGTCGCCGACCTGTTCGACGAGCGCGACGCCGCGGTGAAGGCGACGCTCTCGATGGCGATCCGCGCCTGTGCGAAGGCGGGCAAGTACATCGGGATCTGCGGGCAGGGACCGTCCGACCATCCCGACCTCGCGCGCTGGCTCGTGGAGGAGGGGATCGAGAGCATGTCCCTCAACCCCGACACCGCCGTCGAGACGTGGATGTTCCTCGCCGGGGAGGAAGTCTGACGACGGTGGACGGAGACGCGGGGGCGCCGGGGGCCGGCGGAACGGGGCTCGCGCGCCAGCTCGGCTTGTGGGGGCTGGCGGCGACGGGGATCTGCTCGATGCTGGGGGCCGGGATCAACGTCGTTCCCGTCATGATCCAGCGCAGCGTCCCCGCGATCGGGGAGAACGTGCTCCCGGCGTTCGCGTTCGGCGCCTTCCCGGCCGTCCTCGCGGGCCTCGCCTACGCGATCCTCGCCTCGGCCATGCCGCGGGCCGGCGGGAGCTACGTGTTCGCGAGCCGGGCGCTCGGTCCGTACTGGGGGTTCGTGGCGAGCTTCTCGCAGTGGTTCGGCCTCTCCATCGTCATCGGCGTCGTCTCCTACCTCGTCGTCCCGTTCCTGCGCGACATCGCGGGTGCGCTCGGCATGGCGGGGGTGGCCGGCGCGCTCGACGCCGGCCCGGTCCGGGTGGGGCTGGCGCTCGCGATGCTGTGGGCCTTCGCGTGGGTGAACCTGCGCGGCCTCAAGGCTTACGAACGCACCGTCGTGCCGCTCATGGTCGTGATGTTCGCCCTCGGCGCGATCGTCATCGTGGCCGGATTCTCGTTCGACCAGGCCGACTTCGCGGCGGCGCTGCTCGCGAGGGAAGGCGTGGAGGTGCCGGCCGCCGCGCCTCCGCCGCTCGGCCCGGCCGGCTTTCTCGCCGCTGCCGGCCTCCTCTTCGCCAGCTTCGTCGGCTTCGATGCGATCGCGCAGGCGGGCGGCGAGGCGCGGAACCCAAACCGCGCGCTCCCGCTGGCGATCGGCCTCGCCGTCTTCATCGTGGGCGCCTACTACCTCCTCTTCACGGCCGCCGTCTATCACACGGTCCCGTGGGAGTTCGTGTGGGCGCGGGCGCGGGACCAGGACCTGACGGCCCCGGGGCTGCTCGGCTACGTGCTGCCGTCGTGGTGGACGGTGCTCATCGTGGCGGGGGCCGCGATCGCCCTCATCAACGACCTGCCCGCGATGATCCTCTCCGTCTCGCGCCTTGTCTTCGCCTGGGCCGAGGACGGGATCTTTCCGTCGGGCCTCGCCCGGGTCCACTCGGCGTCGCGCACGCCGCAGGCCGCCGTCCTCCTGTCGACCGCGCTGGCCTCCGTCGCGATCGTCGGCAGCGAGTGGGCGGGAGACTTCTTCCTCGGCGTCGACATCATGGTCACGTCGATGCTCGTCAACTTCATCCTCATGTGCCTCTCCGTGCTCGTCCTCCCGCGGCGGAACCCGGCGATCGCCGCAGACTTCCGCGTGCTCCGCGGCCCGGCTCCGCGAACGTGCGTGTGCGTGGCGGGGATCGTACTCCTGGGAGCGTTTCTCGTGACGCACACCTGGAAGGACCTGACGGCGGATGTTGCGGCGTGGTACTTCCGCTCCACGCCGCTCTGGATCGGCGTCATGACGCTGGGATCGCTCATCTACATCCGGAAGATGGGAACGCTGCGGGCCTCCGGAGCGGACATCGACCGCCTCTTCCGCGAGCTGCCGCCTGAGTAGGCCGGAACGCCGGGAACTGGCTCCCGGCCTGGAGATCTCGCGCGTGTTGACCGGGTTGTGGCAGATCGCCGACCTGGAGCGCGAGGGCCCGATCGACATCGACCGGGCGGCCGCCGCGATGGACGCTTATGCCGCGGCCGGCTTCACGGCGTTCGACATGGCGGACCACTACGGTTCGGCCGAGGAAGTCGCGGGTGCGTGCGCGTCCCGGTCCCCGCATCGAGACGGAGACCTCCAGTTCCTCACCAAGTGGACCCCCGCGCCGGGCGCGCACACGCCGGCCACGGTGCGGGCGGCCGTCCGGCGCTCCCTGGACCGGCTCCGGACGGACGCGATCGACCTCCTCCAGTTCCACGCCTGGCGCTACGCGGATCCGAGCTGGCTCGACTGCCTGTTCGCCCTCCAGGAACTGAAGGACGAAGGACGGATCCGGCACCTCGGACTCACGAACTTCGACGCCGTCCATCTCGACATGGTGCTCAACAGCGGGATCGAGGTGGTCTCGAACCAGGTTTCCTTCTCCGTCCTCGACGGGCGCGCGGCCGGCGCCATGACGGAGGTCTGTCTGAGGCACGGAGTGCAACTCCTCGCGTACGGGACGCTGGCGGGCGGACTCCTGACCGAGCGCTGGCACGGCGCCGCGGACCCGGGGCCGGAAGGGGTCGAAACGTGGTCCGAGATGAAGTACCGCCGCTTCGTTGAGGCGGTGGGCGGCTGGGATCGGCTGCAGACGCTCCTCGGGGCAATGCGGGCGGTGGCGGCGAAGCACGGCGTCTCGATGGCGAACGTCGCGGCGCGCGCCATCCTCGACCGGCCCGCGGTGGCGGGCGTGATCATCGGCGCCCGGCTGGGGCGAAGCGGGCACATCGCCGACAACCTGCGCCTTTCGTCGCTGAAGCTCGATGCGGAAGACCGGGAGAAGCTGTCGGCGGCGAGCGGCGCGCTGGATCCCGTTCCGGGAGACTGCGGGGATGAGTACCGGCGGCCTCCCTACCTGACGGCGGCGGGCGATCTCAGCGATCACCTGGACGAACTTCCGTCGCCGTATCCCGTCCGGACCGGGACCGGCGGCCGGGCGCGAGCGGGCTCCGGCACGGTGTGGGAGGATCTCGCCGGCTACAGCCGGGCGGTGCGGACGGGCGACCACATCGCGGTCTCCGGGACGACGGCCACGCACGGGGATCGCCTTGTCGGCGGCGACGATCCCGCCTCGCAGACGCACTTCGTGATCGACAAGATCGAGGGTGCGATCGAATCGCTGGGCGGACGCCTCGATGACGTGTACCGGACCCGGATCTTCGTGCCGGAACCGGCGGACTGGGAGCCGGTAGCCCGCGCGCACGGCCATCGTTTCGGCGGCATCCGGCCCGCCAACACGCTGGTCCAGGCGGGTCTCATCGGGTCAGGATACCGGGTCGAGATCGAAGCCGAGGCCCGTGTGGGGGAGCAGACATGACGAAGCGGCGTAGACACATGCGCGGAATCGTGAGGCTGGCCTTCATCTGGGCCCTGGCGGGGGCGTTCAGCGGGGCGGTGATCGAGATACTCGCCGACACGCTGCCGGGGGGACTCCCCATGTCGTCCCTCGTCGACATTTGGCCTCCGGTGCTTGCGATCCTCGGCTTCATCGCCGGCGCGCTGGTCGCCTTGGTGTTCGGCGTGCCGGAACGCTCGATGCTGAAGACGCTCCGCTCCGCCGTTCGCTTCAGGAAGTTCGAACTGAGTCCCGTCGCGCGCCGGCTCGGCCGCTGCGCGAGCGTCGAGGACCTGCGGGCCGTCGCGCGGCGTCGGCTCCCGCGCGGCGTGTTCGGCTACATCGACGGCGCGGCGGAGGATGAGCGCACGCAGGCGCGGAACTGCAACGCCTTCCACCGCATCGAGTTCCGGCCCCGCGTCCTGCGGGATGTGACGAATGTGGACCCCGGCGCGACGGTCCTCGGCAGGCGCCAGCCGCTGCCGCTCATCCTCGCCCCCACCGGGTTCAGCCGCATCGCGGATTCGGAGGGCGAACTCGCCGTGGCCCGGGCCGCGGCGCGCGCGGGGATCACCTACAGCCTCTCGACGCTCGGCACGCGCTCGATCGAGGAGGTGGCCGCCGTCAGTTCCGGCCCCAGGTGGTTCCAGGTCTACGTGTGGAAGGACCGCGGCCTGGTCGCGGAACTCGTCGAGCGGGCCCGGGAGTCCGGCTACGAGGCGCTCCTCCTCACCGTCGACGTCGCGGTGCTCGGGCGGCGCGAGCGCGACGTCCGCTACGGCTTCACGCTCCCCCCCCGGTTGGGGCTCGACACGCTCGTCGACGGGATCCGGAAACCGGGCTGGACATGGGACTTCCTCACCTCCGAGCCGATCATCTTCTCGAGCGCCGTCCGCCGGGACGCGGCGGGCGGGTCGGGGGGCGTCGACGCCATGGGCCTCGCGCGGTACGTGAACGAGCAGTTCGATCCGAAGCTGGCCTGGGATGATGTGGACTGGCTGCGCTCGATCTGGGACGGCCCCATCGTCATTAAGGGCATCCAGACGGTGGAGGACGCCGTCCTCGCGGCGGAGGCGGGCGTCGAGGGGATCGTGATCTCGAACCACGGCGGGCGGCAACTGGACGACGCGCCGCCGACGCTCGAGTTGCTGCAACCTGTCGCCGAGGCGGTCGGGGACCGGCTCGATGTTCTCATCGACGGCGGGGTCCGCCGCGGAAGCGACATCGCGAAGGCCGTCGCGCTCGGGGCGAAGGCCTGTCTGGCGGGCCGCGCCTACTTCTACGCGCTGGGCGCGGGCGGCGAGCGGGGCGTGGACCTCGTCCTCAAGTGGTTCGACGAGGGGTTCCGGCGCACGATGGCGCTTCTGGGCGCCCGAACCGTGGACGAGATCACCCCCGAATCGGTGCGCTGGCGCGACCGCTGAACGGGCTCGCGCCGCTTGCCACACAGCGGGTTTCGGGCTTAGCGTGTTATGCGGATGCATTTTTATTACGCCGACAGTTTCGCCCACAGTTCCGCCGATGTTTCGCCCAGAGCGAACTGCCCGAAAAAGCGGTCCCGATGCCCGGACACGAAGCGTACAAAGCGATGGCGATCCGCACGGTTGGTGCGGCCCTGACGCTGGCTCTCGCGGTCCC
The DNA here is from genome assembly GCA_963666735.1 of Gemmatimonadota bacterium. GTDB lineage: Bacteria > Gemmatimonadota > Gemmatimonadetes > Palauibacterales > Palauibacteraceae > Palauibacter. Next base: position 1,630,910 of record OY762926.1, on the reverse strand, counting down.
CGCGAGCCTTCCCGCACAGGACGTTGCCGGGGCTGCCGCCCAGCCCGGCGTCGGCGCGGTCGCCGACTTTCTGCATGCGCGCGTCCCCGCGGGGCCGAACGACATCGTCCAGGGCGTCTGCGCGAACTGCCACAACAGCCGGCGCCTGGCGGGGAACCTCACCCTCGAATCGTTCGATGTGGACGCCGCGGCCGCGCAGGCGGAGACGGCCGAGAAGATGATCCGCAAGCTGCGCGCCGGCATGATGCCGCCGCCCGGCGTGCGCCGTCCGCCGGAGGAGGAACTCCTCGAACTCGTCGAGACGCTCGAGACCATCGTCGATGACGCCGCGGCCCGGAACCCGAACCCCGGCGGCCGCACCTTCCAGCGGCTCAACCGGCCCGAGTACGAGCGGGCGGTTCGCGACCTGCTGGGGCTCGAGGTCGACGCGGGGAAGTGGCTCCCCAACGACCAGATGAGCGCCAACTTCGACAATATCGCCGACGTGCAGGCGCTCTCGCCGACGCTCCTCGACGCCTACCTGAACGCGGCGGCCGAGATCAGCCGCATGGCGGTGGGCGACCGCAACGCCCCGGCGGTCAACACGACGTACAAGAACTCGCAGTACGTGTCGCAGCACCCGTGGGACCACGTGGAGGGAGCCCCGTTCGGGACGCGCGGCGGGATGGTCGTGGAGCACACGTTCCCGGCCGATGGCGAGTACACCTTCTCGCTCGTGTTCACCTCCGGCGCGAACTCCCGCATGGAGGATGTCGACGTCTCGATCGACGGCGAGCGGGTCGCGCTCCTCCACTACACGCGGCGCGGCGGCGGCGCGGATGACCGCGGCTTCACGCCGGTCGGGACGGAGCCGATCTTCGTCCGCGCCGGACAGCACCGCGTTTCCGCGGCCTTCGTCCGGCGGCAGGAGGGGCCGTACGAGGATCTCATCCGGCCGCACGTGTGGTCCAACGCCGGCGGCGGTTCGGGCGGGGGCGGGATCACGACGCTGCCGCACCTGCAGGACGTCATCATCGGGGGGCCGCACAACCCGACCGGCGTGTCCGAGTCGCCGATCCGCCAGCGCATCTTCACCTGCCGTCCGACGTCGCTCGAAGAGGAGCGGCCCTGCGCCCGCGGCATCCTCACCGACCTTGCCCGCAGCGCCTACCGCCGCCCGCTCGAACCGAGCGAGGTCGACGGCCTGATGACCTTCTACGACATGGGCGTCGAGCAGGGCGGCTTCGAGCTCGGTGTGCGCATGGCCCTCGAGGCGGTCCTCGCAAGCCCGTTCTTCGTCCTCCGGCTCGAGCGCGAGCCCGACGGCGTCATGAGCGGAGAGGCCTACGCCCTGGAAGACATCGACCTCGCCTCGCGGCTCTCGTTCTTCCTCTGGGGCCTTCCGCCCGACGAGGAACTGCGGGCGGCCGCGGTCGAGGGACGGCTTTCGAATTCGGACGAACTGGAGCGGCAGGCGCGCCGCATGCTCGCCGACCCCCGCTCCGAGGCGCTGAGTTCGCGCTTCGTGTCGCAGTGGCTGCGGCTGCAGGATCTCTACAAGGTCCGCCCCGACCCCAACTTCTTCCCGAACTTCGACGAGAACCTCGCGGACGCGATGAAGCGGGAGACGGAACTCCTCTTCCAGAGCCTCATCCGCGAGGACCGGAGCCTGCTCGACTTCTTCCGGGCCGACTACACGTTCGTGAACGAGCGCCTCGCCCATCACTACGGGTTCGAGAGCGTGGCGGGGCGGGACTTCCAGCGCGTGAGCTATCCCGGCGACGAGCGCGTCGGGATTCTGGGCCACGGCAGCGTCCTCGTTCTGACGTCGCTCGCCAACCGCACATCGCCGGTGCTGCGGGGCAAGTGGGTGATGGAGGTCCTGCTCGGCACGCCGCCCCCGCCGCCCCCTCCGGGGGTGCCGGATCTGGACGAAACGGAAGAGTCGCTGGACGGCCGGCTGCTCACGACGCGCGAGCGGATGGAGATGCACCGGGCGAGTCCGGCGTGCCGATCCTGCCACCGGTTCATGGACCCGATCGGCCTCGCGCTGGACAACTTCGACGTGACCGGGAAGTGGCGCCTGCGCGAGAACGGGATGCCGCTCGACACGCGCGGCGATTTCTACGACGGGACGCCGGTCCAGACGCCGCCCGAACTGGTCGACGCGCTCCTCGAGCGCCCGCTGCCGTTGCTCCGGAACTTTACGGAGAACCTGGCCGCCTACGCGCTCGGCCGCCGCGTCGAATACTACGACCAGCCCTGGATCCGGTCGATCGTGGAGGATGCGGAGGAGGACGACTACAGGCTTTCGTCGCTGATCATGGGCGTCGTGAACGGCGATGCCTTCAGGATGAAGCGGGCCATGCCCGCGACCGCGGTAGAAGAGGAAGTTTCGGAGGAGGTTTCGGGAGACCGCCGCTAGACGGCCCGCACGGCCGGGCGACGGTCCGACGTTCCGAGAGGGAGAACATGGAATTCATCACCGGACAGCACCTGCCTCGCAGGACCTTCATTCGAGGGGTCGGGGCCACTCTGGCCCTGCCGTTGCTCGATTCGATGGTTCCGGCGGGCCGTCTGTGGGGATCGACCAGCGCGAAGGGCCTGACCGAGGGGACGGGAACCCGTTTCATCGCGATCGAGGAAGTGCATGGGCTCGCGGGCTGCAACCGCGAGCACGGCGCAACGAAGTTCCTCTTCGCGCCGGAGAAGACGGGACGCGACTTCGAGATCATCGATGAGAGCGCGCTCGTCTCGCTGCGCCCGTACCGCGAGCACCTGACGATCATCAGCAACACGGACGTGCGGAACGCCGAGGCGTTCACGCCGCCGGAGATCGGCGGGGACCACTTCCGTTCGAGCGCCGTGTTCCTGACGCAGTCGCACCCGAAGCAGACGCAGGGGTCCGACATCTTCTGCGGAACCTCGATGGACCAGATCTATGCCCAGCGCTTCGGCCAGGAAACGCCGATGCCGTCGATGCAGTTCTGCATTGAGAACCTCGATCAGGCGGGCGGCTGCACGTACAACTACTCGTGCGCGTACACCGATTCGCTGAGTTGGGCCTCGCCGACCGAACCGCTGCCCATGATCCGCGATCCGCGGGTCGCCTTCGACCTTCTGTTCGGCGCGGGCGGGAGCGAGGCGGAGCGGGCGGCGCGGCGGGCCACGCGGCGCAGCATCCTCGACTGGATCTCGGGCGAGATCTCCTCCGTTCAGCGGACTCTCGGCGCGGAGGATGCGCGCCGCATGGACCAGTACCTGACCAACGTCCGCGAACTGGAGCGCCGGATTCAGATGGTCGAGGGGCGGAACTCGAGCGGCGAGGAACGCGCCCTGCCGGAGGCGCCGGCGGGCGTACCCGATTCGTTCACCGAGCACATGCAGATGCTGTTCGACATCCAGGTGCTCGCGCTCGAGACCGACATGACGCGCGTGATCTCGTTCAAGACGGGGCGCGACGCGCAGAACCGGGTCTTCCCGGACAGCGAGTCGGACCGGCCCTTCCACCCGGCCTCCCACCACGGGAACCGGGAGGAAGCGGTGCTGGAGTTCAACAGGATCAACCAGTTCCGCGTGGGCCAGCTGCCGTACCTCATCGACAAGCTCAAGAACACGATGCACGGCGAGTCGAGCCTGCTCGACCAGAGCGTGGTGCTGTGGGGTTCGCCGATGGCCGATGCGAACCTGCACAACCACCGGCGGGCGCCGCTCTTCATGCTCGGCCACGGCAACGGGATGCTCGAGGGCGACCTGCACATCAAGGCGCCGGACGGAACGCCGATGGCGAACGCGATGCTCTCGGTCCTGCACGGACTCGGCGTGGACGACATGCACGAGTTCGGCGACAGTACCGGCCCGATGTCGCTCAACCAGGCCGACCCAGTCACGACGGACGCGGGGAACTGATCGTGCGCGCGGGCAGGCTCCGGCACGCGTTCGCGGTCCTATGCGCGGCTGTCCTCGTTTCGGCGGGGACACCGCCCTACTCGCTGCCCGACGCGCCACCCGATTCGCCCGTCGCCGACGCCGCCATGCGCGGCGAAGTCGAGACGGTGCGGGAACTCCTGCGCCAGGGGCTGGACGTCAATGCCGCGCAGGGCGACGGGATGACGGCGCTCCACTGGGCCGCCGACAGGGGCGACGCGGAACTTGCGGACATGCTCATCTACGCCGGGGCCGACGTGGCGGCCGTGACGCGGATCGGGCAGTACACACCCCTCCACCTCGCCGCGCGCCGGGGCTCGGCGGAGATCCTTGCCAGCCTGGTCGGGGCAGGTTCGGACGCGACGGCCGCGACCGCGAACGGCGACGCCACGCCGCTCCATCTCGCCGCCGCGTCCGGGAACCCCGACGCGATCCGCGTGCTGCTCGACGCGGGCGCGGATCCCAATGCGGTCGAGGCGGAGTGGGGCCAGACGCCCCTCGTGTTCGCCGCCGCCGGCAACCGGGCCGACGCGATCCGGGTGCTGCTGGAGGGCGGAGCGGACCCCGACCTCACGTCGCTCGTCATCGACATCATCGAGCAGGAGAAGCTGGACCGCCTGGCCCGGCAGCGTGAGACGGAGGTGCTCGAGGCCTTCGTCGGAGAAGGGGACGAGGCGCGCACGCCGACGCCGAGCGAGCTTCAGGCCGCCGTGCGGGCGGGACGCGAGATCTACGCCGACGGCCTCCCCGAGGAAGATGAGGAGGAAGAAGAGGACGAGAGCGACTTCAGCCGTCTCTTCCTGCCGCCGGTCGAGAAGATCGGCGGCCTGACGCCGCTCCTGCACGCGGTCCGCCAGGGGTATGTGGAGTCGGCCGTGGCCCTCCTCGACGGGGGCGCGGACATCGACGTGGTGAGCGCGGCGGACGGGACGAGCCCGCTCGTGATGGCCGCGATCAACGGCCAGTTCGACTTGGTGCTCCGGCTGCTCGAGCGGGGCGCGGACCCGAACATCGCCGCCGAACTCAACGGCGTGTCGCCGCTGTGGGCGGTCCTCAACGCCCGATGGCAGCCGCGCACACGGTTCCCGCAGCCGCAGGAGCGCCCGCTCCAGAGCGCCAACTACCTCGAGGTGGCGCGCGCGCTGCTCGACGCGGGCGCGGACCCCGACCATCGGATTACGCGCCATCCGTGGTACATGGTGTACACGGGCTGCGGCAACCGGAACTGCGGCCTCGTCGACACCAACGGCGCCACCGCCTTCTGGCGCGCCGCCTACGCGACGGACGTCGAGGCGATGAAGCTCCTCGTCGAGTACGGGGCCGACCCGAACATCCCGACCAAGGCGCCCCCCCGGCGCCAGCGTCTCTCTCCGGACGAGTTCCTGCGGCAGCAGGCGCTGAACGCGCTGCGCGACTCTTCCTACGCCGAACTCCCGCAGGAGGAGCGCCTCAAGCTGCTCCAGGACATCCGGGAGCAGTTGCCCGAGGAGGAGCGGGGAGAGTTCCCCGACAAGGACCTCGACAATCTCACGGAGGACGTGCGGTCCAAGCTGATCGAGGCCGCCGAGGCGGCGGACCGGGCGCGGGCGAACGCGCCGGACGCCTCCGGGCTGCCCCCGGTGCCCCCGGGCGGGCCGGGCGTGATGCCCATCCACGCGGCCTCCGGCGTCGGCTACGGCGAGGGGTTCGCCGGCAACGCGCACCGCCACACGCCCGATGGCTGGCTGCCGGCCGTGAAGTACCTCATCGAGGAACTCGGCGCGGATGTGAACGTCCGCGACCACAACGGCTACACGGCGCTGCATAACGCCGCCTCGCGCGGCGACAACGAGATGATCCTCTATCTCGTGGAGGTGGGCGGGGACGTCACGGTCGTCAGCCGCCGCGGCCAGACGACGGCCGACATGGCGAACGGCCCCGTGCAGCGCGTCTCGCCCTTCCCGGAGACCGTTGCGCTTCTAGAGAGCCTCGGCTCTCACAACAACAACAACTGCCTGACCTGCTGACCGGCGGGTACCCGAACCAACCACAAACCACCAGCCAGAACACGGAGAATCATGGCCAAGTACATGTTCCGCACGAGCTACACGCAATCGGGTCTGAAGGGTCTGATCGCCGAGGGTGGCACCGGCCGCCGGGAAGCGCTGCGCCAGACAGTGGAGAGCGCGGGCGGCACACTGGAAGGCTTCTACTACGCCTTCGGCGATGACGACCTCCTTCTGATCGCGGATCTTCCCGACGCCACTGCCGCCACGACGCTCTCGCTCAATATCGCCGCCGCGGGGGCCCTGACCGTCTCCGTGACGGTGCTGATCGACCCCGAGACGGTGGACGAGGCCGTCGCGAAGGGCGTCGCCTACCGCCCGCCTGGAGCCTGACGCCGCGGACAAGCCCCCTCGCCGTGACCTTTCGGGTCCGGCGAGGGTCCAGCTCCCGGAGCCGTCACGATGACCTGTGACCTCCGGGAGTCGCCTTCTCGTGCAAGCAGCGAACGACAGGATCTGCCGGCCCTTCGCCGTTCCGCTGGCGTTCAGCGGCGAGGCGCCGGCGCTCATCCCACCCTAGACGCGGACGGCCCACACCCGCGCGCGGGCCGCGTTGCGCGGGCCGGTAGGGGCTGACCAAGTTGGGAACCCCTGTCGCCGATCCTCGACCCTGCGAGTTGCCATGCGTATCGGTCCCGCTCCCCTTTTCGTTCTCTCCTTCGGCCTTACGCTCGGCTGCGAGCCCGGTGGAGACGCGCCCGGCGCCTCCGGCGAGCCGGGGCTTCTCGAGTCCGCTTCGGCCCGGCCCGTCACGCCCGTCCTCGCCGAAGAGCCGCCGCCCCCGTTCGGCGGGTATCCCGGCGTGCGGCACGGCGGCAACTACATGCACAACTACTACCTGCCGCCGGCGCCGGGCACGACGCCCTGGTTCCCCGCGTGGTCGCCGGACGGGGCATCGATTGCGGTGGGGATGGCCGGATCCGTCTGGGAGGTGGACGTGGAGACGGGCGACGCCACCGAACTCACGCGCGGGGGCACGTATCACTCGTCCCCCTCCTATTCCCCCGATGGCCGCTGGATCGTGTACACGGCGGACTACGGCGGCGAACGGACGCAGCTCGAGATGCTGGACACGGAGAGCGGCCAGACGCGGGCGCTGACGGACGACGGGTTCGTGTACGCGGACCCGGTGTTCTCGCCGGACGGGAGCCGCATCGCGTACGTGTCGAGCGCGCCCAACGGCTTCTTCAACGTCTACATCCGGGCGGTGGCGGACGGCGACTGGGCGGGACCCGAGATCGCCGTCAGCAGTGACAACAGCTACGGGAACGATCGGCTCTACTTCGGACCGATGGACATGCACCTGTCCCCCGCCTGGATGCCGAACGGAGAGGAACTCCTCCTCGTCTCCAACCGCGACGTCCCGCTGGGCTCGGGGAACGTGATCCGCGTTCCGGCCCGCGCGGACGGGATCCAGGCGGCGCGGACGGTGCTGCGGGAGCAGACGCTCTATCGTACGCGGCCGGACGTGTCGCTTGACGGTCGCCGCTTCGTCTACTCGTCGACGGCCGGCGCCGCGGACCAGTTCAACAACCTGTACGTGCAGCCGACCGAGGGCGGGGAACCGTACAAGCTCACCTTCTTCGAGCACGACGCCTTCCATCCGCGCTGGTCCCCCGATGGGGAGACGATCGCCTACATCACGAACGAGGACGGCCTCCCCCAGCTCGAGTTGATCGAGACCTACGGCGGCGGGCGGCGGCGGATCGAGATCGGCGAGCGCGAGTACGCGGGGCCGGCGGGCATGCTCTCGGTCACGGTGCGCACGGACGCGAGCGGGCGGGACCCGGTGGCCGCGCGCGTGACGCTGCTGGGGCCGGACGGGAAGTATCATGCCCCGGCCGACGAGTACGCGCGCATCGGCCAGCGGGGGCGCTATCCCGCCTTCCACACGGACGGCACGTTCACGGTCGCGCTCCCGCCGGGCGAAGCGGACCTCACCATCGTGAAGGGCTTCGAGATCGAGCCGCAGCGCATGAAGGTGGCGATCGAGGCCGGGGAGACGGTGGATCTGGCCGTCACCCTGCACCGGTTCGCGGACCTCTCGGCGGACGGCTGGCACAACGGCTCCACGCACGTCCACATGAACTACGCGGGGAACCTCCACAACACGCTCGAGAACCTGATGTTCATGTCCGCGGCGGAGGACCAGGACATCGTGAACGAGCAGGTGGCGAACAAGGACAACCGGATCCTCGACCACCAGTTCTTCGTGCCGGGGGGCGGGGCGCACCCGGTGTCGACGGAGGAGATGGTCGTCGTCGTGGGGCAGGAGTACCGGCCGCCGTTCTACGGGCACGTGTTCATGTTCGGGATGCGCGACCACCTCATCTCGCCGTTCACGACGGGATACGAGGGGACGGCGATCGAGAGCCTCTATCCGTCGAACACGGACATGATGCGGAAGGCGAAGGACCAGGGCGCGACGACCGGCTACGTCCACCCCTACTTCGGTGACTTCGATCCGCTCGACGTGGGCCTCATGGGCGGCAAGGGGTTCATGGTCGACGCCGTGCTGGGGACGAGCGACGCGCTCGAGTGGTCGTCGGCGGAGCGCGCCGGCTTCTTCCCGATCTACGCGCTGTGGAGCAACGACGTGCGCGTGTGCGCGACGGGCGGGGAGGACTCGATCAGCAACCTGCAGGCGACCCCGCTCGTGGGAGCGATGCGGACGTACGTGCGGACGCCGGACGGGCGCCTGACGGCGGACGGCTGGTTCGAGGGTCTGCGCGGCGCAGCTGCGTTCGTGACCAACGGGCCGCTCGTCGAACTCACGGTGAACGGCGAGATCCCGGGTTCCGTGGTGGATCTCGGGGCCGTCGCCGCGAGCGTGAGCGTCGAGGCGCGCGTGCGGTCGATCGTGCCGCTGACGCGGGTCTGGCTCGTGCGCGACGGCGAAGACGTGCTCGATCTGGAACTCTCGGAGGATCGGATGTCGGCCTCCTTCTCGGGCGACATCGAGATCGACGGAAGCGGCTGGATCCATCTGCGGGCCGAGGGAGAACCCGAGGAGCGATTCCCGCTCGACGCGGCCTACCCGCAGGGGTTCACGAATCCGGTCTGGCTCACGGTCGGCGGCGCGGCGATCCGGGACGCGGCGGGGGCGCAGTACGGCCTCGACTGGATCGACGAACTGGAGCGGCAGGCGCGGGAGTGGCCGGGCTGGCGGTCGCAGGCCGAGCAGGACCACGTCTACGGCCAGTTCGAGGAAGCCCGCGGCGTGTACCGGCGGCTGATGTCCGAAGCCGGTGCGGGCGGCGACTGAGCGCAGCACCGCGGGATCGCCGGTGAGTGAGAGGAGCCCGTACCGGACCGAACTCACGCCGCTCGAATTCCTGCGGCGGAGCGCCTGCGTGTACCCCGGCAGGACCGCCGTCGTACACGGGGATCGCAGCTACACCTACGCGGAGTTCGAGCTTCGCGTGCGGCGGCTGGCGGCGGGGCTCCTCGCGGCCGGCGTGGAGCCCGGCGACCGGGTGGCCTTCCTGTCGCCGAACACGCCGCCGCTCCTGGAGGCGCATTATGGCGTGCCGGCGGCGGGCGCGGTTCTGGTCGCCATCAACACGCGGCTGGCCGCGGCCGAGATCGCGTACATCCTCGAGCACAGCGGCGCGCGCTACCTGTTCGTCGACCGGGCGCTCGAAGGCCTGATCGACGGGGACACCCTCCGCGCCGACGGCGTGTCGGTGGTGCGGATCGACGATACCGGCGCCCCCGACGATCCCTACGAGACGTTTCTCGCGTCTGCCGAGGACTCAGCCGTCGACTCGGCTGACGGCTCGGCTTCCGGTTCCGGAGAGCCGCCCCCCCTCGCGACCGGCCCCGGAGACGAAGAAGACCCGATCTCGATGAACTACACGTCGGGGACGACGGGCCGGCCCAAGGGCGTCGTGTACACCCATCGCGGCGCGTACCTGAACGCGATCGGCGAACTCATCGAGATGAAGATGGCGCCAGGCGCCGTCTATCTCTGGACCCTCCCCATGTTCCACTGCAACGGATGGTGCTTTACCTGGGCGGTGACCGCGATCGCGGGCACTCACGTGTGCCTGAGAGATGTCGACCCCGGCCGCATCTGGGAGTTGATCGAATCCGAGGGCGTCACCCACTACTGCGGGGCGCCGACCGTGCAGATCATGCTCGTCAACGATCCCGCCGCCCATCGCCTGGAGCACCCGGTTAGGACGATGATCGCGGGAGCGCCCCCCTCGCCGACGCTACTCGAGCAAATGCAAGCGTTGAACTTCGAACCCGTCCACGCCTACGGGCTCACCGAGACGTACGGCCCCACGGCCACCTGCGCCCGGCACGCGGACTGGGAGGACCGGCCGCCCGAGGACCAGGCCCGGCTCCTCGCCCGTCAGGGCCAGTCCTTCGTCGGCGCCGACCTCATGCGCGTCGTCGACGGGGAGGGCAGGGACGTCCCGCGGGACGCCGCGACCATGGGCGAGGTCGTGATGCGTGGGAACATCGTCATGAAGGGCTACTTCGCGCAGCCCGAGGCGACGGACGAAGCCTTCCGCGGGGGCTGGTTCCACTCCGGGGACCTCGCCGTGTGGCACCCCGATGGCTACGTCGAACTTCGGGACCGCGCCAAGGACATCATCATCTCGGGCGGCGAGAACATCTCCACGATCGAGGTCGAGCAGACCGTCGCACGACACCCCGCCGTGCTCGAATGCGCCGTCATCGCCATCCCCCACGACGCGTGGGGCGAACGGCCCAAGGCGTTCGTCACGCTGAAGCCGGAAGCCGACGCCAAGGAGCGGGAGATCATCGATTTCTGCCGCGACCGGATCGCCCACTTCAAGTGCCCCGACGCGATCGAGTTCGGCCCCCTCCCCAAGACCTCCACCGGCAAGGTCCAGAAGTACATCCTCCGCGACCGCGAGTGGACCGGCCGCGAGAAGCGCATCAACTGACGGGAGCCTGACGCGGGCCTGACGGGGGCCCGAAGACGTTCCCGCGGGAACGTCCGAACCCGCCAGTTGGCTGACTGGCCGAACGAAACGTTCCCGCGGGAACGCGTTGGAGCGCCCAACCATTTGACGTGTACGACATCGTGCCGCATATTACGACATCGTGTCGTTATAGTCCGCAGCGGAGACAGCGAGAGAATGACGGTACCGAAACTGGCGAACGCGGAACTCGCGGTCATGGAGCGGCTCTGGGAGGACGGCCGCTTGACGGCCCGCGACCTACGCGAGCACCTCTATCCCGATGCCCCGAGACCGATGCACGGCACGATCCAGCGGCTGCTGCAACGACTGGAGGACAAGGGGTTCATCGACCGGGACCGCGACCGGGCGGCGCACCTCTTCACGCCGCGGATCAGCCGCGCGGTCTATGCGGCCGGCCGCCTCGAGGCGCTGGCGGATCAGGTCACCGGCGGCTCGTTCGTCCCGATGATCACACACCTGGTCGAGGAGCGGAAACTCTCCGACGCCGATATGGAACACCTCCGACGGCTGCTGGAGGAGAAGTGACGGACCTCGCCCTGCAGATCGCCGGCAGCAAGCTCGCGATTTCGGTCGTTCTGGGAGGCGCAGTGTGGCTGACCGCGCGCGGCAACGAGCGGCCGCAACTGAGCCACGCGCTCTGTCTTACGCTACTCGCCGTCCTGCTCATCCCGCCGCTGGTCGCCATGCCGGTGCTGACCCCGGCCGCTCCGGCTCCAAGTCCCGCCGAAGCGGTGGCGTTTCGCGCCGTCCACGGGGTTGGCCCCATCGATGCAGCGGGAGAGAGCGCGTTCGCGCGGTACGGAGGGTTCGGGCTCGTCCTCGCGTGGATCCTGGGCGCGGTCGCCATGGTCGGCTGGACCGTCGCGCGGGCGCGGGGGTTCCGCAACTCGCTGAGACGGGCGTCGCGTGGCGCCTGCCCCGCCCTGCATCGGATGGCGCGTGAGATCGGACACACGCTCGGACTGAAGACGGTGCCGACGATCGAAACGACGGATGCCGTCGTATCGCCCATGGTCTACTGGGGCGGCGGGACTGCCCGGGTCCTCATCCCCTCCGTCCTTCTCGAAGGCATGGAGCGGTCCCAGTTGCGGTGGATTCTGGCGCACGAACTGGCTCACGTCCGCCGGCGGGACCACCTCATCCGGTGGCTGGAGTGGATGGCGTGCACCGTCTTCTGGTGGAACCCCATCGCGTGGTGGGCGAGACGGCGGTTGCGGGCGGCCGGGGAAGTCTGCTGTGATGCGCTGGTCGTGGACGCCCTCGGCTGCACGCCACGCGCCTACGCCCGGGCCCTCGTCCGGGCAATCGACCTCATCCGCACGGAGCGGACGCCTCCCATGTCCGCGTTCGCGAGCGCCGCCGACTCCGGCCACCGGACGCGCCTGCTCGAGGGAAGACTTCGCATGATCGTCACACGTCAGCCCGTGACGACGCTACCCCCGCTGCTTCGTCCGGGTCTGCGTTGCGGCCTCGTCGTCCTGCTGACTCTCGGTCTCGTCTACTGCAGCCAGCAGGCTGCGCCGGCCGCGCTCGAAGCTCCTCCCATGGACGAGTCTTTTGGTGATGCGTCTACGCCCGACGATAGAGGGTCCGGACGGGGGCTTGTCCATGATGCCGATGCGGGCCGACTTGGGTGGAGCCCGTCCTCGGCCCTTGTAGTCCGGGCTGAAGAGATCAGTTGGACCAACGAGACGAGTCCGAGCGCAGGCGGCGAGGACAAGCCCCGCTCTCGTCTGGTGGTGGTGGTCGACTACGACGATGAAGTGGAAGGGCCGCTATCGGAGAACGACAGCTTTCGGGCTGTGGCCGCCGAACGGGCCGAGGGGTTTTCTGACACCGGGGTTCTGATCATCCAGCGCACCGAGGGTCGCGGCTGGAGGTTCCCGGACAGGATTCCCGAGATATCCGTGGGTCCCTACTACATCACGACTTTCGGGCCGGAGCCGCTCGGCGGGTGAGCGAGCGTGCCAGCCGAACCCCGCTCACGTCCACGGCGGTCGCTCTCGGCCTCGTGACGCTCGCCCTGGCAGCAGCTACGGTGGCAGCCGCTCAGGAGGTGGTCGAACTGTCCGGCCGGGACCGGTGGATGGAACCCGACTTCGCACATGTCTTCCGCGTCGGAGTGCCCGTCGGCGAGGAATGGGAGATGTTCGCGAACATCCCCAGGGTGGCCTTTGATGCCGAAGGCAACCTCTATGTGTTCGATTCCGGAGGGTCGAGGGCGGATCTGCGCATCGTGGTCTTTGACTCCACGGGCGAGTTCCGGTGGCACTTCGGCTCCGCAGGTGAGGGACCGGGCGAATTCAGAAGCCCCGCAACCTACGCCGTGTTGCGCGACGGGACCACGGTCGTGGCCGACCTGGGGCACCGGGCCTACCACCTCTTCGACGCTTCGGGTCAGTTCCTGCGCATGGTGCGCGGCGGGCTGGGGACGCCGCGAGGCAGCGAGAGTGGAGGCGCCGCCGCGAGCGTTGGTCTGGCCGTCCTCCCGGAAATACGCGTAGACCCGCGCGGCGGGGCGGTCTATTCGATGGAAGGGCGGACGTGGCTCCTATCGAGCCTGGGCGGTCTGGCGTGGCCATCCGGCTACCGCCCCATCGACCGACACGACATCGGGGGCGAGGAGGTCCGGGCCGAAACGCTGGTGCGGGCTTGGCGGCCCGAGCGTGAGCCGAGAGAGGATGACCTCGCGGCGAACCTCCCGAGAATTGCGAGTCCGGACGGTCAGTCGACGAGTATGGAGGACGTCCTGCGCGGCCAGCCCCGCCCCCTCGTTTTCGAACCGGAGATGCTCATGGGTGTGCTCCCGGCCGGCGACATTGTGTACTCCGACTCTTCGACATATGCGCTCAAGGTCACCGCCGGGGACGGCGGCGCGCTGCTTCGCACGATCACACGGCCGTTCCGCCCCGAACGCGTTTCCCCGGGGATCGAAGCGGAATTCAACCGAAAGAGAGAGGAGACGCTGCGCGGGAGCGCCGCGACGGGCGGGGGTTCCTATTCCTTCTCGCTCGGCGAGCCCCGCTTCTACCCCGAAATCCCGGTGATTCAGGCGCTTTCCGCCACTTGGGAGGGACGGATCTGGGTCATGCGCCGAGGCGGCGAGCCACTGGAAGACGGCCCCATCGACGTGTTGACGGCGGATGGCGAGTACGTCGGCACCTATCGGACCGGTGCGACGAAGATGCCCGACGCCTTCGGCCCGAATGGACTGGCCGGCTTCATCGAGTTCGACGAGTTCGAAGTGGCGAGCGTGGTAGTGCGAAGACTGTCGGCCGAGGTGAGGTGAATCCCGGTGCGACAGCGAGCGTGAACCGAAAACGTTCCCGCGGGAACGTCTGACCGCATCCTTCAGAGAATCCGGGCGTGGGGGAGCGTAGCCATCGCCTTGTCGAGAGTGAGGGTGTCCAGGCCAGCGCGCCCGTAGTCGTCCGCGATTAGACGATCAAGCAGTCCCGGTCCACCGGACGCCCGGATTGCCTTCAGCACCGGGCGGCCGTTCAGGGGTGCGACGAGGCCGCTTCGGAACACATCAAGCAGTCCCGCGCGGGCGTCGGCCCTGCTCACGCCGTAGTGGTGTTGCACGGCGATGTACGCCTCGCCGATCACCTGGTTGGAGGCAGCGATGGCGGCGCCTTCGCCGGTCACGAGCGCGGACAGCCGCTCGACGCACCCGGCGTAGTCCGCCTCGGGCAGGCCCGTGAGCAGACGCACCAGGATCGAGGTGTCAATCCCGTAGCGCCGGATCACGGGGCTGGGCCCGGAAAGCATGGATATCGAATGCCTCGACCCCCGGACGCAGCTTGCCGCGAAGCGGCGCCAGGCGTGAGGGGTCGATCCGGTGCGGACGCACGATGAAGCCGTCGTCGCCCTCCTCCAGCTCGAGGCGGTCGCCAGGCTCTACCCCCAGCGCCTCCAGGACCCGGGCCGGGAACGTGACTTGGCGCTTTGCAGTGATTCTGACCAGCATGGCTCCCTCTTCCAATGTCGCCTTACATATTATTATATACTAGTAAGGTACTCGGTTCACTGAGTTCGCGCGAGCGTAGTTCGGCGTTGCACCTTGAACCTGGCCGCTGGTTTCAACGGGGTATCAACCCCGGCGTGTCAAACCAAAGTAGAAATGTCCGGGGTTAGCCCAAAGTAGAAATGTCCTCCCCCGGCGGTTCGGTTCTGCCCTGTTCCCGGGCCGGTTCGGGGGAGCGGGGCGGTTCCTTCTCGTTGGATATCGCTTCTCGCTCGCGGCGGAGGTCGCGACGCGCGATGGCCTGCTGGGCACTGGCTTGGAAGTGCTTGCGCCATGGGTGGTCCGGAGCCGGCTTCGGGGGCGCGGGCCTCGGCTTCGCCGGCTTGACGGGCGCGTCGCCGGGGGAGGCGGCGGGGGCTCGGCATACGGGTTCGAGCTCCAGGTAGCGCTCGCCGAAGCGGAAGCGGACCTCGCCGCCGAGGCGGCGCTCGACGACGATCTCGTCGCCGGGGGCGATGCCGTCGGCCTCGCTCTCCGGGATCTGCAAGTGGCGGTTCCGGAAGCGGATCGTGAAGTCGCGGGCCACGACGCGCCTCTCCGTCTCGGCGAAGAGCGCCTCGAGGTCCACGCCGTCCGGGAGCGGGCGGTGCGCGTCGCGGGGATCGGCGGGCTCCACGGCGAAGCGTTCGTTCCAGAACGGAACCCAGTAGTGCTGGAGGAAGCGGTTGGCCGCCTCGAGCGTGGCGACCCCCTCCACCCGCATCTCCCTGACCAGCCGGTCCTGCGCGGTGCCGAAGCTCCGCTCGACCCTGCCCTTGGCCTGCGGGGAACCCGCGAGGATCACCTCGACCCCCAACTCGCCCAGTCCCCGGGCGATGATCGTGTCCGTGCGCTCCTCCTTCTTCGACAGCCACTGCCCGAAGTGACCGGCGTGGTCGGTGTACACGGCCACCGGGCGGCCGTGGCGGCGAAGGTAGCCGATGATCGCCCGCCGGTTCTCCGCCCCGTCGTCGCGCGCCGCGAAGCGGGCCATCATCAGTCGGCTCGTCGCGTCGTCGTGGATCGAGATCAGCACCTGTCCTCCCGCCGCCCGCTCCTCCAGCCACGGGTGCACCGAGCTGTCCCACTGCCCCAGCTCGCCCAGCGCCGCCCGCCTCGGACGCCGGCGGCGGTGCTTCGCGCGCTTGCGGCGACGCTCCCACAGCCCGGCCTCGAGCATCCAGCACCGCAGCGTCTCCGCGCTCAGACGCAGCCCGAAGCGTCTTTCCAGGTGTTCCGCAAGCAGCGTCGGCCCGAAGTCCCGGTACAGCGGGTCCCTCGCGACCTCCAGCGCCCGCTCCCGATCTTCCGCGCGCAACGCCCGGTTCGACCGCCGCCCCCGCAGTCCGTGAACCGCCGCCGCGTCGCCTTCGGCCTCGAACTTCCGGCGCAACCGGCGAAAATGCCGCCGAGTCACGCCGATCCGCTCCGCTCCCGCAGCGACCGTCAGCACTCCCTCGCTCACCTGTCTCAGCACCGAGATGCGATCCCGCTCCCTCAGACTCAAGTCCATCCGCTCCTCTCCCGGATCCCGTTCCGCCGTTGACCGAACATGGACCGTAAGAGGACATTTCTACTTGGCTAAGGGGGGACATTTCTACTTTGGTACGACAGGGTATCAACCCCGGCGGCTTGACGGCCTAGCCCTTCACGAAGATCATGCCGGGGTTCGGGATCACGCGACTTCAACCCCTCATGTGCTCTCCATGTTCACACCGGCCCGGAAAAAGCTGCTGCTGGCCGTGCTGGTGCTTTCCTTCGGAGTCCAGACGGGGCTGGTGTATACGGACGCGCGCAGCGAGCCGCTGTCGCAGGCGGCGCGCGAGGGACGCGCCCTCTGGCAGGCGCATGCCTGTCAAACCTGTCACCAGTTCTACGGTCAGGGAGGTTTTCTCGGACCGGATCTGACGAACGCCGCGAGCCGGGTTGATTCGACCCGGCTCGTTTCGTTGTTGACGGTGGGAAGCGGACAGATGCCGCCGCTCGGCTTCAGCGACGGGGAGACGGCGGCGATGGCCGCCTTCCTGCGGGAGATGGACCGGCCGGAGATCGGCCGCGGCGAACTGAGGATGGGGATGCCGGGGGAGGGCGCCGGGGCGCAGGCGGCGTTCGAGCGGGCGGTCGAGGCGGTGCTCGGAGCCGGGATGCCCGGTGGTGCGGCCTCAGCCGACGGACCGGAGCAGGATCTCGCCGAAGCGGCCGCCGGGTTCGCGGCCTACCGCACCCGGCCGTGCAGCGCGTGTCACTTCCCGTTCCGCGACTCGCCGGTGGGGGCCCCGGACCTTTCGCTCGTCGCCGGAGCGCTCGCTCCCGACTCGCTCGACCGCGTCCTCGCCGAGGGCCGCCCCCCGATGGGCATGCCGCCCCCGGTCCCGCCGCTCGACGCGGCCGACCGCGATGCGCTCATGGCGTTCCTCGAGTTCCTGGCCGCGAACCGGGAGCAACTGAAAGCGGCCACCGAGGCGCTGGCGGCGGACCGCAGCCTCGACTGGCGCGCGCTGCCGTGGTGGGAGTTCCCGTGAAGCCCTTCGAGGCCGGTCACCCCGCGCGCCAGTTCGCCGTCCTCACCTTCATCCGCGGCGGACTGATCGCGATCGCGATCACGCTGCTGGGCGGTATCCTGGCCGCGTTCTACTCGGTGCCGTCGCTCGCCCCGTGGTTCCAGCAGGTGGGCCTCGACCTGCGCCAGTTGCGCCCGATCCACACCGTGTTCGCCTCCGCCTGGGTCTTCCTGGGCGGCGTGGCGGTCGTGTACCGCTTCCTGCAGGACGAGGGCCCGCCGACAATGGGGGACCGACGGCGCCTCCGGGTCCAGGTCCTGACCTGGGCGCTCGCCGGCCTCGGGATCCTCGTCACGCTCGCCCTCGGCCTGGGTACGGGGCGCGAATACGCCGGCTTCCACCCCGTCTTCTCCCTCTTCATCCTCGTCGGCTGGATCTGCTACGCGTGGAACTTCTTCCGTCTGGCGGGGAAGCGGTTCTGGGAGCGGCCGGTGTACGTGACGATGTGGGGCGTGGGGATGCTCTTCTTCATCGTCACCTTCGTGGAACAGCACATGTGGCTCATCCCGGGGATCTTCGGGGACCCGGTGCAGGACATGCGGATCCAGTGGAAGGCGACGGGCACGCTCGTCGGCAGCTTCAACCTCTTCGTGTACGGCTCCGTGATCTATCTCGGGGAGAGGATTTCGGGAGATCCCTCCTACGGGCGGTCGACGACTGCGTACATGCTGTTCGGCGTGGGGCTGCTCAACTCGTTCACGAACTTCGCGCACCACACCTATCACCTGCCGGGGCGGGAGTCGGTGAAGTGGATCGCCTTCGTCGTGAGCATGATGGAGATCATCGTCCTCGCGCGGGCGATGTTCGACCTGTGGCGGGCGCTCAAGACGCCGAGCGACCCCGCCTTCTGCGCGGCCCGCGGCTCGTTCGCGGCGGCGAAGTGGTGGACCTGCGCCATCCTGTTCAGCGCGATTCTCATCTCCATCCCGCCGTTGAACGCCATCATCCACGGGACGTACGTCGTCACGGGACACGCGATGGGGGCGATGATCGGCATCGACACGATGATCCTGCTGGGGGCGATGATCTGGATCCTGAGCGAGCACCTCCAGACCCGCGAGGGAGAGGACGCCTGGGACACGCTCCACACCTGGGCGATGCGGTGGGTGCTCATCGGGCTGAACTTCTCGGTGGCGGCCCTCGTGATCTGGCTGCACGTAGTGGGGACGGCGGTCGGCGTGACGCGCGCCGTGCACGCGCCCGGCGAGACCTACGTGCCGCCGGACTGGGTGTCCGCCTGGAGCGGGATCGGGTTCGCGGTCTTCGGTACCCTGTCACTCGTCTTCTTCGTCTGGCTTCTGGCGCAGTTCATGCCGCCCGCCTTCCGGTACTTCTGGGCGTCGGAGGAACGCGCATGACGGCATCGCGGGCCGGAAAGGACAGCCGGGCATGACGGGCGCGGAGGGTCCGCTCTGGACGCCGGACCCCGACTTCGCCGCGACGACCAACATGGCGCGGTTCACGCGCTTCGCGAACGAGCGCTGCGGGGCGGCGGTCGACTCCCCGGAGGCGCTGTGGCGCTGGTCGGTCCGCGAGCCGGAGGCGTTCTGGAACACGGTGTGGGACTTCTGCGGGGTCATCGGAGAGCGCGGGGAGCGCGTCGTCGTCGACTTCGACCGCCTGCCGGGGGCGCGCTGGTACCCCGAAGCCCGGCTGAACTACGCGGAGAACCTGCTTCGGCGCCGCGACGACACCCCCGCACTGATGTTCCGGGCCGAGGACCGCATGCGGCGCGACTTCACATGGGCCCAGCTATACGACACGACCTCCCGCCTCGCACAGGCGCTGGACGCGCTGGGACTCGACCCCGGCGACCGGGTGGCGGGCTACGTGCCCAACATGCCGGAGGCGATCGTCTACATGCTCGCCTCGGCGAGCCTCGGGGCCACGATCTCGACCGCCTCGCCCGACTTCGGCGTACAGGGCGTCCTCGACCGCTTCGGGCAGATCGAACCGCGCGTCCTCCTCGCGGCCGACGGCTACTTCTGGCAGGGGAAGCGCTACTCGAGTCTTGAGCGGCTGCCCGAGATCGTCCGGCGTCTCCCCTCGGTGGAACGCGTCATCATCGTCCCCCACACCGATCCGGAGCCGGATATCTCGGCGATCCCGCACGCGGTGCTGTTCGACGACGTCATCGGCCCCTGGAGCCCGGGCGAGATCGAGTTCCGGCGGCTCCCGTTCGACCATCCCCTCTACATTCTCTTCTCCTCGGGCACGACCGGGATCCCGAAGTGCATCGTCCATGGCACGGGCGGGGTTCTGCTCACGCATCTGAAGGAGCACCAGCTCCACGCCGACATCCGGGCGGGGGACCGAGCCTTCTACTACACCACCTGCGGGTGGATGATGTGGAACTGGCTCTCCTCGGCGCTGGCCAGCGAGGCGACCGTGGTGCTGTACGACGGCTCGCCCTTCCATCCCGGGCCGCGCGTTCTGTTCGACTACGCGGACGAGGTGCGGATGACGCAGCTCGGCGTGTCGGCGAAGTTCATCGACGCGCTCGGGAAGGCGGACTTCCGCCCGCGGGAGTCGCACGACCTCTCTTCCGTGCGGACGATGCTCTCCACGGGGTCGCCGCTCGCGCCGGAAGGGTTCGACTACGTGTACCGGGACGTGAAGCCGGACGTCCACCTCGCCTCGATCTCGGGCGGAACGGACCTGTGCGCGGGGTTCGTCGTGGGGCATCCGCTGCTTCCGGTGTGGAGGGGAGAGATCCAGGTGCCGTCGCTGGGCATGGACGTGGATGTGTGGGATGAAGAGGGACGGTCGATGCCGGCGGGGAAGGGGGAACTCGTCTGCAAGTCGCCCTTCCCATCGGTCCCGGCGGGGTTCTGGGGGGACGAGGACGGGAGCCGCTTCCACGCGGCGTACTTCGACATGTACCCCAACGTGTGGCGGCACGGCGACTGGATGGAGTGGACGGAGCACGGCGGCGTGGTGATCTACGGTCGCTCCGATGCGACGTTGAACGCCGGCGGGGTGCGGATCGGGACGGCGGAGATCTACCGCCTGGTGGACCGGATGCCGGAGGTCCTGGAGTCGATCGTGATCGGGCAGCCGTGGGAGAACGACACGCGCGTCGTCCTCTTCGTGCGGCTCGCCGAGGGCCGGAGTCTGGACGAGGAACTGGAGACGAGGATCCGGAGGGAGATCCGGGAGAATGCTTCGCCGCGGCACGTGCCGGCGCGGATCCTGGAGGTGGCGGATATCCCGCGCACGAAGAGCGCCAAGATCTCGGAACTCGCCGTGCGGGCCGTGGTACTGGGAGAGTCGGTGAAGAACGTCGAAGCGCTCGCGAACCCGGAGGCGCTCGAGGACTACCGCGATCGCCCGGAACTCCGCGCGTAAGGGCTGTAGCGGTCGGTTACGCGGCGATGCAACCGGTGGATTAGCCCGACGCGTCCGCCCACGGGTTGACCATTTCGATGCCCGTGTTCCGGAAGTCCCGCTCGTTCCGCGTGACCAGAGTGAGGCCGTGACGCGCGGCCGCGGCCGCCAGCATCGCGTCCGGCAGGTGGTCGTCGAGCGGTTCGCCTCGCCGCCTCTTCGATTCCACGATGCGGGCGCAGGCGCGGGCGTCGCTGAGCGTCCAGTCGAGGATCCGCTCGCGGAAGAGGTCGTCCAGAAGGCCCTGGAACCGCTCGGCCAGCTGTTCCCGCCGCCGGCTGGCGTCCACGCGTCCGATTCCGTTGAGGATCTCCCATACCGTGATGGAGGCCAGACCGACTCCCTGGGCCCAGATCCCGTCGAGAAACCCGGCCACTCGCGGCTCGGGAGCCGGACGCATCATCTCCGAGATCACGTTCGTGTCGATGAGCCATCGGAGGGGTCGCCTCACGCTTCACCTTCGCACTCGTCCTCGAACACGAACGGCCTGTATCCGTGGCGAGAAAGCTCGGGCAGCTCCACCCCGTATTCCGACCCGAAGTACCTCTCGAACACTTCCGAAGGTCTCGTCTCGCCGGCGGAATTCTCCCGCCTCTCGCGAATCAGGCGGCGGACGAACTCCTCCATGGAAATGCCGGTATCGCGGGCCTCCCGGCGAAGCCAGGCCTTGTCACCCGGATCGATGCCCCGGACGGTAATCGTGTTCCCCATGCGCTCCGCTCCTCCAAACAGGCTGTCGACAAGCGGAAACTGGTGCTGGCAGGCGATGCTTGCAAGCACTTCGCCACACAGCACGGTGGATCCGTGCTACATTGCTTCGGCGGGCTTGCCGACACGTCGAATGCAGCGGTAGTGGACACGCCCGGCTAATCCAGGGTTGGAGCGACCATATGACACTCAACTGCCGGTTCGTCGCGCTCGCATCGGCCGTGGCGTTCGGTGGATTTCTCGTGGCGGGAGGATGTGTGGCGCAGGAGATGCGAGAGACATCGGATTCGGCGGGCGGCGGGATCGAGGCGGGTGCCGGAATCACGGCGGTCGAGGGGCTCGCGCTGGGGCACTTCACTCTGGAGGAACGGCCCACGGGCTGTACGGTCGTCCTCGCGAAGGACGGCGCCGTGGCCGGCGTCGACGTGCGGGGCGGGGCGCCGGGTACGCGGGAGACCGCCCTCCTCGATCCGGTCAACAGCGTGCAGGAAGCCCACGCCATCGTGCTCTCGGGCGGGAGCGCCTTCGGGCTGGACGCGGCGTCGGGCGTGGTCCGGTATCTGGAAGAGCGCGGGATCGGGTATCAGGCCGGGGATCATGTCGTCCCGATCGTCGCGGCGGCGATCCTGTTCGATCTCGGCGTCGGCGGCGGGTCCGCCCGCCCGGGGCCGGAGTGCGGTTACGAGGCTGCCCGCGCGGCGAGCGCCGCCGCACCCGCCGAGGGCAGCGTGGGCGCGGGGGCCGGGGCGACGGTGGGGAAGCTCGGCGGCCGCGGCCGGGCGATGAAGGGCGGGATCGGCACCGCCTCGATCACGCTCGAGGATGGCCTCACCGTGGCCGCGGTCGTGGCGGTCAATGCGGTCGGCGACGTGATCGACCCGGCCACGGGGGAGATCGTGGCGGGCGTCCGCAGCGAGGACGGGATGGGGTTCGCCGACGCTCGCGTTCTGCTGCGGGCGGGCGAGGTGCGGCCGCCGGGCGAGGACGCCTCCGTCGAGAACACGACGATCGGCGTCGTGGCGACGAACGCGACGCTCACGAAGGCCGAGATCACGAAGGTCGCGCAGATGGCGCACGACGGACTCGCCCGCGCGATCTATCCGGCCCACACCCCGAGCGACGGCGACACCCTGTTCGGCCTCGCCACCGGTACGCACGAGGACGAGGGCGGCCTCAGCCGCATCGGGGCGCTCGCCGCGGACGTGGTGACGGAAGCGATCCTCCGTGCCGTCCGCACCGCCACGGGCCTCCCCGGCCTCCCGTCGGTCTCCGACCTCGCGGGCCGCTAACGCCGACTGGTTTTGGCGCCGCACCCCAACCGGCTACGTTTATGTCCACCGACATCTCGAAGGAGGGGACACCTTGTTCGGCAAGGGTAAGCAAGACGCGCGATGAGCGACGGTTCGAGTCCGCATGCGCCCGGAGACTACCGGATCAAGGCGACGAACTTCGGTCCCATCGGAGATGCCGAAGTAGACCTGCGTCCCCTAACTGTGTTCGTGGGGCCCAGTAACACCGGCAAGTCCTATCTCGCCACCTTGCTGTACGCCCTCCACCGCTCGTTCCACGAATTGGTCGGTGAGCGAGCCGGACGAACTCCGTTCGTGTCCCGGATGCACATCGCAACGAACTTGGACGCTGACGCGGCGAGAGACTTGCAACACTGGCTGTTCCCCGATCACGGTGAGGAATCGTCTCCTCTTCCCGATTCCGTTCGTTCAATGGTCCGGCAGTCAATCGAAGACGCTCCCGGCGTCGAAAGGCATCTGACGGAGAAGGCGTGCTGGTGCTTTGGCGTGGATTCGTTTCGGGATCTAGTGCGCCACGGCCAGCGTGCCGCCGCGCGGATCGGCATTCGCGTGCCCCGGCCGCGCCGCTCGGGATTTCTGGATTACTCGCTCCGCGTGCGCGGTGAGAACTCAAGCTTGAAGGGCCGGATTCACGGTGAAGCGCCGCTCCTAGGCGACGCCGATCCCGACGTGCTGGAATCGGTGGTCACTAATCTTCGCGACCCGTCCGGACCCTTCCGCATGGCAGTGGGTCGTGACGACGACTGGCCCTCGGAGTACGCACTTCTATTGCTGACGTCGACGATACGCGCTTCGCTTCTGCATCCATTCCAACAATCCATCTACTATCTCCCCGCCGACCGCACGGGTGTAATGCACAGCCATCGCGTGGTCGTCAGTTCCCTGATTCGGAGTGCGGCCAGCGCGGGCCTCCGCCCGGTCGGCGAGCTACCGCTTCTTCCTGGAGTGATGGCAGATTTCCTGGATCAACTACTCAGCCTGGATCGTATTCCCCGCCGAGCCCGATATCGGTCCAAGTCGCAGTACCGTCAGATGTCCGCGCTGGCCGAGAATGTGGAACGCACCGTTCTGCGAGGTGCCGTCCGTACGGAATCGGTTGCCGCGGATTACCCGGAGTTTCTCTATCGGCCTCTCGGCTGGAAGCGCGATCTGCCCCTTACGCAGGCATCGTCGATGGTGTCGGAACTGGCGCCGGTCGTTCTCTACGTACGCCACTTGGTGCGTCCCGGGGACGTGCTCATCGTCGAGGAACCCGAGGCTCACTTGCATCCGGCGATGCAGGTGGAGGTGATCGGTCGCCTTGCCGAGCTGGTGGAAGCCGGTGTTCGCGTCGTGATCACGACCCACAGCGAGTGGGTTCTCGAGGAACTGGCGAATCTCGTTCGCCGGGCTCAAGTCGAGGACCATGGCGAAGCCGCCCTAACGCCTGAACGCGTCGGCGTGTGGCGGTTTCATCCGCCCGAGGGGAAGGAAGGTGATGGCGCGCATGTCACCGAGCTTAAGATGGACGCCGCCGGAACGTTCGAAGCGGGCTACGAGCAGGTGGCAATGGACGTTCACAACAGGTGGGCCGACATGGCGGGTCTGACGAACAGCCCGGCGTAATGGGGCTCGTGGATTCGGTGAGACAGGGTCTCGACTCGACGTGTGTCGCGCAGGGGTCGCTCGTGAAGGCCGGTTGCCGGGTCTCGCTGGGCGGCGCCCCGGACCAGCGGCTCGTATTGGACTTCGATCGTCCGGAAGCGCCCACGGGGCCCGGCGGCGGCCGTTGCGATTATCTCTTTGTAGCGGATGATTTCCGGAACACGGATTGGGTTGCACCGATCGAGTGCAAGAGAGGGGCGCTGAAGACCTCCCAGGTCGTCAAACAGCTCCGGGCGGGTGCGGCGGTCGCGGAGGATCTCATCCCAAGTGGAAGCGACTTCAGGTTTCGCCCCATCGCTGCGACTGGTTCCGTGCCGAAAGCGGAGCGGCAGCAACTCAAGAAGTCCCGTAACTTCATCAGGTGTCACGGCAAGCTGGAGGCCGTGAGGTTGATCAAGTGCGGAGATAAGTTGATCAAGGGACTCTCAAGCCCCTAAGGCACGTTGCGGCGTGATTCGGGATGAGCTCGGTCCGAAACGTGGACGAGGTTGCGAACCTGCGGCTCGAGGAATGAGTGTGAGTGCGTTTAGCGCCAACCCCCTGGACGATGCGCCCAAGCGACGCGAGGATTCCGAGCCAAAGCCCTTCCGCCTGGTGACGGTGCGCGGCTCGCCCCGTCCGGGCATCGACCTGGACCGGCCTAGGGCGTTTGAGATCGAAGAGGACGCGGCCCGCTACGGACGCAGCTGACGTCTTGCTTCCTTCGGATGTCACATGCCTTGAACGCGCCCCGGTAAGCTCGCCGCGGGTGATCCAATGACCGTCGGCTTGTGGGTGCTGCTCGCGTACGCCGCGGGGCTCGTGGCGCTGGGCGCGTGGATCGGGCGGCGGGTCGCCGCGACGGGGAGCTTCTTCGTGGCCGACCGCAAGCTCGGGGCCGTGCTCCTCTTCGCCACCGTGCTCGCCGCCAACCTCGGGGCGGGCACGACGGTGGGCGCTGCGGGACTCGGCTATCGCGACGGTCTCAGCGCGTGGTGGTGGGTCGGCTCGGCCGGCATCGGGACGATCCTGCTCGCCGTCTGGATCGGGCCGCGCATCTGGCGGGTCGCCGCGCGCCACGGGCTCCTCACCATGGGCGACTACCTGGACCTGCGCTACGGCCGCTCCGTTCGGCTGCTGATCGCCGTCCTGCTCTGGTTCGCCACGCTCACCATCGTGTCCGGGCAGCTCATCGCCATGGCCGAGATCGTCTCGGTCGTCGCCGGCACGCCGCGCTGGATCGGCGCGCTCCTGGGCGGGATCGTCGTCATCGCCTACTTCAGCGCCGGCGGCCTCGTGGCGTCGGCCTGGGTCAACCTGGTCCAGCTCATCGTGCTGCTCGCCGGGTTCGCGATCGCGATCCCGTGGGCGCTTTCCGACATCGGCGGCTGGGCGGCCATCGAGGCCACCGCCGCGCGCACGTCGCCGGACTACCTGAATCCGTGGCAGGGCGGGGGATCCGGGTGGGTCTATATCGCACTCCTCGCGCCGGCCTTCATCATCTCGCCCGGACTGGTGCAGAAGGTCTACGGAGCGACGGGCCCCCGGGCGATCCGGATCGGGCTCCTCGCCGCCGGCGCCGGGCTCGTGCTGTTCGCCTTCGCGCCGACCCTGCTCGGCATGATCGCCCGCGTCTACGACCCCGCGCTCGCGAGCCGCGAGCAGGCGCTGCCCATGCTCCTCGCCACGGCGCTCCCGCCGGCGCTCGGGTTGCTGGGCCTCGCCGCGGTGTTCTCCGCCGAAGTGAGTTCGGCCGACGCCGGGCTGTTCATGCTCTCGACATCTCTCTCGAAGGACCTTTACAAGGGATTCCTCAGACCCGAAGCCCCTGACAGGGACGTGCTGCGCGTGGCGCGCGGCGCCGCCATCCTCGGCGGGACCCTCGCCGTGCTGCTCGCCCTCTGGCTGGAGAGCGTCATCGCCTCGCTCACGATCTTCTATTCGATCCTGAGCGTGAGCCTCTTCGTGCCGGTGGCCGCCGGACTGCACACACGGCGCGCCGGCGTGCCGGAGGCGCTGGCCGCCATCGGGGCCGGGCTTGCCGCCCTCGCGGCCGTCCGCATCTTCGCCCCCGCGGATGCGCCCGCCCTCCTTGACCGGACGCTCATCGGCCTCACCGTCTCCGCCGCCGCCTTCGCGATCGTCGCCTTCACTCGGCGGTGCCTCAGGCGGGACTGACGGCTCCGGCATCGCTTGACGACGTTCCCGCGGTGGTCCACCTATGAATGGGGGGCTGGCCCAACCAATAAGGGAGGACGGGAGTGTCTGATAACGTCCGGATCGACTCGGCGGCTCGGCCGGCAGGTGATCATTTCCGGCCGGCAGGCGTTTGCGGAACGCCGTGTTTCAAGTAGGCGCCGCATGACCACGCAGGATGCCTTCGAGCGCACGTTGGCGCTGCTATACGAAGCGGCGCTGACGGATGGCAAGTGGGTCTCGGCGGCCGCCTCGATCAACGACGTCATCGGGACGAACGGCCATAGCCTGTCGTATGCGAACCCGAGTCCGCCGGACAATCCGGAGGTCTATCTGAGCCGGTTCTTCGTGGGCCGGGAACGTCGGGCCGATCATGAGGAACTCTATTTTCGCGACTATTACTGGCGGGATGAAGCGATTCCGCGGCTCCACGGACTCCGCGACGGAGAGTTGGCCTACAGATCGGATCTTTATACGGACCAGGAAAAGAAGACCTCCGTCGTATACAATGAACTTCGGCGTCCCAACGAAACCGAGAAAGGTCTTTATGTGGGGCTTGACGGACTGGACGGGAGTGCGGTCGTCCTGTCCCTGGGAAACTCCACCGAGGAGGGAAGCTGGGGGCACAGGCAGATCTGGACCATCCGGCGTCTCGCGCCTCACCTGCGCCACTTCGCGCGCGTCCGGCACGCGATGGCCAACGCCGGGGCTCTGAGCGCGACGCTCACCGCGTTGCTCGAGAACGGACGGTCGGGGTTTGTTCAGCTGAACGGTCGCGGGCGGATCCTGGAAGCGAACGACCGAGCCCGGGAGATTCTGCTGAAACGCGACGGACTCAGCGACGCCGGGGGCACGCTGGTTGCCCGACTGCCGGGGGAGAACGCGGAACTGCAGCGCTTGCTGGCCGGCGCCCTGACTCCGTACGGTGCTCAGGGCGCCGGGGGCTCCGTGAAGATCACGCGCGCGAAGACTCGCACACCGCTGGTCCTCGAGATCTGCCCCGTACGGACAGATGGCGCCGGTCGTCGCGCGCGCGACATTGCCGTACTCGTGCTGCTCGTCGATCCGGAGGCCCGACCTCGGATCGATCCGGCGTTTGCGGCCGCGGCCCTGGGGTTGTCGCCTGCGGAGAGTCGTGTGGCGGTGGATCTGGCGGCCGGCCAGACGATTGCCGGCATCGCGGTCGAGCTGGGCTGCGGCGAGAGCACCGTCCGCACTCACGTCAGGCGAATCTATCGCAAACTCGCGGTTCACAAACAGACGGACCTCGTGCGGCGCATCATGTCGCTGGAAGCCCTGCCGGGATCCCGGCGCTAACGGACGAGTCTCCGGATGTCCCCAAAACAGGGGATACCATTCCCAGCGTGTCTCGCATACCTTCACCTTCACCCTTGCGGTAGGATTGACGAGACGAGCATCTGGAGCCTCATCAATTCGTTGTAGGACCGCCCGGGACTCCTTGATCGACATGCCTGTTCCGGAGAGGTGTCGAGTTGAAACGATTCATGATCCCGGCCAACGTCCGGACTCCATCAACTGCGCTCGCGGCTGTCGTGTTTCTGGTCGGCATCGGCGCCTGCGGTGGTGATTCCGGGTCCGGGCCGTCGCCGACGCCGCCGCCACCGCCGCCGCCACCGCCGCCCGTAGCCCCGGTGCAGGTGGGTACGATTCCGAACCAGACCATCGAGACGGGACAAACCGCGACGCTGGACGTCGTCGCCTACTTCCGGGACCCCGATGGCGGTGCGCTGGCCTACTCGGCAGCCTCATCGACCGCAGGGGTCGTTTCAGTCTCCGTGTCGGGTAGCACGCTCACCATGGTGGGTGTGGCCGACGGGACCGCGACCGTGACGGTGACGGCAACGGATCCGGGCGGGCTCTCGGCTACGCAGAGCTTCCAGGTCACGGTGGAGACGCCGAACCGGGCGCCGGAGCCCGTGGGGACGATTCCGAACCAGACCGTGGTAGCGGGGGAGGCGGCGACCCTGGACGTAGTGTCCTACTTCCGGGATCCGGATGAGGATGCGCTTACCTACACCGCCACAACATCGGCCGCCGGCGTGGTCTCGGTCTCCATCTCGGGAAGCACGCTTACGATGGTGGGCGTGGCGGCAGGCACGGCTGCCGTGACGGTGATGGCGCACGATGGGGCGGGCCTGACGGCGTCGCAGAGCTTCGCGATGACGGTCACGAGAGCGAACCGGGCGCCGGAGCCCGTGGGGGCGATCCCGAACCAGACCGTCGACACAGGGCAAACGGCGGCCTTGGACGTGGCCACCTACTTCCGGGATCCGGACGGAGACGCGCTGACGTACACGGCCACGTCATCCGCGGACGCCGTCGCATCGGCGTCCGTGTCGGGCAGCACGCTGACGATCGCAGGGACGGCGGCCGGATCTGCAACAGTGACCGTAACGGCCCGCGATCCCGGAGGCCTGACCGCCACGCAGTCGACCGGAGTCACCGTTCGTTCCGATTCCGGCTACGTACCGCTCAGTGGGCTGAGGATCACCGCCGCCGGCGGCTTCAGTATTGGAGGCATCAACCTGGGTACAGGTTGTCTGTCTGCCGGCTCCGTCAACCTCGGCGGCGTGGCTTATCGGGTCCACTGGACCGAATGGCAGGTATCGGCCGGCTCCGAGTGGAGTCAGGTTTCCGGAACGCGGAGGTCAGGTCAGATCTGCGGGTACGACTTGGCGACGGCGGCGGCGGGCGAGTATCGACTGGCCGGAGAGCTGTCGGTCAACGGCGTCCGCGGACGCTACCGGAGTGAGAACACGGTAACCGTCAGGGCCGGCGGAGGCGCGGGGTTCCGCGACGATTTCACATCCTCGGCCAGTCTGGCCGATTGGCAGATACATAATGCCGATGCCGCAATAGTCGATGGTGTGCTGCGCGTCACCAACACCCGCGCCCAGTTCTTCGGCGCGGTAGCGCGCGACCTGGAGAGCCCACTGTCTGCGTGGACGCTGCGCGTGAGCATGGGCCGAGCCCAGCGCGATGGTCTCGCAGGCGTGTGGTGGGGCACGGGTATCCGTCGCTACCCACTAATGTCTTTCAACACTGGACCCATAGGGGGGACGAACTTCTCCATGTGGGTGAGAGATGATGATGAAGATGAGTGGCTTCCGCTCGCGGATCTCAGCGGTAACTCCGACGCCATCAACGATGGTCCCAATGAACTGACAGAGATTACTCTCGGCTGGGATGGCGAAGAAATCTTCATAGCCGCCGGGGGTACAGATCTGGTTCGCGGGCAACCGGACGAGACGTTTGCCACGCTCCTGGAGCAGATCTTTTTCGTGTCATTGGTGATGGAAGGCGATGTGGGCCGAACCGCTCTGTTCGACTGGGTGGAAGTGACCGGTGCCGAGAGCAGTGCCGATGCCGCCAGCCAGACGGAGATGCCGGAGTGGATCCAATCACTCCGAGTTCCAAAGCAGGGCGCGGCTAGCCCTAAAACAAGCGAGTAGGGCTGGCGAGGCGTCACTTGGATTTCGGGCGGCGGATTATGGGCGGAGGAGGCCGCCGGGAAGCCGTGTTTCCGTGGTTCCGAGGCGGGGATTCGGGGTTTGTCGCTCGGCGGAAGGAGGGTGCGGGGCCGGCGTTTTGCGCGGGGAGACACCGGTCCCCGGGGAGGCGGTTGACGCCTTCGGGCGAGCCGGGCCCGGCGGCGGGTGCTACGTGAAGCCGGTCCGCTCGATGGTGTTCCAGGTGCTGAACAGGCGGTCCACCGAGGGCCGCCAGCCGATGATGCGCAGGGTCGTGCGGCGGGCGCGGCGGATGACTTGGCAGGGCACGAGGATCATCTCGCGGACGAAGCGCCTGAACTCCATGGCGGTGTATTTCCGGCGGTCGGCCTTCAGGTGCATCATCATCGCCAGGAAGCTCTTGAGGTTCCACGCCAAGGCCGCCATCACCATGTAGGCCCAGTTGCTCACCAGGTCGTAGACGGGCACGCGCAGCGCGTTCACCCCGTTCTTGAGCTGCGCGATCACGTTCTCCTGGCCGCACCGGGCGTTGGCCAGCCGGACGACCTCGGCCGCGCTCACGTCCCTCCGGGTGGTGATGTGGAAGAAGTGGCGGATCTCCTCGATGAGGGCGAGTTCGCCCCTCATCTCGCTGATGTTCTTGCGCACCACCACCATCCGGTACGTCTTGCGGCACTTGACGGGCCGGTGGTCGAACTCGGCCACCTCCTCGAAGTTGAGCCGCTTGTTCACGTAACCGCGCTCGCGCACGATCCGCCCCTTCACGTCCTCCCGCCCACTCCGCGTCTTCCCCGTCCGGGACACGTGGCGGGGCTTGCGCTCCAGAGGCTTCCAGTCGTCCTCCTCCAGCGCCTCGGCCCGCCGCACCAGCGCCGAATGGGCGTCGTAGCCGAAGATGAAGTCCGCCCGCTCGCTCCAGCGGTCGAAGTTGACGGTCAGCGAGAAGTCCGTGTCCCCGCGCACGCACACCCGCTCCGCGTACGGCGCCACCAGGTCGATGGCCCGGTCGATCCACTCCGCCGCGCCGGCGTGGCTCACCGCGTTGCCCGGCCGGTTCACCACGTAGAGCACCTCGGCCGTGTTGGCCAGCGACACGACCAGCGGGTGGTAGCCCCACACCTTCTTGTAGGACATGTCCATGCCCGCCTTCTTGCGGCCCAGCGTGGGCGCCAGCGTCCCGTCCACGTCGATATGGGCCACCGGCTCCAGCAGATCCCGGCCCCGGCCCCGCCACAGCTTGGGCCTGACCGCGTTGACGCACTCCATGAGCTCGACCACGTCCGACTCGGAGAAGCGCCGCGTGAAGTCGCCCGCCGCCGTCGGACTGGGGATCACGTCCGCGCCCAGGGCGTCCATGTACGCCGCGTCGTGGCGCAGGCCGTTCAGATCCTCCAGCCGCGCGCCCCCGCACAGCAGGTTGTAGGCGATGTTCAGCACGTGGTCCGACTCGTGGTACGGCAGGTGCCGCTTCAGAAGATCCAGTCGCCGGTCGATCTCCCGCGCCAGCGAAAGCTTCGACACCAGGCGCCGCACGGCGCCGATGCCCCCGAAGCTCATCGCGCTCGTCCGCGCCCCGATCTCGTAGCGGAGCCCGCCCGCCGAAAACACGGGCTTCGGCCGGGAGCCCCGCCGCCTCGCCCCCGCCCGCCGCGACTCCACTCTCCGCTTCCGCCGGCACTGTTCCTTCGGCTCTGCCTGTGCGATATTCCGTTCACCGGAAAGGCCTCCTGGTTGGGATCGGGCGTCCATCGTTCGAATCCGCTATCGACAATCAGGATAAGCCTTTCCGGTACCTTTTAACAAGGGTTCGCGCGTGGATCGCGCCTGTTTTAGGGCTAGCGGCGTAACGAGCGGGGCGCTCGACACAACGCGGATCGGCCGGAGCCGCACGAGAAGCCGGAGGTAGGGACAGACGGCGTCTTGGCCGGGCACCCTTCAGATGGCGGGCCGCCACGCAGCGCCCGGGCGTCGCCCGGTGGCGGAATCCTTTGGGCGGCTGCGGTGGCGGCGCACTAGGTCGTTCCGGTGGTGAGCCCGGTGTCGCCCAAGGCTCATTACTTGGGGAATCACTGGACGCCACGTACACCCGGGGTGGTCGCGATCAAAGACCGGCCAGCTCGGTCGCCAGTTCCCGCAGGCCGATGACCTCGACTCCGCCTCCGGCCGGATAGCGGTCGTCACCGCCGTATACGACGAAGGCCCTGTCGGGCTTCACGTCCTCGAGCGCGATGCGGAACCCCTTTCCGATCCGCGGCGCGAGCCCGCGCTTGATCTCGATGGCCCACCTTCGGGGTCCCGGCACTTCCAGGATCAGGTCGATCTCCACCCCGGTCGCCGTCCGGTAGAAGCCCGGCCGTGAGAGCCGGTCCGGCGCCGCCCGGATCAGGGTTTCGATCGCGAAGCCCTCCCAGCTGGCGCCTGCGATGGGGTGGCCGAGCAGATAGTCGACGTCCGGGATGCGGAGCAGCGCGTGCAGGACTCCGCTGTCGCGGAGGTAGAGGCGCGGTGATTTCGCGAGCCGCTTGCGGACGTTCACGTGGATCGGCTGCAGCCGGCGCACGAGGAGGAGATCGACGAGCAGATCCGCGTACCGGGCGACGGTTTTTCCGTCCACGCCCAGACTCCGCGCGAAGGTCGAGGCGTTCCACAGCCCGCCTTGCGAGTGCGCGAGCATCGTCCAGAGGCGACGCAGCGTCTCGGCGGGGATACGCGGTCCCAGCTGAGGGATGTCGCGCTCGAGATAGGTCCGGATGAAGTTCTCCCGCCATAGCGCGCTCGCCTCGTCCGACGGGGCGAGAAAGCTCGGCGGGAAACCTCCGCGGCTCCACAGGCGCAGGAGTTGGCTCTCCTCGATTTCGCGCGCATCCAGGGGGCCGAGTTCCAGATAGCCGATACGGCCCGCGAGGCTCTCTCCGGACTGGCGCAGCAGGTCGAGCGAGGCGGATCCGAGGATGAGGAACTGTCCAGCCCGCTCGCCGCGCCGGATCCTCCGGTCGATGATCCCCCGCAGCTCACGGAACAGCTCCGGCGCCCGCTGGATTTCGTCGAGCACGACGAGTCGGTCCGCCACTCCCTCAAGATACCCCGATCCCTCGGCCAGCCGCGCGAGGTCCGCGGGATTCTCCAGATCCAGGTACAGGCCGCCCGGCGACCGGCCAGGCTCCCCGAGGTGGGTTTCGGCCCGGGCGTCGGCGATCATCCTCGCCAGCGTCGTCTTCCCGGCCTGACGCGGACCGAGGAGTCCGACCGCGGGGAAGAGCGAGAGGTGCTCCTCAACCTGCGGCCGCAGCAATCGGGGGATCATCATACTGTTCATGGTTGCATTTTAGGTATGCCGTGCCGGATTTACAAGGTTACTGAGGGAGTGTGAAGCAACGGCCACCGAGGAAACGGGGGCCCGAGGTGACGAGCCGGAGGCGGAGTGCCGGGCGTCCGGGCGGGTGGGCGCTTGCCTGACACGGTGTGACGAGGGAGCATAGCAGCGCCGTGCGACGGAGGCGCAGCGCAGAGGGGCAACGCAGAGGGGCAGCGCAGAGGGGAGCGGCTGATGCGGGTGCCAGTGACTGGGAGAGCGAGATGACGCGGCGCGGGATCGTCCTGCGTCGTCTCGTGACAGTGGTCGCAGGAAGCATCGGCGGCGCAGCGGTCTTCGTCGCTGCCGGCTGCGGCGGTGGGGGGCAGAGGACGCTCTCGATCGCCACGGGTAACACGAACGGCCTCTACTACCCGCTCGGCGGGGGCCTCGCGTCCATCTGGTCCCGCCACGTGGACGGCGTGAACATGAAGGCCGAGACGACGGCCGGCTCCGTGACGAACCTCATCCAGGTCGCCAAGGGGGAGAGCGAGGTCGGGTTCACGCAGGCGGACGCCCTCGCGGCCGCCCTCGCCGGCCGCGGCCGCTTCCCGGAGCCCATGCCGCTCGCCTCCCTCGGCAAGCTCTATCCCAACGTCGTGCACCTCGTGACGACCCGGAGCACGGGGATCGAATCCGTGCAGGATCTCCGCGGGCGCCGCGTGTCCGTCGGCCCGCCGGGGTCGGGGAACGCGGTCACCGCCTGGAACGTGCTCGAGGCGATGGGGATCGAGGAGTCCGACTTCACCGTCCGGCAGCTCAACTACGCGCAGATGTCGAACGGGCTCAAGGACGGGACGCTCGACGCCGGATTCATCGCGGGCGGCGTGGGCATGCCCGCCGTGGTCGAGATCGGCGTCTCCCGGTACATGGTTCTCGTCCCCTTCTCGGAGGACGAGATCGCGACGATCGTCGGATCGGAGCCCGCGTACAGCGGCTTCCGCGTGCCGCCGGGCGTCTACCGCGGCGTCGATGAGCCGGTGCTCACGCCGACGCTCTGGAACCTCCTCGTCGTCTCCCGCACGATGGACGAGGGCCTCGCCTACGATCTCACGCGCACGATGCTCGAACGCCGCGAAGACCTCGAGAACATCTCCGGCGTGGCGAGCTTCATCACGCCGCCCTCGGCGCGCGACGTGGGCGACTTCCCGCTCCACCCCGGCGCCCTGCGCTACTTCGACGAAGTGCTTGCAGTCCGTGGCGAAACCCCGCGTCAGCGCCGAGAGCGGTGAAGCGCTCGCCTGACAAGGAGCGACGAGGGAGAATAGCAGCGCTATTTGACCGAGGAGCGACGCAGAGCGCAGCGTTTCAGGCGAGATGCAGCGTCGCTCGAACGCAGCGGGGTTCTTGCCACGGGCTGCAACAGCCCGCAGGGCGTTGACGATCCGGCGGCCGCCGTGGCGGCGCATCATCTTCGGCCTTGCGGTCGGACTGTCCCTCTTCCAGCTCTGGCAGAGCACGACCGGCACGCTCTCGGCCACGCTCGGCCGGCCCATCCACCTCGCCTGGGTCGTCGTCCTCACCTTCCTCGCCAAGCCATCGTGGACGGGGGAAGGGCCCGCGCCCCGCTGGAGCCCGTGGCTCGACGCCGCCCTCGCGCTGGCCGCCCTCTACTGCGGGTGGGTCATCGTGGGCTTCGACTACCGCGGGGTCGACCACATCCTTTACGGGCTCACGACGCACGACCTGATCGCGGGTTTCGTGTTCGTGATCCTTCTCTTCGAGGCGACGCGCCGCGCCGTGGGCTGGGTGATGGTCGCCGTGGGCCTCGTCTTCCTCCTCTACGCCGGGCTCGGGGACCTGCTGCCCGACGTGATCGCGAATCGCGGCTTCACCCTCGAGCGCATCCTGCGCTTCCAGATCTTCACGGGGGCGGGGCTGTTCGGCACGCCGCTGGGGATCGCGGCCGGGACCGTGTTCATCTTCGTCCTCTTCGGCGCGTTTCTCGAGGTGACGGGGGCGGGGCGCTTCTTCATCGACCTCGCCTTCGCCGCCGCGGGCCGCTTCCGGGGCGGGCCGGCCAAGGCGAGCGTCATCGCCTCCGCGGCCATGGGTTCGATCTCCGGCTCGGCGATCGCGAACACCGTGACGACGGGCGCGCTCACGATCCCGATGATGAAGAAGCTCGGCTATCGTCCCGAGCAGGCGGGCGGGATCGAGGCCGCCGCGTCCACCGGCGGCCAGATCATGCCGCCGATCATGGGCGCCGGCGCGTTCATCATGGCGGACTTCACGAACACGCCGTACCGGGAGATCGTGGCGCTCTCCATCGCCCCCGCGATCCTCTACTTCGGGTGCACGCTCCTCTTCGTCCACCTCATGGCCCTGAAACTGGGGCTGCGGGGGATGAAGAACCCGCCGCCGGTGCGGCGCACGCTGAGCGAGGGCGTCCACTTCCTCCTTCCGCTCGGGCTCGTGGTCGCGCTCCTCCTCCTCAACTACTCGCCCCCGCTGGTCGGCGCGGTGGGCTGCCTCGCGGTCGTCGTCACGGGGATGGCGAGGAAGGGGACGCGGGTCGGATGGCGCACGATCCTGGAGGGGCTGCGGGCGGGAGCGGTGCTCGCGCTGCCGATCTCGCTCGCGTGCGCGACGGCCGGGATCGTCGTGGGCGTGATCGGACAGACCGGGATCGGCCTCCAGTTCACGGAGTCCGTCGTGCAGGCGGCGGGCGGGCTGCTCTGGCTTGCGCTCATCTTCATCGCCGTCGCGGCGCTCGTCCTCGGAATGGGACTGCCCGTGACGGCGGCCTACATCGTGATCTCGGTCATGGCGGCGCCGGCGCTGGAGGGCCTGGGGCTCTCCCTTCTCGTCGCGCACATGATCATCTTCTGGCTCTCGCAGACGTCGAACGTGACGCCGCCCATCGCGCTCGCCGCCTTCGCGGGGGCGGGAGTGGCGGGTTCGGCGCCCATGCGGACGGCGACGCAGGCCGTGAAGCTCTCCCTCGGCTTCTTCATCGTGCCGGCGATGATGGCCTATTCGGCGCTCATCCTGGTCGACGGGACCTCGGTGACGGCGTTCGTCTTCGCCATCGTCTGCACCGTAGCGCTCATCTCGGTCGTCGCGTACGCGATCGAAGGCTTCGCGGTGGCCGCGTGCAGCGCCGCCGAGCGCGCCCTGTTCGCGGTGGCTGGGGCCCTCATCCTGATCCCGAACGACGCGGTGCGGGTCGCCGGGGTGCTGTTGGGGGGAGTGGTACTGGCCCTCCACGCTCGTCGCGGCGGCAACCGACGATGCGCTGGGTAACTCTGCAGCGTCGGGCCTCGTGGGCTGCGGCGTTGTAAGTGGGCGTAGAGACGGAGGCACGAGTTGAATCGAGTTAGATTCCGTCGCAGACGCGCCTGCGAATCGCTATCGTGGTTCAAGCAGCGTCAGTCGATGTCGCAGGTCGTTGGAGAAGCCGCCGGTGTGTGACCCCAGAGCGAGACGCCCGCCCGATCACGGTGCCACCCGGGATCGAGTGAAAAAACTTGGACGGAGCCGAATACATGACAACCCGTGACAAGTCCCTGGGGACGGAAGACGAGGTACGCGAGGAGTACTTCGAGAGCGAGGCAACGGGCGTCGAGATCGAATCCCAAGCCCCACCATCGTCCGACGATCCGGAGCCTTGGGATCCGGAGAAGATTCGGATTCACACGAAGCATTACTCGCTGCGCCAAGTAGTCGACATGATCGCTGACGGTGACATCGATCTAGCTCCGGATTTTCAACGGCACTACGTCTGGAAGCCTCGGCAGCGTTGGGGCCTCATCGAGTCGCTCCTGCTGGGCATCCCGCTGCCTTCCTTCTACTTCAACGAGAATGCCTCAGGTCAGCTCCAGGTGGTCGACGGGGTCCAGCGCCTCACAACGATCTTCCGATACGTACACCAGAAGGCCTTCAAGCTCGGCGCTGTGGCCTACCTGCATGATCTGGAGGGCCAAGGATTCGACGATCTGGCTGCGCTATTTCGTCGAAGGCTTAACGGTGCGCAGTTCGTGGCCCATGTGATTGACCCGCAGACGCCTTACCGGGTGAAGTTCGACATTTTTCGACGCATCAATAC
Organism: Gemmatimonadota bacterium; assembly: GCA_963666735.1. Taxonomy (GTDB): domain Bacteria; phylum Gemmatimonadota; class Gemmatimonadetes; order Palauibacterales; family Palauibacteraceae; genus Palauibacter. The sequence goes on along the minus strand of OY762926.1, from coordinate 1,593,316 downwards.
AGGCGGAAGTCCGCTGAGTCCCCAGGAGATCCGCCACTGCATGAGCGGTGCTAGGTCCCGCCGGTTCTTGAAGGAGTTGGCCACCGATGAGAGCTTCTCGCTTGCCACGGGAGGTGCGCTTAGTGGCCATCCGCGGATGGCGGACCGAGAGGTCACGTTACGGTTCGTCGCCTTCCGCCTGTTTACACCTAGTGAGTACGGTCAGTATGGCAACTTCGACGACTTCCTCGGAGCAGCGACCCAGGAACTCGACGACCGGCCTGCCAGAATCTTGACCGGCTTCGTGCCGACTTCGTCCGCGGTATGACCAACTGCTACGCCGTGTTCGAAGACCATGCTTTCCGCAAATGGCCATGGGACGCCCAACGGCGCAACCCAATCAACCGGGCCTTGTTCGAGAGCTGGGGGACCGTGCTGGCGGACTATGGTGAAACCACAGTCCGGGCGGAAACTGCGGAGTTGGTCCGCCGGGCACGCGAGATGATGACCCACGACTCCGATTTTGTCGGATCCATCAGCGGCAGTACGGGTGATGTCCGCAACGTAAAGACGCGGCTCGGCAGTGTACGCGAAGTGGCGCGCGAGGTGCTCCGGTGATCGCTGAGATCCGGCTTGAGAACTTCAAGCGGTTTCACGAGTTGAAACTGAGGACCGCCGAACTCACCGTCTTGACAGGTGCCAATGGCGCCGGAAAGACCTCCGTCCTGCATTCTCTGCTCCTAGCACGACAGATGACGCGGCAATCCGGGCAGAGCCATGTCGAGTTGAACGGCGTCGATAGCTTGGAGCTGGGTAGTGCCGAAGACGTCATCCATCGCGAAGCCGGCGACGAGCCTGCGGCCATCGAAGTCCTTGAGGCCGAGGGCAAACATTGGCGCTGGTCGTTTCGTGCCCCTGAGAACGAACGGACCTTGAACGCAGCTGTTGTAGACAGATCTCCCGACTACGAGGGAGCAATCGCTGAACCGCCACCGCAATTTGCCTACTTGTGCGCGGAGCGGCTGGGGCCGCGGGACGTGCTCGGCGCGAGTGCTGCCAACATAGAAGAACTCGGAGTCGGTGTGCGCGGGGAGTTCGTAGCTCAGGTTCTAGCCTCCTTCGGTCGGTCGCGCGTGAGAGATGGCCGACTGGCCATCGACACGGCGGAGACGACGCTTACCGGTCTCCTATACCAGACGGAGAGCTGGATCGGCAGGATCGTTCGCCCGACACAGATTGATGCGGGATGGTTTCCCAACACTTCGGTCACCTTTCTGCGTTTCAAGACCCCGGGCCTTCGGACCGAGTGGATGCGCGCGCCTAACGCCGGATTCGGTATCTCCTATGCGTTGCCGGTCATCGTCGCAGCTCTTCGCGCACCAGTCGGCGGGCTGCTCCTCGTAGAGAACCCCGAGGCCCACTTACACCCGGCTGGCCAATCCGCTATCGGCGCCTTTCTGGCCCAAGTCGCAGCCGACGGCGTGCAAGTCTTCATCGAAACCCACAGCGATCACGTGCTCAACGGCATCCGCGTAGCGGTCGCCCAAGGCAGCGCAGTCCTTCGCGAGAGGCAGGCCGCGATCCACTTCTTCAGAGCCGAGGATCAACAGGGCTCGGCTGTTGAGTCGCTGGGGCTGCGGCGAACCGGCCAGCTCACCGACTGGCCAGCCGGGTTTTTTGACCAAACTCAGGTCGACCTCTCGGCCTTGGCCGCCCGGCGGCGACGTGACTCATGAGCATCCGCTTCGTACTAGACGAGTCCTCATGGGCCGGGGCGAGCAAAGCCAATCCTGTCGGGGTGTTGACCGATGCCATCGAGCGGCTGCTTGATCGACTCGAAGTGGCCCGACGCCGAGGCGAACGCGTCGCGAAGTACAAGGAATACTATGAGGCCGATCTTGGTGGCGGCCTTCAGCTTTTCTCGCTGCTGTTCGATTCAAGCTGTCCTGTACGCCTCGACCGCGACCTCGCCTCCCAACTATACTTGGCCCTCGACCGGGCCAACGACTTCGATGACTCTACGTTAGCCGAATACGATGCGGTATTCGACGGGGATGTGCGTCGCGCTCCCGGAGCGGCATGGGCGCACGCTTCGTGCCGGGAGGGGCATCAGGTAGCGGTTCTTCCGCTTCCCCTCGGCGAAATGCCAGTTGGGAGGGTGTCGGTGACCATAACCGACACCAAGCTAGGAATCTTTTTTGTCACCCGCGAGTCCCACCACGTCGCCTTCTTTCGATCAATCGTCAGACTGGAGAACGCCGATGAGGCGAAGTTCGCAAGCTTGGCGCGGTCGGCTTTTCCGGCACTCGGCTGGGCCGACGACATCTGGCGAGGTCTCCGGGACTTCAGCCGTCCATATATTGCTGTTCGAGATGAGCTCGTTCACTGTTTAGGCGGCCTCAGCGATCACGGTGCCTCGTGCTTTTGCGAGCTTCGGGCTGCCCCAGGCGAATTGGGAGACGTCTTGTCTGCGAACGTTGGTGCGCCAATCTCGGATGAGAATGGCCGTACCAAGCGACACTCTCCGTCGCAGCGCGACCGCACTCGTTGGCATCGAGGCCGTGAGAAGGTGTTCTGGTGGCACGTCAAACTGCGACCGAACATTGACCGGATTCACTTTCTCTACGAGCCGCCGTCGGAGAGTTCGTCCGGGCTTCGCGAAGGCCGTATCGTCGTGGGTCTGTTCAAGGACCACTGTATCCTGCCGACTTGAATCGACCGGCGTCGAGCTGCGGCGGGAAGCATCCGACACCGCGGAGCGTCACACTTACATGTAGTAGCTGTAGCTGATCGGTGGTCTTTCGCCCTCGTCCAGATATTTGAGGATGCTGCCAACTTGTCGGGCGCAGTGGAGCGTGATGGGGTACTTGCCGTCGAACTGCGTGTTGTTCCAGTTCATCTTGGTGAGCGCTATGATTTCCTTAGCTATCATGCTGGGGGATCCCTCTGTGTGCTCCGTGGTAATCCGTAGCGGCTGAGGCACATATAGACCCGGATAGGTGTGGTAGTACTGGACCGATCCGCGCGTGTATAGAACGTGCTCCGCCTTCGACAATGACATCATCGTCCCTCGTGGCGGAGGATAGAGTCCTTGACGAAACAATCGTACGTCCGTGTCGCGCACAATCACACAATCCAGCGTGGACACCCCCGCCGTCGACGTGGCAGACTCAAAACCTTCAAGTTCATCCGGTCGAATGCGTGACGTCCGATGTAGAACCATACGAGCCGGAGCGTGGCCCAGCGCATCCCGGTATTCCCCCAGAGCTCTTGCCAGCAATTCCTCCGCTTGATCCGCCCGCAGGAACGGTCGCCTGTCGTTCTTGTCAACGCCAACTGGCGTACCTCGAAGGATGACACTGTTTCCGAGCTCGTCAAAGATCTGAGCCAGGCTCGTGTGCAGCACGCTCCTGTCCCGGCTCCTGAAGAAGCCTATCCCGGCGTAGCATGTGCTCGGCGCATTCGCATCGAGGGGGAGTCGCCAGGGTACCGTCTGATTCGCCTTGTAATAGAGCGCGGTGCAGAAATTCCAAGCTTTGGTCGCGTCGTCCTGCATGCCCGGTGGATTGGGCTTGAGAGATTTCGCGCGGACAAGTTGCAAGGGTACACCCAAATGCAGACAAGCTGCCTTTAGAGCCCTACGAAAATTCGCCTCGACGAGGTCATCGGTATCCGAATCCTTTATGTGATCGTCCGCCGAGGCGGTACTCCTCTTGGAGATGACGTCGTAGAGGTCATCTGGGATGACGCAAACGACCACATCGACCGTTCGATTCTGACAAAGAAACTTGACGTGAGGAAAGAAGAGTTGAACGGCAGCCTCCACGCGCCGATTGAACTGCTTGATCCGGACGATGTTCCGGACAGCTGCTTTCGGTAACGTGCGTGTGATCTCATCCTGCAACGACATGTTTGCGCGGAAGCCGACATCCCGATTGAAGCCGCAAAATGCAGGAAATAGTGTTGGTTGCCGGGCATTGAGTTTGGCCGGAATGGGGCCTTGGCACCGTTGTATCCATGTGGCAAGAGTCTCGAGGTCGTCGCTGACTCCGACTGCTCCGACCCACAAGTGTTCTCGACGCACCGCCAAAACGGAATCGTACACGTCATGTTCGTAGATCCCGGCACGAGGGCAGACGTGCTGCCCGCGCCCGAACTCGAGACTGGGCTCCGGTAGCACGCTAAGCTTCACCAGCCCTCCAACTCGAGGGGAATCACACCCTTCGGATCCACAAGTGTCGCATGGATCGGCCCTACTTCGGCAGATCGCCAAAGATTGTCATCGAGCTGCGGAAGGCCGGCGACGGATGCGAGTGGTCCAAACGTGAGAAAGGGATAAGTCGGCAGGGTCCGGAAGAGGTCGGGATGCGTCCCCCCGCCGAGAAAATGCGCAAGAAACTTGACGTGATTGAACACCGTTTGGTTCTTCTCGCGGCGCTTCAAGTAGTCGACCCTCTCAGCGCCGTGGAACCACCTGTGATAACCATTGTAACTGAAGAACCACTCAGGTCGGATCGACACATACCAAGTCGAAGAGAGCACGTGAAAAGTGGCACGGAAAGCGAAATGTTTGCAATGGTAAATTTCTTCTGGCGCGTCCCGCTTCGGTACGCGCTTGAACACCAATCGAGTCGCAGTCTTCTTGTCGCCCCAGGACTCATATCGCTTCATGCGTCCGTCGTCAGGAGGGCCGAAGCAGAAAAGCCCGACCTTATGTTGCCAGAAAACCCCGCGGCGATAGAGCATCTGTTGCATGCAGAGGCGGAGAAGATGCTTGAAGGCGTGACGGTAGTTGTTGTCAACGCTGTGGTACTCCTCGGTGGCGAAATCGGTCACCGTGCCAGGATCGACCAGTCGCGATAGCGGCAGATCACGTTGCCGGAGGTCGTGAAAAGTGATGACCTGACCATCGTAGATACTCCAATCGGATGAGAACGTTAGCCTGTTGTCAGACAAATACTTTCGTGCAAGATGGCGAGGATTGCGGTGCCGCGAGCGGCTCCTGGGTCGCGCCTCTGGAATCACCTCTCCGAGATACAATCGAGAAGGGAAAGTGATTGGGAGTAGGTTGAGCCAGCCGTGCTCCTCCGTGGAAGTCCAGGAGCTGCGTATGCTGGGTGCGGAGCGTATGCCGAGATCGGCCTCAAGAACTTCTTCCACGGCCGATAGGTCTGCTGTGGGGAGCTTCGCGAGGACCTTAAGAACATCTGTGTAGTCGAGAATGTCCACACGGGGGTCGAATCTTAGCTTGCCGCTGAGATCAGGCTTCACGTTAAGGCGGTACGTACTCTGCTTCTTGGTCAACACAAAGAAGCGAAGGTGCGGATAGGTCTGATGAAGGCCGTGGCTGATGCACTTCTTGATCGTGCTCCGGATCTTCGGAGCATCCGCGCGGGCGGTGACTTGGATGCCAACGCCGGCTACGGGATCTCCAAGATCGATGCCGGGGAAGTTGTCTCGCTCAACCGAGTTGAGATTGCGAAGAGCCGGGAGTTTCAGGACGATCTTGAGGACAGGGCAAACGATGGCCTCGGACAGGCGGTGGATGTCGCTCTGCCCCATCGCAGACGCGCCTTCCACCGTAGCGGAAAGGTACGCAAATCGATCACGGATTCTGTTGTGAATCTCTTGGATTTCCATCGGAGCCACCCCTGATGTACCGCCGCATCACCCACCTAAGAATACTCGACACGGCCATCTGGAACCACCTAAGGTCGGTGAACATGGGAGGGTGCTGGGGCGGCAGTTGCCGGCAACCCGTGCTCCTGCGTTGGCCGCAAGACCCGATTCTTGCGCGCTCGGATCCGCTTCGCCGCCAAGCGCGCCTGCACCTTCCGGTGCCCCCGGCCCTGAAGCAGCTGAAGCACGACCCTCCGCCATCGGGCTTGCGCACCCGTTTTCTCTGGACTCGATGGGGTCGATCCTCGGTAACCGTGTGTCCCGACGCACCGTGGACGCAATAGAAGCGTGGACGTTCCGGGCAACAGCTTTGCTCTTGCACCGGGGCCTGCCGCCGGGCGCATTGCCTCAAGCCACGTTCTGGCGCAAACTCCGTGCCATGCTACTCGGTACACGGACCCCGTCGAATCCCTGCCGACCCGTTCCACCGGACCGGGAGCCGTAGGTTGACACGAACACCGTTCCACAAGCGGTGGGCACCGAAGAACGCCTCGACACAGGCCTCGCCGCCGCCGGAGGAGCAGGCCCGGTTCCAGGGGCTCCTGCGCGAGTTGTTCCAGTTCGACTGCGCGGATCTGGATTTCGGCATCTACCGGATCATGAACCACAAGCGGGAGGTCATCGACCGCTACATCGACCGGGATCTGCCGGGCGCCATCGAGGAGGCCGTAAGCGAAGGGGCCCTCGAGACCGAGGGGAAGCGGGCCGACACCTTCGAGGAAACGCGGCAGCAGGTTGTGGACTCCTTCGGCGAGAATGTGATCGCGCCGAACGGAGAACTCGTCAAGTACGAGGAGACTCCGCTCGGGAAGAAGTACATCCTGTGGCGCGAGCGGGCACGCCACGCCGAGTCGGCCGGAGACGTGCGGCGCGACATCTACAACCACCTGTACGCCTTCTTCAGCCGGTACTACCAGGACGGCGACTTCGTTCCGAAGCGACGCTATTCGTGGGAGCATCCCCTCTCTGCCAACACGCGCGAGACACGAGAGGAGCAAGAGATTAGAGTAGGGCGAGACAGAGAGATTGAGGATGGAACGAGGAGAAGGAATGAAGGTGAACGGAACGCCCCTCTCTTCAGGGGAGGGCGGGCGAAGCGCGGCGGCTTCCGCGGCGGATCCGGAGGTGTCGGCGAAGGCGACGCGGCGGCGCTTCACGGCGGCGTACAAGCTGTCGATCGTCGAGGAGGCGGACGCCTGCGAGACGTCGGGCGAGATCGGAGCGTTGCTTCGGCGCGAGGGATTGTACGGCTCGCACCTGTCGGCGTGGCGGAAAGCGGCGCGGGAGGGATCGCTGCGGGGGCTGGCGAAGAGACGCGGACCGAAGCCCTCGGGCGGGAAGCGTGAGGCGAGGAGGGTGCGGAAGCTGGAGCGGGAGAACGCGCGGTTGCGCGAGGAACTCCGCAAGGCGCGCATCATCATCGATGTCCAGGGAAAAGTTGCGGGGCTGCCGGGCGTGAGCCCCGGGGACGGGAAGCGCTCTTGAGCGCGGCCGGAGGCTTGGCCGGGCACGTGGGCGTACGCGCGGCGTGCGAGGCCCTCGGGGTCGCGCGCGCCACGTTCTACCGTCGCCGGAGGCCGAAGACCGGGCGGCGGCGGCCCCGGCCGGCTCCCGCCCGGGCCCTGGACGCGGCGGAGCGGGCGGAGGTCTTCGGCGTGCTGTGCTCGCCGCGCTTCGCCGACCGCGCGCCGGCGGAGGTGTACGCGACGCTGCTGGACGAGGGCGTCTATCTGTGTTCGGAGCGGACGATGTACCGGATCCTGGCCGAGAACCGGGCGGTCCGCGAGCGCCGGGCTCAGCGCAGCCATCCCAACCACCCGAAGCCCGAGGTGGTGGCCAAGGCACCGAACGAGGTGTGGTCTTGGGACATCGCCCGGCTGCTGGCGCCGGAGAAGTGGCGGTACTTCTATCTGTACGTGATCCTGGACATCTACAGCCGCTACGTCACCGGATGGATGGTGGCGGAGCGCGAGACCGCAGGCCTGGCCGGACACTTGGTCGGCGAGACGTGTCTCAGGCACGGTGTGCGGCCCCGGGTCCTCACGCTGCACTCGGATCGGGGATCCCCCATGACGGCCAAGTGCACGGCGCAGCTCCTGGCCGACCTGGGCGTCACGCAGTCGCTGGGCCGCCCCAGGGTCTCGAACGACAACCCGTACTCGGAGGCGCACTTCAAGACCCTCAAGTATCACCCGGGCTTCCCCGGTCGGTTCGGCTGCATCGAGGAGGCGAAGGACTTCTGCCGGGAGTTCTTCCAGTGGTACAACACCCAACACCGCCACGGCGGCATCGGCCTGCTCACCCCCGAGCAGGTCCACCTCGGCCGCGCCCCCGAGGTGATCGAGCAACGGCGGAACGTGCTGGCCGCGGCCTACGCCGCCCGCCCCGACCGCTTCGTCGTCGGCCCGCCGAGGGCTGTGGAACTCCCGGAGGAAGTCTGGATCAACCGCGCACTCCCCGTCACGCCGGTTGATGGATCGGAGTCGGCCAACGGGAGGAAGGAGGCCTCACTAAACTGAATCGGAAAGTGTCTCACATTCGTTGGCAGGTTCCGCCCCTACGTCGTCCCCTACAACGGCGAGGAGATCCACTTCCACTGGGCGAACCGCGACCAGTACTACGTGAAGTCGGCGGAGCACTTCAAGGATTACACCTACCGGACGCCGTCTGGAGTCTCGATCCGTCTCTTCCTGCGCACGGCGGACATCGACCAGAACGACGTCAAAGGCAAGAGGCGCTTCTTCTTCCCCCGCCTGGACGCCGCCGAATGGCATGACGCGAGCCGCACGCTCGATCTGCCTTTCGATCACCGTCCGCTCACTCCCGCGGAGGCAAGGGAGATGGGCAGGAACGGGCAGCAAGACGCCATCCTGGAGCGTGCCGAGGCGGCGATCCTCGAATCGCTGACCGGAAACCCGGAAGCAGCGCAGGCACTGCTGGACCGTTGGGGAGGAGCGGGGGCCGACGATGCACCGACGCTGTTCACGCACCACGCCCGTCGCTTTGCCCGCCGGATCACTTCGGACTATTTCGTGCATCGCGATCTGATGGGGTTCCTCGCACGCGAGTTGGATTTCTATCTCAAGTCGGAGGTTCTGAGTCTCGACGCAATCGAGGCAGGCGGGGAGCGGGGAGCCGACGCTTGGCTCGACAAAATGCGCGTGATCCGCGAGGTCGGCCGGAACGTGATCGAATTCCTCGCGCAGATCGAGGGCTTCCAGAAGATGCTCTGGGAGAAACGGAAGTTCGTCGTTGACGTTCAGTACTGCGTGGCCGCAAGGCTGCTGCCGGAGGAGCTTCACCCGTACGTGCTGGAGTGCGATGAACAGTGGAACGAATGGCGGGCCTTGGGATGCCTCCCGAACGACGAATCTCTGTTCGACCGTGTTGACGATTCTGCAGCTACCAGGCGCGACTTCCTGTCGCGCAATCCGGGCATCCTCGTCGATACCCGACACTTCGATCCGGAGGTCGTTGACGAGTTGCTCGCCGCGCTCGACGATGTCGACGACAAGACGGACGGCCTACTCGTAAAGAGCGAGAGTTGGCAGGCTTTGAATCTGCTGGAGGAACGATACCGGGCAGGGCTTTCCAGCATCTACATCGATCCACCGTACAATACGGCCGCCTCGGCGATTCTGTATAAGAACAACTACAAGGACTCCTCCTGGCTGTCGCTGATCTCGGACCGACTGTCGCTCTCCCGGGAACTGCTTGGACCAACAGGCATCCTGAGTTGCGCGATCGACGACGAAGAGGTCTCCCGGCTGCGGATGCTCATGCAGGATCTCCTGCCGAAGGAGCTCGGCACCGTTGTCGTGCGCTCCAATCCGGCTGGCCGCAAGTCGCGAGGGCAGCTTTCGCCGAGCCACGAATTCGCGCTGTTCTTCGGAAACGAACAGGCGGCGCCGGGATCGCTACTGAAGACGGAGCGGGAGCTCGCGCGTTACCGATTCGAGGACGAAATCGGTCGCTACGATTGGAACAACTTGATACGGCACGGCTCCAACGACCGTCGTGAGGACCGGCCCAAGCTGTTCTTCCCGATCTATGTCGCAAAGGACGATCGGATCCGCGTGCCGAAGCTTCGGTACATCGCGGCCGAGCGCCGATACGACGTGCTCGAAGCTCCCGAAGAGGACGAAGTCGAGATCCTGCCTGTCAGAGGCGAGGGAGAGGAGATCATAGAGAAGAACTGGCACCACGGTCCGGAGAAGATCACCAGCAACCCGGAACAATACCGTGTTCGGCGGAAGAATGGGACCATAAGCGTAGATTTCATGATCCGGATGGACACGAAGGCGATTCCCAAGACTTGGTGGGGTGAACCGCGCTACGCTTCGTCAAATCGCGGTCCCCGGACCTCCAAGGATCTGTTCGGAGCCAAACCCTTCGACTATCCCAAGGCGGTGGGGCTAGTCGAGGACTGCCTGCGGGTTTGCGGCATGGACGGTTCGTCCACCACCCTCGACTACTTCGCGGGATCGGGCACCACCGGGCACGCCGTCATCAACCTCAATCGTGAGGACGGAGGCCGCCGCAAGTTCATCCTCGTGGAGATGGGTGAGCACTTCGACACCGTCGTGATGCCACGGCTGAAGAAGGTGGCGTTCTCCCCGGAGTGGAAGAACGGGGTGGCGAAGCGGGAGGCCACGGCGGAGGAGTCCGAGCGTGGCCCGCGCATCATCAAGTACTTCCGCTTGGAGAGCTACGAAGACGCGCTGAACAACATCGAGTTCGAGGAGGCGGAGGAGAGTCTGTTCGAGCTGGAGGACTACCTGCTGCGCTACATGCTCCGCTGGGAGACCAAGGGGAGCGCCACCCTGCTCAACGTCGCGGCACTGGAACGGCCGTTCGATTACAAGCTCCGCCTAGGTGGAAACGGGGACGGGTCGGATGAGAGGGTGGATCTCGCGGAGACCTTCAACTACCTGCTCGGGCTCGCCGTCCGCACGCGGCGGACGTACGACGACGATGGCCGCCGCTATCTCGTCTACACCGGCGACACGCGGGATGGGCGATCAGCGGTCGTCATCTGGCGGACCACCGAGGGGTGGACGGCGGAGGACCGGGAGCGGGATCGGGACTTCGTGGCGAAGCACGACCTGACGGCGGGGGCGGACGAGATCTGGATGAACGGGGACTCGATGGTGGAGGACGCGCGTCCGCTGGACAACCTCTTCAAGCAGCGCATGTTCGCGCCAGCGGGCGGCACAGGCGGCTGATGACCCCTAGCCGCCCCAGCACCATTCTCCGCCGACTCGAGGCGGAACTCCTGCTCCTGGGCTGGGCGAACCGGCAGTTCGGGTTCGAGACCAACCAGGCGCTCTTCGACGCCTTGAAGGATGCGCGCGAGGGGTACGAGGACGGTCGCAGCCATGTGGCCCGCACGCTCGCGAGCCGAGAAAGCCTGTTGGTCGAGCCCGGCGACCTGGCTCGGTACGACGACAACGTGCGACGCCACCTCGACTCCATAAACAGGGGACGGCGCGAGCCGATCACCTTACGGTACTTCCAGCAACTCGCGGCGCTGTACGCGGAACTCTTCCTTGACCGGCGGGCCACCGCCCCGGAAGCCCTCGCGAGGGAGATCCACCGCTACGTTCGGGAGAAGGTCCACGGCTTGGGCACTTCGTACCCGCTCCGGGAGATCACGCCGGACGACCTGAACAAGCTCGCTTTCTGGATGGCGACGGGCAGCGGCAAGACGCTCATCATGCACCTCAACTACCTCCAGTTCCTCCACTACGGCGGGGCGGAGGGGCTGGACAACATCATCCTCATCACGCCCAACGAGGGACTGAGCGCCCAGCACATGGAGGAGATGGCCGCGTCCGGCATCCCGTCGGCGCGCTTCGGCGAGGCGGGACTCCTGGCGGGCGGGCGCCGCACCGTGAGGGTGACCGAGATCACGAAGCTGGTCGACAAGCGGCGCGGGAGGGGGACGGGCGTCAGCATCGAAGTGGCCGCGCTCGGCGACCGCAACCTCGTATTCGTGGACGAGGGTCACCGGGGCGCGAGCGGGGAGGCGTGGCGGGCGGTGCGCGATGCCGTGGCCGCCCGGGGCTTCACCTTCGAGTACAGCGCGACCTTCGGGCAGGCGCTGGCGGCTGCGCGCGACAACCAGCTCACGCTCGACTACGGCAAGTCGATCCTGTTCGACTATTCGTACCCCTACTTCCACCGCGACGGGTTCGGCAAGGACTTCCGCGTCCTCAACGTGTCGGGCAAGGACCCGCCGCCGGAACTCGCCGACCAGCTTCTGTTCGGCAACCTCCTCTCTTTCTACGAGCAGCTCCGCGCCCACCGTGAGAACGCCTCCGCGCTGCGCGTCTACAATCTGGAGAAGCCGCTGTGGGTGTTTGTGGGCGGGAGCGTGAACGCGGTCTACAGGCGGCGCGGGCGGGACACGAGCGACGTGCTTGCCGTGCAACTCTTCCTCCACCGTGTGCTCAACGAGCCCAACTGGGCACGGGAGACGATCGCGAAGCTGCTACGGGGCGAGTCGGGGCTGTATGCGGCGTGGAACGTGGATCTGTTCGCGGACCGCTTCAACGAGTTGGCGAAGCTCGGGGAGTCCCCGGACCAGATCTACGCCGACATCCTGCGCACCGTGTTCCGCGCCGAGGGCCCCGGCGGGCTGCGCCTGTGCGATATTCGCGGCGCTCCCGGCGAGATCGGCCTGAAGGCATTCGGGTCGGATGAGTACTTCGGCCTCACCTACATCGGCGACACGTCGAAGTTCAAGAAGTTGGCGCGGGCGGCCGATGCCGGGATCATCTTCGAAAAAGACGCCGTTGGCGGCTCGATGTTCGGCCGGGTGAACGAGGCCGGGGCCACGGTCAACGTCCTCATCGGCGCCAAGAAGTTCGTGGAGGGCTGGAACTCGTGGCGCGTGTCGAACATGGGCCTCATGAACGTGGGACGGGCCGAGGGTTCCGAGATCATCCAGCTCTTCGGCCGCGGCGTGCGGCTCAAGGGCAGGGGGATGTCCCTCAAGCGGAGCGCCTATCTGAAGGGACCGCACCCGGACAAGGTGGGGCTCTTGGAAACGCTCAACATCTTCGCCGTGCGCGCCGACTATATGAAGAAGTTCCGCACCTACCTCGAACGGGAGGGACTTGAGGCGCGGGACAGCGTGACGCTGCGCGTACCGGTTAGGGCCAACGAGGAGTTCTTGGGCCGAGGACTCGTGGTTCCGGTCCTCCCGGTGGGCAGCGACTTCGAGACCGAGGCGAACTTCGCGCTCGATGCTGGAATGGGGCTTCCGGTGAAGATCGACCGCGCCACCCGGGCCTCCTCCTGGGAGAGCGGGGCCCGCAGCAGTGAGGCGATGGAGGGCGCAGCCGGGCACACGCGACCCGCCGCCGAACTACCGCTGGGGCTGGTGGACTGGGAGCGGGCGTACCTCGACCTCATGGAACACCGACGGCAGAAGAGCATGCGGCCCCTGGCCATCCCCGGCCCTGCCGGCCTGCGGTCGCACGTCGAGGACGGGGCCGCGACGGTATCGGCCGACGAGCACGTCTTCGAGCCCCGGAGCTGGCACGACCGCGAGGATCTGCAAGCGATCGTGCACGCGGTGCTCCGGCGAACCGCCGACCGGTGCTGGCAGACCGAGCAGCGGACGTGGGAGGCCGAGCGCATGAGGTACCGCGAGGTGGACGCCGCCGATCCCAACCTTCAGCTGAACGTGGACTTGGAGGCGGCCAGCGCCTGGCCCGCCGGGCCAGAGCCCCACTACGTCGTGACGATCCCGCACGCCGACCGCGCTCTGCGCGACGAGATCGTGGAACTCATCGAACAGCGGGGTAAGCTCTACGAGCAGGAACTCGGCCCGCTGGCCCGCATCCACTTCGACCGTCACCTGTACCAGCCACTGCTCATCGAGTCCTCGAACGCCGACGTGACGATCTCCCCGCCGCCCCTCAACGAGAGCGAGAAGCGATTCGTGCGCGACCTGCGCGAATGGTGGCGGGACTCGGGGAGCACTCTCCACCCCAAAGCGGAACTCTTCCTGCTCCGAAACCAGGCTCGCGGACGCGGCGTGGGCTTCTCGCTGGAGGGCCGCGGCTTCTATCCGGACTTCATCCTGTGGCTGATGGACGGGGGGCACCAGCGCGTCGTGTTCGTCGAGCCGCACGGCATGCTCCACGCCCGCGCCTACGCGGAGGATGAGAAGGCCCGCCTACACGAGCGGCTCGCGGATCTCGCGGACGCAATCGCGAAACGGAGCGGCGTCCCCGCCGGCACGGTATCTCTGGACTCATATATCGTGTCCGCCACCTCCCACGCCGACCTCCGCCCCCGCTACGACGACGGCTCCTGGAGCCCCGACGACTTTGCCCGGAAGAACATCCTCTTCCCGGACTCCGGCCACCGCTACATGGAGACCCTCCTCGCTCCGTAACGTCCCTCGCAACTCTTATCATCTGGTGCGCACGGACAACGATTGTCGGAGGTTCTGCGGTCCGGTAGTGCTCTGAAGACCCTCAAAAATGGGACATCGGAATGGTTATGTACCAGGATTACGTGAGCGACTTTCCTCAGCGCTGTTCGAGGCTGCTCGGGGAGCTTGGTTCCACGACGCAAGATATGGGTTTGGAGGTGACCCACCTGCTCTCGATCACGACGGTCGGTCTGACCGTTCCCTACGACCGACTCAGAAAGGGAAGTCGAACCCCGCATCCATCGGATGATCGTCGCCGCTACAAGAGGGCGGCCTCCGAGTACAACAGACTCCTTGAGGAACCCTTCCTTTCGTCTCAACTCTGGGGCGCCGAGCCATCGACTTGGCGGAAGGGCAAGGTCCGAGATGTTAGAGCACAAGAACCGGACTTTGTGCCGGCATTTGCCAGCGCCAAGCCCATACAACCCAACGTCAAGGCGGGGACCGTAGTCGGGGCGATCATGCGCAACGCCTTGGCACACGGCAACATCGTGACGAGGACCAAGGATCGGGAGATCAACGACGTCATGTTCCTCTCCGAAAAGAAATACCCGGTCTTCCGTTTTGTCGCTGTTGAGCCGGAAGACCTCCGCGAGTTCATGGCAAACTATTTCGAGTTTCTCGACCGCCTGGACTTGGGCAGTGGACGAATGGTCGGCGGAGCACTCGAAGCCGGCTAACCAATCGCGGGCAGTCCGAAGTCCCCTGTGGAGCCTTATGCCAATTGAAGATCGAAATATCGATTGTCAAAACGCTTACGTTTCCCTCCTCGCGCCGTGGCGTCAGCCCTCGCGGGCCTCCGCGGCGGCGCGGCGCATGGCCTTCTTGCGCTCGACCGGGTCGAGCTTGCGCTTGCGGAGCCGGATCGCGTCGGGCGTGACCTCGATCAACTCGTCGTCGTTGATGAACTCGAGGGCCAGTTCCAGCGTCAGTTCGCGTGGCGGCTCGAGCCGGACGTTCTCGTCCGCGGCCGCGGCCCGCATGTTCGTGAGCTTCTTGCCCTTCGACACGTTGACCTCGAGATCGCCGGGGCGGACGTGCTCGCCCACGATCATGCCGCTGTAGACCTCGACGCCGGGGCCGATCAGCATCTCGGCCCGCTCCTGCAGGTTGAAGAGGGCGAAGGCGACCGACGTCCCCGGGCGGTCGGCGACGAGCACCCCCTTCCGCCGGTGCTCGAGGTGGCCCGCGCGGGGGCCGTACTCGAGGAAGCGGTGGTGCAACTGTCCCTCGCCGCGCGTGTCCGTGAGGAACTCGGAGCGGTATCCGAACAGCCCGCGTGACGGGAGTCTGAAGTCGAGCCGCACCGGACCCTGGTCCGTCGGCCGCATCGAGAGGAGTTCGGCCCGCCGGCTCCCCATCTTCTCCATCACCACGCCGACCATCCCGGACGGGACTTCGATCACGGCCTCCTCGTACGGCTCCAGGATCTCCCCGTCGGGGCCCTCGCGCAGGATGACGCGCGGTCGCGAGATGGAGAACTCGTACCCCTCCCGGCGCATCGTCTCCATGAGGATCGTGAGGTGGAGTTCACCGCGGCCCGAGACGGAGAAGGTGTCGGGGGAGTCCGTGGGCTCGACGCGGAGGGCGACATTCCGCTCCAGTTCGCGGAGGAGGCGCTGGCGCAGTTGCCGGGTCGTGACGTACTTGCCCGCCCGCCCGGCGAAGGGGGCGTCGTTGACCCGGAAATCCACCGAGAGCGTGGGCCGTTCGACCGCGATCCCGCGCAGACGTTCCCTGTGGCCGGGGTCGGCGATCGTCTGGCCGATCTCCACTCCTTCGAGTCCCGCCAGCGCCACGATGTCGCCGGCGCTCGCGCGGGGCGCCTCGACACGCTTCAGCCCGTCAAAGCCGTAGATCTTGAGCACGCGGGCCGGGAGCGCCTCGTCGGCGGGCACGGGTCCGGGCTCCCCGAGCGGCAGCAGCACCACGCGATCCGCCTCGGCCACGGCGCCCCGCTCGATGCGGCCGATCGCGATGCGTCCCAGGTAGCTGGAGTGGTCCAGCGTCGAGGCGAGCATCTGGAAGGGTCCCTCGGGGTCGCCGGCGGGGGAGGGGACCGCCGCCACGATCGTCTCGAACAGCGGCTCCAGGTCGCCGTCCCGCGCCTCGATGTCCGGCGACGCCCAGCCGTCCCGGCCGCTCGCGTACAGGAAGGGCGCGTCGAGTTGGGCTTCGGTCGCGTCCAGTTCCAGGAACAGTTCCAGCACCTCGTCGTGTACCTCCGCCGCGCGCTGCTCCGGCCGGTCCACCTTGTTGATCGCGACGATGGGCGCGAGGCCGAGCGCGAGGGCCTTCCGCGTGACGAAGCGCGTCTGCGGCATCGGCCCCTCCGCCGCGTCCACGAGAAGGAGCACGCCGTCCACCATCCGCAGGATGCGCTCGACCTCGCCGCCGAAGTCCGCGTGGCCCGGCGTGTCGACGATGTTGATCCTCGTCTCGCCCCAGCGCACGGCGGTGTTCTTCGACAGGATCGTAATGCCGCGCTCGCGCTCCAGCGGGTTCGAATCCATGACGCGTTCCTCGACCCGCTCGTGCGACTGGAAGGCGCCCGCCTGCCGCAGCATATGGTCGACGAGCGTCGTCTTCCCGTGATCGACGTGGGCGATGATCGCAATGTTCCTGATCTTCCGGGGCGGGGGCGCCAAGCAGGCCTCGACTTCCGCGGTACGCGTGGTTGGGGGGAAACGGCGGGGAATCGCGGGGACATTCTACCGACGCCGGCTCCGGATCAAAAGCTGTGCGTGGCGGCGAGGGCCGGGCTAGGTTGGCCGGCGACGTGGTGCGGCCCGGCGTCGTCGGGCTGGGTCGCGCGGTGCATGGAGCCCGGCAACGGAGAGTCCGCTGGCGAGAACGAAACGTTGGATGGCGGTGGCCGGAGTGTCGGTCGTCTTCGTCTGGGTCTCGATCTGGTTCCGATTCCGGGAGGTCGAGGCCCCGCCCCCGCCCGAACCTGCGGACCTTCGCCTGTGGGATTTCCTCGGCTGCCGGCATCTCCGGTTCGACACGTGGCTCGCGGATAACGGCGGGGAGGCTCCGGAGACCGACCCGCCCGTCGTGCGGTCGCTCATGCTGTTCGCCGACTCGGTGGATGCATACGGGCGGGAGATGACCGCCTATCAGGCCGTCCCGCTCGAGGGCGACGGAGATCTCTCCCGCATGGAGACGCGCTGGTTCACGCGGGCCGACACGCTCTGGGTCGTGTGGTCGAGTCCCGAGGTGCGGGGGGCCGTGGCGCTGCGCAGCAGCCGCGGGGACATGGTCGGACGGGCGGTGGCGCGGCTCCGGGGGCAGACGGCCGCCGTCTCCTCGACCGGTGATGCCCCGGTTCAGGCCCGGGCGACGTCCTGGGAGGTGAACTGCCATTCCCTGCGCCCCAACCGGATCGGCCCCGTCAACCGCTAGCCCAAGCTGGCGTCGAGGTGGGCCGGGGCGCTGGGGTTGGCGCGGCTCCAGGGCCGCCGGGAGGGCGGGATCAGGCGGGAACGAGTCGAGATGTTACCGGGGGCGACGTACTGAGAGGGCTCTCGGGGATCGAAAAAGCGCAAGTGACCTTCGTCACCGTGGACTCCGAAGTGTATGCGGGCTCCGGGATAGGAACGCGGCTTTCGAGCATTGCTTCGACGAAAAGGGCCTGAGCCTCGCGCAGTTCTCGAACCGCTTCGTTATGGCTCCGACCTTGAGCCATGCAACCAGGCAATTCCAGAATCCTAGCCACGTAGGGAGGAGCCTTACCCGATTCCTCGTACACGACGTCGATCGTGTAAGGCAGAGTCATGTAATAATTTAGTGTCTTCAACATTGTTCCTCCTCGCCCCTCAAAGTATCCAGCAGGTCCAGCAGCTTCAAGGCGTCGGTGACGTAAAATCGGTGCAGGTAGCGATGTCGTGCAACGATCCCTATGAGATGAGGGTAACGTCCGCCGTACGGCCAGCTCGCGGCCAGCGGCTGTCTTCAGAGGAACGAGGGATCGAAGCCTTCGGCGGCCTTCTCGCCCTCCTCCTCGCGGACGAGGGTGAGGATCGCGCCCTGCGGTGCGACGAGGTACCGGGTGCCCTCGAAGGTGATCTCCACCGCGGCCTTCCGGAAGAAAAGGGCGTAGTCTCCCGGCCGCGCCTGCATGGGAAGATAACGGGCTTCGGTGGCGCCGATCTTCCACGGTTCGTCGTCGAGTTCGGCGGGCGGCCCGACCGGCGTGCCGGGGCCGACGGCCACGACCGTCCCCGCCTGCACGGCCTGCTTGTCGATCGCGGTGGGCGGGAGGTAGAGGCCGACGTTCGTGCGGTCCTCGCCCTCCAGCGGCTCGATGAGCACGCGGTCGCCGACGACGATGAGTCTCTTCTCGCTCATTCGGCACGATAGGGAACCGGGGCGGCCCCGGACAGGCTCTCAGCCGGTCGGGGCTCCCTGCGCCGGGTCGTCGTCGATCTGCGAACGTTCGCCGGCGATGAAGCTGTCCACGCTCTCGGGGACGAACAGGTTGTCGGCGATGTGGGCGATCTCCTCCGCCTCGCGCCAGCGCGCCTCGAGCTCCTTCAGTTCCCCTTCGAGTGCCTCGCGTTCGGCCTGCTCGTGCGTCGCCATCTCGATCGCCAGCCGCATGTCCACCTTGAGTCCCGCCAGGGTGCCCGGCAGGGGCTTCATCAATCCCTCGATCTTCTTCGCCGGGAGATCTGCTTTCCCCGAACCGGAGAAGTCGCTCATGGCGTGGCGCGCCGCCACGGGGAGAAACGCGTCCGGGTGCCCGGCCTCCTCGATCTTCCGGACCGCGTCACGAACCGCCTTCCGTGCGCCGCCGCGCCGGTTGGCCTGGGCCATGAGCTGGCCCGCGAGCCCGATCGCCTCGCTCCCGTGAACGATCATCGTATGTCGGTGGTTCTTGCGCTTGTTCGTCCTGTCCCGCTTATCCCACCCCGGGATGTGATCGACGCGAAGGTCCCAGCCCGAGGCGTCCGCGCTCGGCACGAGACGGGAGGTGTAGAGGTGCTTTCGCTGGATCCGGATGGGGTCGCCGTGCTCGTCCCTGAGACGAAGCAGGACGCGGTCCCGATACCAGGCCTGAGCCCCCTGGAAGAGCGGCGCGAAGATGCCGCCCATGGCGAACCCGGCGATCGTGCCGCCTACGACGACCCCGCCCGCCGCCGCCCCCACGGCGCCCGTGACGAGCATGGCCCGCTTGCGGCGGCGGCCGAACTGGTCGCCGTAGCGCCACGCCGCGAACTCCTGCCGGACGGGATCGCCCACGCGGACGAGTTCGAGGCCTTCCTTGAGCTTCGCGAGTCCGATGTTGTCCGAGGCGACCTTCATGCGGGTGGTCTCGAAGGCGCGCTCGCAGGCTTCGATCGCCTCCCACCGCGTCTCCAGCGGGGAGAGGTTCCAGCGCTCGCAGCGCCGGCACACGACCCAGAGCCGTCCCTTCGCCTCGTCGAAGGCGAGCCGGCGGCCGACGGGGAACTCCTCGATGGCCTCGTTCCTGCCGAGGTTCCCGTGGCAGAAGATGCAGGTCGTGTACATTCAGGCGTTCCGCGACGGGTTCGCGGCGCCGGCGCCGGTTCGCCCGCGCTCGCCGGCGATGAAGCTGTCGACGCCTTCGGGGACAAAGAGGTTGTCGGCGATGTGGGCGATCTCTTCCGCCTCGCGCCACCGCGCCTCGAGTTCCTTCAGTTCTCCCTCGAGTGCTTCGCGTTCGGTCGCCTCCTGCGTCGCCATCTCGACGGCCAGACGCATACTGTCGGTCATGCCCGCGAGCGTGCCGGGCAACGGCTTCCGCAGCCGTTCGATTCGGTGTACGGGCGGATGGTCCTTGGCGGATCGCCGAAAAGCGCGCTGCGCCATGTCCGCGGCTTCGGGAAGAAAAGCCTCGGGGTGGCCGGCGTTTTCGATCCGCCTTACGGCCTGGCGGATCACCTGCTCGGCGCCGCCGCGGCGGTTGGCTCGCGCCATCAACTGTCCGGCCATCCCGGTCGCGTCGGGGCCCTGAATCATCATCGTCCGCAACGCCCTGCCCGATCGCTTGTCCCAGCCCCGGATGTGATCAACCTGAAGTCCCCAGCCACTTCCCTCGACATCCGGCACGAGACGCGACGTATAGAGGTGTCTCCGCAGGACCCGCACGGGCTCTCCGCGAGCATCTCGAGTCCGGTGAATGACACGATTGAGGTACCAGGTCTTCGACCACCTGCTCGTCAGCCAGAGCGAGCCCAGCGAGACCACGCCTCCCACGACGAGGGCCCCCGCTGCGGTCGCGACGGCGCCGGTGATGAGCATGGCCCGCTTGCGGCGGCGGCCGAACTGGTCGCCGTAGCGCCACGCCGCGAACTCCTGGCGGACGGGATCGCCGACGCGGACGAGTTCGAGGCCCTCCTTGAGTTTCGCAAGGCCGATGTTGTCGGAGGCGACCCGCATGCGGGTGGTCTCGAAGGCGCGTTCGCAGGCTTCGATCGCCTCCCAGCGCGTCTCCAGCGGGGAGAGGTTCCAGCGCTCACAGCGCCGGCACACGACCCAGAGCCGTCCCCTTGCCCCGTCGAAAGCGAGACGGCGGCCGACCGGGAACTCCTCGAGGGCCTCGTTCCGGGCGAGGTCGCCGTGGCAGAAGATGCAGGTCGTGTACAATTCGTTTCTCGATCGCTTCCCTGGCGGCGGTTATCCGCGGACGGCCCGGTCCCGCCGTCTCCAATGTCGCGGACTGCTCTGGCCGGGGATACCCGCGACCGTAGCCGCTCTTCCCGGTATGCAGATTTGCGATATAAAGACCATCTTTATATCATGTGCGCATGACACTCTCGAAGCGCATCAACGAACTGCTCGTGCTCGCGGTCCTGGAGCGAGGACCCGCGCACGGCTACCAGATCGCGCTCTCCGTGGAGGAACGGACGGGGGGCGCGTTTTCGTTTCAGCACGGGACCCTCTACCCGATCCTGCACCGGCTCGAGACGGACGGGCACGTGCGCGGGAAATGGAGCGGGGACGGGCGGCGGCGGAAGACGTACGAACTCACCGGCGCGGGTCGTGCCGAACTGGCGGCGGGAGCGGCGCAACTGGAGCGACAGTTCCGGGTGCTGCTGGAACTCTTCGGGGCAACCCATGCGGCCTGAACATCCCCTTGCAGACATCGAACGGAATCTTGCGGTGCCGCCGCGCCGCCGCCTCGATCTGCTGGAGGAAGTCGACGCCGACGCGGAGGCGCTGCAGGCGGAACTGGAGCGTCGCGGATACGGACCGGCCCAGGCACGCCGCGCCGCCCTTCGCCAGCTCGTGCCGGGCACGGAGACGCTCGCTCAGCTCGAAGCGCAGCATGCGCCGCCGCTGGGCCGCTGGGCGCGGGGCACGGGGTGGATCGACCGGGTGGAGCGCCTCGGCATTCTCGCGGCCACAGGCCTGGCCGGGGCGGTCGCGTGCATCACGATGATCGGGTCGGGCCCACTCGGCTCCGCGGCCGTGCTTGCGTGGCCCCAGGTCATCGTGGTCGCCCTGCTCGCCGCGAACTGGACCCGGGCCGCGACGCGTCTCTGGATCGACGGCGACCTGCGGCCGGACCTGCGGCGCCGGCTGTGGGAGCGGCAGGTCGGGCTCATCGTCTTCGCGGTCGCCCTCGGGGCGCTGGGCGCGTCCTTGGAGGGCTACAGCGCCTTCGAAGCGCTCGACGTCGAGGATTTCGCGATGCCGGCCATGTGGGACGCCGTCGGCCGCATCGTCTCCTGCGCCGCACTCGGGTTCGGCGCGGCCATCTTCGGACTCTTCGGCTGGCTCGCCATCACGCCGCGCCTGATCGACGACGAGACGATGGAGCACCGCATATCGACGTTCTTTGCTGCGCCCCTCACACCGACTTCATCAAGCCGGAGGTAACCGATGTCCTTCTTCGAATCGCTCGGATTCATCCAGTATCCGATCTGGATCGTCCTGATTCCCATGCTGGTGCAGATCGTGCGCACGACGGTCGACCTCGTCCGCCCCGGCGCTCCGGCGGTGGGCCTGCGTATCCACTCGATCCTGATTCTCGGCGCCCTCGCCGCGTGCCTCGGCGTGCTCGGATCGCTGGTCGGCGTGTGGATGGCGGCCGAGGCGATCTCGCGGGCGGGGGAGGTAAGCACGCCGCTCGTGTGGAGCGGGATCCAGGTCACCCTGGGCTCGTCCATCGTCGGCTTCCTGATCCTCGGCTTCGCCTCGATCGCCTGGCTTGTCCTGCAATACGCGAGCGGACGCCGGGATCCCGGCATGATGCGCTGATGCGGCTCCCCACGGTCGTCGCTCGGGGTCTCGCCCTCGGGATGGCGCCGCCGGACCCCGCGCACCGGCCACTCCCCCCGACTCCCGGGCCTGCCCGGTTGCCCCGGCCCCGCGGCCCGTTCTAGACTGGGTTCCCCCGGCCGACGGGCGGCCGGATGAGTCCCGTTCCGGGAGCTCCGCCGGCGCTCCCGCCGGCACAGGATCAGGAGTGGCCGCATGAAGCGCATCTCCGTCACCGTGAACGGCGTTCGGCACGAGGCGGACGTCGAACCCCGCACCCTCCTCGTTCATTTCATCCGCGAACAACTCGAACTGACCGGCACCAACGTGGGCTGCGACACGTCCTCGTGCGGCGCCTGCACGATTCTGATGAACGGTCAGTCGGTGAAGTCGTGTACCGTGCTCGCCGTCCAGGCGGATGGCGCGGAGGTCGCCACCGTCGAGGGGCTCGCGTCGAACGGCGACTGGCACCCGGTCCAGAAGGCGTTCCACGAGAACCACGGCCTGCAGTGCGGGTTCTGTACTCCCGGCATGATGATGGCCACGGTGGGATACCTGGATGAGAACCCGGCGCCCACGGAGGACGAGGTCCGGCTCGCGCTGGAGGGCAACCTCTGCCGGTGCACGGGCTACCACAACATCGTCAAGGCGGTGCTCGCGGCCGCCGACGACATGGGCTCTTAGGCGAGGAGAGAGAACATGGCGA
Source organism: Gemmatimonadota bacterium (assembly GCA_963666735.1). GTDB lineage: Bacteria > Gemmatimonadota > Gemmatimonadetes > Palauibacterales > Palauibacteraceae > Palauibacter. Next base: position 1,570,274 of record OY762926.1, on the reverse strand, counting down.
CGGCCGAGAAATACGTTGGCGGCGGGGTCCCGCGTAAAGAGGATCCCAAGCTTCTCACGGGGCAGGGCCAGTTCCTGGAAGGCCTCACGCTGCCCGGCATGCTTCATGCGGCACTCGTCCGAAGTCCGTACGGATCGGCGCGCATCGAGTCGGTGGACGTGTCCGCCGCCGCCGCCGCGGATGGCGTGGTCGCAGCGTACAGTGGGGCGGACCTGGCCGACGAGTGGGCGGCGGGCCTGCCGATGGCGTGGCCCGTGACGGACGACATCAGGATCCCCGACCACTGGCCGGTGGCGCAGGATGTGGCGCGCTACGTGGGCGACGCGGTGGCGGTCGTGGTCGCGACGAGCCGCAACGCGGCGCTCGACGCGGCGGAACTCGTGGAGGTTGACTACGAGGTGCAGGACGCGGTCGTGGACGTGGAGGCGGCGCTGGCCGACGACGCGCCGCGCGTGCACGAGTCGTTCGATGACAACAAGAGCTACACGTGGACGCTGACGAACGGCGACGTGGACGCGGCCTTCGCGAAGGCGGATGTCGTGGTCAAGGAGCGCTACACGCAGCCGCGGCTGATCCCGAACGCGATGGAGCCGCGCGCCGTCGTCGCGCAGTCGGTCCCCTCGACGGGCGATTTCACAGTGTGGTCCACGACGCAGATTCCCCACGTCGCGAAGGTGCTGTTCGCGCTCACCCTCGGAATTCCCGAGTCTCAGATCCGGGTCATCGCCCCCTCCGACGTGGGCGGCGGCTTCGGCTCGAAGCTGAACGTGTACGCGGAGGAGGCGCTCTGCATCGCCCTCGCGCGCCGTCTGGGGAAGCCGGTCAAGTGGGTCGCCGGGCGGAGCGAGGGCTACCTCGCCACGATCCACGGCCGGGACCAGGTCCAGGAGATCGAGATCGCCGCCACGGTCGACGGCGACATCCTCGGATACCGCGTCAACATTCTTGCGGCCATGGGCGCCTACCTGCAGCTCGTGGCGCCGGGGGTTCCGCTCCTGGGCGCCTTCCTCTACTGCGGCTGCTACGGCGGGGAGGCGTATCACTTCGAGTGCACGGGCGTGTTCACGAACACGACCCCGACGGACGCCTACCGCGGCGCGGGACGGCCCGAGGCGACCTACGCCATCGAGCGGGCGATCGACGCGCTCGCGCGGAAGGTCGGCGTGGACGTGGCGGAAATCCGGCGGCGGAACTTCCTCCCGGCCGGCGACATGGTCCAGAGCCCTGGCGGCCTCGCCTTCGACTCGGCCAACTACGAGCCCGCGCTCGACCGCGCGCTGGAACTGCTGGACTACGATGGGTTCCGGAGCGACCAGGCGGAGCGCCGGGAGAGCGGGGCGGGCAAGCAGATCGGGGTCGGGTTTTCGTCCTACGTGGAAATCTGCGGGCTCGCGCCCTCGCAGGTGCTGGCCTCGCTCAAGTACGCCGCCGGCGGCTGGGACGCGGCCACGGTGCGCATGCTGCCGACCGGAAAGGCGGAAGTCGTGACGGGCAGTTCGCCACACGGGCAGGGGCACGTGACCTCCTGGTCCCAGATCGCGGCGGACATGCTCGGGATCCCGTACGAGGACGTCACGGTCCTCCACGGAGACACGCACGTGGCGCCGCACGGGATGAACACGTACGGCAGCCGCAGCCTCGCGGTGGCGGGGGTCGCGGTGCACAACGCGTGCGACCGGGTCGTCGACAAGGCGAGGGGGCTCGCGGCGCACCTGCTCGAGGTGGCGCCGGAGGACCTCGAGTACGAGGCGGGGACCTTCTCGGTGAAGGGCGTCCCGGACCGCACGAAGTCGATGCCGGAACTCGCGTTCGCGGCGTGGACGGCCCACAGCCTGCCGGAGGACTCCGAGCCCGGGCTCGAGGCGCACTGCGTGTACGATCCGCCGAACTTCACCTTCCCCTTCGGCACGCACGTGGCCGTGGTCGAAGTGGACACGGAGACCGGCGCCGTGGATCTCGTCCGCTACATCGCGGTCGACGACTGCGGGCCCGTGATCAACCCCGTCATCGTGGACGGCCAGGTGCACGGCGGCGTGGCGCAGGGAATCGCGGCGGCGCTGTACGAAGAGGCGACGTACGCGGAGGACGGGACGCTGGAGACGGCGTCGATGGTCAACTATCTCGTACCGTCCGCGGCGGAGTTCCCGTCGTTCGAGACGGACCGGACGGTGACGCCGAGCACCTCGAACCCGATGGGGGTGAAGGGGATCGGCGAGGCGGGGACGATCGGGTCCGCGCCGGCCGTGATCAACGCGGTCGTGGATGCGCTCTCGCACCTCGGCGTGACGGACGTCCCGATGCCGGCGAGTCCGGAGCGGGTTTGGCGAGCCATTCAGGCGGCCCAGGGAGGTGAGGCATGATTCCCGCGTCTTTCGACTACGAGCGCGCTTCGTCTCTCGATGAGGCGCTGAGCCTGCTCGCCGAGGGCGGCGAGGACGCGCGGCCGCTGGCCGGCGGACATTCGCTGCTTCCGCTCATGCGGCTGCGCCTGGCCCGGCCCTCGCTGCTGGTGGATATCGGCGGCATCGACGAACTGCGCGGCGTGCACGACGAGGGCGATTCGGTCGTGATCGGTGCCTTGGCGACGCACCACGAGGTGGCCGCCGCCTCGGCGCTCACGGGCGGCAGCGGTCTCATCGCGAAGGTGGCGGAAGGGATCGGCGATCCCCAGGTGCGGCACCGCGGCACGCTCGGCGGTTCCGTCGCCCACGCGGATCCGGCCTCGGATCTGCCGGCCGCGCTGCTCGCGCTCGATGCCGAGGTCACCCTCGCGGGACGGGATGGCGCGCGCTCGGTCGCGGCGGCGGACTTCTTCGTAGGCCCGTTCATGTCGGCCGCGGCGGATGGGGAGATCGTGACGGGCGTCCGGGTGCCGAAGCGGGAGGGCTGGGGCAGCGCCTACCGGAAGTTCCAGCGCCGGGCGCAGGACTGGGCGATCGTCGGCGTGGCCGCGGTCGTGAACTGGACCGAAGACGGAATCGCGGGTGCCGCGATCGGGCTCACGAACATGGGCGGCACGCCGTTGCGGGCGGGCGGGGTCGAAGCGGCTCTGACCGGCGCGTCCGAGAAGGCGCAGATCCTGGCGGCGGCGTCGAAGGTGTCGGAACTGGAGACGCCCCCGGCGGACGAGAACGCGAGTTCGGAGTATCGCCTCCACCTCGCGCAGGTGCTGAGCGCGCGCGCCGTGGCGGAGGCGGCCGGCTGCCCCGGAATGCAGCCGGGTTCCAACGGAACCTGCTAGTGTCATGTCACATGTGATATGTCGCATGTATCCTGATAGGTTTCCCGCCGGTCCACAATGGCGGGGAGGCTGGCATGAAACGGTATCTGGTGGAGTTGGAGGCGGGGGAGCGCGAGGCGTTGGGGGCGATCACGCGCAAGGGGTCGCATCGTTCCCAGAGGGTGGTCAACGCGCTGGTTCTGCTCAATTGCGACGAGGGCGAGTTCAACGAGCGGCGCGCGACCGGCGGGGAGATCGCCGGGGTGTTGCGGATCAGCGCGCGCAGGGTGGACCGGGTCAGGAAGCGGTTTGTGGAGGACGGTCTGGAAGCGGCGCTTGGGGCCCGGCAGGGTCGTCGCGCGAAATACCTTCGCAAGGCGGACGGCGAATTCGAGGCGCGGCTGGTCGCGCTCAGCTGCGGCGATCCGCCCGAGGGGCGCGCGCAGTGGTCGCTGCGCCTGCTGGCGGACCGCGCGGTGGAACTCGGCTACATCGACAGCGTCTCGCACGAGACGGTGCGGCGCGTGCTAAAAAAAACGCCATCAAACCCTGGCGGCGCATCGGCTGGGTGATCCCGCCGCGGCGCAACGCCGACTTCGCGGCGGGGATGGAGCGGGTGCTCGACGTCTACCGGCGTCCGTACGATGCGAACTTCCCGGTGGTGTGCATGGACGAGACGCCGCGCCAGCTGATCGGCGAGACGCGCACGCCCGTCCCGCCGGCACCGGGACGGCCGGCCCGCGAAGACTACGAGTACCGGCGCCTCGGCACCTGCAACGTGTTCATGGCCACCGAACCGCTGGCCGGCCGGCGCCGGACCAAGGTGACCGAGCGCAGAACGAAGACCGACTGGGCCCGCTTCCTGCACGACATTGCCGCGCAGTACCCCGACGCCACCCGGATCACGCTGGTGATGGACAACCTGAACACGCACCGCCCCGGCGCGCTCTACGAAACCTTCGAACCCGCCGAGGCCAAGGCGCTTTGGGATCGCTTCGAGTTCGTCCACACCCCCAGGCACGGCAGTTGGCTGAACGTCGCCGAGGTCGAACTCAACGTCATGATCCGCCAGTGCCTCAACCGCCGCATCGACTCCATCGACACCCTGCGCGCCGAAGTCGCCGCCTGGCAGGCGGCCAGAGACCGAATCCGAGCTAAGGTCGACTGGCAGTTCACCACCGACGACGCACGTGTCAAGCTCAAGCGTCTCTATCCGACGTTTGATGTGTGACATGACACTAGTCCCGACCGCCTAGTTCCGGCCGTTCACGCCGGCGGGGCGGGGCGCCACGGCGGCGCCCTCCCAGTCGGGGTCGGCAGCCCCGATCCAGGTGCGCGTGGCCGCGTCGTACTGCAGCCCGTGGATGCGTCCGAACGCGCCCTGCCGCGGCGTGGCCGTGATTTCGAATCCCATCTCCCGGAACTCCTCCACCGAAGTCCCCGACCAGCCGTCCTCGGGACCCGCTTCCACGGAGAAGCCGGTGAGGCCCTCGGGGCCCATGTCGGGGTGTACGCGCGGCGCCGCGAGGGCGGCGGGTAGCGCCAGACCGTCATCGATGACCCGGGTCACGGCCTGGACGACCGCCGAAATGATCCGGATGCCGCCGGCGGCCCCCAGGACGAGGAACGGCTCGCCGTCGTCGAGGACCATGAACGGCGTGATGCCGGACCGCGCGCGCTCGCCCGGCTCGCTGATCCCCAGATAACCGCCCAGCGTCACGGCGTAGAGGAACCCGAGTCCGGGGGTGGCGACCTTCGCCCCCATGCCGGGGCCGATGGTCTGCGTGAGCGCGATGGCCATCCCGTTGCCGTCGGCGGCGGAAAGATGCGTCGTGTGGCCATCCTCCGGCGGCAGGTCCAGGCCCTCGACCACGCCGGCGAGTCCTGAACCTCCGGCTCCCGCCGCCGCCCAGGGTTCCGCCGCACCGGATTCCATCGTCGCCTCCGCGGGCACCCTCACCTGCTCGGAAAGCTCGTGGGCGAGCGCCTTCGATGTCACGCGCACGGCGGAGGAGTCCGAACTCGGCCGGCGGTATTCCGCCATGGCGAGGGCGAGCGACTGGGCGATGACCGAAGCCCACGCCTCGTCGCCCATGCTGTCGGGATCGAAGACCTCGGCGATCTGGAGGGCGAGGATCGCGACCGCGCCCGAGGCCGGGATGTCGGAGCCGACGATCTCGAACCCGCGGTAGGACCCGCGGACGATCCGCGAGTCCTCCGCCTCGTAGGCCGCCAGCGCCTCCCGGGTCAGGAAGCCGCCGTTCGCCGCCATGTCGTCGGCGATGCGGCCGGCGATCTCGCCCCGGTAGAAGGCGTCGCCGCCGCCGAGGGAAATCGTCCTCAGCGTCGCGGCCATGTCGGACTGCACGAGCCGGTCGCCCGGACTGTAGGGCGATCCGTCCGCCTTCAGGTAGTAGCGCCGGGCGCCTTCGGACTCCGCGACCTGGCCGCGCGATCCCGCCTGGCGGCGCGCCTCCCCCGGCAGCAGCCGGAACCCGTGCGCCGCGTAGTCGATTGCCGGAGCCATGATCGTGGTTAGCGGAAGCGAGCCGTATTCCTCGTGCAGGCGCATGAGGCCCGCGACCGATCCGGGCACGCCGATGGTCGGATAGCCGTAGGCCGCGCGGGGCGCCGTGGACGGGTCGTATCCCAGGGGGACGGAGGTCGTCCCGTCGATCCCCGCGATCCCGCCCTCGGGCGTCCGAATCAGAATCTGGTTCCGTCCCCCGATGCTGTTCATGCTCGGCTCGACCACGGAGATGGCGAACGCGGCGGCGACCGCCGCGTCCGCGGCGTTCCCCCCGAGTTCCAGCATCCGCGCGCCCGCCGCGGCGGCGAGCGGTTGGGCAGCGACGACGACCCCGTCCGCCGACCGCGCCACCTGGGGAGCGCTCTGCGCGCCGACTCGAAGTGGAACGACCGCGAACGCGATGACCGCGAGCATGATCGTGCCGTACACCCGAATGCCTGGCCTCATGGATCCTCCGTCGGTTTTGTGGTCCCGGTCGCGGAACCCCGGCGAGAAACTTGCGCCCGCTACGAGCCGTGACTAGGGTCCGGGTCCTCTTGACAAGACTGTTAAACGATTTGGATAACGCTGGATAACGCGGAGGCTCGCGATGGTACCGCAAGCTCCGGCCGCGACGCGACCGCCGGATACCGAACAGAGGATCTTCGACGCCGCCCTGACGGTGTTTGCCCGCAAGGGACGGGACGGCGCGCGATTGCAGGAGATCGCGGATCACGCGGAGATAAATCGCGCGCTGCTGCACTACTATTTTCGCACCAAGGAACAGTTGTACGAGGCCGTGTTCGAGCACGGGTGCCGGCAGTTCATGGCCGGGCTCAGCCAATCGCTGCGGGCGGAGGAGGGAGTCGAGGACAGCCTGCGCGCGTTCGTGTACGGCTACATCGACTACATCTACGAGCATCAGGACATGGCCCGCCTCATGCTGAACGAGTGCCTGTGCGGCGGCGGCGTCCTGGAGCGACATCTTGCCGCCGCGATCGAGGCGCGCGAGGAGGTGCCGGGACTCCTGCTCGAGGACCGGCTGCGCGCGGCCATCGGAGCGGGCGAGATCCGCGAGATCGACCTCCGGCACACGCTGCTCACGATCGTGTCGGCCTGTCTGTTTCCGTTCGTCGCCCTCCCGACGGTGCGCCTCTTCCACTCCCGGGCCGTAGAGGACTTCGATCGCTTCCTGCAGGAACGGAAGGCGCACATCGTCGACCTCCTGCTCGCGGGTCTCCGGCCGGCCGAACCCGTTCGGCGTGGGGAACTCGCGTGAGCGCCGCCACGATGGCGTCCGGGGTCGGCGTGCGCCGTCCCTGGCGAGCCGGCGGGTTGCTTCTCGTCACGGTGGCGGGCGCGTGTTCGTTCGCCCCGGGTCCCCGGGTCCCGGCCACGGTCGCCGAGCTCCCCGCGGCGTACGAGGCGGAGGCTCCCGCCGCCGAGGCGGCGCCCGAGCCCCGCACCTGGTGGCGGGCGTTCGATGACGCGACGCTGGACCGCCTGATCGAGACGGCGCTCGTCGCCAACCTGGATCTGCACGAAGCCGTCGCGCGGCTCGAGGAACTGCGGCACCGGTACAGGATCGCGCGGGCGCCGCTCTTCCCGGCGCTGACGCTCGATGCGAACGGCACCCGGTCCAGCACCCCCGCCAATACGGGCCTGGGGTCGCAGTTCGGGGGCGACGGCGATGACGGCGGCGGCCCGATTCCCGGGATCAGCTTCAATTTCCCCGACCGGTTCGAGTTCACGACGTACTCGGCCTCGCTCGGCTTCGCGTACGAACTCGATTTCTGGGGCCGGCTGCGCAACGAGTCCGGGGCGGCGGTGCGCGATTTCCTGGCCTCCCGGGCGGACGCGGAGACCGTGCGGCTCACCGTCATCGCGTCCACCATCGCGACGTATCTCGAAGTCGTCTCGGCGCGGGCCCAGCTCGCCATCGCCGAGGACAACGTCGATCTACTCCGGGAGCGCGCCGAACTCACGCGGGAGCGGTATCAGGCCGGCGTCACGAACACCTTCGAACTCTATGCGATCCGGCAGCAGTACCGGACCGCCGAGTCGAACCTGCCGGGCCTGCGCACGGCGGCGGACGACGCGGAAGGGCGCCTCGCCCTCCTCGTGGGACGATACGCGGGCATGATCGAGGATCTGCTGCCGCCCGAGCTGGAGCCGGCGGTCGATACGACCCCGATTCCCGGCGGGCTGCCGGTGTCGCTGCTCGAGGACCGGCCCGACGTCATGGCCGCCTTCGAGCGCGTCGAGGCGGCGCGCCGCCGGGTGGGGGCGCGCCGGGCCGAACTGCTTCCCACGATTTCCCTCAACGGGGCCGTGGGCCGCCAGGCGGGCGACCTCGCGGATCTGCAACTCATCGACCAATGGTTCACGAACCTGATCGGCGGCCTCGTTGCGCCGATCTTCCAGGGCGGCCGCCTGCGCGCCAACCTCGGGGCCGCGTGGGCCCAGTACGACCAGGCGCTGATCGCCTATGCGCGCACCGTGCTCGACGCCTACCGGGAGGTGCGCACGAGCCTGCGGCAGTTCGAGAACGAGCGTGAGCGTTACGCGCAGGTCATGGAACAGGTCGCCGATGCTCGCGCCTCGCTGGAGAACCAGCTCGAGCGCTACCAGAGCGGCGTGGGGGACTACGTCGAGTACCTGGACGCGAGGGTCAACCTGAATGGCGCCGAAACCACCCGGGTTCTCGCCGAACGCGGCATCGGAGAGGCGCGGCTCGCCGTGCACCGCGCCCTGGGCGGCGCGTGGGTGGCGGAGGACGTCGAGGACACCGGGGACACCGGGGACGTCGGGAATACCGAGACGAGTGAAGACCCGGAGGGCGCGTCGGCGCCCCCCGATCGGAGATAGGGCGGAGCGATGGAAGACGGAACGCGGCAGACGCCGCACGAACCGGAGGACACGGAGGCGCCCGTCGCGCTGCCGGGGTTCCTGAGGCGGTTGGTGCAGGGGACGATCATTATCGGCGTGGGAGTGCTCGGCTTTGCGCTCCTGTTCGGCATGCGCGCCGAACCGGCGGAAGTGGAGCCTCCGCGCGTGATCCCCACGGTCAGCACGGTGCCCGCCCGCGTGACGCAGGGCGCGATCAAGGTGCGGGGCGGCGGCACGGTGCGGCCCAGCGCCGAGGTCACGATCGCGTCGCAGGTCGGCGGACGTGTCGTCTGGACTTCGCCCGCTCTCGTGAGCGGCGGGCGCTTCCTCGAGAACGAGCCGCTCCTGCGGATAGACCCGGCGGACTACGAGAACGCGGTCGAGGCCGCGGAGGCGGATGTCGCCCAGCGCGAGGTCGCACTGCTGGAAGCGGAGGAGAATGCGCGGCTGGCGCTGGATGAGTGGAGGCGGCTCGCGGCCCGCGAGAACCTCGATCCGACGCCGCCGAACGCCCTCGTCACGCGGCAGCCACAACTCGATGCGGCCGCGGCGGCCCTCAGAAGCGCCGGGGCCAGGCTGGAAGACGCGCGTCTGGCGCTGGAACGGACCTGGATCCGGGCCCCCTTCAACGGGATCGTGCGCGAGGAGACGGTCGATCTCGGGCAGTTCGTCGCGGCGGGCCAGACCGTCGGCCGTCTGTACGCGACGGACGCGGTGGAGATCGTCGTGCCGCTGAGCGACAACGAGGCGGCGCTGATCGAGCGCCTGTGGAGCGCGCGGGCGGGCGATGCGGCAACGCGCATCCCGGTCGCGATCACGTCGGAGTACGGCGGGATCGAGTACGCCTGGTCGGGATACGTGGACCGGGCGGAATCCGCGCTCGACGAGCAGACGCGAACGGTCGACGTGGTGGTCACCGTGCCCGAGCCGTTCGCGGCCCCGGAGGACGATACCCGCCGCCCGCCGCTCCTGCTCGGCAGCTACGCGACGGTGGACATCGAAGGCGCGAGTTTCGAGGAATACGCCGTCGTCCCGGCGGGCGCCGTCCGCGACGGCGATGTCCTGTGGACGGTGGAGAACGACACCCTGCTCGTGATGACCCCGGTCGAGCCGATCCAGGAGGTGGACGATGAAGCCATGGTTCTCGGATCGATCGCCGACGGCACGCCGGTCATCGTCTCGATGCTCCTCTTCGTCACCGAGGGGATGACGGTGCGGCCCGTCCAGTTGCTGGAGAGCGCGGAGCCGTGGCAGCCGGGCGCCAACGGCGACGGGCAGGAAGGCGACGAGCGGGAAGGAGACGGCTCATGAGGCGGGCGATCGGGTGGATGGCCAGGCACGGCGTCGCCGCCAACCTGCTCATGGTGTTGATCATCCTGGCGGGATTCGTGAGTCTCATCAGCCTGCCCCAGGAGACGTTCCCGGAGATCTCCCTCGACACGATTCAGGTGCAGGTCCAGTACCCCGGCGCGTCGCCCGACGAAGTCGAACAGGCGATCGTGCGGCGGGTCGAGGAGCGCATCACGGGCATCCAGGGCGTCGACCGCGTCACGAGCGCCGCCTCGGAGAACGTCGGCGTCGTGCTCGCCGAACTGTCGCTGGGCACGGACCAGTCGAAGACGCTGGACGAGATCAAGTCCGCCATCGACCGGATCACGAGCTTTCCCGTCGATGCCGAGGAGCCGGAGGTCGTGGCGCTGACCGCGGAAGGCCGCGTCATGGAGATCGCGATCTTCGGCGACGCTCCCGAGCGGACCCTCAAGGAGATCGCGAACCGGGTCAAGGACGACCTCACCTCGCTGCCGACGATCTCCCTCGTCCGCGTTTCCGGCGTCCGGCAGTACGAGATCTCGATCGAAGTGTCGAAGGACGCGCTGCGCGCCCACGGCCTGACGCTCGACGAGGTGGCCGCGGCGGTGCGGCGCGGCAGCCTCGACCTTCCCGGCGGGAGCGTCGAGACCGACCGCGAGGAGATTCTCGTTCACATCCGGGGCCAGAACTACACTCGGGCGGACTTCGCGGACGTCGTCGTGCGGGCCAGCGTCGACGGGTCGATGCTCCGCCTGTCCGATATCGCGGACATCCAGGACGGTTTCGAGCACGTCGACCTGATCAACGCCTATAACGGGCAGCCGACGGCTTTCGTGCAGGTTCTGCGCACGGGGGACGAGCGTGTCCTGGAGATCTCCGACGAAGTCAACCGCTACCTGGAAGAGGAATTGGCCGGCTCCCTGCCGCGGGGTGTCGACTACAGCATCTGGCGCAGCGAAGCCTCATACCTGCAGAGCCGGATCGACCTCCTCATCAAGAACGGCCGCCTGGGTCTGATTCTGGTGCTCATTGCGCTCGCCCTCTTTCTCGACCTGCGGCTCGCGTTCTGGACGGCGGTCGGGATCTTCCTCTCCTTCGCCGGCGTGTTCGCCGTGATGGCGTGGGCCGGCATCTCCATCAACATGATGGCGCTGTTCGGGTTCATCCTCGCGATCGGCATCGTGGTGGACGACGCGATCGTCGTGGGGGAGAACATCTTCGCGGAGCGGGAAAAGGGGACGCGCGCGCTACGCGCGGCCATCAAGGGCACGAGACGGGTGTCCGTGCCGGTGATCTTCGCCGTGCTCACGACCGTGGCGGCGTTCACTCCGCTGCTCTTCGTGCCGGGCAGCCTCGGGAAGTTCCTCTACGTGATCCCGGCGATCGTGATCTCGGTGCTCCTCCTGTCGCTCGTCGAGGTCCTGTTCATCCTCCCCTACCATCTCTCGCACCTGCCGGCGCCGGGCTCGGACCGTGGCAAGGGAGGGCTGCTGGGGCCCGTCTACCGCCTGCAGGCGCTGGTACAGACGAGCTTGCAGCGCTTCGTCGACGGTCCGCTGGAGCGCTCGGTGCGCTTCGCGGTGCGACGCCCCGGGCTGACGGTGCTCGGGGCCATCTCCTCACTCATGATCGTCGGGGGACTCGTGGCGGGACGGCATCTCCGCTTCAGCCTGCTGCCCGTCATCGAGGGCGAGGAGGTCGTCGCCTACATCGAGATGGCCGAGGGCACGACGAGCGAGCGCACCCTGGAAGTGGCCAGCTATGTGGAGGGGCAGGGATACGCTGCGATCGCGGGGCTGGAAGCGGAGATGCCGGAGGACGAACCGCCGCTGGTCGAAGCGATCTTCACGAGCGTCGGACAGCGCCCCTCGCAGGCGGGCGGGCCGGGCATGGCCGCCGAGGCCAGCTTCGTCCGGTCCAATATCGCCGAGGTCAGTCTGCGCCTGTCGGACCCCGAGATCCGGAGCCTGCCGGCCATCGAAGTCGAGCGGGCCTGGAGGGAACGGGTCGGACCGGTCGCGGGCGCGCGGGAACTCACCTTCAGCTCCATCCTCATCGATCTCGGGTCGCCGGTGCAGGTGGAGCTCTCTCATCCGGACACGGCCATGCTGAGCGCGGCGGTCCCGGACCTGACCGGCCGCCTGTCTCGCATCGCCGGCGTGACGGAAGTCCGGGACGACCGGGGCCGGGGCAAGCGGGAACTGGAGCTGGAGCTCAAGCCCGCCGCCCGCACGCTCGGGATCACGCTCGACGACCTGGCGCGCCAGGTGCGCGGGGCGTTCTTCGGGAACGAGGTCTACCGGCTGCAACGGGGTCGCGACGAGGTGCGCGTCTACGTCCGGCTGCCCGAGTCGGAGCGGAACACGCTCGCGGACCTCCAGGACTACCGGATCCGCACGCCGACGGGAGGGGAGGCGCCGCTGTCGGAGGTCGCGGACGTGTCCTTCGGCATCGCCTCGTCGACGATCAACCGGATCGACGGGCGACGGATCGTGACGGTCACGGCGGATGTGGATGCCGCGGTCATCACGGGCCAGGAGGTCAACACGGAGATCACGTCGGCGATCCTGCCGGAGTTACAGGCCCGATACCCGGGCCTCCGCTACGGGTTCGGCGGGGAACAGCGCCAGCAGACGCTGGCGTTCGAGGGGATGGCGCGCGGCTTCCTGCTCGCACTGCTTGCGATCTACGCGCTGCTCGCCATTCCCTTCCGCTCGTACGTGCAGCCGCTGGTGGTGATGGCCTCCATCCCGCTGGGGCTCGTCGGCGCCGCGATCGGGCACCTGATCATGGGGCTCGACCTCGGCATGCTCTCGATGTTCGGCCTCGTCGGCCTGTCGGGCGTGGTCGTGAACGATTCGCTCGTCCTCATCGACTTCATCAACGAACGGCATCGGGCGGGGCTCCCCATGTCGGAGGCCATCGTGCAGGGGGCCAAGGTCCGCTTCCGCCCCATCATGCTGACCTCCGTGACCACCTTCCTCGGGGTGTCGCCGATCATCCTCGAGCGCAGCACCCAGGCGCAGTTCCTCTCCCCCATGGCGGTGAGTCTCGGCTTCGGGATCCTGTTCGCCACCTTCATCATCATGCTGGCGGTGCCCGCGCTGGCGATGATGAACCACACGCTCACGCAGCGGGTCAAGCGCCGGCTCGGCCGCGGTCGCGCACCCGAGCCGGAACTGGGTCTGGCCGGCGGCGGGCTCGAGCCCGCGTCACCCGTCCGGACCTGAGGCGGACATGGCTCCATCGGTCCGGACGGGCGGTCTCGCGAAGCCCCCGAACATCGAGTGGCAGGACTTCGACGTCACGCGTCGCGCGCGCGAGGATCTTAAGCTGCAGCGCGCCCGCTGCCTGTGGCTGACCGGGCTGCCGGCGTCCGGGAAGTCCACCCTCGCGAACCTGCTCGAGAAGCGTCTCATGGCGGCGGGGCGTCATACGTGCGTCCTGGATGGCGACAATCTCCGCCACGGCCTCAACCGCGACCTGGGGTTCAGCGAAGCCGAGCGGACGGAGAACATCCGCCGGGTGGCCGAGGTGGGCCGTCTCATGGTCGACGCCGGCCTGATCGTGATCGTGGCGCTCATCAGCCCCTTTCGGAGGGACAGGGATTCTGCCCGCGGCCTGTTCGAGCCCGCCGATTTCATGGAGGTCTTCGTCGACGCCCCGCTGGACGTGTGCGCGGCCCGGGACCCGAAAGGCCTCTACGCGAAGGCGGAGAAGGGCGAGATCAGGAACCTGACGGGCGTCGGCAGCCCGTACGAGCCGCCCGAGCGCCCGGACCTGCGCGTGGACACCGAGTCACTGTCTCCCCCGCAGTGCATCGACCGGATCGTGCGGACCTTGGCACCGGAAGCGGGTTAGGACGGAGGCGGCAGGCTCGTCAGTCGCCCACCCACACCGTCTTCACGTTCACGAATTCGCGCATCGCGTGGGGGCCGAGTTCCCGCCCGTACCCCGAGCGTTTGACGCCGCCGAAGGGGACGCGGGGATCGGAAGCGGACATCCCGTTGATGAAGACGCCGCCGGCCTCCAGATCGCGCACGGCCCGGGCCCGTTCCCCGGGATCGTTCGTCCAGATGGCGGAGCAGAGGCCGAACTCCGTCGCGTTCGCGCGCTCGATGGCCTCGTCGATGTCGGCGACCGGGAAGATGCTGGCGACCGGACCGAAGATCTCGTCATCGGAGGCCGGGGATCCGTCCGGCACATCGGTGAGCACGGTGGGCTCGTAGAACCACCCGGGCCGGTCAGGGACGCGTCCGCCCGCGGCCACCCGGGCGCCCGCCGCCACGGTGGCCTCGACCTGCTCCGCTACCGTGTCCCGCAGGTCGCGACGGGCCAGCGGTCCGACTTCGACCTCCGGCTCCTTCGGGTCGCCGACCTGAAGCGCGGCTACGCGTTCGATGAGCCGCTCCGTGAACTCGCCGGCGATCGAACTCTGGACGAGCATCCGCTTGGCGGCGATGCACGACTGGCCGTTGTTCCACATGCGGGCATCGACGGCGGTCGCGACGGCCCGGTCGAGATCCGCGCTCTCCATGACGATGAAGGGATCGCTGCCGCCGAGTTCGAGCACGGTCGTCTTGATGCGGCGTCCCGCCTCGGCCGCGAGCGCGGAACCGGCCGCGACGGAGCCCGTGAGAGAGGCGGCCTGCACGGTCGGGTCGTCGAGCACGCGGGGGATGTCCTCGATCTCGACGAAGACGTTCTGGAGTACGCCCTCGGGGAATCCGGCGCGCGAGAACAGTCCTTCGAGCGCGACCGCGCACTGCGGCACGTTGGGCGAGTGCTTGAGCAGGAAGACGTTGCCTGCCAGCACGGTCGGCACCGCGGAGCGCATGGCCTGCCAGAACGGGAAGTTCCACGGCATGATCCCGAGCACCGCGCCCAGGGGATGGTACTCGACCCAGCAGTGCGTGCCGGTGGACTCGAAGGGCTCGGGCGCCAGGTGCGCGGGCCCGTGCTCGGCGTAGTACCGGCACACCCAGGCGCATTTCTCCGCCTCGGCGACGGCGCTGGCCAGCGGCTTGCCCATCTCGCGCGTCATCAGCAGACCGTACGCGGCCTTGCCCCGCTCGACGAGTTCCGCCAGCGCGCGGAGGCGTGCGGCCCTCTCGGCCACCGGGACCCGCCTCCACACGTCGAACGCGCCCCGGGCCCGCTCGAGCGCGGCGTTGATGCCGCCCCCATCCAGAGCCGGAAACGCGGCGAGCCGTTCCTCCGTGGTCGGATCTATGCTTTCGAAGGGCATGAGGGCATCTCGTCCTCTCTCACGAGACGTTACCATAGGCACGCCATGCGAAGCGAAATCGTCCGGTTTCGGCGCGCGACCCGCAAGCCCCGGCCGACCTGCCCCGGAGCCGTACATGACCGAAGCCGACGCTGTGGCCGACACCGTGGCCGACCCTGTGGCCGACCCCTCCGCTGCCGCGAAAGCCTTCGAGGCGGATCTCGCACGGGACCTGCTTGCCGCCCGCGACAGGCGCGAAACGATCCGGCCGCCCACACAACGCACGGGAGAGTTCGGGCTCGATCGGGCCTATCGCGTCGCGGCGGACCTCGACCGCCGTCTTCGGCAACGGGAATACGGTCTGTTGGGCTGCAAGGTCGGGTTCACGAACCGGGCGATCTGGCCGCGACTCGGGCTGGATGAGCCGATCCTCGCTCCCATCTACGCTCGAACGCTACGCCTGGCGAGACCGGTAGCAGAGATTTCGCTGGCGACGTTCTGCGCCCCGATGATGGAAGTGGAGGTCATCTTCGGCATCGAGCCTGGAGGTGACGCGCCCAACGGGGGTCGGCCGAGCTGGATCGCGCTCGGGTTCGAGATCGTCGACTGTCACTATCCGGACTGGCGTCTCACACCGGCGGATTCGGTCGCCGACTTCGGGCTCCACGGCGCGCTCATCGCCGGCCGTCCGGTCAACCGGCGTGTGCGGGATTTCGACGAACGTGTGGCCCGCCTCGACCGGCTCGAGGTCCGGCTCCTGCGTAACGAGACGCTCGTGGCGCGCGGGCGGGGAAGCGACGTCCTCGGGCATCCCCTCGAGGCGCTGGAGGTCGTGCCGCGGCTGTGGCCGCGCTTCGGCGAGGCCGGGATCCCGGAGTCCGGCATGGTCGTGAGCACGGGGACGATGACCCCGCTCGAACCGCTGTCTCCCCGCGAGGTGTGGCGGGTGGAGGCGAGGGGCGCGGACCTCCCGGGCCTCGAAATCGTGCTGACCGACTGACGGACCGACGGATCGACCGATGGATCGACCGACGGAACAGGCTTGCCCGGTTCGGCGCGACGATGGAACATAGCAGCGCCATGTGACCGGAGACCGCCGGCCCGCGCGCGAGCGCCGTCGCGACCGCACCGAACCTCCCACGGGGAGCATTCATGCCGGAGTCCTCAGAGACAGGAGCCGAAACGGCCCGCTGGGCGAAAGTCATCGATCACACGCGCTGTATCGGCTGCCACGCCTGCACGACGGCCTGCAAGTCGGAGAACGAGGTCCCCCTCGGCGTCACGCGCACCTATGTGAAGTACGCCGATGTGGGGACGTTCCCGGCCACGCGGCGCGCCTTCCAGGTCACGCGCTGCAACCAGTGCGACGATGCGCCGTGCACGACCGCGTGCCCCACGCAGGCCATGTTCCGCCGCCCGGACGGGATCGTGGACTTCGACAAGTCGATCTGCATCGGCTGCAAGGCGTGCATCGCGGCCTGTCCCTATGACGCGATCTTCATCAACCCGGACGACCATTCCGCGGAGAAGTGCAACTTCTGCGCTCACCGCATCGACATGGGGCTGGAGCCTGCCTGCGTCACGGTGTGCCCGACGGAGGCGATCATCGTCGGCGACCTCGACGACCCCGAATCGAAGGTCTCGCAGTACGTGGGGCGCGACCCGGTGAGCGTCCGGAGACCGGAGAAGGAGACTCACCCGAAGCTGTTCTACAAGGGGGCGCACCAGGCGACGCTCGATCCGCTGGCCGCCGTCCGTCCCGGAGGCGGGCTGTACATGTGGAGCGAGCAGCCCGCGGGTTCGCACGAGGTCGGCTCGGGCCAGCCGCACCCGATGGGCGCGGACGGGCGGCACGGTCCGAACTCCTCGGCCGCCGCGATTCTCTCCTACGACGTCTCGCACACCGCGCCATGGGACTGGCGCGTGAGCCTGTACACGCTCACCAAGGGAGTCTCCGCCGGCGTGTACCTCGCGGTGCTCCTCCTCTGCCTGCTGGGCGGGCTTGCGTGGTCGGGCGGGACCTGGCTCACGCTCACGCCGCTCCTCGGTCTGGCCGCGCTCGCGCTCACCGGCGGGCTGCTGATCTGGGACCTGGAGCACCCGAAGCGCTTCCTCCTCATCTTCACGAGACCCCACATGAAGAGTTGGCTCGTGCGCGGCGCCTTCGTGATCGCCGGTTACGGCCTGGCCCTGACCGCGCACCTCGCGGCGGCGCTCATCGGCGGCGCCGGCGCGGTGGAGACGACGCGCTGGATGGCGTGGGCGGGGGCGCCCCTGGCCGCCATGACCGCGGTCTATACGGCCTACCTCTTCGCGCAGGCCAAGGCGCGCGACCTGTGGCAGAATCCGCTCCTGCCGCCGCACTTTCTCGTCCAGGCGGTGCTCGCCGGCGGCGCGGCGCTGATGCTCTTCCCGTCGCTGGGCGGCTCCGCCGCGCTGGGCCGGCTCGTGGGGCTCACGGCCGCCGCGCACCTCCTGCTCGTGCTCGCCGAACTGACGCTGACGCACGCGACGGCCCACGCCGCGCTCGCCGCCCGGAACATGGTGCGCGGCCGCTACGCTCCATGGTTCTGGAGCGGCATCCTGCTCGTGACGCTGGCGGCCGCCCTCACGGTGATCCCGGCCAGCGGCGTCTGGGTCGCCCCGGTGATCGGTGTCGCCGCCCTCGCGGGACTTCTCGCGCACGAGCACGCGTACGTGCAAGCCGGCCAGTCCGTGCCCCTCGCATGAGCGATCCGAGCGGCTCCGGCCGCAACGGCTCCGGCTCCGGCGGCGACGGCTCCGGCCCGGACGGTGTTTCGCGACGGCTCCAGGAACTCAGCGAGCGCGTGAGCGCGGCGCGCTCGGCGACCGAGAGTCGCGGCGAGACCTTCTATCCCGGCCCCAGCCGCACCCAGCTCGCCGCCTTCCCCCCGCGGGAACGCTGGGATCACTGGGTCGAACTCGACTCGAAGGCGTGGCCGGAACGGCGCGAACGGCGCTACATGCTCGTCCCCACGACCTGCTTCAACTGCGAGTCCGCCTGCGGGCTCCTGGCCTACGTCGACCGCGACACGCTCCAGGTGCGGAAGTTCGAGGGGAACCCCGAGCATCCCGGCTCCCGCGGCAGGAACTGCGCCAAGGGCCCGGCCACGCTGAACCAGATCGTCGACCCCGACCGCGTCCTCTACCCGCTCAAGCGCGCCGGCGAGCGCGGGGAGGGGAAGTGGGTGCGCGTCTCGTGGGAGGAGGTGCTCAACGACATCTCGGCGCGGATCCGCAAGGCCATCGACGAGGGTCGCCAGCGCGAAGTCATGTACCACGTGGGGCGGCCGGGCGAGGACGGGTTCACGGAGCGGCTGCTCGCCGCGTGGGGCATCGACGGCCACAACTCGCACACGAACATCTGCTCCTCGAGCGCGCGTGCCGGCTACCAGTTCTGGCTCGGCATGGACCGCCCCAGTCCCGACCACGCCCGCGCGGACGTCATCCTTCTCGTGAGTGCGCACCTCGAGGCGGGACACTACTTCAACCCCCACGCCCAGCGCATCATGGACGGGGTCAAGAAGGGGGCGCGGCTCATCGTCTTCGACACGCGCCTGTCGAACACGGCGACGCACGCCGACCACTGGCTCCCCACGCAACCCGGCTCCGAGGCCGCCGTTCTGCTCGCGATCGCGAACCACCTGATCGCGACCGGGGCCTGGAACCGCGACTTCGTCCGGCGCTGGTTCAACTGGGAGGAGTATCTCGCCGCCGAGAAGCCGGACCTTCCCCGCACGTTCGAGTCGTTCGAGACCGCCCTCCGCGAGTTGTACGAGGCGTGCACCTTCGAGTGGGCGGCGGAGGAGTCCGGCGTGGACGCGGAGCAGATCCGCGAGGTCGCCGAACTCGTGGCCCGGGCCGGTTCGCGCCTCTCCACGCACAACTGGCGGAGCGCCGCATCGGGCAACGAGGGCGGCTGGCAGGTGGCGCGGACCCTCTTCTTCCTCAACGCGCTCACGGGTTCCGTGGCGACGCCCGGCGGCACCTATCCGAGCACGTGGAACAAGTTCATCCCGAAGCCGATCCGGATGCCCCGCCACCCCGACCACTGGAACGACCTCACCTGGCCCGACGAGTTTCCGCTGGCGATGTACGAGGTCTCCTTCCTCCTCCCGCATCTCCTCCGGGAGGGACGCGGCAAGCTCGACGTCTATTTCACCCGCGTGTACAACCCGGTGTGGACGAATCCGGACGGGTTCACGTGGATCGAGGCGCTGACGGATGAGGAGAAGGTCGGCCTCCACGTCGCGCTCACGCCGACCTGGAACGAGTCCGCCTACTTCGCGGATTACGTCCTTCCCATGGGACACGGCCCGGAGCGGCACGACCTGCACTCCTACGAGACGCACGACGGCCAGTGGATCGGCTTCCGGCAGCCGGTCCTCCGCTCCGCGCGCGAGCGGCTTGGCGAGCGGGTGGCGGACACGCGCCACACGAACCCGGGGGAAGTGTGGGAAGAGAACGAGTTCTGGCTCGAACTCTCCTGGCGCATCGACCCGGACGGTAGCCGCGGGATCCGCGAGTTCGTGGAGTCGAGGGAGAATCCCGGACAGCGCCTCACGGTGGACGAGTACTACGGCTGGATGTTCGAGCACTCCGTGCCCGGCCTGCCGGAGGCGGCCGCGGCCGAGGGACTCTCCCCGCTGAACTACATGCGCCGCTACGGCGCCTTCGAGATCGCGCGCGACATCGGCCCGCTTCACGAGCGGCCCGTCCCCGCCGAGGAACTCGAGGACGCGCGAGAGGGCGAGTTCGGTCGCATCTATACGCGGGCGCCCGGCCCCGCCGCGGAGAACCTCGCGCCCATGGGCGCCCCCGACTCGGATCCGGAGGGGCGGCGCCCGGTGGGGGTCCGAGTGGACGACACGATTCTCCGCGGATTCCCGACCCCGAGCGGCAAGCTGGAGTTCTACTCCCCCACGCTCGTCCGCTGGGGTTGGCCCGAGTACGCCGTTCCCGCCTACATCCGGAGCCACGTGCATCCGGCCGCGATGGAGCCGGATCAGATGTGCCTCATCTCCACGTTCCGGCTCCCGGTGCAGATCCACACGCGTTCAGCCAATTCCAAGTGGCTGGATGAGATCGCCCACACCAACCCGCTGTGGCTCCACCCGTCCGACGCGGCGCGGAAGGGGGTGAGGACGGGAGATCTCGTGCGGGTCGAGACCGAGATCGGCTACTTCGTCCTCAAGGCGTGGGTGACCGAGGGGATCAAGCCGGGCGTCGTCGCGTGCAGCCACCACATGGGGCGCTGGAAGCTGGCGGACGCCGCCGACTCGGGTCCGGACGCCGCCGAGCCGGGGCACGCCGGGCGGGGCGAGCGGGAACGCGTCGCCGGTCAGCGGCAACTCATGGCGACGGTCTCCCTCACGGAGAAAAGCGGCGACTGGAGTCTGTCGCGCAAGCAGGGGGCGGCGCCGTACGAGACCGATGATCCGGACACGTCGCGGATCTGGTGGACGGATGTGGGCGTCCATCAGAACCTCACCTTTCCGGTGCACCCCGACCCGGTGTCCGGGATGCACTGCTGGCACCAGGCGGTGCGCGTGGTCAAGGCGTCGCGGCGTGACCGGCACGGCGACATTCACGTCGACACCGAGCGGTCGCACGAGGTGTACCGGCGCTGGCTCGACAAGACGCGCGGAGCCCGGCGGCATTCGCCCGACGGGACGCGGCGGCCGCACTGGCTCATCCGCCCGGTGCGCCCGGTGCGCACGGCGTACGACCTCCCGGAACCGCGGGACTCGGAGTCGCCCGGCCCGGACTCGCGCAATGCCGATGGGGCGCAACTTGACAGCAAATCGAGGCCCCCATCTACTTCATGATGTGAACGTGACCAGTGCCGCACGCGCCGCCGGCGCGGGACATTAGGACATGGAGCTTTTTCGCGCCCTCGGCGCGCTTCTCGATGGTCCGTGCGGGGAGAATCGGCTCATCGGCCACCTCCTCGAGCTGGGACCGGTGCCGGACGAGCCCACCCACAACGACATCTTCCTCTTCCAGCTCTATCCGTACGCCTCCGCCTTTCTGGGTACGGACGGCCGCATGGGCGGGGAGGCGCGCGACCGTGTCGCCGGTTTCTGGCGCGCGCTGGGGACGACGCCCCCGGAGGATCCGGACCACCTGCGGGCCCTGCTCGGGGGCTACGCCTGGCTCGTGGACGCCCAGCAGAGGGGGAACGGCAAGACGACCCAGGCCTGTCGCGACGCCCGGCACGCCTTTCTGTGGGAGCACCTGCTCTCGTGGGTCCTCCCCTTTCTCACCAAGCTGCGGCAGATCGCGCCCCCGTTCTACCGGGAGTGGGCGGACACGCTCGAGGCCCTCCTGTTCAGCGAATCGGCCCGCCTGGGGCCGCCGACGCGCCGCCCGCTCGCGCTGCGCGAGGCGAAACCGGTGCCCGACCCGCGCGAGACCGGCGGGGAGAGCTTCTTCAACGCCCTCCTGAGCCCGGTGCGCAGCGGACTCGTCCTCACGCGCGCGGACCTCGCGAGAGCCGCGCGCGACCTCGGTCTCGGTCTCCGCGTGGGCGAACGCGCCTACATCCTCCGGTCCATGATGTCGCAGGGCCCGCGTGCGACCCTGGACTGGCTCGGGCGCGAGGCGCGGGACTGGGAGCACCTCCACGACCGCAGCGGGGCCACGGCGCCCGAGGTCGCGGATTTCTGGACGCAACGCGCGACCGCGACAGGTCGCCTTCTCAGCGAACTCAGCGCCGACACCCGCGCCGCCGTCAACGACGACACCCGCGCCGACACCCACGACGACACCAGCGCCGGCACCAGCGCCGACACCCACAATGGCTGACGCGGGCGGGAGCCCGCCCCTTCATCCCGGGCGTTTCAGCGCCATCTTCCTTCTCCTTCTTGTCCTCGGGATCAGCCTCCTCTTCCTCGACATGATCCGGCCGTTCCTCACGGCCCTCTTTCTGGGAGCGATCCTCAGCGGGCTGATGTACCCGGCGTACCAGACCCTCCGCCGCTGGTTCGGGAGACGGGAGGGACTGGCCTCCTTCGCGGCGGTCGTCCTGTTCGCCATCCTCCTCATCGCACCGTTCACGGCGTTCCTCGGCATCGTCGCGAACCAGGCCGTGCACGTCACGCAGTCGGCGGGTCCCTGGATCGAGGACATGCAGGCTCAGCTGCGGCAGCCCGGAGGGTTCGACGAACTGCTCGACCGGATTCCCTGGCTGGATTCGCTGCGGCCGTACCAGGAGCAACTCCTCCGGAAGCTCGGCGAAGTCGCGGGATCCGTCGGCGCTCTGGTGGTCGACCGGCTCGCCGGCGTCACGACGGCCACCGTGCGGGTCGTCTTCCTCCTGTTGCTGATGTTGTACGCCATGTTCTTCTTCCTGAAGGACGGCCGCGGCGTGCTGCACAAGGCCCTCTACTACCTCCCGCTGTCCGACGAAGACGAGCGCCGCATGCTCGACCGCTTCGTCTCAGTGACGCGGGCGATGGTGAAGGGGACGTTTCTCATCGGCATCGTGCAGGGCGCTTTGGCCGGGCTCGCCTTCTGGGTGGTGGGGATTCCGTCCGCCGCCTTCTGGGGCACGGTCATGGCGGTCCTCTCGATCGTCCCCGGGATCGGATCCGCGCTCGTGTGGCTGCCCGCCGCGATCTACCTCCTCGCCTCCGACCAGGTCGTCGCCGGCATCGGGCTGATCCTGTGGTGCGGCCTCGTGGTGGGTACGCTGGACAACCTCATGCGCCCCTGGATCGTCGGGCGCGACACCCGGATGCCGGACCTGATGATCCTGCTCGGCACCCTCGGCGGGCTCATCGCCTTCGGCATGGCCGGCGTGCTCATCGGCCCCATCGTCGCGGCGCTGTTCATCACCGTGTGGGAACTCTACGGCGAATCCTTCCGGGACATCCTGCCCGCCACCGCGTTCGGCGCGCCGTCGCCCGCGCGGCCCGGCGCCGGAGAGCCGGAAGCCGCGGCGCCGGAGCCGGATGTCGACGCGGCGCCCGATCCGGAAGCCGCATCGTCGGAGCCGGACGCCGCGGCCGGCGACGCCGCTGCCGCGCCGGAAGACTCCGCGTCCGAGTCGTAGCCTGATCCGCCGAACGGCATGAGCGGGATCGCGCTCGACCGGCTGCGCGAGAGCGGCGCGGCGCTCTCGCGCGTCACGGAGCGCTGGGTGCCCGACGCGTGGGTCATCCTCATGTCGCTCACCCTGGTCGCCCTCCTCCTCGCCGTGACCGGAGGCGGGGCCACGGTCCCGGAAGCCGGGCTGGCGTGGGGCGCCGGGGTGTGGACGCTGCTCGAGCTGGCCATGCAGTTCTCGATCATCATGGTGGCTGCCCATGCGTGCGCTTCATCGCCCCCGATGTACCGGCTGCTCGATCGCCTCGCGGGTCTCCCCAACCCCGAGCGCCCCGCCCAGGCGGTGGCCCTCGCCGCAGGATTCTCGATGGCGGCCGGCTATCTCAACTGGGCGTTCGGACTCATCGGATCCGCGCTCTTCGTCCCGTTCATCCTCAAGCGCAACCCGCGTGCCGACCTCCGTCTCGTCATCGCGGCCGCGTACATGGGCATCGGAACCGTGTGGCAGAGCGGCCTTTCGAGTTCCGCGCCCCTCATCCTCGCCACGCCGGGCAACCCCCTGCTCGAGCCCGGGACCGGCGCCCCCGTGGTCGACCGTCTCTATCCGGTCACCGAGACGCTGTTCCATCCCTTCAATCTCGGGTACGCCGCCGTCATGCTGCTCGTGGGGCTCGTGGCCGCCATGGTGCTCCACCCGCGCCGGGATGTCGTGACGCTCACGCCGGCCGAAGTGGACGAGATCCTGCCCGCGCCACCGCCTCCGGCGCGCCCCGGCACGACGCCGGCCGAGCGCCTCGACCGCTTCCGCGGCTGGACGCTGCTCGCCGCCGTCCTGCTCGCGTATCCGCTCATCCACTCGATCGTCACGCGCGGTTTCGGCGCGAGCTGGACGATCAACGCGTACAACACGGTCTTCCTCGTCGTGGCGCTCCTCCTCCACGGCCGTCCGACGTCGTTCCTGAGGGCCTGCCGCGAGGGCGTGGCCTCGGCGTGGGGGATCATCCTCCAGTTCCCGTTCTACGCCGGCATCTTCGGCGTCATCCAGAACACGAACCTGGGAAGCTGGCTCGGCGAGCAGTTCGCGGAAGTCGCCACGACCCGGCTCTATCCGCTGGTGGTCTACGTCTATTCGGGGATCATGAGCATGTTCGTCCCGTCGGCGGGTTCCAAGTGGATGATCGAGGCGCCGTACGTGATCCCCGCCGGCGAGGTTCTCGACGTCTCCGTGATGACGACGCTGCTCGCCTACGCGTACGGGGACTCCGCCTTCAACCTCATCCACCCGTTCTGGGCGCTGCCCATCCTCGCCGTGACGCGGCGCCGCTTCGGGGAGGTGTTCGGGTACGCGTTCCTCCTCTGGCTGGCGACGATCCTCGTCGGCGTCGCGACCATGCTCGTGATCCCGATCCGCTGGTGACGCTGGTGACGCTCGTGACGTTCGGGAGGCTGGTGACCGCGTGAAGATTCTGCTCATCCTCCGGCACGCGAAGTCGTCCTGGGACCATCCCGGGCTCCGCGACCACGACCGGCCCCTCAATCCCCGCGGCCGCCGCGACGCGCCCCGGATGGGCCGGTTTCTGGTCGAACGGGACCTCGTGCCCGAGCGCATCGTGAGTTCGACCGCCGTCCGCGCGCGATCCACCGCGGAACTCGCCGCCGAAGAGTTCGATCGAGAGGTGGAAATCGAGCCGACGAGCGATCTCTATCTCGCGTCTCCCGACAACTACCTGGATGTCGTGGAGGCGATGGGGGGAGCGGAGGCGCGCCTCATGGTCGTCGGACACAATCCCGGCATCACCGCGCTCGTCTGGCACCTGACGGGCGACGGCGAGCACATGCCGACCGCCGCCCTCGCCGCGGTGGAACTGGACATCGACGACTGGACGGAACTGGGTTCGGCCCGGCGCGGCCGCCTGATCGGCTTCTGGCGCCCCAAGGGGCTCCGTCCGGAGTGAGAGGCGAACGACGTTCCGGCGGGAACGTCGGGTTCCTACTTCAGCACGTCCGCAACTTTGTCGCCACACTCCAGGGTTCGAATGATCTCCCGCCTTCCGCCGAGCGTCACGTGATAATCGCGTGTAGTCAGGAGTCGGCCCACCAACGCCGGCAATGCCTTCCCGTGACCGAGGATTGGACGTAACCGAGCGGGCGGAGCGTCAGAGGACATGACCACGCGAGCCGCGACGCATGCGCCGGTCTGAAGCTGTCGGCGGATTCCGTCGAGGTCGTCCTTCTTCACGGTGCCGCCCTCTTCACGGTGCCGCCCTTCAACTTGATGGGAGCCACCCAGTGTCCCTTGCGGCTTCGCGACTCGACGAGAAGGAGGAAGTCGCAACGCTTGCGATCCGCGGGAGCGAGTTGGTCGCAGTGGTCCACTCGCGTCAGGCATCGTTCTTGAGGCAGCTGAGCGACTTGGAGCGCGCAGCCCTCGTCCTGGCAGGATTCCGTCACGCACCCTGTCGGGAGGTTTTGCCGGACGTCTGCTATCCAGCCCGGCAGCCGTCAATCCTCCTGCAAGCGGCTGTGGATCGTGGCCCAATCGTCATACAACGCTTGTGCGACCCGGGGATATCCGGCGTCGTACATCCCGTTGTCCGAGTCAAGCACGATCTCCCGTGTCTCGGTTTCTCCATTCTCGTTCGGAAGAAACTCCCACACGCCCACTTGGCTAGCGGGAAGCTTGACGTCACCGCCGGCCATGTCGCGGCGGTCGTCCTCAGGGAGTTCAGCCATGCGGCAGATATTCGCCAGCGCCGAGAGAATCCAGTCGCTGTGCACGGTGACTATCACTCGGATGCCGGCGGAGACAAGGCGCGCAAGTTCGGCAGCGAGCCGAACCTGCATTGCCGGGTGCATGTGGGCCTCCGGTTCCTCGATGATCAACGTCGAGCCAGGACTCACGTGATGGCGAAGATAGAGCACGACCGGAATCATCTCGTTGATCATGGACGATGCCCGTGCAAGCGGGAGATCACGCTTCCACGCAGCCGGGCGAAACGGCACCGACGGCACGCCGTTCTCCGTTTCCTCGACCCGCACCGCCCCCCCTAGCATGGACTCTTCGATCTGGTTCGCAAGGACCTTGCCCCCGCTCCAACTCGAAGGTTTGGTACGGAGGTCGATCGATGTTGCAGCCAGATAGTCTCTCAATACGCCCGATAGAGGATTCGTCGACGATGCACGCTGCCCGTCGGCAGTCAGCCGGTCGAGCGCCGAGCCCATGGCCACCTGCTGCACCTCCAGACCGCCGGAGCGTCCTGCGGGCAGATAGTGGGCCGGGCGCGAGAGTGGTCCAACGGCGTGGGCCTCGGCAAGATCGGCGAGCACGGTCTTTAGCCGCCAGCGGTTGATCCGCGAGGGATCGGGCGGTGCATCCGGCCAGTGGTGGAAGAGACGGCGACCAGGCGAGACTCGCCAAACATACTTGCTGCGATCCAAGCGAATGGGCGCATCGTCGTCGGTCGTGATATCAGCAATGAGTTGGTCCGGTCTTATCGTGAAGTCATAGCGAAACTGTACCGGCTGTCGTGTGGTATCGGCCGGGCTATGCTCGAAGGCAAACTCTCCTGCGGGTCGAGACGTCAGGATGAAGTCGCCAAGAGTCTCGGCACCGAAAACCAGCCGCAGTTGTGCGGCTACCAACTGTCCCACATCTGGTAGCTTGAGCGCCTCTCTTGCCAGAACGACGACATCTTCGGGAGGCGTGAGTTCATCGTCCGTCACGTCAACTGCGAGGTATTCCTCCAACCACTCAGCCACCGCATCCAAATCTATCGGAGTCTTCGTTCGGTCAAGAAAATCAACTCTCTTCCACCGACGGCCACGGAAGCTACGGTGCCATCCGAAGGTCTGGTGAAGGGCATAGATGAGTTTGGCAAGGTAGGATTTGCCCGAGCCGCTCGGACCCACGAAGACGGTGAGCGGACGCATTTCCACGTCGGCCGCGGCGATGGGTCCGAAGTTCTCGGCCGTTAGCCGAAGATAGTCGCTCTCGTGACTGCCCATGGTCGTCTTGAGGAGCCCTCGTTGCTCCGATTCAGGTCGGATCCGACCTGAATCGGACTGCGGCGGCGCACGATCCCTGCCGCCAACCTAACGCGACTGGCGTTTCGATGCTGATCCAGCCACCGGAGTCAGCGTGACGGAGAGGGTGTAGACGAGGTCGTCGAGCGGGGAGTCGTCCCCACCCCCCGAGTTGGCGGCGAGGTGGAAGACGACCGGTGCCTCCGCGTCGGGAGCCCGCCACTCGAAGGTCCACTCCGCGGCGCCGTCCGCAGGCGCGGAACCGGCGCGTGTGTGCTGCACGTATTCCGGGCCCCCGTCCCCCCCGGGGACGACGGTGACCCGGTCGTCGAGCGGCCGGACCTGACCGGCCCCGGCGCCGCGCTGATCCCCGTTCTTGAAGCGGAACGACCCTTGGAAGCCGGCCGCGAGCATGTCGAAACTCTCGAAGCGGATCGTCACCGGGTGGCGCTGCCCCGGACGATAGCTGGCGTCGAGTCCGATCACTTCCAGCGTGGCCCCCGGTTGGTTGAGCGGCGCCCCGAAGTGACAGGCGGCACAGGTCGGTTCACCGAAGCCCCCCGTGTGGCCGGGCGGCGGCCCCTCGGAGTGCGGCGGGGAGCGCGGTCCGGCGTCGGAGTCCCCCGAGGAGACCGCGGCCGCCGTGACCAGCGAGAAGAGGCCCGCGGCGCAGAGAGCGGCCGCGGACCCCGGAAGGGACATCAGCGCGAGCGCGGCGACACCACCGCCCGCCCGACCGTGTTCACGTCCGCCCCGAACCAGATCGAGTCGGTGGCCGGATCGTAGTACATGTGCCGGATCGTGCCGCCCCCGCTCGGCACGTCGAGCGTGCCCACGAACTCCTCCGAGTCCGTGTCGAAGCCGACGAACCGGTTCGGCTGGATTCCCGTCTCGACGAGCCACACGACATCGTACTTGTCGATCGCCACGCCGTACGGCCGCGACTCCTCGCCCGCCGGCAGGTCGTATTCCCGCTGGAATCCGCCACCCTCGACGACGAGACCGATCTTCCCCCGGCTGTAGTCCACGTACCAGATCCGGTCCTGCGAGTCGATGACCAGGCGGCGCGGCCGCGCGCCCTCGGGCAGGTCGTAGCCGATGAGTTCGAACGAGGACGGCTCCACCATCCCGATCAGGTTCGTGTTGAAGTGCGCGATCCAGGGTCGGTTCTCGGAATCCAGCTTGACCCCGTACGGACGGCTCGAACCCATGCCGCGGCGGGTCTCGACCTCGGGCGCCTCCACCAGCCGCACCTCTCTCGACTCCTTGTCGAGGAAGCCGATCAGGTTCCCGCCCTGCACCGAGAACCAGATGTCTCCGTTCTCGTCCCAGATCAGTGTGTGCGGATCCCTCGCCCGCTCGTCCGGCATCATGATCTTGTCGATCTCGCCCGTGGCGGGGTCGATGATCCCGATGTGGTTCGCCCGGTTGCCGGCGTAGTAGACCATCCCGTCGTCGTCGACGATCAGGTTGTGGGGCCCCGTGCCGTCGTCCATGTCGTAGCGCTTGAACTCGCCGCTGGCCGGGTCCAGCACGGCGGCGTAGTGCGCGGTCTGTCCCACGAACCAGACGCGGCCGTCGGGTCCGACGAACGGGTCGCGCGGACGGCTCTCCGGGTAGGGCACCGTCCATTCTTCGATGGTGAGAACATCCGTCGTCGCGGTATGGTCCTGCGCCGCCGCCTCCGCGGAGCCGACGAAGGTCGCCGCCGCCGCCAGCGTCGCGGCCTGAATTCGATGGATCATTTCCGTACCTCCTGGAGCACTGTCACCGAGCACCGTCACCGGAAGCCGCCGACCCCTCGCGTCCAGCCGGCCGCGCACGCTATTCAGATGACCCCCGATGCCGCGAATCCGTTGATTCCCGGGGTGTCCCGGACTTTCCGTCCGTCCCGGCGCCGGCCGCTTTCCGCCTCGCTGCCCGCACCTTGGGCGTCAGGTAGATATTGGCCATCAGACGGCCCACCAGGAAGCCGGTGAAGGCGGCGGTCGCGCCGACCCAGCCCAGCCCCCAGCCGACCGCGACGAAGACGATGGCCACGGCCGAGATCTCCGCCGCGGTCCCGATGATGATCGGACCCGTTGTCCGGTGCCGGATCAGCGTGCCCCGCTGCAACGAGAGGAGGACGCCGAGGAAGGGGACCGGAGTCAGCACCCGCGCGGCCGGAATCGCGAAGGAGGCGAGTTCGGGCGTGAGGCCGGACACGTGGACGAACCAGAGGTGAGAGAGGGGCGTGAACGCGAGGAGCGCGAGGATGCCGGACAGCGTCGCGCCGAGGCCGAGCGCGAAGCGACGGATCGCCTCGTAGCCCTCGTCTCTTCGGCCCAGGAGGGCGATGACCGCATCCTGGAAGCTGAGACCCACGGAGCGGAAGATGAACCCGAGCGAGTGTACGACCGGGAACACGGCGAGCGACTCGACCGGCGACGCGGCGCGACCCATGAAGAAGGTGAGCATCGGCTGGATCGCGATCCCGATCAGCGACGTGAGCATCAGGGGAACGTAGAAGCGTCCGATTTCGCCGAAGCGCAGTTCGCCGCCTTCGGTCCCCGCGCCGGACTCCGGATCGGCGGTCGAGACGCCCACGCGGCCGATCTCCGCGATGTCGTGGGGGTCCGCCGAGACCGTCACCGGGTCTGCCGGGTCCGCCGCGTCCGCCGCCTCCGCCGGCCGGCCGGCGGGCACGAGCAGGGCGCCGATGGCGTCCCGGGCCATCCAGCGCGCCACCGCCGCCTCCATCACCACGCCGAACGAGAGCGCGGAGGCCCCGACGGCGGCGCCGGGGAGATCCGTGGCGAGGGCGAGGGCGAGCGCGGCCACCGACATCGAGACGAGCCGCACGATCGTCCCCCCCGCCACGAGCCGCGTTCGCCCGGAGCGGATGAGCACGCCCTGCCAGAAGCGCCGGTAGCCGATGGCCGCCGGCCAGGGCAGGAAGCACCACAGCGCCCCGTACGTCAGGTTCGCGAGGTCCTCGGGAAGCCCGAGCACCCCCAGCATGAGTCCGCGGTGCACCGGCGGCACGAGCACGGCGAGCAGCATCAGCGTGGAGAAGGCGTTCAGCCCGTGCGCGAACGTCCGCAGCCGACGGTAGGAGACGGCGTCCTCCACAAGGGCCGTGGAGGCGCTCAGCAGCATGATAACCGGCGCCTCCACCAGCACCGCGAGTGCGATCGCGACGCCGTACGCCGCCAGCCCCAGCGTGGGCTCCGGCAGCCGCGCCACGACCGCCGCCAGGTAGGGTCCCTCGACGGCCATCATCAACCATGTGGCGGCCAGCGGAGCCCAGAAGGCGAAGATCCGGCGGGGGGAAGGGTCCGTGGAGGCGGTCAGCGGAAGAGATCCTCGAGGCGCTCCAGCGACCACGTCCACCCGAGGCGGTGTCCCTCGGCGGCCTCGGCGGCGGGGAAGCCTTCATGCGCGACGATGACTTCGGTCGACGCTCCGTCGTCCCGGAACTCGACCGTGACGAGCGTCTCGCCGACCGCGGCTTCCGGCTCTTCCCAGTCCCAGGTATACACGAGCCGGCCCGGAGAGGCGATCTCGCGGTACACTCCGAACGCCGTATGAAGCGTTCCCGCTTCCGCCTCGATGAGAAGGCGGTAGGCCCCGCCGGGCACAAGATCGACCTCCGATTCACGGATCGTCGCGCCCGGAGGGCAGGACCACTGCCGGATCCGGTCCGGTTCGGTCCAGGCCCGGAACACCGCCTCGCGAGGCGCGGGGATCACTCTCCGGACGCGGCAGCGTCGATCGGCGGAAGCGGTCATCTGAAGTCTCCTCGGCGTTTGGGGCGGATCCGGCGCAAAATCCCGGGCATAATCCCGGGTGGAGTCCGGCGCCGAGATTCTGCGGCGAAGCTGGCGCAAAGGGAACCCGCGGGATCAGGTTGTCCATTCGTAGATGGTTGGCGACTCGTCGGGCAAGGATACTCCCTCGATCGTGAATCGTTCGTGATTTCCCGGAAGCTGCTCCCTGCAGCCGTCGTCTTCGGTCTGTGGGCGCCTGCCGAAGCGGCCGCCCAGGGATCTCCCTCGAACCGGGACCGGTTTGCCCTGTTTACCGCCTGCCGCCCCATTCCGGTGGAGGTCTTCGTCACCAACACCGGCGGCCCGCCCGGCATCACGACCCCCTCCGTGGAGAGCATGGCGACGAGTCGGCTGCAGGCGGCCGGCATCCTCGCTCCCGCCGGCGCGCCGGGCGGGTCCTCCACGCTCCAACTTTCCGTCTTCGTTAGCGCACAGAGCCTTTCCGCGAGCGCCGTCGTGACGGTCTACGTCATCCGTTTGCGTCTCCTGAAGCTCCTTTACGACCATCAGAGCGACCCCCGGACGGGAGAGGCCGGGCGCCTCCCGGCGGATTCCCCCGGCGCCGCGCCGGACTGGCTGAACTGGGCGCCGACGTGGGAAACGCCGCAGCAGGGAATCGGCTTCTATCTTGGACGCGAAGGGGATCCCGTCACGAACCTGGTGGCCAGGATGCTGGACGAGTTCGTGCGCGAATACGCGCGCGTCAACGCGGATTCGTGCTAGCGGGCCGTGACAGGAACCCCGCTAGCCGATTGCCGCCGGGCGCGGCGGAGACCTAAGTTATGCGATTCCGCGGTGCGCTAACCCGGCTGCGCGTGCACCCATTCCGAGAGGATCGCCGTTGCGCAAGCTCCGCGTAGGTATCGTGGACCTCGTCTCGAAGGGACCCACGAAGGCACTGTACGCCAAGGTGATGCACGCGAACCTCGCGAGCATCATGCCGCAGGTTCTCGGCGCGTGGTGCGAGGAAGCCGGGCATGATGTGAGCCTCGTCTGCTACACCGGCTTCGAGGACCTCGTCGAGGAACTCCCGCAGGACATCGATCTGCTCTTCGTGAGCGCGTTCTCGCAGGGAGCCCAACTCGCCTACGCGATCAGCGAGATGTTCCGCCGCCGGGGCGCCGTCACCTGTATCGGCGGTCCGCACGCGCGGTGCTATCCCCAGGATGCGCAGAAGTACTTCGACTACGTGTTCGGATTCACGGACAAGGCGGTGCTGAACGGGGTCCTGGACGACTGCCGGCCACAACGCCCGCTGGGGCGCCACGTGACCGCCGAGACGCAGCCGGTCTCGCTGCCCGGGGTGCGCGCGCGCTGGAAGTTCATCGAGGCGACGCTCGAGAAGGCGCCGCTGTTCAAGATCGTCCCCATGCTCGGCAGCCTCGGGTGCCCGTACACGTGCAGCTTCTGCATCGATTCGGTCATCCCCTACCAGCCGCTCGACTTCGACGAGATGCGGGACGACCTCCGCTTTCTCGCGAAGAAGATGAAGCGACCCATCGTCGGCTGGCACGACCCCAACTTCGGGGTCCGATTCGACGATGTGCTGGGGGCTATCGAGGAGGCCGTCGCCCCCGGGACGATCGAGTTCATCGCGGAGAGCAGCCTCTCGCTCCTGCCCGAGCCGCGGCTCAAGCGCCTCGCGAAGGCCGGGTTCCGGGCGATGCTCCCCGGCATCGAGTCGTGGTACATGCTGGGGAACAAGTCGAAGTCGCGGAACCGTCACGGCATCGAGAAGGTCCGGCAGGTGTCCGAACACTCGAATCTCATCACCAGTTACATTCCATATCTGCAGACCAACTTCGTCATGGGCCTGGACTGCGACGAAGGCCCCGAGCCGTTCGAACTGACGAAGCGATTCCTCGACGCCTCGCCCGCGGCCTTCCCCGGCTACTCGCTGCTGACGTCGTTCGGAGAGGCGGCGCCGCTGAACCTCGAGTACCAGCAGGAAGGGCGCGTGCTCGGCTTCCCGTTCCACTTCCTCAACAACAATCACGCGATGAACCTCAAGCCGAAGAACTACGAGTGGATCGAGTTCTACGACCGCGTGATCGACCTCACGCAGTACAGCTTTTCGAAGCGGGCGGTCTGGCGTCGGCTCCGGGCCAACCGGGGCGGGATCCCGAGACTCCTGAACGCGGTGCGGGCCCTCTCGTCGGAGGGGAACGGGAGGATCGCGTACTACACGACCGTGCGCGACAAGCTCAAGTCGGACCGGAAGTTCCGGGATTACTTCGAGGGGGAGACGCAGGAACTGCCGCAGTTCTACATCGACCGCGTGAAGCACGATCTGGGACCGCTGTGGGAGTTTCTTCCCGAAGGCGCGATCGAACACGACCCCTACGCGTACATCAAGAGCACCGGGGGCAAGCCGCCGGTGCAGGCGCGGGCCGGGGCGCTCGTCCACTGACGGGCTGACCGCACCGGACCGGCCTGGCCCGGGTCGGCCCGGGGCGCCGGCACGTGCGGATCGAGGGCAGACCGGCACACATCGACACGTCATGTCACGCGCATTCGTCAACGAAGACGCCGTTCACGAACCCGAGCCTCGGTACGGCCTCCCATCGCGTGAGTCGCCCCGCTTCGACGCCGCCGCGGCGCGCGCCCTGCTCGAGGGCGCCCACATCGGGAACACGCGGAGCGCCGAGGACGCGACCGGCTACGACTGGGGCGCCCCCGCCCTGATTCCCCATATCGAGGATCTCATCCGGGAGGCGGAGGGGCTGAGTGACGAGCGCATGGCTCGCCTGGGACGGCGCTATCTCCGCGCCGCGAGCCGCCAGGGACGGGAGCCGGGATAACTTGCCGAGGTCCGCGACCGGAGGTCGAGGCGCAGACCTGGACCGGACCCCGAGGCTGCTCGCCGGCATCACCGGAACCGCGGCCGCGCTCTTCTATCGCGTCGACCGGCACGGGCCTCCACTCCCCGAAGGGCCGCTGATCGTGGCGGCCAACCACCCCAACAGCCTGGTCGACGCGCTGCTGATCTTCCGCTGCAGCGACCGCATCACGCGGCCGCTGGGTCGCGCGCCCCTCTTCGACAGGGTCCTTCTGGGTCCGGTGCTGCGCGCGCTGGGCGGGATACCGGTCTACCGGAGGGAGGACGATCCCGAGGCGACGCACCGCAACGAGCGGATGTTTCGGTCCGCGGTCGACGCGCTGCGCGCGGGTGGCGCCATCCAGATCTATCCCGAGGGCCGGAGCCACTCCGAGGCGCACCTGGTGGAGTTCCGTACCGGCGCCGCCCGGATCGCGCTGCAGGCGGAGGAGGGGGCAGACTGGGGGCTCGGGCTGTCCATCGTTCCCGTGGGAATCACCTATGCGGCCAAGGAGTTGGCCCGGACCGAGGTCGCCGTGCGCTTCGGCGAGGCGTTCGGGTGCGCGGACCTGAAGGATGCGTACCGGGAGGATCCCGTCGCTTCGGTGCGCAGGCTCACCGAGCGGATCGAACAGGGGATCCGCCGGCAGACGCTGAACTTCGACCGCCACCGCGACCGGATCCTCGTGGAGGTGGCGGAGCAGCTTTACGTGCGGGAGTCGCGGTGGGTCCCGTGGCGGGTCCGGGAACGGCTGGGTACGCGGTTTCCTCGCCTTCAGCGCTTTGCGCGGGGGCTGGAATGGGTCCGCGGGGCGCGCCCGGAGGAACACCGCCGCCTGATCGAGAAGGTGGAGCGGTACGCCGCGCTCAGCGACGAACTTCGCGCCGAGGAGGGGGACGTGCCTCGCCGTTTCAAGTTCTTCCCGGTCGCAAGATACGTCCTCGTGCACGGGACGCTCCTGGCGCTTGGGCTTCCCTTCGCGATCGCCGGATCCCTGCTCTGGGTTCCCGTAGCCCGGCTTCCCGGCTTCGTCGTCCGGCGCGCGAAGGCCGAGTTCGAGGTCACGGCGGCGATCAAGCTGGCGACGCTCCTGGCCGGAACGCTTGCGGCCTGGATCCTGTGGATCGCGGTGGGCTACCTGGCGGGAGGGGTGTCCCTGGCCGCGGCGGCGGCCGTCCTGGCGCCCGCGTGCGGCTTTGTGGCCATGCTGTGGGTGGAACTCGCCCATGAGGCCCGCGAGGACACGGCCCTCTTTCTGCGGCTCCAAGGCCGTCCGGACCTCCGCGAGCAGTTCGCCGAGTTGCGCGCGGAGCTCAGCGAGACCTTCCGGCAGCTGGAGAAGCGGTGGATGGAAGAACGGCAGGAGCGCGCCCCGAAGGAGCCGGACGAACGCCGTACCTGAGCATCCTGCACGCGGACGATTAGGATTAGGCGAACCAGGCGGTCCAAGCGCGAATACTCGCGGGAGTCCCGGGGTCGGCACCGAACCTGCGTTGTAGTGGTGCCGGTTTTCTGGACAGAGGGACGGCTTAACCATCAGGCCGCCCTCTTCCGGCCGAGCTTCTCGCGGGCCTGGGCCGGGGTCGGATGCCCGGGCCGCTGGAGAAGCCAGCCGCTGTTGTAGCGCTCGATGAAGGCGCCGATCACCTCCCGGGCCTCCTCGAGCGTCGCGAAGTCGTTCAGGTATACGCACCCCTCCTTCAGCGTTCGGATGAACCGCTCCGCGACGCCGTTGCACTCGGGCTCGCCCCCCCACGCGGGCGTCGGATCCACGATGCCGCGTCTCGCTGGATGTCGAGCGTCCCCTCGGTCGATACCGATACGGCGGTCGCCGTCGATCGGGCAGCCTTGGTGGCGCTGTACCGCGCCACGAACGGCTCGAATTGGGGCTACCGGAAAGTCTCGTAGCCCTCGGCCTCGACGAAGGCCTTCGGCCGCGTCGGCCGCCGCACCGAGGGACCCTGCCGGGAGTGCGTGGGCACACCGCAGAACACTGCGGCGCGACGGGTCATGACAGATCCAGAATCGGGATACCCATGGCTTCGGCGGCACCCACCATGCGGTGGTCGTAGCTGGCAAGTTCGACGGCGTGGCCACGCCCCCGCAGAAAATCCAGCGAAGCCAGGTGAAGCCCGTCCAAGGTCCGAACGGGAACCGGGAACGGGTCGAGCGCCCGGGCCAGCACGGGCGGCGCCAACTCCACCAACGAGACTCGAGCGAGGAGCGAGTGTACGGCCTCCGACCGCGATGACGCCAACTCCCGGGCGTGCAGCCGTGTCCAGATCTCGTACTCCAGGAGACGACTGGAAACGAGCGGGTCGGCCCAGAACGAAGCTGGCGGACGGCGGCCTTCCGCCAGCAGGTGGGCCAACGCGACGGAGGTGTCGAGGTAGATCACCGATCGCTGCGGTCGCCTTCCAGTTCACTAAGCAACTCGGATAGCGTGGCCACCGGCGGCCCGCCTCGGGGAGGCTCGGAACCCGGGGCGAGAGCGGGCGTCAGCCAACCCTTCCGCACCGCATCGGCGAGCATGGCGTCGGCGAGGACCGGGCTTCGCGATGCACGCGGCGGACCGATCTCCGCGACCACTCGGTCGCGGTCCGTGACGAGTACGGTCTCGCCCGCTGCGGCGAGACGCACGTATTCGCTCAGCTTGCTGTTCAGCGTCTTGATGCCTACGGATCTCATGTTCTAGAAGTAGCTACCAGTAGCGACTTACGTCAAATGGTGGCCCCGGATTCGTGACGGATGGTCCACCAGACGGCTCCGAGCGCGGCGGCGCTGGCGATGATGTGGAGGGCGAAGCCGATCTCCTCGGCGGACTCGAGGGCGCC
Source organism: Gemmatimonadota bacterium (assembly GCA_963666735.1). Classification (GTDB taxonomy): domain Bacteria; phylum Gemmatimonadota; class Gemmatimonadetes; order Palauibacterales; family Palauibacteraceae; genus Palauibacter. The sequence goes on along the minus strand of OY762926.1, from coordinate 1,533,563 downwards.
GGCGCGGTCCAGCAGCAGGCGCCAGTCGTGTGGGTGGCCGCCGATCAGGGGGAGGGCGAGGCGGTTCGCGTCGCCCATGTACTCCGCCGTGTACATGAGACTCTCGGCCGACCACAGCGCGCTCACCGCCGCCGGCACAGCTTCCCCCCGCCTCCACAGCCGGAACGTGATGTAGAACGGCACGGCGAGCTGCAGCACCGGTCCGGCCAGCACGCCGACCGTTTCTCCGAACGGGGAGAAGACGACGTGCCCGGCCTCGTGGATGAGGAGGTTGATCCCGTCCACCCAGTGGTAGCGGTAGAAGAAGACGAGCCACGCTGCGTACACGCACATGACGACGAGCCCCACCCGCCGGGGCCCGACCGTCTTCCACAGGTACGAGAGAATCTTCACGCGGGCGCGCCCCCGCCCCCACCCCGGTCAACGGCAGCGGCGGCGTGGGCGAGGCGCCCGCGCGGGAGAGCCGACATCTACCCGTTCGGCGGCCAGTCGGGGAGCGCGCGACCCGTGGTCCACGGCACCCCGGCATCCTCCAGCCGCTCCTCCAGCGCCGGCAGGTCCGTCTCGATCAGCTGCCGCATGTCGGGATAGAGCGCGGTGAAGGCGTCATTCGCGATCCGGTACTGCTCGCGGTGCGTCTGCGTGGGGCCGTGCAGGCCGTTCCAGTGGCCGCGCACGACCTGGTTCACGCGGGACACGATCCCCGGCATCTCCGGCTCGGCGCGGGAGGCCCGCGTGCGCGAGCCGTTCAGCGTTTCCTGGAGGTCGAGGAGCCGCAGCTCGAGCGCGCGGGCCTCCTGCCGGAGGGTCGGGTCGGCCGACGGCCAGCGGTCCAGGGCCTGCTTCATGGCCGTCACGCGGGCCATCGCGGCCGCCGCCACACGCTGCGTCCCGGAGACGGCGCGGAGCAGCTCCCCGGTCTGTCGCTGGAAGGCGAGCACGGCCGCCCGGTCCTGGGGCGGGATCGCCGAGCCCCCCATGGGCGCGATCTCGAACGGCGTCGGTCCGGCCAGCTCGGTCACCTCGCCGTCCACGCGCTGCGAGAGCGACACCGTGTAGCTCCCCGGCAGCGCCATGGGCCCGTTGCCTCCGCCGCCGCCGAACCCCCCGAAGCCGCCCCCGCCGCCGCCCGTGACCGGGTTGTAGCCCGGATAACGGTAGTTCCACGTCGCCCGGCGCATGCCCCGCGAGGTCGACCCGTTCACCGTGTTCACGATGTTCCCGTCCGCGTCCCGGATCGTGAGGAACACCCGAGGCGCCTCCTCCCGGTCCTCCGCCTCGAGTTCCTCCCACGCCGGGTACGGCGTGTCGTCTCCCCGCCGCTGCGCCCGCCGTTCCTCGGCCCGCCGCGCCGCTTCCCGCGTCCGCAGCGTCTCGCCCACGTAGTAGGTGAACGTGACCCCGAAGTCCGGGTTGTCCGCCGTATAGAAGTCCGACCCGCTCGTCCCGCCCGGGCTCCACCTCAGGAACATTTCTCCGTCCTTCACCTCGAAGATGTGCCCCTCCGAGGCGAGGATCTCGTCGGAACGCGCCGCGAGCTCGCGCAGCGGCGTGTAGTCGTCCACCACGTAGAAGCTGCGCCCGAACGTCGCCGCGACGAGGTCATCCTCCCGCTTCTGGATCTCGAGTTCGCGCACCGGGATCGTCGGCAGCCCGCTCCCCAGTTCCAGCCACGACTCCCCTCCGTTCACCGACGCGAAGGCCGAGAACTCCGTCCCCACGAACAGGAGGTCCGGCTCCACGTGGTCCTGCACGATCGTGAACGCGGGCCCGTTTTCCGGCAGATCCCCCGAGATCGAGGCCCACGTGACGCCGCGGTCGGTCGACTTGAGCACGTAGGGCCGGAAGTCGCCGCGCTTGAAGTTGTTGATGACCGCGAACACGGTGTTGGGGTCGTGCAGCGACGCCTCCACGTCGTGGACGAAGCTCGTGTCCGGCACGCCCGGGAACGTCTCCACCGCGCGCCAGTTCTCGCCCCCGTCCTCCGTCACCTGCACGAGTCCGTCGTCCGTCCCCACGTAGATGAGCCCCTCGGCGAGCGGCGACTCGGAGATCGACACGATGTGCCCGAACACCGAGGTCGAGCGGTTCTTGCCCACCGCGTCCACGCTCCACACGCGGCCCATCACCTCGAGCTGGTTGCGGTCGATGTTCCGCGTGAGATCGCCCGAGATCGGCCGCCACGTCGAAGCCTGGTCGTCCGACTGGAAGAGGATCTGCGCCCCGTAGTAGAGACGGTGGTTGTCGTGCGGGGACATGTGGAGTCCCGCGTCCCAGTACCAGCGCAGCGGGGGACCGTCCGCGTCCTCCTGCGGCTGGATGTCGAGCCGCTCCTTCGAGACGCGGTCGAAGCGCGACAGGACGCCGTTCTGGAGCTGGGAGTAGATGATGTCCGGGTTCTCGGGGTCGATCACGGGGTCGAAGCCGTCGCCCCCCAGCGTCACGTACCAGTCCGAGTTCCGGATCCCCGCGTTGTCGGCCGTCTGCGAGGGGCCGCCGAGCGTGTTGTTGTCCTGCGTCCCCCCGTACACGTAGTAGAAGGGCTCGTCGTTCGAGGTCGCGACCTTGTAGAACTGCGTGAGCGGCAGGTTGCTGAAGAAGTTCCAGCTCTCCCCGAAGTCCCACGTCTCGTAGAGTCCCCCGTCGTTGCCGAGGATGAGGTGCTCCGGGTCGCCCGGGTCGAACGCGATCGCGTGATGGTCGACGTGGACGCCCTGTGTCGGGAGCCGCCCCCACGTCTCCCCGCCATCCTCCGACATCTGCACGAACGTGTCGAGCGAGTAGATGCGGTCGAAGCGGTGCGGGTCCGCGTACAGTTCGTGGTAGTACATCGGCGCGCCCGACTGGTAGCGCGACGTGCGCGACCAGTTCTCCCCCATGTTCTCCGAGCGGAAGGTGCCGCCCGCGTCGCCGCTCGCCTCCACGATCGCGTACAGCACGTCCGGGTTCTGCGGCGAGATCGCGAACCCGATGCGCCCCTTGTCCCCCGAGGGAAGGCCGCGGTTGATCTCCCGCCACGTGTTCCCGCCGTCGGTCGACTTGTGGATCCCCGAGCCCGGCCCGCCGTCGATCATCGTCCACTGGTGGCGCCGCCGCTGCCACGAGGTCGCATACATCACGTCCGGGTTCCGCGGGTCGAAGTAGACCTCGTTCACCCCCGTGTGCTCGTCGATCTCGAGCACCGGCTCCCACGTCTCGCCCCCGTCCACCGTCCGGTACAGCCCGCGCTCGCCGCCCGCGTTCCACAGCGGCCCCTGCGCCGCGACGAACACGACGCCGGAGTCGTCCGGGTGGACCGCGATCTTCCCGATGTGCTCGGAGGTCTCGAGCCCCACGTTCGTGAACGAGCGCCCCCCGTCGATCGACTTGTACACCCCGTCCCCGTACCCGACCGAGCGCTGCCCGTTGTTCTCCCCCGTCCCCACCCAGAGCGTGAGATGGTCGTTGGGATCGAGCGCGATCGCCCCGATGGAGTAGGACCCGTAGTTGTCGAAGATCGGCGTCCAGGTCGTCCCCGCGTTCGTCGTCTTCCACAGGTTCCCGGAGGAGGCCGCGACGTACCACACGCTGCGGTCCGTCGGATCGACCGCGATGTCCGCGATCCGCCCGGAGGCGAGGGCGGGGCCGATGCTGCGCCAACCGATCCCGGAGATGAACCCGGAGTTCAGTTCGGGCGGGTCGTCCGCGTCGTCATCCTCCTGCGCGGCGAGCGTCCCGGGACCCGCGGGGGCGCCGGGGAGGCCGAGGGCGCCGAGACTCGCCATCCCCGCGAGCAGGAGGGTGGGGAAGCGGGAGATGGCGCCGCGACGGGCGCGCGGGTTCGCGGGGAAGCTCTCGAAATCGATCATGATCGCACCTTGTGCCGTTGGCGGGTGGCTATCGGGCAGTGTCGCCTGTGGAATCCGTGGCCCGGGAAGGTCGGGCCGGGGACGGGAGGCGGGCAACCCGTGCCGAGGTCAGGCGGGGTCGGTCCCGGTGCCGGGAAGGGGGACGCCGAACACGCGCCCTTCGATGCGGGCGACCCGGTCGGCCATGGCGACCCGCGTCTCGACGAGTTCGTCACGGACCACGTCGATGCGGCCGCCGAGGCGCTCCTCCACGCTGCGGAGTTCGGTGCGCACGTCCGCGATCTCCGCCTTCAAGTCCCTGCGCAGGCGGCTCTCGGCGCCGCGCAAGATGCGGGCCAGAGCGGCGGTAGCGCCGACGGTCAAGCCCACCAGCAGCGTGATGTCGCCAAACAAGTCCGGTCCCTTGGTGCTGCGCGGCCTCCGCGGAAGATTCGTGTACGGTCGAGGACCGCGGCCCTGCGGGCCCCGACTCACGCCAAACCTCCGCTCGCCAATCAACGCGCCATCATCCCGGGAGTGGGTTACGCCCCGTACTTCAGATAGCCGCGCGTCGGGCGACTCTCGATTTGTCTGCGGGTGAGAGTATCGAGGCGGCCGCCGAGACGCCGCTCCAGGTTCCCCACCTCGTTGCGGATCTCGTGGCGAAGTTGATGCCGCAGCTCGTTGCGGATCTCGCGCCGGATCTCGTCTTGGACTTCGCGCTGAAGTTTGCGGTGGCGCTCATCGATCCTCGCTTCCAATTCCCGGTGCCTGTGCTCCCGATCCCGAATCTTCCGGTCGCGCCGCATAAGGATCCATTGGATGGCCACGCACGTCCACACGATGACCGCTCCACCGATGGGGACGGCGATTTCGACCCACTCCGACATGTTTCACCAGCCTTCCCTTCACGTCCCGATGCTGTGGGCGGCCCCGAATCTTCGCCCAGAGCCGCGTCCACCGCGAACGAGGTTCCAACGTGCCACCCCGCCGAAACCGCATCAACCGACACGAAACCGGGAAAGGCGGTGTGGCCCCGTGCTGTACGCGCAACCCCCCGGGGCCCATGCTATACTTCGGGTTCGTCGGCAATTGATCGAAATTTCCGCTTATTGCATGGTTTATGCAATGTATTTACACTGTTTTTATGGCGAGACAGAAAAACCGGATCGGGACCGTACGCATCCAGGTCGCCGGGAATCCGAAGCTGGACGAGCGACTCGACCAGGCAATCAAGACCGGTCTCTGCGGAAAGAACCGGGCGGAGGCGGCCGAACGCTTGATCGCGCTCGGATGGCTTGCGCTCCATCGCGAGGGGCTGATCGACGACGAGATCGAGGGGGTCGATTGAGTCGGCCCTCGGTGGTCGACCTGTTCGCCGGGGCCGGGCTCTTCTCCCATGCGTTCGTGGCGGAAGGGTTCGAGATCGTCCAGGCGGTGGAGAACGATCCGTTCGCGGCCGAATCCTATCGAATGAACTTGGGAGATGCGGTCAATGCCGTGGACATTGTCGACGCGACTCCAGCCGAGTCGTGCGACGTGCTGATCGCGGGCCCGCCGTGCCAGGGCTTCTCGACGTTGGGAAAACGGGATCCGGAGGACGCCCGGAACCGGCTAAGCCTGGAGTTGCTGCGGTGGGTCGACGCGACCGACCCGCGCGTGGTCGTGGTGGAGAACGTCGCGGCCTTCCTGGAATCGCGGGCCTGTCGGTCGCTCGTGGAGGCACTCCGGCACCGTGCGTACGACGTGCGGTCCGTGGTGCTCGACGCGCTGGATTTCGGGGTTCCGCAGAGACGGAAGCGCGCCTTCGTGTCCGGCGTCCGGGGAGGCCGATCCTTTCTCGCCCGGCCCGTGGCTGCGGGTCACGCCAACCCCGGCGAAGCGTGGTGCGGCCTCCCGGCCGACCCGGATGGCCGGAATCTGCATGTGGCGCCGAGCCCGGGCGGCCTTGCGCTCAGCCGGATGCGGGTGCTGCCCTATGGGGGCGACAAACGGGACATCCTTCGCTTGGCGCCCGAGCTTGCGGCCCCGTCGTGGTTCCGGCATCCAGACGCGGTGACCGACGTCTGGGGACGGATGAGATGGGAGGTGCCCACCAACACCCTCCGCACATGTCGAAGTCGATCTCGACGTCGACGTCCGGCGAATCGGCATCGTGCGCGTTCGCGACGAACTCAACGAGGACGCGTGACAGCGTCGTGTAGAGGTTGATACCGAGATCTTCCACGATGTGCGGTGCGACGGAGAAGTACAGCTGGGACGAACCCATCAACGGTCCTCCGGGACGTGTGCGTTACATGTGGTGCGCCAAGCCTCCGCCGCCACGTTGGCTGAGACATCGCGTTGGCCCGGTGCGGATCGAAGCCCCGGCGCGGATCGAAGCCCCGGCGCGGATCGAAGCCCCGGTGCCGAGATAGCCGTCCGGGCTGGACGGGATGGCGAGGAAGAAGACCCCGATCCCGTGGCGGGGGCGCCGAGGGGATTCCTAACGGCGCCTCTCCGGTCGGTTCGCACGTTCCACGGGGAAGTTGTCCCGCACCTTCCGCAGGATCTCCTGTGCGCTCCTGCTCTCCAGGATCTCGCGAGGGTCGACTGAATACCCCTTGACGGTGAACCGAACGTTGCGCCGCGGTCTGTCGGCCCTGGAGCGGCGCTTCGGCATGGGCGGTCTCTTCTCCTTTCGCTGGTTTCCTCTGCTTGATGGCTCGCCATCGGCCCGCCAGAGCGGAACGTAGGGTGCGAGGCCCGGGCGGACCAACGCGAGGGTTCGCGGCCCCCCGGACGTGGCGGCGATTGCCGGAGAGACGTTGGTTGCTGCGAGCACATCGGCGTTTGACGTGATCGTGCAGCCCGAGACTCCGTGTGAGAATGGGCGACACCCGGATCCGCGCTTTCCGCCTACGACCAAGCACCCGATACCGTTCAACGGGGTATCAAAGGCAGAGGACGCCGAGTCTCGGCAAAGGGTCGGCAAGCTCCCCGGGTTCGGTCCGCCCGACCAGATCAAGCCGAACTCGGTGCCCGGGCCCGTCGGGATGGTGGCTCCAGGCGCTTGCCGATAACGTTTCGCCACCGACGTGTGCGCTGAAGGATTGCCTCAACCGCGTGGAACGTGACGACAAACGCCTCCCGTTCCGGCTTTATCCGGTACTTCCGCGGCAATCGGCGAATGCGCGGGCCATCTCGATCAACCCGCGGATCTCGTTCGGACGACCTGTGTTGGCCGGATCCGGCGTGTCGACTCGGGCCCTCGTAGACCGCATCCACGCCGGCGAGGAAACCGCCGCGATAGCCCACGACTACGGTCTGGACGAGAGCCAGCTCCACGACGCCGTCCTCTACGAGACGGCCGCGTAGACCAATTCCTATGCGTGAGCCTGGAAGATCTGTTCGCGGTGATACTTGAGGAAGTTCGGATGCGGGCGGTGCGACGGTGCTTCCGGGACCTTCAAGCGCCGGTCCTCGTTGATGATGCGGAAGAAGTGGCCGGGGATCGCCCCCTCGCGGAGCAGCAGCGTGTAGTCGTCGGCGACCGAGATGAGACCGCGGTCGAACATCCAGTGCGCGGTTCCGGACAGCGCCAAGCCGTTGCGCATGCTGTCCGGTCCGCGCTTCGCGACGGGCTTGATGTGGGCGGCCTGCACCTCCGGTCGCCCGCCGCCGTTGATGATCCGTAGGCCCGTGACCGCGCAGGTGTTGTCGTACGCCGTGCGGACGGCCGTCGAGAATACGCGGTCCCGGAAGGGCCGGCGCGAGATGCGCTCCACGATGCGACGATCCGTCTCTACCGGATCGCTCTCCCTCATCCGCCACCGCGCGTCGGCGAAGTCACGGAATCCCGCTTGGAGAATCACATGGTACTCCACATCGCGGATCGGCCGGACCGCGCGCCCGAACCGCCCCTTGTTCGTGGTTCCGTCCGCCTTACGCAGGTCGCGCTCGTAGTAGAAGCTTCCTTCTCGGAACGGGACGGGCCTATCGAACTCGAGGTAGTCCTCGACGTATCCGTAGAAGTGATCCGCACGGGCGGGATCGGGCCGGATGTCCACGAGGCGGGCCGTGGCGAAGTAGGACAGTCGCCCTCCGGAACTCGAGAGATGGGCCGTGGAACGCCGGGGCTCGTAGTACACGATCCAATCGCCCAACGCGGGCCGCACGGCGTTGAGATACGTACGCGGGAAGTGGTAACGCTGCTCCGGAAGATCGTCGTAGGCGGGGTCCACCTTCGTCGTGAAGACGGCCTTCGGCACGGCCCCTACCGGGCCAACTCGGTCAGCCCCGGACGCCGCGGCGGGGTGCCGAGCGGAAGCGTGTCGATCTCCCCGTCCATGTATTCGACGCGCGTCGCGAGACTGAGATCCTCCCACTCGATCCGGTGCCGCCGGCGAAAGGGCGGCGGCCAGCCGATGGCTTCCTCGTACACGAACACGTAGCGGCCCTCCCCGTCTCGCCTGTAGAGCGCCAGCGTGTCCGGAAGGCCGGAGCACTCACGGAATCCGCGCCAGAAATCTCCGGGCGCGTAGGACGTGACCTCGTCATCGTCGATCCACGCGTACCGGACCTGGAATCGTCCGATGCCGGTGGCCTCGAGGCACCCGTCCCCCGACTCCGCAGCCACGCGGCCGATGAGTACGCCGTCGCGGTGAACCCGAATCCACTCGGGGACCCGCCCGGAGACCGGCCACTCTTGCGGGGGCAGATCCTCGTCTCCGCAAGCGAACGCGATCTCGTACCGGCCTTGGTCTCGCACCCCGTCGTTTCCCATTCCGCCTCCCGACCTCCGGTCCAGCTCCTCGTTCCCCCTCGATGATGCCGGGCGGGTCGCGAAGCCTCGCTTCCGTCCGGCGTGGGAAGATGAGACAGCGGCGGCGGCCTCAACAACCCCGCGTCGGGAGACGTCCCAAGGGTCGGTATGCGGGAAGAGGTTGGACGCAGCTTAGCGTGGCGGGCTGCGAAAGACCTCCCTGGAGTGCCATTCAACGAATAGGGGCGCGGGTGCCCGGGCCGCAGTTCGGGGAGACCGAATCCGGCGGCCGGAGAACTCGATGAGCGAGCCGGCGGCCTCCACGCGCGACTCCCGCACCTCGTGGGACACGAGCACGTTGAATCCCGTCCCCTTGCGCTCTTCCAGGCCAAGCGCGCCGCGGTCGAAGGCTTCGTGATGTAGAAGGCAGAGGGCGAGGCCGTTTGCCACTTCATCGGGACCGGCGTGGGAATGCCATTGGATGTGCGCGGCCTCTAGGCCGAGCGGCTGCGCGCCGAGGCGGACGTCGAGGTCGCACACCGCGCAGCGCTCCATGTATTCGTCGAGCACTGACCCGCGGAAGAAGGGATCGCGACGCCGGCCGCGCGCCAGGTACGAATAGAAACCTGGCGGGCCAACCTCCCGCTCCCGCACGGTCGGGGCTGCGGGCGCATCTCCCGCCTCACTCGCCTTCCGCTCTCCCCGGATGCCGGCCGCCTCACGGATCTCCCGGTGAAGAGATTCGGGAAAGTGTCCGTGCAGGATCTCCTCCGCGGCTCGCGATGCGAGACCTGGATCGGCGCGAAGGAGGTCATGCACTCTCTCCGGGAAGCCTCCCTCGACGCCCAGATCCCTCAACTGCCGAACGTACAGGTCTCCGCTCGCGTTCTTCCGAAGCTCCGCGTACCGAGGGATCTCCCAGAGTCCATCGGAGAGCAGCCAACGGAACGGATACTGGGGACGAACGCCGCTCCCGGGTAACCGAAGCGCTGCATCAGGTCACCGACGCGCCGATCCACCTCGGCGTACCCGACCAAACGGTCGCGGTCGCGCAGCACGCGGCCCAAGGCGAACAGGAGGAGGAGCGGCTTGTGCGGTGCCCGCCTGCCCCTACGCGTATGAGTGTTGAGTTGCGCAAGGTTACGGAGGAACTCGCCGGGAGTCATTGGTTCTGCGGATTCTTTCATCAGAACAAAAGATGAGACGCCTACGATCACGTTCTCAACCCACGGCAGGCGCGGGATCGCCGTGCACGCGAACTCTTGCAAGAAAATCTGATCGGCCGTCGATCATACTTCAATGATGGATATCACCCGAAAACACGATCTAGGTCGCGTCCGTCTGTTGCTGGGCGAGTCCCCCATCGTCGCGTTGCTGGGCGCGCGGCAGGTGGGGAAGACCACGCTCGCCGGGCAGTTGGCGGCGGCGCACTCCGGGCCCGTGGCATGGTTCGACCTCGAGGATCCCGCCGATCTTGCGCGGCTGGACGATCCGGGGCTGGAACTACGGCCGCTCGAGGGTCTCGTGGTTCTGGATGAGATCCACCGTCTGCTCGACATCTTCCAGCTCCTTCGCGTCCTCGCGGACCGTCCCGGCCCTCCGCCCCGCTTCCTCGTGCTGGGGAGCGCGTCGCCCGAACTTCTGCGTCAGACCTCCGAGTCGCTCGCCGGACGTGTCGCGTTCCACGAACTTGATGGCTTCGGCCTCAACGAAGCGGACGATCTGGAACGGCTCTGGCTCCGCGGCGGGTTCCCGCGCTCGTACCTCGCCCGGTCGGAGCCCGCGAGCCGTCGCTGGCGAGACGGGTTCATCCGCACGCTCTTGGCGCGGGATCTCCCGGAACTCGGGAGCACCATCCCGTCGGCGACGCTCCGCCGCTCCTGCGCCATGCTCGCGCACTGGCACGGGCAGATCTGGAACGGCGCGGAGTTCGGGCGCGTCTTCGGCGTCTCCCACGCGACGGTCCGGCGATACCTTGACCTGCTCACCTCGGTCTTCGTGGTCCGGCAGCTCCAGCCGTGGCTCGACAACATCAGCAAGCGTCAAGTGCGCTCGCCAAGGGTCTACCTCGGCGACTCCGGCATCCTCCACGCCCTGCTCGGCCTCGCCGGCCGAACGGATGTCGTGTCGCATCCCAAGGTGGGGGCTTCTTGGGAGGGGTCGTCATCCGGGAGATCGTCCATCTGCTGCGGGCGGCCCCGACCAGTGCTTTCACTGGGCCACGCACACGGGCGCGAAACTCGATCTGCTCGTCGTCGCCGGAGCACGGAGGTACGGGTTCAAGGTCAAGCGGACGGAGGCTCCGCGAATCACGCGGTCCATGCGGTCGGCGATGGAGACACTGAACCTCGACCGACTCGACGTGGTCCACGAGGGCGCGAAGCGCTACCCACTGGCGCCGAACGTCCGCGCGCTCCCCGCGGTCAGCTTGGCGGATGCGCTCCGCTAATGCTAATCAACGGGTATCGTATCGAACAGCGATTCGATCCCGGCCTCCCGGCGGGGCGACCCAATGCTCGTTACCAGCGGTATCCCACCGTAACGGACCACTCGCGGGGCCGGCCGTAGACGCGCTCCACGTAGGCGGCCGCCGTGTCGAAGGCGGAGTTGCCCGTCACGAGATAGCGGGTGTTCGTGAGGTTGCGGGCGGCGGCCACCAGCTCCCAGCGGCCGTCTCCCGTCTGCAGGGCGAGAGAGGCGTTGAGGAGGTGATACCCCTCCTGAAAGATCTGGGGCGTGTTGATGGCGTCGTGGTGCTGGGCACCGGTGTAGCTCCACTGGACCCGGGGCGTGAGGATGGTTCCGCCGGAGAGGGTCGCGGCCCGGCCGACCATGAGGCCGTGGCTGAGGCTCGGAGTCTTGGCCAGCTTGTAGCCGGGGAGGACGGGGGTCGCGTTGGTGAGCACGCGGGCGCTGAGGCTGTCGTAGCGGGCGCGCATGGTGCCGAGGTTGCCGCGAATGTCCCAGCCGTCGCCCGGGAGCCAGGCCGTTTCCAGTTCCGCCCCGGAAATGTCCGCCGCCCCGCCGTTGAAGGTGATCGGGTTGAACGACTCGCGGATGAGGACCTGGATGTCGTCGTAGTCGGCCCGGAACAGGGCGAGATTCAGCCGCATGCGGCCCCCGGCGAGGAGGGACTTGAGTCCGACCTCGTAGCTGGAGACGGTCTCCGGATCGTAGGTGCCCGGAGCCGCGCCGGACGAATTGGGCTCGTGCCCGGCGGGCGGCGCGGGATAGCGGATATCGAAGCCGCCGCTCTTGAATCCGTTCGAGAACCCGGCGTAGGCCGTCACGCCCGAGCCGAGCCGGTATCCGAGCTTCGCCGTGACCGTCAGCGCCCCGAAGTCCGCTAAGAAGTCCCGGCGCGGCAGCATGCGGTCTCCCGGCTTCATGGGGCCGGCCGGAGAGAGGTAGAGGCCGGCGGCCCCCGGCCACGTGGGGGCGAAGATGCTGCCGATTCCCTGCGAGGCGTCGCCGAGCGCGTAGAGGTCGGGCGTGAGCCCCTTCCGGTCCTTGGTGTACCGGGCTCCGAGGGTCAGGGACAGCGCCTCCGTGATTTCGCCGGTCACTTGGGCGAACCCCGCCACGGACGCGTTGTCGTAGTCGCCGCCGCTGTGCAGGGCCCCCGGCGGCACGATGACGGCGCTCCGCTGGTATCCGTGCTCGCGGAAGAGGTAGAGGCCGGTCTGCCCGTGTATCCGATGGCCGATCGCGACGCCGCTCAGTCGCAGTTCCTGGCTGAGCTGGGTGTGGTCGAGCCATTCCTGCGTCTGGAGGATGTTGGCCGGCGTGTTGTCGGCGTCGCGCGAGGCCTTCATGTCCAGTGCGCGATAGCCGGTGAGCGAGTGCAGGGTGGCCCACCGCACCGGCGACCAGGTCAGTTCGACGCTCCCTCCCCACGAGTCGAACTCGGAGAAGGCGGGGAAGGTACCCTCGGCGATGTACTCGCCCGCGAAGCTGTCCGGTCCGTAGCAGCCGGTGGCCCCGCCGGTGCTCGTGCCGGGAGGGGGGAGGGAAGGTGGACCCTCGGTCGGATAGGCGGAGTTGATCGCAACCGCGCCGCAGCCCGGCAGCAGTCCGTTACCGAGGGCCCCGAACGAGGCGAGGTCGTTGACGCCCCCGGACACCGTGGGCGCGCCGTTTTCCCTCCGCCGGGCGAGGTCCGCCGTCGCGAACATCTCCAGGGCGGCGCTCGGCCGCCAGACGAGGGTGCCTCGGGCCGCCTGTCCGTCGTCGTCTCCCATGTCCAGACCATCGTGGACCCGGGTCACGTAGCCGTCCCGGTTTCGGTAGGCCAGCGTGAGACCGGCGAAGAGGCGCTCGGATACGGGACCGCCGACCGTGGCCGTCGCGTGGGTCATGCGGTCGCTGCCGAGCTTCGCCCGAAAACTCCGGCGCGGTTGCTCACCGGGCCGCCGCGAGTGTAGCACCACGGCCCCGCCTACCGCGTTGCGGCCGAACAGGGTGCCCTGAGGGCCGCGCAGCACCTCGACGCGCTCCACGTCGAGGAAGTCCATCACCGCCCCCACGGAGCGCGCCATGTAGATGCCGTCGGCGTACACCGCGACGCCCGGGTCCGTCACGGGCAGGTAGTCCACCTGCCCCACGCCCCTGATGAAGATCTGCGCCGCGGACCTCGTGCCGGCGAAGGCGCCCGAGGAGTTGAAGGAGAGGTTAGGCGTGATGTAGCTCAGCTCGTCCGTCGTTCCGATCTGCTGAACCTCGAGATCTCTGTCGGAGAACGCGGAGATCGCGAGCGGAACGTCCTGCACCGACTCCCCGCGGTTTCTGGCCGTAACGACCATCTCCGGCAGGCGGCCCACCGAGTCCGGATCGGGCGGCGGCGGTTCCTGGGCGAGCGCGGCCGCCGGCATGACGGCCGCCAGCGAAATCGTTGCCACGGTGCGCGCCCGAGTCCTCCGGGGAATCTCCATCATCGAAGTATCACCACCGAATCGATCGGACCGCAAATTGCATCTGACGCCCTCTGTTGCGCCGCTCCCCCTGCTCCGGGGAAGGTCGGGGCGGATCGAACCGGAGGTAGGACCAAAAGGTGTGTAAGAGCGAGGCGACGTACCTTTCAGCTGACCGTTTACCAGCGATCCGGGGGGAGACCCGGAGAAAGGACGCCGCCTCATGGACAACGATATGCGGGAGAGGTTCGCCGAGCCGGCGTGGGAGACGCCGGGGCGTGGGTGCGGGAGCGGGCGCGGGACATGATCCGGCAGGCGCTGGAGGAGGAGGTCACGGAACTTCCGGGCCGGATGAAGTCGGAGCGGCGGGCGGCGGCGGACGCGTCTCCGGGCTACCGGAACGGGCACGGCAAGGCGCGTCGGCTGGCGATGAGTTCGGGGATGATCGAGGTGAGGCGGGGCGGCCCCGGGTGCGGGGTCTGGAGGAGCGGTTCGAGAGCCGGGTGTTGCCGTTGTTCCGGCGCCGGACGCGGGAGGTGGGCGAGCTGATCCCGGAGCTGTACCCGCACGGGCTGGCCGGGGGCGGCTTCGAGCTGGCCTTGCGGGGCCTTCTTGGCGACGGGGCGCCGTTGTCGAAGTCCTCGGTGGGGCGGCTCGGGGCGAAGTGGACGGCGGAGCACGAGGCGTGGAGCCGGCGGCCGCTGGACGACCGCGAACCGGTGTGTACGCGTGGGCCGACGGGATCTACGTGAAGGCGGGTCTCGAGAAGGACAAGTCATCGCGCTTCATCCTTCGCTGGAGGCCTCATGGGCCAACCTTTCACGGCCCGTGAGACGCGGGTTCCCATTCCCGTGCTGGCTCAGATTGATCATGCATTGAAATCTGATCGGTCATCGATCATATTTCAATGATGGAGATCATGCGAGAGCACGATTCGAGTCGTGTCCGCCTGTTGCTGGGAGAGTTCCCCGTTGTCGCCCTGCTGGGGGCGCGGCAGGTGGGGAAGACCACGCTCGCGCGGCAGCTGGCGGCGGCGTACTCCGAGCCCGTGGCTTGGTTCGACCTTGAGGATCCCGCCGATCTCGCGCGGCTGGACGATCCCGGGCTGGAATTGCGGCCGCTCAAGGGTCTCGTGGTCTTGGACGAGATCCACCGGCTGCCCGACATCTTCCAGCTCCTGCGCGTCCTCGCGGATCGTTCCGGCCCTCCGGCCCGCTTCCTCGTGCTGGGGAGCGCTTCGCCCGAACTTCTGCGTCAAACCTCGGAGTCGCTCGCCGGACGCGTTGCGTTCCACGAACTCGATGGCTTCGGCCTCTCTGAGGTGGATGACCTGGAACGGCTCTGGCTGCGGGGCGGATTCCCGCGCTCGTACCTCGCTCGATCCGAGCCCGCGAGCCGCCGCTGGCGAGACGGGTTCATCCGCACGCTTCTGGCGCGGGATCTTCCGGAACTCGGGAGCACCATCCCGTCGGCTACGCTCCGCCGCTTCTGGGCGATGCTTGCGCACTGGCATGGACAGATCTGGAACGGCGCCGAGTTCGCACGCGCCTTCGGCGTCTCCCACGCGACGGTCCGCCGGTACCTCGACCTGCTGACCTCCGTCTTCGTGGTGCGGCAGCTCCAGCCCTGGTTCGAGAACATCAGGAAGCGACAGGTCAGGTCGCCCAAGGTCTACATCGGTGATTCGGGGATCCTCCACGCTCTGCTCGGTCTCTCCGGGCGGGCCGACGTCGTGTCACATCCCAAGGTCGGCGCTTCCTGGGAAGGGTTCGTCATCCAACAGGTAGTTCATCTGCTGCGGGCACCCGCGGAGCAGTGCTTCCATTGGTCCACACACGCAGGCGCAGAACTCGATCTGCTCGTGATAGACGGAGCGAACCGCTACGGGTTCGAGGTCAAGCGGGCGGAGGCACCCAAGCTCACCCGGTCGATGCGTTCGGCGCTTGAGACGTTGAACCTGGACCGTCTGGACGTGGTTCACGCCGGGACAGAGCGCTACCGGCTGGCCCCGAGTGTGCGCGCGCTTCCCGCGGCAGAACTCGTCGAGACGCTGGCCCCCCTGCCGGGCAGGTGACGAGAAGGCCGATAGCTACAGAGATCCTCCAAGAGCGATGGACACTGGATGCTGCAACAGTTTGACGAACGAAACCGCGACCTCATCGTCAACGTGAACGGCACCCTGGTTCACCGGGACGAGGCCGGCGTGAGCCCCTTCGACTCCGTGGTGCAGGGGGGAGATGCCGTTTGGGAGGGGCTGCGCCTGTATGACGGCCGCATCTTCAAGCTGCGGGAACACCTCGCGCGGCTCCGGTCCTCCGCCCTGGCGCTTGCCTTCGCCGGGATCCCCTCCGACGAGGAGATCATCGAGGAGATCCGCCGGACGCTCGCCGCGAACCGCATGCGCGACGGGGTACACGTCCGGCTCACGCTGACACGGGGGGTGAAGTTCACCAGCGGCATGGACCCGCGCCTCAACGAGTCGGGCCCCACGCTCATCGTGCTCGCCGAACACAAGGCGCCGGTGTACGAACGGTCCGGCCTCAAGCTGATCACGAGTTCGCTGCGCCGCTTCGGGCCGGACACGCTGGATCCGAAGATCCATCACGCCAATCTCCTCCAGTCGATCCTGGCCAAGATCGAGGCGAACGCGGCCGGCGCCGACGACGCGCTGATGCTCGACGGGCGCGGATTCATCGCCGAGACCAACGCGACGAGCCTCTTCTTCGTATCCGGCGGCGTCGCGATGACGAGCCGGACCGTCGCGTGTCCCGAGGGCATCACCCGCGCCACGGTGCTCGAACTCTGCGCGGAGCACGATATCCCGAGCCGGGTGAAGGATCTCTCCCTCACCGAGGCCTACCGCGCGGACGAGGCGTTCTGCACCGGGACGATGGGGGAACTGGCGAGCGTGACCGAAATCGATGGGCGGGTCATCGGAGACGGATCGCCGGGGCCGCTCACGAAGCGCCTCGGCGGCCTCTACCGGTATCTGACCGCGCGCGAAGGGGTCGTCGTCTCGCCAGCCGCATAACAGGCGCGTATATCATCCCTCGGAAAGGAGGGTCCATGACCGCACCCGGGTGGCGGGTCCCGAAGCCGCTCGACACCGTCGAGGTCGAGGCGGCCGGCGGCGCCCGCATTATCCTCAGGCGGCACGGGAGGGTGGACGGTCCGCGGCTCGTCCTCAGCCATGACAACGGGGTCGCCATCGACCTCTACTACCCGTTCTGGTCGCGCCTCGCATCGCGCTTCGAGCTGATCGTCTACGACCTCCGCAGCCACGGCCGGAACCCGACGGCCGACCTCGCCGGTCACAGCGTCGCGACCTTCACGGCCGATGACGCGCGCATCCGGGCCGGCATCGAACGTCACTTCGGCGCCAAGCCCGCGGCCGGCGTGTTTCACTCGCTCTCGGCGATGATCACCCTCAACCAGGATCCGCCCGGGAGCGGATACGCGGGACTCGTCCTCTTCGACCCGCCCATGTATCTGCCCGACGGCGACCACTACGGCATTGGGTGTTCGAGTTCACCCGGCCGGGGGTGGAAGACCTCGCGGCGGACGCCTTGCTCCGGCCCGCGTCGGACGGGGACGGGTACGAACTCCGCTGTCCGCGCGAGTTCGAGGCGCAGGTGTTCGACCTTGTGGTGACGGGGTCCGCGACGAGCGGTTCGGTGGCCGCTTGATACGACAAGAGAGTACCATCCCATGTCTGGAATTACATACGGGGAGCGAGAGCATGTCGCCACAAATCTGGACGGAGTTTTCCCGCAAGCTCGTGTCGCGGGAACGACGGCGGGCACGGGAGGATGAGTTCTACGCCAAGGTCGTTCGTGATGAAGAAGAACGGGTCCGCAACGATCCGAATCAGATTGTAAGCGGCATGGAACTGGAAGCGGCCCGCGAAGAGATTCTCCGTTAGGACGCTGCCTGACCTCAGCTACACCCGTCGGGCCCTACGGGGCTTGGCATCCATCGAGCCCCCGAAGCGACGAGCCGCCCTCGACAAGAAGATCGATGCTCTGCGCACCGAGCCGCGAAAAGCTGTGATCGTCACACCATGATGGCCCCGGTTGTCGTCTGGTTCAGGCGGGACCTGCGCATCCACGACAACCCGGCCCTCGCCGAGGGCGCCGCGTCGGGACGGCCCGTCGTCCCTCTGTTCGTGCTGGACGAGGAGAGCCCGGGGGTTCGGCCGCTCGGCGGGGCGTCCCGCTGGTGGCTGCACGAGAGCCTGCGCTCGCTGGCGGGAGATCTCGCGGGGCTCGGGCTCTCCCTCTGCCTGCGGCGGGCTCCGGCCGCCGATGTCCTCCACGAAGTGGTGCGGGAGATGGGTGCGGGCCGCGTAGTGTGGAACCGGTGCCATGAGCCCGCGTCCATCGCGTGCGACTCGAACGTCGAAACCGCGCTTCGTGCCTCCGGCGTCGAGACGGAAAGCTACGGAGGCTCGCTCCTCATCGAGCCGGGCGAGATCCTGACCCGCCAAGGGGCGCCCTACAAGGTCTTCACCCCCTTCTGGCGACGGCTCCGGGAGTCGTACCGGGCGCCGCTGCCGCACCCGGCGCCGAAGCGGCCGGCCCCCGGCCCGGCGATTGCGAGCGACCGCCTCGAGGACTGGCGGCTGCAGCCCACGGCGCCCGACTGGGCCGGGGGACTCCGGGAGACCTGGGAGGCGGGGGAGGCCGCGGCCCGGCGGCGGCTCGCCGGTTTCATGGAGGATGCGGTCGAACGATACGGGAGCGACCGCGACCGGCCGGACCTGGCAGGCAGCTCACGACTCTCCGCGCACCTGCACTGGGGCGAGATCGGGCCGCACCAGGTGTGGCGCGCCGCCGCTCCGCTCATCGAAGCCGCCGCCCCCGCCGCGACCGGCGCCGAAGCCCTCCTTCGCGAACTCGCGTGGCGCGACTTCAACCATCACCTGCTGGTCCGTTTCCCGCACATGGCGACAGAGAATTGGCGGCCCGCCTTCGACCGCTTCCCGTGGCGCGACGACCCACAGTCGCTCGCCGCCTGGCAGGAGGGCCGCACCGGCTACCCGATCGTGGACGCCGGGATGCGCGAACTCTGGCACACCGGCTGGATGCACAACCGGGCGCGGATGATCGTCGCGTCCTTCCTGACCAAGGATCTGCTCGTCCACTGGCGGCACGGAGAGGCGTGGTTCCGGGACACCCTCGTGGACGCCGATCTCGCCAACAACGTGGCGAACTGGCAGTGGGTCGCCGGTTCGGGCGCCGATGCCCAGCCGTTCTTCCGTATCTTCAACCCCGTGAGGCAGGCCGAGAAGTTCGACCCGGCCGGCGTCTACGTCCGCCGCTGGGTGCCGGAGCTCTCGCGCCTCCCCGACCGCTGGCTCCATCAGCCGTGGGAGGCTCCCGGCGAAGTACTGAGCGGAGCCGGAGTCCGACTCGGCCGAGACTACCCGCTACCGATCGTCGACCACGCGGAGGCCCGGCGGCGAGCGCTCAAGGCTTACGATCTCATGCGCGGCGGCCCCCATGCCGACGCTGTCCGGTCGATGATCGTGAACGGCACATGGCGGTAACCGCGCCTCATGCGGTACGCGGAGAAGTGCCGCCGGTCGAGCGTGAACACCCGATCGATGCCCGAGCGCTCCCCCACGCAGACCGGGGAGGCGTCCGCGAAGTCCATCGGCGTCTCCGCAGACCCAGTTTGGCTGCAAGCGCCAGTCAGCCGCAGGCGAGCAACGATCGGCAGCCACGCCTTGTTTCATAGAGCAGTCGGCATCCCGTAGGTTGGAGCCGTCCGCGCGCGCCCTGGGACACGAGCCCGGCGCCGCGGCCCGGCTCCCGCGACCGTCCGAGGGAAGAGAAGGGCTGGCCAGCGCGTGTTCGAGTTTCTCTTCAAATACAGACCCGTCGTGTTCGAGCGCGGCGATCTCTCCCTCGCCGCCCCGTGGTGGGGGGTGATGCTCGTCTTCCTCGGTGTGGCGGCCATCGTCTGGTTCGCACTCGAATACCGCCGCGCCGGACCCACCGTGGAAGCGCGCGACCGCTGGGTTCTCATGGGGCTGCGGGCCGCGGCGCTCGGGGTTCTCGCCTTCCTCCTGCTCCGGCCGGTGCTTCTCGTCTCGACGGTCGTCCCGCGGCGGAACTTCGTGGCGGTCCTGCTCGACGATTCGCGCAGCATGCGGGTGGCGGACGAGAACGGGGAAACGCGTGCGCAACGGATGCTCGACCTCTTCGGCGGGGCGGAGGAGGATGCGGGGGACGGGACGGCGGATCCGCCGGCCGGCCCCCTGGCCGCCGACCCGGGCGTATCGGGTTCCGCCGCCATGGATCCCGCGACCGCGGACCCCGGCGATGGGCGGGCGTTCGAGACGGAGCAGGGCGAGGGCGCGCTGAGGCAGGCGCTCGAGGACCGCTTCCGCCTGAGGATGTACGGGTTCGACTCTGACGCGGACCGGATCGACGCGGCGGGCGAGATGGCCTTCACCGGGCCCCGCACGAACCTCGCCGCCGGGCTCACGCGCGTGCAGCAGGAGATGGCCGGACTGCCCCTGTCCGGGATCGTCGTCGTCTCCGACGGCGCGGACAACGACGACGAAGCGATCCCGCCCCTCTCGGAGGCGCTGCTGTCGGCGCGCGCCGCGGGGATCCCCATCTACACGATCGGAATGGGCGCGGAACGCATCGCCCCCGATGTCGAGGTGCGTCGCGTGGAGGTGCCGCGCGCCGCGCTCGAGGGGACCACGGTCGTGGCCGACGTCGTCGTCTCCCACGCGGGGCTGGCCGGGCGCACGGTGCGCCTCGATGTGGAGGACGAGGGGCGCATCGTGGGCACGCACAATCTCACGCTGGGGCCGGATGGCGAGGAAGCCGTGCAACTCCAGTTCACGCTGGAGGAGTCGGGCCCCCGCGCGATCCGTTTCTTCGTGGATCCGCAGGAGGGAGAGGCGCTGACCGGCAACAACGAGCGCCAGGTCCTGGTGGAGGTCGGGGACACGCGCCGGAAGATCCTCTACTTCGAGGGCTCGCCGCGGCCGGAAAACAAGTTCGTGCGCCGCGCCGTGGCGGAAGACGAGAACCTGCACGTCGTCACGCTCCTGAGGACGGCCGACGAGAAGTACCTTAGGCTCGACGTGGAGGGGCCGGGCGAACTCGCGGGCGGGTTCCCGGCCACGCGCGAGGAGTTGTACGAGTACGACGGGCTGGTCCTGGGGAGCGTGGAGGCGAGCTTTTTCACGCACGACCAGTTGCAGATGATGGCGGATTTCGTGGCGCAGCGGGGGGGCGGCCTCCTCGTGCTGGGCGGGCGGCGGTCGCTCGGGGAGGGCGGTTACTCGGGGACGCCGCTGGCCGACGCGCTGCCGGTGGTGCTCGAGGGAGCGGGCGAGCCGGACGTGCTCGAGGTCTCGGCGGAACTCACCCTGGCCGGCCGGCGGCACGCGGCCATGCGGATCGCGGAGACGGCCGAGGCCTCCGGCGAACGCTGGACGGAGCTTCCGCCTTTGACGTCGGTGAACCGCGTGTTCGTGACCGGGTTGAAGCCGGGGGCCGTCGACCTCCTCCGGGGGGTGCCGGCCGACGGCGAACCGCGCCTCCTCCTCGCGCACCAGAGGTACGGGCGCGGGACGTCCATCGTATTCGCCACGCAGGACTCGTGGCTGTGGCAGATGCACGCGGACATCCCCCTGGAGGACGAGACGCACGAAACGCTGTGGCGGCAATTGCTGCGCTGGCTCGTGCATGACACGCCGGGCCGCATCCAACTCGATGCGGGGGAGGACGTGGTGCCCATGGGCGAGCCGCTCCGGATCCGGGCCGACGTCGAGGATGAGCGCTACCTGCGCGTGAACGGAGCGGATGTCGTCGCCAGCGTCACCGGGCCGGACGGGACCGAGTCGGAGGTCCGGCTCGACTGGACCGTGGAGCGGGATGGGGAGTACGAAGGACGTTTCGTGCCGCGGGAGCCGGGGCTGTACAGCGTGCAGGTTCGCGCCGAGGGAGCCCGGATCGGGGGCGCGGGGGCCGGGGCGGAGACGAGCCGCGACATCGCGCAAGAAGTGAGTTTCTTCCGGGCGGGGACGCCCCGGATCGAGGAGTTCGGGGCCGGGCGCCGCACGGAACTGCTGCGCCGGATCGCCGACGAGACGGGGGGGCGGTTCTACACGGCGGACGAGGCGCAGGTGATGGCCGACGAGATCCTGTACACGGAGAGCGGCGACACCGTGTACGAGGAGCGCTCGCTGTGGGACATGCCCATTCTGTTCCTCCTTCTGGCGGGACTGCTGGGCGGAGAGTGGGCGTACCGTCGGCGGAAGGATCTCGCGTGACCCGGGGCGCGCGGCTCACTTCGGTCTCCGCGGTGCTCGTCCCGGCGCTGCTCCTCGGCGCCGGCGCGGCGTCCGGCCACGCTCCCCCGGTTCAGGGGCCCGCCGCGCCGCGGACCCATGTACTCATCGTCAGCGGCCTCGGGGGCGCGCCGGAGTACTCCGAGCAGTTCCGGGCGGAAGCCGAGTCGCTGCTCGACGCGCTCGACCTGCGGTTCGGCGTGCGCGAGACCGTCACATGGCTCGCGGAAGACGAGGCGCTGTCCCCCCGCGTCGCCGACCGGGCCACCCTGGAAGCGGTGGAGAGGGAAGTGCTCGCGATGGCGAACCGGGCGGGGCCCTCGGACGTGGCGCTCATCCTCCTGCTCGGCCACGGGAGCGGCCGCGGCGAGGAGTCGCGCTTCAGCCTGCCCGGCCCGGACCTGTCCGCGGACGCGCTCTCGATGTGGCTCCACGCGTTCCCGACCCAGACCGTGGCGGTCGTGAACGCGGCGAGCGCCAGCGGCGGGTTCGTGCCCGCGGTCGCGGGCGAGCGGCGCATCGTCGTGACGGCCACGCGCTCCCCGCGCGAACGCGAGCGGACCCACTTCGGCGGCTTTTTCGTCGACGCCTTCGCGCTCGACGAGGCGGACGTGGACAAGGACGAGCGCGTGTCGCTGCTCGAAGCCTTCCGCTACGCGACCGGCGAGGTCCGCCGCCGGTACGAGCGGGACAACGAGATGCTGACCGAACACGCCCTGCTCGACGACGACGGGGACGGCGAGGGATCGCTCGAGCCGAGTCCGGACGGACCCGACGGGATGCTCGCGAACCGGTTCTTCCTCGCCCAGGCGCCGGCCGCGCTCGCGGGGGCGGCGGACGACCCGGCCGTGGCCGCGCTCCTGGCGCGGAAGCGCGAGGTGGAAGAGGGGATCGCCGCCCTCCGGGCGCGCCGCGACGAGATGGAGGAGGAGGAATACGACGCGCAGCTCGAGACGCTCCTCGTCGAACTCGCCCGCATCAACCGCGCCCTCCGCGAGGGCGGGAGCGACCCGTGCGGCTGACCCCGCGCCCCGCCGTCCGGTCAGCCGCGCCTCCGATGCGGTTCGCGCTGCCGCTGATGCTCACGCTGGTGCTCGGAGCGCCGCTGCCGGGGCGCGCACAGGAGCGGGCGGGCGCGGACGACGACGGCGGTCCCCTGGCTGGCGCCCTCGAAGCGCACCAGACCGGCGACTACGCCCAGGCGGTCTCGGCCTACCGGTCGCTGGCCCGCTCCGGGCACGAATTCCCGGCCTCGGCGCGCGGTTGGGCGCGCGCGCTCGCCGCGACCGGAGAGTACGAATCCGCGCTCGAAGCGCTCGACCGCGCCGCCGCGCGCGTCCCGGACGGCGCCGGCGCGGAGACCGAACTCGCGCGCGCACGCGGAAGTATGCTGTACGCCCTCGGGCGTCTCGACGACGCGGAAGCGAGCTTCCGCCGGGCCATCGAAGGCCGGGCCGGCGACGCCCAGCTCGCGCGGCTCGACCTGGGCCGCCTCCTCTTCGACCGCGGCGAGCGCGAGGAAGCCCTCGCCCTGTTCGACGGGTTCATCGATTTCTACAACCGCGCCCGCCGTCTCGACTCGGAGGAACTCCGCGCCGTCGGCGCCGCGCTCACCTACCTCGGAGCCCGCGACCCCGACCTCTTCCACGACGCCGTGCGCGCTTTCGAGGAGGCCATCGCAGCCGACCCCGGCGACCCCGAGCCGCGCATCGACCTCGGACTCCTCTTTCTCGGCAAGTACGACAGCTTCGAGGCCGGGCCGCTGATCGACGAGGCGCTGGCGCGGAACCCGGCCCACGCGCGCGCCCTCCTCGCGAAGGCGCGCCGCGCGAAGTTCGACGGTTCCGCGGAGGCGCTCGAACTCGCCGGGCAGGCGCTGGAGACGAACCCCCGCCTCACGGAGGCTCGGGCCTTCATGGCGCGACTCTACCTGGAGCTCGAGGACGTGGACGAGGCCGAGGCGGAGGCCCGGCGAGCGCTGGAGACGAACCCCGTCTCCCTCTCCGCATGGACGGAGATCGCGGCGGCCGCTCACCTTCGGGGGGACGCCGCCGCCTTCGCGGAGGCGCGCGACCGCGTGCTGCGGCTGGATCCGCGGCATGCCGGCCTCTACGTGGCCCTCGCGCAGGTCGCCTACCGCACGCACCGGTACGCCGATGCGGTGGAGTTCGCGCATCAGGCCGTGGCTCTCGATCCCCTGTCTTGGCCCGGCAGGGCGGAACTCGGCCTGAACCAGCTCCGCACGGGCGAAATCGAGGCGGGACGCGCCACCCTCGAGGCCTCCTTCGCGGGCGACCCGTTCAACGTCTGGGTGTTCAATACGCTCGACCTGCTCGAGGAACTGGCCGGGTTCGAGACGGTGGAGAGTCCCCGCTTCCGTTTCTCCATGCACCCGAAGGAGGCCGGCGCCCTCTCCATCTACGCCACGGCGCTCGCCGAGGAAGCGTTCGACGCCCTGAGCGCCCGCTACGGGTTCGAGCCGCCGACACCGATCTCGGTCGAGGTCTACGACCGGCACGCGGATTTCTCCGTGCGCACGGTCGGACTCGCGGGCATCGGCGCGCTCGGCGTGAGCTTCGGTTCCGTCCTCGCCATGGACTCCCCCGGCGCGCGCCCGGGCGGCGCGTTCAACTGGGGCTCGACGCTGTGGCACGAGATCTCGCACGCGTTCACGCTCGGCTACACCGGGCACCGCGTCCCCCGCTGGCTGTCCGAGGGACTCGCGGTCCTGGACGAGCGGCACGCGCGCGAAGGGTGGGGATCCGACGTGGACCCCGGCTTCCTCGCGGCCTTCCGGGACGAGCGGCTGCCCTCGCTCGAACGCTTCAACTACGGCTTCGTGCGGCCCGCCTACCCCGGACAGGTGCAGCACGCCTACTACATGGCCTCCCTCCTGTGCGAGATGATCGAGACGACGCGCGGTTTCGACGCCGTTCTCGCCATGCTCGCCGGGTATCGCGACGGACTGGAGACGCCGGAGGTCGTGGAACGGGCGCTGGGGACGACGCTCCCGGCCCTCGACCGGGAGTTGCGGGACTACATCGAGACCCGCTTCGGTCCGACGCTGAAGGCGCTGGGCGACCCCGAAGCCGGCGCGCCGCCCGGTCCCGACACCTTCGCCGGACTGCTCATGGCGGCGGCGGAGGCACAGCGCGCGGGCCGCACGGAGGACGCGATGGAGGCGCTGGAAAGGGCGCGCGAGGTCTTCCCGGAGTACGCCGGGCCCGACGCGCCGGTCCTCATTCTCGGCCAGCTCCGCCGCGAGGCGGGCGACCTCGCGCGGGCCGCGGAGGCGTACCGGACGTACACGGCCCTCAACGAAAACCACTTCGAGGCGCACCTCGCGCTGGCGGACCTCGAACAGGCGCTCGGCAACGATGCGGCCGCCCGCGAAGCGCTGGAACGCGCGATCTGGATCGATCCCTTCCACCTCGACCTGCACACGCGGCTCGCCTCCGGCTACGAGGCCGCGGAGCGCTGGTCCGAGGCGGCGCTGGAACGGCGGGCGCTCCTGGCGCTGGCTCCGGCCGATCTCGCCGAAGCCCACTACCGGCTTGCCCTCGCGCTGCACCGGGGCGGGGACGCCCGAAGCGCGCGCAGCGCGGTGCTCGACGCCCTGGAGATCGCCCCCAATTTCGAGGCCGCGCTCGACCTCCTGCTCGAGATCCGCGGCGACCCGGAGGACCGGCGATGACCGCGCGGACCCGACCCGCGGCCCGCCGTCTCGCGACCGGCGTCCTCGCCACGCTGCTC
Source organism: Gemmatimonadota bacterium (assembly GCA_963666735.1). Lineage (GTDB taxonomy): Bacteria > Gemmatimonadota > Gemmatimonadetes > Palauibacterales > Palauibacteraceae > Palauibacter. The sequence goes on along the minus strand of OY762926.1, from coordinate 1,508,012 downwards.
ACGCTGCTCGCCGCCGCCGACCTCGAGGGCCAGCGCGGGCGCGGACGCCGCGGCGGCGGATTCGGGGACGACCTCGGCGCCTACCAGGAGTACAACACGCCCTACACGGGCGAGTTCACCTTCGTCCGCCTCTACTACCGGACGGGCGGCCGGGGCTGGAACCCGGGCTGGTCGCACGACTGGCCCGTGGCCGAGCGCAACTTCGGCGAGATCATGGACGCGCTCACGACCATCGGCCCGCGGCGCGGGGGCGGCAACGTCCTCGCCATGGACGACCCGGACCTGTTCAAGTTCCCGGTCGCGTACCTCTCGGAGCCCGGCGACTGGGGCATGAACGAGGCGGAGGCGGACAACCTGAGCAACTATCTCCGCAAGGGCGGGTTCCTCATCATCGACGACATGGGCGGCCAGCGGGATCTCGACTGGACGGAGCAGGTCCTGGGCGTCCTGCTCCCGGGGCTCGAACTCGTGGAACTCGATGTGAGCCACCCGATCTTCGACTCGTTCTTCCACCTGGAGCAGAGCAACATCGAGATGCCGCATCCCTACTGGGGCGGGATGGCGAGTTACTGGGGGGTCTTCGAGGATAACGATCCCGACGGCCGCCTTATGGTCATCGTGAATCACGACAACGACATTGGCGACTACATGGAGTGGTCGGACCGGGGGTTCGTTCCCATCGCCCTGTCCAACGAAGCGTACAAGCTGGGCGTCAACTATGTGGTGTACGCCCTCACACATTGAGCTCACGTGGAGCCGAGACACTGAACCCGGAAGGAGCCGGCATGGAAGCCGACCCCCGCTGGATTGACGCGCCGGACCGGACGCCGGATCGGGAGCCGGACGAGGCCCCGAGCCAGGCCCCGGCTGCCGGGCCCGAAGCGGCCCCGGACGACGCCGAACTCGCCGACCGCCTGCGCGAGAGCGCCGAAGCCGTCCGCGCGGAACTCAAGAAGGTCATCATCGGCCAGGACGATGTCGTCGAACAGGTCCTGATCTCGCTCTTCGCCGGCGGCAACAGCCTCATCGTCGGGGTCCCCGGACTCGCCAAGACGCTCCTCATCCAGACGCTCTCCGACGTGCTGCACCTGAGCTTCAACCGGATCCAGTTCACGCCGGACCTCATGCCGTCGGACATCACCGGGACGGACATCATCCAGGAGGACCCGGAGACGGGACAGCGCAAGCTCGTCTTCATGCAGGGGCCCCTCTTCGCGCACATCGTGCTGGCCGACGAGATCAACCGCACCCCGCCCAAGACGCAGGCCGCCCTCCTCGAGGCGATGGAAGAGAAGCAGGTGACGATCCAGGGGCGGACCTACGGCCTTCCGAACCCGTTCTTCGTCCTCGCCACGCAGAACCCGATCGAGCTGGAAGGCACGTATCCGCTCCCCGAGGCGCAGCTCGACCGCTTCATGTTCCAGATCAACATCGGCTACCTGCCCGAGGACGAGGAACTCGAGGTCATCCTCCGGACGACGACGGTCGAGGGCGAGCCCCCGCGGCCGGTGCTGTCGGCGGAGGCGATCGCCGGCTTCCAGCACCTGGTCAGGAAGGTGCCGATCTCGGAGCCGGTCGCGCGCTACGCGGTGCAGTTGGCGCGGCGCACCCGCCCCGGGCGCGACGACGCCCCCGGCTACGTGAAGCAGTACGTGGCGTACGGCGGGAGCGTGCGCGCCGCGCAGTATCTCGTGCTCGGCGGCAAGGCGCGGGCCCTGCTGCGGGGCGAGATCAATGTGTCGTTCGACGACGTGCGCGCGCTCTGCGCCCCGGTCTTCCGCCACCGCGTCCTGACGAACTTCCACGCGGAATCCGAGCGCGTCTCGACGGACGACCTCGTCGAACGGCTCCTCGACGACGTGAAGCCGCCGAAGTCGGGGATGTGAGCGGGGAGCCGGGCTGAGCCATGCGGGCGCGAATCGTCTCGAGGACGGTTCCGGGGACGCAGTTCCTCGATCCGGCGGTGCTCACGCGGATCGGGAACCTCGAACTCGTGGCGCGATCCGTGGTCGAGGGGTTCATCGCGGGCGCGCACGGGTCGCCCTTCCTCGGGCTGTCGCTCGATTTCGCGGCGCACCGCCAGTACCTGCCGGGCGACGACATCCGGAAGATCGACTGGAAGGTCTACGGACGCACCGACCGCCACTACATCAAGGAGTACGAGGCCGAGACCAACGCGAACGTCTTCTTCGCCGTGGACGCCTCCCGTTCCATGGACTACGGCTCGCGCGGGATCACGAAGCTCGACTACGCCCGCTACCTGACGGCCTGCCTCGCCTATCTTTCCGCGAGCCAGCGCGACCGCGTGGGCGCCGCGATCTTCGATGAGAAGCTGCTCGAATACATCCCCCCCTCGGTCCGGCACCGGCGCCTGATCCTGGCGGCGCTCGACCGCATCCGCGCCGAGACGGCGGGCGACCTCGCGCGGCCCCTCACGCAGGTGGCCGAGAGCCTGGTCCGCAAGGGGATCGTCGTTCTCGTCTCCGATCTCTACGCGGAACCGAAGACCGTCCTCGACTCGGTGGGGGCGCTCCGCGGCAAGGGACAGGACGTGATCGTGTTCCGGATCATGGACCCGGCCGAGGTCGACTTCCCGTTCGAGGCTGCGAGGTCGTTCGAGGACCTGGAGACGGGAGAGCGGCTTCCGGTGACCCCCGGCGTGATGCGCGAGGAGTACCTCTCCCTGGTGGAGGGGCATGTGGGCGAGATCTCGAAACTGATGATCGAGCGCGGGATCGACCACGAACTCGTCGTCACCTCGACGCCGCTCGACGCCGTGCTCTTCCGCTACCTGTCGCACCGGTCGCGGCGCCTGAAGGGGAAGGACCGATGAGTTTTCTGACTCCGTGGTTCCTGGCCGGGCTCGGACTCCTCTCGATCCCGATCATCATCCACCTCACGCATCGCCAGCGCAGCCGGGTGACGGTGTTCCCGTCGCTGATGTTCCTCCGGAAGCTGCCCTTCAAGACGATGAACCGGCGCCGGATCCGGCACCCGCTGCTGTTCGCGCTGCGCTGCATCGCGGTCATCCTCCTCGCGCTCGCCTTTTCCCGGCCCTTCTTCGACACGGTGGCGGAGATGGAGGCGGGTTCGGCCCGCGACGTCGTCATCCTCCTCGACCTGTCGGCGAGCCTGGGCTACGAAGGGCGCTGGGAGGCCGCGCTCGACTCCGCGCGCGCCGTCCTCGACGGGCTCGGGGAGGGGGACCGCGTCGCGGTGGCGACGTTCGATGAACGGGCGCGCGAGCGGGTGCCGTTGACGCTCGATCTCGTGGCCGCCCGGGACGCGCTCGCGGATCTGGCGACGACCGACCTGGGGACGCGGCTCGAAGGGGGAATCCAGCTTGCGGAGCGGATCCTCTCGGAGTCGGAGGACCGGACGCGGGAGGTCGTGCTCGTCTCGGACTTCCAGCGCACGGGGTGGGAGGACGGCGGCAGGGTGCGGCTTCCCGACGGAGTCGCGCTGCGGGCGGCGAGCGTCGCGCCGGAGGAGGGCGCGAACGTGGCGCTCGCGGAGGCGGCGGTGCGGGCCGCGGGCGGCGGGCGCGTCCGGCTCCTGGCCCGGCTCGCGAATATGGGCGACGCGGCGGTGGAGGGGCTCCCGGTGTCGCTCGAGATCGCGGGACGGACGGTCGCGACGATCCCGGTGGACATGCCGCCGCGCGGGGCCGGCACGGCGGTCTTCAACGACCTCGCCCTCCCGGAAGGCCGGAGCCGCGGGCGCCTCACGATCCCGGAGGACGGGCTGGCCATCGACAACGCGTTCCGCTTCGTGGCGGCGCCCGAGGCGGGACTGCGCACGCTCATCCTGGAGAACAACCGCAGGGCGCCGGACGGGAGTCTCTTTCTCGAGCGCGCCCTCGAAATCGGCGATGCGCCCCGTATCGAAACCTCGCGGACGCCTGCCACGGGCCTCGATGCCGGGGCGCTGTCGTCCGCGGACTTCGCGATCCTCAACGACGCCGACCTCGCCGACGCGGGCCGGGCCGGCCGGCTGCGGGAGTGGGTGAGCGACGGCGGGGGCCTGCTCATCGTCCTCGGACGGGATGCGAGCATGAATCGGTGGTCCGACGCCGGACTGGAACTGCTCGGCGCCGCCCCCGGCTCCCTCGTGGACGCCGCGGACGGCCGCCGGCTGTCGTCGCTCGACTACGACCACCCCGTGTTCGAGCTGTTCTCCGGTCCCCGCAGCGGAGACTTCTCGGGCGCGCGCTTCGACCGCTTCTGGAGCCTCGATCCCGGCGAGGGCGCGGTGGTGGTGGCGCGCTTCGACAGCGGCGAGCCCGCCCTGTTCGAACATTCGGTGGGCGAGGGCCGCGTGCTGGTCTGGACGTCGACCCTCGACCGCTACTGGAACGACCTCGCGCTGCAGCCGGTCTTCCTGCCCTTCGTGCACCGGCTCGCGCTCCACGCCACCGGGTACCGGGAGCCGGAACGCTGGATCGAAGCCGGGGGCGTGCTCGAGCTTGCCGCGCTCGTCGGAACGGGTGGAGCGGGCGTCGCTGAGCTCGCCGGGGACGAGGCCGAGTGGGTCCTGGTGGATCCGGACGGCGACCGTCAGCCGGTGGATGTCGGCGAAGGGCCGGCGTGGATCGAGTTTCCCCGCGCGGGCTTTTACCAGGTGGCCCTTCGGGACGACGCCGGCCGCGCGATTACCGTGGCGGTGAACCCTCCGATTACCGAATCTGATCTGGCGCCGGTGGCGACCGAGCGCGTTGTGGAGGCCGTGGCGGGCGTCGCGCCGACGGCGGCCGGAGCCACCGGCGAGAACGGCGCGGCGGCGGACGAAGAGACCGTACCGCGGCGGGCCGAGCTCTGGTGGGTGCTCCTGGTGCTCGCGGGGCTCGTGCTGGCCGCGGAGAGCGTGCTGGCGAACCGCTGGACGCGCCAACGCCCCGTGTCGGGGCTGGCGGGCGCCTGAAGGAGGATGACGATGATGCGATGGGCGAAGACGCGGAATACGGAGCACCAGTTGCTCGAGATCGTTCGCGGCGTGAGACGCCGGTGGCGCGTGCGCCAGCTCATCCAGGGCGTCGCCGTGACGCTGGGGATCGGTTTCGCCGTCTTCTTCATCGCGACCTTCGGGATCGACCGGCTGCGCTTCGACGACGGCGCGGTCCTCGCCTTCCGCATCCTGCTCTGGGTCGCCGCGGCGGGTCTCGCCGCCTGGTTCGTGGTGCGTCCGCTCCTGCGCCGGGTCTCGGACGCGCAGGTCGCGCTCTACCTGGAGGAGCATGAACCGTCGCTCAAGGCGGCGTTCCTCGCGGCCATCGAGCGTGCCGGGTCGCCGGGCGCCCGCTCCGGCCTCGACGCTCGTCTGCTGGAGGTCGCGGCCCGGCGCGCCCGCCGGGTGGACCGGGGACGCCGCGTCGAGCGCGACCGGCTGCGCCGTTCGACCGCCTGGTTCGCGGGCGTCGCCACGGCCGTGCTGCTCATCGCCCTCTTCGGTCCCGCCTTCCAGGGCACGGCGGGCTCGCTCCTCCTGAGCCCCTGGAAGACCGCCGACGCCGCCAATCCCTACGCGATCACGGTGGAGCCCGGAGACGCGCTCATCGCTCGCGGCTCGGATCAACTCGTGCGCGCGTTCCCGCAGGGCTTCGAGACCGACGAGGTGGAGGTCGCCGTGCGGCGCGGCGAGTCGGAGGTGTGGGAACGCTACTTCATGACGCCGGCCGCGGAGGGCGCCGCGTTCGAGATCCTGCTCTTCGACCTCGACGAGCCCACCGACTACACGGTGAGCTCCGAGGGTGTCCGCTCCCCCGTCTTCACCATCGAGGTCGCGGACCTGCCCTACGTGGACCGGATCGACCTCGAGTACCACTTCCCCGCCTACACCGGGCTCAGCCACCGGACCGTCGAGGACGGCGGCGACATCGCCGTGCTGCGCGGGACCGAGGTCCGGCTTCGCGTGATGCCGACGATAGCCACGGAGGCGGCGCGGCTCGCCTTCGACGGCGAGGAGGAGGGCGCGGCGCTCGAACTCGTGGACGGCGCGTTCGAGACGAGCTTCACGGTGACCGGCGAGACCTTCTACCGCATCGAATTCATGGGTCCGGGCAACCGCTTCGTCATCGGCTCCCCCGACTACCTCGTCGAACCGCTCGACGACCAGCCCCCCGGGGTCCGGATTTCGGAGCCCGGACGGGACACGCGCCTCTCGCCGATCGAGGAACTGTACGTGGAGGTCGAGGCGGAGGACGACTTCGGGCTCGGGCGGGTGGAGCTCCTCTACTCGGTGAACGGCGGTGAGGAATCGTCCCGCGTTCTCCACGGCGCGGCCCGCGGCGGGACCACTCAGATCTCCGGCGGACACACCTTCTTTCTGGAGGAGTTCGGGCTCGATCCGGGCGACGTCGTCTCCTACTACGCCCGCGCGACGGACTTGCGCTCCGGCGGCCCCGGCGGCGGGGTCGAAAGCTCGGACATCTACTTCGTCGAAATCCGTCCCTTCGACCGGAATTTCCGCCAGGCCGAGCAGGGCGGGGGAGGGGGCGGCGGCGGAGGCGGCGGGGCCGGCATGGGCGGCGAACTGTCCGAACAGCAGCGCCAGATCGTCGCCGCGACCTTCCGCCTCGAGCGCGACGAGAACGACTTCGACGACGAGGAGATGTCGGAGAATCTGGCCACCCTGACGCTGCTGCAGGGGCGGCTGCGGCAGCAGGTCGAGGAGTTGATCGCCCAGATGCGGCAGCGGGGCGTGGCGGGCGATCCGTCGCTCGAGACGGTTTTTCGCGAACTCCCGCTGGCGCCGCCCGCGATGCTGGAGGCGGAGACGAAGCTGGGAGAGCGCCGGTTGCGGGAAGCGCTCGCGCCCGAGCAGCGCTCGCTCCAGCACCTGCAGCGCGCCGAGGCCGCGTTCCGCGAGGTCCAGGTGCAGCAGGGCGGCGGCGGTGGCGGCGGTACGCCCGGGAGCGTCGGGGCGGGGGCCGAGGAACTCGCGGATCTGTTCGAACTGGAACTGGACCGCCTGCGGAACCAGTACGAGACCGTCCAGCGCGGCCAGCAGCAACAGCAGGACCAGGAGGTCGACGAGGCGCTGCAGAAGCTCGAGGAACTCGCGAGGCGCCAGCAGCAGATGAACGAACGCGCGGCCGCGCAGCCGCGCGGCGCCGCCGGCGGAGGCCAGGGCCAGCAGCAGCAGATGATCGAGCAGACCGAGGAGTTGGCCCGGCAACTGCAGCGCCTGGCTCGCGAGGACGACCGGGCGGAGGTCGAGGAATCCGCGCGCCGGCTGCAGGAGGCGGCGGACGAGATGCGGCGGGCGCAGGCGCAGGGTCGCCGCGGGCAGGGGCAGGCGGAGGCCTCGAACGCCCTCGACCGGCTGCGCGAGGCGCGCCGCCTGCTGGAGAACCGTCAGGTCGCGGCGGTGGAACGGGAAGTCGAAGACGCCGCCCGGCGGGCCGAGCGCATCGCGGAGCGTCAGCGGGAACTCCAGAGCGACGTAAACGAGGATCCGACGGGCGGAGACCGGGACCGCGTGACCGGACTCCGGGAACGTAAGGCCGAACTCGCGCGCGAGGTCGACCAGCTGGAGACCGATCTGGACCGTCTGGCGCGCGAGGCCCGCCAGGACCAGCCGGACGCCGCCCGCCGCCTGGCAGAAGCCGCGGGCGAGATCCGCGAGAGCCGGCTGCGGGACAAACTCCTCTTCTCGCGAGGGGTTCTCGGCACCCAGTCCGAGGACTACGTGCGGAACTTCGAGGAGCAGATCACCCGGGACGCGGAGAACGTGCGGGCCCGGGTCCAGGCCGCGCGGGACGCGCTGGGCGAGTCGGACCCCCGCCGTCTCGGCCGGCAATTGGACGAGACGCGAGACCTGGTCCGCGGCCTCGAATCACTCCAGGAACGCCTGCAACAGGGGCAACAGGGGCAACAGGGGCAGGAGGAGCGACAGGGGCAGGGTCAGCAGGAGGGCCAGGGCGAGCAGGAGGGCCAGGGCGGCCCGGAGAGTCAGGGCCGGCAAGGCGCGCAGGGCCAGCAAGGCGAGGGCCAGCAAGGGGGCGAAGGCCAGCAAGGCGGCGAGGGCCAGGGCCAGGGAGGCCGTGGCGGACAGCCGGGGCAGCCCGGCCAGACGCCGCGGGGCGGCCAGGGGTTCGCGCCCGGCGGAGGGGGCGGCGGAGGCGGCGGACCGCGGCTTTCGCCGGAAGATGTCCGGCAGTTCCAGCGGGAATTCCGCGAGCGGGGACAGGACGCGCGCCGCCTGCGCGACGAACTGCGTCAGGAGGGCGTCGACGTCGGCGACCTCGACCGCGCGATCGCCGGGCTCGACCGCCTGCGGGCCGCGGGAGACTTCGACGATCCGGAGGAACTCGCCGCGCTCCAGGCGGACGTGCTGCGGGGCCTGAAGGACTTCGAGTTCGCCCTCCGCCGCGAGCTGGGTTCGCAGATCGAGCGCTTCTTCCTCTCCGGATCGGATGATGTCCCCGAGGAATACCGCGAACTCGTGGAGGCCTACTACCGGGCGCTCTCCGAGGACCCACCGCCCTGAGCGATCCGCGCCTCTACCTGTTCACCGTCCTGGCGCTCCTCACGGCCGGGCTTCTCGCCGCATGGGCGCGCGCCGCCGCCGCCGCCACGCGGGCAGGGCGGGAGCGAGACGGCTGGCGCGGCCGCCCCAACGCGTTCGAACTCGTGGTCGGCTTCGGCACGAACTTCTTCGACACGCTCGGCATCGGCTCCTTCGCCCCGACAACGTCGCTGTTCAAGCTGAAGAACGTCGTGCCCGACGAGGAGATCCCCGGCACGATGATGATCGGGCACACGCCCCCCGTCGTGATCCAGGCCTTCATCTTCATCGCGATCATCAGCGTCCAGCCGACGACGCTCTTCGTCCTCATCGCCGCCGCCGTGCTGGGAGCATGGCTGGGCGCGGGGATCGTGGCCCGGCTCCCCCGCTTCCGGATCCAGATCGGGATGGGGGTCGCGCTCCTCATCGCCGCCATCACCTTCCTCATGGCGATCTTCGAGATCACCGCCGTGGGCGGGGAGGCGTCGGGCCTGTCGGGCGGGTCGCTCGCCCTCGCGGCGGGCTGCCTCTTCGTCCTCGGCGCGCTCATGACGATCGGGATCGGGATCTACGCCCCGACGATGATCGTCGTCAGTCTCATGGGGCTGAATCCGGCCGTCGCCTTCCCGATCATGATGGGCGCGTCCGCCTTCCTCATGCCGGTCGCGGGCCTGCGTTTCCTCAAGGCGGGGCGTTACGGGCTCCGTGCGGCCCTCGGTTTGGCGATCGGAGGCATTCCGGCTGTTCTGATTGCGGCTCTCATCGTCCGCTCGCTTCCTCTGAACGCCATGCGCTGGCTCGTCGTCGCCGTCGTCCTCTACGCCGCGATCGCGATGCTGCGATCCGCTCTCCACGAGCGCCGTTCCGGCGCCGGCCCGGCGGCAGACCGGAACGAGGGCCGCGGGGGTTCGTTGAGTTCTGATTGATGGCCCGGACGATAGTATCGGGTGGAACGGATCGGCGGTGGCCATGTAGGTTGGAGGAAGGTCGCCATGACAGCTGCACGGCCGCATCCGGACGACACTTTGAAGCGCGAGGAGGGCCCACGGAATGGCAGATCTGGAGAAGCTCGAAACAGTCCTGAGGGAGGTTCTCAGCGAGCAGTTCAGCGGTGTGGTCTTCGACTCCGTTCGAATCCGCGAGGGCACGGACCATGACGACGATGCCGTTCTTTACGTCAGGGCGGTCTTCCGGTCGGACAAGCCGCTCGACGTAAACGCCCGCGTCGGCTTCGTCCGGCATCTTCGGCCTCATCTCAGGGGACTCGGCGAAGATCGATTCCCCATCATGTCGTTTGTCTCGCGCGAGGATCTTGCGGAACACGAGGCCTTGAATGCTTGAACTCATCGAGACGGCAAGGGAACTGGCGAGCGGCACTCCATACAAACCGCGCCAAGCCGACTTGCGCTGCGCAGTTAGTGCCGCCTACTACGCCCTGTTTCACTGTGTGATGCGGACGTGTGCGGACAGCTTCATCGGCACCGCGGGTGCGCAGCGGAGCGACGCCGCCTGGAGGCAGGTGTACAGGGCTCTCGATCATGGAAGCAGCAAGAAGAGATGTGCACAGGTCGACAGGTTCGGTTTTCCACAGCCCATCGTCGATTTCGCCAATGTGTTCACGGAGATGCAGGACAAGCGGCATCGGGCGGACTATCATCCATCTCCGAGTCTCATCCGGAGCGAAGTGATGGCGGACATCGAAGATTGCGAGAACGCTATCGAGCGGCTGGAGAGTTCTGAGCTCCGTGACAAGCGCGCATTCGCCGCGTTCATCCTTTTTGCGAGGCGAGCCTGATCCGAATGAGCATTCGAGTTCTCTCCAGAGTCGACATCGAGAGCGCCGTGGACGCGGCGGCGGCGGTGGACGCGATGCGGGTGGCGTTCGGGGAAGTGTCCGGCGGGCAGGCCGTGGTCCCCGTGCGCGGGCACGTCGAGAGCCGGCGCGGGATCACCCTCCTCATGCCGGCCTTCCTCGGCGGCTCCGGAGGGCTCGGGGCCAAGATCGTCTCGGTCTTCCCCGGAAACCTCTCCATCGGCCAGCCGATGATCCAGGGCGCGGTCATCGTGATGGACGTCGAGACGGGAAGGGTCCGCGCGCTCCTCGACGGCGCCTCGCTGACGGAGATCCGGACGGCGGCGGGCAGCGGGCTGGCGACGGAACTCCTCGCCGATCCGGCGGCGGACGTGCTGGCGGCGTTCGGGGCCGGCGCCCAGGGTCGCGCGCACATCGAACTGCTGGCCGCGTGTCGGCCGCTGCGCGAGATCCGGATCGTCTCCGTCCCTCCCGAAGGCGCCGAGGAGTTGGCCGCGGCGCTCACGGAGCGAGCCGCATCGCTCGTGCCGCCGGAAGGGGGTGCTCCGCCCCGGATCCGAGCCGCCGCGACGCCGGCCGAGGCGCTCGACGGCGCGGGCCTCGTCGTGACCGCGACCACGAGCGAAACCCCGGTGTTCTCCCCCGAACTCCTCGAACCCGGCGCCCACATCAACGCGATCGGTGCCTTTCAGCCTCACACGCGCGAGATCCCGGAGGAGATCGTCACGCGCTCCCGCGTGATCGTGGACCAGCGCGAGGCGATCTGGGAGGAGGCCGGCGACCTCATCATCCCGGTGGAGAAAGGCATCGTCGGGCGCGACGTGATCGACGCCGAACTCGGCGAGATGGTGAACGGCCAGGCGCCGGACGGGCGCCGCGACCACGATTTCACCCTCTTCAAGTCCGTGGGGAACGCCGCGCAGGATGTCGCGATCGCGGAAGCGGCCCTGAGCCGGGCGGAGGATCTCGGACTGGGCTCGGTCGTCCCCTTCTAGCGGAACGCCGACCGCGATGGGTGAGGTCACGCTCCATGGCGCTCTGGTATGGGCCCTCCTCGCGCTCGCTCCGCTGACGTTCATCGGCCTGCTCCGGATGAAGGCTCCCTACGGGCCGGCTTCGCCCTGAACCTTCACTCCGACAACACCCTGCTGAAGCTGCGGAAGCCCGGAGAGACGGGCTATTCGATCCCGCAGGGCGGCGGGTTCCGCTACGTCTCCTGTCCCAACTATCTGGGTGAAGTGATGGAATGGGCTGGCTGGGCGCTGGCGACGTGGTCGCTGGCCGGGCTCGCCTTCTTCGTGTTCACGGCGGCGAACCTCGTCCCGAGGGCGCTCAGCCACCATCGCTGGTACCGGGAACGGTTCGAGGACTATCCGCCGGGGCGGAGGGCGATCATTCGGGGATGGCTCTGATCGCGGGAAGCGCGAGCAGGCTGCGCGGATCCACGCTCGTGCCCCCGTAGCGCACGACCCAGTGCAGGTGGGGGCCGGTGACGCGGCCGGTGGCCCCGACCCTCCCGATGGGCGTCCCCGCCGTGACCGTGTCGCCCACGGAGACGAGTGGCTCGCTGAGGTGGAAGTAGCCGGTGAGCAGGCCTCCGCCGTGGTTGAGGTAGACGACGTTCCCCGCGAGCAGGAAGCTGTCGACGACCGCCACGACGCCGTCCGCCGCGGCCGTCACGGTCGTGCCGCGGGCTCCGGCGAGGTCCAGTCCCATGTGGCGGCTCGTAACCTGCCCGTTGAACTCGCGACCCGTGCCGAACCCGCTCGTCACGCGGGATTCGCGCGGGAGGCGGACCCTGCTCCACATGCGCGGCGCGGCGTGCGCCTCGCGGGCGGCCCGGGCGGCCTTCTCCCGATCGTTCCGCAGCCGCGCCTGGTCTTCCTCGTTCAGCGGCGACCCGAAGCGCGGCGCCACGGTGAGCCGCTCGTGTGCGTATTCGCCCGCCCGCACCGGAATGCGGAGCGAGTCGGTCCGAGAGCGGCCGTCCGCGTAGTCCGCCCGCACCCACGCGTCGAGTGTGTCCACCGTCGAAACCGGGACCGCGGCCAGACTCTCGAGCACTGGACCCGTGCGCCGGAAGTGCAGCGGCTCGCCCCCCACCTCGCCGACCGCCGAAATCACCCCCGAGCCCGAGGGCGCCGCGACGCCGATGACGAAGAGGTGCCCCTGCACGGGCGCGGCCGGCGCCCACGCCACGTCCAGCGGGGGCACGGGAGAGGCCGGCGAATCGCAGGAACCGCCCAGCGAAAACGTCGTCGCAAGCGCCGCTGCGGCGACGCGGTGTCTGTTACTTGACATGTGTACAGCAGAGCTGCACCGGCGGCTCAAGTCGCGTGCGGCGCTCGCCGGCACGTCGATGTCGGACTTCGTCCTCCGCGAGATCCGCCGGTCTCTGGAGAAGCCCACGCGCGCAGAACTGTTCGCCCGCATCGCCCGGCTCCCGCCGATCGACGTCGATCCCCCGCCCGGCGAGGTCCTTCGCGAAGCACGGGAGCGGCGCTGACGCCGCGTGGTCGCCGTCCTGGATGCATCCGCGGTCGTGGAGCTGGTACTGGGCACGCGCTCCGGCGCCCGAATCATGCAACGAATCTTCGATCCCGGGATCTCGCTGCATGGCCCGGAACTCCTGGACCTCGAGGTTCTGCATGTGCTTCGCCGGTATGAAAGAACGGGTGCGGTCTCACCGAACCGCGCCGACGAGGCGTATCGCAACCTGCTCGACCTCGATGTGCGGCGACACGGACACGAGCCGCTCCTGTCGAGGGTCTGGCGCCGCCGCCACAACCTCACCGCGTACGACGCTGCCTACGTGACGTTGGCCGAGATCCTCGAAGCTCCCCTGCTCACCACGAACCGTCGGCTGGCCGGAGTCCCGAACATCCCGGTACCTGTCGAAGCGTTCGCCGCCGTTCCTGCGGACCGGTCCTCGGTGAAGCGTCAGGACCGGTCGGGGACGGGGATCCGGTAGCGCTCCAGGGTCTGCTTCACCGTCGGGCGGCCCAGTCGGACGCGGTCATCGTCGATCAGGTACGAGAACAGGTAGCCCGCGCCCAGCATCAGGATCCCGATCAGGAAACAGTACATGACCGCCCGGTCCGGGTAGCTGTCCTTCAGGTATCCGACGTACAGCGGGCCGCAGATGCCGGCTGCCGCCCACGCAGTCAGGATCGCGCCGTAGACCTTCGACATGTTCCTGGGACCGTACACCTCGAGGATGAACGACGGCATGGTCGCGAACCCGCCGCCGAAGCAGAGCAGCACGTAGCACACGAGCGCGGAGAAGATCCACGGGTTGGACTCGGTCATGAGGACGCCGAACACGACCATCTGGCTCGCGAGCAGCATGCGGAACACCGCCACGCGTCCGACGCGGTCGGAGAGCCACGCCCACAGGATCCGCCCCAGCCCGTTGCACAGGGAACTCGCCGCGATGAGCGTCGCGCCGTACTCCGCCAGCACCGCCGGTTCGACGGTGGGGTCGGCCAGCCCCCACACCTCCTGCAGCAGTTCGGACTGGAAGCTGATGACCGAGATGCCCGCCGCGATGTTGAAGAAGAAGACGATCCAGATGATGACGAACTGGCTGGACTTCAGATACGGGCCCACCTGCGCGGGCTGCTTCCACGGCGCGACCTGGGCGGCGGGCGGATCGTCGATGACGAAGCTGCTGGGGATGAGGATGCAGGCGAACACGATCCCCAGCCACAGGAAGACCTGCGGCAGATCGCCCTCCGTCTGCAGCACCAGCAGGGGTGCGAGACCCTTGCTCAGGAGGAGCGCCCCGATGCCGAAGCCCATCACGACGATTCCCGTGACGAGCCCCTTCCGGTCCGGGAACCACTTCGCGGCCGTGGTGACGGGCGTCACGTATCCGAGTCCGATGCCGATCCCGCCGATGAGCCCGTACCCTGCGTAGAAGAGGAGAATCGAGTCGAGCCGCAACGCGAAGCTCGCGATGACGTAGCCGCCCGCGAACAGAGTGCTTCCGATGAGGGCGAGACGCCGGGGCCCCACCTTGGGCAGCAGTTGGCCCGCCCATGCCGCCGCCGTCCCGAGAGAGAAGATGGCGATGCAGAAGGCCAGCGATCCCTGGGTGAACGTCCAGCCCGCCTGACGGACGAGCATCGTCTGAAAGAAACTCCAGGCGTAGACCGTGCCGAAGCAGATCTGCAGGACGGTGCAGAAGAGGGCGATCACGACTCGGGGCGCCTTCCAGCCCTCCGAGGATGAGGACACCCTAGTCCGCTCCCGGCGCCGTCTCGCCCTTCACGGCGTGCAGCATGAGGCGGGCCATCTCACCGATCTCGTCATCGCGCGCCAGCACCTTCGCATCGGTCTCCGTGTCTTCGTCACGGCGCGCCAGCTTCACCACGTACGAGAGCAGATCCTCCAGCGGCGTAACCGCGAGTTTCAAGAACCAGATCGAACCAAGGACGCCGAGGATGAGGATGATGCAGATGAGGTAGATCTGCTGGCCCGTGGCCCGCTGGATCTTGAGCCGCACGAGGTCGAGGTCCATCCCCACGTGCACGGTGCCGGCCTGGCCGGCCAGGATCGGACTCCCGACTTCGACGAAATCCCCCATCCCGGGCAGGCTGCGCTCGATCGGCTCGGTGGCGTGCGGATCGCCCGCGCGGATCACGTCCGGGACGCCCGGCACAAAGGTATGGGTCAGGATCTCGCCGGTGTCGCTCGTGATGTAGATGTACCGGATGCTCTGGATCTCGACGAACTGGTCGATGAGCGACTGCAGCGTGGCGAGGTTGCGGTTGAGGAGGATGTCGACGCTGGAGTCGGCGATGTTCTTGGCGATGTTCGCGCTGTTGCTCTCGTACTCCTCCGACAGCTGGCTCGAGACCGTGCGGATCGAGAGCGTGGAAGTGGAGACGACGATTCCTCCGAAGAGGACGAAGATGCCGAAGCGCGTCCTTCGAAAGAGCTTCTTGATCCGGATCTCGTTTGCTTCCGGCTGGCTCACGAGGCCCCGTCGCTCGTCGCGTTCAGGCCGAACTTGGCTTCCCAGTCGTTGAGGGTGACGAAGCGGCCGTCCTCCACGACAGTGTGGTAGACGCTCTGGAGACCCTGCCGTCGGTCGGGCCCGAACGAGACCATTTCGCCGATCCCCAGATCGTAATTCCGCACCGAGAACACCGCGTCGTTCAGCTTGCCGCGCTCCGGTGTGCCGTCAATCCGACGCAGGATTTCCGTCAGCAGCTTCGCATCCAGGTATCCCTCGAGGCTCGTGAAGCTGTACGGGAACGGGTCGTACGGTTCCACCACCAGCTCCTCCGGCACCTGTGGATCGTAGCGGTCCATCAGATCCCGGTATTCGGGCACGGCCGGAATCGTCGTGTCCTCGTAACTGGGCACGACCTGCGAATTCACGAGCCACGGCGTGTAATGGGCCGGGTCGTCGCGGCTCGCATCCACGAGGAGGGAGAGCAGGTTCTCGCTGCCCACGAAGGAGAGGTTCGCGATGGGCACGTGCAGACCCAGGTCCATCGCGTCGCGGGCGAAGGCGGCGCAGGCGGCGTACGCCCCCACGCAGATGACCGCATCGGGCTCGGCCTCCTGCAGGATCTCGACCTGCGGCCGCATGATGCTCGTGAACTGCGTGCCTCGCCGGTAGGTGGCCTCGCCTGCGATGGTCTCCCCGTGCCGTGCCAGCGCCGCCCTCACGCCGGCCCAGCCGCTGCGCCCGTAGGCGTCGGCCTGGTAGAAGACGGCGATGCGCCGTCGCCCGATGCGGACGAAGTTGTCGACGAGGCCGGCCGTCTCCTGGCCGTAGGAGGCGCGCAGGTTGAAGGCGAACTCCCCGTACGGCGGCTCACGCTGCGGCTGCGCGCCGGTGAAGGGGAAGAAGATGTACATCTGCTGGTCCTGGAACTTCTTCAGCAGCGGCAGGACGCGGGTCACGGTCGGCGTGCCGACGTAGCCGAACAGCAGGAAGACCTCATCCTCCAGCATTAGCTTGAGCGTGTTCTCCACGCACGGATCGGGCTGGTAGCCGTCATCGTAGAGCTTGGGAGTAATCCGCCGGCCGTTGACGCCGCCCTGCTCGTTGACCTGCCCGAAACAGGACATCGCCCCGCGATACAGCTCGGTGCCCAGTCCCCGCGAGGGCCCGGAAAAGGCCGCGGACACGCCGAGGAGGATCTCGTCGTCCGGCTGCGCCTGGCTCCTTCCGCTCCAGCGCAAGCCGGGAGCGAGCGGCCGGGAAGAGGAGGCGGCGGATGCGCTGAGCGATGTGGCGAAGGGCGCGCCGAGCAGACCGGCGAGCCCGGCGCGGATCGCCGAGCGGCGCGTCAGGAGTCCGCCGGGTGGCGGCGTCGACCCTGCCGGACCGCGACCCGGATCGCGATCCGGCAGCGGAGGTCCTTCGGAAGGCTCTATCCCTTTTCGACTTCCGGACAATACCCTCTCCTTGCCTACGTGGGTGGCCATCCGCGTCGCCAAGGCCGATCCGTCGTGTGGCGACCGACCGACGCCATAGTTTATTCGCAACTACCTTCATGTTCAACCTGAAGCCCCGCTCTCCGGTCGATCGGAGGCCTCGGATTCGATACGTTGCCCTTTGCCCCACAGCATAACAACTCTTCGCCGTCTCGATGAGGTCCACCATGTCCAACCTCCCCGATCTCGACTCCTTCGCCGCGCGCGCTTTGCTGGATGCTCCAAGCGGCCCCGTCTCGATCCGCGATCTGCGGGCCGTCGCCTCCGCCACCGGGAGCGACCTGTCCCGCCTTCCGTTCTCGATCAAGGTCGTGCTGGAGAATCTGGTCCGGCATGAGGACGGGCAGTCGGTGACGGCGGACGACATCGCCGCCATCGCGGACTGGGACGCTGAGACGACGCCCGGGCGGGAACTCTCCTTCCGGCCCGCGCGCGTGCTGCTGCAGGACTTCACCGGCGTGCCGGCCGTGGTGGATCTGGCCGCGATGCGCGACGCGATGGCGGAACTGGGCGGCGACCCCGCCGCGATCAACCCGCTCATGCCGTGCGAACTCGTCATCGACCACTCCGTGCAGGTGGACTCGTTCGGCACCGCGCAGTCGTTCCTCATCAACGCGGAGCGGGAGTTCGAGAGGAACCATGAGCGCTACGCCTTCCTGCGCTGGGGGCAGACGGCGTTCGACAACTTCAAGGTCGTCCCGCCGGGCACCGGGATCGTCCACCAGGTGAACCTCGAGTACCTCGCCCGGGTCGTGTTCGACGACGCGACGGGGGGCGAGCGCGTGGCCTATCCCGACACCGTCGTCGGCACGGACAGCCACACCACGATGATCAACGGTCTCGGCGTTCTCGGGTGGGGCGTGGGCGGCATCGAGGCCGAGGCGGCGATGCTGGGGCAGGCGCTCTCCATGCTCGTCCCGCGGGTGCTCGGTTTCCGGCTCCGCGGGCGGCTCCCCGACGGCGCGACGGCGACGGACCTCGTGCTCCGCGTGACCGAGGTCCTCCGGGGGACGGGCGTCGTCGGCAAGTTCGTCGAGTTCCATGGACCCGGTCTGGCCGGCCTCTCGCTCGCCGACCGGGCGACGCTCGGCAACATGTCGCCCGAATTCGGCTCCACGTGCGCGATGTTCCCCATCGACGAGGAGACGCTCGCCTACCTCCGCTTCACGGGCCGTTCCGACGAGCAGGTGGCGCTCGTCGAGGCGTACGCCCGGGCCCAGGGACTCTTCCACGACAAGGACACCCCCGAGGCGGAATACAGCGACCACGTGGAACTGGACCTATCGACGGTCGCGCCGGCGATCGCGGGCCCGAAGCTGCCGCAGCAGCGCGTGCCGCTGGCGGAGAGCAAGCCGCGCTTCCTGAAGGCGCTCGAAGGGCTGAAGGCCCCGGGCCCGGGGGGCGGCGGCCTCACGCAGATGACCGGCTGGTCCGGCGGTGCGGGGGACGGCGGCGTGGCGGTGGCCGAGGCTCCGGCCGGCGTCGCCGTGCGCCTGACCGACGAACAGGGAGAGTCGCACGAGTTCTCCCTCCGCGACGGATCCGTGGTCATCGCCGCGATCACGAGTTGCACGAACACCTCGAATCCCTCGGTGATGGTCGGAGCGGGCCTCCTGGCCAGGAAGGCCGTCGTGGCGGGTCTCAAGCAGCGTCCATGGGTGAAGACCAGCCTTGCCCCCGGCTCGATGGTCGTGACGGAATACCTCAACGAAGCCGGCCTCATGCCGTACTTCGAGCAACTCGGCTTCCACGTGGTGGGCTACGGCTGCACGACCTGCATCGGCAACAGCGGACCGCTCCCGGCCGAGATCTCGAGCGCGATCCGCGAGAACGACCTCGTCGCCTGCTCCGTCCTCTCCGGGAACCGGAACTTCGAGGGCCGCATCAGCCCCGATTCGCGCGCCAACTACCTCGCCTCCCCTCCCCTCGTCGTCGCCTACGCGCTCGCGGGCCGGATGGACATCGACCTGTACAGCGAGCCGCTGGGGACGAACGACCGGGGCGAGGAGGTCTTCCTGCGCGACATCTGGCCCGGCCGGGACGAGATCAACGAGGCCGTCCGCACCGCCGTGAAGACGGAGATGTTCCGCGCCAAGTACGCGGAAGTGTACGCGGGGGACGAGCGCTGGAACGCGCTGGAGATCCCCATGGGCAAACGCTTCGCGTGGGATGAGGCCTCGACCTACGTGCGGCAGCCGACCTTCTTCGCCGGGATGTCGAAGGAAGCCGCGGCCCCCGCGGACATCGCGGGCGCCCGCTGTCTCGCGCTCCTCGGCGACGCCGTGACGACCGACCACATCTCGCCCGCCGGCGGGATCGCGCCGACCTCGCCCGCCGCGGACTACCTCGGGGCACACGGCGTGGCCCTCCGAGACTTCAACTCGTACGGCGCCCGCCGCGGGAACCACGAGGTGATGATGCGGGGGACGTTCGCGAACATCCGGCTCAGGAATCAGATGGTGCCGGGCGTGGAAGGGGGCTTCACCCGCCACGTCCCCAGCGGCGAGCAGATGACGATCTTCGACGCGGCCACGCGCTATCAGGAGGAGGGGACGCCCACCATCGTCATCGGAGGCGCGCTCTACGGCTCGGGTTCGAGCCGGGACTGGGCGGCCAAGGGCCCCTTCCTGCAGGGCGTGAAGGCGGTCATCGCCGTGAGCTACGAACGCATCCACCGTTCGAACCTCATCGGGATGGGGATCCTGCCCCTCCAGTTCCGCGACGGGGAGACGGCCGCGACGCTGGGGCTCACGGGCAGCGAGACCTTCACGATCGAGGGGATCGCGGACGGGCTGCGGCCGAAGGATCCGATCCGGGTGACGGCGGTCCCGGACGACGGACCGGAGAAGCGTTTCGAGGCCATCGCGCGGCTGGATACGGAGGTCGAGGTGGACTACTACCGCAACGGAGGCATCCTCCAGACGGTCCTGCGCCAGCAACTGAAAGCCTGAGCCGGCGGACTCCGGAGTCGCGCCGGGACGCTCCCGCGGGAACGTCTCCCGGCGCTCAGGACCCCTTGATCGCGGCCTCGATCCACCTGCGGTCCGCCTTCCGCAGGTGGTCGGGCGTACCCGGCTCGACGCCCTCCGCGGCGTCGCGACTCCGGCCCCGTCGGATACGGCGCGCCACGAGAAACCCGCCGAGAAGGAAGGCCACCGCCGGGCCGATGTAGACGAAGAGGTTCATGCCCTCGGCCCGGGGCTTGAGGAGGATCCAGGGGCCGTAGGCCTCGACGAAGTAGGCTTCGATCTCCTCCGCGGTGCGGCCCTCCATCAGCATGGTGCGGATCAGGTCCTGCATCTCGCGCGCTATGCGGGCCGAGGACTCCGCGATGGACTGCTGGCGGCAGATGGGGCAACGCAGAGTGGCGCCGATCTCCGCCGTCCGCTGGTCGATTTCCGCGGTGCGGACCGGGTCGCCGGGGGCGGCGGGCCGTTCGATGCCGGCGAGGGCCCCGTCGACGGTCTGGGCGGCGGCGGGGGCCGCCGGGAGCGCGACCCCGGCCGCGGCGAGCACGGCTGCGGCGAACGCGACGCGCCGCCACGATCCGGAGGCCGACCGTCGCCGCGCGGACCGCATCAGCTTCCCGCCGGACCGGCCGCGGCCCGCGCGACCAGCAGCGAGTCCACGTTCTGCTCCACGAGATCCCACGTGACGGCGAGGTCGTGCCGCAGCGCGACCACGCCGTCGGCGCCGATGAAGTACGTCTCGGGCACCCCGTACACCCCGTACTCGATCGCGGTCAGGCTCCCCGGATCCGTGACGAGCGGCCACTCTCCGCCGAGTTCCTCGATGAAGCGCATCCCGTTCGCCGGCGTGTCCTGGAAGAGGACGCCGATGAGCGCCACCTCCTCCGGATCGTACGTCTCGCGCAGCCGCACGAGCACCGGGTGTTCGCTGATGCACGGGATGCACCACGAAGCCCAGTAGTTGAGCACGACGACCTTGCCATCGAAGTCGCTCAGGCTCACCGAATCGCTCGGGTTGTAGAGGTTCGCGAGCCGGAACGCCGGCGCCTCCCGCCCTTCGAGCGCCGACGGAAGCCGCCGCTGGTCCTGCCCCAGCCCCCAGTAGAGGAGCGCCAGGAGGGGCAGAGCCGCCAGGGGCAGCGCCCACCGGGCCCAGTTCTTCACGCCGCCTTCACGCCGCGGCCGCCGGATCGGCGAGCAGTTCGGCCCCCGCGGCCCGCAGCCGGCTCCGGCCCCAGGGGCAGATCGCGATCAGGGCGCCCACGCCCATGATCATCCCCCCGATCCAGAGCCACACGATGCCGGGGTTCACGATTGCCCGCACCGTCGCGTGCTCGCCCCGCTCCGGGTCCACCGCCATCAGCGTGAGGTAGAGGTCGCTCGTGAGCGAACTCTTCACCGCCGGGGTCGCAATGTTCTGTCCCGTCGCCGTGTAGAAGTTGATCCGTGGCTGCTCCTCGCCGATCCCGCGCCCGTTACGATAGGCCGCGAAGGTCGCCCCGATCACGAACCGGTGAGGTTCCTCCCGCCCCCACACGTCGACCAACTCCACTTCGTAGTCCTCGATCGCCAGCCGCTCGCCGGGCCGGAGCGTCATCTCCCGTTCCGTCTTCCACGTCCACGAGACGGAAATCGCCAGCGCGATGACGATCACGCCCACGTGCACGACGTAGCCGCCATAACGCTGGCCCGTGCGTGTGAACAGGTCCCGCAGCGCCCCCAGGTACGAGCGTTCCGCGATCCTTCGCCGCGCCGCGATCCCCTTCCGGAATTCGTCGACGATCGTCGTCAGCACGAAGGCGGCGAACGCGATGGTGAGGTTGGGGAGGAAGTACCGCATGCCGAGGGCGTATACGACGAGCCCGGTCGCGGCGCCGATGATGGCCGGCCACACGAACGACCGTTTCAGTTGTTCCCGCCCTGCCCGCCGCCACGGGAGCGCCGGCCCCACACCCATCAGGAAGATGAGCGCCAGCCCGATCGGACTCGCGACCTGGTCGAAGTAGGGCGGCCCCACGCTGATCCGGTCCCCCCGCAGCGCCTCCACGACGAGCGGCCACATCGTGCCCAGGAGGACGGTGAAGGTGAAGCCGACGAGGAGGAGGTTGTTGAGGATGAAGGCGGACTCGCGCGAGGCGGGACTCTCCACCTGCCCGGGCGCCCGCAGCCGGTTGCTCCGCCACCCGATGAGGGCCAGCGAGACGAGCGCCACCCCCGCGATGAAGGCGAGGAACACCGGCCCGATGACCCCCTCCGTGAAGGCGTGCACGGAATCGATGACGCCCGACCGCGTGAGGAAGGTCCCGAACAGGGTGAGGAGGAAGGTCGCGATCATCAGCGTGAGGTTCCACGTCTTCAGCATCCCCCGCCGCTCCTGGACCATCGCGGAGTGCAGGAAGGCGGTGGCCGTGAGCCAGGGGAGGAAGGACGCGTTCTCCACCGGATCCCACGCCCAGGCGCCGCCCCAGCCCAGGACCTCGTAGGACCACCAGCCGCCGCCGATGATCCCCATCGTTAGGAAGGCCCACGCCGCGACCATCCAGCGGCGACCGTCCCTGAGCCAGCGCGCCTCGACGTTCCCCCGCAGCAGCGCCGCGATCGCGAACGCGAAGGGAACCGTCATCCCCACGAACCCGAAGTAGAGCATGGGCGGGTGCAGGCCCATGAGCGGGTGATTCTGGAGGAGAGGGTTGGGTCCGGGGCCGTTGACCGGCGCCGGATCCACGAAACCGAACGGATTCGCCGGGCCCGCGAGGAGGCCGAAGAAGAAGAGTTGGACGACGCCGATGACCCCGAGGACGAGCGGGGTCGTGCGCAGGCCGTGCGCGAGTCCGCCGCCGACCGCGGTCAGGGGTTCCCCGGCCGCCCGCAGCGCCCCGAACTCGCGGCGGCGGGTGAAGGCGAAGAGCGCCCCATAGCCGGCGAGGATCCAGCCCCAGAAGAGGATCGATCCCTCGAGGCTGCTCCAGAGCGAGATCGCCGTGTAGTAGGTCGGCGTCTCGCGGCTTCCCACGCGCGCCACGTATTCGACGCTGAAGTCGTGCGTGAGGAGGGCGATCTCCATCACGAGCATGCCGCCCGACATGGCGAAGAAGGCGAAGTAGGCGGCGCGGCGGGCCAGGGCGCTGGATACCTCCCCGCCGGAGCGGGAAAGGCCGGCCCAGCCGCCGGCCGCGGTGGCCAGTACGGCGGCCAGCAACCCCGCGATGACGGACGCGTAGCCGAGTGTGCTCAGCATGCGGCGGCCCTACCTGGCTTCATGTGCCCTTACGAGTCTTCGAGGAGGGACTTGTAGACCCGGCCCGCGTCGCCCGCGTGCTCCGGAGGCGCGTACTCGTTCGAGTGCTTCACCATCAGGTTCGTGGCGCGGAAGACGTGGTCCTCCCCGTAGGCTCCCTCCACGACGACACCCATTCCCGGCTGGAACATGGAGGGGGGCGCGCCCGTGCTCTCGACGGAGATCTCGATGTCCCCTTCGCCGATGACGAAGCGCAGTTCGGAGGCCTCCGGATTCCAGTCCACGCTCCCCGGCTTGACCTGGCCTCCGAGCCGGATCGGCTGATCGACGACCTCGACCCCGCGCGCCTCAAGTTCGGCGGGCGTGAGGAAGAAGACCATGTTCTCGCTCAACCCGCCTGCCGCGAGCACCGTGATCGCCACCGCGATCGCCCCGAGCCCCGCCAGCATCCAGAGTTTCCGTCTCAACGTTGCCTCGCCTTGGAAGACCATCGTGTACAATCCCCGCAAGATGCACCCTCCGGTCCAACCCTGCCACGGGAAGAGTCGATCGGGTTCTGTGCCGATCCGTTTCCGGCTCCGCAGGTGGACATCCCGTCGTTGCGCGGCGAGCTTGCGCGCCATGATCGGACAAAGGGAAGATGCAGCGAGGACGCGTGTGCGGCCGCTGCGCCATTTGAGCGCCGTGTGCTTCGCGCTGGTCGCGAGTGCCGCCGGGTTGCAGGGACAGGAGACGGGTGCCGCCACGGGTGATGCATGCCCGGCGTACGGCGCGCGGCTCGGGACGCCGATGGAGACCGTGCGCTACCTGGCCGACGATGCGCTCGGGGGCCGGTTCTCGGGGAGCGCGGGGGAGCGCTGCGCGGGCGAGTACATCGCGGCGATGTTCGCCTCGCTCGGGCTCGAGCCGGGCGGGGAGGACGGGTTCTTCCAGGAGCTTCCGCTGGCGAGTGCGGCGCAACCTCACGCGCCGGCGGGACGGGGTCGCAACGTCGTCGCGATCCTGCGCGGGGCCGATTCCGAGTTGCGGGAGAGCGCCGTCGTGGTGGGCGCGCACTACGACCACCTCGGGCTGGGCGAGTTCGGGAGCACCGGGGAGGCGGGCGAGATCCACAACGGGGCGGACGACAATGCCTCGGGGGTGGCGGCCGTGCTCGCGGCGGCTCGTGCCCTCCGCGCGGGGCCGCGTCCGGCGCGCTCGATCGTGTTCATCGCCTTCACGGGAGAGGAACTGGGGCTGATCGGCTCCGCCTGGTACGCGAACCATCCGGCGATCTCGCTGGAAGAGACCGTGGCCATGGTCAACCTCGACATGGTGGGGCGGCTCGAGGACGGCGAGATGATTGTGTACGGGATGGGGACGGCGCCCGAGTGGGAGGAGATCGTCCCGGCGGCGAACGCGGACGTAGGGATTCCGCTCGCGTGGGAGGAGGCCGGGTTCGGACCCAGCGACCACACCTCGTTCTATGCGAACGACATCCCCGTCCTCCACTTCTTCACGAACGTCCACTCCGATTATCACCGGCACACCGATGACGCGGAGAAGATCGATGCCGCCGGTCTGGGACGCGTGGCCCGCCTCACGGAGAACGTAGCGCGGGCGCTGGCGGAGCGGCGAGAGCGGCTGGCCGTCATCCCCGGTGTGGGTGAGCGCGAGCAGCGCGCGGGAGGCTCCGGGGCGTGGCTCGGGACCGTGCCCGACTTCACGCCGGTCGACTTCGGCGTGCTCCTCGCCGGGGTCACGGAGGGGTCGCCCGCGGCGGGCGGCGGCCTCACGCGAGGAGACGTCCTCATTGGTCTCGGGGAGCACGAGGCCGGAGACCTGCAGGCGTTCACGGACGCCCTCGCGGCCTACAAGCCGGGCGACGAGGTCGTGCTCCGCTATCTGCGTAACGGCGGCGAGCACGAGGCGACCGTGCGGCTCGGCGACCGCGCCGACCGGCCCCAATGAGCCGGCCCACGGCGTGTCCGCGCTGCGAGAGCCCGGCGTCGGGCAACTTCTGCGCGCAGTGCGGCGCCCCGCTCGCCCAGCGCGCGGGATGCCCGGCCTGCCAGGCGCCGCTCCGGAAGGACGCGCTCTACTGCACCGCATGCGGTACGCCCGTGGGCGCTCCGCCGCGAAAGCCTCGCTCGGCTCTGCTGCCGTGGGTCCTCTCCGGCCTCGGGCTCGTGGCCTTCTCCGTGATGATCGCGGTGTCCGTCCAGCGGGGAAGCGTGACGCGGGTCGGAGACATGACGATGACGGGGGGCCTCCCGGGCGAGACGGCGGGCGATCCCCCGGCGGCCGGGGCAGCGGCCGGCGATGCCGGTGGGGCCGGTATGCCGAGCATGGAGGAACTGGCCGCGATGGGCCCGCGCGGGGTCGCGGACCGGCTCTTTGAGCGCGTGATGCGCGAACACGAGGGCGGCGACTTCGAGCGCGCCGCCTTCTTCATCGACATGGCGCTGCAGGCGTACGACGCTGTCCCTCCGGAAGAGACCGATGCGGACGCACGGTTCCATGTCGGCCTCCTGCGTCTCCTCATGGGAGAGTCGGGCCGCGCCCGGGAGATGGCGGATGAGATCCTCGCCGAGGACCCGGAGCACCTGCTCGGGCTCCTGCTCGCCGCGCGCGCGGAGGACTTCGAGGAGGACGCGGACTCGGCGGAGGGGTTCAGGGCCCGCATCCGGACCCGGGTGGAGGAGGCCGGAGGGATTCCGGATGTCCCCGAATACCAGGCCCATCGGACGTTGATCGAGGGGGTGCTGCAGACGGATGGCGGAGACGGGGAGGGCGGCGCATGACCGGCCCCGTCGCGAACGGAAGCACGCCCGCGCAGGCCGTGAACGGCCGCATGGCCGAACTGCGCGACGAGTTCGTCGACTTCATCTCCCAGCTCGTGCTCGAGGAGTCCCCCTCCACCGATCCCGAGGCCCAACGCGGTATCCGGGCGATCCTCACCGAGGTACTTCGCGACGTCGGCCTCGAGGTGGAGCACATCCCGGGCCGGGCGAGCGGCGGGCACCTGGTCGCGCGCAGCCCGGGAGCGGCGCCGGACGGGCCGGCAGCCGGTGGGGCACAACTCCTCGTGGGACATATGGACACGGTGTGGCCCGTCGGCACTTTGCGGAAGATGCCGGTCGACGTGTCCGACGGCCGACTCACGGGTCCCGGGTCCTTCGACATGAAGACTGGACTCGCGATCGGCGTGTTCGCTCTGCGGACGCTACGCGATCTGGGGCTGGACGTGGGCATCGCCCCCGTCTTCTTCATCAACTCGGACGAAGAGATCGGGAGCCCCGAATCCGAGCCGCTGGTCCATGAGTTGGCGCGTGGCGCGTCCCGGGCTTTCGTCCTCGAACCCGCGCTGGGTCCCCGCGGCCGGCTCAAGACGCGGCGCAAGGGGATCGGCCAGTACCACATCGAGGTCGAGGGCCGGAGTTCGCACGCGGGACTCGCCCCGGAGGAGGGCGCCTCGGCGATCCTCGAACTCGCCCATGCGATCCGGCAGATCGACCGCCTGGCGGACACCGCCACGGGAACGACAATGAACGTGGGACTCATCGAGGGGGGATCCCGCCCCAACGTCGTCGCGGCGAGCGCGAACTGCGAGGTGGACGTCCGTGTGTGGACGGCCGCGGAGGCCGAACGGATCCGCGAGGGGATGCTCGGACTGAGATCGACCGTCCCCGGGACGAATATCGCGGTCACGGAGGTCGCCCGCCGCGGAGCTCTGGAACGCACGCCCCGCAACGTCGCGCTCTGGGAGCGGGCGCTCCGGGTGGCGGACGAGATCGGCCTTGAGCTCGGGGAAGGATCGGCGGGCGGCGGCTCGGACGGTAACTTGACGAGTCAGCACACGGCGACGCTCGACGGGCTGGGGGCGGTGGGCGACGGCGCCCACGCGCGGCACGAGTTCGTGTGGATCGACCGGGCCGCGGAACGCGTGGCGCTGCTGGCCGGGCTGCTCACCGCGCCGTAGCGGTGGCCGCCCCGCTGGAGGGACTTCGAGAGGCGGCTTCGACGGAATGTTCTTTCGACAGGTTTTCGACGATACGCTCGCGCAGTACGCGTACCTGATCGGGTGCCAGCGTACCGGGGACGCGATCGTTTTCGATCCCCAGCGCGACATCGACCGCTACGTCGATCTGGCGGCGAGCGAGGAGCTTCGCATCGTCGCGGTCGCGGAGACACATATACACGCCGACTTCCTGTCGGGGACTCGGGAGTTCGCCGAATGCTTCGGGACGCGGCTCTACCTGTCGGACGAAGGCGGCCCGGATTGGCGGTATGAGTGGGCTCACGGCGGGAGCTACGATCATGCGCCGCTCCGGGACGGGGCCCGCTTCGCGATCGGCGAGATCGAGTTCCAGGCGCTGCACACCCCGGGACACACGCCCGAGCACATGTCGTTTCTGGTCACCGATCGGGGTGCGGGGGCCGACGAGCCCATGGGCCTTCTCTCGGGGGACTTCGTCTTCGTGGGCGACCTCGGCCGGCCCGACCTGCTCGAGACCGCGGCGCGGGTCAGGGGGGCGATGGCTCCCGCCGCGCGCCGGCTGTACGGCTCGGTACGGAGTTTCCTCGACTTGCCCGACTACATGCAGGTGTGGCCCGCCCACGGCGCCGGTTCGTCCTGCGGCAAGGCGCTGGGTGCGGTGCCGGAGACGACCGTGGGCTACGAGCGGCGCTTCAGCCCGGCGATCGCGGCGGCGCTGAAGGGGGAAGACGCCTTTGTCTCCCACATCCTCGAGGGTCAGCCGGAACCGCCGATGTACTTCGCCCGCATGAAGCGTGATAACAGAGATGGGGCTTCCGTTCTGGGGCGTCTCCCGCAGACGCGCAGGGTTTCGCCGCGGGAAGCGGCGTCCCTTGCTTGTGCCGGAGGGGGCGGCGACGGCGCCGCGGAAATCGTGATCGACACGCGCGCGGACCGGTCGGCGTTCATGGCCCGGCACCTCCCGGGGTCGGTCTACGTCCCGCTCACAAGGTCGTTCTGCACCGCGGCGGGCTCGGTCCTCGACGAGGGAGCGAGAATGACGCTCGTCATCGACGAGGAGGACCTCGAGTGGGCAGTCCGGCGTTTGCTCCGAATCGGGTTCGACGACGTGCGGGGGTTCGTGGAGCACGAAGCGCTCGACCGGTACTTTGCCGAGGGCGGGGAAGCGGCCACGATTCCCGAGATCGACCTCGAGGCGGCCAGCCGCCTGTCCACGAACGGCCGGGGAGAGGTGCTGGACGTCAGATACGCATCGGAATACGCGGTGTCGCACCTGCCCGGGGCGGTGAATGCTTCGTACACACGCCTGCCCGACTATGCGGACCGGTTGCCATCGAACGGTTCACTGCTGGTCCACTGCCTGAGCGGCGCGCGCGCCGCGGTGGCCGCGAGCTATCTGGCCCGCGCGGGACGCGACGTGCACTACATCAACGACCTGTTCACCGCGTACGCGGGATCGCTGGAATCCGGAGGACCGTCATGAAGATTCGATCAGTCGCCGCCAACTTTGCCGCCTTCGTCGGCCTTGCTGTTCTTGCCGCGATGGCCACCCCCGGCGCGCTGGCCGCGCAGGGGTTCGGTACCTCGGTGCTTGTCGGCGAGGACGAAGTGCTGGTGGGAGAACCCGTGTCCGAACGGGAGCCGGGGAGCGTACGCGTGTTCCGCGCCGGAAGCTGGACGGAGGTCCAGGCACTGTACGCGCCGGAGGCGGTCGTGCGAGACCGCTTCGGCGTTGCGTTGGCGGCTGCCGGTTCCTGGTTGTTCGTGGGCGCGCCGGGGGCGGGGGCCGTGCACGTGTTCGAGCGCGGGTCCGAATGGTTCCACGCGGCAGAGATTCCCTCACCCGGTCTGGAAGAGTTCGGGCGCTCCCTGGCCGCCGGAGACGACCATCTCCTCGTGGCGGGGCGGGACGGCTCGAGCGGACAGGAGATCGTCGTCGCCTACCGGCGCGCGTCCGGCGGTGGCTGGGAGGAGGACACTCGCCTCGCGCCGGACCGCGGTCCGGCGGGTTTCGGGACCTCGATCGCGCTGGACGGAGACCGCGCGCTGATCGGCGCGCCGTTCGCTGGCGAGGGTCGCGGCGCGGCGTACCTGTTTCGCTACGACGCGGCCGCGGGCTGGGGGCGCGTAGCCCAACTGGGCGACGACGAGGGAGCCGCCGGCCGCGCCTTCGGATCGGTCGTGGCGTTCGCGGGCGACGAAGCGCTGGTGGGGGCAGCCGGAGAGGACGAGGGGCTCGGCGCCGTCCACCGATTCGCAAGGAACGCCGACGGCGACTGGGAGCCCGCCGGCGCCATCGGGCCCGGCAACCAGGCCCCCGCGGCCTTCGGGGCCGCCCTCGCTGTGGAGGGCCCCGTCGCGTGGGTCGGCGCGCCCCGTGCCGCATCTGGGCGGGGCCTCGTGTACCGGCTCGAACGCGCGGAAAACGGTTGGACCGTTGCCGACGGGTGGGAGATGCCGGGCCGCGAACCCGCCCCGGCGGGCCGTGTGGTGGCCGCGGGAGGCGGCCGGGTCGTGGCGGGTCTGCCCACTGACGACTTCGGGGCCGGGTCCGCCATCGTCCGGGACGCCGAGGCCGGCACCGTGACGCGGCTGGTGAGCGAACAGGTCGGACTCTCCTCGATCTCGGGCGGCCAGATCGACTGCGAGGAGGGACTCGCAGAGGGATTCGACTGCGACCGCGTGGATCTCCTCTCCTTCCTCCCCCGCGAAGAACTCGGAGCGGGCCGCGGCGCGCGACTCAACGATGTCTGGGGCTGGACCGACCCGCAGACCGGCCGCGAATACGCCCTCGTCGGCCGCATGGACGGCACGGCCTTCGTCGACGTCACGGACGCCTTCAACCCGCGCTACCTCGGGAATCTCGCCAAGACATCCGGCAGCCGGTCCAACACGTGGCGCGACATGAAGGTGTTCAGGGACCACATGTTCGTCGTCGCGGACGGGGCGGGGCAGCACGGGATGCAGATCTTCGACCTCACGCAGTTGCGCGACGTGACGTCGGCCCGCGAGTTCGCGCCGACGGCGCTGTACGAGGATGTCGCCTCCGTCCACAACGTCGCGATCAACGAGGAGACGGGCTTCGCCTACCTTGTGGGAGCCTCGGGCGGAGGAGAGACGTGCGGCGGCGGGTCCCACATCGTCGACATCAACGACCCGCTCAATCCCGTCTTCGCGGGCTGCTTCGCCCATCCCAACACGGGGCGGCGAAACACCGGCAACTCGCACGACACGCAGTGCGTGATCTACCACGGGCCGGACGAAGACTACGCGGGCAGCGAGATCTGCGTGAACGCGAACGAGACGGCGCTCTCGATCGCCGACGTCACGGACAAGTCGAACCCGGTCGCGGTGGCGCGTGCCGAATACCCGAACGTGTCGTACGCGCACCAGGGCTGGTTCACGGAGGATCACGAGTACTTCTATTCGAACGATGAGGCGGACGAGGTCAACGGTTCGGTGGAGCAGACCCGGACGCTGGTGTGGGACCTGCGGGACCTCGACGATCCGCTCCTCGTGCGCGAGTACTACAGCCCGACGAAGGTCACGGACCACAACCTCTACGTGCGCGGCGACCGCCTCTACATGTCGAACAACCGCGCCGGGCTGCGCGTGCTCGACATCAGCGACCCCGAGAATCCGATGGAGGCGGGGAGCTTCGACACCACGCCCTGGAGCGAGGATGCGGCCGGCTTCGACGGGACGTGGAGCGTCTATCCGTACTTCGAGAGCGGAACGATTCTCCTCTCGAGCCGGCGCGAGGGACTGTTTCTCGTGAAGCCGCGGGCAGAACGACTTGTCCCCTAACCGGTTCCCCCGGGTCTGAGGGGCGGGCGCTTCCCATCATGTGTTCCGTCCTCGGCATCTTCGAGATCGAACCCGGCGCGGCGGGCCTACGCCGCCGGGCGCTCGACCTTTCGCGTCGCCAGCGGCACCGCGGCCCGGACTGGAGTGGCATCTACGCGGGTGAGCGGGCCATCCTGGCGCACGAGCGGCTCTCCATCGTGGATGTTGAGAGCGGGGCGCAGCCGCTGTTCGGCCCCGACCGCTCGACGGTGCTCGCCGTCAACGGGGAGATCTACAACCACAAGGCGCTCGAAGAGGGGGTGGCCCGCGGGTATCCGTTCCGGACTCGTTCCGACTGCGAGGTCATCCTCGCCCTATACGAGGGGCGCCCCGACGAACCCGCGGAGTGGCTGAACGAACTGAGCGGGATCTTCGCCTTCGCCCTCTACGACGAGACGCGCGACCGGTACCTGGCCGCGCGCGACCCGATCGGCGTCATGCCGCTCTACACGGGGCGGGACATCGAGGGGCGCTTCTACGTCGCCTCGGAGATGAAGGCGCTCATCGACACCTGCCCGGAGATCCACGACTTCCCGCCGGGACACATGCTCGACAGCCGTAGCGGGGACGGCCGGCCGACGCCGTACTACCGGTCGGGGTGGCGGGAATATGATGCGGTGGCCGGTGGACCGACGGATCCCGGCCGGGTGCGGGAGGCGCTGGAGGAGGCGGTCCACCGGCAGCTCATGTCGGACGTGCCGTACGGCGTACTCCTCTCGGGCGGCCTCGACTCGTCGATCATCTCGGCGCTGGCCATGAAGTTCTCGCGCCGGCGCGTGGAGACCGGGGATGCGGAGGAGGCGTGGTGGCCGCGGCTGCACTCGTTCGCGATCGGGCTGGAGGGCGCCCCGGACCTGGAGGCGGCCCGCGCGGCCGCCGAAGCGATCGGGACCGTGCACCACGAGATCGTCTACACGCTGGAGGAGGGACTCGACGCGATCTCCGACGTCATCCGCCACCTCGAGACGTTCGACGTGACGACGGTGCGGGCGTCGACCCCAATGTACCTCATGGCGCGCCGCATCAAGGCGATGGGGATCAAGATGGTGCTCTCGGGGGAGGGCGCGGACGAGGTCTTCGGGGGGTACCTGTACTTCCACAAGGCTCCGGACGCGCGGGCCTTCCACGAGGAGACCGTCCGCAAGCTCGACCAGCTCCACAAGTACGACTGCCTGCGCGCGAACAAGTCGATGGCCGCGTGGGGCGTGGAGGCGCGCGTCCCCTTCCTCGACCGCGAGTTCCTCGACGTCGCCATGTCGCTGGACCCGGAGTCGAAGCGGCCCGCGGACGGGAGCATGGAGAAGCACATCCTGCGCGAGGCGTTCGAGGGACTCCTCCCGGACGAGATCCTGTGGCGCCAGAAGGAGCAGTTCTCCGATGGCGTGGGCTACTCCTGGATCGACAGCCTGAAGGAGGTCGGCGAGGCGGAGGTCAGTGACGGACAGCTGGCGCGGGCGGCCGCGCGGTTCCCGACGAACACGCCGCTCACGAAGGAAGCGTACCTCTACCGCTCGATCTTCGCGCAGCACTTCCCGGGCGAACCGGCGGCGCGCTGCGTCCCCGAGGGCCCGAGCATCGCGTGTAGCACGCCGGCGGCCATCGCCTGGGACCCCGCCTTCGCGGGCATGGCCGACCCCTCGGGCCGGGCGGTCCAGGGCATCCACGCCCACAGCCACTGACATGCGGAAGAGCCCGCCTCCGCAGGCGGTCTCGACGCGGATGTCATCCACTTGGGATCGTGAGCCGGCTGCTGGAAGGCGCGGGCGGTTTTGTCCCCACTGCGCCATGACGTTACGATCTCTCATCGTCAGACATCATATTAGAGGGAAAGTGGGGGGAGGCGTCTCGTGACCCGCGCGCTGGCGCTGGCCGTTCTGTTGGCCTCGCCATGGCCCAGGTCGGTGTCGGGCCAGCAACTAATGGAGCCGACGCAAGGCTGGACGGGTTTCGCGGTCAGGTTCGACCCCGGCCGCCCGCTAACTCTGTCGCTCGACGCGAACGGCAACGTGGTGCGGGATAGTGCGGGCGAGCGCCCCCATCCGACAATCGGTGTCGTTTGGGCGTGTACGCCTGCCGATGAAGCCGGCCTCCGCACGGGAGATGCTATCGTTCTCGTCGACGGGCAGGACGCAAGAGGGTCTCCCGCCCGTGTTTGGGGCAGATTGCATCCCGGTGCCATTCGAGAACTGAGAATTCGCCGCGGCGGCGAGTTGTTTGACGTCTCGTTGACGGCGATCTCGCACGGCGACTGGGATCCAGCATGTGAGAGGGCGGCATCATGGAGCCGCTCCCAGGTGCGCCGGGAGGCGCCGGGGGCCAAACGGGGCTTCAGAGGTTTCTCCTACGATCCCTTCGGCGGGCCCCTTACCCCTCGGCGCGACGAGGATGGCAACCTTACGGTTATTCCGCCGGCCTCCGAGGCCCGGTATCCGGTCATCTTCGAGGTCCACCCCTGCTCCCCCGCCGCCGACGCCGGCCTGCGCGCGGGGGACGCCCTCATTCTTGTCAACGGGCAGGATGCGAGAGGCCCCCCCACAATGTGGCGCGAGTCGCGGCCGGGTACGGTCCAGGAGCTGCGAGTCGGCCGGGGTGAGGAGTTGTTCGACGTCCGGTTGACCGAGATATGGTACTACGACTGGGACTCGGAGTGCGGGATACGGCCGTAGCCCGCGGAAGGCGGCGTGCCGCGACCCTCCTGCTGTTGACGGTGTACGGGGCGTGCGGCCAGACGGACGGAGGCGCGGGCGTCGCGGTCGAGACGCTGGAGACGGGGCGTGTCGTGGTGAGGCATCCCGACCCCGGCAGCGCAACAACGCTGCGCCTCGTAGAAGTCTTGAGCATTGGCACCATCGAAGGTACTGGCCCCGATGTCTTCGGCAACGTGGGCTCTCTCGCGGTGGGACGGAACGGCGTTGTCTATGTGGGCGACCGCATCGCGGCTGAAGTGCGTGCCTTCACGCCCGATGGAGAGTTCCTGCGGGTCATGGCCCGACGCGGTTCGGGCCCGGGGGAGATCCCTCCCTCCGTGTTTCCACTCAATCTACTTTGGCAGGAGCCCAACCGTCTCTGGATCGGCGCGCCGCCGACGCTCATGTCTCTTGATTCGCTCGGTCACGTTGGCGAAGCCCGCTATGCCCTCGGCGGCATCTTCGTGTGGACCGGTCGTGCCGACACGTTGGATGGCATATACAGTACGCTACGTAGCCCGCTGGGGATGGATCCCTCCACCGAGACGCTCCGTATCTCGGTTCGGAAGCTGCGCGTGTTAGGCGATAGCCTGGTCTCTCCCGCGGGAGAGCTGTTCATCGGGTTCGAGGAGAACCGCGTCGAACGCACGGTTACGCGTGGCGGCGCAACGGGACACATCATGGGATCCCTGCCGATGCGCAGCGAGACGGTGTGGGACGTAGACCCCTCCGGCGATATCTGGCTCGCGCAAACCGGAAGCTATCGGCTGCACCGCGTGACGCTGGCCGGGGACACGATCCGGACCGTGGAGCTCGCTCGCGCGCCCGAGCCGCTGTCCGCATCCGAGCGCGACAGCATTGCCCGCAACACGACGGCGTTCTCCGCTGCCGAGCTGCCGACGCACAAGCCGCTGATCCGCCACCTCCGAGTGGGGCGTAACGGATGGTTGTGGGTGCGGCGGAGGGCCTCGGCCCCGAGCGAGGATTCGTGGGACGTGTTCGACCGCTGTGGGCGTTACCTGGGGTCGGCGACACCGCCGGTACCGCTGGATGTCAGCCCGTGGCTACCGGTTGGCGCATCGGGCATTCTGGGGGTTACAAGAGGCGCCTTTGACGTAGAATATGTCGTTCATCTCCGCCTGGAGAGGAACGACGGCCAGCCGGTCACCTCGGGTGACTGCACCTTCTGAACCCGGGAAGCGGTTTGGACGAAGCTTGACGTCAGCCCAAAGTGGTGGGCCGGTGCGCTACTGAAGGTTCGGAGTCGATCTTTCTATTCACGGTATGAATGATTATCATTCACGATATGAATAGATTTCCGCTCCCCCGTTTCGTGACGCAAGCTCTCAAGGCCAGGATGCGGGTCATGCCCGCCGTCGTCGTGGCCGGGGCGCGCCAGACCGGGAAGAGTACGCTCGCGCGCCAGTGCGGGCCGGAGGGGCGTCGCTATCTGTCGCTTGACGACCTTGACCTGCTCGATCTGGCTCGGCGCGATCCCGACTCCCTGGTGAGGGGAGCGGAGCACGTGACGCTCGACGAGGTCCAGCGTGAGCCGGGTCTGCTGAGCGCCGTCAAGCGCGCGATCGATAGTGATCGCCGACCTGGCCAGTTCCTGCTCACGGGCTCCGCGAACCTGCTCATGATGCGCCGTGTCTCGGAGTCGCTTGCGGGGCGGGCCAGCTATCTGACCCTGTGGCCGATGACGCACCAGGAGCAGCTGGGGCGAGGGAAGGGCGGCGGCTGGGAGGATCTGATCGAGACCGGTGACGCCGGTTGGCGCGATCTCCTCGGCGCGGAGCCGGCCGACGCCGAGGACTGGCGCGCCCTGGCCCGGCGTGGGGGTTTTCCGGTACCCGCCGTCCATCTCCGCGATGCCGGAGAGCGCGAAATCTGGTTTGATGGCTACGTCCGGACGTACCTGGAACGAGATCTGCAGGCGCTCTCCTCGATCGCCGCCCTCCCGGACTTCCGGCGCCTGATGCGGGCAGCCTGCCTGCGTATCGGCGGCCTCGTAAACCAGACGGCGCTCGGGCGTGACATCGGACTCCCGCAGCCGACGGTCAACCGATACCTGAACCTGCTCGAGACGTCGTATCTCCTCGTGCGGATTCCCGCCTATTCGGTCAATCGCACCAAACGACTCACGAAGTCCCCCAAACTCTACTGGGGGGACACCGGTCTGGCGCTGAGCCTCGCCGGGGAAAGCGAGCCCCGCGGAGCCCACCTCGAGAACCTCGTGCTGCAGAGCCTGTTGGCTTGGCGTGACGCCCGACTTGGCCGGGCGGAGATCCTGCACTGGCGCACCACGGTAGGGGAGGAGGTGGACTTCGTGATCGAGACGGGAGACTCGCTGCTGCCGATCGAAGTCAAGGCCACGACACGACCTCGCCTCCGCGACGCACGGCACCTGAAGACATTCCGGGACGAGCACGGCGAGATGGCGCGCGCCGGCCTGTTGCTCCACGCCGGGACCTCGCTCGAGTGGCTCGGCCCGCACGCACTCGCCGCCCCGTGGTGGCGGGTCGTGTAGAGAATGAAGAGCGATGGTCGCACTCCGGTTCGTGGTGTCACCGTTGCCGCGTGCGCGTGGACGCTCGCCGTTGCGCCTGCCTTGGCGCAGGTGCGCTGCGAAGGCGGTACGGCCGACGGGTTTCCGTGTGATCGCGTGGATCTGCTTGCGGTCGTCACGCCCGAGCAACTCGAAGCCGGTGGGGACACCCTGCTCAACGACGTGTGGGGGTGGGTCGATCCCGAGACGGGGAAGGAATACGCCATCGTGGGACGAACGAACGGGACGGCGTTCATCGACGTCAGCGACCCGCTCCGGCCGCGCTATGTGGGCGCCCTCCCCGCGACCGAAGGCAGCGAACCCAGCCGGTGGCGGGACGTCAAGGTGTTCCGGGACCACCTGTTCGTCGTCGCGGGAGGGACGGTCCGCCACGGCATGCAGGTCTTTGACCTGACGCGGCTCCGGGACGCGGAGGAAGTGCGGGAGTTCGCGCCGGCGACGACGTACGACGGAGTCGAGTCGAGCCACAATATCGCCCTCGACGAGGAGACCGGCTTCGCCTATCTGGTCGGTTCGGCGGGGGAGGGCGAGACGTGCGATGGGGGTTCGCACATCGTCGACATCAACGATCCGCTGAACCCCGCCTTCGCGGGCTGCTTCGCCCACTACGGCACGGGTCGCCGGGGCACGGGCTACACCCACGACACGCAGTGCGTCAGCTACCGGGGTCCCGATGAGGACCATCAGGGCCGGGAGATCTGCGCCGGCGGGAACGAGACCGCGTTCTCCTTCGCCGACGTCACGGACAAGACGAATCCAGTCCCGCTGTCGGATATCTCCTACCCCAACGTCGGGTACGCGCATCAGGGGTGGTTCAGCGAGGACCACCGCTTCTTCTACGGTAACGACGAACTCGCTGGATTCATCCGGGAGATGGCTGGACCTCGCGTCCTCGTGTTCGACGTCAGCGATCTCGACGATCCCGTGCTGATGAACGAGTACTTCGGTCCGGCGAAGGCTACCACTCACAACCTGTACGTGCACGGCGACCGGCTCTACATGGCGAACAACCTCGGGGGTCTCCTCGTACTCGATCTCACCGATCCCGAGACCCCCGTCGCGGCCGGCAGCTTCGACACGACCCCGGCCCGGGGTGACGAAGGAGGGTTCGGCGGCGCCTGGAGCATCTATCCCTTCTTCGAGAGCGGGACGATCCTCCTCTCCAGCCGTCGCGAGGGCCTCTTCCTCCTCAGGCCGACCGCCGGCTAGCCGGCGCGCCTCACTGCTGCCCCCGCTGGAGGACCGCCAGCGTGGGAAACGGCTCCCGGTACACCACGGCGAGGCGATCTCCAAGTCCCGACATCACGACGGCGCCGGTCTCGTCGCGCCGCGTTTGTGCGCCCGTGGCGAGATCAAGCAGCGCGAGCAGGCCTTCCACCTCCGGCTCCTGACCTCGGGGGACGGAAACGGCCATCGACAGCACCAGGTGAGTGTCCGCCACAGGGGCCGCCCCGACCACGGCGTGGCTGAACTTGAAGTCCGGGTCGAACTCGTACTTGACGGCGGCGCCGCCGGCCGCCGGGACGACCATCCTCTTCACGAAATCCGGGAAAGACGAATGCCAGGCCAGGTCGCCCGCAGCCGTGTACGCGCGCCCCCAGCCGAGGTAGCGGGGGACATGAATCACATGGCGCGAGGCCTCCGAGCAAACCAGGAGTCCGCTCCGGGCCTGGTCGCGCAGGTCCCACGCGATGGCCTCGGCAGCGCCCTCGACCGCTTCGTCGGCATAGTCGCTCGCCGGGAAGGAGTTCAGAAGTACGCCCGCGCGGTCGACCTCGTGCACGGCCAGATCCTCGTAGCCGCCGAGGATGAAGATCCGTCCATGCATCGAACAGCCGGACGATGGCCAGAAGGGCAGTTCGTGTCGCCCGACCTCGGCGAAGGTGCCCGCGGGAGGTCCTCGGGCGAACAGCTGCAGAGTGCGGGCGCTCCGATTCAGGAACGCCAGCGTGTCGTCGGAGACGCGGAAGAGCGCGGACGGGTCGACGAACTCGCCGGGCCCCTCGCCTCTGCGCCCGAGTGTGAAGGCGTGGGTGCCCTGCTCGTCAAAGCCGATCGCGCGGGCGCCCTGGTCGTCGAGGATCACCACGCCGCCCCTCTCGAGCAGCGCCGCCGACCGGATGTTCCCGAACACCTCCTCGTCCGGCCCCTCGAGCCGACCGATGCGCACGGCCTCAGTCCAGTCGCCGAGCGAAGGGCCGGGGGGAGGAAGATCGCCTTCGGGAACGCCGCAGGCGGAGTGGACGAGAAGGGCGAGGGCGACCGCGAACCCGTGCCACAGGTCGTTCACGGCCGACCCTGGAGTCTGTTCTCCGTTTCGTATGCCAGCTTGACGAGTTCGGACCTCTTCACAGCCTCGTTGTGCATCTCTCGCAGCAGCCCGATTCGTTCAGAGAGGTACAGCTCTTCCATCCTGTAAGAGTGCAGATCCGTCGTATCGAGTTGGGCCATCGTCTCCCAGATCTCTTCCATCCGCCCCTGGAGGTACTGAACCTGTATTTCGAGTCGCGCCAGTTCCTCCTGCACTCTCTCCTCGGACATGCGCTGCACCGACCCCCCGGGGCCGATCTCCAGCGGTATCACGTAGCGTTGCGGCGCAGTCTCATCGAATTCGAGTTCGGATAGCTGGGCCAGAGCATCGTCCTGGGCGGAGGCGTCGCCCGCGGTGTCCGCCGCGCACGCACCTACCGTCGCGCTGACAAGGAAGAGGAGCCCGGTGCCAACGACGAGGCCGATGCGCCGCCGGAACGTCAAACGGGTGTCTGCGAAGCGTTTCATGGTTTCCAACCTTTCCTTGAGTGTGAGGGACGGTGCCGAGAGGCTGGCGGCGATCGCGGGTAGCGGGAATTGCTGGGGCGTGTGGGTGTGCGCCAGCAGTTCGGCGTACGCAGCTGGACGGACGAGGCCCTGTGCCAGCAACTCGGCGTCGCAGGACGTCTCCCGGCAGCGCTCGATTCTCCGCCGCAGCAGTCGGACCAGAGGGTGAAACCCGAAGGCGGCCGATGTGAGGCAGTCGAGCAGGGCCGAGAGGGAGTCGGCCCGGCGGATGTGAGTGAGTTCGTGCGCGAGCGCCGTTGCAAGCGAGTCGGGGGCATCCAGCTGGGCGCGCGGCAGAACGACGACGGGTCGCCACACCCCGAAAGTCATGGGGGCGCTGCCCGGCGGTCCCTCCAGCAGTACGACCGATCGCCGCACGCCGAGTTGCCGGGCCAGTTTCTCCAACGCGCGGCGCGGTGCCGATTCGTCGATGCGCGGGGCCGCGAGGCCAAGTCGGCGAAGCTGCCGGAGGTCGCGCGCCAGCACAGCGAGGCGGACGACCGCCAGCAGCAGAACCACGAGGGTCAGCGCCCCCAGCAGCGTCCATGCGATGTCCACTCCGGCGCCGGGATTCGGCGCGAGAGGAACCGCGTGAGGCAGGGGTGACGTCGCCTCGGCACCGGGTACCGACGGAAACAGGCGGCTGGGAACAGCCGCGCGCGGCCACAACCCGGGCACCCATGGAGCCGCCACCACCGACGCCGGCAAGGCCAGCAGGAGCGCCTGGTGCAGCCGGTATCCAGTGATGGGGTGCAGTCCTCCCATCAGCCCGAGGGCGAGCGCCGCAGCCCCCGCCAATCCCGTCCAGACGATGACGGGAACCCAGAACGGCCAGAGACTCGTCTGTCCGATTCCTTCGATAAACTCAAGCACCCTCGTCCTCCTCGTGCTCCTCCTCCTCCTCCTCCATGCGAACCAGGAGTGCCTTGATCTCCGCGCTCTCATCCGCCGACAGCGTCTCGCTCCGGACCAGAGTCTGAACCAGGGCGGCGGC
Source organism: Gemmatimonadota bacterium (assembly GCA_963666735.1). Lineage (GTDB taxonomy): Bacteria > Gemmatimonadota > Gemmatimonadetes > Palauibacterales > Palauibacteraceae > Palauibacter. The sequence continues at coordinate 1,468,139 of OY762926.1, read as the reverse complement.
CGATCCGTGGAATACATGGTCGAGGAGGTCCTGAACGAGTTCCTGCCTGACCTGCGCAGGCGGACGCGCGGGCGTGTACAGGTAGCGGGAACCGCTGGAGTCACAGTGCAGGAAGCCCTTCCGCGCCAGCTTCTTCATGACGGTCATCACGGTGGTGTAGGCGACCGGGCGAGCGTTGAGAATGCCGTCGTGCACGTCGGCCACCGACGCCTCGCCCATGGCCCAGACCCGCTGCAGCACCTCCATCTCCGTTTCGCCCAGCCGGCTAAGTGATCTGCGTCTCAATTCTCTCTCCTGGTCGGTTCCGGAGTCGTGAGACCTCGAACCCGGAGGCGGTGCAGTCGCGAACCGCCGCCGTACTGGATCCCGTTCACGACCCAGCTGCCCTTCGCGTGAATGATACTATCATGATAGTACTACCATGATCGTACGGCAAGGCGAATGTTCGTTTCACGGTATCATGCGGCGCTGTAGCTTCCCTTGAGTCCAGCCGGGACGACCGGAAGGCGATGTTCATAAGCGTTCATCGAACAGAGAGTTGAGATGAAGATCTTGCGGGAAGGAGATCGCGGGTACGCGTTGGCACCCGAACGCGGGCGCGTCGAAGTCGTTTACGAGTACCGAACGGTCGAACTCGAGAAGTCGAATGCCACGGTCAGGAACGTTCTTGTGGGCGTGGACGCCGAAACCGGAGAAGTTCTGACGGTGCCCGCCCAGTCGACGCCAAAACTGAAAGCGGCGAGGGACGCGACGAAGGAGAAGGCGATGAGCGTCCGGATGCCTCGGGAACTCGACGACGTGCTTCACCTCGTTGCCGACCACTATCACGCGGCGCCCAAACAGTTCGCTTCCGCGGTTATTCGATACTACTTGACCTTGGCCTCCTCCGACGCCGATATGGCTCGCCGGCTGAGTGCACTCTCCAAGAGCCGGTTGGCGACGGGAAGGTGCCGGAAGAATCTACGCTTGAGAGTTCAGCCGGAGCTTCTGGTCTGGTTGCGCGAGGTCACCGTCGCTACGGAGGGCGCCACCAGGAGTGATTTGGTTCGTGGCGCGATCATGGCAGCGAAGGAAGATGTGCTCGACGATCGCGCCAGGCAGCGCCAGCGTGCACTGGGGGCGATCGCCCAAGCCGTTTAGCGATCCCCGACTGGTTTGCGCCATTGCTTCCGAAACGGACATCTTGGGGCGTCTGGTCCGCACTTCCCGGAGACGAAGGTCGAACGATGAAGATTCCCGCCCGCCCCGTAGTCCTCACGCTCCTCTTGCTCTCGGCCGCCAGATTTCCAGCGATTGCTCCCGCCGCGGCGCAGGAGGCGGTCTCGGTCGAGATCGTCCCCGGCGCGCTGTCGCTGGAGGTAGGGGAGGAGGCCACGCTCGAAGCCCGCGTCCTGGATGCCGAGGGGAACGTGCTCGAAGCGCAGGTCCTGTTCTTCCCGTCGTTCGCGGACGGGCGGAGCGGGAGTGCGCGCCAGAGCATCGACGTGGACCGCGCGACCGGTCGGGTGCGAGCCGTGAAGGGCGGTGAGTTCCTGATTTCGGCCATCGTGGCAACGGCGCGCGGCCTGCGTGGCGAGGCGATGGTGAGCGTGGCCTTCCCCCCGCTGGACCGGATCGATGTGACGCCGGCGGACGGGTCGACGTACGTGGGCGTCGCGACGCGCCACCGGGCGACGCTGCTCGACACGGTGGACGATGAGCGTGATGGCGAGATCCGCTGGTCCACGTCGGACGAGGGGGTCGCAACGGTGGACCGGTTCGGCATCCTCACGGCGCACGCTCCGGGACAGGTGGTGCTGCAGGCGGAAGCGGAAGGCATCTCCGCGGAGGTTCCCTACGAGGTCAGGGAGAACCCCGCCGCTCGCCTGACGGTGTCGGGGAGCGCCGAACGGGCGCGAACGGGCGACGTGGTGCGGTTCGAGGCGACGGTCGAGGACGCGATGGGCGGCGCCGTGGGCGACCTGCCGGTCACCTGGACCGTGATGTCGGATCCCTCCATCGAGGCGACGGCGGACATCCCCCCGGCGGAGATCGATGAGCAGGGCCGCTTCGTGGCCTACTTCCCCGGCGTGTACACGGTCGTGGCCAACGTGCCGGGCCGCGCCGCGCGCACCTCGCTGGAGGTCCATCCGCGGCACGCTTCCCAGGAAGTGACGTTCGTCGGGCAGGGGCAGGTGAACAACGAGCGCACCTCGGACCTGTGGGTGTGGGAGGGCGTCGACGGGCGCGACTACGCGATCACGGGCACGCACGCCGCGGCGGGCGCCGTCTACTTCTGGGATGTGACGGATCCGGCGAGTCCCGTCCTCACGGACTCCGTCGTGGTCGATGCGCGCACGACGAACGACGTGAAGGTGAGCGAGGACGGAGAGGTCTGCGTGATCTCGCGCGAAGGGGCCTCGAACCGCCGCAACGGGATCGTCATCCTCGACTGCCGGGACCCGCGGGAGGTGACGCAGATCTCGGTGTTCGACGACGAACTCACGGGCGGCGTCCACAACCTGTTCGTCTACCAGGACCACGTGTACGCGGTGAACAACGGGCGGCGCTTCGACGTCATCAACATCGAGGATCCCGCCAGCCCGCACCGCGTGGGCCGGTTCGAACTCGATACGCCGGGCCACGCGATCCACGACATCTGGATCGTGGACGGGATCGCGTACACCTCGAACTGGGGCGACGGTGTCGTGCTCATCGACGTGGGCGGCGGCGACCGCGGCGGCTCACCCTCAAATCCGGTGGAAATCACGCGCTTCCGCGACATCGGCGGGCGGACGCACGCGGCCTTCCCGTACCGGAGTCCCACGGGACGCTTCTACGTGTTCATGGGAGATGAGGCGGGGCGGCCGGGGTTCGACGGGCAGGATCCGGAGCGTACGCCCCAGTTCATGTCGGGCTACATCCACGTGGTGGACTTCACGGATCCCGAAAACCCGGAGGAAGTCGCCCGCTACGACATCCCCGAGGCGGGCTCGCACAACATGTGGATCGAGGACGACAAGCTCTACGCGGCGTTCTACAACGGCGGGCTGCGCGTGCTCGACATCTCCGGCGAACTGAAGGGAAACCTGGGCGAACAGGGTCGTGAGATCGCGCGCTACATGGCGTACGATCCGGACGGCGTGGTGGCGAACGCGCCCTTCACGTGGGGGCCGCAGATCCATAAGGGGAACCTCTTCTTCGCGGAGTACTTCAGCGGGCTGTGGGCGGTGAAGCTCCAGCCGCGCCAGGAACTCGTCCCGTAGCGGCGTTGGTCTCCGTACGAATATCCGCGCGGATCAACGGCATCGAGTGGCGCGGCGAAGTGGAGCCGCGGCTCCTCCTGTCGGATTTCCTGCGCTCCGACGCCGGGCTCACGGGGACGCATGTGGGGTGCGAGCACGGGGTGTGCGGGGCCTGCACCGTGCAACTGGACGGGGAACCGGTTCGAGCCTGTCTCATGTTCGCGGTGCAGATCGACGGTCACGAGGTGATGACGGTCGAGGGACTGGCGGACGGCGGCCCCGGCGGCCGGCTCTTCGTCGAGGACCTGCACCCGGTCCAGCGGGCGCTGCACGAGGCGCACGGGCTGCAATGCGGCTTCTGCACCCCGGGGATCCTGATGACGGCGGAGGCCTTCCTGCGCGAGAACCCGGCGCCTTCGCGCGAGGAGATCCGCGAGGCGGTGTCCGGACACCTGTGCCGCTGCACGGGCTACCACAACATCGTCGAGGGGGTCGCGCGGGCGGCCGAGCGCCTCGCAGCGGCTGGCCCCGCCTCCGATGGCCCGACCGCCGCCGGTGGGGAGGGCGAGCCGTGAGCCGTCCGGGTCGCGCATGAGCCGCGCGGGAGGGACGTGGGTCGGGGCGCGGGTGCCACGCAACGAGGACGCGCGGCTGCTCACCGGCCGCGCGCAGTTCGTCGAAGACGTTGAGCCGCCGGGCGCGCTGCACGTCGCCTTCGTGCGGAGCGACCTGCCCGCCGGGCGGCTCCGGAGCCTCGATGTGGAGAGCGCCCGGGCGCACCCCGGCGTCCGCGCCGTCTTCACGGCCGACGACCTCGGCTCGCTCCTCCGGCCCGGCGCGGTACTCGTGCCGCCGCCGCCGCTCGAAGGACTGGTGTTCCACGCGCGCACGGCGCTCCCCCTGGTCCGCGACCGGATCCGGCATCAGGGCGAGGCGCTGGCCATGATCGTCGCGGAGAGCCGCTACGTCGCCGAGGACGCGGCCCAACTCGTGGAGGCCGACATCGAACCGCTCGATCCCGTCGTGGATCTCGGGCGGGCGCTCGATGCGGATGCGCCTCGCGTACACGACGACCTCCCGTCGAACCTTGCGGCGCACGTTCGGCAGGCGAAGGGGGACTACGCCGCCGCCCGCGCCCGGGCCGACCTCGTGCTGGAGCGCCGCTTCTCATACGACCGGGGAATCGGGGGCGCGATCGAGAACCGGGCCGTCGTGGCCGAGTGGGATGCGCGGGCCGGCCGGCTGCAGGTATGGGACACGACGCAGGCTCCCATCCCCGTGCGCAACGTCGTGGCCGCGGCTCTCGGCCTGTCGGAGTCGCAGGTGCGGTTCGTCGCCCCCTTCGTCGGCGGCGGTTTCGGCCCGAAGATCATGTTCTACGCGGAGGAGATCCTCGTCCCCTGGGCGTCGATCCAGCTGGGGCGGCCCGTGAAGTGGGTCGAGGACCGGTACGAGAACTTCTTCGCCACCACCCAGGAGCGGGGGCAACTGCACGAGGCGGAGATCGCGGTCACGCGCGAGGGCCGGATCCTGGGCGTGCGGGACATCTTCGTCCACGATTCCGGCGCGTACGACCCCTACGGTCTCACGATCCCCATCAACACCCAGTGCACGCTTCTCGGGCCCTACCGGGTGCCGAACTACGAGAGCGAGTTCCGGGTCGCGTTCACGAACAAGCCGATCGTCACGCCCGTGCGGGGGGCGGGACGGCAGCACGGCGTGTTCGTCATGGAGCGCCTGCTCGACCTCGCGGCGCGCGGCCTCGGCCTCGATCCGGTCGAGATCCGGCGGCGCAACGTGATCGGCCCGGACGAGTTCCCGTACAATCACGAGATCATGTACCAGGACTTCGCCCCGCTCCGCTACGACAGCGGCAGTTACGAGGAGTCGCTGGAAGAGACCGTCCGCCTCGTCGGCTACGAAGAGACGTTCCCGCGGGAACGCGAGCGGGTGCGGGCGGACGGACGCGCGGTCGGCGTCGGCGTCGTCAACTACGTGGAAGGGACGGGGATCGGTCCCTACGAGGGGGCCCGCATCACCGTCGAGCCCGGCGGCACGGTCCGTCTCGCGACCGGCGTCGGAACCCAGGGCCAGGGGCACTTCACTTCCTTCGCGCAGATCGTGGCCGACGCGATCGGGGTGACGCCGTCCGACGTGCGGGTCGTGACCGGGGACACGAGCGACTTCCACTGGGGGACGGGCACCTTCGCGAGCCGCGGGGCGGTCGTCGCCGGCAACGCGATCCACGCCGCGGCGCAATCGGTGCGCGAGAAGATTCTGCGCCACGCCGCGGAGGCGCTCGAGGTCGACCCCGAGGACCTCGAACTCGCCGACGGCGCAGCCCGCGTGCGGGGCGCCCCGGACCTCTCCGTCGATCTCGGCGCGCTGGCGCTGGCCGCCAACCCATTGCGCGGGGCCGTGGAGCCCGGCACCGAGCCGGGCCTGGAGGCGACCTCGTACTTCGGCCCGCCGTACGGGACGACCGCCAACGGGACGCACGCCGTCGTCGTCGCGGTGGATCCGGAGACGGCGATGGTCGAGATCCTGCGCTACCTCGTCGTGCACGACTGCGGGACGGTCATCAACCCCACGATCGTGGAAGGGCAGATCCACGGCGGCGTCGCGGCGGGGATCGGCAACGCCTTCTACGAGGAACTCGTGTTCGACGAGTTCGGCGGGACGAGCAACGCCTCGTTCATGGATTACCTGCTCCCGACCTCGACCGACGTGCCCGCGATCGAGACGGCGCACATCGAGACGCCCTCGACGCTGAACCCTCTCGGGACGAAGGGGGTGGGGGAGGGGGGGGCGATCCCGGTCGCGGCCGCCTTCGCGCAGGCCGTGGAGGATGCGCTGGCCGGCATCGCACCGGGACTTGAGATCCTCGATATCCCCTCGAGTCCGCGCCGCCTGTTCGAACTCCTTCAGGCGCACGCGAAGCAGAGTCCGGGGCCACGAGCGGTGCCCCCGGCGGGCGCGTCGTGAAGCCCCCGTCCTTCGAGTACCTGGCCGCGGCCACGCTCGACGAGGCCCTGGAGGCGCTCGCGGACACGTCGCTGGAGACACGTCCCCTGGCGGGGGGACAGAGCCTCGTCCCCATGCTGAACTTCCGTCTCGCGGCGCCGGAACGGCTCGTGGACCTGAACGGGATCGAGGAACTGGCGCGGGTGGAGGAGATGGAGGGTGGAGGGCTCCGTCTCGGCGCCATGGTCCGGCATCGTCGGCTGGAACACGAACCGCTCATCGCGCGCCGGACGCCGCTCCTGGCCGAGACGGCTCCCTTCATCGCCCACCCGCAGATTCGTTCGCGGGGTACGGTCGGAGGCTCCGTGGCCCACGCCGATCCGGCCGCGGAACTGCCCGCCGTCCTCCTCACGCTCGGGGCGCGCGTGCGGATCGCGCGCCGCTCGCGCGACGGGGAGTCCGGCTCTCGCGCGCAGCGGACCCTGGATCTGGGCGACTTCTTCCTCGGCCCGTTCTACTCCGCCCTCGATCCCGATGAACTCCTGACCGCGATCGAAGTGCCGCCGTCCGTCGCGGGAGAGGGGACGGCCTTCGACGAGATCGCCCGGCGCCGAGGCGACTACGCGCTCGCCGGCGTCGCGGCGCGAGTGCGGCTGGACTCCGGCGGGGTCTGCGATGATGCTGCGATCTCGCTCGTGAACGGGGGATCCACCCCCTGTCTGATGAGAGAGGCCGCGCAGACACTCGTCGGCGCGGAGCCGGCGCCGACAGCGATCGAAGCCGCCGCCGCCACATGCGCGGAGACCTCCGACCCCGCCGCCGACATGCACGCCAACGAGGCGTACCGCCGGCACCTGATCCGCGTCCTGACCTCCCGCGTGCTGTCGCGCGCCGCCGACCGCGCCCGACCGCGCCCGGCTTGACCACCCGTCCTTGACATCGGATGTGGTCGTACCTACAAGTGTAGGTATACATGGAAATGTGTTTGTGTCAACCAAGGGGATGGGAGGGGCGCGGGAGCATTGTATGAATCATCGCCCACACGCCACGCAACGGGAACATGCGGACCATCTCGATGAGAAAGGCGAATAGCCGTGAGCAACAAGCGTACGAAGAGCGATCTGAAGCGAATCGATCAGATGACGGATGAGAGTATCAATTACTCGGACATCCCGGAGGTCGATGCCGCGTTTCTTGCGACTGCGCGGATCGTGGTTCCCCCCGGCAAGAAGCAGGTCACGATTCGTCTCGACAGCGATGTCCTCGCGTGGTTGAAGGAGCAGGGCCGAGGGTATCAGACGAGGATCAATGCGATCCTTCGCGCCTACTACGAAGCGCACGCAAAGTAGGGAGGCCCCCGCTCCTGACTCTCTCCGGCACAGCCGCGCTCGTGCGCGTAATCGACGCTGATCGGTGGGCGTGAACGTCCCCCCTCTAATCCATCGGCCCCGCGAGTGGTCGGCGCGTGCCGCGGTGATCGCCGACAGCGCCTCTCATACATATGAAGAACTCGAGGCCGGCTCACGACTCCAGGCACGCCGGCTCCTCTCCCGGGTGGGGCTCGCCGATCTGGACGGGGCCCGGGTGGGGTTCCTCATGGAGCCGGGATTCGAGTACGTCGTCACCCAGTGGGCCATCTGGCGCGCCGGCGGGATCGCCGTGCCCCTCTGTCCGGACCATCCCGCGCGCGAGATCGAATACGTGATCGATGACGCGGACTGCGGCGCGCTCATCGGGGCCGGAGAAACGGGCGGTCGCATTGAGGGCCCCGCGCGGGAGCGCGGCATCCCGTTTCACGACGCATCTCGCGACGCATCCGCAACGAACGCAGACTCTGCCGCGTTCGACGCGCCCGACCCGGGTCCGCTGCCACCGGTCGGGCTGGACCGGCCCGCGATGATCCTCTACACCAGCGGCACGACGGGACGCCCCAAGGGAGTCGTGACGACGCACGGCCAGATCGAGGCGCACATCCGGTCGCTGCTCGATGCGTGGAGGTGGGAGCGCGACGACCGCATCCTTCACGTCCTCCCCCTTCATCACACGCACGGAATCGTCAACGCCCTCTGCTGTCCGCTCTACGCGGGGGCCGCGGTGGAGTTCGGCGGGTCGTTCGACCCGGCGCGCACCTGGGAGCGACTCGCCTCGGGCGACATCAGCGTGTTCATGGCCGTGCCGACGATCTACGCCAAGCTCCTGCGCGCCTGGGAAGCTGCGGAAGACTCCGACCGCGGCCGCTGGTCGCGGGGCGTGAGCGCGCTCCGGCTGATGGTGTCGGGTTCGGCGGCCCTCCCCGTGCGCGTGTTCCGGCGGTGGGAGGAGATCACCGGGCACCGCCTCCTCGAGCGCTACGGCATGACGGAGATCGGCATGGGGCTCTCGAATCCCTATGACGGCGAGCGGCGGCCGGGCACCGTGGGCCAGCCTCTGCCCGGCGTCGGCCTGCGTCTCGTGCGCCCGGCCACGGGGCGCGTGCTCGCGGAGGGCGTGGAAGCCCTGGAAGCCCGGGAGCCGGGAGAGTCGGGGGAAATCCGGATTCGCGGCCCCATGGTGTTCTCCGAATACTGGCGCCGTCCCCGCGAGACGGCGGCCGCCTTCGTTGACGGGTGGTTCCTGACCGGAGATGAGGCAGTCCTCGAGGACGGCTACTACCGTCTTCTGGGGCGCCGCTCCGTCGACATCCTCAAGAGCGGCGGCTACAAGATCTCGGCGGTCGAGATCGAGGAACTCCTGCGCGCGCACCCGGAGGTTCGCGACTGCGCCGTGGTCGGGATCCCGGACGAGGACTGGGGAGAACGGATCGCCGCCGCGGTCGTCCCCGAACCCGGCGCGGCGCCGCGGTCGGACGCGCTCGCCGAACGGCTGGATCCGTGGATCCGCGAGCGGCTCGCGCGCTACAAGGTGCCGCGCGCCTGGCTCTGCGTCGGAGACCTGCCCCGGAACGCGATGGGCAAGGTGAGGAAGCCGGCCGTGCAGGCGCTCTTCGACGACCGGGCCCGGCCGTCCTGACCCGAGCCCCCGTCATAGCCCCCGGCATTGCGTTCCCCGGCCGGATGGGGGAGCGTACGGCCATCGGTCCTCGCCACTTCAACCTCGAACCCGATGGAACCTCGCGCTCATGAAACTCTACGATCTCTCACAGCCGCTCAATCAGGACTGTTTCTTCTGGCCCTACTACCCCCCGTTCGAGGTCAAGTACATCAAGCGCAAGGTCGAGCACGGGGTGAACGCGCAGTACATCCAGACCTCGAACCACATGGGCACGCACCTCGACGCCCCCCGCCACTTCGTGACCAACGGGATGACGGTCGACGAGATCCCCCTGGAGTGGCTGTACGGGGACGGCGTCATCGTCGACCTCCGCGACGAGATGGGCGATCTCGCCGCGTACACGCCCGAGATGATCGAATCGCGGGTGGAGATCCGCGATGGAGACCTCCTGATCCTGCACACGGGCTGGGAGCGCTTCGCGCAGTTCGGCGCCGAGGCGAACGAGGAACGCTACGTCCACACCCACCCCGGCGCGCACCCGGACATGGTGCGGTGGCTCATCGACCGGAAGATCAGGGTCTGGGGCGTGGACGCGATCTCCACGGATCATCCCATGAACCTCCCCATCGGGAGATTCCTCGGGAAGGGTACCTTCGGACACTGCGACCGCGTGCGCGCGATGGCGGAAAAGGTGTTCGGCGGGGCCGGGGCCGTGGAGGAACTGTTTCCCGAGGAGCACTATCAGCTCACGCACAATGCGCTCTTCCCGCACAACTGTATGCACATAGAGAACCTGGGCGGACGGATCGCCGCTCCGGAACTGCAGAACCGGCGGCTCACCATCGGGTGCTTCCCCTGGAAGTTCAAGGGCGGGGAAGCCGCCTTCTGCCGAGTAGTGGCGTTTCTCGATGAAAGAGGTGGACCATGACGGCCCATAGCCGCGCGCGGACGAACGCACTGCCGCTGCTGTCGCTCCTTCTGTCGTTCGGTTTCCTGTCGCAGGCTGCGGCCCCGCTCGCGGCCCAGAGCTTCTCGTGGGACGGGCTGCTCGACTACATGGAGCAGATCCGCCACGACAACGACCTTCCCGGGCTGTCCGTCGCGGTGGCGGTGGACGGGCAGATCGTCTTCTCGGAGGGCGTGGGCGTCGCCGAACTGGACCATCGCACCCCGGCCATCGGCCGGACGGTCCACAACGTGGGATCCGTGTCGAAGGTGCTTGCCGTGGTGGGTCTCATGCAGCTCGTCGAGCAGGGGAAGGTGGATCTCGACGCGACGCTCCAGACGTACATGCCCTGGTATCCGGAGCGGGCGTTCCCGGTCACGGTGCGCCACATCCTCACGCACACTTCCGGGATCCGGCACTACGACGGCGTAGAATTCGGTCCCCACGACCTGCTCAGCCTGCGGCACTACGACACCTTCGAGGAGGCGACGGAGCTGTGGCGCGACGACCCCCTCGTCTACGACACGGGCTCCGGGTGGATGTACTCCTCGCACGCCCACAACCTCCAGCACGGAATCGTCGAGGCGGCGTCCGGGATGGACTACGAGGAATACCTCAAACGCTTCGTGTGGGAGCCGGCGGGGATGTTCGCCACCCAGTTCGATGTCCCGTCGCGGGTCGTGCAGAACCGCGGGCGCGGCTACATCCGGGGCGAATCCGGCCGCTTCATCAACGCCCCGCCGGAGGATCCGAGCTACAAGTACGCGGGCGGCGGCATCATCTCGAACGTGGAGGATCTCGTCCGCTTCGCGATCGCGATCAACGACGGGCGGCTGCTCGCGCCGGAAACGGTGGCCGAGATGCACCGCCCGCAACTCGAGCCCGGGATCCGGCAGATCGACCCCTCGTCACCGGACGGACTCGGCGAACCCATCGCGCACGAGCAGGCGCTGGCGTGGTTCATTCGCACGGATCCGCAGGGACGTCGCTATCCGAGCCACACGGGGACGGTGAAGGGGACACGGTCCTTCCTCGCGAACTTCGACGACTACGGCGTGGTGGTCGCGCTGCAGACGAACGCGCTCCCCTTCGATTCCGCCCGCTACGGGGAGGCGATCGCCCAGATGTTCCTGCCATAGCTTGGCTGGACGCCGGGTGGGTGGGCTCGACGTGACGGAACGCGGCGATCCGGCGCTGCTCCCGGCGCGGGAGCAGGCCCGCCGCATCCGCGCCGGGGAGCTGACCGCCGCCGACCTGCTCGGCGCCTGCCTGGCCCGCGTCGAACGGCATAATGGAGCGCTCAACGCGGTCGTCACCCTCAACCCCGGGGCGGAGGCGGAGGCGGCCGCGGTCGACGTCACCCTCGGTGCCGGCGGGGATCCGGGACCGCTCGCCGGGCTCGTCGTCGGCATCAAGGACGTGACCGAGACGGCGGACCTCCGCACGACGTACGGTTCACCGCTGTTCGCGGACCACGTGCCCGCGGAGGATGCGCTCGTCGTGCGCCGCCTGCGCGAGGCCGGCGCGGTGATCCTCGGGAAGACGAACACGCCGGAGTTCGCGGCGGGCGGCAACACATGGAACGAGGTGTTCGGCGTGACCCGGAACCCGTGGAACCCGGCCGTCAGCGCGGGGGGGTCCACCGGGGGCGGCGCGGTCGCGCTCGCAACGGGGATGATCTCGCTCGCGCAGGGCACCGATCTCGGCGGCTCGTTACGGATCCCCGCCTCCTTCTGCGGCATCGCGGGGCTGCGCCCCACGCCGGGGCTCGTCCCGACGGTCCCGGCCGCCTACCTGTGGGACGACCTGCAGTCGGCCGGCCTCATGGCACGGGATCCGGAGGACGTCGCGTACGGGCTCCGCGCGATCTCGGGACCCGATCCGGCCTCGCCCGTCTGCGCCCCCGAGCCGCACTGGCCGGAACCCGGCGCCACGGATCTCGCCCGAGGCCGCTGGGCGTATTGCGGCGACATCGCACGGATCGGAATCGACGGCGGCGTGGAGGCGGCATGCCGCGAGGCGCTGGCCTCGATTCGGGCCGGAGGCGCACGGGTGGACGAGGTGGATCTCGACCTCTCCTGGGCTTGGGACGCCTTTCTCGTCCTTCGCGGCCACTGGTTCGTGTCCCACTTCGAGGCCGAACTCCACCGGATCGACGCCTTCGGACCCAACGTGTCGGCCAACCTCCGCTCGGGACTGGCCCTGACCCCGGCCGAGATCGGGGCGGCCGAGAACGTGCGCCGCCGCGTGAGGGAAGAGCTTCTCGCTCTCCTCGATCGATACGACGCGCTCCTCACGCCGTGCATGGCGATCCCGCCCTTCCCCGTGGAGCAGAACTATCCGGAGACCGTCGGGGGGCGGCCGATGAAGACGTACGTCGACTGGATCGCCCCGACCTTCCTGCTCTCGATGCCCGGTCTGCCCGTCGTCTGCGTCCCGGCGGGTCTGGACGCGGCGGGCCTCCCGGTCGGGCTGCAGGTCGTCGGGCCTCCGCGCGGGGAATGGCGTACGCTCGCGGTGGCGTCGGCCATCCAGGAGGCGCGGCCCATCGGTCTCCCGCCGGTCGTGGCCGACCCCTGAGCCGAACACTGAAGCGAATGGCGAGACGTTCCCGCGGGAACGTTCCCAGCTAGATTCCCGCGGTCGCGGCTGGCGCCGACCAACCCCCGAACCCCCGAGAGCCGATCATGATGATGTCAAGCGACCACGCCGTCCCGGAGTTGTCCGGCGAAGGACTCGATGCCTGCGTCCGCTTCCTGCAGCGCCTCATCCGCACGCAGTCGATGCCCGGCGAAGAAGGCGAACTCGCCAGGCTCGTCGCTGCCGAGATGCGAGCGCTCGGCTACGACCAGGTCGAGCATGACGCCGCGGGCAACGTCATCGGCCTCATCCGGGGCACCGGCGACGCTCCCTCGGTGATGTTCAACACCCATCTCGACCATGTGGACGCCGGGGATCCGGCCGACTGGCCCCATGACCCCTATGGCGGCGAGATACACGACGGCTTGCTTTGGGGGCGGGGCGCGATCGACATCAAGGGACCGCTCGCGGCGCAAGTGCACGGCATCGCCCGCCTCGTCGCCGCCGGCCGGCGGCCCCCCGGCGATGTCTACGTGACGGGAACGGTACAGGAGGAAGTCGGGGGACTCGGCGCCCGCTACATGGCGGAAACGCTGCGGCCCGATCTGGTCCTGATCGGCGAGCCCAGCCGGAACGAGGTCCGTCGCGGACACCGGGGCCGGATCGAACTCCGCGTCCAGGTGCGGGGCAGGATGGCCCACGCGTCGATGACCGACATCGGCCGCAACCCGCTCACCGTGCTCGGCCGGTTCCTCGCGGCGCTGGAAGACGTCGACCTCGCGCACGATCCTGATCTCGGCACCTGCTCCATCGCCCCGACCCTGATCGGGACGGACCAGACGAGCGGAAACGTCATCCCCGGTCTGGCCGAAGTCACGCTCGACTGCCGGACCGTGACCGGGCAGGATGCGGCGTCGCTGCGGGAGCAGCTCCTCCCCGTGCTGCGCGCGTGCGAGATCGAGGGATCGAGGGGCGACATCCTCATCCCGCAGCACGAGCGCTCGAGCTACGCGGGGTACGAGATGACCTACCCGGCCGACAACCCGGCCCTCTCCTTGCCTGCCGACCACGACGCGGTGCGGACGGCGGTAGAGGTCCTGGCCGGCCCGCTCGGGGGCGAGCCGCCCGTCGACATCTGGGACTTCGCAACCGACGGCGGACACTTCGGGCTCGCGGGCATGACCGTGGTCGGCTTCGGCCCCGGCGACGACCGGCTGGCCCACACCGTCAACGAGCACATCGTCATCGAGGAACTGGCGGCCGGGATCCGCGGGAACGCCGCCCTCGCCTCCCGCTGGCCGGCCCGCTACGCCCGTGCGAGCTGACGCGCCGCGAAGGACCGGATGTCGATGATCTGTGACCCGCGGTCCGCCGAGGGCGTGTGGCATCCGGGAACAGGCAGGGCACCCAGGAGGAGGTTTGGAATGAAACGGCGGACGCTTGCGGGCGCGGCTTGGAGCATGCGGGCTCTCGTCGCTTCAGCGGCGTCCGTGGCGCTTCACGGCCTGTCGGGGGCGGGAGCGCTGGCGGGCCAGGAGGCGCACACCTGCGAGGATCGCGCCGGGCTCCGCGTCGAAGTGCTGGACGCGACCGGAATGGTGCGGGTGAGCGGGGCCGACGTGCGGGTTCGTTGGGTCGACGTCGTCCGTAATCCCGTGCGCGGGGGCACGGGCGCCGAGGGTCGCCTCACCTTCTGTGCCCCGCGGGACGCGATGAGGGCGACGGTGTGGGCGGAGGCCCGGGACGGGTCGAGCGAGCAGGCGTCCGTCGAGCTGGTCCCCGGCGAGACGAGTACGGTCGAACTCCGGATCCTGGCGGAAGACAACCCCGGGCGCCTCGAAGGCCGCGTGTTCGATGCCGTAACGCAAGACCCGGTCACCACCGCCGCCGTGACCGTGGCCGGTCGCCGGGGCGCCGTCGAAACCGACCGCTGGGGACGGTACATCCTCACGGGCATCCCTGCGGGGGCAAAGGGATTCGAGGTCCGTCGCATGGGGTACGAACCCCTCGACTACGTCGTCACCGTCAAGCCGGGACTCACGACGCAGGTGGACATCGGCCTCGTTCCCGATCCCGTTGAAATGGAGCCTCTCATCGCGACGACGGTCCGATCGCCCACGCTGGAGAGCAAGGGCTTCTACGAGCGGCAGTACTGGGGCGAGATGCAGGGCGTCGGCGAGTTCCTCACGCCGGAGTACCTGGAGCGCTGGCGTCCGATGCGCATGAGCCAACTGCTCGAGCAACACACGATGCTCCGTCCGCGGCTCGTGCGCGGGGGCCGGACGCCCGGAACCTTCGGTGAATGCGTTCAGGTGTATCTCGACAACATCAACATGGCCAATCTCGACGACGGCACCGGGAATAACTTCACGCTGGACTCGGTCGTACTACCGAGCGAAGTCGCCGGCGTCGAGGTGTACCGGGCCTCCACGTCACTCCCGGCCGGCACGATGCGATTCGGGGTCGGACGGTGCGGCCTCGTCCTGATCTGGACGCGTTAGCTCACCGGTCGATGAACTCGGCGACGTGCGCGGGGGCGAGGCGGGCGGTGTGGCGGGAGACCGCGATCATGACGATCACGTTTCCGACCATGCCGTAGATGCCCGGGTGGACGCCCGCGGTCGCGGCGGCCGAGACGAGTTCCAGCCGCAATGCCAGATCGAGCAGGAACGCGATGCCGCCACCCGTCACGAGGCCCCACAGCGCCCCCGCGCGCGTGACTCCCCGCCACAGGAAGGTCACGACGGTCAGCGGGAAGAGCTGAGCGATGAACCCGTAGCTCAGCAGCAGCAGTTCGACGAGGCTCAGCCCGGGGATCAGCGCCAGAAGGTAGGAGATCGCCCCGACAGCGATCACCATCTTCCGGATCCACCGGCGCTGCGCCGCGTCGTCGAGCGCCCCGGGCTTCAGATTTCCCCAGAAGTCGCGCACGGCCACGGATCCCGCCGCGTGCAATAGCGCGTCGCCCGTGGACATCGAGGCCGCGAGCGCCCCGGCGCAGAAGAGCCCCACGATGAGCGGCGGCAGTCCGATCTGCGCCGACGTCACGATCGTGGGCAGGATGGCGTCGGACGGCTCCACGCCGGGGAAGGCGAGCACGCCCGAAAAACCGATGAAGAGGATGGGGACGAGGAAGAGCGCGAAGGTCGGATAGTAGACGACCGTCCGCTTGAGCGTGTCCACGTCGCGGGCCGTGTAGATCTTCATGAAATAATGCGGCCACACGCTGAACCCGAAGGCGGAGATGGCGACGGAACTCGAGTAGGCGCCCCAGCTCCACGGCTGCCCGTCCGCCCCCAGTCCCGGCCCCCGCAGCATGTCGGGGAGCCCGGCGGCGATCGCGTCGAACATGGGACCCACGCCGCCGTGCAGCTTCGCCGGCAGGTAGAGCCCGAGCCCCCACGCGAGCACCATCATGAACATCCCCTGGAAGGTGTTCGTCCAGCCGACACCGAGGACGCCGCTCCGGAAGACGTACACGAGCACCACGCCGTACGCGATCGCGGATCCGGCCCACTGCGGGACGCGCCCCTCCGTCACCACGTTGAAGACGTAACCGGCCCCCTTCATCTGAATGACCAGGTAGGGGACGAAGGCGAAGACGGAGAGGACCGCGAGGATGGCGGGGATCGCGCGGCTGTCGAAGCGGTGCGCGAAGAGTTCCGCCTGCGTGACGTAGCCGAAGCGCCGGCCGAGGGCGGCGACGCGCGGGCCGAAGAAGTACCACGGGACGAGCCCGACCGAGGCGTAGGCGAGGATGTAGAAGGCCGCGGCGCCGCGCGAGTAGGCCCAGCCGGGCCCGCCCAGGAAGGCGAAGGCGCTGAACACCGAGGCGCCCATGATGAAGTAGAGGACGAGGAAGTTCAGCGAGCGGTCGCCCGCGACGTAGCCCTCCGTGCTGTCGGAGGCGTGGCGGCCGGAGGCGAGCCCGATCGCCAGCGAGGCGAGCAGATACCCGATCGTGACGAGGAAGACGATCAGCCAGGCGGGCATCAGCGGCTCGCGCCGTTCGGATCGCCGTTGACGGTCTCCCGCTTCCGCTCCCACAGGTAGTACCCGAACAGGACGAAGAAGGAGAGGAGGAGGCAGACGACGACGTAGAAGAGCGAGAACGGCATCGCGAGCACGCGGGGCTCGATGGTGGCGAACCACGGATAGATGGGCCACACGAGGGCCGCGAAGAGCAGCACGTAGAAGGCCGCGACGGCGACGGCGACGAGGTTGCGGCCGGGGGGCGTGGCGCGGCGTGGTTCGTCCATCGCCGCAAAAGGCCGGCTGTGCGGGACCCGGTCAAGGCTGGCGCAACGGTTGAGCTGCGGGCTCGATCGAACGATCTTGCCGCATGTCCCCCACGAAGCGAAGCCGCCCGCGCTCGGCCATCGCCCCCGGCCCGCTCCTCGTCTGGCACGCGCTGGCGTTGTCGGCGTGTGGCCCCGGAGAGGCTTCATCCGGCGCGGCCGGGGCCCCCGGCGACGCCGAGACGCCGCCGTCCGCCGAGGGTGCCGCCGTGGAGGGCGCCGATCTCTCGACCGGTATGCACGTGGTCCTGCTGGGCACGGGGACGCCCAATCCCGAACCGGAGGCCTCGGGCCCGGCCACCGCTGTACTCGTGGACGGACGGGCTTACATCGTCGACGCGGGCCCCGGCCTCGTGCGGCGCGCTGCGGAGGCGGCCGACCGCTACGGAGCGGAGGGCCTCGCGGCGGCGCGGCTGGACATCGCCTTTCTCACTCATCTGCACAGCGATCACACGGTCGGCCTGCCGGACCTGATCCACACGCCCTGGGTGGCCGAGCGGGAGGCGCCGCTGAAGCTGTTCGGCCCCGACGGGACGGTGGCGATGGCCACGCACCTGACGGCGGCATGGGCGGCGGACCTCGAGAACCGGCTCAGCGGCCAGCAGCCGGCGACGCCGGACGGGTGGCGCGTGGAGGCGGTCGACATCGATCCGGGGGTCATCTACGAGGACGAGCGCGTCCGCGTGACCGCCTTCGCCGTGCCGCATACGGGCTGGCCCGAGGCGTACGGCTATCGGTTCGACGGAGGCGGGCGCTCGGTCGTCATCTCCGGCGACACCGCTCCGGCCGAGGCGATCGTCGAGATGTGCGCGGGATGCGACGTGCTCGTGCACGAGGTGTACTCCGCCACGACGTTCCGCGACCGTCCGCCGGAATGGCAGTCCTATCACGCCCAGGCCCACACGTCGACCGTCGAACTGGCGGAACTCGCCGGCCGGGCGCGCCCGGGGATCCTCGTCCTGCATCACCAGCTGGGCTGGGGAGCCACGCCGGAGGAAATGGTCGCGGAGATTCGCGCCGCCGGCTACGACGGACCGCTCGCCTACGGCCGGGACCTGGACGTGTACTGAGGTGGGTTCGGGGCGAAACATCGGGATCCGGATTTCCCGCGCGGCGCTTGCCCCGACGCTCGCGGCCATCGCGCTCTCGGCGCCGGTGCCCGTCACGCCGGCCCCCGCACCCTCCGCGTCGGTCGCGATCCGAGCGGACGCGGCTCAAGCTCGCGAATCGCCCGCATCTCCCGATGCCGAGGCGGCGATGCGAATGGCGCGCGACGCGCAGCGCGCATTCGAGCACGTCCGGCGCCGCAACTTCCCGCGCGGCCCGCTGGTCAACCCCGAATGCGGCGAGGGGATCGGGCGCTTCTGCCTCGTGGAGGGTTGGGACGACGACGATTGGGACCCGGTCCCCGAGGAGCAGGAGGTCGTGGACGAGCGGCGCGCGCTGCTCGCGATCCTCGACAGCGTCGCCCGCATCATTCCCGGCGACGAGTGGCTGACCGGGCAGCGCGTTGCCTACCGGCTGGAGGCCGGACGCGCGGAAGAGGCGCTCGCGCTGCTCGAAGCCTGCCGCGTGGAGAGTGCGTGGTGCGCCGGGTTGGCCGGGTTCGTCCTCCAGGAGAACGGCCGCTATGCGGAGGCGGAGGCGGTCTTCGAGGGCGCGCTCGGCCGGATGACCGAGGAAGAGCGCTGCGGCTGGACCGAACTCGGGCCGGTACTCGACCGCCGGACGCGTGGCCGCTACGAACGCTTCGCCTGCGGAAGCTCGCCCCGGCGCGCCGTGGAGCGCTCGTTCTGGCACCTCTCCGACCCGTTGTGGCTCGTGCCGGGACTGGAGCGGCGCTCGGAACACCTCGCCCGGCGCGTCCGCGCCGCGCTCCAGGCCGATTCCGCGAGCCCCTGGGGGATGCGGTGGGGCGACGATCTCACCGAGATCACCCTGCGCTTCGGCTGGCCCGCGGGATGGGAGCGGGCGCGCCGCCGGTTCGTGGGCTCGCGCACCGAGGAGATCGTGTGGTCCCACCGCCTTCCCGGGGCACAACGGTTCACCGTGTCGCGCCTCGGGCCTGCGGACGACGAGCCGCTCTGGGACCTGGACGAGCCGGAGGGCCGCACAAGCTGGGCGCCGGCCTTCGGCGAAATCGCGCACCTCCCTCACCAGGTGGCCGGCTTTCGACGAGACGGGCGCCGGCGGGTGGTCGCGGCGTTCACGTGGCCCGACTCCCTGCCGTCCTGCGACCTGGAGAGCGGACTCTTCCTCGCCGACGCCCACGGCGTGACGGCGACCCGCACCGGCCGCGGCGATGGACCGCTGGCGGTCGCGGAGCCGCGTGGGCTCGCGCCCGCCACGCTCGTCGGCGT
The DNA here is from genome assembly GCA_963666735.1 of Gemmatimonadota bacterium. Classification (GTDB taxonomy): domain Bacteria; phylum Gemmatimonadota; class Gemmatimonadetes; order Palauibacterales; family Palauibacteraceae; genus Palauibacter. The sequence goes on along the minus strand of OY762926.1, from coordinate 1,448,776 downwards.
CGAGGCCCGCTGCGACGAGGGACCCGGTGCCGCACGCGCAAGGATGCCCCTCACTGCCGGCCATCCCCTGCTGTCCGACATCCTGTTGCTCGATGCCGGCGACGCTTCGCCCTCTATGCCGCCCTCCACGCTCGCGGAGGCGCTCGCCCGTGCACGAGGCCACCGCACCGCGCGAGCGGGCGAGACCCTGGCCGTCTACTGGGAGTGGTACGGATCCGCCGCACCCGACCCCGCTCCCGCCGCCGCTCTCCAGGTGACGCTGTCGCTGGCGCGGGAGGGGAAGGGGTTCTGGCGCCGGGCACTCGAATGGAGCGGGCTTGCCCGCGGCGACACGGAACAGGCGGGCATCCGCTGGCTCGATGTGACGACGAATTCCGCTGCCGAGGGCCGTGCCGTCGAACTCCGCCTCCCCATGCTCGACGAGGGGCGGTATCGCCTTACGCTGCAAGTCGTTTCGCCCTCGCACGGCACGGCCGAGTCCAGTGCCGAAATCGAAATCGTCGCCACGCAAGGAGCAGACCCGTGATGCACGCGAGCCACTTCCCAGCCGCCGTCCGCGGCTTCGTTCCCGCCGCCGTCTTCGTCCTCGCTGCCGCCGTGCTGGTCTCGGGGTGCGGCCAGGCCGGCGAACCCGCGAAACCGGGCGCCGAGGCCGCGACCACCGGGCGCACGCCCCAGTTCGAGAACGAGCACGTGCAGGTATGGAAGAGCGTGATCGCGCCGGACCAGCCGCTTGAGATGCACCGCCACGACAACCCCCGCGCCATCATCGCGCTCAAGGGGGGGACGCTGACCGTCGTCAGCGACGCCGGGGAACGGCGCGACATGACGTGGGAGACGGGCCGGGCCTATTGGCTCGACGCCGATCCTCCGGGCGAACTCCACGGAGATGTGAACCGGGGGCCCGAACCCGTCGAGGTCATCGTCGTGCAGTTGAAGGGGGTCGGCTCCGCACCGGACGCGCCGTGACGGGCCTGCCCCCAACGTGCATATTCCGCCCCCGCGCGACGACAGGATCGACTCGCAGCCGACACCGGAGGTCTCCATGAACCACCGCGCCCAACTCCCGCGACGCCTCGGCCCCGCCCTGGCCCTTGCCCTGGCCGCAGCCGCGGGCTGTGCGGGCGAGGGTTCGTCTCCCGCAACCTCGACCGCCGATCCGGAGCCCGGTCAGCTCCTCGCCGATTCGCTCATCGGCGCCTGGGTCGAGGCCGCGGGCGGCATGGAGGCTTGGCGCGACATCGAGTCGGCCCGCTACACGATCACCACCGTGTGGTACGACTCGACCGGCGGAATCCGCCGCATGCGCCCCCGCCGAGTGGAGTACCGGAAGGTGGACGGCGTCGAGCAGACACGAATCGAACGCCCCGAGGCCGAGGGCCTCTACGTCCAGACATTCACGGGCTCCGACATGTGGGCCACGCTCAACGAGCGCCTTCTCGAACCGGGAATCCGCGCCTGGGACGAGTCCGAGTACGTGGGGCGGGACGTGGTCTACTGGTTCGGGCTCCCGTACAAGCTCTTCGACCCCGGCGTGAATCGGCGGGCCGGTTCCCGCGAAGACGGGGGATACGAGGTGCGCATCACCTTCGGCGACGGCGTCGGTCTCCAGTCCGGCGACCGCTACTTCTACTACTTCCTCGACGACGATCCCTATCCCGAGCAGGTCCACTACATCTCGCAGGGGAGGGGCGAGGAGAGCCGGGCGCGCATGTACTGGGACGGGTACGAGCAGGTCGGAGATTTTACGTATGTCATCTCGCGGCTCTACCGGGACACGGAGATGAACCCGACCCGCGAACTCCGCCATGATGACGTCGAACTGAACCCCGTGCTGTCGGATTCCATTTTCCGGCGGCCCACTTCGTGAAATCCGGCCCTCCGGATCCGAGCCGGGCGGTCGAGGACTATCTGAAGGCCGTCTACAAGCTCCAGCAGGCCGGCGAGCCCGTTTCCACGACCGCGCTGGCCGAGGCTCTGGACCGTTCCGCCGCGTCGGTCACGAACATGGTCAAGAGCCTGGCTGCGCAGGGGCTCCTCCGGCACACGCCCTACCGGGGAGCGCTCCTCACGCCATCGGGAGAGGCGGGGGCGCTTCGGATCATCCGAAGACACCGGGTGATCGAACTGTACCTCATCGAGAGACTCGGCTTCTCCTGGGAGGACGTGCACGCCGAGGCCGAGCGCCTCGAGCACGCCGCCTCCGAAGCGCTCATCGACCGGATGGCGCAGGCGCTCGGGGAGCCGTCGATCGACCCGCACGGAAGTCCGATCCCGACCCGGGATGGCGAACTCGCCCGCACCGAGTGGATCCCCCTCGCGGAGTTGAAGGCGGAACGCGGCGTCGTGCGCGAGGTTTCGGACCAGAGCCCGCGGACGCTGCGTGCGCTCGCAGCGCTCGGACTCGTCCCGGGCACCCGCATCCGGTGTCTCGGCGAACAGGCCGATGGCGTCGCCCGTCTCGAAGTGGACGACCGCTCCTTCGACGTCGAGCCCGTCCTCGCGCGCGCCGTCTTCGTCGAACGCGAGTCCTAGCGGGGGTTGCCGGACTGCCGGTCCAGCAGGGCGGGAAGGATCGTTCCGGCCTCCCCGCGCAGCGCCACCGCAGCGGCCTCCGTAAGCGCCGTCCGCCGCACATTGACCTCGATGATGTGGCCGCCGGCCTCTCGCGTCGCGAGGGGAAGCGTGGCGGCGGGATAGACGACGGCGCTCGTCCCGACGACGAGACACAGGTCCGCCTGCTCCGCCAGCCGGCGCGCGCGGTCCAGCAGGCCGGCGTCCAGCGCCTCGCCGAAGAGGACGACATCGGGTCGCCGGAGACCGCCGCAGGCCGAGCACTGCGGGAGCGTCTCGCCGAGCGGCTCGGCGGGCCAGCGCGCCTCGCAGGACTGGCAGCGGTCGCGACCCACGGCGCCGTGAAGCTCGAGGGGCAGTGCGGCCTCCGCGGGGTCCTCTCCCGCTGCCTCGAGCGCGGCGCGCGTGTGGAGGCCATCGACGTTCTGGGTCACGAGTCCGGGTTCCCCGCGTCGCTGGAAGAAGCGCGCCAGCGCCCGGTGCCCCTCGTTGGGCCGGCAGTCGGCGAGTGCCGAGCGCCGCCAGGCGTACCACTCGAGCACGGTCCGCGGATCGCGAGCGAGCGCTTCGGGCGTGGCGAGTTCCTCCGGGCGATAGCGCTTCCACAGCCCGCCGGCGTCGCGGAACGCCGGAACCCCCGATTCGGCGGAAATCCCCGCCCCCGTCAGCGCGACCGCATGCCGGGCTTCACGCACGAGTCGACGCGCCTGTCGCCATTGACCCTGTTCCATCGTCTCCCGATCTTGTGACCCCGGCCTCAAACCCGGGCCCGCATGCCGCGCCCGAGCCCGCCGCGCCGCCCCGAAGGACGACGAACCGGATAACGGACGATGAACGCGTGAGCACGAGAATCAAGGCCGAGGGAGATGTGTGGCGGGCGGAACTCGCCGAGGAGGATGGGGAGCGCCTCGTCGTGTTCTTCTGCCAGAGCACGGATCAGCGCCCCTACCGGGTGGTTCGCCTGGATCCGGCCCGGCGGGGCGGGAGTGAAGCCCTGGAGGAAATGCCGGAAGAGGAACTCCAGGGCCTGTTCGAGGCCTCTCGTTCGATGGGAATCCCCCGCGACTATCCTACCTACAGTCGGTGAACGTTCCCATCGCCGGCCAGACGGTCCCCGGGCCCGGAACAGGCCCGTGCGTCGACCTGCACACGCACTCGACCGCCAGCGACGGAACGGTCGCGCCGGCCGACGTGGCCCGGGCCGTGGCGGATGCCGGTCTGGATGGGTTCTCCCTGACGGACCATGACACGACGCAGGGACTCTCCGAGGCCGAGACGGCGGCGCGAAAACTCGGTCTCCGCTTCCTGCCGGGGGCGGAGTTGTCCGCGAACGAACCCGGCCGGTCCGTGCACCTCCTGGCGTACGGCTTCGATGTGGCCGATCCCGGCCTGCAGGGTTTTCTCTCCCGCTACCGCGAGGATCGGCTGCGGCGCGCGCGCGAGATCGTCGCGCGGCTGCGGGCGGCGGGCGCACCCGTGACCTGGGAGGACGTGGAGCTGCAGACGGGCGCCGCGGCCCCGACCCGGGCCCACATCGGGCGGGCGGTCGTGGCCTGCGGCGCGGCCTCCGATATCCACGAGGCATTCCGCCGTTACCTGTCGCGCGGATGTCCCGCCTTCGTCGGCAAGGAACCGACGCCGCCGAAGATCGTATTCGATCGCGTGCACGCGGCGGGCGGCGTCGTCTGCCTCGCGCACCCGGGCAGGACGCACGGCGAGGATGAGATCCGGCGCTGGGCGAGCGAGGGTCTGGATGGCGTCGAGGTCGTCCACCCCGCGAATCCCCCCGCCGTGCGGAGCCGGATGCACGATCTGGCCGGCGAACTCGGCCTGCTCCGTTGCGGCGGCTCGGACTGGCACGGACCCGACGCGGGCCGAAGGGGTGTTCCCGGGTGGGCGCATGTGCCCATGCGTTGGCTGGAGGAGATCGGCCGGCGGTCACGCCGGAAGACGGACGGGCAGCTTACCCGGGGATCCGTCGCTAGGGAGAAGCGACGAAGTCGGTTATCTTGAGGAAGTCTTGAGGAAGTGGACAGCGCCGCAAATCCGGCGCGCCGACACGGACGCGATGCAGGCAAGGGCGGTATGAGCGAAATAGCAGAGGCCACCAGGTCGGCCGAACCCATCGTCACGCTGACGGCCGAGGCGGCCGCCAAGGTCAGGGAGTTCCAGGCCGGGGCGGACGCCGAGACGGTCCTGAGGGTGAGCGTGATTCCGGGCGGATGCTCCGGTTTCGAATACGGGCTTGACATGGACACTGCGGTGCGCGAGGACGATTTCACCTTCGAGTCGGAGGGGGTGCCCGTCGTCATCGATCCCTTCAGCGCGCAGTACCTGGCCGGACTTTCCATCGGATACCACAGTTCGTTTCAGGGCACCGGGTTCACGTTCGAGAATCCGAACGCGACCGGGAGTTGCGGCTGCGGGACCTCTTTCGCCGTCTAGCCTCGAGGTCTCCCGCGGAAGCCCGGACACGCGGGTGAACGGCATGACGCCGTTTCGCGTCGGACTGACCGGAACGGTGGCCGCCGGCAAGAGCATGGTGGCCCGCAATCTGGCCGAACGGGGCGCCGCGGTCATCGACTCCGACGAACTCGCGCGCGAAATCGTGCGTCCGGGCTCCCCGGCATACGCCCGCATCCGCGAAGCGTTCGGGGAAGGGGTCATCGCCCCCGATGGGACCCTCGACCGATCCGCGCTCCGGGAGGCGGCCTTCGCCGACAAACGGTCCCGCGAGCGCCTCGAAGAGATCTCTCACGCCGGAATCCGCGAACTGCGGGCCCGCCGAATCTCCGAGGCCGCCGCGGCCGGCGTACGCGTGATCGTGGAGGAAATCCCCCTCCTGTTCGAGGTCGGCCTGGAAGACGACTACGACATGATCGTCGTCGTCGATGCGCCGCGAGAGGTGCGCGAGGCGCGGGCGCTGGGGTTCCGCGGCTGGACCGCGGAGGAATTCGCCGCCATCGATGCCGCGCAACTTGCGGCGTCGGAGAAACGGCGTCGGGCCGACCGCGTACTCGACAACCGGGGCGATCCCGGGGAACTGGACCTCGCCACCCGCGGACTCTGGCGAGAGATCCTGCGGGCAGCCGTCGGGAGCGGGTCTTGACCGTGTCCCCGATGTCGCGGGCTCGTGCGAAGGCGCTAGAAGCGATCCGGCGCCGCCTGCGCGACGCATCGTCCGTCGTGCTCACGACCCATGTTAATCCGGACGGCGACGGCCTCGGCAGCATGGTTGCGCTCGCATCCCGGCTGCTGCGGCACGGAGCCGAAGCCACGATCGTCACCCCGAGCCGACCGCCGGCTTCGCTGCGATTCCTCCTCAGGGACATCCCGGTGCTCGTCGAGGAGGACCCGGCGGCCGCGGACCCGCTGAACGGCGCCGACACGATCGCCATCCTCGACACCGCCGAGCCCAAGCGTCTCGGCAGCCTGCCCGAGCACGTCGAGCGGACGGGCGGCGTCCTGATCGACCATCATCCGCCCGTGGGGTCTCCGCTCGTGAGGCCGGCGATCCGCGATCCCTCCGCCTGCGCGACGGGTGAACTCGTCTACGACCTGCTCTCCCTCGACGACGAGAGGCTCACTCGGGCGGAAGCGGAAGCCCTTTACACGGCGATTTCGACGGACACGGGCTCATTCCGTTTCTCGAACACCTCCCCCCGCGCGCACGCGATCGCGTGCGTGCTCCTGGAGACGGGGGTGGATACGGGTGCGCTGTACCGCGAGCTGTACGGCGTGTACAGCCGGGGGCGGCTGGCCCTCATGCGGCTGGCCCTCGAGGGCCTGGAAGTCGACCCTCGCGCTCCCATCGCCTGGATCGCGCTGGACCGTCGGGCCCTCTCGAGGACGGGTGCGCGCAGCGACGACATGGAGGGTCTGGTCGAGTTCCCGCGCCGGCTCGCGGGAATGGAGGTCGGCCTCCTCTTCCGCGGCCTCGCGCGCAATCGGACGAAGGTGTCGCTGCGTTCGAACGGGGCAGTGGACGTGTCCGGTGTCGCGCAACTCCTCGGCGGCGGCGGACACGCGAAGGCTTCCGGCGTCCTCGTCGAACTCGACCTGGACGAGGCGGTGCGAGTCGTGCTGGACGCGTTGCGCCCGCTCGTGGAAGCGGCCGTCGCCTCGAAGAAGGACCGGTAGAGTCTTCGGATTGCCTCCGTCCGGTAGATCGGAGTAGGTTGAAGCGGTGCCGTGCGTTCGGGGCTGCCGGTAGCGGGCCCGGGGTGGGGATTCGGCGGGGAGGGTGAAATGGACGCGAAGGCCAGGAAGGATATGCCGCACAGCGGGAACGGGATCACGGTCGATCCGGGTTCTCGCGCGGCTCGGCTCGGCGACCTCGGCCGCCGCATTCCTCCACCCCGCATCGCCGATGTCTGGCTGTTTCCGCCGCTCCCCCAGGTCGAGGAGTCTTCGGAGTTCTTCCTCTTCACGAGCATCATCGAGGACGGCGGGCGCGCCCTCTACAGCGCCCGCATGGCGCCGGCCAACGGTACGCCCGCCCACCAGGTCGTGGTGGAGCACGGGCGGGTGCCGGCCAACCGCGTGCCCGGCCTGGTAGCCGGACTGCAGCGGCGACTCGGACAGCCCGCGGCCGTCCGTCACATACCGATCGAGGGTGACGGCGGGCGCTGGGAAGCTCTCCTCGAACAGTCGCGGGAGGCGGATGCCTCCGTTGATCCCGCTGGACAGGGTCGCTAACTTCGCCGGACGCGAGGATCGGTCGCGAAGGCCGGTCGACGACCCGTTGCTGACCCGTTCCCGACGGTGTGATGGTCAAGTGAGTCCTCCCGAAACTTCACGCCGAGGCGTGTCCCGAGAAGAGTTGCGTCGCGCCCTCGAAGCCGGGGGACACCGGTTTACGACCCAGCGCGCGGCCGTGTACCGCGTGCTGTCCGGCACGTCCTCGCACCCGACGGCGGACGACGTTTTCACCTCGGTGCGCGAGCGGCTTCCCGACATCAGCCTCGCCACGGTCTACAAGGCGCTCGAGGCGTTCGTAACCTGCGGAGTCGCGCGCAAGCTCTCGCTCGGCGTGGGTCCGGCGCGATACGATGGCCGAACCGATGATCACGAGCATATCCGCTGTCTCTCCTGTGGCCGCGTTCAGGACATCGAAGGCCTGCGTCCGCGCGACTGGATGGAGGGTCTGGCCGATATGACGCCGTTCAACGTCGTCGGCTACCGGCTCGAGCTGGAGGGCTACTGCCCCGACTGCCTGCACTGAACGAGGCCGACCTGCCCCGCGCTCTCGCGGAGCACGCTTGGACCGACCGCCGCAACTTCCTCGATCTCCCGCTTGACCTGTGCCGCTGGGAGGCGGCGGGCGCCGTCATCCTCCCCATCCCGTACGAAGCGACGACAAGCTGGGGGACGGGTACGCGCGAGGGTCCGGCCGCGATCATCGAGGCGTCGCGCTACGTCGAGTGGTATGACGAGGAACTGGACCGCGAACCGTACGAAGTCGGCGTGTGCACCCTCCCGTCCATCGACCTCGGCACGGCCGGCCCCGAGCCCGCGGTCGCGCGCCTGCGGGCCCTGTACGACGACCTGCTCGAGGCCGCCGGGGACCGGTTCGTCATCGGACTGGGCGGAGAACACTCGATTTCCAGCGCACCGGCCGGCGCGTGGGCGGATCGACTCGGCGGCGACGTCACGATTCTTCAGTTCGACGCGCACACGGACCTGAGGGATCGCCACCACGACTCTCCGTGGAATCACGCCTGCGTCATGCGCCGGGTACTCGAACACCGGTCGAGCGGCGCGAACCGGGCGACCGGGACGAATGGGGCGGATATCGTCGCGGTCGGGATCCGGGCGCTCACCCGCGAGGAGCGGGACGTCATCCGCGAACACCGGCGCGAACACCGGATCGAGGTCGTGTTCGCGCATGAGATGCGCCGGCCGGGCTGGATCGAGCGGGCGGTGGAGGCGCTGGGGGAGAACGTCTACATTACGTTCGACGTGGATTTCTTCGATCCGTCGGTGATGCCGGCCACCGGCACGCCGGAACCCGGGGGTGGAAGCTGGTGGGATGCGCTGGATCTGCTCTCACGGGTCTTCGGCGAACGCAACGTCGTGGGCGCGGACATCGTGGAACTTGCCCCGCGGCGGGGGGAGGAGGCCTCGGCCTTCACCGCGGCGAAGCTCGCCTACAAGATGATCGGGTTCTGGTCGGAGCACCGGTAACCCGGGCCCCCGCGGCGGTCAGGCGCTCGCGACGCGCCGCTGCTCGATGCGCTCGAGTTCCTCGGCCACGAGCTGGCGGCGAAGCAGCCGCGCGTAGACCCCGTCGGCCGCGATCAGATCTTCGTGGATGCCGCGCTCGACGAGGCGTCCGTCGTCCAGGACCAGGATCGCGTCGGCGGTGCGCACGGCCGACACGCGGTGAGAGACGATGATGGAGGTGCGCCCGGACATGTACTCCCGGAGCGCCTCCAGGATCGCGGTTTCCGTTTCCGAATCCACGGCCGACAGGGCGTCGTCCAGGATGAGCACGGGCGCGTCGCGGTGGACCGCCCGGGCCAGCGTGGCGCGCTGTTTCTGCCCGCCCGAGAGATTGATGCCGCGCTCGCCCAGACGCGTGTCGATCCCGTCGGGAAGGATGGCGAGCGTCTTCTCCAGTTGCGAGACGGCGAGCGCGCTGCGCAGTTCGTCCGGGATCGCCTCGCCCGCATCCATCTCTCCACGCCGGAGTTCGATGTTCGTCCTCAGCCGCATGCTGAACAGGAACGGCTCCTGCGGTACGAAGGCCATCGAGTCGCGCAGCGAACCCAGGTCGAGTTCCCGGATATCCACGCCATCCAAGCGAATCGTCCCCGCCGTCACGTCATAGAGGCGGGGGATGAGCGCGGCCAGCGTGGACTTTCCGCTCGCGGTCGCGCCGACGATGGCGACCGTCTGTCCCGGCTCGATCCGGAAGGAGATGTCCCGCAGCACATCCCGCTCCGTCCCGGGATAGCGGAAGGAAACGTCGTCGAACGCCAGCGCGCCCCGCGCCGACGTGAGCGTGACGGGCGACTCCGGGTCGCGGACGGCGGGAACGATGTCGAACAGGTCGTTGAGGCGGCCCATCGAGGCGGCGCCGCGCTGGAAGAGGTTCGTGACCCAGCCGAGCGCGATCATGGGCCACATCAGCATCGTGAGGTAGAAGGAGAAGGCGACGAAATCGCCGAGCGTAATCGCGCCGCGGACGACCTGTCCGCCCCCGAACCACAGGACGACGACCGCGCCGACGCCCGTGAAGAACATGAGCGACGGATGGAACAGCCCCCACACGCGGGCGAGGGAGAGATTGCGCGACTTGTAGTCCCGGTTGAGGGTCTCGAAACGCCGGGCCTGGGCCTCTTCGCGCGCGTACGCTTTCACGATGCGGGTCCCCGCCAGATTTTCCTGGGCGAAGTTGGAGATCTCCGAGAACTGGGCCTGGATCTTCTCGAAGCGCTCGTGGATCTGCCGGCCGAAGATGAACACGATGGGAGGGAGGACGACCATCGGGATCATCGCCCGGACCGTGAGCATGGGATCGATCCAGATCATGAGCCCGAGCGCGAGCGTCGCGACGGTGGCGGTGTTCACCGCGTACATGATCGCGGGTCCGGCGACCATGCGGACCGCCTGGACATCGTTCGTCGCGCGGCTCACCAGATCGCCCGTGCGCCAGGCGTCGAAGAACTGCGGCGGGAGCCTGAGGAGGTGCGCGAAGAGGGCGCTCCGGATATCCGTCTCCATGCGGCGGCTCAGCCCGTTGAGCAGCTTGCGCATCCAGAATCTCGTCGCGCCGGCCACGACGGAAATCGCCGTGAGCACGAGAGCGTAGCGCAGGATGAGGTCGGGGTGGAGTTCCCTTTCCAGCGCGTCGACCGCCATCTTGAGCACCCAGGGGCCTGCGACCGTAAACAGGTTGCTCACGATCACGAGCGTAAGCCCGGCCGCGATACCCAGGCGGTACGGGCGGAAGTAGGGTAGCAACGCTCTGAGCGATTTCAAGATGTCTCCGCGGGAGCCGGCCGGGCGTTTATTCTGCGGGTCGCACGGTTCGAACGTATGCGCGGGTTGCAGGCCGTACAACGACACGAGGGAAGGAACAGGATGGAACGGACGACGTCGGCGACTCTCGTTGCGCTCGGCGCGATGACCTCGATGGTCATCGGCTGCGCGCCGGAAATTGGTCCCGGAGCGGAGGGGAGCGCGGACGCGCCCGATGCGGCGACGGAGAGCGCGGCGCCCGCGTCACCCGTGCGGCGAACGCCGCCTCCGCCGGTGGCCGGGAGACCGGCGGCCGAGCCGGGCGGCGCGCCCGAAATGACCTACACGATGGTGACCGTGCAGACCGGCGCGGAACTGGAGGTCGAACTCCTCGACCCGATCCGGCCGGGCAATCTGCGGCCCGGGGACGCCCTGAAGTTCGGCGTGACGCGTCCGCTGATCGAGAACAACATGATCCTGGTGCCGCTGAATTCGCTGATAAATGGCGAGATCACCGCGGTCGAGGCCGCGGCTGGCGGGGAGGAAGGCGGGCAGGGCGGTGAAGCTGGCGGGGACGGCGAACACGTGATGGTGAAAGTCCGCTTCGTCGATGTCTTCTTCAACGGCGAAGCCTGGCCCATATCCGCTTCCGTGGTGGAGATCGTACCGGGGCCTGGAGCCGCGGCCGGCGCGGAGGCCCGGATGAATCTGGGCCGCGTCCTCGCCGGCGGCCGTCAGAGCGCCATCGCGGGCGCCGCGGCGGGAGCCGTGAGGGGTTCCGCCATCCTCCTCGATGCCGAGGGAGCGGAGCCGGCGCTCCCGGTCGGGGCGATCCTCAGGCTGCGGCTGGACGAGCCCCTGGTGTTCGGGCTTCCGAACATCGGAGGATGACGTCGACCCCGGCTTGCGCGCCCGTCAAACGCCGATTCTCGGACACTCGGGTTCGAGAGGGCATTCCCCGCAGCGCGGAGCCCTGGCGCGGCAGAGCGAACGACCGAACGTGATGAGCAGCATGTGCATGCGGAACCGCTCGGAGGGAGCGACGGTCCGCGAGAGGGCGGTGTGGGTCAGGTCGGCCGAAGCTCGCGGCGGAACCCATGCGAGGCGCCGTGCGATGCGAAGGACATGCGTATCGACCGGGAGCACGGGCCGGCGGAGCGAGAAGCAGAGCACGCACGCGGCGGTCTTCACCCCGACTCCCCGGAAGGTCGTGAGATAGGCGATCGCCTCCTCATCGGCCATCTCCTCGAGGTGGTCGAGCGTGATCCGACCCACCTCGGCCCGGAGTCGCGCGAGAGCGGCGTGGATGGCCGGAGCCTTCTGGTTGGCGAGGCCCGCGACACGGACGGCGTCCTGCAGTTCGGCCGGCGTCGCTCGAAGCACGGATTCCCAGGAGACCGGCCCGGCCGACGCCGAGGGCGACGCTCCGCCCGCCGCCTCCCCGCCTTCCTCGGCCGGATACCGCGCCGCGAGAGTGCGCCAGGCACGATCCCGGTTCTCGTCGGTCGTCGACTGGCTGAGGATCGTGAGCACGAGTTCGTCCAGCGGGGCGAGTCGAGGCTTGTCGGGGATGGCGAAGCGCTCGGAAAGGCGCCTGAGGACGAGGTCGGTCCCCGGACTCTGCGTCGGATTCCGCGTTGGATTCTGCGTCCTCTGAGGGCCGGCACTCACGTGGCGCGTCTCTCCTCTTCGAACCGGCGCGACTCCCGCCCCCGGGGCGAACCTCCTACGTTTGCGCTTGCCGCTAACGGCTAAGTGTACCCGGATGCCGCGAACTCCACCAACGAGCCGCAGGGCTCCCGAGGACCTGACGCTTGGATCCCCGTCTAACCGAGGGGCGCAACCCGCGGACCCGCGCCATCGATCGTGCGGACAGCGCGACGATCGTCCATATGATACAGGCGGAAGATCGCGCCGTGCCGGAGGCCGTCGCCTCGCAGGCGGACGCGCTCGCACGCGTCATCGATGAGGTCGTGGAGCGCTTCCGCCGCGGCGGGCGTCTCGTCTACGTCGGCGCGGGAACGAGTGGCCGCCTCGGCGTGCTCGACGCGGCGGAGTGTCCGCCCACGTTCGGCGTCGACCCGGGCCTCGTGGAGGCGATCATCGCGGGGGGAGCCGGCGCGCTCGTGCGAAGCGCCGAGGGGGCGGAGGATTCCCGGGAGGGAGGGGCCGAGGCGGTACGGGCGTTCGGCATCTCGCCCGCGGATCTCGTGCTCGGGATCGCGACATCGGGCACCACGCCGTACGTCCTCGGGGCGCTGGCGGAGGCGGCGTCGCGCGGGGCGGGGACCGCGTTTCTCGGCTGCACGTCGCCGCCCGCGGAGGTCGCGAAGCTGGCGGACCACCTCATCCTGCCGCTCGTCGGGCCCGAAATCATCGCGGGTTCGACCCGCATGAAGGCGGGGACGGCCACGAAGCTCGTGCTCAATACGATCACCACGGGGGCGATGATCCGCAGCGGCCGCGTGTTCGAGAATCTCATGGTCGACCTGCGGGCGCGATCCGCCAAGCTGGTCGACCGCGGGCTCCGCATTTTCGCCACGCTCACCGGCGCATCGCGCGAGGAAGCGCGCCGCGCTCTGATCCGCACGGGCGGCGCGGTGAAGACGGCGCTGGCCATGCACGCCCTGCGGGTCGACCGCGCCCTGGCCGAGCGATACCTCGACTGCGCGGACGGCTTCCTGGGCCTTGCGGTCGAGCGCTTCGGCGGCCCGGAGCGTCCCCGTTACGGCGGCTACCCGGCGGCGCCGGGCTGGCCCGACGGCGCGGCGTTGCTCGCGCGACTGAGCGCCACGCCGGCCCGTCTCGCCGCCGCGCGCGCGGCCGGCGCCGCAGCCGAAGCGAAGGGGCAGCGCATCGCCGCCCGCCGAACCGCGTGGACGCCGGGCCAGCACGCCGCGCACCTGGCGGATTTCGAGCGGAGCGCCGTGCGGCCGCGAGTCGAGCGATGGCTCGCGGCCGCCGACTCGACGGGGTCGCTCCCGACTTTCGAGGACTGGACGGCGAACGCCTCTCCGCCCGAACGCGGCTTCGAGATCGAGACGGCGGGGTTCTCCGCGGAGAGGGCCCTCACCGTGGCCGCCGTGGCCGACGGTCCGGTGCGGGTCGCGGAGTCCCTCTCTCGTCGCGCCCGCGTCGGCTCCGAGACACTGACGCTGTATCAGTTTCTGCGAGGCGTCGCGCAGCACGATGCCGCGCACGAAACGAGGCTGCGCGAGCGCGTGCACCCGGCATTGCTGACCGAGGCGGACGCGTGACTCTGTGGATCGGCGTGATGTCGGGGACTTCGCTGGACGGCATCGACGTGGCCATCGTCGAGACGGCGGGCGACGGCGAGCGCCCGGCGGAATGGCGCGTCGTCGCCTTCGAGACGGAGAGCTACGACAGCGCGGCGCGCGGAAGGATCGCGAAGGCCATCACTTCGGGGAGCGCCGCGGCGATCTGCGCGCTCGACTTCGAGCTGGGTGAGAGGATCGGCGCGGCGGTGAACCGGACGCTGGCTTCCGCCTCGCTCCAGCCGGTCGACATCAAAGCGATCGGCAGCCACGGCCAGACCGTGTGGCACGAGCCTCCGGCGGACGCCCGGGGAGGAGCGACGCTGCAACTCGGCCAGGCGGCGGTCATCGCCGAACGCACGTCGTGCGCGGTGGTGTCGGACTTCCGCGTGCGGGATGTGGCGGCGGGCGGGGAAGGCGCGCCCCTCACGGCCTACACCGACTGGCTCCTCTTTCGCGCCCGGGAATCACGCGCGATTCAGAACATCGGTGGAATAGGCAACGTGACGGCGCTCCCCGCCGCAGCCGGCGGGGCGACGCCGCAGGCCTACGACACCGGCCCGGGGGTCGTGCTCATCGATGGCGCGGTCGAGTTCCTTACGGACGGGCGATCCCGCTTCGATCTCGACGGGAAGATGGCTCGGCGCGGCGTCGCGAGCGAAGACGCTCTCTCGGATTGGCTGAGCGATCCCTTCTTCAGCCAGCCACCGCCCCGGTCGACGGGACGCGAGCGCTTCTCGCGGGATCGGCTGCTGGATTGGCTGCGGCGGCACTCCGCGCTGTCACCCGAAGACGCGGTCGCGACCCTGGCGGAACTCACGGCGCGCACCATCGCGGACGCCTACCGGTGGATCGAGGAGGCTCCGATGGCGTGCTACCTCTGCGGCGGCGGAGCCCGGAACCCGGTTCTCGCATCGCGACTGGAGCAGTTGCTGGATCCCGTGCCCGTCCGCGACTTGTCCGTCCTCGGCCTCGACGCGGACGCCCGCGAGGCCGTGGCCTTCGCACTCCTGGCGAGACAGCATGTGCTCGGCTATCCGGCCAACGCTCCATGGGCCACGGGTGCGCGCGGTCCCCGCCTGCTCGGCGTACGGACCGCCGCGTGACCGGATCCGACGTAGGCCCGGCCGGGGTCGTCATCGAGGCGCTCCGGCTCGATCGCTGGTCCCCCGATGACGTGGAGAGGCGTGCGGACCGGGCGCTCGCCCTCGGGGTGGGTGGATTCATTCTGTTCGGCGGCGACGCGGAACGAGTGGGGCGTCTGGTCGAACGGATCCGCGACGACGCGGCGCGGCCGCTCTGGATCGGGGCGGACCTCGAGCGGGGAGCGGGTCAGCAAATCCGGGGTCTGATCGAATTGCCGCCACCCGCGGCTCTCGCGGCGCATCCGGATCCCGGCGACGCAGCCGCCGCGGCGGGTCGCGTCACGGCTCGGGAAGCGCTGTCCGTCGGGATCAACTGGGTGATCGCACCGGTACTCGATCTGGATGCGGAACCCGACAACCCGATCATCGCCACGCGCAGTTTCGGCCCGGATCCGCGGCGCGTCGGAGAGATGGGTGTTCGTTGGGTCGACGCCTGCCAATCCGCCGGAGCCGCGGCGTGCGCGAAGCACTTTCCGGGCCACGGCCGGACGACCGAGGACTCGCATATCGGACTTCCCTCCATCGATGCCCCCGCCGAACTGCTCGAGGAAGATCTCGCGCCTTTCGCGGCCGCGGCGGACCGGGTCGCCAGCGTGATGGTGGCGCACGTCGCCTACCCGGCGCTCGGCGGCGAGCGGGCGGCGACGGTGGAGCCGAACATCGTCTCGGGGCTCCTTCGCGGACGGCTGGGCTTCGAGGGCGTCGTGACGACGGATGCCATGATCATGGGCGGCGCCGGCCCCGACGATGCGAGCGCCGCGGTCGAGGCGGTCGCCGCCGGGTGCGACCTCATCTGCTACCCGGTGGATGCCGGTGCGACGGTCGCTGCGCTGGCGCGGGCCGCCGACGACGCGCTCCTTGCCGCCAGGCTCGAGGAGGCCCTGACCCGCTCGGCCCGCGGCTGCCCGCTTTCCGCGCGAACGTCGCGGCCGGAGTTCGAGCCGGTCGCGTTCGCCCGGGATACCATCGTGGGAGACGTGAAGGTCCTGCGCGGCTGGACGCCGCGGACGCCAACGCGGGTCGTCGGAGTGTCCGACGATCCGGATGTCGGGCCGCCGGCCGGCCGGGCGGGAGCGTTGGGCACGATCGTCGCCGGCGAGCTGCGCGCGGCCGGCTGGCGGATCACCGACGACGCGGACTCCGGGCAGTGCATCGTGGTGCTCGCCGCGACGCCTCGCGGCTGGAAGGGCCGCGGCGCGCCCGCCGCCGAAGTCGTCGAGCAGACGCGCGCCCTCATCCGCTCGGCGCGCCGCGGCCTCGTCGTCCTGCTCGGTCACCGCCGCTGGCTCGATGCGCTCGGCGTCCCCGGCATCTGCGCGTGGTCCACCGAGACGGTGATGGAGCGAGCCGCCGCGGACTGGCTGCGCTCCGCGGTCGGCGCGGCGGCGGGGACGCGGCCCGGCGGGACAGGCGGTTGAGCCCCGCCGATTGGTGGATCGTCGCGATCTACCTCGCGCTCACGTTCGGCGTCGGACTGTGGCTCTCGCGCCGGGCGCGCGGGAGCATCGTCGATTTCTTCGTCGGGGGCCGCGCGCTGCCATGGTGGCTTGCGGGCACGTCGATGGCCGCGACCACCTTCTCGGTGGACACTCCGCTCTATGTCTCGGCCCTCATCGCGCGCCGGGGCATCGCCGGCAACTGGGAATGGTGGTCCTTCGGCCTCTCCCATCTTCTCCTCATCTACCTCTTCGCGCGCCTGTGGCGCCGCGCCGGGATCGTCACGGACGTGGAACTGACGGAACTTCGCTACGGCGGCCGCCCCGCCGCCGTCCTGCGGGCCACGCGCGCCTTCCTGTTCGCGGTACCGATCAACTGCATCTCGATCGGCTTCGTGATGCTGGCCATGCGCAAGGTCGTCGAGGCTCTCGGGCTCCTTCCCGACCTGTCCGGCTGGATGCCGGGAGACGAGCGCCTGTGGGCCGTCGTGGCCCTCTCCATTTTCGTGCTCGCCTACGCGAGCATCGCCGGGCTGTGGGGTGTCGTCGCGACGGACTTCTTCCAGTTCTTTCTCGCGCTCTTCGGGGCCATTCTCGTGGCCGCCTTCGCGCTGGCGGAAATCGGGGGGATCGCGGAACTCAAGGCCCAACTCGCGGCGGCGGGGCGGAGCGATGTGCTGGAGATGGTGCCCCGGCCGGGGTCCGAAGCCCTCCCGTTCGGGACCTTCCTCGCCTACCTCGGCATACAGTGGTGGGCGTTCCGCCGTTCCGATGGCGGGGGCGAGTTCGTGCAGCGCCTTCTCGCCTGCCGCTCCGAAGCGGACGCCGAGCGCGCCGCATGGTGGTTCGTGTGGCTTCACTACGTGGTCCGCGCGTGGCCCTGGGTGCTCGTCGGACTCGTGGCCGTCGTCGTCTTTCCGGATCTGGCCGATCCCGATCTGGGATACCCGATGCTCATGCTGCGCTACCTGCCCGCCGGCCTCCTGGGCCTCGTCGTCGCGTCGTTCTTCGCCGCCTTCATGTCGACCGTCTCGACACAGATCAACTGGGGCGCGAGCTATCTCGTGAACGACCTCTACGCCCGCTTCGTCGACCCGGACGCCCCGGCCGCGAGACTCGTGTTGCTGGGTCGGCTCGCCTCGGTCGGCATCGTGGCGGCCGCGACGGCGGCAGCGTTCTTCGCCAACGACATCGGGGCCCTCTTTCGGTTCATGATCGCCATCGGCACGGGGCCCGGGGCGGTGCTCATCCTGCGCTGGTTCTGGTGGCGGGTGAACGCCTGGGCCGAACTCGCCTCCATGCTCGCCGGTTTCGCCATCGCGCTCTGTTCCTACCTGCCGGCGTTCGGCGCGATGGAATTCGGGACGCGGCTCGCGCTGACCGCCTTCGGGTCGGCCGCGGTCTGGCTTCCCGTGATGTGGCTCACGCGCGCCGAGGACGAGGCGACCCTGGTGGAGTTCTGTCGACGGGTGCGGCCCGCCGGACCGGGCTGGGGTGCGATCCGCGAACGCGCGGGCGTTTCTCCCGACCTTCCCCTCGGCGAGGCGCTGCTCCGGACGGCCGGGGCCACGCTGCTTCTGTTCGGGGCGATGTTCGCCCTCGGCGCCTTCCTCCTGCTCGAGCCGCGGACCGGCGCGCTCTCCGCCGGCGTGGCCGCTCTGGGCGGGGCCGGACTCTGGATCCTGCGCACCCGGCGGGCGGTCTAGCCGGCAGGCCCGGGAGGCGCGGTTCGCCGGCTTGACCACAACATATGGTGTAGTTATCATCTGGAAGCCACCACATATAGCGGTGCGCGTGGAAAAAACACGGGTTTTGTGTGGAAAAGCTGTGGAGTCGTGGAAAACCGCACGATGGCCCACAGCGGTCTTCCAAGAAGAACCAGAACGGTGGGCGCGGGGTAAGTCGATCTCCGCGTCCGTCAGGCTTCCCGGCCTAGGCCGGCATTCGACTCGCGCGGTCGTCGGGTCCCGGCCGAAGCCGGTTTTTTCTGCGGATTGACCTGAGTTGTGGACGGTCGTGAACAGGAAGGCGGGGGCGGCAATGAATCCACCGGATGTGGCGGTGCGGGAGGGCGCGTCGACGAGCGCTCCGGTGCGGGGTGAAATGCGGATGGGATCCAATGCCAGGCCGGCCGGCCTCGCCGAGCCCGGACTTGCCGAGAACGCGCGGACGGTGCTGGCGCGCCGGTATCTGAAGAAGAACGACCGTGGCGAACCCATCGAGGGGCCGCGCGACCTCTTCTGGCGCGTGGCCGACGTCGTCGCGTCGCAGGACGGCCGCTACGGGGCGACGGACGAGGCGATCCGCGAATGCACGGAACGCTTCTATCACCTGATGGCCGACGGCGTCTTCGAGCCGAACAGCCCCACGCTCATGAACGCCGGGCGTCCGCTGGGGCAACTCTCCGCGTGCTTCGTGCTCCCCGTTCCGGACAGTCTCGACGGCATCTACGAGACGCTGCGAGACATGGCCCTCATCCATCAGAGCGGAGGCGGCACCGGGTTCGGTTTCAGCCGCCTTCGTCCTTCCGGCGACGTCGTCAAGTCGACGATGGGCGTGGCGAGCGGCCCGGTCAGCTTCATGGAGGTCTATGACGCCTCGACCGAGGCCGTGAAGCAGGGCGGCACGCGACGGGGCGCGAACATGGGCATCCTGCGCGTCGATCATCCGGACATCCGCCACTTCATCGGGTGCAAGGCCGACAAGACGCGGATCACGAACTTCAACATCTCGGTCGGGGTTACCGACGCCTTCATGGCGGCGGTCCGGACGGGTTCGGACTACGATCTCATCAGCCCGCGGACCGGCGATGTCGTGGATCGGCTAAACGCCGAGGAGGTGTTCTCGAGCGTCATCTCCAGCGCGTGGCGGAACGGCGAGCCCGGGGTCTTCTTCATCGACGAGGCGAACCGCTACAACCCGGTCCCGCACCTCGGCGACTACGAAGCCACGAATCCCTGCGGCGAACAGCCGCTGCTCGCCTACGACGTGTGCAATCTCGGCTCGATCAACGTCGGCTACTTCGTCGACGATCAGGGTCGGATCGACTGGGACGGGCTCGGAAGGGCCGTCCACGCATCGACTCGTTTCCTCGACAACGTCATCGATGCCAACCGCTATCCGCTCCCGAAAATCGAAGACCTGTCGCAGCGGATCCGCCGCGTCGGTCTCGGAATCATGGGATGGGCCGACCTGCTCGTAAGGATCGGCGAACCCTACGGCTCCGAGCGCGCCGTCGAACTCGCGCGCGAGTTGATGAAGTTCGTCGACGAGGAGTCCAAGGTCGAGTCCGAACGGCTGGCCGCCGAGCGCGGCGTCTTTCCCGAGTGGGAGCGATCGATCTGGGGTCCCGACGAGACGTGCGCGCGGGACGCCGACGGCCACCGGATCCGCCCGGAACGCCGGCTCCGCAACTGCAACCTGACGACGGTCGCTCCGACAGGGACCATCTCGATCATTGCGGGGTGTTCAAGTGGGATCGAGCCGTTGTTCGCGGTCGCATTCATGAGGAATCAGGCAGGCGTGCTGATGCCGGATGTGAATCCGGACTTCGTGCGCCGTGCGAAGGAAGGGGGTTGGTACTCCGAGGAGCTGATGCAGCGCATCGCCGACGAGGGCCACATCCACTTCGATGAAGTGCCGGGGGATGTCCAGGGGATCTTCGTCACGGCGCACGATGTTCCGCCCGAGCAGCACATCCGCATGCAGGCGGCGTTTCAGGCGCACTGCGACTCCGCCATCTCGAAGACGTGCAATTTTGCGACGACCGCCACGGAGGAGGACGTGCGCAAGATCTACGAGATGGCGTACGAGTTGCGGTGCAAGGGGGTCACCGTCTACCGCGATGGGTCGCGTGACGAGCAGGTGCTGTCGACAGGCTCGACGGCGAAGGATGTCCAGCGTCAGACGAGCGAGAGCGGCTCGGCCGTTGCCGCGGACGGAGTCCGGCTCGAAGCCGTCGACGTGGAGCCCGAACTTGCCGGAGATCTCGCGGACACGCTGACCCGGCTCGCCGACGCGGAGACGCAGAACGGCGAACTGCGTGCGCACAACCGGAAGCTCGAGAATGCCGTCGAGAAGAATCAGCGGCGGATCACCGAACTCGAAGGTTCCAGAATGCGCCGCGTCGAGAGGCGGCAGCGGCCCAAGGTTCTGCGAGGCCACACCCGGCAGATCGAGTCGCCGCTGGGTACGATGTATGTGACGATCAACGAGGATGATCAGGGTCGTCCGTTCGAGGTTTTCGTCGCCCTCGGCAAGACGGGGGGAGCGGCGATGGCGGATGCCGAAGCCATCGGACGGCTGTGTTCGCTCGCCCTGCGCTCGGGGATCTCGCTGCGCGATGTGCACAAGCAGTTGCGCGGGATTTCTTCCGACCGGGCCGTCGGACTCGGGGCGAGCAAGGTGCTGTCCGGCCCCGACGCGATCGCTCAGGTCATCGAACGCTACCTCGAGGAGAAGGAGGGAATTCAGCAGACGCTTCCCATCGAGGATGTCGAAACCGCTCGGAGCAAGAACACGAACGGGGGTGCCCGGTCGGCGCAGCGCCCCGTGATCGAACGTTACCAGGAGTCGGCGGCCCGGCTCTTCCTCGGAGCGTGCTCGGAGTGCGGCAGCAGCCTCGCCTTTGAGGAAGGCTGCGCGAAGTGCTACGCTTGCGGCTACAGCGAGTGCGGTTGACGCCACCGGTTCATCCACAGCAGTAAGCCCTTGAACACTCCCACTTCTTCACGTCGCTCGACGAAGTCCGTCGACATCGGAGGCGTTCGGGTGGGCAGCGCCCATCCCATCGTCGTCCAGTCGATGACGAACACCGATACGGCGGATGTGGCGGCCACGGCGGACCAGGTCCGGGCACTCTGCGAGGCGGGCTCGGAAATCGTCCGCATCACCGTGAATACGCCACGTGCCGCCCGAGCGGTGCCGCGGATCGCGGAACATCTTTTGGGCCTGGGGATCGAAGTCCCGCTCGTCGGCGACTTCCACTTCAACGGGCACATCCTCCTGCCCGGCCATCCCGACTGCGCTGCCGCCCTCTCCAAGTTTCGCATCAACCCGGGCAACGTCGGCCGAAAGCGGCGCGATGAGCAGTTCGCGACGATCATTCGCTGCGCGATCGAGCACGACAAGGCCGTCCGCATCGGCGTCAACTGGGGCTCGCTGGACCAGATGCTCCTGACCCGGCTCATGGATGAGAACGCGCGCCGCGCGGAGCCGCTGGATGCGCACCGGGTGACCCTCGACGCGATCGTGGAGAGCGCGCTGGCCTCGGCCGAAACCGCGGAAAGCCTCGGTCTAGAGCCCGACCGGATCGTGCTCAGCGCGAAGGTGTCGCGCGTGCCGGATCTCGTGACCGTGTACCGCGAACTCGCGTCCCGCTGCGACTACCCGCTACACCTCGGACTCACGGAAGCGGGGATGGGGCGGAAGGGCACGGTCGCGTCCTCGGCCGCCCTCGCCATCCTGCTCTCGGAGGGGATCGGCGACACGATCCGCGTGTCGTTGACACCGGAACCCGGCGCCGACCGGACCGAGGAGGTCCGGATCGCGCAGCAGCTGCTGCAGTCGCTCGAGTTGAGGAGCTTCAAGCCTCAGGTGACGGCGTGCCCCGGCTGCGGAAGGACGACGAGCACCTTCTTCCAGCAGCTGGCGCTCGACGTCGAAAGCCATATTGCGGATCGTCTTGCGGCTTGGCGGGAGCATTATCCCGGCGTCGAGGACCTCTCCGTGGCCGTGATGGGGTGCGTGGTCAACGGGCCGGGCGAGTCGAAGCATGCGGACCTCGGTATCTCGCTACCGGGGGTCGCCGAGGCGCCGACTGCGCCCGTCTACGTCGATGGCGAACACCACTCGACGCTGCGCGGCGACGGGATTGTGGAGGAGTTCCTGCAGATTCTCGACGGGTACGTCGAACGCCGCTTTTCCCGAGACTGCGAGACTGCGGGGAGAACTGCCGGCTAGCGGCGGGCCTTCTGGCGACGCCGACGCCGACGCCGACGCCGTTCCGCCGCCTTCATCTTGCGACGGCGCGCCTCGCTCGGCTTCTCGTAGAACCGATGCTTCTTGATATCCCGGAAGATCCCGGCTCGCTGGACCTTGCGGCGGAATTTCCGCAGCGCGCGGTCGAGTTCTTCGTTGTCGCGTAGCGTGTACTGCAAGTGTAAGCCTCCCTGGCAGGGCAACTCTGGCGGCCCGTAGGCGCAACAGAGCCGAAGTTTAGCGGCCGCTGCGGCGGCGCGTCAAATATCCCGCCCACGCCCGGTCACGGCCCGATCCTCCCCCGGGCGGTGTCCGGGCCCCGAACCCGGCGCGGAACGGGACGGGAAGTTTGCATCGAGGGCACGTTCAAGCCTATAGTAGATCCTGGAAGCCCGAGGACCGTGTGGCTGGGATGAAGGGGAATCGAGGAGATTGTCCGACCTTCCGGCGGCACGGTTTTTTGCGTCTCTGGCAGCTTACGTAAGGCGTAAGGAGGCTGGACATGGCAGGTCCCGTTGCCATCTCATCGGACGGCACCCTCGAACTCGAAGGCCACGCCTATCTGATCCCCGCAGAGTTTTCCGCCCGCGAAGTCTACAGTTACCGCCGCCTCATGGAGCCGATCCCGGACATCCCCGGCGGTACGAGCCTCAACCCGGAACAGCGCCGCCGCCAGCGCGCTTACTTTCTCCGCCGCGCCGCCGCCTGTATCATCCCGGGCTTGCAGATAAAATCCCTCGAGGGGCTCCCGCTCGGCCAGTTGCAGCATATGCACGAGTGGATCGTAGCCCACCGACCCGATCTCTCGGAGGCTGGCCGGCTGCCTGGATAGGAACCGTGGCCTCCCACGCCATTTGGGCCACGGATGAGCGCAGGTTTCCGCAGAGCGAAGATCGTCAGCACGATCGGCCCAGCCTCCTGGGACCGGGACGTGCTGCACGACCTGATTGAGGCCGGAACCGACGCAGTTCGCATCAACTTCACTCATACGTCGACGGATCGCGCCGCCGGCATGGTACGGAAGATCTCGGACGTGGCCCGCGAGGTCGGCCGGCCGGTGGCGATCGTCGGCGATCTCGGGGGACCGAAGATCCGGGTCGGGGATCTGCCGGGCGACCAGCTCGATATCGAGCCTGAAAGCACGTACTGGTTCTTTCCCGAAGGCGAAGATCCCCCCGCGGGCAGCACGCCGCGCGGACGGATTCCGACCACGTATCCGGAGTTGGCCGAGGAGGCCGAGCCCGGAACCCGGATCCTTCTGGACGATGGGCACTTCGAGTTCGCGGTCCGCGAAGTCTGCCATGACCCGCCGTGGGTTTCGGCGGTGGCCTTCAGTGCCGGCGTCCTCAGATCCCAGAAGGGGATCAATCTCCCGGGCGTGCGGGTCGGCGCGCCGGCGCTGACCGAGAAGGACATCGCGGACATCGAGTTCTCCGTCGAACAGGTCATCGACTACCTGGCGCTGAGCTTCGTGCGGCAACCGGCCGACCTCGAAACGACCCGCCGGAAGATGGACCGGGGGTGCCTGCTCATCGCGAAGATCGAGAAGTCGCAGGCGCTGGAGAACCTGGCGGAGATCCTGCCTCTGAGCGACGCCGTCATGGTTGCGCGGGGCGACCTCGGCGTGGAGCTGCCGTACGAGGAAGTGCCGATGATCCAGAAGCGAATCATCGGCTTGGCGCAGGAACGGGCGCGGCCGGTGATCACGGCGACGCAGATGCTGGAGTCGATGATCGAGAGCCCGCAGCCGACGCGGGCGGAAGTATCGGACGTCGCGAACGCACTGCTCGACGGCACCGATGCGGTGATGCTCTCGGCCGAGACCGCCGCGGGCGGGTATCCGGTGCAGGCCGTCCTTACGATGGACCGGATCATCCGTCGAATCGAGCACGAGCGGCTGGGACGCACCGGGCGGGCCGGCAAGCAGGTGGAGGGCTTCTCGAAGATCCAGCAGACGACATCGGGCGCGATCGCGGCGTCGTCGCTGATCGCGGTCGAGCGCGTGGGCTCGCCGTTCATCGTGACGTTCACGCAGAGCGGCTACACGGCCCGCATCGTGTCGGCGCAGCGTCCCTCGGTCCCGATCCTGGCGATCACGGACCAGTGGAGGACGTACAACCAGCTGGCGCTCGTGTGGGGCGTGCAGCCGATCCTCTTCCACGGCGGAATCAGCTATTCGAGCATGCTCGACAAGGCCCGGGATGTGGCCCTCGAGCTGGGCATGGGCGAGGCGGGGCAGCGTTTCGTGGTGACGGCCGGAGTCCCCTTCCACGTCCCCGGCACGACCAACATGATGCGCGTCGAAGAGTTGTGATCCGCCTCCTCCGCCACTGACGCCCGGCCCGTGAGAGTCCGTTTTCTCGGTACCGGCACTTCCTTCGGGGTTCCGGTGATCGGCTGCGACTGTGCGACGTGCCGCTCGTCGGACCCCAGGGACCGACGCACGCGCCACGGACTCCTCATCGAAGCCGGAGGGGCCCGTCTTCTCGTGGACACGCCTCCGGAACTTCGGCTTCAGTTGCTCCGGGCGGGCGTCGAGCGGCTGGACGCCGTCTTTCTCTCGCACGAGCACGCGGACCATGCGCACGGGATCGACGATCTGCGGATCTTCTCTCTCCGGGAGCGGCGGCCCATCCCGTTCTACGTGGCGCGCGAGTTCGACGCCGGCATCCGGAGCCGCTTCTCGTATATCTGGGGAGACACCCCTTCCCAGCCCGGATCCGCAGTGCCGCGACTCGATCTGAGGCTCTTCGACGACCGCGACATCATCGAGCCCGGCGGGCTCGCGCTGCGGGTCGTTGCGCTTCCGCACGGAGCGTACCGCAGCTACGGATTCCGCGTCGGCGGTCTCGGAGTCCTGATCGATGCGAAGTCAGTACCCGAGGATGCCATGGAGGTGTTCGCGGGCGTCGACGTCCTCGTGACGAACGCGCTCTGGTTCGGCGACCCGCATCCCGGACACTTCTCGATGGAGGAGGCTGCGGAGACGGCGCATCGACTCGGAGCCCGGCGCACGTACATCACGCACATCGCGCACAGGACGAGACACGAGGAAATCGAACAGCGCCTCCCGGCCGGCGTCACGCCGGCGTACGACGGACTGGTGGTGGAACTGTGACCGCGCCCCGGAGCACGGAGCGCATCCGGAATTTCTCCATCATCGCGCACATCGACCACGGGAAGTCGACGCTGGCCGACCGGCTGCTCGAGCGTACCGGCACCGTGGACGCGCGCCGGATGCGGAAACAGGTCCTCGACTCGATGGAACTCGAGCGCGAGCGCGGGATCACGATCAAGCTCAACGCGATTCGCATGGCCTACGGATACCGGGACGGGGTTGAGTATCAGCTCAACCTCATCGACACGCCGGGGCACGTCGACTTCGCCTACGAGGTGAGCCGGAGTCTCGCCGCGTGCGAGGGGGCCCTCCTCGTCGTCGACGCGACTCAGGGCATCGAGGCGCAGACGCTCGCGAACCTCTTCCTCGCGCTCGAGGCGGATCTCGAGGTCGTCCCCGTGATCAACAAGATCGACCTCCCCGCGGCCGACCCGAAACGTGCCGCGGCGGAGATCTCGGAGTTGATCGGTGTGGATCCCGCCTCGACGATCCAGGTCTCCGCGAAGGAAGGGACGGGGATCGACGCGGTCCTCGACGCCATCGTCGAGCGCATCCCGGCCCCGGACGGAGACCCCGGGGCGCCGCTGCGAGCGCTCATCTTCGACTCGCAGTACGACCGCTATCGCGGGGCGATGCCCATGCTGCGCGTCGTGGATGGCGAACTGCGCGAGGGCATGCGCATCGGCTTCGGACGCCACGAGGCGGTCTACGAGGTCGACGAGGTCGGCTTCATGCGACTCGGGTTCGAGCGCGCCGGCGCCCTCCGCTGCGGGGAGGTCGGGTATCTCACGGCCCAGATCAAGAACGTGGGCCATACGCGGGTCGGCGACACGGTGCTGGACGCCCGAGATCGCGCCGCGGAGGTCCTCCCCGGCTACCGGGAAGCGAAGCCGATGGTCTTCGCCGGCGTCTATCCGACGGACTCCGACCAGTTCGAGGAACTCCGCGAGGCGCTCGAAAAGCTCCAGTTGAACGACGCCAGCCTCAACTACGAGCCGGAGACATCGGGCGCGCTCGGCTTCGGGTTCCGGTGCGGCTTCCTGGGGCTCCTCCACCTGGAGATCGTACAGGAGCGGCTGGACCGGGAGTTCGGCGTCGACCTCATCACGACGCTGCCCAGCGTGGAGTACCAGGTGACGCTCACGAACGACGACGAGGTCCAGCTCGAAAACCCGTCGAAGATGCCGGACCGCGTCCACATCAGCGAAGTGCGGGAGCCCTTCGTCCGGGTTCGCGTCGTGTCGCCGGCCGAGTACATCGGCGCGATCCAGAAGATTTGCCATGATCGGCGCGGGAAGTACGTCGACCTCCAGTATCTGGATCCCACCCGGGTCGAGATCTCCTATTCGATGCCCCTGGGCGAGATCGTGCTCGACTTCTACGACAAGCTGAAGTCCGTCTCGCGCGGATACGCTTCGCTCGACTACGAGGTGACGGGCCACGAGCGTTCGGACCTGGTGAAGCTGGATATCCTCCTCAACGGGGCGTCCGTGGACGCACTGAGCGTCATCGTGCACCGGAGCCGGGCCTACGATTTCGGGCAGAAGATGGCCCGCAAGCTCAAGGAACTCATCCCGCGGCAACTCTTCGACGTGGCGATCCAGGCGGCGATCGGGCGGGACGTGATCGCGAGGACGACGGTGAAGGCGCTGCGCAAGAACGTCACCGCCAAGTGCTACGGAGGCGACATCACGCGAAAGCGGAAGCTCCTCGAGAAGCAGAGGGAGGGGAAGCGGCGCATGAAGCAGGTCGGGAGCGTCGAGATCCCCCAGGAGGCCTTTCTCGCCGTCCTGCAGGTCGAGAGCGACTAGCAGCCACGGGTTGCCAGGATCACCGGCCCCGGGGCGGCTGGAGCGGTTCGGCTCGCCGGTCTATGATTCTCCGAAGCGTACCGGGCGGCGGGCTGTCCCACCAGCGGGAGGCGGGTAGGGGCGTGAGCGGAAGAAACCACATCATCGGCGTCGATCTTGGGGGAACCACGATCAACGTCGGCGCCGTTCCGGTGGACGGCGGCACCGTGCTCGGCATGCATTCGCTGCCCACGGACGCCCACATCGGCGCGAAATTCGTCGTGGACCGGATCGTGTCGATGATCCGCGACGTCAAGCGCGATGCCGCGCGCGAGGGCGGATTCGACGAGGACGCGATCGTCGGGGTCGGAATGGGGGCGCCCGGGCCGCTGGACCGCGACACGGGCACCGTGATCGAGACGCCGAATCTCGGGTGGCGGAACTTCCCTCTCCGCGACCTGATCGTGAAGGGAACCGGACTCGAAGCCGAACTCGACAACGACGCGAACGCCGCCACGCTCGGGGAGTGGTGGCGGGGCGCGGGGCGGGGGGTCGACAACCTCGTGGGTATCACTCTGGGGACGGGGATCGGCGGCGGCATCGTGCTCGACGGCGAACTCTACCACGGAGCCTCGGACGCGGCCGCGGAGATCGGACACATGACGATCGATTCCACGGGCCGGAAGTGCGCGTGCGGCAGCTACGGTTGCCTGGAGGCCTACGCCTCCGGGCCCGCGATCGCGGCGCGCGCGGTGGAAGGGCTGAAGGCAGGCGCCGAGAGCATGCTTCCGGATCTCGTGGGTGGCGACCTGCGGGCGGTCACGGCCGAAGCCGTATCCGATGCCATCGTGGCGGGCGACCAGTATGCCGCCGACGTGATGCGCGAGACGGCGGGATATCTCGGGACCGGCCTGGCGAACCTCATCAACGTTCTCAACCCGGAGATGATCGTGGTTTCCGGGGGGGTGACGCGGGCGGGCAAGCACCTCTTCGATCCATTGCGCCGTGAGGTCAGGAAGCGGGCGTTCCGGCCGGCGGCCGAGGCCTGCCGGATCGTGCGCACCGAACTCGGCGGCATGGCGGGAGTCATCGGGGCCGCCGCCGTGTTCCGCGTCGCGCGGCTCGGACCCCTCTGAGTCATGCCGCGGCTCGGGGTCGTGGGGACGATGGTCTGGGATACGATCCGCGCCCGGGACATCGGCCGGGAGGGGCCGGTCGAGGAATGGGGAGGGATCGGCTACGCGCTGGCTGCCGCCGACGCCGCCCTGGCGGAGGCCGGGGAAGGCTGGACGCTGTTTCCGATTCTCAAGATCGGAAGGGACATGCGCGAGGCGGCGGACCTCTTCCTCGGGGGGCTCGAGCGGGTCGACTCCTTCGATGGCGTGTGGACCGTGACGGAACCGAACAACCGGGTCGAACTCATTTACCTCGATGACGCGCGGCGCTCCGAGAAGCTCACGGGCGGAGTGCCGGGCTGGACCCGGGAGGAACTCGTGCCCCTCGCACGCTCGTGCGACGCGATCTACGTGAATTTCATCGCCGGCTGGGAGGTGGACCTCCCCGCCGCCGCGGCGCTGCGGGCGGCGACGGGAGGGCCGGTCTATGCCGATCTGCACTCGTTGATGCTCGGAGTGGGGACGGACGGAGTGCGATCTCCGCGTCCGCTCGACGACTGGCGCGCCTGGCTCTCCTGTTTCGATGTCGTGCAGCTGAACGAGGATGAACTCGGCATGCTGGCGGCGGGCTGGGAAGATCCATGGGCGCTCGCCGCGGACGTGGTGGGTCCGGTCACGCGCGGCCTCCTCGTCACGCTCGGGGAGCGGGGCGCCGCCTGGGTCGCGACCCGCAGCTTCTGGCAGGCGCCGGCCGATGCGCCCCCGCCGCCCGGCGCCGTTGCGCCTGCGGAAGCGCTCGTGAGCGGGAAGGTGGAGCCCGAGGTGCCGGTGTCCGGGGGCGACCCGACCGGCTGCGGAGACGTGTGGGGGGCGACCTGCTTCGTCACGATGCTGAGCGGCGAGGATCTCGAGTCGTCCGTCGGGGCGGCGACGCGGGCGGCGCAACGGAACGCTGGATTCCGCGGCGCATCCGGACTCGGCGAGTACCTGCGCTCCGAGACCGGCCTCCTGACCGGCAGGGCCGGGTGTCCGGCGGGCGGGGCCGCGTGAGCCGGGTCGTCCGCGTCCCCGAACGCCTGGACGAGGTTTCCTTCGAGACGCTGGTCCGGCGCGTCCGGTCGGAGGGCAATCCGGCGGCCCGTCTCCTGCTCGATGCCCGCTCCGTCGGCTGGGTGTCGCCGTACGGGCTCATCGGCCTGCTGGCGGTCGGTCAGGAGGCGCGCCTTCGCACGGGGCTGCCTCCGCTGATCGAGCCTCCGCGAGATTCCGAGGTCCGTTCCTACATCAACCGCATGCGCTTCTGGCCCGCCGCCGCACAGGTGTTCGATCTGAAGCAGCTGCCGAAGCCGTCTCTCGAGATCTCCGATGCCCTCATCGAAGTCACGACGATCCGCTCGCACGAGGATGTCCATTCGGTCGTGGAGGGTGTGCGGGACCGGGCGCAGCGCATCCTGCACGATCGGCTCGGCTACCCCCGCCCCGCCGTGATCCACTTCTCCGTCATGCTGTCGGAGGTGTGCCAGAACATCCTCGAACACGCCAACTCGATCGGCTGGGTGTGTGCGCAGCGGTACCGGTGGCAGCGACGTCTGGGCCGCGACGTCGTCGTGCTCGCCGTGATGGATGTGGGCGTGGGCTTCGAGGGCTCCCTGGGCGCCGAGCATGCGCGCCGCTATGGAGAGCGGTGGTCGGCGGCAGCCGCGTTGGAAGCGGCCTTTCTGCGCGGCGAGTCGCGCTTCGCGGATCCCGGTCGCGGCCAGGGCCTGCAGGCGATCCGAAGCCAGATCATCAAGTGGAACGGCGCCATCCGCATCCGAAGCGGCGATGCGAGCATCGCAAGGGTGCCGGACTGGGACGAAGGCGAGCCGCTCAGCACGGATCTGCCCCGTTTTCCCGGCGCTCAGGTGCTGATTGTCCTGCCCGAGCGGGTCGAGAGAGAAGGGACATGATCGCGTGAGACCGGCGGTCGCCCACACGACGCTGTTCAGCTACCTCGTCACGCGTCCGACCGGACGGACGGTGCGGGCGACGGTCGAACGCCAGATCGCCGATGCCGACCGCACCGTCCTCGCGGTCCTCGACCTGCGCCACGTCCCCGTGATCGATTTCTCCTGCGCGGACGAAATCGTCGCGAAGCTGGTCCTGCTCGGTTCGGACGCCTCGCCGCGCCGGTCCTTCATCCTCTTTCGCGGGATCGCGGAGCACCACCTCGGGCCGATCGACTCGGTCCTGCGGCACCGGGGGCTCGCGGCCGCTGCCGAGAGTACCGACGGGGAACCGTTGCTGATGGGCGCGCTCGATCCCGGCGCCTCCGCGGTGTGGCGCGAGATATGGAGTCTCGGCCGCACCGGCGCGTCTCCGCTCGCCGACCGGCTCGAACTTCCTCTCGACCGGGTACGCGGGCTGCTCGATGACCTTGTCGCCCGGGCGCTCGTCATTCGTGACGGCGAGCGGTATGTGTCGCTACGCCACGCCCTGCTCGATGCGGAGCCGCAGTCTCCCGCTCCGGCGGACGGCGGGGACCCATGAGCCTTCGGCGCCGAGCGGGAGTCGCGCTGGCGGCCGGCCTTGTGGTTGTGGGGGTTCTCACGACGTTTGCGTGGTTCCATCTGCAACGATCCATGCAGCCGCGATCCGGCCGGCACGTCCTCCCGGGCCTGGCGGAGCCGGCCGTCGTCACGTTCGACGAGTGGGCGGTTCCCTCCATCGCCGCCGGGACCGAACTCGACGTCATGCGCGTCCAGGGGTTCATGCACGCCTCGGACCGGTTGTGGCAGATGGAACTCTTCCAGCGGGTCGCGCGCGGACGCTTGGCCGAACTCTTCGGTCCGATCGCCCTGGACGCGGACCGCCTTGCGCGCACGCTGGACCTGTGGTCGGCGGCGGGCCGCGAACTCGACGACATGGCGGAATCGGAGCAGGCCCTGCTCGAAGCCTACGCGGAGGGCGTCAACGCCCGCATCGCGAGCTGGCGAGGGCCGTGGCCCCCCGAATTCCTTATCCTCGGCATCGAGCCGCAGCGCTGGAGTCCGCAGGCGTCCCTTTCGATCGGGCGCATCATGTCGCTGGATCTCTCCGAGTGGCGGGAGGAACTGGACCGGATCACGGCGCTCGCGACGCTCGACGCGGATCACCGTCGGGCGCTGGGGGCCGGATACCCCGCGTGGGGGCCCACCATCCTCCAGGACACGCTCCCCTCCGGCACCGCGCCGCCGCGTATCGCCTTCGCGGAGACCCCGATGCCTCCGGACCCGGGCGCCGCGGCTTCATCCCCCGACCCTTTGACCTATCTCTCCCGCTTCGGCTTCCACGCCTCGAACTCGTGGGCTCTGGCGGGCTCGCGCACCGCGGATGGCGTTCCGCTGCTCGCAAACGACATGCACCTCGCCCTCCGCGCGCCGTCCACATGGTACCTCAACTCCATCGTGGCCGAGGATTCGGACCTGGCCGTGGCGGGCCTCTCCATCCCGGGAGCTCCCGGCGTCATCGTCGGGCTCAACCGGGGTGTCGCGTGGTCGTTCACGAACGCGGAGGTGGACGACGCGGACTTCATCGTCGAAAGCATCAACCTCGACGGGTCCATGTATCGCGACCCCGATGACTGGCGACCCTTCAGAACCCGTACGGAGGAGATCCACGTGCGGGGTCGCGACGAGCCGGAGACCTGGGTGGTACGTTCGACGGCGCGCGGCCCGGTGATCACGGACGTCGTCCCGGCCGGAGGACTCACGCTGTCGCTGCTGTGGACGGGACTTGAGCCCGGGGGTCCCTTTGCGGCGCTCCTCCGGATGAACCGGGCCTCCGATGTTGACGCGTTCGTGGAGGCGGTCGCGTACTTTCGCTCGCCCCACCAGAACGTGATCTATGCGGCGTCGAGCGGAGAGATCGGCTACCGCATGGCGGGGTCCGTGCCCCTGCGCCGGACGGGAGAGGGCGCCTCCCCGATCTCCTTCGAGCGCCTGCCCGCGGGCTGGCCGGGCTTCTGGCCACCGGAGGCGATGCCGGCGCTACGAGATCCGGGACGGGGATATCTGGTCAGCGCGAACAACCTCCAGGCGCGGCCCCTGTTCGGACGAGTGGGCGCGTACTATCCGGCGCCGTTCCGGGCCCGGCGCATCGATGACCTCGTGTCTCGGGCGTCGGACTGGACGGTGGAGGACATGCGCGAGGCGCAGCTGGACAGCCACAGCCTCTGGGCCGAGCGCTACCGGCCACGCGCCGTCCGCGCCGCGCGCCGCGCGGGCCTCGATTCGCTCGCGCTTCGGCTCGAACGCTGGGACCTGCGTACCGAAACGGAAAGTCGGGGCGCCGTCCCCTTCTTCACCTGGCTCTACCGCCTGCGCGAACTCATCGTCGCCGACGAGTTCGAGGGCGGAGACGGGTGGTTCCCCGATCTCGCGTTCATGGAGATCGTCGAGACCGGCGACAGCGCCTGGATCGACGATGCGCGCACGCCGGAGGTCGAGCGCCTCGAGACGCTGGAGGAAGAGGCGGCCCGCACCGCGGCGGGCGTACCCGCGAGCTCGTGGGGAGAAATCCACCGCGAGCGGTCGGCCCACCCGCTCGGAACCGTGGCGTTGCTCGACCGCCTGTTCGGTTTCCACGTCGGACCCTATCCGTCGCGTGGCGGGCCCCACACGGTTCGCCCCGACGCCCCGTCTCTGAGATCGCGTCTCGACTCCACGGCGTGGCGGTCCCCGGTCGTGAGCGAATACGGCCCCAGCGCGAGATTCGTCGCTCGCGCCGCGCCCGCGGACATGGCGGGCTACTTCCTGCTGCCCACGGGCCAGGCCGGGAACCCGCTCGATCCACACTATCGAGACATGGGAGCCGTGTGGACCGAGAGTCCGCTCATCGAACTCCGCCCGGGCCGGCCGTCCGCAACGGCGGAAAGCGAGCTCCGATTTCTGCCCGGCTCTCGTTGACCGCCGGACGGCGGAATCCTACCTTTCTCAAGCCCGCTGGAACGTCGACTTCGAGGTGCCGGCAGGGCACGGAAGCGCTCCCCGACCCGCGCCAGGATCCAAACGATTTGAGCATCGCCACCGTTGAGAGCACACTCGATGAGATCGAGAGATTCCTCGACGACATCCGTCCCGCGGTGCGCGTGGATGGAGGGGACATTCAACTCGTTTCGTTCGACGCGGAAAGCGGACGCGTCGCGGTCCGGCTCGTCGGCGCCTGTTACGACTGTCCCATGTCGACCGCCACGCTTCGTGCCGGGATCGAACAGCACCTCTGCCATGCGCTTCCAATAGTCCATTCCGTGGAGGCCGTCGCGTAGTCGAGCGCCGACCCGTGTCCGACAAACCGACTCGCGGCCCCCGGCCGCTTCCGATCATGGACCCCCCGCCCGGGCGCCAGGGGCCGCCGCCGAAGGGAGGGCACCGCGAAGAGGCGCGCCGGCATCCCTCGCAGGCGCCGCCCATGCCGGGCGTGGGTCGCGTTGTCGCGGTGAGTTCGGGTAAGGGCGGCGTCGGAAAATCCACGATCTCGACGAATCTTGCCGCGACTTGGACCCGGCAGGGCCATCGCGTCGGCTTGCTCGACGCAGACATCTACGGCCCGGACATCCCGACGATGTTCGGTATCCAGGAGAAGCCCCGGATCGACCGCGAAGAGGTCGTGCCCCTGGTGGCGCACGGGGTGAAGCTCATGAGCATCGGCTTTCTCATCGAAGAGGACGCCCCGGCGATCTGGCGCGGACCCATCATCATGGGGGTCATCCGCCAGTTCCTCCAGCAGGTCGCATGGGGGGAACTCGACTACCTCGTGATCGATCTGCCGCCGGGAACGGGCGACGCGCAGTTGTCGCTGTGTCAACTCGTGCGCGTGGACGGAGCGGTGATGGTGACCACGCCCCAGGATGTGGCGGTCGGTGGCGTGCTGCGCGGTATCCGGATGTTCGAGAAGCTCGAGGTGCCGGTTCTCGGCATCGTCGAGAACATGCGCGGTTTCGCGTGTCCCGGGTGTGGCGAGACGCACAACATCTTCGGCGCCGGCGGCGGTGAGCGACTCGCCGGTTCGATCGACGTGCCCTTCCTGGGCGCCGTGCCGCTCGGCGTGGCGGTTCGCGAGGAGAGCGATCGAGGGGTCCCGACGTCGATCGGAAGACCGGACGCACCGGAATCCCGGGCTTTCGCAGGGATCGCGTCCGAGGCCGTCGCCCGCCTGGAGGCGGTGGAAGCCGGCCGCGAGGAGGGTTAGCCGTGCTCCACGATGACGGAGCCGAGCCCGGCGACCAGCGTGATCTCCAGCCGCACGCGTGCCGTCTCCCAGTTCGGGCTCAACCAGTAGTCTCCCACCTTCTTGAAATCCGCCGCGTTCAGTGAGGCGAGTCCGCTACGCCGAACGCGGACGCCGATATGCGCCGGAACCCGCATCAGGAGTTCGCCCAGCCCCATCCTGATCTCGGCCTCGGCGCTCGATCGCCAGGATCCCGAGAAGTCCAGGACCACGTCGCCGACGAAACCGTAGAACTCCAGGCGCCGGAACCGGGCGTTGCCGAGGTTCTCGGCCATGAAGGCGGTCGCGCCCGACTTGATGGACAGCAACTCCATTGCCGCGCGGTTCTCGCGGGCGAAACCGACCTCCACGTCGCCGGCTCCGGTGATGATCTCAAGCGCCGTAAGGTGGGCGCCGCCGAGGTCGAGGCGCGCTCGTCCGGCACCGATCCCCAGCCGCAGATCCGTGGGCACCGAGGAGTTCAGCGACAGGTCCAGCCTTCCCGCCGCGTCCGCATCGCGAGGGAGATCCTCGAGCTCGATTTCCAGCTCGCCGGACCGCATCGCTTCGGCGGCATCGCGCCGGTCCTCGGAAGACGAAGCCGTGGCCAGCCGAAAGTGCCCCGTTCGACCGGCTCGGCGCCATCCGCGACGGGGCAGGGAACGTTCGGCGTCGTAACGGAGCCGCACATCGTAAAGCAGTTGTGTGTCCGACGGGGATACGTCGAGTCGCCCGCCCGCGTACATCAGTTCGATCTTCAGCGCTTCCAGGTCGCCCAGTTGCCGCGCCGTCCGGAAGTCCCGCCACTCCTGCGCGGCGCCCGGCGTCAGCGCTCCGCCGAGCGACAGCGAAACGAGCACGACCGGCAGCATCCGCGCCGCCGCGCGGGCCAGCGGAGCATCAGGCATCATCTACGGTGTTGGATGGCGTATCGGTCCCGGCCCCCGGCGACGCACCGCCATCGGGGGCGCTGTCCGCGGACCAGTCGATCACGACGCTCCTTCCGCCGGCCCGCGTGAGCAGGACGCCCCCGAAACCGGCCGTGACGACGACCCATGTGCCGACGATGGCTACGAAGAGGATCAGGCCGCGTACGAAGTCCGCCGCGCCGCCGAACACCCACAGGACGGCGCCGGCGGCGAAGGGGAGCATCAGAAGCGCGAGTCCGCTGACGACGTAGTAATAGGAGTTCGAGCGGCGGAGTCTCTCCAGCCATTCGGAGCGGAAGCGGCGTCGGGCGAAGATCTCGCCGCCGGCGTGCGCCGCCGCAAGATATCCGGCGACTTGGGCGAACCCCACTGCGGGAATGAGGAAGAGTGCGACCGGGATAGTGATGACCAGCACCGTGAGGACGAGAAGCACGGGAAGGAACAGCACCTCCCCGGCGAGGCCCATGGCAAACGAACGGGCGAACTCCAGCCGAACCGTATCCGAGACGGTTTCCAGTCGGCGGCGCCCGAAATACACGAGCAGCAAGCCGAGGGCGGCGAGGACGATGAACGCGCACCCCGCGGCGACCACGCCCTCCGCGGCCCGTCCGAAGTTGCGCGCGAGACGCGATCCGAGGCCCGGCTGCGCCGGCCGCATCCGCATCGGGGCTTCGAACGACTCGACCCGCTGAACGGAGGGAGCGTCCGGCGCCGACCTCGCGGAGGGTTCCGAAGGCGCCAGCCGGATGTCGGAGAGGATCTCCCCTTCGACGCTCGTCGCCTCCTCGCTGAAGTCGACGTCGCCTCCCACCTGAAGCACGTCGCCTCGCACGCGGGCGCCGCCGTCCAGCACGAGCGTGCCGTCCAGCACGAGGATGTCGCCCTCGACGCCCCCGGCGAGTCGCAGTGTTCCGTCGAGAATGGCGACATCTCCGGGGATCGTGGCCTCGGCGAGGACCTCATAGTCGCCGTGGACGATCATGGCCAGCCCATCCTCAATGGACTCGCCGGAGTCGCCGAGCCGGTCGAGCGCGTCGCGCAGGCGATCCAGCTCGCCGGTGACGTCGAAACCCAGTCCGCCGGGAACGATCTGCATGGGTCCGGATCGATCGGACACCGCCGGCGCCGCCTCGCCCGTCGGAAGGGCGGGCGCCGCGCCGGTCGGCGACGGCGCGGCGAGCCCGAGAATCGCGTCGATCCGACCGGCGAGGGCCAGGGCCGCGTCCCGGTCGGTGGCCTCCTCCGACGATCTCCACTCCTCCAGGAACCGCCGGAAATCGACCAGGCCGCCGCGCACCGCGGGAGCATCCTCTCCCGCGTGTTCGCGGAGGAACTCGCGCCAGGCGCTCTCCAGGCCGCCGCGCTCCGCATAGGATCCGACCCCGATTCCGTCGACCTCGACGGTCTCGCCCTCGAAGCGAAGTCGATGCTCTGTTCCGCTCTCCAGTTCGAACCACAGTTCGGCCCGGCCGCTGGCCGAGAGCGTGATCGCGGCGTCGGCGATGCCGACCTCCTGCGCGCTGGCGGGAAGCGCGACCGCGAGACAGGCCAGGAACGTCAGCCCCCGGGTCATGCGGCCCTCTCGATGCGAACGCGTCGTGGGAGCGGCTGCCGGAACAGTCTGGCCATGTACCAGAGAGAGGCGAGCCCGACGAGACTCGACAAGGCCAGGCTGCCGAGCGCGGCGGTCGGGCTGATCCGGTCGGCAATCGATCCGCCCGCGTCCACGAGGCCGAAACGGTACGCCAGGCGGCCCGCCGCGAGCA
Source organism: Gemmatimonadota bacterium (assembly GCA_963666735.1). GTDB lineage: Bacteria > Gemmatimonadota > Gemmatimonadetes > Palauibacterales > Palauibacteraceae > Palauibacter. Next base: position 1,411,459 of record OY762926.1, on the reverse strand, counting down.
TGGTGTCGACAAGCACGGTCCGCGCACCGCTGAGGGCGACTGCGATAAGCTGACCGGGGGCCAGGCCCTGCGCGCCGAACAGCCAGGCCGCGGCGCCTCCCGACACGGTCAGCGTGGCCGCACCCGCTGTGGCCAGCGCCGCCCGGCGCCGCCGCGCGAAGCGGAGGAGGCGCTCGGGCCACGGGACCGGCAATCGCACGCGGGCCATGACGGCCGAGGCGAACGCCGGGGCGGGGGACCAGGTGCGGAGCCCGGAGAGCGCGCGATCGAGCGCCGGGTGAGGCAGGTCGACCTGCGCCAGGACATCGCTCGCAAAGGCAGGCGCGGGCGACCACTCGGGCAACTGTGCCAACCGGCGGTCGAGCGCGGCGCCCGCGAAGTCGATCCGCCGTGCGACCCCCTCCGCAAATCCGTCGGTCGGCCGATGCGGGGTCAGGCCTTCGAGAAACGCGACGACCTCCCGCAGCGCCTCCACTTCCTTCCGGCAACGGGCGCACGCGGCCAGATGGTCGGCCATCGTGCCGTGCGGGGACGCCGCCGACCTCCGGCTGGCGAATCGCTCGATTCCCTCAGGTGTAAGGTGCGACAAGTTCACTCCTGTTCTCCCTGGAGGCGTCGGCAACCCGCGGAAGAAGCACCCGCGGGCCTGCTACGGCTCCGTCAGATGTACGAGAGCGGCCTTCAATTCGTTTCTTGCCCGGTGGATATAGGTCTTCACCGTCCCGAGCGGGATCTCCATCACCTGCGCGATTTCGTCGTACGCGTAGCCCTCGATGTGCCGCAGCAGGATCGCGGTTCGGTATTCGGGTCGCAGTTGTCCGATGGCCGCTTCGATCTCGGATCCGAGTTCGCGGGCCTCGAGTAGTTCATCCGGTCGTTCGTCGCCCGAGACGAGCGTGATTTCCGTTGCGGCCTGGCGGTCCGGGGTCACGGCGTCCGGCGCCCCGTGCATGGAAACGACATCGAGTTCCTTCTTGCGCAGATGATCTATCGTCAGGTTGTAGCCGATCTTGAAGAGCCAGGAGGAAAACTTGTAGGAGGGATCGTACCTGCGGAGATTGTTCAGCGTGCGGACGAACGTTTCCTGAGCCAGGTCCTCCGCCAGTTCACGGTCCCGCACCATTCGGAAGATGAGAGAGAAGACCGGACGTTCGAACCGAAGCACGATCTCGCGTGCGGCCCGCTCGTCGCCGCGGAGACACATCTCCACCAGCGTCTGCTCGCTGTGATCCGAGTAGCTCACTCGATCCTGTCCCTCCGGGTCGCGGCGGCGCGCCGGCAGCGGCCGGATCGCCGCCGCCGAAGTGGCGTGCCGGGTGTCGACCCACCCTACACCGTTCCGCGACCAATATGCGCACCGAAGGCCGTCGTCGGCATGCGCCGATCCGGTCACCGGGGGGGCGACGCTAGCTCTGGCAGCCGGCACAAAAGAACGAACTCCGTCCGGCTTGCACGATCCGACTGATCGGCCGGGCGCAACCCGGGCACCCGACTCCTTCGCGCTGGTAGACGTCCAGCCGCGTTTGAAAGGAGCCCGAGCGGCCGTTCACGGCGCGATAGTCCCTGAGCGTCGTCCCCGCGCTCTCGATCGCCTCGCGCAAGACCGCCCTGACCGCCCGGTGCAGGCGGCGCACCTCTTCCGTGTCGAGCGAACCGGCGGGTCGGCGCGGGTCGATCCCCGCGCGGTACAATGCCTCGCTGGCGTAGATGTTCCCCACACCCGCGATCCGCCGCTGGTCCAGCAGCGTGTTCTTGATCGGGGCCCGCAGCGGCGCGACGATCCGAGCCAGCCGCGCGGCGGTGAACGTTCGGCCGAGGGGTTCCGGCCCGAGCGCGTCCGCGCGGGCCTTCCATGCCTCGGGCGTCAGCAGGTCGAAGCCGCCGAGACGCCGGACGTCGTCGTAGAACAGCGTCTGGCCATCGTCGAGTTCGAGGTCGAGGCCCGGATGCCGGAACTCCGGGGAGTCGGGACGTTCCGAGGCGAGCGCGAAACGGCCGGTCATGCGGACCTGGACGCGCATCAATTGCTCCACCGGACCGTCGATCCCCTCCGCCGCGTGGAGCGGGAAGAGCAGGTGCTTGGCCCGGCGGTCCGCGTCTCCGAAGGCGCGCCCGAGCACGGCGCGGGAAAACGACCGCGCCGAAAGCCCTCCGAGGATCAGATCGTCGTGATGGACGCGGACGCGGCGGATCCGCCGGCCTCGGAGCAGCGGGGCGAGGTCCCGGCGCATCGTCTCGACTTCGGGGAGTTCCGGCACGATGAGCCGCTAACCGTCCGAGGCGGTTCCCGAAGGATGCATTCGCGCCGCTTCGTCCGGACCGAGCAGGCCGGAATCCAGTTCGTGCCACCCGATGTCGGATCGCGAATGGGCGCCATCGAATCGGATCCGGGCCACGGCCGCGCGGCTCCGCCGCGCCGCTTCCTCGAGCGTCCCGCCGAACCCGGTGACCCCGAGCACCCGCCCTCCGGCAGTGACCAGCCGCCCCTCCTTCATGGCGGTCCCGGCGTGAAACACCCTCACCTTGCCGGGGTCGAAGGCCGGAATCCCGATCGGCCGCCCGGAATCCGAACTCTCCGGATACCCCGCGCTCGCCATGACCGTGACGAGGGCGTGTCCGGGAGTGGCTTCGGGGCGCCAGCCCGCGAGCGATTCGCCGTGCGCGACCCGCAGCATTGGCTCGAGCAGGTTCGACCTCGTGAGCGGCAGTACGACCTGCGTCTCCGGGTCTCCCATCCGGCAGTTGAACTCGACGACGCGCGGCCCATCGGCGGTCAGCATGAGCCCGGCGTACAGGAAACCGCGATAAGGGGCGCCGGACTCCGCCATCGAGTCGAGCACCGGTTGCGCGATCTCGCGGCGCACTTCGTCAATGAAGTCCGGATCCGCCGGGGCCGCGGGGGAGTACGCTCCCATGCCGCCGGTGTTCAGGCCGCGGTCGCCCTCCCCGACCCGCTTGTAATCCCGGGACGTGAGCAGCGGCACGGCGCGCTCGCCGTCCGCCACGAAGAACACGGACAGCTCCACGCCGCGCATGAACTCCTCGATCACGACCCGCCCGCCGGCGTCCCCGAATTTGCGGTCGACCATCATCTCTCCGATCGCCGTCCGGGCTTCCCCGCGCGTTTCGCAGACGATGGCGCCCTTGCCGGCCGCGAGGCCGGAAGCCTTGACTACGAGCGGTTCCTCGTGGCCCGCGACGTAGTCCAACGCCGCCGCGGCATCGTCGAACGTCTCGTGGTCCGCCGTCGGAACGCCGCAGTCGCGCATCAGTTGCTTGGCGAACGCCTTGGAAGCCTCGAGGCGGGCTCCCGCCCGGTCGGGCCCGAAGACGGGCAGGCCGGCCTCGGCGAAGCGGTCGGCGATGCCCGCCGCGAGAGGGGCCTCTGGGCCGACGACGGTGAGGTCGATGCCCCGCCCCGCCGCGAAGTCGAGCAGGCCTCCGGTATCTCCGGCCGGGATGTCGACGAGTTCCGCCCTGCCCAGCATGCCCGGGTTGCCGGGGGCCGCGTAGATTCTGGCGTCCGGTGCGTCGCGGCGTAGGCAGTCCGTGAAGGCGTGCTCCCGGCCGCCGCTGCCGATGATGAGGAGTTTCATGGCGGGAGGATGACGTGCCGGCCGCGCTCCGGCAACGGCTTTTGCCGCGGGCTCCTAGTCTTCCGAGCGTCCCTTGAAGGCGCCGGTCAGCCGATCCCGCAATCGATCCACCGCAGCGTCGACCTCGTCGAAGAGTTCGCGCGCGCCGTCCTGATAGCCCTTCGCCGCGTCGCGAAGATCCTCGCGATACGGGCGGTCGTCGTTCTCGTCCCGGTGCTGGTATTCGCCCGCCAGAATGCGGTCGTACTCGCCGCTCTCGATCCAGTCGCGCAGTTCGGCCACGCGGATCACGGCGAACGGATGGGTCTGGCCGAGCACGTTGAGCACCTTGTAGACGGCGTCGAGGAGATCGCCGCCGGCCCGGTATTCGTCGGACTGCGCGATGAACTCGTCCAGGTTGAGGGTGACGCCCCGCCCGCCGCCCGCAAGCTGCATCAGCGCGGACATCGCGACCCGCGGATTCTGCACCGCGAGGAGCCCGGCCCGGTCCGACGAGAGTTCGCTCTTCCGGTACCACTCCATGAGGGCCATGAGAATCGGCCGCAGCGCCAACCCCGCGAGCGTGTATCGGAGAATCACCAGGTTGAGAATCAGGATCAGCAGGGTCCGGTAGAGCACATGACCGGACAGGATGTGTCCGACCTCGTGACCGAGCACGCTCTCGACCTCATCCTCGGAGAGAATCTCGAGCATGGAGGAATTGAGGACGATGAACGGTTCGCCGAAGCCGACCGCTCCCGCGTTCACGATCGGCGTCTGCGAGATGTAGCACTCCGGCGGCTTCTCCACGTCGAGCACTTCACAGACGCGGGCGAGACGCGCGTGAATCCAGGCGTACTGCGTCTCCGACGTGCGCACCGCGTTCGCCTTGAAGGCCAGCCGGAGCGCGCGCTCCCCGAACAGCGCGAGGATCTTTCGCAGGGCGAGGTCGAACCCCGGAATCCTGCGGAGCGCATTCAGTGCCGCCCGGTCCGCCGGGTGTTCCCACGAGACCGCGGCGATCTGTGTGAGGATCCGTCTCTGGTGTTCGTCGCCTGCCGACATCAATCCCCCCCCTTGCGCGTCAAGTCGCGCTCATGTGAGCCGGCCGATTCGCGGGACCGGCTTCCGCGCTCCCGGCCTTACGTCCGGCCCCGATTCCCTGTTTCAACTCCCTGTTTCGCTGTTTCGACGGTCGAGACTGCGGCACCGCGTTCCCCGCCGCTCAGAGACGGGCGAGGGCCTGCTCGATGTCTTCCGCAAGATCGTCAGCGTCTTCCACGCCCACCGACAGTCGGACGAGTCCAGGCCCCAGCCCGATCTCCCGCTTCTTTTCGTCAGGTACCGAAGCGTGGGTCATCGAAAAGGGAATGGATACGAGACTCTCGACCCCGCCCAGACTCTCGGCCAGCTGGAACACTTCCGTGAGTCCGGCGAAGCGGTTGGCCCGTTCCTCCGTGCCCAGGTCGAAGCTCACCATCGAGCCGAAGTCGCGCATCTGGCGCCCGGCCAGGGCGTGCTGCGGATGGCTCTCGAGCCCGGGATAGCGCACGGCTTCGACTTCGTCGTGCCCCTGCAGGACATCGACGACCCGCTGCGCGTTGCGGCAGTGGGCCGGCATGCGCAGGTGCAGCGTCTTCGTGCCGCGCAGGACGAGCCAGCAGTCGAAGGGACCCGGGATGGCTCCGCTCGTCTTCTGTTGAAAGTGAAAACCCTCGGCGAGTTTTTCGGAGTTCGTGAGCAGCGCGCCGCCGATCATGTCGCTGTGACCGTTGAGGAACTTCGTCGTCGAGTGCATCACGACATCCGCGCCATCGTCGAGCGGACGCTGGAGAAAGGGCGTCGCAAAGGTGTTGTCGACGGACAATACGGCCTCCGCCTCGTGAGCGACCGCGGCGCACGCCGCGATATCCGTGATCGTCATCGTCGGATTGCTCGGCGTCTCGACGTGGATGAGACGCGTCTCCGGGCGGATCGCGGCGCGAACCTGATCGAGATCCCCCGTGTTCACGAAATCGAAGTCGACTCCGAACCGCTCCCACACGTGGCGCAGCATGCGATCGACGCCCCCGTAGACATCCGCGCCGCAGATGAGGTGGTCGCCCGCGTTGAGCACCGTCTTGACGATGGCTTCGGTCGCGGCGAGACCCGAGGAGAACGCCGCGCCGTACCGCCCGTTCTCGAGAGCGGCCAGATTCGCCTGGAGGGCGTCGCGCGTGGGGTTCCTGACCCGCGCGTAGTCGTAACCGTCGCGCGGCGAACCGACGGCGTCCTGGACGTAGGTCGATGTCTGGAAGATCGGCATCATGATCGCCCCGGTCGCGGGATCGGGGCGCTGCCCGGCGTGAATGGCCCGGGTTCCGAACCGTCGGGCGGCTGGGTCCACGTCTTCATCTCCGGCTCGGGTAGAGGCAGACGACGCGTGGCACGACGCATCGCGGTCGAGCGCGCAAGGTATTCCCGCCGCGAGGGGAGGGCGACCGGAGAGGCCGCCGCAAGCCGCGCGGACGCCCAACCATTAAGATCCCGCGTCCGTCTCACGGTCGGCAGATTCGATCCCGCCGGAAAACTTGGAGAACGCAGCGTGTCAAGGTCGCTCATCGTTTCTGCCTCAGGCATTCGCGGCATCGTGGGACGAGGGCTCACGCCCGACATCGCCGCCCGCTACGGCGCGGCCTTCGCCACCCACATCGCCGCCGGGGCTCCCGGCCGGGGGCATGTCCTGATCGGCCGCGACAGCCGCGTCTCCGGGCCGGTGCTGCTCGACGCCGTGGCGGCGGGGGTTCGGGCCGCCGGGCTGGATGTGTGCGACCTCGGGATCGTGGCGACGCCCACGGGTCTCCTCGCCGTGGAGGAGGACGAGGCGGCGGTGGGCGGACTCCTCGTCACGGCCTCCCATAACCCCGCGCCGTGGAACGGGCTCAAGCTGGTGGCGCGCGAGGGGCGGTTTCTCTCGCCGCCGGCCGGACGGGATGTCCAGCGAAGGTTCGAGGGAGAGATCGACTCCATCGAATACGCAGCGTCCGCGCGCATGGGAGACCGAAGCGCGCGGGAAGGCGCCGGCCGCGCCCACGTCGAGCGGATTCTGTCGCTGCCGATCATCGACCGCGAACTCATCGCGTCGCACGCGTTCCACGTGGCACTCGACTGTGTGCGCGGCGCCGGGGGGCCGATCATGCTCCCGCTGCTCGAGCGTCTCGGCTGCCGGGTGAGCGGGCTCGATCTCGAACCGGACGGCCGCTTCCCCCGCCCGCCCGAGCCTCTTGTGGAGAACCTCGGAAAGCTCTCCGAATGTGTCACGGAGGTGCGCGCGGACATCGGTTTCGCCGTGGATCCCGATGTCGACCGGCTTGCCCTCGTGGATGAGAACGGGCGTCCCGTGGGCGAAGACTGGACGCTGGCGCTGGCCGTCGAACTCGTCGCCGCGCGCGAGCCCGCGCCCGTCGTGACGAACCTCTCCGCGAGCCGCCTGATACAGGACGCGGCGGATCGCGTCGGCGTACCGCTGATCCGCACGCCGGTAGCGGAGGCCAACGTCGTCGCCCGCATGCTCGAGGTGGGGAGTTCGATCGGGGGAGAGGGAAACGGCGGCGTCATCTACGGGGGACTCCACCTCACGCGGGACGCCCCGCTGGCCGCCGCCCTGATCCTGCAGTTCCTCGCGGAGAGCCGTTCCACGCTCGGCGCCGTCGTCGGCGAGCGTGCCTCGTACCGGATCGTGAAGCGCACGATCTCCCGGGAAGGACTGGGCATGGAGGAGTCGCTCGCCGCGATCGCGGCCGCGGCCCCGTCCGAAGCGGAGATGGACCGGCAGGACGGGATCAGGCTCGAGTGGCCGGATGGGTCGTGGATCCACGCCAGACCGTCCGGGACCGAGCCGATCTTCCGCATCATGGCGGAGGCACCCGGGGAGGAACTGGCGGGCGAACGCGCGGACTGGATCGACGCCCTGGTACGACGCGGGGTCTGATCGGCGAATGTGCGGCATCATAGGATACGTCGGTGGAGGGGAGGCGGCCCCCCTTCTTCTGAACGGACTCCGCCGCCTCGAATACCGCGGGTACGACTCGGCGGGCCTCGCCGTCCACACCGGTTCGGGGCTCGATCTTCATAAGTGCGCGGGCCGCGTCGACGACCTGGCGGAGCGGCTCGGCGAAGTCCCGCCTTCCGGAAGGGCCGGCATCGCTCACACTCGCTGGGCGACGCACGGCGCGCCCACCCGCGCCAATGCCCACCCGTTGACGGACTGCCGCGGCGACGTGGCGCTGGTCCACAACGGTGTGATCGAGAACTGCGACGCACTGCGAACCAAGCTCTCGGAACTCGGCCACCGCTTCACGTCGGAGACCGATACCGAGGTCGTGGCGCACCTGATCGAGGAAGCGTTCGAGGGGAACCTGGAACGCGCCGTCGCCGCCGCACTGACCCAGGTGGAGGGCACGCTGGGGCTTGCGGTCATGAGCGTGCACGACCCCGCGCGCATCGTCGTCGCCCGCCGCGGCGCCCCCCTGCTGCTCGGGATCGGAGAGACGGACGAAGAAGCGACCTGGGTGGCTTCGGACGTGGCGGCGGTTCTCGAACACACCCGCGACATCGTGTACCTGGAGGACGACGAAATGGCCGTCCTCACGTCGTCGGGGCGCCAGACCATCGATGTCGGGAGAGACCGCGGCCGCGTCGGATGGGAGCCCGTCCCGAAGGAAGTCAGCCGCGTCGACTGGGACCTGGAGAAGATCGAAAAGGCGGGATACCCCCACTTCATGCTCCGCGAGATTCATGAACAGCCGCACACCGTGCGCGATGCGATGCGGGGGCGGCTGCTGGCGAAGGAAGGCACGGCTCGGCTGGGCGGGCTCGACGAGTTCCGCCCGGAGCTCGACGGGGCCGAGCGCATCGTCCTCACCGGGTGCGGAACGAGTTGGCATGCCGCGCTCGTCGGAGAATACCTCATCGAGGCACTCGCGCGCCTCCCGGTCGAAGTGGAGTACGCCTCCGAGTTCCGGTACCGGAACCCGATCATCGCCCCGGGGACGCTGGTGGGCGGCATCTCGCAGTCCGGAGAGACGGCGGATACGCTCGCGGCCGTGCGGGAAGCCGGACGGCTGGGGGCCCCCACCTTCGGCGTCGTCAACGCGGTGGGCTCGACGATCGCGCGGGAGACGCGCGCCGGAATCTACACGCACGCCGGTCCGGAAATCGGCGTCGCGTCCACGAAGGCCTTCGTGGCGCAGGTTGTCTCCCTCGCGCTCCTCGGCCTCATGATGGCGAGGCGGCGCGGGATGAGCCGCGAGGAGGGCCGCGGCTTCGTGCGCGCCCTCGACGGGCTTTCCGCCCTCATCGAGGAAGTTCTGGCGACGGAGGACCACATCCGGAGGCTGGCGGAGGAGTTCGCCCCTGCTCGCAACTTCCTCTATCTGGGGCGGGGCCCGAATTTCCCGATCGCCCTCGAGGGGGCGCTCAAGCTGAAGGAGATCTCCTACATCCATGCCGAGGGATACCCGGCGGCCGAGATGAAGCACGGCCCGATCGCGCTCATCGACGAGGACATGCCCGTCGTCTTCATGGCTCCGCGCGGCGCCGTCTACTCGAAGGTGCTCGTGAACATCGAGGAGGTTAGGACGCGCGGCGGCCGCGTGATCGCGCTCGTGACCCGCCGGGAGACCGAACTCGCCCGGAAGGTGGATCACCTGATCCCGGTGCCCGCGACGCTGCCTCTCCTGCAACCGATCGTCAACGTCGTTCCGCTCCAGCTTCTCGCCTATCATATCGCGGTCCTGCGGGGCTGCGACGTGGATCGTCCCCGGAACCTCGCGAAGACCGTGACGGTCGAGTAGTCCGTCGCGCGCCCGGACCCCGCCACCGCGCGGAGTGAAGGGGTTACAGGGGGAAAGAGCCGGTTGTATGTTTTGGGCGTCGCGCCCGCCGCCGGGTCGTACCCGTCGGGCTGGCCGCCCGGTAGCGCGATCCACCGGGATCGGGATTGGAAGGGGATGCCAAGCAGCGCCTACCTCCAGGGCCTGAAGGATCAGGTCGCACGATACGCCGGCACGCTGCGTGACGTCGTCATCCTCGCGCCCGTCTACGGTTTGTTGATGTTCACCCTCATGAAGGACCCGCGCCTGACCCGGCAGCAGAGGATTCTGGTGGATGCGGCCATCGCCTACCTCGTGAGCCCGGACGATGTGATCCCGGAAGATGAGGTCGGGCCGTACGGTTTTCTGGATGATGTTTTCTGTTGTGCGTATGTGACGCATCGGATCGGAGAGGAGCTTGGCTGGGATGTGGTGGAGGAGCACTGGACCGGCGAGCGCTCGGCGCTCGAAGTCTCGAACAATCTGCTCGCCCGCGAGCGCGAACTGCTCGGCGGGGCGGGCGATGACGTTCTCGAATTCGCCGGCCTCCTCGACCGGCGGCCGGACTCCGAGGCGGAACGCCCCCAACTCGTCCTCACGGCGGACGGCCGGTAGCCGGAGCCGCCGACTGCGGGTCGCTGCGGCGCTGGTCGTGCTCGCCGGGTTCGTCGGTGCGGAGTCGGTCGACGCCCAGTATCGCCTGACGGCCCCCTCGGGCAGTGTCGCGGAGTTCGAGGCCGACCTCCTCCTCCGCTTCCGGGATCGTTCCGACTCCCTCATGACCGATCTCGTGGAGGACCCTCTCGTGCTCTACTTCCGGTCGTTCGGCCGCGACCTCGACGAGTCCGAGGCGCGGGATGCGTGGCCGTGGAACGCGGTCGAGGTCGTGACGGATTCGAGCGCCGCGCTCGTGATGCCGGGGAATCTGCGGGAGGCCGGCCGGGCCTACGAGAGTTACGCGGTTCTGCGAATGCACGCCGTGCGTCAGGATCCCGACGTGGCCTGCGACGTGCTCGTCTCCCGGGAAGTCGAGGCGGTCGACGGGTTCGTCGACGGGTGGATCGCGGCGCGACTCCTCTTCGGCGGTCCCGCGTACGAGCCGCTGGACGAACTCGCGTTCGCGCGCGAGGCCGGCGTCCTCGCGGGACTCATCCTCGACCGGTCGGATCGCCAGTTGGGTGGCTGTCTGCAGATCTCCCGCGCGCGTCGTGCGGAGGAAATCGCCGCCTACCGCATCTGGAGAACGGAACACTACCTTCCCCCAGGTGGGCGATGAGCCTCCGACTCTACGACTCCCTGACGCGGCGGCTCCGCCCGTTCAAGCCCGTCGAACCGGGCCGGGTGCGGATGTACACCTGCGGGCCGACGGTGTACGACCGCGCGCATATCGGGAACTTCCGCGCCTTTACGTGGGAAGATCTGCTGCGTCGCTACCTCCGGTTCAGGGGATACGAGGTCTGCCAGGTCATGAACCTGACGGACGTCGATGATCGGACGATCGCGGCGGCCTCCGCCCGGGGCGTGCCGCTGGCCGGGGTCACGGATCCCGTCATCGAGATGTTCCTCGAGGACTGGGACACGCTGGGGCTCGAGGAACCCGAGCACCGGCCGCGCGCGACCCGTTACATCGAAGGGATGATCCGGCTGGTCGAGGCCCTCTCCGAGCGGGGACTCACGTACGAGAGCGACGGCTCCGTGTACTTCGCGATCGGGCGTTCCCCCGAATACGGGCGGCTGGCGGGCATCGACTCGAGGGAACTCGAGGCGGCCGGCAGGGCCGCCGGAGATGAGGAGTACGACAAGGACGACCCGAGAGATTTCGTCCTCTGGAAGGGCGGCGACCGCGGTGGCGACGGGGCCGTAGCGGTGTGGGATTCTCCGTGGGGGCCGGGCCGGCCGGGCTGGCACCTCGAGTGCTCGGCGATGGCGATGCACCATCTGGGTGAAACGCTGGACATCCATGCCGGAGGCGTGGACAACCTCTTCCCGCATCACACCAACGAAATCGCTCAGTCGGAAGGGGCGACGGGGAAGCAGTTCTCGGAGTTCTGGCTCCATGCCGAGCACCTTCTGGTGGAAGGCCGGAAGATGTCGAAATCGCTCGGCAACTGCTTCACGATCCCGGAACTGATCGAACGCGGACACGCGCCCTCCGCGATCCGGTATCTGCTGCTCAGCGGACACTACCGGGCCCAGCTGAACTTCACGTTCGACGGCTTGGAGGCCGCGGCGAAGGCCGTGACCCGCCTCCACGAGTTCAGGAACCGCGCGCGCGAGGCCGGCGAGGCGGAGACGGATGCGTCGACCGATCTCGGCAAGGTCGCGGCGCGAGCGCGCGCCGCATTCGAGGCGGCGATGGATGACGACCTGAACGTGAGTGAGGCGCTTTCGGCCGTGTTCGGGCTCGTCCGGGAGGCGAATCACCTGCTCGACGTCGCCCGTCCCCTGGCCCCGTCGGGCACCGAGGCCGCCCTCGACGTGATCGACGCATTCGATCGCATCTTCGGCGTGCTGGCCGTGCGGGACCGGGAATCATCCGGTGACGACGACGAGCTCTTCGCCTGGGCCACGGCGCGCGTCGGGGAACGTGAGCGCGCCCGGGCGAGCCGGGACTTCGCGCGCGCCGACGCGATTCGCGCCGAACTCGAAGCCTGTGGGGTGGTCGTGGAGGATCTGGCGGAGTTCACGCGCCTTCGGATGGGGGGTCGCACGGTCCAGGTGCCGCGTCCCCTCGGGGCGGCAGGATGACGCGCCGGCGCTCGCGAGCGGCGACCGAATCGGATGCTCGAAAACACCTTGACGGTGGGTCACGCGTGCCCATATGTTAGAAGACTATTGTGCGGAAGGGTCGCTGGCGTAGCTCAACCGGTAGAGCGTCGGATTTGTAATCCGGAGGTTGTGGGTTCGAGTCCCACCGCCAGCTCGGTCGAGTCGGACGAACAGCCGCCCCGAAGCGGCGCACCCTGGAACTCATCGATCGGGCGTCGATCGGGCGCCAGGTACCGGCGGTGGGGTACCGAAGCGGCCAAACGGGGCAGACTGTAAATCTGCTGGCTTATGCCTTCGGAGGTTCGAATCCTCCCCCCACCACCTTCACGAGACCACTGACGAAACAAAGGGCGTAGCCCGCGCGCGAGCAGGACGAGCAGGAGAAGCGCCCGTCGCGGGCCACTCCGCCGAACCCGAAGTCCGAGAGGAGAACGAGGGGCGATGGCGAAGGAAAAGTTCGAGCGAACGAAGCCTCACGTGAACGTGGGAACGATCGGTCACGTGGACCACGGGAAGACGACGCTGACGGCGGCGATCACGCAGGTACAGGCTCAGAAGGGATACGGGGAGTACGTGGCGTTCGATCAGATCGACAAGGCTCCGGAGGAGCGGGAGCGGGGGATCACGATCGCGACGGCGCATGTGGAATACGAGTCGGAGGGACGTCACTACGCGCACGTGGACTGCCCGGGGCACGCGGACTACGTGAAGAACATGATCACGGGCGCGGCTCAGATGGACGGAGCGATCGTGGTGGTGTCGGCCGCGGACGGTCCGATGCCTCAGACGCGGGAGCACATTTTGTTGGCCCGCCAGGTGAACGTGCCGTACATCGTGGTGTTTTTGAACAAGGTGGACCAGGTCGACGACGAGGAGTTGCTGGACCTGGTGGAGTTGGAGGTGCGGGAGTTGCTGAGCGAGTACGAGTTTCCGGGCGATGATGTGCCGGTGGTGCGGGGCTCGGCTCTGCGGGCGTTGGAGAGCGGGGATCCGTCGGCGTCGGAGACGGCGTGCATCGGGGAGTTGATGGCGGCGTTGGACAGCTACATTCCGGTGCCGGAGCGCGCGACGGACAAGCCGTTTTTGATGCCGGTGGAGGACGTGTTCACGATCACGGGCCGCGGGACGGTGGTGACGGGCCGGATCGAGCGCGGCGTGGTCAAGACGGGCGAGGGCGTGGAGTTGGTGGGCCTGGGCTCGGAGAAGAAGACGGTGGTGACGGGTGTGGAGATGTTCCGGAAGATCCTGGACGAGGGCCAGGCCGGGGACAACGCGGGGCTTCTGCTGCGCGGCGTGGCGAAGACGGAGGTGGAGCGCGGGATGGTGGTGGCGCACCCCCGGTCGATCACGCCTCACCGGAAGTTTTCGGCGGAGGTGTACGTGCTGACGAAGAACGAGGGCGGGCGTCACACGCCGTTTTTCAACGGATACCGTCCGCAGTTCTACTTCCGGACGACGGACGTGACGGGCTCGGCGGAGCTTCCCGAGGGCGTGGAGATGGTGATGCCGGGAGACAATGTGAATATGGCGGTGGAGTTGATCGCGCCGATCGCGATGGAGGAGAACCTCCGGTTCGCGATCCGCGAGGGAGGCCGGACGGTGGGCGCCGGGGTCGTCACCGCCATCCACGACTAGGAAACGCAAATGAGGGCTCGGATTACGCTCGAATGTACGCAGTGCAAGGAGCGCAACTATTCGACGACGAAGAATCGGCGGACCCATCCGCAGCGGGCCGAGCAGAAGAAGTACTGTCGCCGCTGTAACGGACACACAATGCACAAAGAAACACGGTAAGGGATTCGATTGGCCGGCATCGTCAGAAGAACCCAGGAATTCGCGGAACAGGTACAGGTCGAGATGCGTCGGGTCACATGGCCCGACAAGGATCAGTTGCGCGGTGCAACGATCGGCATCCTGATCTTCGTCTTCATCATGGCCATCGTCATCGGGGCCATGGATTCGGTCTTCGCGGCGTCGGTGCGGTTCGTCGTCAGGTCGTTCGGTGGTTGAGTCGGCGGGCGCGGGAGCCGCGCAGACGGGATCTCCCGAGGATGTGCTGCGCTGGTACGCGCTGCAGACGTATTCGGGCCACGAGAAGAAAGTGAAGACGCTTCTGGAGCAGAAGATCCAGGAGTACGGGGATGAGCCCCCGATTCGCGAGGTCATCGTCCCGACGCAGGAAGTTGTCGAGATCAAGGGAGGGAAGCGCGTCAAATCGACGAAGCGGCTCTACCCGGGCTACGTGCTCATTCAGATGCTGCTGGACCAGAACACGATGTACGTCGTGAACAACGTGCCCGGCGTCATCAAGTTCGTCGGGAGCGGGAAGGATCCCCAGCCGCTCAAGACCGAGGAGATGAACAAGATTCTCGGGATCGCGGATGAACTCGAGCAGGCGGGCCCGGAAACGGAGATCCCCTTCCGGCCGGGGCAGGTCGTGGAAGTCATGGAGGGACCGTTCAGCGATTTCAGCGGAACGGTGGAAGAAGTGTTTGCGGAGAAGGGCAAGGTGCGCGTGCAGGTGAGCCTGTTCGGGCGCCCGACCTCGGTTGAACTGGACTACACGCAGTTGCAGGGGTTCTGATGCCGCCGAAGAAACAGGTTACCGGGTTCATCAAGCTGCAGATTCCGGGGGGGCAGGCGAATCCGGCCCCGCCCGTGGGTCCGGCGCTGGGCCAGCACGGCCTCAACATCATGGACTTCTGCAAGGCGTTCAACGCGCAGACGCAGCAGGAAGCCGGCACGATCATCCCGGTCGAGATCACGGTCTACAAGGACCGGACGTTCAGTTTCATCACCAAGACGCCGCCGGCGGTGGAACTGCTCAAGAAGGAACTCGGTCTCGAATCGGGTTCCCCGGTCCCCAATCGGGAGAAGGTCGGCAGGGTCACGGACGACCAGCTGCGCAGGATCGCCAGAATCAAGATGAAGGATCTCAACGCGGCGGATGAAGAGGCCGCGATGCGGATGATCGCGGGCACCGCACGATCCATGGGGATCGAGCGGGCCGACTGATCGGGAGAGACCGGGAGACATGCCGAAACACGGCAGGAAATACCGCTCCGCCGTAGGGGACGCTCCGTCGAATGGCGCCCTCGCGCCTCGCGAGGCGCTCGAGCGCGTGAAGACAACGGCGTTCGCAAACTTCGACGAGACGGTCGAAGCCGCGGTGCGCCTGGGCGTGGATCCGCGCAAGGCGGACCAGATCGTGCGTGGCACGGTCATCCTGCCTGCAGGCACGGGGCGCAAGGTGCGCGTGCTCGCTCTCGTGAAGGCGGACCGGGCGGCCGAAGCGACGGAAGCTGGCGCGGACTACGTCGGAACCGACTACATCGAGCGGATTCAGGAGGGGTGGCTCGACTTCGACGTGGCGATCGCGACGCCGGACCTGATGAAGGATGTTGCCAGGCTGGGCCGGATACTCGGTCCGCGTGGCCTCATGCCCACGCCGAAGGCCGGCACGGTCACCATGGACGTGAGTCGCGCCGTTCGCGAATCGAAGGCGGGCAAGATCGAATTCCGGGTGGACCGTACCGGCAACGTGCACGCGCCGATTGGAAAAGTGAGCTTCGAACTCGACCAGCTGAGCGAGAATCTCGATGCGCTCATGGACGAGATCGTGCGGTTGAAGCCCGCTGCGGCGAAGGGTCGGTACGTGAAGAGCGTGACCGTGACCAGCACGATGGGTCTCGGTATTCCCGTCGACGAGGACCTGTACCGATAGATCCATGAAACTCGAAGAAAAGCAGCGCGTCACGCAGGAACTCACTGCGCAGATCGAAGAGAGCGGGACGATCTACCTGACCGACTTCACCGGGCTGGACGTGAAGGCGATCACGGATTTCCGAACGCGACTCCGAGACGAGGGCCTGAGCTATCGGGTCGTGAAGAACACCCTCATGAAGCGGGCGCTCGAGGATCTGGATCTCCCGGACCTGAGCGCCCATCTCGAGGGTCCGACGGGGCTCATCCTCAGCGACGCCGACCCGGTCGCGCCGGCGAGGGTGCTGAAGGAATTCGCGAAAGCGAACGAAGACCGGCCGGTGGTAAAGGTCGGCGTCATCAACCGGGTGGAAACGTCGCCGGAGGAAGTGGGGCGTCTCGCCGATCTGCCTTCGCGAGAGATTCTGCTCGGCGGCATCGCGGGCGGGCTCACGGCGAGCGTTGCCGGCATCGCCGGCGCTCTGAATGCGCTCTTCCGCGACATCGCAGACATGATCGAACAGGTCGGAAGGAAGAACGAGTCCGCCTGAGGTGGTACGCATGCCCGTGACGTGCGGGCGTGCGGAATGCGTACAGGATCCAGGGAACGGAAGAACATGTCCAAAATCGACGATCTTCTGCAGCAGATCGGCTCGCTGACGGTGCTCGAAGCCGCCGAGCTGAAAGACAAAATGGAGGAAACCTTCGGCGTGTCGGCCTCCGCGCCGGTCGCCGTCGCCGCCGCTCCCGGTGGCGGAGGAGACGCCGCCGAGGAGGAACAGACGGAGTTCGATGTCGTCCTCACGGCGGTAGGCAGCAAGAAGATCCAGGTGATCAAGGTCGTGCGTGAAGTGACGAGCCTGGGTCTCAAGGAAGCGAAGGCCGTCGTCGACAACGCCCCCGGACCCGTCAAGGAAGGCGTGTCGAAGGAGGAGGCGGAGGAGGTCAAGGCGAAGCTCGAAGAGCAGGGCGCCACGGCGGATCTCAAGTAGCCGCGCTGAAGAGCGTGGCGGGCCCCGGCGTCGATCATCCGATCGGTTCCGGGCTGCGGACGGATCGCAGCCGGGCCGGTAACGCGGGGGTCCGACCTCACACCATGCACGAACCGGCGCGACCGCTTGCGGGTGGTCTCCGGTATTTGCGCATCTCCCATGTACTCGCGGGGTTCCCCGCGGGAGGTACGATTTGACGGCCAACGGCAGACTTGCGGTCTCGTTCGACAAGCTCGCCCGCCCCATGCACATGCCGCATTTCCTGGATGTCCAGCGGGAAGCGTTCGAGCGTCTGCTGCAATCGAAGGCGATGGAAGATGAGCGCCGGGATCTCGGTCTCGAGCGTGTTTTTCGGGAGATTTTCCCGATTACGGACGTCAACGAGAACTTCTCGCTCGAGTTCGTCAGCTACTCGCTCGGAGAGCCGAAGTACGAGGTCGAGGAGTGCATCGAGCGCGACATGACCTACTCCGCGCCGTTGAAGGCGCGGCTGCGGCTGGTCATCTTCGAGACGGTCGGGAAGGACGGCGAGAAGCGCCCGGGCGATATCCTGGAGAAGGAAGTCTATCTCGGGGATCTGCCGCTCCTGACGGAGCAGGGAACGTTCGTCGTGAACGGGGCGGAGCGGGTCATCGTGAGCCAGCTTCACCGTTCCCCCGGCGTCGTATTCGAAGAGACGCTGCACCCCAACGGCACGCGCCTCTTTTCGTCCCGGATCATCCCGTTCCGCGGCTCCTGGGTCGAATTCACGCTCGATATCCACGACGTGATCCACGTCCATATCGACAAGAAGAAGAAATTCCCCGCCACCGCACTGCTGCGGGCGTTCGGCTACGGGCGGGACGTGGACATCCTCGAGT
Source organism: Gemmatimonadota bacterium (assembly GCA_963666735.1). GTDB lineage: Bacteria > Gemmatimonadota > Gemmatimonadetes > Palauibacterales > Palauibacteraceae > Palauibacter. Next base: position 1,393,709 of record OY762926.1, on the reverse strand, counting down.
GCTTCTGTCGGCGTCGGCTCGTCCGGATCGACGCGGAGGATGATGGGGAATCGTCGGCGCATCGCGAGGTCACGGGGACGCTGGTGGCCCAGAGCATCGCGAACCCTGACTTCGACGATGATCCCGAGGCGCTGGAACTGCATGGCTACGAGCCCGCTCCGGACGCGCCGCACTGGCTGGCGCGCGACCTTGCCGGCGCGGATGGCGGAGAGCCGATTGCGGCCCTCGGCGACCTGCTCGACGCGGAGTTGCTGCAGCGCATCCTCGACCGGGAGATCACGAGTGTCGAGGTGTTCGAGGACGAAGACGCCTTCATCGTGCGCCGCGGGGAGCTGTTGAGCGAAGAAGCCCTCGAGCGCCTCGTGCGCGCGGGCGTGCTGGAGGTCGAGGTGTTCTCGAGCGCGACGTTCGTACCGCTGCGCGGGACCTACGAGGATCTCGCCATGCGCCGCGACTGGAGTTCGAGTCCGCAGCTCGCCGCCGATGTCGTGGCCGAGGACACGGGAGAAGTCCTGGCCGAGAAGGGCGCGCGCTTCGATTCGAGCCTGTTCGCGCAGCTCAAGGCGGAGAAGGCTCGCGAGGCCCTGGTGTTCACGGGTGGTCCGCGCGGGGAGTCGCCGCTGCTGCGCAACACGCTCGCGAAGGACCCGACGGCGAGCGAGGCGGCCGCGCTGCACTCCATCTATTCGCTCGTCCGACCCGGCGAGGCGCCGAACCTCGCGACGGCCCGCGGCGCGCTCGACCGGCTCTTCTTCAACCCCAAGCGATACGATCTGGGCCGGGTGGGGCGACACAAGATCAACCACCGGCTCAAGGACGTGTATCGACTGCTCGGTCTCGAGATCCCCGCGGGCGAACTCGTGGTGCTGGACCCGTCCGACTTCGTGGCGATTATCCGCTACCTGGTCGAACTGCACGAGGGCCGTGGATACACGGACGACATCGACCATCTCGGGAACCGCCGCGTCCGGTCCATCGGCGAACTCATCGCGAACCAGTTTTCCGTCGGACTGTCGCGCATGGCCCGTCTGGTTCGCGAGCGGATGTCGATCAACAGCGACCCTGAGAAGATCTCCATCGACGATCTCGTGAACGCGCGTACGGTAAGCGCCGTCATTCAGGCTTTCTTCGGAAGTTCGCAGCTCAGCCAGTTCATGGACCAGACGAACCCGCTCTCGGAACTGACGCACAAGCGACGGCTGAGCGCGCTGGGTCCGGGTGGGCTGACGCGGGAACGCGCGGGCTTCGAAGTGCGGGACGTGCACTACTCGCACTACGGACGGATGTGCCCCATCGAGACCCCGGAGGGCCCGAACATCGGGCTCATCACGTCCGTGACCACCTACTCCCGTCTGAACGAGCTGGGCTTCCTCGAGACGCCCTACCGCAGGGTGGTCAACGAGCGGGTTTCCCAGGACGAAATCGTCTGGCTCTCGGCGAGCGAAGAGGAGGAATACGCTGTCGCGCAGGCGAACGCCGAACTCAACCCCGATGGGACGTTCGCCCGCTCGCTCGTCCTCTGCCGGCGGCGCGACGACTACCCGCTGCTGCCGCCGGAAGCGATCGACTTCATGGATGTCGCGCCGGACCAGTTGGTGGCCGTGTCGCCCGCGCTCATTCCGTTCCTCGAGCACGACGACGCGAACCGGGCGCTGATGGGGTCGAACATGCAGCGGCAAGCCGTGCCGCTTCTCTTCCCCGAGCGTCCGCTCGTGGGCACGGGCCTGGAGGGCAAGGTGGCCCGCGACTCCGGCGCCGTCGTGCTTGCGCGCCGCGCCGGGACGGTAACGAGGGTCACGGCGGACGAGGTCGAGGTCGACACGGGCAAGCCCCGCCGGGCGGCCGGCGAGATTCCCCTCGCCCGCCTCACGCAGTACGACTCCTACCGGCTCCGGAAGTTCTGGCGCACGAATCAGGACACGGCGATCAACCAGCGGCCGATCGTCCGGGTCGGGGACCGCGTGGAAGCGGGCGATGTGATCGCGGACGGGGCCGGCACGGATGGCGGCTCGCTCGCGCTCGGCCGTAACGCGCTCGTCGCTTTCATGCCCTGGTTCGGACACAATTTCGAGGACGCGATCGTGATCAGCGAGAAGCTGGTCAAGGGCGACGTCTACACCTCGGTCCACATCCAGGAACTCGAACTCCACGTCCGGGACACGAAACGCGGCATGGAGGAGATCACGCGCGAGATCCCGAACGTGGCGGAGGAAGCGCTCGTCGACCTCGACGACCGGGGGATCGTCCGCATCGGCGCGGCGGTCCGCTCGGGAGACATCCTCGTCGGCAAGATCACGCCGAAGGGGGAGACGGAGCTTTCGCCCGAAGAAAAGCTGCTGACGGCGATTTTCGGGGAGAAGGCCAAGGATGTGAAGGACAGTTCGCTGCGCGTCCCCCCCGGCGTTGAAGGGACGGTGATCGACGTCAAGATCTTCTCGCGGCGAATCGACGATCCGCTGCTGGAGCGGGAACACGGCGAGCGCATCGCCGAACTGCGCGAGAGCGAGCGGGACGAAATCGCACGCGTGATGGAAGCCCGGGACGAGGAGATCCTCGAATTGCTACAGGGGGAGACGGTGCTTCTGTGTCTCGGCCGGGGCTCCCTCGAGCCGCTGTTCGCCGAGGGCACGAAGCTGACGAAGACGAAACTTCGGAGCATCGACCTGGGAGAGATCGACCTCTCGACGCTGAAGGTGAGGACGGAGAAGTCGAACGACCTGATCCGCCGGGTGGAGGCCGAGGCTCGCACGCGAGTGGAACGGATACGCGAGCGTACCGAGGAGGGCATCGACAAGATCTTCCAGCCCGACGAGTTGTCCCCGGGCGTCGTCCAGCTCGTGAAGGTCTACCTGGCGGAGAAGCGAAAGATCTCGGTGGGAGACAAGATGGCCGGCCGGCACGGGAACAAGGGCATCATCGCCCGCGTGGTTCCCGAAGAGGACATGCCGGTTCTGCCCGACGGACAGTCCGTCGAGATCGTGCTCAATCCACTCGGCGTACCGAGCCGGATGAACGTGGGACAGATTCTCGAGACCACGCTGGGCTGGGCGGCGCGGGCTCTCGGGTTCGAGGCGAATACGCCCGTCTTCCAGGGAGCGACCGAGCATGAGATCGGCGTTCTCCTGAAGATCGGAGGCGCCTACTGGGCCGCTCGTACGCTCGGATCGGACGTGGAGCCGCCCGAACTGCCGTACGAGACGATTCAAAAGCTCGTCAACGAGATTCAGGCCTGGGAGGGAGACGCTCCGGGGTCGGATGACCCGACCAGTCTCGGACGCACGCTCGACGCCTATCTCGAAGGGGGAGGTGAACTCGCTCCGTACCTGCGCAGCCTGGCCTCCTTCGTTCTCCGGGTCGTGCGCGATGTCTCGGGCGCGACCACGGCGGCAAAGCTCGAGTCGGAGGGCTGGCCGAAGACCGCCGCGCTCTCGGGGCGGCGCAGGATCACCTCGGGCGTGGACGCGGCCGTTGTCGAGCTGCTGGAGCGGGCGGGCCTGCGTCCGAACGGCAAGATGAGGCTGCGAGATGGTCGCACGGGCGATGAGTTCGTGGCGGATATCGCGGTGGGCGAGATCTACATGATGAAGCTCTCGCACCTTGTCGACGACAAGATCCACGCGCGCTCCATCGGTCCTTACAGCCTTGTCACGCAGCAGCCGCTGGCCGGCAAGGCGCAGTTCGGAGGGCAGCGCTTCGGGGAGATGGAAGTGTGGGCGCTGGAAGCCTACGGCGCGGCCCACACACTGCAGGAGATGCTGACCGTCAAGTCGGACGACGTGACGGGACGAAGCCGGGTGTACGAGGCGATCGTGAAGGGCGACAACCTGCCCAAGCCCGGGGTGCCCGAGAGCTTCAACGTGCTCGTCAAGGAACTGCAGGCGCTGGGGCTGAGCGTGTCGCTCGGCGGCGACGAGTCGGAGCCGCTGTTCTAGCGAAAACAAGAGGGTGAAGATGATCGATTTTCCGCGAAATCGCAGTGCCGGTTCGTCCGAGTTCGACTGGATTCAGATCAAGCTCGCCTCGCCCGAGGAAATCCGTTCGTGGAGTCACGGGGAGGTCACGAAACCGGAGACGATCAACTACCGGTCGTTCAAGCCGGAGCGCGATGGCCTCTTCTGCGAGCGCATCTTCGGGCCGGTCAAGGACTGGGAGTGCCACTGCGGGAAGTTCAAGCGGATCCGGTACCGCGGCCACATATGTGACAAGTGCGGAGTCGAGGTCACGCTCTCCAAGGTTCGCCGCGAGCGGATGGGGCACATCGAACTCGCGGTGCCCGTGGCTCATATCTGGTTCTTCAAGACCCTTCCTTCCCAGATGGGCTACCTGCTCGGAATGAAGCTGCGGGATCTCGAGAAGGTCATCTACTACGCGGCGCATGTCGTCACCGAGCCCGGCCGGCAGGATGTCGAGTTCAAGCAGGTTCTGGAAGAGGATGAATACTGGGAGCTGACGGACAAGGCGCGCGAGGAGGGAGATACCGAGTTCCGCGCCGAAATCGGGGCGGAAGGAGTCCGGACGCTACTTGGACAACTGGACGTTGACGAACTCGCCGAGCAGCTGCGCTACGAGGTCGTTCACGAGACCTCGAAGCACCGGAAGAAGAAGAAGCTCAAGCGGCTCAAGGTAATCGACGCGATCCGCAACAGCGACGACGAAGTCTCGAAGCGTAACAGCCCCGAGCACATGATCATGGATGTGATCCCGGTGATTCCGCCGGATCTGCGTCCCCTCGTCCCGCTGGACGGTGGACGGTTCGCGACATCGGACCTCAACGACCTCTACCGCCGCGTGATCAATCGGAACAACCGGCTCAAGAAGCTGCTGGAAATGCGCGCGCCGGAGGTGATCCTCCGCAACGAGAAGCGCATGCTCCAGGAGGCGGTGGACGCGCTGTTCGACAACGGGCGGCGCGGCAAGGCGATTCGCGGACGGGGCAAGCGGCCGCTCAAGTCGCTGTCGGACATGCTCAAGGGCAAGCAGGGCCGGTTCCGGCAGAATCTGCTCGGAAAGCGCGTCGACTACTCCGGCCGGTCGGTCATCGTCGTGGGTCCGGAACTCCGGCTGCACCAATGCGGGCTGCCCAAGAAGATGGCGGTCGAGCTGTTCAAGCCGTTCATCATCCACGAACTCGAGCGGCGGCTGCACGCGGAGACCGTGAAGCGCGCCAAGAAGCTCGTCGAACTCGAAGACCCGACGGTCTACGAGGTCCTCGAGGACATCATCAAGGACCACCCGGTGCTCCTGAACCGGGCCCCGACGCTTCACCGGCTGGGGATCCAGGCCTTCGAGCCGGTGCTCGTGGAGGGGAAGGCCATCCGCATTCACCCGCTCGTGTGCGCGGCGTTCAACGCGGACTTCGACGGCGACCAGATGGCGGTGCACGTTCCGTTGTCGTTCGAGTCGCAGCTCGAGGCGCGGATCCTCATGCTGTCGAGCAACAACATCCTGAAACCCGCGAACGGCCGGCCGATCGCGTCGCCGTCCCAGGACATGGTCCTCGGATGCTACTACATGACGAAGGTTCGGCCGGACTTCGACGAACACGCGTCGGGATCGGACCTCCCTCACTTCGCGAGCGCGGACCAGGTTGAAATGGCGCTGGAAGCGGGATATCTGCGCTCGCAGGCGGGGACGCCGGACCACCACCTGCCGATTCGGCTGCTCATCGACGAGGAGGCCGACGACGGCCAGGTCGAGCGGAAGTGGATCGTGACCAGCGTCGGACGCGCCCTCTTCAACGCGATCCTGCCCTCCCGGGTGCCGTACGTGAACGAGACGCTGGGCAAGGGTGCCTTGGGGGACCTCGTCTTCCGGTCGTTCCGGCTCGCGGGACTCGAGGACACCACGTCGTTCCTCGATGAGCTCAAGGACTTCGGGTTCCGCAACGCGACGAAGGCCGGCGTTTCCATCGGACTCGATGACATGGAAATCCCGGTCGAGAAGCAGGAGATCCTCGGCGAGGCCCAGGAGGACGTGAACCGGTTCACGAAGGCGTACCACCGCGGCGTAATCTCCTTCGGGGAACGGTACAACAAGGTGATCGATGCCTGGACCCACGCGAACAACGATGTCGCCGACGCGATGGTCCGCGGACTCCAGCAATCGAGACACGGCTTCAATCCGATCTTCATGATGTTCGATTCGGGCGCCCGGGGTTCTCGCGACCAGATCCGGCAGCTCGCGGGGATGCGGGGTCTGATGGCCAAGCCCCAGAAGAAGTTGACCGGTGGCATCGGGGAAATCATCGAGAGCCCGATCCGCTCCAACTTCAGGGAGGGCCTCAGCGTGCTCGAGTACTTCATCTCGACGCACGGCGCGCGGAAGGGGCTCGCCGATACGGCCCTCAAGACGGCGGACGCCGGCTACCTCACGCGCCGGCTCGTCGATGTGGCGCAGGATGTCACGATCATCGAGGAGGACTGCAACACCATCCTCGGGCTCGATGTCACGGCGCTCAAGGAGGGCGAGGACATCATCGAGCCGCTGTCGGATCGTGTCGCCGGCAACATCGCGGCGGAAGCCGTGATCGATCCCATCGACGACGACGTCATCGTCGAGGCCGGGGGAATGATCACGGAGGCGAGGGCGCGGGCCATCGATGAGAGCGGTGTCCAGCAGGTCCGCATCCGCTCGGTGCTCACGTGCGAGTCCCGGCGCGGAATCTGTCAGCAGTGCTACGGCCGCAATCTGGCGACGATGGAACTCGTCGATCTGGGTGAGGCGGCGGGCATTCTCGCCGCGCAGTCGATCGGTGAGCCGGGCACGCAGCTCACGCTCCGAACCTTCCATATCGGCGGGACGGCGGCACGCATCGCGGCGCAGACGCAAAGGCGCTCCAAGCTGGAGGGCCGGATCGCTTTCGAGCGCGTGACGACCGTCACGAGTCCGTCGGACGACACGATCGTTACAAGCCGTGAGGGCGAACTCCTCATGAAGACGCCGGACGACCGCATCCTGTCGCGGCTCGCCATTCCCTACGGGGCGACGCTCTTCGTGGAGGACGACACCGACGTGGGGCATGGGGATCTGCTCTTCGGATGGGACCCGTACTCCGAACCGATCGTCGCGGACAAGAAGGGGCAGATCCGGTTCACGGACATCGTACCGGAAGAGACGGTGCGCGAGGAGCTGGACGAGGCGACCGGACGGCGTCAGCAGGTCATCATCGACGACCGCGAGAAGAAGCTCCACCCCGTGATCAACATCGTGACCGGGAAGGGCGCCAAGCTGCGCGAGTTCATCGTACCGGTCGGCACGCAGCTGCTGGTGCAGGACGGACAGGCGGTCAACGCGGGAGAGACGCTCGCCAAGATCAGCCGCGAGGCCTACAAGACCCGCGACATCACGGGTGGATTGCCCCGGGTTGCCGAGCTGTTCGAGGCGCGGAGGCCGAAGGATCCCGCGACGATTACCGAAGTCGATGGGCGCGTCTCGTTCGGCGGGATCAAGCGCGGGAAGCGCGAGATCATCGTGACCATGGACGACGGCGAGGAGATGGTGTACCAGATCCCCGTCGGCAAGCACCTTCGCGTGCACGAGGGAGATCTCGTGCGTGCGGGGGACCGTCTCTCCGAGGGTCCGGTGAATCCGCACGACATCCTGCGGGTCCGGGGACCCCGGGCGGTACAGGAGTACCTGCTCAACGAGATCCAGGAGGTCTACCGCCTGCAGGGCGTGCGGATCAACGACAAGCATATTGCGGTGATCGTGCGTCAGATGCTGCAGAAGGTCCGCATCACGGATCCGGGCGGCACGGAATTCCTCGAAGGCGAGCATGTCGACCGGATGGAGTTCCGCGATGCGACGCGCGAGGTTCTCGAGGGTGGAGGCAAGCCCCCGCGGGCGGAGCCGATCCTGCTCGGGATCACGAAGTCGAGCCTCACCACGGAGTCCTTCATCAGCGCGGCCTCCTTCCAGGAGACGACGCGCGTGCTTACCGACGCCGCGGTGCGCGGGGCGAAGGACCGCCTCAGAGGGCTCAAGGAGAACATCATCATCGGTCACCTGGTCCCGGCTGGTACGGGGACGCACCGATTCTCCGATATCGAGTTTCTCGTGGACGACGCGCTGAAGGCGCAGATCGACTCCATGCGCCGCAGGGTCGTGCCCGAGGAGATGCCCAGGAGTCTCTTCTCGGACCTCCGGGATCAGGCCGGGGAAGACGAGGCCGCCGTGGCGGAGGAGGGCGCGGTCATGACGACCTGACGTCCATCCGACACCGAAGCAGGGGGTGCGTTTACGGGATCTCCGCGCCCCCTCTCCGCGACGGAGGTTTCTTGACACGGAGAGGCCTCAAGACTACTCTCTCTCGTCTGTCGACCGACCGGTCGGCAGTCGCCGCGGGGGCGGTTCGGATCCGTCCCCGATTTTTTTACCCCCAACGGCCGGGCCCCGAGTTCGGTGATCGGCGCACCGGTGCGGCCGAAGGGAGCGATGGAGCGGGAATGCCGACCATCAATCAACTGGTTCGCAAGGGCCGCAGGAAGGTCCGGAAGAAGAGCAAGGCGCCAGCGCTGGAGGGGAACCCCCAGAAGCGCGGCGTGTGCACGCGCGTCTACACCACGACGCCGAAGAAGCCCAATTCGGCTCTGCGGAAGGTCGCCCGCGTGCGACTTACGAACGGATACGAAGTCACCGCGTACATCGGAGGCGAGGGCCACAACCTCCAGGAGCACAGCATCGTCCTGATCCGGGGCGGACGAGTGAAGGATCTGCCGGGTGTGCGGTACCACATCATCCGCGGGACCCTCGACGCGTCGGGCGTGGACGACAGGAACCAGGGCCGGTCGAAGTACGGTTCGAAGAAGAGAAAATAGCTCGGGATCCTTCGGAAGTTCGAGCGGGCCGGACACCGTTGGGCCCGGCCTCGGAGTCCGCGGCCGGGCTTTATTGCGAAGTCTCCGGATGAACCCGGAGCCGGATATGGCGAAACGAGATGCCACGACGAAACCGTGCCGAACAGCGTGAGGTGATTCCGGACTCCCGATACGGGAGCACGGAGGTCACGAAGTTCATCAACATGCTGATGCTGGACGGAAAGAAGTCCCTCGCCGAGCGGACCTTCTACGAAGCGATGCAAAGCATCGAGATGAAGACGGGACAGCCGGCGATGAACGTGTTCCGGCAGGCACTGCAGAATGCGAAGCCCATCCTCGAGGTCCGCAGTCGGCGCGTGGGTGGCGCGACGTACCAGGTGCCGATGGAAGTGTCGTACCGGCGGCGCGATTCACTCGCGCGCCGATGGCTCGTGCAGTACTCGCGATCCCGCTCAGGCAAGACGATGGCGCAACGGCTCGCCGGTGAACTGCTCGACGCCGCCCGCGGCGATGGCGGGGCGGTGAGGAAGAAGGAGGACGTGCACCGGATGGCGGACGCGAACAAGGCGTTTGCGCACTACCGCTGGTAATGAGTCCGTCCGGCACCCGAGGTTCGACAGATAGAGACCAATAGATCGGCTCATGGAGAGAAGAACGCCGCTCGAGCGGCTTCGGAATATCGGCATCATGGCGCACATCGATGCCGGAAAGACGACGACGACCGAACGGGTGCTGTTCTACACCGGCCGGACGCATCGCCTGGGCGAAGTGCATCATGGCGACGCGACGATGGACTGGATGGAACAGGAGCAGGAGCGCGGCATCACGATTACGTCGGCCGCCACCACCTGTAACTGGACGCACGACGGCGAACCCTACCGCATCAATATCATCGACACGCCGGGGCACGTCGATTTCACGGTGGAGGTGGAGCGCAGCCTCCGCGTGCTCGACGGCGCGGTGGCTCTTTTCTGCGCCGTCGGCGGCGTGGAGCCGCAGTCCGAGACCGTCTGGCGGCAGGCCGACAAGTACGGGGTCCCGCGCATCGCGTTCGTCAACAAGATGGATCGCGTCGGCGCCGACTTCATGAATGTCGTCCGGATGATGCGCGACCGCCTGGGGGCGAACGCGCATCCGCTTCAGATTCCCCTCGGCGAGGGTGAACTCTATACGGGCATGGTCGACCTCATTCGTGAGATCAAGGTCGTCTACGACGATGAATCCCTGGGTGCGCGCTGGACCGAGGGCCCCGTGCCGGACGCCTTGGCGGACCAGGTGGCGGAACTGCGGAGCGCCCTCATCGAGGCCGCGGTCGAGTACGACGAACCCATGCTCGAGAAGTACCTCGAAGGGGACGAGCTCACCGAGGATGAGATCCGCGGCGCGGTGCGGAAGGCGACGCTGGCCAACGGGATCACGCCGATCCTGTGTGGCTCGGCCTTCAAGAACAAAGGCGTACAGCGCCTGCTCGACGCCGTGATCGACTTCCTCCCCTCCCCCCTCGATGTCCCTCCCGTCACTGGCCACCTTCCGCAGCAGGATGAGACGGAGGTCGAGCGTGCGGCCGACGAGGAGGCCCCTTTTGCGGCGCTCGCGTTCAAGATCGCGACCGATCCGTATGTGGGACGCCTGACCTACTTCAGAGTCTATTCCGGCACGGCGAAGGCCGGTTCGAAGGCTCTGAATTCGTCCAGGGCGCGGAAGGAACGCTTCGGGCGGCTGCTCCAGATGCACGCGAACAAGCGCGAGGAGCGCGACGAAGTATTCGCGGGCGACATTGCGGCCGCGATCGGACTCAAGCATACGCGGACGGGAGATACGCTCTCGTCGGCGACCGATCCGATCGTGCTCGAGTCGATGAGTTTTCCCGAACCCGTGATCCGGGTGGCGATCGAGCCGCGGACGAAAGCGGATCAGGAGAAGCTGTCGGGGGCTCTCGCGAAGCTGGCCGAGGAAGACCCGACGTTCCGCGTCTACACCGATGAGGAGACGGGGCAGACGATCATCAGCGGGATGGGCGAACTCCATCTCGAGATCATCGTCGACCGGCTGCAGCGCGAGTTCAAGGTCAATGCGAACGTCGGCCGTCCCCAGGTGGCCTATCGCGAGACGATCCGCAAAGCCGTCCGCAAGGTGGAGGGCCGCTTCGTGCGGCAGTCCGGTGGCCGCGGGCAGTTCGGGCACGTGATCATCAACCTCGAGCCCACGGATCCCGGTGGCGGCTTCATCTTCGACTCCGAGATCCGGGGCGGAAACGTGCCCCGCGAGTACGTGCTCTCGGTGGAACAGGGGATTCGCGAGGCGCTGGATTCGGGGATCGTCGCCGGCTACCCGATCATCGACATCAAGGCCACGCTGATCGACGGCTCGTACCATGACGTCGATTCCAGCGAGATGGCCTTCAAGATCGCCGGCTCGATCGCGCTCAAGGAAGGTGCGCGCAGGGCGCAACCCGTCCTGCTCGAACCGGTCATGAACGTGGAAGTCGTTACGCCCGAAGATTATCTCGGGGACGTGATGGGAGACCTCTCCAGTCGGCGGGGCAAGATCGGCGGCATGACGCAGCGGTCGTCGGCCCAGGTCGTCGGCGCGTCCGTGCCGCTGTCGGAGATGTTCGGCTACGCGACGTCCCTGCGCTCGATCAGCCAGGGTCGCGCGGTCTACACCATGCAGTTTTCGCACTACGAGGAAGTTCCGGGCTCCAAGACGGCGGAGATTGTCTCCGCCAACGGTTCGTAGGCGGCGAAGGGGCCGTCCGCCAACAGACGCAGACGAGACACAGGAGAACGAGGGGCGATGGCGAAGGAAAAGTTCGAGCGAACGAAGCCTCACGTGAACGTGGGAACGATCGGTCACGTGGACCACGGGAAGACGACGCTGACGGCGGCGATCACGCAGGTACAGGCTCAGAAGGGATACGGGGAGTACGTGGCGTTCGATCAGATCGACAAGGCTCCGGAGGAGCGGGAGCGGGGGATCACGATCGCGACGGCGCATGTGGAATACGAGTCGGAGGGACGTCACTACGCGCACGTGGACTGCCCGGGGCACGCGGACTACGTGAAGAACATGATCACGGGCGCGGCTCAGATGGACGGAGCGATCGTGGTGGTGTCGGCCGCGGACGGTCCGATGCCTCAGACGCGGGAGCACATTTTGTTGGCCCGCCAGGTGAACGTGCCGTACATCGTGGTGTTTTTGAACAAGGTGGACCAGGTCGACGACGAGGAGTTGCTGGACCTGGTGGAGTTGGAGGTGCGGGAGTTGCTGAGCGAGTACGAGTTTCCGGGCGATGATGTGCCGGTGGTGCGGGGCTCGGCTCTGCGGGCGTTGGAGAGCGGGGATCCGTCGGCGTCGGAGACGGCGTGCATCGGGGAGTTGATGGAGGCGTTGGACAGCTACATTCCGGTGCCGGAGCGCGCGACGGACAAGCCGTTTTTGATGCCGGTGGAGGACGTGTTCACGATCACGGGCCGCGGGACGGTGGTGACGGGCCGGATCGAGCGCGGCGTGGTCAAGACGGGCGAGGGCGTGGAGTTGGTGGGCCTGGGCTCGGAGAAGAAGACGGTGGTGACGGGTGTGGAGATGTTCCGGAAGATCCTGGACGAGGGCCAGGCCGGGGACAACGCGGGGCTTCTGCTGCGCGGCGTGGCGAAGACGGAGGTGGAGCGCGGGATGGTGGTGGCGCACCCCCGGTCGATCACGCCTCACCGGAAGTTTTCGGCGGAGGTGTACGTGCTGACGAAGAACGAGGGCGGGCGTCACACGCCGTTTTTCAACGGATACCGTCCGCAGTTCTACTTCCGGACGACGGACGTGACGGGCTCGGCGGAGCTTCCCGAGGGCGTGGAGATGGTGATGCCGGGAGACAATGTGAATATGGCGGTGGAGTTGATCGCGCCGATCGCGATGGAGGAGAACCTCCGGTTCGCGATCCGCGAGGGAGGCCGGACGGTGGGCGCCGGGGTCGTCACCGCCATCCACGACTAGCGGACACCCCCGGAAAACGAGACGGCGCACACATATGGCGCAGAAGATTCGGATTCGGCTGAAAGCATTCGATCCAGCGGTGATCGACCAGACGGCGTCGGACATCGTTCGGACCGCGCAGAAGACCGGTGCGTCCGTCAGCGGGCCGATCCCGCTTCCGACGCGCCGTCAATTGTTCACGGTCCTGCGGAGTCCTCACGTGGACAAGAAATCGCGGGAACAGTTCGAACTGAAGACGCACAAGCGGCTCATCGATATCCATGACTCCCGTCCGCAGACGATCGACGCGCTGACGAAGCTGGATCTCGCGGCCGGCGTCGATGTGGAAATCAAAGTCGAGTAGCGAGATGCCCGGGTTGATCGGCCGAAAAATCGGCATGACGCAGATCTTTGACGGCGACGGGAAGGCCGTCGGTGTCACCGTTCTGGAAGTCGGACCCTGTCCGGTGGTCCAGATCAAGACCACCGAGCAGGACGGCTATGATGCCGTGCAGCTGGGCTTCGGTCGCGTGAAGGAGAGCCGCGTGCGGAAGCCGGCCGCGGGCCACGCCGCGCGCGCCGGCCTCGACTACGTACCGCGCGTCCTCGCGGAGTTCGACTTCGAGGGCGAGAAGCTCGAACTGGGTCAGGAACTCACGGTCGGCATGTTCGACGTCGGTTCGCGGGTGAACGTGACCGGAACGACCAAGGGCCGCGGGTTCCAGGGCGTCGTGAAGCGGCACGGCTTCGCCGGTGGTCGCGGCTCCCATGGTGGAACGTCCATTCTCCGATCCCCCGGCTCGATCGGTGCCGGCACGGATCCGTCCCGTGTCATCAAGGGGCGGAAGATGGCAGGCCGCATGGGAGGGACGCAGCGCATGGCGATGAGCCGGAAGATCATCCGGGTCGACGCCGAAAGGAACCTGCTGATCGTTCAAGGTTCCATCCCGGGAGCGCGAAACAACCTCGTCATGGTGAGGTCGGGTCGATGAACGTCGCGACGTACAGCTCCGACGGGACGGCAGGGGCCGAACGGGCCCTGCCCGAGACCCCGTTCGATGGCATGGTCAATGAAGACGTGCTCCATCAGGTCGTCACCGCCGTGCTGGCGAACCGTCGACAGGGGACTGCGTCGACGAAGACCCGCTCGACCGTTCGCGGCGGATCGCGGAAGCCGTGGCGGCAGAAGGGGACGGGACGCGCCCGGGCCGGCTCGATTCGTTCGGCGCTGTGGCGCGGCGGCTCGGTGGTCTTCGGCCCGCGGCCGCGCTCCTATCGGGTGCGGGTACCGAAGCGGATCCGCCGGCTGGCGATCCGCTCCGCACTCAATACGAGAGCCATGCACGGCGACCTCGCGCTCATCGAGCCTCTGGGTTTCGATCCGCCGAAGACCCGGCGCATCGCGGCTCTGCTGGCCAGCCTTGGCCGCGAGTCCGAGAACGTCCTTCTCCTGACGGAAGGCCACAAACCCGATGTCCATCTGTCGGCCAGGAACCTGCCCGGGGTGCGCGTGCTCCCATGGGGAGAGGCGTCGGCGTATGACATCCTCTGGTCCGACCTGGTACTCGTCGAGTCGTCGGTCTTCGACGCGGCGGACGATGCCGTCGACGATACGGCCGGGGAAGGTGAAGCATGAGGCGCTCGCCGAACGAGATCATCCTGCGTCCGCTCTTCACGGAAAAGACGTCGACCAGCCTGCAGTCCGAGGGGACCGACGGGGTGGGACGGCGTCTCCAGGCGCGTATCGACCGCGGCGATGTGGAACCGCGTCCCAAGTACACCTTCGAGGTGGCGCCGGACGCGAACAAGATCGAAATCCGCCGTGCCTTCGAGGCGATCTTCGAGGGAAGGCGAGTCACCTCCGTGCGCACGATGAACGTGCGGGGAAAGAAGAAGCGTATGGGGCGCACGATGGGCCGGCGACCGCACTGGAAGAAGGCGATCATCGAAGTCGCCGACGGTCCCGTCGATGTGTTGGAGGGAGCCTGATCGATGCCGATTCGCAAGTTCAAGCCGGTGACGGCCGCCTCCCGATACCGCAGCGTATCGACGTTCGAGGAAATCACCCGCAGCGAGCCGGAGAGGTCGCTGACGGAGGGTCTGCCGAAGAAGTCCGGCCGCAACCATCACGGACACATCACGAGCCGGAGGCGCGGGGGCGGCCACAAGCGGCGTTACCGCCGCATCGACTTCAAGCGCAGGAAGGACGGCGTGCCCGGCGTCATCGCGGAGATCGAGTACGATCCGAATCGCTCGGCCCGCATCGCGCTCCTCCACTACGCGGATGGGGAAAAGCGCTACATCCTCCACCCGAGAGGTCTCGGTGTCGGTGACACCATCCTCTCCGGGTCGGGGATCGACCCGAACGTGGGGAACTGCCTGCCACTGCGCGAGGTCCCGCTCGGGACGGTCGTGCACGGCGTGGAACTCGCGCCCGGCAAGGGCGCGCAGCTTGCCCGCTCGGCCGGCGCGTCCGTCCAGGTCGTCGCGAAAGAGCGGGGAACGGTCACGTTGCGGCTCCCCAGCACCGAGATGCGTATGGTGCCGGAATCGTGCCGGGCCACGGTCGGGCAGGTCGGCAACGTCGACCACGAACTCATTCGAGCCGGGAAGGCGGGCCGCTCGAGGTGGAAGGGCCGTCGGCCCAAGGTGCGCGGCGTGGCGATGAACCCCGTGGACCATCCCCTCGGGGGCGGGGAGGGGCGCAGTTCCGGCGGCCGTCCACCCGTCTCGCCGTGGGGCAAGCCGGAGGGTCGCAAGACGAGGAAGAAGCACAAGCCGAGCGACAAGTTGATCGTGCGCGGCCGCAAGCGCGGCAAAGCCACGAAGTAGGAGCGGGAGATCCGATGCCGAGAAGCGTGAAAAAGGGACCGTACATCGATGAGAAGCTGCTGATGAAGGTGCAGCGGATGAACGATTCCGGAGACAAGTCGGTCATCAAGACGTGGGCCCGGGCTTCGACCATCAGCCCGGATTTCGTCGGACACACGCTCGCGGTGCACAACGGCAACAAGTTCATCCCGGTCTACGTGACGGAGAACATGGTGGGGCACAAACTCGGAGAGTTCGCAACGACGCGAACCTTCCGCGGGCACGCCGGTTCCGCGCGAGACCGGAGGGGCAGAGTCTGATGCAGGCGACAGCCAGGGCGAAGAACCTCGGGATGTCCGCGCGGAAGATGCGTCTGGTCATCGACCAGATTCGCGGGCGCGACGTCAACGACGCCTACGCCATCCTGCAATTCTCGAAGAAGAAGGCGGCGCGCTCGATCGGAAAAGTGCTCCGTTCGGCCGTCGCCAACGCCGTATACAGAGCGGACGAGGGCGGCGAAACGCTGGACGTGGACGAACTCTATGTGCGCGAGGCGTACGTGGATGAAGGCAGGACGCTTCGGCGCTGGCGCGCGCGCGCCTACGGAAGGGCGACCCCCCGGCTCAAGCGGAGCAGCCATGTGACGGTCGTCGTGGACACGAGAGACTAATGGGCCAGAAGACACACCCGTACGGATTCAGACTCGGCGCGGTCAAGCCGTGGCGGTCGCGCTGGTACGCACAGGGCAAGGAGTTCCCGAAGCTCCTCGCCGAAGACGAGAAGTTGCGGAAGTACCTGCAAGCGCGGCTCGGGCACGCGGCGATCGCCCAGGTGGAGATCGAGCGCAAGCCGTCCAAGATCGTCGTTACGATCCACACCGGCCGCCCCGGCGTCGTCATCGGCAAGCGGGGGGCCGAGGTCGACAAGCTGCGTGACGAACTCGCTCTGCTGACGGATGCGGAAGTTTCCGTCAACGTCGAGGAGATCCGCCGGCCGGAGACGCAGGCTCAGCTCGTGGCGGACAACGTGGCCCATCAGTTGACGCAGCGGATCAGCTTCCGGCGCGCGATGAAGCGGGCCGTGCAGGCCGCGATGCGAGCCGGCGCCGGCGGCATCCGCATTCAGTGCGGCGGGCGGCTTGGCGGGGCCGAGATTGCGCGCTCGGAGGGCTATCACGAAGGGCGCGTGCCGCTGCACACGCTGCGAGCGGACATCGACTACGCGGAGCGACAGGCCCGGACGACCTTCGGAACGATCGGCGTGAAAGTGTGGATCTTTCATGGCGAGATCGTGGAAGACCGCCGTGGTCAGACGTACACGGCAGGCGGGCGCCGCCGCCGTACGGGCCGCGGGCGAGGATAGAGACACATGCTGCAGCCGAAGAGGATCAAGTACCGGAAACAGCAGAAGGGGCGCTTGCGCGGCGCCGCGCATCGCGGGAACAAGGTCTCGTTCGGCGACTACGCGCTTCAGGCCGTGGAACCGGGCTGGATCACGAACCGTCAGATCGAAGCCGCTCGAGTCGCGATGACGCGGCACATCAAGCGTGGTGGAAAAGTCTGGATCCGCATCTTTCCGGACAAGCCGCTCACGCAGAAGCCCGCGGAGACCCGGATGGGGAAGGGTAAGGGGAACCCCGAGTACTGGGTCGCGCCGGTGAAGCCGGGTCGGGTGATGTTCGAACTCGAGGGGGTCGACATCGAACTCGCGCGGCGAGCCATGCAGTTGGCATCGGCGAAGCTTCCGGTCAAGACACGCTTTCTGGAGCGGGAGGACTAAGTGCCGCTGGAAGCGATGGAGATTCGCGAACTCACCGACGAGGAACTCGTCGAGGAACTCACCCGCGCGAAGGACGAAATCGCTCGTCTGCGCTACAGGGCCGCGTTCGAGGAACTTGAGAACCCGTCGCTCCTGAGGACTTTGCGTCGCGAGATTGCGCGACTGAAGACCGTGCAGGCCGAGCGAGCGCGTAGCGAGGAGAATCAGGTTGGCTGACCAATCGGCGACGAAGGGCCGGCGCAAGGTTCGGCTCGGAACGGTCGTGAGCGACCGCATGGAAAAGACCGTCGTGGTGTCCGTCGAGCGGCGGCTCGCGCACCCGCTGTACGGCAAGCAGGTGAGCCGAGGCAAACGGTACCAGGCACACGACGAAGAGAACGAATACCGGGTGGGTGACGTGGTCCGGATCGAGGAGACCCGTCCGCTCTCCAGACTCAAGCGCTGGCGCGTGCTCGAGCTGGTCCAGCGTCCGGAGTAACGGGGGCACGACGAGATGATTCAGCAGGAATCGATGGTCCGCATCGCGGACAATTCCGGTGCTCGCCGGGCTCTCTGCATTCGAGTCCTCGGCGGGTCGCGTCGCCGGTACGCCCGCGTGGGCGACGTGATCGTCGCGACGATCAAGGACGCGACTCCGCACGGGAACGTGAAGAAGGGCGAGGTAGTCCGCGCGGTCGTCGTGCGGACGGCCAAGGAGAGCCGGCGGCGCGACGGTAGCTACATCCGCTTCGATGAGAACGCGGCGGTGATCATCAACGATGCGGGAGAGCCGACCGCGACACGTATCTTCGGGCCGGTGGCACGTGAGCTTCGCGAGAAGAAGTTCATGAAGATCGTGTCGCTCGCCCCCGAAGTGATCTAGCCGCGGGGCCGCCAGGTGTCGCACGAGGAACTGAAACGAAGATGACACGGACGAAACTGAACATGAGAGCCGGGGACACGGTTCGGGTGATCGCGGGCAACTATGCCGGCGCCCAGGGCCAGGTGCTGCGCACGATCCCTTCGCGGGGACTCGTCGTGGTGCAGGACGTGAACATGCGCAAACATCACAAGCGTCCCGTGGCCAACGCGAAGGGCGGGATCACCGAAGGCGGCATCGTCACCTACGAAGAGCCGATCAGCGCTTCGAACGTGATGCTCGTGTGTCCCCAGTGCGACGAACCGGCGCGGGTGCGCCGCCAGCGCGATGCGGACGGCACGATCGAGCGGATCTGCAGGCGTTGTGACAACCCCCTCCCGACGGCGGGCTAGCAGGCAAATGAGTTCGGAAAACGGAAAGCCGCGGCTGCGGAAACACTACGAGGACACGGTCCGGGCGAAGCTTGCCGATACCTTCGGCTTCGAGAACCCGCACCAGATCCCCAGGCTCGAGAAGATCGTGATCAACGCGGGACTCGGCGAAGGGAAGGACAATCCCAGGCTGATCGAGTCCGCCTCGAACGAGATCGCCGTGATCAGCGGCCAGCGACCCGTCGTTACGCGGGCGCGGAACTCGATCTCGAACTTCGGCCTGCGTGAAGGCATGCCGATCGGGACGATGGTGACGCTTCGCAATGCCCGCATGTACGAGTTCCTCGACCGGTTCATCAGTACCGCCGTGCCTCGCATCAGGGACTTCAGGGGGTTCCGGAGCCGGGCGTTCGATGGACGCGGCAACTACACGGTCGGGATACGGGAGCAGATGGTCTTCGCAGAGGTCGATTACGACGAGATCGTCAAGATCCACGGTCTCAACATTACGTTCGTCACGACGACCAACCGGGACGATGAGGCGCTCGTCCTGCTTCGCGAGATGGGGATGCCGTTTCGCGATGAAGTCCCGGTCGTCATCTAGCGGGAAAGGGCTGAATGGCAAAGACGGCACTAGTCGAGAAGGCGAACCGGAAGCCGAAGTTCAGTTCGCGCACGGTACGACGCTGCAATCGCTGCGGCCGGCCCCGCGCCTACATGAGGAAGTTCGGTCTGTGCCGGATCTGCTTCCGCGAGCAGGCGCTCCGCGGAGAGATCCCGGGCGTTCGGAAAGCGAGTTGGTGAGATGAGCATGACCGATCCGATCGCGGATATGCTGACGCGCATCCGCAACGCCGGCCGGGCCGGACACAGACGCGTCGACATCCCGCTCTCGAAGATCAAGATCGAGGTCGCCAGGATCCTGGCGGAGAACCACTTCGTTCGCGGCTACAAGGTGCTGGACGACAACCGGCACGGCCGCCTGCGCGTGTATCTCAAGTACACGTCGGACGACCGGCCCGTGATTCGGCTGCTCGAACGCGTGTCGAAACCCGGCCTCAGGAAATATGTCGACGCGAACTCGATCCCCAAGGTTCGTGCCGGGATGGGGATCGCGATCATGTCGACATCGAACGGATTGATGACGGATCGCGATGCCCGCCGGCAGCACGTCGGCGGGGAAATCGTCGCGAGAATCTACTAGCGGAGCTGCCGGGAGTCGGTGACCGGCGGTCGCCCCCGCGAGGGAGCAGAGAGCGTGTCGAGAATTGGAAAGCTGCCCATCCCCGTGCCGGCCGGCGTCGAGGTGAGGATCGATGGCGCGCACGTGAGAGTGAGGGGCCCTCGGGGTGCGCTCGAGCGATCGTTCGACTCCGATATGGAGATCACGCAGTCCGACGGTGTGGTGTCTGTAAGGCGCGCCTCGGATGAAGCGCGGCACCGGGCTCTGCATGGGCTCACGCGATCCCTGATCGCCAACATGGTCACGGGCGTGTCGCAGGGGTACGAGAAGCGCCTGGAGATCCACGGCGTCGGCTATCGGGCGGAACAGAAGGCCGCCTGCGTCGTGTTCAGCGTCGGATACAGCCATACGGTCACCGTTGAACCGCCCGAGGGCATCGCGTTGAGCGTCGAGACGCCGACGCTGATCAAGGTGGCGGGGAACGACAAGGAGAAGGTCGGGCAGATGGCGGCGGAGATCCGCGCGATCCGTCCGCCCGAACCGTACAAGGGGAAGGGCATTCGCTACGTGGGCGAGCATGTGCGCCGCAAGGCCGGCAAGGCCACGGCCACAGCCTGATCTGCGATCAAACCAGAGGGAAGACGATGGACATCAGGGGTCGGACAAAACAGAGGCATCGACTGCGCACGCGTCGACACGCCCGGATCAAGAAGAAGATCCGGGGAACGGCCGGACGGCCGCGCCTCGTCGTGTTCCGAAGCCTGCGGCATCTCGAGGGCCAACTGGTGGACGACGATCGTGGCGTCACGCTGCTCGGCGTCTCGACGCTGGCCGGCACGGACGGCGACGCGGGAGCGCGCTCGGGCAAGGTCGCCGACGCGTATCTTGCGGGCAGGACACTTGCGGAAAAGGCCGTCGCGGCCGATGTGGAACAGATCGTGTTCGACCGCGGCGGGTATCCCTACCACGGCCGCGTTCAGGCATTTGCCGAAGGCGCCCGCGACGGCGGTCTCCGCTTCTAACGAGAGGGCTTCATGGCAAGAGGGGGAAGAAAACGGCGCGACGACGGTGACAACTTCAAGGAGAATGTCATCTTCATCAATCGCGTCTCGAAGGTCGTAAAAGGCGGCCGTCGCTTTTCGTTCACCGCGCTCGTTGCGGTCGGTGACGGGCAGGGCCGTGTGGGTATGGCCCTCGGCAAGGCGAACGAAGTCGCCGAGGCGATCCGCAAGGGATTCGAGCAGGCGCGTCAGGCCATGGTCGTCGTGCCGATCGTGAACGGGACCATCCCCCACGAGATCCTCGGGCGCCATGGCGCGGGCAGGGTGCTGCTCAAGCCCGCCGGTCCGGGAACCGGCGTCATCGCCGGCGGCCCGGTCCGGGCCGTACTCGAGTGCGCCGGCGTGCAGGACATCCTCACGAAGAGCCTCGGCACGAACAATCCTCTCAACATCGTTCGTGCGACGATGAGCGGACTGCAGGATCTGGTCACGCCGGAGCAGGTTGCGGCCGAACGCGGAGTGGATGTTGCCACGATCCGGGAGGCCATGCGTGGGTGAGCGGTTGAAGATCCGTCAGGTGAAGAGCGGCCTCGGCGCGCAGCGCAAGCAGCGGGACACCCTGCGTGCCCTCGGCCTCAAGCACCATCAGGACCAGGTGGTGCAGCCGGATAATCGCGCGATCCGCGGGATGATCCATGCGGTGGCGCATCTCGTCGAAGTCGAGGAGGTCGGGCAAGATGGCTGAACGCGAGCGGATCGGGCTCGACAATCTCTCCCCGCCGCGCGGTTCGAAGTCCTCCGCAAAACGGCGCGGCCGCGGTCACGGATCCGGCTCCGGAAAGACGTCGGGACGCGGCCACAAGGGCCAGAAGTCGCGGAGTGGTGCGTCGATTCCGGCGTGGTTCGAGGGCGGCCAGATGCCGCTCTACCGGCGCACGCCCAAGCGGGGGTTCAAGCCGCACCGGCGTACCGAGTGGCACATCGTCAATCTTTCGGAACTGGACCGCGTGGAGGGAAGCGGGATCGATCCTCGGGCGCTGCGCGCGAGCGGCGTCATCCGCGCAACGGACCGTCCCGTGAAGATCCTCGGACGCGGGGAGGTCGGGCGGGCGGTCGACGTGCGCGCGCATGCCTTCAGTGCCTCCGCCCGTGAGAAGATCGAGGCGGCCGGCGGCACGGCAAGGGTGATCGAGTAAGGCATGGCGAACGGCCAGAACGCGGCGGCTGCCGCGGCGAATATCTTCAAGGTGCCGGAGCTCAAGGCGAAGATTCTCTTCACCCTGCTCTGTCTCGCCCTGTATCGGCTCGGCTCCCACATCACGACGCCGGGTGTGAACGTCGTGGCCCTGCAGGCCCTCGCCGGACAGTTCCAGGGCACGATCTTCGGCATCTACGACCTCTTCGTGGGCGGCGGCCTGCAGCGCGCGACCGTCTTCGCCCTCGGCATCATGCCCTACATCTCGGCGAGTATTCTCTTCCAGCTCCTCGCCGCCGTCATGCCGGCGATCGAAAAGCTGCAGAAGGAAGGGGAGGAAGGCCGCCGCAAGCTCACGCAGTGGACGCGGTACACGACCGTCGTGCTGTGTATCGGGCAGTCCTACACCTACGCGCTTTTCCTCGAGGCTCAGCCGGGTGCGGTCCTCGATCCCGGTCTCGGTTTTCGCCTTCTCACCGTGCTGATGCTCACGACCGGGGGCGTGTTCGTCATGTGGCTCGGGGAGCAAATTACCGAGCGCGGCGTCGGCAACGGTATGTCCCTGCTCATCTTCTTCTCGATTCTGCAGGGCTTCCCGGGAGCGGTGCTCAACACCTTCGAACTCTACCAGGCCGGCGGCATCTCGATCATCAAGCTCGCCGCTCTGGCGGCGACTCTCGTCGCCGTCATGGCCTCGGTCGTCGCTCTGACGATGGCCCAGCGCAAGATTCCGGTGCAGATCCCGCGAAAGGTCGTGGGCAGGGGCCGGATCCGGGAAGGGCAGCGGTCGTTCATCCCCCTGCGGATCAACTCGGCGGGCGTGATGCCGATCATCTTCGCCCAGTCGATCATCATCATTCCGGGAACCCTGGCCGCGTTCATGGGCAACCCCGGACCGGGCAGCTCCGGAGCCCGCCGCTTCATCTACGAGATGAGCCAGGCGCTCCAGGTGGGGACGGCGTGGTACTATGGGCTGTACGTCGTTCTCATCATCTACTTTACTTACTTCTACACGTCCATCATCTTCAACCCGGCGGATCTGGCGGAGAATCTGAAGCGCCAGGGCGGGTTCATCCCGGGCGTCAAGCCCGGCGCGAAGACGGCGGACTATATCGATCACGTGCTCACGCGGATCACGCTGCCCGGCTCGGTATACCTGGCGCTGATCGCCGTTCTGCCCTACCTGATCTTCTCGATCTTCGATCTTCAGACCTTCTTCTTCGGCGGCACTTCGCTGCTCATCGTGGTGGGCGTCGCGCTCGATACGATGCAGCAACTGCAACAGCATCTTCTGCTGCGCCAGTACGAGGGATTCATGAAGAAGGGTCGCGTCAAGTATCGGGGCAGACAGCGCTACATGTGATGGGCGTGCGGCTGATCATCATGGGTCCTCCCGGCGTCGGGAAGGGCACTCAGGGCGAGTTTCTCGCCGAACGCCTTGGCGTTCCGCGCCTTTCCACCGGCGACATGATCCGCGCTGCGCTTCAGGCCGGAACCCCGCTCGGCGAGAGGGTTCGCGTCTACTATGAAGCGGGCGAGCTCGTGCCGGACGAGGTCGTGCTGGGACTCATCGCCGAGGCGTTCGACGGCTCGGAGGCGAGCGGCGGGTTCGTGCTTGACGGATTTCCGCGCACGGTTCCTCAGGCCGACGGGCTCGGCGAGCTGCTGGCCGGCCGGGGCCTCGAACTGGACGCGGTGCTTTCCCTCGAGGCGCCGGAGGAAGAACTCGTCGATCGCATTTCCGGGCGGCGGGTGTGCGGATCGTGCGGCCTCGTGACTCATGTGCGCGCCGTGGGAGAGGATGCCGCCTGCCCGGATTGCGGAGCCGCCCTCGTGCAGCGCTCGGACGATCGCGCCGAGACCGTTCGCAATCGGCTCGCGGTCTATCGCGCCCAGACCGAACCTCTGCTCGCCTACTACGCCCGGTCCGCGACAGGACTGACCGCGGTGGACGGCACGGGAACGCAGGACGCCGTGCGGGGGCGTCTCTTCGAAACGTTGCGCGTAGCGGAGATGGCCGGTTGATCCGGCTCAAGTCGTCCGCCCAGATCGACGCCATCGCTGCGGCGGGGGCCATCGTGGCGGAGGTCCTCGAGATGGCGGCGGAGCAGGCCATCCCCGGTCGGAGCACCGGGGAGCTGGACGACATGGCGGAAGCGCTGATTCGCGACAACCCGGGCGCGACGCCCGCGTTCAAGGGGCTGTACGGATTCCCGGCCACGCTGTGTACGAGCATCAACGACGAGGTTGTACATGGCATACCGTCGTTCCGGCGTGAATTGCAGTCGGGCGACATTGTGAGCGTCGATGTCGGCGTCAAGCTCGAGGGTCTGTTCGCGGACGCGGCCGTCACGATTCCCGTGGGTGAAGTGGCGCCGGCTACGGAGCGTCTCCTGGGCGTGACCCGAACGGCGCTCGATGTGGGCATCGAGGCGGCGCGTCCCGGAGCCCAGTTCGGCGACCTGGGCTGGGCGATACAGACGCACGTCGAAGCCGAGGGCTTCAGTGTGATCAGGGAGCTTGTCGGGCATGGCGTGGGGGAGGCGCCTCACGAGGAACCGCAGGTTCCGAACTATGGGGTGCGCAACCGCGGGTTCCGGATGCAACCGGGGCTTGTCATCGCCATCGAGCCGATGGTCAACGCGGGCGGGCCGGAGATCCGCACACTCGACGATGAATGGACGGTGGTGACGGGGGATGGACGCCTCTCGGCGCATTTCGAGCACACCGTGGCGGTGACGCCGGAAGGCCCGCGTGTGTTGACGCGAGTCGCGAGTCCGGCGCGAGCAGCAGGGGAGGCCTGAGTTGGCGAAGGAAGAACCGATCCAGATGACGGGGGAGGTCGCCGAGGCGCTTCCCAACGCGATGTTTCGCGTGGAGCTGGAGAACGGGCATCAGATCGTCTGCCACGTCTCCGGCAAGATTCGCATGAACTACATACGGATCCTGCCGGGAGACCGGGTCGCGGTCGAGTTGTCGCCCTACGATCTGACGAGAGGGCGGATCACGTACCGGTACAAGTGAGCCGGGGAAGTTCCGGTTACGGCGATGGAGTTTGTTCGGATCGGTTCGGGCTGGTATTTTGAAGGGTTGCCATCGAACCGCCACCAGAGGACGGAAGCATGAAGGTTCGTTCGAGTGTCAGGCGAATTTGCGAGCATTGCAAGATCATCCGCAGGCGCGGTGTCGTCCGGGTGATCTGCAGTCGAGATCCGAAGCACAAGCAGCGGCAGGGATAGGCGGGAATACATGGCACGTATAGCCGGAGTCGATCTTCCGCGGAACAAGCGGATCGAGGTGGGCCTCACGTACATCTACGGAATCGGCCACTCGACGGCGCGCAACATCCTGGCCGAGACGGGCGTGGATGGGGATGTTCGCGTCTATCAGTTGTCCGATGACGACGTCAACAAGCTGCGGCGAGTCATCGAGAACCACTACAAGGTCGAGGGTTCGCTGCGTACCGAAACCTCGATGAACGTGAAGCGTCTGATGGACATCGGATGCTACCGCGGGATGCGGCACAGGCGGAACCTGCCCGTGCGCGGCCAGCGAACACACACCAACGCCCGGACCCGAAAGGGGCCGCGGCGCGCCGTGGCCGGTAAGAAGAAGGCGCCCAGGAAGTAGGTGCGGCAACCACGCCGGCCCAAACGGAGGATGCGCAGGGAATGGCAAAACGGGTAAGAAAGAAGAAGCGCCAGGTCGACGCCGAGGGCGTCGCCCACATCAAGGCGACCTTCAACAATACGATCATCACGATCACGACCCTGACCGGGGACACCGTCGCCTGGGCCAGTGCCGGAAAGGCGGGGTTCAAGGGCTCCAAGAAGTCCACGCCCTTTGCCGCCACCATCGCGGCCGAGACGGTGGGACGCGAGGCGGCCGGCATGGGGATGCGGCGAGTCCATGTGGAAGTGCAGGGCCCCGGGTCGGGACGTGAGTCGGCGATTCAGGCGCTGCAGGCGGCCGGTCTCGCGATCCGTTCAATCAAGGACGTGACGCCGATTCCGCACAACGGATGCCGTCCGCCGAAGAAGCGGAGGGTATAGATGGCTCGCTATACGGGGCCCGTTTGTCGGCTGTGCCGGCGTGAGGGAGAGAAGCTTTTCCTCAAGGGGAAGCGCTGCTTCACGGAGAAATGCGCGATCGAGCGTCGCGCGTTCCCCCCGGGGCAGCATGGCGGCGGTCGTCGTCGTCGGCGCCAGTCGGAGTACGCCGTGCAGTTGCGGGAAAAGCAGAAGGTGAAGCGGATCTACGGACTCGCGGAAAAGCAGTTCCGCTCTCTCTTCAAGAAGGCTTCCCGCGTCCCGGGCGTCACGGGCGAAAACCTGCTCGTCGCGCTCGAGAGCCGACTCGACAACATCGTCTACCGTCTCGGTTTCGCGCCTTCTCGCAAGGCGGCGCGGCAGCTCATTCGGCACCGCCACGTGCGGGTCGAAGGGGCGATGGTCGACGTGCCGAGCTATTCCGTGGGACCCGGCGCGGAGGTGTCGGTGGCGCCGAGAGCGCGGAAGTTGCCGGTTGTGATCGAGGCGATCGAGGATCGCCGGTCGCGCGATCAACTGTCGTGGCTGGGCGTCGACTACGACGCGGCGAGCGGACGCATGATCGAGCGCCCCTCCCGATCCGACATTCCGCTCGCCGTCGAAGAACAGTTGATCGTCGAACTCTACAGCAAGTAGGCCCGCGCGGCCGGGGGGCATGCCCCCCGGCCGGCGAAGTCCGCTGAGCAAAAACAGGGAGTGAAGCGCATATGACGGTGTTGGTAGATCTGGCCGGTCTCGTGCTGCCGGAAGCGATGGAGGAGCAGAGGCGATCCCCCAATGGGGCGCGCGCATCGTTCCTCCTGCAGCCGCTGGAGCGCGGGTTCGGACACACGATCGGCAACTCGATCCGGCGGATCATGTTGTCCTCGCTTCCCGGAGCGGCCGTTTGGGCCTTCCGGGCGGACGGCGTTCAGCATGAACACCAGACGGTCGATGGGGTCGCGGAGGACGTACATCAGATCATTCAGAACCTGAAGCGTCTGGTTCTGGTGATGGATGAGGACGAAGCGGAAGCGAAGCTCTCGCTCACGGCGCACAAGGCCGGTCCGGTAACGGCGGAGCAGATCGTGGAGCATCCGTCGGTTCGAGTGGTGAACCCGGACCTCGTGCTCTTCACGCTGCAGGAGGA
This sequence comes from Gemmatimonadota bacterium, assembly GCA_963666735.1. Classification (GTDB taxonomy): domain Bacteria; phylum Gemmatimonadota; class Gemmatimonadetes; order Palauibacterales; family Palauibacteraceae; genus Palauibacter. Next base: position 1,366,547 of record OY762926.1, on the reverse strand, counting down.
TCTGCCGGAGAAGCGTCCTCTCGCCTTCGACCTGTGGGTGAATCGCGGTCGCGGCTTCGTCATGGCGGAACACCATGCGCCTCCCGAAGAGACCGAAGCCAAGCGTGAGTTTCCGGTCGGGACGATCCGGATAGACGCCGTTTACAACCCCGTCACCCGCGCGAATTTCAATGTGAGGGAGACCCGGGTCGGCCAGCGCACGGACTTCGACCGGCTCGAGGTGGACGTCGAGACGAACGGAGCCCTCAAGCCGGCGGAGGCGGTTTCGCAGGCGGCCGAGATCGTCCGGCTGCACCTGTCGTATTTCAGTCAGATGGGGACCGTGCCCACGCTGCCGGAGGCCGTCGAGCCGGTCCAGGAGGACAGCGCAAGCGAGCCCGTCGATGCGGAACTTGTCGAGTTGCTCGAACGCTCGCTCGAGGATTTCAGCGAGGTCTCGGCCCGCTCGAGGAATACACTGGAAAAGCAGGGCGTGACGACGCTGGGCGATGTCGTCACGCGGTCGCGGGACGACATCCTGAGGTTGGAGAATTTCGGAGAGAAGTCTCTCGAGGAGCTTGCGGAGGTCCTCGGCCGGCACGGACTCCGGTTCGGCATGTCGTTCCTGCGGGATGAGGACGGGAACCTCTACCTGCAGGATGATCTGGCGGGAAACGGAGCTCAGAGCGACGATGAGGCATAGAAAGAAGGGGCGGGAACTCAGTCGGACGCGCAGCCATCGGAAGGCGATGCTGCGAAACATGGCGACGAGTCTCATCCTGCACGAGCGGATCCGTACGACCGAGGCGAAGGCGAAGGAGTTGCGGCCGTTCGCCGAAAAGCTCATCACTTTGGCGAAGAGAGGCGATCTGCACAGCAGGCAACTGGCCGGTCGGCAGATCGCCGACCGCGCTGCACTGCGGAAGCTCTTCGAGAAGATCGGCCCGCGTTTCGAACATCGACCGGGCGGATACACGAGGATTCTGAAGTTGGGCGCGCGGAAGGGTGACGGAGCGGAGTTGGCGCTCATCGAATTCACCGATCGCGAGGCGTGAGGAACCGGGAGAAGAGACATGTCCAACAAGGGTGAAGGTGGGCTCGGCGTCATCCTCAGCATCGTCGCGCTGGCGGCCATCGGAGGGTTCATGTATTGGCTGAACCTCCAGTCGCGCGATATCGAACAGGCACGCGCCGACGCCGAAGCCGCCGAGATCGAGGCGGCTCGGGATCTGGACGCCTCCGATCTGCTTTCCGATCCGGCGGCAGCCATCAGTCGCCGCGTCTTGATCGCGGGAATCCGCGTCGCGACGGGGCTGGGGGAAGGCGCATTCGCTCTTCAGCTTGCGGACGACATCGCCTATCCGGTGCTGCTTCAGTCCGACCCGATCCAGATTCTCAGGATGGCCGAGACGACGATCTACGGAGGCGACAGCGTCTTCGTGCGGGGGCAGATCTACACATTCAACGATTCGATCGCAGGCGTGTGGGTCGAATCCGGAGCGGTAATGGAGTCAATGGGCGAACTGATCCCATCGTCCCCGACCTTCCTTCTTGCCGACTCCGTGTTCGTTCACTGAGCGGAATACGGAGCGAGTCATGGCGAATTTCTGTTACGTCTGCGGCAAGGGACCCGGCGTCGGGAACCACGTCAGCAACGCGAACAACAAGCGCAAACGGCGCTTCATGCCGAACCTCCAGCGGGTGAAGATCGTGGAGGGTGCGGGTCGTCGGCGGGTGCGCGTCTGCACGCGGTGTATCAAGGCGGGAAAAGTCGTCAAGGCGTCCTGACGACGCGCCTCGGCGACGTTTCGACCGCTGACCGGCGACCGGCCGCGGGGGTTCCCGCGGCCGGTCGTCTCGCATCGGTGGCCCGGTGATCTCCCCCCCGCTCGCGGGCCAGCATGTACTGGTTACGCGGCCCGCCGGGCAGACCGAGGGCTTCCGTACTCTCCTGGAGGCCGCGGGGGCGACCGTAACGACGGCGCCGACGATCCGGCTGGCGCCCGCAGCCGATCCGGAGGCGCTGGCGCGGGCGGCCGCGCGGCTGGCCGAATACGACTGGATCGTGCCGACCAGCGTGAACGCCGTCCGCCGTCTGGGAGACGCCGTGTCGGAGGCGGACTCGATGTGCGCGCTGGCGGCGGGCCGGTTCGCCGCCGTGGGGCCGGCGACTGCGGACGCGCTGCGCGCCCTCGGCGTGGCGGAGTGCCTCGTGCCGCCGATCTATCGGGGCGAAGCGCTCGCGGATGAGATCGTGGCGGCGACCGGGCCGGGGAGCCGTCCAGACGCGCGGGTCCTGCTCGTGCAGGCCGAGCGAGCGCGTCCCGTCCTGCGGGAACGACTGGTCGCCGCCGGAGCGCGGGTCGATGTTGCGGCGGCCTACGCGGTGGAGGTCAACCCCGACGTGCGAGACGTTCTCCGGGAGTTCATCGAACTGGGTCGCGGAGACTGGCTGACCTTCACGGCCTCGTCCGCCGCCCGTGCCTTCGTGCAACTCGTCGGTGCTCAGACCGGCGGCGCTCTCGTGGCCGCCATCAGTCCCGTGACCGCATCGACGCTCGCCGAACTTGGTCTGCCCGTGCATGTCGTGGCGGCAACGCACTCGATGCCCGGGCTCGTGGACGCTCTGGTGGCATCCGCCGCCCGCCCCGGCCGTTTCGCCGCGACTCACGGCCATGCCTGACGCATCGTTCCCCGCCTCCCGGCCACGCCGCCTGCGTCGTACGGCCTCCCTGCGCGAACTCGTGCGGGAGACTCGGCTCGAGGCTTCCGATCTGGTCTACCCCATGTTCATCGATGACCGGGGACCGCCGCGGCAGCGGATCCCTTCGATGCCCGGGATCGACCGCTTGAGTGTCGAGGCGGCCGTCGAAGAAGCGGGCGCCGCCTTCGAGGAAGGGATACGGGCCGTTCTCCTGTTCGGCCTGCCTGCAAGCAAGGATGCACGGGGCTCGCGAGCGGACCAGCCGGACGGCGTGATCCAGCGCTCGCTACGGGCGCTTCGCGGCGCGCTTCCCGATCTGGTCCTGATCACGGATATCTGCCTGTGCGAATACACGGATCACGGCCACTGCGGCATCCTCGACGGCGGTCGCGTCGCGAACGATCCGACGCTCGAGCGGCTCGCCGCCCAGGCCGTGAGTCACGCGGCCGCGGGGGCGGACATCGTCGCCCCCTCGGACATGATGGATGGTCGGGTCGGCGTGATTCGCGCCTCGCTCGACGAAGCCAACCTCGGGGACGTGGCCATTCTGTCCTATGCCATCAAGTACGCGAGCGCTTTCTACGGCCCTTTCCGTGACGCGGCGGACTCCGCTCCCGCCTTCGGGGACCGGCGCGGGTATCAGATGGACGTGCGGAACGCGGATGAGGCGATCCGCGAGGTCGGTTTCGACATCGCCGAGGGAGCGGACCTGGTCATGGTGAAACCGGCGCTGCCGAATCTCGACATCCTCCGACGAGTCAAGGATGAGTTCCGGATGCCCACCGCCGCGTATCAGGTGAGCGGGGAATACGCGATGATCGAGGCTGCGGGCGCGCGAGGCTGGCTCGACCCGGAAGCGGCCAGCCTGGAAGCGATCCGCGCCATCCGGCGCGCGGGGGCGGACCTCATCGTGACCTATGCCGCGCGGCGCCTCGCGCGTGTGCTCTAGCGAGTGCCGTCGGTGAGAGTCCTTGTGACGGGCGGCGACGGGTTCATCGGACAGCACCTGGTCGAGCATCTGCTGGACCGGGGCTACGAGGTGACGGCGACGATGCTGGGGGAAGTCCCCTCCGGCGGGACTCTTTCGCCAGCCGGTCGCGCGGCGGCCGCATGGACGCGGCTCGATGTGCGAGACGCCGACGCCGTCGCTTCGACCGTGCACGCCGCCCGTCCTCGGCGAATCTTCCACCTGGCCGGCTGCTCGTCGGGAGCCGAGGCCGGTAAGCGGTCCCGGGATGCTCTCGCGGTGAACGGCGCGGGCACGCTGAACCTCGTCGAAGCGGTTGCGCGGGCCCCCGCGGCGGTGCACACAGTGGTCGTGGCGGGTTCCGCGGACTCGTACGGCGGCGGCGGTGGCGGGCCGATGCAAGAGCGTCAGCCGCTTCGGCCGACGAGCGTGTACGGCGCCACCAAGGCCGCCCAGGACGTTGTCGCCCGCGGAGCCGGCGCGGCACTCGGCGTCCGTGTGGTCGTCGCGCGGCTCTTTCCGCTCGTCGGTCCTGGACAGCGTCCCGTGTTCGTGCTCCCGAGCTTCTGCCGTCGCGCCCTCGCGATTCGGCGGGGAATGGCGGAGCCTCGGCTCGCCGTCGGCAATCTGGATGTGGAGCGCGACTTCACGGACGTACGCGACGGGGTTCGCGCGCTCGCGGACATCGCCGACCTCGACGGGACGCCCCACATGGCGTACAACGTGTGCTCCGGGATTGCGACGAAGATCCGCCGCCTGCTCGAGTGGGTCCTCGAGAGGGCGGAGATCGAGCCCGAGATCGTGCGCGATCCGGCCCTGGTCCGGAGCGGAGAACCGGAGTCCGTGGTCGGTGATCCCGCGCGGCTGCGGGCCGCAACCGGGTGGCGCGCGGAGCGCGACCTGCGGGCCTGCGCGCACGCCACCCTGGACTGGGTCGCGAGTTCCGGAGCCGCCCGTCGGTCGAGCAGCGACACGGCCCCCTGAACGAGGAGCGACGGAGAACTCGATGGAAATCACCGTGATCGGCACCGGATACGTCGGGCTCGTGGCAGGGTCCTGTCTTGCCGGGTCCGGAAACCGCGTCACCTGTGCCGATGTCGACGAAGAGAAGATCCGGCGCTTGAACTCCGGAGATGTCCCGATCTACGAACCCGGCATCGAGCGCCTGATCTCGGAGGGCCTCGCCGCCGGACGGCTTCGATTCACAACGGACGCGGCGGAGGGCGTCCGGACGGCCGACGTCATCTTCGTCGCGGTGGGTACGCCGCCCGGTGAGGACGGGCTGGCGGACCTCGACTTCGTGCTGGACGCGGCTCGCGTGATCGGAGACCATGTGCGCCCCGGCGCGGTCGTCGTAATGAAGAGCACCGTTCCGGTGGGGACGAGCGAGATCGTGCGGGCCGAGATCGCCCGACGGACCGACCTGCCCTTCCACATGTGCTCCAACCCCGAGTTCCTCAAGGAAGGCGACGCCGTAGGGGATTTCCTGTACCCCGACCGGGTCGTCTGCGGCGTGGATTCGGACCGCGCCCGGCGGTGCATGGAGGAGCTGTACGAACCCTTCATCCGCTCGGGAAACCCGCTGATATTCATGGATATCGCCTCGGCGGAACTGACCAAGTACGCGGCGAACGCGATGCTGGCCGCCCGGATCGGCATGATGAACCAGTTCGCCGAGCTCTGCGAGCAAGCCGGGGCCGACATCGAGCGCGTTCGCCGCGGCGTGGGCTCGGATCCTCGCATCGGGTCGGCCTTTCTCTATGCCGGCACGGGGTATGGCGGCAGCTGCCTTCCCAAGGATGTGCGGGCGATCATCCGCTCCGCGAAAAAACAGGGCGTCGACCTCGGCATCCTGAGGTCCGTGAGCGAGGCGAACGATCGCCAGACCACCGTCCTCGTCCGAAAAATCCGGAAGCGGTTCGGCGATGACCTCACGGGTCTGCGCTTCGCGCTCTGGGGGCTTGCGTTCAAGCCACGCACGGACGACATGCGCGAAGCGCCCTCGCGCGCGGTCGCCGAGGGGCTGCGCGAACGGGGAGCGTCGGTCGTGGCGCACGACCCCGCCGCCATGGCGCCGTCGCGCGAGTTCTACCTGGGGGATGCCGTGGAATACGCGGCGAACGAGTACGAGGCGCTCGACGGGGCGGACGCGCTCGTCGTTGTGACGGAGTGGCTGCAGTACCGGCGTCCCGACTGGTCGCAACTCGCGCAGCGCATGGCCCGCCCGATCGTGTTCGACGGGCGCAACGTGTTCGAACCGGATCGCATGGCTTCGCGAGGGTTCGAACACTACCCGGTCGGGCGCAGGCAGATCGGTCCGGCGGAAATCGCATGAGACTGGTCGTCACCGGCGCCGCCGGCTTCCTCGGTTCGCACCTCACCGACCGCCTCCTCGCCGAGGGGCACTCCGTCGTCGGCATCGACAGCCTGATCACGGGGACGCGACGCAACCTTGCCCACCTGCGGGGTGAGCCGAGGTTCGCGTTTCTCAAGCGGGACGTGTCGGAGCCGTTCGAGATCGAGGGGGAGATCGAAGGGATCTTCCACTTCGCCTCGCCGGCCAGCCCGGTGGACTATCTTCGGTTCCCGATCCAGACGCTGGAAGCGGGCGCTCTCGGTACGCGCAACGCCCTGGGCCTGGCCAGAGCGAGGGGCTCCCGGCTGCTCCTCGCGTCCACCTCGGAAGTCTACGGTGATCCGCTCGTCCATCCTCAGCCCGAAACCTATTGGGGCAACGTGAACCCGGTCGGTCCGCGCTCCGTGTACGACGAGGCGAAGCGCTTCGCCGAGGCCATCACGATGGCCTACCACCGCGAGCACGGCGTGGACGCGCGCATCGTGCGAATCTTCAACACCTACGGCCCGCGCATGCGTCCGGACGATGGCCGCGTGGTGTCGAACTTCGTCGTCCAGGCACTACGTGGGGAACCGCTCACCGTCTACGGAGACGGCTCCCAGTCACGGAGCTTCTGTTATGTGTCCGACCTCGTGGAAGGGATCTGGCGTCTCTTCAACGCCGACATCCACGAGCCGGTGAACCTGGGCAATCCCGAGGAGTATACGATTCGGGCGTTGTCCGATCTCGTGCTCGCGACCACGGACTCCGCGTCCACGATCGAAGTGCGTCCGCTGCCCGAAGACGACCCGAGAATGCGCTCTCCGGACATCTCTCTCGCCTCGGCGCGGCTGGAGTGGACTCCCCGAGTCCCGCTCGAGGTCGGGCTGAAGCGAACGGTCGAGTATTTTCGGGAGATGCGGCCGCTCGGGGCAGCACCCGAATGATCGCACGGTGGGGAGGCGAGGAGGACATGGGGCGAACCCGGGTCTCCGTGGTCATGCCCGTATACAACGAGGAGATGACGCTCGAGGCGATCGTCCGGCGCGTGAGGGAGGTCGCCCCGGACGTGGAACTCATCGCGGTCGACGACGGCTCGGCCGACGCGTCCGCGTCGATCCTCAACCGATTGGAGGCGGAAGGGCTGGTCGACCGGGTGCTCGTCCACGAGCGGAACCGGGGGAAGGGCGCGGCCCTCTCCACCGGGTTCCGGCGCGTCAAGGGCGACATCGTCATCATCCAGGACGCGGATCTCGAATACGACCCCGCCGAGTATCCGCGCCTCCTGGAGCCGATCCTCGCGGGCAGAGCGGACGTCGTCTACGGGTCGCGATTCATGGGCGGGCAGCCGCATCGCGTCCTCTACTACTGGCACTACGTGGGGAACCGGTGGCTGACTCGGCTGTCGAACATGATGACGAATCTCAACCTCACGGACATGGAGACGTGTTATAAGTGCTTCCGCCGGGAAGTGATCGAGCAGCTCACGATCGAGGAGCGGGCCTTCGGCGTCGAACCGGAAATCACGGCGAAGGTCGCCATGGGTAGATGGCGCGTGTACGAGGTGGGGATCTCCTACGCGGGACGGACGTACGCGGAGGGCAAGAAGATCGGGTGGCGCGATGGCATCTCCGCCCTGCGCTGTATCTTTCTGTACGGCCTCGTGCGGCGCTGGACGCGCGGGGGCGGGCCGCGCGCCTCTCGCGAGGCAACGGGCGACATCCATGGCGGCGTCGAAAGCGGGGAGAGTTGAGACATGCGGGGGACGAAGGCCGGCGGGGGGCGCCCATGGTGACCGTCCGACAGCGGATCGTGCAGGGGACCGCCGGGGTCCTGGCGGCGCTTGCGCTTGCGGCGTGCGAGGATCCGGTGGACCGGTCCGTCGTGCGCGGGGACCGATACCTGGCCGTCGGGGATGCGGACAAGGCGATCGCCGAGTACCTCCTTGCCCGGCGCGTCAGCGGGGACACCGACGACCTGCTCCTCCGGCTCGGGCATGCCTACGCCGTGCGCGGCGATGTCGACGAGGCGCTCACCGTCTACGAGACGCTCGCCGAGCGCGACCCCCGGCTGCGGCACCAGGCGGCGGCCTCGCTCGCCGGACTTGCGTGGTCCGCGCGGGAGCGGGGCGCGGCGGAGAACATGTCCCGCGCGCTCCAGCCCCTCGTGGATTGGGGATTGGGCTATCTGCCCACCGACCTCCAGCGCTCGCTGGCCGCCTATCATGCGGCTGAGGGTGACTACGCACGTTCCCTCTCGCTGCGCCTCGCGCTTCTCGCCGGCGAGGGGGATCCGGAGCCGGCGGTGCTGTACGATGTCGGTCTCGCATATGAGCAACTCGGCGCGTGCACTCGCGCGCTGCCGTTCTATCGCGATTTCCTCGAGGCGATGGAGCAAAGCCGCTCGAACCTGGAGGACGCACGTTACCACTACGGGAACTGTCTTTACGTGTCCGCCGATGAAGATCGGGCGGAGGGCCGTCCCTCCTCCGCCCTCGAGAAGCTGGCCGAAATGGTCGAACTCGGCGTGCCGCGGACGCACATGGTCGAGGCGCACTTCCTCATCGGCGAACTCCACCTCGCGCTCGGCGAGACGGACGAAGCTCTCGTCAACTACGCTCGCGTGCTGGAACTGAACCCGACCCGCACGCACGCGCTGGTCCGGCGGGCGGAGGAGCGGATGCGACAGATCCGCTTCGGCTTCGAATGAGCGGCACAACCGGAATGAGGGGCCCCACCGGGAGGGCTCGCGATGCCCTCCGCACGGCGCTCGCCGCCGCGGTCCTCATGCTCGCGGGTTGCTCGAGTTCCGGCCCCCCGGGCGATCTCGAGCCGCCGGATCTCTTCCAGTGGGCGCAGGATCGGTTCGACGCCGAAGAATATCGCAGGGCGGCCGAGGGCTTCCTCGCCTTCATGGTTCGAGATCCCCTGAATCCGCTCGTCGACAGCGCGCAGTACCTCGCTGCCGAGGGGCAGCTCCGGGCGGGCAACGAGCTCGACGCCGTGGAGGAGTTCCGGCGCATGGCCACGAACCGGCCCAACAGTCCCCTCGCGGACGACGCGCAGCTGGGGCTGTGCCGGGCCTACCTCGCGGCCTCGCCCCGGGTCACTCTCTCCCAGGAGTTCACCCGGCGGGCCCTCGAGGAATGCCAGCGTCTGTTGCAATTCTTCCCGACGACCCCCTTCCGGGAGCAGGCCGAAGGCCTGATGGCGGACGCGCGGGCGAAGCTGGCCGAGAAGAGCTACGAAATCGGGAAGTACTATCAGGATCGCCGGAGACTGGCGGAATCCGCGATCGTCTACTTCGAAAAATCGCTGGCGGAGGAGCCGACCGGGGAATTCCTGCCGGATCTCCTCTTGCGGTTGTATCGAAGTTACCGTGTCGTGGGGTACGAAACCGAGGCCGGCGTCATCCGGGGGAGGCTGCTGTCGGAGTTTCCCGATTCGGAGGAAGCGCGGTTGCTGCTGGCGGACGAAGACCCGGCGGCGGCGGAGGATCCGGCGGGGGATGTCGAGTCCCCGCGTTGAAGTCCCGGCGGGCGGCCGCCGGACGGGCATCCTCGGCGGGAGCTTCGATCCTCCGCACGCGGGCCATGTCTCGGTGGCGCGCGATCTCCTCGAAGAGCTGCGCCTCGACCGGCTGCTCGTGATTCCCGCGGGCGATCCACCGCACCGGGAGGTTACGCTCTCCGCCCACGTGCGCCTCGACCTCACGCGCCGGGCCTTTGCGGATCTGCCCGGCATCGAGGTCAGCCCGATGGAGATCGAGCGGGCCGGTCCCTCCTACACGGTGGACACGCTTGAAGCCCTCGCGCGGCGCTTTCCCGCCGACCGGCTCGTCCTCGCGATGGGCGCGGACCAGTTCGCGGCGATCCACCGCTGGGAACGCTGGCGCCGGCTTCCGGAGTTGGCCCGCATTGCGGTGATGCCGCGGGGCGGCGGAGAGCCCGCGCCCTCCCCGGAATCGATGCCGATCGAGTATGTTGTCGCCCACGTCACGCGAGTGGATATCTCGGCGAGCCGGATCCGGCAGCGCCTCGAGGATGGGCGTTCGGTCCACCTCCTCGTGCCGGAAACGATCCGACACCAAGTCGAGCGCGCCTGGGCCGGACGCCGGGCGCGCCATGTAACCCAGTGAGCCCCGGATGTTGAAGAACGTCGTAACGCAGGTCTTCGGAACGCGCTTCACGCGCGAGATGAAGCGCATGCGGCCGATCATCTCGCAGATCAAGGAACACGAGTCGCGGTTCGCGGATCTCCCGGAGGAAGCCCTCAAGGCGCAGACGGGAAAGTTCCGGGCGGTCATCGAGGAGCGGACCGCCGAGTTCGAGGAGGCCGTCGAGGCGCTGCGGGAAAAGCGTCGCTTCACCGAGAATCCGGCGCGCCGCGCCGATCTCACCGAACGCATCGCGACGACGGAGGGCGACCTCAACGAGGCGCTGCAGGCCGTGCTCGACGAGATTCTTCCCGAGGCTTTCGCGACCGTCCGGGAGGCGTGCCGGCGACTCCTCGGCACGGAGATCGAGGTCACGGGGAACGAGATGACGTGGGACATGATCCCCTACGATGTGCAGCTCATCGGAGGGATCGTTCTCCATGAGGGGAAGATCGCCGAGATGGCCACCGGCGAGGGGAAGACGCTCGTGGCCACGATGCCGATGTACCTCAACGCCCTCCCCGGCCGGGGCGTCCACCTCGTTACCGTCAACGACTATCTCGCCAGGCGCGACGCCCAGTGGATGGGCACAGTCTTCGACTACCTCGGTCTCACCGTGGGCGTGCTCGAAGATACGGAGCCGGGAAGCGTCGAGCGGCGGGCCGCCTACCAGGCCGACATCACCTACGGGACGAACAACGAATTCGGGTTCGACTACCTGCGCGACAACATGGTGATCGAGCTCCGGCATCGCGTGCAGCGCGGACACGCGTACGCGATCATCGACGAGGTCGACTCGGTGCTCATCGACGAGGCCCGCACCCCGCTCATCATCTCCGGACCCGCGGGTCGCGACGAACGCGACGTGTACCAGAAGCACAACGCGCAGGTGGCTGCGATCGCCCGCAAGCAGACTCGGATCGTCAACCGTCTCGTGGCCGAGGGCACGAAGTTGCTCGAAGAGACCGGAGCCGATGAGGATACGGAGCAGCGCCGGGACGCGGGCCTGAAGCTGCTCGCCGCGCAACGCGGCGCGCCGAAGAACAAGCGGCTGCTCAAGCTGAAGACGCGCTCCGGCGTGAAGCAGCTCATTCAGCGGACGGAAGCCGACCTCATGCGGGAGAAGCGGCTGCCCGAGATCGACGAGATGCTCCTCTTCTCGATGGACGAGAAGGGGCAGACGATCCAGATTTCCGAGCAGGGCCTCGACGTGCTCTCGCCCGACGACCCCGAGATGTTCGTCGTCCCCGACATCTCGGAGGACGTCCAGCAGGTCGAGGACGACGAATCGCTGACCACGGACGAGAAGCGTGGCGAGATCGAGCGGCTCGAACGCGAGTACGCGGAGAAGTCGGAGAAGATCCACGTCATCCACCAGCTCGTGAAGGCGTACTCCCTGTACGAGAAGGACGTGGAGTACGTGGTGGAGAACGGCGACGTCCTGATCGTCGACGAACACACCGGCCGCAAGATGCACGGGCGGCGCTGGTCGGACGGGCTCCACCAGGCGGTCGAGGCGAAGGAGAGGGTCAAGGTGCGGGGCGAGACGCAGACGCTCGCCACGATCACGATCCAGAACTACTTCCGGATGTATGACAAGGTGGCCGGAATGACCGGCACCGCCGAGACGGAAGAGGGCGAGTTCCACGCGATCTACGGCCTCGATGTCGTCGTCATCCCGACGAATCGGCCGGTGCGGCGACTGGATCACGACGATGCGATCTTCCAGACGAAGAAGGAGAAATACGCCGCCCTGATCGACGAGATCGAACGGATCAACGGGGAGGGCCTTCCGATCCTCGTCGGGACGACGAGTGTGGAAGTGTCGGAGATCATCGCCCGCATGCTGAAACGGCGGGGCCTCGCGCACGAGGTGCTGAACGCCAAGCAGCACGCCCGGGAAGCGGAGATCGTGCGCACCGCGGGCCAGCCGGGGGCGATCACGATCGCGACGAACATGGCCGGGCGCGGCACCGACATCAAGCTCGCCTCCCCGTGCGTGCAGTGCGACGTGTGCGGGATCCGCTCCGAGACGCCGGCGTTCGGCCGCAGCGCCGAGGAACCGGACCTGTCGCGAGCCGAGATCAAGGAGCGGGGGTGCGAGGAGGAGCCGCCCTGCGGACTCCAGATCCTGGGCACCGAGCGCCACCAGTCTCGCCGCATCGACCGCCAGCTCCGCGGCCGTTCCGGACGCCAGGGGGATCCCGGCGCCAGCCTCTTCTTCCTCTCGCTGGAAGACGATCTCATGCGGCTCTTCATGCATGAGCGCGTGGCGAAGGTCATGGATCGGCTGGGCGTGCAGGAGGGCGAGGTCATCAGTCATCCGTGGATCACGAAGTCCGTCGAGCGGGCGCAGAAGCGGGTCGAGACCCAGAACTTCGACGCGCGCAAGCGACTGCTGGACTACGACGACGTGATGAACCAGCAGCGGGAGGTCGTCTACGACCTGCGCCTCTATGCGCTCGAGGGTGGGGAAGACCTCAAGGGCGAGACGTGGGAGATGGTCGAGGAGGCGATCCGCGAGGAGATGGACGCCTATGTGCCCGAGGAGAGTTCGCACGACCGGTGGAACCTCCCGGGACTGCGGGAGCACCTCCTGATCGAGTACTTCCTGCACAACGAATTCCTGCCCCGGGTCGGAGCGGACCGGGGCGAGGCGCCCGAGGCGGAGAAGGAAGCGAGCGCCGACAACTGGGCGGGGACCGGCGAGTTGTACGAGGCGGTGCTCGGGAGCGCCCACGAGCAGTTCCGCGCCAAGCTCGAGAGTTTCGGCGAAGACTGGGAGCAGGTCCTGCGCTTCGTCGTGCTGTCGGTGCTGGACGAGAAATGGAAGGATCACCTCTACGACCTCGACCATCTGCGCTCCTCGATCCAGTTCCGGTCGTGGGGGCAGAAGGATCCGCTCGTCGAATACAAGAAGGAGGCGTACGAGATGTTCGTGAGCCTGATCACGGACATCCGGAAGACGGTGGCGAATCGCTTTTTCCGCGTGCGCATCGAGCGCCGGCCGCCGGTCCGGCCCAGGGTGCCGCAGATCACGGGCATGAGCGGCCCGGTGGAGCCGGGCGCCGGCGCGGCGGGCGCCGCGCGCGGGATGGCCCCCGCCGGAGAGACCCCCGTGCCGGACGGCGCGCCGGGCCAGCCGCCCGCGCGCGAGCCGGCGTTCTCGGCCACGGGCGTGGCGGCCTCCGCCGCGGTGCAGGAACTGGCGCCCGATGACACCGCGGCCCGCGCGGCCCTCCGCGTCGGCCAGCGTCCCCGCCGGGCGGGCGCTCCGGCGACGGCCACCAAGACCCCCGGGCGGAACGAGCCGTGTCACTGCGGCAGCGGCCGGAAGTACAAGAAGTGCCACGGGCGCCCCGGCTGAGATCGCCGGCAGCGAGGCGGACCGTGCTGCCGCCGGCGCGTCGTCGTGGCATGCCCATCGCCGCCGCGGTACTCGCGTTCGGATGCGGCGGAGAAGGGGAGTCCGCGGATGCGAGGGCCGAGTCGGCCCGCGCGGCCGCCGCGCCGGGAGCGGCCGGCGCCGCCTCGGAGCCGGATCTGTCGGCCGTGTACGCCGTCGAGGCGGTCGACGTGGCCCTGCTCGAGTACGCGATCGGCATGCCGTCGCGGCTGCCGGCCGGCCCCACGGTGCTCCGCCTCAGTAACCAGGGCTTCGAAATGCACAACCTCAAGCTCGTGGACCCGGCGAGCGGAGAGCTTCTCTGGGAGACCGAGACGGACGTGAATACCGGGGAGGTTCGCCTGGTAGAACTCGACCTTGCTCCCGGGAGCTACACCGTGGTGTGCGATGTCGCCGGCCACGACAGCCGCGGGATGCTCATGACGCTCACCGTGGAGGCATCGCCGACCTCCTGATCATGTCCTGACCGCGCCCGGCCATCCCTTGCCGCGCGCCGCCAACCGGAAGGAGCGACCCGCTTGTACCTGAGATACATGCCCCCGATGGGCATCTACGAGACGCTCTACGCCTTCCTGGGGGCGTTCGGCACCTACATGGGCGAGCCCGGCACGAACCCGTGGAGCCAGGGGTTCCCGCGGACCGTCGCCCTGCCGGACGGCCCGCCGCTTCCGTCAACCGTGACGGTGACCTCCGAGCACCGCAAATACCCCAAGGCGTGGGGGCTCCCGGCGCTGAGAGAGGCGATCGCGGGGTACTACCGGCAGTCGTACGGTGTCGAGATCACGGCCGAGAACGTGATGGTGTTCGCGGGCGGGCGTCCCGCGATCGTGGCGCTCCTCCTCTTCCTCGAACCCGATATCGAGGTTCGCCTGGCGTCGACGGAATACACTCCGTACTACGATGTCCTCGAGCGGCTGCGCCGCCCCTACCATCTCTTGCACAGCGGCGTGGACAACGGGTTCCGGCCCCCGGTCGCGGCCTACACGGCTCCGCGGGAGGGGCGCACCCTGATGCTGCTGAGCAATCCGTGCAATCCGACCGGCGCGACGCGGACCGGGGAGGAACTCGCGGCGCTCGTCGCGGCCAGCGCGCAGGACGGCCTGGGGCTCCTCGTCGACGAGGCCTACGAGCTTCTCCACGACGAGCCGGTGAGCGCTCTCGCGCACGTGGACGACATCGAGCGCGGCAACCTGTTCGTCGTCGGCGCCGCCACGAAGGGTCTGCAGGCGCCCGGCATCCGCATCGGGTGGGCCGTGGCGGCGAAGCGGCACATCGAAGTGCTCGCGAACTTCTCCTCGTTCGGGATGGGCGGCGTGTCCCACCCGTCACAGTGCTACGCGGTCGAACTCCTGGACCCCGAGCGCATGCTCCACGTCCGGGCGGCCGTCCCCGCCTTCTACGCCATGCAGCGTGAGCGCTACGGCCGGGCCTTCGAAGATCTCGGCCTCGAGCTCTTTTCGGGCGACGGCGGCTTCTACCACTGGTGCCGGCTTCCGCACGGCTGGACCGCCCAGCAGCTGAACGAGCGCCTCTTCACGCGCGGGGCCGCGATTCTCAAGGGTACCGACTGCGACATGGAGCGCCTCGGCGACGACTCGCCGCTGTCGAGCTTCTTCCGCTTCTCCTTCGGCCCCCTCGCCCCGGAGTCGTTCGAGGCGGACATTGCCCTGCTTGGCGAGGCGCTAGGCGAGATGCGATCCTGAGCGGTCTTCAACCGCCGGCTGGCCAGGCGGCGACATCCCGGCGTTCCAGCGGGAACGCGCAGCGACGGACAGGAGGACATCCGATGACGATGACGCGACGTGAATTCGCGGGGACTTCGCTCGCCGTCGCGGGGGCGGCGGCACTCCCGGCCGCCGGGGCGGCCGCAGGCGCGGGGGAGCCCCGGCCCTCGACCGATTCCGAAGGCGCCACCGGCGAAGGTGTGGCCCGGTCCGGTCGGCTGCTCATTCTGGGCGGCACCGGCTTCATCGGCCCTCACATGGTACGCCACGCCCTCGCGCGCGGCCACGAGGTCACCCTCTTCAACCGCGGACGCACGAACCCCGATCTCTTCCCCGGGGTCGAGACCCTCATCGGCGACCGCGACGGCGCGCTCGACGCGCTGCGCGGGAAGGAATGGGACTACGTCATCGACAACAGCGGCTACGTGCCGCGCCTGGTGCGCGACTCGGGCAACCTCCTGCGCGACGCCGTCGGCCGATACCTGTTCACCTCCACCGGCTCGGTATACGATTTCGCCCAGGACGAACTGCCGGAAGATGCCCGCCTGCTCGAGGTGACGGATCCCGAGAGCGAGGACGTGGGACGCTACTACGGAGAGCTGAAGGTGATGTGCGAGGAGGCGGTGCGGGAGATCTACGGGGACCGCGGCACGGTCACCCGACTGCACGTCGTTGCGGGGCCGGGAGACCCCACCGGCCGCTTCACATACTGGCCGGTCCGGATCCATCGCGGCGGCGAGGTGATCGCGCCGGGCAAGATGGACAACCCCGTGCAGTTCATCGACGTGCGGGACCTGGCGGAGTTCTGCGTGCGCCTGCTGGAGGAGAACACGGGCGGCATCTTCAACGTGGCGGGTCCGACGCTCGACGAGACGCGGATGGACGAGTTCCTGTACGGGATCCGCGGCATCACTACGTCCCGGGTGTCGTTCACGTGGGTGGACGAGGACTTCCTTGCGAACCGCGAACCGCCGGCGCGCTTCCCGCTCTGGTACTCGGTGAACGGCCGCGCGAGAGCGCTGGCGCGCGTCCGGTCGCACCGGGGCGTCGAGGCGGGGCTGCGTTTCCGGCCGCTCGCGGTGACCGCGCGCGAGACGCTCGATTGGTTCCTGAGCGAACCCGAGGAGCGCCGCGCGGAGCTTCAGTTGAACCTCGACCGCGACGCGCAGATCCTGGCGGACTGGAAGAGCGCTTAGGGCCCATCCGGGATCACCCTCGGGCGACTGCGATTGTTCTCCATGATAGCAATTGCTATCATGGAACCCTGCGTGTCCGCCGAAATGAGGGGATACGATGGAAAAAGTGCAGATCAACGTCCGCGTGGATGCGGTGGTGAAGGACGCGGTGGAGGGATACTGCCGGCCGCGGGGCGTGGCCATCAATCACTTCGTGCAGGAAGCGTTGCTCGACCGTCTCGAGGAACTTGAAGACATCGAGGATCTGAAGAAGATCAGGCACGAACCCACTCGCCCGCTGGCAGACGTCCTCGGAGAACTCGGCCTCGATGGCTCGTTATGAGATCGAGATCTCGCGAACGGCGGAGAAGCAGCTGCGCAAGCTCCCCCATGCGGATCGGCAGCGGGTGGCGCACGGGATGTCGAGTCTGGCGCGCGACCCGTTCCCGAAGGGAACGAGAAAGCTCACGGGCTACGAGGGTGTCTTTCGCGTGCGCGTGGGGCCTTACCGGGTTCTGTACAGCGTCGGCACGAAGACCCTGATCATCATCATCCTGAAGGTCGGGCACCGCGGTGACGTCTATCGTTAGCGAAGACTGTCACCGGCGGGAGGCCCGGTCCCACCCGGCACCTCAGAACGAGAGGATGTTCGATGGCGACAACGGGAGCGGGCCAGCCCGCGAGCGTGGACCAGTCGGACCGCATCGTCCCCATCAACCTGCGGCAGAGCGGGCGGACGCCGGTCGAGATGCTCATCTCCACCCGGGTCCGGAAATCGCCCTACTGGCACCTGTCGCACGCGGCGGGTTGCTGGCGGGCCACCGTCTACAACCGCATCTACCACCCGCGGGGCTACGCGCGGCCCGAGGAGGGAGGAGCGGCGGTCGAACACGAGGCGCTCACCAATCGCGTCACGGTGTGGAACGTCGCCGTGGAGCGGCAGATTCGCGTCAAGGGACCGGACGCGGAGGCGTTTACCGACCATGTGATCACCCGCGACGCGACCCGGATCGAACCGATGCGCGCGAGGTACGTCATCCTCTGCAACGAGCGCGGCGGCATCCTCAACGACCCGGTGCTGCTGCGGCTCTCCGAGGACGAATTCTGGTTCTCGCTCGCCGACTCCGACCTCCTGTTCTGGCTGCAGGGGGTGAACGTCGGGCTCGGGCTGCGGGTGGAGATCGATGAGATCGATGTCTGCCCGCTGCAGATCCAGGGGCCGCGGTCGGTCGAGCTCATGGCCGATCTCGTGGGGGAGGGCGTCCGGGACATGCCCTACTACGGGCTCATGGAAGCGGAGATCGCCGGCTGTTCGGTCGTGGTCTCGCAGACCGGATTCTCGGGGGAGAAGGGCTACGAGGTCTACCTGCGGGACGCGACCCTGCACGCGGAAGCGCTGTGGCAAGCCGTGCTCGAGGCGGGTGAAGCGCACGAGTTGATGGTCACGGCCCCCGGGCATCAGCGCCGAATCCAGGCCGGGATCCTGTCGTGGGGGCAGGACATGGATCATGAGACGAGTCCGTTCCAGTGCAACCTCGCCTACCAGGTGCCGCGCGAGAAACCGGGCGACTACATCGGGCGCGTCGCGCTGGAGCGCCAGCGTGCCGAGGTCGAAGCGGGACGCTCTCCGTTCGCCCTCGTGATGGTGGGGATGACGCTGGGTGGCGCGCCGATCGACGATTACGCGCCCGACTTCTGGCACGTGTCGCGCGCGGACGGCGGCGATCCGGTCGGATACCTCACGTCGCCGTGGCATGCCCCCGAGTTGGGCAGCAACATCGCGCTCGGGTACGTCCCGCCCGCCGACTCCGCCATCGGCACGGAACTCGCGGTGTGGCTCCCGGACGAGTACGCGAGCGTGCCGGGCAAGCCCGACGCGGCCCGCGTCTGCGAGGTCCCGTTCAGGCCTTCCGCGAACCCCAGCACCCGCGAGGTGGCCCTGGCCCAGGGGCGCGACGCGGCCCTGTAGCCCGACCCCCGGAGCCGGACGCGCCGCGACCATGTAACCCCGCCCGGATTACGATCTCATGCGGGCGCCGCTCGGGTCGAAGAGCGCGGTAACGGCCGCCACGGTGACCGGGAAGGCCTCGTTCATGTAGAGGACCCGGAGGCGCGTTCCGGGGGCGGCGAGTTCCGGCGGCAGGTACGCCATCAGGAGGTACTTGCCGACGGAGGGGCCCATCCCCGCCGACGTGACGCGGGATTCCCGTCCGCGCGCGTCGACGATGCGCTCCCCGTCAGGCCCGAGCAGTGGCTCGTTGCCTCCGGTGGGGAACCGGGCAAGGCCGGAAGCGTCGGCGTGGTCGTCCATCGTGAGCGTGCGGAGCATCGCCGCCGGCCCCGCCTCCCGGGCCTCCAGGTAGGCGGCCCGGCCGATGAAATCCGCCTGCTTCACGCGGGGTCGCGCCAGACCCGCTTCCACCGGCGAATACTCCGCGGTGAGCTCGGCCCCCATGAGCGCGTATCCCTTCTCCATGCGGCCCGTCGTACCGTAGACGCCGGCACCCACCGGCCGAAGCCCGAACGCCCGGCCCGCCTTCCATACGGCGTCCCACGCCCGCGTCGCGAGGCCGGCCTCCACGTAGATCTCCCACCCGCTCTCCCCGACATACGAGATCCGGCACATGGTGACGGGAATCCCGTCCAGCTCGACGTCGTGCACGGAGGCGTACGGGAACGCGGACTGCGAGAGGGGCGCAGCGGAGATCTTCGCCAGCAGTGCCTCCGCCGCGGGGCCCCACACGCCCAGCGCGCAGACCTCCGAGGACTGATCCTCGAAGTGGGCGGAGCCATCCTCCGGCAGCTGTTTGCGGAACCAGGCCGCGTCCCGCGCCCCGTCAAAGGCGCCGGTCACGACGCGGAAATGGTCCGCCGCCAGCCTCTGGATGGTGAGGTCGGCCCTGAAGCCGCCGTCCGGCGTCAGCAGCGGCGTGTAGATGGACGTCCCCGGCGGCCGGTCGCACGCGTTGGCCGCCAGCCGCTCCAGGTAGGCGAGCGCCCCGGGGCCCGTCACGTCGAAGATCTGGAACGCGCCCAGGTCGACGACGCCGGCCTTCTCGCGCAGGTGCAGGTGTTCCGCCTCGATGATGGGAGACCACCACCGGCGATCCCATTCGTGCGGCCGATCCGGGACGCCGTATCGTTCCGCGAGCTTCGCGTTCGACTCGTACCACTGCGGACGCTCCCACCCGCGGGCCTCGTAGTACACGGCCCCCAGGGCCTCGGTGTGGGCGTGGAGCGCCGAGCGGTGCGCGCCGCGGCAGGATTCCCACTGCTCGCGCGGGTGTACGATCCCGTACGTCTTGTTGAAGTGCTCGCGGGCGCGGGCCCGGATATGCCCGTGCGTCCGCTCGTGCGGCTGGAACCGGGTGACGTCCGACTCGTGCGGGTCGCACAGGCGGGGATGGCCGTGGGTGATCCACTCGGCGAGGAGCCGCGCCGCGCCCGGGCCCTCCTTGATCCACACCGCCGCTGCCGACCACAGGTTCGCGACTTCGGCGGTTTCCCCCAGCACCGGATGGGCGTCGGGCGTGAGGGAGAGGAGGCCGTTGATCGCGTATCCCATCTCCGTGCCCTCGATCAGTCCTCCCATGATCTCGCGCGCCTGCGCGAGTTGCGGCGCGAAGTCGTCCCCCGTGAACGGCATCTCCGTGGGCGAACGTTCCGAGGCCTCGCGCGAGGGGATCTCCCCGGGGCGCACGAGGATGGGGCGGTGCGCGTACGATCCGACCTCCATCGCCTCGTACTTCTGGCGCTCGTACATGAACGCGTCCATGTCGCGCACGATGGGGTAGCCGATCTCGTTGCCGGTCGCGCGCAGGAGGTCGATGGGGCCGAAGTCCGCCATCTGGTGGACGGCCGGCGTGAGCGGAATCGAGGCGCCGGCCAGTTCCGCGATGCGTGGACTCCACACGCCGCACGCGATGACGGCGTGCCGGACCTCGATGCGGCCGCGCGCCGTGAGGACGGCTTGCAGGCGCGGGCGCCCGAAGGGCCGGGGGTCGACCTCGAATCCCGTCACCTCGGTGTTGTCCAGGATCGTGAGCGCGCCGCGGGACAGGGCCCGCTCCCGCATAAGGGTACCGGCTCTGACGGCGTCGACCACGGACACGGAGGACATCCAGAAGCCGCCCAATATGACGTCGGGGTTCACGAACGGGATCCGTTCGGCCACTTCCCCCGGCGCGAGGAGCTCGGCGTCGATGCCCCAGGCGCGCGCCGAGGTCATGCGGCGCCGCAGTTCTTCCATGCGGGCCTCCGTGCGGGCGACCTCGGCGCCGCCGCACGTCGTCTGCACCCCGAGCGCCTCGTACTGCCGCTGGCTCTCCAGCGTCA
Organism: Gemmatimonadota bacterium; assembly: GCA_963666735.1. Lineage (GTDB taxonomy): Bacteria > Gemmatimonadota > Gemmatimonadetes > Palauibacterales > Palauibacteraceae > Palauibacter. Next base: position 1,345,767 of record OY762926.1, on the reverse strand, counting down.
GCATGGCGACCTCGCGGTTGTGGTCGGTGGGGAAGATGAAGTTCGATGCGTGACCGGTGGAGCCGCCGGGGTCGGGCAGCGGCCCCTTGTCGATGAGGAGGAGATCGTCCCAGCCCCGCCGCGCGAGGTGCTCGACGAGGCAGCTGCCGACGATGCCGGCCCCGATGACGGCGATGCTCGCCGTGGCCGGCTGCGGCGCGCGTTCGCTCAAGGCGCGGTCCGCCTGCGTCTGCCAGGCTCCCGGCGCCGCGCGGCGACGGGCCGCCCGCCGACGGCCCGCCGCTCCCCCTGCGTCAATGCCGCGGCGGGATGCGAATCGGGTCGCCCAGATCCGGCATCACCCCGAGGTCGCCCAGCAGAGCTTCCAGCGCCGGCATGCTTCCGGCCAGGAGCGCGTTAATCCGCTCCGCGACCGGCGGGAGCGCTTCCCAGGCCCGGTCGATCCGGTACACTTGATCCGCCGTGGGTTCGCCGGACCACCCTTCCATCTGCGAGATTCCGGTGCCGCCGGCCGCGTCAGCCAGATCGTCGTCGATCTCCTCGAGTTCGCCGGAAATCTCCTCGGCCATGGCCTCGATCCGCTCGCGGTCCGCGTCGTCCATCTCCGCGTCGTCCAGCAGCGCCTTGATCTCGTCCAGCCGGCCGTTCATGGTGCCGATCCGCTGCCGCGCGTCCCGCACGGGCCCGGCCAGCGCGTGGGCCCGCATCATCGCGTCCTGCCGGGCGACGAGCGCCACCCGGCTCGCCTCGCGCCGCGGGTCGAGGCGCACGCCCACCTCGGTCTCCTGGCTCTCACCACCGACGGTGAGCCGCACGGTATAGGTGCCGGGCAGCACCCGCGGCCCCGCGCCCGGCGGAGGTCCACGCGAGAAGCCTCCCCCGCCTCCATCCACGTCGAAGGCCGGATCGACCCGGAAGTCCCACAGGACTTCGTTCAGCCCCGCCTCCCCGGCGGCGTCCATCGTGCGCACGACCTCGCCGCCATCGAGGATCTCGAGGCTCGCGCCGTCCGAGTCGACCCCGTCGCCCAGGTAGTAGCGGAGCGGCATCCCGGCCGGCGGGTTGGGGGCGATGAACGTCGCCGGCTGGAAGGGCCAGTCCATGCCCATCGACCACATCGTGCCGCGCCGGGCGCCGAACAGCCGGAAGTCGGACGCGAACACGTCCGCGGACATCTCCTCGAGCGGCGTGATGTCGTCGAGGATCCAGATGCTGCGCCCGTGCGTCCCCACCACGAGGTCGTTCTCGCGCGGATGGATCGCGATGTCGTCCACCGGAACCGTGGGCAGGTTGTTCACCATGCGCGCCCAGGACTCGCCCCGGTCGATCGACACGTAGACGCCGACCTCGTTCCCGAGGAAGAGGAGGTCCGGGTTCCGCGGGTGCTCCCGGATCACGTTCACCGACCAGCCGTCGGGGAGGCCGGCCGCAATCTGCCGCCAGGTCGTACCGTGGTCTTCGCTCGCGTAGGCGTAGGGCGCATAGTCGTCGTTTCTGTGCCCGTCGAACGTCACGTACACGCGTCCGTCCACCGCATGCGACGTCTCGAGACGACTCACGTAGGTGCGGGGCGGGACGCCGGGCACCTGGTCGATGACGTTCGTCCAGGTGGCGCCGCCGTCGAGCGTCACCTGCAGGTTCCCGTCATCCGTCCCCACGTAAAGGGCGCCGGGCGAGTGCTTCGACTCCGCGAACGCCGTGATGTTGCCGTATGAGGCGATCCCGTCGTTGTCCGACAGCGTCTCGTCCGTCACCACCCGGCCCATGATCTCCAGCGTGTCGCGGTCGATCTGCTTCGTGAGGTCGGGGCTCGCCTCTTCCCAGTTCCCGCCCCGGTCCCGCGACCGGAAGAGGTGGTTCCCGCCCAGGTAGATCGTCCCCCGGTCGTGGCGCGAGATCGCGAACGGCGAGTCCCAGTTGAAGCGGTAGCGGCGCGGCTCGTCGTCCTCCGCCTCATCTCCCGCCGGGCGCGGAAAAGGCCGGATCGACTGCCCCTCGCGCGTGGCCACGTCGATGCGCGCCATGTTCCCGCCCTGCGACTCCGAAAACATGATGTTCGGATCTTCGGGGTCGGAGTGGTTGTGGAACCCGTCCCCGAACCACATGTGCGTCCACTCGCGGTTGCGCACGCCCCATGTGGACTGCGTCCGGTGCGGAGCGCACCAGTTGCCGTTGTCCTGCAGCCCGCCGCACACGTTGTACGGATCGCTCATGTCGACGTCGATCTCGTAGAACTGGCCGATCGCCATGTTCCGGATCGAACGCCAGGTGACGGAGCCATCGCGCGAGAAGGCCAACCCGCCGTCGTTCCCGTTGATGAGATGGTTCGAATTGTCGGGATTGATCCACAATGCGTGGTGGTCGGAGTGGATCTGGTCCGTCGCGTTGCCGGGCCACCACGTGCGGCCCCCGTCGTCGGAGGCCGATGACTGGACGCCGCCCAAGTAAATCCGCTCCGGGTTGTTGGGGTCGATCCGGATGAGGGAGAAATACATCGGCCGCGGGTTGCGGTCGCTCATGAACTCCCACGTTTCGCCGCGGTCGGTGGAGCGGTACACGCCCTGGCCCTCGTGCGCCTCCACGATCGCGTACACGAGGTTGCCGTCCCGCCGGTAGATGTCGAGTCCGATGCGGCCCAGTTCACCCTCCGGCAGCCCCTCCTCGAGCCGGGTCCAGCTCTCTCCGCCGTCCGTCGTGCGCCACAGGCCCGACCCGCCGCCGCCGGCCGCGAATCCGAAGCCGGTGCGCTGCCGCTGGTAGGTCGCCGCGAAGAGCGTGTTCGGGTCGTTGTGGTCCATGACGAGGTCGATGATCCCGGTGTGCTCGTCGATGTGGAGGATGTTCTCCCACGTCGCGCCGCCATCGGTCGTCTTGAAAAGGCCGCGCTCCTCGTTCGGGCCCCACAGGTGGCCCATCGCGCCCACGTAGACGACGCCGGGATCGCGCGGGTCGATCCTGATCCTGCTGATATGGCGCGTGTCCTCGAGCCCCACGTGCGTCCATGTCCCGCCCGCGTCCGTCGACTTGAAGACGCCGACGCCCCACGGCGAACTCTGGCGGTTCGCCGGTTCGCCCGTCCCCACCCACACGTGGTTCGGGTTGGACGGAGCCACGCTCACGGCCCCGACGGAGGCCGTCGGCTGGTCGTCGAACACCGGATCCCACGTCATGCCGTCGTTCGTCGTCTTCCACACGCCGCCCGCGCCGAGGCCGACGTAGAAGATGCGCGGGTCGCTCTCCACGACCGCGAGGTCGGCCACCCGCCCGCCCATGATCGCCGGCCCCAGTTCCCGGAATTCGAGCACCGAGGCCGCGTCGGCGGCACGCTCGGAGGCGGACTGTCCCTGGGTCGTGCGTGGAAGGGCCGTCGCGAGGGCCAGCGGAAGAAGGAGAGATACGAGAAGCCGGGAGAATCGCTGGAACTTCGAGTGGAACGCCATCGGAACCTCCGGGGTGACGGCGGATGACTGCGGCGACACAGGGCCTTCCGCACAGTGGCTGGTCCCGTCCCCGGCGCGCAAGACAACCCCGAGAGCCCCGGCGGAATCCATGGCCTCGACACCAATGTCGTGGCCAGCGCGGTGGCCACCAGAGGGCTCTGCTCCGATGTCCTCCGCTCCGTGATCGAGAGCCACTCGCTTGTCTTGAGCGAGACGGTGTTCCGCGAGTTGCGCCGGGTCCTGCTGCGAAAATTCGGTGTCCCCCGCGGCACGGTCGAGGCTGTCGAGACCTTTCTTCGGGAGGAAGGCGAGATCATCCGCGAGGCCGCCGCACTCGGGATCGCACTCGATGATCCTGACGACGTTCCCATCCTCGAGGAGGCGGTAGCCGGAATGGCCGATCTCCTCGTGACGGGAGATGAAGATCTCCTACGGGCCGCCGAGATTGCACCGGTCGCAATCGTGAGTCCAAGAGGATTCTGGGACGCCATCAAATCGTAAGCCGTCCCCGGTCCGAAAACCGCATCGGTCATGATGTTGCCGGCCGCTTGACCGTGTCGAGGTACTCGGAATTGAGGCTGGCCGATAGGAAGTCGACCGTCAAAACGACGGCGGAGTCGTCATTTTGACGGTCATTATGACGATACGGCCGTGAGCCGGGGACTGCTCTAGGGGTTCCCACCGCGGGGACCGGAGGGCGCCATCGACGGGGGAGAACCGGTCAGCCAGAAGGAGAGCTTCCGCTACCCGGACGCGCCTAACTGCCTTGGCGTAGTCTCGTCAGATCGGGCCGGATGGCCGATTCGAGCTTGATCATTCCCTCAACCAGCTGCTCGTGTACGGCTTCCCCGTCGTCTTCGTCGTGCCAGCCTCCGACGTCGAACGTCTTCTTGATTCGACACGCCCGCCGCCCGTCCTTTGTGTCCCACTCCAACGGGGCGTCGAATCGACGTTCGATTTCTTCTCGGGCGCCGAACAACGCGTCAAAGATCCGCCGGTTCTCCTTGCCATCAGGAGTGTCAATGTAGAGTTCGACGCGAGCGTCGCGTTTTCGCACGACGTACGTGTAACTGAGTCCCGCGATCCCTGCTCCCGTGCCGACCCAATGTGCGGTGCCGGGGCTGACGCCGGCGTGAAGTCGAGTCTTTGACTTGGCACGTTCCAGCAATCGTTCGAAGAATCGGTGGCGGATACGCACGCGATCCGTCATCTCCTTCTTTGAGCGGCCCACCTCACGCGTTTCCTCACTTGGACCCACGATCAGCGTGAAGAACGGTGCCGGGTCGGAATCGTCGATTCGGATGGCTTCGAGCTTCATCAGGTAAAAGTCTGCGGATGCACTCTCGTTCAACCAGGTGATCACACGGATATGCTCCGGGCGGGGATCGGCGACGATCCAGATCGCCTGCTTCGCCTCGAAACCCACGAGGTACGTGAGCAGTTTGCCGAGATGATCGTGATCGCTCTTCTCCAACTGGTTCTCGATCACGACCGCTCGACCCTTCTCATCCTCGGCGATGAGATCGATGCTGAAGGAACCAGTGGACTTTTCCCGCTCGGCACCGCTGAGGCTGAGGCCCGTGGCCTCGTTGAGGAGGTCGACGTTCTCCTCCAACCAAGTCGTGAAATCTCGAGCTTCGTGTCCCCACACGTCGCGCAGCTTTGCACGCTGCACGCGGCCGACCCTCTGCGTATCACCCATTTCCCCATCTCTTCTTAGTAATGTGGTCATTTTCGCGGCAAAATCGTCCATGGTATGGTCATTTTCGCGGCAAAATCGTCCATGGTATCGCATCTCTCGTTGAAAAATTGCTCTCGGTGTCCCGGGGCCATACCATCATCACCGATGACGAATCCTCGATGAATCGTAAACGGCGGGAGCCGGAATGCCCAGCGTTGACGACATCCGAAGCATGCTGGCTCTCACGGGTTGGTGGGACAAGCCGCGCTCGTGGGTATTGGCCGACCGAGATCTCCGTCAGGCGGCCCGGGCACCGTTCGACTACTCGGCCAAGGTACTCGATGATCTTCGACCCGGCGGCCTCTATCTGCTTCGCGGGCCGAGGCGGGTCGGGAAGTCGGTCGAGGTCAAGAAGACGATCAAGCGCCTCATCGGAGATGGCGAAGATCCCCGCCGGATCGTTCATTTCGCTGCGGATCGTCTGTCGGCGGGGGATCTCGGGCGCATCGTGGATGTCGCCGCCGACTTCACGCCGCCGGAAGGACGGCGTTTCTGGTTCTTCGACGAGATCACCGCCATCGCGGACGGATGGCCCGCCGCCATCAAGTGGCTGCGGGATAACGACTCCCGCTTCGGCGACGACACTGTCGTCCTCACGGGATCGTCGGCTGCGGATCTGGGTGAAGCCGTCAGGGCGCTCGCCGGACGGCGCGGTGGCGTGCCGGATCCCGACCGGGTCCTCCTGCCAATGTCCTTTCGGGCCTTCGTGCGCGCGCACTCCGATGCGGATCTACCGCAGCGCATTCCACCGCTGTCGGTGGCGGATCTCACTCCTCCCGTCCTGCGGGAGCGGGTGCGAACGCTGGCCCCATGGCTTAACGAACTCGTGCGGAAGTGGGACGAGTACATCCGCGTGGGCGGTTTTCCTCAGGCGGTCTCCGCCGCCGCTGGGGGCGACGACTCTGCGCGGGAACTCCGCCGCGACCTGTTCCATGTCATTCACGGCGAGGCCTTCGCCGGGGCGGCGTGGTCGCAGGCGCAGTCGGCCGCGTTCACGGCACGGCTGGCGAGGGGGCTCGCGTCACCGACGAACCGTCATGACATCGCCACGGATCTCGGCACCTCGCGTCAATCCGCCGGCCGCCGGATCGATGCGCTGCGAGAGGCGTTCATCGTCTGGCCCTGTTATCCGGAGCGCTCTCTCCGTCCAGCGCTGCGATCCCAGGAGAAGACCTACTTTGCCGATCCCGTCTACGTCCACCTCTCGCCCCACGCCGTGCCTGTCGAACCCGGCCCCATGTCGGAGCAGCAGCTGGGCGTGGCGCTCGTCCGCTCGTTCCTGCGCGAAGACCAGGCCTCGTACCTGAACTTCGACTCGGTTCTCCATCACCGTACGGGAGGGCGGCGGGAGATCGACTTCGTGGGCCCGGGGTTCGGCGACCTGGCCATCGAGTCGAAGTACGTGGACGGCGAGCGGTGGACCCGGGGGGCGGCCGTGATCCGGAATTCCAAGTGGCGCGGCCTCGTGGCGACTCGGAGGGCGCTGGATACGGGCGACCCCGGTCTCATCGCGATACCGACGGGGATGCTGGCGTGGCTCATCGGAGGTTGAGGTGATACGGGATCCGCTGTACCGGAAGATCGAGGAACGGCTGCGTGAGAAGCTCGATCCCCACCTCTTCGAGCGCTGTGCGGTGGAACTGCTACGGGATGCGTATCCGGGGCTGGCTCCGGTCACGGGCGGTGGAGACGCCGGGATGGATGGCGCGATCCCGAACGCCGTCGGAGAGCCGCTCCCCCTGATCGCGACCACCGCAACGGACGTTATCGGGAACCTGACCCGTAGCCTGAAATCATATGGCGCCGCCGGGGGGGGCGCGACGGAGGCGGTCGTGGCGACGTCTCAGGCGCTCACCCCGCAAAGACGGCGGAACCTTGGGGCTCGCGCGCGGGAGCTCGGCTTCACACTCCGCAACGTCCACGACCGCGATTATTTCACGGGTCTGCTCTACGGGAACTCGAAGTGGCGGCTCGAACTCCTGGGTCTGCCGGGCGATCCTCCCGCGCTCTCGGCGCTCCCCCGTCTGCCGGGCCCGTCTCGGGTCGGCGAACTCATTGGCCGGGACCAGGAACTCGACTGGCTGCGCGGACACCAAGGCGACGCTCTGCTCGTGGGGCAGCCCGGCGTCGGGAAGACGGCGCTGCTGGAGACGCTTGCGAGGGAAGGGCGCGGCCTGTTCGCGGTGTCGGAGGATCCCGGGAGAATCGCCGATGCGTTCCGGGACGCCCCCATGCAATTCGTCTTCGTGGACGACGCGCATCTCCGGGAGTCGGTGCTCGATCTCCTGCTCAGACTGAGGGAGGAGCCCGGCTTCGACTTCGGCATCGTGGCGTCGACATGGCCGAGCTACGAGCAGGCGCTGGCCGTGCGGTTGTTCGTGGGGAGGGATCGGTTGATTCGGGTCGGAGGCTTGCCGCGCGAGACCGTAGCGGAAATCATCCGCCGCGAAGAGCCCGACCTCGCCGACGGCGTGATCCGCGAGATTCTCGACCAGTGTGAGGACCTGCCCGACGACATGCTGAAGCACTCGGGCCCGTGTCGGCCGGGACTGGCCCTTACGCTGGCTCGGTACACGGCACAACGGGGACTCGAAGATCTCGTCCGGGGCAACCGTCTGTTGGAGGGCCTGCGGAAGGATTTCAGGCAGCTGTCGGACACGGGCCTCCACTACTTGGCGACGCTCGCCATGGGCGGGAGTGCTGGCATGCAACTGGGTTCGGCGGCGCGAGCCGTGGGACTGCCGGAAGCGACGCTGAGCGGGTCGCTGGCGCCGCTATCGGGGACGGGTACGCTGACCGATACGTACCGCCGCGCCATCGCCATCCGGCCAGCTGTGCTGCGTCACGCCCTCGTGGCTCGAACCTACTTCTCGGGTGGGCTGAGGCTGCGGATCGAACCGGCGCTGGAGGTGGTCGAGGACGCCGTCACCTGCACCGAAACGCTCCTCGGCGCGCTCGCGCGCGGTGCCCCGGTGCCGCACGACCTCATCCAGAGCCGACTCGGTGCCCACAAGAAGGCGGGCGTCGGCAGCCGCGTGCTCGACATCTACGCGGCGACCGGTGCCGAGGGAGCCATGTGGGTGCTGGACCAACACCCCGACCGGGCGTCGTCAGTAGCGTCTACGGCGCTGCGGCTCGCTCCCGACGGGGCCTTGAGGCGGTTGCTCGCGCTCGCTATGACATCAGGCGACAAACCCCCGGAAGAACACGGAGAGCTGGAGATCGAGCCCGGTGATGGTTCCCCTCCCACCGCGCAGCCGGAGGACCTCCTCTCGGCGGTTGGCACATGGATTCGAGCTGGACGGCCAGGCACCTCCGCATTCATGCGGCGCCAAGCGCTCCTTAGTGCGCTGACCGAACTGGGACAGTCGGCCCGGGGCAGGCCGAATGTCGTGGCGAGCCTCGTTGGGACATGCTTCGCGCTCGGTTTCATGGCTATTGAGGGCGACTCCGTGAGCCGGGAGAAATTCCGTATGCCGATGGGTTCCCTCACTGCGGAAGACGTCGCGCAGCTCGCGGGGCTATGGCCGGACGCGATGCGCATCCTGACTGACCTGGGCGATCCCGGCATGGCATGCGCTCGGGGTGTGATCCGGGAGTGGACCGCAGGTGTCCGTGTGCTCGGAAAACTCCCCGAGACCCGCGTCGCGTCCCGAGCCGAGGTGCCGCGGATGCTTGAGCAGGCGTTCGAAGTGTGGCGGGAGCCGGGCTTCCTGCACTGGGCGTGCGGCATCGCCCGCGAGCATGCGTTGGGCGTGAAGATCCCGGAGATCGGCGACGCAGCGTTGAATCGGTGGATCGATGCGTTGTACCCACGCGCGTCGGTCGGCCGCAACACTCGCCGCGAGATGACATCGGCCCAGCAACTTGATGAGACCCGCGTGCGGCTTCAACGGGTTGAGGCGGCGGCGCTGCAGCTGGCTGAAGAATGGCGCCGAGAGAAGCCGGAAACAGTGGTCGACCGCATGCTGGTATTGAAACGCCAAGGCAAGCTGAGCGGCTACCGCGGAACGCGTCCACTGGATCTGATCACGGTTCAACTGGCCGAGATGGTCGATGACCCGTCCGCGTGGCTTGGCGCGTTCGCCAGCCGCCAGGCACCAGAAGCTTGGATCGGCCCGTTCCTCGCCGGAGCCGTCGCCGCCGATCTATCTGGCGAGGCGCCGTGGCGGACCTTGGAGCGTATAGAGGGGCATGGTGTGGGCATGTGGGCGGGCCTCCAGGTTGGTCCTTACCTTCGCGACCCGCCGCGCGTGGCCGTCCAACACGTCATGGCTGCGGCGCGAGAAAACGCCGGCGTCTTGCGGGCTGCCGTTCACTGGTCCGACGTTCCGGATGAGTGGAGGATCCGGTTGCTCGAGGATCGGGACGAGACGGTTCGCGGCGAAACGGCCGCCGCGCTGTGGGATCTGCATGATCGAAGGCCGCCGCCCGGCAATTTGGGCGTGGCATGGCGTGACGCCGCCGTGACGTGCGGTGCGCCCGAACTGCTGCACGATGTGCTTCGCCGTGACCGAGACGCCGCGAACGCTTGGATCCTGCACCAAGCCGACGAAAGTTCGCAACGAAAGGCTGAAGAAGTTGCCGTGACCGAGAATCGGATGGAGTTCCCGCCGTCCCCGGAAGACATGAGAATCATGGCGGAGGCCATCGGTAGGGGGTTGTCCGAACGTGGCACTCGTTACTCACTGGACACCGAACTATTGGCTGCGGCAACGGATGCGATCGGCCGAGAGGACCGTCGCAGGCTCCTCCAGGACATCTCCGTCGAAGCTGACCCACGCTTCTTCGGATACCTGGTGCGCGGCGATCCCGAGCTGGAGGGGATCGCTCGGGAACGCGGCCTGGGCGGGGCCCACCTGGAACTCGACGCATGGTAGACCCTCGCCTTGGCGCGTTGGTCTTGGACACGTCGAACGCTATTCTTGGATTGCTGGCCGGGCGGAGTCCGATTTCCACGCAGCGTCCAGAGTGGGGCAGGAGTCGGCCGCGGCGGCCACAAACGGAGAAACACATGGAATCGTGCTTCATCTACTGGGACCATTCGAACATCTTCATCGAGGCCCAGCGCCTTGCGGAGGAGCGACAGGAGGGTCCCGGAGCCAGATGCCGCGTACGCATCCAATTCGACCGACTGTTGGCGCTTGCCCACGCCGGGCGGCCGGTGACGAGAGCGTACGCGGCCGGTTCGGTCCCCCCCGAGCTACGCCACCTGTGGAACCGCATGGAGGCCCAGGGCATCGAGGTGAGCCTGTTCGACCGCGGCGAGGTCCACCGGGGCGAGCAGGACATGCCGGATCGCGTGCTGCAGCTTCGCACGCTCGAAGATGCACTCGACTACAACGGCGATCCCGGTATCGCGATACTCCTCAGCGGCGGCGGATCGGGCTACCTCGAGGGTGCCGACTTCCACCGGACGCTGGAACGGATGCACGGGAGGGGATGGCGCATCGAAATCCTGTCGCGGGCGAACTCCTGCAACCAACGCATGCGGAGTTGGGCGCAAGAGAACGGAGTCTTCGTGGCCTTGGACGACTTCTACGAGGCGATCACGTTCATGGAGCCCTCCCGGCCGGGATACGAACTGGCCACGCCGAGGGATCCGGCACCACTTGAGCTCTCGCGCAGGGAAACCTCGCCTCCTCGCACCTCATAGACCCGAACCGAGAGAGAAATGGCGCGCGACAGCCACCCAAGCTATCGAGAGGCACTACCGCCGAACTGCCCTCCAGCAACCTCGGAGGAGATCGTCCACGGCCGATACGTCTTCAGGCTGGTTCGCACGCCGCCGCCCACGGACTGTGATTTCCGCTCGCAGCGGGCCGAACACCCTGATCGAGTATTTGGCGGCGTATCGGAATATCGGGTCCGCGGCCTATCCGTGCTTGCGGAGCAAATCGACGCCGAGAGGGCCCTGCGGTTTCCGACGCTTCGCGGTCGGTCGGTTTGCCGCGTTCTGCTCCGCGAAGGCGCGGGCCGCCTCCAGCAGATCGGACGCCCGCCGCATCATACTTGGTGGCCTTTGGCCGACTACGACATCTTCGCGCACTGCGACGCATGAGACCGCCCGTATGACTACGATCACCCACGTTTCGACCCTGTTCGAGTACGATGGCCCGCAGCTGTTTGAGGCCCGCGACACTGCAGGCAGTTCTTATCTTGGCCTGCCGGTTCCGTCGCCCGACGCCGGCGAAGAGCGCTGCCTCGTGGTTTCGGTGACGGCAGGCCGTTTGCGCGAGTTCCGTGACGGGCAGATCGACCTGCGATCCGTGATACTTGAAGCGGCGGAAGAGGTTTGGTATCTGGCGAAGAGTTGTCCTGATCTCGGCCAGGATGTACAGGTCGTGGAACAGGAGACCCCGCTTTCTGAGGAAGATCTGCTGCCGAACGAGGGGTTCTTCCTGGGGGAGCCTTCCCACGAGCCATCGGACTCCGAGCTTGCCGAGCAGCCGGCCCTCGTGTTCGAGAAACCGTCCGTCAGCACGAGTGCGAGCGATCCGGCTCAAGCCCCCAGCCTAGTGCCGTCCGTGACGACAGATCGCTTCGACAAGCTCGTCACGCTGCTGAAGGAGTTGTTTCAACTCGACAAGCCGGACCTCGACTTCGGCTTTTACCGCATCATGCACGCCAAGGCGGCCGAAGTCACCCAGTTTCTTGAGCACGATCTCCTTCCGCAGGTGAGGGAGGCGTTTTCCGCATACCGGTCATCGGATCGGCGCGGGATCCAACTCCAACTCGCTAAGGCGAAGGAAGGCGCGGCGGCCCTTGGGGTCCCGCCAGCCGACGTGCCCGACGTGCCCAAGGTGCGGGAACTGGAGGAACAGCTTGAGGAGACTGCCGTAGATCTCGACGCTCTAGAAGCGGACGTGTACGACCACATCTACCGCTTCTTTCGGCGCTATTACAGTGAGGGCGACTTCCTCAGCAACCGCGTCTACAAGGACGGCGTCTACGCCATTCCCTACCAGGGCGAGGAAATCAAGCTTCACTGGGCCAACGCGGACCAGTATTACATCAAGACCAGTGAGTACCTGCGAGATTACTCCTTCCGGCTGCGTCCCGATGACGAGCGCAATCCGATGCGGGTCCACTTTCGGCTGGCGGACGCAACCGAGGGAGAGCACGGCAACATCAAGTCCGCCGAGCGTCGCCATTTCATCCTGGCGAGGGAAGATCCCATCCACACGGAGGCCGGGCCCGATGGGGACGAAGTCGTCATCCGGTTCGAGTACCGCCCCTCTTCGGTGGCCGATTGGCACCCCGATCAGCGCTCCGGCAAGAAGAGGCCACCGAAGCAGGCTCCTCTTCTCGACGACGCGGAGGCTCGCATCCTCAACATCGCGGCAGCCGACGTCCCCAAATGGGCGGTGCTTCTCTCGGAACCGCACGTCAAGCCAGATGGCAGCGCCGCCGATTATTCACGCCTGCGAGCTCACCTCAACCGCTACACGGCACGGAACACGTTCGACTATTTCATCCACAAGGACCTCGGCGGGTTTCTCCGCCGCGAGCTGGACTTCTACCTGAAGAACGAGGTGATGCATCTCGATGACATCGAACATGCGGGTTCACCCCGAGTGGAGCAGTATCTCTCCAAGCTCAGGGTCATACGGCGAATAGCAAGCAAGATCATCACGTTTCTGGCGCAGCTCGAGGACTTCCAGAAGAAGCTCTGGCTCAAGAAGAAATTCGTCGTGGAGACCTCTTGGTGCATCCGCGTCGGTTGCATTCCAGACGAGTTCCTCGCCGAGATCGCCACAAACGATGCCCAGCGCGCCGAGTGGGTCGATCTCTGCGGCATCAACGCCATCGAGGGAGATCTCGCGATGGCCGGTTACACGGATCCCCTCACGCCGGAGTTCCTCCGACAGCACCCAACGCTCATGGTGGACACTCGCCACTTTGCGGAGAGTTTTCGACACCGCCTACTGGAAGCGGTCGGCGACCTCGTCGGCCAGATCGATGGCACGTTAATCCACAGCGAGAACTTTCAAGCGTTGTCGCTGCTGCAAGCACGCTTTGCCGATAGCGTGAAATGCGTTTATTTGGATCCGCCCTACAACTCCAAAACTACGCGGATCGCGTATAAGAACACCTACAAACATTCATCTTGGCTCGCGCTACTCGAGAACCGCTTGGCGTTGAGTAAGCGCCTGGCTGCCGACGATGGCTGTCATATCGTAGCGATCGACGAAAATGAACAGGAGAGACTTGGTCAACTGCTGTCGAGTGTATTCCCTGACCACAACAAGATTTGCACAGTAGTCATGCACAACAAGAAGGGTATCCAAGGCGCTTTATTCTCTTATAATCACGAGTACGCTTACTTCTGTGTGCCGACTACAGTATCGCGCTTAAATGCCGTACCAATACCAGAGGCTGATTGGACCTACGCCAATCTTCGCAAGTGGGGAAGGGAATCCGAACGTCAGACCGCTCGCAACTGCTTTTACCCGATAAAGGTGAGGGGAGATGATATTGTAGGTTTTGGCGATGTTTGCCCGGATGATTGGCATCCTCCGGCGGCGAACGTCAAAGAGGATGACGTGATCCTAGTTTATCCGGTGGATGCCAAGGGAGTTGAACGAAAATGGCGCTACTCTCGGAAATCTGTGCCGAGCATCTTGTCACTTCTCCGCGTGAAACGGACTGGCACGTCAGATAATATACAAATCCATAAAGCAAAGGCGGAAAGCGCAATCAAGACGGTCTGGACCGATGCAAAATACATCGCGGGAGATCACGGCACTCGGTTGCTCACTGATCTCGGACTGAAGTTGTCCGAAGATCTGTATCCGAAGTCGATCCATACGGTGATGGACGCCCTCCAAGCTGTTACGGACAGACAGTCAGTAATCGTAGATTACTTCGCAGGTTCCGGGACGACTGGACATGCCGTCATCAACCAGAATCGGCAGGACGGAGGCTCGCGCCGGTTCGTTCTGGTTGAGATGGGTCATCATTTCGAGAGTATCCTCCTGCCGCGCCTCAAGAAGGTTACCTATTCGACAGAATGGGAAGGTGGGACGCCGTCCGGGCCGGCGACGGGGACCGCCGCGGAACGATCGCCGAGAATCATGAAGGTTGTCCGGCTAGAGTCCTACGAAGACGTACTAAACAACATCGAGTTCTCCGAGCGAGGGAAAGGCGCAACAACCCTAACGAGAGAGGGTGCCGCTGATGGAACGTGGCAAGAGGAGTACTGCCTGCGCTATATGCTCGAGGTGGAGGCGGGCGAGGCGGAATCTCTGTTGAGGTTGGGGGACTTCAGGACACCGGACGCCTATCGACTGCGGGTGAAGGTTCCGGGATCCGATGAGTCGCGTGAGGTAAACGTTGATCTGGTTGAGACGTTTAATTGGCTGACAGGGATCGCCGTGGCGCGTGTCAGAGGACCGCGACGCTATCGGGCCGTGGTACTGCGAGATGAGGAGGGACGGCTGCGCGTGGTTGATGGAGTGACGGTAGATGAAGGTGGCCCGTGGCAGTTCCGAAGCTTGGAAGGTGTGCTGCCGGACGGCAGCAAAGCAGTGCTGATCTGGAGGAATCGTCCCGGGGGAGACGACCCGGAGGGGCTAGAGGAGGACAACGCCGTACTCAACGCCTGGTTCGAGGAGGCGGGATATGCGGAGCCGGGTGCAGCGTGCGATGTCGTGTACGTAAACGGGGATCAGAACCTACAAAGCCTCAAGCCGGACGGTGCGACGTGGACAGCGCGCATGATCGAGGCCGACTTTAGGCGGTTGATGTTTGAATCAGAGGACGCATGACGGGGGAGGTTACTAGGGGATCATGTCGGTGACTTTCGCCGATGAGGAGATTGCTGAGGAGATCGAGACGTGGAAGCAACCGGTAGGTAGGTGTACGGCGGCGTTGGCATCGCGCTCAAATCCCTCGCCGTTGTTGGAGGACCAAGAGATGGTCGACCGGAAGGTGTTGGGCCGCGCCATTGATGTGTGCGAGCGGCGGGATGCCAGTTTGGGCGGGAGGAACGAGGGAATGCGGACCTACATCGATAGGGCCAACCGCCGCGTGACTGCGGGCGGGCGAAGGGACGACCGTTGACGCCTGGACGGCGCGTGACCAGGCCGCGTCTCCCCTTCTCGCGCAAGCTCGTCGTCCACCGGTGGCTGCTTGGCCTGTTTGGTTGCGAGACCTTCGACCAGTTGGCCGCCAATCTACGAGACGAGGCGCTTGAGGGATTGGATGCCGACAACGTGCACCGCCTGCACCGAGCACTGCGCCTGCATGTACCCGAGCAACAGCGATCCTTGCTCCCGGACGACCGGCTCTTGGAGCATGACCAGACAATCGTCGGAGTCACGCAACGGCTTAACCGTCCGCGTATCAAGCGAGGCGAGCCGGAGCTGAAGTGGAAGTACTTCCAGTACCTGTCGCTGCTCTTCACGGAGATCTACTTGGATCGGTACTTCGAGGACCCGGCGGGGCTGCTAGCGGAACTCGCGTCCCACGCGGAGCAGTTCAATGCATCTCTGCCGGAGGCCGAGCGAGTCGCGGCGTTCAACCCGGACGGGGATCCGGCCACGCAACTCAACAAGGTGGCGTTCCAGATGGCGACGGGCAGTGGCAAGACGCTGCTCATGCACGCCAACATCCTCCAGTACCGGCGGCACCTCAAGGCCGGCGGGCGTATCCACACGCTGAACCGCATGATCCTTCTTACGCCGAACGAGGGCCTCTCCCGGCAGCATATCCGGGAGTTTCGAGCGGCCGGAATCAACGCCGAATTGTTCAACAGGAACGGCAGTCTGTTGTCGGGGGCCGTGGTCGAGGTGCTGGATGTGCACAAGCTTCGGGACGAGAACGACAGGGATGCCGGTAGGGGCGAGAAGACAGTTCCGGTCGAGGCGTTCGAGGGCAACAACCTCGTCCTCGTTGACGAGGGGCACCGGGGGGCCTCGTCGGGCAGGGCAGGTGCGTGGATTCGGAGGCGGGACGAGTTGTGCGCCGACGGGTTCTCGTTCGAGTACTCCGCGACCTTTGCCCAGGCCGTCAAGGGGAACAGGGATCTGACGGACCGTTACGCCCGCGCGACGCTGTTCGATTACTCGTATCGCTGGTTCCACGACGATGGCTTTGGCAAGGACTTCAAGATCTTCAATCTGGAGGAAAAACCGGGCCAGGAGCGCGGCAACGAGCTTTGGCGCACGAAGTACCTGACCGCCGCGCTGCTAACGTTCTTTCAGCAGCAGCACCTCTTCCGCGAGGGTGGCTCTGCCCTGCGACCGTACAACCTTGAACGCCCCCTGTGGGTGTTCGTCGGCAGCCGGGTTGTGGCCGGGTTCAGCACGAAGGAAGCCTCAGATATCGCGGATATACTAGGGTTCTTGGCCAACTACGTATCGGACCGCGTTTCGGTGGTCAGCCGCATCCGCGAGATACTGGCAGACGGGCTGGTCGCGAGCGAAGGGAAAGATCTGTTCAAGGGGCAGTTCGTCGCGCTCAAGTCGAAGGGCTTGTCGGCGGATGCAGTCTATGATGAGACCCTCCAACTCCTCTTCAACGCTCCGGACGGCGGATCGCTTCACATCGCGCGCCTTGAGGGCGCACAGGGAGAATTGGCGCTGACCGTCGGAGACAATGAGCCGTTCGGCGTCATCAACGTGGGGGATCCCGCGAAGCTGGCCAAGCACCTCGATGGGTTGGGTTTCCGTGTTGTGGACGGGCAGTTCGCCGGCTCCCTCTTCCACGGCATCAACAACGACGATTCGACGGTGAACCTCCTCGTGGGCGCGAAGAAGTTCAACGAAGGTTGGAACAGCTGGCGCGTTAGTTCCATGGGCCTTATGCGTGTGGGGAGCACCGAGGGGGCGACGATCATTCAGTTGTTCGGCCGCGGCGTCCGGCTCAAGGGTCGGGACTGGACGTTGAAGCGTAGTTCCCGGCTCGGGCCTGCTCTCGGAAAGCCGCCGGTTTCCCTGAACCCCTTGGAAACTCTCCAAGTCTTCGGCGTACGGGCCAACTACATGGCGCAGTTCAGAGCCATTCTGGAGGAGGAAGGGCTTGACACCGAGCGGAAGCCCCGCTTCGTACCCGTCACACTGGAACCGCTCCCTGCACCCGCGCTGAAGGTGATCCGCCTCAAGGAAACCGTGGCGGGAACGGACCCCGCGAGCGCCTTCACGAGGATCGGCCCGAACGCCATACTGCGGCCCCCGGGTGCCGGTGCTTCCCCCGAAGTTGATACCTACCTGTTGCGGCATCCGGTCGTCGTCGATTGGTATCCGAAGATTCGTGTGCGCCGCTCAGAAGGAGCCGGAGGAGAGTCCGTGCGAGAGGCGCCGCACCAAGGGCTGCTCACGCGCAGGCACGTCGAACATCTCGACTTGGACGAACTATTTATCGACCTGCAACGCCATAAGGTGGAGCGGGGTTGGCACAATCTGACCGTATCCCAAGAAGCGATTCGTGCGCTTCTTGACGACAGCGGCGAGGTGGGCTCCAGCTGGTATCGGCTCCGCATTCCTGCGCTCGAGCTGGAATTCGACGACTACGGGAAGGTCCGCGTCTGGCGCGACATCACTCTCGCTCTACTCAAGAAGTACGCGGCGCGCTTCTACGCGGCGAGTCGCCAGGCGTGGGAGGCACGACACCTCGAGTATCGCGATCTGGACTATGACGACCCCAGCTATCCGGCGGTGGCCATCCAAGAGGCCCTCAAGACGGGGTACGAGATCGAGATTGGCAGATCTGGAGATGCGGAGGCCGACGCGGAGATTGCAGCGGCCATCGATCAGCTCATCGAAGACGCGGAAGCCGGCCGTCGCGACCCGCACCAACACGGCGACGTGAGGACGATATCATTTGATCGCCATCTCTACCGACCTCTCCTTTCGACGACGAACAACAGCTTGGCTAGGGTATCGCCTGCTCCACTCAACTGCGGCGAGTACACCTTCGTTCAGGATCTGGAGCGGTTCTGTGCGGACAACCGAGACCGACTGGATGGCATAAATCTTCATCTTATGCGGAACATGAGCCGCGGGCGCGGTCTGAGTTTCTTCGAGGCCTCCAACTTCCATCCGGATTTCATCCTCTGGGCGACGGGGAGGGGCTGCCAGCGCATTGCGTTCATCGATCCGAAGGGGATGAGGCAGGAGCCGCCGCACGGCCCAAAGGTCCGGTTCCATGAGAAGATCAAAGAGATTGAACGGCGGCTTGGCGACCCCACCGTCACGTTGGACTCGTGCATCGTCTCGGTCACGTCGTTCGCCGACCTCAAGAACCTGTGGAGCGAGAACAAGACGGATCTTGCCAAGCGTAACATCTTCTTCCAGGAGGATCGCGCCACCTACATCAGTGACATCCTCACGGCCATCGGCGTGCCCGCTTCATGAAATCGACGAATCAGCCTCACGCATTGGGATCGGACGCATTCAGTGTTTACTCACGCAAAAGCGTGCAACGAGTGGCACCATGCGCGTAAAGGTGCCGATTGCTCCCCCTCCAGCCGTGAGATATCCTCCCATACGTTCTGGAAGTATATTGCGGAGAACGGAAAACGAGTATCCGATATGATCATTGTGGTGCGAGGCGTTATCGTCGAGAAAACGAACCCAGGTGTTCAAAAAATCTGGAGGTAAGGTGGGATATACATCTAGGTCACACATCCCGAGCTCCTCAACGAGTCGACTTCCTCTTGGATTGGTAAGAAATAGAAATAACGCGTAGTAGGATTGCCTAACGTGCCCCTGCCTATTCTGGCCACTTTCGTTGCTATGGTGATCCCTGACAACGCTCGGCACGTCGCCACGCAGCGGCTCGATGAAAGCGACGAAATCCTCGAGAGCAGGTAACTTGTCGGAAGGCCGAAGCGTTGGATTGGGAGCAAGGACTTCGTCCGCCAAAGCGACGGCTGCTTTGAAATCTTCAGTCTCGAAAAAACGAGCATCGTCGAACTGGTCGATTGCATCCTTCGTAACGTCGATAAAGGAGCGAAGGGTTGCGAGAGATATCTCCTTCAAACTACTGCGAAGATCTTCGACAAAGTTCTCAAGGAGCCTGCTTTCCGCAGCGTCCAATTCGGCAACCAATTCAATGTTGCTCGTAAACGCAGATCGTGTAAGGTTAGGAGAGCCGATCCACGCCCAGTCCCCGTCAACCTGATAGATCTTAGCGTGCAAAGCTCGGTGAACCCGCAGAGAAACACGATCTTCGCCTATTTCGTCAAGATACCGTAAGAGGGCTGGAGGATCGGACACACCGACCGCCCAATCGTGTGGGTTGAGTCGGGTCCAGAACTCAACGGCGCTCTCATTCGACGGCAAGATCCACTGTAACCCCTCCTCACTGTAGAAAGGGGCCGATACGAGAATGACGGTTCCCTGCCGACATCTGCTTGTAAGTTCTGGTATGTCTGGGTGTCGAAATATCATCTTGGTAACGTTCTTGGCATCTCATGGTGAACATCGCAAACGTAATAATCTGTACTGCTCCGATCCGTAGCGCCAGGGAGCGGTCGTGCGTATTCCGACGATGCCGACCACCGATTCCGGCAAGCCGAATCGGTGATTCCGACGCATGCCGATCACCTTGGAGGAGCGGAGGGTCATGACGGGGCCGGGGTGTCGGGCTCGAGGGTTGGAGTCTACCGGCTTGTACCGGCCTTCGTCGAGTCGTAGAGCCTCGTCATGGAAGCGCCCTTGAGGGTGATCCTGTGAGCGTTGTTGAGGAGGCGGTCGAGGATGGCGTCGCCGAAGGAGGGATCGCCGACGACATCGTGCCGCCCCCTCCACCTAAACGCGGGGAGTACACGCTCGTCCAAGATCTGGAGCGGTTCTGCGCGGATAACCGAGATCGACTCGAAAGCACGGACCTTCAGCTCATGCGGAACATGAGTTGCAGGCGCGGCGTGAGCTTCTTCGAGACCTCGAACTTCCACCCGGATTTCGTCCTTTGGACCGCCGGCGAAGGCCGCCAGCGGATCGCGTTCATCGATCCGAAGGGGCTGCGTCAAGAAGCGCCTTACGGCCCGAAGGTCCGGTTCCACCAGAAGATCAAGGGGATCGAGCGGCGCCTCGGCGACCCCACCGCCACGCTGGATTTTTTCATCGTGTCGGTAACGACTTACGCGGAGATAAGAAACCTCTGGGGCGACACCAAGGTGGGTCTCAGCAAGCGGAACACCTTCTTTCAGGCTCTTCGCTGTTCGGGGTGGATGAGGGGTGGTAGAGTGGCGGGGCCGGCGGCGGTGGCCGTCGGGTGCCCTCGCGGGTCCGTGACGCGCCCGGTGGTCTCCGGGGCCGGCCGGGGGCGGTTGGGGGACTCGGAGCGGCCGGGCGGGACGGCGGCATGGCGGAGCGGGGACTGTTCGAGCGGGCGCTGGGACTCGAGTGGCCGTGGCGGGTGAAGCGGACGGAGTTCGACGCGGCGGAGCGCCGCTTGGACCTGCATCTGGACTTCGAGCCCGGGCGGGACGTTCGACTGCCGCTCGTGTGGGCGCGGGGGCTGCAAGGCGCACGACTCGAGCCCGAAGCGCTGGCGGCACCTGGACTTCTTTCAGCACCGGGCCTACCTGCACGCGCGGGTGCCGAGGGTGAGGTGTCCGGCGTGCGGAGTGAGGCGGGCGAGGGTGCCGTGGGCGGAGCCGGGTTCGGGCTTCACGCTGTGGTTCGAGGCTCTGGTGGTGGCCCTGGCGCGGGAGATGCCGGTCAGGGCGGTGGCCCGGCTGGTGGGCGAGCACGACACGCGGCTGTGGCGGCTTCTGAAGCGCCACGTGGGACGGGCGCGGGCGGAGGCGGACTTCTCGTCGGTGCGCGCGGTGGCCGTGGACGAGACGGCGTGCCGGCGGGGCCACGACTACATCACGCTGTTCGCCGACCTGGACCGTTCGCGGCTGCTGTACGCGACGCCGGGGCGCGACGCCTCGGTCGTGAGCCTGTTCCGGGAGGACCTCGAGGCGCACGGGGGCCGGGCCGGGAGCGTCCGGGATCTCTGCATGGACATGTCGGCGGCGTACATGAAGGGGGCGCGGGAGGCGTTCCCGGAGGCCGGGATCACCTTCGACCGTTTCCACGTCCAGCGGCTCATGAACCGGGCGGTGGACGAGGTTAGGCGGGCCGAGCGCAGGGAGCGCCCCGAGCTGAACCGCACCCGCTACCTGTGGCTCAAGAGGCGCGGCGGGCTCACCGCCTCCCAGCGCGAGTGGATCGGCGAACTGCTCGATCCGTCGCGGCGGAACCTGAAGACGGCTCTCGCCTACCGGTTCAAGCTCGCCTTCGAGGCGTTCTGGGATCTCCCGCCCCGGCTGGCCGGCGTCTACCTCGAGAGATGGTGTTTCCGGGCCGGCAAGAGCGATCTCCAACCCGTCATCGACGCGGCGAAGACGATCGGGAAGCACCGGGACGGCATCCTCCTCTGGTTCCGCTCGAGGATCACCAACGGCATGATCGAGGGCATCAACTCGCTCGTCCAGGCCGCCAAGGCCAGGGCCCGGGGCTATCGAACCGCCGAGAACTTCATCACCATCGCCTATCTCGTGTGCGGCAAACTCGACTTCAAACTACCCACCTGAAACAGCGAAGAACCTTCTTTCAAGAGGACCGGAACACCTACATCCAAGACATCCTCGCCACGATCGGCATACAGGTCGTCTGAACGTCTGGCCCGATCAGCTTCGGGCCTCGGTCGAAAGAACTCGATAGGGCTCGAAGGCCGGGGCGGGCTCGTCAAGGAAGCGTTCATTGACTCGCCGCTCCGCGTGTCTCGCCGCCTCCTCCCCAACCGCCCTGAGTTCCGAGATCTGCTTCGGATCGTCCAAGGAGAATCGCCCCGGCGCGACCGTCGGATCGACTCGGAGTAGCCGCTGATCATGCTGTGTGATTGCGTGCGCGAGTCCAGCCATGCCCTGCGTTTGGGCCTCCATCAGAAGCCGGATCGAACTACGCCCCCATCCGAGTAGGCCGCCATGTCGCTTCTTCGGCTTGATGTGAAACGGAGCCCCCGTCGTGCCAATGCTGAGGACTTCGATGCCATCGAGTGCGCACCTGAGCACGCCGATTGCCTCGTTCACGCCAACCGCGACCGGATTGTTCGCCCACACCCCGCCATCAACGAGCCGGAGACCGGATGCCTCATGATGGAAGATCGAGAAGTATGTCGGGGCTGCGGAGGTGGCCATCGCCACGTCCTTCACCTTCCAGAGATAGTCACGCTTGAAGCGAGGATGATGGGAGGTCTTGAACAGATGTACATCGCCGGACACGACATTGAACGAGGGAATCACCAAGCGAGTCGTGGACTCACCGAATCGGCAAGCGCCAAACTCCCCATTGAGCGCCTCCCGCAGCCGTCTCGAATCGTGCTTCGCCCGGAAGAATCTGCGAAACGATCCGCGAACACCCGTCGCTCCGAAGATCTGCGGACCGTCCTTCACATAGAGATCCCGAATTCGGTGGGCCGGGAGACCGAGACCCAGAGCCAGTGCGATGATCCCGCCGGTGGAAGTCCCGACGACTAGGTCGAAGTGCTCGGCTACATTCTTCTCGGTCATCTCCTCGATGGTCGCCAAGACGGACGCCGTGAACGTGCCTTTGATGCCACCGCCGTCGAGACTCAGGATTCGGAATCGACGGTCCCCAATCGGTTCGAACGGACGAGTACGCCCCGAGGCCCGATCGCTCAGTGCTTTGCTCCGTTCCGGTGTTCCACGCCCCCTCCCGTCCAGACTCCGGTTGCGCGCCATATCTCGTAGTGAGCGAGCCATTCGGCGAACCAGGGTAGAATCGTGCCGGCGAGCAGCCGATCCGACCGAAACTCGCCCCGGTAGTGCAGGCACGGTTCCTCCCGGCCGGGAAACCGATCATTGAACGTGTGAGGGATCGGTTCGTGTGGCTGTTGTTCTCGGCGACGGAGCCGGGGATCGAGCACCGACGCTCGAGGGCGTCGGCCCACCGTGTATCGCACTCGGACACGGTAGTTTGCACCGAGCGGAGTCGGACGGAGTCGCCCTTCGCACGTAAGACGACCCGCGTCGACATGGGATGTGAAGTCTGGCCACCGATACAGCATCGCGGCGCGCTGCTCGTGCAATCCCACACTACGGCGCCGGAACCGTGGCGGACGTCGCCTCACGGGTTACTCGCACCGCCGTAGAAGTTGTGTGGCGGCACGGGTTGTGTCCCGCGTCCGGCAGCTGTCACTAGGCCGATGCTACTAACGTGCAGACGCTTGGCTTCACGTTGGCGGCGTAGGTGCTCGCCCCACTGCTCGGCGGCTCGGGTCGCCGGCCGCTCGCCGAACATCCGGCTCAGTTCTGCCGTAAGATCGGGGCCAGAGAGTCTTTGGAGCTTGCTGACCTCGTCCCGGAAACTGCGCACGAACCGCTCGAACTGCGCGTATGAGTTCGCATCCCAGCCATCGCCGAAATTCTCGTCGGGTAGCGTCGGGTTTAGAACCACCAGGATTCCCGGGCTGGCCGATATCTCGGAGGCCATGGAATCGAGTGCTGCCGTGAGGGCTTCGATTTCAGTTCGTTCTCCTCCGTGCGATCGGGCCGCGAGCGTGGTGAGGACGATGGACCGCGCGGCATCCTGATTGCCGTTGAAGAACACGTCGCGCCGACGCTTCAGCAGCTGAACGGCACGCTGCAACGGGCTCTTGGCGTCGGCGTCCTCGGGCTCGGGGAGTGGTTCGACGCCGAGTCTGATTTCCCGGTATGGACGGCGGGAGATGTGGCCAAACCAGGCGATGAAGCCCTTTGGATCGCTGGGAGACCAGTCCTGCAGTTCCCGGTCGGGCACGAGCAGTCCGGTTTCGGTGATCCACCGACGGGGCTGCGCTGGCAGCACGTCGAGATGAATGTCTCCCGCGTAGTTCAGCCGAAGGCAGCGCTTCTTCGGCTCGAGGATCCGGCGGTAATCCGCGTGCTCCCTGAGCCGATCATGGACTAACTCGTAGAGTTCCATCGCATCGAAGCTCCCGTGGAGCAGCGCGACGGAGTCGACATCGTGGTCCTCACGCCCCACAGGCTTCGTTGTGGTACCGATCGCGACGGATCCCTGAGGAAAGACCTGCGGATTGAATCGCTGTAGCGCGCTGTGGGGGTCCGCAAGCCACTTCGACACCGCTTCGTACTTTCGCTTGGCGTCCTCCTGCTGGGTCGCGGTCAGCTGGATCGCACGGCAGATCCCGTCCAGCAGGAAACTGAGATGGGTGGCGTGCGAGTCGAGAACCGTTGACAATGGCAAACCTCCTCGTTTGGGCTGACACGTAGCCTCAGCCCGACCAAGAAAAACTGGGACCTGAACCGCTGAAGGGGATTGCGGTTCAACGAGGGGGAACCCGCGTTCCTTCTACCGGCTTCGTTCCAGACGATATCACTGCCCCCCACAACATCTGGTGGACCGAAAATGATAGCTACACAACATGTGGTGGTCAAGCGAAAACGTCGCGTGCTGAGGCGTGCATCGCAGCGAGCGGATCGAAGGCACCCTGTCTCAGTGAGCTGTGCCGCCCCGTGCCCGTGCTGAACATCCGAAATGCCTTCACGTGACGCCGCTCTGGAACCCTCGGATGAGATCGTCCCTGTCCGATGAGACTGCGGCGAGGTTCTTGCGACATCGCGTTGGGGGCGTCATGTAGGTGAGTCATGTCGCGCGGGATAATTCGAGACGGTGTAGCGCAGGTGATCGGGCGCGTCGCGAGGGTCGGCGCGGTGGCTGCGGTCTTTCTGGCGGTTTGTGCCTCGGTCACCGTTTCTGCGGCATCCGCCCCCGCGTACGAGGCAGCCGCCGGCCTTGAGACACCACTCGCCGGTGCGGTCGCGTCGCTGTCCGAAGAGGCGGCGGACTCCGTGCTGCGCATCACGTTTCTCGACGTCGGACAGGCCGATGCGGTCCTCATCCAGACGGCGGATGGCCGGACGGCGCTCGTGGACGCGGGACGAGGCGACATCGTTTCGCTCCTGCGCCGGTTCGGCGTGACCGAGATCGATCTGCTCGTCGCGACCCACCCGCATGCAGATCACATTGGCGGCATGGCCGGCGTCATCGCGGCGTTCCCGGTCCGGTTCTACATGGACAACGGCGAGCCGCACGCGACGCAGACCTACCGGCGGCTGCTCGCCGCCCTCGAGGCGCGTCCGGAGATCACCTACCTGGAAGCCTCGCCGCGGACGCTTGCGCTCGGAGAAGTCGAGATCGACGTCCTGCCGCTGCTTCCTCGCGGAACCACGGAACACAACGACCGCTCGGTGAGTCTGCTCGTGCGGTTCGGAGAGTTCCGGGCTTTCCTGAGCGGCGATTCCGAAGTGCGGCAGCTCACGCACCTGGTGAACCGGGGGGCCGTCACCGGGGCGACGCTGCTCAAGGCGCCGCACCACGGCAGCGACAACGGCTTCACATGGGAGTTTCTGAACGCCGCCAGACCTCGGGTCGTCGTCATCTCGGTGGGACGCAACAACGGCTACGGGCACCCGCGGCCGGCCGCCCTCCGGGCCTACGAGGCGTCCGGGGCCACCGTGTTCCGCACGGATCGGCACGGCCATGTGTCGGTGCGGGGGCGCGAGAGCGGCGACTACGACGTGTCGTTCGGCGGGGAGGTCGCGCTGCGCGGCGGGGCGGGGGACGGCCCGCGCGGGCGCCCGCCCGTGGCGGCTCCGGCGCCGATGGATCCTCCCGCCGGACCCGGCGATGTGCGGCTCCAACTCCGGGTACACGCCGATGCGCCCGGCAACGATCACGAGAATCCGAACGGGGAGTACGCCGTGATCCGAAGCCTCGAGTCCGGCGACCGGCCGATCGGCGGCTGGTCGCTGTGCGACCGGGCCAACCAATGCTTCCGGTTCCCGGCGGGCGCCGTACTCGGGGCCGGCGAACAACTCGTTGTGCACACGGGTTCCGGACGCGCCGATGGCGCCCGCTACTACATGGGCCGGCGGCAGGCCGTGTGGAACAACAACGGCGACACCGCGACGCTCTACGACGGCACGGGAGCGGTCGTGGTCGTGTTCGACTATTGAACGAGCGTAGGGAGCGTCTCTGGGTCGTCGACCGGGTGGAGGGCTCGATCGCCCTGCTCATACGCGACGAGGACGAGCATACCGAGGATGTGCCCACCAGCGTGCTGCCCCCCGGAAGCCGTGAAGGGTCCGTGCTGCGGGCGCCGGAGCAGGACGGGCGGCCGGAGTGGGCGGCGGCCGTATTGGACGAGGAGGCGCGCCGCTCCCGGATGCGGGCGGCCGAAGAGGTGCTGGAGCGCCTGAGACGCCGCGATCCCGGCGGCGACCTGAAGCTCTAAGTGCCTTGAACGATCGGCAGGCCCGGATCTAGGATCGAAGTCTGCGATCCCCCTGCCAGGAGCCGTCCGATGAAACGCCGAGACTTCCTCGCCGCGTCCGCCGCGGCCGCCGCCGGATCGAGCCTCGTCGCTTGCCGCCCTCCCGAGACCGCCGCCGCGCCGCCCGTCACTTCCGGGCAGTGGGGGTCGGGCGATTACTCGCATGTGCCCGGTCTGGCCGGCCCCGCGCACGGGACCGTGTGGGGCCGCACGGGGGTGACGGCCTGCTCCGACTACTACGCGTCGCTCGCGGGCACGCAGACCATGATGCGGGGCGGGAACGCGATCGACGCGATGGTCGCCGCGTGCGCCACGCTGAACGTGTCGGATCCCTACATGTCCGGCATCGGGGGCTTCGGCGGCTACATGCTCATCTACCTGGCCGGGGAGAACCGCGTCGTCGGTCTCGACGCGCTCGGCAAGTCGCCCGCCGCCTCGTCGCCGGAGACGATGACGCTCGACGACTTCGCCATGGGCTACAAGGCGCCGATCGTGCCCGGGGCCTTCAAGGGGTGGGCCGCCGCCCTGGAGCGCTACGGCACGATGAGTCTCGGCGACCTGTTCGAGCCCGCGATCCAGCTTGCCGAGGACGGCTTCGTGATCTCGAAGTTCGACGAGCGCTACACGGCGTCGAGTGCGGACAAGCTGAGCCGATACCCGTCGACGACGCGCGTGTTCTTCCCCAACGGGCGCCCGCCCCGCATGGGCGAGATCATCAAGCAGCCGGATCTCGCGGCCAGCATGCGACACCTCGCCAGCGCCGGGGCCGACGACCTCTACAAGGGCGAACTCGCCGACCGCATCGTCGCCTTCCTGGCCGGGAACGGCGGCCACCTGACGAAGGCGGATCTGGAGTCGTATGAGGTCGAGTGGAGAGAGCCGATCAGGACGACCTTCCAGGGATACGACCTGCATGCCATGCCGCCGGGTTCGTGCGGGATGTCGATGTTCCAGGCGCTCAACATCATGGATGGGTTCGACCTCGCGAACATGGATCTGTACGGCTCGGAGT
Source organism: Gemmatimonadota bacterium (assembly GCA_963666735.1). GTDB lineage: Bacteria > Gemmatimonadota > Gemmatimonadetes > Palauibacterales > Palauibacteraceae > Palauibacter. The sequence continues at coordinate 1,318,277 of OY762926.1, read as the reverse complement.
TCGTGCACCTGTGGCTGGAGGCGTTCAAGCTCGCCCTCGCCGACGATGACCGGTACAACACCGGGAAGGAAGACGTGGATATCCCCGTCGACAGGATCATCTCGCGAGAGTACGCGGACGAGCAGCGCGCGAAAATCGATCCGATGCGCGTCGCCTCCTTCTCCGGGGCCCCGCTTCCGTTCTTCGGGACGACGAGCCTCTCCACCGTCGACCGGTGGGGGAACGCGGCCGCCTTCACGCAATCGCTCGTCAACGCGTACGGGAGCGGCGTGATCGCCGGGGACACCGGGATCTTCCTCAACAACGGCCACATGTTCGGTTTCGTGCTCGAAGAGGGTCATGTGAACCACCTCGAGGGCGGCAAGCGGGCGAAGGGCGTGATGACGCCCTGCATCATGATGAGGGGCGGAGACCTGTTCGCGGCCGTCGGGGCCCAGGGCGGCTATACGATCCCGCAGACGGTCGGCCAGGTGATCACGAAGCTCGCGGTGGCCGGCATGGACATGCAGCTCGCGATCGCCTCGCCGCGCATGTGCGTGAACCGGGGCGGCGGCCGGACGCCGATCCCGGAGGACTCCGTCACCTATCTCGAGGCCGGGTTCCCGTCCGAGGTCTACGAGGAGTTGGCGGACCGCGGCCACTACCTTGCGGAGCCCGGCAACCTGGGGGGCGTGCAGGCGGTGCATCGCGACGCGGGGACGGGCGCCCTCTCCGGCGGGTCGGACCCGAGACGCGACGGCCACGCCATCGCCTGGTAGTCCTCTACGTCCTCGCCGGGTCCGGATCCATGACCACCTCGAAATCTTCCTCGTAGCCTACCCGGGTGTGGGAGGGGAGGTAGCGGGAGAGGTCGAGTTGGGCACCTTCGAGTTCGCGGTCGAAGGCGGCCAGATCTCGTCGTGAGGCCTCCGCGGCGGTGTCGGAGGTTGCGTAGACGATGCGGCCGAGACGCTGATCCTGGAGCTTCAGCCGGCGCCGCATGAGTTCCGCCTCGACGAAGGTCTCGCGTATCGCGGGGAAACGATACCTGAACCCTTCGTCCTCCGCCTCCACTTCCGCGTCGAACTCGGCCGCCAGGCGTTCCAGCTCCGCCAGGATCATCTTCGGCGGCGCCTGCTGGCCATCGAGCGCGCGCGTCACGTGGCGGATCGCGTCGCCAGCTGCGACCCACTGACCGGTCCCGACGCTGCGGGAGTAGACCAGGCCCACGAGCAGGCGCCGCACGTTGCGCCGCATACGCGCGCGGTTCTCCCCGGCCAGGGTCAACGAGCGGACGATGGGGATTGCGAAGAAGAGGCTGCTGTAGGTGAACGGCACGACGCCCAGCCCGTAGAAGGTGACCGGATCGAACGAGGAGGGCAGCCCGATCACGCTCGCCATCGCCAGGTTGAAGCCGTTCATGGCGCCGATGCCGACGTTGGCCCCGCCGCTGTTGCCCGTCAGCTTTCTTGGGTACTCCAACCGCATCCATGCCGGTTCGGGCTCTCGTGCGCGGACCTCTCCGTGGGCGCTTCTCATCAGCTCGGGGAAGGCGTACACGACCTCGCCCGCGTCCGACACCCGCGGGTCGCCTCCGTAGGCACCGGTGAGGCGTCCCATTTCTTCGACGGCGGCGTCGACCGGCAGGCCGGTGTGCTCGATCAACTCCGACGACGTCAGGACGCCCTTCCGCGCCCGGATCAACTGGACAACCGTACGATCCTTCTGGAGCTGCGTCGGCCTGGGCTCCTCGGGGCCGAAGATGAAGGCGAAGACCTTCTTGTAGAACGGCGGCCGGGCGTCCTTCGGGAGCCGCCTGGCGTGGCGGTCGCCGTAGTAGAGGCCCCTCCGGTCCCACCCGCGGCCCCCGAGAAGCCAGTGGAGGATGAAGAAGTCCCCCAGGCTGAAGCCCCTGCGCCCGCCGGAGCCGCGTCCGTCGCGGTTGGCGGTCATCAGCGCGATCAGAATCAGGACGAAGATGACGAAGTAGACGACCAGCATGACGGCCGTCCAGATCTTGAAGCCGACCTGGAAGGCCGACCAGGCGACTCTGCGGAAGCGCGCCCGGAACGGTTCCGCGTCCCGTTCGATGAGCGTGGGATCGAACCGGTAGAGGAGGTCGCCCGAATCGGAGACCTCGAGGTGGCCGCGGTGCGTCTCCAGGAGGGACCTCAGGGCGACCTCGGCCTCGTGGTCCGGCAATCCGGTGGCGGAGACGACATCGCCTACGGTGGCGCGTCCCTGAAGGCCCCGGAGGGCGGCGATGACCGAACCGTCGGGGTGGCTCGGGTTGGATGTGATGGGGTCGAGCACGTTTTGATATCCTGGAAGAATGAGCTGGATGCCGTCTACGATAGTCCATAGGCGGGAGTCCTGCGGTTATTGCACGGGTTCCCGTCGCCGTGTGCCGGGTCTTGAGCGGCGAGCGATCCGCAACCTAGGATCAGAGTCTGCGATCCCCCCTGCCCAGGAGCTGTCCCATGAGACGCCGAGACTTCCTCGCCACCTCCGCCGCCGCAGCCGCCGGATCCAGTCTCATCGGATGCCGGCCTCCCGAGACCGCCGGCCCGGCCACTTCCGGCGGTGGGCAATGGGGCCCGGCCGGAGATTCGAACGTCCCGGGCCTGCTCGGACCCGCGCACCGGGCCGTGTGGGGGGCGCGGGGCGTGACGGCCGCCGCCGACTACTACGCCTCGCTTGCCGGCACGACGATCATGATGCAGGGCGGAAATGCCGTGGACGCCATCGTGGCCGCGTCGGCCATGCTCAACGTCTCCGAGCCCTACATGTCCGGCATCGGGGGCTTCGGCGGCTTCATGCTCATCTACCTCGCCGAGGAGAACCGGGTCGTCGGACTCGACGCGCTCGGCAAGTCGCCTGCTGCCTCGTCTCCGGCGACGATGACGCTCGACGATTTCGCCGCGGGCTACAAGGCGCCCATCGTGCCCGGCGCCTTCAAGGGCTGGGCCGCCGCCCTCGAACGCTACGGGACGATGAGCTTGGGCGACGTATTCGAGCCCGCGATCCGCCTCGCCGAGGACGGGTTCGTCGTCTCGCGCTTCGACGAGATCCACACGAACGGCGCCGCTGCCGAGAAGCTGGGACAGTTCCCGTCGACCACCCGCGTGATGTTCCCGAACGGCCGCCCCCCTCGCATGGGCGAGATCATCCGGCAACCCGACCTCGCCGCGAGCATGCGCCGCCTCGCCCGCGAAGGCGCGGAGGACTTCTACAGGGGGGAGATCGGCGAGCGCGTCGTCTCCTTCCTCGCCGAGAACGGGGGCCACATGACGATGGGCGACCTGGAGTCGTACGACGTCGCGTGGAAGGAACCGATCACGACGACCTTCCAGGGGCACGACCTGTACGCGATGCCGCCTGGCTCGTGCGGAATGTCGATGTTCCAGGCGCTCAACATCATGGACGGTTTCGACCTCGCGAACATGGACCTCTACAGTTCGGAGTTCGCGCACCTCTGGCTCGAGGCGTACCGGCTCGCCCTCATCGACGACGACCGCTACAACACTGGGAAGGAAGATGTCGAGATTCCCGTCGACATGATCATCTCCAAGGAATACGCGGATGAGCAGCGGGCGACGATCGACCCCGCCCGCATCGCCTCCTTCTCCGGGGCCCCGCTCCCCTTCTTCGGCACGACGAGCCTCTCGTCCGCCGATCGTTGGGGGAACGCGGTCGCCTTCACGCAGTCGCTCGTGAGCGGCTACGGCAGCGGGGTGATCGCCGGCGACACCGGGATCTTCCTCAACAACGGCCACACCTTCGGCTTCGTCCTCGAGGAGGGGCACGTCAATCACCTCGAAGGCGGCCAGAAGGCGAAGGGCGTCATGACGCCGTGCGTCGTGATGAAGGACGGCAACCTCGTCGCCGCGGTAGGCGCCGCGGGCGGTTACACGATCCCGCAGACGGTGGGGCAGGTGATCACCAAGCTGACGACGGGCGGAATGGACATACAGCTCGCGATCGCCTCGCCGCGCATGTGCCTCAACCGGGGCGGGGGGCGAACGCCGATCCCGGAGGACTCGGTCACGTACCTGGAGGCGGGCTTCCCGCCCGAGGTGTACGGCGAACTCGAGGACCGCGGCCACCACCTGGCCGAGCCCGGAAACCCGGGCGGCGTGCAGGGCGTGTACCGCGATGCCGAGACCGGCGCCCTGGCCGGCGGGTCCGACCCACGGCGGGATGGTCACGCCATCGCCTGGTAGGGCTCTCACCCGACGCATCGGCGGCGCGCTCGGGAGGGTGTGCCGCCGATGCGCCGGCCGGGCGCCAACAAGGGTCTTGAGCGGTGGGCAACTCGGAGTCTAGGATGAGGGTCGCGCGATCCCCCCTGCCCAGGAGCCGTCCCATGAGACGCCGAGACTTCCTCGCCACCTCCGCCGCGGCCGCCGCCGGATCCGGTCTGATCGCTTGCCGCGCCCCCGAGACGGCCGCCGCGCCCCCGGACGGGATCGGACAATGGGGCCCGGCGGGCGATTCGAACGTCCCCGGTCTGCTCGGCCCCGCGCACGGGACCGTGTGGGGTCGCCGCGGTGTGACCGCCGCCGCCGACTACTACGCCTCGCTCGCCGGCACGACGATCATGATGCAGGGCGGGAACGCGATCGACGCCATCGTCGCCGCTTCCGCCACGCTCAACGTCTCCGAGCCCTACATGTCCGGGCTCGGCGGCTTCGGCGGCTTCATGCTCATCTACCTGGCGGAGGAGAACCGGGTCGTCGGCCTGGACGCGCTCGGACGGGCGCCCGCGGCATCTTCGGCGAGCACGATCACGCCGGATGATGTCGAGATGGGCTACAGGGCGCCGATCGTGCCCGGCGCCTTCAAGGGCTGGGCCGCCGTGCTCGAGCGTTACGGGACGATGAGCCTCGGCGACGTGTTCGAACCCGCAATCCAGCTCGCCGAGGACGGCTTCGTCATCTCGAAGTTCGATGAACTCCACACCACCGGGAGCGCGGACAAGCTCGGGCACTACCCGTCGAGCACACGGATCATGTTCCCGAACGGCCGTCCGCCGCGGATGGGCGAGATCATCAAGCAGCCCGAACTCGCCGCCAGCATGCGTCGGCTCGCGCGCGAAGGCGCCGACGACCTCTACAAGGGCGAGATCGGAGACCGCATCGTCGCCTTCCTCGCCGAGAACGGCGGCCACATGACAAAGGCCGATCTCGAGGGATACGAGGTCGCGTGGCGAGAGCCCATCGCGACGACCTTCCAGGGACACGACCTGTACGCCATGCCGCCGGGATCGTGCGGGATGACGATGTTCCAGGCGCTCAACATCATGGACGGCTTCGACCTCGCGAACATGGACCTCTACAGCTCCGAGTTCGCCCACCTGTGGCTCGAGGCGAACCGGCTCGCCCTGATCGATGACGAACGGTACAACACGGGGAACGAAGACGCGGAGATCCCGGTCGACATGATCATCTCGAAGGAATACGCGGACGAGCAGCGGGGGACGATCGATCCCGGCCGCATCGCCTCTTTCTCGGGCGCCCCGCTCCCGTTCTTCGGGACGACGAGCCTCTCCTCCGCCGACCGCTGGGGGAACGCCGTCGCCTTCACGCAGTCGCTCGTCGCCCTCTACGGGAGCGGTGTGATCGCGGGCGACACGGGGATCTTCCTGAACAACGGCCACATGTTCGGCTTCTCCCTCGAGGAAGGGCATGTCAACTACATCGCGGGAGGGCAGAAGGCGAAGGGCGTGATGACGCCGTGCGTGGTCATGAAGGACGGGAATCTCGTCGCGGCGGTCGGTGCCGCCGGCGGCTACACGATCCCGCAGACGGTCGGGCAGGTGATCACGAAGCTGACGGCAGGCAGGATGGACATGCAGCTTGCGATTGCGTCACCCCGGATGTGCCTCAACCGGGGCGGCGGCCTGACGCCGATTCCGGAGGACTCGGTCACGTACCTGGAGGCGGGCTTCCCACCGGAGGTGTACGGAGAGCTCGCCGATCGAGGGCACAACCTGGTGGAGCCCGGCAATCTCGGCGGCGTACAGGGGGTGTACCGGGACGCGGAGACGGGCGCTCTGGCGGGCGGGTCCGATCCGCGCCGCGACGGCCACGCGATCGCCTGGTGAGCCTGGGGCGGCCCTCCTCCGTAGCGGTGGGGCTGGCGGCACTGGCCGGGCTGGCCTGCGGGGACGGCGTTTCCACTCCCGGCGATAGCGCGGGTGAGGCCCCCGTGAGCGCGCTCACGCGCAACCAGGCGCTCCACGTCCCCATGCGGGACGGCGTCCGCATTGCCGTCGACGTGTGGTTGCCCGACGGCATCCAGCCGGGGGACCGGCTCCCGGCCATGATGCGAGCGACCCGTTACTGGCGCGCCCGCGGCGAGGTCGGCGTCCCCCTTGAGGAGGCCTCGAACTTCGCGGAGGCCGAACGTTGGAACCGGGCCGGATACGCCCTCATCCTCGTGGATGGGCGGGGCAGCGGGGCCTCGTTCGGGATCCGCCGCTTCGAACTCGCCGAAGACGAGGTCACGGACTACGGGGAGGTCGCGGACTGGATTGCGGACCAGCCCTGGTCGAACGGGCGCGTGGGCGCCTACGGGGTCTCCTACGCCGGGAACACGGCAGAGATGCTGGCCGTGAATCGCAGCCCCGCCGTGAAGGCGGTCGCGCCCCTCTTCAACGACTTCGACAACTTCGGCCACCTCATCTTTCCCGGAGGGGTCCTCACGGTCGGCTTCCTCGAGGACTGGTCGAACCGCACGCGTATGCAGGACCTGAACGACATCTGCGGCCTGTCCGACGCGATGGGGGCCGCCTGCGACGAGGCGCGGAGCCGGGTCACCGGCGTCAAGCCCGTCGACGCGGACATCAATGGGTCGCTGCTCGCGGCTGCGGTCGCGGAGCACCGGGCCAATACCGTGCCCTTCGAGGCGGCGCTGGAGTACGAGTTCCGGGACGACCCCTTCGGCCCCTACGGCGAGACGAACGTCGGGCACCGCCGCAGTCCCTCCGGCCATCTGCCGCAGATCGAAGAGTCCGGCGTGGCCATGTTCATCCGCGTGGGCTGGCAGGACGCCGCCACGGTGAACGGCGCCCTCGGCCGCTACAACACGATTTCCAACGCCCAGCAGGTCTACATCGGCCCATGGGACCACGGGGCCCGCAACGACACCGACCCCTTCAAGGCGGACGACACGCCCGTCGACCCCGGCGCGGACGCACGGTTCGAGGCACTCGTGGCGTTCTTCGACGCGCACCTGAAGGAGGACGGGTCCGGGGAGACCCCGACCGAGATCCACTACTACACCATGGGCGCCGACCGCTGGACGCGGACGGAGCGCTGGCCGCCGGAGGGCTTTGACGACGTGACGTGGTACTTCCGCGAGGGAGGCACGCTGTCGACGGAAGCTCCCGCCTCGCAAGCGGGGGAGGACGCCTACACCGTCGATTTCACCGCCACGACGGGGACCCGCAACCGCTGGTACACGAACGGCGGGGGCGGCGACGTCGTGTACGGGGACCGCCGCGCGGAGGACGGGAAGCTGCTGACCTACACCAGCGCTCCGCTGCGGGTCGATACCGAAGTCACCGGCCACCCCGTCGTCACGCTGCACCTGGCGTCCACCGAGACGGATGGCGCCTTCATCGTTTACCTGGAAGACGTCGCTCCGGATGGAACGGTGCGGTACATCACCGAGGGACAGCTCCGCGGCGTCATGCGCGCGGTCACGGAGGCTCCACCGCTATACCGCAAGTACGGACCGCACCGCACCGAGTCACGCGCGGACGCGCTCCCCCTCGTGCCGGGGGAGGTCGCGGAACTGAGCTTCGACCTGTGGGCGACCTCGGCGCTGTTCCGGGCCGGCCACCGCATCCGGGTCGCCATCGCCGGCGCGGACGCGGACACCTTCCTCCGCTATCCCCGCGACGAGAGCGTCCCGGAGTGGACGGTGCGGCGAAACGCGATCCACGCGTCCCGCATCGCGCTGCCGACCAGGGCTCGCTAGGGCGAATCGGTGAGAAGTTCGAGGATCATGGTCGTCTCCATGGGAGTGGCCATTCCCGCCATCACGACTTCGAGGTTCGCCCGGCTCTCCTGGCGCACGTATCGGCCCGCGGTCAGATCCACGGCCATGGACCCGCTCAGCTCCCCGCTGAAACTCGCCGTCACCCCCCCCATGTTGAGACTGGACTCGACCGGGCCCGCAAAGGTGATCGTTGCCCGGCCATCCTCCAGGCCGGCGAGCGTGTAGGTGAATTCCACCTCCATGCTCTCCGCGGGGCCCGCCGGGCCGGAGGGGATCATGGGTGCAACCATCGGGACCGCCACGCTCTGCGTCCAGGTATCCCCCGCGGCGACCTCGGTCTCGGGCAGCCAGTAGTAATCCGAGCCCTCCAGAAGGGACTGTACCATCTCCTGCCCCCCGCCGTCCGGGGTGGCATCCGCAGAGATGTTCAACATGCGGCCGCGCGGGTCCATGTCGATCGAAAACGCGCTTCCCGAAATATCCGGCAGCGGGCCGGCGCCGGGCACGCCCACCGTCATTTCGGCCGAGTCGAACGCCGTGCGGGTGCGAATGACCTCTTCCGCGGCGCCGAGGATGGTTTGCGTCTGCACGCCGCGCAACGTCATGAGGGGGCCCGTAGTCGGAATCATGGGATTCTCCATGGTCATTTCCACGGAGAACGCGTAGCGACTCACCTGACCCTCGGGCGGGGCGAGTCGCAGAAGCGTCTGCCCGCTCACGGGGAGAGCGAAGGCGAGGGCGATGGTGGCGGCGCCGACACCGCGCGGGACTGATTTCATGGAACCTCCATTGGGACTTCGGGGCTTCAAGTCATCCGCCGGGCCGATCACCGGCCGGCAGCTCCGAAACTTGCGCGACCCGGCACGGTTGTGCCACGACCTCGCAAGCGACATGCGCAGGCTGCCCCGGAGTTGAGACGGGATTCATGGCCGCCCGGATACATGACGCATGGCTCCCAAGATCCTCGAACTCCCGGCCAGCGAACGTCCGCGGGAGCGGCTCCGCCGCTTCAGCCCCGACGCGCTCTCGACGACGGAACTGCTCGCCGTCGTGCTCGGCGCGGGCGCGGCGGGCCGCTCGGCCGTGGATGTCGCCGGGCGGCTGCTCGCGGACTTCGGCGGTTCGCTGCGCGAGATCGGGCGGGCGGAGCCGGCTGAACTCGAGCGGACCGGAGGAGTTGGCCCCGCCCGTTCGGCCGCCGTGGCCGCGGCGCTCGCGCTTGGGCGGCGCCAGGCGGCTGAACCCGCCCGCGCCAGTGCGCGCATCCGCAGTCCCGCCGACGTGTTCGGCCGCCTCGGCCCCCTGCTGCGCGACCGTCGGCAGGAAGAGTTCTGGGTCATCTACCTCGATACGCAAAGCCAGGTTCTCCTCGAGCGGCGACTCACCGTGGGGCTCCTGAACAGCTCGCTCGTCCACCCGCGGGAAGTATTCGCGCCGGCGATCGCCACGGCCTCGGCCTCCGTCATCCTCGCCCACAACCACCCGAGCGGCGAGCCCGAACCGTCGCCCGAGGACATCGCCGTGACCTGCCAACTCGTCGAGAGCGGCCGGCTCCTCGGCATCCCCGTCCGCGACCACATCATCCTCGGCGACCGGGCCTACGTCAGCCTTCGCGAGCGCGGCGTCTGCTAAACGTCGCGTCCAGCAGCCCGTGGCAAAGACCCCGCTGCGTTCGAGCGACGCTGCATCTCGCCTGAAACGCTGCGCTCTGCGTCGCTCCTCGGTCAAATAGCGCTGCTATTCTCCCTCGTCGCTCCTTGTCAGGCGAGCGCTTCACCGCTCTCGGCGCTGACGCGGGGTTTCGCCACGGACTGCCAGGACACAACACTCGCTCCCGGCCCGGCCCGCGCCGAAATCGCGCGCTACCGCTACCTTTATGGGTTGCCCGGGCCGTTGGGCCGTGGCCGTTCGGGCGTGGAAGTCTCGGGGATGGAGCGCGAAGCGTGGAGAGCAGCCTCAAGCGGGAAGTCGGCCGGGCCGCGCCGGGAGCGGGCCCGCGCTCGCTGCTGCCCGGGGACTTCATGAAGGCGATCGAGGGCTACGAGGACCGCCTCGACCTCGATCTGCTCGCGCTTGCGTTCCAGTACAGCCTGGAGAAACACGAGGGCCAGAAGCGTCGCTCCGGCGAGGATTACATTCGCCACTGCGTGGAAGTGGCCAAGATCCTCATCGAGATCCGGCTCGACACGGTGAGCATCGCGGCTTCGCTCCTCCACGACGTGGTGGAGGACACGGATACCACCGTGGACGAGATCCGGACCGAGTTCGGCGAGGAAATCGCCCTCATCGTGGACGGCCTCACGAAGATCGCGCTGTTCGCGTTCGGTTCCATGGCGGAACGGCAGGTCGAGACCTACCGCAAGCTCCTTCTCTCCATGGCGCGCGACGCGCGCGTGATCATGGTCAAGCTCGCGGACCGCCTTCACAACATGCGGACACTGGAGCACATGCCGGCCGGCGCCCGCGAGCGGATCGCGCTCGAGACCCGGGAGATCTACGCACCCCTGGCCCACCGCCTCGGGGTGGCCCGTCTCAAGTGGGAACTCGAGGATCTCGCCTTCAAGTTCCTGGAGCCCGGGGAGTACCGGAAGCTCGTGAAGGAGGTCAACGCCACGCGGGGCGAACGCGAGGGATTGATCCGGCGCATGGAGGAACCGCTGCGGGCCGAACTGGATGCCGCCGGGGTCGAGTGCGAAGTGACGGGGCGCCCCAAGCACCTCTGGTCCATCTACGGAAAGATGGTCAAGCGCGACAAGCCGTACGACGAGGTCTACGACACGCTGGCGATGCGGCTCATCGTGGACTCGGTGCGCGACTGCTACCACGCGCTCGGGATCGTGCACAACAAGTGGACGCCGCTTACGGAACGCTTTCACGACTTCATCGCCACGCCGAAGTCGAACATGTACCAGAGTCTGCACACGACGATCTTCGGTCCCGGCGGAGCGCTGTACGAGATCCAGATTCGAACCCGCGAAATGCACCGCACGGCCGAGTACGGGATCGCGGCCCACTGGCGCTACAAGGAGGGCCGGTCCGGGGACGAGGTCGACGACGAACTCGCGTGGTTCCGCCAGGTGCTCGAGTGGCAGCAGGAGACGCGCGAGCCCGAGGAATTCATGGAGTTCCTCCGCATCGACCTGTTCCAGGACGAGATTTTCGTCTTTACGCCGGCGGGAGACGTCAAGCAGTTGCCGAAGGGGGCCACGCCCATCGACTTCGCCTTCGCCGTTCACACCGAGGTCGGGTTGCGCTGCAGGGGCGCGAAGGTGAACGAACGGATCGCCCCGCTCAGCCGCCCGCTCCGGAACGGGGACACCGTACATGTCCTGACCTCCGATTCGCAGACGCCGAGCCGGGACTGGCTGGGTTTCGTGCGGAGCAGCAAGGCCCGCCACGAGATCCGGCAATGGATCCGCGATGAGGAGCAGGAATCCGCTCTCCAGCTGGGGAAGGACATCGTTCAACGGGAGTGGAGGCGCCGCCGCCGCGGAAAGGTGGATGAGGCGGCCCTCAAGGCCGCTTGCGACACGCTGGGCTACGACGGAACCGACGCCCTCTTCGCGGCCGCCGGCCGCGGGGACGTGGGGCTCACGCGCGTAATGCGGGCGATCCTCCCGGAGGTCATCCCGGACGTGCCGCGGAAGAGTCCGAGTCCGCTTCACAAGCTGGTGGACAAAGTCTGGGGCGGAAGCGGTCAGGGGATCCGGATCCAGGGGATGGAAAACCTCATGGTGCGGTATTCCCAGTGCTGCCAACCGGTCCCCGGGGACAGGGTCATCGGCTATATCACGCGCGGCCGCGGCGTTTCCATTCACCGGCAGGATTGTCCGAACGTCCTGAACCTCTCCAACGCCCCGGAACGCCGGGTGGAAATCGAGTGGCAGGCGCACGGAGAGCGCCGGTTCCTGATCCGCATCGTCATGGAGGGGACGGATCGCCACGGTCTGTTCGCGGACATCGCGCGCGCGGTCAGCGACACGGGCACGAACATTCAGTCGGCCGACATCAAGGGGGTCGAGGGAGGGATGCGCGGGCAGTTTGTCGTCGAAGTCGAGAACCTGAACCACCTGCAGAAGGTCATGCGCAAGGTGCAGGGCGTGAAGGGTGTGATCTCCGTCGAACGGAAGGAGTCATTCGGGGAGAGCGGGCTCACCATCGAGTGACCGGCTGACCGAGACCATGCCCCCCTTCGACCTGCAGCTTCCATTCGAGCCGATGGGCGACCAGCCCACCGCGATCCGTGAGTTGGCCGAAGGCGTGCGCCGCGGCGACAAGTGGCAGACACTCCTCGGCGTGACCGGCAGCGGCAAGACCGTGACGCTGGCGGCGATGATTGCGGAAGTCAATCGTCCGACGCTGGTCATGAGCCATAACAAGACGCTCGCCGCTCAGTTGTATGGGGAACTGCGGCAATTCTTTCCTCGCAACGCCGTCGAATATTTCATCTCTTATTACGACTACTATCAGCCCGAGGCCTATGTTCCCGCGACGGATACTTTCATAGAAAAAGATGCGTCTATCAATGAAGACATAGACCGATTGCGGCTCCGGGCCACGTCCGCCCTCATGGAACGGCGGGATGTGATTGTCGTTGCCTCCGTGTCCGCGATCTACGGCCTCGGGGATCCGGCCGGCTACCGCGAACTCATGCTTACGCTGAGCGAGGGTCAGGAGATCTCCCGCCGGGAGATCCTCTCCGGGCTCGTGCAGATCCAGTATTCGCGGAACGATCTGGATTTCGTGCGCGGCACCTTCCGCGTGCGGGGAGATGTGATCGAAATCCTGCCCGCGTACGAGGAGCAGGGCGTCAGGGTCGAGATGTGGGGCGACGCGATCGAACGCATCTCGAAGATCGACCCGATGACCGGCGTCACGATCACGCGCCTGCCCGAGACCTCGATCTTTCCGGCCACACACTACGCGACGCTTGGCCATCGGCTGGAGGAGGCCCGGCACGCGATCTACGTGGAGTTGGAGGAGCGACTGCTGCACCTACGGCGGGAGGGCCGGCTCCTCGAGGCGCAACGCCTGGATCAGCGCACGCGATTCGATCTCGAGATGCTGACGGAAGTGGGATTCTGTCCCGGGATCGAGAACTACAGCCGACACCTGGACGGCCGGGCGCCCGGCAGCCGTCCCTACTGCCTTCTCGATTATTTTCCGGAGGATCATGTCGTGGTCGTGGACGAATCCCACGTGTCGATCCCGCAGATCGGCGGCATGTACGAGGGGGACCGGAGTCGAAAGACGACGCTGGTGGAGTTCGGTTTTCGGCTTCCGTCCGCGCTGGACAACCGGCCGCTGTCGTTCCGGGAATGGGAAGATCTCGTGCCGAGCGCGATCTTCGTCAGCGCGACGCCGGGCGAGTACGAGTTGCGGAAGAGCGGCGGCGTCGTGGTTGAGCAGTTGATTCGGCCGACGGGATTGCTGGATCCGGAGGTGGAGGTGCGGCCGGTCCGCGGACAGGTGGACGACCTGCTTGGCGAGATTCGCCGGCGGACGGAACGGCGCGAGCGCGTGCTCGTGACGACGCTCACGAAGCGGATGGCGGAAGATCTCTCGGAGTTTCTCGCGGCGCGGGGCGTGCGGGTGCGCTACATGCACTCGGACATTGCGGCGATCGACCGTGTGAAGATCCTCCGCGATTTGCGGCTGGGGACGTTCGATGTCCTGGTCGGGATCAACCTGCTGCGAGAGGGCCTCGACCTGCCGGAGGTCTCCCTGGTCGCGATCCTCGATGCGGACAAGGAGGGCTTCCTTCGTTCGGATCGGTCGCTCGTGCAGACGATCGGGCGGGCGGCCCGGCACCTCGCGGGGAAAGCGATTCTGTACGCGGACAAGGTGACGGATTCGATGCGGCGCGCGATGGATGAGACGGCGCGCCGCCGCGAAGTGCAGGCGGAATACAACCGGGAGCACGGCATCGAGCCGCGCTCGATCGTGAAGTCGGTGAGGGAGATCCGATTCTCGACCGCGGTGGCCGACGCCCGGGAGGCGCAGCCCGCCGTGCACGAACGGGAAGGCTCCTACGAGGAACTGTCGCCTGAGGCGCTGGCCGGGGCGATAGAGAGGGACATGCGCGCCGCGGCGGCTGCGCTCGACTTCGAGACGGCGGCCCGACTGCGAGACGAGTTGTTCGAGATCCGCGCCCGGATCGGCGACGGGAAGGGGGCGCGACCGCCGGGGTTGCCGGTCTCCGCGGGGGACCCGGCATGAGGAGCACCGTGCTGGACGAGGCGGGACTCGTGCGCTGGGGGCGGGAGGTGGGCGCGGTCGCGAGTCGCGAGGCGATCTTCGTCGCGCTCACCGGACCGCTCGGCGCCGGGAAGACGCGATTCACACAGGCGGCGTGCGCCGGAGCGGGCGTGGGCGAAGCCGTGACGAGCCCGACCTACACGCTCGTCCACTGGTATGCCGGCGGTCGAGGTCCGGTCGGGCACGCGGACCTGCACCGTCTCCGCGATCCGTCCGAACTCCTCGCCCTCGGGTGGGAGGAGCTCGAAGCCCATCCCGGGGCGGTCTTTGTCGAGTGGGCGGAGCGAGCCGGGGACGAGCTTCCGATGGACCGCTGGGAAGTTCGGCTCGAGTTTGCCGACGGGGCCGGCGGCGCCGCGGAGGCGCTGCGGCGGGTGACGGCGCGCGGGCACGGTCGCGTCCCGCCGGTTCCCGACCCGGGCCCGTACGCCGATGGAGCGGAGGCGTCCGCGTGCTGAGTCTGGCGCTGGAGACGAGTACGCGACTCGGCAGCATCGCGGTGGGCGACGGCGACACCTTGATCTCGGAATGTGCGCTGGCCGTGCGTGCGATGCACTCGGAGACCGTGCTCGACGAGGTGGAGCGCATGCTCGCGCGCGCCCGGATCGGCGTCGACGGCATTGAACGCGTGATCATCGGGGCGGGGCCGGGCTCCTTCACCGGCGTGCGGATCGCGGCTTCGCTGGCGAAGGGCTGGTGTCACGCGAGGAGTGTGCCGCTCTTCGCGTATTCGAGCCTTCGTTCCGTTGCCGCCTCCGCGGGGCGTGAACGCGTTTGTGCGCTGTTCGACGCCCGGCGGGGTGAAGTGTACGGCGCCGCCTACGCCGACGGGCCGCTGGAGGCCCCGGTCCGCGGGCCGGAGGCGTGCGGCATCGATCGCTGGATCGAGGGGCTGGAGGATCGCGGATCATGGTCCTTCGCCGGGGAAGGCGCGATCCGGCACCGCGCCAGGATCGAGGCTCGCGGCGCAAGGGTGCTCCCCGCCTTTCTCGGCGTACCGCGCGCGGGGGCGCTCCTGTGGCTGGCCGAGAGGCTTCCGGCCGGCCTTGTCATGGACGTCGACGCGTGGGAACCTCGCTACGTCCGGAGTTCCGGAGCCGAGCGCCAGGTCGGACGCCGTGGCGGACCCCGGTAGACCGACTCTTCGAATCCGGCCGCTCCTCGAGTCGGATCTCGGGCAGGTCACGGCGATCGAGGAGGCCTGTTTCGCCGCCCCCTGGTCCGAACGAACGTTCAGGAACCTGCTGCGGCGCCCCGACGCGTTTCTCCTCTCCGCCGTGTACGAAGCCGTGTACGAGGAGGAGCGCGTCGCCGGATACGCCGCCGTGTGGTTCGCCGGGCGGGAGGCGGAATTGGGGGACCTGGCCGTGGCCCCGAACGATCGCCGGCGCGGCATCGGGGGCGAGTTGGTGGAAGCGGTCCTCCATGAAGCGCGGAGCCGGGGCGTCGTCCAGATCTTCCTCGAGGTGCGAGAGGGGAACCAAAGTGCACAGGGCCTCTACCGAAGCCGGGGATTCGAGATCGTCGGCCGGCGTCGCGGATACTATGCGGGTCCGAAGGAGGACGCTCTCATCATGCGGCGATTGCTGGTCCGTTGATCGTTTTCGGTTACTTTGATCCCCTTCGTCAGCACCACCATGTTGACACTACCATGGACCTTCGAGTCGATCAGCGGGGAGGCGGGAATGGCGCGCAGTCTGAACAAGGCAACACTCATCGGAAACCTGGGCGCGGACCCGGAAGTGCGGTCGACGAACACGGGTACGCGGGTGGCGACGCTTTCCGTCGCGACCAGCCGCCGGTGGACGACGCGCGCCGGTGACCAGCAGGAAAAGACGGAGTGGCATCGGGTGGTCTGCTGGGACCGCCTTGCCGAGATCTGCGAGCAGTACCTGCGCAAGGGCGACCGCGTCTACGTGGAGGGCCGGATCGAGTACCGGCAGTGGGAGGGCCAGGACGGTCAGAAGCGGTATACGACCGAGATCCGCGCGCTCGAGATGATCATGCTCGGGAGCAGCGGTGGCGGCGGAGAGAGCTATTCGGCGGCGGAACCGCGGCAGGAGCGTTCGGATTTCTCGGAGTTCTCCAACCGGTCCGTCGCGGGTGAGGACGATCTCCCCTTCTGAGGCGCCCGGCGCCGCGACCGCCGGATCTCGCGACGGGATGGATCCCTCGATGCCGGATTCGGTGTCGTATTCTCCCGGTGACGCGCTCGTCGCGGTGGGACTCAGCCACCGGACGGCCCCCATCGACATCCGCGAGCGTTTCGCGCTCGGCGAACGGCGGCGGGCCGAGTGGGTCGAGAACCTGACGGCCAGACCGGGCGTCTCCGAGTGCGTCGTGCTTTCCACCTGCAACCGGACGGAATGCTACCTGGCGGGAAGTGACGCGGGAGGACTCGACCGCCTCGGACGCGAGGCGTTGTGCGGGGTTTCGGGTCTGGGGGCCGCGGGAGATTCGTACCTGGCCACGCTGGCAGGGGCGAGCGCCGTCCGCCACCTGTTCCGCGTGACGGGCGGACTGGAATCGCTCATCGTCGGCGAACCGCAGATTCAGGGCCAGGTGCGGGAAGCCTATCGGGATGGACGTCGCATGGTGGGGCCCGTGCTGCATCGCCTGTTCCAGTCGGCCCTCGAGGTCGGCGGGCGCGTACGGGCCGACACGTCGATCGCGAACGGCGTGACTTCGATCCCCGGCGCGGCGGTCGGCCTCGCCCGGAAGGTGTTCGGCTCACTCGGCGACCGTCGCGTGCTCGTGCTCGGGACCGGCGAAATGGGGAGACTCACGGTGCAGTGCCTGAAGCGGGAGGGGGCGAGGCGCGTGTTCCTCGCGAGCCGCGACCCGGCCCGGGCCGAGCGAGTGAGCCGGCCTCTCGACGCGCTTCCGATGCGGCGGAGTGCGGCGCTCGAGTCCCTGGACCGCGTGGATCTCGTCGTCGCCTGCACGGAGTCGGAGGCGGCCTTTCTCCGGGCCGGACACGCCCGGAGCCCGCGCACGGGGCGCGCGCCGCTCGTGATCCTCGACATCGCCGTGCCCCGCAACGTCGATCCGCGCGTCGCGGAGACCTCCGGTGTGTTCCTGTACAACATCGACGACCTGCGGCAGGTCGTGGACCGGGCCCGGGCGGCGCGCGAGTACGAGCGCGAGCGCGCGGAGGCGATCATCGAGCGCCACGTCGCAAAATACCGGGCCTGGCACCGGAGTCGGCGCGCCGACCCGGCCGTGCGGGCGCTGAGGAACACCGCTCGCGAACTGGTAGCCGACGCCCTCGCCGCCCGCGCCCCGGCCTCCGGCGACGCCGGCGAAGCCCTCCGGCTGGCGAGCCAGGCGGCGCTCAACAAGGTTCTGCACGGGCCGACACGCGCGATCCGGTGGCTCGCGGAACGATCCGGCGGCGAGGAGTGTCTTCGTCGGATGGAACCGTGGCTTGGCGGGGAGGCGAGGGACGTGAGGAGGGAGCGGATGAGCCCGGACAGGGTGCAGGGGGGGCGCACGTGATGGCGGGGATCGGGACCGGGGCCGGAGGGGGGCTGGAGATCGTGCAGGATCTTTCTGCACGCGTGATCGATTCCCCCCTCGACATGATCCTGGGCGCGACCCTGCCCACGAAGATCATCCTCACCGTGCTCGCCGCCTTCTCGCTCGTGTCCTGGGTTCTCATCATCTGGAAGTTCCGCGAGTTGCGCGCCGTGAACGCGCGGGCGGACGACTTCGTGTTCGCGATGGCGGGGGCCAACGGCCTCGTGGACCTCAACGACGCGCTGGCGGAACTGGACGATTCCGCCTTCAGACGGGTGTTCCGCGAGGGGATCGCCTTCTTCTCCGAACTGCGTCCGGGCGCGCTCGATACCACGCACGTGGGCGACGGGTTGAGCCCCACGCAGCTCGAAGCGCTGTGGCTGGTGCTCGAGAAGAGCCTCTCGGAGGAGAAGGATGAACTCGCGCACGGGCTGCCCTGGCTCGCGATCATCGGCTCCGTGAGTCCCCTCCTCGGCCTCATGGGGACCGTCGTCGGCGTGATGAACTCGTTCATCGGGATCACATCGCAGGGTTCCGCCAACATCGCGGCGGTCGCGCCGGGCATCGCGGAGGCGCTCACGACCACGGTCGCGGGGCTGGCCGTCGCGATCCCCGCGGTCATCGCGTACAACCACTATGCTTCCCGCCTGCGTCTCTTCGTGGGAGAACTGGAAGGGTTCGCGAGCGAGTTCGTGGGGACGCTGGCGCGCGAGGGTCGCCTGTGAGCCGGCGCCCCGAAGGCCGGAGGATGAGGAACGCGGGATGAAGAGGCGCTTCACACAGCAGGCCGACGGGATCGGCGTCGTCGCGGAGATCAACGTCACCAGCCTCGTCGACGTCGCGTTCACCCTCCTCATCATCTTCATGATCACGGCGCCCATTCTCCAGGGCGGCATCGAAGTCGACCTGCCGGAGGGCGTCTCGGCGCCGCTCAGCGCCGCCGATGCGCTCGTGGTCTCGATCGACGCGGACGGGCAGATCTACGTGGATGACGCGCCGGTGACGTGGGAGGAGTTCGATGCCGCGCTCCCCCTGGCGCTCGACCGCTTCGAGTCCGACCAGGTGTTTCTGAGGGCGGATGGCGATCTCGCCCTCAGGCAGGCGACCCGGGTGATGGGTCGGATTCAAGATGCCGGCGCCGTGCTGAACATCGTCACCGACCCGGACCCGAGCCGGCGCAGTCCATGAGCCTGCGCGGAGGAGCGGAAGCCGGGCGCGGGCGCGGGCGCGCATGGCGGCGCGGAGGGCCGCAGCGTCACGGGCGCCCGCCCAGGCGCGCGGTGTACGGTTCGCTCTGCGTCCACGGAGGCATCCTCGCTCTCGCCCTGTTCGGCGACGTGGTGATACGCCCGCCCGAAATGCCCAGGACCGTGCGGGTGAACATGGTCGCGTTGGCTCCGGAGGATGCGCCGATCCGCGTCGATCCCTCGCCGCCCGAGGTCGCGGAAGAGGAGAACCGGCCGCCTCCCCCCGAACCGACGCCCGATCCGGCGCCGCAGGTGGAGACGCCCACGGTGGAGGCCGAAGTTCAGATCGAACGCGAGGCGGAGCCGGAACCCGCGCGCGCCGAGGAAGTCGGCGAGGAAGTGCTCAACATCCGGATCGCCGGCGAGGCCTCCGCCTGGCCCGAATACGGCGAAAACATCATCCGCCAGATCCAGCGCCGCTGGCGGCCCCCCGCCGGGGCGCGCGAGCTTCGGGCCGAGGTCTACTTCATCATCCACCGGGACGGGCGGGTGACGGGTTTCGAGTGGGTGGCGAAATCCGGGAGCCCGGTCTTCGATACGCAGGCGATGGGAGCCGTGGAATCGGCGGGCCGCGACCGGGCCTTCGGTCCGCTTCCCGACGGCTTCCCGGCCGACGCGCTCGCCGTCTCGTTCTTCTTCGATCCGAGCACTCGCTGAATGGACGAATCGAGGATCCTTCGTCGACGCCGTGCCGCCGCGCGGGGACTCCGGGGCGCCGCCGCGGCGCTCGTGCTGGTTGCTGCGGGGCTGGTGCCGGCCGGGTCGCCGCTGCCGCTGGCAGGCCAGGAGGGTGGGGCGCTCCGCCTGGGCCTCACCTACGAGGCCGGCTACGTGCCGGGCATGGTCGTCGCGCCCGTCTCCACGAGCGCCGGATTCGAGGAACTGGGCGCGGCCGTGGGCGAGATTCTTCGCACGGACCTCGAGTATTCCGACCGGTTCGACATCCTCGCGGTGCCCGACACGCTCACCTTGAGCGGCCCCCCGAACTACGCGCTCTGGAACCAGGCCGGGGCGGTGTGGTTCGTGACCTCGGACATCTCCGTCGCACCGGGGACGCAGACGCCGCTCCTGAGGGTCAGCCTGCACGATGTCGTGTACGGGAACCTGGAGAACGTCCAGGCGTTCAGCCTGCCCTCCATGGATGCGGCCGATTTCCGAATGTCGGTCCACCGGGTCTCCGACCGGATCGTCTTCTGGGCGACGGGAGGCCAGCGCGGCATCGCGGCGACCCGGATCGCCCTGCGCCGGAGGGACGGCGACGGGTCGTCCTACCTGGTGCTCATCGACAGCGATGGCCGGAACCCGCAGCGGATCGAGACCGGAGGGCGCAACGTCTTTTCGCCCGCCTTCTCGCCGGACGCCAGCCGCATCGCGTACGCGATCCAGCATGAGACGGGGCACTTTTCGCTCGTGGAGATGAATCTCATCACGGGCAGCCGCCGAACGGTCGCGTCCGGGAGACTCATCCAGACGCCGACCTGGACACCGGACGGGCGGCTGGCGTACGCGGAAGGCATCGGCGGGACGACGCGCATCGTGGTCGAGGGCGACCCGCCGCTGACCGAGGGACGGATCCAGTCGCTGAACCCCAGCTTTTCGCCGGATGGGGAGTCGTTCGCGTACGAGGCCGATCCGGCCAATGAACAGCAGGTTTACGTTCGTCGCGTCGCGGGAGGCCCGGCCCGCCGCATCAGCATCTACCACCCGCGGGAGGACACCAACGCGGCCGGCCCGGACTGGTCGCCCAACGGCGACCGCATCGCCTATTCCGCCCTGAGCGACCGCCGCTGGCAGATCTTCACGGTGAACCCCGACGGCACCGACCGGCGCATGCTGACGCGGCGCGGCGAGAGCGAGGATCCCAGTTGGGCACCCGATGGCCGTCATCTCGTCTTTTCGTCGCTCGACTCACAGGGCTCGACGGTCTGGATCCTCGATGCTTTTACGGGGAGATCCCGGCCCCTGACCGCGGGACGGCTCGATGGTCTCCCGGACTGGTCGCCCCCCATCCCGCCGGGCCGATGACCGGGGTCATCCGGCGGGTTGCGGCTTGACGGGTCTTTGATAGGTTACGAATCCGTGTTGAAACCGGGATCGGGCCAGCGTATTGAGCGCCGGCGTTCGCCCTGTCCTCGCCGAATTCTCGTCCCGCGACTGGTAAACAAGGAGACCTCGATGCGGCTGAGCCACCGATTCGCTCCCATGCTTCTCGTTGCACTTCTGGCGACTGCGTGTAGCGGCAACCCGGAACCGGAACCGGTGCCCCCGCCCCCTCCGCCCCCTCCGCCCCCGGTCGTGGATGACAGCGCGCAGCGCGAGGCGGCCGCGTCCCGGCTTTGCGATCAGGCGATGGCGGCCATGGAGGAGGGAGATTTCGCCACCGCGCGCCGATTGCTCGAGCAGGCCGTAAGCGACTATCCCGGCACGACGTGCGCGGAGTCCGCGCCCGCGGACATCGAGCGCGCGATGGACGGCGAGGCCATCGTGGCCCGGATTCACTTCGACTACAACGAATCCGAGATCACCGACGCTTCCGCCACGATCCTGCAGAGCAAGGCGGACGCGCTGCGGGATCGGCCCGGCATCCGGCTCCGGGTCGAGGGTCATTGCGACGAGAGGGGCTCCCTGGAGTACAACCAGGCGCTCGGTCTGGAGAGAGCCCAGGCCGCGGTCGACTATCTCTCCAGCCTCGGGCTGGACGCCGGCCGTTTCGATGTCGTGACGTTCGGGGAGGAGATGCCGCTGGCCCGGGGCAGCAACGAGTCGGCCTGGCGGCAGAATCGTCGCGGTGAGTTCGTCATCACGGACGGAGATATCTAGATGCGGAAGGCGGCGGTCGCCGTGCTGTTGAGCGTCGCGGCCGCCGCCTGCGCGTCCAGGGGCGATGTCGAGACGATGGGGGACGCCCTGCGGGGCGAGATCGCGGGTCTCGCCGAGGGTCAGCGCCGGCTGGCCGATGCGGTTCAGGCGGACCTGGAATCGATCGAGAGTTCGAGCGAGCGCCGGGAGACCACGGGTCGGGGAGAAGTCGAACGCCTGATCCGGCGGATCGAGGATCTCTTCGAGCAGCTCATCGAGATGTCCGCCCAGAACAACCAGTTGCTCAACGACATCTACGAGACTCAGCGCCGACTGGGCGCCCCGTCGCCGATGGGCTTCCCCGAACCGGCCGGGGACGGCCCGCCCGCCGGGGGCCGGACGGTCGCCGAAGCGAACCCCGGCCCCGCCGCCGCGTCCGGGTCCGAAGAGGCGTCCCAGTTCTATGAGCTGGCGCTCGATATGTACCAGCGCGGCAACCTGGAGACCGCGCGCGACGCCTTCCGCAATTTTCTCGCCGTCTACGGCGGCAACGAGTTCGCGCCCGACGCCCAGTACTGGGTGGCGCGGACCTATGAGGACGCGGACGATCCCGGCAGTGCGCTCGAGGAGTTCCGCCGGCTGACCGAACTCTATCCGGATTCGAGCCGGGCGCCCGCGGCGCTCTTTCGCAGAGCGATGATCGAGGCGGGACGGGGCAACACGGCGGTGGCGAGGCGGTTGTTCGCCCAGATCGAGAGCGGCTATCCGAACAGCCCCGAGGCGCCTGAGGCCCGCCGGGAACGCGAGAAGCTGGGCGGCTAGCTCTGCGACATGACACTCGTCGTCCGGTGACCGCAGGCTAGCGTGCAGTGCCCCCGCTGCAACCACCTGGAGGCGCGGGTCGTCGACTCCCGCACGAGTCGCGGCGGCCGGGCCACCCGCCGCCGGCGCGAGTGCCTCTCCTGCGGCGAACGCTTCACGACGTACGAGCAGGTCGAGGAGGAGCCCCTGCTCGTCATGAAGAAGGATGGCGGCTCGGAGACCTACGATCGCGGGAAGCTCCTCGCCTCCATCCGCGTGGCCTGCGCGAAGCGACCCGTATCGAACCGCGATATAGAGTCTCTCGTTGACGAAGTCGAGGAACAGTTGGCGGCCGCGGACCAGCGGGATGTGGCCAGCCTCAGGCTGGGAGAACTCGTGATGGAGCGGCTCCGCGCCATGGACCAGGTTGCGTACGTGCGTTTCGCCAGCGTGTACCGGAACTTCCAGGACACCACGGAGTTCATGGAGGAAGTGCGACAACTGCTGCGACGCGCCGGGCACAGTGCGGCGGGGCAGGTCGATCTGTTCTCAGCAGGAGGCGACCAGAGCGGATGAGGCTGCGGCCACAGACCCCGGGTGCGACCGATCAGGCGGAGATGCCCTTCCTGGATCACCTGGATGAGCTTCGCACTCGCCTGATCCGAGCGCTCCTCGCGCTTCTTGTCGGCATGGTCGTCGGGCTCGTGGCCGTCACGCAGTGGGACGTGCTGAGCATCGTCCAACGGCCGATCATCGAGTTCCTCCCGGGCGGGAGCTTGAATTTCTCGAACCCGACGACTCCCGTCATCATTATTCTCAAACTCAGCTTCATCGTGGCCCTCGTCGCCGTCTTTCCCTATCTCGCCTGGCAGGCGTGGGCCTTTCTCGCCCCGGCCCTCTACGAGAACGAGCGCAAGTTCGCGATCCCCGCGATCGCTGCCGGAACGCTCCTATTCGTCGCCGGGATCATGATGGCGTACTTCCTGGTGCTCCCGCTCGGGCTCAGGATTCTCCTGACCTTCTTCGATGATCAACTCATTCCCCTCATCATGGTCAACGAGTATCTGACCTTCGCCCTCAGATTGATGCTGGCGTTCGGGATCATCTTCGAGCTTCCGGTCGTTCTCGTTTTTCTCTCGCTGCTCGGGATCGTGACGCCGGAGGGGCTCGCGAAGTACCGGCGGCACGCGATCGTCGTGATGGCGGTGGTCTCGGCGTTCCTCACGCCGGCCGACCCCTACACGATGCTCGCGATGATGGTCCCGATGATGCTGCTCTACGAGATATCGGTGGTCATGACCCGCGTGCTCCGGCGGCGCCGGCAGGAGCGGGAGGCGGAGCGGACCTCCGGGGAAGGAAGTTCCGGCTGAGGCTGCGCACGCTCCTGGCGCTGGCGGTTCTGCTCGGCGGTCTCGGCGCAACCGAAACGGCGCGCGCCGCGCCCGCGGGCGCCCGCCCGCTCCAGTTTGCCGCTCGGGCGGACACCGACACGGTCGTGGTCGCGGGGCGGGATACCCTGCCGCGGGATTCCACCGCGCGGGACACGCTGGACATCCCCGTGGCGGACTCCGCCGCGGCCGGCGACTCCGCGGCCGTCGGGGATTCCGCCGCTGTTGACGACTCGGTAGCGGTCGGCGACTCGAGCGCGGCCGCAGGCGCGCCCGCGGACGCGGCCGCCGCGGACACCCTGGATGCCGGTTCGACGGACCCGCCCTTCCCGCAACAGGACGACATCTTCGGACAGCTCCTCGGAGAACCGGGCTATCAGGCTGTCCGATACCAGGGGCGCGAGGTCGATCTGGACGTCGACCGGCAGCGTGTGCAGCTCACGCGCGAGGCACAGGTGATGTACGAGCAGTCCACCATCGATGCGGACACGATCACCTACGAGGCGGGTGTGCAGTTCGTGCGGGGCTGCGGCAACATCTCGCTCACCGGGGAAGGGGAGAACGTCATCTCCGACGAGTGTCTGAACTACGACGTTTCCGCCACCAAGGGCACCGTCGCGGATGCCCGAACCTCGTTCGCCCAGCAGGGGGCCGACTGGTTCATCCGGGGCCTCATGACCATGCGCGGCTCCGGCACCGCCTTCGTCGAGACCGGGAACTTCACCTCGTGCGAAGCCGACGAACCGCACTACTACTTCCGCGCCGGGCAGATCAAGGTCGTGTCGGACGACATCGTCGTGGCCTGGCCCGTGACCCTCTACATCCAGAATGTGCCGGTCGCCTGGCTCCCGTTCTTCGCGCAGGACATTCGCGAGGAACGCAGGAGCGGCTTTCTGCCCCCGCGCTTCGGGTTCAACGATGTCGTCGCATCCTCCACCAACGCCCGCCGGAGCATCACCGACTTCGGGTATTACTTTGCGTTGAACGATTTCATGGATGCTCAGGCGACGGCCGACTGGTTCAGCGGACGGTTCACGCGCCTCAACGGGGCGGTCCGATACCGCTCGATCAAGAAGTTCTTCCGCGGGAATGTCATCGCGAGCTACAGCTTCGGGAACGAGAAGACGCTGCAGTTCCAGATGCGGCACCGCCACGAGTTGACCCCCGTCACGGATATCCGCGTCAACGCCAACTTCATCTCGAACACCACCGTCTTCGAGCGCCAGACCTTCGACCCGACGATTCAGACGCAGCGCATCGCGTCGGATGTCGGCGTCCAGCACCGGTTCCCCTTCGCGTCCGTCAACCTGAGCGGAAGCCGGCGCCAGGATCTGGGGGCGCAGAAGGGGCGGACGGACCTCACGCTGCCCAAGCTTCAGATGACCTTCTCCCCCCTGACCCTCTTCCGCGCGCCGCGCAACCGCAGCGGGCCGTTCAACAATATCGTCGTCAACGGCGGTTTCTCCGCTTCGCGTCTGGACCGGACCCAGGAGGAGGACGACGGCAAGAGAACCGAAGTTGCGTCCGCGAACAGCGCCATCCGCATCGGCTCCTTCGGGGTCAGCGGAAGGACGAATTTCAACCGGAACACGGTACTTCCGTTCCAGCCGCTGCCCGGCGCCGACACCACCGCATCCGCGGCGTCCGGGAGCGTTTCGAAACTGGACTACGGAGCACAGGCGGACTACCAGATCGACCTCATCGGGAGCACGACGCTTCGTCCCACGCTGAGCGTGGACGCGAGCCGGTTCCAGTCGGATGACACGAACGGAGAGTTCATCACCGCTCCGGCGCGTCTCCGCTTCGGAGCCGCGGTGTCCACCGATGTCTACGGGTTTCTCCCCGGCGCCGGGCCGTTCGAGCGGATCCGCCACAAGGTCTCGCCACGCTTTCACTACGACTATTCGCCGGCCGTGGAAGCCTCCGATTCGCTGCTGTCGATCCCCGGGTTCCCGGTGTCGAATGCCAAGGAGGAGAATCGGCTTCGCATCACGCTGAACCAGACCTTCGAAGCCAAGCTGCGCGAAGAAGTCGAACTCGACGCCGAAGCGGAAGCGCTCCTGGAGGGCCGCTCGCTCGAAGCCGATTCGACCGGCCAGGAGCCTGGCGCGGCCGCGTTCGAGGCGGATTCCCTCGCCGCGGCCGGAGATTCGGCCGGGGTTCAGGCGCCGGAGACCGAAGCGGCCGAAGCAGGTCCCGCCGAAGCGGCCGGTGGGGTGGCCGACGCCGCGCGGGAGGCGGCGGCCCGCGCCGGAGCGGACCCGGAGGATCCCGATGCGCCGCGCCGCGCCCAACCGCGCCGGAACGTCGTCCTCCTGGGCATCAACTCGAGCCCTCTCACCTTCGACTGGTCCCGCGAGGATGAGTCGCCGCTGACGACGGACCGCTGGTCGCACCGCGTCAACTCGGACCTGCTGAGGGGATTGTCACTGAACATGTCTCTCGACCTGTTCGAAGGCACCGGGCAGGATCGGATGTTCGCCCCCATCCTGTCGAGCCTGACGGGCAGCTTCACGTTCAGCTCGGCCAGCGGTCTCGGCGGGCTGCTCGGACTGGGCGGCGGGGGCGGAGGGGGTGGAGCCGCGGCCCAGAGCCGCCTGCGGAATGCGGCCGATTCCCGATACCGGCTGCAGAGTTTCGACGAGAATCCGGATCCGGCGGACCCCGGCCTGCGGGCCGGCGGCCCGTGGACGCTGGCGCTGACCTATTCGCTTCAGCGCGGCCGGGAGGAGCAGAGTTCACAGGACCGGCAGTCGCTCAACGCGGTCCTCTCACTCAATCCGACGCCGAGTTGGCGTCTCGCGTGGCGGACGACGTACAACCTCACGAACAAGCAGTTCGGGGAGCACCTCATCACGCTCGACCGCGCCCTGCACCGGTGGATCGCGACCTTCATGTTCGCCCGCTCACCGAACGGGAACTTCATCTTCCAGATGAGCGTCAGCCTCCAGGACGCCCCCGATCTCAAGTTCGACTACGACCAGCAGACGCAGGATGGCCAGCGCGGTTTCGGTTCCGGCGGGTCGGGCCTCGGGCGCTTTTGACATTCCTCTCGGGGCTCCCGACATTCCCGTGCACTTCATGCGCGATTCGCGCGCCGAGGAGGGTATGCTCCCGACCACCGCCATCGATCTGGAACAAGTCCGCCTGCCCGTAGCGGACCGGCTCCTTGCCGTCGAGCGTGAGCTGCGCGGGATGGTGCCATCGGGATTCGAGGCCCTCGACGAGGTGGGCGACTACCTGTTTGCGCGCTCCGGGAAGCTCCTTCGGCCCACCCTGCTCCTCCTCGCCAACGGCGTGGGAGGGCGCCCCTCCCCGGATGCCGTGAAGCTGGCGGCCATCGTCGAACTGCTGCATGTGGCGACCCTCGTACACGATGATGCGGTCGATCACTCCGCGAGGCGAAGAGGCCGGCCCACCGTCAACCACCGCTGGACGCACCAGGTCGCGATCATCGCGGGCGACTACCTCTATTCGCGCGCGGTCATCGAGGTCGTCGCGCTCGGCAAGCTCGAACAGGTCGCCCTCCTCGCCCACACGGCGAACCGCATGACGATCGGGGAAATGCGGCAGCTCGTACTCCACGATGGCCTCGACTTCACGCGCGACGACTACGAGAGGCTGTGCGAACACAAGACGGCTTCCCTGATGTCCGCGGCGTGCGAACTCGGGACGCTGTCCGGGGCGCCGCAATACCGGGACGCCATGCGCGCGTACGGCCATCACCTGGGGATGGCGTTCCAGATCGTCGACGATCTGCTCGACTATTCATCGTCGACTCGAGTGATGGGCAAACCGCGGGGGCAGGACCTGCAGGAACACAAGGTAACGTTGCCCCTGATCGCCGCTCTGCCCAAGATGGAGTGGGGGGAGCGACGCGCCGTCGAGGGGCTCTTCGCGGACCCGGAGCCCTCCCCGGATGCCGTGCAGGAGATCGTGGATCTCGTGGAAGCGCATGGAGGCGTGGAGACGGCCCGCGAGGAGGCGCGGTCGCGGGCGGGCCGGGCCGGGGACCAGCTCCGGCGCCTACCGGCGAGTCCGTGCCTGGAGGCGTTGAGCCTCGCCGTGGATTACGTCGTCGAGAGAGTACGGTAGCGAGTGAACTTCGCAAGCAGACGCAGTCGCTCCCCGATACGCCTGATCCTCATCATCGCGGGGGGATTTGTGCTCGGGGGGCTGCTCACCGAACTCATGGCGGTTACGTTGCCCCCATCAGCGGCGCGTCAGTTCTTCATTACAACGGTCGCGGCTTCACTGCAGCCGCTTGCATTCGATCTCAAGGTGCTCGCCTTCACTCTGGGGCCGATCGTCCTGCGCCTGAACGTGCTGAGCGTCGTCGGGGTCGTGCTCGTCGCCTGGTTCGCCCGGTCGCTTCTCTGACCGGGACACGGGAGATGAGCCAACAACCAAGGAGTCTGAGATGTTCGGTCTGAGCCCATGGGAGTTGTTGCTTGTATTCCTCGCTATCCTGCTCCTCTTCGGCGCGAAGCGGCTTCCCGAGATCGGGAGTTCCCTCGGCCGGGGGATCCGTGAGTTCAAGGGTTCGATCAAGGAGGTCGAGGGCGACGTGCGGGCCGAGATCACGGGGGACACCGCGTCTCCGTCGGCGGCCTCCGCCGCCAAGGAGACCGCGCAGGCCCGCCCCGCCAACTCCGAACACTAGTCGTATCGCCGGCCGGTAGCCGGGGTACCCGGCGGGGGCCGAGCCGGTCGTCAGCGGTTCGGGGTCAGAAGCCCGGGATCATGGGCTGGGCATCCTGCTGCAGGAGGAGCCTCGCGCGATGGTCCTCGACGACCGTGTCTTCGCGAAGCGCAGCCAGCCATTTCTGCACGTACTGCTGGGAACGCTCGAAGCTCAGCTGCCCCAGCACGGCGTCGCTGACTTCCTCGAACCCGTCCCGCGTGGCCGCTTCGCGCTCCAGGACCTCGACGACGACCACCGCATCCCCGGCGTCCAGAACGCCGCTGAACTCGCCGACCTCGGCCCCGAACCCGAAGCCGACCGCCTCCGTGCCCTGGCCCAGTCCCGGGACGAAATCGCCCCGGCGGAATGATCCGGTCTCCTCGACCGACCAACCGAGTTCCTCCGCCGCCTCATCGAGAGGACGTCCGGCCGCGACCGCGCCGAGCAGGCCGCCGGCCAGTTCGGCGGTCCGTTCCTTCTTCTTCTCGACCACGAGCTCCGCGCGAATCCCGATCCTGGCCTCCTCGAACGGAATCGTACTCTCGTCCCGCCGTCCGAGAAGTTCGACCAGGTGGAACCCCGCCGGGTTCTCGAACGAGTCCGACAGGTCTCCGATCTCGCTCTCGGGGCCCAGGGCCCACTCCCTCGCCACCCCCAACTGGCCGGCGCCCGGAATGAAGTCCACTCCGTCCAGGAGTTGCACGTCGGTGCGGATCGTCACTCCCAGGGAGTCGCCGGCGGTCATGAGGTCGGTGCGTAGCGCAAGGTCCTCCAGGTCGTCGAGGAGCGTGAACACCGAGTCCTCGGTGGCGCCGGAAATCTCGAACGGAACGTAGATCTGGCGCAGCGCCAGAGAGTCCGCGGTGCGCTCGTCGACCTGAAGGACGTGCAGCCCGAACGGCGTCTCGACCGGATCCGTGACCTGTCCAAGCGGGGCGTCCGCGGCCACTTCGGCGAGCCGCGGATCGAAGGCGCTCATCGGACGCTTGCCCATGAAACCGCCCTCGGCGCCGGAGATGGAGTCCGCGGACTCCGCGGTCGCCACCTCGGCGAAGTCCTCGCCTCCCCGCACGCGATCCGCGAGTTCGGCGGCCCGTTGGCGGGCGGCGGCCGAGTCGGCGACGGAGGGTCGAAGCGAGATGCTGACCATGTTCACGCGGGCGCTGGCCGGCCGGATGAGCTCGTCCACGCGTTCGTCGTAGACCCGCCGGATCTCATCCTCCGAAACGGCGACCTGGGAGTCCGCCACGGTCTGGGCCGGATCGACCCGCACGAAGCGGACGCGGGCCCGCTCGTTGGTATCCCGGTAGAACCGCCACGCCTCTTCCTCGGATACGTAGATCCCGCTCTGGACGAGCGTCTGGAGCTTCGCGCGCGGAAGGATGGAGCGGTAGTAGTTCTCGATCTGCAGAAGTTGCGTTTCGTCCGTCGCGGGGTCCGTGAAGAACCGGCGGTACTTATCGATGTCGAACTGCCCGTCCGTCTGGAACCCGGGGTAGCTCAACATCTCCTGGGGCGGCTGGGTGAGGAATGCCTGCCGAACCTCCGCGTCGGACACGGTGACCCCGAGCCGGTCCAGCTCCGCCTGGATCAGCGTCGCGCCGATCAGGCTCTCCCAGGCCCGTTCGGTCACGACGCGCACATCCTCGTCCGTCATGCCACGATCGGCCGCGCGGCTCACCGCGAGCTGGTTCTGGAGGAAGATGTTCCACTCGTTGTAGCGGACGTCCTGTCCTCCGACCTGCCCCACGACGGGATTGACCTGTCCGCCGAGGTTCCCTCCCTGCATCGCGTTAATCCCGTCGAACACCAGCCAGCCCACGAAGGCCGCAGCCATGATGCCCATCACGATGCTCGCGCTGCCGCGCATCTTCCGCATGAACATTAGACGCCGAACCCACCTTCTCGTCTTGAATCGAGTCGCCCGAACGCGGCCGCGCCGGGGCCGGAACGCGAGCGGCCGTCCTGGCAGGCCGCTGGTTCCGTGATCGGTCGAAAACGTACGCCGGCCCAGCGTTCCGGGCAACGAAAGGCGCGAGCCCCACCGCATTCCCGCCGCGTTCGTTGACAACCGAAAAAAATGATCGGTATGTTGCCGGGGACCGGGCCGGAAGGCCCGAACCTGCCGCTTTTCTCCCTGCGAAGCCTGTGGCCACCGACGACCAGACCGTAGAGATCGAACAACTCCTGCGCCACGGCGAATTGGAGTCGCGCACCCACACGTTCGCGCGTCTCGCCGAGTTGTACCGGCAAGCCGGGGAGCGCGAGCGCGCGCTGAGCGTGATCCGGGATGGGTTGAGGGAACACCCGTACTATCTGGACGCGCGCCTGCTCCACGCCCGCGTGCTGCTCGAACTCGGAGACGACGAGGCGGCGCGAGTCGAATTCGAGCACATCCTGACGCTCGATCCGGCGAACCCTCTCGCCTGCATGGCGCTGGGCGTCGAGCGCGTCGAGACGGGGGCGGGCGGTTCCGGCGGCGCCGCTTCGGCGAACGACTGGCTGGAGGAAATCGAGGAAGTCTGGCGAAGCGACGAAGCCGACGCGCGGCCCGCTCCACGGGGCGAGGCGCCGGACTCCGCCCCCGTTCCGCCCGGGGGGATCGAAACCTCGACGCTGGCCGGGCTGTACGCGAGCCAGGGCCTCTTCGACCGCGCCATCGCCGTGTACGAGCAGATGCTCGCGCGCGATCCGGACAACGCCGATCTCATCGCCGTGCTCGCCGACGTGCGTCGGCGAGCGGAGGAGGCCGACGAACCATCGCCCCGTCGCCCCGCGGCCACCTCGACCGGAACGCCGCGGGACGCCCCGCCCGCCGCGGGCGGGACGGAGGCGGCGGACCCGGCTGTCGCCCCCGAGTCGATCGGCGAGCAGCTGCGCCGGATCCTCGATGGCGAAGCTCCCGCGAGACCGGACTGAGCGGGTGGGCGAGCCGGCCCGCATCGGCGTCCTGAACGGACCGAACCTCAATCTCCTCGGGAGCCGCGAACCCCACCATTACGGCACCCGGACGCTCGCCGAGATCGAGTCGCTGCTGCGCGAGCGCGCGGGCGCGGACGGCGTTTCGCTCACGTTCTTCCAGTCCAACGACGAAGGCGAGATCGTGGACTGGGTGCAGGCGAACACCGGCGCGGTGGATGCGTGGCTCGTCAACGCCGCCGCCCTGACCCACACGAGCGTGGCGCTCCGCGACGCCCTCGACGGCTCCGGCCGTCCCTTCGTCGAGGTCCACCTCTCCAATGTGTTCGCTCGCGAGCCGTTCCGGCACACCTCGCTCCTCTCCGACCTCGCGATCGGCGTCATCGCCGGATTCCGGGCCTCGAGCTACCTGTTCGGTCTCGAGGCGCTCATCCGGCATCTTCGCGGGAGCGCCGGGGCGGGAGCGGAGTGACGCCGCCGGACGCGCGGCGCCTTCGGCTCGAAGCGACCACGAAGGCCGCCGGCCGCCGGCCGGTCCTGGTAACCGCCCGATCCAGCGTCCGCTACCTGAGCGGGTTCACGGGTTCCGCCGGGGTTCTGTGGATCCCCCTTGAAGGTCCGCCGGTGCTCGTCACGGACTTTCGGTACGAGGAGCAGGTGGGCGTCGAAGTGACGGATCCGATCCGCATCCATATCAGCCGCGATGGGTGGATCCGCGGCGTCGCCGGCGTGGCGGCGGACGCGGCGGGGCCCATCGCATTCGAGGCCGAGGGCCTGACGGTGGCCGACCACGAGTCTCTCCGCGAGGCGCTCCCCGATATCGCCTTCGTCCCGCTCCGCGATCTCATCCGGACGTTGCGGCAGGTGAAGAGCCGCGAAGAAGTGGATGCCATCGAACGGGCGGTCGCGGTGGCGGAAGGTGCGTTCAAGCGGTTGTTGTCGACGATGGAGTGGTCCGCCGCTCCGAGCGAACGCGAGATCGCGGCCGCGCTCGAGATGGAACTCCGCCGCGGGGGCTCGGAGCCGCTCCCGTTCGACCCCATCGTCGCGGCGGGAGAACGCTCCGCGCTTCCCCACGCGACACCCACGGACCGGCGCGTCGAGCCCGGCGATCTCCTCCTCATCGACTTCGGCGCCCGCGTCGACGGCTACTGCAGCGACCTCACGCGCACCTTCGTGCGGGGGACGCCCGAACCCTGGCAGACGACCCTCCACGAGCAGGTACTCGAGGCTCAGGCGAAAGCGCTCGAAACCGTGGGCGCCGGGGTCGCCTGCCGGATTGTGGACCTGGCCGTGCGAGCGACGTTCGCGCACCATGAGATGGACGGCTTCTTCGGCCACGGCACGGGGCACGGGATCGGACTCGACGTGCACGAGGGCCCCAGCCTTTCGTCCCGCTCCGACGACGTCCTGGAGGCGGGAAACGTGGTGACGGTGGAACCGGGCTTGTATCTTCCCGGCCGCGGCGGCGTGCGCATCGAGGACGATGTGCGGATCGGGGAGGCCGGTGTCCGCACGCTGACCCGCCTTCCACGCGCCCTTGTCCGGCTCTAGCGGGATACCATGGCAGATACTTCGGATTTTCGTCGAGGGATGGTGATCGAACTCAAGGGCACCCTCTACTCGATCACCTATTTCCAGCACGTCAAGCCGGGCAAGGGCGGGGCCTTCGTCCGCACGAAGCTCAAGGACGTGATGGAGGGAGGAGTGATCGACAAGACCTTCCGGGCCGGAGAGAAGGTCAGGGAGGTGCGCCTGGAACGGCGGCCCGTGCAGTACAGCTACACGGACGGCCAGCTGTACTACTTCATGAACATGGAAACCTTCGAGCAGATTCCGATGTCGGGAGATCAGATCGGGGAGGACCAGCTCCAGTATCTGGAGGAGAACATGGAATGCCAGAGCCTCACCCGCGACGGCGTCGTGCTCGCGGTCGAACTGCCGCAGTTCGTCGAGTTGGAGATTGTCGAGACGGACCCCGGAGTGCGGGGGGACACGGCCCAGGGCGGAACGAAGCCGGCCCGGCTGGCGGCCGGCGCCGTGATCCAGGTGCCGCTCTTCCTCGAGACCGGCGATGTCGTGCGCGTCGACAGGACGGAAAACAAGTACATCACGCGGGTGACCTGACCATGGACCTGGATTGGCTGAAGGGACTCATCGAGTTGGTCGAGGACTCCGGCGTGGATGGCCTCGACATCGAGCTTGTCGGCTCGGACACGGGAGACCCGACCCGCGTCAGGATCCGAAAGTCCCCGCGCCTGGCGGCGGCCGTGCCTGCGGCGGCGGTACCCGCGGCGGCCGGCGGCGTGGAGGTCGCGCAGGCTCCGGCCGCCGCCGCCTCCCCACCGGCCGAGACGGCGCCCGCGTCGGGGCTGTTCGAGGTGCTCTCGCCCATGGTCGGCACCTTCTACCGCGCGCCCGCCGCCGACGCCGACCCCTTCGTATCCGTGGGAGACCGGGTGGAGGCCGGCCAGACGCTCTGCATCCTCGAAGCGATGAAGCTCATGAACGAGCTTCAGTCGGATGTCGCCGGCGTCGTGAGGGAGATCGCGGTCGGCAACGCCGAGCCGGTGGAGTACGGCGCGCTGCTCTTCCGCATCGAGCCAGACTGAAGCCGCGGCCGGGCGCATGTTCCGCAAGATCCTGATCGCCAACCGCGGCGAGATCGCGCTCCGCATCCTGCGCGCGTGCCGTGAACTCGATATCCGAACGGTTGCGGTGTATTCGGAGGCCGACCACGACTCGCTCCATGTCCGCTTCTCCGACGAGGACATCTGTATCGGGCCGCCGGCCGGGCGCGAGAGCTACCTGAATGTCCCGCAGATCCTCGCCGCGGCCGAAATCACGGGCGCCGACGCCATCCACCCCGGCTACGGCTTCCTGGCGGAGAACGCCGAGTTCGCGGAGATCTGCGGACGAAGCGGTCTCGTGTTCATCGGGCCCACGCCGGAGCAGATCCGCCGCATGGGGGACAAGGCGGAGGCGCGAAAGACGATGATCGAGGCGGGCGTCCCCGTGGTCCCGGGATCGCCGGAGCCTGTCGACGACGAGACGGAGGCGTTGGAGGAAGCTCGCCGCATCGGGTTCCCGGTCATGATCAAGGCGGCCGCCGGCGGTGGAGGGAAGGGCATGCGGGCCGCCTTCGAGGAGGCGGAGTTCCGGAACCTCTTCGCCATGGCGCGTAACGAGGCGGAGGCCAACTTCGGCGATTCGACCGTGTATCTCGAGAAGCTCATCGAGCGGCCCCGTCACGTGGAGGTCCAGATCGTCGGCGACCGTCACGGGCGCGTGATGCACCTCGGGGAACGCGACTGCTCGAGCCAGCGGCGGCACCAGAAGCTGGTGGAGGAGGCGCCGAGTCCGGCCGTCACGCCGGAGCTGCGCGAGGCGATGGGAGCGGCGGCGATCCTGGGAGCGAAGGCCATCGGGTATCAGAGCACGGGGACGGTGGAGTTTCTGCTCGCGCCGGATGGCCAGTTCTATTTCATGGAGATGAACACGCGGATCCAGGTCGAGCACCCCGTGACGGAACTCGTGACTTCGGTCGACCTCATCAAGGAGCAGATCCGGATCGCGGCGGGAGAGAAGCTGGCCATCTCTCAGCCGATCGAGTTCCAGGGGCACGCGATCGAGTGCCGGATCAACGCCGAGGATCCCGAGCAGGGCTTCCGCCCCTCGCCCGGCACGGTCACGGCGTTTCACGCACCGGGAGGTCCGGGCGTGCGCGTGGACACGCACATCTACGCCGGCTACATCGTCCCTCCGTTCTACGACTCGCTGCTCGCCAAGCTCATCGTCTGGGGCCGGACGCGCGAAGAGGCCCGGATCCGCGCCTACCATGCGCTCGAGGAGTTCATCCTCGAAGGCGTTCACACGACGGTTCCCTTCCTCCGCAAGGTGCTTGCCCATCCCGATTTCATCTCGGGCAACATCGACACGGGGTTCGTCGAGCGGTTCCTGACCCGCTCGTGAGCGGCGATCGTGTGCGCCGGGCGGCGAGGCCGCGTGAGCATGGACGACGCGTGGTGCGCGGGCCATCTTGTAGGGCGGCTGGTCCAGACGGTCGCGGAGGCCGAACCGACCGATGGCGCACGGGCCGCGCAGGCCCTCTCCGCCCGACTGGAACCGCCGACGGTGACCGGTCTCGCCGGCACCGCGGCAGGCCGGGCGTTGCGCGCGATCGGCCGGTCCGCGGATCTGGCGGCTTGCGCGAGGCTGGATGATCTCGAGGTCGTGCCGGTCTGGCGGGGCGGCGCTCTCGTTGGCAGTCGGGGCGGGGAGGATGCGTGATGGTGGATGAACGGCAACGGCGCGAGGTGCTGGGCGTTGCGCTGATCCTGCTCGGCCTCCTGGTGGCGTTCGCGCTGCTGTCTCCGTTATTCGCCGGGGGGGGCAACTGGATCGGGCCGGCCGGGGCACTGCTTCACGACAACCTCGGGAGGGCCGTCGGCGTCCTTTCGCCGCTCCTCGCGATCCCGGCGTTCCTTTGGGGCCTGCATTTCTTCGGATGGGGCGCTCCGACCCTGGCCCTCCGCTGGTCCATCCTCTCGGTGGTGCTGCTCGCGGTCCTCCCGTCGCTGTACTGGCTCCTCGCGGGCCCGGGACCGGAGGGCGCGGGCGATATCGGTTGGCTGGGCGCGACGGCGGGGGCCGGCCTCGCACAGGTGTTCGGCCGTCTCGGCGGCGTGCTCCTCGCCGCGGGCGTCCTCGTGCTCACGCTGTTCGTCACCATGAGTTGGTCCTTGACCAGCGCCGTGACGGCAGGGGGCCGCTCGCTCGGTCGCGGCGTCGCGGCCGCCGCCGGCGCGGTCCTCGGGCTCGGTCGCTCCTTCGCCGGCGCCGGGCGGAGGTCCCGTCCGCCGCGGCCGCCCGCAAAGCCCGATCCGCCGAGCGAAGCGAAGGTGAGGGCGGCGACCAGGCGGGGCTCCGCCGAAAGAAGGCGAAAGCCTGCGGAACCGAAGAGTGTGCCGCTCGACTCCCCGGGCGCGGAGCCGGAGGACGAGGCGCCTCCCGTTCCCGAACTGGAGGAAACCGGCGATCCCGGATCCCCGGATGTCCCGCCGGTTCACCTGTTCGACGCGCCGTCGGGGCAGGGCAGCGGCCTCGGCGTGCGCGATCTCGACCGGCTCGGCGAGGTCCTCATCGAGAAGCTCGCCACCTTCCGCGTGGCCGGCGAGATCGGCGGCTGGACCACGGGCCCCGTCGTGACGCAGTTCGAAGTCGTCCCGGCGCCCGGCGTGAAGGTGGGACAGATCTCCGCCCGCGCGGACGACATTGCGCTGGCACTCAAGGCGCCGTCCGTCCGGATCGTGGCGCCGATCCCCGGCAAGGGCGCCGTCGGCGTCGAGGTGCCCAACCCGGCGTCGGAGATGGTGCTCGTGCGCGAAATACTGGAGAGCCCGTCGTATCGCCGGGGGCGCCAGACGCTCCCGCTCGCACTCGGCCGCGACCTCTCCGGCAAGCCGACGTGCGCGGATCTGACCCGGATGCCGCACCTCCTGATCGCCGGCCAGACCGGGTCCGGGAAGTCGGTGTGCATCAATGCCCTCATCACGAGCCTCGTGGGCCGGTACACGCCGGCCGAACTCCGTCTCCTGATGGTGGATCCGAAGATGGTGGAGTTGTCCGTCTACGGAGATCTCCCGCACCTCCGCCACCCGGTCATCACGGACAACGAAGAGGCCGCATCCGTCCTGAAGTGGGCGGTCTACGAGATGAAGCGCCGTTTCGGACTGCTCTCGGCGAACGGGTGCCGGAACATCGCGGAGTTCAACGGACGAATCACGGGCGGGCGCGAGGTCTTCCTCCCGAAGCGCGGCGTCATGGATGAGCCGGCGCTCTACGATGAGGGTCCGCTCCCGTACATCGTCCTCATCATCGACGAACTGGCCGATCTCATGATGACGGTACAGTCCGAGGTCGAGACGCCGCTCGCGATGCTGGCCCAGAAGGCCAGGGCGGTCGGGATCCATCTCGTGCTCGCCACGCAGCGGCCCTCGGTCAACGTCCTCACCGGCCTCATCAAGGCGAACATCCCGAGCCGAATCGCGTTCCGGGTCGCGTCGAAGATCGACAGCCGCACGATTCTCGACCAGAACGGCGCGGAGAGCCTGCTCGGGAACGGGGACATGCTCTTCCTGCCGCCCGGCGAGTCCGATCCCGTTCGCATCCAGGGCGCCTACATCTCCTCCGAGGAGACGGAACGCCTCCTCGACTGGTATCGGGAGCAGGCGAAGGCGCGTGCCGAAGCCGAAAGGGCCGAGGAAGAAGCCGCTTCGGAGCGCGACATCCTCGATCTGCTGAAGGAGCTGGAGGAGGAAGAGGGAGGGCCGGGGGTCTCGGACGAGGGCGCCGAGGATCGCGACCAACTGTTCCGGCAGGCCGCCGAGATCGTGATCTCGCACGCCGCGGGTTCGACAAGCCTGCTTCAGCGTCGGCTCAAGATCGGGTACGGGCGCGCGGCGCGGATCATCGACC
This sequence comes from Gemmatimonadota bacterium, assembly GCA_963666735.1. Classification (GTDB taxonomy): domain Bacteria; phylum Gemmatimonadota; class Gemmatimonadetes; order Palauibacterales; family Palauibacteraceae; genus Palauibacter. The sequence continues at coordinate 1,280,199 of OY762926.1, read as the reverse complement.
AGTTGCACGCGGCGGGGATCGTGGGACCCGCGGAGGGATCCAAGCCGCGGGAGGTGCTCGCGACGCTTGCGGACCTGGACGGCGGGGACGTCGACGAACCATGAGGCTCTTCCGTCCGCAACCGTCTCGTTCGGGGGGCATCGGCCTGCTCGCGGCCGGATCCCTCGCGGGTGCGTTCTCGCTGGCGTGCTCGGATGCGGATTCCGCGGAGGTCGCGGAGGCGCGCGCCCGGATCGAGGCGGAGTTCGGCCCGCGCGGCGACCCGGCACGACCGGCGGCGGCGGAGGCCGAGGCGGTCGGGCGGGGCGAGGTCCAGGTCGAGGAGCCGAACCCGGTCGAGGGGTCGGACCAGGCGGGGGGCGCGGCGCCGGCCGAAGAAGACACGACTCCGGCCCCGGAAGCCTCCGATCCGGACGGGCCCGGGCCGCCGGACGAAGATCCCGGGCCGGTGGACGTGGACTCGCTCCTCGCCCTTGCGAATTCGGCCTACGCCTCGCTCGACCGGCTCAAGGCGGCCTTCTCCCAGCGCATCGAGAATCCTCTCCTTGGGCGCACGCGCGAGGGCCGGGGAACCTGGTATCAGGCCGGACGGAACCGGTTCCGGATGGACTTCGACGAACCGGCCGGCGACATCTACGTGGCCGACGGGTCCTGTCTCTGGCTCTACGAGCCCTCACTCCACGATCAGGTCATGGTCTCTCCCCTCGAGGAGGGTGTGGAAATCGGCTCAGTCGACATCCTCGGGCATCTGCTTTCGCAGGCGCGGACGACCTACCGCGCGGCCGATGAGGGCACCGAGGAGATCGATGGCGTGGAGACGCGCATCGTGTCGCTCGAGCCGCGAGAACTCCCGGCGAGATACGTGGAGGTCCGCCTGTGGATCGGCGTGTCCGACCGCTACGTGCGTCGCTTTCGGATTCGCGAGGAGAACCGGACCCTCCGCACGGTGACGCTGACCCCGCTCGAACCCCAGGCCCGGATCGACCCCGCCGTCTTCGAGTACGCGCCCCCGGAAGGGGTACCGGTCTTTCCCGGCGACGTGCGATGCGACTAGGACTCATCAGCCTCGGCTGCGACAAGAACACCGTCGACTCCGAGCGCATGCTCGCCGAACTCATCGGCCACGGGGCCGAGCGCACCGATGTGGATGAAGCGGAGGTCATCCTCGTCAACACGTGCGGGTTCATCGACGCCGCGAAGGAAGAGTCGATCGAGACCATCCTCGAGGCGGAGCGGTTGAAACGCGACGGGGCGTGCCGCAGCGTAGTGGCGGTCGGGTGCATGGTGGAGCGGTACCGGGAGGAAATGGCGGAGTCGCTGCCGGAGGTCGACCTCCTGCTCGGACTGCGGGACCTCGACCGCCTCGTGCCGGAGTTGCGCGAGCGCGGATTCCTCCAGGGACCGGCGTCGGCCGCTGGCGCGCATCCGGGGGAGCGGATCCCCGTCGGGGCGCGCCACGTCCGCTACCTGAAGGTGAGCGAGGGATGCAGCCACTCCTGCGCCTTCTGCGCGATCCCGCTCTGGCGGGGCAAGCATCGCTCGTTCGACCTGGAGCGTGTCGTCGCCGAGGCGCAGCGCCTCGAGGCGCAGGGTGCCGTGGAAGTGAACCTGGTGGCGCAGGATCTGGCGCACTGGGGCCGGGAACAGCGGGACGGGACGGACATCGCGACGCTCGTGGAGGCGCTGCTGCGCGAGACATCGATCCCGTGGTTCCGTCTCCTGTATATCTACTCCGCGGGCCTGCGCGATCCGCTCATCGAATTGATGGCGTCCGAGACGCGGCTGCTCTCGTACATCGACATGCCCATCCAGCACGCGAGCGACACGGTGCTCCGCCGCATGCGCCGGCCGGAGCGGGCCGCGACGCTGCGCGCGAGGGTCGCCCGGCTGCGGGAGACGATCCCCGGCCTCACGCTGCGGACCACCGTGCTCGTGGGGTTCCCCGGCGAAACGGACGCGGAGTTCCGCGAACTCGTGGATTTCCTGGACGAGGTACCGTTCGACCGGCTCGGAGCGTTCGCGTTCTCGCCGCAGGAGGGGACGCGCGCGGCCGCCATGGAGGAGGGCCTCGTGCCCGGGGATCTGGCGCGGGACCGTCTCGAGGAGGTGCTCGAGGTCCAGCGCGCCGTGAGCCGCGAGCGGCTCGCCGCGGAGGTTGGCCGCGAGCGCGTCGCCGTCGTGGATGCGCCCGCCGCCTCGGACGAGCCCACGCTCGAACTCCTCTACGAGGATCCTCCGGGCGCCGCGCACCTCGGCCGCATCGAGAGCCAGGCGGACGACGTGGACGGCGTGACCGTGCTCGTGGGCGGAGACGGCCTCGCCCCCGGCTCGCTCGTGCGGGTCGAGATCCAGCGGGCCGCCGACTTCGACTTGGCGGGGCGGGTCCGGGAAGTCGTGCGCCGCGCGTCCGAGCGTGGAGGGGCGGCGCCATCTCCGGCCCTGCCGGGGCGGGGGCTCCCCGTGCTGGGACTCGACAGCGCCTGGGGCCGGTGAGCCGCGGGCCTCGCCGGGCGTCCCCCGCCTCCGGCTGGATTCGGCGGGCGCGCGATGTGATGCCGGGCGGCGTGAGTTCGCCCGTGAGGGCGTTCGGCGCCGTCGGAATGGAGCCGCTGTTCGCCGCCCGCGGCGAGGGCGCGAGGATCTTCGACGAGGCCGGACGCGGCTATCTCGACTACGTCCTCTCGTGGGGTCCGCTCATCCTCGGCCACGCGGCCCCGCCCGTCGTCGAGGCCGTGGCGCGCGCGGCCCGGGACGGCATGAGCTTCGGAGCCTGCCAGGCGCGCGAGGTCGAACTCGCGGAACGCGTCGCCGCCCGGGTGCCGGGCGTGGAGATGGTGCGCTTCGTGAACAGCGGCACGGAGGCGACGATGTCCGCCGTGCGACTCGCCCGCGCCGCGACGGGCCGTGACCTGATCCTGAAGTTCGAGGGCTGCTATCACGGCCACGCGGACGCCTTTCTCGTCGTGGCCGGATCGGGCGTGGCCACGCTGTCCCTCCCCGACTCGCCGGGCGTGCCGGCGGCGACCTCCGGCCTGACGCTGACGGCGCCCTACAACGACCTCGAGGCGGCGGCTGCCGTGTTCGCGGAACACGGTGCCCGGCTCGCGGCCGTCATCGTGGAGCCGGTGGCGGGGAACGCGGGCCTCATCCCGCCCCGCGAAGGCTTTCTGGAGGGTCTCCGCGACGGCTGCGACCGCGCCGGGAGCCTCCTCATCTTCGACGAGGTCATGACCGGGTTCCGGGTCGCGCCGGGCGGCGCACAGGAGCGCTACGGGGTCGCCGCCGACCTCGTCACGCTCGGAAAGGTGCTCGGGGCGGGGCTTCCGGTCGCGGCATACGCAGGCCCCGGTGAGCTGATGCGGCGGATGGCGCCGGAAGGGGACGTATACCAGGCCGGGACGCTGTCGGGGAACCCGCTCGGCATGGCGGCGGGCATCGCCCAACTCGACGAACTCGAGCGGACGGACCCCTTCGCCGGCCTGGAGCGCCGCGCCGCGACGCTCGTGGACGGCATTCTGACCGCCGCGAGCGCGCGAGACATCCCGGCCTGCGGGGCCGCGCTGGGATCGATGTGGGGCGTCTTCCTCACCGAGGGTCCCGTGTTCGATTTCGATGGCGCGCGGCGCGCGGACCCGGATTTCTTCGCCCGCTACTACCGGGCGTGCTACGAGCGCGGCGTCTTCTTCGCCCCCTCCGCCTTCGAGGCGGGTTTCATCTCCACCGCGCACACCGACGCGGACGTGGCGGAAACGGTCAGGGTCGCGGGCGAGGCGTTGGACGCGGCACTGGAATCGGCGCCGGAGGGCGCGGGGTGAACTGGCGCGCGCGGATCGTCCCCGAACGGGCCGGCCCCCTCCTCCTCGGCGGGGTGTTGATGGGGCTCGCCCATCCCCCCTTCCATTTGCTCGTGACGTCCTTCGTCGCGCTCGTCCCCTTCATCGTGTGGCTCGAGGGACTCCCGGCGACGGCGGAGGGCCGGCGAGAAGCCCGCAGGGGAGGATTCCTCTTCGGGCTCGTCTATTTCTCGCTCGTTCTGTACTGGCTTCTGGTGGCCCTCGTCTTCTACACGTGGTTCGCCTTTTTCGCCTTCGTCGCCCCGATCCTCATCCTGTCCGTCTTCATGTCGTGGGTGGCGGGAGGGATCCACCTGGTGCGGACCCGCTTCCGGTGGCCGCTCTACGTCGTCTTCCCCGTCTTCTGGACCGCCGGGGAGGTGTTGCGAGCCCACCTTCTCGACGTCTCCTTCCCCTGGATGCAGTTCGGCGACACGCTCTCGGCGTATCCCATCCTGGTGGGCGCGGCCGACCTCGTGGGATCCCGCGGGCTTTCCTTCTGGCTCGCGCTCGCGAACGCCCTCGTCGCCTCCGGGTTCCTCGCCTGCCGGGCCGGGGGTTGGCGCGCGCTGCGGCGGCCGGCGGCCGGACTCGTGCTCGTGCTCGCGCTCCCCATCGCCTATTCGGCGGCGCGCTGGCAGACGCTGGGAGTGCGGCCCGCGGCCCGGGTCGGCGTCGTGCAACCCAGCGTCCCGCAGCACCTGCGCAACACGGATCGCGCCGCCTCGACCGACAGCGCCTTCCGTTCGACGGCGACGCTGATCTCCGCGTGGCCGGGCCGGGAACGGATGGACCTCGTCCTCTTCCCCGAGACGATGCTCGGGGCCGGCATCCTGGATCCGCTCCCCTCCTATCCCTACGCCGGGTGGCCCGAGGCTCGCGTCTGGGCGGAGGGGATCGCCGAGGCGCTCGACGCCGAGGTGGCGATCGGCGGGCGCGGGGCGGACGATCTCGGGGACCGGGAGTACCAACCGTTCAACTCCGCCTTCCACTTCCGACCCGGTGAAGGCGTCGTCAACCGCTATGACAAGCGCTTTCTCGTGCCGTTCGTGGAACGGGTGCCGTTCATGCCTCCCGAGTGGTTCGAGGCCATCCCCTATGCGGGGGGGAACTTCGGCGTCGGCGAATGGCAGGCCCCGATCGAGATCGCCACGGAGGATGGCAGCGCGGCGTACGGGACGATGATCTGCTACGAGTCGATCTTCTCGCCGCTGGCGCGGCACTACCGGCGAAACGGCGCGGACTTCCTGGTCAACCTCACGAACGACTCCTGGTTCGGGCGCGACGCGTGGTGGAGCCGCTCGAGCGCCCTGTGGCAGCACCCGGCGCACCTCGTCATGCGGTCCATCGAGACGCGAATGGGGGCGGCGCGCTCCGGGAACACGGGCATCTCCAAGATCGTGGATCCGCTGGGGCGGGTCTCGCACCGCACCGAACTCTTCGAAGCCGCGTCCTTCGTGGCGGACGTGTCGACGACGGACGAGCTGACCGTGTACGTGCGTTTCGGCGATGTCGTGGGGACCGTTGCCGCGCTGGCAGCGCTTTTGGCTCTCTGCGCGTCTTTCCTGCAGGATCGCAACCTGCGCGGCGGGACGCGGCGCGGTGCTTCGGGAGAGACGGTGGAGCCGGCAAGCGGGAGCGCATGACACGGAGGATGGAACGGAAGGTCGGGCGGCGGTTCGTTCGGCGGGGCGCGTGGCCGCTTCTCGCCGCGCTGGCGTGTCTCCCGGGGGCGCGGGGAGTCGCGGCGCAGGTGCCGGACTCCGTGTCGCGGGACACGGTCTCCTTCCGGCTCCGCGAACTCCGGATCGAGGCGCTGCGACCGGTCGCCAGCGTCTCGGGCGCGAGCGCGGTGCGCCTCAGCCTCCAGTCGCCGCGCGTGGCCGCCGTCCCGCTGCTGGAGGAGGCGTTGCGCGAGATTCCCTTCCTGCAGGTGCGGGAGAACTCCCGCGGCGAGGCTCAGCCGGCGCTGCGTGGAACCGAGTCGCGCCAACTCGCCGTGCTCGTCGACGGGGTGCCGTTGACGCTCGGCTGGGACGCGCGCACGGACCTCTCGCTCATTCCGGTCGACGCGGCGCGGGAAATCCAGTTGTTCCGGGGCATCTCCTCGGTCCTCCATGGTCCGAACGTTCTCGGCGGCGTGGTCTCGATCGAGATCGGACACGGGAGCGTGGACGCGGACCGGCGGCTCAACGGGATGCAGGGCGGCATGGACGCGACCGGCGCGGCCTTCGGCGGCGTGCGCCTCGGACGCACGTGGAGCTCGGGGGACGGCGGCGTGTCCGTGCAGGCGGGCGGCGCCTACCGGACGCGTGACGGCGTCCCCCTTCCCGGCGGCGTCGTACAGCCGGTCACGGTCGACCCGAACCGGCGTCTGAACAGCGATCTCGATCACGCGAGCGCCTTTTTCACGGGCCGGGCCGAATCCGAGGGGGGCGCCTGGGTCTCGATGTCCACCTTCGGGTATCGCGCGGAGAGGGGGATTCCGCCGGAACTCCACGTGATGAATCCGCGGCGCTGGAGGATGCCGGAGACGAAGCGGGTCGTGGGCACGGTCTCGGCGGGCACCGGCTGGGGGCGCACGCCCTTCGGCACGGGAGACTTCGAGGTCAGCATCGGGGTCGACGCGGGCGACGCGCAGATCGACGAGTTCGAGACGCTGGCCTATGGGGAGATCGCGGGGCAGGAGTTCGCGGACGACCGCACCCTCACCTTCCGGGGGCTGTCCGACCATGAACTCGGCGAGGGGGTCGCGCGGACGGCGTTCACGGTGGCCGAGACCCGCCACGTGGAGCGGATCGTGCCCGGCGGCAAGTCCACCTTCCGCCAGCGCCTGTTCAGTCTCGGCGGCGAGGTCGAGCTGCCGCTCGCGGGTCCCGGCGCGGGGTTCTGGTCCGGCGCCCGCATCAGCCTGGGGGCGAGCTGGGACCGCGGCAGCACGCCGGAGACGGGCGGCCGGGAAGCGCGCGAGGCGATCGGCGACTGGGGCGCGCGCGTCGGGGGATCCGCGCAGATCGGACGCCGCGTGCGCCTTCACATGGGGGCGAGCCGCCGCGTCCGCTTCCCTTCGCTGCGGGAACTGTATTCGGGCGCGCTCGGCCGCTTCGTCCCCAACCACGAGCTTGCGCCGGAGGTCCTGCGCGCGGCGGAGAGCGGCGTCACCGGGACGGTGGAGGCGTTCGGGGCGGAGGTCGAGGCACAGGCCGTGCTTTTCGTCCAGAGTTTTTCGAATGCGATCGTGCGCACGGGGCTCGGGGACGGGAGGTTCCGGCGAGAGAACCGGCGTCGCGTGGACGCGGCCGGGCTCGAACTGCTCGGCGACGCACGGTGGGGCGGGGTGTCCGTGGGCGGCGACCTGACGTGGCAGAATGTGAGCGTGACGGACCAGCGGTTTGAGAGCCGCGGGCTTCGCGCCGAGTACCAGCCCGGGATCGCCGCGGGAGCACATGTGGAGAGCCCGCTCCCCGCGGGCTTCCGGGCGCGGGCCGCGGTGGAGGCGATCGGACGCCAGTACTGCGTCGATCCGGATCTCGACGCCGATGTGGCGCTCGACCCGACGGCGCGCGTCGACCTCGTCGTGAGTCGGGAGTTCGCGGTCGGCGGACCCTTCCGGACGCTCCAGACCTCCCTGTCGCTGGACAACCTCGCGGACGCGACGGTCTTCGATCAGTGCGGACTGCCGCAGCCCGGCCGTCTGCTGCGGCTCCAGTTCCGGCTCTTCTAGTCGCGGGCGGGACCGTAGCCGTGTCGAGACTCCGCGTCGCCTACAGCGCCGGGTATACGGTGCCGCTGCCCGAGGGTCATCGATTCCCGATGGGGAAGTTCCTCGCGCTGAGGCGGATCCTCGAACGCGACGGGATCATCGAGCCGAAGGACGTCGTCGAGCCGGAGGAGGCCGCGTGGGAGGACTTGGCGCTCGTGCACACGCCGGAGTACCTCTACAAGCTCCGGCACGGTACTCTCGGGGGCGCGGAGGAACGACGCCTCGGGCTCCCGTGGTCGCCCGCGCTCGTCCGCCGGTCGCGACTCGCCGTCCGGGGCACGGTCAATGCGGCGTGGATGGCACTGGAAGATGGCGTGGCGGCGAACCTGGCCGGCGGGACGCACCATGCATTTCCGGGTCACGGAGAAGGGTTCTGCGTCTTGAACGATGTGGGCGTCGCCGTCAGGGTGCTGCGCCGCGGCGGGTGGATTCGCCGCGCGCTCGTCGTGGATCTCGATGTCCACCAGGGGAACGGCACGGCCGCCGTGTTCGCCGACGACCCGGACACCTTCACGTTCTCCATGCACGGGGCGGGTAACTACCCGTTCCGGCCCACCCCGTCGGACCTCGACGTGGCCCTGCCCGATGGCACGGGAGACGAGGAATACGAGGCGGCGCTGCGGCGATTCCTCCCCGAGGCCGTGTCCCGGGCGCGTCCCGACCTCGTGTTCTACCTCGGGGGCGTGGATGTCCTCGCCGGCGACCGTTTCGGGCGTCTCGCGCTCACGCGCGCCGGCCTGGAGCGAAGGGAGCGGCGGGTCATCGGCACGTTGCGCGGGGAGGGTTTCCCGCTCACGCTCCTCCTGTCGGGCGGGTACGCGGCCACGCACCGGCTGACCGCGGAACTGCACGCGATCGCGCACAGGACGGCGCGCGAGGTCGAGGCGCGGCGCGAGCGCGGCGACATGAGGGCGACGGCATGAGGGCGGCGGCATGAGGGCGGCGCGGCCCTCCCGCGGGGCACGGGCGGAGGCGGCGGTCGAAGCCGCGCGCGGGGCGGGCTATTTCGCCAGCGTGACTCTGCGTCTGCCAAGCATCGAGCCCGAGGCGGTGCTCGCCTCGCCGCCGACCGGCGTGCGCGGCTTCTGGCAGAGCGGCCCGCACTGGATCGCGCACGCGGGCTCCGCGGCGGAAATCGACAGCCGGGAGGGCGTGGGGGGACCGCCGCGCGGGGATCTCATCGCCTGGATGCGGGAGCGTGCGGCGAAGCTGTTCGCGGAACCGTGGATCCTCGACCTGGACGGCGAGGCGCGGCGGCCGCGCATGCACGGTGGCTTCGCCTTCGACTCCGCGCGCCGCGCGGATCGGGAGCCGGGCTTCTGGGAGGCGTTCCCGAGCGCGCGCTTCGTGCTGCCGGCCTACGAAGTCGAGGCGGACGAACGTGGCGCGTGGCTGACGGTGACGCGCCGCTTCCCGTCCGACACCTCCGGCGATCAGGCCATCGATCGACTCCGGCGGCGCGCGACCCGCTCGCGCGAACAATTGGCCAGGCTCGAGCGCCAGGGGGCGGCGCCGGGACCCGTCCCGTCCGCGACCGCCATCGAGGAACTCGTGGATCGCCGGCAATGGCAGCACGCTGTCGACGGGATCGTCGGCGAGATCCGGTCCGGCCGGGTTCGAAAGGTCGTGCTCGCGCGTTCCGTCGACATCACGCTCGGGAGACCGCCGGATTCCGCCGCCGTTCTCACCGCTCTGCGCACGGCGAACCCGCTCGCGCACCTCTACCTGATGCAGTTCGCGCGCGACCGCTTCTTCGTCGGCGCCGCCCCGGAGTTGATCGGTTCGCTCCGCGGCCGGCGTTTTCGCACGATGGCGGTCGGCGGGTCGACGCCGCGCGGCGCGGATCCGGCATCGGACGCGTGGCTTGGCCGCCAGTTGATCGATAGCCGCAAGAACCGGGAGGAACACCTCGTCGTTGTCGAGGACATCGTCGAACGGCTGCGTCAGGCCGGTGTCCGGATCGGAGCGATCCCGAAACCCGCCCTCCTGCGTCTGCCGCGGATCCAGCACCTGCGGACGGACCTCGAGGCGAAAACGCGGCCGGGGACGCATATCCTGTCGCTTGTGGAGACGCTTCATCCCACTGCGGCCGTGTGCGGCGACCCACGCTCCGACGCGCTCGACATGATCCGCGCGCGCGAGACGGCGAGTCGCGGCTGGTACGCGGGTCCGGTCGGCTGGTTCGACGAAGACGGTAACGGGGAGTTCGCCCCCGCGTTGCGCGGTGGAGTAGCGAGGGGCCCGCTCCTGCGGCTCTACGCCGCCGCAGGCCTCGTGAGTGGCTCCCGGGCTCGGGCGGAATGGGACGAGACCCGGGTCAAGCTGCAGACGATGCTCGCGGCGTTCGGTGTCGCGCGGATGCGGTGAACCGGACCCCGGCCGCCCCCAATCGGAACACGCTGTGGGCCCGGGCGCTCGTCGATGGGTTCGCCCGCCGCGGAGTGTCGCATGCCTGCCTGGGTTCCGGATCCCGCTCGGCCCCCCTCGTGGAAGCGCTGGCCTCGGACGACCGGTTCACTCTTCACCCGCACGTGGATGAGCGGAGCGCAGCCTTCTTCGCTCTGGGCGTGGGCGCGGCGAGCGGACGGCCGGCGGCGGTCGTCACGACGTCCGGCACGGCCGCGGCCAACCTCTTCCCGGCGGTGGTGGAGGCGAGCCAAAGCGAGATCCCCTTCCTCGCGCTGACGGCGGACCGGCCGGCGGGGCTGAGGGGCACGGATGCGAACCAGACGATCGACCAGCGGGACCTCTTCGGCCGCTATCCCCGGCGAGCCATCGATCTCGCGCTTCCGGAGCCGACCGCGGCGGGGCTCGCCCGCCTGGGAGCCGCGGTGGAGGCGGTGTGGCGCGCGGCGCTCGGGCCTCCCGCCGGACCGGCGCATCTGAACGTTCAGTTCGCGAAGCCGCTCGAGCCGGTTCGCGTGCCGGGCGACGTAACGGCCGGGCTGGAGCCACGCCTCCCCGGCTCCCCGGCGCCCGGTGGCGGGGCCGGAGCCCCGCCGCCCGACGCCGGCGGCGAACTCGCCGCCCTGCTGCGGGGCGCGCGGCGACCGCTCATCGTCTGCGGCCCCAACCAGCGGCCCGGGATCGGCCGCGCCGCCCTCGCGCTGGCGGACCGCGTTCGCGCTCCGCTCGTGGCCGACCCGCTCTCCGGCGCCCGTTTCGGCTCCGGCGCGGAGCGCTGGACGATGAGCGGCGCCGATCTCGCGCTCCGTGCCGGCGAAGTCGCCGCGGCGCTGCGCCCCGATCTGATCGTTCGCGTCGGACGCGCGCCGACCTCCGCGGCCGTCTGTCGATACCTGGAGCGGCACGCGGACGTGTCGCAGTTCGTCCTCGACGCGACGCACCGCTGGCGGGATCATCTCGCCACGAGCGCGCGACCGCTGACCGGCGATCCCGTTGCAACCATCGAGCGTGCGGCCGCGACCGGCGCCGAAGGGGCGGAGGAAGGGGGCGAGACCTGGGTCGAGCAATGGCGGGCAGTGGACCGCGCGGCCCGCGCCGCGGTCGAGCCGTCGCTGGCGGAGGTGTGGTTCGAGGGCGCCGTCGCCAACGCCATGGCGGAGAGCCTCCCGGAAGGGACGCCCTGGTTCATCGGCAACTCGATGCCGATCCGCGATGTGGACGCCTTCACGCGCGCGACGGATCGACCCCTGCGCACCCTGGGCCTGCGAGGCGCAAGCGGCATCGATGGCAATGTGAGCGCGGCGCTCGGCGCCGCCGCCGCCTCGGGCCGGCCCGCCGCCGCGCTCATCGGCGACCTCACGCTGCTCCACGATGTGGGGGCGCTGCTCGCGGATCGCTCGCCGGGAATCCCGCTTCACCTCGTCGTCATCCAGAACCGCGGCGGCGGCATCTTCCACATGCTGCCGATCCGCGAGCACGACCCGCCCTTCACCCCCTACGTCGTCATGCCCCAGTCCGTCGATCTGGGCGCGGTTGCCGCCGCAGCCGGAATCCCGCACCGTCTCGTCTCCTCGACCGCCGAACTGCGGGAGGCACTGAAGCAGGCGCCGAAGCCGCCGGACGCGGAATCGGAGGGCCGGGGCCTCCGCCTCACGGAGGCCTGCGTCGAACGTGAACACAACTGGAAGCAGCGCGTCGCCGCGATCGAAAGCGCGAAGGAGGCGGCGCGCCGCAAGATCTGAGGGAGAGCCCGCCATGGCAGAGTCATTTTCGCCCCCGGAAAGCGGCGTCGACTGGGAGCCGGCCGGCGAATACCGGGACATCACCTATCACAAGAGCGACGGGATCGCCCGCATCGCCTTCAACCGGCCCGAGGTCCGCAACGCGTTCCGCCCCGACACGCTGTTCGAGATGTACGAGGCGTTCCAGGACGCGAGAGATGACGAGGAGGTCGGCGTCGTCCTTCTCACGGGCAACGGACCGTCGAGGGACGGAAAGTGGGCCTTCTGCTCCGGCGGGGACCAGCGCGTGCGCGGGACGGCCGGGTACGTGGGGAAGGATGGGGTCGCGCGCCTCAACGTTCTCGAACTCCAGCGTCTCATCCGCTCGATGCCGAAGCCGGTCATCGCGCTCGTCGCCGGATACGCGATCGGCGGCGGGCACGTGCTGCACGTCGTGTGCGACCTCACGATCGCGGCGGACAACGCCGTGTTCGGCCAGACGGGGCCGAAAGTCGGGAGCTTCGACGGCGGGTTCGGTTCGTCCTACCTCGCCCGCTCGGTGGGCAGAAGAAGGCGCGGGAGATCTGGTATCTGTGCCGGCAGTACGGAGCGGACGAAGCCGAACGGATGGGACTCGTGAACAAGGTCGTCCCGCTGGCGCGGATGGAAGCGGAGGGGGTCGACTGGGCGCGCGAAATCCTCGGAAAGAGCCCGCTCGCGATCCGGTGCCTGAAGGCCGCCATGAACGCGGACTGCGACGGCCAGGCCGGACTGCAGGAACTCGCGGGCCATGCGACGATGCTCTTCTACATGACCGAGGAGGGCCAGGAAGGGAAGAACGCCTTCCTCGAGAAGCGCCCGCCCAACTTCAGACAGTACCCCTGGCGCCCCTGAGTTCCGGCCCGGCGAAGCCCCTCCCGGCAACGCCCGGGACGCTCCGGGCCTGGATCGCCGGGGCGCGCGTCCGGACGCTGCCCGCCGCGCTGGGACCCGTCCTCGCGGGCGGGGGACTCGCCTGGAAGAGCGCCGGGTTCTCTACGGGGCCCTTCCTCGCGGCGCTGGCCGGGGCGCTCCTGATCCAGATCGGCACGAACTTCTCGAACGACTATTCCGACTTCGTGCGCGGCGCCGACACGGCGGACCGGCTCGGTACGCCGCGCGTGACCCAGTCGGGACTGCTGTCGCCGCGGGCGGTGCGGATCGGGGCCGGCGTCAGCTTCGCGCTCGCGGTCGCCGTGGGCGCCTACCTCGTCAAAGTGGGCGGCTGGCCGATCGTGTGGATCGGCGTAGCGGGGATCCTGGCGGGGATCTGCTACACGGGGGGACCGCGGCCCTTCGGATACCACGGGCTGGGCGATCTCTTCACCTTCGCGTTCTTCGGCCCGGTCGCGGTGGCCGGCACCTGCTACGTGCAGATGGCCCGCTGGCCGTCCGAGGCGATCCTCGCCGGAGTCGGCGCGGGCGCGCTCGTGACGGCGATTCTCGTCGTGAACAACCTCCGCGACCGGTCGACGGACGCCGCGGCCGGCAAGCGAACGCTCGCCGTCCGGCTTGGGCGCACCGGGACGTGCGTGGAGTACTCGCTTCTGCTCCTCGCCGCGGTCGCGATCCCTCCGGCAGGTTTCCTGGCGGGCCTGTGGCCGGTGGGCACGCTTCTCGCCTCCGGCGCCGTACTCCTCGCCGCGCCCGCGCTCCATGCCGTGTGGCGCCATGAAGACCCGAGGGCGCTGAACCCGGCGCTCGCGGGCACCGCCCGGGCGGCGGGCGCGTACGGCCTCCTGTTCGCGATCGGCTGTCTGTGGTGAGCGGCGCCGCGACCCCCGCTCCGGCGTCGTCCTTCGCGCTCGTGTCGCGCGACCGGGCGTGGTCCGCCGCGGAGGTCCGCGCCGCGGGCGGCGCCGTAGCGGCGGTCCTCGACGAAGAGGGCGTGGGGGAGGGAGCTGTCGTCGCTCACGGGTTTCGGCTGGATGCGGGTGGCGCGGCCGCCCTCGCCGCCATCACGCCGGAAGCTGCGCCGGAAGCCGCCCCGGGGGCGGGCCGGGTGCTCGCGCCGGCGCACCCGGAGTGGACATCGCGCGAACGGGACGCCTTCATCGCCGCAGTCCGGCCGGCCGCAGCCCTCACGGGCAAGGACTTGGCGTGGCCGGCTTCCGGGTGGCGGTCGCGGTCGCTCGCGGTCCCCGGAATCGGAGAGGTCGCCCTGCATCTGCCGGATTCCGCCGGAGCGCAGGGCCTCGCTTCCGCGGGATCATCCCGGGTCCGGGCGGGTCTCCCCGGGGCGGGCGTCATCCTCCCCACCTCCGGAACCGAGGGCCTGCCTCGCCTCGTCGCCCACCAATGGCGGTCGCTGCGCGCGAACGCCGTCGCCTCGAACGAGCGCCTCGGGTTCGGCGCGGGCGACCGGTGGCTCGCGACGCTGGCGTGGGCGCACGTCGGGGGGCTTGCCGTGCCGCTGAGAGCCGCCGCCGGCGGCGCCACGGTCGCGCTGGCGGGGCCGCGGTTCGACGCCGCTTCCGTCGCCCGGGCGCTCGGCGAACTCGCCGTGACGCACCTCTCGCTCGTGCCGGCCATGCTGCACGGGCTGCTGGCCGCCGGTGCCCGGCCGCCGGGCTCCCTGCGCGCCGTGCTGCTGGGCGGCGCGGCGACCCCGCCGGACCTGGCGGAGCGGGCCCTGTCCGCCGGGTGGCCGGTCGCGCTGACGTACGGCTTGACCGAGGCGGGGTCGCAGGTCGCCACGGCCACTCCGGCGGAAGTGCGCGCCGGCGACCGGTCGGCCGGCCTCCCGCTGACCGGCGTCGAAGTGCGGGTCCGCCCGTCCGGCGACGCGGCCGCGGGGCCGGTCGGCGCGCCGCGCCCGGGCCACATCGAGGTGCGCGGCGGCACGCTCTTCCGGGGATACGCCGGAGAGCCCGCGCGGCCCCCCGGAGCCTGGTTCGCGACCGGCGACCTCGGCCGCCTCGACGAGCGGGGCCGCCTCGAGGTGACGGGGCGGCTGCGCGACCGGATCGTGAGCGGAGGTGCAAACGTCGATCCTGCCCAGGTGGAGGCCGTGCTCGCCGCGCACCCCGAGGTCGGCGAAGCCGCCGTCATCGGCGTGCCGGATGACCGGTGGGGGCAGGTCGTGGTCGCCGTCGTCGCCGGGGAAGATCCCGATCTTCCCGCCCGTCTCGATCCGTGGTGCCGCGAGCGGCTGTCGGGTCCGCGCGTGCCCCGCCGCTGGGAGATGCTGGATCGTCTCCCCCGGACCGCGACGGGCAAGGTGGACCGCGCCCGCCTGAGACTTGACTTGAGAGGCGGTTGACGGGACGGCGGAATACTCGTGGGAGATGCGTTCTTTGACATCGAAGGGCGCTGTCGAAGATCTTGAGGACGAACCCCCATCGGGAGCCGCTCCCTCATGACGAACCTGAACGGTCGCGACGCCGAACTTGTCGAGGCCATTGTACAGGCGGTGGATGCCCGGTTCGAGTCGAGATTCGCCGGCATGCACGAGGAGTTCGTCGGCCTCCGTGAGGGGTTCGTTCTCCTCGGGGACAGGTTCGTCGGCGTGCGGCAGGAGTTCGCGGACGTCCGCCATGAGTTTGCCGATGTCCGGAGCGAACTCGTTGCGATGCGCGAGAGGCAGGCCGCCGACCGCGAGCGCATCGATGCCCGCTTCGACCGGCTGGAGACACGCGTGGGTGCCGTCGAACACCTGATTGCCGAACTCGACGTCCCGCGCCGTCCGGCCGGGTTCGCGGCCCCGGAGCCACTGCAATGAGACGCGTCGCCGGGTGAGAACCGCCGCCGCACCCGCGCTCGCCTGTCAAAAGAGCCGGTTCGCGCTCGACGAAGGCGCGCACTTCCTGAACTGCGCCTACCTCGGGCCCCTGCCGCGCGCGGTCGCGGAGGCGGGGATGGAGGGAATCCGCCGCAAGTGCTCGCCGACACCCTTCCCGAGCCAGGAGTTCTTCACGGACTGCGACCGTGCCCGAGAGCGCTTCGGACGCCTCGTCAACGCCCCGCCGGGGCGGATCGCGCTCGCCCCTTCCGCGTCCTACGGCGTCGAGGTCGCGGCCCGGAATCTCCCGCTCGAGCCGGGGCAGAACATCGTCGTCCTCGGCGAACAGTTCCCGAGCAATGTCTACGCCTGGCGGCGCCGGGCGGCGGCCCACGGATGTGGCATCCGAACCGTCGACCGCCCCGGCCCGCCACCGTCCGCCGCACTCTGGAACGAGCGGCTGCTCGAAGCGATCGGCCCGGAGACCGCCGTCGTCTCCCTCCCGCACTGCCACTGGACGGACGGCACCCGGATCGACCTCGAGGCGGCGGGACAGCGGGCGCGCGAGGTCGGCGCCGCGCTCGTCATCGACGGCTCACAGTCCATCGGCGCGGTGCCGTTCGATGTCGAGCGCATCCGGCCCGACGCGTTGATCACCGTCGGGTACAAGTGGCTCCTGGGGCCCTATTCGACCGCGTTCGGGTACTACGGTCCGCGCTTCGACGACGGCACGCCGCTCGAGGAGACGTGGATCTCGCGTCGCGGTGCCGAGGACTTTCAGGGTCTCGTCGACTATACCGACGACTATCGGGAGGGGGCGGCCCGCTACGATGTCGGCCAGACGTCCAACTTCATCCTCGTCCCGATGCTCATCGAGGCGCTCGACCTGATTCTCGACTGGGGCCCCGCCCGCATCCTCGACTATTGCCGCGCCCTGTTGTCCGGCCTCGCGGATGAATTGCGCGTCCGCGGCTGGGCGATCGAGGACGACGAGTGGCGCACCGGAAACATCCTCGGCGTCCGCCTGCCCGCGGGCTGCGACCTTGCCGAGGTGAACGCCCGCCTCGCGGAGGCCCGCGTCTACGCCTCCCTGCGCGGCGACGCGCTGCGCGTCTCGCCGAACGTCTACAACGACTCCTCCGACATCGAGGCGCTGGCGCGGGTGCTGCGCACGTTCGCCTCACGCGCCCGCCGCGAGGGTCGTCCGGGAGCGCACGGTTGATCCGCTCCCACACGTTTGCCCGCGCCACACCGATCATCTTATGGAGCGCCGACTTCCGCTTACGTCAGCCGCCAATAAGCAGTATGGTTGCCGGGCGCGATTCTGAAAGTCTCGTCACAAGCCGAGACGCTTCGCCCGCGAAGGCCCCGGCAAGGGAGTGGTTATGGGCAAACGGGAATTGACCGTCGAATTGCTCTGCCGGGAGGCCCGCGCCTTCGCCGAGACGGAATCAGGGCACCGGGAGCCCTCGCTGTTCGGAGTGACGGACGGAAAGGCCGTAGGGACCTACCTGGAGCACAAGTTCCAGGAGTCTCTTCACGCCGGCTACGTCTACCAGGCGGGAAGTTCGGCCAGAGGGATCGACTTCCCGGAGCTCGGCGTGGATCTCAAGGTCACGAGCCATCGCCAGCCGCAATCATCCTGCCCCTACAAGTCTGCGCGCCAGAAGCTGTATAGTCTCGGCTACTCACTGCTCGTCTTCGTCTACGACAAGACGGACGATGAAGAGACCCGCACCGCCCGGCTCAACATCCTGCACACGGTGTACGTGACCGCCGGGCGAACTGCGGATTTCCAGACCACCACGGGCATCCGCCGGATCGTCGAGAACAGCGGCAACGTGGACGACCTCCTCGCCTTCTTCTCGGAACGGCTGCTTCCCGTGGAGGAGATCGCGGCGCACCGTCTCGCGGAAGAAGTCCTCGCAAATCCCCCCGACATCGGCTACCTGACGATCTCGAACCCCCTGCAGTGGAGGCTGCAATACCGTCGTGCGATCTCCGAAGCCGGCGCGGTCGACGGCATCGTGCGAGTGAGGTGATCCTTGCCTTCCGTGACCGCGACCAGAAGCAAGGCCGAGTTCGGTGACTTTCAGACGCCGCGGCAGCTGGCCGACCGCGTGTGCGCCCTCTTGGTTGATCGTGGCCTTCGTCCGGCCAGCGTGCTTGAGCCCACATGCGGCACAGGGAACTTTCTGGATGCTGCGGGCCGAGCGTTTCCGTCGGCGCAGCGGCTACTCGGGTTCGAGATCAATCCCGAGTATGTGGCCAAGGCCAGGGACCTCCTGCGCGGGTCCCACGAGGCTGGGGGCGCCCAGGTACGCCAAGCCGATTTCTTCCTGACGGATTGGGAGGAAATACTCAGGCGGCTCCCCGGACCCCTACTGGTGCTCGGGAATCCACCCTGGGTGACCAGCGCGGACCTTACGCGCCTCGGAAGCTCGAATCTTCCGAAAAAGACGAACATCCACGGCCACCGCGGGCTCGACGCCCTTACGGGCAAGGGGAACTTCGACATTTCCGAGTGGATGCTCCTGCGCGCGCTGGAGTGGATCGAGGGGTGCGAAGCGAGCCTCGCAATCCTTTGCAAGGTGGCCGTGGTTCGCAGGGCCCTGCGTCATGCGTGGAGCCATGGATACCGGCTTCGGCGCGCGGAGGTGCGCCGTTTCGATGCTGTCAAGCATTTTGGTGCATCGGTCGACGCCTGCCTGTTCATGGTCTCGGGTTCGCCTCGGCTTGGAGAGTCGAATGTGCGGTCTACGATTCCATCGAGGCTGCCGCCCCTTCTTCGCGATTCGGGCTCCGGGACGGAGAGCTCGTGGCGGACCTGGAACTTTATGCGCGGTGGAAGCACTTGGCCGGGCCGCAGCGATACCGGTGGCGCTCCGGTGTGAAGCACGATTGTTCGAAGGTCATGGAGCTGCGGCGGTGCGGGCCCAACTCATACGTGAACGGCTTGCGAGAGGAAGTGCAGCTCGAGCCCCGGTTCCTGTTTCCGATGCTGAAGAGCTCCGAGGTGGCGAACGGAGCTGTAACCACGCCGGCGCGTTGGATGCTCGTCCCTCAGTCGACGATCCGCGATGACACCAAGCGCATCGAGTCCGAAGCTCCCAGGACCTGGAGGTATCTGTGCGCGCATGCCGACCGCCTCGACCGTCGCGGTAGCACGATCTATCGAAATCGAGCCCGCTTCTCGGTGTTTGGAGTGGGGCCCTACACGTTCGCGCCGTGGCGCGTTGCGATTTCCGGCTTCTACAAGAAGCTTGACTTCCGCACCATCGGTTCCTTCGAGCGCAAGCCGATCGTTCTGGACGACACGTGCTACTTCGTGCCCTGCGGGTCGAAAGCCGAGGCGGATTGCGTACACGACCTGCTGCGTTCCGAACCTGCTCAGGAGCTGCTGGGCGCTCTCACGTTCTGGGACTCCAAGCGACCGGTCACCGTGGGGCTGCTCAGTCGCCTGGACCTCTTGGCGGTCGCTCGAGAGGTGGGCGCCAACGAAAGGGCGCTGGTCTTCCTGCGCGAACGAAGCCGCGCCGGCGACCAGCTGGATCTTCTGTAATCGCAGGGCTGCGACCTCGCGGAGCTCGACGCGCGTCTCACCCAACGGCTACAACGAGCCGCGCGACATCGGCGCCCTCCGCCAGGTGCTGGCGCGTAGACGGGCCCGCAGCTACCGCAACACGGGGAACTTCATTACCATCGAGCCATGAGGATTCCCGGACGAATCGAAATCCCCCGCCATCGGATCGCCGCCTTTTGCGAACGGTGGCGGATCGCCGAACTCGCGCTATTCGGTTCAGTCGTGCGCGAAGACTTCGGACCGGAGAGCGACGTGGATGTCCTCGTGACGTTCCATCCCTCTGCCCGGCCCACCCTCATGGAAATGACTCGCATCGAGGATGAGTTGAGCGCGTTGTTCGGTCGCCGCGTGGATCTCGTGGAGCGGCGCGGAGTCGAGAGGAGTCGAAACTACCTGCGGAGGGGGGCGATTCTGCGATCGGCCAGGACGGTCTATACGAGGTGACGAAGCTTATCTGCTGGACATGCTCCTCGCGGCGCGCGACGCAGAAGAATTCGCGTCGGTATCGACGTTCGCCGATTTCGAGCACGACAGGCTTCGCCAGAACGCGCTCATCAAGGCCATTGAGATCATCGGCGAGGCCGCAAGCCGGGTCAGCGCCCGTACACGGGACCTGAATCCGGAGATCCCGTGGCGGGAGATCGTCGGCATGCGGAACCGGCTCGTGCACGCCTACTTTGAGGTGGACGTGGAACTGCTGTGGGAAACGGTCCAGCGAGACATTCCCAAGCTGATAGCGCTACTCGAACCTTCGGTGCCACCGGAGGAAGCGTAGAGCGAATTGAGGCGCTCCTTGCGGGCTGGTACCAACAAGCCTTCTTTAATCGATCCCACATGGAGGCGCTGGATGGAACGCGGGAAGACGCGGATTCAGACAAGTCGGCGCGCAGCACCCCGGATCCCCCGTCCGCCCGCAACCGTGCGGCCTCCCCTCCCGGCTCTTCAGTCGCCCGCGCCGCTTATTCCCGCCCGGATGGTGAATGAATGGGTGTACTGTCCGCGACTGGCCTACCTGGAGTGGGTCGAGGGAGAGTGGGCTGACAGCGCGGATACGGCGCAAGGCAGACGCGTGCATCGACGCGTCGACAGGGCTTCGGGACGGCTGCCGGCCCCGGACGAACTCGAGGACGAAATATCGCGCGCGCGCTCCGTTACACTCTCGTCCGACCGGCTTGGCGTCATTGCTAAGATGGATGTGCTCGATGTCAGCGGCGGCGTCGTCATGCCGGTGGACTTCAAGAAGGGAAAGCGACCGCATGTGGCGGCCGGGGTTTATGAACCCGAGCGTGTCCAACTCTGCGTCCAGGCCATGATCCTGGAGGACAACGGATACAGCGTTGAGCGGGGCGCGATCTGGTACGCGGGTTCGCGGGAGCGCGTGCCGGTCATCCTGGATGACCTGCTGCGGACGAGGACGTTGGAGGCGATTCGAGACCTCCGCGCCGCGGCCGAGGCCGGCGTACGGCCGCCTCCGCTGGAGGACAGTCCAAAGTGTCCGCGTTGTTCTCTCGCGGGGATATGCCTGCCGGACGAGACCAACTTGTTCAAGACCGGACACCCACCGCGTCCGCTCAATCCTTCGGATGACCCGGCACTACCGCTGTATGTACAGACCCCGGGCGCTAGGCTGCGAAAGCGAGCACAGCGGTTGATCGTCGAGACGGACGACGACAAGGTGGAAGTGCCGTTGATCGATGTCTCGCAGGTGCTTCTGTTCGGACCGGTCTCGGTCACGACGCCGACTCTGCACACGCTGATGCGGGAAGAGATACCCGTATCGTGGTTCTCCACGGGAGGGTGGTTCCTCGGCCACACGGTCGGGACCGGGAACGGCAACGTCGCGGTGCGCGAAGCCCAGTACCGTGCCGCTTTCGACGAGGGTCGCCGCCTCGATTTCGCACGCGATCTGGTCGACGCCAAGATTCGCAACTCGCGGACCATGCTACGCCGGAACTGGAGGGGGGAGCACGGCGTCGATAGGAAGGAACAGACGCTGGCGGGACTCACGCGTGTCGCCCGACGGGCGCGCCATGCGCGGAACGTACAGCAGCTCCTCGGCCTCGAGGGAGAGGCTGCGGCGATCTACTTCGGCAGCTTCGATCGCATGTTGGCGCAGGGACCCGAAAACGGTCTCGGCAAGTTCTCCTTCTCCACGCGTAACCGCCGCCCCCCGCGCGACCCCGTCAACGCGATGTTGTCGCTGGGCTACGCGGTTTTGGCGCGCGCCATGACGCACACGATCTCTTCGACCGGCCTCGATCCGTACATGGGCCTCTATCACCGCCTGCGGCACGGGAGGCCGGCGCTGGCCCTCGATCTCATGGAGCCGTTCCGGGCGATCGTCGCCGATTCCACCGTCATACAGGTCGTGAACAACGGAGAGATAAGGCCGGGCGATTTCGTCATGAACGGAACCGCCTGCTCGCTCAGACCATCGGGGCGAAGAGCCTTCCTGGCCGCGTTCGAGCGCCGCATGAAGACGGAGACGACCCATCCGCTGTTCGGTTATCGAGTGTCGATGCGGCGCCTCATCGAGGTTCAGGCTCGTCTCCTCGCGCGCCACCTGCAGGGCGAGATCGCCTCCTACCCGCACTACCTCCCGAGGTAGGCAAGGTTCACCATGGCGACGGAACGACTGTACCTCGTAACCTACGACATTGCCGATCCCAAGCGTTGGAGGTACGTGTTCAAGACGATGAAGGGGTACGGGCGGTGGCTGCAGCTGTCGGTGTTTCAGTGCAGGCTCACGGCGCGCCGCCGCGCGGAGATGGCGGACCGCTTGGAGGAACTGATCAAGCCATCGGAAGATCATGTCCTCATTGTTGACGTGGGGTTGGCCGACAGCGTCAGCCTCCGGGTCGAGAGTCTGGGGAAGTCGTACGAGGCACCGACCCGGCGCGCCATCGTGATATGATGCGGTGGAACGGACTGCCGTTCCGCCGCGCGAGCGCTCCGGTACCGGAAAGTTCCCGGGCAGCGGTCGCAGCGTCGCTAACGGTATGTCCAGTAACGCGTTTGCTATTTGACAATTTGCTGCGTGTGAGAGGCTACCGTCCGAGGCGCAGGCTCGAGGTTCAGCGGTCGCAACCGCCCCGGCAACGCGTTGTTGTTCCTGAGTTTGGCACAGGGTATCTTTCCGGGGCGGATTCGCCCCGGCCTCATTGAAGCTGTTAGCTCCTGTCGCTGTTGTTGTCGCTGTTGTTGTCCTTTCCGGGGCGGATTCGCCCCGGCCTCATTGAAGCGAGTGTCACGCACGTATCGCAACCGTCGCAATCGCCGCACTTTCCGGGGCGGATTCGCCCCGGCCTCATTGAAGCCTCGAGGCGTTGAGTGGTGCTGCTAGACTCTCGTACTCGCTTTCCGGGGCGGATTCGCCCCGGCCTCATTGAAGCGAGTAGATCCCGCACCGTGTCCTTCCGCAGGTCGGGGACCTTTCCGGGGCGGATTCGCCCCGGCCTCATTGAAGCCTCCTGGGCCGTCCAGAGACGGAGGATCTTGCGAGTCTGCTTTCCGGGGCGGATTCGCCCCGGCCTCATTGAAGCATGGCAGCCCTTTCGACGTGCTCAGCCTCGCGCCGCTCTTTCCGGGGCGGATTCGCCCCGGCCTCATTGAAGCGAGTAGCTCCCCGGACCGGCGCGAAAACCCGGTGCGCCACTTTCCGGGGCGGATTCGCCCCGGCCTCATTGAAGCTCGGGAGGATGCTCCGCCATGTTCCACAACTCGTGGCCGCTTTCCGGGGCGGATTCGCCCCGGCCTCATTGAAGCACAACGGACTCGTCGCGGAGGAGGTTCGCGAACTGCGCGCGGCTTTCCGGGGCGGATTCGCCCCGGCCTCATTGAAGCCTCTACACTGATAGTATCAGCCGGGCGCGCGTACGTCCTTTCCGGGGCGGATTCGCCCCGGCCTCATTGAAGCACGTACCGCTGGAGATGCTTCGCGCTCAGCTTGTGGAAGCTTTCCGGGGCGGATTCGCCCCGGCCTCATTGAAGCGTACCCGGGCAGCCCCTACAGCGTCGAGACGGCGCACCCTTTCCGGGGCGGATTCGCCCCGGCCTCATTGAAGCGAGCATGAGCGAGTCCTCCCGCTGGAGGGCATGGGGCTCTTTCCGGGGCGGATTCGCCCCGGCCTCATTGAAGCCCGGACTGTATCCGGACGGTTTTGAGCGGCGGCGGCTCCCTTTCCGGGGCGGATTCGCCCCGGCCTCATTGAAGCTCCGTGGGGTCGGGGTTAGCAAGCGCAGAATTCGGCCGCTTTCCGGGGCGGATTCGCCCCGGCCTCATTGAAGCCGAGCGCGGGCGCACGACGTGGCGCTGCCGACGAGCGACACCTTTCCGGGGCGGATTCGCCCCGGCCTCATTGAAGCCCCTCCGGGGACGCCCCGAAGTTGACGGGCCGCGGCTCCCTTTCCGGGGCGGATTCGCCCCGGCCTCATTGAAGCAAGGAAGCGATGGCCGCTCGGAGCGGCGACCGCGCCGGCTTTCCGGGGCGGATTCGCCCCGGCCTCATTGAAGCGGGGAAGCCGAGTTCGATCCGGTTCAGGGGCTTTGGCGGGCTTTCCGGGGCGGATTCGCCCCGGCCTCATTGAAGCGTCGACTACGCGAAGCAGATACGGGCGAGAGATGCGACGTACTTTCCGGGGCGGATTCGCCCCGGCCTCATTGAAGCGTGGCGTGGGTGGACTCTACGGGCAAGCGGTCCGACGGCCTTTCCGGGGCGGATTCGCCCCGGCCTCATTGAAGCTGGGCGAAGACGAATCCGGCGCGTTGTGCCCGATCCCCGCTTTCCGGGGCGGATTCGCCCCGGCCTCATTGAAGCTGGTGGGGACATGCTAGCGACGATAAGGGGGGACGCGCCTTTCCGGGGCGGATTCGCCCCGGCCTCATTGAAGCCGTCAATTCTCCGATGTGCTCCATGCCGTCCCCCTCCGTCTTTCCGGGGCGGATTCGCCCCGGCCTCATTGAAGCGCCAGCGGAGCGGGACATCGTAGG
Organism: Gemmatimonadota bacterium; assembly: GCA_963666735.1. Taxonomy (GTDB): domain Bacteria; phylum Gemmatimonadota; class Gemmatimonadetes; order Palauibacterales; family Palauibacteraceae; genus Palauibacter. The sequence continues at coordinate 1,256,143 of OY762926.1, read as the reverse complement.
CCAGATGCGCGCTTTCCGGGGCGGATTCGCCCCGGCCTCATTGAAGCGTCGCCGTACTGGGGGTGCTGTGGGACGTGGACCGGACCCGCTTTCCGGGGCGGATTCGCCCCGGCCTCATTGAAGCACTACGCAGCCTCGATGTACGGATTCCTACATCGGGCTTTCCGGGGCGGATTCGCCCCGGCCTCATTGAAGCTCCCACTCACTGACACGGAGGACACGATGATCAAGCGGACTTTCCGGGGCGGATTCGCCCCGGCCTCATTGAAGCTCCTGCCGCCTCCGGATGCCCAGCGCGTCGCGGATGGCCTTTCCGGGGCGGATTCGCCCCGGTCTCATTCGTGTCGTCCACGATGTATTCGTGCCCGACTACTAGTCAGTGCGAGCAGAGTGTAAAACGGCGCAGTGAGGACTCATGCGGGCAATCGCAAAGCTCACCCGCGACGAAACAGGCCGTACTCAACCATCGCTCGTCGGACATGCGTTCACGTCCATAGGACGGCACAGGCCATAGCCCCGGAATCGACCCGCTCCCAGCATGACCGGCCCGCGTACTCGTTGGTCGAAGGTCAGGAGAGCGTGGCTGTGCCAGCAACGGCCCCCGTCCGTCTTGCGAGTCACCTGTGCGAACTTGTTGGCTGGCGGTACCCCAGGCACGACTGCGGTCGGATGCAGCCGTACTGTTCGAGGACACGGAAGTCCGATGTGCATGCAGGCGGTCTTAACGCTTTCCGCAGCTCGCCTCCAGCGGTCCGTACCATTGTAGTGATGGTTCAAGACGATAGGGGTCACGCTAGCCCAGACGCGCGAACCGTGTTCGCCGCCGGACCAAGTGGTGGGCCTGAGGTTCCGCGACCGCTGCTTCCGTGTGTCTAGTGCAATCTCGCAATCGAGATGCCGACCGGAAAACAACCGGTGCTTCCGCGGTAACCCCGTGTCTGGATCGCGGAGAATCGGTTCGAGACAGTTGCGAGCGTCTTCTCGATCGAGATCACGTGGCAGAATCAGCGCAAGTCCCACGATTCTTCCATCCGCGCATTCGGAATCCACGAGGGGCAACGGTGTCAATCCCAAGTGCGGCCCCTTCGTGGGCTTCCCGTCTGGAGTGTGGCCGCTGAACCACTCCGGTGGCGGTTGCTCAGGGCATGCCCGCAGCAAGAGTCCTCGAAGCGCTTCCGTCACCTTGAGCGTCTTACACAACGATACGGGTTCGCCTCGGAGGAAAAGCACCGTGAGAGTCGGCTCAAAGACCGTGTGGGGCACGGAGCCGGTCATTGCGGTGCTCGACTGTCTTGCCAGAGGGTCTCTGCGGGCGCGAACGTGCCGTAGCCTCCCTGTCTGGACCGCCGTATCGAAGTTTGCAATACGGTCGAAACGCCCCACGACCGAAACCACTTCCGCCTGTCATCAACCGCTGACCCGTGGACGTGAGCCAACAGCGACTTGACGACGTCCAGTGACGCAGGCTTGCACCATAGCGGCCACGAGTAGTGGCCCTTCTTCCACGTTCCCGAACAACCACGGGTCAGCGTGCGGCCACGAGTGCCGAAGACAGGGTGCAGGCAGAGTCCAAGGATCGCCAATGCTTCCACTCCAGGGTTAGAGAGCTTCTTGTCGTCGGATGGCTTGATCGCTGTCAAGGCGTAGACCCGATCATCGATCACATCCCACATGAAAGATGGGAGTTTGCTCGCATAGGTCCACGGGCCAGTGAGCCCGGCACTTACCTCGTCGGGCGTGACCTCGCGGAGCACTTGGCGAGCCATGGCGACAAACTTCTGTTTTCCGGCTGTAAAATACAGATCGGTTGGCTTCGCCGAACCATTGTTGTCCACGCTTCCCTCGGCGACGAGCGACGCACTCAGCGACGCGGCAGGATCGTTCTCCTGAACGCTCTCCAAATATACCCGAATATCGCCACGAGCGAGTTTCAAGTCGTCTCCTTTGGCAAGCGGCAGCCCGCCCGGGCCGGATGGATTGAGCGCGGCGCTCTTGCTCCACTCTCTGAAGACGGGGATGGCTTGATCCACGATGCGGTCGATGGGGAACTCGTTGTCGACCACGGCTCGCGGCGGGATGTCGTCGCTCCACCACAAGCGCGGCCGGGGCCGAGTGGAGGCGAAGGCAACCTGAACCCCGAGGGCCCCTAGGAATCCCAGCGGATTTGTGCCCTCCAGTCCGGCGAGCCGGGTTCCGGTCATGTTCGTTTCTCCTCGGCGCTTTGCCCTTGATCGGCGAGCCGCAGGATCGTTTCAATCCACGCGAGTCCGTGATAGCCGTAGCGCTCCACAAGACGCCAGAATCTGTCCGCCATGTCCGGTGCCATCGAACTGCCGGAAAGGTCGGAGTTTGCTTCGAGCAAGAGCCCCTCAGCCCTTAGGACCAAGGTCCGAGGGTTGGGATCCTCGATAATTGGTGGCAGCGGACGAGCCCGGCCGTGGTGGGTCGCAACGAGGTGCAAAACCAGCTCGGGATCATGCGCCGAAGCGAGGATGTCGCTATTGGATTCAATTAGTGCAACGCTGGCGAGCTCGTGGCGCATCCCAGCCGGATATCGCCGGACGCGGCGCACACCGGCCGGAGACTTCGCGAGCGGTTCGCCAAGCATCTCCAACTGCACGCGGTCTCCCCCGACCAACTGCTCTTGAAAGCGCCGGTCTACTTTCCCGAGGTCGTGGAGCCGCCCGGCCAAGTGTAGGTCGTTCACAAGCTCCGCTCCTACTCCGAGGCGCTCGGCGAAATCCTTGGCTCGCTCCGCGACCCCGTTGAGATGCTGGCGAAGCGTCACGGCGCTCCCGGTCATGGACGCGGCGTCATCGGAACCGTCCATTACGGAGGGATCTATGGTCGGTCGGCCCGCAACCGGATCACGTTGGGTCAAGACATAGTACCCTCCGCTTCCGTCATCCTCGTTCGGTTGGACGAGGTGGTGCTCGAAGGCGTGGCCAGTCCTCCCCGTGTTCTTCGGGCCGGCACCAAGGATCTCCAGCGCTTTACTGAGCCAGGCAGGGAGCCGCTCCTCATCGATGTTCTGCTCGTCAATCCACTCCTGAATGCGCTCACGCACCGAGCGAGCGTGCTCCTCCAGCTCGTCCTTAGGTGCGGGAGGATCTGAAGAGAAGAAGGTTGTGGGCAGCCTCGGGTCAAGCCGCAACGTCACTTTGCGCCGGTGCGCCAGTTGAGCTTCATCTCCGAGGTCGGGGATGATCTCCGTCGAGGACGGATCCCACGTGCCGGCTCGCAGACCACCCCGCGCGGGGTCCACGACCAGAATATCGCCAGGATGAATATCCTGAGTCGTGGTGACGGTCTCTGGTCCTTCGCCGATCCCACGCCACCGAACGCAATCCGTCACTCGGGGGTCATCGGCTGGGCCAGCGTCGGCGAACCCAGCCACATCGGCGAAGTCGATCTCGTCGCCACCACGCAACCAAGACTTCGCCGCGTGAATCGGTACTGGAAGAGACTCGGCCTGCCGGGGAGGGACCAGCCTCAGCGCATCGGGAGTACGGTCGTGACGCCAAACGATCGCGACATCGGGGGCTCGATCCCGGTCATCGATCCCGTGTAGGAACCAGTCTACCGGCGGTTGAATGATCGGCTGGGGATTGGTCTGCACCCACGCATCCATGTACGTCTTGAGCAGCAACGGCGCCGTGGGTCGCGGGGCCGAGGCCTCTGCCGGGAAGTCGGTGAGGGAGTTCGCGCCCACGTCTACCGATCCACCGTTTGCGTGCTGCTCGAGCTCGGCCCAAGTGTGCTTGACTGCATCACCGTAGATCGGATCGGTGCGTTTGCTCTCCAGTTCCGGCTTGATCCCCAGAATCCAAGCTTGGGCAGGCTCACCACTGCTTTCGGAAACCGTGCCGCGACGGTCGAGGCGGCCGAAGCGCTGCCGGAGGCTGTCAGCGGGAGCGCACTCGGTGATCAGCGCGTCGAAGCTGAAGTCCGCACCGACCTCGATCGCCTGTGTGGCCACCACGACCGTGAGCTCGTCGGCCGTCTCCGAACGGGCGGGGTCCACTGCGGGCTTGATGGCGCTGACCGCCTGCACGCGGTCGAGCGGGCGCATGCGTCCCGTCAGCAGATGCGCCTTGTAGCCCGCATTGACGAGCGCTTCATGCGTTGAGCGAGCCGTCCCAATGCGATTCACCACCACGCCGACCGTACTTGCACGAGAGCCACTCCGAGCCTTGCAGATCGCTCGTACGAGCCTTATCACAGCGGCGGGTACGGCTTCACGCTTTCCGACATGCTCGAGATGTGCACGCTTCCTCGCGCGAACTCGCCGTCCAAGCTCAACGCAGCCCTCTACGTCTTCAACGGGATCCAACCGGAATGGTTCGCCGCCGGGTTGATCCGGCGTGGCGGACATCCGGACGATATGAAACCGCCTCGGGACGGGGCCGAACGGGAGTACGGAAGCCTGCTCCAGCGTCTGTGCGAAAGGGACGCTCAGATGCACTTCGTCCAAGATCACGAGACAGTCGTTACCCGCCAGTCCCGCATGAATCGGGCGCATCTTGGAGCTCACGCCGTAGCCACGGAAGAGAAAACGAGAGCCGAACTGGTCCACGGTGGACACGAGAACCCAGGGTTGGTCCGGCCGCAGCGTCCACTCCCGGCTGATCGGGATGCCGCCGCGAAGAGCCATCACGCCCAGCGGCTCGCCACCAGCCAGGGCTTGAAGCCGTTCCCCGACGCGACGAAGAACGTCTGTTGAGCCGACCATAATTCGCTCCCGGATCCGATCGGCGCGCTCATACACCTGATCAACGACGATACGCCGGTCGATCACGAACACGATGCGTCGAGGTGCTGTCTCCGGGTGCGCTGCGAGTGCGAACACGGCGATGTCCAAGACCGCCGTCTTGCCCGTTCCGGTCGGCAAGTCGATGACCGCTGGCCACCCTTGGGCAAGCACTTGCTTGGCGAGCCGTTCCTGCCACGGGAAGGGCTCGCAGTCGTGAACATCCTGAAAGAAGGAGCGGAAATCGCAGCCCGTGATGTTAGGCATCTGTCCCGTCTTGTTCACACCGATGGGTTGGGGGCTCGGACAGCGGGCGCATCAGACCTAGCCCCGCGAACCGGCCGGAGCCGAGCGCTAACGGTCCACGAACCGGATCAGCGAATAGCAACGCGGCATGCACGAGTTGGCGCCTCACCGGTTTCCCCTCGCGCCCGCCTTGGCGGAACGCGGGGAAGTTCGCGACCTCCCGCCCCCCCCTTACCAGCGGCGAGAGAGACATTCTTGCCACTACGGGCGCGGGAAGGCCGACATGGGTACAAGCCAGCCTCATGGCTGCTTCCGCTCGCGCCCACGCTTCCCGGCGGACCGCAGCGTTTCCACGCGAGAGCGAACCGGGGTGCCGCGGCAGGGCGATAGGGGTGGCGGAGACCCAGCGACGCGACGGCTTGCGCCAGACGTTGGGCCGCAACGAGATCAGATCTGCGGGCCCGACGACCCTGCGCAATCCAAGCTCTTGTTCGCGGCCCAACGTCAGACTCAGCGGCGGCGCGGAGATCTCTGCGCTCCGGGACGCCGCCCGCTCCCACCGACCGATCGCGCGGTAGATCGCATCCTGCGCCGTCTCGGCCATTGCGTCCGGCAACGATACGGCCATTCCGAGGAGCCGTCCGTCGGCGTGTTCGAAAGCGATATGCGGGATCGGTATGATCGCCATGTGAGGCATCGACGTTGGGGTTCCGTCGGCGTGCACACCGCAAACGCCCTCCGGCGGGGGACGTTCAACCCGGGACAAGATTTCCCGCCGCATCGCCGCCGCCAGTTCGACAGCACGCGAAGACGGGTAGGCACGGGAAGCGGGGTGGAACTCGAAGACGACCCATTCTCCAGCCGTGTTGGGCGTTGAAATCGGCTCTTCTTCCGTCACTTCCGCGCTGCGGTAGCGGACCGCCACGTAAGGCAGAGACCGGGGCCGCACCTGTTGATGTCGAAGATGAAGGCTTTCCAGCGCAGCCAACTGGCCGACTCTCACGGTGCGCATGCTCGTTCCGGCTCCGTTGGTCGTGACGAGATGCGTGGGGTTCGGCGGCTCCTTCGTGACCCGGCACGATACCAGCGATGAGGAATGTCCGAGGCGAGTCACGCGGGCGAGCAACCGGTCGAGCCCATCCGCGACGCCATCGGAAGGGTGGGCGTTCCAGACGTATGTTACTCGGGGAACCTCTGGAGAAACGGACGGGAACGCTCGTTCTTGCTTGCCTCGGCCGCCCGGAAACATCGCCGCTGCAGAATTGACGGGAGTCTTGCCTACGCGGGCGAGCATGTCCCCGAGATCCTTCTTCCCGGCCAGCTTCCTCTGCATCAGGCGGACCTGCCTCGTCACCTCACCCGCCGTCCTAACCAGCTCCGTGTGGAGCTGGTCGCGCAGCTCGTAGAGTTCGGTTGGCTTTTTCTCCCGCAACGCGCGGCTAAAGACCGAGGCGTCGTTCACGGACACAAAATGCGACAACACCCGACGCGGAATGGCATCGGATGCGGCAATCGCCGGAGGAGCTTGGCGTTCAAGCCATTCAAGCGCCCGCCGCTCGACCGGGTCGTCCTCGTCGGCCCACGTCGCCACGAGGGCGGAGAAGAGGCGGGCCGGGTGCGGCGGCCACTCGCCGAGTCGGCGATCACTATGCGATGTGGCTACATATCGGCCGGTAAGGAAGTTGACTTCGACTGCGAACTGTTCGGCGTCCGGCACGACTACGCTTCCATGGATTCAGCGACGGAAACCTTGCGACTACGCCTGATCAGTTCGAGCAGTTTCGGTGCCGGTTGGAGTCGAATCTCGTCCACCGTCCAAGGGATCCCCATATCGCCCGCGTACGCGACACTCTCTGCTAAGAGCTTCGCCGCCGTCTCCCGATCTACCTCGATAGGCTCAGCCGCCGAGCCATCACGCGCCAAGAGTTCGATGCGGGGCGCGTGGGTCGGCAGAAGAAGACATCGAGAGCGGAGATCGAAGTCTGCCTCATGCTGGAAAACGACCGCAGCGACGCCCAATGCAGCCACCGCCGTTCGAGCCGCGTCCTCCGCCGACAGTTCGAAGCCCTTGAACCTCAAGCGACGCAGCCCCGCCAACGAGATCACCGTAGTCTGAACCGCCGTCGAAATCGTTACGCCTCCCGCTTGTCCGTCGATGGAAGGAGCCACATTGCCGTGATTGATCTTCGAGGGCTGCCCGGCCTGGCCGCTTGCCCCGCTTCTTGAAGCATAAACGGGTTTCCCCTTCTTGTCCTTCTCGGCCTTTGCCTCATCAAAAGTCCACACTTCGCCCGAATCCGTAGTGTTGAAAGCTCGATCATCCGTAGCCACCTTCTTAATCTGCAGCGGATCGATCCGGCTTCCGACTTTCTTGCCAATCACCGCGTCAAATCCGACGATTTCCGAGACGTATTGGCGTTGGAATTTCGAGCCCAGCCCACCCCGGGGTCCCGTGGAATCCCACAACCCGAAGAGGAGAGACGTCGGGGAGTACCGGTACATCTCCGTGGCGTCGCGCGGTGTGGCGTCGGTGATTGCCCGCCCAACGTCCGAGAACCGAAATAGCGTGCCGTCCAGAAGGCTGTCGCGGAAGATCGCGTCCGCCAACCGGTGGGGGGCCTCCAGCACCGTCAACCTGTCGTAGTCTGTGAGGCCGTCATCTTGGCTGAAATCGACGTACGGAACCGGAAACGAGAGTGCGCCACGCTCCCATCCTTCCAGCAGCGCCAGTTCGGCACGATTGGCCTGCGAAGCCACCGAGTCGAGGAGGACGGTAACGGAAACGTCCTCGGAGTCACCGATCCGCCGCTCCTCAACCGCGTATCTGTGGTCTGGCTGTCCATCCACGGCGTACGATGGCGGAAACACCTTGTCGCCATCGCCACCAGCAGGCTGCAGCGTGAGCCGCGACCGTATCGCGACCGCTTCGCCGGCAACCGCTTCACGGAGTCGCGAAAACGTAAGCTTCGACATCTCTTACTCCCTTGTTCCGAATCCATCCTGACTTCACTTGGCACCGGTCCCCCTTCGCCGCATGCCAGTGTCAAGCTGCGGCGGTGGGACTCGAACCCACATCTCCTGGGGTGGCTGCCTAAGAGAGGCGAGCTCTTTCGAATCCCCGGGTGTTCTCTCCTGTTAAACTACACCGCGCGTCAGAGGCCGGAGTCACGAAGCTCCGGAGGACGCTGGCAGGGCATCTGCCGTACCTGCCAAGAACCACCTTCAATGGGGCTGCCGAAGCAGATTTCTTTTTGGTTATTTGCAGGTACATCCGCCATCTACGCGTAACTAACGTAACAGGGGGCATCGCTGCACGTCAAGCGAAGCACGATGATGAGGAATCCGGATCGGTGGATCGCGGTGGCGGGCGGCCTCGTGTCTCTCGTGACGTTGCTGTCCCTGTGGTTCAGCGGCGTCTGGCATCTCGGCACCCGGTTGGGCGCGGTCGAAGCCAGGATCGATGGTGTGGAACAGCGGCTGGAGGCCGGGCTGGATGCCGTGAAGCAGCGCCTGGATGGCGTGGACCTGAGTCTGGATGACGTGAACCGGCGGTTGGATGGCGTGAATCGACGCCTGGGTGGGGTTGACGCCCGGCTGCTCAGCATCGAGGAGACGCTTCGGGGGCGCGGCCCCGCCTCAGCCGAGGGCGGGACACGGCCGCGAACCCGTAGAGCGGTCGGGGCGACCAACTCCGCTGGAAGCACGGACCTCGCGCCGTGGCTTCAGCCCGGACGGCGCGGGAGCCCGCGCACGGCTCGAACCCCGGTACCGTCCGTCGCCCCCATCGGCGGTATCGTATCGGACCAATGTCGAACGATGCTGCGGACGCGCCCGGTTACGCGGTCCACGACCAGGGCCGCGCGGCCGCCCCGGGCGCGGTCCACGGTTGTCGTGCCCTCGGGTCCGCTGAGCGTGAGGACGTCCAGCGTCTCCGCCCAGGCGGGGTCGAAGGGGATTGCGAACACGAACGCGCTGCTTCCGTGATCGATCCCGTGGGCGACCGGAGTCGGCGCGAAGCCGAGCGAGAACAGGCTCCGTCCCTCCGCGTCGCGACCCGACAAACGGTACGGGCCGGGCTGCGACGGACGACGTGCGGCTGTCCGGTATGCGAAGGCGGGTTCCAGCCGTAGTTCGCCGTTGTCGACGCCGCCCCAGAGAAGGAGCATGTCGCCCCGCGCGGTTCGGCGGTCCGCCGCCTGTGCCGGCACCGAGATCCCGGCACGGCCGGTGCCCGCGAGGCGGAACTCCAGCATCCTCGTGAAGCTGTAGTCGCTGATCCACTGGGGATAGCAATACGACATCAGGTCCCGGTATCCCTCCGGGTTGAACAGGTGCCCGAGACCCGGCCCGTCACCGCCGCCGCCGTCGCCGTCCCCGCCGCCGTCCCCGCCACCGTCCCCGAAATCGTGTCCCCACACGCCGATATGGCCATCGGGCCACGGATAGTCGGGGTCGACCGCCCCGGGGTCGGTGAGGGGTTCGTCACACGGGGTATGCGGGCGCCCCATGTTGTGTCCCAGCTCGTGCGCGAACACGAGGCGGAGACGACCCGTTCTCTGCAGCAGCCGGTCCGGGCCGTGCGAACCCGTGAGAGAACTCTGCCCGCCCAGCATTCCGAGCCCGTCGATCCAGTACGCGCCGGGATGCCGCGAGAGCGGCTTCGGGACTCCGAAGATCCCGGCGTAGTGCTCCCGGGGGTCTTCCGCTTCCATCGTCCGGAGCAGCTCGATTTCGCGAATGAGGCCGATGGCCCCCGCCTCCGAGGTGTCTGCCCAGGTATGATAGGGTTCGCGCAGCGTCACCCGCAGCTCGCCGACCGGCAGCACCGTGCGGGCGTAGCGCAGCACGCCCCGGCCGGCGGCCGAGCCCCCTCCCGTGCCCGCCGCCGCCAGTTCGCTCGCGAACGCCGCCACGCCCGGATTCACGTCCCGGTTCTCCTCCGAATGGTACTGCACGGGGACGAGTGTCACGCGCAGCGGGGGCACCTGCCGCACGTCGAGGTCGTGCCGGCCCTCGGCCGGGAACCGCGGCCGGCTCGATGAGGTCAGGGGGAGCGCGCCCTCCGCGTCGAGTTCCACGACCATGCTCACGCCCGGTTGCAGGACGTGGCCCGGTATGGCGGCGTTGAAGGATCTCTCAAGCCGGCTCTCGTCGACGGCCAGCGGGATCCCTCCGCCGGGTGCGTCGAGCTCCGTCCGGTACGTCTCCACGCCGTCGCGGAAGAAGGTCGCCGCCGCCCCCGGCCGGAAGCCGTTGACTTCGCCGGCGGTCGCGAAGACGCGAAGGAGGGCGCGCCGGTTGGCGACCAGAGGTACGCCGCCCTCCCGGTCCTGGGCCGCCTGCGTGAGATAGGCTGAGGGCACGGACATCGTGATCGACGCGGGGTTGGACACGACGAGCGGGTCCCCCGCGACGAGATCGAAACCGTCGCAGCGATCCGCGCAGGCTTCGGCCAGCGCCTCGTCCGTGCCGATGGTCACGGAGACCGGGGAATCGGCGTCGCCGCCGGGCGTGAGCGTCACGGTGGCGCTCGCCGTCGTACCCGCCCGCACCAGGACGGAGTCGGCCGAGAGCGTCCCCCCCTGCGCGAGCAGCGGGAGCCGGACGTCGAAGGGCGCTCCCTCCAGTATCCGGGCCTCGATTCTGGCGGGTCCCGGAGCCGTCGCGTCCTCATCGTCCGTTCGCTGGAGCCGCACGGGGAAGGCGAAGGCGGCCTCGTTCCCGCCCAGCGTCAGCCGTTCCAGACTCCGGAGGCCCGCGAGCGCGCCCGGGGGCAGGGCGCTCAGTTCGTTGTCCTGCAGAAACAGTTCCCGCAGGCCCGCGAGGTCGCCGAATACGCCTGCGGAAAGCGCCCGCAGCCGATTGTCGGCCAGAGAGAGCCATTCGAGCCTGCGGAGGCCCGCGAAGATGCCCGGCGGCAGGTCGGCGATCAGGTTTCCCGCGAGATCGAGCACCTCCAGACTGGAGAGGCCGGAGAAGGCCCCGGAGGGAAGGGCTTTCAGGCGGTAGTCCCGGAGCGCGAGCCACTCGAGGCCGGAGAGCGCGCTCAGGTCGGCCGGGCGCAGTTCGCCAAGGACGGGGCCGGGTCCGGTCTCGCCGGTCGACTCCGGCGCCCTGAGCCTGAGAGAGCGGAGTTCGGCCAGCGCCTGGCGATCGGGCGCGGTGCAGTCGTCGGCCCGAAGCCCCCGCACGATGGCGTCGCGCACGGCGGCCGTCCGGTCGCACACCCCCTCCCGGATGACGACCACGGCGCTCGAAGGAGGGGCGAGTACGAAGCCGCTCCCGGTCGCGGGCCGCTCCAGCGCAACGGTGAGGACTTCCCGGGGCGGCTCGATCTCATCGTCGTCGGCGATGCGGATCTCGATGACGGCGCCGCCCGCCCCCGCGGGGACCTCGACCGCGCCCTCGCTTGCGGCCAGCACGTCCGCCGAATCCGCGTCATCCGTCAGCCGCGCGTCATCCGCGCCCAGCGCATAGCGCACGGTCAGCGGCGACTCCGCAGTCTCGTCGAGCACGACTTCGACTCGCGCGATGCCGCCTTCCCGAGCCCGCGCCACCCCGAGGGAGAGCGCGACGCCGACGCCGACCGTCGCCTCGAAGCGCTGCGCGGCCGAGAGCCCTCCGCCATCGCGGGCCGCCACTTCCAGGGTCGCGGACCCCGGTGCGACCCCTTCCACCGTCACCCGATGCCCGGCTGCCGTCACGCGGGCCACGCCGGCGTCGAGGGACGTCGCGGCAAAGGCCAGCGCATCGCCGTCCGGATCCCGGAACCAGGGGGCCACGTCGATCACCGCCGGATGCCCGAGCCGCACGTCGAGGCCGGGAAGCGCGTCCACCGCCACCGGACTCCGGTTCTTCGGGGGCTCCGGCGGCGTGACTTCCGTGCCGCAGGCGACGATCCCCGCGATCCCCGCTACGGCCGCGAGCGCGGCCGTGGCCCGGCGGGCGCCGAATGGAGGCCGGGAACGAGCCACGGGTCCGGTCCGGTCCCTGCCTAGCCGGCTCTGGGCGGAGGCTCCGGCCGGGGGCCGGGCCCCTCCTGGCGTCGCACCATCACCCGCCCGCCGCTCTCGCTCCTGGCGATGAACCCGAGGAGGTGGAGGTATCCGATCACGTACCGGTTCCGCGCCCACCGGGCCAGGATGACCGCGTCGCTCCGCTCGGGATGCGGGCTAACCCCCGGGATCCAGGCGGCCATGCGATCCGCGCCGGCCGTCCGCAGAACGCGGGACACCGTGAGCCACACGCGAGCCCGCCGCCGGACGATGAAGAACCCGTCGTCTCCCTGTTGTTGGTAGAGTGGGAGAAAAACCCGGCCCGAGAACGCCGTTCGCACGGGTCCGCGCCGGTCCACGGCGAGTTCCCGCCCCGCCTCGACAAGGTCGAAGTTCGTGAACCCCGGGTGCATCCGGAATCCGTCCTCTTCCGACACCACGTGGCGATAGCGCACATCCAGCACGCGCGGCAGACCCTCCGCCCGGCGGGCGAGACGAGCCCTTCGGTCCTCCCCCCGGGGGGCGCTCGCTTCCTCGATCAGGCCGAGGGCCTCAAGCAGGATCCAAACGGCCTCCTCGTGCACGTCGATGGACGACGCGGCCCTGTGCTGCCCCGCCTCGATGCCGATGTTCGCCCAACCCAGGCGGTCGAAGTAGTGAAGCATGGCTCCGTCAATCTGCTCTTCCAGTCCCAGGACCACCGGGACGGGAAGGCGGAGCGCGAGCGCCCGGTTCAGGAGTGTGTCTCCGAGCGTCGTGAAGGGCGCGCTCTCCGCCGAGGTGGTATGCAGGTCGAGGACATGGATGGGCCCTCGCGCGCGCCGGTGTTCCGACTGGAAGGCCGCCAGCAGATCCCGTTGCTCGGCCAACTCGGCGCTCCCCACCATCGGCGCCCCGTCGCCATCCCGCGCCGACCCGCCGCCCCGCAGCGACTCCAGCACCGCGTCCACGCGGTCGTGCTGCCACACGCGGTTGAGGTCCTCGTCGATGAATCGCGTCCCCGCCCCGTGCGCCTGCAGATTGCCGCGAAGACCCACCAGATCCCCGCGCATCCGAACCCGGTTCGCCGAGAGCACGCCCAGTACCCGTTGCAGCGCCTCGATACCCGCGGGCTCATTGCCGTGCAGGGATGCGATGCAGATGACGAGCGGCCCGGGTTCGGCGCCCCTGTACGCGCCGATCCGCCGTCCCCGGCCGCCGGGCTCCTCGATGGCCGTCGAGGATGTCGGGTGCCTCACGCGCCGGGTCGGTGCAGCGTTTCCGCCTTCGCCGCGAACACGAAGTCGCTCTCCGTCAGCCCGTCGATCTTGTGCGTCCAGATGTGGACGACGACCCGTCCCCAGGCGAGGACCAGGTCCGGGTGATGGTTCTGCTCCTCCGCCATCTCGCCCACGCGATTCACGAAGTCGAGCGCCGTCACGAAGTTCGGGAAGCGGTATTCCTTCTCGAGGTGGTGGCCGTCCACGACGCGCCAGCCGGCTCCCAGTTGTTCCGCGAGCGCGTCGAGGGCCTCTCCCTCAAGGGGCGGCACCCCGCCTCGACAGGGGATGCACTGCTGCTGCGCGAGCGGTATCGACATCGGATCATCTCCGTGGCTGCAGTCGTCTCCGCGGACATGAAGGAGACGGACGAAGAGAATCGCCGCATCGGTGGGGCGGCGCAACGCCGCGGGAGGGGTGCGAAGCGCCCTCAGGGCGCGTCGGCAACCGCTTGCAGGAGTTCCTCGTAATCCGGTTCCACGCCCGCGTCCTCCGACACCCACGCGTACGCCACCCTGCCGTCCGTTCCGATCACGAACGCCGACCGCTTGGCGACGCTCCGTAAGCCGTGAAACTCCTCGTACAACACGCCCCAGTCACGCGAGACCGTGCGGTTGAAGTCGGAGAGGATGGGGAAGGGGATTCCCTCCTCGGCCCTGAATCGGGAGGTGACGAACGGGCTGTCCACGGAGATCGCGAACACCGCGGCGTCGAGCGAGGCATAGGCGCTCCACTCATCCCGTACGCGACACATCTCCGCCGTGCACACCGAGGTGAAGGCGAGAGGGAAGAAGAGGAGCACGACCCGGTCGCGGCCGAGGTGATCCCCCAGATCGATGGTTTCCCCGGCTTCGTAGGGCAGCGTGAACGGCTCCACGCGGTCGCCGACCGAGATCTTCGGGCTGGAAGTCATATCAGAACGCGCCTCCTCCGCCTCCGCCGAATCCGCCGCCCGAGAATCCGCCGCCCCCCGAAATTCCGCCGCCCGGGAAGCTCGAGCTCTGGGCGCTGCGCGGCGCCGACTGCATCACGCTGTGCGTCTCCGCGGACATGCTGTTCAGGTTCGAGACCAGAATGTGAGAGTTGAACGTCGATAGGGCATGTCCATGATACCATTCCGGGGGTTCTCGATACAGGTCCCGGAAGGCCCTGGCCCACTGCGCCGCGACGCCCAGCGCCATGGCGTACGGCAGACACTTCTCGAACATCTCCGGGCCCGTGATCTTCCGCCTGTAACGGTCGGATTCGACGCGCGCGAGGAACTCCTCGAACCCCTTCACCTGCCGCAGCAGTTCCGTCCCTCTCTTCGTGCGCGCCGGCATGAAGAGCCCGAAGATCATGATGACGAGCGCCGAGGCGATGGCCGCCGCCAGGACGGCCGGCATCGCCAGCGGGAGCACGGCCTGGGCCTGGACGAGCAGCCCGCCGAAGAAGATCACGATCCCGACCAGGAACCCCAGCCCCACGTACTTCCCGCGGACCATGGCCGGCGATTCCGCGTACACGCCGTGCTCGATGAGCGTCGCCAGCAACGTCGACTTCAGTTCCGGGAGATCCCGGTAGAAGCGGTCCCTGAGGTCCGAGAGCCGGCGGGTCCCGCGTCCCCCGAAGACCGCCTGCAGGAGCGCGCCCTCGTGCGGAGCCAGGGGGTCGCCCGCGGTGTCGCGCCGCTCGAAGAGGTAGTCCTTCTCCCCGCGTTCCTCGATCGTCAGGTGCCCCCGGACGGCGAGGTCGATCAGCGTCGCCGTGATGTCGCGCAGATCGGCGCGGTTGTCGATGATGACGCCGACCTCGGCGGGCGTCAGGTCGCCGGGCGGCTCGTAGCGCGGCTCGATCGACCCGATTTCGGGGTCGCGACCCCGCTCGTTCCAGCGGCGGTACATGAAGGCGAAGGCGAAGAAGGGCAGGAAGAGTGGCCAGTTCGCGAACAGGTACATGCCGGCGAGGTCGATCGCCGTGGGCCGCCGGACGACCCCGGCATCCCATCCGATCCCGATGGTCAGGCCTTCCCGGAAACCCAGCGGTCCGTTGGTTCGCACGTCGACCCGGGCGCCCGTGACGTCGACCGCCGCGTCCTGTCCCGTCGCACCGTAACCGCCGGTGAAGGCGTGGGCGCGCACGCCCCCGACCGCCTGCGGAAGCCTCACGGTCGCGCTCGCCGTCTCGATCGGAACCGGCCATTCGGTCCCCGTCACGTTCCAGTACAACTCGTCGTACGCCTCGACGATGCCGTCTTCTCCCTCATCGGCCTCGAAGAAGCGGAGTCCGTTCGTCACGCCGTAGGAGAGCCGGACCGTGCGCACCGCGTCGACCGCGTCCGGCACCCAGATCTTCGTGTTCAGGTAGTCCCCGTCGCGCTTCGACTCGTAGCGCAGGGGATTCCCGTCCGCATCCGTCACCGCCTCCACGGAAAGGCGCAGCTTGTAGCGGAATCCGTTGCTCCGGTACTCGACGGAAATCGTCCGGTAGATGCCGTTGTAGCTTCCATCGAAGCGGGGCCGGATCGTTTCGGTCACCTCCATGGATCCGTTCTCCAGCACCCGGATGTCGGCGTGGAGGCTCTCGATGAGCCAGGAGCGCTCCTGCGCAGCCGCCGGGGAAGGGGAAAGGCAGAGGACGCCGGCGATGGCGCCGGCGAGGGCGCCGCGGACGGGGCCCGCCAGCATGGCGGCTCGGCCCGCGACCTCCGCGGCTCGTCGCGGATGCCGCCGCTTCACGAGAACGCCACCCTCGGCCCCTCGCGCCGCCGCTCGTCGTCGAGAGTGAAGAACTCGCGGCGCGTGTGGCCGAACATCCCGGCGAGCAGGTTCGTCGGGAAGACCTGGGTCTTCGTGTTGTAGTCCCGGACGACGGCGTTGTAGTAGCGTCGCGCGTTCTGCACCGCCTCCTCGATCTCATCGAGGGAGCGCTGGAGGTCGGTGAACGCCTCGACCGCCCGCAGCTGGGGATAGGCCTCAGAGAGCGCGAACAGCCTCCCGAGTGCTCCATCGAGCGCTCCTTCCGCCGCACCGGCCTCGGCGGGCCCCTGCGCGCCCATGGCTCGGTTCCGCGCCTCGGCCACGGCCTCGAGCGTCTCGCGTTCGCGGCCCGCCGATCCCTCCACCGTCTTCATGAGGTTGGGGATGAGGTCCCAGCGGCGCTTGAGCTGGACGTCGATGTCGGCCCAGGCGCCGTTCACGCGTACGCGCAGCCGCACGAGGCCGTTGTACATCCCGATGACGATGAAGGCGGCCACCGCCAGTATGATCGCGAACCACAACATGGCTTGCCTCTGTTTCCCCTTATGCTCCGCGCCCCAGGCGGAGGATGATCTCGAACTCGTCCTCCGTCACCGGCATGACCGAGAGTCGCATGCCGCGTTTCATGACATTAATGGTCTCGAGGCCGGCTGTTTCTTTCATCATCTGCCGGGTCACCGGCGTCCCGAAGGTCTCCACGTAGCGGAAATCCGGGCACCACCAGCGGGGGTTCTCCCGGCTCGACTTCGCATCGAAGTAGTTGCTGTCCGGATCGAACTGGGTGGAGTCCGGGTGCGCCGGGCCCGCGACCTCCGCCACGCCGTACACGCCGAGCACCTTCGTGTTGGAGTGATAGAAGAGGATCTTCTCGCCCGGATTCATCCGGTCGCGCATGAAGTTGCGGACCTGGTAATTTCGCACGCCGTCCCATTCCGTCTCGCCATCCCGGGCGAGGTCGTCGATCGAGTACACGTGCGGTTCGGTCTTGGCCAGCCAGTATCCGGTGATTTCAACCGGCATGTCACGCCTTCCTTGCTCGTTTTCTGCCGCGTCCCGACGGCGCGCGGACGTTTCGCGCGGGTGAGCCGAATCTACCGGCACGGCCGCGCACCGTGAACCCCGTGCTCCGGCACTCCCGGTCGCTCGCGGACCTCTGCGACACGACAGTAGCTTGCCTGAACCGGAACGGGCGCGCAGCCGCCCTGAGAGGTCACGGCGCACGGAGAACGCATGAAAATCCCGCTGTATCAGCTCGACGCCTTCTCGGACCGGCCCTTCGAGGGCAATCCGGCCGCGGTGTGTCCGCTCGAGGCGTGGCTCGATGACGATGTCATGCAGCAGATCGCGGCGGAGAACAACCTCTCCGAGACCGCGTTCTTCGTTCGCGATGGCGCGGGCGAGGAGGGCGGGTTCGGGCTCCGCTGGTTCACGCCCGTTTCCGAGGTCGACCTGTGCGGACATGCGACGCTGGCCTCCGCCTGGGTCATTCTCCAGAGGCTGGCGCCGGACCGCGAGAGTGTGCGCTTCGAGACGAGAAGCGGCGAACTCATCGTGGAACGGGGCGAAGGAGATCTCCTCGTGATGGATTTTCCGGCGCGTCCCGCGATGTCGCGCGAGGCGCCTCGCGCCCTGGTGGAGGGATTGGGAGCGGAACCCGCGGATGTTCTGGCCTCGGACCGGGACTATCTCGTACTCCTGGATGCCGAGGACGACGTCCGGAAGCTGAAGCCGGATTTCACCCGGCTGCGCGGACTGGATCGCCTCGGGATCATCGTGAGTGCGCCGGGAGTGAGCGCGGACTTCGTGTCCCGCTTCTTTGCGCCCAGCGTCGGCGTGCCGGAAGATCCGGTCACGGGTTCCGCGCACTGCACGCTGGCGCCCTACTGGGCCGAGCGGCTCGGCCGCGGCGAGGCGCCGCTCGAGGCGCGGCAGATCAGCGCCCGCGGCGGTACCCTTGTCTGTCGCCACCTCGGGGACCGGGTGACGATCGCCGGCCGCGCGGCGCTCTACCTTTCCGGTGAGATCATGCTGTGACGGAGTCCGGAGTGCGGCCGTCTACGGGACGGCGGATGAAACGGCGTATGACGGCGGGCGTGGGGCCGGGCGACCGGCCGGACGCCACGGAGACGCGGGACGGAGCGGGACAGATGATGCGTACGATGCGTACACGGATACGGAGCGGGAGCATGTGCACCCTCGGGGTCGGACTCGCCGCCCTGACGACGCTGGGGGCCTTGTGGGTGCTGGCGCCCGTAGCCGCCGCGGCGCAGGTCCGCGGCGGACACTTCCACGGCCAGCCGTCCGGGGAGCCAGCTTCGGGCGGAAACGGCACGCAGTGGGATCTGGGCGGCACCTTCTCCGTGATGGCGCCGCAGGGGCAATTCGGTTCGTACGTTGGGGAGGGGTTCGGGGCGGCGTTCACCGCTCTGCTCGGCTTCGAGGACTCCCCCGCCTTCCGGGTTCGGTTCGACGCCGGCTACGTGAACTACGGGTCGGAGGCGCTGGGCGTCCCCCTGTTCGCGGCGACGGATCGGATCCTGTCCGACATCGTCACGCGCAACAACGTGGGCTACCTGGGACTCGGCCCCGAGATCCGGCTTCCGCACGGCCCCGTACAGCCCTACGTGAACGGCTTCGTGGGGCTCGGCTATTTCTTCACGGTCAGCACCGTCGAGCGTGGTTGGGATCTCTACGAGTCGCCCGATTACGGAACGACGGTGAACTTCGACGACGTACGCGCTGCGTACGGCTTCGGCGGCGGGCTCGCGATCCCGGTCAACCGGTCCGCCAACCCGGGATTGCTGCGGGTCGAGGCCCAATACCGGAGGCACGGCCGCACGGAGTATCTCGTGCCGGGGAGCATCGTCGAGGACGGTTTCGGCGGCAGTTCGTTCTCACCTGTCGCCTCGGATGTCGACTTCGTGCTCTTCCAGGCGGGGCTGACGTTCAGAATCTGAGCCGGGCGCTACGGTTGGCGGCGCTCGAGGCGGGATACGGAGCCGTTGAGGTTCACGACATACAGCTCCCCCGAGCCGTCGACGCCGAAGGAGGACACGGCCCCCAGGCTTCCCACGTTCCAGCGCCGCTCGTCCGCCGCCCGGCCGCCTTCGAGACGGAAGCTCCGCAGGAAGCCGGTGCAGAAGTCCGAGTAGAAATAGTGCCCCGCAATCTCGGGGAGTTGTGAGCCGCGGTACACATATCCTCCCGTCACCGAGCAGACGTTGCCGTCGTGGACGTACTCGACAACAGGCGGCGTGAGACCCGACATGTCGCACCCGGAACTCTGGTAACAGGCGGACCCTTCCATCGTACTCCAGCCGTAGTTCACGCCCGCCTCGCCCGCGGGCACCGCGTTGATCTCCTCGCGTTCGTTCTGGCCCACGTCCGCCACGTAGAGCGCATCGCCGGCGAAGTCGAAGGTCGAGCGCCACGGATTCCGCACGCCGATGGCCCAGATCTCGCCCCGCGCGCCCTCTTCCCCGGCGAAGGGGTTGTCATCCGGGATCGCGTACGGGTCGCCTCGATCCACGTCGACGCGGAGGATCGAACCGTGCAGCGTCTCCGGATTCTGCCCGTTGCCGAACGGGTCGCCCGCCCCGCCTTCGTCGCCGAGGAAGATGTACAGCATCCCGTCGGGCCCGAACTGAAGCATCCCGCCGTTGTGGTTCCGGCGACGCTGGGTGAGCGCAAGGATCGGCTTTGCCGAGCCCGGATCCAGGCGGTCGGGGTCCCCGGAGACGGTGTAGCGCTCGACCACCGTGTGGTCCTCCGTGTCGGTGTAGTAGACGAAGACCTGGCCGTTGTCCGCGTACCGCGGGTGGAACGCCATCGTGAGGAGGCCGCCTTCGGGCGCCGTGCCCACGCGGCCCGTGAGGTCGAGGAAAGGGTCCCCGAGGAGTTGCCCGTCCGCGTTCCCGATGCGGATGCGACCCACCTGCTCCACGACGAAGAGCCTCGAGTCGCCGGGCGGGGCGGCGAGGAAGACCGGCTGCGAGAGTCCGGCCAGGACTTCGGTCACCGCGAGTTCGAAGGCGGCGGGTTCCGGCGGCGCGGGCGGTGGTGGCGGAGCCGGGGAGGGGCCCGTGCCATCCGAGCATCCCCAACTCGCCACCCCCGCCATGAGCGCGAGCGCCTGCGCCGCCAGCGGCCGCGTGGCCGCTGGCGGCCGGCCCGAGCGCCTCAGGGCACCAGTTCCGGTCGACGGTACCTGAGGAAGAACACGCCCTCCCTGCCACTCGACACGACGATCGTCCCGCTCGCGAAGAACGGGTAGTTCGACCACGAGCCGTCGAAGGTGACGGACTCATCCCACGGCACCGTGTCGAAGAAGCCGACCTCGCGCGGGTTCTCGCGGTCGCTGATGTCGAGCACGCGCAGCCCGCTCACGTAGTTCGACTGGTACATGAGGTCGCCGACGATGTAGAGGTTGTGATCGATCGTGAACGTCTCCCCGAAGTGCTCCTTGACGAGGATGGGGTCGTCCAGATCCGACACGTCCCAGATGAGCGTGCGGCTGGCGCCCATGTCGGGTTCGGTCCCTTCCTGCTGCGCGCGGCCCACGGACTCCATCTCGTCGAGTTCGTCGTTCTGGTAGAAGTAGCGGTGGTCTTCCGTGAGCCAGCCCTGATGCGTGTAGGCGACCGCCGGGTAGTCGGCCGTGGAGAGCGTCACGGGGTTGTCCCGGTCCGTGACGTCGGCGATCACGACCGCGGTCTCGTTCGCCTTCAGGCAGATCTCCCTTCCGGCGTGCTCGGCATCCGGGCCGCGGTAGTTCACGCACTGCGCGTCGTGCGTGTACCCGGTTTGCCCGCGTCCGGTACCCTCCTGCGCGTGGCAGCCGAGGAAGCTCGGCGCCTTCGGATCGCTGATGTCGATCATGTGCAGCCCGCCGCCGCACGTCTCGCCGCCCCCGCTCGAGCCCACGGCGTATGCGGTCGCGGTCTCTTCGTTGATGACCACGTTATGGGCGCTCGCGATCCCCTCGTACACCGTGTCGGGGTCGAATTCGACCGGCGCGTCCCCGACCTCCCGGAGCCGCGTGAGGTCGAACACCTGCATCCCGTGCTCGCCCGCGTTGTCCGCCACCACGAAGGCATGGTCCGCGTAGACCTTGATGTCCCGCCACGACTGCGTGACCGAGCCGGGCGTTTTCGGGAGGCTGCCCAGATAGGCGGGCGCCGAGGGGTCGGAGATGTCGATGAACGCCGTGCCATCCGTGCGCCCGACGATCGCGTACTCGCGCCCCGTCCGCGGGTCCGCCCAGCCCCAGACGTCGTTCGTCTCGATGCCGCGGTCGGAGCCGCCGATCGCGTCCAGCGGCAGGAACGAGAGTACGTCCACCTGGGCGCAGGTGAACTGGTCCGCCATCCCGTCCTCGGCGCAGCCGACCTCGGAAAGCGCCGTCAGCGGGCGCCGTTCCTCGGGGATGAAGATCTTCGCCGACTCGGTCCACACCCCGTCCCGACGCTCGAACACCAGGGCCGAGCCGAGATCCGCATCGTCCCACGGTTGCCCGACGACCGCGAGGTCGCCGCTGGCGGAAATCGACAGGCCAAACCCGTCTCCCGCGTCCGTTCCGGAGCCCGGACCGATCCGGGTCGCCGCACCGAAGCCGCCGGCCGCGGTGTCCCACGAGAAGGCGTAGATGGCGCCGAACAGGCCCGCGCCGGGAGCCGCAATCCACAGTTCGTCGTCCCGGGCCGCGATGGTGGCCCCGAAGTTGTCGCCGGGCTCACGGTGGAAGGCGGACAGCGATCCCTGCCGCACCCAGTCTCCGGATGGGCGACGAACGTAGTTCAGCACGGTTCCCGTGCCGTCATACGCGCCCGGCAAGCCGAGCAATGCGTGGGAACCGCTGATCCCGACCGTAACGGACGCGGCACGATTGCCCACGATGCCCGCGCCCGGCTGGATCTCGTCCCCCTCGAAGCCGATCCGAGCCTCCTGCGTCCAGTCGCCATCCGCGTTGCGGCCGAATACGTACGCGGCGCCGGGAAGCTGGGGTCCGCCGAAAGCGCCCACGATCACGCGCTCGCCATCGGTGTGGACGCCCCAGCCGAAGAACTCCTGCTGTGGATCCGGGTCGGCGGCGGTCAGGATGCCGTCCTCGACCCATGCGCCATCGTCCCCGCGTGTGAAGACCCACGCGCCTCCCGCCCCCTGGTAACCCAGCGATGTGACGACGAGAACGTCGCCCGCAAGCGAGGCGAAGCGGCCGAAGGACGACCCGAGCGGCACGCTCTCGGGACGGAGATACCGCTCGAACTCCCAGCCCTCCCCGGCGCGCCGATAGATGAGGACGCTCCCGTCGCTCTGGCCGTCGCCGTTCTGGTCGAGGGCCGTGGCGCCGACGAGCAATCGGTCGCCGTCGGCGAGGATGAAGCGGCCGAAGAAGTCCGCGCCCTCGTGCTCCGGCGCGCGCAGCGTGGCGGTGCGCGTCCAGCCGTCGCCGCTGCGCTCATACACGTAGAGGCTGCGGGGAGCCGATGTCGCCGGATCCTGCGGGTCCGCGTTCGGGTCGATCGCTTCGCTGACGATGATTCGGTCCTCGTGAAGCACGACGGTGCCGCCGAACTCCTGCGCTTCCGCGCCGCCGACCGTGAGGAAGCCGCAGGCGGCCGCAGCGAAGAAAGTCCGTGTTCCGTTCATCGGTCTCATCAGTCTCATGAATCTCATCAGTGTTTCTCGAAGTAATAGAGGCCGCCGCCGGCGGCGCCGACGACGAGATCCGGATCCCCGTCCCCGTCGAGGTCTCCGAACTCGGGCGTGGAGAAGAGCGGAAGTTCGTCCGGGGCGGGGAAGAAGCCGTCTGCCTCGACAAAATCGGGCGACCCGGATCCCCCGTCATTCCTGAAATAGCGGATCCCGTCGGATTCGGTGCCCACGATGAGGTCCAGATCTCCATCCCCATCATGGTCGCGGAGCTTGGGGAAGCTCCGGCGGCCCACGTCGATGTCCCCGTACTCGTCGCTCACGAATTCGAAGTTGGGGTTCGATGCCGACCCGGTGTTCTCGTAGTAGTTCAGCGCCCCCGAGGACTCCCCGATCACGAGGTCGAGGTCGCCGTCTCCATCGAGGTCGCCGAGTGTCGGCGTCGCGTTGCTGCCGCGCGTGATCTCGACGTAGGCGGAATCGACGAGCGTGAAGCGCGGCGTCGTGGCCGATCCGTCGTTTCGCACGTAGCGGATCTCGTCGCGCCAGGTGCCGAGCAGCATGTCGAGGTCGCCGTCCGCGTCCAGGTCGCCGAAGGCGGGCGCGTTGTGGTAGGCGCCCGGCAACTCGAATTCGCCCTTCCGGCGGAAGACGGGCCCCGTCGCGCTCCCCTCGTTCTCGAACAGGAAGACGCGTGAGTTCGACAGGTCGGCGGGATCGATCTTGTTGCCGAGGAGCATGTCGAGATCGCCGTCGCCGTCGAGATCCACCAGCGAAGCCACGCTCTCGCTACCCACGTCGATCTGCGAGATGAAGCGGCGCGTCCGAAGCTCGAAGCCGCCGCCGGACTCCTGCGAGAAGAGCATGAGGTTGTCGGCAGTCGTCGTGTTCGCGTTGTACGCGCCGCCGAGCACGCCCATGAGCAGGTCGAGGTCGCCGTCGCCGTCGTAGTCGCCGAAGGTCGGGGCGTTGTAGCCGCTTGTCCGGATCGGGTCGTCGAGCGGGAAGGGACGCGGTTCCACTCGGAGATTCGGGGCCTCGCACGAGCCCGCGTTCTCGATCAGGAGCAGCCCGGCCTCGAAGAAGTCGCCCCAGAACATGTCCGTGTCGCCGTCCGCGTCGTAGTCGGCGAGCGCCATCGTGTTCGCGCCGTGCAGGGTGGGGAAGGGTCCGCCCGCCGCCGGGCCATCGAAGGGCGGCACGCCCCCGGCCGCCGCCGGATCGGCGACGATCTCGATGTCCTCGAAGCGGTCCGTGATGTGCCGGAAGGGCGAGGCGTTCTCGCCGATCGCGCCCGTCGCCTCGTAGCGGGTGACCGTTCCCACGAGGCGGCCGATGAACAGGTCGAGCCGCCCGTCGCAGTCGATGTCCGCCGCGTTCGGGATGTTTTGGCGGTCCGAGAAGATCGCCTCCCCGCGCGTGTCGCGAAGGGTGTCCGCGAGGAGTTCGAACACGGCCCCGCCCGCCGTGCCCGTGTTTCGATAGAGCTTCATGTAGCTGAAAGGAGACTCCGCGAGGAGGTCCCGGTCGCCGTCCGCGTCGACGTCCACGAAGCGGAACCATTCTCCGACCTCGAGATCCGAGTACGCGTCCGGCCGCCAGGTGTGGCGCTGTCCGTCCGGCGTGTCCTCGCGCTCGAAGAACAGCAGGCGGTCCGTCGTCTCCTGCACGAAGAGGTCGAGGTCGCCATCGGCGTCGATGTCCACCCACTGCGGGCGCGGCACGTTGAAGCCGCCGAGGAAGGGGATTTCGTACGGGTCTCCGGACTCGTCGAACACGGGAAACGGCGTGACGGACCGCACGAAGCCCGTCTCGCTGGCCGTGGCCCCGCGATCGGGCGCCGTGGTCCCGGGCGGAAGGGCCCCCGAGGCGCATCCCGCGGCGAGAACTGCGGCGACCAGCGTGGCCGGCGATCCCGGCGTTTCCCGGCCGCGTCGGCCTCTGTCCATGCGGGTCACGTCGCCGGAGTCCTCAGCGCGCGCTGGAGGCGAGACCGATGCCCGACGCGTAGGGCGGCGTCTCGATGACGTCGATGATCTCGCGGGTCGCGGTGTCGATGACGACGACCGTACCGCCGGGCGCGTCGTATCCCATCCGGTCCGACGACTCGTAGGAACCGGTCTCGTTCCGGTTCGCCACGTACAGTCGGGAGCCGTCCGGGGACAGCACGCTGCCGTGAGGTTCAGCGAGACCTTCGCCCCGGATCACGGCGGCCACGGACCAGTCCGAGGTGTCGACGAGCGTAACCTCGTTCGCGCCCAGATTGCCGAACCAGATCCAGCGTCCATCCGCCGACCAGCTGGGGTGCCAGGGTCGCGCGCCGACGTCGATCTCGCGCTCCAGCGCCGGCGCCGTCGGCTCGGAGACGTCGAACACGAGGAGCCTCGCCGTCATCTCGGCCGTCGCGACGAGCGTCTTTCCGTCCGGAGAGATCGCGTATTGCACGAGGACGTGTGGCATCGCCGCGGAGCCGGGAAGCCGCAGCAACTCGGCGTCGCCGCTTTCCGCTTCGACCGTAACGACGGAGTTCTCTCCCAGGCTGCCCGCATAGACCCACCCGCCGTCCGGGCTCGCCAGCAGCGCGTGCGGACGCGGGATGAAGACATCGTACTCCTCGACCTCCATCGACATCCGGTCGATGCGGCCGATGCGCTGCGGCGGGTTCACGGCCGCCATCGACCGCCCCACGAAGAGCCACGGCTCCGAGGGGTGGAGCGCGAGGAGTCCCGGCCGCTCGAACTCGACGGAGGCGACGAGTTCGTTGTCACGGTCGAACTTGAGCACCCGGTTGGCCGCGATGAGCGAGACGTACCAGAACGATCCGTCCGGCTCGACCGCGACATGGTGCGGCTTCGCGTTCGCCCCGTACCCCATGGCCTCCAGGTCGATGACCTCGACGACCTCGTGCGTCTCGAGATCGATGACCGTTACGGCCGCCGCCTCCTGGTTTGCCACGTAGAGGAACGGACCTTCGGCGGGGGTGGCGGGCACGCCCCCCGCCGCCGCGGCCCGAACCGCCACGAGTCCGGCCATCCCCAGGGCGAGGAGGCCGGAGCGCGCGGCACCTGCGATTCTCTCCATTACGTCCGTTGCGTCCATTACGGAACGAGTTCCGGCTTCTGGTACTTCACCATGAACAGGCCCTCGCTTCCGCTCGTCACGATGATCGTTCCGCTTGCGAAGTACGGATAGTTGCTCCAGGAGCCACCCATCGCCGGGCCCTCCGCATAGGGCACGGTGTCGAGGAAGCCGACCTCGGTCGGATTCTCCGGGTCGCTCACGTTCAGGATTCGCAGTCCGCTGTTGTAGTTCGACTGATAGAGCAGGTTGTCGAGCACGTACATGTTGTGGTCGCTCGCCGTGGATTCGCCGAAGTGCTCCCTGACGAGGACCGGGTCGTCGAGATCGGTGATGTCGAAGATCATCGTGCGCGTGCCCGAGAACTGCGTCCTCAATTCGTCGAGTTCGTCACCGAGGTAGAAGTAACGGTGATCCTCCGTCACCCAGCCCTGGTGGGCGTAGGCGACGTTGGCGTACGTGGCCGTCGACAGCGGGATCGGGTTCTCCTTGTCGGTGACGTCCGCGATCGAGACATCGGTCTCGTTCGACCCGAAGCAGATCTCCTTGCCGGCGTGCTCGCGGTCGGGGCCGTCGTAGATCAGGCAGAGCGCGTCGTGCGAGTATCCGGTGCCGCGGCGCCCCGTCCCCTCGTGACCGAAGCAGCCGGCGAAGCTCGGCTCCGTCGGCTCGTTGATGTCGATCATGTGGAGGCCGCCGCCGCACGTCTCGCCCCCGCCGCTCGATCCCACGCTGTAGGCGAAGCCCGTCTCCTCGTTGATCACGATGTTGTGCGCGGAGGCGATCCCGTCGTAGTGGGCGTCCGCCTCGAAGGTGACCGGCTCGCTTCCCGCATCGCGAAGACGCGAGAGATCGAACACCTGCATCCCGTGGTCGCCCGCCCCGTCGGAAACGATGAAGGCATGATCCCTGAAGACCTTGATATCGCGCCACACGCTGCCGCGGGCGCCCTCCGTCATCGGAAGACGGCCGACGTAGCGCGGATTCTGCGCGTCCGTGATGTCAATGAACGAGGCCTGATCGGTGAGCCCCACGAGGGCGTACTCGCGCCCGGTCCGCGGATCGGTCCAGCCCCACACGTCGTTGACGCGGACGCCACGGTTCGCTCCGAGCGACTGTACCGGCATGAAGGAGAGGATGTTCACTTCGCTGCAGTCGAAGTCGGCCGAGACCCCTTCCTCGCAGCCCACCTCGTGGCCGTTGATCGCCGCGTAGTTCGTCGCATCGCTCCACACCTCGGCGGCTTCGACCCACCCGTCGCCCTGCCGCTCGAAGATGTAGGCGGTCCCCATCCCGTAGTCCTTGCGGCTCGCGGCGACGACCGCGATGTCGCCGTGCGCGGCAACGCCGCCGCCGAAGCCGTCGCCGCCGGCCCGGTTCGAGGCCGAGACCGCGCCCACCAACTCGAGGCCGCCGCCGGGATCGGTCGAGTAGCGCAGCACCCGTCCCTCGCGGCCGGTGCCGGCGCCCGACCCGCCGATCCAGATCTCCCCGTCCACGCCGGCAAGGGCGTTGGCGAAGTTCCCGCCGAAGAATCGCCCGCCCCCGGCGACGACCGGCGGATAGAGCCGGCCTTCGGGCGTCCACGTATCGCCATCCGGAGTGAACGTGTAGGCGACGCCCACGCCGCCGCCGCCCGGAGCTCCGACCACGAGGCGGAAGCCGTCCTCGGTGTCCTCGCCGTACAGGACGCTCCCGAAGCCCGCGTTCTCGCTCGCGTCCGCCGCCGTGAGCGGTTCCGCCGCCGCCGTCCAGGCGCCGTCATCGCCGCGCGTGAAGAAGAAGACGGCGCCGGCGCGGTTGGCGCTGCCCGCGGCGGCCCCCGGAGCCCCGATCGCGGCCACCCGGCCGTCCGTGAGCATCGCGGCGCCGAAGCCGTCTCCGTCGGCGGACTCCGGGGATTCGATGGCCCCGGCTTCATTCCAGGCGGAGCCGTCCCACTCGAAGAAGTAGACGCGCCCGGCGGCGCCGGGCCCCCGGCGGCTCCCCCGACCCTGCGCCGACACCATCGCGATGTCGCCCGCGATCGCGCCGGCGCCGAAGGCGTAGCCCTCCGGCAGATCGGCCGCCCGCAACGCTGCGACCTCCTCCCACACTCCGTCGCTCCGCTCGAACACGTAGGCCGCGTCGGGCGAGCCTACGAGCATGCGGTCGCCATCTACCGCGAGCGAACTCCCGAACCGGCCGCCCTCCTCCGCCGCGTAGGGCGCGAGTTCCGCGGAGACGGCCCATCCATCGGGACCCCTCTCGTATACGTAGACGGTTCCCGTGGAAGTCGGGCCGCCGCTCTCGGCGATGAGGACCTGGCCGGAGGAGACGGCGATCGCGCTGCCGCGTCCGAAACCCTGTCCCGTGACTGGCGTGGCCAGGCAGGCGAAGGCGGCCGCAAGGGCCGCGACTCGAGAAAATCGGTGCATGAAACAACTCCCATCCTGAAGACTGCGAACCATGGTCGTACAAACCACTTAAAACACTCCGGAATCCGGATGCGTTGTCCGCTGTGTCGTCCGCTGTGTCGTCCGGTGTGTCGTCCGCTGTGTGGCGCGCTGCGTGGCAGGCTGCGTAGCCTGGCAAATATAGCGGGAAACCGTCTCTTCCAGCCAGCCGGTTCGCGGGCCGGCCCACGCCCTTCCGCGCCCCCGGCCCACGAACCCGAGATGCCCTCCCCGCTCCGTCAGTTCGAGGGAGAGACTCCGGCGCCGCCGGATCGCTTCGACCGGCACCGAACTCCCCGGCGCCAGCGGATCGTCCCGCGCGTGTACGAGGAGCATGGGCAGGTCCACCGAACCCACGAAGCGCTTCGCGCTGCAGCGCGCATAGTAGTCCGCGGCGTCACGAAAGCCGTGGACCGGCGCCGTGAGACGGTCGTCGAACTCGCGAATCGTGCGGGCCGTCGCCGCCTCGGGCGCCACCGCGTCCGGGAACCTCGCCGCCTTCTCGCGGGCTTTCTCCCGCAGACTGCGGAGGAAACGCCTGCCGTACGCGCGCCCCAACCCGCGCTGCAGGGCGTCGGCGCTGGACGCGAGGTCGTAGGGGACCGAAACGGCGGCTGCGGCGGCGAGACCCCGGCCCCCACCCTCCCGCCCGAGCAGGTTGAGGAGCGCGTTCCCGCCCAGCGAGAACCCGACCGCGGTCCGCGGCAGATCCGGAAAACGCGCCGCCATCCAGGCCAAGGCACGCTCGATGTCGTCGGTCCGGCCCGAGTGGTAGGCGCCCGGCAGACGGTTCGGCTCCCCGCTGCACGACCGGAAGTTGAGTGCGACCGCCCGGATGCCGGCGACCGCCAGCGCTTCGCTCGTCGTCACCATGTAGCCGGAGCGCGCGCTCCCCTCGAGCCCGTGGAGAAGGAGGCACAGGCTCGTGGGGTTTTCCGGTCCTCGCCACAGGTCGAGATCGATGAAGTCGCCGTCGTCCGTGTCGAGCCGCGTCCGGTCGTACCGCGGCTCGAAGCGCCGGCGCGCGATCCGTCCCACCACGGTCTGCGCGTGAGGATTCCGGAGTCCCCGCGCAGGCTCGAACGCCGCCAGGTTCTTCAAGAATCCATTACCTTTCGTTCCGTGTCTCGACCATTCCTGCACCAGTACACCGTCGCGGAGGCGGGTTCCCGGCGCTGGCTCTACGTGCTGCATGGCCTCTACGGTACCGGTCGCAACTGGGCTTCGTTCGCCCGCCGGCTCGTCGCGGGACGTCCCGAATGGGGCGCCGTGCTCGTGGACCTGCGGCTGCACGGGCACTCCCCGAGCTTCGAGCCACCGCACACGCTCGCGGCGTGTGTACACGACGTGCTCGAACTCTCGGAGTCGCTCGGACGGCCTGTTGACGCGGTCCTGGGGCACTCCTTCGGCGGCAAGGCGGCGCTGATGGTGGCGGCGGCCGCGTCGCCGAGCCGGACATGGGTGATCGACGCGACGCCCTCCCGGCGCTCGCCCGGCGGCGGGGCGGCCCGGCTGCCGAACGTGATTCGCCGGCACCCGGGACCCTTCGCGACGAGACGGCACGCCGTGGCCGCGGTGGAGGCCGAGGGCTTCGCAGCGCACGTCGCTCAATGGTTGGCGACCAATCTCGTCTTCGTCGGCGCCGGCTATCGGTGGCGCCTCGATCCCGATGCGGTTGAAGAGCTGCTGGCCGACTACTTCAGGCGCGACCTCTGGGACGTCATCGAGACGCCCGCGCCCCCATCGGAAATCCACCTGGTACGGGCCGCGCAGTCGGACATCCTCTCGGCGGATGATATCGGACGATTCCGGGCGGCCGCTCCGAACGGCCGCGTCCATTTCCACGCACTCGCGGGTGGCCACTGGCTGCACGTGGACAATCCCGGCGGACTCCGGAACCTCGTCGCCGAGCACCTTTAGCGGGTCGCGGCCCGTCGGGGCTACCACACTTCGTACCACGTGCCGGGGATGGCCGCCGCCGGCGCGGTGAGCCGTTCTGCGGCCGCGGCGACCGCGCAGGCGTCGAAGCGCAGGTCGAGGCGGTGTCCGCCGAAGTCCGCCGCCACCCCCAGGCCGCCCGCCAGCCCGCTCGCCACGGTTCCGCGGACGGAGACATCTCCGTTGAGTCGCAGGGTGCCGCCCACGAGGATGAGACCCCTCCAGGCGAACCCATCGTCGAGCGTCAGGTCGCCCTCCACGACGAGGGCGCCGCGCCCGCTGGAACCGGCGCCGAGCGTCTCCGACCCCGCCATCCGGGTGTAGGAGGAATCCGCTCCGGGAGCCGGCCACGGACCGGGCGGCACGATCGCGTCGGGACGCGGCCCCCAGGAAGCGAGCAGTTCCGTCCAGCGGACCCCCGTCTCCGCCGCGACGGACACAGCCGCCGACATTCGGCGCTCCGGCGGGGATCCCCTAATCGTCAGCAACGAGTCGGGCGCCGGCGGCGGTCCGCCCCAGAACGCGACACCGGCAACGGGCGACGGTTGCGGGGCACAGGCGGCTCCGAGCGGGTCCAGGCCGCTGATCGTCCCCTCGAACCCCGTGCCGCTGGTCGTCCCCCCCACGAGGACGAGGGCTCCGGGAACCCGCGGGGGGCCGGCCACCCACATGAGCTGGCCCACGGACCGCTCGAAGGTCGCGGCGCCCGCGACGATCTGTCCGAGCGACTCGACCCGGTAGACCGTCTCCATGGGCCCGAGATCCAGCAGCGGTTCAAAGGAGACCGTCGCCGTCCCGCCGCCCGCGGATACGGGCGGGACGGAGGGATTGGGGGCCTCGGCGAGCGCGAGCGCCGTCGCGAGCCCGCTCTCGGCCACGTAGAACGCCTCCGTGGAGCGCGCGAAGGCGCGGGCGGACTGTCCGTCGATCCAGGTGATGAGAAAACCGCCGGCCGCCATGAGCGAAACGAGCAGCAGCATGAGCATGGCCGAGGGCAGCGCGAAGCCGCGGGGCTCCGCTTCCGGAGGCGCGGGGGCCCGAAGCCGCGGGATCCTGCCGAGAGAACGCATGTTCCGAAGGTGAGGCGCCGAATCAACGCCCCCTCAACGCGGCAACCGAAATCCGGCCAGCCTTCACGGCTAGCCGTCGGCCTCCGCGAGCCAGCTGTCGATCGCGTCGCCGAGGGCGGGGAGGCTGAGGGCCCCGTTCTCCAGGATCCGGTCGTGGAACTCCGCGATGGAGAACGCCTCCCCGAGTCTGGCCTCCGCCTTCGATCGCAGCCCCGAGATCTCGAGTTGGCCGAGCTTGTAGGTGAGCGCCTGGGCGGGCGAGGTGATGTAGCGGTCCACCTCGTTCTCGATGTTCACTTCGGCGAGCAGCGTGTTCTCGCGCACGAAGTCGATCGCCTCCTCGCGCGTCCAGCCGAAGGCGTGGATCCCCGTGTCGACGACGAGCCGGCTCGCGCGCCAGGCGTCGTACGAGGCGAGCCCGAGGCGGCTCAGGTCGTCCGCGTAGAGGCCCATTTCATCGGCGAGACGCTCCGCGTACAGCGCCCATCCCTCGACGAAGGCGACCGAGCCGAGGTGCTTTCGGAACTCGGGCAGGCCTTCGACCTCCTGGGCGATCGCCGTCTGGAGATGGTGCCCCGGAATCGCCTCGTGGAAGCTCAGGACATCGGCCTGGTACCGAGGCCGGATCTCCGGCCGGTAGGTGTTCACGTAGTACGTTCCGGGACGCGTTCCATCGGGCGCCGGCTCCCGGTAGTAGGCGAGCACGCTCTGCGGCGCTTCGTACAACGGGATCGGACGAATCACCATCTCCGTCCGCGGCGGCGTGCCGAACCAGTCGGGCATTACGAGGGCCGCCCGCGCGTACGCCTCCTCGGCGAGTTGCACGATCTCACCCGGCCAGCGGAAGTACATCTCCGGATCGGACCTCAGCCGCTGCTGAATCTCCTCCAGACCGGAGGCGCCGAGGACTTCCTGTCCCAGCGTCCGCAGTTCGGCGTGGATTCTCTCCAGCTCCGCCAGGCCCTGCGCGTGGATCTCGGCGGGCGTGAGCTCGAGCGTGGTGAGGTTGCGGATCATCGCCTCGTAGCAGGCGCTGCCGCCGGGCAGGCTGGAGAGCCCGATCTCGGTCCCGTCGCGCGAATGCGGATAGAGTTCGTCGCGCAGAAAATCCCGGAGTCTCGCGTAGGCGGGACGGATCCGCTCCGTGGCGGCCTTCCGGATCCCGGCCCGGAAGTCGTGCCGCGTGCCTTCGGGCCACGCATCGAGCCGCGTCCCCGCCGGTGCGTAGATCGGCCACTCCTCCACGGGCCGCTCGAGGAGGGCGTCGAGCTGGATGATCGTCCGGTTCACGGAGGCGCGCGCCGCCACGCGGCCCGTCTCCAGCCCCGTCCGCAGGTTCGAGATGTGGTCGTCGATGAAGTCGGCGAACGCGTTCCAGCGCCGGATCATGCGCTCGCCCTGCACCGGAGTCTCGAGAGGCTGGGCCCCCACCACGTTGAGGAAGTCCAACTGAAATCCCTCGCGGTGGTCCACGACCCACACCTCGAGATCGCATGCCTGCTCGGCCACTTCGGCGGAAAGCTGGTGCTCGAGCGCCAGATACGTCAGCCGGTCCTCGGGCGGAAGGGAGACGAAATCGATGGCCGCGAGCGCGTCCGAGAGCGCGCGAACCTCGCGCCGGCGGTTGTTGCGCCCGGAAGGCGAGATGTCGCGCACGCGGTCGTCGAGGCGGTGTTCGCCGAGGTAGGTCGCCTGGAGCGGATTCCAGGAGAGGTAGCCGTCCCAGAAGCGGTCGCCGAGCGCCGAGAGGTCGCTGGGCGGAAGCAGGTCCGTCGTTTCGGCCGACCCTCGCTCGCATGCCGTGATCCCGCCCGCCAGAAGGATGAGCACCGCGGCGAAGCGCAGCGGTCCGGCCAAACGGGTTGACGTCATGCTGGCGGCTCTCGATCGTTGGGTTCGCTTCGCGCCCGGCATCGCCGCACGAAGATGCGGTGGGGCAGGGGCGCCCGCAAAGGAGGCCCTTGTGTCCGATCCTGTGTCCGATCCTGTGTCCGATTCGTTCTATACCGCGCGTGCCCGGCTGGAGAAGGTCGAGGGCGTCCACCGCCGCGGCCGGCTCGAGGACGGGACCGAACTGGAGTTCGGCGTGCACGGGCCCATCAAGTCCCACTACCGGATCGAGGCGAAGAACCTCCCGCTCCCCGTCGACTACCAGGTGGCCGCGACCGGCGCCTGAATGCTGGGTACGCTCAACGGCGCACTGGAAGTGCGCGGCATCCGCCTGGACCCCGAAGACATCAGCGCCGAAGCGGAGGGCGTGACCCGCCTCCGGGACCGCATGCCCCTGCTGGAGGAGATCATCGTCCACTACCGGCTCCGCGTGCCTGCCGAGGCGCGGGAGACGGTGGACCGGGCGCTCGCCAGCCACGGCGCGAAGTGCCCCACCGCCCGCTCGCTGGAGGGCGCGATCAAGGTCGGCTGGACCGCCGACATCGAGGAGACGTCCACTCGCTCGTGACGCGGGGCGCCGAGATGGTCCGCGTGTTCGAGGCGTGGGACGAGAGCGAATTCCTCGCGGCGAGGCTCGTCCTCGAGGCTGTCGACATCCCATTCAGGGTCGAAGGGGAGTTCGCGCCGGTGTCCTGGGGTCCGACGACGGCGGCGAAGGTGCTGCGCGTGCCCGCGAGCCGGCACGACGAAGCCCTGCGGGCCCTACGCGACGCTCTCCGCAGCGGAGGGTAGGAGGTTCCCCGCGCCGGGGACGGCGGCCATGCCAAGACTGAATCGCGAACTCGGGCTGTTCGACGTGTACGCCATCGCGACCGGTGCGACGCTGAGCTCGGGTTTCTTCCTGCTTCCCGGCCTCGCGGCGGCCCAGGCCGGCAGCGCGATCCCCTTCGCGTACCTGTTGGCGGGCCTGCTGCTTCTGCCCGGGATCCTCAGCATGGCGGAGTTGGCCACCGCCATGCCGCGCGCCGGCGGTATCTACTACTTCCTGGATCGCAGCATGGGCCAGCGGGTCGGGACGATCGGCGGGTTCGGCACCTGGGCGACGTTGACGCTCAAGTCCGCCTTCGCACTGGTGGGTCTCGGCGCCTACTTGCAGGTGTATTTTCCCGAGGCGCCCGTCGGCCAGATCTCCTTCGCCTTCGCCCTGGGCTTCGCCGGGATCAACCTGTTGGGCGCGAAGAAGACCAGCGCCCTGCAACTCGTCCTCACCGTGGTCCTCCTGGCCATGCTGGGCTGGTTGATCGGCGCCGGCGTCACCGCCATGGATCCCGCCGCCTTCGACGGCGCCTTCGACATGGGCCCCTCGCCGTTTTTCTCCACCGTGGGACTGGTCATCGTGTCGTACATGGGGCTGACCCATGTGGCCTCGGTCTCGGAAGAGGTGAAGAACCCGGACCGCAATCTGGCGCTGGGCATGCTCCTGGCTTTCGCGACGGTGCTCCTCGTGTATGTCCTCGGCACTTGGGCGATGGTGGGGGCGGTGGGGGTCGGGGCGCTCTCCGCGGGGGGCGGCAATCTGGCGCCCGCGGCATCGATGGCACGGGTCGTCGCGGGTCCGGCCGGAGAAGCCGTCATGACCGCGGCCGCCGTCCTGGCCTTTTTCTCGGTCGGGAACGCCGGGCTCCTGTCGGCCAGCCGCTATCCGCTGGCCATGAGCCGCGACCATGTGCTGCCGGCCGCGCTGCGCCGGATCAGCCGGCGGGGCGTCCCCTGGGTCGCCGTCCTTGCGACGACGGGACTGATCCTGCTCTGGCTGTGGCTCTTCGACCCGTCGGGCATCGCAAGGCTCGCGAGTGCCTTCCAGCTCATCATGTTCGCGCTGGCGTGCCTGGCCGTCATCGTCATGCGGGAAAGCGGCCTGGCGCCGTACGATCCGGGCTTCCGCGCGCCCCTGTATCCCTGGGTCCAGATCGTCGGCATCGTCACCCCGCTCCCGCTCATCATCGAAATGGGCTGGATGGCCACGCTGGTCAGCATCGCATTCGTCGCCTTCGGCGCCCTCTGGTACAGCGTCTACGCTCGCGACCACATCCGCCGCGAGGGGGCGATCTACCACGTCTTCGAGCGGCTGGGCCAGCAGCGCAACCGGGGGCTCGAACGGGAGTTGCGACAGATCCTGAAGGAGAAGGGCGTGCGCGACGCCGACCCCTTCGAGGAACTCATCGCGTCTTCCGATGTGCTGGATTACGAGGGTTCGGTTCGCTTCTCGGAGCTGGTGGACCGCGCGTCGCAGGCGCTTTCGCAACAGGTGGGAGTCAGCGCCACCCGGCTCGCGCAGGGACTTCTGGAAGGCACGGCCCGCGGCCTCACGCCGATGTCCCGGGGCGTGGTGCTGCCGCACCTGTATCTGGATTCCATCTCCGGGCCGCGCATGGTGCTCGCGCGCGTCCGCGGCGGGATCGAGATCGACACCGGGGAGCCCGACGTGCCCCCGGCCGAAGACGAGCTCATCCAGGCCGCCTTTTTCCTCGCCAGCCCCGCGGCCAACGACGGCCGCCACCTGCGCACGCTGGCTCAGATCGCCGGGCGCGTGGATGACGAGAGCTTCCTGACCGAGTGGCTGGAGGCGGAAGACGACCTCGAGCTGCGCGAGGTCATGCTGCGCGACGAACGCATGCTCGTCATGGAGGTCCTGTCCGAGGGGGCCAGCAGCGCCCTGGCGGGGATGACGATTGAGGAGATGGCGCTGCCCGAGAGTACGCTCGCCGCGATGATCCGGCGGCGCGGCCAGCTCGTCGTGCCGCGCGAGGACACCCTCATCGAGACGGGCGACCGCCTGACGATCCTGGGCTCTCCGCGCGACATCATCGACCTGCGGCACCGCTACGATGTGCACGCAACCACGGCGCCCCGCTGGTGGCGGCGCGGCACACAAGGTCGCGCGTCGTGAAAAGCATATGACTTTTCAGCCGCTCGACGTCGCGGCCTTTGCGGGCTTCCTGCTGCTCGTGGTTGGCGTGTCGCTGTACGCCTCGCGCGGGCGGCGCGATGCGGCCGGGGGCAGGGGCGCCCGCAAGGGAGGCCCTTGTGTCCGATCCTGTGTCCGATTCGTTCCATACCGCGCGTGCCCGGCTGGAGAAGGTCGAGGGCGTCCACCGCCGCGGCCGGCGCCTGAATGCTGGGCACGCTCATCGGCGCACTGGAAGTGCGCGGCATCCGCCTGGACCCCCGTGACCCCCTTGCCTTCGCGAGGATACGGGACTAGTCTGGTGTCTAGTCAGAATATCCGGAGGCTTGGATGAGCAACACCTGGCAGGTTCAGGAGGCGAAGGCACGCTTCAGCGCGCTCCTTGAGACCGCGTTGACGCAGGGACCGCAAGTTGTCACGAAACGGGGCATTGAGACCGCCGTTCTGGTTCCCATTGACCACTGGCGCCGATTGGAGAAGATGGCCAAACCCAGCCTGAAGGAACTGCTGCTCGCGCCCGAGGCCCGGACGGACACGCTCGTCCCGCCGCGCCGCGCGATCCGGCAGCGGGCGACGCCCCGCTTCAAATAGCGGCGTGTTCCTGCTCGATACGAACATCGTCTCGGAGTTGCGGCGTCCGCGGCCGCACGGTGGAGTTCTGGCGTGGTTTCGGGACGTCGCCGACGCGGACCTGTGTTTGTCCGCGGCAACGATCGGCGAGATTCAAGCCGGAATCGAAATCACCCGCGAGCAAGATCCCACCAAGGCCGCGGAACTTGAGACGTGGCTCGACAAGGTGCTCGAGACGTACGATGTGCTGCCGATGGACGCGTCCACGTTCCGGGAATGGGCGAGGCTCATGCACCGACAGTCGGACACGCTGCCCCGGGACGCCATGATCGGCGCTGCGGCCCTCGCGAACCGGCTGACCGTCGTGACGCGGAACGTCAGGGACTTCGAGCAGCTCGGCGTGAAGACCGTCAACCCGTTCGCGCACCCGGACGGATGACCGCTTGGCCGGCCGGGACCTAGACGAGCCGAATCCGGCCGCAGCACTTCTTGTATTTCCTAGCGTCCGTTGCGAATCGTCCTCCCGAAACCCCCATCCAGAGTCACGCACATGACCTTTCAGCCGCTCGACGTCGCGGCCTTTGCGGGCTTCCTGCTGCTCGTGGTGGGCGTGTCGCTGTACGCCTCGCGCGGGAGCAGGAATGCGGCCGGGTATTTCCTGGCGGGACGCAACCTCCCGTGGTGGCTGATCGGCTTCTCGCTCATCGCGTCGAACATCTCGACGGAGCACTTCGTCGGGATGGCGGGGCGGGGATACGACCTCGGGCTCGCCATCGCGAGCTACGAGTGGATGGCGGCCGTCACCCTCGTCCTCGTCGGCCTCTTCTTCCTGCCCCGGTTCCTCGCGGCGGGGATCTACACCGTCCCCGAGTACCTCGAATACCGCTACGACGTGCGCACGCGCACCCTCATGGCGGCCTTCATGCTCGCGGCGTACGTGCTGGTGGCCCTCGCGACGGTCCTCTACTCCGGAGCCCTCGCCCTGGAGTCGATCTTCCGACTCGACACCGGCACCGGAATCTGGCTCATCGGCATCCTCGCGGGCGGGTACACGATCTACGGCGGACTCAAGGCGGTCGTGTGGTCCGACCTCATCCAGGGCGTGGCCCTGCTTCTCGGCGCCGTGCTCGTCACGGTGCTCGGGTTCCGGGCGATCGGCGGCATCGGTCCCTTCCTCGAGGCCGCCGACGGGAAGCTCCACACCGTCCTCCCCTTCAACCACCCCGAGATGCCGTGGCTGGCCGTGTTCATCGGCGGGCTGTGGATCCCCAACATCTTCTACTGGGGACTGAACCAGTTCATCACGCAGCGGACGCTGGCGGCGCGCAGTCTGGCGGACGGACAGCGCGGGCTTTTCCTGGCGGGCTTCATCAAGCTGTTCATCCCGTTCATCATCATCTTTCCCGGGATCATGGCGGCGGAGTTGTTCGCGGATCAGGTGACGAACCCGGACCAGGCCTATCCCGTGATGATGCGGGAACTCCTCCCGGCGGGGCTGACGGGCATCATGTTCGCGGCGCTGTTCGGGGCCGTGATGAGTTCGCTCGACTCGATGCTCAACTCGGCGGCGACGATCTTCAGCGTCGACCTCTACAAGCGGCACCTGCGGCCCGAGGCGTCGTCGCGCCGGCTGATGGCCGTGGGACGGGTGACGACGGGGGTGCTCGTCGTGGTCGCGTGCCTGTGGGCGCCGGTCGTGGCGCGGGCGCCGAGCGTGTTCGAGTACATCCAGATGTTCTGGGGGTTCATCTCGCCGGGGATCGTGGCCGCGTTCCTGTTCGGCATCTTCGCGCCGCGCACGCCGCCGGCCGCCGCCTTCGGCGGGATGGTGCTCGGCGTCCCGGTCTACGGCCTCCTGCTGTGGTTGCTGCCGGGGGTCGCGTTCCTGCACCACATGGCGATCACCTTCCTGGTGATCGGCGCCTTCATGGCGGTCGTGTCGAGGGCCCGCCCGCTCTCGGCCCCGCGGCGTCTGCCGCGCGCCGCCGACGGCGTGGACCTGACGCCCGCTCCCCGCGCCGGGTTCTGGGCCGGCGGCGTGATCGCGGGCGCGGTCGTCCTCTACATCATCTTCTGGTGAATCCTCTTCTCGCGAGCCGCGGGAGCGTCGTCGCCGCCACGTGATGCCGGAATTGACGGCTCACGGCACACGGTGCAATATTGGGTAATACTGAACGTCGTAATATGGTAGTACATCGTCGTGTAGTATATGCGAGAGGGAATGGGTCGGAATGAAGCCCGTGTCGTTGAAGATGCCGCAACACCTCGCGCGGGAGGTCTCCGAGGTCGCGCGCCGGCGTGGCGTCAGCAGGTCCGCGCTGATTCGCGAGGCCCTCGAGGCTTTCCTGCGTGCGGAGAAAAGCGTGCCACCCGTTTCCGCGCTGTCCCGCGCCATCGATCTCGCCGGCGCCTTTTCCGGGCCTGAAGACCTGTTGGCGAACCCGGACTACCTGCGTGGCTTCGGTCAGTGAACCCCGGGGTCATCCTCGATACGGGTCCGCTGATCGCGTTTCTGAACTCCCGGGACGGGCACCACAACTGGGCGCGGGAACAATGGGCGCGTGTCGAGCCCCCGTTCCTCACCTGCGAGGCCGTCATCGCCGAGGCGTCGTTTCTCGCGCGCCGTCTCGCCTCCGGGGCGCCGCAAGCCGTGGTCTCGCTGGTCGAGCGGGGCGTCCTCGACGTGTCGTTCCGGCTGGCGGATGAGGCCGCCGCGGTCGAGCGGATGATGAAGAAGTATGACGACGTACCGATGTCGCTGGCGGACGCGTGCCTCGTCCGGATGTCCGAACAGCACGCCGGCAGCGTGGTCCTCACCCTGGACGGCGATTTCAGGATCTATCGCGGGAGCCGGCGCCGGCCCATACCGGCCCGGATGCCCGGCGGGTGACGCGGCGCGCCCGTGGTCGCGGCCCGGGGTGTCGCGGCTGCGGTCAGCCGGCGGCGCCGTTGTGGGCCAGGAAGCGCTCGGCGTCCAGGGCGGCCATGCAGCCGGTGCCGGCCGCGGAGACGGCCTGACGGTAGTAGTCGTCCATCACGTCGCCGGCCGCGAACACGCCGGGCACGTTCGTCTCCGTGCGCCACGGCGTGGGCATGTCCACGTAGCCGTTCTCCTTGAGGTCGACCTGGCCGCGCAGGAACTCCGTGTTGGGGATGTGGCCGATGGCCACGAACATCCCGCCCACCTCGGTCTCCGAGGCCTCTCCCGTCACCGCGTCGCGGAGGCGGAGGCCGGTAATCACGTCTTCGCCCAGCACCTCCTCCACCGTCGTGTTCCACAGGAAGCGCATCCTGTCGCTGGCGAAGGCCCGCTCCTGCATGATCTGCGACGCCCGCAGTTCGTCGCGCCGGTGGATGAGCAGGACCTCGCTCGCGAATTTGGTCAGGTACAGCGCTTCCTCCATCGCGCTGTCGCCGCCTCCCACGACGGCCAGGACCTGGTTTCGGAAGGCGGGCAAAGCCCCGTCGCACACCGCGCACGCGGACACGCCGCCGCCGCTCTGGGCGAGCCGTTCCTCTCCCGGCACGCCGAGCCAGCGCGCGTTGGCGCCCGTGGCCAGGATCACCGTCTCCGCGCGCACTTCCCGATCCCCCGAGGAACGGAGCAGGAAGGGTCGGCTGGAGAAGTCGACCTCGACGATGTCTTCCGTGAACACGCGCGCGTCGAAGCGCAGCGCCTGCTTCTTGAAGTCCAACATCATGTCGATGCCGCTAACCCCTTCGGGGAAACCTGGATAGTTCTCCACGTCCGTCGTGAACATGAGCTGTCCGCCGGGGATCATGGTGCGGCTCCCCGCGCCCTCGAACACGAGCGGATTCAGATTCGCCCGGGCCGCGTAAATCGCCGCCGTCCACGCGGCGGGGCCCGAGCCGATGATGACGACAGTCTCTGTATTCATGGTTCCGTTATCGGTGGTTGTCGGTGGCGAGATCCGTCCCGCGAGGAAGGTATCACCCCTGTCGACCCCGCAATGGCGTTGGCGGGCGGAGTCGGATCGGCGGACAGAACGATGCAGGGCTCGTTGATCAGGGGTCGCGCGACAGGCCACCCGACGCTGAAGGCTGCCGCAGCGACGAGCGAAAAGACCTCAGGTTCGCGGACGATGCTCCGCGACGGTGGATCCGGTAGAGATTCCATGAAGGCGTCGACTGCCACGGCTGCGTCCCCCTCATGCGATCCAGTCTTGGCCTTGCCGGTGACAAAGGCCTCCCAGAGCAAGAGTCCCGAAGGAGCCTCTTCGAACCGTGTCCAGGACAGAAACAGCGGGGGTGGGACGGGTACGGCCTTGAGGATACGGCCTAGCACCCAGGCAGTCTGCACCAAGCCGGTGGCGAGCGACGTGGCGCCAGCGGCTGCGGCCCAGGCCTGCGGCTCTCCGACTCGCGCCTTGGTGAGTTCCGAGGGATCGCGACGGAGGGGGACGAAGAGGGGACACTCGAACCCAAGGGCGACCTTCGTGCCCAGTCCGAGTTCGGAGGACACGCCGCGGACCAACTCCGCGATGTCGGCGCCCGTTCGCTGGGGCCCCTTCGTCGGCGGCCCCGCCCAGCCGAAGTTCTTTGCGCTGACCGACCCGACATCCGCACAGTAGACTGCCAAGTTCAGCGGTGAAGGTGAACCTCTCGAGTCTCCGCCCGCCATCAACGTTCAGGGGCGGTCGATACCTCTTCCGTTTGCGCGGTTTCGACCTCGCGTCGCCGGACCGCTTCGGCGCGAGCCAGGGCGTCGTCGCGCGCCTGCATTAGCGCGATCGTCACATTCTTGATCGACGGCTCTCCCTCCGGGAACCTGTCCGGAGCCTGCGTCGCGTCCTTCGTCACGGCGTCTCTCCCTGTGGAATCATCTCGCCCGGTTAGCGCTTCCCGCGCACCCACACCCAACGCGGCCGGAACCTCCCGCATGTGCCAACCGTCAGGCAGGAGTGGCAGGATGTCGGCCCGCTCCGATGCGGCGACGAGGGTCGGGGACCGGCTCGAAGTGTCGTAGACCAGCCACTCATCTGCAATCGGGCGATACAATTCGACGAAGTTGCGCCAGCTTCGCTCGAATCGGCGGCGGGCGACGGGTTCGGGGATGTCGTGGCCGCCCTCGCGCACGCGCCGGGCGACCCGTCTGACGACATGGTGCGCCGAGGGCAACCGAAGGTAGACCATGCCGATCCGGTAACCGTGCTCTCGCCACTTCACGAGGCGGCGCGCGTAGCCCCGGCCGCTCAAGGTGGTCTCGAAGGCAAAGTCTCTCTGTTGAGCGGCGTACGACTCCATCGTCTCGAGCGTGATCCGGCCGGCCCGTTGCGCGGCCGCCTCGGGCGCGCCCGGATTCAACGAAGCGGCGATTTCGTCGCCGTTTACGAATGGGATTTCCGCCCCCGCAAACTGCAGATATCGTCGCGAGAACGTTGTCTTGCCGGCACCGTTCGGTCCG
The DNA here is from genome assembly GCA_963666735.1 of Gemmatimonadota bacterium. Lineage (GTDB taxonomy): Bacteria > Gemmatimonadota > Gemmatimonadetes > Palauibacterales > Palauibacteraceae > Palauibacter. The sequence goes on along the minus strand of OY762926.1, from coordinate 1,214,130 downwards.
GCGATGACCAGCACCTTCATGCGTTCCTCTCGCTTACCGCCGAGCCGATGGTGGACGATGCAGGAGTCATCTCGGCGTGTGCTCCTCCTCGAGTCTTGCGAATCCGCGCACGCAGCCAACCTATCGTGCAAGGGAGTTCGAACGAACGATACGGGGCTTCATCACCGCGCCGTCGAAGCGGCAACCGAGTGGCCTCGCGATGTTGCGCCGGTTCGCGTCGTGCGATCTCGTTGACGCATGAAGCGACGAGGGCGGGACACGCAGGACGGAGCGCCGAACGCGGGCCGAGCCGATGCGGCGGGGGACCCCGGAGTCGATGGCGGCTCGGGTGCGGACGCGCCGCGCGGGCGGCCGGTGCTGCGCTCCATCCTCGGGACGGGGCAGCGGCGCTGGCTCCGGTTCGGGCTCGGCGTCGCCGTGTTCATGCTGGCGAACACGCTCTACCTGCTCGCGAACCGGGTCGCGGACGGGCTGGGACTCGAGTTCTTCGCGGTGGGGGAGAACTCGCTCCCGGAGTTGTTCCAGGCGATGGTGCTCACGCACACGGGCGTGGGGCTGCTGCTGGCCGCGATCATGTTCGGGTTCCTCGCCGCGCACCTGCCCACGGTGTGGAAGCGGAAGCACCGCGCCTCGATCCTCACGGGAATCGGCCTGGGCCTCGTGGGCGGGGTTCTCGTCCTCACGGGACTCTTCATCCTCACCGCCGCCGCGAGCCGGGAGAACAGCTGGGCGTGGTGGGCGCACGTGGGGAGCGCCGTCCTCATCGTCTCGGCCTACGCGGGGCACCGCCTCGTCAGCTACGCGCGTCCCCCTCGGCGGCGGGCCCGCCGTTTCGCGCTCGCCACGGGGGGTGTCCTCGTCGTCCTCATCGGGTGGCACAGCCTCACGCACCGCGGGCTGCAGCTCACGCCGGAGGCGGAGGCCGCGCTCGCGCAGGGTCTGAACGAGGGTCCGGGGGGCCGCGACCGGGACGTGTCCCGCTTCTTCGACACCGATTTCGTCCCGACCGGGCTCGTGCCGCCCGAGAGTCCGTTTTTCCCGGCCGCGACCACGACGAGCACGGGGAGCTATCTGCCCTCCCGCATCATCACCCGCACGGAAGCGGGAGAACTCGCGGCGCAGGCGGCCCGGGAGCGCGCGGCGCGCGTCCGCGCCGAGGTGGAACGGCGCGGGTTCGCGGCCGACGAACTCATCGGCGCGACCCAGTGCGTGCGCTGCCACCCGGACGTGACGGCCCAGTGGGCCACCTCCGCGCACCGCTTCGCCTCCTTCAACAACCCCTTCTATACGTCGACGATCGAGGACATGCGGGCGGGGTCGCTGGAGGCGGGGCCGGAGGTCATCGCGCACCTCGGGGAGTTCGGGCTCGAACCGGACGCGGCGGGGCGCGTGAAGAGCAAGTGGTGCAGCGGGTGCCACGACCCCGCGCTCATGCTGGCCGGGGCGATGGACGCGCCGATCGACCCGGCCACCGTCGAGGCCCAGGCCGGTCTCACCTGCCTCGCCTGCCACGCGATCGACCGCATCCACGACAACACCGGCAACGGCAACTACAACATCGCCGACGAGCAGGAGGACCCGTACCTGTTCGCCGACGCGGAGGCGGGCACGCTGGGCGCGTTCCTGCACGACGCGGCGCTCAAGGCGAAGCCTTCCGTCCACATGGGACAGCTCCTCAAGCCGGTGCATTCGACGTCGGAGTTCTGCGCCACGTGCCACAAGGTGAGCCTCACGGAGCCCGTCAATAACTACCGTTGGCTGCGGGGACAGAACGAATACGACGCCTGGCACGACAGCGGCGTGGCGCGGAACGCCTCGCGCACCTTCTACCTTCCCGCGGCCGCGCGCGTGTGCCAGGATTGTCACATGCCGTGGGAGGAGGCCCCGCTCGGCGACGTGTCGGCGGAGAACGGACGCGTGCGCTCGCACCGGTTCGTGGCGGTGAACACGGCGCTCCCCTTCCTGCGGGGGGACACGGCGACGATCCGCCGCATCGAGGAGTTCCTGCGGGACGAGAAGCTGCGGGTGGACATCTTCGCCCTCCGCCGGGGCCCCGATGACGAACCCGAGATGGGACTCGACCTGTCGCCTCCCAGCGTATCCCCGGGAGAGACGGTGATGTTCGAGGTCGTGGTCCGGAACCGGGGCGTGGGCCACACCTTCCCCGGGGGGACGAACGACTCGAACGAGGGCTGGCTCGAGTTCGAATTGGAGGACGCCGAGGGGCGGCGGATCGCGATCAGCGGCGAGATCGGGCCGGACGGGCACCTCGATCCGCTGGCGCACGTCTTCAAGGCCGTGATCCTCGACCGCGAGGGACGGCCCATCCGGAAGCGGAACGCGCAGGATATCCACGTGACCGCGGCGGTGAACGTGATCGGCCCCGGGAGCGCGGACGTCGCCCACTACCGGATCACGCTGCCGCCCGACCTGCCGGAGGGGGCGCTGACGGCGCGGGCGCGCCTCCTGTGGCGGAAGTTCGACCGGGCGTACACGGAGTTCGCCTTCGGGGCCAACCCGGCGGGGTTCGCGGAGTTCGATGACGTGCCGGACCTGCCGGTGACCGAGATCGCGCGCGACGAGGTCGTGATCGGGGTCGGCGGCCGCGTGGACCCGGTCACCCCCGGCGGGCAGGGCGAGGAGACCTGGGTCCGCTACAACGACTACGGGATCGCGCTCCTCCGGGAGGGGAACGACCGGCTCGCCGAGCGCCCCTTCGAGCGGGTGGCGGAGTTCTTCCCGGATCGCGCGGACGGGCCTCTCAATCTGGCGCGCATGGCGCTCATCGCCGGCAACCTCGACGACGCGTTCGACAACCTCGAGCGGGCCGAAACCATCGAACCGGGCAACCCGCGCGTGGCCTGGGTGTGGGGCGGCGCGCACCAGGAGGATGGCGCGTACGAGGCCTCCGAGGCGGCGTACCTTGCGGTGCTCGACGCCTTCCCGGAGGATCGCGAGGCTTGGTTCCAGTTGGGACGGACGCGATATCTTGCCCGCCGGTACGAGGCGGCGGTCGAGGCGTTCGACCGGGCGCTGGCCATCGATCCGGAGCACCGGCAGGCGCACTACAACCGCATGCTCAGCCTGCGGGCGCAGGGGCGGGGCGGCGAGGCGGCGCTCGGCGAGGCCGCGTTCGAGCGTTACCGCATCGACGAGGCGGCGCAGGCGGTCACGAGGGCCTACAGGGCGGAGAACCCCGGCGTGAACCTGATGGCACAGGACATCCACACGCACGAACTGCGGCCGCTCGCACCGGCGGAGGCCACGGCGTCTCCGGACCGTCCGGCGAGCGGCGGCGGAGGTCCATGAGCGCTCGCGGCACAGCCTTCCTCGCCATCGGGCTCCTCGCTCCGGCGGCGGTCTCCTGCGGTCCCGGCGAATCGGAAACCGCGGAGGCCCCCTCGTACACGCAGACGCGCCCCGGCTTCACGGAGCGGGCCGGGGGCGACGCGTCCACCTCCATCCGGTTCGCCGACGTCACCGCCGAGGCGGGGATCCGTTTCGTGCATGCGACGGGCGCCTTCGGCGAGAAGTGGATGCCGGAGACGATGGGGAGCGGGGTCGTCGTCCTCGACTACGACGGCGATGGCTGGCCCGACCTCTTCTTCGTCAACGGCACGGGCTGGGAGGGCCGGGCCGAGGATCGCGGCGCGACGTCCATGCTCCTCCGCAACCTGGGGGACGGGACCTTCCGCGACGTGACGGCCGAGGCCGGGCTGGCGCGGCCCATCTACGGGATGGGCGCGACGGCGGCGGACTACGACGCGGACGGCGACACGGATCTGTACGTGACGGCGGTCGGCGACAACCGGCTGTACCGGAACGAGGGGGGGCGCTTCGCCGACGTGACCCGGGAGACGGGGACCGAGGGGAATGCGCCCGGCGCGGCGGATCCGGCCTGGTCGACGGCGGCGGCCTGGTTCGACGCGGACGGGGACGGCTGGCTCGACCTCTTCGTCTGCAACTACGTGGACTGGACGCCGGAGACGGACTTCTTCTTCACCCGCGACGGCGTGAACAAGTCCTACGCGACCCCCGAGGAATACAGCGGCGAATCCTGCCGTCTCCTGCGAAACGAACCTGTATCGGCGACCGGGGTCGGCGCGGGCGGTGCGGGCGGTGCGGACGCCGGCGCTCCCTCCGCGCGCGGCTTCCGGGACGTGACGGCGGAGTCCGGGCTCGAGAATCCCGAGGGGAAGTCGCTCGGCATCGTGATCGATGACTTCACCGGGGATGGCCTCGCCGATGTCGCGATCGCGAACGACACGTACCAGAATTTCCTGTACGAGAACCTGGGCGGGGGGACGTTCGCCGACGTGGCGCTCGACGCCGGGGTCGCGTTCGATGAGTTCGGGCGGGCGCGCGCCGGGATGGGCGTGGACGTGGGGGACATCCTCAATCGCGGACAGCTCTCCATTGCGATCGGCAACTTCTCGAACGAACCGGTGTCGCTGTTCACCCAGATCCAGGCGCGGCTGTTCCAGGACCTGGCGGGGTCGGCCAGGCTCACGCGCTCGACGCTCCTCCCGCTGACGTTCGGGCTCCGCTTCGCGGATCTGGACATGGACCGGTACGTGGATCTCGTGCTGGGAAACGGCCACATCGAGCCCGAGATCGAGGCGATCCAGGGGGATGTGACCTTCGCCCAGCCGCCGCTGATGTTCCGCAACGACGGGCGCGGGGGGTTCGCGGAGATCGGGAGCCTGGTGGGCGGCGGGTTCGACGCGCCGATCGTGGCGCGCGGCGTGGCGACGTTCGACTACGACCGGGACGGGGATTTCGATGTGGTCATCTCCACGAACGGCGGACCGGCGAAGCTCTTCCGGAACGACCTCGAACCCGGCCCCGGCTGGATCCGGTTGCGGCTGGAGGGCGCGACCCCGAATCTCGGCGCGGTCGGGGCGACCGTGCGGGTGTTCGTCGGAGAGGTCGCGCAGCGGTTCGTCCTCTCGACCGCCTCGTCGTATCTGTCGCAGTCGGAGGTGAATCCGGTGCTCGCGGGCTTGGGAGGGGCGCCGCGGGCCGACAGCGTCGTCGTGACGTGGCCGAATGGAGATCGCACCGCGGCGGGGCCGGTCGAAGCCGGCGAAGAAGTCGTGCTGTCCGAACTCACATCCCCCACACGGTGATGCGCTTCCCGCCAGGGGCCGTCCGCCGCTCGCGGAAGATGCGCTCGTCCCAGCTTCGCCCCTCCCGCATGTCGAAGATCACGAGGTGTCCGGCGTCGGCGCCGGAGATGTCCATGTAGGCGGCCGTCTGCTCCAGCCCGCCTTCGATGGTGCGCTCGCGGCCGCGCCTGAGCAGCTTGCACTCGACCACGAATCTGTCGGCCCGGCCGGTCCCGCGCGGCCACACGACGAGCAGGTCCACCCGGCGGCTCCCGAGGGCGTACTCTCGCTCGATCCGCCCCGCCGCGTTCACGACCCGGTGCAGAAACGCCTGCAGCACGAGCTGCGGCCCGGCCTCGGTGTACTGCGCCCGCTTGATCCAGTGCTCGGAGTTCTCGCGGAAGAACTCCTGGAACGCCGCCAGCAGCGTGTCGAGATCGAGATGTCCATCCGCGTCAACGTACGCTGCCGTTCGCCCGGGGATCTCATCCTGGAGAACCCAGGTCAGCTCCCTCGGCACGACCTCGGCATAGATCGGGTTCGCTATTCGTAGAGGGGCGTCCGGAGCCACGAGTCCCAGATCGCGCACGTACTCCCGGTCGCGGTCGGAGTACTCGGCGTCGCCCCCGCCCAGGAGCGGTTCGATGACGCGGCGCACCCGGGGCTCCCGCAGCTTGTCGGCCAGTTGGTCGATGTGGGTGTCGCGGCGCAGGATCAGCGCCTCGCGCGCCTCGAACACGTCGGCCTCGGAGAGGGGATGGTCACGGAGACGGAGCGCCTGGTGCTCGAAGCACAGCTCCCGGGCGAGCGCGTTGACGAGCCAGGGCTGCCCGCGGGTCTGCTCCCACACGGCGTCGACCGCCTCGGGCGCGAACGCCTGCCCGGTCTCGGCGGTGTGCTGCCCGAGCAGGTTCCGGACTTCGGCCTCGGTGAAGTCGCCGAGGCGCAGCGACTCGGCCTTGATGTTGAAGGCGCTGCCGCCCGCGATCACCTCTCTCTCGGAACTGGCGTGGATGCGGTAGTCGCGCACGTCTCGGACCCCGCACAGGACCAGGCTCGCGGGGAAGTGGTCCGGACGGTCCGGATAGCCGGCGCGCAGCTGGCGCAGCACGGAGACCAGCGAATCCCCCACGAGCGCATCGATCTCGTCGATCAGCAGCACCAGCGGCCGCGGGTCGGCTGCGGACCACTTGGCCAGGAATGCGGCGAGAGCGTTGTCCGGGCGGATCGTCGTGTCGATGGCGCCTGCCGCCTCGGCCGTGGCTTCGTCGCCCAGCGTGTGCCGGGCCTCGGTCCCCAGCCGGTCGACGATGGTCCCGGTCGCGCGGCCCACGTCCTCCCGGGCCGTCTGGGCGGGCTCCACGTTGACATAGGCGCAGCGGTAGTCGCCCTCGGCACCGCCGTTGAGCAGGTCGCGCAGGGCCAGCAACGCGGAGGTCTTGCCCGTCTGCCGCGGAGCGTGGAGGACGAAGTACCGTTCCCGCCGGACGAGAGCGAGAACCTCGGCGAGGTTCAGCCGTCCGAGCGGCGGAATGCAGTAGTGCTTGTCGGCTCGTACCGGCCCGGCCGTGTTGAAGTCGCGCATGACCCCAAGCTCAACGCCCCGGGTGCGGGGAGCAACCACGCCGATCCGCCGGAACCGCGTCCTCGACCTTGTTGAAACCGGACAGGTTATGTGCTAATAGAGCGGACGGGTTGCACGCCCGTGACGCAGCCGGAGGCGGTTGAGCGGACGCCGAACTCATCGAGATTGATCATCGGATGGGCCATCGGAAGGGAGCGTGGGGAACGTTGACGAAATCGGGGTGGCGCCGCTGGCGCGACAAGGTGCGGCGGCGGGATCGGCGTTCGGGCAAAGGCGTCTCCGCTTCGGCGGGCGTCGGCGCCTTCGCGCTCATCGTCGCGTGTGGGGAAGTGGGGCCGCCGGTTCCGGAGGCGTCGCTGGCGGACATCCTCGCGGCGCGGGGCGCGGGCGACGCGGCGCTGCAGCAGGACCGTCTCGAGGACGCGCGGGTCGAGTACCGGCGCCTCGTGGAGATGGCGCCGGCCGAGGCGGCGGGCTACGCGGGACTGGGGCTCACGGCGCTCAAGGCGGCGGATTACGGAACGGCGGCGGAGAACCTCCTCGCGGCGCGCGAGCGGGCCCCGGAGGACCCGGAACTCGCGCTGGCGCTGGCCACGCTGCGGATCGAGACGGGCGCTATCGGGGAGGCGCGGGCGCTGCTGGACGAGACGCTGGCGGCCGAGCCGGCCCACGCGCGCAGCCTGTGGGCGCTGGCGGACCTGGAGGGCCGGGCGGCCGGCCCGGAGTCCGACGCCCGGGCGGACGCCCTCGCGCGCCTGGCCGCCGCCGCGCCGGGCAGCCTGGCCGCGCTCGCAGAGCTGGTCGCCGCGCAACTCGCGCGCGGCGAACTCGACGACGCCCTCGGCACGATGGAGAGCCTGCGCCAGGTCGCCCCGGACTTCCGCGAGCGGCCGCGCGCGGCGTTCGAGGCCGCCGAAGATGCGATCCTGGACGGCGACGCCCCGGCGGCGATCGGCCAGTTCGCCGATTTCCGGGCGGCGTTCGAGGTGACTTCGCCCTACCAGGCGAATCTCGAGGAGCTCCGTTCCCCGGGCGGCCCCCTCGCCGGCGTCGCCACGCTCGACTTCAGCTTCCTCGTCTCGCTCCGCGTCCGGGAGCCGGAAGCCGTCCTCTCGGCGCTGCGCTATACCCATGCGTCGGACCTGGCCGGCCTCGAAGCCCTGTCCCCCGGGCCGCCCCCCGCCGACGGAGCGGAGCCCGCCGCCGCGCTAGCCGTGGGCGACTTCGACGGCGACGGGGACGAGGACCTCCTGTGGAGCCGCGGCGGGGAAGGGCGCGCCCTGCGCGTCGACCTCGGCCGCTACGTGGACGCCTCCGACGAGGTCGGGCCGATCGACGCGGGAGATGCGGAGACCGCGCTCTGGGTCGATTTCGACGACGACCGCCGACTCGACGTCTGGTTCGCCGGGAGTACCCCGCGCGCGTACCGGAGCGAGCCGGCCGGTGGGTTCGGGGAGATCGCGCTCCCGACGGTTGCCGGGGCGGGTTCGGGCGGCGCGGCGGCGGGCGCGGCCCACGCAGTCTTCGCGGCGGACCTCGACCAGGACGGGGACCTCGACGTGTTCGAGGCGCACACCGGCGCCAACCGCCTCTTCCGCAACAACGGCGACTTGAGTTTCACCGAGATGGCCGCCGACTTCGGCCTCGCGGGCTCGGCGGATGCCGACACGCGCGCCGCCGCCTTCGCGGATCTCGACGACGACCGGGATCTCGATGTCGTCCTCGCCGAGGGCGCGGGCGGGCTCCGGCTCTTCGACAACGAGCGCGGGGGCGCCTTCCGCGAGCGGACCGAGCGCCTCGCCGGAGGCGCGTCCGGCGGCGACGGCGGCGCGGCGGCCGCCGATGCGCAGGCCGTGGCCATCGGCGATGCGAACGGGGACGGCTGGCTCGACATCGCGGCCGCCGGCGCGGGCGGCCTTCGGCTGCTCCACGGCTCGGCCAACGATGTCTTCACGCTCGCCGCGACCGTGTCCCTGAACGGCCTCGCGCCGCGCGACCTCCTCTTCGTCGACTTCGACAACGACGGCCGGCTGGACCTCGCGGTCGCGGGCACGCCTCCCGCCTCGGGCGCCGGCTCCGAGTCCGGGCTGCGCCTCCTCCGCAACGAAGGGGATGGGCGTTTCGGCCCCGCCGACCGGTTCCTCCCCGACTTCCCGTTCGCGCTCCGCTCAGTCCAGTCCTTCGACTACAACGAGGATGGCGACGCCGACCTCATCGTCCTCGGGACCGATGGCCGCCCCCGCCTGCTGCGCAACGACGGCGGCAACGCGAACCACTATCTGAGGCTCGATCTGGCCGGACTCGGCGAGGGGAGCCGCAAGAACAACCGCTTCGGGATCGGCGCGCGCGTCGAGGTGCGCGCCGGCGATCTCTTCCAGATCCACACCATCACGGACCCGACGACCCTGATCGGCCTCGACGGACGCCTCAAGGCGGATGTCGTCCGCGTCTACTGGCCCAACGGCGTGCCGCAGGACCTCTACTTTCCGGGCACCGACCAGGATCTCGTCGAGCAGCAGACGCTCAAGGGTTCCTGTCCCATGCTCTACGTGTGGGACGGCGACGGCTTCGAGTTCGTGGGCGACATGATGTGGAAGAGCGCCCTCGGCATGCCGCTCGGCATCCTCGGCGGCCAGCGTTCCTACGCGCCCGCCTTCCCCTCGCAGGAATACCGGCGCCTCCCGGACGGCGTGCTGCAGCCGCTGGACGGCGAGTACGTGATGCAGATTACCGAGGAACTGTGGGAGACCATCTACGTGGACGGCGTGAACCTCGTCGCCGTGGACCATCCCCCGGAGATCGACGTCTATGTGAACGAAGCCTTCATTCCGCCCGCCCCGATCGACCTCGAACTGTGGCGGGTCGGGGAGCGGCACGCCCCGGTCTCCGCCACGGATGAAGCCGGGCGAGATCACCGCGAGACGCTCGCCGAACGGGACTTCGACTACGTCTCATCGTTCCGGCCCGGCCGCTTCCAGGGGATCGCCGAGCCGCACGAACTCATCCTCGACCTCGGTCCGGAGGCGGCCTCCGGCGACGTCACCCTCTTCCTCACGGGGTGGATCTTCCCCACGGACGCGAGCATCAACGTCGCGATCGGACAGTCCGACGCGCTCCAGCCGCACTTCCCGGAACTCGACGTGATGGGCCCCGGCGGCGAATGGCAGCCCGCCATCCCCGGCCTCAGCTTCCCGTCCGGCAAGGATAAGACCGTCGTCGCCGACCTGCGCGGGCTGTTCCCGACCGACGACCGCCGGGTGCGGATCCGCACGAACCTCATGGTCTACTGGGACGAGGCCTTCTTCACGACCGGCCCCGCCCACCCCGCGGAGCACGAGGCGCGCGTGACGTCGCTCGCGCCCATGAACGCGGACATCCACTACCGCGGCTTCGCGCGCGAATACCGGAAGGGCGGCCGCTACGGCCCGCACTGGTTCGACTACGATTCCGTCACCGTCGAGCCGCGCTGGCACGACCTGTTCGGCCTCTACACCCGCTTCGGCGACGTGACCGATCTCGTGGCCGAGGGCGACGACCGCTACGTGATCCAGAACGCCGGCGACGAGATCACGCTGCGTTTCGACGCCGAGGCTTTCCCGCCGCTGCCGGACGGATGGAAGCGGACCTTCCTCATCTACTCCGACGGCTGGGTGAAGGACGGCGATCTCAACACCGCCACCGGCGACCGGGTCGTCCCGCTGCCGTACCGTGCGCTACCGGGCTATCCCCCTCCCCCTGACGAAAGCCGCGCCGCGTCTCCCGATCCGGAACTCGCGGAGTATCTCACGCGTGTGGTCCCGCCCCCGGAGGACCGATGAGCGTCGCGGGAGTTCGTGTGGCAGGACCACGAGAACACGGACGAGGCGGCCTTCGTCCTCGAGGGGACGCTCCGGATCGACCTCCCTGAACTCGCCGTCGAGATGGGCTCTCCGCCGACTCATCTTGTCGTGCGGTCAGCTTGCCTGCACGTTCGTCGTCGTGAGCTTCACGCTCCCGAGACCAGTCCGAAAGCTGGCCGGGAGTGGATACGTCCAGCACCTTCGGGGGAATAGAGCATGGCCGCCAACGATCAACATAGAGTCGACGCAAATCCAACTAAGGCATTCTTCGTCAACATGATCACCCGTGATATCACTTTGGAAGATTGCATAATGGACCTGATTGACAACAGCGTTGATGCAGCTTGGCGTAGCCAAGGCAGTCCCCAGATGGGGCTGACGGACTCGGTCGATCTCTCAGAATATTTGATTTCCATTGAGATATCATCAGAGCGGTTCTCCATAACAGACAATTGCGGCGGCATGACACTGCCTGATGCTGCCGACCACGCATTCAGTTTCGGCCGGCGCGAGTCACAGATACAAGAGGGATACGGCATTGGTGTCTACGGGATCGGCATGAAGCGAGCCGCATTCAAGCTGGGCACCGAAATAGATGTAAGGAGTACGTATCTGGATTCCGGCGATGTCCGGCGTACGTTTGTGGTTCCGATTCGCGTCGCTTCATGGTTACAGGATCAGCGGACACCTTGGACTTTCGATACGACCACAGGCGAAGATCTCCCGGAGACTGGCGTTGAGGTCGTCATCGGATCGTTGACGCCCGATACAAGCACTACCTTTGAGAGTCCAAAGTTCATTCGTAGGCTTGCACGTATGATCGGTCGCGATTATTCGCTTCACCTCAACCGCGGTTTGGTCATTAAGATAAACGGCACGGTCGTAAGCACTGCTGTGCTTCAACTTCTACAAGGAGGCGAATACGCGCCGGCGCGGATTGAGTACAACGACAAGGTAGGTGACGATGAAGTCCGGGTGCAGATCATCGGAGGAATGGCCGCCCCTCCCCCCGAGTCCCCGGACCCAGACGAATCTGTGAAGGGTAAGGAACTGTTCGGCTGGCATGTCGCATGCAACGGACGTATTGTCCTGGCTGCGGACACTACCATCGTTTCTGGCTGGGGAACGACCGACTGGCCGGATTGGCACCCTCAGTACGCTGGCTTCGTCGGGATTGTTCTTTTCACTGCCGAGAACGCCAGAGCCCTCCCCTTGACGACGACGAAGCGCAGCGTGGACTTGTCATCCAAGATATATTTGCGTGCGCGTCCTCGAATGCGAGAGATCTCGAAGCAATGGATTGCCTACACGAATCGCCGGAAGCAAGCTCTTGATGAGGCAAAGCAGCGCGAACGAGAGGAGGCGGCTAGCAGCGTACGGCTCCATGACGTCACTAGCCGACCTGCCATCAACCTTCCGAGACTCGTGCGTGTCCCGCAGAAGCGCCTGGCGAACGTCAACTATGCAGTACCGTTGTCCAAGATGAAGAAACTGGCAGGAGGGCTGGGTGATCTGAGCATGACGTATCGAGAAGTCGGTCTAAAATCTTTCGACTACACCTACGAAGATCTTGTGGGAGACGAATGATGGCGTCGTTCGACAGCGTGAACTACAGCTTACGGCCTAGCAAGGGCATTCAGAGGGAAGTCGTATTCGAAGGTGTTGCCGCGTTAAAGTCACACCTTGACCTCTCGGACATGGTGTACATTGGGTTTGGGTCGGTGTGGTTTTCGGATTTCGTGCCGGCACATAAGGTGCTTCAGATACAAGATATGGTGTCGATCGAGGCAGATGAAGTCGGACACTGTCGAGCCATATTTAATAGACCATATGCGACGGTTGATGTGCGGCACGGTTATTCATACGAGATTCTGCCGCAGCTGTTCGTTGACCCGAAGTACTGTGCGCGTCCGTGGGTTGTGTGGCTGGATTACGATAAAGGGCTGGAAGAGGACGAAGTGGACGATGTGCGTGCAGTTGTGGAGAGATCTCCCGAGAACACCATTCTGCTGGTGACGTTTGATGGTCGTGGAGAAGAGTACGGTCAGAGGAGGGAGCGGCTGGGGAGGCTGGCGGAGATCTTCGGAGATGTGGTGCCAGATGAACTGTCGAGAGAACAGTGTTTGGGTAATCACATGCAGGAGACGCTTGCGGATCTGGTGTTAGACTTCATGAAATCTGTTGGAGTGGAGTCGGGGAGGGACGGTGGCTTCGTGCCGGCGTTTCGCGTGATTTACAAGGATAGTGCAGAAATGGTGACGGTCGGTGGGATCATTCCACGGGCTAGCGAGGCGAGCACCTCGCGGAGCGTCGTCCTTGACGGGAGTTGGAGGTGCTGGCCGGAAGGACGCATCGCTGCCCCGCTTCTGACGATTCGCGAGGCAAAGACCTTACGTTCCATGCTGCCGAGCGAAGCGGAGTTGTCGCGGGAGCGCGTGAAAGAGTCTGGATTCGATTTGTTGGAAGAACAGATCGAAACCTTCGAACGATATTATCGAGAATATCCGATGTTTGCACAAATCGTGACGTAGGAACTGTGAATCGTCAATCGAGCGGAAGGAGGGGCGATTAGTAAGGTTGAGACGGACGACGGCAATGGATCGGACGTTTGGATCGTGGATCTCTTCTCGGGGGGTGGAGGGTTGTCCCTTGGTGCCCAGGAGGCGGGGTTCACTGTGCGGGCGGCTATTGACAACGATCCCATCCTAACGTCGTCACACGAGTACAACTTCCCGAAGACGGCGATGGTGCGAAGGGATGTCAGGGACCTGAACGCGGAGTCGGTTAGGGCGGCGGCAGGAGGACGAGTGGATGGAATCGTAGGTGGTCCGCCCTGCCAAGGGTTTAGCGCGATTGGGCGACGGGATCCGGACGATCCGCGTCGAGCGCTGCTCGGTGACTTCTTTCGACTGGTAGACGAGGTTCGGCCTGCATTTTTTGTGATGGAGAATGTGCTGGGCTTGGGGCACGCCGACTCACGGGGCATTTTGGAGGAGGCGCTCCGGAAGATCGAGGGATACGCGATATTGGGCCCGGTAAGCTGGAACGCGGCGGAGTTTGGAGCGGCGACGAATCGATCTCGACTCTTTGTGGTGGGGATGGAAGCGGATAAGGGAGAGGCGGTCACGGAGGCAGATGTCGATGCCGCGAAGAGGCCGCCTACGACGGTGCGAGCGGCAATTGTGGACTTGGAAGATGCTGAGGCGGTCGGCGAGGTCGATGGCTTCGATACTTGGCGAATCACGCGGCGTGGGAGACCATTTGCATACGCTGGGATGCTACGGGCGGCGGACGGACGTTTCACGGGGCACCGGATAACTCGGCACTCGGAGGAAGTGGAGGGACGGTTCGAGGAGCTTCCGGCGGGAGGTGTTGACCGTGTTGGGCGGCACCCACGTCTGGCGTGGGATGGGCAGAGTCCGGCGATTCGCGCCGGGACCGGAGCTGATCGGGGTTCGTATCAGGCGGTGAGGCCGATACATCCACGCCATGCGCGTGTAATAACAGTTCGGGAGGCGGCGCGATTACAGGGTTTCCCGGATCGGCACCGGTTTCATCCGACGGTGTGGCACTCGTTTCGAATGATCGGGAACAGCGTGTCTCCCATCATGGCACGCGCCATATGCGAGGCAATCGGCAAGAGGCTCGGCAAGAGGCTCGGCAAGAGGCGTTGAGGGATGGGGGACCGAAGTGACGAGTCACGCGGGCGGGCGGGATTGGGACGGCGGCAGGACGGCGAGCCAGCAGACTACGCCGATGTCTTCGGGGGTGACCTGGTCGTGGAGGGGGGCATCGGCGACGGGGCGTAGGCCGAAGGAGTCGACGACGGCGATGACTTGGCGGGCGGCCTCGTTTCGCGCGATGAGTTCGGCTTCGAGATCACGCTTGATCTTGCCGAGGGCTCGGCGGACGGGCTGGCTGCGGCCGACGCGGAGGGCTTCGTAGGCCTGGTTGGCGGTGGGGGGGACCGAGACGGCGGGGTCGGAAAGAAGGGCGAGGGCCCACTTCTGGATCGTTCCGACGGACTCGGCGGCCCGCTCGGTCGAGTCTTCGTTGTGTTCGGCTAGGATCGATGCCGCAGCGTTGGTCCAGGCAGCTTCGAGGTCGATCATGGGCTCGTCGATGCCCGGGGCGATTCCGGGATCGATGCGGCGGAGTATGGTGGCGGATTCGGTCAGGACTCGCTCGGCGTCTACATAGCGCCAGTATCGCTCGCCCTTGACTCGACACGCGAAGAAGAAGCCCGGGGCCCCCTTCGATGGCACGCCCTCCCCCTGTTGGAACGCCGCTCCGATTCCCCAGGGCAGGTTGCGAAGCTCCTCGCCGCGGCCTTCCTCCAGTTCGCGGCGGAGCTCGGCGCGGAGGGCGGCGCTGGAGAAGGTGGACGAATCGTCGTCCTCGTCCAGCAGACCTTCGTCGCCATCGGCGAGGCGCTGCGTGTACGAACGCACTTCCTCCTCCATGTTGTCCACGACCTCCACCTCCATCCCGTAGGGGCGCGCGGCGACGATCTTGCGGCGGATGGCGATCTCAAGTCGAAGGATCTCTTCGAGTTCGCCGGGTTCGGGTAGCATGGTCGTCAGATGGACGTCTCGGTGCGGACTCTTCAGGCGGATCACTCGGCCGTAGCGCTGGACCATTCGCTGCGGGTTCCACGGGATGTCGTAGCTGATGACCGCCGCCGCCTGCTGAAGGTTCTGACCCTCCGAGAGCACATCGTTGCTGAGCAGGAGATCGACCTCGCCGTCGGGTGGCTTGTATCCGGGACGGATCACCGTGTCGGGGCAGAATTGGGAGAGAACCCTCGTCCGCTCGTCGGGCGTCGTCTCGCCCCCGATCACCGTGACCCGCGCTCGGTTAGAGACATCGGCGGGGAGATGCTCATCCAGATAGGAGATCGTGTCCGCGAACGTCGAGAACACGACGATCTTCTGCGACGGTGACTGATCGAGCAGCTGGCGGAGGAGCGCGAGTTTCGGGTCCCGTCCGGGCGTCAGCCTTTCGAGGCGGCTCGCGACCTCGGCGAGAAGTCGGCGGTCGTGCTCGACGTCATCTCGAAACTCGGGTACGAAGTTCTCCGCCGGTTCCGCGTCATCGGTCTCGTCGAGTTCGGCCATGACCCATTGCGCCATGCCGGTCTCGTCCAGATCCGCCTTGGCCGCGGCCCGCAACGTTTCCGGGCCGGGAACCCGCCCGTGCTCCCACGCTTCCAGAAAGGCGTCGTGCGCCGCAAGGATTCGTCGCACGGTCAACAAGCAGGCGTGCCAACAGGATTCGAATCGCTTCAGGATGCCGGACTGGAGGAGCGCGCTCAGCGCGGCCTCGCGCGCCTCCTCGTCGCCATCCTTCCGATACCGACTCGGGCGGTAGCGCGCCATCTTCAGCGCGGTCACCCGTTCGGTGATGTCGGCCACCAAGCCCGGATATGCCGCGTCGAGATCGAAACGCTCCGTGGAGAGGTGCGGCGTCGGGAAGGCGACCGGCGTGCCATCCGGGAATACGGCGCCGGGGTAGCGCGTCTCGATGAAGCGGCGGTCGCGGCGCACGCTGACCATGTCCGCCAGTGCGAACAGCACGTCCGGGTTGAGGTTCTCGGGATCGCGCTCGTTGGCCCCCGACCGAATGAACAGCTCCTGCAGCGACGGGATCCCGTGGCCGGCAAAAGCGCGGTCGTGCCGCGCGAACGCCATCACCATGTGGTACAGGTCCCACAGTCCGTTGTTGATCGGCGTCGCCGTGAGGAGCAGGAGGTCCTTCTGCTCTCCCCCGAGGAGGCGGGACATCGCGCCGTACCACGTCGTGTCGGCGTTCCGGAGCGCGTGCGCCTCGTCGAAGATGACGAGACGGTAGGCGTCCTTGTCGTTGGAAAGCACCCGCTGTCCCGATCCCGGTCCCGCGCCGGATCGCACCAGTTGTTCGTCGTTGGCGAACTGCTGATAGCTGATGACTTGAGCGGGGAGCCGCGTCTGATCGAGTCGACTCTTCCAGTGATCCCGCAGTTGCGCGGGTACGACGACGAGCACGTGCTGCCCGCGCCGCACCGCGTACTCTTCGACGAACGCGAGGCCGATCTCTGTCTTGCCGGTGCCGACACCATCGGCGTAGACGACGCCGTGATGCTGCTTGATGATGCTGAGCGCGCGGCGGCACCCGTCCTCCTGGAATGGCGCGAGTTGCAGCGCCCCCGAAGTGGGCCCGTCTCGCGCCCCCATCTCGTCGGCGAACAACTCCAAGAGAGCGCGCAGATAGACGGTGCGCGGGTCCAGCAGGCTGACGTCCGGGAAGAGGAGTGCGCGAAGGGTCTCTTTGTAGTCGGCCGCTTCCTCCCACAGCGAGTCGAACCACGCAATCGCCCGCCCGGCGACGATCGGATCGTAGTGTACGAGGCCCAGCTCGAGATTCTGCCACATGCCGGCGGCGGTGAGGTTGGCCGATGTCACGAGCGCGGCCCGTGCGTCGGTCGAGTCGCCGAACAGGTACGCCTTGCCGTGAAGGAACTTCTTGGTGTACCGCCGGACCTCGACGTTGGGGCGGTCGAGCCACGCTTCGATCCCCAGGAGTTGCGCAAGAGCGCGGCTCGGGGGGAAACGGGACAGATCCCGTTCGGTGCGCAGGGCGCGGAGCGTGCGCTCGAAGAGCGTGCCGGGGACCTCCGTGCTCAGGCCCGCCCCCGGAGCGGCCCCGAGCAGCAACCGCGTCGCACGGCTGTCTTCGACGGACGCGGCCAAGTGGTGAAGCCCGCCGAGATTGACGTACCCCGTCGCGACCGAGAGCCCGTGCCGACAGTCGAGATCCGCTGCGAGATATGCGAAACCGTCTCCATGCCCCGTGGCGGGCTGGAGGTTGTCGAGTACGGATGGTCGTCCGCCCGCCGTCACGACAGCTCCTCAAGACGGCTCAACAACGTCGCGCGATAGGCTGGCGTCACTGCGTCCTCCGAGAAATCTCGATACATCAGACGGAGGTCATCCGAGGTCAGGTGCCACGCCCGCGCGACCCGGGCGTCGATCTCGATGCGCAACCGGGTGCGCTCCGAAGCGCTGAGCGCACCCACCGGCACGTTGGTCGCGTCCGCAAACTCCGCAAAGCGTTCATCAACGGCGGAGAGCTGTGCCGCCGCCTCGCTGATCGCATCGAACTCGAGATCCTCCAGGTCCGGCAGGCGAAGCCCCTCCAGCAGAAAGAAGTTCGCGTGTATCTCGATGAACCGCCGTGCCTGCCAGTCGAACGGCAAGCTGTTCATGACGCCGAGGCAGGCCGCCTGATCATCCGACCCGCCCTCCACGAATGTCAGATACGGGGCCATGTTCGTGAGGAAGATCCCCGGCGGGATCAAGCAGGCCCTGATCGTTCGGGAGTCCGTTGACCGCGATAAATCCCGGAAGGCCAACCGCGCCCGGTCCAGCTCCTTGAGGACCGCTCGCTTACGATCCGCCAAGGGAACTTCGGAGGCGAGGAGGGAACCCAAACCCGGGCGTGGCTTGCGGATCTTCTTGAGCAGTTCCGGCGTGACGGGACAGGGCCGCTCGTCCGTGCCTCGCGGGTCGTATTGGTCGAAGCTGGCACCCTTCCACAGCGGTTCCCCCTCGGTGCTACCGCGCCAGAATAGTTTGTCGTTGGTCTCGTGCAGTTCCGCGACGGGGAAGCACCTCCACCGTCCCCCGGCCCCGTAAGGGAACCGACTGCCCGTCCTCAGGCGCGCGAGCAGATCCGCTTCCTCCTGGGATCGGATGAGAGGCGTCTGCCAGCCGGGACCGAACGCGGATGGTGCCAACCGAATCGGATCTCGTGAGGACTGCTCCCTCCATGCGGCTGGCGAGGTTGCCGTCCCCACGACACCTGGCCGATGCTCGGATCTCGGCGACGCACGTTCCGCTGCGACCAGAGCAATCGAGTATCGCGGCTCGGAGTCGAAGATCCATCTCCCGCTGTTCAACAGGAAGTCGACGCGATGCGTCGTTGATTGCGTGTACAGCCAATCTCGGAATCCCTCCGAGCCCTTTGCGTTGAACGCGGTGCGTGGAAGGACGACGCCCGTGAAGCCTCCCTCTCGGACCAGCATGTCATAACGCTGGCAAAAGTACTTGTAGAGGTCGGGATCACCTCCCATCGGCTCGTAGTCGCCCGCAGCGAGTGCCCGGCGTTGGATCTGCAGCTTGTCTTGCCGGGCTTGGAATCGACCCTCGAGTTCAGGTCGTTCGCGAACCAACCGCGTCAGCGCTACGTCCCGCTCGCCTTCACGGAGGCTGTTCACGCCCGGGAGGAACATACCGTAGAAGGCCAGCTCCTCGATCGTCACCTCCTCCCACGGCGGGTTGCCCACCACGACATCGAAGCCGGGCCGCTCCCGAGAGAACACCTGCGGGAACGCCAATGGCCAATGTAGGAAAGCATGCTCCTGCGCCAGCTCGCGAGCCCTGCGCACAAGTGCCACGTCGCCAGCGCCGGTCCCCGCGATCACATCTCCCGCGTGCAGCCGAGCGTAGTCTTGGGCACCGGTGAGCGCGAACCGCTCCGCCGTCCACAGATCGAACAGGCGCTTGAGTCCAGCGGTGGCGGCCGTGGCTTCCTCATCCGCCCGCTTGCTCGCTTCCACCTCACCCGGTGTACGGTCGTGGATATCGGCCATGCGTGCGACGGCTTCCGTGGCGGTTCCGAGGTGCTCCCGCAGGATGTTCGTGAAGAGCCCTCCTTCCTCCAGAACCTTGCCGGGATCACCGACCCCGATCAGCGAATCCCCGACGACGACGTTCCGATTCAGGTAGGCGAGCGACATGCCTGGAACGAACGAGGCGAGCCAGAGAGACAGGATCGCCACCTCCGCCCCCATGCGGCTCCGGTCGACGCCGAAAACGCAGCGCTTCACGATGAGTCTTCGCAACAGCGCCACATCGTCGATCTCCGCCCCGGGCTCGGTCCCATCTCTGAGCCGGTCCACCTCGGCGAGGAGATCGGGGAGCGGACGCTTCGCCAGGAAACGGATCGTCTCCTCTGCCAGCGTCTCTGCCACTTGGACGAGGAAGTGCGCGCTTCCGCAGGCCGGGTCCACGACCGCGAAGGAGAGAAGTTCGCGGGCCGCTGCGGCCGGATCGGTTGACGCCGTCTCCTCCACCGTCGCCAAGTGTCGCTTGTACGCCGGGAGCACCGCCCCTTCAACCAAGTGTCGGACGATGTCGACGGGCGTGTAGTAGACCCCGCCGGCCTTACGTCCTCCCTCGTGCGTCTGCCACAGGAGCCCCCCGGTCTCGACCTCCGCTTCCTGTCCGGCCGCCACGCCCACGTAGCGGTCCTCGCCTGCGTCGTACCTCAACGGCCGTCGCGCGAGGGAGAGCCGCAGGCTGAGCAGCGACTCGTACGTATGGCCGATGTGGGCGATATCGAGAGTTGAGAAGTCCGCGCCGCGAATCGTCTCGTCATCCTGTCCGATGGCCACGAGCACGCGGGCGAAGTCGGGGTCGGGCAGTTCCATCTCCTCCAACAACTGAGCGCCGTCGAAGTCGCTGTCGGCGAACAGGGCGCCGTTGTAGGGCGGCATGTCCCACGCCGGATTGCCCACGCGCAGTGCCCTCACGAGCCGCGTGAACCCGGCCCACAGCGCAGTCGAAGCAGGGCTCAGTTGGGACATGGTCTCGCACGCTTCGCGCACGAGCGAGGAGAGGGACGCCTTCTCGTACGCCCGATTGCTCATCGGAAGGTGCCCCGAACTCTCGCCGAACAGCACGAAGATGATCCGGAAGACCAGCGTCAGCGCCGCCCGCTCCAGTTCGAGCCGCTCGTCGTCTCCGGACAAGTCCATCCCCCGTCGCCTCGCCCACCCCTCCATCCCGGTTGCGAGGGAGGGGAGCGCCTCGTGACGGATCTTGTGATCGATACGCCTGCTGAGCCCGACCCCGAAGCTCCGGGCCTCTTGGCGGAGTTGTGCAAAGGCACCATCCGCCAGGCATGGTGGCGCGAGCAATGCTAGGAATGGCAACCGATCAGTTCCGAGAAGACGGGCGTCGATCTCCAGCCACTCGCTCGCCGGAGACGCCGACGTGGCGTCGAACAATCGAATCCTGCCGCCCTGCGCAAGGATTCCGTATGGGACGCCCTGTCCCGCGCAGTCCGCGAGGAGCACGCCCTCCGGTGGACGGCCCTCCGTGTCGAGCCGGGCGAAGTCGCGAGCGCGACTCTTCGGGTGGACCAACGCCACGGGTCTCCCCTCGTGGCGCGCCAGGTATCCGCGGAGGGGAAGCCGCTCTAAGACATAGCCAAGCTTGGTCAGGAGCCGACGCCAATCGTCTTCGGGCACCACGCCATTCACCAGATCCGATGCCGGTCCCCAGCGCGCCGCATCCTTCTGGAAGCGGTGTTCCAGCGTGTGCCTCGTCAGCACGCCGTTGAACGCCAGCCCGTCTCCTCCCATGCGTGGGAGATCCCCCGCGAGACGGCGCACGGCATCGAAGGCGGACAGAGCCGCGACCTCCACGAGCGAATCCGCCAAGACGGCGGCATCGACCGACCGAATCACTCCGGTCGGCGACGAGGGCCCAAGTGCCCGGACCCGCCCCGATCGTTCCGGATCGTCCGCGAGGAGCAAGTAGGGCTTGGGCGTCTTGCGCACTCGGGCGCGCCATCTCGCCCGAAGGAAGGTGTCGCCGCCAGACTCCGCAATCGCGACCTCGATGTTGCCTACGGCCAGGGCGCGGCCCACGCCCGGACCCGCCCTAACCGGTCGACCCATGCCCCCTTCGCTGAGCCGCTCCAGCAGCGTACCCGCGTTCAACTCGATGTCCCTACTTGTAGATGCCACGATGGTTGTTCACCGGATCGACGAGTAGAATGAGAGTTCCTATCAGAGAATTCACACCCTACTCGTCGGAGGATCCGGTGAACGTGCACAAGAATGCGAAGTTGACGCCCGCGGGGCGAGCGGTGCTGGTGAAGCGGGTGCTGGCCGGGGAGCCGGTCGAGGTGGTGACGCGGGAGATGGGGGTGAGCCGCCGGACGGGGTTCAAGTGGCTCAAGCGGTTCCGGGAGGAGGGAGAGGAAGGGCTTCTGGACCGTAGTTCGAGGCCGCACCATCACCCGCGCCGGATCCCTCGGCAACGGCGCCGCCGGATCGAGCGGTTGAGGCGGGAGCGCTGGAGCTGTCCGCGGATCGCCGATCAGTTGAACATGCCGGTCTCTACGGTGACGCTGGAGGTGAGGCGGCTGGGTCTGAGCCGGTTGGAGAAGCTGGCGCCTCCGGAGCCGGTGGTGCGCTACGAACGGTCGCGGCCGGGGTCTCCGGTGCACATGGACATCAAGAAGCTCGCGCGGATCGTACGGCCCGGACACCGGATCGACGGGGACCGGAGCAAGAGGGTCCGGGGCGCGGGGTGGGAGTACTACCACGCGGCGGTCGACGACGCGTCGCGGGTCGCCTGCGGAGATGTGCTGCCCGGCGAGCGGAAGGAGGACGCGGTGGCGTTCCTGTTGCGGGTGGTCGCCTTCTTCGGGAGCCAGGGGGTGAAGATCGGCCAGCTCATGACCGACAACGGGGGCTGCTACCGGTCGAAACGGTTCCGACGGGTGCTCCGGGAACTCGGGATCAAGCACATCTTCACCCGTCCCTACACGCCCAGGACCAACGGGAAGGTGGAGCGCTTCATCCGCACCTCGCTCGCGGAGTGGGCCTACGGCCGGTCCTATCCCCACTCGCGCGTGCGGACGGAAGTCCTCCGCATCTGGCTCCGCTACTACAACCTGAGGCGAAGACACACCGCCATCGGACGGCTCACACCCATGCAAAGACTCGTCGAGCTAAGGGTCACCAACGTCCTTGGCATCTACACGCGTCGATGCCCGGCACGATCGACCGCAGCGCCCGGCCGATGGCGTCGAAGTGGTTGCGGGACTGGGCCCGGAGCTTGTACAGGAACGACGCGAGGCACTCCCCGTGCATGCCGATGTCGGACACATCCGCCGGAGACTGCTGCCTCTGCATCGCGGTCCGCGGTTCCAGGTTGTACGTGCGCCAGTTCAGGAGTTCGTTGCGGACATCCTCCAGCCACGGGTATCCGTCGCCGGCCAGACCCCGGTCGGAGAGAATGGCGTGATTCCGCTCGCGGCCCATCTTCGTGAGTTGAGTCAGGTACTCGTCCCTGATCCGAAGTTTGCCCGACGTGAAGTCCATCTCCGGCTGCACGCGATACCGATAGTTGCCCCCTCCGTGCGTTGAGATGTCCGCCTCCAGCGTGAAGCAGGCGGCCCCGTTCCGGAACAGCGCCGGCCACCCCCCGGCGCCGACATGGAAGGTCTCCAGGGGATATCCGCGCAGCGGCTTGAAGGCGTCGGCCAACGTAGGCGCGTTCCCGATCCCCGAAAGCGCCTGGATGGCCTCGAGGAGATTGCTCTTCCCGGCCGCGTTGGCACCGAACAGAACCGCGAGTTGCGGCAACTCGACCGTGACGTCCGCCAGAGACCTGAACTTCCGAACCGTGAGTTTCCTGAGCATCGGACTTCCTTGGTGGTCCGTCCTCCGTCCCGCACGATGGAATCGAAACGCTTCCCAGGGTCCGGGAGGGACAGAACATAACGTTCCCGTGATCCTCCCTTCCATCATCGCGGTGTCATGCTTCCGCACATGATCCGTCGGGAGGCGCGCCCCGGCTGCGTGACGATACCATAGCTTGGTGGGGAACCGGGGCCGAGATCCGCCGCTTGGCCACGAAGGGGCTCGGGGAGGAGCAGGCTGGGCTGCTCGGAACCGGCAACCGAGGAGCGATGTCGTGGACATCCGAATCGCCGGCGCGCGGGGCTGAGACATGCGCATCGAGAACATCGAGATACGGAACTACCGTCTTCTCCGCGACGCGAAGTTCCGCGACCTACCCCGGCTGACGATCATCGTTGGCGCCAATGGATCGGGAAAATCCACGCTCTTCGATGTCTTCGTGTTTCTGAAGGATGCGCTGACGCAAAGTGTCGCGGCGGCGGTCGCGCGGCGGGGCGGTTTCGAGGACCTGGTCTCCCGTGGAAGCGAAGGGCCGATCGGGATCACCATCCAGTTCCGCGAGAGCGGGGGTCGGTTGGCGACCTACATTCTGGAGGTCGCCACGCGGGATGGAGGGGTCGTGGTCGCCCGCGAAGTGCTCCGCTACCGGCGCGGGCGATACGGAAAATCTTGGCATTTCGTCGACTTCAGCGAGGGTGAGGGGTATGCGATCACCAACGAGTCCGTCTACGGGCAGACGGGAGTCGAGGCGGAACGCGAAGAGTACAAGCTGGAAGATCCCGGCGTACTGGCCATCAAAGGACTGGGGCAGTTCAAGCGGTTTCGGGTCGTTTCCGAGTTCCGGAGTCTGATCGAGAACTGGCATATCTCCGATTTCCACATTTCGGACGCGAGGCCCAGCGTCGAGGCGGGATACGCGGAGCATCTCTCCACGAGGGGCGACAACGTGGCGCAAGTCGCCCAGTATCTCTACCGCAACCACCCCGAGTGCTTCGACCGCGTCCTCGAAGCCATGAGCGAGCGCGTTCCCGGCGTCAGCGGAGTAGAGGCGAAGCCCACGGAGGACGGCCGGCTCGTGCTCCGCTTCCAGGACCAGGCTTTCCGCGATCCATTCATCGCTCGCTTCGTCAGCGATGGGACGATCAAGATGTTCGCGTACCTCATCTTGCTGTATGACCCCAAGCCGCATCCGCTACTCGCCGTCGAGGAGCCGGAAAACCAGCTCTACCCCGACCTCCTTCTCGAGCTCGTCGAGGAGTTCCGGGACTACGCAAGACGCGGCGGTCAGGTCTTCGTGTCGACGCACTCGCCGTATTTTTTGAACGGCGCCGGGCTGGACGAGGTCTTCTGGCTGGCGAAGGAGCGAGGATTCACCAGGGTGCGGCGAGCGTCGACGGAAGCGCTGCTTCGCAACCTCGTCGCCGAAGGGGATAAGCTGGGAACCCTGTGGAGGCAGGGACTCTTCCGGGGCGCGGGGCCGCAATGAGCCGGGTGGTGTTCCTGCTCGAAGAATACTCGATGAAGACGCTTCTCGACGGGCTTCTTCCAAGGCTGTTCCCGGACTTGCTCTTCCAGTGCGTCCCCCATGACGGCAAGGACGATCTCGAGAGGACCACTTCATCGGCTCTTGGAGCGAGGCGGAGGCAGACGAGATCGATCGGGCGCTCAAGCACTTTGAAGCGATCGACGAGGCCACGTGGGAGTAGGAGCGCTGCTCGACTCGAACGCGTACGTGCGGCTCATGCAGGGGAGCGAGAACGTGTGGAGTCCCGGAATCACGGGATGACTGCCAACATGCTGAAGTGCCTGACGGCGCTGTTCTGGATCGGCTGTTCGCTGGTTCACGAAACGGATGGAGGATGGGCCGGCAGACGGATAGCCGGAGTCGTGACGGATTCGGCCGGAACGCCGATCGGTAGCGTGCGCGTGCAGGGATTCCACACGTACGTTGGCGCCTCCGAGTGCGGTCCGGGCCCCGAGCATGAATTCCGAGCCTGGGACACGAACGAGGACGGGGAATACGACGCCAGAATCCTTGAGGACGTGAGCACCGGCGGAGCCGGGCCGCGGTGTCTGTTCCTCGAATTCCTGCCACCGGAAGGATCCGGGCTGCAGTCCGTCTCGATCGACAGCATGCGGATCCATGTGCACGGCACCCCTGATCCGCAGGCGGATGCTCTGTTCCGCAGCGATACCTTGTTCATCAACGTTGTGCTGCCGGCGGCAAAGCCGGCTCCGTGACGGAGGCATTGACACCGAAGTCATGTTCATGCCCGACGTGGAGAAGCGGGAAGGAAACCGCCCAGGAGCGCGAGATCCGGCGGCACTGGAAGGATGAACGTGATGTCGGGGAGCCCCTTCTGGCGTCCGGCGAGGGCTACGAAGCGGAGGATCGGAGATTGAAGAACGTCGTCAACCTGGAGGAGAAGTTCGGCCTGCTCACGGAACACTGGCAGCCGCGCGTCGTGGCCGAACTCAACGACTACCAGTTCAAGATCGCGCGCGTGAAGGGCGAGTTCGTCTGGCATGACCACGCGGACACGGACGAGGCGTTCTTCGTCCTCGAGGGCACGCTGCGGATCGACCTCCCCGACGGCCCGGTCGAGATCGGCCCCGGCGAACTCTACGTTGTCCCCCGCGGTGTGCGGCACCGTCCCGTCGCCGAGGAGGAGGTGAAGCTGCTGCTCGTCGAACCCCGCGGCGTCGTGAACACCGGCGACGAGCGCGACGACCTCACCGCCGACTCGGACATCTGGATCTGAGGTTGGCAATCCCGAACCGGGATACCGCAGAGGTGTAGGAGGTGTACCATGACGATCCGACCAATCAGGAACGAGGCCGATTACGATGCGGCCCTCGCCGAGATCGATCGCCTGATGGGCGCCGCGCCCGGCACGCCGGAGGGCGATGCGCTCGAGGTGCTCGTGACGCTTGTCGAACGCTACGAGGCGGAGCATTGGGTGATCGACGCACCGGATCCGCTCGCCCTCATCGAACATGTGATGGAGGCCCGTGGTCTACGCCAGAAGGATCTCGCGACGGTGATCGGATCCCAGCCGCACCCGTTGTCCTGAATGGCCGTGGTCGATCCCGGTTCGTTCGCTGACGAGGTGCGGGAGCGCTGGGGGCACACGGACGCGTGGCGGGAGTCCGTCCAGCGGACCCGGGGCTACACGGAGGACGACTGGGCCCGGATCCGGGCCGAGAGCGACGAGGTGTTCGGGCGCATGGCCGCGCTGATGGCGGAAGGCACGAGCCCGACATCCGCGGCCGCCATGGATCTCGCCGCATCGCACCGGCGCCACATCGACCGGTGGTTCTACGCCTGCAGTCCCGACATGCACCGTGGGCTGGCCTCCATGTACACGGCGGATCCCCGCTTCTCGGCGTACTTCGAGGAACGACACGCGGGCCTCGCGGCCTTCGCCGCCGACGCTATCGACGCGAACGCGGACCGTTTCCGGGAACGGACCGCACGAGACGGGTAGGCACGCCGACCCCGCAGATCGCAGAAAACGTTGTGGGCATGACCGTATCATGCTACAGTCATGACATGGCGAACCTGCAAGTGAAGAACGTACCGGAGGCCCTCCACGAACGCCTGCGTCGGCAGGCGCGGGAGAACAACTGCACCATGAGCGCCTTTGTTCTGACCGCCATCGAGCGCGAGTTGATGAGGTGTGAGTGGCGAGAGCATCTGCGCCGGCAGCCGACGACCGATCTCGGTGTTGAAGCCGCGGCGCTGATCCGGGAAGAGCGTTCCCTGCGCGACTCCGACGCCGGGTGATCCGCTACGTCGTCGACGCGTCGGTCGCGGTCGAGTACCTCCTGCGCACGCCGCTGGGCCTGGCTGCGGCCGACACGCTGGACGCCGCCGCCCTGATTGCCCCCGAACTCATGGACGTGGAAGTGGTGTCAGCGCTGAGAAAGGCGGTGCTGCTGGGGCGACTCGACGAGCCTCGGGCGCTGACGGCGGTCACGGATCTGAGCCGGTGGCCCGTCGACCGCATTTCCCACCGAGCGTTGGCTCACCTGGCGTGGCGTTACCGCCACAACGTGAGCGCGTATGACGCGTTCTACGTGGCGACCGCCCGTTCGCATGAAGTGCCCCTGCTGACCGCCGACGGCAAACTGGCCGGAGCCTCCGGTCTCGACATTACGGTCCAGCACATCTTCGGCAGTTCAGGGCATGTGATGGAGCGCGGCCTCGAGTAGCACCGCCGCAGCACCGGACGGGGCGGTCACAGGTCGGGGGCGAAGACAGCTTCCAGGTTGATCGAGCCGACCTGTTCGGCTCCGAGCCGGACGGGGAGGGTCGTCGTGAAGCGTTCGTGCGCGGCTTCTTCCCCGAACCGCCACACATCGACTGTGTTCTCGTCAGGGTCGACGATCCAGTACTCGCGCACGCCCTGGCGCTGGTAGAGCCGCAGCTTGAGCCCTCGGTCACGGCTCGCAGTGGAAGGTGAGAGGATCTCGACCGCGAGGTCCGGAGCGCCAGTGAGCCCGGCGTCCGTGATGATCCCGCGACGCTCAACTGACACGAACACGAGGTCCGGCTGTACGCCTTCTCCGGTGGCCGGGAACTCGACTCCGAAGGGGGCCGGCACTACGACTCCGTGCCCGGGCTCTTCCAGAGCCTGATCGAGCGCCTTGCCGAGCCGGTGGGCTACGCGTTGGTGGCGAAACGTCGGGGCGGGGGTCATATAAACGTCGCCCTCGATCGCCTCGTAGCGATTTCCGTCGTCCGGCATCTGCTGGACGTCCTGCCAAGTGATCGAGGGAAGCGGCATGGTTGCCACATCATAGCTCCGGGTCGGGGTCGCTTCCAATTCCGAGCCTATGATCGCCGCTTTCATCATCCCGCCCTCAACGGCGGGGCGAGTCCCGGTTCGGCGCGCCAGGGCCTGTGGGCCGCGCTGGAACAGTTCGCGCGAAAAAACCGCCTCGAGATCGATGACCCCGATCTGTTCTGCGCCGAGCCGAACCGGGAGTGTCGTCGTGAAGCGCTCCTCTTCGGGTGACTCCCCGAACCGCCACACGTCGACGGCGTTCTCGTCGGGATCGACGATCCAGTACTCGCCTGCCCTCTGCCTCCTGTACAGGTCGAGCTTGACCCTGCGATCCCGGTCTTCCGTTACGGGAGAGGTGATCTCGATCACCAGATCCGGCGCGCCCACGAGCCAGGTCTCCGTGATGATCCCTCGCCGTTCGTTGGACACGAACATGAGGTCCGGCATGACGCCTTCGCGCGTTTCGGGGAACTCGACGGCCGTCATGGTGATGAACGTCTCTCCGTATCCCGGCTTGTCGAGAAGGTGGGTAAGCGCCGCGAGGAGCTCGCCGCTGACAAGCTGGTGACGAATGCTCGGAGCCGGAGTGCCGTACAACTCGCCATCGATCGCTTCGTGGCGACGTCCATCCTCCGGCATCTGGAGGGCGTCCTGCCAGGTCATATAGGGGAGTGCCATGGTCCTCTCAGGATAGGTTGGCAAGCGGAGCCCAGCCACTTTCGGGGCACCATCTTCCGATCGTTGGACTCTCGCGGCGGTCTTGTCAGCCGGGCTGGGCCGGCGCACCGTGCTCGACGGCCTGAATCCGTGATCGTCTCACGCAATCGTCCAGTCTCAACCCGGCGAGGTTGCCATGCGCGTCCGACCTTTCTGTGCGTTCTTCGCGCTTCTCCTCCTTTCTCTTCCGGCGGTCACTCCGCTGGCGGCGCAGTCGGCTCCCGACCCGGCCGCCTACGAGACGCTGCGGTGGCGGAACATCGGCCCGGAGGGGAACCGCTTCAGCGCGGCGGCGGGGATCCCCGGCCAGCCGTACACCTACTACGTGGGCGCGGCCTCGGGCGGGATCTACAAGACGACCGACGGCGGCGTGAACTGGGACGAGATGTTCGACGACCAGCCGGTGCAGTCGATCGGGTCGCTCGCCGTCTCCGCCGCGGATCCCAACATCGTCTGGGCGGGGACCGGGGAGGGGAAGATCCGCAGCCACATCTCGATCGGGCAGGGCGCCTACAAGTCGACGGATGCGGGGGAGACGTGGACCCTCATGGGGCTCGAACCCACGGGACGGATCCCGCGCCTCGTCATCCATCCCTCGGACCCGGATATCGTCTTCGCGTGCGCGCTGGGCCACTCCTACGGGCCGCAGCCGGAGCGGGGCGTCTACCGCACGATGGACGGGGGCGAGAGCTGGGAGCACGTCCTCTTCATCGACGAGGACACGGGGTGCTCGGACATCGCGATGGATCCGTCGAACCCGCGCATCCTCTTCGCCGGCACGTGGCAGCTCGAGATCCACACCTGGGGGCGGACGAGCGGCGGCCCCGGCGGGGGCCTGCACGTGTCGCGCGACGGGGGGGACACGTGGGAGAAGCTGAACGGCCCGGACAACACGATCGGCCTGCCGAAGAAGCCGGTCGGCAAGGTGGCGGTGGCGGTCGCGCCCTCCAACCCGCAGCGCGTGTACGCGATGCTCGAGACGGGCGACGGGATTCCCTGGGACGGCGAGCCCACGGAGGACGGCCAGCTGTGGCGCTCGGAGGACGGGGGCCGCACGTGGGCGCTCATCACGCGCAACCGGAACGCGATGGGGCGCCCGCACTACTACTCGCGCGTCGTGATCTCACCGGACGACGAGGACGAGGCCTACTTCCTCACCGCCTCCTTCACCGTTTCGACGGACGGGGGGCGCACGCTGGACGTGACGCCGCGCCCGCGGGCGCCGGGCGGCGACCACCACGACATGTGGATCGATCCCACGAACCCGGACCGCATGATCGTGGCGCACGACCAGGGGCTGTCGATCTCGATCAACCGCGCGAAGACATGGTTCCGGCAGCGGCTCACGAACGCGCAGATGTACCACGTGACGGTGGACAACGCGGTCCCCTACAACGTGCTCGGGAACAAGCAGGATGAGCCGACCTACCGGGGCCCCAGCAACAGCCGCATCCTCGGCACCCGGCGCATCAACCACATCCCGCGCGGCATGTGGCACCACGTCGGGGGCGGGGAGAGCGGCTTCGCCACGCCGGATCCGACCGACCCCGACATCGTGTGGTCCTCGGCTTCGGGGTCGGGGATGGTGGGCGGGATCGTCGTCCGCTACGAGGAGGAGCGGCGGCAGTACCGGCCCGTCGAGGTGTGGCCGGAGCAGAGCCGCGGGCCGGCCTCCGGCGTGCGCTACCGCTTCGTGTGGGACGCGCCGGTCCACATCTCCCCGCACGACAACGAGACGGTCTACGTGGGGAGCCAGCACGTGCACCGCACGCGGAACCGCGGGCAGAGCTGGGAGGTCATCAGCCCGGACCTGACGCTGAACGACCAAAGCCGGATGGGGCTATCGGGCGGGCTCACGGGCGACAACATCGGCGTGGAGTACGCGGGCACCGTGTTCGGGATCGCGGAGTCGCCGGTCGAGGCGGGCCTCATCTGGGCCGGTACGAACGACGGCAAGCTCCACATCACGCGGGACAACGGGGCGAACTGGACGGACGTGACGGGCAACGTCGGCGGGCTGCCGGAGTGGATCGCCGTGCGCAGCATCGCGCCCTCGCGCTACGAGGCGGGCACCGCCTACATCGCGGCGGACGGCCACCAGGTGAACATCCGCGATCCGCACGTCTACCGGACGCGCGACTTCGGCGCCTCGTGGGAGAAGATCGTCGACGGGATCCCGCCCAGCATGCTGAGCTACACGAAGATCATCGTCGAGGACCCGGTGCGGCCGGGGATGCTCTACGTGGGCACCGAGAACGCGATCTACGTCTCCTTCAACGACGGGGACGACTGGCAGCCGCTGCAGAACAACCTGCCGGCCGCGCCCGTGTCGGGGATCGTGGTCCAGGAGCACTTCAACGACCTCGTGGTCGGCACGTACGGGCGCGGGTTCTGGATCCTGGACGATCTGTCGCCGATCCAGCAGATGACGCCGGAGGTGATGGCGTCGGCCTCGCACCTGTTCGCGCCGCGCGACGCGTACCGCTTCCGGCCCATCACGCCGCCCTCGATCCCGTACGACGATCCCACGGTCGGAGAGGATCCGGAGTACGGCGCCTCGCTCAACTACTGGCTCGCGGCGGAGGCCGCGGAGGCGCCGACGATCGAGATCCTGGATGGCGACGGGGCGGTGGTGCGCACGCTGGAGGGGCCGAACCGGGCGGGCGTGAACCGGATCCACTGGGACCTGCGGGATGAACCCAACGAGCCGATCCGCATGCTCACGCCGCCCATGTACGCCGACCACATCGAGGTGGGCGATGAGGGAAGGCCGGCGCCCGGCGGGCAGCAGATCTCGATTCTGATGCCGCCGGGGCGGTACACGGTGCGGCTCACAGCGGACGGGGCGACGCACGAGCAGCCTCTGACGGTGCTGAAGGACCCGCATTCCGCCGGGACGGAGGCGGACATCGCCGAGCAACTCGCCTTCATCCGCGAGGTCCGGGAGGACGTCGTGCGGGCCGGCGAGGCGGTGCACCGGGTGGAGGCGATGCGGGTGCAGCTCGGGACGCTGGCGCGGTTCGCCGAAGACGAGGATGTGTCCGCGTCGGTCGAAGATCTGCGGCAGAAGCTGACCGGCCTGCAGGAGACGATGGTCGACCTGCGCCTCACGGGGCAGGGCCAGGACGGGGTGCGCTTCGAGGCGCGCCTCCTGCAGAAGCTCGGCTACCTGACGGGCGCGCTGTCGATCGCGGACTTCCGGCCCACGGACCAGGAGATGGAAGTGAAGGTCATCCTCCACGAAGCGCTGGAAGCGCACCTGGCCGAGCTGGAAGAGCTGGTGCGGACGGACGTCGCGGCGCTCAACGAGACGCTGCGCGGGCTCGGCATGCTCATCATCACGGACGACGCGTTCTGAGCCGCGGTGCCGGGGGACGTTCCCGCGGGAACGTCGCCGGGGGACTGGGGGCGGTGGCGGCCGCCTCGGGTTGCGCGCCGGACGAACCTGCTTGATGCTCTTCCTGCGCGCCGATCAAAGGTGCATCCACGCACTTCCGATGGTCGCCGCGCTTACGGCCTGCCTCGTTGCCGTCGTGGCTGTCGCATGTGAAGGTGACCTTGCGATGCCGTCTTCACCAACCCTGCCACCGAACCGAACCCCGCTCCCGCTGGGCGCGATCCCGGCCAGCGAAGTGACGGTCGGCGACTCGGTCAGCCTTGATGCGGCCAGGTATTTCAGCGACCCGGACGGGGACACGCTCGACTACGCGGCGGAGTCCTCGGATACGACCATCGCCACCGCGGCCGTCCATGACGGCGCCGTCACCATCGCCGCCGTGGCCACGGGGATGACGACGGTCACGATCACGGCCAGTGATCCGGAGGGCCTGAGCGCGCGGCAGACGCTCCGGGTGACGGTGGAAACCGCATTGCCCACCGTGCGCTTCGCTACCGCAACGACGGCTGCCAAGGAGGGCGGTACGGTCGCGTTGCGTGTCATGGTCCATCCACCGCTCGAACTCCCCCTCCCGGTAACGTACACGCTCGGCGTCGACGACGATGGCGGTACTGACGACGGGGACGACGCCGACTACCTGGATCCCTCCGGCGGCACGATTGAGATCGGGGCCGGGGCAGAATCCGCCGTCGTGGAGATCGCCATCACCGAGGACGACGATATCGAACCGACGCGCGAAGTCCTTGTGGCCACCCTGGACGTGCCCGAACCGGAGGCCGGATATGTCCTTGGTCATCCGAACGCGGTCGTGTTGTCGATTGAGGAGGGCGTCTGCGACCGCACACCTCGGGTGCGCGACGAGATCGTCAGGGTGACGGGTGTCGATCACTGCTCGGCTGTCCGTGACGGAGACTTGCATTCGGTCCGTGACTTGAACTTGAGCACCACGGAGGCCGAGGGATCTTTGGGAAGGGACAACCACGGAAACGAGTGCGAGCCAACGGTCGGGATCACCGGCGACCGTTTCTTCCGTCCGGAACCGGTCGAATGC
Source organism: Gemmatimonadota bacterium (assembly GCA_963666735.1). Lineage (GTDB taxonomy): Bacteria > Gemmatimonadota > Gemmatimonadetes > Palauibacterales > Palauibacteraceae > Palauibacter. The sequence goes on along the minus strand of OY762926.1, from coordinate 1,181,165 downwards.
GACGCCCAGCCCGGGCGGAGGGACTACGAATCGGTGGGCTGGCCAGTCGGGCGGCGCGCGGTCATTGCGTCACTACGCGAAGCGGACTTCAGCGAGCTTCCCAACCTGAGAGACCTGACCCTGAAGGGTAACGGCCTATCGGAACTGCCGGCCGGGGTCTTCTATGGACTCCACAACCTCCGGGACCTGAATCTGGATGGCAATAGGCTCACCGAACTGCGGGCGGAAGCCTTTTCGGGACTCTCCAGTCTGTGGCGGTTGCGCCTACAGAACAACGGGCTCAGGGAATTGCCGCCCAAGGTCTTTGCCGGACTCTCCAACCTGGAAGTGCTATACGTCGGCTTCGGCAACGAATTGACCCGGCTACCGCCGCGAGTGTTTGCGGGTCTCTCGAACTTGACACACCTTGGCTTGGGCGAAAACCGGCTGAAGGAGCTTCCAGAGGGGATCTTCTCGGGATTGGGGCGCTTGGAAAGGTTGACGCTCTCCGGCAACGAATTCACTTCATTGGACGCCGAAGTGTTCTCGGGCCTGACGAAGCTCACACGCCTGCGGCTGCACTATAATCAGCTGACGGCTCTACCGACGGGCATCTTCTCGGATCTCTCCAATCTTGAGGTACTGAATCTCACAGGGAACCCGCTGACCGAGTTGCCGCCAACCGTGTTCTCGAATCTCACACACCTGTTATGGCTGAACCTTAACCGCGTTTCTCTGACGCGATTACCGCCCGCCATTTTCTCTGATCTCGCAAGCTTGAACAGCCTTTTCTTGGACGGGAACAGGCTGGCCGAGCTACCGAAGGGAGTGTTCGTTGGTCTTTACGGACTGAAGGTCCTGAGCTTGGAGAAAAATCCCGGATCTCCGTTCACGCTCACCCCGGAAGTCCAGCGCGTGGACGGCGAGAACCTTCTGGCGCCCGGTCCGGCGAGGGTACGAGTCCGGTTAGCCCAGGGTGCGCCGTTCCCGATGACGATTCCGCTGTCGACTCATGGTGGCGGCATCTCCGCCGGCGTGGCCGTGATTGATGTCGGGAGGGACGAGAGCGGTGACCTCACCGTGACTTGCGAGGGGGGACACGGGGACGGCACCCAGGTGGCGGTGGGGCCGGTCCCCCCGTCTCCCATCTCCGTCTGGGGCGTGGAACTCAAGGCGCCCGACCCGGCGGTGCTGTGCGGAACCGTGTCGAACCTGGCGCCGGTGGCCGAGCAGGCCTTGCCTTGGGTGAGACTCAGGGCACGCGGCAACGCTAGCAGCGCACTCGACCTCTCCAGCCACTTTCGCGATCCTGACGGCGACAGGTTGGGATACACGGCAACCTCCGGAAGTCCAAGCGTGGTGTCCGCATCGGTTGCGGCCAGCCAGCTGACGTTGAGTCCGGTGGGGCCCGGATGGTCAACCGTCACCGTAAGGGCCACCGATCCGGGCGGTCTAAGCGTGGAGTTGTCCTTGCGGGTCACCGTGAGAGGAGGCAGCCCGGGGTCGTACGACATCGAGCTCATCTTGGTCGACGATGTGACCCCTTCGGTCGCCGCCGCCTTCGACGCGGCGGTGGAATACTGGGAATCAATCCTCGCGGACACGGAGCTGCCGGACGTTCCGGTAAGCGGTGACATCGAGTTGGGCTGCGCGGGCATCACGACCGACCAGCGTGTCGAAACCGTGGACGACATCCTGATCGTGGCGGCGATCCGCTGGATAAACGGCCCTCTGGGTCCATTGGCCGGGGCTGCCGTGTGCGGGGTTCGAGACGGATCGGGTGGCCTGCCGTTCATGGGAGTCATGCTGTTCGACGAGGGCGATCTCGGATGGCTGGAGGAACGAGGCGACCTTGAGGATGTTGTCTTGCACGAAATCGGCCATGTGTTGGGGATCGGAACGAGGTGGGACGCACACGGGCTCCTCCGCAATCCGTCGCTGCCGGGCCAGCAGGGCGCCGACACCCACTTCCCGGGTCCAATGGCCATCGAAGCGTTCGACGAGGCGGGCGGCGCGAGCTACGTCGGCGGTGAAAAGGTGCCCGTCGAGAATCGGGCAGGCCCGGGATCGGGCGACGCGCACTGGCGACATTCCGTCCTCGGCACGGAACTCATGACGCCCTTCGAGAACGCCGATATCGCGGATCCATTGAGCGCGATCACGATTAAGTCCTTGGCGGACATGGGCTACACGGTCGATGTCAGCTTGGCCGAACGCTTCTTCCTGCCCGGCGCCGCGGCCTCGGTCGACGCCCCGGATCGGATCATTCCGTACGGCGCTGACATCTTGCGAAGTCCGATCATCGTGGTCGACCGCAACGGGCGCATCGTCAGGATGATCCCCGGCTAGGAGCCTGCGCCGTAGAAACCGATGGTGCGGCGCGTTTCGGGTGGTTATGGTGATGGCGTGCTGTGACGGGTTCAAGTTCGGCGCGGGGAGTTGGCGATGAGTGCGAGGTCTCTACCGTACGATCCGGAGAGGATGCGGACGAGGTTCCGCCCGTACGATCCGGACCAGCGGTTGCTGCTGCCGCAGGATCTTCGCGAGTGGGTGCCGGCGGGGCATCTGGCGCACCACGTGAGCGATCTGGTGGACGCGCTGGACCTGTCGGCGTTCTACGCGCGGTACGAGGGGGACGGACGCCGTCGGAGCCCGTACGATCCGCGGATGATGGTGAAGGTTCTGCTGTACGGTTACGCGACGGGGGTGTTCTCGTCTCGGAAGCTGGCGCGGAAGCTGGAGGAGGACGTGCCGCTCAGGATGCTGGCGGCGGGGAACTTTCCGGCGCACCGGACGCTGTGCGAGTTCCGGAAGAAGAACCTGAGGGCGTTCGGTGCGTTGTTCGCCGAGGCGGTGCTTCTGGCGCGGGAGCTGGGTCTGGCGGGGCTGGGCCGGGTGGCGGTGGACGGGACGAAGGTTCGGGCGAACGCGAGCAAGCGGAAGGCGATGAGCTACGGGCGGATGGGTCCGGAGGAGGCGCGCCTGGAGGCGGAGATCGCGGAGTTGCTGGCGCGTGCGGAGGCGGCCGACGCGGAGGAGGACGAGCGGCACGGGGAGGACGTTCGGGGCGACGAGCTGCCGGAGGAGCTGAAGCGGCGGGAGGACCGGCTGGCGGCGATCCGGGCGGCGCGGGCTCGTCTGGAGGCGGAGGCGCGGGAGCGCGACGACGCGCGGGGCCGGGAGCCGGAGTGGGACCGCAACCCGAAGGGGGGGTCGCCGTACAAGCTGGCCTACGGGGAGCCGGAGGCGGACTCGCAGACGAACTTCACGGATCCGGAGAGCCGGATCATGCGGACGAGCACGGAGGGCTACCAGCAGTGCTACAACGCGCAGGCGGTGGTCGACGGCGAGAGCCAGCTGGTGCTGGGGGCGGAGGTGACCGACAACGCGAGCGACCAGGGGCAGCTGGTGGAGCGGGTGGACGAGGTGTCCGGGCGGTTGGGGGAGACGCCGGGCGAGGTGCTGGCCGACGCGGGCTACTCGAACGAGGAGGATCTGGCGGCTCTGGATGCGCGGGGGATCGACGGCTACGTGGCGCTGGGCCGGGAGGGCAAGGGGGCCGGCAAGCCCGACCCGAAGAAGCTCCCGGCGACGGCGCGCATGGCGAAGAAGCTGGAGACTCCCCAAGGCCGGGCGGTGTATGCCAAGCGCAAGTGGATCGCCGAAGCGCCCATCGGGTGGGTCAAGGAGGCGATGGGGTTCAGGAGGTTCAGCCTCAGGGGCTTGGAGAACGTGCGCGGCGAGTGGGATCTGGTGTGTCTGGCGCTCAACGCGCGGCGCCTCCACGTCCTTCGGGCCGCGTGAGGGGCGAAATCTTCGCGCCGGAGGGCCTCCGGGGCCCGAAACGCGGCCGGATCCACCCGGAAACGGCGCCGGCGCGGCGGCTTCGCCCGCGCGACGGCGGCTCCCGCCGACAACCGGCGCCCCTCAGCCTCCGGGCGGCCGCGCTTCCCGGGATCCGCCGCCCTTCGCGACCGTTCTACCGCGCAAGCTCCTAGGGTCGCCTCCTGTTTCGGGCCGGTTCGGCGACCGCTGCGGAGGCGTCCGCCGCGCTGGCTCGAAGCACCGTTGGGTGCTCATGATAGTCCGTGCATAACACGGAGGCTGAAGTGGGGCTGGCCGCGCTCCGTGGACCTCGGCACGGGGGACGCATTGCGAATCTTTGGCATTGGCGACGGTGAGAGCTTCACGGTGTATGAACCGAGGCAGTTCGAGGTCGAGCACGAGGAGGCCGAGCTTCAGAACTGGCTCGGGGCGAACCCGGACGGGATCCTGGACGACGCGAAGATGCTCGTCCTCGGTCGGGAGATTCGTACCGATCTCGGAGGCCGCATCGACCTTCTCGGCTTGGATCGGCAGGGCGGCGTGGTGGTCGTCGAGTTGAAGCGTGATGACACGCCCAGGGATGTGATCGCCCAAGCGCTGGAGTACGCAGCTTGGGCTGCGAAACTGGGGGAAAGAGATCTGGAGGAGTTGTTGCGGCGCTTCAAAGGAGATGATTCGCTCAGCATGGCCGAGCGGCATGCGAAGTATTTTGGACTTGAGGATGCCGTCGAGGAGTTCAACCAGGGTCATCGGATCGTGATCGTCGGCCAAGGTGTGACGGACAGGATTCGGTCTACCGCAGCTTACCTGAATGAGCAGGGGATTCGGCTCTCATGCCGGGAGTTCACCTTGTTCCAGAGTGATGATGGAGGCCGTCTGCTCCATCTTGCGACCGTCGTACCCGAAGGTAAGGCACGTCATCGAAGCCGGTCCCGGGAAAGACCGGAAACCGCTCAACTGATTTCGCGTTTCTGGGCGGGATTGCTGGAGCACGCGAAGCCGAAGACTCAGCTCCACGCGAATTGTAAACCCGGCAATGAAAATTTCCTCGGCGCCTCGGCGGGAGCGCGGATCAAGGGCCTTTCGCTCACCTTCTACTACTGGGCCCGGGCGCACGACGCCGCTGCCTGCCTCTACCTTCAGGGAACGGAGCATGAGCGTGCCTTCGAGGCGCTCGCCCGCAAGAAGGAGGAGATCGAGGGGAGGTTCGGTTCGGAGCTGGATTGGGACGCCAAGGAAGGACTTGGGCATTGTCAGGTTCGGAAGACCTACGATGGCGGCTACCGTGACGAAGAACGCTGGGGAGCCGTATTCGAAGTGTTGGCCTCGGCGATGGCGAACCTCGAATCCGCTCTCAAGCCGTACCTCCACTCGGAACTCCTAATCCGGTAAAGGGCCCCTTCAGCCTCCGCGGACGAGGGCGATGCTTCCGTTCACCGTGCTCACCTCGATTTCCGGGCCTCCCGCGCCGATCTCGCCGGAAGCGGATTTGGGTCCCCAGCGCCCGCGGATGGTGAGCGGGAAATCCGTGTCGATGGAGCCGTTGACCGTCCGGATGTCGATGTCGGCGTTGGTCCCGGTCGGGAGCACGAGCTGGATGCCTCCGTTCACGGTCTTGAAGCGGAGGTCCTCGGAAGGTGCGCTTCCCAGTCGCGCCTCGATCGATCCGTTCACCGTTTCCGCCGACACCGGACCGTCGCCTTCGATCGCGATCCCGCCGTTCACCGTGCGCGCCTCCACGTCGTCGGCGATGCCGCGCGCCTCGATCTCCCCGTTCACGCTCCGGGCCTCCAGTTCGACGCCGGCCGGGACCTCCACCGTGAAGTGTACTTTCACGTCGTTGTTCCGGACGCTCATCTCGTAGTCGTCGCCGCGCCCGCACCGGTTCGGGTCGCGCCCGCGCCGCGACGGGTAGACGGCGCAGATGAGGACGCCGCGCGAGTCCTCGACCACCTCGATGCGGACCGAATCCGGATCGTCATCGTCCCATTCCTTCGTGGCCCGCACCTGGACCTGGCTGCCGCTCGCGGCACTCGCCGTGATGGAGCCGTTCACGCCCCGGATCGTGACAGCGTCTCCGCGATCCACGGAGCCCCGCCACTCGAAGTCCTGGGCCCGTGTTTCCGCCGCCCCCCAGATCATCAGCCAGGCCGCTGCCGCGGCGAGTGGTCGCGCTGTATTCCGTACGGTATTCCGCGCTGTATTCCGCATCATGCTGCTCCCGGTTTCTTGGCTCTTGTTGCTAGTGCTAGTCGAGGTCGGGGGTGCGTTCCCCCGGCCGGATGAGGAGGATGTCTCCGTCGAACGACTTCAGCGTCACGGCGGCGGATCCGTCCCCGACCGTGAACTCGCCGCCCCGCAGACGGCCTCCCCGGAACTGCACGGGGAAGGAGGGGACGAGTTCTCCGTCGAAGGTGGACACGGAGATGCGGGCGCCGGCGTTCTCCGGGACGGCGAACGTCACATCGCCGTCGTGGGTGCTGAACGAGTAGCTGCCGTCCGCCCGAAGGGCGCCGTCGTACCAGACGTCGCCGTCCACTACGGTGACCGCGATCGCGCGCGTGTCGGCGTTCGTGACGACGATGTCGGCGTCGATCCCGCTCAGGCTCATCTCTCCCGCGACCCGGTCGAGCCACACGTCGCCGTCCGTCACGCTGACCGTCGCGGGTCCCGCGTTCGATATCTTCACGGTGCCGTCCAGCGTGGCGACGCTGACGCGGGCGGCCCCGTCGATCTCCACGTCTCCATCGGCCGTTCTCACGGTCACCCCGCCCCGGGCGATGCCGGAGACGGTGATGTCGCCCTCGTGTCCGGCCACGCTCACGTCGACATCCTCCGGAAGCCAGATGAGGAAGTTCGCGCCGTCGCCGCCCCGGCTCGTGCCGAGCCGAATCGCGCCACCCGAAGATTGCACGCGAATGCTGCCGTCCTCGTCGTCGAGCACGACCCGCGCCTCGCGGCCGACGGTCCCCATCACGCGGATATCTCCGTCGCGGTGTTCGATCTCGATACGCGCCCCCTCGGGCACCGCGAACGTCGTATCGCGCGCGCCTGGGCTCGTCGCTGCGAGAGCCGCCAGCAAGATCGTCGCCGGGGCCATCAGTCTGTCGCCGCGAGCTGCACGGCTTGGACAAGGAACTCCGATTTGCGCCGCATCGTGTTCTCCATGTGTTGCCGGATGTAGGGGTCGTCGGGCAGCTCGAGAAGCGCCGCCCGCGCGTCCTCGATGGCCCGGTCGATCGTCACGAGGGCGCGGCGGATACGCGCCACGGTCTCCGGCGGCAGCGGCCGCTCCGACTCGAACAGCACGCGTTCGAGTTCGGAGATGAGGCGGGCGTAGTCCTCGGCGATCGACCCGCCGTCCTCCCGTTCCTCCAGCGTCGAGACGCTTCGCACGGCCGGGGGCAGGAGCGACGGAGCGCCGAGCCCCGGGACGGCACCCGCGGTGCCCGGGTTCCCCTCGGCGTCGTCCCGCGCCACGGCCATCCATACGAGAGCGGCGGAAAGCCACACCAGCGCGACGCCGGCCGCGAGTTGCGGCGCGAAACGCGCGATGCGGCGGGCGGGCGATCTGCGCCGGGTCGGCGCTTCGGAGATGTCGCGCGCCGCGCCCGCGAGACCGGCGGCGGGGGTGCCGATCCGCTCGGCGATGCCGGGCCAGAGATCCTCGGCCGGCTCGCGCGGCCCGAGGCTCGCGGCCCGGTCCACGACCGCCTCGAGTTCGACGACCGTCCGGGCGCAGTCCTCGCAACGCTCCAGGTGCCGCTCGATCAGGACCTCTTCCTCGACGCCGAGGTTGCCGTCGATGTACTCCGAAAGCCGGTCCCGAAAGCGATCTTTCCGCTGTTCTCGGTCTGTCATCGGCTCACCTACCTGTCCAGGTGCCGTCTCAGAATCATCCGTGCCCGGTGCAGCTGGGACTTGGACGTACCGGCAGTGATGTCCATCCGCTCCGCGATTTCGCGGTGCTTGTATCCCTCCACGTCGTGCAGGACGAAGACCTCGCGCGCCCCATCCGGGAGCCGTTCGAGAGCGACCTCGAAGTCGAGGCGGATCTCGATGCTGTCGTGCCGCGCCCGGGCCGTGGCCAGAGAAATCTCGCTCGCCGTCTCCCGTTCCCTCTGCAGCTTCAGGGCTCGCAGCCGGCTGCACAGGAGGTTCACCGCCAGCCGGTACAGCCACGAACTGAAAGCCGATTCGCCGCGGAACGTCCCGAGCTTCTCCCACGCCCGGACGAAGACATCCTGCGTGAGTTCGTCCGCCCGCTCGCTCCCGGCCATTCGGCACGCGAGGCCGTAGATCCGCGACACGTGGGCGCGGTAAATGCGCTCGAACGCCTCGTCATCCCCGAACGCCGCCGCCCGCACATCCGCCCCGGCGCCGGCGGAAAGCTGCCCCTCCGCCCTGGCGTCCGGCCCATGCTCCCGGGATTTGCCGTTCGGTTCGATCACGTCCTGGTCCGCGTTCCTGTTTCGATCTTGAGACGCGCCCTGCGCCCGGAAGGTTGGAGTGCCGCGAGGTGCGCGCGCATCAGGGGTGACCGTCGGCGACATCCGCCCGGGGCTCGACCCGAAGCGAGATCACGCCGGCCAGGATGAGCGCGGCGCCGAACCATTGTCCGGCGGAAAGGCGGTCGCCGAGCACGGCGGCGGCGAGCGCGAGCGTCACGGCGGGCTCCATGGTGGCGGCGGTCGCCGCCCTGCCCGGGCCGATCCACTGGATCCCGATGAGGAAGGCGGTGATGGGGATGGCGGTCGAGAAGAGGCCGATCGCGCCCAGCAGGAGAAGCGGTGTGGGGGCGAGGGGCACGCCGATTCCCCCCGTGGCGAGACCCGCGACCGAGATCGCGACGGCGGTGGAGGCCAGCACCGTGGCCGTGGCTGAGATGGGTGGAAGCCCGGCAAAGACTCCGTGGCTCCGCACGATCCACGACGCCAGGAACACGACCGCGAGCATGACGAGTCCCACGCCCAGCGCATCGCCCCCTCCGAGTCCGGTTCCGACGGTCAGCGCGCACCCGATGGTCGTGAGCACCAGGGCGGCGATGCGACGCGGAGTCAGCCGCTCGCCGACCCAGAACCGCGCCAGGAGCACGGTCATCGCCGGATAGCTGAACAGGACCAGCGTCGCGACCGAGGCCGGCAGTCGGTCGAGGCCGAGCATGTAGCACACCGAATTGAATGCGTACAGCAGACCGAGCAGGGCGAGGCCGGTCAGTCGTCCGCGCGGAGGCCGGGGCCGCCCGGTGGCGACCACGAAGAGCCACAGCACCCCGCTCCCGAGCAGGAAGCGCCACGCCAGCAACGGCAGGACGTCGACTCCCGCGGCGAATGCGAGCTTGGCGAAGATCGGCAGGGCCCCGTATCCGAGGGAGGCAAGGAATACGACGAGAAGACCCCGAGTGATCCTGCGCATGCGCGAATCTCGCTTCGCCAACCGCGAGTCGCCACTTTCCAAGCCCGGACACCGCCCCGGGCGGTCACGGAGGGAAGGGAGAGGAAACATGGCGATTTCGGAGCTTTCGCGTGCGGCGGCAGTTGCCCTCCTGGGGTGCGCGGCGGTGGCCTGTTCGGTCTGGGTGGAGACGCCGGGCGAGACAGGCGAGACACCAAGCGAGGCACCCGGCGAGACACCGGCCGCTTCGGAGGACTTGGGCGGGGCAGCTCGGGGACCGCTCGATCTGGAGGGCTACGGCTTCGTCGACCTCAGCCACGCCTTCGGCGACGAGACGGTCTACTGGCCGACGGACACGGCGGGGTTCGCGCTGGAAGAACTGGCCTTCGGCGAGACCGAGGGCGGTTACTTCTACTCCGCCTACTCCCTTGCGACGGCCGAGCACGGCGGCACCCACATCGATGCCCCCATCCATTTCCTCGAAGGAGGGCCGGACGTCGCATCGATCCCGCTCAGGCGGCTCATCGGTCCGGCGGTCGTGATCGACATGACCGCTCAGGCGGCCGATGATGTCGACTATCGATTGACCGTGGCCGACGTCGAGGCGCACGAGGCGGAGCACGGCCGGATCGAGTCCGGAAGCCTCGTTCTCCTTCGCACGGGATGGAGTGCGCGCTGGCCCGACGCTCTCTCCTACCTCGGCGACGACACGCCGGGAGATGCCTCGCAACTCCACTTCCCGAGCTACGGGGAGGCGGCCGCGCGCCTCCTCGTCGAGGCGCGCGGGGCCGCTGCTCTCGGAGCCGATGTGGCCTCCATCGACTACGGGGCGTCGACCGATTTCATCGTACATCAGATCGTTGCCGCGGCGAACGCGCCGGGTCTCGAGAATCTCACCAACCTCGACCGCCTGCCGGCCTGCGGCGCGACCGTCATCGCCCTGCCAATGAAGATCTCGGGCGGATCGGGCGGCCCCCTGCGCGCGGTCGCGCTCGTGCCGCTCTCGAATTGACGGGGTTCTTCCGGCCGCTCTTTCCGACCGCGCGGAGTCACCCGACATTGCGCGACGTCGCCCGCGATTGTGCGACGCTGCCCGTGACACCCGTAGAGGAGGCCCCCTGATGCCCCGGAAGCACGCATTCGCGTTCGTCGCCCGGACCCTCGCCCTGTGCGTGTCCATCAACATGGTCGTCTTCGCGCCGCTCGCCGCCCAGTCGGGCCGCATGGCGGCGCCGTCGCGGGGGGGCATGGTCGTGAGCAGCCATTACCTCGCTTCGGAGGCGGGCCAGGAGATTCTGAACCAGGGCGGCAACGCGGTCGACGCGGCGGTGGCCACGGCCTTTGCGCTGGCCGTGACCCTGCCCTCGGCCGGCAACGTGGGCGGCGGCGGTTTCCTCGTGTACCACGGGGCGGACGGGGAGGTGACGACGTTCAACTTCCGCGAGAAGGCCGCGCTCGCGGCGACGGAGCGCATGTACCTGGGCGACAACGGCGAAGTCCGGGACAACTCGAACCACATCGGCCTGCTCGCCGTCGGGGTGCCCGGCACCGTGGCCGGCATGTGGAAGGCGCACCAGCGCCTGGGCCGGCTGCCGTGGGCGGATCTCGTCGAGCCGGCGATCCGTCTGGCCGAGGACGGCATGCCCTCCACGTGGGCGATGCAGAACTGGCTTCGCTCGCTGCCCGGCCGGGAAGGGCCGCTCTACGACGCGACCCGCGAGGCCTTCCTCAAGGACGGCGTCCGCCTGTACGAGCCGGGGGAAACCTTCCGGCAGCCGGACCTCGCCGCTACGCTGCGCCGCATCCGGAGCGACGGACACGACGGCTTCTACCGCGGCACGACGGCGAAGCTGCTGGCCGGCTTCATGGCGGAGCACGGAGGTCTCATCACGGAGGAAGACCTGGCGCGCTACGAGGCGGACGAGCTGACCCCGATCCACGGGACGTACCGGGGCTACGACGTCTATTCGATGCCGCCGCCCAGTTCGGGCGGCACGGGGCTCGTGGAGATGCTCAACATCCTCGAGGGATACGACCTGGCGGAGATCGGCCACAACTCGGCGCTCTACCTGCACCTGCTCACCGAATCGATGCGGCGCTCGTACGCGGACCGGGCACTCCATCTCGGAGACCCGAAGTTCAATCCGGAGATGCCGGTCGACCGTTTGACCTCCAAGGAATACGCCGGGCTCCTGAGGGCGAGCATCGACATGGAGCGCGCCTCCCGGAGTGATTCGGCGGCCTTCAACGGCGCCTTCCTGCACGAGAGCGAGGAGACGACCCACTACTCCGTGGTGGACTCCGAGGGGAACGCGGTCTCGGTCACCTACACGCTCGAGTTCGGCTACGGGTCGAGCATCGTCGTGCCCGGCGCCGGCTTCCTGCTGAACAATGAACTCGGCGACTTCAACGCGATTCCCGGACGCACGAATTCACGCGGTACGATCGGGACGCCGCCCAATCTCGTGGCGCCCGAGAAGCAGCCGCTGTCCAGCATGACGCCGACGATCGTCGCGCGTGACGGCCGGCCGGTGCTCGCGATCGGGAGCCCGGGGGGGCGGACGATCATCAACACCACGCTGCAGGTCGTGCTGAACGTCGTCGACCACGGGATGACCGGGTCGCAGTTCGGCCGGGCCATCGAGTCGCCTCGCATCCACCACCAGTGGCTGCCCGACGTGACCTCGTTCGAGGAGTGGGGCTTCTCGCCCGACACGAAGCGTCTCTACGAGGGCTTGGGACACGCGACGCGGACCCGGGGCGGACAGGGGCAGGCGATGGGGATCTACATCGACTGGGACACGGGACTCCGCTGGGGCGCCTCCGACAGCCGCGCTTTCGACGGCGGGGCCCGCGGCAACTAAGCCGGCTCCGGCAACTGACGGCTGCCGGCTGCGGGCCTGCATGGCCCGTCACGGCCGGGAGGCGCCCTCCCACCCCGGGCCCCGGACCACGCGCCCGGGTGTGGCGCCCGTCGGATCGCCCCCCGAAAGCACCTGTACGCCGTTCACGAACACATCGCGCACGCCCGTCGCCAGCCGGTGGGGCTCCTCGAACGTCGCATGGTCTGCGATCGCGGCGGGGTCGAAGATCACGACGTCGGCAAAATAGCCGGGCGCGAGCCGGCCGCGCCCCTCCACCCTGAGGTTGGCGGCCGGCAGCGAGGTGAGTTTCCGGACCGCCTCTTCCAACGGGATGATGCCTTCGTCGCGCACGTACCTGCCGAGGAGCCGCGCGAAGTTGCCGTACGCGCGCGGGTGGGTGCTCGAGCGCACGAAGGGTTCCTCCGGCGCGAGCGATCCCGCGTCGGATCCGAAGCTCACCCACGGAATCGCGATCTGACGCTTCACGTTCTCCTCCGACATCATGAAATAGACCGTCCCCACGCGGCTGTCGTCCTGCACCACGAGATCCATCGCGGTTTCTTCGATGCCCGTGCCCCGCGACTCCGCCACGTCGGCGAGCGTCCGGCCCGTCAGGTACTTGAGGGAATCTTGCCGGAAGCCGACGAGAAGCGCGCGGTCGGGGGAGCCGGCGGCGAGCAGCAGGTTCTCCCACTCATCGGTGGGCGTCCGCATTTCCGCCGCGATCCGCTCGCGCGTTTCGGCGTCGCGGAGGCGCTCGATCATCGCGGCGTGCCCACCCTCGTGGATCCACGGCGGCATCGCAGCATCGAGCCCGGTCGAGCCGGCCGTGTAGGTGTACATGTCGGCCGTGATCTCGAGTCCCTCCTCCCGCGCCCGCTCCACGCGCTCGATGACCTCGTCGAGCTTCGCCCAGTTGTCGCTCCCGGCGGCCTTCAGGTGATAGATCTCCGCCCTCACGCCGGCTTCCCGGGCGATCGCGATCAGTTCGTCCACGGACTCGATGAGCCGGTTCCCCTCGCTCCGCAGGTGGGAGATGTAGCCGCCGCCGAACTCTCCGGCCGCGCTCGCGAGGGCAATGAGTTCATCGGTGTCGGCGTAGAAGGCCGGAGCGTAGATGAGCGACGAGCCGACGCCGAGGGCGCCCTCGCGCATCGCCTCCCGCACGAGGTCCTGCATCCGCCCGAGTTCCTCCGGCGCCGGGGGGCGGTCCTCGTGGCCGACCTCGTGCACGCGCACGGTCGTGGCCCCGATGTAGGAGGCGACGTTGGTCGCCACGCCGCGTTCCACGAGGTGGTTCAGGTACTCCCCGAGCGACGTCCACGGCACCTCGAAGCGCACGTCGCCCTGGCGGCCGAGCATGTCCGCCTTCATCTCCGGGTTCAGCGGTCCCATGGAGTTGCCCTCGCCGAACACCTCGAGCGTGACGCCCTGGCGGATGTCGCTCAGCGAACGACCATCGGCGATGAGCGACTCGGTCGCCCACGAGAGCATGTTGATGAATCCGGGAGACACCGCGAGCCCGGCCGCGTCGACCGTCATGCCGGCGGAGGCCGAGGCGAAGTCGCCGATGCCCGCGATCGTGTCGCCGGCGATCGCCACGTCCGCGGTGCGCGGAGGGTCTCCGGACCCGTCGTAGACCGTCCCGCCGCGGATGAGGACATCGTAATCGGGCGCCGGGGCCGCGCAGGCCGAGGCAACGACCGGAGCCATCAGCGCCGCGCGCAACATCTGTCGAATCACGAATGATCCTCCCGCCAGGAGTGTAGCTGCGGCCACAGGGTTCTGCCCACGAGCTGGGACGGGCGTGACCGCGCGCTTACCTTGCAATGAACCCACGTAACGATACCGTCCGCGCGGCCTCGCCGCCCGCGGGCACTGTCTCGGTTTCAGGGAGGACCAGAATGGCTCAATCAGTGAAATCGCTCCGCATCGGCACGGTGGCCGCGGTCGCCGGCATCCTCTTCGTACTCATCCTCTTCGTGTTCGGCTTCAACCGCGTCGACGAGTACGAGGTGGCGGTCAAGCGGAACCCGGTGACGGGCGCCGTGGCGGCCCGCCCCTACACGCAGGGGCTGTACCACTCGGTCCTGCGTTCGTGGACGAACTATCCGTTGCGCGAGGTCCAGTACCCGGCCGGCGGACAGGCCGAGCGCCTCGACGCGCTCACCTCGGACCAGCTCCAGATCGCGGTCGACGCGGCCTACCGCTACCGCATCAACCCGGACAGCGCCGTCCATCTCTATCTCACGGTGGGGAACGAGAACGCGGTCGCGGCGTTCATCTACAACAGCTACCGCTCCGCCATCCGTGACGCGATCGCCGAGATAGAAGCCTCCGACATCCTGTCCACCAACCGGACCGGGATCTCCGCCCGCATCGAGGCGCTGATGACGACTCGCCTGAACCCGCGCGGGTTGGAGATTACCGACTTCTTCGTGCGCGAGGTGGTGCCGCCCGAGACGATCCGGGAGGCGATCGAGGCCAAGCTGTCGCGCGAGCAGCAGGTGGAGTCCGAGGAGTACCAGACCCAGGTCGTGGTCGAACAGGCGAACCAGCAGCGCGCCGAGGCCGAGGGAATCCGGGACGCGCAGGACATCATCGCGGAGAGCCTCGCCGGCATCTCGGGCCAGCGCTACCTGTACTGGCGCTACCTGGAGATGCTCGGGAAGATCGGCGAGGGCGAGAACAACATGGTCATCGCCCCGACCGAGGGCGGCATCCCGCTCTTCTTCGCGCCGGACCGCTAGCCGGAGCTGCTACGGCCGGGCAACCGGCCGCCTTCCCCGGAGTGTCCGACCCTGCGGGAAACGAAGCCGGTAGCTCACGACTTGGGGAACGATCCCGGGGGAGGATACATGAAGAACTGGAAGGATGCGCTCGCGGTTGGGCTTGCGGTCGCGTTGGTCGCCGGGCTGTACGCGAGCCTGGTGCCCGTCGCGGCCCAGGAGGAGGATGAGGACGAGCGGCGCGAACAGATCCGGATGGCCTTTACCGGGGGCGGCGCATACCTCGGCGTGGAGATCCTGGATGTCGACGGGGAGCGCGCCTCGGAGCTCGGGATGTCTCGCCCGTACGGTGTCTACATCGACGGCGTCATCGACGGTGAGCCGGCGGCCGAGGCCGGCATCGAGGAGGGGGACGTGGTCGTGGCCTGGAACGGCGACCGCGTCGAGAGCGTCGCGGAACTTCGGCGGTTGGTGAGCGAAACGCCGCCCGGGCGCGTCGCGGAGCTGACGGTGCTCCGTGACGGAGCGGAACGCGAGGTGTCCGTCGAGCTCGCCGCACGGATGGGCGTCTTTTCGGGGACCCGCGGCTTGACGTTCATGTCTCCGCAGATCGAGGTGTCGGGCGTCTCCCCCTCGTCTCCGCGCGATGCGCGGGAACGGGCGCGCGAGTTGCAGGAACGGGCCCGCGAGCTGGAGGTACGGGTCCGGGAGGCGACCGCCGAGGGAATGGGTCGCGTCTTCTACCTCGGGGGTCGCCCGCGGCTCGGCGCGAACACGCAGAGCCTGGGCGACCAGCTCGCGGAGTACTTCGGCGTGGAAGGCGGCGTCCTCGTCACCTCGGTCCACGAGGATACGCCGGCTGCGGCGGGCGGCCTGCGGGCGGGCGACGTGATCGTCGGGCTCGGCGACGAGGACATCGACGACCCGGGCGACCTGCGCGAGGCGCTCGCGGACGTCGAGCCGGGGGAGGTGTCGGTCCGCATCGTCCGCGACGGCGCGGAGCAGACGCTCACCGTCGAGTTGGAGGAGCGGGAGGGTCCGTTCAGGTGGCGGCGGGGCGGGAGCGACCTCGACGGCTAGCGCCGTTGCCGCCGGACTCGTCGAACAGGCCCAGTTGGGGGCCGGCCCGCGGCGGCCGGAAGTGTTCCGCCGAGAGGTCGTAGTCGCGCGGCTCGATTCCGTGCTTCGCACGCGCCAGTGAGAAGAGCCGCGCGACCTGGTCGGCGAACGGGCCGCGCCCGCGCATCCGCTCGCCGTAGTTCGACGCATAGAGGCTCCCGCCTCTCAACTCCCGCATGCGGTTGAGCACCTTCTCCGCCCGGTCCGGACAGTTGCGCCGCAGCCAGTCTTCGAACAGGGCGGCGACTCCGAACGGAAGGCGGAGCATGATGTAGATCGCCCGCCCCGCCCCCGCCTCCGCCGCCGCCTCCACGATGGCGGGGATCTCGTGGTCCGTGAGTCCGGGAATCACGGGCGCCACGTTCACGCCCACCGGGACGCCCGCATCCGCCAGCCGCGCGATCGCGTCGAGCCGCCGCGCCGGGGTCGAAGCCCGCGGCTCCAGCCTTCGCTGCAGCGCGCGGTCCAGCGTCGTGATGGAGAGTTGAACCTGCACGGCGTCGTAACGCGCGAGTTCGCGCAGGAGGTCGATGTCCCGCGTCACCCGGTGGTGCTTGGTCACGATCCCGACCGGGTTCCGGGCTTCGGCCAGCACCTCGAGGCAGCGGCGAGTGATCCCGAGGCGGCGCTCCACGGGCTGATACGGGTCCGTCACCCCGCTGAGCACGAGCACCTGCGGTTCCCACCGCGGCGAGGCCAGTTCGCGTCTGAGCAGCGCCGGGGCCTCCGGTTTCACCAGAATCCGGCTCTCGAAGTCGAGTCCCGCGGAGAGCCCGAAATATTCGTGCGTGGGTCGCGCGTAGCAGTACGAACACCCGGTCTCGCACCCGCGGTACGGGTTCAGGCTGGCGTCGAAACCGAGGTCCGGACTGTTGTTGTAGGAGATGATCGTGCGGGAGCGGTCCACCAGAATCTCCGTCTGCGGATCCGGATCGGACGCGAGCGTCCAGGCCTCCCGCTCGACCGCGAGAGGCAGGAAGCGGTTCGCCGGGTTGTGCGCGCTCCCCCGCCCCCGAATCGAGCGCCTTTCTTCCGGGATTCCGGGCATTGTCCTCCGCATCCTCGGGATCGCTGATTTCGGTATTTATTCGGTAGTCCGGGATCCATAATGGTGAATGGGCGGTCGAAGGGTCAAGTCCGGCGATCCTGCGGGATGCGGTCCGTTAGAAACTGACGCCCAAGCGGAGGGTCAGGGTGTCGTGCCGGGGTTCTCCCTCGCCCTGGAGTACGCGGGATCCGACGGCGACATCGGATCCCATCAGCGAGCCGATCCCGAATCCGTAGCGCACTTCGGGCCAGAGCCGGAGACCGAGGTCGAGTTCGAGACCGACTCCGAACTCGGCACGAACGGGGCGCGCGGTGAGGAGGTCGTCCACGCCCGAAAACGTGCTGGACGGGAAGGTCAGGACGGGCCCGCCCAGCACGTAGGGCTGAACGACCGGCAGGGGAAGTCGGATGCGAAAATCCAGCGGAATCTCCACCATGTCGATGTCGAACCGAACCTGTTCGTCACCGGCCATCGCGACGAGTGCCGGCATGCGATGGTAGATGAGGGCCGGCCGGATGGAGAAGGTGGCGAGATTGAAGTTCAGGAACACGCCGACGTGGTATCCATCGGTGACATCCGTGAGATCGAATCCGTTCTCGGGCAGGAACTCCTCGAGCGTGTCGCGGCTGTAGCCCGCGAGGATGCCGATCTGCGCCTCGGCCGCCGCTGGAAGGACGCAGACGAGAGCCAGCGCGAAACCGGCTCCCCACCTCCCGACGTTGCGCGTTCCGCCCATCACGTGCCCATCGCGTCGTCCCCTCTCACCTCGTTTTCGGGAGATCCGGGCAGCGCCCGGGAACCCTCGAGACTCCCGTAAACGTACCCGCGCGGGCTCCGGCCCGGAAGCTGCGAGGGCGGATCCCGGGCGAGTCCTGTGCGCCATCATTGGCGGGCCGCTATGATCAGCCGAACCGCTCACAGCAAGGTCAGGGACACCATGGCTCGACAGTTGATTCGACATCGCGAAGGACCGTCCGTTTTCGTCCGATCGTTTCTTCTTCTCGCCCTTGCGGCCTGCGCGACCGACGCCGGGGATTCAGCGGAAGCGGGTGGCGTGGCGGCCGCGGATCCGGCGACGGGCGTGGCGGAACTCGTCCTCACCAACGGGAAGATCGCGACCCTGGCGGGCGAGGGCGGGGAAGCGGTCAGCGCCCTCGCGTCGAGGGACGGGCGGATCGTGGCGCTCGGGGCGGACGACGATGTCTCCGGATGGATCGGGGAAGACACCGAGGTCATCGACCTCGAGGGTCGGCTCGCGATCCCGGGGTTCATAGAAGGCCACGGTCATTTCATGGGTCTGGGGAACGCCCGCATGATCCTTGACCTTACGGCCGCCGACACCTGGGATGACATCGTCAGCCTCGTGGGGGAGGCGGCCTCGAGCGCGGAACCGGGCGCCTGGATCAGCGGCAGGGGCTGGCATCAGGAGAAGTGGAGCGCGGCGCCCGATCCGATGGTCGAGGGACAGCCGGTCCACGACGGCCTCAGCGCGGTGAGCCCCGCCAATCCGGTCATCCTGACGCACGCCAGCGGACACGCCTCCTTCGTGAACGAGAGGGCGCTCGAGTTGGCCGGGATCGACGCGGAGACACCGAACCCTCCGGGCGGAGAGATCGTGCATGACGCGGCGGGGCGACCCACCGGCGTCCTGAGGGAGACGGCGCAGCGCCTGGCGCGGGCGGCGTTCGGCGAGGAGGAGGCGAACCGCTCCGAGGGCGAGCGCGAGGCGCGGGCCCGCGAACAGGTACGTCTCGCGAACGAGGACCTGCTTCGGAAGGGCGTCACGAGCTTCCAGGACGCGGGTTCTGGCTTCGGGACGGTGGACCTGCTCAGGACGCTCGCGGACGAGGGCGCGCTGCCGGTGCGACTCTACGTGATGCTGCAGGGCGGGGCGGAGACGCTCGAGGGGCGGCTGGACGAGTACTACATGGTCGGGTATGGGGGCGACCGGCTCACCGTGCGATCCATCAAGCAGGTCGCGGATGGGGCGCTGGGGTCGCACGGCGCCTGGCTGCTCCAGCCCTATGCCGACATGCCGTCGACCACCGGCCTGGCGACGACGCCGCCGGAGGCCATCGAGCGCCTCGCGCGGCTGGCGATCGAGCGCGGCTACCAGGTCAATACGCACGCGATCGGGGACCGGGCGAACCGCGAGGTGCTGGACCTGTACGAGCGCACCTTCGCGGACCACGCGGACATGAAGGACCTGCGCTGGAGGATCGAGCACGCGCAGCACATCGATCCGGCGGATATTCCGCGCTTCGCCGAACTCGGGGTCATCGCCTCCATGCAGGGAGTCCACGCCTGCTCCGACGGTCCGTGGGTGACCCTTCGGCTCGGCGAGGGCCGGGCGCGCTCGGGCGCCTACGTGTGGCAGGACCTCATGCGGGCCGGAGCGATCGTGACGAACGGGACGGATGTCCCGGTGGAGGATTCGGACCCTCTGGCGAGCTTCCACTGCACGGTCACGCGCCTGGTCGAGGATGGCGGGACGTTCTTCGAGGGGCAGGCGATGACGCGCGAGGAAGCCTTGCGTTCGTATACGTGGGCCAACGCGTACGCCGCCTTCGAGGAGGACCTCAAGGGGACGCTCGAGGTCGGGAAGCTGGCGGACATCACGGTCCTGTCCCGGGACATCCTCACGATTCCCGCGGACGAGATACTGGAGACCGTCGTGGACTACACGATCATCGGCGGCCGTGCGGAGTACCGCCGGGAGAACTGACGGCCCCGTGTTCGACCTGGCCGCGGAGGACCCAATCGTAGTCGGCGGCGAATAACGCCTCCCGGGGATTCGCCGCGGGCCAGTTCTCCAGCGGGATGAAGGCGCCGGCGATGGAACCCATGCCCCCGTCCTCGATCACCGTATCGAAGGGGTTTCGGTACTCGACGGTGATCCGGTACCGGTGCTCCGGGACGACGAGCGCGCCTACGCCGCGCCCCCTGTGCATGAGTGCCGGGATGCCCGCGACGCGCCCCTCCTCATCGAGCTTCGGGCGGATGTCGTAGAGCACCTCGCCCGTCGTCAGGTTCTCGAAGCGGAGCCGGGAGGCGTGCGCGTGGAGGTGACCGCCGAGCCCGATGATGAGCCCGCGGATCGCCGGACTCGCGTCCCATGTCTTGACCGAGTGCCCGGGCGGAAGGTCCCAGGCTTTCGTCGCGGAGACCTCGGGGTACATCGCGTCGAGATGAAACGGCGCCACCGGGTAGAGGGGCAGGGAGGCGAAGCGCTCGTACTCGAGCGTCAGGTGGACCGTGACGCCCTCGTAGTCCACGTCCGTCGGATTGTGCAGCATCGTGAGCGCGAGGAATCTCGAACCGCCCTTCATTGGAATGCCGAACAGCCATCCGGGAAAGCTCACGGGCCGCGTCTCGTGGCTCGCCGCGAGCACGCGCAGCATGACCGGCAGGAACAGCTCCCGCCGTCCCGGATCGAGCAGGTTCATGTGATGCAGCGCGACGCGCGGCACCGGCTCGCCCCGGCCATCGATGATGTGCGTACGGTACCCCCGGATCGTCAGGTCGAAGGGCACGACGCCTTCCTGCACGGGCAGCTGGGCCATGTGGTGGGATGAGCGGGCCGGAAGGTCGATCGGACCCAGGATGATCGCGAGTTCCTTCCGCTCCGGATTGTCGACGACCCGGATGCTCGCGGTGGACGTGGTCGGTCGGCCCCGGTCCGGTGCCCCGCCGTGGCCTGCGTGCGTCGCCTGAGCGGATGCGGCGGGCGCCACGCCCGTGAGCGCGACGCCAGCGAGGGAGACCGCAGCCAGAATCCCGGCCGCGCCGGCGCGCCTGCCGCAGTGCTTCATGGGGTTCCGGAGTCGTGTCCCGGAAAACCTGAGAGCTACCGACCGCCCTCGAAGTTCTGGAGCTCCTCCAGCAGATCGAGCAGCTTCTCGATCCGCTCCCTGAGCTTCTTCCGGTCAAGGTTGGCATCGATGTCCAACCGGATGGCCGCCTCATCCAGCGCGGCCCCCGCCTCGGAAACTCTCAGCGACCACGCCTCTCCGTGGCGCGCCGCGCGCAGCCTGAGGTCCGCC
The DNA here is from genome assembly GCA_963666735.1 of Gemmatimonadota bacterium. Lineage (GTDB taxonomy): Bacteria > Gemmatimonadota > Gemmatimonadetes > Palauibacterales > Palauibacteraceae > Palauibacter. The sequence continues at coordinate 1,160,164 of OY762926.1, read as the reverse complement.
TCGGCCGACCCGGCCGCGGCCTTCTCGGTCCGATCGATCCAGATGCCGGCGTCGCCCGTCCGTAGCGAAGCCCGCCCGGCCAGGCGCAGCGCACGGAGTCCCTCGAGCTGCGCGCGGCCCACATCGGATCTCGCATCCATCCGGATCGTGATACGGCCATCGTCGAGGATGGCCACGTTGGCCGCGCGGGCGGCGGACCCGAAGCGGGAGTCCCGGCCCCGGTCGTGAACCTCGCCGTGCCCCATGCGGTCCACCCACGCCCCGATGGCGCGCTCGATGCCTCCGTTGACCCGCTCAGCCGTGTGTGCCGTTCGCCGCAATTGCCCCGCGGCAAATCGGGGGGCGCCGAGCGACCCCGGCGGATCCGCCCGTTCGACGAGGCTCGCGATCCCCTCCAGGGTCGCCGTACTCGCCTTCGCCGGCCCGGGGAGGCTCGTGAGGTGGGCAACGGCGGCCCAGACGCAGATCGCGAAGATCCAGAGGGTGAAGGCGGTGGCGGCTCTTCGAATCAGCTTCACGTCGGCTCCAGGGGCAGGGGCGGTATCCGATCTCAAGACATACGCGCAAGCGCCGGGTCAGGTTCCAATCAGTACGACCGCGACACCTTCCGAAAGGTTGTACGCCTGCGGTTGTACGCCTGCGATTGTAGGCCTACCGAGGGAAGCCGGGGGACTCCGGGGACTCCGGGGCATCCTCGCCGCGCGTGAGGAGCAACGTGCCGGTCGCGCGGGTCGGCCGCAGCTCCCCGTCGCGGTCGCGGAGCCGCAGCAGCGTAATCTGGACGCGAGCCGTCACGTCCGCCCCGGAGATGTCGAGCCGAAGAGAGTCCGGCGGCAGTTGCACCCTTCCCGGCGCCGTCGTGGTGCCGAAGCGTCCGGCGCGCGCAATGAGTTCGGTGAACGAGACCGTGGCCAGTTCGTCTCCGCCGAGCCGAATCGTCGTCCCCAGGCTGTCCGCGGTGGCCTCGAAGGTGAGGGAGTCGCCCTCGAACGGGTAGCGTCCCGCGAGAAGGTTCCGCTCGAAGACGGCCCGCTCGAAGCCGGACACGGCGACGGCCGCGTTCCGGCCGCCCGGTGGCGCGATGTCGACGAACCCGTAGGGATCCGCGAGCAGTCCCTCGGAGGGCATGAGCCCGAAGTGATTCGCGATGAGCGTCGCCCGGCGTCCGGCCTCCGCGACCCTCATCGAGGCCGCCGCGGCGTCTCCGATCGTATCCACCGTTGCCACGCCGCCCTCGAACCACTCGTCGATGGCGGACGTCCCGTGCCACGAAATCAGGTAGAGCAGCACATCGTTGATTTGCTGCCAGTCCGCGGGCGGAATCTCGACGACGGCCGGCGATATCCGGCCTTCGGCCAGGACGCCGTGCGTCGAGAGCAGGTCCTCGAGCCGGCCCGTCTGACTTCGTTCGGCCACCGCGTAGGCGGACCAGGGGCCGACGAAAGTGACGGCGCCAATGATGGCCAGAGTCAGCGGAATCCCCTTGATCTCGCGCGATCGCGTCACCGTGTAGAAGACGGCGGCGCCCGCGAGCCAGATGCCGAGGAGGAGCAGCAGATACCGGCGCTCGGTGATCCCGTACTGTTCGATGCGCTGCCCGATGGCGAGCAGGAGCATGACGATGGACGGGATGATGAGAATCCAGAAGATGCGGGCGTACGTGTCGATCCACGCGTGGTCCTCCTGTCCGCGCCGGGGATGCACGAGGAGGAGCGACAGGATGCCGAAGGCGGCGAGGGCGGAGACGAGAAGTCCGATCCAGCCGCTGGGCCACGTCGTCGTGATGACGACGCGCCCGAGGTAGGCGGTGAGGATGATCAGGTATACGGCGACGAGCGGGAGGAGCACGTATTGGGCGAAGACGCGCAGGCCCGCGGGGTAGTCGTCGCGGCGTTCCAGTCGCTCGAAATCGTCCGGCACGCCCGCGAGCACGAACCACGTCTGAAACACGAAGCCGAGGAAGAAGAAGAGTCGGCCGTAGTTTTCGTCGGCGATGTCGACGTTGAACAGATTCTCGATGCCGAACAGCGCGATGGCGAGCCCGCCGAAGAGGACGCCCGTGTAGATCGCGCCGAGACCGAACCGGAAGAAGAGCGTGCGGTTGAAGTGCCAGAAACCGTTCGGCTCGCGGACGCCGAGATAGGCGATGAAGGCGACGAGCAGATGCAGCGTCACGGTCAGGTGAAAATGGCGGAGGCCGGCGATGTTCTCGCCCCAGTTCGGCCATTGCCAGTAGTAGAGGGCGAGCACGGCCACGCCGAGTCCGCGCAGCGCCCAGTGCCGCGGCCGGGCGAGCCTCCACCGCTCCGCGAACAGGGTGAGCGCGGTGAGCAGCGGCAGGCCGAGGCTGGCCGCGGCTACGAGGCGCAGCTCGAGCGCCGTTTCCGCGTTGATCGCCCGCATCGCGGCGACCGCGGCGACGACCGCGCAGGCAAGGACGACCGGGAACCGTCGCGCGGTCGCCCACGCCGCCGCGGCGAGCCGCTCGACCGAGGGGAGCTTCAAACCCGGGTTCTGACCGTCACGAGTCGTTCGGCGGCCTGCTCGAGCAGCGCCTCCGTCTTGCAGAACGCGAACCGCACGAGCTTCCGCCCATCCTCCGGGTTGTGAAAGAAACTGGATCCGGGGACGGGAGCCACGCCGATCGTGCGCGTCAGCCAGAACGCGAACTCGTCATCCGGCAGATCCGAGAGGTTCGAGAAGTCCGCGAGCACGTAGTACGCGCCCTCCGGCTTGCGGCAGTCGAACCCGGCCTCCACGAGCGCGGGATAGAAGAGGTCCCGTTTCGCGCCGTACACATCGGCGAGCCCTTCATAGTACGACGGCGGAAGCATCTCGAGACCGGTGGCCACCCCTTCCTGGAGGGGCGCGGCGGCTCCCACGGTGAGGAAGTCGTGGACCTTGCGGATGGCGTCGGACAGCTCCGGGTGCGCCACGATCGTCCCCATCCGCCAGCCCGTGACCGCGAACGTCTTCGAGGCGGCGCTGATCGTGATCGTCCGATCCCGCATGCCGGGGAGCGTCGCCATCGGAATGTGCCGCGCCCCGTCGTAGAGGATGTGCTCGTAGACCTCGTCCGTGATCGCGTAGGCGTCGAACTCCTGGCACAGGATCGCGATCTTCTCGAGTTCGTCGCGGCCGAACACGCGGCCCGTGGGGTTGTTCGGCGTGTTCACGATGATCGCGCGCGTCCGGTGGCTGAACGCCGCCCGCAGGCGGTCGAAGTCGATCTGCCACTCCGGGGTCAGCCGCACGAACACCGGGGTCGCGTCGCAGAGCGTGGTGTCCGGGCCGTAGTTCTCGTAGAAGGGCTCGAAGACGATGACTTCCTCCCCGGGGTCCACGACCGCCAGGAGCACGGCCATCATCGCCTCGGTCGCCCCGCACGTGATCGTAAGGTGCGCCTCCGGATCGACATCGAGCCCGTACCAGTCGCGATAGCTCGCGGCGAGCGCGTCGCGGTACCGCTTCGCGCCCCACGTGATCGCGTACTGGTTCACGTCGTCGTAGATCGCGCGCGCGGCCCCGATCTTCAACGTGTCGGGCGACTCGAAGTCGGGAAAACCCTGCGAGAGGTTGATGGCCCCGTGTTCGTTCGAGAGCCGGGTCATCATTCGAATCACGGATTCCGTGAAGCCGTGCGTGCGTCGGGCGGTGTGGATCTTCATCGGCCCGAATCTGGCCCGTTGGCCGGGGACGTGCCACCGGCGCCGGCGTCTTCCTCGGCGGTCTCCCCGCCATCCTCCGCGGGTTCGGCGTCCGGTCGGCGGAATCCGGCCCGGGCGAGCCGCGGCGCCACGAGTTCCGCCTGCGCCCGCAGCCAACCGAACCAGACCACGTCGCCGGGTCTCAACGTCGTGCCGCTCGACACGGGCTGTTCGCGTCGGCCGCGGCGATGCACGAGGGCGAGGGCAGGGAACCGGCGGTCGGCCAGGGCCTCGATCTGGGAGACGCGCAACCCGGCCACGCCCTCGAAGATGAGAGGTTCGATCTCCACGCGGTCGCGCCGGAAGTGGTGCGCCCAGCGCTCGTGGTCGAGCCCGAGTCCGAACAGTACCGAGGCGCCGCTCTCGTCGACCTGCTCGGGCCCGACTCCCGGCGTGAGCGGGTCGATGGCCACGAGGCGGCTCACCCCCGGGCAGCTTTCCTCGACGCGCTTGGCGATGAGGAGGTTCACGCCTTCGTTCGGCGTGAGGGCGACGACGGCGCGGCGCGACTCGACCCCCGCTTTCACGAGCGTGCGCGACTCGTTCGCGTTGCCGAGCACCACGCGGAAGCCGTCGCTCTCCGCCGCCCCCGCCTCCGTCGGGTTCGAGTCGATGAGCACGATCGGCGCCTCTCCGCCGCGGGCGGCGCGCAGGGTTCGGGCGAGCGCGCGTCCGATGGGATTGGCCCCGACGACCGCGAACCCGTAGTTGGACGGTTTCCTTACCCCCAGCAGACGCGCCATGAGCCCGCCCGTCCCGCCGAGGACAATGACGGTGATGGCGATGACGAGGAAGACCATCGCTTGCAGCTGGTTGCCTTCCGTCTCCATCCCGCTGTGTGCGAGTTCCGCCGCGAACAGCGACGAGACGGCGAAGGCGACGATGCCGCGCGGCGCCAGCCAGGCGAGGAAGGCCTGCTCGTTGCGGCGCAGGCCGGCGCCCCAGGTGCAGAGGAGAACGCAGAGGGGGCGGACGACAGCGACGAGCACGATCACGGTCACGATCCCGCCGGCTCCCAGCGCCCGCACGTCGCCGAGGTCCACCGCCGCCGACAGGAGGACGAAGAGGAGTCCCACGAGCAGGAATGTGAGCTGCTCCTTGAACTCGACGAGTTCGCGCGCGTGCCGGGGCCCCATGTTGCCGACGACGAGTCCGGCGATGGCGACGGTCATGATGCCGCTCTCGGGCAGGATGGCGTGCGAACCCTGGTAGAGCGCGAGGACGCATGCGAGCGTGAAGATGTTCCGCAGGTCCGAGGGGACCGCGCGCCGCATCCTCAGGAGTCCGCCGATGATGAACCCTCCCGCCACGCCGATGACGGAGCCGAGGCCCAGGCGCGTGAGGAGGCCGAGGAAGCCGGCCCCGACGTCCCCCGCCGTCGACGCGAGCGCCAACTCGAACGCGACGACCGCGAGGATCGCCCCAACCGGATCGATGAGCACGCCCTCCGCCTCGAGGATCGTCCGCAGGTTGTTTCGCAGGCGAATCCGCCGCGTGAGCGGGTTGATCACGGTCGGACCCGTGACCGAGACGAGCGCGCCGAAGAGGAGCGCGATCCGGAAGTCCCAGCCCAGCGCGAGCATCGCCGTGACGGTGGCCCCGGCGATCGTGATCACCGCCCCCAGCGTGATCAGCCGCCGGATCGTGAGCGCTTCCCGCCGCAGGCGGTCGATGTTGAGTTGCAGCGCCCCCTCGAAGAGGATGACGGCCACCGCGAGTCCGACGATGGGGTTGAGGCCCTCGCCCAGCGTATCGGGCCGCACGATGTTGGCGACCTCGGGCCCGAGGAGGATGCCGGTCGCGAGCAGGAAGAGGATCCCGGGCACGCGTACATGTCGTGCGAGGGACTGCGCGACGACGCCCGCGGTGATGGCGAGGGCGAACGTGAGCGCCGGATCCTGGAGGTTCACGAGGTGGCGGTTCGCTCGGTCGCGAGGATGAAGTTCGTGAAGCCTTCGTCGTAGTCCGAGAGGCCGTTCTGCCCCGTGAGCTTCATGCGGGCGTTGTAGGCGTTCTTCATCATCGGACCCACGACGCCGCTGACCGGGCCGTCCGCCGGGTGGCGCACGGCGAACGCCTGCTTCAACTCGTCCCGGAGTCCGACGTCGGCGAGGAGGTCGTTGTAGGCGGCGGCTTCCCGCTCCGCCAACACCCAGAGTTGGCGGTCCAGCCGCTCGCAGTGGGCCGATTGCTCGAGGACGGGCTCACCCGAATGCACCAGGGCGAAATAGCCGAGGACCTGCGCCTCGACCTCCTTCAGGTATCCCTTGCGGTGGCAGAACTCGTGCGCGATCACATGGGGTTCGAAGATGCCCGTGCTCCGGAAGATCGCGACATCCCCCGTCAGGGGGTCCGCCGCCCCGAGCGCGAAGGGGAAGATGATCTGCGCGAGCATGAACTCCCGGACCTGCGAACTCGTCTCCAGACGCTGGCCGGTGAGCTCCGCGAGATAATCCGTCAGGCACAGGTCGACCTGTTTCGCCAATTCCTTCCGCGGGGTCTCCATCGGGGCGTAATTCGCGTTCAGCCGCTCCACCAGACCTTCGACGTCCTGTCTCCGCTCCTCCTCGGACGCCGGGGGCGGAGAGAGCGGGTCGAAGCCGAAGGCCTCCTCGAAGTCCACGCGGCGGGCGTCCGCCCGAACCGCCCAGTCGATGAGCGCGCTGCCCGCGTACACGCCGAGGGCCGCCGCCTGCACCGCCCGCCCGGCCGGGCTCAGGCCGAAGAGCACCCGGGCCGCCACGGGGGCGGCGAGAAGCAGATCGGAAGGGGCGACCGGAAGGTACGTCGCCAGGTTGGGGATGCGGAGTCTGTCCATGGGTCCTCGCTCGCGGGTCGGTGGACGAAAGTTCGGGATCGGCGGGCCGGGTGCAACCGTCGGGGCCCACGCGGCGTCCCACTCCTGTCGGAGACCGGGACCGCCGGCGAGTATGAGCGCCGGTACGAGAGCCAGTGCGCGAGCCAGTGTGAGAGCGGGCATCAGAGATGGAGGCGGGTACATGCGTCGAAGCAGGCCGGGATGGTTCAGCGCCCTGTTCGGGATCGTCCTGGGCGGGATGCTCGTTGCCGCCCAGGTTGCCGCGCAGGAAATCAAGGTCGGGGGCCAGGTCACCTTCGGCGACGACGCGGATTTCGGCATCGGCCCGCGGGCGGAGGTGTCGCTGCCCTGGATCGCCCCCGGCATCCGGGTTGCCGGGTCCTTCGACTACTTCTTCCCCGACTCGGGTCTCGGCGACCCCGGCGGCGACTACGACTACCGGGAACTCAACTTCAACGTTCTCGGGGACATCTCGCTCGCCGATGTGACGAACCTCGTCCCCTATGTCGGCGGCGGCGTGAACGTGGCGTGGGAATCCGTCCCAGTGGACGGGATGGAGAGTCCCGAAGAGCGACTCTTCGGGCTGAACGTCGTGGCGGGCTTCCGGTTTCCGCTCGTCGGGTTCACGCCCTTCGTCGAGGCGAGGTACGAACTCGAGGGGGGACGGCAACTCCTCGTGGCCGGCGGCATCCTTCTACCCTAGAAGGCTCGCTAGAAGCGTAAGCCGCCGCCGGCGCTGAAGGCCCACCTCGACCTTTCGCTGTCGGCGATCCCCCCGCCGAAGCGGTAACCGAGGTTGAGGTTCGTCACCTGCGCGAACGAGGACAGCGGGGAACCTCCGAACACGGTCACGCCGATGTTGCCCCCGAGCCTCGAATCCTGATCGGGATACCAGGCCCCGCCGTAGTCGACGAAGGCGCCCACGCCGATTCCGGTCAGGTTGACGAAATTGTCGACGAGATAGGAGCGATGTTCCAGCGTCGCCTGGATCGTCCGGGTACCGATGAAGGCGTGCGGTCCCCACAGGCGGGGGAGGATCTGGAAGCCGATGTCGTGTTCGGACCCGGGCCGGGGCGACTCCTGGACTCCGCCGATGGCACGCAGGAACGTCGTGTTGCGGTCGGTCGTACGCACGGCCGCCGTTCCGCTGCCGTACACGTAGCCGGAATCGAGGCCCGCGGAGTTGAACAGTCCGCCCCCATCGACATAGCCCTTGAGGATCGCCGAGCCGGCCCGCCTTCCGGAAGCGAGGCGAAGGCGCGCGCCGACCCCCGTGGACGCGTACCCGAGTGCCTCGTGCGCGAGCTTCACGGAAACGAACACTTCGTCGCTCAGGTCCTGGTCCTCCTCGGCGAAGCCGTTGAAGCGCTCCACGCGCTCGAACCGTGCGCGCCGCCACCGCGCGAAGCCGCCGACCAGGCCGTAGACCGAGTCCGGAACGGTCGCATAGAGGCTGTCGACATCTACGTCGGGATGCTCCAGCCGCATGTGCTCCTCGTGGCGGACCTCGAGCGTCGCGCCCACGCGCAGGAACCCGCGTGCGCTGGCGATCGGGGCGAGCGTGCCCGTGAAGCGGTTGATCAGCGCGCGCCGCCGCCACTCGGTCGTCTGGAGTTCGTCCGGGTTGTCCCGGCGGTACTGCGGGATTCGTCCCTGGAAACTCCGCCCCTCGTAGTAGAACGCGGAGCGGTCGGAGAGGGAGCGGAACGGGTTCGCGACGGTCCATAAAATGACGTCGCGGTCCGACAGGTTCTGCCACGTTCCGCTGGCCAGCAGGCGGGTCGACCCCACCCGGTTGGACGTGAGTCGCAGGTCCATCCCGTCGCGGTCCGTCTCCCGCACGTACCACACGCGCATCGCGTTGCCGGTGCCGGCGAGGTTGATCTCCGTGACGCCGAAGGTGCCGGTGACGGTGCCGTCCGCCGCGAGCCGGCCGGTGAACCGGGGCTGCAGGCTCCACGCTTCGCGCGTGCGTACGTCCAGCGCCAGTTTGCCATCCTCGAGCCGCGTCGTGTCCACGCGGACCCGGTGAAACAGGCCGAGACGGCGGAGATTGCGTTCGCTCTCGGCGGTCAGCAACGAGTCGGCCGGCGATCCGGCCCCGAGGAGGAGTTCGCGACGGATCACCCAGGCATGCGTCATCGCGTGCAGCCCGTTCCCGAGACGGTAAATGAAGTTTCTCTCCGCATCCTCGGGGAGAAACACGTCCCGCCGGGTGATGATGACGGTGTCGATGATGGTGCCCGCGCCGTCCGCCGTCTCCGTCGCGGATGGGGGCTCCTGCGCCCGCGCCTGGGACGTTGGAAAGAGCCCCAGCAGGCACAGGAGCCGGACGACGTTCGCGCCCCGGGACGGAGCAGGGCGAGTCCCCCTTTCCGGAAGGGCCGCGGACGAAATCATGGGGCCGGAAGGTACGTTCGCCCGGGGTTCACGGCCACCGGACATCGTCGCGTCTCGCCAGCCCCGGCTCGTCGCGGAAACGGGCCGCGATTTCACCCAGCGTGATTCCGAGGCCGGGATGCCGGAACCCCGGCGCCACATCCGCAAGAGGCACCGCCAGATGCGCCCTCGTCAGGATCTCCGGGTCCGGGAGCCGCAACTCCTCCCGGTCGACGACCAGACCCTGCACGGCGGCGATGTCGATGTCGATCGTGCGGGGGGCGTTGGGGTCCGCGGTCCGGATGCGTCCGAGGCGGCGCTCCAGCGGCCGGATGACCTCGAACTTAAGATCTCCCGGGGAGAGGTCGGTCGTGATGCGCACCGCGGCGTTCAGGAAGCGGGGCATCCCGGCGTTCCCGACGGGGTCCGCCTCGTAGATGGGCGAGGCTTCCTCGATGCCCAGCAGTTCATCGAGCGCCTCGAGGGCCGCGACCATGTGCCGCTCCGGGTCGATGTTCGAGCCCAGCGCGAGAAGCGTCGTTCGGGGGGAGGCGCTCACGCGTAGTCCGCCGCCGTCCGTTCGACTTCGACACCCACCGAACGCGCGTAGCGCAGCGCGCCGGGCTTCTCCACGCGGACCCTTGCCCGCGCCGCGCCGAAATCGACGATTGCGATCCGCGCGATCTGGTGCGCGAGCGCTTCCACGAGATACGGCTCGGCGGTTTCGACGTGCGCGATGACGCGCTTCGTCAGCGTCCGGTAGTTCAGCACGTCCGCGACGTCGTCGGACTCGCCCGCGGCCCGCGCGTCCACGGAAAGGAACAGGTTGATCACGATGTCCTGCTTCTTCTCGCGTTCCCAGTCGTTGACTCCGATGATGCCCCGGATGAGGAGATCGCGGATGATGACCGTATCGGAGCCCGCCATCAGGTGCCCCCTCCCGTCAGCAGATGTTCGCCGCCATCCACGTGGATCGTCGCTCCCGTCACATAGTCGTTCTCGGCCAGGAACCGCGCCGCGTGCGCCACGTGCGCCGGATGGCCCGTCCGCCCGAGCGGGACCCTCCGGCCCTTCTCCCGCCAGGCCGCGCCCTCCGCCGCCGCCCCGGGAGGCGGGAGAATCGGGCCGGGGATGATCGCGTTCGCGCGTACCTCGGCGCCCAGTTCGCGGGCTGTCAGGGCAGTCAGGTGCAGGAGCCCCGCCTTGCTGACTCCGTGCGCCGCAAAGCCCTTCCAGGCCGCGACCGCCGCCATGTCCGCCATGTTGATTATGACACCGGGCGCCCGAGGTTCCCCTCCGCTGCCGCTCCGCTCCGCCACCGCGCGCATTCGGACGCCGGCCCGCTGCGACATGAGGAAGGGCGCGCGCAGGTTGAGCGCCTGTGCGGCGTCCCACTCCGCAACCGTCGCCTCGGTGAAGGGTGTGCGTTCGAAGCTCGCGGCGGAGTTCACCAGGATGTCCATCCGCCCGAACGCCGCGTCGAACGCTTCGAACAGGTCGCCGATCTGCTCGGGGAGCGAGAGGTCCGCCGCGGCCGTCGCCGCGCGGCGCCCCAGGGCCCGCACCTCGCTCGCCGTGCGGCCGGCCGCTTCGTCGGAACTCCGGTAGTGGATGAAGACATCGCACCCGGCCTCGGCCAGGCCCAGTGACAGCGCGCGGCCCAGTCGGCGCGCGCCGCCCGTCACGAGTGCGACGGCGCCCTCGAGTCTCACGGCATCTCTCCTTTCACGAGCATCTCCCGGCGAATCCGGAGTCCCCCGGCGGGTGGCCTCCCGGGGGTGTGCTCCCGGGAGGCCCGGGGCCGGGGAAGCCGGAATGTACAAGGTTCGAGCGTGGATGGGGCATTGCACGCGGAGGCGGCGGGCACCCCATTGCGGCGCACCCGCCGCGGGAGCGGGGGCGTACACCGGGAGAAGCGCGTGAAGGCGATCTGGTACGAGAAAACCGGGCCGGCGGCGGACGTGCTCCGGTTCGGGCGGCAGGATGCGCCCGTGCCGGCGGCGGGAGACGTTCGGGTGCGGCTGGCCGCCTCCGGAGTGAATCCGTCGGACACCAAGCGGCGGGCCGGCTGGATCGGACTGTCGATGCCTCATCCGCGCATCATCCCGCACTCCGATGGAGCGGGGACGATCGACGCCGTGGGGGAGGGGGTGGACGAGGCCCGCGTCGGCGAACGCGTCTGGGTGTGGAATGCCCAGAGCGGCGGCCGGCCGTTCGGCACGGCGGCGGAGTACGCGGCGGTGCCGGCCGCGCAGGCCGTGTCGTTGCCGGACGGTGCATCCTTCGCGGACGGAGCGGGCCTCGGAGTGCCGGGCTGCACGGCGCACTACGCCGTGTACGGGGACGGCCCGGTGGGCGGCAAGCGGATCCTGGTGCAGGGAGGCGCCGGGGCCGTCGGCCACCTGGCGGTTCAACTCGCCACTCTGGGCGGTGCCGAGGTCATCGCCACGGTGAGCAGCGCCGCCAAGGCCGAAGTGGCGCTGGGAGGCGGCGCGCGGCACGCGATCGACTACCGGCGCGAGGACGTCGCCGGTCGCGTCCTGGATGTCACGGACGGGGAGGGCGTGGACCGGATCATCGAGGTGGACCTCGCCGCCAACCTCGAGACGGATGTCGCGGTGCTGGGGGAGAACGGCGCCATCGCGTCGTACTCGTCAACCTCCGGCCCGGAGCTGTCGCTCGCCTATTATCCGCTCGCCTTCAAGGACCTGCGCATCCACTTCGTACAGGGATACCTGCTGCCCCCCGCCGCCCGTCGCGCCGCGGTCCGGGATCTCACGACCTGGCTCGCGGCCGGACAACTCGAGGTGCGGGTCGCCGCCACGTTTCCTCTCGCGGAGACGGCGTCCGCACATGAGGCCCTCGAGTCCGGCCGCGCGGACGGGAAGATCCTCGTCGAGGTCCAGCGGTCCTGACGGGGGGCCGCGCGCTACCGCACCCGTTCGAAACGCAGATCCCAGACGCGTCCCTGGCTCAGGCTCGCCTCGGCGATTCGCCCCGTATCGTCCCTGCGGAAGATGAACGTGCTGCCTCCCTGCCTGAACGCGTCGCGATAAACCGGCGCCAGCGACCGGCCGTCCCCGTACCGGTCCTTCAATACGAGGCCGCCGTCCTCGACCTCGACCCAGTACGTCACTTCCGCCTCGTCGCTGTGGTAGGCGCCCGCGTAGGCGGCCAGGTCCGCGGCGGTGGGCTCGAACCCGTCCACGGGTTCTATCCTCACGTCGTCGGCGACCGGCGTGTCCATGGTCGCCCCGGGCCTCGCGCCGCTGCCGGCCGGACCATCGAAGGCGATGGAGACGCCCGCCGGGGAGGCGAACTCGGTCTCGCTCATGGCCGCGAGGGACATCCCGCCCGGCCCTCCCACGCGGAGGGAGGCGCCATCCGCCGTCAACTCCATGAACTGACCCGTTCGCGTGTCGCGGTATCCGCCGGCGAAAGCGGCGACGCGGGCCGGGTCGACGTCCGCGCCCGCCGGATCCTCCGACGACTCCTCGACGAGCGCGTCGCCGAGGTAGAGGTCGGCCACCGCGCGGGCGAGCCCGCCGGGGTTGGCCTCGCCCACGTTGCACATCACCGACACCGCGAGCCCGTGGTCGGGAAAGCGGGTGAGGAAGCCCCTGTACGCCGCGGTTCCTCCGGAATGCTGGACCTCGCGCACGCCCTTGTATTCGCCGACGAAGAGTCCGCCCGCGTAGCTGATCCGCCGTCCCGAATCGAGCATCCCCTGCTCATGCATGAGCCGGATGAAGTCGGGCCCGCCGACCTCGCCGGTGTCGAGATTGCGGGTGAACCGAAGAAGGTCTCCGACGGTCGTGAGCAGGCCGCCATTTCCGTGCACGTTCTCGAACGGCATCAGCATGTGCCACTCGCCATCGTCGCCGCGCCGGTATCCGATGGAGCGCTCCTCCACGATCTCGGTGAAGTCGTCGCGCCACTGCGTCTTCGTCATGCCGAGGGGCTCGAAGATCCGCTCCTGCGAGAACTCGTCGAGGGTCTGTCCGGTCACCCGTTCCACGAGCATCGCCTGGAGGTTGTATCCGGTATTCGTGTACGAATAGTAGCGGCCGGGCTCGTAGTTGAGGGCGCGCTGGCGGCTCGCGATGTCGAGCGCGTGCTTGTGCGTGTGGATCCGGGTCGTCCGCGCCCAGCCGTGGATGCCGGCGACCGATCCCCAGTCGCGCAGTCCGCTCGTATGATGGATGAGCATCCGCACCGTGATGGGCTCGCCGTAGTCGGGCATCTCGGGGAAGTACTCCCGGATGTCGTCGTCGAGGCCGATGCGTCCGTCGAGGGCGAGCAGGATGGTGGCGGCCGCGGTGAACTGTTTCGAGACGGATCCGGGTTCGAACACGGTCTCGGGCGTGTTCGGCAGATCCCACTCAAGGTTCGCCATGCCGTACGCGCGGGCCATGACCTGCTGCCCGTCCCGCGAGACCGCGAAGGCGCACCCGGGGCCGTCCGCAGCGCTGTAGTCCGCGAATACCGCGTCGAGCGCCGCGAGTTCGACCGCGCCACCGGGAGAGTCTCCCGGGTCTGCTTCCGCGCAGGCGAGTCCCGCGGCGAGGGGAAGGATGAGCGTCCAGGGTCGTGTCTTCATCGTCTTCCTCCTGACTTAATGGCGGCCCCCCCGGTCCCGTCCCCGGTCGAAGCCGTCTGCGCAGCCGGAAGTGCAATGTCGGTGCCCGCACGCGTCCCGTCGAGATCCGGCGCCGAACCGCGGCCGCGCCCGAGGCGAAAGCCGCCGGTTGCGGGGACTACTCGGTCGGTGCCGCGGCCAGGATCGTGGTGGGATCGAGCGCGCGTCCGGCGCGGACGACGGTCCGGATGCGCCTCGTGTTGCGGATATTCTCGAGGGGATCCGCGTCCAGAAGCACGAGGTCGGCCTCCAGCCCCGCCTCGACGGCGCCGCGGTTCCCGTCCTCCTTCAGAATCCGCGCGTTCTCGAGCGTTGCGGCCGACAGAACTTCCGCGGCGGGCATGCCGGCTTCGACGAGGAACTCCATCTCGTGGTGGAGGGAGGCCCCCGGCGCGACTTGCGGTTCCGGCGCGTCGGTCCCGACGAGCAACTGCACGCCGGCGTCGTGGAGCATGCCGGTCAGCCGCAGATACTGTTCCCACGTCCCCTCCCGCACGGAAACGGGCGCCGCGCCCCAGTCGAGGCTTCGGCGTTGCCGGTCCTCGTCCCAAAACGCTTTGAGGCGGGCCGGCATGGGGTCGTGGTCGGGGTGTCCGTACACTTCGGGGAGGTCCATGAAGAGGAGCGTGCCCCAGAAGACCATGAGCGTCGGGTCCACGCGCGCGCCGTGCTCGGCGATGAGGTCGACGAGCCGGCGCGCCTCATCGGAGTCGAGGTTGATGGAATGGCGGTCGTCGGGGTCGTCGAGGAGGAAGTTGGACACCGTGTAGATGTGCTCGATGCAGTCGATTCCGTCGCGGACGGCGTCCGCCGTGTGATAGTCGAGGAGGTGTCCGCTCACGACGAGGCCGTGCTCGTGGCCGGCCTCGATCACGCGGCGCCCGACCTCGCGTCCGGTGCCGACGTAGATCTTGAGCGTCTTCACGCCCCACGCCGCCATGTCCGCCACGAAGGGGTCCACATCGGCGGGACTCGCCAGGTACCAGCCGACGTCGGGATGCCAGGGCGGGTTGCCGTCGATGAGGAAGCTGCAGCGGAAGACGTTCGGCGCGATCTCCGGGTGGTCGTCGGCGTAGCGCTCGATGAGACGCTGAGCCGGAACGTTGTCTCCCGTGCTCCGGATCGAGGTCACCCCGTGTCCGAGGTAGTGGGGCAGGACCTCGTCGCCGGTCATGTGCGACTGGTAGAGGATGTGGGTGACGTGCACGTGCGCGTCGATGAGCCCGGGAAGCACGAAGAGGCTGGACCCGTCGATGCGCGTGGCGCCGCCGGCGGCGTCGGAATCGGCGTTCAACTCGGCGGCGGAAGCGACGGCTTCGATGCGGCCGGCCCGGACGAGGACGCTGGTGTTCGGGCGCATGGCGCCGGCCCGGGCGTCGAAGACGCTGGCCCGGTCGATGAGCAGCGGGGGAGCCGGACCGGGCGGGTCGCCGGCCGCCGACGCCCGTTTCGCCCGCCGGGCGTCTCCGCCGCAGCCGAGGGTGAGCCCGGCGCCGGCCAGCGCGGCGCCCCGCACGAAGTCGCGGCGGTCGATGGCGGCCATGGCCCTGAGGATCGTCCACGGCATTCGTCGGCGTCAAGCCGGTACACGGTTCACGCGGCGTTGGGTCGGTCGCGTTGATAGCGCGTTGCGACCGCGGCGATAGGTTGTGTCCATGCCCGCTCCCTCCGCCCGCTTCATCGTCTCCCCCACCGCCGACGCGCGCTTCGCCGCCGCGCGCGAGTGGCTCGAGGGGCAGCCGCCCGCGGCGGGCGTGACGGTCATCGGCGAGACGCTGTCGGGGCCCCACGAATTGCTCCTGCGCGGAGCCCGGACGGCCGGGGCCGCGATGGGCTGGCGCCGCACCACGCTGCGTCTCCTGGCCGGCGAGCTCGCGCTCTCGCGACTCGCTGACGATGGGAGGGCGATAGGAGACGCCGTGGCTCGCGACGCCATCGTGGCGCGGGCGCTGGTGGGGCTGGATCGGCGGAAACTCGGGCGCCTGGCGGCGGTGTCGGACACGCCCGGCTTCGTTCGCGCCATGGGACGAGCCGTGGACGCGCTCCGCATGGCGGGCGTTGCGCTGCCGGAGATTGCCGCCGTCGACCCGGACCTCGCCGCCTTTTCCGAAGCGGTCGAGGCGGAATGGCGGACGGCGGGGCTGGCCGACCGGGCCGGTGTGTTCAAGGCTGCGCTGTCGGCGCTCCGCGACCCGGAGTCCCGGCGGCGGGGAGTGGACGACGGCTTCCTGGTTCTGGACGCGCGGATCTGGACGGAACTGGAAGAGCGGCTCGTCGCGGCGCTCATCGGGCGGGGCCCCGATCTGCTTGCGACCGTGCCCGAGGGCGATGACCGCACACTGCGGGCGCTGGAAGAGGCGGGCGCGCGCCGATCCGATCCGCCGCCGACCGGCGGGGGCGTGACTGGGGCGATCGGGCGCCTTCACTCGCACCTCTTCGGTCCGGCCCCACCCGAATCCGGGGCGGACGATGCGGTCACCGTATTCTCCGCTCCGGGCGAGGGCCGGGAAGCCGTGGAGATCGCCCGGAAGCTCGCCGCGCTTGCCGAAACAGGAACGCCATTCGATCGGTGCGCGATCCTGCTCCGGCAGCCCGAAGATTATCGGCCATACCTGGAGGAAGCGCTCAATCGCGCGGGAATCCGGCCCTGGTTTGCGCGCGGCCTCCGGCGCCCCGACCCGGCGGGCCGGGCCTTTCTGGCCCTTCTCCGTTGCCGGATCGAGGACTACTCGGCGCTTCGCTTCTCGGAGTACGTCTCCATCGGCGAGGTGCCGGACGCGGGGGCTGACGCGGGGGCTGACGCGGGGGCTGGCGCGGAGCGGGTGCCGCGGCGCTGGGAGCGGTTGCTCGTCGACGCGGCCGTTGTCGGCGGTCTGGAGCGCTGGGGACGGCGACTCGATGGTCATGCCGCGGAACTCGCATTCAAGCGCGCCGCGCTGGAGGCGGAGGACGCCGAAAACCCGCGCCTCGCGTGGGTCGACGGGACGCTCGCCGATCTCGCCTCTCTCCGGGAGTATGCTCTGCCGCTGCTGTCGGAGTTGTCGGAGCTTCCGGAGGAGGCTCGTTGGGAGAGCTGGCTGGCCGCGCTGACTCCCCTTGCCACCCGCTCGCTTCGGCGGCCCGGCAGCGTGCTCGCCGCCTTGTCGGACCTCGCGCCGATGGGGCCTCTGGGTCCGGTGAAGCTGGACGAGGTTCTGCGCGTCCTTTCGCCCCGGCTCCTGGAGATCGCCGAGCCTCCGCCCGCGAACCGCTACGGCCGCGTGTTCATCGGGCCCATCGAGGCGGCCCGGGGGCTCGCCTTCGATGTCGTGTTCGTCCCCGGCATGGCCGAGCGCGTGTTTCCTCCGAAGATCGGGGAAGACCCGATCCTGCTGGACGAGATGCGCCACCGGCTGGCTCCCGACCGTCTCGCGACGAACCCCGACCGCGTTCGGCGGGAGCGGCTCGCCTTCAGACTCGCGGTCGGGGCGGCGCGGAAGCAGATCGTCCTCTCCTACCCGCGCATCGACGCCCTGAAGACCCGGCCCCGGGTCCCCTCCTTCTACGCGCTCGAAGCGATTCGCGCCGCGGAGGGCCGGCTGCCCGGCTTCGAGGAACTTGAACAGCGGGCGGAGGAGGTCTCCGATGCGCGGATCGGATGGCCGGCGCCGAAATCCCGCGCGCAGGCGATCGACGAAGCCGAGTACGACCTCGCGGTGCTCGACGAACTCGACAAGCACGACCGCCGCGGAGAACGCGCCGTGAAGGCCGCAGGTCATCTCCTCCACTCGAACCCTCATCTCGCGCGTGCCCTCCGCTTCCGCGCCTACCGGTGGGAGGTGCCGCGCTGGACGTGGGCGGACGGACTCGTTCAGCTCTCCGAGCGTGCCCGGGAAGCGCTTGCGGAGCAGTCGCCCGACGCGCGTCCGTACTCGGCTACGGCGCTGCAGCACTTCGCCGCGTGTCCGTACCGCTTCTACCTCCAGGCGATTCAGGGCCTGCGTCCGCGCGAGGAACCGGTCGGGATCGAGGCGCTCGACCCGCTTCAGCGCGGTTCGCTCGTGCACCAGGTCCAGTTTGAACTCCTGACCCGGCTCCAGGCCGAAAGCACGAAGGAGCGGCCCCTCCTTCCGGTGGGGCCGGAGAATGCCGCGCGGGTATCCGAAGTCCTCGAGGAGGTGATCGAGAAGGTGGCGGGCGACTTCCGCGACCGTCTCGTGCCGGCGATCGACCGGGTCTGGGATGACGGCATCGAAGCGATCCGGCAGGACTTGCGGGAGTGGCTGCGGCGCGAGAGCGACAGCCGGTCGCCCTTCGAGCCGTGGCGCTTCGAGCTCTCCTTCGGGCTCCCCCGGGATCCCAACCGCGACGCGCACTCCGTGGCGGAGCCGGTGGAGCTGGGAGTCGGACTGAAGCTCCGCGGCGCGATCGACCTGATCGAACGGACGCCGGCCGGCGTCCTGCGGGTCACGGACCACAAGACCGGCCGGCACCGGGCGAAGGCGGGGGCGACGATCCAGGGTGGCGAACTCCTGCAGCCGGTCCTCTACGCGCTCGCCGCCCAGAGGCTGTTCCCGGAACAGCGCGTGGAATCGGGCCGGCTCTACTACTGCACGTCGGACGGCGAATTCCGGGACCATGTCGTGCCGCTCGACGCCAGGGCGCTCGAAGCGGCGGGGATCCTGAGCGAGATCGTGAGCGGGGCCTTCTCGGCCGGGAGTTTTCCGGCCCTTCCGCGGGAGCACGCCTGCCGCTGGTGCGACTACCGGCAGGTCTGCGGGCCCGACGAGGAACTCCGCACCCGTCGGAAGCCCCCGCCGGTCGATCTGCGGCGCCTGAGGGCGTACCCGTGACCCGGTCCGGCAGACTCGCCGACCAGGCCGCCCGCGACGCGATCCGGAACGACCTCGATGACACGCTCTTCATCGAAGCGGCGGCGGGGACGGGAAAGACGACGGCGCTCACGGGCAGGATCGTCGAGGTGCTGAGCCACGGCCTGGGAACGCTGGAGGACATCGTCGCCGTCACGTTCACCGAGAAGGCGGCCGGCGAAATGAAGCTGCGGCTGCGGGCCGCGATCGAGGAGGCTCGGGTCGGCGAGAAGGACGGGGAGGCCCGCGAGCGTCTCTCGTGCGCGCTCGGCCACCTGGAACTCGCCCACATCGGCACGATCCACGGCTTCTGCGCCGATCTGCTGCGCGAGCGGCCGATCGAGGCCGGTGTCGACCCGGCGTTCCGGGTTGCCGCGGACGACGAAGCCGGGCGTCTCCTCGATGGCGCCTTCGGGGGCTGGTTCGAGGGCGCGCTGGAGAACCCCGGCCCCGGCGTGAGCAGGGCCTTGCGCCGTCACTATCCGCGGAATTCGGGCGGTCCGCGCGCGGCGCTGCGGGCGGCGGCCGGCAGCCTCGTGGATCAGCGCGATTTCGACGCGCCGTGGTCCAGACCGGAGTGGGACCGGGAGGCTGAGCTCGACCGCGCTCTCGACCTCCTGCGGGAACTTGCGGCCTTCGCCCGGTTGGCTTCGCGGCCCGACGATTTTCTCACGCAGAACCTGCGCCACATCGAACGCGGCGTGCGCGAAGTCGACCTGAGGGAGAAGACGCGCGGACGCGACTACGATTATCTGGAAGCCTGGTTGCGGCCATTCGTGCGCGCGCGCTGGCGCGGCTGGTTCTGGCGCGGCTTCCGCTCGCGGGATTTCGGCGGCGGACTCGCGAAGGCCGATGTCGTCGCGCGCCGCGACGAGGTGCGGGCGGAAGTCGAGGATATCCTGCAGACGGCCGATGCGGATCTGGCCGCCTACCTCCGGGACGAACTCTGGCCCGTGACGGAACGATACGAGAGGGCCAAGCGGCGCGACGGGTGCCTCGACTTCGTGGACCTCCTGATCCGGGCGCGGGATCTCCTCCGCGACAATGCGGAGATCCGGAGGCACTACCGGAATCGCTTCACGCGGTTCTTCGTCGACGAGTTCCAGGACACGGATCCGCTGCAGGTCGAGATCCTCCTCCTCCTGAGCGGCGAAGATCCGGACGAGACGCGGCCGGAACGCATCGTTCCCGCCAACGGCAAGCTCTTCGCCGTCGGCGATCCCAAGCAGTCGATCTACCGCTTTCGCCGGGCGGACGTGACGCTGTACGAGCGGACCAAGAGCCGCTTGGAGGGGGTGGATGCCCGGGTGCTGCATCTCTCCACGAGCTTTCGGTCGCAGCCCCGCCTGCAGGCCGCCGTGAACGGGGCCTTCGAGACTCGCATGAAGGCCAGCGAGGACGGCAGCCAGGCCGCCTATGTGCCGCTCGCTCCCTTCCGCGCGGACATGGAGAGTCAACCCGCCATCATCGCCCTGCCGGTCCCCGAACCGTACGGACGCTTTGGGAAGGTCCGGGGAGTGGAGATCGAGGCATCTCTCCCCGTCGCGGTCGGCGAAATGGTGCGCTGGCTGGTCGATGAGTCGGGATGGGTCGTGACGGAACGGAAGCGTCCCGAGGATCCGGTCCCGGTCCAGGCCCGCCACATCTGCCTACTCTTCCGCCGCTTTCAGAAGTGGGGAGAGGACGTGACGCGCCCCTATGTGCGTGCGCTCGAGGCCCGCGCCATTCCGCATGTGCTCGTCGGCGGCCGCTCGTACCACGATCGCGAGGAGGTGCTTGCCGTCCGGAATGCGCTCACGGCCATCGAGTGGCCGGACGACCGGCTGGCGGTCTATGCCGCCCTCCGAGGTCCGCTCTTCTCGCTCGGCGACCGCGCGCTGTTCGAGTTCGGCGTCGACGCGGGTCCGCTGCATCCGCTCGCCGGGTGGGAGCCGGACGGCGGAAACCGGCCAAACGGCGCGAACGGCGGCGGAACGGCTCTGAAGCCCGAGTTGCGGGACGTGGCGGCGGTGCTCGGGCTCCTCGGAGACCTCCACCGGCACCGGAACCGGCGCCCGATTCCGGAGACGGTCCGGCGCCTGCTCTCGGCGGCGCGCGCCCACGCGGGCATCGCGATCTGGCCGACGGGCGAGCAGGCGCTGGCCAACGTCCTCCGGCTCGTCGACCGGGCGCGCGCGTTCGAGCGCCGGGGCAGCCCTTCCTTTCGGGCGTTTCTCGACCGCCTCGAGGACGAAGCCGAACGCGGGCAGTCCGAGGAGGCGCCGATCGTGGAGGAAGGGACCGAAGGCGTGAGGATGATGACGGTCCACAAGGCCAAGGGTCTCGAGTTCCCGGTCGTCATCCTGGCGGACATGACCTGCCCCGCGGCGCACGAGCCGCCGTCGCGCCACATGGACGCCGCCCGGCGCCTCTGGGCCCAGCGCCTCTGCGGCGCCACCCCTCGAGACATCCTTGACAACGCGGAGATCGAGGGGCGCCGGGAGATGGCGGAGGCCGACCGGCTCGCGTACGTGGCCGCTACCCGCGCGCGCGATCTGCTCGTGGTGCCGGCCCTCGGAGACGGTCGCGATGGCGGCGGGGGATTCCCCGGGGAAGACGGCGAATGGTGGCTCGAGTCGCTGAACCCGGCGGTGTACCCGCCCCGCGGTGCGCGCCGAGGGCCGTCCTCGGCCGAGGGCCTGGGAGTTCCGGCTTTCCGCGACGAGTCCGTTCTCGACCGGCCGGATGGGAAGGGCGGTCAGCGCCCGGCGCCGCGCGACTCCGTTGCGCCGGGGCTGCATACCGCTGAAGCGGGAACGGACATCGTGTGGTGGGATCCGGCTGCGCTCGATCTCGAGGTGGATCCGCGCGCGGGCCATCGCCAACGCCGATTGCTCGAGGTCGAGAGAGAGGAACAACCCACGCTGGATGTCGAGGCGGGGCGCGGCGCGCACCGGGAGTGGCAGGCGTCCCGCGCGGCGAGGCTGGAGACCGGGGCACGCCGGACGATGTCGGTCACAACGGCCGGGGCGATCGCGCGTCACGCCGCCGAAGCTGCCGAGACCGGCGACGCGCCCTCCTCCGATACGCGTGTCGCATGGATCGACGTGCCGCGTCCGCAAGCCGAGGGGGCGGAAGGGGCGGGGCGCCCGGCCGGCGAGCGGTTCGGCGATCTCGTCCACCGCATACTCGCCGAGGTCCCCCTCGACGCCGACTCCGGCGCGGTCGAACGACTGGCCGGAACGCTGGGTCGGACGCTGGGGAGTCCCGAGACCGAAATCACCGCGGCGACCGCTCTCGCGGCGCGCGCGCTGGAGCACGAGGTGCTCGGCCGGGCGCGGGCCGCCCTGGCTTCGGAGCCCGGCGCGGTCCATCGCGAGGTTCCGGTCTTCCACGTCGCGGACCCCGCGGCGCCGGACGGGGAACGGGATCGGGAGCGGGGTGCGGCCATCGTCGAAGGGGTTGCGGACCTTGCCTTCCGCGAGGTCACCGACGCCGGCCCGCGCTGGACGGTCGTCGACTACAAGACGGACCGCCGACGCGCGGGGCATCGGCCCGAATACGAGGTGCAGGTCGCCTGCTACGTTGAGGCCATCGAGCGGGTCAGCGGAGAGCCGACCCGGGGGATCGTGCTGGCCCTGTAGAAGCCGGCAGGCCCGTGCCAGGGGCGCCGCGGCGTTCGAGCGGCGGGTCTAGCTGTCGTACTTCCGGCGATGGAGTTCGGCCGCCCGCTCGGACCACTCCTTGAGCCGGATCCGTGCTCCGAGCCCCCTCCCGAGAGTGTCGAGGTCTTCGGAGGTCCACTGGGCCAGGTCGAGGTACGTTCGGTAGCCCATCTCGTTCAGCCGCGCCTTGTACGCGGGGCCGATCCCCTTGATGCGCGTCAGGTCGTCACTCTCATCCGACGCCCGCGCGCCCGCTCGTTCCACATCCGCCGGACGCGCATTGCGCCTGCGACCCTTGCGCGTCCGCGAGCGGCGGGTGCGTCGCGACGGTTCCGCCGTCCCGCTCCCCTGGGGATCCAGCTTCGAGAGGCGGGCGTAAAGGCGGTCCCGCTCCGCCTCGACCGCTTGGCGCGCCGCCTCGGATTCGAGCCGCGCACGCTCAAGCACCTGCCGTGCGTCCTGTTCGATGGCGGACAGGCGGTTGTCGAATCGACGCTTGAGCGTCAGTTCTCTTCCGGCGATCTGTCGGCCGCGCATCCACCAGCCGACCGCAAAACCGCCCAGCGCCGCCAGCATCGGCCCCAGAACGACGATCGGGATCGGGACGTCCATCATCTTCGAGCGGACTCCGGGTTCCGGCGTACTCCCGCCGCGAGGTGACGCGGAAGGGGATCCCAATGTAGGGTCACGGAGGACGCGGCCCAACCCCGGCACGACCGGAAATCGGGGCCGAAGCAGCCGGTCGAAAGGAGAAGCCGATCGAAACGCTGCCGACAGGAAGGTTCGACCGGATCATGGCTTCCCCGGACATCGCCGCAGGTCTCGGGTGCGTGCTCGGGTCGTCTCGCGAGGGTCGGCCGATCCGCGGTTTCCGCTTCGGCCGAGGGCGCGAAGCCGTGAGCCTGCTCGGCGGCTGCCACGCCGACGAGCCGGTGGGTCCGCGCCTCCTGCGTCGTCTCGCAGGCTGCCTGGCGGCACTCGACGCGGAGGATCCGATGCTCACCCGCTATCAGTGGTGGATCATCCCGCACATCAACCCCGATGGCGAGATCCGCAACGCCCCGTGGCAGGATTCCGACGCGAAAGCGTACGATCTCGGACGGTACCTGGCCGGCAAGGTCCGGGAACTGCCGGGCGACGATGTCGAATTCGGTTTCCCGCGCGACGACGCCAATCCCGGAGCGCGGCCCGAGAATCGGGCGGCCTACGACTGGTGGCGCACCTGCGACCGACCGTTTGCGCTGCACGCCTCCCTGCACGGCATGGGGTTCGCCGCCGGCCCCTTCTTCCTCATCGATCGCGCCTGGGAGGATCGTTGCGAAGCGGTGAAGGCCGCATGCCGTGAGCGCGCACAGGCTCTCGGCTACTCGCTGCACGATGTCCAGCGTCACGGGGAGAAGGGTTTTTTCCGCTTCGAACGGGGGTTCGCCTCGCGGCCCGACTCGAAACTCATGGCCGCGCACTTCGAAGCCCTCGGCGACTCGGCGACCGCGTCCCGCTTCTGGCCGAGTTCGATGGAAACGCTGCGCTCCCTTGGCCGCGACACGCTCACGCTCGTCTCGGAGATGCCGCTCTTCATCCTCCCCGGCGTGGGAGACAGGCCGGGCCCGCCGGATCCGGTCGCCGAGCGCTGGAAGAGACGGCTCGACGGCTGGAGGAGCGATCTCTCCGCGGGGGCCGCGCCGGACGCCATCTCCGCCGATGCGAGGAAGCACGGGCTCGTCCCCATGCCGGTGCGCGACCAGATGAGGCTGCAATGGACGTTCATCGCCGCGGGACTGCGTCAAACGCGCGCTCCCGCGCCGTGACGTCGCGAGGAGCCCGGCGTCCGGGTTGCCCGTGGCGCGGTCGAAGAACAACGTGATCGGCGTGAACAGGCGACTTCTACTCCCGATCCTCGCGGCGGCCGGCTGCAGTGACCTGGCATCGCAACCCGAGCGGGTCCCGGGCGCGCTCGAGATTCTCCCTGCCGACGCCATCGTTCTCGAAGGCGAGGCCGTCCGGTATCGGGTTCGGGTGCTGGACGAGAGCGGTGCGGCCTTCAGCAGCATCCCGGCCTGGGCGCCGCCGCGCTGGTCCGTGTCCGATCCGTCCGTCGCCGCGGTCGATGCGGATGGGGAGGTCATCGGCCTCGAGGGCGGTCATGAGACGCGGGTCGCCGCGGAGGTGGCGAGCCGGCAGGCCGGAGCATGGGTGAGGGTGAACCCCGCCAGCCTAAAGATCGAGGCGGCCGCCGTGCATCTGACTCAGGCCGCCCAGACGCTGGAGGGAGACGTCCCTTTGATCGCGGGCCGCTCAGCGCTCCTTCGAGTCTTCGTCACGGGCGACAAGACGAGCTTCTATCGGCCCCGCCCGCTGGCGACCTTCTACGAAGACGGCGCCCCGGCCCATGAGATGCGACTGGATCCCGCGATGGACCGGATTCCCATGGAGCCCGATGAGGGCAGGTTGGACCGGTCTTTCAACGGGGTGGTCCCCGGGTGGGTCCTCCAGCCCGGCGCCGAACTCGTCGTGGAACTGGATCCGGATGGTCTCGTGCCGACGGTCCAGGGAAGCGGCGGGCGTGTGCCGGCGGAGGGACGCCTGAGGCTGGATGTGCTGGCAGTTCCGCCAATGCACCTGACGGTGGTGCCGGTGTTGCACACGGGAGACAGCGAGGCGGCGCTGACCTGGACCGAGGAGATGACGCCGACGAGCCCCGGGATCACCTTCGTGCGCTCCATCCTCCCCATCGCTGAACTGGAACTGACGGTACACGAGCCCTATCGCACGTCGGCGGACCTCACGACCGCGGAAGGCTGGTTGGGGCTCCTGCGCGAGATCAGCGTGCTCCGGCTCACGGAGCGACGGCGGGACTACTACTACGCCGCCCTCGCGGCGCCTCCGGACGCCCCCTTCAAGGGACTGGGCTACATCGGGCGGCCGATCGGAGTGGGCATACTCGATCTCGACACGTTCGCCCACGAGCTGGGGCACAACATGGGGCTCCGGCATGCTCCCTGCGGCGTGGCCGTGAACCCCGATCCGGACTTCCCGTACGAAGACGGCTCCATCGGAGTCTTCGGATACGAGACCCGGCGCGGGAACACGCGAATGGTCGATCCGGTCGAGTATCGGGACCTGATGACGTACTGCGACCCGAGCTGGATCAGCGACTATCATTTCATCAAGGCGTTGGAGTTCCGGCGCGAGCACGAATCGCTGATCCCGCGGAGCGTGGCTCACGAGCCGACGCCGCAGCCGACGCTGCTCCTCTGGGGGAACGCCGGCGCAGCGGATCTGCTGCTGGAGCCCGCCTTCGTCATCGACGCGCTCCCGACGCCGCCGGCCGGGGAGGGTCCCTATCGACTGGAGGGGTTCGACACGGCTGGCCGGTCCCTGTTCGCCTTCTCCTTCAGACCGGACGAAGTGGAGTACGGAGGGGGACAGTTCGCCTTCGCGCTTCCCTACGAGAGCCGCTGGGGCGGCCCGGATGGACTGGATCGGGTCCGGCTGTCCGGTCCGGGCGGGGCCGTCGCGGTCGAGCGTTGGGGGGGGCGCGCGGCGGCCCTGGTCCTGGACCCCGGCACCCGTCGTCTTCGCGGCATCCTGCGCGACCCGGGGGAGGCGCCTCCGTGGGCGGAGGGCATGGAGTTCATGGTCAGCGACGGAGTCCCGCGCGACGGGACCTCGGGGCGCCGGCAATGAAGGGATCGTGGCTCCGCGCCAGCTTCGCCGTGGCGCTGAGCGTGGCCGCCGGCATGGCGGTCGCCGGGCGCGCCCACGCCGCGCAGACCTCCGTGGAGGTGCGGAGCGGCCTGACAGTCGGGCATCACACCTCCACCGCCGCCGGTCTCGAATGGGCTCCCGCCCTGTCGCACGAAATCCGGATCGCGAGGCGGCTGCGCACTCAGGTCGCCATCACGGCGGGATATGTCCGGACCGCCTTCGGCTGCAGAGAGGGATTCTGCCGGGGGAGAGAGCCGATGGTCACCGGCCGGCACGCCGCCCTCGGTGCGGAGTTGTCGCAAGGCTGGCTGTGGGGCCGGGCCGGCGTCCTCTACGGCACAACGCGCGTCGGGACGGAGGGGGAGACCCCGCAGCCGGGTCCCGGTCTGGAGGCGGGCGCCGGACTCCGCCTTCGCCTCGGCCGCCTGCGTATCGGGCCGGGCGTGTCGTGGCGTCGCATGCCGGCCAACACTCCCTCGAGTAACGACCACGCCGTTGCGCTCGGCTTCGATCTGGGCATCGTATTCGTATTCGATTAGTGGGGGCCCGAAACGACAGCGAAGGGGGCGGCGTGAAGGACGCGAATCGGCTCCTCGATATTCCGTGGATCGTCACTCTGATCCTCGTCTCGGCCGCCTGCGGGGCGCCCGGCGATGCGGCGCCCGGCGGGGCCGCGGCGGCGGAACTCGACCTCACGCTCGACAACATCTACCGCAACAATACGGGCGCGCGCGGCGTCTTCATCTCGCCGGACGGAGGTCACCTCGCGATCTCCGGCTCGGGGCCGGAGGGGGCGGGGCTGTATCTCGCGGCCCGCGGCGAGGGAGGCGGCTTCGGGACGCCGCGCCTCTGGCTTCAGGGCTCGAACCCGGGCTGGGCTCCGGCTGGCGACCGGATCGCCTTCGCGGCGGGCGGCCAGATCCGTGTTGCGGACGTCGGCGGTGCCGAAGCACACCCGCTGATCGACCGGATGGAGGGTGTCCGGACTCCGGCCTTCTCGCCGGACGGGCGGACGGTCGCGTTCTATTCGACGGCGAGCGGCCACCAGGACATCTGGCTCGTGCCGGCCGACGGCTCGGCCCCGCCGCGCCAGCTGACCGAGGCCGCGATGGCGCTCGACGATCCGCGCTTCGCGCCGGCCTGGCGTCCGGACGGCCGCGAGATCCTCTACGTGTCGAACGCTTCCGACTACTGGCACGACGACCTCTGGCTCGTCGACGTCGAGACGGGAGACCGCCGGCAACTCGCCCGCACGCTGATGGCGATGTCCACCCCCGTGTGGTCGCCGGAGGGGGACCGGATCGCCGTGTTCGGCACCGCAAAGGACGAGTATTGGTACGAGGACCTCTCCTACATCTACGTGATCGAGGATCTCGAGGCGGGCGCCGGGGCTTCCGAGCGCATTGTGGACATGCAGGTCCATGCGACCGACGCGGCGATGCGGCACGCCCCTTCGTGGTCGGCGGACGGCGCGTTCATCTATTTCCCCTACCTCGAGCGCGGGACCGTCAACGTGTGGGCGGTGCCCGCCGCCGGTGGCGTGGCCACGCGCGTCACGCACATGGAGGGGACGATCTCCAGCATCAGCCACACGGCGGGCGCCGGGGCACTCGCCTTCGTCCACTCCTCGCCGACGCGGGGCGGGGAGGCGTTCGCTCTGGACCTGATCGGCGGCATCCCGCAGCGGCTGACCTCCTTCTCGCCGGCGTGGCGGTCCGTCGGGGCGCCGCAGGAGATCGCCTTCCCGAGCTTCGATGGACTCCGGATTCAGGGCTTCCTCTACCGTCCCCCGCAGCTTGCCGAAGGCGCCACCTGTCCGGCGCTGGTCCAGGTCCACGGCGGCGGGACGAACTCCTACCAGCAGGGCCTGAACCTCACCGAACAGTACCTCGCTTCGAAGGGGTTCGTGGTGCTTGCGATCAACTACCGCGGGGGATCGGGCTTCGGGCGCGAGTTCCAGGACCTCTCGGTCGAGGACTGGCTCTGGGACCAGGCGAGGGACGCGGGGGCGGCGGCCGATTTCCTGCGCACGCTCCCCTATGTGAACGGGAAGGTGGGGATCTACGGCGGCAGCTATGGGGGCAGCATGTCGCTTTCCGCGATCAGTCTGACCCCGGACAGGTTCGACGCGGCCGTCCCCATGCGTGGCGCCTACTCGAAGCTGAACACGCTCGAGTACACGGACCGGCTGGGGAAGATCTTCTCCGTCACGGGACACGGCGGCACGCCCGAGGAGCGCCCCGACACGTACGCCAAGAGCAACGTCGTGTCGCGCATCGGCGGCATCACGGCTCCCGTTCTCCTCATGCACGGGGAACTCGACCGCCGCGTGCCGATCCAGAACTTCGAGAACGCGGTGGCCGAACTCGAGCGGCTCGGCAAGAGCGTCGAAGTGAAGACGTACCCGGACGAAGCGCACGGATTCCGGAACCCGGACAATCGCGTCGACACCTGGTCGCGCCTGGAGGAGTTCTTCACCCGGCACCTCGGCGCCTGCGCCACGGGCTGAATCCCGCCGGTCCGGAAACCACTGCCGCCGGCCCCCCGTAGGAAGTCTCGGCGCGGGCGTTGCCCCGCCGGTCGAGAAATCCGGACGATGTTTTGGGGAGGAGACAGGTGAAGAACCCATTGACAGCCGCCGTACTGAGCTTCCTGGTACCGGGCGTCGGCCAGTGGTACAACGGCAAGTTCCTGCGCGGACTCTTCTGGTTGGTCGTGACTCCCGGCCTGTGGATCGGAACCGGCGGCACGCTGGGCTGGATCTGCCACATCGTGTCGGCGGTCACCGCGTACAGCTACGCCAACCGACTGTACGTCCGCTGACCGATCAGGGCACGCGTTCGAAGCGGCCGTAGTAGTCCATCTCGACGCCCGTCACGCGGGCGTCGTCGTCGAGCATGAACGAGACGCCGATCCGGACGTCGCCGAACCACATGTCGAAGCGGTCGACGTGCCAGTGCTCGAGAGGCATCCGCACCGGACGCTCACGGCCATCGAACTCGGCCACGAGCCGCAGTTCGCCGGTCGGCTCGCCGGCTCCGTTCGCCGACCCGTTGCCCGCTCCGTTACTCATCCCGTTGCGGTCGGCGCCTGCCGAGGCGCCCGCGGCCGGACGTTCGTGCACGCCCGGCGTCGCGTCCCACCGGCCCAGCCGGCCCTCGGCGGGCATGAGCGGCGGGATCGGCTCGTCCGTCAGGCGAATGCGCAGTTCACCGGCGTAACCGTTGCGGTAGGTCCCGGCGTAGGCCTCGAGCGGCACCGAGGGACCCTGGTCGAGCCGGGCCGCCTGCCGCGCCTCCTCCGCCTCGAAGATCCGGCGGTTCCCCTCGGCGACGCTCTGTTCGAATTCCGCGTGCCAGTCGCGGCTTCGGAGTTCGTCCGTGCCCACGAAACGCGCCATCGCCCACTTCGTGAGCACCCACGGAAGCTCGGAGTTCCGGTTCGTCGTCGCCCACGCTCCGAAGCCCTGTTCCGGCGCCAGCGCGATCGAGCAGTTGAACCCCAGCGCGTTCCCTCCGTGGCCCACGCCCGTAACGTCCCCGAACCTCCCCGTCGACCAGCCCATCGCGTACGCGCCCGGCCCCTCGAAGGGCATCCAGCTGCTCGGGTTCCGGATGACGGTGTGCGGCGCGTGCATGAGTTCGACGGATGACCGGGAGAGCGGCGGGGTCGGGTGGGTGCCGACGTGGAACCGCATCCATTCGGTGATCTCGTCCGCCGACGTGATCACGCCGCCCGAGGGCACGGTGACGTTCTCGGCGTACTGCCAGGGCACGGGCTCCAGCGGCATTCCCGTGGTGGCCGCGTTCCCGATGAACCTGCGCTCGATGATCGCGTGCGGTTCGGCGTGGTTCGGGCTCGCGTTCGCGGGCGCCATGCGCGCCGTCGTCGTCGTCATCCCCAGCGGATCCCAGAGCTTCTCCCGCGCATAGGAGTCCCAGTCCGTTCCGGAGATGGTCTCCACGAGGTGACCCGTCAGAACGAGCATGTCGTTCGTGTATCCGTAGCGGTCGCGGAACGTGTGGTCCGGGTCGGTGTGGGGGATGCGCATGAGATAGTCGCGCCTGTCCATGACGAGCGGGCGCAGCGGCTGATTGCTCCCGGTGCCCACGCGGTGCGTCACGATGTCGCGCACGCGGATCTCGCGCGTCGTCCACGGGTCGTGGAGACGGAACCACGGGATGTGGTCCGTGATGCGGTCGTCCCAGCTCAGTTTCCCCTCTTCGACCAGGGAGGCGATCGTGGCGGCCCCGAACGCCTTCGAACAGGAGCCGATGCTGAACAGCGTCGCTCCGTCCACCGGCGTGTCCCGACCCAGTTCGCGCACGCCGTAGCCGGTGGAGAGGTAGCTCCTGCCTTCATGCACGATGGCCAGCCCCAGTCCCGGCACTTCCCACCGCGCCATGGCGTCCTCGACCCACGCGTCGATCTCCTCGGTCGTCGGGGGAGGCGCGGCGGACGACTGCGCATGCATACGCGGGGCCGCAAACAGCAAAGCTGTCTGCACGACCACGAGTACGGCCAACAATCTTCTGGATGACGGCATCTGAACCTGCCCTCTACTCGTCCGGTCCATCCCGGATGGCGATCTCTTACGGTGCTCTCAAGACGCCGTTCCGGTCAATACGTGGAGTCGTGCGCTGGTCCAGGTGGTCGGCGATCCTGGCAGAGCCGACCTGGGGCGGCGGGTCCCAGGGTCACATGAACTGGCGGAAGGGTGTGAGCTCGCCTACGGTTGCCACCAAGCCGTGCGCTTCGAGCGTCTGGAGGTATTCGTCAGTCGTCACGGGTGGTTGCTTGAGGCGGAGACGGACCGTCCTTGCGGCCGCCAGAAAGATGGACGGTGATAGGTGGAAATGGTGCTGCAGGAACTCGTCAGGATGCTGTACTTCAAGGTCCCAGCGCTCAAGCAAGTTGGCAGGAAAGTCCCTAACGTTCACGGTCACAACCATGTCCGCCCGCCCCTTGATGGCGGCTGCCACGACATGGCGATCATCAGGATCAGGTAGCCGGACGATTTCGACGAGATCTTCGTATCCTTCCACGAGTGCATCACGCACATGCGCGTTCATCAAATCGCGCGTCCGCTCCAGTTGTTCCCTTGTCAGGTCGGACCGGTTGGAAAGCAGAGCGTTGATCCACTCGTCGTTGATCTCGTTTGACCACTTGGCGCGATACAAGTCAGACACAGCGAGTTCCAGAAGCAGGTCGCGCAATGGTGCCGAATAAAGGACCGATGCATCGAGCAAGGCGGTGAGGCTGCCCAAGCGTCAGTAGCCCAACCCAAGTTCTTGCGCCTGAGCCGCGAGTTCGTCCAAGACTTGGCGGCGGTCCTTGTCGATACGTTCTTTGTAACGCAGCACATCATCGAGCCGAATGCGCCGGTGCGTCCCAACCTTGTGGTAAGGAATCTTCCGTGTCTCAAGGAGTCGGGTCACCAGGAACGGGCGAGAGACGTTCAACACGTCAGCGGCCTGCTGCGTGGTGAGCTCAGCGCTTCGAGCCATGATCGTAACGGCGCGGCCGGAAGCCATGTTTTCAAGCAGTCTCAACAACAGTTGGACGGCGCCGGACGGCAATTCGATGACCTGTTCCTGGCTCTTGTCACGCACACGAACGGTCAGCGGGTGGTTCGCGGCGGCGATTGAAGCCAACCGTTGGCCCGATGTGCGAGCTAGTTCCATCTCTTGAGTGGATGGCAGCGCGGTTGTCATTTGTGCCATGGCCATGTCTCCCTCTTTGCCCAGGATTCACGCGGAAGGGTAGGCAACGGGGGAAGCCAATGCAATAATCGAAACGGCCGAAGCTGTCGAAAAAGCTTTCGTACAGACGCCTTCGCTATGGGAGTCCGAATACCCACAGGACGCCGCCCGCGGCGGTCGCGACGCGCTGTTCGCCGTCCACTTCGAACGACATGGGGTTGGTGCGGACGCCGGCGCCGGCCTGGAAGTCCCACAACGCCTCCCCCGTCTCCGCGTCGAGGGCGAAGATGTTGCCCTCGTTGCTTCCGCCGAACACGAGGCCGCCCCGCGTGGCCATCACGCCCGCCCACGGCGGAGAAAGCAGGGGGAACTCCCACCGCAGCTCTCCGGTGAGCACGTCGAGCGCCTTGACCGCGCCGCTCGCGTCGTCTCCCGAGAGCGCCTGCTCGCCGCCGCCGAGGAAAGGTTGCCCCGGCTCGTATTCGACCTCCGCCTTGTAGTAGATGGCGCCCATGATCCGGGTCGCCTGGTAGAAGAGGCCGGTGTCCGGGCTGTACGAGGGGCTGAACCAGTTGGCGGACCCCTGAAGGCTGGGCCAGACGAGGTTCCCCTCCTCGGTGGGTTCCGTCCCGGGAATCACGATCGGCCGCCCGTTCTCGTCGAGGCCCTCGGCCCACGTCTGCTTCGAGTATTCCACGCCGTGCAGGAACTCGCCGGTCTCGCGGTCGAGCACGTAGTAGAAGGCGTTCCGGTTCGCGGTCACGAGCAGCTTGCGCGGCTCGCCCTCCCACTCCGCGTCGACGAGCACCTGGATCTCGGTCGCGTCCCAGTCGTGCGTGTCGTGCGGGGTGTACTGGAAGTACCACTGCATCTCCCCGGTGTCCGGGTCGAGGGCGAGGATGCAGTTCGTGTACAGGTTGTCGCCGGGGCGCGCGTCCCCGTTCCAGTCGGGGGCGGGGTTGCCGGTCGGCCAGTACAGGAGGTCGAGTTCCGGGTCGTAGGAGCCGGTGAGCCACGTCGAGCCGCCCCCGTGCTCCCAGCTGTCGCCGCCCCACGTCTCGCTCCCCGGCTCGCCGGGGCCCGGGATCGTGTAGGTCCGCCAGAGGAGTTCGCCGGTCTCGGCTTCGTAGGCGTCGATGAACCCGTTCGCCCCGGCCTCGGCTCCCGACATGCCGACGATCACCTTCCCGTCGAGCGCCAGCGGGGCGAGGGTGATCGAGAAGCCGAGATCGTTGTCCGCCACGTCCACCTCCCAGCGGACGGAGCCGGACCGGGCGTCGAGCGCGACGAGCCGGGCGTCGAGCGTGCCCACGAACACGGTCTCGTCGAGGATCGCGACGCCGCGGTTCACCCGCGGAAAGCCGATGTTCTTCGTCGAAGCCGGGACATTGGCGGACCAGTGCCACAGGCGGCGGCCGGTGCGCGCGTCGAGCGCGCTCACGTTGCTCGGCGGTTCCGTCACATACATCACGCCGTCGACCACGACCGGCGTCGTTTCGATGAGCCCGCCGCTCATTTGGTAGGCCCAGATCACCTTCAGGTCCCCGACGTTCCCGCGGTGGATCTGGTCCAGCGCGGAGAAGCGGTGGGACGCGTAGTTGCCCGAATACGTAAGCCAGTTGTGAGGCTCGTCGTCCGCGTTCACAATGCGCTCGAACGGCACCTGCGCGCCCGCGCCCGTGAAGGCGGCGCTGCACAGGAGAGCACCCGCCGCGAGCCCGGAGACCGCCACGGCCGGAGTCGGCATGCGAAACCGTGTGCGCCGTTTCATGATCCTTCTCCGAGGTTCGCCAGGAAGGCGACGAGGTCGTCGATGTCCGCTTCCGTCATCTCCTCCACGGTGGGCATCAGCGAGTGATCGAACTGTTTCTCGAGTTCCACGAGGTCTTCCTTGCGAAGCGAGACGGTGCGGCCGGAGATGGACCGCAACTGGATCGTGAAGGCGTCCTCGTTCACGCGCAGGCCCGTGATGACGCGGCCCTCGCGCGTGACCGCGCGGACCGGCAGGTATCCCCTGAATCCCCGCAGGATGCCTCGCCTGGAGACCGGCAACTCCGATTCGGGCGTCCGCAGGGACGCGTAGAGGTAATCGGCGCCGCGCCGAAGCCCGATGCCCGTGAGTTCCGGGCCGATCCCCGTCCCGCGGCCGTCGACGACATGGCAGGAGTAGCAGTCCCCGGCGGCGGCGAACACTTCCTGCCCGCGAGCGGCGTCCCCCGCGACCTCCACGACGGCGTCCTGTCCCAGCGTGCGGACGTAGGCGGCCATGAGGTCGACCTCCAGGTCCGACACCAGGTTGGATCTCGTCCCGGGCATGCCCGTGCCGGGGATCCCGCGGCGGATCACCCGCACGAGCGACGCGTGGTCCGGCGCGCGGGGCAGGGTGGGGCGCGCCAGGCTCGGCCCTTCGCCACCCTGGCCGAGCATGCCGTGGCACCGGCCGCAGTGGGCCTGGTAGAACATCTCGCCGCGCGCGAGACCGGCTTCGGTGACCTCGGGCTCACCCTGGGCCGCGGCCTGGCCGGCCCCGGCGAGCACGCTTGCCGCGAGCGCAAGCCCGTACAGGCCCAGACGGGGGCAGCGACGGGGGCATCGCATGATTTTCCTCCTCCGCGGGCGTCCCTATCATGCCGGTAATCAACGTAGCGGCCCAGCGGGGCGTCACGGAACCAGCGCTTCGGATTCCAGGACCCAGCGCGTGAGCCATTCGACGTTTCTGGACATGAGATCGCGCTGGAGGCGCGGAGATCTAACGCCGTGCGGTTGATCCGGATACAGAACGAGGATCGTCGGCGCTTTGCCGATGGCGCGGACGGCCTCGAAGAACTGGATGCTCTGTTCGGCCGGCACCCTCTCGTCCTTTTCGCCCACCTGGATGAGGAGCGGTGTCGTCACGTTTTCAACATGGCGGTACGCGGAGCGCTCCTCGTAGAGATCCCAGTCTTCCCACGGCTTCGGGCCCAGATACGTGTGGTAGAACTCCGGAATATCCGTCTGCGAATACATGGAGATCAGGTCGTTCGCGCCGGCGCCGGCGCTCGCCGCCCTGAAGCGGTCGGTCTGCGTGATCCCCCAGTAGGTGTGGTGTCCGCCGAAGCTCCAGCCGCTCACGGCCAGGCGGTCGGGATCCGCGATCCCGCGCTCGACCATGGCGTCCACCCCGGAGTCGATGTCCACCCAGTCGCGGCCGGAGATGTCGCCGCGGTTGAGCCCCCGAAAACGCTCGCCGTAACCGCTCGAACCCCGGTAGTTCGGCTGCAGGACGGCGAACCCCATGCCCGCGTACACCTGCACCGGGTAGGCGCCGCGCGTGGCGTTGAAGCGGTCCGATGAGATGCCGGACGGGCCGCCGTGGATCACGAGGACCATCGGGACGCGGTCCCCCTCCTCGTACCCGACGGGGAGCGTGAGCACGCCTTCGATTTCCTCTCCCCCGGCCCGCGAGGCCCAAGATTCGACGCGCTGGTCGCCGAGCGCGAGGCCGGCCACCTGCGGGTTCAGGTCGGTCAGGCGCTCGGGCCGGAAGTCCGCCGTCGAGGTGACGAAGATGTCGGGTGGGGCGCCGCCGTCCTCGGCCGTGAACGCCATCGTGCTTCCGTCGGCCGAGACGGAGGCGCCGGAGTAGTAGTGCCGGCCATCGGTCAGATCGCTTGGCGGGCCGGCCGCGGCGCCGTCGGCGAGGGGGATGCGGTACACCGCGGCTCCGGTGCGCCGGGCCGCGGAGACGATGAGCCGCGCGCCATCGAGGTGGACGAGGTTCGCGTTCGCGTCCAGGCCGGCCGTGAGCGAAACCGGGTCCAGCGCGCCGCCGTCCGCACCGAAGGGCACCCGCCAGAGCTGTCGATTGAAGGTTCCGAGAAGTTGTCCCGTTCCCGACACGACGAGACCGGCCTCGTCGTCCCACGCCGCCGGATTTTCGCCGCCCGGCATGGATGTGACGGTTCGGGCCTCCGCTTCCGCTCCTTCCTGGACGTAGGTCGCCCCGTGGTAGGTCGTCCTCAGCACGGGCGACGGGCGCGCGCCGAACGCGACGGCTCGCGAGTCGGGGGACCATACGAACGACACGACGTGAAGACCGTCCGGCGACCATCTCATTCCCTCGGCGGCCACATCGTCATCGAGTTCGGCGACGTAGAGATGGGACCACTGGTCGGTGTAGACCGAATCCCGGACG
This sequence comes from Gemmatimonadota bacterium, assembly GCA_963666735.1. Classification (GTDB taxonomy): domain Bacteria; phylum Gemmatimonadota; class Gemmatimonadetes; order Palauibacterales; family Palauibacteraceae; genus Palauibacter. Next base: position 1,124,543 of record OY762926.1, on the reverse strand, counting down.
ATCGGACGTCCGCGCACCGCTTCGAGTTCGCGGTCCGCCTCCGTCGCGGGCGGGCTCGCCACGAAGCCGAGTCGCCGGCCATTGGGCGCGAAGCGGAAGCTCCCGACCGAGGTCTCGTGGGACGTCACCGGCCACGCCTCGCCGCCGTCGGGCCGGATGCCGTGGATCTGCCTCACCCCTTCCCGGTCCGAGGCGAAGGCGAGCCATTCTCCCGACGGGTGCCAGACCGGCGAATCGTCGGATCCGGGGCGGAAGGTGAGCTGCCGGGCATCGGCGGGGCCGCCCGCGGCCGGGACGACCCACACGTCGGTTTCCTGGCGGTCCTCCTCCATGTCGCGCGCGGAAACGACGTAGGCCACCCATTGCCCGTCCGGGCTCACGGAGATCCCGGACAGGCTCCGGAGGGCGAGGACATCCTCGACCGTCATCGGCCGGCCCTCCTGGGCGTTCAACCCCGGGGAGAGGATGGAGGAGAGGATGAGGGAGAGTACGGCACCCGCGGCGAGAACCCGCGAGACGGGGAAGGTCACGGCACGCATGGCAAAACCCTGACGTTGGAGAAACACTTTCACTCTTCGCCGCTGACGCCCTGATACAGCAGGATGAACGCTGCCGCCTGCACGACGTGATACAGCGCGTTGTGGTCGAACCAGACCGGGTGGACCGGAATCCGAAGCTGCTGGATGGCCGCCGCCGCGAAGGTGAGCCCGAAGCCGGTCAGCGCCCGCCGCCGGCTTGTGGTGGGGCGGCGGCGATAGGCCCGGGCGAAGCGCACCGTGAGATAGATGACGGCGGGCAGATAGAACGCGACCGCGACGACGAAGGCCTGCCACCCGGCCAGCACGATCGCGACGTAGGCGACATAGGCGAGGCCGGCGAGTTTGGTGATCCACCGCGTACCCGCCGGCCGGCCATCGACTCGCGCGCCCAGGCCCCAGGCGGCGAGTCCCGTAGCCCCCACGGTGAGGATCGTGGCCGGCCAGAGGATGCGGTAGCCGAGGGTCGCGGGGTCCCCGAAGAAGCCGTGGACCGTGCCGCCGAACAGGGCCGCGGCGCCGGAGCCGGCGAAGAGTCCCATCGCCCACGGGCGCAGATCGGCCCTCACGCGTGAGCGTGCGCGCCAGACAAGGACGGCGCAGAGCAGCGTGAGCCCGTAGTCGGTCAGCGTGACGGCGGGTTCGGTCAAGGCGCGTCGACCTCCGGTCGGAATGGGTTTTTCCTGCTCTGATCGGTATTGTCCGACCATCCCCCGGGGCAATACTCATGCGAAACTCATGCGAACAGCGTGCCTCCGCCGGATTACGGGCGGAAGCGCCCCCCCGGTATCGTCACGCGAGCAGGAGGAGCCGTGCCCGGATCTCCGAAATCCGCCCGAAAGCGCCACGGGCTGCACGCGGCCATGGGGTTCCTCGCCGTCCTCGCCGTCGGTTGCTCGTCCCCCGGCGGGGGAGTCGTCGACGAAGGCCGGGTCCCGCTTACGCTGGAGAACATCTTTACCGCTGCGGGTGGCGCCGGCCGCGCCGTGCTCTCGCCCGACGGATCCATGCTCGCCGTGGCCGGACCCATCGAGGGAACGGGCGGACGCGGGATCCACCTTGTCCCGGCTCCTGCGGCGGCGGAGGTGGCGGTCGCCGGGGGAGCGGCCGCGACTTCCCGGGTCGCCGGCCGGGCGCAGACGTGGTCGCCGGACGGAGAGCGGCTGGCCTACATCGCGGCGGGAAACCTCCTTGTCGCCGGGGCCGGAGAGCCGGGCCGGGTGGTGGTCGAAGGCGCGAGCGGCGTGCGGGCCCCGTCATGGTCGCCGGACGGGGAGACGCTCGCCTTCTACTCCACGGCGTCCGGCTCCCAGGACATCTGGCTCGTCGACGCGGCCGGGGCGACGCCGCCCCGGCAACTGACGTCCGGCGCCGCGGAGGCCGACGACAGCCGCTTCAGCCCCATGTGGTCGCCGGACGGCCGGTGGATCGCCTACATCTCCAACCGGGCCGACTGGTGGCACGATGACGTGTGGCTCGCCGGCGTGGCGTCCGGCGAAGCGCACCGGGTCTCCGCTTCGCTCATGGCCTCCTCCAGCCCCGTGTGGTCGCCGGACGGATCGAGCCTCGTCCTGATGGGGACGTCCAAGGACGAATACTGGTACGAGGATCTCGCGTACCTGTACCGGATCGACCTCGACCTCTCGGGGACGGCGCCCCGAGTCATCCGGGAGGCGCCGCTCGACATGCAGGTCTACGCGACGGACGCGATCATGCGCTTCGACCCCTTCTGGTCCGGCGACGGCGAGCGCATCTACTTCCCGTACCAGCAGCGCGGCGCCTTCGACCTGTGGTCCGTCCCGGCCTCGGACGGCGTCGCCACGCGGGTCACGAATGTCGGCGGGTCCTGGTCGTCCCTGCACGCGACGCCGGACGGCGGCCGCGCCGTGTTCACCCGGGATGCGGCGACGGAGGGCAGAGAAGCCTGGCTCCTCGACCTCGATGGTGGAACCCCGGCCCGCCTGACGGATTTTTCGCCGCGCTTCGAGGGTGTCCAGCGGCCCGCGGAAATCTCCTTCCGCTCCTTCGACGGCCTGTACATTCAGGGATTCCTCTACCTGCCGCCGGCGATCCGGGCCGCGCTCCCGGCCGGCTCCGACCCGCCCGCATGCCCGGCCCTCGTCCAGGTCCACGGGGGTGGGACGAACTCCTACACGCAGGGGACGAACCTCATCGAACAGTACCTCGCGAACGAAGGGTTCGTCGTCCTCGCCATCAACTACCGCGGCGGGTCCGGCTTCGGGCGCGAGTTCCAGGACCTGTCGGTCGAGGACTGGCTGAACGACCAGTCGAAGGACCCGGGCGCCGCGGCGGACTGGCTGCGCCGCCAGCCGTACGTCAACGGGCGCGTCGGCATCTACGGCGGGAGCTACGGAGGCATGCAGTCCATGTCCGCGATCACGCGCACGCCGGACAAGTTCGATGCGGCCGTCCCCATGCGCGGCATCTACTCCGAGTCCCTGACCCTCCCCTACGCGGACCGCCTGGGAAAGATCTTCACCATCACGGGGCACGGCGGAACGCCTGAGGAGCGGCCGGAGATCTACGCGAAGAGCGAGACGCTCGACCGGATGGACCGCATCACGGCTCCCGTCCTCATCATGCACGGAGAATTCGACGTAAGGGCGCCGTTCGAGAACTTCGAACTCGCGGTCGAGAGACTCGAGGCGCTCGGCAAGGAGTTCGAGTCCAGGACGTACCCCGAGGGCCACGGTTTCCGGAACCCCGCCAACTCGGTCGACATGTACAGCCGGCTCCGGGCCTTTTTCGACAAACATCTCGGAGGATGCCAACCGGGCGGCACGTCTCTAGATTAGAGGAATACCGGTTCTGTCCGCAGGCTCACCCGGGGGCGCCGCACGGTAGCGACTCGCCGGTCTCTGACCGTCGGTGCCGTCCCCAAGACAAGACGCAAGGCAAGCCCATGGCGAAGCGTACCCGCACCACCTCCGGCAGCTCCGACTTCTCTCGCTCCCGCGTCGCGCGTCCCGCGGTGCTCGGCTTTCTCGGTCTGGCCGTCCTCTCCTGTGGAGGGGACGACACGACGTCGCCACCGCCCGGGCCGCCCCCCCCCCCTCCAACCGCGACCGTACCGGCGAGAATCACGCTGGAACCGGAGACGGTAACGGTCGTGGCGGGGGATACGGTTCGCGTTCGTGCGCGCGTCCTGAACGACCGGGCGCAGCCCATTTCGGACGCGGTCGTGACGTGGACCAGCGACGATCCCACGATCGCCACCGTAGATGCGACGGGGCTCGTGACCGGGCTGAAGGAGGGCAACGCGAGCCTGGCCGCCGCGTCCGGCCCGGTTTCGAATTCCGCCCCGGTCGCGGTACACAGCCTGGATCGCGCGACGCTCATGGACCTCTACGCCGGCACGCGCGGGGGTGAGTGGACGAACAACGACGGCTGGGGGACCGGCGCAGCGGTCGGAAGCTGGTACGGCGTGACGGCGAACGAGCGGTCCCGCGTGACGGCGATCGACCTGAGCGAGAACGGTCTGAACGGCCAGCTTCCGGAGGATCTCGGCAGTCTGGCCTTCCTCACCGAGCTGATGGTGGACGGAAACGCGGCGCTCTCCGGACCCATTCCGGCCTCCCTCTCGGGGTTGGGCGTGGAGACGCTGCACTACGGCGGCACGATGCTGTGCACGGTGCGGGACGAAGGGTTTCAGGCGTGGCTGAACGCGGTTCCGGCGCGCGAGGGCGAGTTCCTCGCCTGCAACGAGGAACGGTCGGACCTCATGAAGCTCTATGAAGCCATGGGCGGAGAGAGCTGGACGGAATCGGACAACTGGGGGACCGACGCCCCGCTCGAGGCATGGTTCGGCATCTCGGTCGACTCCGCAGGGCGGGTCAGCGGGATCGCGATGCGGAGCAACAACCTCCGGGGCGAGATCCCTCCGGAGATCCGGTACTTCCCGCACCTGCGGCGGTTGCGCCTGGACTACAACCAACTCGAGGGCGAGGTCCCGCCGGAAATCGGCCAACTCACCGAGCTGCGGCGGATGGACATCGACGGGAACAACTTCACCGGCCCGATCCCGCCCGAGATCGGAAACCTCGTCAACCTCGATACCCTCTGGATGGGCGGAAACCAGATGTCCGGCCCCATCCCGCCGGAACTGGGCAACCTCGCCAGCCTCCTGGAGCTCCACCTGTACGAGGCTCGGTTCGACGGTACGATCCCCGAGGAGTTCGGGAAGCTCACCGAACTGAGGGTCCTCCGCATTACGGACACCAACATCGAGGGCGGTTTGCCCGAGAGCTTGGCCGCACTCGGGAAACTCCGTGCGATCCGCCTCTACGAAAACAAGTTGACCGGCCCGCTCCCTTCCTGGCTGGGCCAGCTCGACAATCTGCGGTCGCTCTATGTCTCCGATAACATGATCGAGGGACCTCTGCCTCCCGAACTGGGACAGATCGACAGCCTTCGGTTCCTCCTGGTGCAGAATAACAATCTTTCCGGCCCCGTCCCGGCAGAGTTGGGCGACGCCGGCGAACTCTACCGCATGTGGGTCCAAGGCAATCCCGACCTCTCGGGTCCTCTGCCCGAGAACATGACCCAACTCGAAGAGATCTTTGAACTGATCGCGGACGGCACCGGGCTGTGCATGCCGCAGACCCCCGCCTTCCGCGCATGGCTCGAAACCGCGCTCCTGAAACACCGCATCCAGCCATGCGGGGCGGAAGCCCACGCGGAGGCCTACCTGATTCAGGCGGCGCAGTCGCGCGAGTTTCCCGTCCCGCTCGTAGCCGGCAGGGAGGCGCTCCTGCGCGTGTTCGTGATGTCCGAACAGGAGACCGGGGCGATGATCCCGCCGGTGCGGGCCACGTTCTTCGTGGACGGCGCAGAGATGCACGTAGAGGACATACCGGCTGGCTCATCGGTCATTCCGACGGAAGTCCAGGAGGGCGAACTCGGCCTCTCGGCCAACGCGGTGATCCCGCCGGAGGCGATCCAGCCAGGGCTGGAGATGGTGGTCGAGGTCGATCCGGACGGCACGCTCGACCCGAATCTGGGCGTGTCGAAGCGCATCCCGGAGACGGGACGCGCGGCCGTCGACGTGAGGGCGGTGCCCCCCTTGCTCTGGACCCTGATCCCGTTCGTCTCGACCGTCGACAACGACCGCGAGGCCGTGACGGTCGTCGCCAACGCGGACCGCGACGACGAGATCTTCTGGCAGTCGAACCATTACCTCCCCGTGGGCGACATGGAGATCACGCCGCATGCCAGCGTGACCGTCGACACGAACGACATCTTCGAGATCCTGGGAGACGTCGGGACCATCCGGCTCATGGAGGACGGGGTCGGCCACTGGATGGGCCTCATCCCGGATCCCGAGGGTGCCGGGGGCGTCGCGTATCTGCCATTCGGACCGGACAGCCTCCTGTGGCGGGGGAAGACCAGCGTCTCGAACCTGAACCCGGAGACGATCGCGCACGAACTCGGACACAACCTCAGCCTCAGGCACGCGGACTGCGGCGATCCGGCGGGCGCGGACCCGTCGTTCCCCCATGACAACGCGCGAAGCGGCGTGTGGGGGTGGGATCCGCGCGACGGCGGGTCGCTCGTGCCTCCGGAGCGGGCGGACTTCATGAGCTACTGCGACCCCACGTGGGTCAGCGACTACTACTTCACGAACGCGCTGCGTTTCCGCCTCCAGGACCCGTTCGAGGTGTGGGAGACGCCGTCGGCTTCGCGGACGCTCCTCGTGTCCGGCGGCGTCACGGCGGACGGAGATCCGTGGCTCGATCCCGCCTTCGTCGTGGAAACGCGGCCGGTCGTGTCCACTTCGGCCGGACCATGGCGGTTGAGCGGGAGGCGCGCGGACGGCGGAGAGTTGTTCTCGCTGAGCTTTGGCATGGCGGAGCTGTGGGACGGTGATGGACGTTCCGCTTTCGCTTTCGCGCTGCCGGTGGAGCCCGCGTGGGAGACGGAGTTGGCGAGTCTCGTGCTTTCCGGGCCGGGCGGCAGCGTCGAGCTGAGGGAAGGGAGCGAGCCTCCAGTGGCGATCCTGCGGGATCCGGGCACGGGTCAGGTCCGGGCCATCTTCCGCGACCTGCCCTCCGGTCCGCTCGCCCAAAGCGCGGCGGATGCGCGTGCGCCCGAGCCGGGGCTCGAGGTGATGGTGAGCAGCGGGCTCCCCGGCGCGGCGGCCTGGCGGCGCTGATTCGAGCCCGCACCTCTCGGCCGGGCGGATCGACGCTCGGCCGAGGGGTGGATCCCACCGATCACACCGTGAAGCCGGCCTGCATGGCTCGCGGACGACTCTCCGGCCTCCCGCGCGCAAGTGCGCCGCGCCGGGCCGGGGCCTTCGCGGCCCTCCTCGCAGTCCTCTCCTGCGGCGACGATGCGACTTCACCGCCGCCGTCTCCCGCGCCCGCAGCGCCGCAGGCGGCGACGGTGACGCTGGAGCCGGATTCCGTCGTGGTCGTTGCGGGAGACACGGTGCGCATGACGGCGCACGTCCTGGATGAACGTGCACGAGTGATCTCGGGGGCCCCGGTGAGTTGGACGAGCGCGGATCCCGACATCGCCACCGTCGATGCCACCGGGCTCGCGACGGGCCTCCGGGAAGGACGGGCGAGCGTCAGCGCGACCTCGGGGGCCGCAACGGCGTCCGCGCGCCTGACCGTCCGGAGCCGGGACCGCGCGCCGCTCATGGACCTGCACGGCGCAACGGACGGAAACGACTGGACCGCAAGCGGCAATTGGGGGAGCGACGCGCCGCTCGGCGACTGGTACGGCGTCGAGGCCAACATGGAGGGCCGGGTCGTGGCGCTTCGCCTCGGCGAGAACGGGCTCCGCGGCCAACTTCCGAAGAGCCTCGGGGATCTTTCGTTTCTCGCCGAACTGAGGGTGGACGGAAACGCCCTCACGGGCCCGTTGCCGCTGTCTCTCTCGCGCCTCGGCCTCCGGCAACTCCACTACGGCGGCACCATGCTGTGCACGCTGAGCGACGAGGCGTTTCGCGAGTGGCTGGCCGCCATCCCGTCACGCGAGGGAGAGGAGCTGGCGTGCAACGAGGAACGGCAGGACCTGGCGGTGCTCTACGAGGCCCTGGGCGGACCGGGGTGGCGCAACTCGGCGAACTGGCTGACGGATGCGCCGCTCGATACCTGGTGGGGCATCGAGGTCGACGAGTCGGGGAGGGTCAGTGGCATCCATCTGTTCAGCAACCGCCTGTCGGGACGGATCCCCTCACGCATCGGGAGGTTCCCGCATCTGAGACAGCTGCGGTTCGACGACAACCGGATTACGGGTCCCATCCCGCCGGAGTTGGTCGAGCTCACCGAGCTCCGGCGGCTGGAGCTGAACGCGAACGACCTCAGGGGTGCGATCCCTCGGGAGCTCGGGAAGCTGGAGAAGCTTGAACGCCTGTTCCTGCACGACAACCAACTCGTCGGCCCTCTCCCCTCCGAGTTCGGGAGTCTCGCCGACCTTCGCCTGCTCCGGGCCCGGAACAACCTGCTCGAAGGATCGATCCCGCCCGAACTCGGCACACATCTTCCAGTGTAGTCCATCAAGATCTATTAAGTAGGCCATAACACGTTATTGGACAACGTGTTCTGTAGGATATGCGGCGCTCTCTCGTCCCTTGCGATCCATCGTCATCCGGCGTATTCTTCCCGATGTAGTGCGGCAATAAGTGATACACAAAGAGGAAGGAACCCCATGATGAAGCGACCGAGGACGCTCAGCGCGGCGTTCGTGCGGACGGTCAATCGACCCGGCGTCTACGGCGACGGGCGGGGCGGGCGCGGGCTGAGCCTTCGCGTCCACAGGACGCTGGATGGCCGGATCACCAAGACATGGCGTCAGCGCGTCCGGATCGAGGGCCGTCTGACCTCGATCGGGCTCGGGCCGTATCCCGAGGTGACGCTCGCCGAGGCCCGGCGGAAGGCGTTGGACAACAGCCGGGGCGTCCGCTTGGGCCAGGACCCGCGCGGGCGCGGCGTCCCGACGTTCGCCGAGGCCGCCGAGAAGACCATCGAACTGCACCGCGAGGCGTGGAAGGCCGGGAGTCCCCTTCCCGAGCAGTGGGAGTCCACGTTCCGTCTTCATGCCGCGCCGCTCCTCGACAAGCCGGTGGACCGGATCGAGAGCGCGGACGTGCTCCGGTGTCTCTCGCCGATCTGGAACTCGAAGCCCGCCGCCGCACGCAAGGCCCAGCACCGGATCACCGCCGTCTTCCGGTGGTGTATCGGTCGGAACTACCGGGCGGACAACCCGGTCGAACGTGCAGTCGTGGCACTGCCGAAGGCGAACGGCCACACGACAACCCACCACCGGGCGCTGCGGCACGGAGAGGTCGCGGCCGCGCTCCGGGCGGTTCGCGGAACGACCGACACGCACCCGTCGGCGGTTCTGTGCGTCGAACTGATCGTGCTCACCGCCGTGCGTCCCGGCGAGGCGAGGGGCGCGCTTTGGGAGGAGATCGACATGGACGCGGCGAGGTGGACGATTCCCGCCGAGCGGATGAAGGCGGGCCGCGAGTTCGCGGTCCCGCTCAGCTCGGGCGCGCTCGACGTGTTGATTCGCGCGCGCAAGCTGGCGGGCGAATCGCCGCTGGTGTTTCCGTCTCGGACCGGGGGACCGCTGCCGCCGAAGGCACCGCTCAGGGTGCTCAAGCGCGCCGGGGTCGCCTCGACGCTGCACGGCTTCCGGTCGAGCGCCCGGTCGTGGATGGCGGAGTCCGGCGTCCCGGCCGAGGTCGCCGAGGCTTGCCTTGCCCACGTCCCGAGAAGCCAAGTCGTTCAGGCCTACCAGCGATCCGACCTGCTGACGCGCCGCACCGAAGTCATGCAGGCGTGGAGCAGGTACCTCGGGTAGCCACTCGCTACCCTCGACGCCGATAAGGAAAGCCCTTCCGCATCCGTAGCGCGGTCGGCGGGCGGCCTCGACCGGGTTGCCCTCATCCACGTCGGCGAGCCGGGTCGAACCGTCCTCGTCGGACCGGCTTCCACACCTCTGGACGATCACTCCACAACTTGCCAATGGGGGTGTCTTGCCGCGCCACTGGCGGCGGCCTCGAACGGCTCTCGGACAACGTCGGACAACCCGGAACGACTACGGACGAAGTAGGTCATTTCCTACAGTTGACGCCCCTCTGAACAGCCTTTCAGCGTTCGAGCATGGAGACGCTGGAAGGACAGTTCGTTTCGCGGATCAGCGCGTTTCTCGGGCGCTCGGGCATCAGCCCGACGGCGTTCGGCAAGAAGGCGGTGGGCGACCCGAACCTGATGCGCCAGATCGGCCGGGGGCGCTCGCCGTCGCTGAGGACGGCGGACCGGATTCTCGCGTTCATCGCGGAGCAGGACGGTGAGTGCCGACGTGCGCGGGATCCGCCTCGACTCCCGCGACACCGAGGACCGACCAGCAAGCAGCGAGCAAAGAGGAGGAGCATGAAGATGACCGAGAACCCGAACGAACAGAGAACGAACCCACCGACTTGCTTCCTGCGGCTGCCGGAGGTGATGGAGCGCACCGGCCTGTCGCGGAGCACGATCTACGTCCGGGTGGCCGCGGGGCGCTTCCCCCAGCCGGTCGCCCTGGGCGGGCGTGTAGTCGGTTGGATCGAGGCCGAGGTGGACGAATGGGTCCGCGAACGCATCGCCGAGAGCCGGGTCGAGGGCGATCAGGCCCGTGAGCGCGGCGAAGCCATGCACGGGGGCCATGAGGCCCGTTGGCGGGCGGCGGAAGCCCGCCCGGTTCGATGATGCGGCGCGCTCGAAGCGGCCGGGGAACAGCCCGTTGGCCTCGCCTTGGGGAGTCAAGCCAGCGTACCCCGTGTAAGACACCGGGCTGGCGAGGGGATGGCGCCGCCCCCCTTCGATCCCCACCAAGATCCGCGCGCCGCTGGGGCGCGCGGGCGGGGCTCCGCCCCCCGTCCCCCTTGTTGGCCAGTCGTCCGATGAGTGATCGGCGCCCCGCAACCGTCTCGGCCCGTGTGTCGGCGGCCGAACTCGCCGACTGGCGGGCCAAGGCGAAGGCCGCCGGCGTTCCGCTCTCGGCACTCGTCCGGGGGGCCATGGCCCGCACGCGCACATGGACTGCCCCGGCGGCCGAGGTCGAGCGCGAGCGCACGAAGCAGGTCGCGCGGATCGGCAACAACCTCAACCAGATCGCTCGCTGGGTGAATACCCACAAGGCGGCCATCGAGGCCGTCGAGGTGATCGCCCACCTGATCTCCATCGAGCGGGCGCTCCGGGCGCTGGCCCGTGTCGGAAGCCCGAACACCCATGCTGATTAAGTTCCTCGCCCACGGGACCGGATCGGCCCGCAAGGCGGCCCGCTACCTCCTCGGTGAGCGTGACGCGGCCGGGAAGCCGCGCGAAGATGTCGAGGTCCTGCGCGGGGACCCGAACCAAGTGGCCGATGTGGCCGACACGCTGGCCTTCGAGCACAAGTACACCTCCGGCGTGATCGCATGGGCACCGGAGGACGAACCCACCGAAGAACAGATCGACGCGGTTCTCGACGCGTTCGAGGAGACGGCATGGGCCGGGCTCGAACCCGACCGCTACGCATGGGCCGCCGTGCTCCACCGTGAGGAGGGCGGCGGTGCCCATGTCCATGTCTTGGCCGCACGATGCGACCTTGAGACCGGGCTGAGCGTCAACATCGCCCCTCCTGGCTGGGAGAAAACGTTCGGCCCGCTCCAAGACGCCTTCAACCACGAACACGGCTGGAGCCGACCCGACGATCCGGCGCGGGCAAGGGTGCAGCAGCCCGGACATCGCGCCTACGTCGAGGCTGCCCAGCTGCGCGCCGGGCTCCGGATCGAAGCCTCACCGCGAGACCTGATCCGGGACTACCTGATCCAGCGCGTCGAGCACGGCGCGGTGAAAGACCGCTTCGATGTCGTCTCCGCGCTCCGGGAGGCGGGCTTGGAAGTGCCGCGCCAAGGCAAGGACTACCTGACCGCGATGGACCCCGGGACCGGGAAGCGGTGGCGGCTGAAGGGAGAACTGTACGCGTTTGACTTCGAGCGCGAACGACTTGACCGACCGGATGCGGTCGCGGCTGGAGGACGCATGCGGGGAGATCAAGGAGTTGACCGCGAGCGAGCTCGCGCGGCTCGGCGAGAACTCGCGGCGCGGCGCGAGGAACGCGCTGCGTACAATCGAGCGCGATACGGAGGAGGCGACCGGGCGGATGCGCGAGTTGCTGGTCAAGGCGTGGCTCCGACCGCTGATCGTCGGCCTGAGCCTTTGGCTCGGCTTCTTCGGCGGAAGCTGGGCGACGATGCGGTGGCTGTGGACGCGCATCCAAGCCCGGACCGAGACGGCCACCGATCTGGACTTCGACAGCGAGGAGGCCCGGCGGACGCTCGCCCAGCTGGAGGTGGACGTCTGGCGGATCGAACTTCTGAATGGGCTTACCCCGTTTTAGTGGACAGGTGAAAGTGGTGGTTTCCTCCATTCTCGCCACCTCGCGGGAGAGGGCCGCGGCCCGGGGGGTCACGCCGCCTCTCCTTTCTCGCGCGCCTCGAAGCTGGCGGGCGACTCGTAGCCGAGGCTCGAGTGCCGCCGGCGCGGGTTGTACCAGCCCTCGATGAACCGGAACACCCCCCGGCGGGCCTCGCCGGGCGTCCGGAACGAGCGCCGCCAGATCAGTTCGCACTCCAGCGTGGCGAAGAACGACTCGCACATGGCGTTGTCGTAAGCGTCGCCCACCGAGCCCATCGAGGGCCTGACCCCGGCCCTCCGGCAGCGCCCGCCGAAGGCGTAGGACGTGTACTGGCTGCCTTGGTCGCTGTGGTGGATCACCCCGTCGGGGCGCCGCTGCGCCAGCGCCATGTCGAAGGCATCCAGCACCAGGGACGTCCTCAGGTGCGTCGCCATCGACCAGCCCACGATGCGGCGGCTCCAGGCGTCGAGCACGACGGCCAGATAGAGGAAGCCCGCCCAGGTCGGCACGTACGTGATGTCGGCCACCCAGAGTTCGTCGGGTCCGGAGGCCGAGAAGTCTCGGTCCACGAGATCCGGCGCGGGCCTGGACTTCGCGGCCCGCTTCGTCGTACTGCCCTTGCGGCGCCGGCTCACCCCTTCGATCTCCGCCGCCCGCATCAGCCGCGCCACCCGGCCCACACCCGCCTCGCGGCCCCGCGCCTTGAGTTCCGCATGGACCCGCGGCGCCCCGTACGTCCCCCCGCTCATGGCGTGGATCTCGACGATCTCCGCACTGAGCGCCTCGTTCTCCCGCGCCCGCCGAGACGGCTCCCGCGTCCGCCACGCATAGTACCCGCTCGGGGAGAGACCCAGCAGGCGGCACATCACGCGCACGGGATACATGGCCTGGTGATCGCTCACGAACCGGAACCCCCCCGGGGGATCGATCCGCTCTCCTTGGCGAACCAGGCCGTGGCTTTTGCCAATATGTCGCGCTCGATCTTCACCCGGCGAAGCTCGCGCTTCAGTTCCCGGACTTCCTTGCGCTCGACCGTCGTCAGACCGTCGGTGCGACGCCCCTCGTCCAGGTCGGCCCGCTCCACCCAGCGCCGGATCGCCGTCGCCGAGGGCTCGAACTCGCGAGCCAGCCGGTCCGCGCTCCGTCCCGCACGGACCAGTTCCACCATCCGCGCCTTGTACTCCGGCGCGTATCTCCGTCCCGACATGCGACACCTCCTCGTTGTGACCAACGCTCAAAGGTGTCCACCAAATCGGGGTAACTCCAGAAGATCGAGGGAGAGTAGGCCGTGGTGTTGTCGGCGGGGACGCTGGACAAACCGCGTTGGATCTGGCGCGGACGGCCTGCCGCAAAGCTGTCAAGAGAGCGAGGAAGCTGTATGAACGAGTTGGAACGGCAGTTGACGGCGGCCTTGAAGACGTTGTCCGCGCAGTGCGAGACGGAACGGCGGCGGCAATCCGAACAGGTCGAAGCCTTGCGGCGGCACGTCGAGCGGCAGACCGAGGAGAACGACACCTTGAGGCGGCAAATCGAGCGGCTGAGCGGGCAGGTGACGCGCTTGAAGGAGTACTACGGGACATCCGCCGCCGCCAGACCGCGCGGCCACGGCTGGTGATAACGCCGCCGCGCGGGCATGACCGCGATTCCGGCCCGAGTCGGTGATGCTTCCCCTCCTGCTGGCTGGGGGCGGGGCGGTGCCCTCCGCGAGGTCGACGACCGGGATTACCCGTCGATCAATGGCAAAGGGAACCTGTCGCCCGCCCACGGTGTAGCAGCCCGTCACGAAAACCCTAACCCCACGCAAGAAGGGAGGGCTGCCATGTTTTCGAACGCGCGCCACCCCATCCTTCTGTACCTCCCATCGGTCTGTGCCCATACCGCCGTCGCTGGAGCCAGCCGGGGCTCCTAACACCGCGGGAAGGATGCCCCGGTAAGCAATCTCCTGTCCGACGGCAGGCGCTCCTTCGCGTTTGCCGAGATTCAACGGCAGCACCGGAAGGAGAGGTCCTTACATGAGCACGCAATTCTCACTCATCCAGGCGGCCCTGCTCGCCTGCGCGTTCGCGCTGGCTGGCGTCGTCCTCGGATGCGCAGATGAAGAAGCAGCGGGCGACCTGCTCGCTCCCGTCGCAACCCTCACACCCATCAGCCCCGCCGACCTGCATGCCGATTCCTCCACCACCGTGGACACTGCCAACGTGGCACCGAGCTACGCGGACGAACTCATGGGTGCGGTAGTGAACGAGGACGGTTCGATCACGAAGGGAGGCATCGACATCGGCGAAATCGCCGCGCCGGGGCCGATTGGCCCCACAGGCACGACGGGCGTTCCCGGAAGCGGAGGAGGTAGCGGCGGATCGGGGAGCGGGTCTGGTGGAAGTGCAGTTCCCGACAAGGGAGCGCCGATCTTCAACCCCGCCGGCCCGGCGCTCGAAGTCTGGTGCATGGTCCGCATCACATATGTGGTGCAAACAGGCGAAATCCTCGATGCCGAGATCCTCTACTGCTGGGACGACGGAGGCGGCGGTGGTAGCGGTGGAGGAGGGAATAACAACAACAACCAGCAGCAGGTCACCTTTTCTCTCTCCTGCGATCCGTCCGTCACGCGGGGCAGGCATGCCGGTTGCAGAGTGGACGCCTCGACCGAGGATGGCGAGATCGACACGGACCAATTCAGTTTCTCTTGGTCATCCTCCTTGGGCGCGAGCGCGTCGGGGATCGGGAAGGACGAGTGGGGCGGGTCGTCGGTGGAGGATGTCACAGTGACCGTTTCGGTGGGCGGTTACAGCGCCTCCAAGGACATCAACGTCCGTCCACGGTCCAACTGGGGGACCAATACGCTGAACGAGAGGCCGAGGTACCGGACCCGGAGCTTCTTCCGTTCCGGCGTACTCGGCAACTACGTCCTGCACGCCGGGGTTCCTCGCGTGCCGTCGCCCGTAGAGGGCTCGGGGCCGTGGGATGATGTGTACCGCATGCCCGACAACGCGCCCCAAGTCAGCGCCGAGATGAACGTGTCGTCCGACTACAGTGCGGCAGGCGGAATGTATGGGGGAGCGAGAGCGACGTGCCCGCCTGATTCGAACAACCTGCAAGCATCGGCAAGCTACTGGACCGTGAACGGGAAATGCGGCACGTTGAACGTGCTGACCGCTTTCCGCAACAGCATCATCCGGCACGAGGAAGAGCACGAGGATGGATACAACAGGTGCATCCGCTCGGCGCGTGCGCGTCGGGTGATGGCGCAGATGGAGGCAGAGACGGGCACTCGCGGCGCCGTCGCCTCGGCCACAAGCAATGCGTGGAACGATCTCTACCGGAATTACATCCACGGGGCCGTCGGGACTGGGAGCGCCTTCAGCAGCACCGGACGTTACCACTGGTACGATACTAGGCCTAAAACAAGCGAGTAGGGCTGGCGAGGCGTCACTTGGATTTCGGGCGGCGGATTATGGGCGGAGGAGGCCGCCGGGAAGCCGTGTTTCCGTGGTTCCGAGGCGGGGATTCGGGGTTTGTCGCTCGGCGGAAGGAGGGTGCGGGGCCGGCGTTTTGCGCGGGGAGACACCGGTCCCCGGGGAGGCGGTTGACGCCTTCGGGCGAGCCGGGCCCGGCGGCGGGTGCTACGTGAAGCCGGTCCGCTCGATGGTGTTCCAGGTGCTGAACAGGCGGTCCACCGAGGGCCGCCAGCCGATGATGCGCAGGGTCGTGCGGCGGGCGCGGCGGATGACTTGGCAGGGCACGAGGATCATCTCGCGGACGAAGCGCCTGAACTCCATGGCGGTGTATTTCCGGCGGTCGGCCTTCAGGTGCATCATCATCGCCAGGAAGCTCTTGAGGTTCCACGCCAAGGCCGCCATCACCATGTAGGCCCAGTTGCTCACCAGGTCGTAGACGGGCACGCGCAGCGCGTTCACCCCGTTCTTGAGCTGCGCGATCACGTTCTCCTGGCCGCACCGGGCGTTGGCCAGCCGGACGACCTCGGCCGCGCTCACGTCCCTCCGGGTGGTGATGTGGAAGAAGTGGCGGATCTCCTCGATGAGGGCGAGTTCGCCCCTCATCTCGCTGATGTTCTTGCGCACCACCACCATCCGGTACGTCTTGCGGCACTTGACGGGCCGGTGGTCGAACTCGGCCACCTCCTCGAAGTTGAGCCGCTTGTTCACGTAACCGCGCTCGCGCACGATCCGCCCCTTCACGTCCTCCCGCCCACTCCGCGTCTTCCCCGTCCGGGACACGTGGCGGGGCTTGCGCTCCAGAGGCTTCCAGTCGTCCTCCTCCAGCGCCTCGGCCCGCCGCACCAGCGCCGAATGGGCGTCGTAGCCGAAGATGAAGTCCGCCCGCTCGCTCCAGCGGTCGAAGTTGACGGTCAGCGAGAAGTCCGTGTCCCCGCGCACGCACACCCGCTCCGCGTACGGCGCCACCAGGTCGATGGCCCGGTCGATCCACTCCGCCGCGCCGGCGTGGCTCACCGCGTTGCCCGGCCGGTTCACCACGTAGAGCACCTCGGCCGTGTTGGCCAGCGACACGACCAGCGGGTGGTAGCCCCACACCTTCTTGTAGGACATGTCCATGCCCGCCTTCTTGCGGCCCAGCGTGGGCGCCAGCGTCCCGTCCACGTCGATATGGGCCACCGGCTCCAGCAGATCCCGGCCCCGGCCCCGCCACAGCTTGGGCCTGACCGCGTTGACGCACTCCATGAGCTCGACCACGTCCGACTCGGAGAAGCGCCGCGTGAAGTCGCCCGCCGCCGTCGGACTGGGGATCACGTCCGCGCCCAGGGCGTCCATGTACGCCGCGTCGTGGCGCAGGCCGTTCAGATCCTCCAGCCGCGCGCCCCCGCACAGCAGGTTGTAGGCGATGTTCAGCACGTGGTCCGACTCGTGGTACGGCAGGTGCCGCTTCAGAAGATCCAGTCGCCGGTCGATCTCCCGCGCCAGCGAAAGCTTCGACACCAGGCGCCGCACGGCGCCGATGCCCCCGAAGCTCATCGCGCTCGTCCGCGCCCCGATCTCGTAGCGGAGCCCGCCCGCCGAAAACACGGGCTTCGGCCGGGAGCCCCGCCGCCTCGCCCCCGCCCGCCGCGACTCCACTCTCCGCTTCCGCCGGGCACTGTTCCTTCGGCTCTGCCTGTGCGATATTCCGTTCACCGGAAAGGCCTCCTGGTTGGGATCGGGCGTCCATCGTTCGAATCCGCTATCGACAATCAGGATAAGCCTTTCCGGTACCTTTTAACAAGGGTTCGCGCGTGGATCGCGCCTGTTTTAGGACTAGGTGGTACGATGCGACGGACGCGGTCCGGCAGGACGGCGGCCCCGGCGGCTGCTAACTTCGAGCAAGCGAAAGGAGCAGGATCATGAAACGGTCCATCTTCTTCTTGGCTGCGGCCCTCGCCCCCGTTGCTCTCGGGGCGCAGGAACGCGGAATGCTGATGGAGAGGGGTGCGTGGCAGGCACCGAACCCCACGACAGCCCTCCGGGCGCTGATGGAGCAGACGCCGGGCTCGACCGCAGCGGTGGAGCGGCAGGGGCATCACGCGGCGGTGGCGGTTCTGCGGCAGAGCTTCGAGCAGCGGTCAGCCGCAGAGCTTGACGAATTCGCCGGCGAGTTGCTGCGACTCATGCGCGAGGGCACTTGGTGGCAGCAGACCGACGCCAGAATAGCGCTACTCGCGGCTGCTGATGAGCACGGGGCAGGCGTTCGTTACGCACGAGCCGTGGACGCCTTCGTGAAGCTCTACGAGTCGTTCACCGACAAGACGAGCAAGGAGGCGAAGGCTGCGCTCGGCGGCGTGTTCGACGCGGGAGGCGTGGAGCAGGTGCGCGAAGTGTTCGAAACAAGCGAGCAACCGCAAGCCTGCGTGCTGACCCAGCGGAAGCGCCCGTTGCTCGATCCCGAAGGGAACGCCCGGCGAAACGCGAACGGCGAGGTGATGTACGAGCCGCTGCCTGCGAACCGCTGTCCGAACCCGCCTAACACGTGGTGCAATGCAGGGTTCTTGCTCCTGTACGGCGACGAAACGGGGTCGCTCCGCGGAGCCCCGGATCAGGACCGCTACCGCCGCCTATGCGAGTGGGGAGTGACGATCAGCGGGTAACGAACATGGCTGGTCGATGGCGCAGCGAAGCCCCGGGCCATGTGGTCCGGGGCTTTCCGCAGCCACGTAGCGCTGGGTCGCGTTGTAGTTCAGCGCTCTCGCGCGGCGAGAGATGGCAAGAGGTCGTGCCGAAACGCGAGAAGTGGCCAAGAGGGACGGCAGGCGTCGCCCACGGATCGGGACTTTACCTATCCAGGGCTACGACCTGAACTTTGGTTGCATGTTCGCCGCCCCCTCCCCTTGGAGTCACATCATGAAACGCCTCAAGAACCCGCTTGCCGCGCTAGTCTCCGCGTCCTGCCTCGCAGCAACCTTCCTCTTCGCGCCAATCCCGAACGCCTACACGGCGGGGGTAGTCGGTGCCGAGTCCCTGTGCGCACTGGAGTCCAACCCTGACTGGCTGTGCTACATGCGAGCCGGGTCGGATTGCCTCTGGCAGTACAATCACTGCATGGAGGACAATGGTGGCTCGCCGTTCTGCGACGTGATCTTCGACGTCTGCATGGACGTTGCAGGGATGATGTGCGGGGTCGAGTGAGCATCCCGGCCTCGTGGGCGGGAAGGCATTCTCGCGTGATCCTGCTGATCTCGATCCTCGGGGCCATTTTGTCGACGGCGGAAGTCCAAGGACGGCAGCAGGGGCTACGGGATGACACTTCCCCGACGACGTTGGTCACCGTCCACCCGGTCAACAGTCAGGTTCGACGAGCGGTGCTGGAGGCTCGCGTTCCGGCTGCTTCGGATGAGGATGTACTGGGTCAACGCGGCATCATCGACGCGACTTGGGTGGCCGCCACGCCCGGCGGCTTTGCCGTGGTGGACCGACTGTCCACCAGCGTTTCGTTCTTCAATGACGATGGTGAGTGGTTGGGTCGCGTCGGGGCGGGCGGAGAGGGGCCGGGCGAGTTTTCCGGGGACATCCTCCATGCGGTGGCCGTGGCCGACAAGCTATGGGTGCCGGATGTTCGTCATCGCCGTGTGAATATCATCGACATCCCGAGTCGTGCTTGGCTCGATTCGAGTCCGCTGGATGTCACTCAGGGTGTCCCGTGGGCCTTGCTTTCTCCCGGTGAGAAAGTACTGGGTGCCGTAGTGATGAGTTGGGGCTTCGGCTCCGAGCCGCGTACGATGAGTCTCAACCTGTGGACAGGCGAGGCCATGGAGCCGGCCTTCTCGTGGGCCGTGGACGAGGATCGACGGGGTTGGGCATCCCGAACGCTCGTTGTGGAAGGCACCGGGGAGAGTACGGTAGCCATCCTCGACCGTCAGGCGGGCGACATCCGAGTGCGAGACTTGGCGGGAAACATGCTCGCGCGGTACGCCTTCGGGGAAGACGCCGTCATGGAATTGTCGGAAGACGATCGCATCTATTTGGAAGCTATGCGGGAACCGAGGCTCGCGAGGCAGATGCGAAGTCTGGAACGGAGGTTGGGTGGTCTCGCCACGGAGGTTCCGCCAGACGTGGCAAGGCAGTTGGCGAACGCGGCGCTTGGGAACCGCTCCGGGCAGCCATCGCCATTCAATGACCGATACCCGCTGTTCCTGGACGCAAGGTTCGACCGCGCATCGGAGACCCTTTGGGTGGCTCGCCCGCTTACCGCGGACGAGATCAGGGAGATACCCGTCCAGTTGGGCTGGGACGTGCTCGCTGGCTCAGCCCGGTACTGGGACGCCTACTCGTACGATGGATTGTTCCGGTATCGACTGGAGGTCCCCGTCGGGTTCGTCCTCACCGACGCGCGAGACGGACGATTCTACGGTTACGAGATCGATCCACTCGGTACAAGGCACGCGGTGGTACTCTCGGTCCGTTGACGGTCTCTGCGGCGACAAACAGACCAGCAGGCTCAACTTGGGGAGGTGTTAACAACAACCTGCTCCCTGGGATCGTTTTTCTCCGGGGCTCGCCGCTTCTTGTCCATCGGCGCAGGGGCCGACGGTTGCGCTTCGCGATGCGCGCGATCAACAGCGTTTTCGTGGCCCTACCCCGGTCGCTGACCGCTCGCGCTTACGTCCGAGGACCTCCCGTAAGATGGAAGGGGTTCCCGTTCAGATTTGCATACTTTAAGTGATACATCGTCCCAAGAGAGAATCGCATAAATCGTTATTGGATAATCAGTTATAATGACATTCGGTCGGCGTAGTCCGGTTCCGCCCGAACTCGGCGGCCTGACTCGCCTGGAGTGGCTGGACCTCACCGCGAACCGGCTCGAAGGTTCCATCCCGCCGGAGCTGGGCGGACTCGCGCGGCTGCGGTATCTGGACTTGAACCGGAACCGCCTCTCCGGCCCGCTCCCTCCGCAGCTCGGCCGACTCGCGCGCCTCGAACAGCTCTCCCTGGCGGACAACATGCTCGCGGGCCCCCTGCCACCGGAACTCGGTCGCCTGGCCAGGCTCGATGAACTGCACCTGCAGAACAATCCCGAGCTTGCGGGACCTGTCCCCGCGACGTTCACCGCGCTCGGTCTCGAGGCGTTCCTGGCGGGCGGCACCGCACTGTGCGCGCCGGACGAGCCCACCTTTCGGGATTGGCTCGAGTCCATCCTGAAACGGCGCATCCGGCGATGCCGGGCAGGAGGCGCCGCCGACGCCTATCTGACGCAGGCGGTGCAGTCGCGAGACTACCCCGTTCCCCTCGTCGCCGGGGAGCGCGCGCTGCTCCGCGTATTCGTCACGACCCAACAGCAGACCGCCGCGCCGATGCCGCCGGTCCGGGCCACGTTCTTCCTGGAAGACGTGGAAGTGCATGTGGTGGACATCCCCGCCGGTTCGTCCGCGATCCCGACCGAGGTGCGGGAGGGCGAACTGGACCTGTCGGCGAATGCGGAGATCCCCGGCGACGTGATTCGGCCCGGGCTGGAGATGGTCGTCGAGATCGATCCAGACGGTACTCTCGATCCGGGGCTGGGCGTCGCCCGACGCATCCCGGAGTCCGGACGGACGGCCGTGGACGTCTGGGCCATGCCTACCCTCGAACTCACGCTGATCCCGTTCATCTGGAGCGGGGACGGCGATCCCGCCGCCTCGATGCTCGTCGCGGAGATCCATCCCGACCACGAGATCCTTTGGCAGGCGAACAACCTGCTCCCGGTCGGCGCCTTCGAGATCACGAGGTACCGACCGGTACGGCTGGACTTCAATGACGCGTTTGCCGTTCTGAGCGAAGTCTCGCGGATCCGGGCCATCGAGGGAGGCGCCGGCCACTGGAAGGGGCTGATGCCCGACCTCGAGGGAGCCGCAGGCGTCGCCTGGATCGGCGGCAAGACGAGCGTGTCGGAGCTCAGCGAGTCCACGATCGCCCACGAACTCGGACACAACTTCAACCTGCGCCACGCGGACTGCGGGAACGCGGCGGGTCCGGACCCCACCTTCCCCTGGCCCAACGCCGCGACCGGCGCCTGGGGGTACGACCCCCGCGACGGCGGGTCGCTCGTGCCCCCGGACTGGGCGGACCTCATGAGCTACTGCCCGCCCGAGTGGATCAGCGACTATTACTTCACGAACTCCCTGCGCTTCCGGGTGTCGGACGAGGGCTCGCCCGCCCGTGTCCCGGCCACGGCGACGCGATCGCTCCTCGTCTCCGGACGGGTCGCGGCGGACGGAACGCCGCGGCTCGATCCCGCCTTCGTCATCGAGGCGCCGCCGGTCGTGCCCGCCTCCGGCGGCGACTACGCGCTGCGGGGCGCGCGCGCCGACGGGAGCGAGTTGTTCTCGCTGAGCTTCGCTATGCCGGAGATCGCCGATGGCGATGGAAGATCGAGCTTCGTCTTCGCCCTTCCGGTGGAGGAGGCGTGGCCGGCGGAATTGGCGAGCCTCTCCCTCTCCGGGCCGGGCGGAACCGTAGGCATGACGAGCGGGAGCGAACCTCCGATGGCGATCGTGCGGGATCCGGGGACGGGTCAGGTACGCGCGATCTTCCGGCACCTGCCCGCCGGCTCGCTCGCCCGTGGCGCGGCGGAGGCGCAGGCTCCCGAGCCCGGTCTCCAAATCATGATCAGCCACGGGCTCCCCGACATGGCGGCGTGGCGGCGCTGACTCCAGCTTCTTCACCTCAGGGTCTCGTCTCGGAGTCTCGTCCGGATGTGGACTTCCCCGTGAGGAGGTAGCGCGCATGCGATCGCAACCGGCTTTCTCGTTCTCGGCCTCGCTCCGCCGAATTCCGTTCGTCCCGCCGGCCGGCGCGGCCGTCCTCGGACTCGCGCTGTCGCCCGTGGGCGGGGACGCGCAGTGGACGCACCGCTACCCGAAGGTCGCGGGGTACGGCCACCACGTGTACCTCGAGGGCTACGAGCTTCCCGTGCTCACGGCGGGGCCCATCGATCCGGCCCCGTCGCCGGATGGGGAGCGCGTGGCGTTTGCCTCGCACGGCTGGATCTGGGTCATGGACCTCGCGAGCGGCGTGGCGCGGCGGCTGACCCGCGGCGGGGGGATCGACGCGCGGCCCGCATGGTCTCCGGACGGCGAACTCGTCGCCTTCGTTCGCGATGATACCGAAGACACCGAGATCGTCTGGGTCGCCGCGAACGGCGGGGCGGAACTGGGCCGCGTCGACAGTCCCGGCCTCGAACTCGACCCCGCGTTTTCCGCCGACGGGACGAAGATCTTCTATTCGTCGGCCCAATCGGAGGCCGGGGCCCTGGATCTGTGGGCGGTCGACATCGAGAGCGGCGAGCGGCGACCGGTCACCGATGCGCCGGGGATCGAACTGAAGCCCCAGCCCGGCGAACGCGCGCTCGTTTACCTGTGGAAGGGCGGCGGCCGCGATCGCGTCGTCGTGCGTTCGGGCGACTCTCCGGAGCCGCGGACGCTCATCGAGGGGAGCATCGCGTCCATGGCGCGGCCCGCCCTGAGTCCCGATGGATCGACCGTGGCGGTCAACTGGCCGACCCAGGAGGGGTGGGACCTCCGGCTTCTCAACGTGGCGGACCCCGGGCCGTCCATCCTGCTGGCCTCGGGCGGCCTGCCGCTTACGCCCGCCTGGGGCCCCTCGGGCGACTGGGTCTACTTCGCCGAGGCCGACGACCGGGAACGGATGAATCTCAAGCGCGTCCGAGCCGCGGGCGGTCCCGTCGAAGCGGTAGAGGTGACGGCCTGGGACTGGGGTGCCGCGACGGCGAGCCTTCGGATACGGACGGTGGCCGAGGAGGGCGGCGCGCCGGTGGCGGCCCGGCTCGCGGTCGTGGACGGCGCCGGGCACCCGCTGGTCCCGGACGGGCCCGCCGCTCGGTTCGACGGTCAGAGCGGCCGGGTCTTCTTCTATTCGCCGGGAGTGATCGAACTCACCGTCCCGGCCGGCGAGGTCAGGGTCTCGGCCGTTCAGGGACTCGCAACGCCCGAGTCATCGACGACGGTACAGGTGGTCGCCGCGTCCGGCGCCGCGGAGGTCGAAGTCGTGCTGTCCCCGGTTTGGGACGCTCGCGCGAGTGGGTGGAGTTCGGGCGAACATCATTTTCACCTCAACTACGGCGGCCCGTACGACCTCTCGCCCGACGACCTGACGCCCATGATGCTGGGCGAGGCGCTGGACTTCGCCACGCCGCTCCTCGCGAACCTCCACAACCGGTTCGAGGACCAGGATCTGTGGACGTGGCGGCACTCCGGCGGCCCGCCCTTCATCCGCTTTGGTCAGGAGGTCCGTTCCCACTTCCTGGGACACCTGGGCCTGATCGGGATCGACGACCTGTTCTGGCCCTGGGTGTGGGGGCCCGGCTACCAGGTCTACGGATCGGACGACCGCGCGAACGCCGAGCCGCTGCGCCATGCCCGGGCTCAGGGAGGCTTCCAGTACTACGTGCACCCGGTGAGTACCCGGGGCATGGCGCGCGCCACACCCTGGGCGGAGGCATCGATCGCCGACCTCTACGGCAGCGTGCCGGTCGAACTCGTCCCCGACGCGGTGCTGGGGGATCTGGACGCGCTCGAGATCGTCTGCCTGTGGAGCGACGAGGTCCTCACCTCGCAGATCTGGCACCTGCTGCTGAATGCGGGAATCCCGATCGTGCCCTCGGCCGGGACCGATGTGATGAACAACTTCTACCGCACGATGGCCATCGGCACGTCGCGCGTGTACGCGCAGACGGGGACCGTGGAGAACTGGTCGAACTACATGGACGCGCTCCGCAGCGGCCGCACCTTCGTGACCAACGGACCGTTCCTCGAGTTCAGCGTCGGCGGGGCGGGGCCGGGCCATGTCGTGTCCGCCGGAGAGGTCTCATGGTCGCTCGACGTCGCGACCGCCACGGAAGTGGATCGGATCGAGGTGTTGGTGAACGGCGAGGTGGCCTGGAGCGGAGAGGGGCTCGGCGGCCCCGGTTCGCGCCGCTTCGAGGGCGACCTGACGCTGCCGGAAGGGGGATGGGTCGCCGCGCGCGCCGTCGGCGGGCCGGCCCGCTGGCCGATGATGGCGAACTATCCGTTCGCGCACACGGCGCCCGTATGGATCGGGAGCGTCGGCAGTTCCGACCCCGCAGCCCGCCGAGCCGCGGCCGGCGAACTCCTCGCGATTCTGGGCGTGGCGCGCCTCAGGCTGATCGGGGGTTACGGCGGCACGGACATCCCCAATCTCCTCGGCCGCTTCGACGCCGCGCGCGAACGGCTGGAGGCGCTGGCCGCGCGATGACGGGCGACGGCGGCCCCGGGAGACGCCCGGCGCGTCCCGCGATCGCCCTCGTGATCGAGGATCCGGCGTCGGCCGGCGAGGCGCCCCGTTGGCTGCTCGTGCGCCGGCCCGATGACGATCCCGATCTCCCCGGCGTGTGGGGCCTTCCCGCGGGCTCGCATGCCGAGGGGGAGATGGACGAAGCGCTCGTCCGGCGCATCGGCCGCGAGAAACTTGGCGTGGAGGCTGAGGATCTCGGCTGCCTGAGCGAGGGGCACGTCGATCGCCCGGGCTATCGGCTCGAAATGCGCCTGCACGCGGCCCGGATCGCGTCGGGAGAGCCCCGCGTACCCCAGTCCGTTCCCGGCGTCACCCAGTATTCCGACTGGGGCTGGAAGCCGCCGGTGGAACTGCGGGGCGGGGCGGACCGGGGGTCGCTGTGCTGCCGTCTCGCCCTCGACCTCATGGGGCCGGCGGACCGCGCTATAGCTTGATGTCGAGGCGCCGTGCGGCGGCGAGCGGCGGGGCCGCGAGGCCGCAGGCCACGTAGGCCGCGAGCGAGAGCGCCATCGCGGGGAACACCTCGTGCACGGCTTCGGAGAACGGGACCCAGTCCCAGCACACCAGCACCGTGAATCCGGTCACGAGCGACGCCACCGCCCCCGTCCCCGTGCCGCGCCGCCAGAGCAGGCCGAGCACCACGGCCGGGAAGAAGCAGGCGGCATAGAGACCGCCGGAGAACGCGGTCAGCGTGACGATGCTCCCCGGCGGATTGAGCGCGAGCCCGGCCGTGATGATCGCGAACAGCGCGACCCAGAACCGCGTATTGGCCACCGCGCGCCCCTCGTCCGCCTGCGGCCGGAAGAGCGAGATCACGTCCCGCTCCCACGTCGAGGCCATCACGAGCAGCACGCTGTCCAGCGACGACATCGCCGCCGCGAGCATGGCCACGAGGATGAACGCCGCCGGGAGCGCCGGCAGGATCCCCGCCTCCCCGAGCAGCGTCGGCACGACGAGGTCCGATTCCGCGAGCCCGCTGCCGATCACCGCGTGGGCGTAGAGCCCGATCGGGAGCAGCAAGGTGTACACACCCAGGAACGCGATCGTCGACACGATGAGTCCACGCCGCACCGCCGTCGGGTCGGCGAGCGCGTAGAAGCGCGACAGCTGTCGCGGGTCGACGATGAACTTGAGCGTCCCCGCCACGATGATCCCGATGAGGACAGGGAAGGGCATGGCCGCGTCCCAGCGGAACAGTTCCGAGGTGGCCGGCGCCTCGCGGATCGCGTCCATGGCCCCCAGGCCCCCGGCGCTGTTGAGCGTCCCCCAGAAGAGGAGGATGGCTGCGATCGACATCACGATTCCCTGGACCGCGTCCGTCTTCACGACCGAAATGAAGCCGCCCACCGCCGTGTAGAGGACGACGACGAGGAACACGAACCCGATCGCGCCCCTATAGGGGATGTCGAGGAAGATCTCGAGCAGATTTCCGATCCCCTTGAAGACCGCGATCATGTACAAGAAGCTGGCGAAGATCACGATGACCGCCGCCAGGACGCGCGCCGCCCGGCTCTCGAAGCGGAATCCCACGTAGTCGGCGAGCGTGACCGAGTCGACCGCCCCGGTGAAGGCGCGCAGTCGCGGCGCGACCCAGATCCAGGCGGAGAGTGAGAAGACGACGACGGCGGGCGCGAGCAGGAGCCACGGCGCCCCGTAGGTGTACGCCTGTCCCGAGAAACCGACGAAGCTGTTCGTGCTCGAATAGGTCGCGAAGAAGGAGAGGCCGAGCACGACGCCGCCCATCGACCGCCCTCCGACGTAGTAGTCCGCCTGTCCCTTCGTCCCGCGGCGGCCCTCGATCGCGTGCCGCACGAGCAGGGCGCCGTATAGGGCGAGGAGAGCCACCGCGATCCAGTGTGTCTGCAGCCAGGCCATTCGCTTCTCGGGTCTCGGGTGCGGGGGCGGTCTCGGGTCCGGTCTCGGCGGTTCGCGGACCCGGTATCTGATTGGACCTCGCTTCCGCAGACAAGCCCCCGCTCCGGGCCCCGGGTCGGTCCGCGCCCTGTGCGTTGCCCCGCCAATCCCCTCGCACAAGGTTGGATTTCAAGGGTCGGCAGCGGCCGGCAGCGGTCGGCCACGGTCGGTCACCACCGTTCGACGGAGGGCATCGAAGTGGCACAGGCAACGAGCACCCTGAGTCCCGAAGTCCGGGCCCGTAAGCGACTCCCCGAGCAGGGAACCGACTGGGAGACGCTCAAGCGCGAACTGCTCGGCCGGAAGGCGGTCGACTACGACTGGCGGAACGGCCGCGTCCCGTACCTCGTCTACTACGTGGACGAAGAGCTGAAGCGGGTGCAGGACGCGTCCCACGCCATCTACTCGGTGGAGAACGCCCTTTCGGGTCAGGGCTCCTTCCCCAGCGTCGGGGCCATGGAGGAAGAAGTGGTCCAGATGGGCCTCGACCTCTTCAACGCGCCCGGGGGCGCCGGCGGACAGTTCACCTCCGGGGGCACCGAGAGCATCTTCCAGGCCGTGAAGGTCGCGCGCGACATGAAGCGGGAGGCGCGCCCCGACCTGCGCCGGCTCAATATCGTCGCCGCCTATAGCCGTCACCCTTCCGTGGACAAGGCGGCCCAGATCCTCGACCTCGACATGAAGTACGTGGATTGCCGTCCGGATTATCGTGCGGATGTGGACGCGATCCGCGAAGCCATCGACGAGGCTTCCATCTTCATCTACGCCGGGGCCCCCACCATCTACTACGGGCTCATGGATCCGATGCGGGACCTCGGTGAGCTTGCCCTCGAGACGGGGGTCCGCCTGCACTCGGATGCCTGCTACGGCGGCTTCATCTCACCCTTTGCGCGGGAACTCGGCTATCCGGTTCCCGACTTCGACCTCTCCGTGCCGGGCGTGTCCAGTCTGTCGGCCGACCTCCACAAGTTCGGTTTCGCGCAGAAGAGCGCCTCGCTCGTGCTCTTCGCCGATGGCAACGATCTCGAGTACGCGAAGTATGTCGTCCGCGATCTCGCCGGCGGCACCTACGCCTCCGCCACCGCCCAGGGATCGCGTCCGGGCGGCGCCGTGGCCTGCGCGTGGACCATGCTCCGGCACCTCGGCCGGGAGGGGTACCGGAAGATCGTGCGCGGGATCATGGAGACGACCCGTGCGGCGATCGAGGGTGTGAGGGCGATCGACGGCCTCTACGTGTTCGAACCCGAAGGGGACACGAATCTCTTCCGCTACGATGTCGGTCCCGGCGAGCCGTTCAACATCTTCGCGGTCGCAAGGCTCATGAACGAGCGGGGCTGGATGATGGGGCAGCACCGGGTGCCGCCCGCCATCCACCAACCCATCACCTCCGTGCACACGCCGGTGCTCGGCGAGTATCTGAGCGACCTCGCCGAATGCGTGGCCACCGCCCGGCGCGACCGCCTCCGCGACGCCTTCCTCGACGGCACCTACTAGTCGTCCAGGGGATTTGATCGATGCCGCACCGGGCGAGACACGGATGGATCGAGGTGGTCGCCGGCGTGATGTTCAGCGGGAAGTCCGAGGAGCTGATCCGGCGCGTGCGGCGCGCGCTCATCGCCCGCCGGCGGGTCCAGCTCTTCAAGTCGCACCTCGACGACCGCTACGGCGGACAGTTCCGGATCTCCACCCACGACGGCCGGCAACTCGATGCGGAGCCCGTGTCCACATCCGTTCAGGTGGCCGGGAAGGTCCGCCCGTCGACGCAGGTCGTCGCGATCGACGAGGCCCAGTTTCTGGATGACGGCATCTGCGAGGTGGCCGATGCATTGGCGGATGCCGGGATGCGCGTCATCGTGGCCGGCACGGACATGGATTTCCGCGGCGAGCCCTTCGGTCCCATGGGGCCGCTCCTGGCGCGCGCCGAGCGCATAGACAAGCTGCACGCAATCTGTGTCGTATGCGCCGATCCGGCGACGAGGAACCAGCGCCTCATCGACGGCGAGCCCGCGCCCGCGGAGGGACCGACGATCCAGGTGGGGGGCGCCGAATCGTACGAGGCGCGCTGCCGCCGTTGCCACGACGTGCCGGAGCGAGACCGGGCCCAGAGGGAGCTGCTGCCGAGGCGTGATGCGGAGGCGTGGGAGGGAGTCTAAGTCCAGGCAACGGGCGATGACGTATACGGCGGCGGGACACCTACCTTATTCTATCTTGCGGCTCCGGTTCGCGGAGTTCCTCCAAAGCGATGGAGATCGATGACGGCGAAGGAGTTGACAAGCGGGCAATCCGACAGCGGTGCCACGACCGGCTACGAGGCCGAGTTGTGGGCAATGGCCGACGCACTCCGCGGCGCGATGGACGCGGCCGAGTACAAGCATGTCGTGCTCGGGCTCGTTTTCCTCAAGTACATCTCCGACGCCTTCGAGGAGCGCCGCGCGGCGGTGCTCGCCGAGTGGGGACAAGAGGCCGCCGAGGACCGGGACGAGTACATCGCGGAGAACATCTTCTGGGTGCCGCCGGAGGCGCGGTGGGCGCGCCTGAGGGCCGAAGCGCGACAGCCGACCATCGGCCAGACCGTGGACCGGGCCATGGCCGCGATCGAGCGCGACAACCCGGCGCTGAAGGAGGTGCTGCCCAAGGACTACGGGCGGCCCGCGCTGGACAAGCAGCGCCTGGGCCAGTTGATCGACATGGTGGGTAACGTCCGTGTCGGGGACGCCGAGGCCCGCTCCAAGGACGTGCTCGGGCGCGTGTACGAGTACTTCCTCTCGCAGTTCGCGAGCGCCGAGGGGAAAAGGGGCGGCGAGTTCTACACCCCCCGCTGCGTTGTCAGGCTGCTTGTGGAGATGCTGGAGCCCTACCGGGGGCGGGTCTACGATCCCTGCTGCGGCTCCTCGGGCATGTTCGTGCAGTCGGTCGAGTTCATCCGCGCACACGCCACCGGCAACGCCAACGGCGGCAACGCGCGGGGCGACATCTCGATCTACGGGCAGGAATCGAACTACACGACGTGGCGGCTCGCGAAGATGAACCTGGCCATACGGGGGATCGGAGGGCAGATCGCCCACGGAGACAGCTTCCACAACGACCGACACCCGGACCTGAAGGCGGATTTCATCCTTGCCAACCCCCCGTTCAACGTCTCGGACTGGGGGGGCGAGCGGCTGGCCGGGGACAAGCGCTGGCGCTACGGCGTGCCGCCGAAGGGCAACGCGAACTTCGCTTGGGTGCAGCACATGGTTCATCACCTCGCTCCGAGGGGTGTTGCGGGCTTCGTGCTGGCCAACGGGTCGATGTCGTCGCAGCAGTCGGGCGAGGGCGAGATCAGGAAGAGCCTGATCGAAGCCGAACTGGTCGATTGCATGGTGGCGCTGCCGGGCCAGCTCTTCTACTCGACGCAGATCCCGGCCTGCCTGTGGTTCCTGGCGCGCGGACGGCGGCGGCGCGGAGAGGTTCTATTCATCGACGCGAGGAAGCTCGGCCGCATGGTGGACCGGACGCACCGAGAACTTACCGGCGAAGAGATCGCCCGGATCGCGGAGACGTACCACTCGTGGCGGGCCGCCGAGGAGGGAAACGGCTACACGAATGTTCCCGGCTTCTGCAGGAGCGCGGCGCTGGAGGAGGTGCGGAAGCACGGCCATGTCCTTACGCCGGGCCGCTACGTGGGCGTGGAGCCCCAGAAGGATGACGGCGAGGCGTTCGAGGACAAGATGAAGCGACTGGTCTTGGAGCTTCGCGAACAGCAAGCCGAGGGCGCTCGGCTCGACGTCGCGATCACCGAGAACCTGCATGGGCTGGGATTCAAGGGACGGTAACCACATGTATGACATCCCGGACATCACGCCGCTCAAACGCGCGATACAACGGCTGGAGGAGGGACTGGAGCGGTATCGGAAGGACACGAGCGACCTTCAGATTCGCGACGGCCTGATTCAGCGCTTCGAGTTCACCTACGAACTCGGCTACAAGACCCTGAAACGCTACTTGGAATACACGGCAGCGAACCCGGCGCTGTTGGATCAAATGACCTTTCAGGATCAGATCCGCACGGCGAACGAGCAGGGGCTGCTGCTAGGAGCGTGGCCCGAGTGGCGTGACTACCGGAAGATGCGCGGTATGACGAGCCACACCTACAGCGAGCCAATCGCGCTGACCGTGGTTGCGGCCATTCCGGGGTTCCTCGAAGAGGCGGCCTATCTCCGGGACCAGTTGCGGAAATGGCTGGAATGAGGACCCCCGCACCTAACGTCGACCTCCGGCCCGACCATTGGGCCATCGTCCGCCGCGCTCTACGGAGCCATGTACCGGATCGCGAGGTGCTCGCGTTTGGGTCGCGCGCGACCTGGACCGCGAAGGATTACTCCGACCTCGATCTGGCGATCATGGGTGAGGAGCCTCTCTCGCTACGCACAGTCTCCGCCTTGGACGAGGCGCTCGGCGACTCCGACTTGCCGTTCAAGGTCGATGTCGTGGATTGGGCAAGGACCGACGATGCCTTTCGCGCGATCATCCGGCGCGACGCGGTGACCATGCAGCCTCCGACCGCAGTCTCCGAGGTGGACGGTCGAGCACGCATCGAGGATTGGTCCACCATGCCGTTCAGCGAAGCGTTCGTGGTCAACCCTGCCGTGCCGATCGAACGTGGCAGCCCAACCCCATTCGTGGATATGGCCGCTGTCGATCCAACCCGTCGTGCTGTTCGCTCGGCACGTATCAGAGAGTTTCGAGGCAGCGGTAGCAGGTTCCAGCACGGTGATACCCTGTTCGCCCGGATCACGCCGTGCTTGGAGAACGGCAAGATCGCCCGCTACTATGCGAACTCCGGCATAGGCGATGTTGCCCATGGGTCGACGGAATTCATCGTGGTTCGCGGTCGACCCGGGGTAACTGATTCCGAGTACGCTTTCTACGCTGCGCGCTCGAATCTCGTTCGGGAATATGCGATTGGCCAGATGACCGGCACGTCCGGACGCCAACGAGTGCCGACGGACGCGTTGGCGCAACTCGATGTGCCGCTGCCTCCCCTTTCCGAGCAACGTGCCATCGCCCACATCCTCGGGACGCTGGATGACAAGATCGAGTTGAACCGGCGGATGAACGAGACGCTGGAGGCGATGGCGCGGGCGCTGTTCAAATCCTGGTTCGTCGATTTCGACCCCGTTCGGGCCAAGCTGGACGGCCGCGACACGGGATTGCCGCGAGACATCGCCGACCTGTTTCCCGCCCGGCTGGGGGATTCCGAGATGGGAGAGGTGCCGGACGGGTGGGAGGTTGCGACCTTGGCGGAGCGCATTGAGGTCAACCCGCGACGATCTCTCGGAAAAGGACAGGCCGCTCCGTATCTGCCAATGGCCAAGATGCCGACCCGTGGTCACATGCCGCATTCGGTAGCTGTTCGATCGTTCGGGTCCGGCATGCGATTCACAAAC
Organism: Gemmatimonadota bacterium; assembly: GCA_963666735.1. Classification (GTDB taxonomy): domain Bacteria; phylum Gemmatimonadota; class Gemmatimonadetes; order Palauibacterales; family Palauibacteraceae; genus Palauibacter. The sequence continues at coordinate 1,092,497 of OY762926.1, read as the reverse complement.
GGCGACACGCTCGTCGCCCGAATCACACCGTGCCTTGAGAACGGCAAGACGGCCTACGTGGATTTCTTGGCCGATGGCGAGATCGGATGGGGCTCTACAGAGTACATCGTACTGAAGCCGCAACCCCCGCTTCCGAATCAGTTCGCGTACTGCCTTGCTCGAAGTGCCGGCTTTCGCGAATTCGCAATCCAGAACATGAGCGGCACAAGTGGGCGCCAGCGGGTTCCACCAACCGCGCTGGGAGGGCTCCCGATGGTCGTTCCTCCAAAGCGGCTCGCTGCCCGGTTCGGTGAAGTCGCGGGATCGCTCTTCGAGAGAGCCAGCAACGCGGGTCGCGAGTCCCGCACCCTCGCCAGCCTTCGCGACGCCCTGCTCCCCAAGCTCATCTCGGGCGAAATTCGGACCAAGGGTGCGCAGTCGTTCGCTTCCAGCCTTGCCTCCGAGTGACGGACAGTCACGAGGTGCATCCGGGCGGTGAGGTTGTCGTATACGAGGGACCGGACGGCGAGGGCGCGCTGGACGTGCGCTTGGAGCAGGAGACCGTCTGGCTTACCCGGGAGCAGATGGCGGCGGTGTTTGCCTCGACCACGGAAAACATCCGGCAGCATCTGCGGAACATCTTTGCCGACGGCGAGTTGGAGGAATCGGCAACTACCAAGGATTTCTTGGTAGTTCGATTCGAGGGGGCCCGACGGGTCCGGCGGCGAATTGGACACTACAACCTGGACGCGATCATTTCGGTCGGATACCGGGTGAGTTCGAAGCGCGCCGCACGCTTCCGCCAGTGGGCCACGCGTACGCTCCGCAAGCACCTGGTCAGCGGCTACACCCTCAACCACGGAAGACTCGCCGAGCGCGGCTTGCGGGAAGCCCGCGGGTCGCTCGACCTGCTCGCCCGGACGCTGCGAAATCAGGCCTTGGTGGACGACACGGGCCGGGCGGTACTGGAACTCATCACGGGTTACGCCGACACCTGGCGGCTTCTGCTCGAATACGACGAAGACCGCCTGATGACGCCGCCCGGCGCGCGGCCCGCGACGAGCGCCCTCGAACATCCTCGCGCCGTCGCGGCGATCGCCAAGTTCAAGCGCGACCTTATGGCATCAGGCGAAGCGTCCGAATTGTTCGGAAACCCCCGGGGCGAGGCACTGGAGGCCATCCTCGGCAACATCGAGCAGACCATGTTCGGCGAGCCGCTTTATGGGTCCCGCGAGGAAAAGGCCGCACACGTACTCTACTTCATCGTCAAGGATCACCCGTTCACCGATGGCAACAAGCGTATCGGTGCGTTGCTCTTTCTGCTCTACGCGGCGCAGGAGAGAATTGAGCATGGGCTCAATCCGCAAGCGCTCACCGCTCTCACCCTATTGATCGCCGAGAGCGCGCCCGCGGACAAGGACTTGATGGTCCGCCTCATCGTCAATCTTCTTGCGGAGCCGCCGGAATGAGCGCCGTTTCCGAGTCCACCGTTGAAGCCGCCGCGCTCGAATGGCTTGAAGGCCTCGGGTGGAGCGTCGCCCGCGGTCCTGACATTGGGCCTCACGCGGAAGGTGCGGAACGGGCGGACTACACCCAGGTAATCTTGGAACACCGTCTGCGCGACGCCTTGGGCCGGCTGAATCCCGAACTGCCCGCCGAGGCACTGGACGACGCGTTCCGCAAGATCGTTCGCCCCGAAGGCTCCACGCCGGAAGCCCGCAACCGTGCCTTCCACCGCTTGCTCGTGAATGGCGTGACGGTCGAGTACCGGACCGCCGGGGGCACGATGCGCGGTGCGCAGGTTTCCGTCCTCGACTACGAGAACGTCACGAGCAACGATTGGCTGGCGGTCAACCAGTTCACCGTCGTCGAGGGCGAGCACGAGCGCCGGCCGGATGTCGTGCTCTTCGTCAACGGGCTTCCGCTGGGGTTGATCGAACTCAAGAACCCGGCGGACGAGAAGGCCACGGTGTGGACGGCCTGGACGCAGATCCAGACCTACAGGGCCGAACTCACTGACCTGTTCGCCTTCAACGCGGTGCTGGTCGCCTCGGACGGCCTCAAGGCGCGCATGGGGACGCTCACCGCCGGACGCGAGTGGTTCAAGCCGTGGCGCACGATCATGGGCGAGACGCTGGCCGGACCGCATCTTCCCCAATTGCAGGTGATGCTCCCCGGGATGTGCGAGCGCAAGCGGTTCCTGTCGCTGGTCCGGGACTTCATCGTCTTCGAGGACGATGGCGGCGGCAAGCTGGCCAAGAAGATGGCCGGGTACCACCAGTTCCACGCGGTGGAGACGGCCGTACAGGAGACTTTGCGCGCGGCCGCGCTCCGGCGGGAAGCGAAGCGGGTTGCCGAGGAGAGCGGTCGGTACGAGTCGGGCCGGAAGCCCGGAGGGGCGCCGGGCGACCGTCGCATCGGGGTCGTCTGGCACACACAGGGCTCGGGGAAGAGCCTGACCATGGCCTTCTACGCCGGACGGATCGCCCGCGAGCCGATGATGGAGAACCCGACCATCGTAGTCCTGACGGATCGTAACGACCTCGACGATCAACTCTTCGGGACGTTCTCCCGCTGCCAAGACCTTCTCGGGCAACCGCCGGCCCAAGCCGATAATCGAGCCGACCTGCGCGCCAAGCTGGCCGTCGAATCGGGCGGCGTGGTGTTCACCACCATCCAGAAGTTCTTCCCCGAGGAGAAGGGCGACCGGATGCCCGAGTTGTCGGGGCGCCGCAACATCGTGGTGATCGCCGACGAGGCGCACCGCAGCCAGTACGACTTCATCGACGGCTACGCCCGCCACATGCGCGACGCGCTCCCCAACGCCTCGTTCATCGGCTTCACCGGAACACCCATCGAGCTTGAGGACGCCAACACGCGGGCCGTGTTCGGCGACTACATCAGCGTCTACGACATAGAGCGGGCCGTCGAGGACAAGGCGACCGTGCCGATCTACTACGAGAGCCGACTCGCGAGGCTGGCACTGGACGAGACCGAACGACCGAAGATCGATCCCGACTTCGAGGAGGCAACCGAGGGCGAGGAGGTCGACCGCAAAGAGAAGCTCAAGACCAAGTGGGCTCAGCTCGAGGCGGTCGTCGGAGCCCCGCACCGCCTCAAGATCGTCGCCGAAGACATTGTCTCACATTTCGACCGGCGGCTCGAAGCCATCGACGGCAAGGCGATGATCGTCTGCATGAGCCGCCGCATCTGCGTCGATCTCTACCGAGAACTGACCCGGCTGCGTCCTGGCTGGCACGACGAGGACGACGCCAAGGGTCAGATCAAGGTCGTGATGACCGGCAGCGCATCGGACCCTCCCGACTGGCAGCCGCTCATCCGCAACAAGAAGCGTCGCGAGACGCTGGCGAAGCGGTTCCGCGATCCGAGCGATCCCCTTCGGGTGGTTCTCGTGCGGGACATGTGGCTGACCGGCTTCGACGCCCCGAGCCTGCACACCATGTACGTGGACAAGCCGATGCGCGGCCACGGGCTCATGCAGGCCATCGCGCGGGTGAACCGGGTCTTCCGGGACAAGCCGGGCGGCCTTGTCGTCGACTACCTGGGGCTCGCGCACGAACTGAAACGCGCCCTCGCGACCTACACCGAGAGCGGCGGCACCGGCAGGACCACGCTGGACCAGTCCGAGGCGGTCGCCGTGATGCTGGAGAAGTACGAGGTGTGCCGAGGCTTGTTCCACGGCTTCGACTATTCGGGATGGATCGACGGCACGCCCGCCGAACGCACGAGCCTGCTGCCTGCGGCCCAGGAACACCTCCTCGCGCAGGAGAACGGAAAGGAACGCTGTCTGTTGGCCGTGCGCGAACTCTCCCAGGCGTTCGCGCTCGCCGTCCCTCACGGGGAAGCGCTACGGATCCGGGATGACGTGGCGTTCTTCCAAACCGTCCGATCGGTGCTGGCCAAACGCGCAGCCGGGGAGGCGCGCGCTGACGAAGAGCTTGACTTGGCCGTGCGCCAGATCGTCTCCCGGGCCGTTGCCTCCGAAGACGTGGTCGACATCTTCGCCGCGGCCGGTCTTGGGAAGCCCGACGTCTCGATCCTGTCCGAGGATTTCCTGTCCGAAGTGCGGGGCATGAAGCGGCGGAACCTCGCGGTCGAACTGCTGCGGAAGCTACTCAAGGGGGAACTGGCGGTCCGCAGGCGACGGAACGTGGTCCAAGCGCGATCCTTCGCCGAGATGCTCGATCAGACCGTCCGCCGCTACGCGAACCGGGCCGTCGAGGCCGCGCAGGTCATCGAGGAACTGATTCAGCTCGCCCGCGAGATGCGCGAAGCGAACGCCCGAGGGGAGGCGCTGGGACTCACCGAGGACGAACTGGCCTTCTACGATGCGCTGGAGACGAACGACAGCGCCGTGCAGGTGCTCGGCGACGAGATGCTGCGAGACATCGCCCGCGAGTTGGTCGAGACCGTCCAGAACAACGTGAAGATCGACTGGACACTACGCGAGAACGTGCGCGCCAACCTCCGGCGGCTCGTCAAACGGATCTTGCGAAAGCACGGCTATCCGCCCGACAAGCAGGAGAAGGCGACGAAGACGGTACTCGAACAGGCGGAGGCGCTAAGCGCCGGGTGGGCGGCGTAGTCGTCAAGGACAGGTGATGGCCGGGCGTGCGAGGAGTCGGGCGCGGGACGCTGCAAACGTCGGGTCGACTCATTCGCCAGGAGGCCGACATAGAGCACGGTCTCGCAATCCCCGCGAGCGAATGGTTACCTTTGTCCGGCAACGCGGTGTTCAGTTCACTGTTGGACGCCTACTCCATCCAACCCGAGAACGAAGATAAAGCAAGCGGCGGACATGTCTGATCAACTCGATTCCGATTGGCGGGACCGTGTTGCACAGGTTGTGAGAGTTGCGGGCAGCTTTGCTCCAATGGTGGGTGGCCCGCTCGCCGAAGTGGTCACGGCGACCATTCCGAGGCTGCGTCAAGAACGCATCGTGGCGTACTTGCGACAGCTTGAAGAAAGGCTCACGACTCTGGAACATGAGAGGGTGAACAGCACCTTGAGCGATCCCGAAGCCATCGATCTGGTCGAGTCGGGCGGATATCTGGCGGCGCGGGCCGTGACATCCGAGCGACTTTCGCGGATCACGGAACTCGTTTTTCGAGGCTTGGCCACCCACCATGCGGACACCATCAGACGAAAGCGTCTTCTCGTGCTGTTCGGCGAAATCGATGACGACGAATTCCTCTTGCTCAACGCCTACGGTCAATCCTATGGCGGAAGCGGGTCGGGAGCATGGGACGCCGTGGATCGACCTGAGCCAACGGTCCTGGGATCAGCGAGAAAGCAACTCGAAAGCGCCGAACTCTACGATGCTGGAATACAGCACCTGTTGCGGCTTGGTCTGCTACGACGCAACAACGATCTCTTGAAGCGGGGCGAGTACCCGCCCTTCGACCCGAAGTCGGATGGCTTCAAATCGAGAGTCGAGATCTCCTACCTTGGCCGGATGCTGTTGCGCGAGACCGGCATCGACCTTCCGGTCTAGTAGCAAACGGCTCGCCCGACAGGAAATCGGTGCCCGAAGTTGGTCATGTCAGCGCCCGTTGTTGGGGTGCACATAAGGCTGCGTCGTACGAGACCGGTGTCTCCCTACGGAACGAAGGGATCCTGCGCCTCGCCTGCGGAGATCGCTCCGTGAGCGCGTTCCTACTCCGTTTCTCGGCTGTTACGTTTGCGCCGGACGCTATGTTCGGGTGGCGGTGCTTGCCGTCATTCATTCCACGTCTTGGAGGTTCCATCGGCACTTGGAGCACCTTGGAGCTGTCCCGCTTTCACGGACGGTTAGTTTCTGTGGTTGATCGCCTCCGGTTCTTCTCCTTTCAGCCTCCCTCAGGCGCTCGGGAGAGGATGTCGGTGCGCGCCGCGGGTGCGCCTCAGGCCGCATGGTTGCTCTCGTAGTCGGCCGGCGACTCGTAGCCGAGTGCCGAGTGCAGCCGCCGGGTGTTGTAGAAGCCCTCGATGAAGCCGAAGACCTCCCGTCGCGCCTCATCCGCCGTGCGGAACGAGCGCTTCCAGATCAGCTCGCACTCGAGGGTGGCGAAGAAGCTCTCGCACATGGCGTTGTCGTACGCATCGCCCGCCGAGCCCATGGACTGGGCGATGCCCGACTCGCGGCAGCGCTCCCCGAAGGCGAGCGAGGTGTACTGCGAGCCCCTGTCGGAATGATGCACGACACGACCCTCGGGACGACGCCTTGCGAGAGCCATCGCCAGCGCGGTCTCGACGAGCTCGGTCCGCATGTGCGTCGCCATGGCCCAGCCGACGACGCGGCGGCTCCAGACGTCGAGCACGACGGCCAGATACAGCCAGCCAGCCCACGTGGGGACGTAGGTGATGTCGGCCACCCACAGCTCGTCGGGCCCCGAGGCCGAGAAGTCACGGTCCACCAGGTCCGGCGCGGGGCGGGCCTCGGTATCCCTCTTCGTCGTCGCCGTCTTGAAGCGCCGCCTGGTCGCGCCCTCGATCTCCAGCCCCCTCATCAGCCGCCCCACGCGCTTCTGCCCCACCCGCTCGCCCTCGGCCCTGAGCGCCGCGTGGATCCGCGGACGGCCGTACGTCTCGCCGCTGCCGGTCCATATCTTCGCGATCCGCGCCTCCAGTTCCGCGTCCCGACGCGCGCGGTCCGAGGGAGGACGCCTCAACCAGTCGTAGTAGCCGCTGGGGGAGAGACCCAGCACCCGGCACATGGCCCGAAGCGGGAACTCGGCCCGGTGCGCCCTCATGAACGCATACCCCCGCCGGGGATCGATCCGCTCTCCCTCGCGAACCAGGCCGCGGCTTTTTTTAGGATGTCGCGCTCCATCCTGAGCCGCTTGTTCTCCCGCTCCAGGCGCCGCAACTCGCTGCGCGCCTCCGTTGTCAGCCCGTCGCTACGGAACCCCTCGTCCACATCCGCCTGCCGGACCCAGTTCCGGATCGTCTGCTCCGACGGCTCGAACTTCCGGGCGAGTGACGCGGCACTACGCCCGCCCCTCACCAGTTCCACCAGCCGCTCCCTGTACTCGGATGGATACCGCCCCTTCCGGCCCGCCATGGAACACCTCCTTGCTTGACCCCAATGGATAGGTGTCCGTCAAAGCGGGGCAACTCCACCTCGCACGGATCCAGACTACCCGACCACGGGGTCGTCCGGTTCAGCTCCCCAATCGATCCAATCAAGAGAATCGGTCGAGAATCCATGATTCCATACGCGTGTCTTGGCGGAATCCAGAAACGGAACGCGCTTGAGAGCATGCTGCTCTGAGTCAGCTCTCGTGATTAGTTGAATCGGCAGCCGTCGGTGTTCCCAAGACGTCGTATCGCCGCCCTGTTGGTACTGGACGAAGAGACGGCCCAGCGTCTCATAGGCGTAGCTGTCATACGGAGGCATCGAGTAGCCGATCACGACTATCGACGCATAGGAATCCTGCGTCCGGTGAAGATTCTCCCACAGATCCAGGATGGGGGCGTTTCCCAGCAGCTTGTCGTAGGCCGGCGGCAGAATGAAGGGAACGATGTTTGACCCAATCCTCTCCTCCATGGGAAAGTGTTCCGTGTGATTGGGGACGCGGAAGACTCTGGGCAAGATGTGTTTGCCGAACTCTACATCCGTCCGTCCTCGCGCAAGAAGCTCTGACGGAACTGACGGAGCCGGGCCGAAGATCGGATCCCGGTTCGGTACGTCGTGACCTCGCTCGGCGTGCCAGCGCACGGCTGCATCATGGTAGTAGCGGTCATACCAGTCAATCGACCCGTGGAGCTTAAGCAGGTCAACAAACTTCGGTTCGAATTCTCCCGGGGCCGTTTGGAGCCACCACTGAGGGGTCAGCGTGTACGGTTTTCCGATGTCGTCGAGGGCTTGTTCCAAGAGGGTGTCGTAGTTGAAGGTGAGCACCACGTCACGGGGGCCGAGCCGCTGAGCAAAATCCCGGTACAGGGGTGGCGTGTCGCTGGGCGTCGCTTGAATGAGTATTCGCTGGATCGCTCGCCGCGAAGCGACTATTGACCGGCTGCCGTGCTCGAAGTACTCGTCGGGACCTAGGAGTCGGAGGTGGTGCCTCCGGTGGCTGTAAGCGAGGACCCGTTCCAAGTCGATCGGCTCATTTGGATACAGCGTGGCCCATTCTTCGATCTCCTGTTCCAGAATACTGTTCCGGCCAGAGTACCGAAGCGGGCCTCCGAGATCTTCTCGGACCCGCTCAAGGAGACCAACGCCGAGAGGCAGGCCCGCAGGTGCTGAGAAGCCAGCGCCGAGCACGAATAGGCGGTAAGGTGGGACGGTCACGTCTGGCTCTTCGCGGATCCTGGACCGATGAATGACGATGGAAGCTGAATCGTAACGGGTCGGCCCCTAGGAAGACACCGCGAGACGCCCCCAAAAACGTTAGGGGGTGAGACTGGCCAAGTGAGAATCGGCCAAGGGGGACCCGCCGTTCGCCCATCATCGTCGCCAGCCCGTTGCCCGTCACGGTCGCCGAGGTGCCGGTGCACCAAGGGCGCCATGTTGGCCACGCTCCTTCGCAACGAAGGCGACCGTCGCTCCGAGGCCGCGAGTTCCTTCGTCGTGGGCGTGACGGTCACAGTCGCAGGGGGCCGGCTCAGCAGGGCTCGCGCTCGATGCTCCCGTCACCACACGAAAGGGCCAGCAGCGCAACCGCTGCCAAGCCCGCCGTGCACGAACCAAGGTCGACGATCGGAACGACCGAACCCGAGCCTCTCCTGACCCGCGTTTCCCGCCACTTGAGGGCGATTATCACGCAGTTCGTACACGGTGGCACCCGTCACAGACCAACGGCAGGAAACGCAGATCGTGCAGTCCTGGTTAGACTTACGTGATTCTTTGCGTGCGCCGTGGAAAGGCGCGCGTTCCTAGTGGGTGCGAATCCCACCCGGCAACTGTCGCTCCAGCCGGTAGCAGCCAGAGCGGTGCATGGAGGTAACGACATGAGCTGAAGCACTCTGGCAGAAGGACCGCGCACGATACGCGACACCCTACACGGGCACGAAGCCGGAAACGGCGGAGACGGCCAAGGGAGGAGCTAAGTCGGAAGGCGGTTCAGCGACCACGCGGGCCGAAACGCGAGTGAACGCCGAGCAGGCCTCGAAACAACAAACGCGGGAGCCGACCCTCCGCAAGAAAGGGGAAGGCCGCCGACTGGCCGGAAAGAGAGCGACGGGACAACCGGTCGGTTTCCGCCGGGGTAGTGGCGTCGGCACGTGTGGAGGATGGAATGCGTGGCAACACGGGAAGCCCTGTCGGTGCCGTGCACGCGGCAACCGGAACCCCGCGAGGGGCGGGCCGGGCCGGGCGGGGTGGCGGATGGGCCAGTAGTACTGAAGACGCGGGGTAATGCCCGTCGAGGAAAGGGGCCCTGAGTCGGGAACGGTACGGAAAGGAGGCGGGGACATGACCACTGGCGCGAGCCTAACAGGGTCGGTGAGCGTTCGGAAACTCCGGACCGTGCTACATGCGAAAGCGAAGGAAGAACCCGGACGGCGCTTTCACGCCCTTGTCGACAAGGTATGGCGGAAGGACTTCCTGCTGGCGGCATGGGCGCTGGTCCGGCGCAACGGCGGAGCGGCGGGCGTGGATGGTGTCACGGTCGCGGATGTCAAAGCGCACGGAGTGGAACGCTGGGTCGGGGAACTGTCGCGGGACCTGAGGGAAGGCACCTACAAGCCGAGTCCGGTGCGACGGGTGCTGAGGCAGCCGGGGAAGTTCCGTCCCCTGGGCATCCCCTGCCTGAGGGACCGGGTTGCGCAGACGTCGGCGATGCTGGTGCTGTCGCCGATCTTCGAGGCGGACCTGGAGCCGGAGCAGTACGGATACCGGTCGGGACGAAGCGCCAAGGACGCGGTCAGGCGGATCCACCGCCTGCTGCACACGGGCCGCAACGAGGTAGTCGATGCGGACCTCTCGAACTACTTCGGCGAGATACCGCACGCCGAGTTGATGAAGAGTGTTGCCCGGCGCGTGAGCGACGGGCGGATGCTCGGACTCGTCAAGGCGTGGCTGGAGATGCCGGTGGTCGAGGAGGACGGGGAGGGCGGCAAGCGCCGCACGAACCGGGCGCGGAAGGAGAGAAAGGGGACTCCGCAAGGGGCTCCGATCTCGCCGCTGTTGAGCAACATCTACATGCGGCGGTTCATCCTTGGCTGGAAGGCGCTGGGCCATGCCCGGCGCTTCGGTGCGGAGATCGTGAACTACGCGGACGACTTCTGCGTGCTCGGAAAGGCACCGGCGGCGGAGATGCTGGCGGCGGTCAACCGGCTCATGGAACGACTGAAGCTACCGGTCAACGCACGGAAGACCCGATGCCTCCGATGCCCCGAGGAGCCGATCGAGTTCCTTGGATACCGCATCGGCTGGAACTATCGCCCGACGGACGGCAGCCACGCTCTTCGGCACCGGCCCCTCCCGTTCGGAGGCCAGCCGCTCCGTGAGCCGAAAATGTTCGGGCAGGACGGACTTCCGCTTACCAGGCCTTCCCCAAAACGGAGGCCGGCAGCCACGTAGCCATGCCTCTCCCTGCTCGGCGGTGAGACTCCAGAGTTCCTCGATGGGCGTCGCAAGCTGTTCTTCCGCAAACCAGCGGGGGAAAGAGAACGCGAAGTCCAGGCCGACGACGACATCGGGGTCGTCACAGGCATCGTCGATCAGATGCCTTACGACTTCGGCACGATCACGCCCCGACTCCAGCCGCGTCAGGCGTCCGCCACGGACCTCGGCGAGCCAGATCTTGGACCGTGCTCCGGATTTCGCTCCGGACCAATCCACCGCGATGACACGGTTCAAGGGCTTTCCGAGGGCGATGGACTCCCCGCATCCCGGTGGCAGGGCCCCTGGCCGCGCAGGATGTTGATGGGGGCGAGTTCCGGGTGGCGGCAGGCGGCCAGGCGGAGGACGAACGTGTCGACCAGCGCGTGCTGGCCCGACACGCTCGCGTGGCTCACCATGTCGGTGAGGACCATCCATGCCGAGAAGGGCGGGAAACGGACCTCCCGCCATGTGTCGTCCCGCGCCTGGAAGGACGGCGTGTCCTTCATGTAGTTGTGGAAACGACGCATGAGCCGGTCGTACGGACTGGAGTCCGCGAGCGCCGCCTCGCCCAGCCCCGCCTTCGCGATCCCCCGCAGCAGGCGCCCGCGGAAGCGGTCCACGGGCCCCCTCTCGAGCGAGCCGCTGTCCGTCACGCCCGCGTCGGCTCCGTAGCGCGCGAAAATGTCGGGAAACGTCCCCTTCGTGCACCACACGCGGTCCTCATCGGGGTTCACGTTCACGAAGAAGCGGAGGATGCGGTCCCCGTCCGTCGCTCCGTAGGCGCCCGCATCGAAGTGGATCAGCTCGTTGCTCGCGTGCGCGGAGAGTCCGCGGCCGCGCTCCTGGACCGGCCGGAAGCTCGTCGTTCCCACGGTCCATCCTTCGGTGAGCGCGGGCATGCACTCTCCCAGGAAGGCTCGAACCCTGGCGCCGTGCGCGGTGAGGGTGTCGAGAACGGCGTCCCGCAGCCCTCCGCGCGCCGCCACGCCGCGCAGACGCCCGCTCTCCGGGTGGTAGCTGACGTTCTTCGCCTTCAGCTGGCGCGGAAGCTCCGCCCGCAGTCGCTCCAGGTCGCGATCCGGCGGAAGTTCCACCGGACACGCGCGGAAGAAGACGATCTCTCCCCGCTCCAGCGCATCGGCGAGATCGGGCCGGGGCCCTCCGGCGGATCCCGCTTCGGTGACCCGATCCGGCCCCCGGCTCAAGTGCCCCGCCTCAGGCGTCCGCCTCCGCTGTCTGTCCCTCCTCAGCCGCCCCGGCTCAGTTGCGGGAGCCGATCGCCATCACCTCGAACCGCGCCCCGAAGAGCAGAGGGCCGGAGCCGAGGAAGGCGCGCGCGGGGAAGTTCTCCGTGAAATAGGTTCTGTAGACCTCGTTGAAGACGTCGTAGAGATCGACGTCGGAGCAGAAGACCTGCACGGAGACGAGGTCGTCCATCGTGATCCCGGCTTCCTCCACCGTGTTCTTGATCGCCTCCATGACGAGCCGGGCCTCCTCCTCGGCGTCGTTCGGGGGACGGCCATCGACGAGGCCGAGCGACCCGGAGACGAAGAGCAGGTCGCCGACCCAGACGGCGCCGCTGAAGGGCAGGACGCCTTCCTCGCTCGCGTGCCTCGGATTGATGTACTCACGCTGGGCCGAAAGATCGGGAGCCATGACCGCGAACCCTCCGGTGGCAAGCAGTGAAATCATGATGAAGCGTTTCATGCGTTGGTTCCTCTCGTTGTAGTTCAGTCGCCGCCGCCGGCCGTCTCGGCTTCGGCCGCGAGCGTTTCGCGCGCTTGCGAGACGACGTAGGCCTGGATCAGGCGCAGTTGACCGGCGTCAATGAGCCCGTCGTACGACGGCATCCCCTGGGGCTCCCGGCTGCCGCCCAGGACGATGTCCTCGAAGTTGCGGTGCACGATGTCCGTCGCGCGCTGCAGGTTCGGGATCGCCCCCTCCGAGCCGCCGCCGGCCCCGTGACAGTGCCGGCAATACTGTCTGTAGAGTTCGCCCCCGCTCGCGAGCGAGGCCTCGTCGGCGGGCAGGTCGGCGGCGACGGACGGCACGCTGACCGGCCGCTTCCGCCGCGGCTCCGGCATCTCCCGGGCGCCGCCGAGCACGAAGGTGAAGACCCGGCCCCGCTGCTCGTAGTTGGCGGCGTCGCCGTACGGCGCCCCGCTCCGGCCGCGCGCGCCGCCCCAGCCGGCCGACACCGTCACGTGCTGGCGCCCGTCGACCAGGTAGGTTACGGGACCGCCGAGGATCCCGAGGCCGGTCGAGACCTCCCACAACCGGTCGCCGTTTTCCGCGTCGTAGGCGACGAAGCGGCCGTCGCCGCCGCCCTGGAACACGAGCCCGGTCGTCGTCGTCATCGTCCCGCCGTTCCAGTAGCCGAGGAGGGGGACGGACCACCGGGCCTCCTGCGCCTGCGGGTCCCATGCGACGAGGAAGCCGGCGTCGTCGCGCGCCCCGTACCGGCTCACGTGGCCGACGTTGTTCACCCTCGGCCCGAAGCCGTGGTCCTCGATCTCGAGGTCCGTGTACACCCAGTCCGGCGGCTCGCTGCGCTCGACCCACCCCTCCTGGATCGGGAGATACATGAGCCCCGTCTCGGGATTGAAGGACTGCGGCTGCCAGTTGTGGCCCCCGAGGGCGGCGGGCGTGATGAGGGTCCACACCTCGGCGTGCACGGCCTCGGGGCGGTCCGTCGGGCGGCCCGTCTCGAGATCGAGTCCCTCCGCCCAGTTCTGCACGATGTATTCCTGGCCGGAGAGGAACTCGCCCGTCTCAGCGTCGAGGACGTAGAAGAAGCCGTTCTTCGGCGCTTGCATGATGACGCGCCGCATCCGCCCGTCGAACTCGAGGTCCGCGAGGGTCATCGGCTGGACCGCCGTGTAGTCCCAGTGGTCGCCGGGCGTGGTCTGGAAGTGCCACACGTACTCCCCCGTCTGAGGGCGGAGCGCGAGGATGGAGGCGAGGAAGAGGTTGTCGCCGCCCCCGGGGCTCCGGAGGTTCCGGGACCAGGGGGAACCGTTGCCGGTCCCGACGTAGAGCAGATCGAGGTCGGGATCGTAGATGATCGAGTCCCACGCCGTGCCGCCGCCGCCCGCGACCCACCACTCGCCGCTCCACGTCTCCGCCGCCATCTCCATGGCTTCGGATTCGAACCCGTCGGCCGGGTTCCCCGGCACCGTGTAGGTGCGCCACACGAGTTCGCCGTCATCCGCATTATAGGCGGACACGTAGCCCCGGACGCCATACTCGGCTCCCCCGTTGCCGATGATCGCGAGTCCCTGCACGACGCGGACCGCGCCCGTGATCGTGTAGGCTTCGTTGGGGTCGATGGTGAGCGTCTCCCACACGACATCGCCGCTCTCGGCGTCGAGGGCGATGAGCCGGCCGTCGATCGTGCCCACGATGACCTTGCCCTCGTAGAGCGCGACGCCGCGGTTCACCACGCCGCAGCAGGCGAGGCGTCCGCGGATGCGCGGAACGCCGGGGTCGTGCCGCCACAGGCGCTCTCCGGTCCGCGTGTCGATGGCGTGCACGACGCTCCACGGCGAACTGATGTACATGATGCCGCCCACGACGAGCGGCGTCGCCTCGACCCCGCCCCGCAGCTCGATGTCGTACGTCCACGCGAGGCCGAGTTCGTCGACGTTGTCCCGCGTGATCTCCTCGAGCGTGCTGAAGCGGTCCTCCGCGTAGTTGCCGCCGTACGTGAGCCAGTTGCCGTCCGGGCGCGCGGCCACGAGCACGGCGTCCGTCACATCGCTGGCGCTCTGGACGCTTGAAGGCTCAGGCGGCGGCGCGTCCGCGGTGCAGGCGGCGGCCGGAAGGAGGAGCAGCAGGGCGTGGAGTCGCGTGCGCATGTTCTCTCCCGGTCACGGGGGATGGAGTACGGCCTCAACCGAACGATCCAACACGTACGATCTAACACTGTCCGGTGTCGCCGGTCACGGCCAGTTCTAAAGAACCCTGAATCCCTCGCGCCGCGCCGCGGCGGAGAGCCGATCATCGCTGCTGACGAGATCGAGCCGCTCCGGATCTTCGGCCGCGGCGGTCAGCGCCGCCGCCAGCTGCAGCGCATCTGCCGCCCGCAGCGGGTGAAGCCGAAGCAGTCTGATCGCGCGGTTGCGTACCTGCTCCCTCGGCTCGATCTCCAGCCAACTCGCCGCCAGCCGCCGAAGTTGCTCAAGACCCCGATCGAGTTCGCCGACCTCGAAACGGCGGTCCCGCTGGAGGCGGTTCAGGGCGGACGCGCACTCCACTCGACTCCCCCACCACGTCACAATGGCCGGATCGCGGCGGATCGCCGCTCGACGCTCGGTGCTGCGGGGCTCTTCCACGATTAGCGATACCAACGCAGAGGAATCCCAGTATTTCACCGGTCGTCTCGGCGCTCTGTCACGATCAGCTCACTGGCGCCGGCTCCGGCGGTGAGCCGTACGAGGGGAGCTTTCAGGAAACGTTCGACATCGAGAGGGGTGCGAGGAGGAACCGCGACTCCGCGGCGCACGAGTTCCGCGGCCCCCTGGTCGGCGCCCAGGTCGTCCCCGCAGCAGGGTTCGATTCGCGCAACGGGATTCCCGCGATGCGTGATCAACACGGCTTCCCCACGACGCACGTCGCCCAGCAGTCCGCTGAGGGCGTTCTTCGCTTCGCTGACGCTGGCTCGTCTCATAAGGCCATTCTAGCCATGTAGATGTTGCCTATCAAGCCTCGCGAGCTAGTTCGCCGCGTTTCCTGGCCGCAGGACGACCTCTCCGGGGAGCGCGTCCGTGAACCCGCCGCCGTCGACCGTGAACACCCCGTTCACCATCACGTAGTCGACGCCCTCGCTGAAGAGGTCAGGCTCGAGCACGGTGGCCCGGTCCCGGAGACGCGCGAGGTCGAACACGACGAGGTCCGCCTTGTAGCCCTCGCGCAGGAAGCCGCGGTCCTCCAGTCCGATGATCCGCGCCGGCAGTCCCGTCATCGAGCGCACCGCGAAGGGCAGCGTGATCGCCTTCAGGTCTCTCACGTAGCGGGAGATCTTGCGCGTGAAGGCGCCGAAATGGCGGGGGTGCGCGCCGGGCCGCGAGGCGAATTCGGGCACGCCCCCGACCCCGCTCACCGCCGCGTCCGAGGCCGTCGCCGTGTAGTCCTGCCGGTAGTAGTTGATGATGTCCGCGTCGTGAATCCCGTAGCCGCGCGTCCAGGCCCCGCCGAGGACGTCGGGATATCCCTCCAGCGCCATGTGAACGACGGCTTCCTGGTAGGTGACGCCCAGGCGCCGGCCCAGTTCCTCCAGCGTCCGGCCCACGTAGGCCGAATCGGGATAGCCCACCACGATCACGCGGTCCGGACCCCCGTTGTGGTCGACGATCCATTCGATGTCGCGGGCGATGAGGCCCCGCAGTTCCGGGTCCGCCCAGCGGCGCCGCAGGTGCGCCCGGGCGTCGTCGAACATCCCTTCGCCGCTGTAGACGGGGCTGTCTCTCCCGCCGCTCGTGTCCACCGTGTCGTGCACCAGACTCCAGCGCGGGATCATGGGCCGGGCGCCCCCGCCGAACGTCTCGTAGGGGTAGACGTCGAGATAGACTTCGAGCCCCTCATCGCGCGCCCGGTTCACGACCAGCGTGTCCTGCCCCGAACGGCCGAAGCTGGAGCGCCCGCGCGCCTTGTGGTGGCTCGCCACGACGCGGATCCCCGTCTCGCGGGCGATGCTCACGGTCTCCGCCAGCCCCTGGTTCCCGTCCACGGGCCAGTCGCTCACCGTACTCGGCAGTTCCCACAGCGGCATGGTCGCCTCGCTGCGCTGGTGCGCGACGTAGAAGCCGCCGTAAGGGGCCACGGCCTCGGCGAGGGCGACGATCTCCTCCGGCGTGCTGAAGCGGGCGGGGCGGTATTCGACGCCGGCTCCCAGTCCCCACGCCCCCGACTCCATGCCCTCGCGCACGAGCGCCTGCATGCGGGCGATCTCCTCCTCCGTCGCCGGACGCTCGTAGTCGTCGCCCATCACCTCGCGGCGCACCGTGCTGTGGCCGACCATGGGGACGAAGTTCATGGCGTGTCCCCGCGAACGCAGCGCGGCGATCTCCGCGCTGACCGGCCACGTCTGATTGCGGCCGTCGGGTCCGCCGATGACCGTCGTGAGCCCCTGGCTGTTCAGGCTCTTCGCCCGCCGCGCCTCCAGGTGCTCGGAGGTCATGGCCCGGTCGGCGTGCGAGTGCAGGTCGATGAACCCCGGCGAGACGTACATCCCCGTCGCGTCCACGACCCGCCGCGCCATCGCGTCGCCGAGCCTCCCGATCCGGACGATCCGGTCGCCGGCAATGGCGATATCCGCCGCGAACCACGGATTCCCCGTGCCGTCGATCACGCGCCCGTTCCGGATGAGGATGTCGTATTCCTGCGCGGAAAGCCGGAATGAGAGGGCGCCCGCCGCGAGGGCGGCACTCGTAGCCGCGAGGGCGGCGCATCGTACGGTAAACCGAATCATGTGTATGACCCCGGGAGAATGTCGCAACGTTGGCGGCAGACGCCGGCGAGGCGGACGATAACGCAACGGTTGCCCACAGGTCGAATCGGGGAGATATGTTTCCGGTGCCACCTTCCGTCCGATCCCGGGAGTCGAAGATGCGTACGATGAGAATCTGTCTTGCCCTATTTGCCGTCGCGGGTCCGCTGACCGCCGAGCAGGTGGCCGCGCAGAGCCACTTCCAGCCCATGGACGTGTTCGAGATCGAATACGCCGCGGACCCCCGGATCTCGCCTGACGGCAGCCAGGTCGTCTATGTCCGCACGTCGATGGACATCATGCGGGACGCGAAGAAATCCGAGCTGTGGATCATGCACGCCGACGGCTCGGATCACCGGCGCATCGGGACGGGCGGTTCCCCGCGCTGGTCGCCCGACGGCACCCGCATCGCGTACACGGCGGACGGCCAGATCCACGTGCGCTGGATGGACACGGGCGAGGAGGCGACGCTCACCCAACTCATCGAGTCGCCGCGCGGGCTCCGCTGGTCGCCGGATGGACGCCAGCTCGCGTTCAACAAGCTCGTTCCCTACGCGCCGCCGAGCCTCGCCCCGCCGCCGGAGCCGCCCGCCGGAGCGGAGTGGGCCGATCCTCCCATCATGGAGGACCGTTTCAAGAACCGGCAGGACGGGGTCGGCTATCTCGACTTCGGGTACGACCACATCTTCATCGTCCCGGTCGAGGGCGGCACGCCCACGCAGGTCACGTCCGGCGACTTCCAGCACCAGAGCCCCGCCGCGTGGACGCCCGATGGCCTGCACCTCGTCTTCTCGTCGAACCGCAACGAGGACTGGGTTCACGATTATCGCAATTCCGAACTCTACATCGTCTCGATCGCCACCGGCGAAGTGCGCCCCCTCACCGACCGCCCCGGACCCGACCGGAGTCCGGCCGTCTCTCCCGATGGGCGGCGGATCGCGTTCACGGGCTACGAGGACCGCACCCGCACCTACCAGGTGAGCCGGCTGCAGGTGATGAACCTGGACGGGAGCGGGCGCCGCGTCCTCACGGGCGACCTCGACCGCAGCGTGTCGAACCCGGTATGGGCTTCCGGCGGGAGCGGGATCTACTTCCAGTACGACGACGAGGGGAACTCGAAGGTCGGCTTCGCCACGCTCGCCGGCGATCTCGAAGTGCTCGCCGAGGATATGGGGGGCACATCCTACGGGCGGCCCTACGGCGGCGGCTCCTTCAGCGTGGCCGGCGACGGGAGCTTCGCGCTCAACCAGACCCGTCCCGAATCTCCCGGCGAGGTCGCCGTGGGGGCGAGGGGTCGCGGCGTGCGCCGCATCACGTCGCTGAACGAGGACCTGCTCGCGAACCGTCAACTCGGCGAGGTCGAGGAGATCTGGTGGAATTCCTCGTTCGACGGGCGTCCCATCCAGGGGTGGATCGTGAAGCCGCCCGACTTCGATCCGGGTCGGCGCTATCCCCTCATCCTCGAGATCCACGGCGGTCCGGTCTCCAACTACGGAGACCGCTTCTCGGCGGAGATGCAGCTTCTCGCGGCGGCCGGCTACGTCGTCCTCTACGCGAACCCGCGCGGGAGCACGAGCTACGGCGAGGAGTTCGCGGACCTCCTCTATCACAACTATCCGGGGCAGGACTACGACGACCTCATCTCCGGGGTCGACGCCGTGATCGACCGGGGGTACATCGACGAGGACAACCTCTTCGTCACCGGCGGGAGCGCCGGCGGCATCATGACGGCCTGGATCGTCGGCAAGACGGACCGCTTCCGTGCCGCGGTAGCCCAGAAACCCGTCGTCAACTGGATCAGCAAGACGCTCACGGCGGACAACTGGTACGGCTACTACCACAGCCGCTACGAGGGCCTGCCGTGGGAGAACCCGGAGGCGTACTGGGAGTTCTCTCCCATCTCCCTCGTGGGAAACGTGAACACGCCGACGATGATCATCACGGGAGAGGAGGACCTTCGGACGCCGCTGTCCGAATCGTACCAGATGTTCCACGCGCTCAAGCTGCGCGGGATCGATACGGCCGTGATCCGGCTGCCGGGCGCCTCGCACGACATGAGCCGCCGCCCGAGCCAGCTCATGGCCAAGATCGCGAACGTCGTGGCCTGGTTCGACAAGTATCGGACGGTGGCGGCGACGAGCTGACCCTCCCGGCCGCTCACCGGACGCACACCGGACCCGCACTGGGCCCACACTGGACCCACACCTGACCCTTCGAACCCGGGAGATTCACCCATGACCGACTCCGGTCGGGCGCTGGCGGGCGTGCGCGTGATCGCGCTCGAACAATACATGTCCGCCCCCTACTGCTCGCTGCTGCTCGCCGATGCGGGAGCCGAAGTCATCAAGATCGAGCGCCCGGGCCTCGGGGATCCGCGCCGGTCCATCCCTCCCTTCGTGGAGCGGAACGGCGTCCGCATGGGCGTCGGATTCATGGCCTACAACCGGAACAAGAAATCCCTCGCGCTCAACCTCAAGAGCGACGAAGGGCGCGATCTGTACCGGGCTCTCGTGGCGAAGTCGGACGTCGTGGTGGAGAACCTGCGACCGGGGTCCGTCGACCGGATGGGGCTCGGCTACGAGGCGCTCGCCGAAGTGAACCCGGGACTCGTGTACGCCGCCGTGTCGGGGTTCGGACGACTGCCCGGGCGCGAGGGTCCGTACGGCGACTGGCCCTCGTTCGACGTCGTGGCGGAGGCGATGGGGGGCGTCATGCACATGATCGGCTTCGCCGACAAGCCGCCCTCGCCCTCGATCTACGGGATGCCGGACCTCTACGCGGGGATGGCCGCGGCGCACGGCGTGTCGATGGCGCTCTACCGGCGCAGCGTGACGGGCAAGGGCCAGTTCGTGGACTCCGCCATGTACGACGGCGTGCTGTCGCTGAACGAGCGCATGGTCTCGCTCGCGGCGAACACGGGCGCGCGGCCGCGGCGGGGCGATCCGCCCGGCTTCTATCCGCGCGGGCCAATGCCGGTGAGCGACGGCTACGTCGCCTTCACGATCCCGGACGACATCATGTGGCGCCGGTTCTGCCGCATGCTGGGACGCCCCGATCTGCTCAACGATCCGCGTCTGGACTCACCCGATGCGCGCACCGAGAACCGTGCGCTCCTCGATGAGGTCGCCCGGCCCATATTCGCCGGGCTGACCCGCGATGAGGCGGTACGCCGGCTCCAGGAGGCGGGCGTCCCCGCCGGACCGGTGCAGACCTCCGAGGACCTGCTCGAGTGTCCACAACTCGAGGCGCGCGGGGTGCGGGTCGCCGTGGACTACGAGGGACTCGGAGAACTCCAGTTCGTCCGCACCCCGCTGCTCACCTCCGACGCCCCGGATGTCCCGTTGAACCCCGCCCCGACACTGGGCCGCGACACGAGGCAGATCTTGACCGACGTGCTCGATCTGCCGGATGCCGAGGTCGCCCGTCTTGCGGCCGCGGACGTCATCGGCACCGGTTGAGGACAGGCGGAGTACACACTGGCGGCGTTCCCGCGGGAACGCCTCGCTCCGCGACTGGCTACCGGATCAGGTGGAGTTCGGTTTGCCTCCGGAGCATCCAGCGCATCTCGCCGTCCAAAGTGATCTCCGCTTCCTCCTCCTGAGCCATGCGCACCGGCTGGCCGTCCCACTCCGGGACCGGGGTCGTCACCTGGAGTTCGGTCGAGAACCACATGCCCGGGATGACAGGCGGATCGCCACGCCCGGGGACGCCCGTCTGGTAATCCCAGAGGCCGATCAATGGCCCCGCGCCGTGGCCGTGGTCCCCGATCGGGTGGGTGTACATCGTCCCGTTCAGTCCCTCCGCGCGCATCTTTTCGAGGACCGAGGCGAGGATCTCGTTTCCGGTGCGTCCGACCTTCGTCTCCTCAAGGAGGATGTCCTGCAGGCGGTTCGAATTTGCCAGTGCCTGCCGCAGACCGGCGGGAGCTTCCGTCTCGCCTTCCCGGAGGACGTAGGCCATGTGCTGCGTGTCCGTCGCGAGTCCGAGGGCGACGAGTCCGAAGTCGCAGTGGAGCACGTCGCCCCGCTCGATCACCGGATCGGTCACGCCGCCCATGTCGACGCCGCGCCGCTGCACCGACACCGAGGGCTGGAACCAGGAATCGAGCCCCAGGTCGCGCACGCGCTGACGCATCCACCAGACGACATCGGCGGTCGTCGTCCGGCCGGGCACGATGACGACTTCGGAGAACGCCGTGCCGATGATCTCGTGCACCACCGCCTGGATCCGGCGGTAGACCGGCGTCATCGAGGGCACGCGCATGGCCAGGTACTCGATCGCCAGCAGCGGTTCGCGGACGACGCGGCTCGCGAGATCCGCCCCGAGCGCGGCCTCCATCTGCTCCCACTCACCGGCGGAGAGTCCGTCGGCGAAGTTGTGGTCGTGCGAGATGTTGACGGCGATCCGCCGCGGGTCGCGCTCGCGGACCATGTCGGCGAAGAGGTCCCACTGGTCCGCGCCCCACAGTTCCGCCTGCCTCCCGTCCGGGGCGGTGGCCGTGGCGCGCACGGCTTCATAGACGCCTCCCTGCGAACTGCCTCCCAGAGCCAGGCGCTCCACCCCGTGTTCCGCTCCGCGGTCGTGGAAGATGTAGATGGTCCGGCGACGGGCCGCGAAAGTCGTCGGGGAGACGAGGGCCGGGAAGACGGGATCCTCGTTGTATTCCCGCATGGCGATGACCCACATGTCCACGCCGTGCTTCCGCATGAGCATGGGCAGGTTCGTCTCGAGCCGCTCCGCCAGCCACGTCTGCTGCGTCCGCTCCTGCTCCCGAAGCGTTCCGAACGGGCGCTCCGGCCGGTAGTCCCGCGCCTGCGCCTCGAGCGGCGTCACCGAGAGCCCGGGCATCCCGCCCAGCGCCAGCGCCATGGCCGCGAGGCTCGCGATAGTCTTCATCTCCCGCCTCCGATTCTTGGCCGCACGGTTGATGTGGAGCGTGTGGTTCCCGCCCTCCCGCATGAAGGCGCACCCGTATTTCGCCAAGTGCCGCAGCAAGTCCCGGCGCTTCACGCCGTGATGGTGATGGGCTCTCTCATGACCGCACCGCCACCGGAGTCTTCGCGGAATATTTCCCGGTTGGCTTTGACGACCAAGGCGACGGCTTCCGCCGTGCATTGCAGGTCCACAACAGACCTCCCAGCGATTCGGGTTGCCGGCCAAGTGGCATGGATCAGGTGCAGATTCACGATCCATGACTCTACCGAATAGCTGGGTTCGCTGCTACTTGCGCGACGGATCGCAAGTGTGCCCGGTACTGGGAGCGGCCGGCCACGTCGCTACGCCGCCGCCGGGGAGGGCTCGAACGTACCTCTCGAATCGGGAGGGCCGGGTTCAGCGGGTTTGATTCACCAGGCGAACGGCCAGGTGGGTGGCGATGAGAGCGCCGTGCTCCCGGCCGTTCTCGATGAAGATCTTGTTCGCGTTGTAGCCGGCGGCGATCACGCCTGCGATGTAGACGCCCGGCACCGTCGTCTCCATCGTCGCCGGGTCGTGCGCGGGAATCCCCGTGTCCGGATCCGTCTCGACCCCCAGGCCGTTGAGCAGCTTCGCGTCCGGTCGCCAGCCCGTCATCGCGAGTACCCAGTCGTTCGCGAACTCGGTCTCCTCCCCGGACGACTCCTCGGCGATGGCGGCCGTCCCGGTGCCGAGGCGCGTAACGCGGGATCTCCAGTGCATCGGGATCTCGCCGCTCTCGATCCGGTTCTCGATGTCGGGTCGCACCCACGGTTTGACGCCGCGGTCCAGGGTGTCCGCGAAATGCACCATGCGGACGCGCACGCCGTTGCGGTACAACTCTAGGGCCGCTTCCACCGCCGAGTTTCCTCCGCCCACGACGAGCACGTCTTGGTCGAAGAAGGGGAACGGCTCCTTGTAGTAGTGGACGACCCGGCGGCGCCGGGTCTCGCCCTCGAACCCGAGCCGGTTCGGCTCCCCGAAGCCCCCTGTGGCGGCGACCACGGTCCGGGAGGCGAGGCAGTCCTCCCGTCCGCCACGCGCGCGGGTGCGGACGGCGAACGCGCCCTCCGTTCGTTCGATGCCCGTCACTTCCTCGTACTGGCGCACCCGGATGCCGTGGTGGGCGACGACATGCCGGTGGTAGGCGAGGGCGTCGCGCCGCGTGGGTTTCGGCTCCGGGATCGTGAAGGGAACGTCCCCGATCTCCAGCCGCTCCGCCGTTGAGAAGAACGTCATGTAGGAGGGGTAGTGGGTCAGCGACTCGGTGATGCACCCCCGGTCGAGGATCGCGTAACTCAGCCCGCATTCCTTCACGGCGACCGCCACGGCCAGCCCGCAGGGGCCGGCCCCGACGATGATCACGTCGAGCGGTTCCGAAGTCGACTTCGACTCGGCGATGGAATCCGGCGTCGTGCGCACTGTCACCCGCGCTGTAGGAGAATTCGTGAGCGCGGGATGGTAATCGCTGAGCCGGGAACGGGGAACCGGGAGAGCGTCGCCGCGCTTGATCCGGCAGGTGGAGCTTGAGAGGTTGGGCGGGGTTCCAGGTTCGGTTCTTCAGGAGGCACGTGATGAGTACGGCAGAGACCGCATTCGCTTCCGCTCCGTCCCCCGCGGGGATGGACCTCGAGGATGCCGCGATTCGGCAGGCGCGCATCGACTTCTCGGCGGTGCACCGCATCATCGTGCACGAGAACATGCATGAGGGCACCTGGAACCACCTCAGCTGCAAGGTCCCGGGCCGTCCGGGCCACCTGCTGATCACCCCCGGACAGACGCACTTCTCCCG
Source organism: Gemmatimonadota bacterium (assembly GCA_963666735.1). Taxonomy (GTDB): domain Bacteria; phylum Gemmatimonadota; class Gemmatimonadetes; order Palauibacterales; family Palauibacteraceae; genus Palauibacter. Next base: position 1,068,737 of record OY762926.1, on the reverse strand, counting down.
GGTCACGGCCAGCAACCTGGTCGAAGTCGGCCCGGACGGGCGTCCCGTGGGCGGGGACGGACGCCTGAACGTGAGCGCGTGGGCGATTCACGCGCCGGTCCAGAGCGCCCGCCCCGACATCATGTGCGCCCTGCACATCCACGCCCCGTACAGCACGGCGCTCGCTTCCATCGACGGGTGGAAACTGGACGAGCGCGGAAGCCAGAACGCCGCGGTCTTCTACGGGAACTGCGCCTACTTCGGGTACGAAGGGATCGTCACGGAGGCGGATGAGGGCGAGCGCATGGTCGAGGCCCTGGGGGACAACCGGGTCCTCTTCCTGGCGAACCACGGGGTGCTGGTGGTCGGCGACACGATCAAGAAGACGATGCTGTGGCTTTACCAACTCGAGCGCGCCTGCCTGAACGAGATGCTCGCACTCCAGACGGGCCGGAAGATCCGCCCGATCCCGGTGGAGGCCGCGCGGCACAACGCCGATATGTCCGTCGAGTCGGCCGGCGAGGCCGGCTACCTCGAGGGGATGAAGGAAATGCTGGACGCCGAAGGCCAGGACTACGCGACTTGACGCTTGCACAGCGAGGGTAAGACATCCATCTTACCCCATGCGAACCATCATCTCCACGAAGGGGCAACTCGTACTCCCGGCCGAGCTTCGGCGGCGCGATTCGGTTGCCCCCGGGCAGGAATTCGAGATCAAGCGGCTTGGCAGGGGCGTCTACCGCCTCGCACGCACCTCGGCCGCCGTGAACGAGGGCCTCGTCGACCACCTGCTGACCTGTCCGGAGCAGGATTGGTTTGTGCCGGTTCCCTCCGACTCGACCGCAGATCTGCCCGGTCCGGGTATCGAGGCTCCGGACGATTAGGTATCTCGTTGACGCCAACGTCCTCTCCGAGGCAACCCGAACCAGCCCCGATCCGCGTGCCGTCGCGTGGTTGCGGAACCATGAGCCGGATATTGCCGCCAACCCCGTGGTGCTCGGCGAAATCTGGTACGGCATACGGCTGCTGGCGCCCGGGAGGGGCCGGGACAGGCTTGAAGCGTGGTTCGAGGAAGTTGTGCGGAGAATCCAGTGTGTGCCGCTGGATGCGAACACGGGACTCCGCTGGGCGGAACTCCTGGCGCGTCTCCGCGCGCGCGGGCGCCCGATGCCCGTCAAGGACAGCTTGATCGCCGCTACCGCCCTCGCCCGCGGGCTGGTTGTGGTCACACGAAACAAGAAAGACTTCGAACCCGCGGGGGTCGAGATCCTCGACCCGTTCGAGGGGGCCGACTAGTTCAGCTGCCGGAGGGCGCGCTCCGCGATGTGCTCCCCGATGGCCAGGCAGGCCGTCGCCGCGGGGGAGGGCGCGTTGAGCACGTTCACGACGCCGGGCCCTTCCCGAATCACGAAGTCGTGGACCAGGGCGCCATCCGTGTCCACGGCCTGCGCGCGGATGCCGGAGCGCCAAGTCTCGAGGTCGCGCACTTCGAGTTCGGGCAGCATGGTGCGCGCCTTCCGCACGACGGAGCGCCGGTCCAGCGAGCGCCACTGCTCCTCGACGGCGGTGCGCCAGTGGGTCTGCGCAAGCCGCCGGAAGCCGCGATAGCCCAGCGCTTCCAAAGCGTCGGGCAGGCGGCCCGAGAGGCGGCCGTACGCCTCCCGGCCCCAAGCCCAGACCGCGTTCGGTCCGAGTTCCACGCGCCCGGCCGCGCTCCGGGTGAAGTGGACGCCCAGGTGGGGGAGCCGGGGGTCCGGAACCGGGTAGATGTGGCCCCGCACGAGCCCCGCGGCCGTTTCGGACAGGCCCCGGTACTCGCCCCGGAAGGGGAGGATCTTGAGATCGGGTTCCTGCCCGAGGAGCCGCATCACGCGGTCGACGTGCAGCCCGGCGCAGTTGACGACGACTCTGGCCGCGATGTCGCCCGGAGGGCCGGCGAGCACGGTATGGTGCCCGGAGCGGCGGGCTTCCCGCACCTGGAAGCCGGTGCGGATGCGGTGGCCCGCGCGGGAAAGATCCGCCGCGAAGGCTCGCGCCACGTCACCGAAGTCGACCGCCCCGGTGGCCGGCACGTGGAGCGCCTCGACGCCGCGCGCGCGCGGTTCGATCTCCGCGATTCCGCCGGGGCCGATGCGGTGCATGGCGACGCCGTTCGCCGTCCCGCGCCGCTCGAGTTCGGCGAGGGCGCCGAGTTGGTCGCGCGACGTGGCGACGACGATCTTGCCGGTGCGCGTGGTCGGAATGCCTCGCTCCGCGCAGTAGCGAAACAGCCGCCCGGCCCCCTCCCCGCACAGCCGCGCCTTGAGCGAGCCCGGCGCGTAGTACAGCCCCGCATGGATGACGCCGCTGTTGCGCCCCGTCTGGTGCGCCGCGACCTCCGGCTCCTTCTCGAGCACCGTGAGCGCGAGGTCGGGCCGGGTCCGCCGGAGGGCGTCGGCCGTGGCGAGCCCGACGATCCCGCCCCCGATGACGGCGATGTCGAGCGGCTTCGTCCTGGCCCGCGGTGACCGTGTGAATCGCTGGAGCTCCAAACTGTGAATCGACCCTCGACGTCAGTTTCACACTCCGGTGCGGCCGCAAGTGGAAGCGCCGGGCCTCGGCGAACATGCTCCGGCCCGCCTCCCTGCCGTCCGATGGCTCGGAACTCCCGACGTGGCCGCCTGTGTCTCTACGCCGTCCGTCTTGTCCGGATTTCGGCGCAACCTGAGATCCAAGCCGCCGATGTGGCCGGTCCCGGCGACCCGGATTCATGCCTCCGGGGACCATCCGCCGGTGTCTTCGGCGACCGCTTCGAGCGCGTCCGCCGGGCTGGCTCTCGATCTGACTCTTGCCGGGAGCAGCATACTCGCCGTGGCCACGTTTCGCATGTCTCCGGCAGGGGCTGGCGAGGGGCTCCGCCCCTTCGGTTCCAGAGAGGCACCGCGTTGCCGTGCGGACTGGTCACTGTCGCTTCCACATGGCGGCCCGTACCCGGAAGACGCCGGGGTCCGACCGCCACTCCGCGTAGCCGATCCGCTGGCCGTCCGTCAGCCAGTCGAGCTTCACGTCAAGGCAGGCCAGCAGCTCCGTGTCGTCGGCATCGAGGGCGAATCCACCGTGCTCGGCAAGCGAATCGACGGCAGCCACCGCGAAGCTGCCGCCGGAGGCCCATGCCGCCTCGCCGTTGCCGACCTCGCCCCTTGCTACGGCGTCGATGGTCCCGTCGCGCAAGGCGGCCAGCAACTCTTCCTCGCCGGCCGCGTCCCCCAGATAGACCACCTGGGGCATCGCGGACGAAGGCGGCAGGATTCGCGTCCGGCCCTCCAGTGCGGCGGAAGCGGATGCCGCGGTGATCGAGTAGCTGGCCGTGCCGTCGGCCACCACCGTGCCGGTCGGCGTCTCGATGCGAGTTCCGCGAGCGAGCACCCCGCTCCCGCCTACGATCCCGGTGATCTGAAGCAGCCGCGCCTCGCCCGTCGTACCCCGCAGGACCCCCACGCGCACGTCGCTGTTCAGGCTTGCATACGAGGAAAAGCGTTGGGCGTCCCGCGATCTCGTAAGCAGAGACTGGCGAAAGGCGATGTGGCCGGACGTGAACGCGATGGCGAGTCGGCCCGCCGCATCCAATGTGCGCGACTCCAGGATTGTAATGCCGCCGCCGACAATGTCGAAGTCCGGCGTTGCCGGAAGCAGCCAGATGCCCGGCCAGGTGGAAATCGGCTTTCGCACGAAACTGAGGTGGCGCTCCTCCATCACTTCGAGGGCCGAGAGCAAGTCGGCTTCGTAGCCCATGTGGTTCGCGAACACCGGCGAGGCCGGGTCCGGGTCCCCGCTGTAGCTGACCGGCTCGAAGAAGGCGTAGAACCCGAAGGTCAAGGGATCGCCGTTGGCGCGGGCGCAAGAACCGGACGACGGATCGACGATAGCCGCGCGACAGGCGAGGCCCACGACAGATGCCAGGAGAAGCGGAAGAGCGAAGCGGTGATTGCCACTCATCGGCCGCTTGACCCGCCGCTGGTTGCGGCCGCAACCAGCGCCACCGCACGGCCCGAGATCGGCCAAGTAAGCCTCTACCGAGGTGTCCAGCCTCTTGTTCGGTTCGGCCATCGCGTCCTCCAAGCGGAACGGACGCGCCTCCGCCTGGTGGCTGCCGTCCGGCGATCCCAAGGAAGATACCACGTCACGTGGGTTCACGGCGGTTCGGGAGGCGGGTTGCCCAGCTCCGGTCCGATGCGCCGGCATCGGCGGGAAGCTGGGGGTTCGAAGGTGGAGCGGGTATGCCTGCAGGTCGCGCCGAAGACCAGCATGCCCAGTGCGATGCCGCTCATGTAGCCGAAATCGCTCGACCGGAGGACACCGGGGCCGCCATCGCCGGGGCTGAGCATTGCACCGCCGCCGCCGATCAGGACCGTAGTTGCCATGAAGAACAGAAGGATGGCGGTGGTTGCCACCGGTCTGTCGGCGGCGGCATCCGCTCATCTTGAAGACCGCGAATGCGATTGCCCATCAGACGATTGCCCATCAGAACGAGACGGTCGCGGTCATGGATATGGTTCGGGGCGCGCCGAGCCATGCGGCGTTCTCGGTGATCGCGGACAGGTACGGGGTGTCGAGCAGATTGTTCGCGACGATCGAGAACTCGGTCGACCGGAACACGCCGCGCAACGCTTCAACCTGGAAGCTCACGTACGCGTCCACCGTCCAATAGGCGTCGGTTTGCCAGTCCGCCGCCAGACTGACGCGGCGCGATGCCGTGTATTTTGCCGACAGCCCGCCGCCCAGGGGTCCGTCGCGGTCGACGGAGACCACCCACAGCCGGGGCGGCACGCCCGTAACGTCCGTGTCGGCGACGGTGCCCTGGCTGGCGTCGACGAGCGGATCGTCGGTCCCGACGTACTTCGAGTCGTTGAGCGTGAGGGCGGTGTAGAGGGATGTCCGCCCCGACACCGCCACCGTGGCGGACATCTCGATGCCACTGGTCTCGATGCCGCCCGCGTTGAAGTAGGCTCCGCCTCCGGGGATGAGGTAGTTGGGTCCCGCGGAAGTCTGGGGGCCGAGGTAGAAGATCCGGTTGTCGAAGTCGATGGAATACAGGGTGGCGCCCAGCGCGACCCGCTCGCCGGAGTAGTGGACGCCGACATCGATGTTCGACGCGGTCTCGGGCTCCAGGCGATCCAGACTGCGGCCCGGCACTTCGAGGAGGTTGCTGGCGATGGCGCGGAAGTTCTCGGCATAGCCTACGAACAGGTCGAGGTCCTCGACCGGCGTCTCGTAGGTGAGGCCGCCCGAGAAGAGCAGCTTCGAGTCGGAATCGACATCAAGGGTCCGGTCGACCCCGAACTGATCCTCGCGGGACACGGAGATGAGGTACTGCCTGACGCCGCCGGCCAACTCGAACGGGCCGAAGTACAGCGTCTCCTCGACGTACCACTTGAAGATATCCTGCGGAAAGTCCCACTCGTACTGGTGCCAATAGGCCTGCTCGTCCCACTTGAAGTTGATCGCCGGATCCAGAATGCGGTGCCAGTCGCGCCCCAGGTCGCGGCGCGAGTCTTCGTACCAGATGCCCGCGCGCAGCACGTTGCCCCGTCCACCGCCGAACAGCGCGGACCACTCCCCGTCGATGGTCACGCCGAGGCGGTTCTTCCCGTAGTGGCTGTGGCGGTACGACTGAACCGCCGTTGCCCCCGGGTGGCACGCCGGGTCGACCTCGGGACCGCCCGACCCGTAGTAGTTGAAGATGTAGGACGACGTGCATCCCGGCACCGGTCCAACGGCGACGCCATTGCCGTCCACGAAGTGGATCACCCCGGGTTGGCTGCCGCCCCGCACCGGCGCGCGGCCCGCGAGCTCCGACTCGGGTCCACCCTCGTCGTCCACCACGTCGGCGATGAAGGGCGGCAGCCAGTCGCCCCGCCCCCAGTTGTGATGGTGGTATACGCCGGCGCTGAGGGAGATCAACTCGCTGGCGGACCAGTCGGCCTTGACGTAGGCAAGCGTGTTCTTGCGCCGGGTCTGCCAGCCGGGCCGGTAGAACTGGTTCAGGTAGGGCACGCCCGGCCAGTGGCCGATCAGCCGGTCCCAGCGCGGGTCGGCGCGGAAGTCCGCGTCGCTGGAGAGCCGCTGGTAAACATCCTCGTGGATGTCGTCGTGCGAGAGGTAGCCGGTGAGGTCGAGGTTGCCGTGCGAAGACACGATCTTGGCGGCGACATGCTCCCGCTCGTTCCTCGCCGAACCCTCCATCCAGTCGGTTGCTTCCTGCCGGATCGCGGCGACCCAGGCCCGCGTCGTGCCGCCGAACAACGATCCGGTCTCGACTCGCGCGGCGAACCGCTCGCCCTCGTTCTCGCCGATCGTCACCGAGGCCGTCCGGCTCGCCTCCTCCGCCGGATCGGCCGTCAGGAAGTTGAGCGTTCCGCCCAGCGCCTCGACCGACCGCGAGGCGATGTCGGCGGTCCCCTGCGACACCTCGACGCCGCCGAGGTTCATCGGGTCGATGAACCGGTTCGCCTTCGCCCCGCCCCAGTAGTCCGACGTGCCGTTAGGGAATCCGTCGATGGTGGTGCCGATCTGCGCTTCGTTGCTCGTCAACTGGAACCCGCGCATGACGACGTTGCTCGACCAGTCGTCGAAGGCATACGCGTCCCCCTCCTGGACCGAAACGCCGGGAAGGTTGTCGATCACCGATGTCACGGCGGTGATGCTCGACTGCTGCCTTATCATCGGTTCCGCGACAAAGTTCCGCGCGAACACCGTGGGTTCCTCCGCCACCACGCTGAGCGGAGCGAGCTGAAAATGCGGGTGCAGAACCATTTCGACCACCTCGACGGCGCCCGCGCGGACCGTGACCGGAATCACCCGCGTCGCATAGCCGAACAGGCTGGCGGCCAAGGTGAAATCGCCGGGCGCCACGCCGGTGAACTCGAAAGCTCCCTCCGCATCCGTGGCGTCTTCCGCAGCCACGCCGGGGCCGGTCGCCGTCACCCGGACATCGGCCAGGGCGTTGCCGGACATGTCCACGACCGTGCCGCGGATGGTCGCGGTCGACTGGGCAGTCGCCGGCGCCGCGGCCAACAGCAACAGCAGCGCGGCGCGGCCGGCATAGGCGGTGACCAGGCGAAAGATTGGCATGGCGACGGCTCTCCTGTCGGCTGTGGACCCCGTCTTGGGCGAGCGGTTGCGGGACTCCCAATCCAGGGAAGGTCTGAACAGGCCGGCAGATCGGCCGGTATCGGGCTGAATGGCGCCGACTTGGCCGTCCGCCGGCCCTTGAAGGGCTCCGAGACGCAAAAGACGGGCGTTGTTGGGCTTGCGACCTCTCGTTTCCGCCACCAATCTGGCGGTGGTGGCTTGTTCAGGCCATCCCCAATCCTAATGCCGCTCGCGAAGGCCGCGCCAAGGGCATCTGCCTGCCGGGGGGAGTTTCCCCGCACGCCGGACCCGGAAATCTCCCGTCACGAGTTGCGGGTTTTTCCTCTCTGAGCGCCGATCCCGGTTGCCCATTATTGGATCCACCCTCGCGCTGTCTCCATGGAACCGCTTGGGGAGGCGCCGACCAAATCATCCGAGAGGAGACTCTCATGAACAGGTGGCTGACGCGTTTCGTCCTCGCCATCACCGCCGTGGTTCTGGCCGTGATGCCCGTCAAGGTGAACAGCCGGGATGCGGATTCCCTCTTAGCCCGCACCTCCGACCGGATCGAGGATAGCGCGGCGCGAACCGAGCGGAACTGCGGTGGCTGGGACGGCCGGCCGTGCGACCCCGCGTCGAGTTCGGGTCCACCAGCGGCTCGTGACGGGTTGATCGAGGAGGAGGTGGCCCGGTGGCTGGATCAGTGGAGGATCAAGGGGCGGGGTCCGGTGGAGCGCGGCCTGAAGCGAATGGGCAGGTACGAGGACTACATCGACGCCCAGTTGGCGGCGCGGGACCTGCCGCCCTCGCTCCGCTACCTTCCCCTCATCGAGGCCGGCTATTACCACTTGGCCGTTTCGCCGGCGGGGGCGGCCGGGCTCTGGCAGCTGATGCCCGAGACCGCCCGGTGGCTTGGGCTCGAGGTCAACTCGGTCGTGGACCAGCGCTTCGACGTGCACGCGGCCACCGAGGCCGCGCTGGACTACCTGGTTGCTCTCAACGACCGGTTCCAGTGCTGGTTTCTCGCCCTGGCGGCCTACAACGCGGGACCGACGCGGATCGAGCGGGCGGTCCGGCGGCACGGTGGAGCCCGGCCCCGCAACGACGCCCTGTTCGGGCATATCCGCGACTGGTTGCCGAAGGAGACCCGGGACTTCGTTCCCCGGTTCCTCGCGAGCGTTCGCCTTGCCGACGACCTTGCGGCCATCAGGCAAGCGGCACCGGAGAAGGATCCGCCGGAGCACTTCGATGTTGTCCGTGTCGAGGGAGCGGCGTCGGCGGATGTCCTCGCCGAGGCCGCGGGCATCGCCGAAGAAGAGATCAGGACCCTGAACCCGCACCTCCGCATCGGTCTGGTGCCGGCGGGCCGGTCGACACGGTTGCACGTCCCCGTCGGCACGGGCGAACGGTTTCTCGCACGCTTCGCCAACATCCTTGCCGGGGACCGCTCCACGCTTCGTGAACACACCGTCGCCCCGGGCGAAACCCTGGCGCGCATTGCACGACGTTACGGTGTCCCGCTCGACGCGTTGCGCACGGTCAATCCGGACGTGGAGCCTCGGCGCATGCGGGCCGGATCCATTCTCCATATTCCCCGCAGCGCGGGGACGATCACCGCCGGCTCCCGAATCGCAACCAACCCGTCACCAATCCAGTCGACGAAGGGACGGGATCTCCAATGAACGGCACGCCCCTTCGCCTCGGTTGGCGGACCGAAGGCGTGGCCGCTCCGCACCGAATCCGCTTCCGGGCTCTGCGGCGGCGCGGCGCGATTACGCCCGGCCGGCTCAGGCAAAACGGCCTGATCTGACGATGCCCATGAGGAACCCCGGCCCTTCTCCGGGCGGTGGAGTCCCGCGCCCGGAACCAGGACGGATTTCGATGCCCACGGAACCGATGACGATTTGCTCTTCCATTGACATTCCCTGGAAACGCACATCTCATGGGTGAACACCGGGCAGTGCCGGGACGTGGTCGCGTGAGCCGGCTGCCGGTCCACCCGAAAGAGAGGACGAAGCCGGGAGTGCTCAAGCAGAGGGACTACACCGCCGTGTTCGACGCTTCGCCGGACGCGATGCTCGTCGTGGATGCGGACGGGGTGATCCAGGACCTCAACCGTCAGGCCGTCGCGATGTTCGGTTGGAGCCGCGACGAGCTTGAGGGCAGCGAAGTCGAGCGATTGATTCCCGACGCCAGCCGCGTTCGGCACCGCCGGCACCGCCGGCGCTACGGCGAGTCGCCGCAGCCCCGCCCGATGGGCGAGGGGCTTGAACTCGAAGCCCTGCGCAAGGACGGCACGACGATTCCGGTCGAAATCAGCCTGAGCCCCTCGAGGCTGGGACGGGGCCGGGAACATGTGATCTGCGCGGTCCGCGACATTTCCGCCTGGAAGCGGATGCGGCGCCTGTCGGGCATGATGATCGCGGCGGCCGAGCAGGAGCGGAAGCACCTTTCGCGCGAACTGCACGACGAGTTCCTCCAGAACCTCGTGGCGCTGAAGATCCGGGTGAAGCTGCTGGCCGATGAGAGGGACGACGGCGAGAGGGAGCGTGCGCGTGCGCGGGTCGCCGAGGACATCCGAGGCACGATCCTCGGGATCAAGCGGATGATCCGCGGACTTCTGCCGCCGGAACTGGACCACGGGGGGCTTCCCTCCGCCCTCGGCTCCGTCTTCCGCGACATCGAGGCCGTATACGGGTTCACGGTCAAGGCCAGCCTGGGCCGGGTGGGCGGCGAGTTGGACGAGGTCGCCACGCTCGCGCTGTACCGGATCGTGCAGGAGGCGGTGGGCAACGCGGTGAGGCACGCGGGGGTGAACGAGGCGGCCGTGACGGTCGAATCGGCGAACGGGGCGGTCACGGCCACCATCCGGGACGAGGGATGCGGGTTCGAGTTGCCCGGCGTGGAAGGGCTCCCGGGCGATGGCTGCGTGGGCCTCGACGGGATGCGCGAGCGGGCCGCGCTCGTCGGGGGCTCCGTCGTCGTGCGGACCTCGCCGGGCGCGGGAACGACGGTTCGCGCCTCCGTTCCCGCCCGGAGTGCGGGCCGGCGGAACGGATGAGGGATTGCCGGCGATGGTGAGGGCGCTCCTGGTCGATGACCACGCGGTCGTGCGCGCCGGTATCCGGGCATTGCTCGAAGCATCGGGAGGGGCGGAGGTCGTGGGAGAGGCGTCGTCGGGCGAGGAGGCGGTGAGGAAGGCCCGGAGCCTGGAGCCGGACATCGTCGTCATGGACCTGGCGATGCCCGGCATGGACGGGGTTCAGGCGACCCGGCGCATCGCCGAACTCGGCATCGACACGAAGATCCTGGTGCTCACGGTCCACGACGAGGACGAGTTCCTGGTGCCCGCCCTCGACGCCGGCGCGGTCGGTTTTCTGAACAAGTCGGCCGCCGACACCGATCTCATGGGTGCCATCGAGGCGGTCGTGCGCGGCCACTCGTATCTGCCGAGACGGGCGGCCGCGCTCATCGCGCGCCGGAAGGCGGAGCGGCGCGGCGCGAGCGAAGAGCCGGAGCCGCTCTCGGATCGCGAGCGAACCGTGATCGAATTGACGGCGCGGGGGTTCTCCGCAGCGGAGGCGGGCCGGGAGATGTGCCTCAGCCGCAAGACCGTCGAGGGCTACATTGCCCGCGCCAAGTCGAAGCTGGGCCTCAAGCACCGGCGCGACATCGTGCGCTTCGCGCTCGAAAGCGGGATCCTGCGGGCCGAAGCCGAGGAGTAGCGGAACCGGCCACCCCCTTGGACATCCCCCCGGGTCCGCACGGCACGACGGGAATCTCCCGTCAGGACGGTTGCGGGTTTCTCCCCCCAGAATTAGCGGAATTCTCCTCTCAAAGTCCGTTGGCGCAGTCCTCCATATTGGTCGTAGGGTACCCCGAAGCACATCGGGGGCGTGTCACCCGAGGCAAGGAGTCGGGAATCATGCGGCAGGAGACCCCAGGCTACGAAGCCATAGTGGACACGTTGCGTTGGGCCGCGCAGGGTTACGTGATCGGCCACGGAGAGGTGGTTCGGCCCATGCCCTGGCGGCGGATCCTCGATCATCTGGCCGTGCTCGGAGGAGACGAGTTGCTGTGTATCGACCCGAGCCCCAACGGCACGGGAAGCGGAATCACGGTCAGGCGGATTGCCGCGAACGGACGATCCGGCGCAAGACCATCGGCGGCGAATGGCTCGCGCCAGATGACCCGGACAGTGGACGCCCGAGAAGGGTCGCGGACGAAATCTCGGTTTGCGCAGCGCATCGAGATGGCTGTGCGGAGCGGTCGGTACCGCTCCGTGACCTGCATGCGAAGAGGGTCGAGGATCCTCGCGGTGATGACCGCTGCCTCGGTACGCGCCGCGCGGTCGAACGGAGACTGCCAGCCGCCGCGCGTTCGCGCCGTAGCGTCCGCCAAGGGGCTGTACCGAGGGCTGTACCGAGGGCTGTACCGAATGACTCGGTACCAGAGGCGAACTCGAAGGAACAGGTACGCGGCGTACATGATCGCGGCCGCGTCGTTGCTGCTTTCAGTCGCGGCGCTGCTATCCGCCGCGACCGGGAACAACGATGAACCCGCGCCACTCCTGCCCGCCAACGCCATCGTGGGACACGTGTTGATCGAGGGCCGCGGAGCCGAGGGTGTGACCGTCGCCCTGGACGGTCGGGCCGCAACCGTCACGACGGGCGTGGGCGCGTTCCGGTTCGATGGTGTGGAAGCCGGCTTCCACACCATCACCATCAGCAACTATCCGGCGGACGCCCGCTTCGACCGCACCTCCGCCACCGCGAGCATCGACGCCGGGGGAGGGGCGGCCACCGTCAGCTTCTCCGGTTCCTACATCCGCAGATCTCGCATCGCAAGGCCGGCCGCGATGGCCGAAGGCGGTGCCACTGGGCGGCACTCGACGCTGCTGGTTCTGTGTGAAGCCGCCGGGCACGCCGCAGCCGAAATGTAAGCCGACCTGCAACCGGTGCTTGCTCGCTCCCCATGGCGCCTGCTCGCTCCCGGTCCCAACGGTACGGCCCGGCATTCTCGCGGGTCCATACCCTCGCAGGGCCCGGATCAGCCGCTCGCCGGCATGGCGATGTCGGTCGCACCCAGGAAGTCGGCGAGGTTCGCGACGGCGTCGCGCAGCCCGGCCTCGAAGCGTGCGGTCCCGGCGAAGTCCGGCTCGAGGTGCAGTGCCCGGATTTCGAGCACGCCGCGGTCGCGGTGGAGTTTCGGGTCGAGCCGGCCCACGAGGCGCCCCCGGTGCAGGATCGGCAGGACGTAGTAGCCGTACTTCCGCTTCGAGGCGGGGACGTAGATCTCGACGGTGTAGTGGAAATCCAGGAGTTCCGCGGCGCGTTTCCGCTGCCAGAGCAGCGAGTCGAAGGGGCAGATGAGCGTCGTCCCCGCGGGCTCCGGGAGTCGATCGATGCCGTCCAGGTGCTCGGGCAGGGCGTAGCACGGTCCCCGCAATCCCTCCACGTCGACCTCGACGATCCGCTTCTTGCGCAGGTTCCGGGCGATGACCCGGCGCCGTTCCGCCGCGTTGAGTTCCGGTCCGGTGAAGTAGTTGACCAGGTGCCGCTCGGGGGCGATACCGCAGCCCGAAAGTGCGATGAGGAGCCAGCTGTCGTGGTATTCCGCCAGCGTCGCGGCGGGCCCGTCCGGGTAGACCCGCTCGGCCATGTCATAGATGCAGCGGAAGTGGCGCCGCCCCGCCACCGCGACGCGTCCGTCGTGCCATAGCAGCTTGAGCGAGCGCTTGTCCTCCTTCAGGCGCCACGCAAGCGAGTCGGTCTTCTCCTCGCGTTCGGCCGCCTGCGGCTGGAAGTCCACGCTCTCCAGCGGTCCCTCGGCGCGCAGCCGTCGCAGCACTCGCCGCTTCGACGTCGTCGAGGTCGCGTATCGGCCCCACCAGGCGCGTCCCGACCAGCTCTCCGGAGGGAAGCGTCGCATGCGCCGCCGTCCGAGGGGGAGGTGGGAGATGGGAAGGATCGAGGCTTCGTGCCCCCAGTACTCGTAGGCGAAGCGATCCTCGTACACCCAGTGGTCCACGTCCGCCCGGTCGTACGATCCGAAGCGGCTCCAGAGCGTCAGGTAGTGGGCGCGGTCCACGACGTTCACGCTGTCGAGTTGGAGGGCGCCCGTCCGTTCCAGGTGGGCGACGAAGGCCGCGGCGTCGAGCGGGGTGGACCCGCGGGGCCGGTCGAGTCCCTGCCGGTGCAGCCACAATCGAACCGCCGTCTCCCGGGTGAACTTCGGGCGGCTCCGGCGCCGTCCGGTCACGCCCGCCCCCGGCGCGGCTCGTGTTCGTGGCGCGGCTCCTGCCCGCGGCCCGCCTCCGGGTCGACGAGTCGGAGTCTGCCGAGGGGCACGTAGTAGCGGGCGTAGCGGCGTCCGTCGGACCAGCGCGGGGCCCGCCTGTCCTCCACGAGCACGGTGGCGCGTTTGGTGATCCGGTTCACGCGTCCCGTCAGGAGTTGGCCGCGAAAGAGGAAAGCGACGCGCGCGCCCACCACGATCCCATCCCGGGCGGCGCGCTCGGAGCGGGTGATGAGTTGGTGGGTGTGCGCCCGATGGAGGAAGAGACGCTTCGCGATCCCCCGGAAACGCGACCTTCCGCAGTGGCTCTCGCCCCAGCACAGCAGCTCGGCGAGGTGCACGAGTTCGTGTTCGAAGATCCGCTGCAGAGCCTCGAGCCGGTTTCGGCAGGGAAGCCCGCAGGCCGTCACATCCCGGTCGTCCTCCCCGAACCCGTCGAACAGGATCGAGGTGGCGACCGCGATCTCGAACCGCGGGGCGCGACCTCGGCGTTCGAAACGCGTGGTCTTGCCCCCCGCGCGCGTCATCCGCCCGGAAAGCCGGAAGGCGAGGGTGTCCGGCCCCAGGATCCGTCCGCACAGACCGTCCAGAAAGCGGCCGTCGTAACCAGCGAACAGGGCTGCGAGATCGTCCGGGCCGATCTTCGCGAAGTTCGGTTCGCGGACGTGCGAAGACCCGCCGAGGAGATCGCCCGCGATCTCGTCCGTCCACGCGCGAACGGTGGTCTCTCCCGGCTCCCGGCTGAGCAGGAGCCGGGAGAGCGCGTCGGTCGGCACGGAGGGGGCGCCGCCCCGGCGTTCAGCGGCTCTCGTCCTCGGCCGCCACGGCTTCCGGTCCCAGGTGCTTCCGGAACCAGGTCAGGATCCGTTCCGACACATCCATCACGAACTTGGGCTCGCGCGGCCCGTGCGGCGTCCGCGGGTACACGACCATCTCCGTCGGCACGCCGCGGCGGTCGAGGGCGCGGTAGAACTCCTGTCCCTGCGTGAACGGGACGCGCAGGTCCTGGGCTCCGTGAATCACCTGCGTCGGCGTCACGACATTCGCGATGTGGTACATGGCCGAGTGCCGCTCGTAGCGTTCGTAGTCCTCCCAGAACTCGACGCCCATATGTCCGACGAGGTAGTCCTGGATGTCCGTCGTCGTCGTCATCGAGATCAGGTTCGGGAGTCCGGCCCCCATGCTCGCCGCCACGAAGCGGTCCGTCTGCGTGACGGCCCACGAGGTCATATAACCGCCGTAGCTCCAGCCCATGAGGAGGAGACGGTCCGGGTCCGCCACTCCCATCTCGATCGCGTGGTCCACGCCCGACATGAGGTCGCGGAAGTCGCCGTAGCCCCAGTCCTGGAAGTTGGCGTAGCGGAAGTCCTTCCCGTAGCCGGTGGAGCCGCGGGGATTCGGGCGGAGGATCGCGAAGCCCTCCTGGGCGAAGTACTGCAGCATGTACGCGGCGGGGCTGCCCGTGAAGCTCTGGCTGTACACGCCCGCCGGCCCGCCGTGCACGTTCAGGACCAGGGGCACGCGCTCCCCTTCCTCGTAGCCGACGGGATAGGTGAGAAGGCCCTCGATTTCGAACCCTTCGGTGGAGGTCCAGGAGACGAGTTGCGTCCGTCCCATATCAGGCTGCGGCACGGCGGCATGAAGGTCCGTGACCCGCGTCGGCGCGTACCCGTTCGTGGGCGAGACGAAGACGTCCCACGGTTCTTCGGTCGTCTGCCAGGTGAAGGCCATGCGGCTCGCGTCGCTGCTGAGCGCGACGGACCCGACCACGCCGTCGCCATATGAGATGAAGCGCATCTCCCCGCCGTCGGTCGGAACGGCCAGCACGTGCCGGCGCGTGCCGAGCGATTCGAGGAGCAGCAACTCGGAGGAGTCACCCGACCAGCCCAGCACGGACGCGCTCCGGTTCGGCGTGTCCAGTCGGCGCGCCTCGCCTCCCGCGGCCGGCATGACGTACACGTCGCCCAGTCCGATCGGCTCCGGCTGGTCGCCGGTCGACACGTAGGCGATCCAGGCGCCGTCCGGCGACCAATGCGGGCTCCGTTCGATCCCCGCCCCGCCGACGAGCAGCGCGACCTCCCCGGCCGCGGCCGGGGAGGCGTCCGCGCCTTCGGCCGGGTCTTCGTCGCCATCTCCGCCGGCACCTCGCGCGGCCAGGATTTCGGCGATCTGCGCGGCGTCCGGGACCGTCGTGGTGGAGAGGTCTCCGCTCAGGCGCCCCGTGTTGATGCGGGGGTCGGCCTGGTGTGCGAACACGATCCGTCCGCCGTCGGGAGCCCAGCTGAAGCCGGTAATGTGGAAGTTTCCGGCGGTGACTCGAACGGGCACGGCGGGCTCGTCGGACGCCGGGTCGACCGCGACGGCGTACAGGTGCGAGAACTTGTAGTCGCGGTCCACGAGGATGACGTCCCGCTTCTCCTCCCGCGCCTTCTTCTCCTCCGCGGTCGGCGGATCCCGCATGAGGAAGGCGATCCGCGTCCCGTCGGGCGACCAGCGGTATCCCCCCGCCGAGCCCTCCGCCTTCGTGAGCTGCCGCGCCTCACCGCCCGCCATCGGCAATGCCCACACCTGGCTGCCCGCCTCGCCCTCTCCGTCGCGGCCGGAGGTGAAGCTCAACCAGGCGCCGTCGGGCGAAAACTGCGGCGACCCCGCCGACGCCTCCCCGCGCGTCCACTGCGCGGCCCTCGTCCCGTCGGCAGCCGTCATCCAGATGTGACTCAGATACTCCGACTGCGGTCCTTCCATCAGCGGCTCGCGCACGACGAAGGCGACGCGGGAGCCATCGGGGGAGATCGCGGTCCCGGAGACCGCTCGGTACTGCATGCTCAGCGCCGGCGTCCACCCGGCCTCGGCCGGTGTGGCGTCCGCTTGCGCCCATGCGGACAGGGGCAAGAGCAGGCTCGCGGCGAGGACGAGACCCGGGAATCCGGACACTCGGCGGGGAAGGCGCGGGAACGCAGTGGTCGAAAAGCCGGACATGTCGGCACCTCTCGGTTATCTTGGCGCGGTGACGCGCTCGCGGATCGGATGGCCTGTCCAACATTACGAACAGGGGCGCCATGTCCGAAACGCCGTCCCCAGCGCTGCGCGAAACGCTGCCCGAAACGCGACCGGCGCCGCGGGTCGCCGCTCCGGCGGCCGAGGCCGAGCGGATCCACGCGATCGATGCCCTCCGCGGCTTCGCGCCGCTGGGGATCCTCATCGTCAACATCCGGAGCTTCGCCCGGGTCGGGGCGGCGTACGGGTCGCGGTCGACTTCGCGTGGAGCAGGCGAAGTTCCAGGGTCACCTCTTCAACCACATCGGCTCCGTCGGTGTCTTTCTGGGCTACGCGGGGATGATCATGCTGCTGGACCGGAGCGGGCGTCTGGCTCGCGCCCGGGCGCGTCTGGCGGTGGTCGGCCGCATGGCGTTCACGAACTACATCGCCCAGAGCGTGCTGTGTACGCTCATCTTCCACGGCCACGGGCCGGGTCTGTTCGAGCGCGTCGGAAGCGCGGCATGTATCGGCATCGTCGTGGCGGTCTGGACGCTCCAGTTGGCGTGGTCGCCGTGGTGGCTCGCCCGGTTCCGCTTCGGACCCCTGGAGTGGCTCTGGCGTACTCTTTCCTACGGACGGCGACAACCGATGAGAATCGCGTGAGCAGGACCGCGATGAACGTGGCGACGAGCGTGGCGACGAGCGTGGCCATGAACGCAGCACTGAACAGGGAGATTCGATGAGAGTGATTGGCCCGTGGGCCCGCACATTCTCCGCCGTGATGCTGGCCGCGCTGCTCACGCCGGTTCTGCCGCGGTTGTCGCATCCGTCGCCGTACGGCGGGCTGGCGGCGCAGGAAGATGACCGGGAAGAACAGGAGGCGGCGGAGGCGGCCGAACTCGCGCGCCGCGATTCTCTGCGCCGGATCTTCGATCCGGCCGGCGCCTTTGAACCCCTCGATCTGCCCGAGCCCGGCGAGTTTCGGGATGCCGCCGGCGCCCCCGGCGAGGCCTATTGGCAACAGCGGGCCGACTACCACATCCGCGCCGCCCTCGTCGATGATCGCATCGAAGGCACGGAACGCATCACCTATACGAACAACAGTCCCGATTCGCTCACGAGCCTCTGGGTTCAGCTCGACCAGAACCTCTTCCGCGAAACCAGCTACGGGGCGCTGAGGGCGGAAGAACTCGACGGGGAGGTTCGCCACGGCGGCTTCTTCAAGGACGGCGGTTTCGTGATCTCGGGGGTCCGCGCCGACTTCGAGGGCGAGGAGACGGTCCCGGAGTACCGGACCGAAGACACGATGATGGAGATCCTCCTCGGCGAGCCCCTCCCTCCGGGCGGAAGCCGGGTCGAGGTCGAGATTGACTTCGCGTTCGAGATCCCGGAGACGGGCGGCGACCGCATGGGGCAACTCGACATCCGGGGCGGGATCATCTACCAACTCGCGCAGTGGTACCCCCGCGTCTTCACCTACGACGACGTGAACGGGTGGAACCAGTCCCCCTTCCTGGGGCAGGGCGAGTGGTATCTCGAATACGGCGACTTCGATGTCGAGCTGACCGTCCCGCGGGACTTCGTCGTCGTCGCTACGGGAGAACTCCTCAATCCCGAGGAAGTCCTCACGCCGATGCAGCGCGAGCGGCTCGCGGAGGCGCGCCTCTCCGGGGAGACGGTCCACATCATCACGCCGGATGAAGCCGGGGAGGATCGCACGCGGCCACCCGGCGACGCCCCGCTCACTTGGCGCTTCCGCGCGGAGAACGTGCGCGACTTCGCGTGGGCCGCCTCCGACCGCTTCGTCTGGGACGCCGCCGGCTGGGAGGACGTCCTCATCATGTCCGCCTACCCGGAGGAGAGCATTGGCGGACCCGCGAGCAGCGGCTGGGAACGCTCCACGGAGTATCTCCGCCACAGCGTCCAGTATTATTCGGAACAGTGGCTGCGCTATCCGTATCCCGTCGCCATCAACGTGGCGGGCCTCGCGCTCGGGATGGAATACCCCATGATCGTCTTCTGTTCGTGGCGGTCCCGCGGCGCCTTCCTCTTCTCCGTTACGGACCACGAGATCGGACATACGTGGTTCCCGATGATCGTGGGGTCCGACGAGCGGCGGTACGCCTGGATGGATGAGGGCTTCAATACCTTCATCAACTACTATTCCGGCATCGAATTCGCCGGCGGGGAGCCGATCCTGGGCCAACTCATGTCCCCGACCCAGATCGCGACGGACACCCGCACCCCGAGCCACGCCGTGTACACGCCGGCCGACAGCATTCCGGAAGCGGAGATCGGGGTTCTCGCGTACAACAAGCCGGCCGCGGTGCTCGTCCTCCTGCGCGAGGAGGTGCTCGGGCCCGAAGTGTTCGACGAAGGCTTCCGGGAATACATCCGGCGCTGGGCGTACAAGCACCCGCAGCCGGCCGACTTCATCCGCACGATGGAGGATGTGTCGGGGCAGGAACTCGACTGGTTCTTCAGGGGCTGGATCTACGAGGACGCGATTCTCGACCAGGCGATCGCCTCCGTGACCCGTCTGGGGGACACAACCCGCGTGGTGTTCGAGAATCGTGGAGGCATCCCGATGCCGCTCGAGGCGCGGATCCTCTACCAGGGCGGGGATGAGCAGCGATTTGACGTGCCGGTCGACGCGTGGCAGGTGGACGGCACCTACGTGCTGGAGGTGCTCGGCGGGTTCGTGCGCAACGTCCAGATCGACCCGGACGGCGTGCTGCCCGACGTGAACCGCGGAAACAACGTGTGGGGCCGGGGCATCGTCGGCCGCCGGCCTCCCCGATAACGCCGCCTCCCGCCCCGTGGCGGACCGGCCGTCCCGTCCTCGCGAAACCACCGTGCCATGCCTTCCGTTCTGATGCCGCATGAAGCGCACATGAAGCGCATGCGCGGGGGTGAGACATGGAGGACATGATCATCGCGATCGTCGCGATCTTCTTCACCATCGGCATCCCGGTCCTCGCGATGGCGACGCACTTCGCCCTCCGTCCGCTTGTTCGGGACCTGGTGGAGGCGCTCGGGCCCCGAAAGCGGGAGCGGGAGACGATCGCCCGGCTGGCGGAGCGCGTCGAACAGCTTGAAGGCGAGAGCCGGGAACGGGGCGAGCTCGTGGATCAGCTCACGGAGGCGGAACTGTTCCGACGGCAACTGGAAGAGCGCGCCGGCGGGGGAACGCCACAGCCCGCCGGCGGAATGCCACAGGATGTCACATGACGGTTATCGAAACCGAGGGGCTGTCCAAGCGATATACGGCGCTGCGGGGCGACGGAACGCTCGCGGTCGACCGGCTCTCCGTGCAGGTGGAGGCGGGGCAGGTGTACGGTTTCCTGGGGCCGAACGGAAGCGGCAAGACGACGACGATCGGGATGCTCCTCGGGATCATCAACCCGACCGGCGGTGCCTTCCGGCTGTTCGGCGGGGAGACGCCCGCCGAGTTGCACGCCGCGCGCCAGCGGATCGGCGCCACGCTCGAATATCCCAACTTCTACCCCTACCTGAGTTGCCGGGACAACCTCCGGGTCGTGGCCCGGGTGAAGGGAAGCGGCGCGACGGACATCGCCGAAGTACTCGAAATCGTGGGCCTGACCTCGCGCCGGAAGACGAAGTTCAAGGCGTGTTCGCTGGGCATGAAGCAGCGGCTCGCCCTCGCGGCCACGATGATCGGCGATCCGGAACTCATCATCCTCGACGAGCCGGCCAACGGGCTCGATCCGGCGGGGCAGCGGGAGATCCGCGACATCATCCGCGAACTGGCCAGCCGCGGGAAGACGATCTTCCTCTCGAGCCACATGCTGCACGAGGTCGAGCGCACCTGCACGCACGTCGCGATCATCGAGACCGGCCGCCTCGTGCGCGAGGGAAGCGTGGACGAACTCACCTCCGCCGGAACGGTGGCCGCGGTGGCCGCCGATGGGGACATGGAGACGCTCCGGCAGGCCGTGGCGGAGTTCGAGGGCGCGGGCCATGTGCGGGTCGAGGATGGCCGCGTCCTGGTGCAGATCGGGGGCGACGCGCTCTCCGAATTGAACCGCTTTCTTGCCGGGCGGGGGATCTACGCCTCGCACCTGTCGCTGGAGCGGCAATCGCTGGAGGACGCCTTCATGGAGATCACGGGCACCCCCGAAGGGTTTGGAGAAGTCCAATGAAGGGCGCTCGATCGTTCGGCGTGCTGCTGCGCAACGAGTGGTTCAAGGCGAGGAAGCGGGTCGCCTTCTGGATCGCCCTCGGTTTCTCCGCGTTGTTCACGTTGATGAACCACGCCCTGCCGTTCTGGGAGCGCAGCGAGGGTTTTCGGCTCCCGGACGTCTGGGCCGTCGTATTCGGGGATGAAACGGCCATGCTGGTGATCTTTGCCGCTCTCACGCTCGTGTTGTTGTCGGCGATCGAGTTCAGCTGGCGAACCGCCCGGCAGAACGTGATCGACGGCCTCTCCAAGGCCCAGTGGTTCTGGGGCAAGTCGCTCCTGCTGCCCATCGTGGGGCTCGCCTTCATCGGGGTGCACGTGCTGATCCCGACGGTGCTCGCGCTGATTCGGACCGATTTCGCGGCTGCCGAGGGGCCGCTCGTCCCGCTGGCCGTCTTTCAGGCGGCCGGAGGGCTCGGGCTGGCGTTTCTGAGCGTGGGCGCGCTCGCTTTCGCCCTGTCGCTGGCGATCCGCAAGACCGGCGCGGCGCTGGCGGTGTGGTTCCTCTGGATCGGCCCGATCGAGTCCGGGATGCTGCCCGGTCTCGTCCGCCGCTTCCTGCCGGACTACACCGGATGGCTCGACTACCTGCCGTTTACGAACGGCCTCCCGCTCCTCGAGTTCCGCAACTACGACGCACCCGCCTACGAGCGGTACGCCGCCGCCGTCGAGGCGGCGGGTCGAACGCCGCCCGCCGCGGTCGACCCCGCCTGGCACCTGGTCACGGCCGCCGCCTGGACGGTGGTCCTGGTCGGCATCGCCTTCATCTCGTTCCGCCGCCGGGACCTCTGATTCCGCCCCTTGCGCCTGCGGCGTAGCGGTTCCAGCGTGCGGAGAGGTCGCGGCCTGGCGCTACGGCGACCTGTTCCGGCGGAGAATGTGGCAGTGCGCGGCTCTTGCGCCGCTGTCAGCGGCGGTCGGCCTTCTCGTCCAGGCCAGTCTGCCGGCTGCGTCCCTTGGCATCCGCTGCGGCCATCGTGCTCTGGTCGTATGGCGGCACCGCGGCTAAGACATCGGTCGGTGAGCGCGAGGCCGGCGAGGTACCGATGGATCCGGGCGCCGTCGTGAGGTTCAGTTCGATGGACATTCGGACGATCCGCATGTTTCCCGCCGACGAGACGCCGGGGTTCACCGTCGAGATGCGCAAGCGGGAACGAGCGGTGTCCTTCGCCGGGGACGCTGCT
The DNA here is from genome assembly GCA_963666735.1 of Gemmatimonadota bacterium. Classification (GTDB taxonomy): domain Bacteria; phylum Gemmatimonadota; class Gemmatimonadetes; order Palauibacterales; family Palauibacteraceae; genus Palauibacter. The sequence goes on along the minus strand of OY762926.1, from coordinate 1,046,987 downwards.
CGTCGCGTCGCTTCGGTGGTCCTTCCGAAACTGAACGAACGCGGGGGCATGCGTCGGACCGGTCAGGCCGCCGTGGCCGAAATCGAGGCGAAGGGGCACCCCGAGCGCTACCTGGCCGATGCGGTCGGGGAAGATCGTCGTTACGGAGGGCGAGACGTTTCCGGCTACGTGAAGAACATGCTGAAGCCTACGCGGCTCGCGTTGGAGATGGCGCTCCACGAGGAACAGGAACGGCGGGCGCTGGAGGGCGAGCTATGGATGCTGGAACGGGCGTGGCGCGAAGCGGAAGAGATCGCGGCGATCGCGGACCGGCTGCTGCTCGCCGCCGGTACGGACGCGTTCTTCGAGAAGTACGGAAGCGCTCCGGCTTCCGGGTCGAGCGTGGATGATGCGTGACACGCGGACGGGGCTTCACCGCCGGATCGCGCTGGAGACGCCGGAGCACGTCAAACTCGAATACCAGCTCGCGGATCTCGGGTCGCGCGCGGCGGCCTTCGCGCTCGATCTGGCCATCATCGTGGTGGCCATGCTGCTCGTGGCGCTGGTCTTCCGGTACACGGGCGGGCTCGGACAGGCCGTGCTCTACATCGTCGGCTTCTTCGCCGTGTGGGGGTACTTCCTCTTCTTCGAAGCCGTGTGGGACGGGCGCACGCCCGGGAAACGCGCGGTGGGGCTGCGAGTGCTGCACGATGGCGGGGAGCCGCTCTCCTTCCAGGGGGTGGTGCTCCGCAACCTGATCCGGATCGTGGATCTGCAGCCGGCGGCGACGGGAATGGCCGGGGCCGCGTCCATCCTCTTCAACCGCCGGGCGCAGCGCCTCGGAGACCTGGTCGCCGGCACGATCGTCGTCCGGGACACGGGCGGCGGCGAGATGTTCGGGGACGAGCCGGCGACGACCGGCCGGGTGGGGCGTCCACGACTCTCCGTCGAACAGTTCGCGCTGGTGGCGGGTTACGTGGCGCGCAGGGCCGGGCTGGCGCCGGATGTCCGGAGCCGCGTGGCCGCCTCGGTCTGGGACGCGGTGCGAGCGGCGACGGGCCGGGACGGTATGGACCCGGAGGCGGCTCCCGATACGCACCTCGTCCGGCTGCACGAGGAAGAGGCCCCGCACGCCGCGCGCCAGGGCGGGGCGAGTCTACAGGCCGCCGCCATGGCGCGCGAGCGGCGCGAGGCCTGGACCGCCTACACGGACCTCGTGGAGAAGGGGCGCACCGGCGGGCTGAATCGGTTAAGCGAGGCGGAGGTGCGCGCGTTCGGGCGCCTGTACCGCGGCGTGACGGCGGACCTGGCGCGCGCGCGCACCTATGGCGCCTCTCCGGGGCTGCTGGAGGCGGTGGAACGGTGGGCCGGGGCCGGGCACAACCTCCTGTATCGCGCGAGAGGAAGGGCGACGGTCCCCCTCGGCCGCTGGATTGCGCGCGAACTGCCGCGGGCGGTGCGGCGCCATCACCGGCCGGTGCTCCTGGCGGCCCTGCTTCTGTTCGGTCCCATGCTGGCCTCGTACGCGGCCGTCCGGGATCGTCCGGCGCGTGCGCGCGCGATCATGCCGGCGGGGATGCTGGCGAGAGCCGAGAACACCGCCCGCGGGGACAGCAACGCTTCCTACATCGAAGTCGACGGCGCCGAGCGGCCGGCTCTCTCCTCCGCCCTGGTGACGAACAACATCGGCGTGAGCTTCTTCGCGTTCGCCGCCGGGTTGCTTGCCGGCGCGGGCACGGTACTGATCCTCGTCTTCAACGGCGTGCTGCTCGGGGCCGCGTTCGGGCTGTACGCGAACAACGAGGTCCTGGGGGTGATTCTCGCCTTCGTCTTCCCGCACGGCGTGATGGAACTCACCGCCATCTGCCTGGCCGGCGGGGCGGGGTTGGGACTGGGGTCGGCACTCCTCGTTCCCGGACGGCGCACGCGTCGGGAGGCGCTGAGGGAGCGCGGGCGCGCCTTCCTCTCGCTCGTGGGAGGTTCGGTGCTGCTCCTGGTCGTCGCGGGATTGGTGGAGGGCTTCTATTCGCCGTCCGGATTCCCCGCCGTGGCGAAATTCGCCTTCGGCGGCGCCACCGCCCTCCTTCTCACCGCGTATTTCGGTTTCGCGGGCCGGGGCCCCGACGATCCGCGAGGGGAGGTCAGAGCAGTCCCCGCTCCTTGATCTCGACGTACTTGTCCAAGGTGCGCACGAGAGCGTCGCCCGGCGGGGTGTCCACGACGAGGATCCCCGACTGGCGCATGACCTGAAGCGTCGTGGCGCGCGACTGCACGAGTTCCTCCGCGGCGGCGCGGTGAAAGACCGCGGCGTCCTCGCGGGCGGGCCGCGTCGCGGCCGTTTCGAGCGCCGGGTTGCGGATGGCGACCGCCAGCGGGAGGTGCGCGCGCCCGATCCGCGCCAGCGAGGTCACGAGCGCCTTCGAGACGGCCTCGTCGATCACATCGCAGAAGAGGATGACGAGCGACCGCTTGCGGAACGTCCGGCTCAGGGTGGCGAGCGCGAGCGGGTAGTTGGGCTCCACCGGCCGGGTTTTCACGCCGGCGAAGACCCGGGCCAGCGCCGCCGGGTCGGACCGGCGGGGCGGCGACAGATGCCGGATCTCGTCGTCGAACACCACGGTTCCGACGCGGTCCCCGAAGCTTCGCGCGCGGTTGGCGAGCATCATGCCGGCCGCGAGGGCGAAATCCACCCGCTCCCGGTCCTCGAGCCGCTCGCGCATGTGGCGGCCCGCGTCGATGGCGAGGACGACGTTCTGGCTGCGTTCCGCCTCGTAGTTGCGGACGACGAACCGCTGGCGCTTCGCCGAGGCCTTCCAGTCGACGATGCGGGGATCGTCCCCCTCGGCGTAATCGCGCAGGCTCTCGAACTCGCGGCCGTCGCCCCACTGCCGGCTGCGGCGCGAGCCGGCCGTGCGCAGGCCGCGCCGGAGCGCGTGGCCGCTGCGGTCCCGCAGCAGGCTCCGGATGCCGGGCTGCACCTGAAGCGTGTGCGCCGCCTCCACCATGTCACGTCGCCACGCGAATCCCCACGGCGAGCGCGTGCGCAGATGAATCGCCCCCATCGCGAGAAAACCGCGCGTGCGTGGCCGCAGCCTGTAATGCGTGCATACGACGGAAGCGGCGGGAATGTCCAGCCGGACGCCCGCCTCCCCGGGTTCGCTTCCGTCACGTCCGGGGAGGCGGCGAAGGGAGGGGTCGAGGTCGTCGGTGAGGAGGACGGAGAGCCGACGTTTCGTCGGGTTGCGCACCTCGATCCGGACGTCGGTGATCTCCCCGAGCGCGGCGATCCGCGGCACCGCGCGGAAGGCCGATGGAGGCCGTGTCCGCCGGCCGTCGATCCAAGCCAGGAGGAGGATGACGGCGTCCGCCGCCACGGCGCCCGCCGCCGAGAACAGGAAGACGAACGAGGTCAGCCCCAGCAGCCAGAGCGTCCGCCCGCTCGGGACCACCGCGATGCGGACTATCGGGGCGCCTCCAGCGTCTCGATGAGCGCCCGCAGTTCATCATCGGAAGAGCGTCCCTCGACCTCCGCCTCGGCGGTCAATACGACGCGATGCCGAAGCACGGGGAACGAGAGCGACTTCACATCATCCGGCGTGACGAAGTCCCGGCCGTGCAGAAACGCTTCGGCCCTCGCGGCCTGGAAGAGGGCCACGCCCGCGCGGGGACTCGCCCCCAGCACGAACGCCTGGTCGTCCCGCGTCGCGCGCACGATCCCGGTCACGTAGCGCCGCACCCTCTCGTCCATGTGCACGCCGTCCACCGCGTCGCGCGCCTCGAGGAGCGCCTCGCGCGTCAGCGGTTCGCCCATCGAGTACGTGGTCTCATCGTCCGCCCGGAACCCCGCCTCATGGCGGTCGAGGATCGCCCGCTCCGCTTCCTCCGGCGGATAGTCGATCACGATCTTCATCAGGAAGCGGTCGACCTGCGCTTCGGGCAGCGGATAGGTCCCTTCGTACTCGACCGGGTTCTGGGTCGCGAAGACCGTGAACGGCGCGGGCAGGGCGCGCGTGGCGCCGTCGACGGTGACCTGGCGCTCCTCCAACGCTTCGAGCAGCGCCGCCTGGGTCTTGGGCGGCGCGCGGTTGATCTCGTCGGCAAGGAGGAGGTCGGTGAACACGGGACCCGGCCGGTAGCGGAAGTTCCGCTGCGTCTCGTCCAGCACGCTCACGCCGACGAGATCCGTGGGCATGAGATCGGGTGTGAACTGGACGCGTCCGAAGTCGAGCCCCAGCCCGCGGGCGAGTGCCCGCACGGAAAGCGTCTTGGCCGTCCCCGGCACGCCCTCGAGGAGCGCATGGCCACGAGCGAGGAGCGTGATCATGAGCTGTCTGAGGACGGTTTCCTGGCCCAGGATCACCTTCTCGATGTCGCCCAGCAGACGCAGCGCCGCATCGTGCGTCGTCATGACTCCGCCCTTCCTCCGAGGTGGTCGTCGATTCCGGCGGCGACCATCGTCAGGTCCACCGGATCGGCGCGCAAGCCGCGGCGGATGCGGGCCAGCGCGGGCTGCTTCCCCCGGCGGGTTTCCAGCTCACGGATCAGAGCCCGGGCCTCGGCGACGTCCCTCGGCGGAGGGCGCCGAACGCTGCGGGCCAGCCGCGCCACGAGGAGGAGGGCGGCCGTCCGCCTGGCACGCGCCTTCTCGTACAGGTCGCCGAGGGCGGAGACGTGTTCGAGGGGCGATCTCCGTTCGCGGTCCGGAGGAGCCGCGGCCGTCGTCGGAGCGCCGAAGCGCAGCCCCGCGCACGCGAGTGCGAGGAACGCGGCGAGGAGGAGTTGGAAGAGCGTTCGCCCCCGAGCCGTGCCGAAGACGAAACCCGCCCACCGCCTCGCCGTGCTCTCATAGCCACGGATGCCCTGGTGGAACTCGGCGAAGAAGATCGTGTCGGCGGGCGTCGTGTACGTGAGTGCGGCCCGCATGACGACGAGCGTCAGAGGGTCGTCGGCGATGCGACCGTTCGAGAGCGGCTCGGCATCGGCGAGGACGATGATCCGCCCCTCTCCGAAGGTCATGAGGCCGGCGCCGGTCCACCTCCGGTCCTCGTTGTTCCCTGTCGTGAGCAGCCTCTGCAGGGCAGGGAGGGGCCGCGTGCCCGTCTCCTCCGGAGGGTCGCGCTCGCTCTGTTCGTCGTCCCGTCGTCCGCCGAGTTCGCGTCCCGTCATCCGCCGAAGCGCACGGCGCGGATGCGTCGGCGCCGGCAGGTTGTCGGTCAGCGAGTGGGCGACCCACTCCGGCTGTTCCAGGTCGCCCGGCCGGGGCACGCGGAACGCGATGCCCAGGGAATCCATCAGCGGCGTGATCCTCAACGAGGTGGAGATGGCCGGAAACAGCCGCGGCGCGTACACGAGAGTGCCCCCGCCGCGGACTCGCTCCAGGATGGCGTGTACCTCGACGGGGCTCGCGACGACGGCGGGCGAGAGGAGCACGAGCGCACCGGGGACCGGATCGGCGTCGGCCAGGGGCGTGAGGCGGGGTGCCGTCGGGCGCCCGAATCGTTCGAGTCCGCGGGCGAACGCGGCCACCCCGTCCGGCGTCGTCCGGAAGGAACTTCGCTTCACGTCGAGTGCCGCGCGTCCCGCCGGCCGCGCGAGGTACGCGGCGAGTCCCGCTCCCAGCGCGACCGCGCCGACCCACGCGAACGTCCTGAACCTGCCGGGCCCGCTCACGATGGGTCCCGCCACGATGGGTTCCGCGCCTCGCTCGATGCGGGCCTCGACGCGGACCTCGGCGCGGACGTCGCGCAGCCCGAGTCCCGGGCCAGGTCCTCCAGGGCCGCATAGCCGGCGGGAGTGGGCGTCTCCTGGCCGAAGGAAAGGCCCTGGAAGTCCCGGATGAAGCTGCGGCCGGCGCCGGTTTCCAGCTCGAGGGCGTAATCCCCGGGCGTCTTCGACGGGTGGAACGCGACGGTGCCCTTCTCATCGAGCGTCAGGAGAAAGCCCTGGTAGAGCGCGCTCGCCGCGGGCCGCAACTCGCCTTCGCCCGCGCGCGTCCGGGCAAGGCCGAACCATTCCCCCGCCGAGGTGGGCGGGCGGTCGCCCGCCGGATCCTCATCATCCCTCTCCCGCACGCTGCGCGCCCACTGCGGCCCATGACGCAGGGCCACCGCCCCCAACGCGACGAGCGCGGCCAGGACGACGAGGACGGCCAGCACCTCCATGAGCCCGCCTCCCTCGTCGAACAAGAATCGGCGCAGCCAATCCCATGCATTCGAGAGCGTGTTGCCGATCCACTCGATGATCCGCTGCCGCGGGGAGAGGGGCGCGAAAGCGAAGTCCGGTCCGGCGACGATCTCCCGCAGCGCCTCGGTCATCTCGCCCGGCGGAGGAAGCGCGCCGGCGGCGGGGGATGACTCCTGCCCAACCGGGTAAGGCGCAGGGTCGGGGAATCGGGTCATCGTCCGTCCGTCGCCATCGCCATCGCGGCGGTTTCCAGGTCCGCAGCTTCCAGACGCACTCGCCGATCATGATAGAGGAAGAACACCGTCGCCACGAGGAAGGGTTTGGTGAACGACCCGATCAACAGGTTCAGGGTGTTCTGCACCGCCTGGAGACCGGGACTCAGCGTGCCCGCGGTCGTGGGCGACGTGAACATCTCGAAACCTCCGAAGAGCGCAAAAAGGCCGAAGGAGGGACCTTCGCGGATGATGGTGGCGACCAGCATGACCCCGACGATCCGGAGCCGGGCCCCCTTGCCGAGTCTAAGCGAGCGGCGCACGGCCTCCGCAGCGGTCCGCCCCTCCAGGAGCACGGCCGGAAAGATCGCGAACGAGGTACAGAACCAGAGGCCCGCTACGACGAGCGCGCCCAGGAGGCTCGTGAGTCCGAAGATGGTCATCGCCACGACGAGATCGCCAAGAACCGCGAACGCGGAGGCGGTCGCGACCACGACCGGGATCATGACGAGTCCGCCCACGATGCCCGCGATCAGCAGGGCGAGCAGGTGCCCTCCGGCCGCGCTCGGAAATGGATGGAGCGCTCCGCGGTACGCGCCCTCCAGCGAGGCCGCACGTCCCGCGATCCGGGTACGCATGGCAACGGCGACCGCGAGCGTTCCCACCCATGAAAGGGCCGTTGCCGGAAGCAGGATCGCGATGTCGAATCCGAGCTCGCCGACCGCCGGCGTGCCCGAGGGGTCGAGGCCCGTACCGGGCGTCCCGAGGGCGAGCAGCATCGCGTACCCGGGGAGGGCGCCCACGAGGGCGATGAGGAAGTAGAGTCCGAAGTCGCGCCGGTAGAACTGGATGGCGCCGTCCAGTATCTCCCCGAACCCCATGGGCCTCTGTGGCATGTCGGACATCCCGGCCTCCCCGTTCGGAGTCGGTGGTCGGAGTCGGCGGATAGGGTCCCGGCTATTCCAGAATCCTGTCCTCGATGATGTGGGTTGCGGTCTCCCATTCGTCCAGCGGCGCGGACCACTCCCGGTCGCGGATGCGGCGCAGGTACGTGATTTGGGCCAGGTGGTAGAGATAATGCTGCGCGATATGGACGACGGTCGCCCCCAGCCTCAAGGTCATCCTTCCGTCCGGAGATGTGCGCTCGGCGACGAGATCCGCGTCGCTCTCCAGCGCGGCCACCTCGGCGAGGATCTGTTCCTGGATCGTCCGCATGCGGGCGGCGATCTCCTCCGCCGACCCCGGAGCATCGTCTTCGATCACGGGCGTGATGCCGAGTTGCTTCAGGAACCAGACGTCCACGCGGTACATGTGGCGGCAGATCTTCCCGATCCCGCGCATCCCGTCCGCGGGCTGCCAGTCGAGATCCTCGCGCGAGATTCCGTCGAGCACGGTGAACAGGGGTCTGCGCGCGGCTTCGAAGATCTCGGTCGTGTGGGCGATACGGGTCCTCATCCTCAGCGGTTTCCTTTCGGCTGCAGTGCCTGCGACATGAACTCGGCCGCGCGGGGGATGGCTCCGGCCAGAGAAGGGAAGTCGTGCCCGCCTCCCTCGTAGATGAACGCCTCGAAGCCGGGAGAGGTGCGGCCGAGAGCCGCCATCGTTCGCATCAGCGATTCCGCCTGGCTCACGGGTACGACGAAGTCCTCCGTGCCGTGGTGCACCTGGACGGTGGGGAGACCGGCGGCAAAGAGGACGGACGACCGGCGCACGAGTGCGAGGCGCGCCTCGGGCGTGGACAGCGTGCCCCGGACCAGCGGCTGCACGACGGTGGAGTCGAGGTGGATGAGACCGGGCAGGTCCCATGGGCCGTCGAGCGCGGTCTTCCACGCGATGACCCGGATCCATTCGTCGAAGAAGTCCGTCGGTCCGAAGAACGCCACGATGCGGTCCACCCGCTCGTCGCGGGCTCCCGCGAGCAGCGCGACCCCGGCCCCGCGGCTGCCGCCGAGAATGTGAATCGCGTCGGGCCGGACCTCCGGCGTCGTCTCGAACACGACGTTCGCGAGCGCGAGCGCGTCATCGACATCGTAATCCCAGTGACTCGAGGGGCCCTCCGACACCCAGCTCCGGCCCTCGTAGCGGAGTGGCTCGCTACGGAACGAGGGAATCGCGTAGACGAAGCGGTGGCTCAGCTCTCCCAGCGCCAGCGTCACGATGTCGATGTCGTCGACCGATACCCCGCCGTCGCCCCCGTGGGAGTACATCAGCAGGGGCAGGGTCTCGGGGGCCGCGCCGTCCGGCACGATGATGGCGCCGAAGTGGCGGGAGCCCGCCACGACGTGGGAGACGATCCGCAGCGTGGCCGTCGACTCCCCGAACGCCAGCTCCTCGGTCAGTTCGACCTCGACCCCCGCCGCGGAAACATTGCGCTGGGCCCAGTCGGCCCGCACGGCGTCCACCTCCGCCGCCGAGGCGGGCGCGAACAGCGCATCGAGTTCGGCATCGAGATCGATCGCCTCGGCGCGAACGGTGGCCTCGGCCCGGCCGGCCGAGACCGCGAGGCGCTGGGCGCCGGGAGTGGCCCCGAGCGTCCACGTCGTCGCCGCCTCCCCGTTGGCCTCCGCGACGGTCGAAGCCGGATCCGTGCTTCCGTGGCCGGGCTCGGGCCGGAAGGCGACGGAGCTTCCGGCGACGGGACGTCCGTCGGCGTCGAGCACCCGAACCGTGACGGCTTCGGCTGGCGCGCGCGCCGGAACGCCGCGCTGATCCGCGCCCGTGAGAACGACGATCGACGCCGGTCCGGTCTCGGTGGGCCCGCCGGGATCGGCGGGATCGGCTTCTCCGCACGCGACGGCCGTGACGGCGAGAAAGACGGCCGGAGAAACGAACCACCGCGGATCGAGCCGTCGCGCTCGGCTCATTCCGGACCTGCGGCGGTGCCGGGGCCGACTTCGGGCGTCAGGCTGACGCGCGCCCTTCCCGCCGATGCCGGGAACGCGAGTTCGATGAGTTCTCCCTGGTCGACTTCCTCGAAGCCTCGTTCGGACCGAGCCAGCGTGACGATCCGCGTCCGCGATTCCCGCGGCGCACACGGGCCCTCGGTTGCCCCCGGCTCGACCCGCATCGGGTGTGCGAGCGGCAGCCGGGTGACGACCACGCTGTCGGCGGGGAGGTCGGCCGCGCTCCAGTCGAGTGTCGCCTCGATCCGGCCATCGTCGTGGATTTCGAGTTCCTTGTCGAGGCGGGGAAAACCGTCTTCGGACCGCAGGTGAAAACGGATTCGGCCGGCCTCGGCGGCAGGTTCCCTCACGAGTCGAAACGGGTGCGGCCGCCAATTCGCGATGACGGACCGTTCCCGCGTCCCCGGGCCGTTCGGTGGCGCGACGGCGATCTCCTGCAGCAAGGCCAGCGGGATGCCGTCCGGTGCGGGCGCGACCGGGGCTTCGGATGCCCGGTCGTGGACCGACGCGACGCCATCGCTCCGGGTGCGCGCCCCACGGGGCACGGCTCCGGCTCCCTCGCGCCTCACGCCGGATTCCGAGGGGTCCCGGTGGTAGGCCTCGAGGCGGCGGGAGAGGACGTCGACGTAGTTCACGCCGTCCCGGAAGATCGTGAGAATCTCGATCGCGCCGCCGCGGGCGGGGCTGACCACGACGGAACTCCGGGCTGAATGGATCCAGATCTCGTCATGGCCGTCCAGGTCGAAGTCGAGAATCTCGCAAGCGATGCCTTCTTCCTCGCGCAACCTCTGTTCGGCGGCGGCGAGTTCGCGCCAGATCGCCTGCCGCAGGTGTGGAAGGTAGACCCCGCCGAACACGCCATGCCAATACGCGTCGTTGCACTGCGCCCGCGCGATGGCGCGCCGGGCCTCGGGCGGCCCGCCGCGATCCCGGCACAGCGCGGAGAGGCGGAGCGCCATCTTGTGCATGCGGTTCGACTCGGGGTATCGACGCAGGAACCCCTTCCAGTGTCCGCCCCGGATCAGCGGGTCGACGCCTCCACCGTCGGATGTCGTGGCGACGAGCCGCGCCAGGCGCCGCGCGGCGGGGCGGGGAAGCGTCCATTCCTCCATCTCGCGGTACGCACCCGTCGCGGGATAGACGAGCCCGACGCTCGGACCGGAGGCCGCCTCGCGCGTCGTGACCAGCTCCAGTTCGCCCCGTTCGCGGCCCGCGTTCAGCGCCTCGAGGAACGCGTCCAGCCAGCCGCCGTACACCCAGTCGCGGGTGTCCGGCCAGCCGCCGAACTTCTCGCCATCGTCGCCGAGCACGACCTGGCGCTGCCCGCCGTGCCGCAGCCCGGCGAAGAAGTCCGCGATCTCGTTCGCGGGCCGGAACGGGATCAGGTACCGGAGCCGCTCGTCGATCGGAAGAAGGCGGAGCCGCCCCCCGCCGCTCTCCGTCGTGAAGACGCCGTCGAGTTCCTCGCGCTCAAGTCCGCAGGTGAGGAAATGACGGTCGTCGAGGAGAGTGTATTCGATTCCCGCCCGCGCCAGATCGGCGGCGAGGTCGGGTTCCCACACGCGTTCCGTGAGCCACAGGCCGTTGGCCTCGCCCCCGAACCGGCTGCGGAGGTCCGCCCGCATCCACTCGACCTGTTCCACTCGGTCCTCCGCCGGGAGCGCGGCGAGGATGGGCTCGTAGCGTCCGGAGGCGAGGAACTCGATTTGGCCGTGCGCCGCCCGCGCCCCGAGGTCATCGAGAAACTCCGGTGCGCCGTCCTCGAGCCAGTCGAGGAGCGGGCCGGAGAGGTGCAGCGAGATCGGATATGTGCCGTGTGCATGGAGGGCATCGAGGAGGGGCCGGTACACCCCCGTCAGGTGGTCCTCGAACACATGGCCGAAGTTCCCCACCGGCTGGTGAAGGTGGATCGCGAACGCGAAGCGCAGCGCGTCTCGACTCACGCGTCCGCCGGGACCCGGACGTCGGCACCCGACCTGAACTCGCGCCCGTACACCTCCGCCGCGTTCCCAATGTCGGCGTCGTTGGCCGGGGCCCTCGCGAGGTCCGCGACGAAGGCGGCCTCCAACGCCTCCGCGAGCTCCGGCGCGAGCCCGTGCAGGCGGTCGAGGGCGTGCGCCGCGTAGCCGAGCACCTGCGTGGCCTCGATCCCCGCCACATCGTCGAAGAACCATGCGCACGAGGTGAACATCGCCGCCCGGTCGCGGGCGAGTTCAAGGAGGGAGCGGGCTTCGTCCCCATAATCCTCGCGGGCGGCTTCGGTGGCGAAGTCCTCGAGTCCGGAGGGGTCGCCGAGGACGCCTCCCAGCGTCGCCAGCGCCTGCCGGGGCTCCGCCAACCGGCCGGGCGAGAGCGTCGCGCAGGCCTCATCCAGGCCGGCGGCGAGCGTCTCCAGCGCCTCGCGCAGCGGCGCCCGCCAATGCTGCCGCGAATCCAGGTGAGGCGCCATCCGGCACCCACACTCCGAGCGCCAGCGCTCCACGCCGTGCGCGCAACTCCAGGAGGTGGGCTCCTCCAGGGTCACGAACGGCAGTTCGCCGCCGCCGGCGAGCGCCGATGCGAAGTTTCCGATCTCCACTTCTCCGCTCTCGCGGGCGCGGGAGATCACCCGCATGAGCGTGCGGTCGGCGCCCCGGTGGTGGTGTCCGAACGTCTCGCCATCCGCCGCCAGCGCGACGACGGAAGCCCCGCGGCCCGCAGCCGAACGGAGCGCCTCGAACCACGCGTCACGACCGTCGAGCAGAGCCCCGAACGCCACGCCGTGCGAGAGTTCACCCTCGTAGACGAAGACCGCGATCTCGCGGCCCCCGCCGAGCCGGACCCGCCCCGCCCCGCCGTCCGGGACGTCCGCGACCTGGTGCGGGGCCAGGATCGTGAACGCCACGCCCTCCGCCGCCAGCACCTCGAGCGTGGCCGTGTCGACCGCCGTCTCCGGGAGCCACATGCCGTCGGCGCGCCGCCCGAAGCGCCGCTCGAAGTCGGCCATCCCCCAGCGCACCTCCGTCTCCTTCTCGCGGCGGGAGGCGAGCGGGAGGATGATGTGGTGGTAGGGTTGGGCCAGCGCGTTGCCGTAGCCCAGCCGTTCGCGGCTCGCCCGGTCCCCGCGGACGAAGCCCTCGTGGACGTCCGGGCGCTCTCCCTCGAGCCAGCGCGCGAGCGTCGGGCCGAGGTCGAAGCTCAGCCACTCGAACGCCCCCGCCCGCGCCAGGGGTTCGTAGCATTCCGCGGTGATCCGTTCGTTCCAGTTCCCGAACGGGGCCGCGCTCGGCTCGCTGCGGATCCGGTCCGTCCACGGGTCCTCCCGCGGCGGCTGGTAGAAATGACCGTGCAGGACCACCGTGGCGCGATCCACGGCCGACGACGGGTTCAGTCGTCCGGAGCGTGCGCGGCGAGCGCGCGCCGGTACACGTCCAGGTAGCGGGCCGCGCTCCCGGCCCAGCCGAAATCGCGGGTCATCGCCTGAACCAGATGCTCGCACCACGCCTCCGAGCTCCCGGCGTACAGCGCGGCGGCCCGCCCGAGCGCGATCTCGAGGTCTTCCGACGTATATCCGTCGAAGAGGAAGCCCGTGACCTGGTCCTCGATGGTGTCGGCCAGCCCCCCGACGCGGCGGGCGACCGGAAGCACGCCGTAGAGCTGCGCCCGCATCTGCGTGAGACCGCAGGGTTCGTAGAGCGACGGCATCAGGAGGAGGTCGATGCCCGCCAGGAGCCGGTGCTCCTTGGGTTCGGTGAACTCGGTATCCACGGCGATCCGGTCGGGATACCGCCCGGCCAACTCGCGCAGCGCCGTTTCGTACCGGTCCTCGCCCTGGCCGAGAAAGATGAACTGGCCTTCGGCCCGCTCCAGGGGCCCGCCGTCGATGAGCAGGTCGAGCCCCTTCTGCCCGACGAGCCGCGCGGTCATCCCGTACAGCGGTTCGCGCGGCGCCTCGGCCAGGAAGTACTCCCGCTGCAGCGCCCGCTTGCACGCGGCTTTCCCGGTCAGGTCCGCGCTCGAGAACGTGGCCGCGATCTCCTCGTCCGTCTCGGGATTCCAGACTTCCAGATCGACTCCGTTCAGGATGCCCAGGAAGCGATCGCCCATCTCGATGAACGAGCCGTGGAGACCGAACCCGCCGGTGGCCGTGCGAAGCTCGTGCGCGTGCGTGGGACTCACGGTCGTCGCGTAGTCGGCGAACACGAGCCCCCCCTTGAGCAGGTTCAGGTGGCCGTAGAACTCCATGCGGCGCCAGTGAAACAGTTCGCGCGGCAGCCCGATTTCCTCGAGCGTTTCGGGCCCCTGAAGTCCCTGGTAGCCGGCGTTGTGAATGGAGAGGACGGCCGCCATGCGGTCATGCGCCTCGCGTCCCGCGAACCGCGTGCGCAGGAAGACGGGGGCGAGGGCCGCATGCCAGTCGTGCGCGTGGACGACGACGGGCACGTTGGCGAGTTCCGGCAGAATCTGGAGCGCCGCGAGGTTGTAGAGCGCGAAGCGCAGCGGGTTGTCCTCGTAATCCGCCCCGCCGTCCCCGTAGATCCCATCGCGGTCGAAGCACCCGGGATGATCGACGAAGAGCACCCGCGGGTTCCGGCGCGGGCCGGGATGCTGGAGAATCCGGACCTCCTCCACCCGACGGCCCGCGCGCACGTGGAAGCTGTCCGCAATCGGCTCCAGGTCCGGGAAGGCCTCACGCACCGACCGGTAGAGCGGCATGAACACCGTGACGGGGGTGCCCTGGGCCGCCTGGAAAGTGGCGATACCGCGCACCGCCTCCGCGAGGCCGCCGGTGCGGGCGTACGGCCAGTACTCGGCGGCGAGATGCACGACGGCGAGTTCCTCCGGGGGCTTGACCCCCGTCCGCGGTCGTGTCGGCGCTGGCTTGGCGATTGCAGGCATGCGGCTCATACTTCGTCGCGAAGTGGCGAATGTGTGGCTGCAAGGGACGGCGCCCGGTCCCGGACGGACGCGCCGTGATGAGGTGGCAGATCGAACACGAAAAAGCTAGCGGCCCGCCCGGACCTCTCCAAACCCCGGCGCGCGACCCTTCGTTCCCTCTGCAGGCGTCCGACTTCGGGGCGTTCCGCGCCGGAAGGGAGTCCGCGCTCCACGATCTGCTCGGCGCGCACCCGTGCGAGCGCGGCGGAGAGGCGGGCACGCGCTTCGCCGTATGGGCCCCGCGCGCCCGGCGGGTCAGCGTCGTGGGCTCGTTCAACGATTGGGACGGAGAGGCGCATCCCATGTCTCCGGTGGGGGACGCCGGCGTGTGGGAACGCTTTCTCCCCGGCGTCGGGCCCGGAGACCTGTACAAGTTTCGGATAGCTTCCGGGACGGACGGCGCGGTGGCCCCGCCCTCCAGCTCGGTCGACAAGGCGGATCCCCTCGGACGCGCCGCCGAGGTCAGGCCGGGCACGGCGTCGCGGGTCGTGTCGACCGGCCCGTACGACTGGACGGATGCGGCGTGGGTCGAGACTCGCCGGGAACGCGCGGCCGCCGGCGTCCCCATCTCCATCTACGAGGTGCATCCCGGTTCCTGGCGCCGCAACGCGGACGGCTCGTGGCCGGGGTACCGCGCGCTCGCCCGGGAGTTGCTGCCCTACGCCGCCGACCTGGGTTTCACGCACATCGAACTCCTCCCCGTCATGGAGCACCCGTATGACGGGAGTTGGGGGTATCAGACGGTCGGATACTTCGCTCCCACTTCCCGCTACGGGCCTCCGGAGGACTTCGCGCACTTCGTGGATGAAGCCCACCGCCTGGGGCTGGGCGTCGTGCTCGACTGGGTGCCGGGCCACTTCGGCCCCGACCTCCACGGCCTGAGGACGTTCGACGGCGCCCCCCTTTACGAGATGGGGGAGGAATCACGGGCCGTGCATCCGGATTGGGGCACGCTCGCCTTCGATTTCAGCCGGCCGGAGGTCGTCTCATTCCTCCTCTCGAGCGCCCGCTACTGGATCGAGCGCTATCACGTGGACGGCCTGCGCGTCGATGCGGTGGCGTCGATGCTCCACCTGGACTATTCGCGGGACGAGGGCGACTGGGAGCCGAACGAACTCGGGGGACGGGAGAACCTCGGCGCGATCGCCTTCCTCAAAGGGCTCTCGGAGATGGTCCACCGCGACTGTCCGGGCGTCCTCCTGTTCGCGGAGGAGAGCAGTGCATGGCCGGGCGTGACGGCGCCGGTGGACGAGGGAGGGCTCGGGTTCGACTTCAAGTGGAACATGGGGTGGATGAACGACACGCTCCGGGTCCTGGCCGCCCCGCCGGAGCGGCGGCCGCGTCTGCACCGGCACCTGACGTTCTCTCTTCACTACGCGCACACGGAACGACATCTCCTTCCTCTGTCGCACGATGAAGTTGTTCACCTCAAGCGTTCTCTCGTGGAGAAGATGCCGGGGACGGACGAGGAGAAGTTCGCCGGTGTCCGCCTCCTCCTCGGCTACATGTGGACGCACCCGGGAGCCAAGCTCCTCTTCATGGGAGGGGAGATCGGGCAGCGGCGGGAATGGAACGAAGACCGTGAGCTGGACTGGAGTCTTCCGGATGCGCCATCGAACCCGGCGTACCGGTCGCATCGCGGGCTCCGGCGCTGGGTGCGCGCGCTGAACCGTCTGTACGCGGAAGAACCCGCGCTACACGCGCTCGACCACGCGCCGCAAGGGTTCGAGTGGCTCGACGTGCACGATGCCCGGCACAGCGTGCTGAGCTACGTGCGCTGGCGGCCGGAGTGGGAGGGGTGTCTCGTCGTGGTGGCGAATTTCTCCGCCACCGCGTGGCCGCACTACCGGGTCGCACTTCCCGAAGCCGGACCCTACCGCGTCCTGCTGGACAGCGGCGATCCGGCCTTCGGGGGGGGCGGGCGCACCGCACTGCCGCCGAGCGCCGGGGAGGCGCCCCGCCATGGACGTCCCGCCTCGCTCCCGGTCGATCTCCCGCCGCTGGGGTTTCTCGTGCTCGCGCGCTCGGAAGGCTCGGGTGAAGGGGATCAGGCCGCGTAGAGTTGCAGCCGCGTCACGAACTCGCCGGCGATCGTCTCCAGCGTCTCGATGTCCGGGTGGCGGAGGAAGATCATCCCGTCGGAGACGAGCGTGGCCTGCCAGTTCCGCCGGGGTGCCCCGACCGGGAGCAGATCCAGGCTGCACACCCGCTCGCCGTACTCCTGGAGCAGCGGGGCGAGCCCTTCGATGCGCTGGATCCGGCCCTGCCCGCGCGCCCGCTTGACGATCCAGCAGGCGTTGTACTTCCGTTCCACCGGCTGCGACCACTTCGCGTGCACGACCCCTTCGGCCCACCCGCGATAGGTGTCGATGTCGCTCGCGAAATTGATGAGATCGACCGTCCGCACGCCGGGGGGCCTCGCGGCGATCTCGCCGAACACGGCCTCCCCGTCCGCCGTCCGGTACCACTCCATGTGCGTGTAGCCGGTCTCGAATCCGAGCGCGGCGAGCACGGCGAACCCCATCTCGCGTCCGACGGCCAGATCATCCGCTTCCACGTCGCGCAGCGCATAGGTGATGGGGCTGAGCCACTCGTGCGTCTTCGACTCGAGCGCGCGGGGCCAGTAGCGGCAGATGTTGTAGTGCGCGACGACCCCTCCGACCGTGACCGTGTCGAAGGTCATGTCCTCGCCCTCGATGAACTCCTCGACCGTGACCTGCGGGACGTGCCGGAGGGCGGGAAGGATCCGCTCCAGGTCCCGCGCCGAATCGACCCGGTGCGTGTCGGCCGAGCCGGCGCCGTCGACGGGCTTCACGATGAGCGGGAAGCCGACGCGCTCCGCGACCTCGCGGCACTCCGCGCTGCTCGTGGCCCTCCCGTGGCGGGGCGTCCGGATCCCGGCGCCGTCGAGGACGTCCTTCATCACTTCCTTGTCGCGGAAGGGGAGCGTCTGCTCGACCGTCGGCCCCGGCAGCTCCAGCATCTCGCGCAGCCGCGCGGCGAGGATCATGAAGGGTTCCCACAGGCACTCCACGCGGTCGATCCGGGTTCTCGCGCCGAGCGCGGCGACCTGCCGCATCACGTCCGCCTCATCCGCCAGCGATCTCACCTGCAGGTGGGTGGACACGCTCGCCCGGGCGATCTCGGGCAGCGCCGACCCGGGCTGATCGCCCAGGCCGATGACGTTCGCGCCCACTTCCGCGAGCCCGCGCGTGAAGTACGTCATCTCGGCCGGGTACCCCGGCGAAATCATCAGCACGTTCATGTACTCAACTCCACCCTTACCTCGGTGATGATCCGCCCCAGCGCCTCCTCGACGACCTCGGTGCGCGGGTGGCGGACGATGATGTAGCCCTCTCCCTCGTACGACGCGCTCTGCGCCTGTCCCGTGCGGGGGAGGCGCCACTCGACGCACAGCGGCCCGAGATCCCTCGCGATCGCCTCGATGCCGGCCACCCGCCGCACGGGGCCCCGGCCCTGTCCCCGGAGATAGGCCGCGCCGGCCGCGTAGGGGCGGGGCGGGGGATCGAATTCATCGAAGACCAGGAGGTGGGCCCAGGCAAGGTAGAGGTCGAAGTCGTGGGCCTGGGAGATCAGCGTGACGAACTGGGCGCCCGGCGGCCGGGCTCCGACTTCGGAGATCGCCACCGAACCGTCGGGCCGCCGGAACCACTCCATGTGGCTCAGCCCCGTCTCCATCCCGAGCGCATCGAGCGCGGGTCCCGCGACGCGCCGGATCTCCTCGTACCGGGGCGAATCGACCTCCCGCGGAAGGAGGACGCACCACTGGATCCACGGCTCGCGCAGCACCTCGAGCGGCGAGGGCAGGTAGTGGTTGATCGAATGCCAGACGACGTGCCCGCCGACCGAGACCCCGTCGAAGGAGTGTTCCTCGCCGACGATGAACTCCTCGATGAGCGTCGGCCGCTCCGCGCTCGGCCGGGACATCGCGATCGCCGTGCGCAACTGCGCCGGCGTTTCGACGCGGAACGTGCCGCGGGCTCCGGAACCGGCCGGCGGCTTCACGATGAGCGGGAAGCCGGCAGTATCCGAGAAGGCGGTCGCCTCGCCCTCGCCGCGGACCAGCGCGTGTCGGGCACAGGGCAGACCGTGCGCCCGGAGCACGTCCTTCATGCGCGACTTGTCGCGGAAGTTGTCCGCGGCGGCCGCGCCCATGCCCGCGATTCCCAGCGCGTCGCGCAGCTCCCCGAGCGGCACCTGAAGTTCCTCGAGCGCGCCCAGCAGGCGGTCGATCCCGCCGAGTTCCGCGGAGAGCCGGCGCAGCCCGCTGTGAATCCCCTCCGCCGACAGGGCGTCCTCGACCTGGACGTGCGCCGCGACCCCCCGCCGCAGCGAGGCCGGCGTTCGCTCGAGCGGCTCCTGCGTCACGACCCCGAGGCGCACGTCGGCGCGCCCCGCGGCGGCTTCCAGAAAGCGCAGCGTGGTGGGAAGATAGAACGGGGCGACGAATGCGACGTTGGGCATGGATCTTCCGGGTTGCCGCGGCGGGCCGGACGGCCGCCGCCGGACGGGCTGGCGTTCGAGAGCAGGGACTGTACTATGTCGAGCCCCCAAAGTGAAGTTTTCCCCGCGAGTCGTTGGCGAAGCATGCACGTCGTATTCGTTGAACCCCTGTTCCCCGGGAACCAGAAAGCCTTCGTGCGCGGCCTGCACGAGATCGGCGCGGAAGTGTCCGCGGTGGGCGAAGCCCCGCCGGAAGCGCTGGGCGCCGACCTGCACCGGTGGCTCACCTGCTACGAGCAGGTCGGTTCCGTGTGCGACGAGGGCGCGCTCGCACACGCGCTTCACGAGATCCACCGGCGGCGGCCCGTGGATCGCCTCGAGGCCACGGTCGAAGCCCACATCCTCCCGGCCGCCCGCGTGCGGGAAGCCGCGGGGCTGGCCGGGACCTCCGTGCGCACCGCGCACCTGTGCCGCGACAAGCCGGCCATGAAGGACGCCCTTCGCGGTGCGGGGATCGCGACGGCGCAGTCCATGGGTGGAGGCGACGCGGAGGAGATCGTGCGTTTCGGCGGACGGGTCGGCTATCCGCTCATCGTCAAGCCTCGCGCCGGGGCCGGCGCCTCGGGCACGTATCGCGTCGACGATGAGGCCCGGCTCGCGGCGTTGCTCCCGCGCCTCGGCGTGGGGCAGGGAGCCGAAGTGGCCGTCGAGGAGTTCGTCGACGGACACGAGGCCTTCTACGACACGCTGACGGTGGGCGGCGCGGTGGTCCACGACTTCATGACCCACTACTACCCGAACGTGCTCGAGGCCATGCGGACCCGTGACGTGTCGCCCCAGTTCATCGCCACGAACCGGATCGACACCGCCGATGCATACGCCGAAGTCAGGGAACTGGGGCGGCGGGTCATCGATGCGCTCGAGATCGGGACCTCGGCGACCCACATGGAATGGTTCTTCGGCGACAAAGGGCTCAAGTTCTCCGAGATCGGTTGTCGTCCCCCCGGCGTACGGGCCTGGGACCTGTATGGAGCGGCGAACGAAATGGACGTGTACCGCGAGTGGGCGGCCTGCCTCGTGCACGGCCGCAAATCGCAGGACGCGTCGCGCCGGTACTCGGCGGGGATCGTGACGTTGCGGCCCGAAAACGATGGACGGATCGCGGGGTACGAGGGTCTGGAGAAGGTGGAAGCCCGTTTCGGAGAGTGGATCATCGACACGCACCTGCCGCCGCCCGGTACGCCCACCCAACCGGTGGAGGCCGGATACATGGCGAACGCCTGGCTCCGCCTGCGGCACCCGGATTACGACGAACTCCGCGCGATGCTCGACGCCGTGGGGCGGTGGGTGCGGGTGCGCGCCGCATGAGGGCGTCGAGAAGGCGTCGGATGGCCGACGGCGCCGGGTCGCGGTCGCCGCTCGTCCTCCTGGGTCCGCGAGGAGGCGGCCTCACGCTCCGGGACGTGGTCCGGGAACTGGAGGCCGAGGGCGCGCTGTCGCCGGGCGCGCGGATCGCGGCCGTCACCGCGGGGTGGCGGGACCGCGAGGCGAACGAAGGCCTGGTCGATCCCCGCCTCGCCGACCGCGTCGTGGACCTTGAGCTCTATCGGCGCTCCGACCGGATCGCCGAAGCGGACGCGGAGCTCGCGCGGGCGCACCGGGCGAGCCGCGACCGGCTCCGGGCGCTGCGGCGCGCCTACAACCTGCGGCTCCACGGTCTCATCGAGGCCCATCGGCGGCTGGCCGACCTGCGAGGCGACGAGACGGTGCTCGCCGAGGAACGGGATGAGGCCCTCGAAGCGATTCGGCGCCTCGATGCGCGCCATCTCGACCGCGTGGTCGAGATTCGCTCGGCGTTCGAACGGCGCATGGCGCCCGGCGAGCGCGACGCCGTGCGATCGCAGCGACGGGAGGTAAACGCGCGTCTCGAGGGGGCGGAGGCGATCCTCCTCGAGGGCGGGCACGTCTCGAATCTCCTCAGCCGGCTGCGTCTCTTCGGCGGACGGGATCTCCTCGGAAGCCGCACCGTGATCGCCCGCTCGGCCGGCGCGATGGTGCTGACGGAGCGCATCGTCCTCTTTCACGACCGGCCGCCCTGGGGGGAGGGGAACTCCGAGGTGTTCGATGCGGGATTCGGGCTCGCCGCGGGGATCGTCGCGCTTCCCCACGCCTCGGCCCGCCTGGCGCTGGACGACCGGGCGCGCAGCGCGCGGCTCGCGGCCCGCTTCGCCCCGGCATCCTGCGTCCTCCTCGACCCGGGCCGCCGCCTCGACCGGGCCGGCGACGGCTGGAGCGGCGGGGACGGCGTCGAGCGTCTCGACCTGGCGGGCCGCCGGGTCCCTTTCCGCGCGGCAGCGTAGTCCGGCCATGCGATTCGACGCCAACCTCCGCGAACAGGGGCACGACCTGTCCATGCCGCGTTCGCCGGCCATCGCGGCGCTCGAGAAGCAGCTCGTCCCGGGTCCCGGTGCGGCGGCCGCGGTGGACGCGTTCCTCGATGCCAACGAGTTCCCGCTCTCCGAGCCGCCCCTCTACACCTTCGTGTATCGGGGTCCCGCGGACGCCGTCCGCCTACGGCACTGGGTGCACGGACTCCAGACCTCGGCGCCCTTCCGCCGCCTGGACGGAACGGATCTCTGGTGCTACACCCTCGAACTCCCCGATGAGTCGCGGGTGGAGTACAAGATCGAGGTGCTCGCCCACGGCCGCGCGGAGTGGATCGAGGATCCGCTGAACCCCCACCGCGCCCGCGATCCGTTCGGCGCGAACTCCGTCGTGCAGGCACGCGGCTACGAAATCCCCGGCTGGGCTCGTGAGAGCGAGGAGGCCCACCGCGGCGCGATCGACGAACTCGTGGTCGAAAGCGAGGCGCTCGATTCCGCCCGGCACGTCACGGTGTACCGTCCGGCGGCGTTCCGTGCGAACCGCAGCTACCCGCTGCTCGTCGTCCACGACGGCGCGGACTACCTCGAGTACGCCAGCCTGCGCGCGGTGTTCGACCAGTTGATGGGCCGCTTCGAGATCCCGCGGATGATCGTCGCGTTGCTGCATCCCGGCGACCGCATGTCGGAGTATTCGGCGGATCCGGCGCACGCGCGGTTCGTCGTCGAGGAACTGTTGCCGCGCCTCGAGCGCGACTACCCGCTCCTCCCGGAGCCGGAGTCGCGCGGTCTCATGGGCGCGAGTCTCGGTGCGGTCGCCTCCTTCCACGCCGCGCTCGAACACCCGGGCCGCTTCGGCCGCCTCCTGCTGCAGTCCGGCTCGTTCCTGTTCACGGACATCGGCGCCAGCGAGAGCGGCCCCGTCTTCGACCGCATCGTCGAGATGATGAACGCGTACCGGGACGCGCCGACCGCCGTCGCGCAGAAGGTCTTCGTCTCCGTGGGCGTCTATGAACCGCTCGTCTCGGAGAATCGAGCCCTGATCCCCGCCCTCCGGCGCGGCGGCGCCAACGTGCGCTTCGTCGAGTCGCGCGATGGCCACAACTGGGAGAACTGGCGCGACCGGCTGCGCGAGGGCCTGTCGTGGCTCTTCCCGGGTCCCCTCTGGATGGTGTACGAATGACCGTCCCCGCGGCCTCCGCGCCCCCACCGGCCCCGGCGCCCGAGGTCACGCGCCGCATCGGCCTCTCGCTCGGGGCGGACCTCTGCTGGCCCATCGCCTACCGCGCGATCCTCGAGCGGCTGAACCCCCGGATCCCGTCGTCCGGCGGCATGATCCGGTTCCATCTCGAGGATGTCACGATCGAGCCCTTCGATCTGCAGCAGAAGGGAAAATACGACGTTGTCATCGACCGCCTCACGCACTGGTATTTTCCGACGCGAGAATGGATCAAGAAGTCCGTGATCATGGACGGGCTCTACGTGTTCAACAATCCGTGGAGCGTCCAGTCGATGGAGAAGCACTCCACCTACTGCGCGATGATGAGGCTGGGTCTCCCGGTTCCGCGGACATGGCTCATCCCGCCCAAGTCCTACGACCCGCAGGACGATCTGGCGGTCACCCTGAAGCGCTA
The DNA here is from genome assembly GCA_963666735.1 of Gemmatimonadota bacterium. Lineage (GTDB taxonomy): Bacteria > Gemmatimonadota > Gemmatimonadetes > Palauibacterales > Palauibacteraceae > Palauibacter. The sequence goes on along the minus strand of OY762926.1, from coordinate 1,024,314 downwards.
CGCGCGGCTGTTCGATCTTCCCGCCGTGGCGCACGACCTGGGCTATCCCGTGTTCATGAAACCCTACGACGGCGGTGGCTGGCGCGGCGTGTCGCGCATCGGGGACGACGAGGCGCTCGGCGCCGCCTACGACGAGAGCGGCAAGTTCGTCATGCACCTTCAGCAGGGGGTGGCGCACGACCGCTTCGTCCGCTGCATCGGGCTGGGGCCCCAGACGCGCGCCGTCCTCTACGACCCCGAGGCCCCCGCGCACGACCGCTACACCGCCGAGCGCGATCACCTCGAGCCCGCGGACACCGGCGCGATCCGGGACACGACGCTCACGATCAACGCCTTCTTCGGTTGGGATTTCAACTCGTGCGAGGTGCTGCGCAACGGCAGGCAGTGGGTGCCGATCGACTTCGCCAACCCCTGTCCGGACTCGCAGGTCACGTCGCTCCACTACCATTTTCCGTGGCTCATCAAGGCGAACCTCCGCTGGTCTCTCTTCTGCGCGGCGACGCGGCGCAAGATGCGCATCAACCTCGACTGGCAGCCGTTCTTCGATGCCTGCCGCCCCGGGATGTCGGTGGGAGAGAAGGTTCGGGCGTGTGCCGCGATCGCGGAGGCCCGGTTCGAGACCGCCCGCTTCGTGGAGTTCTGCGACACTCATCTCGCGGAACTCGACGAGGTGGCGCACGAGTTCTTCGGCAGCGAAGCCGCCCGCGACGCGGTGCACGCGAAGGTGGCATCGCTCTACCCCGATCACGAAGTCGAAGAGTTCACCGCGCTCTTCTTCGACCGCATACAGGCGGCCCGCCGCGAGGAACCTCCCGGCGCCGTGCCGATTCTCGCCTCATGAAGATCAACCGAAGCTGGCGGTCCGACCGCCTCGGCCAGGAGGTCAACGTCGCCCGCTGGGGCGAGGCCGGCCTTCCCTTCCTCATGTTTCCCACCGCAGGAGGGGATGCGGAGGAGATCGAGCGCTTCCTCGTCATCGACGCGGTCGCGGACTACCTGACGGACGGACGGATCAAGGTCTATTCGTGCGACAGCGTCGCGGGCCGCGTCATGCTCGGACGGGAGGGGACCCCCGAACACCGCATGACGGTCCTCAACCGGTTCCAGGAGTTCGTCTACCGCGAGTTCGTGCCCGTGATCCGGGAAGACTGCAACGACCCGGGGATCGAGGTCATCGTCGCGGGCTCGTCGATCGGGGCATTCAACGCGCTGGCCATGCTGTGCCGGTTTCCCGACGCGTTCTCACACGCGTTGTGCATGAGCGGCACGTACGACCTCCAGCGCTTCCTGAAACACGAGACGGGGACCGAAGCGAGCGCGACCGGAGACTTCTACCGCGCCTCGCCCGTGCACCATCTGCCGCAACTCGCGGGCGAGACGCTCGACCGTCTGCGGGAACGCTTCGTCCTCCTCGCCTCCGGGCGCGGGCGGGCGGAGGACATCGGCGAATCCTGGCGCGCGGCCTCGCTCCTCGGGCGGAAAGGCGTACCGAACCGGATGGACGACTGGGGCGAGGAGTGGCATCACGACTGGCCCACATGGCGCCACATGCTGCTCCGCTACCTCGACGAGTTGCTTCCCGCCACATAGGGCTGCGTTCGCTCCATGGAGCGGCGCTCAGTCGTCTCCGCGGGAATCTCGCAGCGCCGGCACGTAGTAGTCCCGCGCGTAGTCCCGCACCATGCGACCGGCCGTGAATCGCGCGCCGGCCACCTCGACCGCGCGCCGCGCATGTGCGAGCCAGCCCGACGGGACGCCATCCGCGCCATCCGCGCCGGTCCGATCGTAGTAGAGGGGGATGACCTCTTCCTCCAGGAGCCGGAACAGGTGTTCGGCGTCGTGCTCGTCCACCACCTCCTCGCTCGCCCCGGCCGGCGCGGGGGGGATGATCCACCCGTTGTCTCCCTCGAAACCCTCCTCCCACCAGCCGTCCGCGGTCGCGAGTTGGGGGACGCCGTTGAGCGCCGCCTTCATCCCGCTCGTCCCGCTCGCTTCCAGCGGGATCCGGGGAAGGTTGAGCCACAGGTCGACGCCCTCGACGAGACCATGTGCCGTATGGAGTCCGTAGTTCTCGATGAGGGCGATCCTCCCCTCGAACCCGGGATCGCGCGCGCGCTCGTACACGCGTTGGAGGACGCGCTTGCCGTCGCCGTCCCGCGGGTGCGCCTTCCCGGCGAAAATCAGCTGCACGGGGCGGGCGGGGTCCGAAAGCAGCGCCTGGAGACGGTCGGGGTCGCGGAAGATGAGATCCGCCCGCTTGTAGGTGGCGAACCGCCGCGCGAACCCGATCGTGAGCGGCCCCGGGCTCATGAGCGTGCCGGCGCCGGCGAGGTGGGCCGATTCCGGCCAATGGTCCGGCCACCGGCGCCGGGCCTCGTCGCGCATCAGATCGAGCAGCCGGAGCTTCAGCCGGCGTCGCACGCGCCACAGCGCCTCCACGGGAACGTCGCGGACCGCGCGCCACGTGGTTTCGTCGCCAGGGACGCGCCGCCACCCGGCCGGCAGCCATTCGTCCAGGAGGCCGGCGATGTCGTCGCTCATCCACGTGGCGAGGTGGACCCCGTTCGTGACATGCCGGATCGGCACCTCTCCGGCTGCCCGGCCTTCCCAGAGGCCGCACCAGATTTCCCGGCTCACCCGCCCGTGCCGCGCGGAAACGCCATTGACTCGCCGCGACAGGCGGATCGCCGCCGCCGTCATGTGAAACCTGTCCTGCATCTCGTCGTCCGGGTGGAGCCCGAGTGCGAGCAACTCCTCGCGGTGAGGGATCTCTTCCCACAACGTCTCGCCGATCCATTCCCGCATCTGTGCGTGGGAGAACACATCGTGACCCGCGGAGACGGGCGTATGGGTGGTGAAAACGGTCGAGGCGCGGACCCGGGACGCCGCATCGGCGAACGACCGGCCGTCGCGCATCGATCGGCGGACGCGCTCGACCATCATGAACGCCGCGTGGCCCTCGTTCGCATGCCATGCCCCGGGTTCGACCCCGAGCGCGTCGAGCACGCGCACGCCTCCGACGCCGAGGATCGCTTCCTGTCGCAGCCGGTGATCCGCGCCGCCCGCGTAGAGTTGGTGGGAGAGGCCCCGGTCCGCGGGGTCGTTCTCATCGAGATCCGTGTCGAGGAGATACAGCGAGACGCGCCCGACGCGCAGCCTCCAGGCCCCGATCCGAATGCGGTGCCCTCCGCCGCGGATCGAGGCGAGCCAGGGGACGCCATCCATGCCGTGCAACCGCTCCAGCGGCGTCAGGTCGGGATCGAGCGGGTCGTCCGCATCTTCCTGCCAGCCGTCCGGTCCCAGCGTCTGGTCGAAGTAGCCGTGCGCGTACATCAGTCCGACACCGACGAGGGGGATCCCGAGTTCCGAGGCCGCCTTGAGATGGTCCCCCGCGAGCACGCCGAGTCCCCCGGAGTAGATGGGGATGGATTCGTGCAGGGCGAATTCCGCGCAGAAGTACGCCACCGGGGTGTTGCGGAGCGCGGGGTAGCGTTTGCCGAACCAGGTCGGGGTGGCGCCGGCCCGGCTGTCGCCGCCGGCCCCCGCGTCACGCCAGACCTCCAGCGCCGCGTCGTATCTCCCGAGGAAGCCGGGATCTTCGGCCAGGCCGTGAAGGCGCTCGTCGCCGACGGTTCGCAGCAGCGCCACGGGGTTGTGCCGCGTGCGGCGCCATAGCGGCGGATCGATGGCCCGGAAGAGGGCCGGGGCCTCCCGGTTCCAGGTCCACGACAGGTCGTTGGCGAGTGCCCACAGCCGCCGGAGGCGCCCGGGAATCTTGTTCTTCGGACCCACGTCCCTCTTTGTCTCCTTGTTTTCCCGGGGGTTCTCGTCACGGCCGGGGTTGGGCGCGGCGGGGCTCCGGGGCGTCCGGAGCGCGAACGAAGTTACCGCACCGTGACGCGCGCCACACACCCCGTCGCCGGCTCCGAACATCCTCTCTTCGGCGACCCCGGTCCTTCCCTCCGCAAACCCCACCCGTTGCAGCCTCAGCGGCACGGGGCCAAACTCAGCCACCTCCTCACACTCGCCGCTAACGGGGACAGCGCATGGACTTCGCCACAATCGTAGACTGGCTCGACCGCAACGTCGCGCAGTTCGGGATCACGATCGGAGGAGAGCGCCTGACGCTTCAGGTCCTGCTTCTCCTCGGCATCGGGACCTACCTCACCCTCAGGCTGGGCCTGCCGCAGATCCGCAAGTTCGCGCACGGGGTCGCGGTGGCCACGGGCCGATACGACGACCCGAACGATCCGGGCGACGTGTCGCACTTCCAGGCGCTCACCACCGCGCTCAGCGCCACGGTGGGCATCGGAAACATCGCCGGCGCGGCGATCGCCATCCACCTCGGCGGGCCGGGGGCGCTGTTCTGGATGTGGATGACCGCCTTCCTCGGCATGGCGACGAAGTACAGCGAGGTCACGCTGGCGCAGAAATACCGCGAGGTCGACGAGTCGTCGGCGAAGTACAGCGGGACGGTGTCGGGCGGGCCGATGTACTACATCGAGAAGGGGCTGGGCCCGCGCTGGAAGCCGGTGGCGGCGTTCTTCGCGGTGATGCTGGGTCTCACGGCGTTCATGACGGGGAACGCCAACCAGGCCAACACGGTGGCGGACGCGATGCGGGCCGAGTTCGGGATCGCGACGTGGGTCACCGGCCTCGTCACTTCGACGATCGTGGCGCTCGTGATTCTGGGCGGGATCAAGCGCATCGGCCGCGTCACCAGCATCCTCGCCCCGTTCATGGCGATCGTCTACGTGACCGCCGCCATGATCATCATCATCCTCAACCTCGGTCAGGTGCCGGAGACCTTCGCGCTCATCTTCCGCGAAGCCTTCAACCCGACCGCCGGCGTGGCGGGCACCGGCGTCGGCGCCTTCCTCGTCACCCTCATGTGGGGGGTGCGGCGCGGGCTCTTCTCGAACGAGGCGGGGCAGGGCTCCGCGCCGATCGCGCACGCGGCCGCCAAGACCGACGAACCGGTCTCAGAGGGCGTGGTCGCGCTGCTCGAGCCGTTCATCGACACGATCGTCATCGTCACGATGACCGCGCTCGTCATCATCATGACCGGCGCCTGGAACTCGCAGATCCCGACCGCGATCCAACTCGAGGGCGGGGACATCAGCTACGTGGTGCTCGACGAGGGCGGAAGCTCGGTGCCCACGGAGCCCGCGGGGACGATCCGCTACACGCTCGGACGGCCGGGCGTGACGAGCGAGCCGCACCTCGCGTGGCACGAGGTCTCCGTGCCGCAACTGTTCGAGGATGAGGCGCAGACGCAGCCGTTCAGCGGGGCCGTCGATCCGGCGCGGACCGTCGCGATCGCCGACGACGGGCGGGAATTGGCCGTCCTCTACGGACAGGCCTACGAGACGGGCGCGCCCCTGACGCAGATGGGCTTCCAGCGCGGTCTGGCGCCGCTCGGCGACTGGGGCCACTACATCGTGATCTTCTCCGTCTTCCTGTTCGCGATCTCGACGGCGATCTCATGGAGCTACTACGGCGACCGCTGCGCGAACTACCTGTTCGGGCCGAACGCGATCATCCCGTACAAGCTCGTGTTCGTCGCGATGCACTTCGTCGGCGCGGTGCTTCCGCTCGCCGTGGTGTGGTCGCTCGGGGACATCTTCCTGGCCATCGTCATCATTCCGAACCTGATCGCGCTGATCTTCCTCGCGCCTCGGATCAGGGAGATGACGGAGTCCTACTTCACGCGCAGTCCGTGGGAGAGGCACCGCAAGGGCTAGCGCGGCGGGGCCTTGCCGCCCAGACGCTGAAGTCCGGCGCCGTCGTTTCGGAGGCGCCGGACTCCCTCCACGTACTCGGAGAAGCTGATCCTGCCCGCGACATAGCGACGCTGGAGTCGGGAGACGATTCGGCTTTCCGCTCCCGTCGCGGCTTCGGTCGGCCCGGCGACATCCGCCGCGGGCGCTTCGAGCCGGGAGTGCCGCACCCGAATGGCGCGCGGTCTCCGGGTTCCGATGCGGGCGACCCCCGTCACGTCCCGCGCGAGGCTCTTCATGTCGGCGGCGCACTGTCGCAGAAGACCGGGCCATGACTTCACGACGGCCGCCACCGCACGGCTCACCGCTCGACCCAGGCCGACGAGGACGCGGTGGAAATCCCCCCGGCTCCAGTCGCCGGAGCGCACACGCCTGCGGTAGATCACGGCGGCGAGGCCTCCCAGGAAGACGATCTCGAACATCGCTCAACCCTCCCGTGAGGCTGCGGCCCCGGGCTCCGGCCACGCGCTCTCGATCTCGCGCGCCGCGCGGTCCAGGATCGACTTGACCCTCGCGAGCGTCTCGGGGTCACCCTGTCCGCCGGTCGCGCGTTCGAAGCTCACTTGGGCGAGGTGGATGAACGAGCGCGTCACGTCGCGCATCGCGGATCCCGTGAAGCGTTCGCCCATGTTGACGAAGCGGCCGAAGATGTCGCGGGTCCGGGACCGGTGTTCGCGGAGGAAGTCGCGACCCTCGGACGTCAGCCGGTAGACGCGCTTCCCGTCGTCCTGCGTCGAGGACACGTACCCCTGGTCCTCGAGCAACTGCAGGGTAGGGTAGACGGAACCCGGACTCGGCGTGTAGAGGCCGCCGGACTCCTCCTCCAGCCGCCGCATCAGCTCGTAGCCATGCATGGGTTCGTCCGAGAGGAGGCGGAGGAGGACGAACTTCAGCTCCCCCTTCCGAACCACGCGGCGGGTGCCCCCGAATGTCCCTCCGAAACGAAAAACGCCCGGGCCGCAGCAGTTCGCCCAGGCGCCGAATCCATCCTTGCTCGTGAACATCCATCCCTCCCACATCCGACCGGTCTCGATATATCGAAATAGTATCCGATATATCGAAACGGTGCAAGGCTGGCGCAGGGCCTCAGCGCCCGTCGCGGTGGATGTGGTGTACGCTTCCCTGGGCCTTCGCGAACAGGACGACGTCGGCCACATTGATGTGGGGCGGGGCGTTGAGGACGTAGGACACGACCTCGGCCACATCCGCCCCGGTGAGCGGCTCCATCCCCTTGTAGACGGCTCGCGCGCGGCGCTCGTCGCCCTTGAAGCGCACGAGCGCGAATTCCGTCTCGACGAGACCCGGGTGGACGCCGGACACGCGGACGCCGGTGCCGAGGACGTCGAGATTCGTCCCTTCCGTGATCGCCTGCACGGCGTACTTGGAGGCGGCGTAGACGCTCCCGCCGGGGTAGACCTGCCGGCCGGCGATGCTTCCGATGTTGACGACCTGACCCGAATCGCGCTCGACCATGGCGGGGAGGAAGGCGCGCGTCACATAGAGCAGCCCCTTCACGTTCGTGTCGATCATCCGGTCCCAGTCGTCGACGTCGGCGTCGTGAACGAGCGCCATGCCCGCGGCGAGACCCGCGTTGTTGACGAGGATGTCGGGGGCGCCGAGCGCGGCGATGAGCCGCTCCGCCTCCCCCCGGACCGCGTCGTGGTCGCGGACATCGACGACGCCCGTGTCCACGGTGACCCCGCTCTGCGCCGCGATCTCCTCCGCCAGACGAGTGAGCCGCTCCGCCCGGCGCGCCCAGAGCACGAGGTTCGCGCCCTCGCCGGCCAGGCGGCGGGCGATGGCCTCGCCGATCCCCGAACTCGCGCCCGTGACGAGCGCCAGCTGTCCCGCGATGCGCGGCGTCACGGTCTGGCGCCTCCCGCGGCCGGCGTTGCTCGCAGGTGTGCGTCCATGAATTCGGCGGACCGCTCGAAGGCGGTGATCCAGTTGCGGTGCAGGAGGAAGCCGTGGACCTCGTCGGGGAAGACGAGTTGCTCGACCTCGACGCCCCGCTTCCGCAGCGACTCGATGAGGTCGACGGACTCCGAGAACGGCACGTTGCGGTCGTCGTCGCCGTGGATCAGCAGCACCGGGGAACGCCAGCCGTCGATCCACGCCATGGGCGAGGACTCGAACGCGAGCCGGGCGAAGGCCTCGCGCGTCTCCGGCTGGTAGGACGGCACGAAGTTTCGAATGACCACGTTCCAGTCGTGGACGCCGTGAATGTCGACGCCCGCCGCGAAGAGATCGGAATTCCGCGCAAGGCCGAGCGCCGTGAGGTAGCCGCCGTAGGAGCCGCCCCAGAGCCCGACCCGCGTCGCGTCCACATCATCCCGGTCGGTGAGGAAGCGCGCCGCCGCGACGACATCGCGGTACTCGCTCGCGCCGCGAGCACCGTAGTTCAGCGCCTCCCTGAACTCCAGTCCGTAGCCTGTCCCGCTGCGGTAGTTCACCGAGAGGACGACGTAGCCGCGGCTCGCCAGGTACTGGTTCAGCGCGTACGCGTTGTGGTAGTAGCGCATGTAGTGCCAGCCGAGCAGCATCTGCCGCCGCGACCCGCCGTGGAAGAAGACCGCGGCCGGGTGGCGTCCACCCTCCACCGACATCGGCGGCAGGAAGAGTTGCCCGTGGATCAGGAGTCCGTCCTCCGATTCGAACGTCACCTGCTGCGGTTCCACGAGGCTTTCGAAGGGGAAGGCGTCGGGCATGAATCCGTCGACGAACGGTCGCCTCTCTTCGCCGTTCTGCACTTCGGCGTGGGCCGGCGTCCGACCATCGGAGGCGAGGAACGCGAGCACGCCGCCGGGGGTGACCGCGGGGTTCCACTCGATGCCGTTCCCCGACGTCAGCGCTTCCGGCGGACCCTCGGTGCTCACCCGCCACAGGTGTCGGCGATCGATGTCGCCCGCATTCGAGGCGTAGTACACGGACTCTCCGTCGGGCGACGGGAGTACGGATTCGACCTCGAACTCGCCCGGCGTGAGGTGCGTGGCGGGACCGCCGGCGGCGGGGACCGAGTACAGGTGGTGCCAGCCCTCGCGTTCCCACGGGAACACGAGCCGGTCCGACGCGAGCCAGATCAGGGACGGCCCGGTCATGGCCTGGAATGCGCTCCCGCGCCCGGGCGAAGCCCGCCAGACCTCGCGCGCCTCCCCGGTGGCGGGGTTCGCCATCCGAATCGACCAGGGCAGGGCGCTGCGGAGCGGGGAGAAGGGCAGGCGCGCCCCCTCGTTCGGGACGCGGATGAACGCGATCGCGGTCCCGTCCGGTGACCAGATGGGGCTGCCGTCGCGATCCAGGCTCGGATCGAGATAGCGGACCGACCGGTCGTCCAGCGAGTAGACGCCGACGAACGCGTGATCCCCCCGGTTGCTGACGAAGGCGAGTCGGCCGCCGTCGGGGGACCATGCCGGCGAACTCGCGCTCCCGCGGATGCGGAGCAGGGGACCGGGCGCCGCCGAGCCATCGAGCGTAAGCGTGAAGATCTGGCCGCGGTTGAGGAAGGCGAGCGTGCGTCCGTCCGGCGCGACCGCCGGGGAACTCCCCTCGGCGAGCGGTCGAGAAGTGCCGTCGAACCCCGCGACCCACACCATCCTTGTCGATGGTTCCGGGTCGGAGCGCGGGTTGGGGGTCTCGCCCGATCGGTTCGGCCCGCCCCCGCGCACGAAGATGACCTGGCGCCCGTCGGGCGTGAAGCGAAGTTGGGACAGGTCCTGGCCGTCGTCCTCCGTCCAGTTCGTGAGTTGGCGGCCCACGTACTCCGGGCCCTCGGCGACCCAGAGGTTGCGGACGCCCCGGTCGTATCGGACCCAGGCGAAAGCGGCGCCGGCCGGTGCGGCGATGAGGTCCGTGGCGAAGGGCGCGGAGAGGATGTCCTCGACGGAATACGGGCTCTGGGCCGCGGCCGCGGCCGGAAGGAGGGGAGCGAGGAGCCCCAGGATGCCCGCGGCCCACACCCGCCCGGTGGACGCGGCGACCGGCGGGTTCACGGCATCAGTCCCGGCGCAGGACATAGAAGCACCGGTTCGCCGAGGGATTTCTGACAAGGCTCTCCACCGCATATCCCCTCCTGAGATAGGCCAGGAACGCGTCCCGCACCGTTTCGCGCCACCGCACGAGCGACCCGTCATGGGGCAGCGATTCGACGTCCGCCGGGATCTCGACGAAAACCTCGTCCCCCCGGGGCGGTCCGCCGTCCGCCGCGCCGTTCCCTCCCGGCCGGGCTGCGACGCACGCCGGATCCGGAAGCGGTGCGTGGAGCCGCCGGGCCGAGCGCCGGGATCCCTCATCGAGGGCCCGGCGCGTCTCCGGGCCGTCGAGATCCCAGCGCACGATGAACCGGTCGGTCTCGCCGCCGCCGTGCAAGGGGCTCCCCGTATCCGAGCCGTACATGTTCGGCGCGTAGCGCAGCACCGTCGCGCCGAGCCGGTTCAGATTCAAGTGTGCGTTGCGCGCGACCAGCGGATCGAACGTCCAGAAGATGGTGCGGATGCCGTCCGAGCGGACGGACTCCCGCTGAAAAAGCTTCAGATCGCGGCCGAGACCGCGCCCGCGCGCGGACGATTCGACCGCGAGCATGTGAGACCAGTGGGACGGGATGCCCTCGAACCGTCCCAGGAGGGAATAGACGAAGCCGATCATGTGCCCGTCCTCGAACGCTCCTCCGGCGAAGCCACCGATCTTCCGCGATACCTGAAGCACGGAGGCGGGCACGATGTCGGAGAACCCCTTTCCCCATGTTGTCTCCTGCAGACGCACGCACGCACGCCACTCCTCGAGAGTCTCGAGCGGGCGGAACTCCGTCACGCCGGGATGCGGACGCCGGCGGCGAACGTCTCGCTGCGCCGCGTGAGCGCCGCCACGCGCCCGATGTCCACGTCCACGCCCAGGCCCGGCCGGTCGCGCGGCACCGTCACGAAGCCGTCCGCGCTCATCGTCCACTCGGGGACGACGATGTCGCGTTCCCAGTAGCGGGCGCTCGGCGACAGATCGCCCGGAAGCCTGAAGTTCGGCAGCGATGCGAGCGCGACGTTGTAAGCCCGGCCGATCCCGCTCTCCAGCATGCCGCCGCACCAGACCGGAACCCCGGCCCTGGCCGAAATGTCGTGGATCTCGCGGGAGTTCCGGAATCCGCCGACCCGGCCCGGCTTGATGTTCACGATGCGCCCGCTGCCGAGCGCCAGCATGTCCTCGCACGAAGCGGGATCCACGATCGACTCGTCCAGACAGATGGGCGTGGCGAGCCGCTCCCGGAGCCGGGCGTGGCGCACGAGGTCGCCGGCCGCCAGCGGCTGCTCGATCATGATCAGGCCGAACGCATCGAGTTCCGCGAGGCGATCCGCGTCCTCCAGCGTGTACGCGGCGTTCGCGTCGACCGCGAGGGCCCGGCCGGGCCCGAGCGCTTCACGCACCGCCCCGACGTATTCGATGTCCTTATCCGGGCTGATCTTGAGCTTGACCTTGCCGTAGCCCTGGTCGACCGCCTGCCGCGCCTTTTCGACGAGTGCGGCGGGAGAAGGCTGGAGGCCGAGCGAGATGCCCGTCGCCACCCGGTTCCGAGTCCCGCCGAGGAGCCGGGAGAGCGAGACGCCCGCCGTCTCCGCGGCGAGTCCCCAGATGCCCATCTCGATCGCGGCCTTGGCCATCGGGTGGCCCTGAACGCCCTCATCCAGAAGGGGCTTGACCGCCTCCGGACCCTCGAGTTCCCGTCCCAGCACCCGCGGCAGAAGCCAGCGCCGCAACGCCAGCCGCGCGGTGTCCACGGTCTCGGGAGAATAGTTCGGCTGCTCCCCGCACACGCACTCCGACCAGGCCGTGGCCCCGCTCTCGTCGCGCAGTTCGAGGAGCAGGATCCGGCGGTTCTCGACCCAGCCGGATGAGATGATGAACCGCTCCCGGAGCGGGAGTTCGATCTCCCGCAGCGTGACTTCCATCAGGCACAGAGGGCTCGTCGGCAAGGCGTTCGTCTCCGCGCGGTGGGCGGGGTCGGCGTCGACCCCGCGGCAAGACCCCATCGGGAGGCGGGACGTTAGCCGTTGCGATACCGGTCGCGCCAGAATTCGAGCCGGGCGGGAGCCGTCAGCTGTAGAGTCGGCTGGAGAGTCAGATCGAGAGGTAGTGGCTCACCTTCACGATGAACACGTTCTCGGCGGGCGCGAGGAACAGTCCCTCGAGGTCTCGATTGAGGTCGAAGTTGCCGAGCAGGACGCTGTCGCGGCGCGCGTGCTGCCACACGAGAAAGAGTTCGGAACCGGGGCGGTATTCCCAGCGGAACACCGCGTTGCCTCGCAGGGAACGGATGTTGAAGTCGCGGTCACGCGTGGAGTAGTCCAGCGTGCCGTCCCCGTCGAAGTCGAAGTAGCGCGAGCCGCCGAAGGCGCACGTCGTCCCGTCCGTGCATCCGGTGACGACGCCGTTGAAGCGATGGGCCCGCCCCTCGCCGTATTCGACGAAGTCGAACGATCCGGGGGCTTCGAGCTGTCGGTAGCCGAGGTAGTCGCCCGCGGAGAGCAGCGGCTGCGCATAGAGCTGGAGGCTGAGGTCGGGCGTGAACGACACGTTCAGCCGGGTCTCCATCGAGAATCCCGTCCGGCGGAGATCCCCGAACAGGTACCGGGTGCCGTACGTCGGTGCGTAGTCCAGCACGTCCGAGCGCGTCACGTACTGCGCCGCATCCCGCCTGTCCGTGTAGTTCGGGCCCAGCGAGAAGCGCCAGTTCGGGAGCGGCCGGAAGGAGATGTTCAGGCCCGTGTTGAAGTCGTGCCCTCGCCCCTGCGCCGCCACGCGGTACGAGAAACGCGGCGACACGTGGAAGGCGCGGCTCCGATCCGTGTTCGCGTCCACGCGCACGTTGAACTCCGCGGGTTCGGTCATCAGCGGACCGCCGCGGGTCTGCGTGTCGGACTGGGACTCGGGCGAATACGAGAAATTGAGGTTGAAGGCCCAGTTGTTAAGGAAGGTGAACCTTCCGCTCATCCACGCGGCTCCCGTGTCGTAGGACCGGCGGAAGTGGTCCGGACCCCGCACCTTCTCCAGCAGCGAATGACGGAAGTTGTGGTAGGTGAAGAGGCTTATGTTGTAGTTGCGGAAAAGGTTGCCCGGTCTAATCTCCCGATATCCGACACGAGCTCCCACGTCGAGCCGCTCACCGGAGGTCAGGAAACCGAAGTCGTTGACCTCGAAGCCGGGGGTCTGCTGGCCCGCCCACGTGCCCCAGGTCCAGTGCTCGCCCTCCTTCTCGAGTTGCACGCGCCAGTCGCTCCCGAAGATCGACGTGGCCGTCGAGTCGACCGCGAGATACGTGGCGTCCGGACGCTGGAAATAATGGATCGGACTATGCTGCAGCCGCGCGAGCGCCTCGGTCGAACCCTGGACGAGGCTGCCTGAGTAGAAGCCCCACAGACGATAGTCGCGACCGCGCCGTCCGCCCCACTGATGCTCGAAATCGAGCCCGAAACTGAACGCCTCCGAGGGGAGGAAATCGAACGATCCGTCGCCCGGCAGTTCCCGCTTCAGCCCGGTGCCGATGACACCGACCTTGCTGGCGCCCCCGCGAAAGTCCTGTTGCAGCCTCAGCACCGCATGCTCGGCCTGCGGTTCGGCCACGAACCGGCCCAGGGAATCGTGCGGTGCGAAGTATGCCTGCCCGCTCTCCTGTCCGGTCACCGCCGCCAACGCCCCGACCGAGAGACCGCCGGTCGTGCGTCCGGTCAGCTTCGCGGCTCCGAGGATCGAGGTCAGATGCGGCGTCTCGCGGTAGTCGGCCTCGTAGGGCCCGGATCCCCGCGGCTCGCGACCGATCCGCCGGCTGAAGAAGAGGGCCTTGCCGCCGCCGAAGCGGCCGCCGCGGGAGCCGGCGAAGGTGAAAATCTGCGCGTCGCGCACGAAGAAGGGACGCTTCTCCGGGAAGAAGGTCTCGAACGCCGTGAGGTTGATGACCTCGGGGTCCACCTCCACCTGGCCGAAATCGGGGTAGACCGTCGCATCGAGGCTGAATGCGGAGCCGATCCCCATGCTCATGTCCAGGCCGCCGCGGGGTTCCATCTCGCTGCCGTCGAACAGGGGGTTCCCCGCCGTCGCGGGCGCGGTGTGGTACTGGGACACGGCGAAGGGCCGCACCTCGAACCTGCGGCTCGACTGCGGGAGATGCAGTCCGTCGATCGTGCCGAACTGGCTGACCCGCCCCCGGGCCGTGCGCGACTGGAGGGCGAAGTAGTCGGTCTCGTTCGTCTCGAGGCGCCGCCGCTCGAAGTTGATCCCCCACGTTTGCAGGCCGGGACGGGCTTCGTAACGGATCTGGGAAAGCGGGATCCGCATCTCGACCGTCCACCCCTGATCGTCGACCTGGACGCCGGAGTCCCAGATCGCGTCCCAATTCGTGTCCTCCTGCGTGTCGCCGAACAGGTACCGGTCGGTCTCCGCGCCAGCGGCGCTGACCTCGAACTCGTAGCCGGTCAGACCGTCCCGGTTGGGATCGAGCGAGAGCTTGAAGGAATCGAAGGAGCCCCGTTCATCCCGGCGGGTGAGGCGCGCGCGGATCACGCCCGGGTCGTCCTCGTACATGCGGGCGGCGACGTAGATCGCGCCGTCGTCGAACACGACCCGGACCTCGGTCGGCTGGGATGGCTCCCCGCCCTCCAGCGGCACGCCCTGGACGAAGTCGGTGATGATGGGAGCCGGCTGCCAGGCCGGGTCGTCGAGCCGGCCGTCGATCGAGAGCGCGCCCTCGCGGCGCACGGCCTCCACGGCCACCGGCGCCACGCCGCCCCTGAAGACGGTCGCCTCCGGCCCTTCGGGCGGCGAGAGCGTCTCCTGCCCGGAAAGCCCCCACCCCACCCCATTTATTGCGAGAGCCGCGGGGAGGAACGCCGCGCGGCCCGCCAGACGCCAGTTTTGCATGTAAGGCCAGACACGTCTTCCCTCCCCACCGTTTAATGGAGTCCGATCCAAGTTTCCCCGGAGTTCGAAGGGCACTAGCTTGGATGTTTCCGGGGAATCCGGACGTGGTGATTTGAGGCGGATTGCAGCCACGCAAAACAATCGCTAAAGAGCCACGCTCCGGGCGCGATTCTTTGGCGGCCGGGCCTTTTTTTTGGGGTGAACGCGGTGTCCGAAGGCCGAGAAGGCAGAGAAGGACGGGTCGCACAGATTCGGGAGGCGCTCAACCGGCGCATCCTCCTGATGGATGGCGGCACGGGTACGATGATCCAGCGGCTGGACCTTGCCGAGGCCGACTACCGCGCGGGTCCGCTCGAGGATCATCCGCAGCCTCTGTTCGGGAACCACGACGTGCTGTGCCTCACGCGTCCCGACGAGATCGCGTCCCTCCACCGGGGCTACCTGGAGGCCGGGGCCGATTTCATCACGACGAACACCTTCAATGCCCAGGCCATCTCCCAGGCGGACTACGGCATCTCTCCCGCGCACGGCAATGAGGGGTTGATCCGCGAACTCAACGTGGCGGCCGCGCGGCTCGCTCGCCGGGCCGCCGACGACTTCACGCGCGACGATCCGACCCGCCCCCGCTTCGTCCTCGGGAGCCTGGGTCCGACGAACCGGACCGCGTCCCTCTCGCCGGACGTGGAAAACCCCGCCTTCCGCGCCGTCACGTTTGACGAACTGGCCGAAGCGTACCGCGCCCAGGCGGAGGGGCTGCTGGAGGGCGGCGCCGACGTGCTGCTCGTCGAGACCGTGTTCGACACGCTCAACGCGAAGGCCGCGATCTACGGCATCCTCGAACTCGGCGCGGAGGTTGGCGAAGCGCTGCCCATCGCCGTGTCCGGGACGATCACGGACCTGTCGGGACGCACGCTCTCCGGGCAGACGGTCGAGGCGTTCTGGCTCTCCATCCGTCACGCGGACCCCCTCTTCGTCGGTCTCAACTGCGCGCTCGGAGCCGAGGAACTCGAGTCCTACGTGGCGGAACTCTCGGCCGTGGCCGACGTCCCCGTGAGCTGCCACCCCAACGCGGGTCTCCCGAACGAGTTCGGCGGTTACGACGACACGCCCGGCCACGTGTCCGGACTGCTCGGCAACTTCGCGGACCGCGGGCTCCTCAACCTCGTCGGCGGCTGCTGCGGGACGGAGCCGGAACACATCCGGGCCATCGCGGAGCGCATCGAAGGCGCGACCCCGCGACCGATTCCCGCGATCGAGCCGCTGCCCCGGTTCTCGGGTCTCGAGCCGCTCGCGATCCGGCCCGACACGCTGTTCGTGAACATCGGCGAGCGCACGAACGTCACGGGTTCGGCCCGCTTCGCGCGCCTGATCCGCGAGGACGATTTCGACGAAGCGGTCGAGGTCGCGCGCGACCAGGTGCTGAACGGCGCGCAACTCCTCGACGTGAACATGGACGAGGGTCTCCTCGACTCCGAAGCCGCGATGACGCGCTTCCTGAACCTCATTGCGGCGGAACCCGACATCGCCCGCGTCCCGACCGTCATCGACTCCTCGCGCTGGGAGGTCATCGAGGCGGGGCTGAAGTGTACGCAGGGGAGGGCGGTCGTGAACTCGATTTCGCTCAAGGAGGGGGAGGAGGCGTTTCTCGAGCAGGCGGCCCGCATCCGCCGCTACGGGGCCGGCGTCATCGTCATGGCCTTCGACGAACAGGGGCAGGCGGACACGGTGGACCGCAAGCTGGAGATCTGCGCCCGCGCCTATTGCCTCCTCCTCGGCGCCGGCTTCCGCCCCGGGGAGATCATCTTCGACCCCAACGTCTTCGCCGTGGGGACGGGAATCGCGGAGCACGACGAGTACGGGATCGCCTTCATCGAGGCCGTCCGCCGGATCAAGCGCGAACTCCCCGGCGCGATGACGAGCGGCGGCATCAGCAACATCTCCTTCTCCTACCGGGGGAACGATGCCGTGCGGGAGGCGATGCACACGGCCTTCCTGTACCACGCGATCGCGGCCGGACTCGACATGGGGATCGTGAACGCGGGGCGTCTCCCCCTCTACGACGACATCGACCCGGAACTGCTCGAAGCGGTGGAGGATGTCCTCCTCGCCCGCAGGCCCGGCGCGACGGAGCGGCTGACGGACCTCGCGGGCCGGATTCGCGACGAGGGGATCGAGACCCGGGTGGACGACGCTTGGCGCTCGCAGGATGTCGAGGCGCGGCTCGAGCATGCCCTCGTGGAAGGGATCGTCGAGCACATCGAGGAGGACGCAGAGGAGGCCCGCCTCCTGTTCGGCAAGGCGATCGAGGTCATCGAGGGGCCGCTCATGGCCGGGATGAACCGCGTCGGCGACCTGTTCGGGAGCGGGCGCATGTTCCTGCCGCAGGTCGTGAAGTCGGCGCGCGTGATGAAGCGGGCCGTCGCCTTCCTGGTCCCCCACCTGGAGGCCGAGAAGGCGGCCCGGGCGTCCTCCGCGGCGGGCACGAACTCCGGCTCCGACGGGGCGGCCCGGAAGGGGAAGGGGAAGGGGACGATCCTCCTCGCGACGGTTAAGGGAGACGTCCACGACATCGGGAAGAACATCGTCGGCGTCGTCCTGCAGTGTAACGGCTATGACACCGTGGATCTCGGCGTCATGGTCCCCCCGGACCGCATCCTGACGGAGGCGCGGGCCCATGGCGTGGACGTGATCGGGCTCAGCGGCCTGATCACGCCGTCGCTGGACGAGATGGTGCGGGTGGCGAGCGAGATGGAACGGCAGGAGTTCGAGTTGCCGCTCCTCATCGGAGGCGCGACGACGTCACGGAAGCACACGGCGGTCAAGATCGAGGAGCGGTACTCGGGGGCGACCGTGCATGTGCTCGACGCTTCGCGGGCGGTCGGAGTCATGCGGAAGCTCCTGGGAGATGGCGGCGGGGCCGACTTCGTGGAGCAGACGCGCGCCGAATACCGGCGCCTTCGCGCCGAGTACCGGGGAGGGAGGCGCCCGCTCGCGACGCTCCAGCGAGCCCGCGCGAACCGGCTTTCGGTCGATGCGGCCGCGGCGGTGCCGCCCCCGCGGAAACCCGGAGTGCACGTGTACGATCCGTTCCCGCTGGAGGAACTGGTCGAATACATCGACTGGACCCCGTTCTTCCAGACCTGGGAGATGAAGGGTCGCTTCCCCGGGCTGCTCGACCACCCCGAGCGAGGTGCGGCGGCGCGGGCGCTGTACGACGATGCCCGACGGCTGCTCGACGAGATTCTCGAAGACGGATCCCTGACGGCGCGAGCGATCGCGGGGTTGTACCCGGCCAACGCGCGAGGAGACGACCTCGTCTTCTTCTCCCCGGCGGGCTCTCCGGAGGGCTCTCTTGAGGGTGCCCGAGGCGAGTTGCTGCGGGTTCCGCACCTCCGGCAGCAGATGGATCGCTCGTCGGGCGCGAACGTCAGCCTGGCCGATTTCGTCCTGCCCGAGGCGGCCGGGGCCACCGACTGGAGCGGCGCCTTCGCCGTGACGGCCGGGATCGGCCTGGAGGCACTCTGCGCCCGTTTCGAGGCGGCCGCCGACGACTACCAGAGCCTCCTCGCGAAGTCGCTCGCCGACCGGCTGGCCGAGGCGCTGGCCGAACGTCTGCACGAGATCGTGCGGACGGAACTCTGGGGGTACGCCCGCGGCGAAGCACTCGACAGCGAGGCCCGGATCGCGGAGCGCTACGTCGGGATCCGCCCGGCCCCCGGTTATCCGGCGTGTCCCGACCACTCCCAGAAGGCGCTCCTGTTCGACCTTCTCGACGTGGAGCGTCGTGTCGGGATCCGCCTTACGGAAAACTATGCCATGCACCCCGCCGCCTCGGTGTCCGGGTGGTACTTCGCGAGGGCGGAGGCCCGGTACTTCGGTCTGGGCCGCATCGGGCTCGACCAGGTGGAGGACTACGCCGCGCGCAGCGGCATCTCTCTTGCCGCGGCGGAGCGCCGTCTGTCGCCCAACCTCGGGTACGACCGGGATCCGGCACTGGAGGCGACGGCATGAGCGACCGGCTGCGGGAGCGGATCGGGGGAGACGAGGTCCACTTGATCGACGGCGCGATGGGGACCGTGCTGTACGAGAGCGGCGTGTTCGTGAACCAGTGCTACGACGAACTGAACCTCTCGGAGCCCGACCTCGTGCTGGGCGTCCACGCCGACTACGTGCGGGCGGGGGCGCAACTCATCGAGACGAACACCTTCGGAGCGAACCCCGTCAAACTGGAACCGTTCGGCCTCGAGCCGTCCGCGCACGAGATCAACGTGACGGCCGCGCGCCTGGCCCGGCAGGCGGCCGGCGAGCGCGCCGAAGTATTGGGGGCGATCGGCCCGCTCGGGATTCGCATCGAACCGTGGGGTCCCACCTCGGTGGACGAGGCGGCCGGCCTCTTCGGGCGGCAGGTCGCCGCGCTCGCGGAAGGCGGCGTCGACGGCTTCATGCTCGAGACGTTCTCCGATCTCGACGAACTGCTGCAGGCGGTGCGGGCGGTGCGGACGGTGGCGGGCGTCGCGCCGGTCTTCGCGCAGATGACGTTCGGCGACGCGGGCCACACGGAATACGGCGCCACGATCGAAGCCGCGGCGGCGGCGCTGGAGGAGGCCGGAGCGGACGTCATCGGCCTCAACTGCTCGGTGGGTCCCTCCTCCATGCTGTTCGGCGTGGAACGCATGGCGGCGGCCACATCGCGCCCGGTGTCCGCCTTGCCCAACGCGGGGCTGCCGCGCGACATCGGGGACCGGAAGATGTACCTCGCGAGTCCGGAGTACATGGCCCGCTACGCCCGGCGGATGGCGGGGGCGGGCGCCCGCTTCGTGGGCGGGTGCTGCGGCACGTCGCCCGAACACACGCGCCTGACCGCGACGCTGCTGGGGACCCGCGGACCCGGGCCGGCTCGCGTGTCCGTCTCCTCCCCGAGCGACGGGGGTGGCCAGGGGGCGGCCGAGCCGCCTCCGCTCGCCGACCGCTCGGCCCTCGGCCGCCGTCTCGCGCGCGGCGAGTTCGTCCGTGCGGTGGAGTTGACGCCGCCCCACGGGTGGGATCCGGGCGAACTGCTGGCGGGCGCCGGCCGCCTCCGCGACGCCGGCGCGCACACCGTCCACATCGTCGACGGCCCCGCGCACAGGAGCCGCATCGCCTCGCTCCCCGCCGCGATCGTCATCGAACGCGAACTCGGCATGGAGACCGTCCCGCACTACGGCTGCCGCGACCGCAACATGCTCGGCATGCTGAGCGACCTCCTCGGCGCCGCCGCGGCCGGTCTCCGCAACGTTTTCCTCATCACCGGCGATCCCCCGCGCGGCGGACCCTACGACACGGGCGGCGTGTACGACATCGACAGCATCGGACTCACCAACGTCGTGCGGCAGTTGAACCTCGGGCTCGATCCGGGAGGGAGCTCGATCGGCGCCCCGACCCCGTTCGTGAAGGGGGTTGCCGTGAATCCGGGAGCCGTCGACCCGGAGGAGGAGATCCGGCGCTTCGCCTGGAAGGCCGAGGCGGGCGCGGATTTCGCCGTCACCCAGTCCATCTTCGACGCGGAGAGGTTTCTCGCCTTCGCGCGCGAGATCGAAGACTTCGGCGTGCCGATCCTCGCGGGGCTCTGGCCCCCTCTGTCGCTGGAGAACGCCGAGTTTCTGGCGCATGAGGTGCCGGGCGTCGACGTGCCGCCCGAGGTGCTCGAGCGAATGGCGCGAGCGCAGGAGCGCGGAACCGAAGCCGCCGCGCGGGAGGGTGTTATCGTAGCTCGCGACGTGCTGGAAGCGGTGCGGCGTCATGTCGCGGGTGCCCTGGTCAGCACGCCGGGGCACGAGGTCGACCGCGCCGCCGCCGTGTTTGAGGAGCGCTGACCCGGTACCGTGCGGCAGCACACCGAAGACGACAGAGTTGTCAAGTGATCCTTGACTAATCCCACCGGGCGATGTGTCGACGTGTAAGCGACGCTAACACGTTCAACGGTAGGTGAGGTGCCTCAGCGGAGAGCCAACGTTGGCGATTCGACTGGAGCGTAGCGGGAACGCCTCGGCTTCTCGCCTTGATCGCCGTCCTGGGAGCCGCGTTTACGATGAGCCCGCAGCCGCGCGAGTAACGACGTCCGCCACGATGTTCATGTCGGACACCATCGCGTAGCTCCACGATCCGAACGCGGCAGTACCGTTGACCGCTCGAACCCAGCGGTTCGCGGCCTGCTCCTTCACTTCCTTGAGCGGGTCGTAGCCCTTGGTCTCCAGAATCAGGTAACGCTCATCGGAACCTGCCAGTCGAACGATGAAGCCGGGCAGGTATTCTCGGTGCTCGCCGTTGTGCAGATAAGGAATCGAGAAGCCGAGGCCCGCGTTCTTGACGAACGAGTGGACGAGGTCGTGCCTGTCCAGGTCGTTGCCACGGTCGTCGACGACCTTAACCGCGATCTGGCCGCGCCCACCCGCTTCGAAGAGGGTGCTGACCGTGCCTGAGAGATGCGCCCACACGCTTTCGTCAAACTCTCCTCGCAACGACTTCTTGAGCGCCGCCCACGCGGATGTGCGAGGGAAAAACGCTTGGCAGACATGAAAGCACAGGCCGTTGTAGTCCGTATCCAGGAACCAAGCGGGAACATCCTGCCCGTCGCGGTGATCGGAGTTCATCTCCACGGGATCAAATACGTCGAGCCCGCGCAGTTCGACCCGGTACCCATTCTTCGTTTCCCTCCTGATCCGCACGTCCGGTAGACCGCACACCGAGAAGATCTGGCTTGATCGGAGGTTCTTCAGCAGGTCCTTCATGATCAGGTCCATACTTGCCTGAGCGTACGTCGCAGGGACTCCGACCGCCCGTTCGCAATCCTCGACCAGCCGTCGCGCGTCCGGCTGGATGGCGAAGCCGATGACGTATAGGTGGCTGTATTCCTTCGCGGAGGCCTCCTTCGCGGCCTCGAACACCATGGCCTCGGAGACCGCGCCGTTCTCGGGACCGAAGACGATGGCAACCGGCCGCCCCTCGTTACCGTCAATCACCGCCTCGGCAGAAAGACTCAACGTGCGGGCAGGCGGGCGCACGGCCGCGAGTTCGATCTCTTGCGGATGGCGCGAAGGAGCCGGAGTTGATACCTTCACGTACACAAGGTGTTCGGTGTGTGTTCGGTTTTGCAGTGCGAGAGCACGCCGAGAGGTTATCGTTGCGACGGAATGGATCCATGGGCCAGCGCACATCGATCGAGTGGACAGAGGTCACGTGGAACCCCACTACGGGCTGCACGCGGGTGTCCGAGGGTTGTGACAACTGCTACGCGGACGCTCTCTCTCGTCGGCTCCTTCACCAGACCTACACACGCCGCCTCCCGGTCGTGGACACGCCCGAGAACCGGGCCGACCCATTTGCCGTCAGAATCTGGCCGGAACGGCTGGCGCAGCCCGCACGTTGGAGGGAGCCGCGGGTGGTCTTCGTCAATTCGATGTCGGACCTGTTCCACAAGCACGTCCCAAATGAGTTCGTGCGGGAATCGTTCCGGGTGATGCTGGATGTGGACAGGCATACATACCAAGTGCTGACGAAGCGCCCCGCCCGGGCCGCCCGGTTCATCCGTCGCAACACGGATCTGTTCGGGAAAGCGGGGCTTCCTCCGCATATCTGGATCGGCACATCGACCGAGAACCAGAAGACGGCATACCGCGTGCGGCACCTAGAGGCCGTCCCCGCGACGGTGCGCTTCCTGAGCTGCGAACCGCTAATCGGACCGCTCAGGCTGTGCAACGTCTGGAGTCCGGGTGAGATCCACTGGGTCATCGTCGGGGGAGAAAGCGGACCGGGCCACCGACCCATAGATCCTCGTTGGGTGACGGCGATTCGCGACGAGTGCTTGGCGGCCGAAATCCCGTTTTTCTTCAAGCAGTGGGGCGGGCGCACACCAAAATCCGGGGGACGCGAACTAGAGGGGCGAGAGTGGAATGGGTTTCCGACGGAGCGATGTCAGTGATCCTCACAAGCCTCGGTGCGACGCCCGCGTTCGGCGGAAGCTGGACGACGCAAAAGCTCGGTATTCTCGAACGATACCTGAACACCTACACAACCGCCCCGGAACCTGCCAACGAATGTGAGACACTTTCCGATTCAGTTTAGTGAGGCCTC
Source organism: Gemmatimonadota bacterium (assembly GCA_963666735.1). GTDB lineage: Bacteria > Gemmatimonadota > Gemmatimonadetes > Palauibacterales > Palauibacteraceae > Palauibacter. The sequence goes on along the minus strand of OY762926.1, from coordinate 1,001,527 downwards.
CTTCCTCCCGTTGGCCGACTCCGATCCATCAACCGGCGTGACGGGGAGTGCGCGGTTGATCCAGACTTCCTCCGGGAGTTCCACAGCCCTCGGCGGGCCGACGACGAAGCGGTCGGGGCGGGCGGCGTAGGCCGCGGCCAGCACGTTCCGCCGTTGCTCGATCACCTCGGGGGCGCGGCCGAGGTGGACCTGCTCGGGGGTGAGCAGGCCGATGCCGCCGTGGCGGTGTTGGGTGTTGTACCACTGGAAGAACTCCCGGCAGAAGTCCTTCGCCTCCTCGATGCAGCCGAACCGACCGGGGAAGCCCGGGTGATACTTGAGGGTCTTGAAGTGCGCCTCCGAGTACGGGTTGTCGTTCGAGACCCTGGGGCGGCCCAGCGACTGCGTGACGCCCAGGTCGGCCAGGAGCTGCGCCGTGCACTTGGCCGTCATGGGGGATCCCCGATCCGAGTGCAGCGTGAGGACCCGGGGCCGCACACCGTGCCTGAGACACGTCTCGCCGACCAAGTGTCCGGCCAGGCCTGCGGTCTCGCGCTCCGCCACCATCCATCCGGTGACGTAGCGGCTGTAGATGTCCAGGATCACGTACAGATAGAAGTACCGCCACTTCTCCGGCGCCAGCAGCCGGGTGATGTCCCAAGACCACACCTCGTTCGGTGCCTTGGCCACCACCTCGGGCTTCGGGTGGTTGGGATGGCTGCGCTGAGCCCGGCGCTCGCGGACCGCCCGGTTCTCGGCCAGGATCCGGTACATCGTCCGCTCCGAACACAGATAGACGCCCTCGTCCAGCAGCGTCGCGTACACCTCCGCCGGCGCGCGGTCGGCGAAGCGCGGCGAGCACAGCACGCCGAAGACCTCCGCCCGCTCCGCCGCGTCCAGGGCCCGGGCGGGAGCCGGCCGGGGCCGCCGCCGCCCGGTCTTCGGCCTCCGGCGACGGTAGAACGTGGCGCGCGCGACCCCGAGGGCCTCGCACGCCGCGCGTACGCCCACGTGCCCGGCCAAGCCTCCGGCCGCGCTCAAGAGCGCTTCCCGTCCCCGGGGCTCACGCCCGGCAGCCCCGCAACTTTTCCCTGGACATCGATGATGATGCGCGCCTTGCGGAGTTCCTCGCGCAACCGCGCGTTCTCCCGCTCCAGCTTCCGCACCCTCCTCGCCTCACGCTTCCCGCCCGAGGGCTTCGGTCCGCGTCTCTTCGCCAGCCCCCGCAGCGATCCCTCCCGCGCCGCTTTCCGCCACGCCGACAGGTGCGAGCCGTACAATCCCTCGCGCCGAAGCAACGCTCCGATCTCGCCCGACGTCTCGCAGGCGTCCGCCTCCTCGACGATCGACAGCTTGTACGCCGCCGTGAAGCGCCGCCGCGTCGCCTTCGCCGACACCTCCGGATCCGCCGCGGAAGCCGCCGCGCTTCGCCCGCCCTCCCCTGAAGAGAGGGGCGTTCCGTTCACCTTCATTCCTTCTCCTCGTTCCATCCTCAATCTCTCTGTCTCGCCCTACTCTAATCTCTTGCTCCTCTCGTGTCTCGCGCGTGTTGGCAGAGAGGGCCCTGAAGAACCAGTCTTTTGATCTCGTGTACATCGATGCCTTCGCGGGAACGGGGAGGATCAGCCCGACGTCCGGGTGCGACGCCGAGGCCGACGCGCGGGAAGCTCGCGCCTTCATCATGGGATCCGCCGAACGGGCTCTACTCGTGGAGGACCGCCGGTTTGATCGCCTGGTATTCGTGGAGGCGGACTCGGAGCGTTCCGCAAGCTTGGAGGAGCTGAAACTCGAGTACGCTGATCGACGGATCGATGTCCTAAACGCCGACGCTAACGAGTTCCTACGCGGGTTGCGGCGATTCGAGTATGGGAATTGGCGAGGTGTCCTCTTCGTGGATCCGTTCGGGACTCAGTTCGATTGGTCGACGGCGGAGAAGATCGCGAGCCTCGAGAGGCTTGACATGTGGCTGCTTTTCCCGGCCAGCAGTATCGGCAGGATGCTCCCGCGTTCGAGAGATCCGAGTGACGTCGAGCAGGGGTGGGAAGCGCGTTTGAATCGCGTGTACGGAAGTGATGGCTGGCGCAACCTCTACCATCCCGCCGCGCAATTCGGGTTGTTCGACCAATCAGGCACCGAACGGGATGCCGGCGTCGATGGCTTGGTGGCCATCTACAAGGCACAGCTGCGGGACGTGTTCGGAGATCGTCTCCTTGAGCAATCCCTGACCCTGCTGAACTCTCGAGAATCGCCGCTGTTCGAGCTGATCTTCTGTGCTGGCCATCCCAATCCCAAGGCGATACGTGCAGCCCATGGAATCGCGAAACATCTGATCGAGACACGATAAGTGCTCAGACGGCGACGGCTCGGGACGAGGCGATTCATCGCCGTTCAGTGGTGAGGGAATCCTTGACCGCTGCCCTGCCGGCGAACTGACCATTGGGCGCTCCGATCCGGCATGCGATCGACGAGCCGACGTTTTCGGAGGCCATCGAGTGCCGCCAGGTTCTCGCGAGGCTCCCCGGCGGGCTCGAACGATTCGTCTGACATCCGCCGTCAAGACAGGGGCGTTGCGCTCCGAAGTTGTTGGCTTCCGTCGCCTTCGTGACCGCGTGGGACACGCCGCTCGAGGTGGCGGGTCAGATCGACCGCGCAGCCACCTCCCGTGCGCTGTATTCTGGGAGAGTGCCCGCCGGCTCGGAGACTGCCGCGGCGCGGGCGTGCCAACAGAACCAGTACCATCTACACGAGTGACAATCATGCAAAATCCAGGATTAGCACAGAGTCGAATCTTCGCGGCTGCGGTCGTGCTTGCCACCGTCATGCTTGCCGGAGCCTCGACGCTCTCCGCCCAGAGTTCGCGCGGGTTCTACGTGTCCATGGGCGTGGGTTTCGTGCAGGGATCCGGTACCGAGTCGACGCTGTCCGGGCCGAACAGCCCCACCCGTTGCGACCGGCTGCTGTACCCCAACCTGGCCGATGCGCCCAGGGACGCGGGCTGCCTCGCGGGCTCCGAGTTGGGCGGCCTGTACTCGTACGACCCGGAGCCGGGACTCGGCGGCAGCCTCGCCGCCGGTTACACGCTCGGGCCGCTGAACATCGAGGTGGAAGCGTTCCAGCGGCACCAGGTCATCCACCACACGCTCCTGACGCTCGGTACGCAGTCGGGGGCCGCGATCACGGGGAAGGACACGGAATGGAGCCCGGACCGGCCGCCGTGGGGGGACATCTCCGAGTTCCGGGGCCGGCAGTTCTTCGCCAACCTCACCTACTCGGTGCCGACCGGAAGCCGCCTGACGCCCTTTGTCGGGGTGGGAGGGGGACTCTCCCAGGTCGCCTACCGCCATTACCTCGGCTTTGCCCGCAAGTCGATCGCGGAGGGCTACCTCGAGGCCTTCGGCGGATCGCGCGCCGAGCCCGGCGCCTCGCCCGACTGGCAGCGCGCCGCGGCGGGAACCGTGAGCGAGTTGACGGCGGATGTGTCCGAGACCGGACTCGGATTTCAGCTTCTGGCCGGCCTGGACTACGCCGTCTCCGGCCAGGTCTCCATCGGTCTGAAGGGCCGCTGGATGCAGACGCCCGACGTGAGCGTGGACGCGCAGTGGACGACGATCCGGAGCCACGCGCCGGTGCATGCGGACGCCGTGACACCCTTCGTCTCGACGCTGGACTTCGCTCGGCTGGGTTATTGGGCGCTGAGTGCCAACATGAAGGTTCGGCCGTAACGCAGTGACTCGCGTGCCCATCCGGCGCGTCGCGGCGGACGTCCGAGGGGGTCGCGGGGGAGCCCGGCGGGAGGCCGAAACGGCGATCCGCCGCCACGAGGCCAGCGACCTGAACGCATACGTCGCGTTCGACGCCGGGGCTCTGCGGCGGCAAGCGGGCGCCATCCATGATGCGGTCTCCCGCGGCCGGGACCCGGGCCCTCTGGCGGGCATCACCGTCTCCGTCAAGGATCTGTACGGCCTCGAAGGATACCCGTTGTGCGCCGGGACCAGGAGGGTGCTCCCCGCCTTGTCCGAAGGCTTCCTCGTGACGTCGCTGCGCCGGATGGGCGCCATGTTCACCGGCAAGACGCACACCGTCGAGTTCGCTTTCGGCGGGGTCGGGCTGAACCCCAACACGGGGACGCCCGTGAATCCGTGGGATCCGGTCGAGCACCGGGCCCCGGGCGGCTCGTCCGCCGGCGCCGGGGTGAGTCTGTGGGAAGGGTCGGCCCGGATCGCCCTCGGCACGGACACGGGGGGCTCGATCCGCATCCCCGCTTCGGCGACGGGGGTGGTCGGCTTCCGTCCCACGACGGGCCGCTGGCCGACGACGGGCGTCGTTCCCCTCAGCACCTCACTCGACACGGTGGGGATGCTCGCCCACACCGCGGAGGACCTGCGCTACGCCTTCCGCGCCATCGACCCGCCCGCGCGAGCCGCGGACGAGCCGGATGCCCCGGTCCCGGAAGGCATCGCGGGGCTGAGGATCGGCGTCCCCGCCTCCCGGCTGTGGACGGACGCGGACTCCGCCGTCGCGGCCGCGGTCGAGGGTGCGTTGGAAGAGCTTCGGGCCGTCGGCGCGGACGTACTCGAAATCGAGGCTCCCGAGTTGGATGAAGCGGGGGAACGCTACCTCTCCGGACCGATCGTCCAGCCCGAGTTCGTGGAGTTCCTCGAGCGCGAGTTGCCCGACTGGATTCCGCTCCTGGATCCGATCATCGGCACTCGGCTGGAAGCGGCGGCCGGCGTGCCCGCGCTCGAGTATATCGCCGCGCGCCAGCACCGCCGCCGGCTCTCGGCCCGCATGCACGAGCGCCTTGCCGCCGAGCGGATCGATATCCTCGCGGCGCCCACGCTCCCGGTCTCGCCGCCGCCGCTCGCCGCCCTCGCCCGGCTCGATGCCTACCGGAAGGCCAACCGCGCCATGCTCTCCGGCACGTGCCCCGCCAGCATGCTCGACATGTGCGCGATCTCGCTTCCCGCAGGGCTGGACGAAGCGGCGATGCCCGTCGGCCTGCAGCTCATCGGCCCTGCGCGGGGAGACCTCGCCCTGCTGGACCGGGCGGCCGCCGTGGAAGCGGTACTCGGGACGAACCTGGACCGGATGGGCATGCCGCCGAGGGTCTCCGGATAGCTCCGGACGTTACCGGGCCGGTTCGGAGGCCCGCGGATAGGAGCCCAGAATCTTGAAGGACGATGCTCGCTTCCTGATGCAGTCGAGGGCCTCCGCCACGACCGGGTCGGTGCGGTGTCCCTCGAAGTCGATGAGGAAGATGTACCGCCCGAGACTGCTCTTCGCGGGGCGCGATTCGATCTTGAGCATGTTGATCCGCCGGTCCGCCAACTCGCCGAGCGAGAGGTAGAGCGTCCCCGGGCCGTCCGCCGAGAAGTCGAAGCAGATCGAGGTCTTGTCCCTCCCCGTCGACTCGTGATCCTCGCGCGCCAGCACGACGAACCGGGTGCGGTTCCCCGGGATGTCCTCGATGTCGGTCGCGCGCACGAAGGCGCCGAGAACCTCGGCCGCCCGCCAGCTCGATATGGCCGCCGCCCCCCGCCCGCCGGTCTGCATGTCCCGAACGGCGCTCACCGTGCTCAACGAAGCCACGGGTTCCGCCTGCGGAAGATGACGCGCCAGGTACTTCCGGCACTGGGCGATGGCCTGCGGATGCGAATAGACGACCCGCACCTCGTTGAGACCGACGCTGCCCTCCGTCAGCAGGCAGTGGTGGATCGGGAGGACGACTTCGCGGCGGATCCGGAGGTCCGTCTGGTGGACGAGGAGGTCCGTCGTCAGCGTGACGGCCCCCTCCGTGCTGTTCTCCAGCGGGACGATGGCCTCGTCCACTTCCCCCGTTTCCGCGGCCCGGACGACACCCGCGATATCCCCGAAAGCGACGTGACGCGCCCTGCGATTGTAACGCATCGCCGCCTGCTCGCTGAACGTCCCGGGGGGGCCGAGATACCCCACCCTTGCCCGTTCCCCCCTTGCCTGTTCCGTGCGTATCCGTCTGGTCAGATCCAACACGCCCCGATCCTCCGCCGCTGGTGCCGTCATCTCGCGCTGGTGTCGCCCATCCGGCAAGATACGCGATTGGTGCAGATGGCGAGGTGAGCCTTTCTCCGTAGGGCGCCGTTGAGAAACTGCGAAACGTGACGTGACCTCTGGATCCTGCCGATCGTCTCCGAGCTGACCGACGCACCAGTCGAACCTCCACAAGGGCGGTTGCCATGATCCGCATCGTCACGACCATTGCCGCAGTCTCGCTGCTCACGGGCTGTGCCAGCCACCACGCGGTCGTCGTGACCGGCATCGAACCCGGGCCCCGAAAGGTCGAAGACAAATGGGTGGACAGTTACCTGGACGGGGTCGTGCCGCCGGACAGGGTCGATGCCGGCACGGGGTGTGGCGAGGACGGGGTGGCGATCGTCGAAACACGAATTTCCTTCATGAACCAGCTCGTTTCGGCGCTCACGCTCGGCATCTACTCGCCCATGGAAATCGTCGTGACGTGTGGGAGCGCCGAAGAGTCGGAGGAGACGGAGGAGACGAAATCGGAGCTTGACGAAGCTGACGAAGCTCCCGAGTCGCCTTCGTCAACGCCGGGCGGGCCGAAGAAGCGCTCCAACGGTTCCGGCGGAGGTTGACGGGCCGCCTTCCGCCGCCCCTCGATCCGCGCCTATCTTCGGCGGACGATCAGCCGCCGTCGACGATCAGGTACGGAGCCTCGCCATGAACCGCATCCCGCGTCGCATCTCCTTGTTGCTGGCGCTCGCCCTCTTCGCACCCCTCGCACCGCTGGCGGGTCCCGCCGGGCCCGCCGCGCTGACCGCGCAGGAAGTCGCCCCCGGAGCGGTCACGCTGGATTCCGCGTTCCTGGCGGGGTACCGCTGGCGCAACCTCGGTCCCGACCGGGGAGGGCGCTCCATTGCGGCGAGCGGCGTCGTGGGGCGGCCGCTGGAGGGCTACTTCGGCGCCACCGGCGGGGGACTGTGGAAGACGACCGACGGCGGAGAAAACTGGTTCCCGGTCACCGACTTCAAGATCACCTCGGCCTCCGTCGGGGCGGTCGCCGTCTCGGAGACCGATCCGGACCTCGTCTTCATCGGGACCGGCGAGACGTGCATCCGCGGCAACATCATGCCGGGGGACGGCGTCTACCGGAGCCGCGACGCCGGCGAGACGTGGGAGCACGTCGGATTCTCCGAGTCGCACGGCATCGCCAAGATCCGCATCCATCCCACGGACCCGAACATCGTCTATGTCGCATCGTTCGGAAAATACGGCGCGCCGAGCGAGGAGCGCGGCCTGTTCCGGAGCACGGATGGGGGCGACACCTGGGAGCGCATCCTCTTCCGCGACGAGCGCACGGGGGCGGTGGACATCGCCCTCGACCGCAATGACCCGGACGTCATCTACGCGGCGCTCTGGGAGGCCTTCCGCAAGGAATACACGATGTCCTCGGGCGGTCCCGGGAGCGGGATGTTCAAGAGCACCGACGGGGGGGACACGTGGACGGAGATCACGCGGAACCCCGGCATGCCGGCGGAGGGGGTCGTGGGGCGGATCGGGCTCGCCGTCTCGAGCGCGAACTCCGGGCGCGTCTTCGCCCTGTTCGAGCACGCGGACGGAGGCCTCTTCCGGAGCGACGACGGCGGCGCGACGTGGGAACTGGTCAACGACGAGCGCCGCATCCGGCAGCGCGCCTTCTACTACACGCACGTGTTCGCCGACCACCACGACCCCGATGTCGTGTACGTGCAGAACACCTCGCTCTTCCACTCGACCGACGGCGGCGAGACGTACGAGGTCATCAACAACGGGACGCACGGGGACTTCCACGACTTCTGGATCAGCCCGGAGGACCCCGCCCACCTCATCGTGGCCAACGACGGCGGCGGCGCGGTCAGTTTCGACACGGGACAGCACTGGACGGACCAGGAGTTTTCGACCGCCCAGTTCTACCACGGCGTGACCACGGCCCACGTGCCCTTCCACGTTTGCGGATCGCAGCAGGACAACTCGACGCTCTGCCTGCCCTCGGCCTGGAACGCGAACCGCTTCGGCTTCGGCCAGGCGCCTCCGTTCGGCGGTGAGCCGGCGAGCATCACGGAAGGTTCGATGGAGGTCGCATACCGCGCCGGAGGCGGGGAGCCGGGCTACATCGCGCCGGACCCCAAGAACCTCGACGTCTTCTTCTCGGGAACGAACAACGGGCGCTACATCGACCGCTTCAACCGGCGGCTCGGCACGTCGCGCGAGGTGAACCCCTACCCGTGGTTCTACTCGGGCGAGCCGGCGAGCGAGATGGTGGAACGCTGGCAGTGGACCTTCCCCATCATCTTCTCGCCTCTCGATCCGAACGTCCTCTACACGTCCTCCAACCGGCTGTGGATGACGACGAACGGGGGAGACGACTGGGAGGCGATCAGCGGCGACCTCACGCGCGCCGACCCGATGACGCTGGGCCATTCGGGCGGGCCGATCACCGGGGACATGAACGGGCCGGAGGTCTACGCCACCATCTTCTCGGTCGGGCCGGGGAAGGTGGACATCGACGTGATCTGGGCGGGGTCGGACGACGGCCTCGTGCACGTGACGCGCGACGGCGGTGCGACGTGGACGGACGTGACGCCGCCGGACATGCCGGACTTCGGGCGGGTGAGCCAGATCGACGCCTCGGCGTTCGACGCGGGGCGGGCCTACGTCTCCGTGCGCAAGCCGCTCCTGAACGACCTCTCGCCCTACATCTGGAGGACGGACGACTACGGGGCGACGTGGACGAAGATCGTGGACGGGATCCGGGACGACGCCTATGTGCATGCCGTCCGCGAAGACCCGAACCGGGAAGGGTTGCTGTACGCCGGGACGCAGCACGGCATGTACGTGTCGTACGACGACGGGGCGAACTGGCAGGAGTTGAACCCGGGGTTCCCGGACCTGCCCGTCTCGGACGTCATCGTGGAGCACAACGAACTGGCGATCGCGAGCCACGGCCGCGGGTTCTGGGTGCTCGACAACCTGGCGCCGCTGCGGCAGGCGCATCCGGGGCTGACGGAGGAGGCGGTCGCGCTGTTCGACCCGGCCACCGCGCACCGGTCCGCCAACGGGGCGACGCTCTCGTGGTGGTTCCGGGAGGCGCCGGAGGAGGCCCGGCTCGAGATTCTCGACGCGTCGGGCGCCGTGCTGCGCACCTACGAGCCGGCCGCGCGTCCGGACCCGCCCGCCGAAGGCGATTCGACGGCTGTGGAGGGCGAGGGGGAGGGCGAGACTGAGGGCGAGGCGGCGCCGCCCCCGGCCCGCGCCCGCTGGGCCGGACCCGCGCTGCCGGCCGAGGCGGGGCTCAACATGCTCCAGTGGGACCTGCGAGTCGCTCCCGCCGCGACCTTCCCCGGCATGATCCTGTGGGGCGTGCGCACGATGGCGCCTGCCGTGCCGCCGGGGACGTACACCGTGCGGCTGACGGCCGATGGCGCGGTGCGGACGACGGAGATCGAGGTTGCCCGGCATCCCTGGATCGAGGGGGTGACGGACGAGGACCTCCGGGAGCAGTTCGAGTTCGGGATGCGGATCCGGGCGCGCGTGGACGAGGCCAACTCGGCCGTGATCGCCATCCGGCGGGTGAAGTCGCAACTCGACGACCGGCTGGAAGCCTCGGACGACGCCGCGCTTGCGGAGGCCGCGGGCGCGCTGCGAACGGCGGCTTCCGCAGTGGAGGGGGACATCTACCAGGTGCGGAACCGCAGCAACCAGGATCCGCTGAACTTCCCGATCCGCGTGAACAACCGGCTCGCGAACCTGCTCTCGATGTCGGAGCGCGGCGACGGCCGGCCCGGGAGCGGGATGTACGAGGTGTTCGGGATCATGGTGGCCGAACTCGAGGGCTACACGACCCGCCTCGATGACGTGTGGCGGGTGGAACTGGCTGCGGTGAACCGCGAACTGGAGCGTCTCGGACTCGCCCCGGTCGATCCCGCCGACGAAACGGTCGAACTCGTCTCCTGAGCGGCTGGAGGCCCGGGCGACGTTCCCGCGGGAACGCCCCGGGCCTCCGCTCAAGCGGTCGGCGGCAGGTGGATCAGCCGGCCTCGGGGAGCTGGCTCACGTACTCGACCATGCGCTGCTGCTGATCTTCGTCGGGGAGGCGCCCCATGCCGCCGCCGAGGTTGTCCACCATGTGTTCCGCGCGGCTCGTCGCGGGCGTGACCACGGTCACGGCGGGGTGCGCGGCGGCGAACTTGATGAAGAACTGGGCCCACGAATGGGCGTCGAACTCGCTCCCCCACTCGGGCACCTCGCGGTCCCCCACGCGCGACCACAGCCGGGTGCGCCCGAACGGCACGTACACGAGCACGCCGATCTCCCGTTCCGCCGCGAGCGGCAGGATCTCCTCGGCCGCGCCCAGATTGTCGACCGCGTAGTCGACACCGATGAAGTCCAGGGGGTAGTCCCGCATCACCTGCGCAAGCACCGGGTACCGTCGCGCGCTCGTGCTCGTGATCCCGATGTAGCGGACTCGCCCGGCCGCCTTCAGCTCTTCGAGAATCCCCAGCTGCACCGGCGGATCTCCCAGGTTGTGGACCTGGATGAGGTCGATGGCGGGAACCCCGAAGTACTCGAACGAGCGCTCGATCTGGGCCCGTGCCGCGTCCGGATCCGCGGAACCGCCGCCCCGCCCGGCCACGTTCACCTTGGTCGCCCAGAAGACGCGATCGGAGATGCCGAGCCTCTGGCAGATGTCCCCCGCCACCTCCTCGGAGGAGCCGTAGCCGGGAGCGGTGTCGAAGACCGATCCCCCGCCATCGACCAGCGCCTGCATCACCCCCTCGAGCTGCGTCACGTCGTCACCGCGCGCCACGCGCTGGAAGGTCGCGGAACTCCCGAGGCCGACGATCGGTAGCTCCTCTCCGGTGGAGGGAACGGGCCGCGTGATCATCTCCCGGCCCTGGAAGGCGCGCAGGAGGCGGGGGTTCAGGGAGAGGGCGGCGCCGGCGGCGGCGGTGGAGCGGAGCCAGTCGCGTCGAGTGACCATCTTCAAGTTCCTCGTGCTGGGGTTGAACCGTGGCATCAGGCGTGCCGGGCAGGCCCGACGGTCGGGTAACACCTTACGCGGCCCAACCGCTGCCCCCTCCCGGGCGCCGGGTCGGAGAACACGTTGACCATGGTCATAACCATGGTTCTATTGAGAGTCCGTTGAAGACGTCGGACATGCTCGGAGCGGACGGATGGAAGCAGACCACAAGCGGCCCGCGGGTGGGCCGCGGACCATCAAGGCATCGGAGTTCAAGGCGAAATGTCTCAGACTCATGGATGAGGTCGCCGAGACCGGCGAGGAGATCGTCATCACGAAGAACGGCCGCCCCGTGTCGAAGCTCGTCCCATGCGACGAGGCGCCCGAGTCCTGGTTCGGACGAGATCGCGACATCATCCGGATCCGGGGCGATATCGTGGGGCCGATGCCCAGGGAGTGGTGGGATGCCGGGGACGACGGAGACGACCTTTTTTGATCCTGCTCGACACGCATGTCCTGCTATGGCTCAGGAGTGGAGATCGTCGTCTGGGGCCACGGGCGCGGCGGACGATTGAGCGTGCGCTACGGCGGCGGCACGCCGCGGTGTCGGCCATTTCCTTCTGGGAGGTTGCCATGCGCGTCCACGCGGGGCGGTTCGATCTTCTCGCCGACCCGGAGGCTTGGCGTCGCGACCTTCTTGCCCAGGGACTCGTCGAACTCCCGGTGAACGGTCTTATCGGCGTGCGGGCAGGACTGCTTCCCGGCCTGCGCGGCGACCCGGCCGATCGGCTGATCGTGGCGACGGCTCTCGAAGGACACCAGCTGTTGACCGCCGATTCGCAGATCCTGGAGTGGCCCGGCAAGCTGAACCGAATCGACGCCTCGGAGTAGGGCTTTGGCTTTGGCCGGGCGACCTCGTGACGGGCGGAGAGGTCAGCCCTGCTCGGTTTCGATGGCGGCGACCTCGGCCATGATGCGGTCGAACTGGGTCGCGGCGCGGTGCGGGGCGAGGTTGCACAGATAGACGTGCACAGCCCCCAGGCGCCGAAGCGCGACGATCGTCTCCGCGCAGTGCCGCTCCGGCGTGGCTCCGGCTGCGAAGGCCGAAGCCACCCCTTCAACCGGTACGGGGAAGAAGCGGGACAGCCGTTCCAATACCGTCCGCCGGCCGTTCCGGTAGTAGAAGACGCCGAATGAGCCGGAAATCTCGAGGCCCGCGCGCTCCGCGCCGGTCAGCCAACCCTCCGCCAGCGCCAGGTCGTGGTGGGAAACGACTTGAGTGAGGTAGTAGTCCGCCTCATACTCCGGGTCCGTGGCGAAACCGATCTGTTCGGCGATGGGGCGGTGCAGGTTGACCCAGCCCCCGAGTGACAGGCGCGGCGCCCGCTCCCGGAATCTCTGTCGAAGCTGATACCCGTGGGGGAGGCAGCGCTCGACGCCTCGCACCTTGTCTCCGCCGGTCACGGTCACGCTCTCGACGCCGCGGGCCCGCGCGCGGTCGACGTAGCGCAGGCAGTAGTCGAGCGGGTGGAGGCAGGTGAGAAAGGGTACGACCCGCCACGGGTCCACCTCGTTCGCGAGGTTGGCGGTGAGGTGCTGGAGGTTCTCCTCCTCCTCCTCGCCCACGGCGCTGTCCGTGAGCATGAGGAACGCGTCGCGCGCCGCGAGACCCCGGATGGCATGGGAGAGGTCGATCCACATGTCCATCGCCCCGCCCCGCGTGAGTCCGCTGCGAGGCGGCCGGAGTTCGACCGTCATCGTCGGCTTGTCTCCCCGCAACCGCCGGACGAAGCGGCTCCGGGACGACGTTTCCGTATGGACTGGCGGTTCGCTCACGACGGCAAGATCCTGGCTCGGACGCGGGTTGTTCTCGTTTCGGGCCGGTTCACGGACCGGGAGAGGATGCGCAGGCGGAGCCCCGTTGCAAAGCCGCGGAGGTCGCGTTCCGTTTCGGTTCGCGCACCCGGGGCGGCGGCAACGCAGACCGAGCCCCGTGTGGTCCGGACGACATTTGGCGGAGAAACCGGGTGACGGAAGACAGTGACGGAAGACAGTGACGGAAGAAATTGTCGTGAGCGATGAGCAGTTGGCGGAGGAGATACTCACCCTCCTCTCGCGGACACCGGGGACGGTGCGCGTGCTACTCGAGGATCTGCCGCCCGGTCTCCTGCACGCGGATGAGGGGGAGGGGACGTTCAGCCCCTTCAGCGTGCTGGGACATCTCATTCAGGGCGAGATCGACGACTGGATTCCGCGGGCGCGGTGGATTCTGGCACACGGCCGCGAACGGGCCTTCCCGCCCTTCGACCGCTTCGCGCACGTCGAGCGCACTCGCGGCCGCACGCTCGATGAACTGCTGACCGAATTCGAGACCCTGCGCGAGACCGGACTCGCGGCGCTCAGGGAAGTGGTCGAAGGCGAGGCCGATCTCGATGCGGGCGGCCTTCACCCGGAACTGGGCGAGGTCACGCTGCGGCAACTGCTCACCACCTGGGCCGTCCACGACCTCAACCACATCGCCCAGATCGCGCGGGTCGTCGCGCACCGGTTCGAGGACGAGGTCGGGCCCTGGAAGGCCTACCTCCCCATCCTGCGCCACGACCGGTAGCGGCATCGCGATACGGCGAGGACGGACTGAACCCTGCGACGGGGACGTCGTCACCCGGTGGCGAGAGCGAACATACGGAGATAGCCTCCCATCATCATGGACTGGATTCAACCGCTCTACACGCGAAGCGAAGTCGACCGCGCCGGGAAGAAACTGGCCGCCACGGGATGGGTGGGTAACGGGCGCGGCGAGCCGGACACCCGACACGAACTCGCGGTCCTGAACAACTGGCGCGCCGCGCACAGCTTTCCGCTCAACACGATACAGATGGGCCTGCGGCGACGGATTAGGAGCATAGAATCCCAAGCCATCGTCTCTCAGCGCCTGAAGCGGGCACCGGCCACGATCGCCAAGCTGCGACGTTTTCCTGGGATGAAGTTGTCCCGGATGCAGGACATCGCTGGTTGTCGTGCGATCGTCAGCAGCCCCGCCGCGGTTCGCGAACTGTGGAGTGCACACCGTCGCTCGAAGATGAAACACAAACTCATCCGGGAGGTGGATTATATCCAGTGGCCCAAATCGTCCGGCTACCGTGGCATTCATCTGGTATACCGTTATCGAAGCGACAGAAACGAGACCTACAACGGACTCCAGGTCGAGATCCAACTCCGTTCAAAGCTCCAGCACGCCTGGGCGACCGCGGTGGAGACGGCCGGCGCCATCAAGGACCAAGCGCTCAAGTCCAGTGAAGGGAACGCGGGCTGGTTGCGGTTCTTTGCGCTGGCAGGCTCGTGGCTGGCCATAAAGGAGCGCTCTCCCGTGGTCCCGGAGACCCCGTCGGACCCGGTGACTCTACGCGACTCGTTGGTACGGCTCGCGACCGATCTCAACGTGGTCGGCACGCTTGACGATTATCGAACATTCATCAGCTATGCTCCCGAGCGTCTTCCGCCCCACTGCCACTATTTTCTTCTCGAGCGAAGGCCCGATGAACGATCCATGACAGTCTCGGGTTTCAGAAAGTCGCGACTGGCCGGAGCCGCCAAACTATACGAAGAGCGAGAAGAAGAGATCCGCGGGATCGATGGTGCCGAGGTCGTCCTTGTCGCGATGGACTCCGTGGCAAACTTGCGTGCGGCCTACCCGAACTACCTGTTCGATACGGATCTGTTCATCAAGGAACTCGACCTGGCGACGCGGAGACAGGTACACTTGCCCGGACACCCTCTGCACAGGCGATAGCCTGCGTCCCCCTTAAGGCGTCCGTCGCGTGCCGGAGCCGTTCCCGCTTGTCTTGTGATGTCATCCGCTTCGGTCCCGTCGCTCAGCTTCCGCCTGGCCGACGGCGGCGGCGAGGGACTCCGTGTAGGGCGGGCGGTGGATGCCGCGCTCGGTAATGATGCCTGTCACAAGCTCGCGGGGCGTGATGTCGAACGCGGGGCTGTAGACGTCGGCCGCCTCGGGGGCGAGGAGGGGGCCGAAGCCGCGGCGGACCTCGTCGGGATCCCGGTGTTCGATCGGGATGTCGGCGCCGGTCGGTGTCCCGAGGTCGACGGTGGAGGTCGGCGCGAGCACGTAGAAGGGGACGCCGTGGCGGTGGGCCAGCACCGCGAGGGGATACGTGCCGATCTTGTTCGCCACGTCGCCGTTGGCGGCGATGCGGTCGGAGCCCACGAAGGCGATGTCCGGCGGAGTCGTCGCGAAGAGCGACCCGGCCATGTTGTCGGCCAGCACCGTGACCTCGATCCCGGCGCGGGAAAGCTCCCATGCGGTGAGGCGGCTCCCCTGGAGCAGCGGCCGGGTCTCGTCGGCGAACACGCGGACGCGGCGACCGGTTTCGGCCGCCACGTAGACGGGGGCGAGCGCCGTTCCGATGCCGCCCGTGGCGAGCGAGCCCGCGTTGCAATGGGTGATCACGGCCTCGCCGCCCGTGAGGAGGGTGGAGGCGTGTTCCCCGATCGCGCGACACATGCGGCGGTCTTCCTCGTGGATGGCGTCGGCTTCCGCCGCCAGCGCCGTCGCAAGTTCTCCTGCATCCCCGGTGGCCGCCTCCAGTCGGGCTCGCAGGCGGCGGCTGGCCCACACGAGGTTGACCGCTGTCGGCCGTGCGTCCTCGAGGCGCTCGGCCCAGCCGGCGAACCGCGTCCGCAGTTCCCGCGCCGAGACCCCTTCGGCGGCGGACCGCCGAGCCAGGGCCGCGAGGCCGATCGCGGCCGTGATCCCGATGAGGGGCGCGCCCCGCACGCGCAGACTCCGGATCGCCTCGATGAAGTCTTCGAGGGTGGAGAGTTCCTTCTCCTCATGGACGCCGGGAAGCCGCGTCTGGTCGAGAATCAGCGCGCTCAGGCCCCCGGGGGCCCAGCGGATCGTTTCCGGGACCGAAAACTCGCGATGGTTCATGCCGCGCAACCTATCCGGCGGCGGCAAAGGCGCTACCTTGGCTGCTACGGGACGTCCCGCAGAGATCGAATGCTGCCCAGGAGGAATCATGACGCCGTCACGAGAACACAGGGTCGTCGGCTCCACCCTCGCCATCAGGGTCGCGACCGCCCCGCTCGCGCTTGCCCTCCTCGCCCCCGCCGGGCCACTCGCCGCGCAGGAGCGGGATCCGGACCACTTTGGCCCCGCGGACGTATTCGAACTCGAAGTCGCCGGTGATCCCCGGATCTCGCCGGACGGTTCCCGGGTCGTCTACGCGCGCTCCTCGATGGACATCATGACGGACCGGCAGCGGAGCAACCTCTGGATCGTCGACTACGACGGTTCGAACCACCGGCCGCTCCTCACCGGGCAGAGCAACTACTCTTCTCCGCGCTGGTCGCCGGACGGCACGCGGCTCCTCTACGTCGCGAGCGACGAGCACGGCAAGTCGCAGCTCTACCTGCGCTGGATGGACACCGGACAGACGGCCCTGCTCACGCAACTGGAGCGAGGCCCGGGCGGGCTCTCCTGGTCCCCCGACGGGCGCATGATCGCCTTCAGCATGTTCGTTCCGGACACGCCGCCGCCCTTCGCGCAGATGCCGGCCAAGCCCGAAGGCGCGACGTGGGCGCCACCCGCGACGACCTATGAGCGGCTCTACTACCGCTCGGACAGCCAGGGCTTCCTGCCCGTCGGCTACTCCCAGGTGTTCGTCCTGCCGGTCGAGGGCGGGACGCCCCGCCAGGTCACGCACGGCCCCTACAACCACGGCGGGACGCCCGAGTGGACGCCCGATTCGCAGCACCTGCTCATTTCGGCCACCCGGCGCGACGACTGGGAGTACGTGCGGGACTCCGAGATCTTCGAGTTCTCCGTGGCCGACGGCGCGGTGCGGCAACTGGCGGTGCGGCAACTGACCGACCGCCGCGGACCCGATTCGAGCCCGGCGGTGTCGCCCGACGGCGGCATGATCGCCTACACCGGCTACGATGACCGTTACCTCGGACACCAGGTGTCGAAGCTCTACGTGATGAGCCGGAACGGGTCCGGTTCGCGTCTCATCGCCGACGACCTCGACCGCTCGATCGGGAACCTGCACTGGGCGAGCGACGGGGAGGGGCTGTTCTTCCAGTACGACACCGAGGGGAACACGCGACTCGCCCACGTCGACCTCGACGGAACCGTGACGGACATCGTTTCCAGCGTTCAGGGTCTGTCCATCGGCCGTCCCTACGGAGGCGGCACCTTCACTGCCTCCTCGAACGACCACTTCGCCTTTACCTACGGGACCCCGGACCATCCCGCGGATCTTGCCGTGACGAACCGGAACGGCGACTGGCGGCGGCTCACGCATCTGAACGAGGATCTCTTCGCGCAGAAGGCGATCGGGGAAACCGAGGAAGTCTGGTACAAGTCCTCACACGACGGGCTCGATATTCAGGGCTGGATCGTGAAGCCGCCCGACTTCGACCCGAGCCGCAAGTATCCGCTCGTGCTCGAGATCCACGGCGGGCCGTTCGCCAACTACGGAGACCGCTTCAGCGCGGAAGTCCAGTTGTTCGCCTCGGCGGGGTATGTCGTCCTCTACACGAACCCCAGGGGGAGCACGAGTTACGGCGAGGACTTCGGCAACGAGATCCACCACGCCTATCCGAGCCACGACTTCGACGATCTGATGTCGGGCGTCGATGAGGTGATTTCGCGCGGATACATCGACGAAGACCAGTTGTTCGTCACCGGCGGGTCCGGGGGCGGCGTGCTCACGGCCTGGATCGTGACCCACACGGATCGCTTCGCGGCGGCCGCGTCGCAGAAGCCCGTCATCAACTGGTACAGCTGGGTCCTGACGGCGGACATGGGCGGCTCGAGCGGCATGAATTACTGGTTCCCGGGCGCGCCGTGGGACAACCTCGAGCACTACATGGAGCGATCGCCGGTCCATCACATCGCGAACGTGACGACGCCGACGATGCTGATCACGGGGGAGGTCGACTGGCGGACGCCGATGTCCGAGTCCGAGCAGTTCTACCAGGCGCTGCGGATTCAGAAGGTGCCGTCGGTGCTCGTGCGGATTCCGGAGGCGAACCACAGCATCGGGGCCCGTCCGAGCGGTTTGATCAGCAAGGTGCAGCACATCCTCGCCTGGTTCGAGCGCTACCGCACCGGCGGGACGACGACGCAGTGAAGGACCGCGAACTCGGGCTCGACCGGGAGATCACGCGCCGCGACTTCGTCCAGTTGGCGGGGGCCGGGATCGCGGGTTCCGCGCTCATCGGATGCGGGACGGGCGGCTCGGCGGATGGGAGCGGCGGAGCCGTCCCGGGCATGGCCTCCGAGCCGTGGTCCGACGCGCTCGGGCCGGACTGGTACGGGCCCGGAGGGGTCGGGGACTACGCGTCCTCGCACGGGAACACGCCGGAGGTGGTGCGCTCGGCGCACTGGGTCCGTGACGGGCGGGCGCCGGGCGGGGAGGTGACGGACACAGGGGAGCGCTTCGACGTCGTGATCGTGGGCGGCGGGCTCGCGGGCCTTTCCGCCGCGCACCACTTCAAGCGGCACCGGCCGGGGGGGCGCTGCCTCGTCATCGAGAACCACCCGGTGTTCGGCGGCGAGGCCAAGCGGAACGACATCATGGTCGATGGCGTGCGGCTGGCCGGGCCGCAGGGCTCCAACGACTTCGGCGTGCGTCCGCCCACGGGGGAGCCGGACGACTACTTCACGACGCTGGGTATCCCGCGCGAGTTCGAGTACGCGTCCGACGCGGGCGAGGTGAAGGCGCCGTTCGAGAACTACGGTTTCATGCACTGGGTGCAGGACCAGTTCTCCATCGGGCACTACTTCGGCGGGACGCGCCGGGGTGGGCGCCCGGGCTGGTCGGGCGGGGCGGGCGGCTGGGTCAACGGCCTGTTCGGAGACACCTCCCGCGCGCCGTGGACGCCGCAGGTGCGCGAGGGCTTCGAGCGCTGGCGCAACGCCCGCGTCGCGGACCATGTGCCCCCGGATGCGCCGGGGGGGCCGGACAATCCCGGGCCGTGGCTCGACGGCATGACGCTCAAGGCCTACTACGAGGATGTACTCGGCCTGCCCCCTGAGGTGACGGCGTACGTGGACCCGCTCCTTGCCAGCATCATCGGACTCGGCTGCGACGCGGTCTCCGCGTGGTGGGGGATGCACTTCGACCTCCCGGGCTTCGGGCTCCCCTCCCGCTACGATGGCATGACCTTCCACTCCTTCCCCGGCGGGAACGCGGGGATCGCGCGGTATTTCGTGAAGGACATCGTGCCGGACGGGATCGCCGGCGAACTCGCGCTGGGGGACGTGCTGAACGGGCCGATCGATTTCGGGGCCCTCGACCGGCCGGACCAGCCCGTGCGCCTTCGCCTGGGGTGCACCGCCATCGACGTGCGCCATGCGGGGACCGGGGACGGTCGCGTGCGGGTCACCTACGTCCACGATGGCCGAGCGTACTCCGTCGAGGCGGACGGGGTCGTCCTCGCGAGCGGGGGGTGGATGAACCGCCACATCGCGGCCGACCTGCCGGACGGGCACCGGGTGGCCTACGAGAGCTTTCGCCACGGACCGATCCTCGTCGCGAACGTGGCGCTCCGGAACTGGCGCTTCCTCGACCGCCTGGGCATCGCCGGCTGCTTCTACGAGGGCGATCTCGGCTTCTCGTGCAACATCCGGCGGCCCATGTACGCGGGAGACTACCGGCCGGTCCACGATCCGGACCACCCGACGATGCTGACGTTCTACATCACGTACGAGTCACCCGGCACGTCGCCAGCGGACCAGGGGATGACGGGCCGCACGGAGATGCTGAGCACCTCCTTCACAGGGTACGAACGACGGCTGCGGGCGCAGATGGTCGAACTCTTCGCGGAGGGAGGCTTCGATCCGGCGGAGGACATCGGCGGTCTCGTTCTCAACCGCTGGGGGCACGCCTACGTGGCGCCGGGGCCGGGTTTCTTCTTCGGACACGATGGTCAGCCGGCACCGCCCGATGTTATTCGCGAGCCGTTCGGCCGCGTCGCGATCGGGCATTCCGAACTGCGCGGACACCAGAACTGGACCGGCGCGTCCGCCGAGGGCCGTCGAGCCGTCGAGACCGTCCTCGATCTCATCTGATGCTCCGGTGACGCCTCAGCAGCCGCCGCGAGCCGGTTACCGCGGCCTGTGGACGCTTGCGCTCGGCGCGCTGGCGGCCTGCGCGTCCTCGACCGTCCCGTCCATCGACTACGAGATGCTGGGCACGTTCCCGCACGATCCCGCGGCGTACACGCAGGGCCTCCTCTTCCACGACGGGCACCTCTTCGAGAGCACGGGCCGCTACGGCGAGTCGAGCGTGCGCCGGGTCGACGTGCCGACGGGAGAGGTCCAGGCACGCGTGGCGGTGGATTCGGCCCTCTTCGGCGAGGGTCTGGCGCGCGTCGGCTCCGAACTCGTGCAGCTCACGTGGAAGGCGGGCCGGGCTCTCGTCTACGACCTCGAGACCTTCGCGGTGCTCCGGGAGTTCACCTACGACGGCGACGGGTGGGGACTCTGCTACGACGGCGAGGCGCTGTGGATGTCCGACGGTTCGAACGCGCTCGAACGCCGGAACCCGCAGGACTTCACGGTACTGGCGACGGTCGAGGTCACGCGCAACGGGTCGCCGCAACACCGGCTGAACGAACTGGAGTGTGTGGACGACTGGATCTACGCCAACGTCTACCAGACGGACGTCATCGTCCGCATCGACAAGGCCACCGGCGAAGTCCTCGGCGAGATCGACCTTTCGAGCGTCCCCCTCGATGTCCGTCGGCCGGGCGACATCGACGCGGTGCTCAACGGCATCGCCTACGTCCCCGAGACCGGCGTCTTCCTCGTGACCGGCAAGCTCTGGCCCAAGCTGCTCGCCCTCCGCCTTTCGGATTAGCGGTCAAGGAGAAACGTGGGCGCGAGCACGCTCCCCGTACGGTCGCGCGTTTCGGACGAGAGCCGGTGGTTCCACAAACGCGGACCATGTCGGGGCGTCAAGTCCGCCGATGCGGTATTCTTCGGGATTGGCTACCAGCGAAACATCTTGGGTTGCCGCGAGTCCGCCGACGCTACCGGCGCCCATAATGTGAACCCGGATCCTGCGTTGGTGCATAGTCGGACGGCCGGAGGCGCGATTATGACCTGCGGCTGTGGCGATTTGGCGCGGGTGATGGCGTTTTCGGGGCCGGACCGGGCCTCGGTGGGGGCCGGCGGGGTTCGGGAGGGACCCCGGGCGGCGCGCGGAGACACGGGAACGGGGCGCCGCCGCGCGGCGCCTTCGCAAGGCCGGGTCCGGGGTCGGTCAGGCGGGCGCGGGCGGCGGGAGGCCGTTCTCGATGGTGCGGAGCGCCCGCCGCAGGAGGCCGAGGGCCGGTTCGCCGCGCGCGAACCCGAGCGAGGTTCGGCGGGCGTGGGAGGTGATCCTGGCCGGGGCGCGCAGCAGGCGCAGCCGGATGCCGCGCGGCTGTACGACCCGCCACCGACGGCCGAGGCAGTTCGCGCGCAGGATGTGGAGGAGCTGGTAGGCGAGCGCGGCGAGGCCCCACAGGAGGGCGTTTCCGCCCAGATCGTCCACCGCGGTGCGCCCGGCCGAAAGCTGGCCCAACTCCTCGATCCGCTGCTCGACGACCGCGCCCGCGTTGTAGGCGCGCCACGCCTCGATGGGGCCGATGCCCCGGATGTTGGTCAGAACGTCGGCGCTCATCGCGGTCTCCCACGCCTCGAGATCGAGCTCCCCCTCCGCGGGGCCGGTCCGTCTCCGCCTCTCGACCGAGAGAAGCCGCGTCCCCCACAGCTCGCCGGAGGCGGTCCTCAGCTCCCGGTCCCCGGCCCCGTCGGCGGTGGCCGTCTCCCAGGCGCCCCGGAAGCCGTCGAGCCAGCCGTACCGCGGCACCTTGAGCAGATAGGAGACGCCGAGCTCCTCCATGCTCGCCGCGATGCGCTTGGAGAAGAACCCCTTGTCCAGCCGCACGGTGATGTCCCGCACCCCCGCCTCCCTCAGGCGGGCCACCAGCCCGGCCAGCCACGCCTCGGCTCCCCCGGCCGTGTGCGCGTTGCCCGGCCGCCAGCGCACCCCGAGGCAGTCGCCCGTCTCCAAGACGTAGGCCAGCAGCGGATGGTGCGAGGGACGGCCCGGCTTCTTCGGATTGTAGCCCTTCTCCGCCCCGGCCTGTCTCAGCCCGTAGCGCACCACGACGGTCGAGTCCATGACGACCGTCGCCGACCGGGGCGCCCCGCCGGCCATCTCCCAGCGCCGCCGCACCATCCGCCACAGAAGCTCGTCGAGCAGGGGGGACATCACCGCGGCCGAGCGCCGCAGCCAGCGCCCGAACGTGGCCGGGTGCGGCACCCGCCTCCAGCCGAAGATGCGGCGTACCCCCCGCCGCTCGAGAAGCGGCAGGTCGTCCATCACCCCGCCGCCGTACAGGAGCAGCGCCACCCACAACTCGACCATCAGCGACGGCCGGTAGCGGCCGGGGACGTTCCCGGTCCGGTCGTCGATCCAACGGCCCAGCCCCAGCGCGTCCCACAGCCTCCGGACCACGACCAGGCCGCCCGCGTCGGTGATCCGTACGCCGCCGCCGCGGACCCCCGGCGCCGCCGGCGATCCTTGCACGTGCGGGCGCGATCCGGTATAGTCGTTTCCACGCACCATTCGGGTGTCCTCCGTTCCGGGGTGAACTCTTGTCCAGTCCCTCTGAACGTAGGGCCCCGGATGGTGCTTTTCCATAGTCCGACACTATGCTCTCACTATCGTCAAGGCTTCCGCGGCCCGGCTACGGCCGCCCTCCCGGACGAGCCCCGCGCCAACGATCGCAGGATCCGGGGTGAAGGGTCACAAGGAGAACCCTGCACATAGCCAGAAGCCTGCACATAGCAGCCTCTTCTCAGAGTCGAGAAAACGGGGGAAGGCTTCACGGACTGTTCGCATGCGATCTCCCCGGTTCGGCCGGACCTGATCGGTTCCGGGCGCCCGTTATCCAAAACCCCTTGTTTGCTCGGACGATCCAGAGCGCTGCGATCTCAACGACGGCCAGCGCCATGAGCCACCACGCCAAGGGGGGGACATCCGGCCCCACTCCTGATCGAAACATGATTGCGATCAGCCCGATGGCGACGACAACCCGCAATCCCACTGTACGACGATCGAACAGTAGCGACGCTAGCACGACGATCAACAGCAGGAGAAGTACTGGCATTTTGGTCTCCGCCTCCGCAGGCCTCGGTGGCCTCATGGATAAGGACGGCCGCGGCTATGCAGCTTACACGCGAAGCTCCGTAGAGAGCTAAGGGCTGTGCGTCCCGCCGAGGCGGACGCGGCCGGGGTCCGCGCGCGAGGTGCCGGAGTCGTTGTCGCTCGAACCGCACCGAAGGGACCTGAATGACCCAAGCGTCCGTGGCAGGCTCGGCATTTGTCGTCTCCGTTCCCGTTGGGCCGGTGATGGGAAGCACAGTATGTCAGAAACCTATCTAAGTATCTGACAGATGTCGAACAAGGTAACGAGTGTCGAGGGTCGGTCCGAGATCGTCACCGCGATATCGGTTCCGGCCGAGCTACAGAACCTTGGAGAAGCGGACGCCGAGCCTTCGGAGGCGAGCGACGGGTTCGTTGCTGAACACGAGGCGGAGTTGGTATTCCCCGCCGGGGCCGCCCCAGGCGTCCATGGGTGTCGCGGCGACGCCGGCTCCCGCCAGGAGACGCTCGGAGAGATGGCGGGCGGTGAGGCCCAGCGGCCGGGTGTCCACGAGGAGCGACCAGCCGCCGCCCGGGGACCGGACGGGGTAGTCCCGAAGCGTCTCGATCACCGCGTCGCGCCGTCGCTCCCAGCGCGCCACGCTCGCGGCCACGTCCTCGGCTTCGTCTCCAGCGGCCAGCGCCGCGAGCGCGCCGGGCTGCCCGATCCCGACCCCCGTCACGACGTTGTAGATGCCGACTCTGGCGACAGCGGCGAGGACCGCGGCCGGTCCCACCACCCAGCCCACGCGCCAGCCGATCATGCGGTGCTCCTTGGAGACCGAGCCGATCGTGAGCGTCCGCTCGCGCATTCCGGAGAGCGACGCCGGGTGCACGTACGGGCGGCCGTCGTAGAGGATCCGTTCCATCGCCGCGTTGTAGAGGAGCCACAGGTCGTGGCGCTCGCAGAGTGCCGCCACGACTGCCCAGTCGCCGGCGTCGAGCACGCCGCCGGACGGCATGGACGGGTTCATGATGAAGAGCGCCCGGGTCCGGGGGCCGACGCATCCGGCAAGGGCGTCGAGGTCGAGGCGCCAGCCCCCCGCGGGATCGAAGGCCCAGGTCGCGAGCCGCGGGACCGCGCCGGCCAGCCGCACGCGCTGGAGCATGCCGGCGTACGTGGGGTCGGTGACGACCACTTCGTCGCCCGGATCCACCGTGGCGAGCAGGGCGTTGAACAGGCCCTCCGTGCCGCCCGCCGTGATCACGCACTCCCGGTCGGGGTCGTATTCGCGCCCGGCGAGTCGGCCGACGTGCCGGGCGGCCGCCGCGCGAAGGCCGGCCCGGCCCGTGAACGGCAGGTAGCTGTTTGCAGCCGGCGATTCGAGCGCCGCACGGGTGGCGGCCACCGCCGCCGCGGGCGGGCGCAGGTCGGTGTCGAGGTTCTCGAGCCGGAGGATGCCGGAGTCGTGCTCCGCCGCCCGCGCCACCCCGTCGATGTCGAACCCCGGGATCCCGGACAGCCGCCCGGGCGGTGTGCGCGCGCCGCCCTCCGCGGCGCTCACCCGCCCAACTTCCGCTGCAGGGCGTCGAGTGCCGCCATGAGGTCGGGCTCGTCCGACAACACGCCCAGGAGCGGGTCGGCGTCCAGATCCCGGGCCCGCCCGGGCATCGTCCGGATCGTGAAGTCCTCCATCGAGAGCCCCTGTCCCACCTCGGCCCAGCGGAGCGGCGCGGACACCGTGGCTCCCGCCCGCGGCCGCACGGAATAGGGCGCCACCACGAGCCGTCCGCGGCCGTTCTGGACGTAGTCGATATAGATCTTGCCGTCTCGTCCCGCCGGGTTCCGCACGATCGTGGCCCGCTCGGGAATCTCCGCCGCCACCGTCTTCGCGAGCAGGAGCGCGAGCGTGCGCGACTGCTCGTAGTCGAGTTGTCCGCCGAGCGGGATCATCACATGGATCCCCGAAGATCCGCTCGTCTTGGGATAGCTCGGCAGTCCGATCTCCTCGCACAACTCGCCGATCGTCCGCGCGACTTCCACCACATCCCCGAACGGCGCGTACACTTCCTCGTCGCCGCGCTTGTGCTTCGGGTCGAGGTCGAGAAGGCACCAATCGGGGCGGTCCAGGCTCCCGATGCGGCTCGCCCACACGTGAAGCGGGATGGCGCCCAGGTTCGCCACGAACACGAGCGTCGCGGGGTCGTCGGCGATGAAGTAGTGGATGTCCCGCCCGGACCCCTTGCTCCGGATCGCTTCCGTGCGCACCCATTCGGGCTGGAATCCGGGCGCGTTCTTCTGGAAGAAGGATTTTCCGTCGATCCCGTCCGGGTACCGCGTCAGCACGAGGGGCCGGTCCTTCAGGAACTGCAGCAGCCACGGCGCGATGTCCCCGTAGTACGCGATCAGGTCCCCCTTCGTGTATCCCTCCTCCGGCCAGAAGACCTTGTCGAGATTCGAGAGCGGCAGTTCCTCGACGGGCGGGGGCGACGTGTCCACGCGCACGGGATCGGGGAGGGCCGCGCGCGGGTTCCGGGGAAGCCGGCAGTCCGTGGGGAGCACGTCCGCGACTTCGACAAAAACGGCGTGCCGGAGGAGGCCGCCCTCGGTGACTTCCTTGTAGCGGATCTCGGCGACGAGCCGGGGCTCGACCCAGGTGTGTTCGTCTCCCGCCGGCGCCGGAGTCACGAACGCGGGCGCATCCGATTTCAGGTCGTCGAGCCGGGCATGGAGGACTGTAAGCGTCTTGTCGTCGAAGCCCGTCCCGACGCGGCCGACGTAGTGGAGGGCGAGGTCGTCGTCCCCGGCGGGCGCTTCCGGCGCGGAGTCGGCCGGACCGTAGGCGCCCAGGTGAAGGGCCCCGAAGCCCGTCCGCGAACCGGCCGGATTCGTGAAGCCGACGATGACGAAGCGGTTCCGGCGGGCCGCGTGGATCTTCCTCCAGGCGGGGGAACGGCCTCCGACGTACCGGGAGTCGGCGCGCTTGGCCATGATCCCCTCCAGACCCATCCCCTGCACCTGCCCGAGCAGGGCCTCCCCGCACCCCTCGAAGTGCTCGCTGAAGCGGATCGGACCCGCTTCCGGCACCACGTCGCGCAGGAAGCGGCGCCGCTCGGCGAGCGGAAGGTCGCGCAGGTCGCGGCCATCGAACGCGAGGAGGTCGAAGGCGTAGAAGCTCGCCGGCGCCTCGAAGGAGGCCCGCCGGATGTCGATCGGACGCGAGAGCCGGGCGCGCTTCTGCAGGCGCCGGAAGCTGGGGTATCCCGCCGCGTCGTGGACGACGACCTCGCCGTCCAGCACGACCCGCCGGTAGGGGAGCTTGCGCAGGGAGCGCGCGATGTCGGGGAAGGTGGGGAGCGCGTCGTGTCCGTTGCGCGTCAGGAGGCTGGCCTCGCCCTCGACCGCCGCGGCCAGCATGCGGTAGCCGTCCAGCTTGAGTTCGAAGTGCCACGCGGGGTCGTCGAAGGCGTCCTCGCGAGGAGTGGCGAGCATGAACCGGATGTCGGAAGGATCGACCGGCCGCTCCGGCGCCCCCGCCTCCGCGAGGGCCGCGGCCAGGTCTTCTCCCGGGTACCAGCCGCGCTCCCGTTCCGCCATCTGCTCGACCGTGAGCCCGGACAGGATGGAACTCTCCGGGAGCGACCCGTCCTCGAGAATCGGGTGCCCGCCGCGCCGCTCGCGGATGAGCAGCCATTCCTTTCCCGTCTCCCCCTTCTCCAGCCGCACGAGCGTCCACACGCCCTTGAGTTTGTGGCCCCGAAGCTCGAACAGGAGCTTGCCCGTCTCCAGTCCCTCCTCCGGGTCTTCGAGCATGATGCAGCGGCCGATGTCCCACACGATCATCTCGCCTCCGCCGTACTCGCCGGCCGGAATCACGCCCTCGAACTCGATGTATTCGACCGGATGATCCTCGACGTGGACCGCGAGCTTCTTGTCGGCGGGATCGGCGGAGATGCCCTTTGGCACCGCCCATGAGACGAGGACGCCCCCGATCTCCAGTCGAAGGTCGTAGTGCCGCCGGGTCGCCGCGTGCAGTTGGACCACGAACACGCCGGCCCCCGTCCCGGGCGCCCCGCCGAAGGGCTCCGGCGTGCGCTCGGACGCGCGCTTGTCCCGGTATTCCTCGAGTTTTTCTCGTGGCATGCCTGCAGGCGCCCCCTGTCGCTGCCCGCTCGCGTCGCTCCCGCTCTGTGCGACAATCCCGGCCGCAACCTATTATTCCGCCCCCCGGTCCGGCATCATGCCGCGGGGCCGGCATCGGGGCCGGCATCGCGCCGGCGGTTCGGCGCGCACACGGAGAGGCACAGGATGTCACCTCGACCCATCGCAACGGCGACGATCTCGTTCGGGCTCGTTTCGATCCCGTGCCAGCTCTATTCGTCCGCCGAGAACTCGCAGAAAGTCCGCTTCAACTTCCTCTCCCCCGACGGGGCCCGCGTGAAGCAGCAGTACGTGGACGCGAAGACCGGGGAGCCGATCCCCCGCGGCGATCTCGTGAGGGGCTATCAGTTCGCGAAGGACCAGTTCGTGACGTTCAAGCCGGAGGAACTGAAGGCGCTGGAGGCGGCGGCGACGCGGGCGATCGAGATCGTCGAATTCGTGCCGCTGGACCAGGTCGAGCGGGCGTATATCGGAAAGACGTACTATCTCGGGCCCGCGCGCGGGGGAGACAAGGCCTACCGCCTGCTCGGGGCGGCGATGACGAAGACGGGCTGGGCCGCGCTCGCGAAGTACGCGGCGCGCGGCAAGCAGTACCTCGTCCTCGTGCGGCCGGTCGGGGATCACCTCGTGCTGGAACAACTGCACTACGCGCACGAGGTGCGGGATATCGCCGACGTGCCGTCGGGAGAGGGCGAGGTTGCCGATGCGGAACTCGGGCTCGCCGTCCAGTTGATCGAGCAGATCGCCTCGGAGAGCTTCGATCCGTCCAGGTACGAGGATGAAGTCGGGCAGCGCATGCTCGAGGCGATCGAGCGGAAGGTCGCCGACGGCACCGAGATCGCCGCGCCCGCCGAGGAGGAAACGACGGCGCAGGTCATCGACCTCATGGCCGCGCTCCGGGCGAGCGTCTCCGGTGCCGATGAGGCGGAAGCCGGGGCCGAGGATCAGGCGGAGGGCGAGCCGGAGAAGAAGAAGGCCGCGGGGTCCTAAGACCACACAAGGAGAATCCGATGCGGGTCCGATCCGTCACGCTGTTCGCGCTCATCCTCCTGCTGCCGGTCCTCCGGAGTTCCGGCGGACACCTGCCCGGCGCACCGACCGTCGACGACCTTCGGGCCGGCGTCCCGGATCGGATCGCCGCCGTCGATGCGGTCGACACGGAGACCCTGCGGGTTCCCGGGCTCGAGGCCGGAGTCGAGATCCTCAAGGACCTGTGGGGTGTCAGCCACATTTACGCCGAGACGGAGCACGACCTCTTCTTCGCGCAGGGGTACGGCGCGGCGCGGGACCGCCTCTTCCAGTTCGAAGTCTGGCGCCGCCAGGCCACGGGCACGGTTGCCGAAATCCTCGGTCCCCGTGAGCTGGAGCGCGACCGCGGCGCCCGGCTGTTCCGGTTCCGCGGCGATCTCGAGGCGGAGCTGAACCACTATCACCCGCGCGGCGCCGAGATCATCCGGGCCTTCACGGACGGCATCAACGCGTACATCGCCGAGACGGAGCGCGACCCCGGCCTCCTGCCGGTCGAGTTCGAGATGCTGGGGATCCGGCCGCAGCCGTGGACTCCGGAGGTCGTCATCTCCCGCCACCAGGGCTTGCTCATGAACATCGGGCAGGAACTGGATCTGGGGATCGCCGTCGCGGCGGTGGGTTCGGAGAAGGTGAAGGAAGTCTCCTACTTCCACCCGGGGGAGCCGGACATCGATCTCGACCCCGCGATCGACGGCTCGCTCCTGCGGCCCGAGATCCTCGATGTGTACCGCGCCTTCCGCGGGCCCATCCGGTTCCGGCCCGAGGACATCGAGCCCCGCTTCCGCGCCACCGCCTCCGACGCGGAGGCCTTCGCCCTGCAGACGCTCGAAGCGGAAGCCGAGGCCCGGGCGTACGAGGCGGGACGCCTCGAGGCGGAGCGGCTGGGGACGGGAAGCAACAACTGGGTCGTGGCCGGGAGCCGCACGCTGAGCGGACACGCGCTGATGGCGAACGACCCGCACCGGGTGCAGGCGGCCCCGTCGCTGCGCTACCTCGTCCATCTCGTCGGGCCGGGCTGGAACGTGATCGGCGGGGGCGAGCCGGTCCTCCCGGGCATCTCGATCGGGCACAACGGGTACGGAGCGTGGGGGCTGACCGTCTTCCAGACGGACGCCGAGGACCTCTACGTCTACCGAACCCACCCGGACGACCCGGACCGCTACTCATACCGCGGCGCCTGGGAGGCGATGCGCGTCATCGACGACGAGATCACGGTCGAAGGGCGGGAGCCCGAGCGCGTCCGGCACCGGTACACGCGGCACGGCCCCGTCGTGTACGAGGACCGGGACAACGATCTCGCCTACGCGGTGCGCGCCGGGTGGATGGAGACCGGCGGCGCGCCCTACCTCGCCAGCCTGCGCATGAACCAGGCGAAGACGTGGGAAGAGTTCCGGGACGCCTGCAACTACTCGAACATCCCCGGCGAGAACATGGTGTGGGCCGACGTGGACGGGAACATCGGCTGGCAGTCCGTGGGGATCGCGCCCATCCGCCGCAACTGGTCGGGTCTCGTCCCGGTGCCGGGGGACGGCCGCTACGAGTGGGACGGCTACCTCGAGATCCGGCACAAGCCGCACGTGTTCAATCCGGAGAAGGGGTTCTGGTCGACGGCGAACCAGAACCTCGTGCCGCCCGGCTACGAGCACCGCGATGCCGTCGGCTGGAGTTGGAGCGACCCGTTCCGGAGCGCGCGCATCGACGAAGTCCTCGCGTCGGGGAAGCGCTTCACGATGTCGGAGATGATGCAGTTGGCGACCGACTACGTGTCGCTCCCGGCACGCTCGCTGGTGCCGATGCTGCGCGGCGTCGACCTGCCCCCGGGGGCGCAGTCCGCGCGGGAGGAGCTGCTGAACTGGGACTTCGCGTTGGCTCAGGAGTCCCGCGAGGCGGCGATCTACGTCTCCTGGGAGCGTGAGATTCAGAGACAGATGGTGCCGCTCGTCGTCCCCGCCGACGTCCGCGCGTCGCTGGGGCGTCTGTCGATGAAGAAGATCATCGACTGGCTCGGCTCGCCCCCGGCCTGGTTCGCGGCGCTCGGAGACGGGGATCCCGTGGCGGGTCGCGACGCCTTCCTCGCCCGCACGCTGGCCGACGCCCTGGACGGACTGGAGGACCGCTTCGGCGGCGACCCCTGGCGCTACGGCGACGTGCGCTTCAAGCACGCACGGTTCCGGCACCCGCTGTCCGGGATCGTGAACGCCGAAATGCGCGCGCGCCTCGAGGTGGGACCGCTCCCGCGCGGCGGCAACGGCTTCACCGTGAACCAGACGGGAGGCGGGGACAACCAGACGTCGGGTCCCTCCTTCCGGATCATCGCGGAGGCCGGCGATTGGGACACGGCCGTGTTCACGAACACGCCGGGACAGGGGGGAGACCCGGACGATCCGATGTACCGGAACCTGTTCGAGGGCTGGGCGAAGGACCGCTTCTTCCCACTCTACTACTCGCGGGAGCGAGTCGAAGCCGCGGTCGCCGACCGGGTGATGCTGACGCCCAACTAGGCCTGCTCGAGATAGAAGCCGATGAGGCCCTGGTTCCGGGGCGGCTCGGCGCCGAGCTGGCGCAGCATCGTCGTCACCTGTCCGCGGTGGTAGGTGGCGTGGTTGACGACGTGCTGCAACATGTGCCGGAAGACGGCACGCATCGGTTCGCCATCGAAGAACCGGTAGTCCATCACGCGGTCGATGTCCCCAGGGCCGAGTTCCGCGACGAATCGGCGGATGCGTCCCTCTTCTTCCAGCCAGCGCACGCGAATGTCGCCCACCGTCTCGAAGTCGGCAGCGGGCAGATGCTCTGTCGCGTGCACGGTCCCGGCGGCACGGGCGGGGGTTCGTCTTCGGTTTGCCGCGGCCGCCCCGTTCCGGCTAAGTTGTGTGGTTGTTCCGCAGAAGACGTCCGCCGGGAAGCAGAAACCCAGCATGTGGAGAAGACATGAAGGCAGGCATACATCCGGAGTACGCACCCGCGAAGATCACCTGTGCGTGTGGCCGGGACACGGAAACCTCCTCGGCCGTGGGCGAGATCCACGTCGAGATCTGTTCGCACTGCCACCCCTTCTTCACGGGCCGGCAGAAGCTCGTCGACACCGCGGGCCGCGTGGAGCGCTTCATTGCCAAGTACGGCGATGGGAAGGCCCGCGGCGGCGCGAAGGAGGAGACGGCGAGGGAAGAGGCGCCGGAAGAGGCGGGGGCGGCAGTGGTGGTGGATGCCTGAGCCGGAGCCGTCAAGCGCTCGACACTGCCAGCTGAATTGCCAGGCTGTACGGCAAACTCAAATGACGGGGTTCCTCGCGGACCCCGTTTTCATGTAGGGAACGAACGATGTCGGATCGGGACACGCTCGAGGATCGCCTGCGCGCCGCCGCCGAGCGGTACGAGAAGCTGGCGCGCCGCATGGCGGAGCCCGAAGTGCTGACGGATATGGCCCTCCTGCGCGACGTGGCGCGCGAACACTCGTGGCTGGAGCCGCTGGCGCGCGCCGCGGAGCGCCACTTCAAGCTCCTCGATGATCTTAGGCAGGCGCGGGAGGTAGCGGCGGAATCCGGCGGCGAACTGGCCGAACTGGCCGCGGCCGAAGTCGCCGAGTTGGAGGCCGAGCGCAAGGCCGCCCGGGACGAGCTTCGTCACCTCCTCGTCCCGAAGGACCCGCTCGAGGACCGTCCCGCCGTCGTGGAGATCCGCGCCGGGACGGGTGGGGACGAAGCCGCGCTCTTCGCGGCGGACCTCTACCGGATGTATGCGCGCTTCGCCGCGGAGTCCGGCTGGGACGTGGAACTCGTGAGTACCAGCGAGGGCGTGTTGGGCGGCCTCAAGGAGATCGTCTTCGTCGTGCGCGGATCCGACGCCTACGGCCGTCTCCGCTACGAGTCCGGCGTCCACCGCGTGCAGCGCGTGCCCGAAACGGAGAGCCAGGGCCGGGTGCATACGTCGGCGGCGACGGTGGCCGTCCTCCCGGAAGCCGAGGAAGTGGACCTCGAGATCGACCCCGCGGACCTCAAGATCGACGTGTTTCGTTCTTCCGGCCCGGGCGGGCAGTCCGTGAACACCACCGACTCCGCGGTGCGGATCACGCACGGGCCGACGGGGCTCGTGGTGTCGTGCCAGGACGAGAAGTCGCAGCACAAGAACAAGGCGCGGGCGCTGAAGGTGCTGCGCAGCCGGCTGCTCGACCGCATGGTCGCCGAACAGGAGGCGGAACGGGCCCGCGAGCGGCGCACCCAGGTGGGGACGGGCGACCGCTCCATGAAGATCCGGACGTACAACTTCCCGCAGAACCGGGTGACGGACCACCGGATCCACCTCACGAGCCACCGGCTCGAGGCGATCCTCGCCGGGGACCTGAACGAGATCGTGGAGGCGCTGCGGCTGGCCGGGACGGAGGAGCGGATGGCGGCGGAGGGCGGATGATGGAACCGCCGCCGGGTGGGGCGGGACGCCGCCCGGCGGGTCCGACGCGCCGCGAGATCGTGCGGGGCGTGCAGCGCGAACTCGAGCTGGCCGGGCTGGAGGCCTCGCGCGTCGAGGCCGAGCGGCTCGTGGCGGCGGCGCTCGACCTGTCGCGGAGCGAACTCGGCGTCTCCGGCGGGGAGCGGGTCGATCCGGCCGGTGCCGCGTCGGTGGCGCGCGCGGTCTCCCGCCGTCTCGAGGGGCAGCCGCTCCAGCACATCGAGGGCACGGTCGACTTCCGGCGTGTGCGCCTGGTGTCGGATGGCCGCGCCCTCATCCCGCGTCCCGAGACCGAGCAGCTGCTCGACCTCGTCGCCCTCTGGCATCGCGACCGGGGGACGCCCGTGGACGCCCTCGACATCGGCGTCGGTTCGGGCGCCATCGCGATCGCGCTCCTCGACGAGGGCATCGCCGACCGCGTCGTCGGGCTCGACGTGTCGGAGGACGCGCTCGACCTGGCCCGCGCGAACGCCCGCCGCGCGGGCGTGGAGGGGGCAGAGGGGCTCGAACTGCGCCTCTGCGCGCCCGACATTCGGTCCGCGCTCTCTCCGGACGAACGTTTCGACCTCATCATCTCCAATCCACCCTACGTCACGTCCTCGGAGCTGACCGGCCTCGACCCAGTCGTCCGGGATCACGAGCCCCGCGTCGCACTCGATGGCGGAGAAGACGGACTGGACGTGATTCGAACCGTGGTGTCCGTCGCCGCGGCACGGCTCCGTGTAGGCGGCGCGCTGTTTCTCGAGGTCGGGATGTCGCAGGGTCCCGCCGTCCTCCATCTCCTTGAGGCTCAAGCATCGCTCTCCGACGGCCGCATCGGGATGGACCTTGCCGGCCGTCCTCGCTTTGCGAGCGCGCGGAAGGCCGTTTCCGGCTAGTCGCGTCGCCGGCTCGTTCAAGTCGCGTGGGGGTCGGGGCCGGGTTATACTCGGGCGTCGAATCATCGGCCTCGGCCCGCGGATGGCGAGCGGTCAAGGCGCGGACGATTCGAACCTCCGCCCTCCGCCGGCCCGACGCGTCGGCCCGGGGTGCTTCCCGACTTCCGTTTCGAGCCGGAGACATGGACGAACGAGACCGCATGCTGGAGAAGGCGCAGGAGGTGGGGCGCATCATCTCGCAGTTGCCCGAATACGCCTACCTGCGCGCGGCCCGCCGCGAGATCGACGAGGACCGTGACGCGACGGAACTGCTCAACCGGATGCGCGATCTGCAAAGCACGCTCATGGAAGCAGTCGGCCGCGGCGAGCAGCCGAGCGAGGAGCAGGAACGGGAGTTCGCCGAACTGCAGGAGAAGATCCAGACGAACACCCGCTACCAGGCCCTCGTCTCCTCCCAGGCGAACTTCGAGAAGCTCATGGAGCGGGTGGACCGGGCGATCGGCGAGGGGGTCCGGAAGGGCGAGGAAAGCAGGATCATCCTCCCGGCATGAGAACGGCTCGCGACCTGGGGGAACGCGCGCTGCGCGCGATCTTCGAGCCGGCCATGGCGTGGCTCACGCGACGCCGCGTCCACCCCAACGTCATCAGCACGCTCGGTTTCATCATCACCTGCAGTTCCGGCTACTTCTTTCATCAGCACCATGTGAGCACGGCCGGCTTCCTCGTCCTCCTCGGCGGCGTGTTCGACCTGTTCGACGGCACGGTCGCGCGCCGCACGGGTCTGGCCTCGTCCTTTGGGGCCTTCTACGACTCGACCCTCGACCGGCTGTCCGAGATCGTCGTATACCTGGGACTCCTCTCCCTGTACAACGACTACCGTCTCGAACTGGGCGACGTGGGGATGATCTACTGGATCGTGCTCGCGCTGGCCGGCTCGCTGATGATCAGCTACACCCGCGCCCGGGCCGAGGCGCTCGGCATCGCCTGCTACGTCGGACTCATGCAACGCCCGGAACGGGTCATCCTGATCGGCTTCGCGGCGCTCATCTTCGGCGAGACGACCATGTTCGGGCACCGGGGTCTCGTCCTCAGGGTCGTGATCATCGTGCTCGCGATCCTCACCAACCTGACCGCCTTCCAGCGGATCTGGTGGGTGTACCGGAATACGCGGCCCGACGGCGAGCCGCCCCGGCAGTCCAACTGAACCAGACACGAACTGAACCAGACACGGAGTGAACCGGCATCGTGGATTCGGATAGATCACCTGCAACCATTGCCCCCGCCGAAGGAACGCTCGGCGTTCTCCTCGTAGGGCTCGGGGCGGTCTCGACCACCTTCATCGCGGGCGTGGAGGCGGCGCGCCGGGGGCGGAACCGGCCCATCGGATCGCTCACGCAGATGAACACGATCCGGCTCGGTAAGCGAACGGAGAACCGAACCCCGCTCATCGGCGATTTCGTGCCGCTGGCCGGACTCGACGACCTCGTGTTCGGCGCGTGGGATCCGATTCCCGACAACGCCTACAAGTCCGCCAAGGTATGCGGCGTCCTTCGGCCCGAGGACGTCGATCCGCTCGCGGACTTCATGCGCGGAATCGAGCCGATGCCGGCCGCCTTCGACCGCGCCTACGTGAAGAAGCTCGACGGCTCGAACGTGAAGACGGGCGCGAACAAGCGGGAGCTTGCCGAGCAACTCCGCGAGGACATCCGCCGGTTCAAGGCGGAGAACGGCTGCGACCGTCTCGTGATGGTGTGGGCGGCTTCGACCGAAATCTTCATGAAGGCGAGTCCTGCGCACGATAGCGTGGCCTCCTTCGAGCGCGCGATGGAGGAGAACCACCGCGACATCGCGCCCTCGATGCTCTATGCGTGGGCCGCGCTCATGGAGGGGGTGCCGTTCGCGAACGGGGCGCCGAATCTGACCTGCGACATCCCCGCGCTTCTCGCGCTCGCCGCCGAACGGGGCGTCGCGATCGCGGGCAAGGACTTCAAGACCGGCCAGACGCTGATGAAGACGATTCTGGCTCCCGGCCTCAAGGCGCGCATGCTCGGCCTCAACGGCTGGTTCTCGACGAACATCCTCGGCAACCGGGACGGCGAAGTGCTCGACGACCCGGAGAGTTTCAAGACGAAGGAAGAGTCGAAGCTCGGGGCGCTCGAATATATCCTGCAGCCGGACATGTACCCGGACCTCTACGGGGACATGTATCACAAGGTCCGCATCAACTACTATCCGCCGCGGGGCGACAACAAGGAAGGCTGGGACAATCTCGACATATTCGGCTGGATGGGGTACGGCATGCAGATCAAGATCGACTTTCTGTGCCGCGACTCCATTCTGGCCGCCCCCATTGTGCTGGATCTGGCGCTCTTTCTCGACCTCGCGGCACGCTCCGAACTGTCGGGAGTCCAGGAATGGCTGTCCTTCTACTTCAAGGCGCCGCAGACGGCCCCGGACCTGTATCCGGAACACGACATCTTCATCCAGCACTGGAAACTCAAGAACACGTTGCGCTGGCTGATGGGGGAGAAGCAGATCACCCACCTCGGCGTGGAGTACTACGACTGAATGAAGGGTTGAATGAACGGCTGCTTCCTCGTATTCGAGGGACCGGAGGGGGCGGGGAAGTCGCTCCAGATCGGCCGGCTGGCCGAGCGGCTGTCCGCGGGCGGCGCGCCGCACACGGTGACGCGGGAACCCGGCGGCACGGCGGCGGCGGAGGCGATTCGGAGCGTGCTCCTCGACCGGCCGGAGTTGCGGCTCGACGGGATTGCCGAGCTGCTCCTGTTTTCGGCCTCCCGCCGCGCTCATGTCGAGGAGGTGATCCGGCCCGCGCTGGAGCGTGGCGAGGTCCTCCTCTGCGACCGCTTCGAGCTGTCCACGCGGGTTTACCAGGGGTGGGCGCGCGGAGTCGACGCGAAGACGATCGAACAGGTCACCCGCGCCGCGACGGGTGGCCTCCTTCCGGATCTTTATCTTGTGCTCGACGTACCCGTGAAGGTGGGCCTGGGTCGCCAATGGCAGGACGAGGACGACCCCGGCCAGTTGACCTTCTTCGCGTCCGCTCCCGATCGAATCGAACTCGAGAAGCGATCGTTCCGCGAGCGCGTGCGGGAAGGGTATCGAGAACTGGCGGCGGAAGACGAGAGGATCGTGCTCGTCGACGGCTCCGGGACGCCGGATGAGGTGGAAGCCCGGATTCTGGCGTTCCTGCAGGAGAGGCTTCCGCGCCGCTTCCGGGCGGCGAACTTTCCTCTTTGACGGTGCGGTGTGACATTGACGGTAGCGGCGGAGTCCCGCCCGAACGCGGCCCGACACGATACGGGCTTGCCACCACGGAGGATGCATGAGAATGCAGCGATCCTGGACGACGGGAGTGCTGGTCGGCGCCATCGCTCTCGCGACCGGCGGCTGGCTGATAAATCAGAGCGGGGATGCGAGCGGCGGCGAAAGCCGCCGGCTCCTGGATGAGATCCACCGTCTGATCTCCGCCCGGTTCGTCGACGAGATTTCGCCGGACGAGTTGTATCGCATGGCGATCGACGGGATGCTCGACAATCTGGGCGACCCGTATACCACGTTCCTCGAGCCCCGGGATTCCGAGGATCTTCGTTTCACCACGACGGGCAACTACGGTGGACTCGGCGTCCGGATCGACGTGAAGGACGACTGGATCACCGTCGTTCAGGTGCTCCCGAACTCGCCGGCCGTCCGCGAGGGACTCGAGGTCGGCGACCGTATCATCGAGGTCGAGGGCGAATCCGCCGAGGGGTGGTCGGTGGACAAGGCGGTGGACACCCTGCGCGGTGAGAGGGGGGCGCCGGTCGGCATCACGATCGCGCGGGTAGGCGTGGACCGCCCGCTCGCGATCCGTATCGTGCGCGACGTCATCCAGGTGGCGCAGGCGCAGGGCTTCATCCTGGACGGCGATGTCGGCTACGTGACGCTGCGCGGCTTCAGCCGCGAGGCGAAGGAGGAACTGGTCGCGACGCTGGACCGCCTCGTCGATGAGGGAGCCGGCGGACTGATCCTGGACCTGCGGCGGAACCCCGGCGGCCTGCTGCCGGCGGGCATCGATGTGACGGATCTCTTCCTGGAGCGCGGCAAGTCCGTGGTGGAAACGCGGTCCCGGCTGGACGAGCAGAACTACCTGTTCCGCGCCTCCTCCGAGGACCGCTACGCCGACATTCCCCTCGTCGTCGTCGTGGATGGCCTCAGCGCGAGCGCGTCCGAGATCGTGGCCGGCGCGCTCCAGGATCACGACCGCGCCGTCGTCGTCGGCACGACGACGTTCGGCAAGGGATCCGTGCAGACGCTGTACGGGCTCTCCGGGAACAACAGCATGAAGGTCACGACGGCCCGCTGGTACACGCCGGCCGGCCGCTCCATCACGAAGGACTTCGACCGCGAGCGCGCGCTCCGCGACCTGGCGGCGAGCGCCGTGGCGATTTCCGGGGAACCGGTCGCGGCGCGGTCGGAGCCGGGAGACCGGGAGGAGTTCAGCACGACGGGCGGGCGGACGGTGTACGGAGGCGGCGGGATTACGCCGGACCTGATCGTCTACCGCGACACGCTTTCGACCGAGGAACAGGAACTGCGGCGTCTCGCGACGCGCTCCGGGGCGATCCCGCGGAACGTCGTCTTCCGGTGGGCCGTCGAGTACTCGAACGACTACGATTTCGACGAGGGGTTCTCCGTCACGCAGGGGATGCGGGAGGAAGTCTGGACGGCGCTCGTGGACGCGGGGGCCGAGATCGAGAGGGAACTCTTCGACCAGTCGCAAACCTATGTCGACTGGCTCATCGCGGATGAGCTGGCCGGCGCGGAGTTCGGGGAGGTGCCCCAGCTCCGCAGCCGGGCCGTGCGTGATGCGCAGGTACAGGTCGCAATGGACCTCCTGATGCAGGCCGATTCGCCGGAGGCGCTGCTCACGGTCGCGGCGCGCGTGGCCGAGGAGCGGGGTGCGGACGGCGCGGATGGCGCGGACGCGGAGAGCGGCGAGTCCGACGGGGATCGCTAGGCGTTCCGCGAAACATCCCGTGTCGGCGGCGAGGACAGGGCATATCGCGCCGGCGGGGAGATTCAGGATGGGAGGAGACGAGCTATGAGACAGCGCACGCGACGGTCGGCGGTGATTGCAACCACGATGGCTCTGATGGCGGTTCTGATCGCGGCAGCGGCGTGCGCCGGCAACCCTCGCCCCGGAACGTACAGCCGGCTCATCATCACCGGCAGTGAGATCCGCGACGCCGGGTATCGCTCGGCCTACGAGGCGCTCACCCATCACCGCGAACTGATCATCTTCGAAGAC
The DNA here is from genome assembly GCA_963666735.1 of Gemmatimonadota bacterium. Taxonomy (GTDB): domain Bacteria; phylum Gemmatimonadota; class Gemmatimonadetes; order Palauibacterales; family Palauibacteraceae; genus Palauibacter. The sequence continues at coordinate 962,566 of OY762926.1, read as the reverse complement.
CGGATCGGCTTCCGGGGCGGCAACGACGGCTCCAGTCTCTTCGGGCGGCAGACGCGGGACTACTACGTGCCGCTGCTGGTCGTGGATGGCGATTTCAACCTGAACGACGCGGTCACCACGCTGCGGCGGATCCCCGCGGAGGAAATCGTGTCGATCCGGCTGTATCACCAGAGCATGGTTCCGGTCCGCTACCAGAGGCCGGGCGCCGAGGGCGGCGTGATCGAGGTCAACACCCGCTAAGCGGCGAGTCGGTGCGCGCCTGAACCCCGCCTTGAACCGTGAGCGTTCGCGTCGAAGACTCCTCGTCTTCGGCCGCCTGCCCGAGCCGGGCTATGTCAAGACGCGCCTCCATCCCGAGCTGACGGGAGAGGGGAGCGCCGTCCTGTACGAGGCCTTCCTCGATGACGCCATGAAGCGCGCGCCGGACGGGGTGGCCGTGGAGTTGTGGGTCCCCGATCGTCCGGGGGCTCTGGAGCGGCTGAGTTCCCGGTACCCCGCGGCTCGCATCCGGCTGCAGTCCGGAGGTTCGCTCGGTGACCGGCTCGAGATGGCGTTCGCCTGCGTCTTCAACGAGGGTGCGGATCGCGCGGTCGCGCTCGGAAGCGACCATCCGACGCTCCCGGCCGATTTCGTCGTGCGGGCTTTCGAGGCCCTGGCGGATAGCCCGCTGGCCCTTGGCCCGAGTCTCGATGGCGGATACTACGCGGTCGGCCTGCACGAGTCGGCCTGGCCGCGAGCCGGCGGTCTCTTCGCCGGAGCCCCGTGGTCGACGTCCGGGCTGTTCGCCTGGACGCGCGCGCGCGCCGCGTCGCTGCGGCTCGATTGTGTGCGGTTGCCGCCGTGGTACGATGTGGACCGTCCGGCCGATCTGGCCCGCATGGCCGACGATTTGACCGACGGGAGCGCGACGGCCGGAGCCTGGGCCCGGCTCGCGCCGCCGACGGCCGGAGGGGCGGGGTGATGGAACCGATCCGCGTCACGGTGGATCGGGCCGGGACGCTGGAATCGTCGCATCTCGTGTACGGCATCGTCCGCGAAACCGGGTTCTCCGGCCGCCGCCACGCCTTCGGCGATCCCCGATTGACGGCCTTCTGGCGTTCTTCGATGAAGCCGGTCCAGATCCTTCCGGTGGTGAGAGACGGCGTGTTCGAGCGTCTCGGGCTCGGGGCGGAGGCGCTCGCGCTGGCGTGCGCTTCCCACCACGGCACTCCGCGGCACCTGAACGTCGTGCAGTCGGTGATCGACGCGGCGGACCTGGCGCCGGAGATGTTCGCATGCGGGCCGCACCGGCCGTTCGACGACGGGGCGGCCCGAGAGATGGATCGGGCGGGGCGCCTGCCGGGGCGGATCCACAACAACTGTTCGGGTCAGCATGCGGCGCTGCTGGCGTTCTGTGTCGCGCGCGGCTGGCCCGTGGCAGGCTACCAGGAACCGGAGCATCCGCTCCAGCGCGCGGTCCGCCGCGAACTCTCGGCATGGCTGGGCGAAGACTGCGAACGCCTGCCCTGGGGGACGGATGGCTGCGGCCTGCCGACCCCTGCCCTTTCCCTGCGGGACATGGCGCGGGTGTTCGCGGAGGTCGGCGCCTCGCCGGAGGCGGCCGTGCGGTCCGTTGTGACCGCGATGACGACGCATCCGACATTGGTGTCGGGTCCCACGGCGCTCTCGGCGAACCTGATGCGGGCGAGTTCGGGTCGGATCCTCGCCAAGGAAGGGGCGGAGGGAGTCTTCTGCCTTGCGAGCGCGGAGGGGGCGTGGGGCGCGGCCTTCAAGGTGCTGGATGGGGCCACGCGGCCGCTCGGGCCGGCGGTCGTGCACGCGCTGGCGACGCTGTCGTTGCTGGCGCCCGAGGAGATCGTCCACCTGGAGGGTTTCGCTCGCCCGGTGGTCCGGAACACATGCGGGAACGAGGTCGGGGTGCTGTCGGTGGAGGGGGAATCTTGTTCGTCGACGTAGCGAGAATACACGTCACGGGAGGGGCGGGCGGCGCGGGCGCCGTCGCCTTCCGGCGCGAGAGGGGAGTGCCCCGGGGAGGGCCCGCCGGCGGTCGGGGCGGAAACGGCGGCGGCGTCGTCCTCGTTGCCGACGGCCGACTCGACACGTTGCTCGACTACTCGTACCGCGAGCACTACAAGGCCGGCCGCGCCGGTCACGGGGAGGGGAAGAACCGGGATGGCGCCTCGGGAGAAGACCTGCGGCTGCCGGTACCTCTCGGGACGCTCGTGCGCGATGTGGAGACGGGAGAGCGGATCGGTGAACTACTCGATGAGGGAGATGAACTCGTCGTGGCCCGCGGCGGCCGGGGGGGACGGGGCAACGCGAGCTTCGCTTCGCCCACCCGACAGACGCCGCGCGAATGGGAACCGGGGGAGTGGGGAGAGGAGCGGCACGTCGAACTCGAACTCAAGCTTATCGCCGACGTGGGTCTGGTAGGGGAGCCCAACGCGGGGAAGTCCACGCTCCTCGCCCGCGTCACGGCGGCGAAGCCCCGGATCGCGGAATACCCCTTCTCCACGCTGACGCCCAACCTGGGGGTCGTGGGCCTGAGCGGGAGCCGCTCGTTCGTGATGGCGGACATCCCGGGCATCATCGAAGGAGCACACGAGGGGCGCGGCCTGGGCACGCAGTTCCTGCGGCACATCGAACGGACGCGCACCCTCGCCCTCCTCGTGCCGCTGGACGACGAAGATCCGCAGGCGACGTACGATTTGCTGCGCGAGGAACTGCGGGCGCACGACGCGGCGCTGGCCGGCATCTCGCACTGCGTGCTCCTGACGAAAGCCGATTTGACTCCCGGCGCGCCGCAACCGCCGGTGTCGGTCGATGCTCCCGGGAGCTGGGGGCAGTTCACGATCTCGGCCGTGACCGGAGTCGGCCTCGATGGTGCGCTCGAGGGTCTCTGGGCGCGCGTGAAGCGGGAGAAGGAGATCGCGGCGGAGGAGACCGAAGCGGACCCGTTCGAGAGCGGCGAGGCGTGGCGTCCGTGACGGAGAAGCGTTCGGCGGGGCAGCGTTCGGTGGCGGAGCGCGCGATGGATGGGGAACTGGCGGCGCTCGTCGTCCTGGCCCGCGCCCCCGGCATCGGGCTGCGTCGCGTCCGGCGTCTGGTCGACCGCCATGGCGGCGCATCGAAGGCGCTCGAGGCGCTGCGCCGCCTCTCGCCGGACCAGCTGCGCGCGCTCCGCGGGGGCGGGCGGATTCCGGTCGCGAGAACGGCCGGAGCCCTCGGCCCCGCCGGCGAGGGGGGGGCGCGGTCGCTCCTGCGCGAAGCGCGGGCGAAAGGGCTCTGCGTGGCGGGATACACCGGCTGTGGGGAGGCCGCATATGCCCCGGGACTGCGCGATCTCCCCGATCCGCCCCCCGTGCTCTTCCAGCGTGGCGCCGGGGTGCCGGATTCCGAGCGGACGATCGCGGTCGTCGGCACGCGGGCGGCTTCGTCCTACGGGCTGCGTACGGCCTACACCCTGGGAAGGGAACTCGGACGCTGGGGCTGGACGGTCGTAAGCGGCATGGCGCGGGGCATCGATGCCGCGGCGCACGCCGGCGCCCTCGACGCCGGGGGGCCGACCATCGGGGTTCTCGGGACCGGGCACGATCGCGAATATCCGCCGGAGAACCGGGACCTGTACCGGAGGATGCGTTCGCACGGCATCCTGCTGAGCGAGTTCGAGCCGCGGACGCCCCCGGCGCGTTCGGCGTTCCCGCGCCGCAACCGGGTGATCGCCGCCCTCGCCCGGGGCGTCATCGTCGTGGAGGCGGGTGGAAGGAGCGGTGCCTTGAACACGGCGGACCATGCGCTGGACCTGGGGCGGGAGGTGCTCGCGGTGCCCGGGCGGATCGATGATCCGGGCGCGGCCGGGTGCCTTCGCCTCTTGCGGCAGGGCGCCGGGCTCGTGGCCGGCGTGCAGGACGTGTTCGACGCCCTGGGCTGGCTGTGCCTCGAGCCGCAATCGCCGGAATTTCCGCAATCGCCGCCATCGGGAGAAGGCTCCGCCCCGGCGGTCGACGGGTCCTCCGGCGACCGGCGCCTGCTCGGAGCGCTGTCCCGGGGACCCCGCTCGCCGGATGAACTGGCCGTCGGTCTCGAGATGCCCGTCGCGAAAGTGCTTGGCGGACTGGGACAGCTGGAGCTCGAAGGGTGGGTCGAGCGCCGGCCGGGAGGGAACTTCGCCGCCGTCCGGCGGCGGGGCGGTCGCTGATGTCCGGCCGGCGCCCGCCACGCTCCCTGTACGTGCACTTTCCATTCTGCGCGCATCGCTGTCACTACTGCGATTTCTCCGTCCAGCGCGCGCCCGCCCCGCCGGTGTCCCGCTGGCTCGCCGCGATCGAGGTCGAACTCGCCTGGTGGTTCGAGCGCAATGGATGGGATCCGGGGGACACACTCGACACGATCTTTGTCGGAGGCGGGACGCCTTCGCTCATGGGAGCCGCCGGGATGGAAGAGTTGGCCTCGCGAATCTCCGCCTGGTTCCGCATCGACCCCGCGCACACGGAATGGACGGCGGAGGCAAACCCCGCGTCCTTCGATGCGCGCATCGGTTCGAGCTGGCGGTCGACGGGCGTTAACCGGCTCAGTCTCGGCGTGCAGGCCTTGGACGATGCGGTTCTGACGTGGCTGGGCCGACTTCACGACCGGCGCCGGGCCACGGAAGCCGTCGCGGAGGCGAGCGACGCCGGATTCGAACGCGTGAGCGTGGACCTGATCTTCGGTCTCCCCCCGGAAGTGACGCGAGACATCGAGGCGGAGGTGGAAGCCGTCGCCACGCTCGACGTGTCTCACCTGAGTCTTTACGGCCTGACCGTGGAACCTCGCACGCCGTTGGCCGAATGGATCCGCCTGGGCCGGGTGGGGGCGCCGGATGAGGAGCGCTACGCGAGCGAGTACCGACTCCTTTCGCGCGACCTGCGTGCGGCCGGGTATGAGCAGTACGAGGTGTCCAACTTCGCCCGGCCCGGAGAGCAGTGCCGCCACAACTGGTCGTACTGGAACCGAACGTCGTATCTTGCCCTCGGCCCGTCCGCGCATGGATTCCTCCCGCCGATCCGCAGTTGGAACGTCTTCCGCTGGGACCGGTATGAACGCGCGCTGCAGGAGGGCCGCGGCCCGCTCGAAGGCTGGGAACGCGTGGGGCCGGAAGAGGAGGAACTGGAACGGATCTGGCTGGGCCTTCGTACGAATCGCGGATTGACGCCCGATTTCGTGCACGGGATCTCGTCGGGCGGACTCGGCTTCGACGACTGGGCCGACGCCGGGTGGATGGAGGAGCGGAACGGACGCTGGATGGCGACGGTCGAAGGCTGGCTCCGTCTGGACACGATCGCCGCCGAACTCGCCGGGGCTGAGAGAGTATGACCCTGCCAACACTGACAGAGCGCGAACGGGCCGTCCTCGCGGCGGTCATCGACTCCTTCATCCGCACGGCGGCCCCGGCCGGCTCGCGGCGGATCGGGAAGGAGTACGCGCTCGGCGTGTCGCCTGCGACGATCCGCAACACGATGGCGGATCTCGAGAGGAAGGGCCTGCTGAGCCACCCCTACACTTCCGCCGGACGGCTTCCCACAGACCTCGCCTACCGGTACTACGTCGATGCGCTCATGCGCTGGGGCAGCATCCGGAAGCGGGACCGGGCGACGATCGAACGCGAACTGGCGGACGCCGACGCGGGCGGTGTCGAGGATCTCGTGGGCAAGGCGGCGCGTGTCCTCAGCCTGCTTACGGGGGAACTCGGCCTCGCGGTGGGACCGACGCTCGCCACGGCCACGCTGGAGCGGCTTGAACTCGTGCCGCTTTCGAGCGAGAAGGTGCTCCTGGTGTTCACGATCGAGTCCGGCGTGGTTCGCACCGTGTACGTGGACGTGACGACCCGGGTGCCGCGGGAGACGCTCCAGGCGGTGTCGCAGGCGCTGAACGAGCGGCTGGCGGGCAGCGCCATCTCCGAGATCCAGGCGACGCTGCACGAGCGGCTGGGCGACCTGAGTTTCAACAACCGCGGCGCCCAGGAATTGATGAACATCTTCGTGCACAGCGGTCCTGACATCTTCGATTGGGCCCGCCGCGAGCGTGAGATCCACCTCGGGAGCGCCGCGGCGCTGACCGAGCAGCCGGAGTTCACGACGAGCCGGCGCCTGCGCGATCTCCTGCTCCTCACGGAGCGCCGGGAGCTGCTCGCCTCCGTGCTCGGGGACCGCGGCGGCTCGGACGGTCCGCATGTCACGATCGGAGCCGAGCACGGCCAGCCCGAGCTCGATGACCTCACCATCGTCACGGCCAATTATGTCGTCGGCAGCCTGCAGGGCACGGTCGGCGTGATCGGACCCACGCGCATGCCGTACGACAAGGTCGTCTCCATCGTCGACTGGACCTCCGATCTTCTCACGCGGCTGACGCCGTGAGCGGACACCGCGACTACTATGAGCTGCTCGGCGTCTCCCGCGATGTCGACGCGGACGGGTTGAAGAGGGCGTACCGACGCCTCGCCATGGAGTACCATCCGGACCGCAATTCCGCATCCGACGCGGAGGAACGGTTCAAGGAGGTGACGGAGGCGTGGGAAGTGCTCCGCGATCCGGGGAAGCGCAAGCTGTACGACCAATACGGCGAGGCCGGCGTGCGGCGCGGCGGCGGAGGCGAGGCGCCGTTCTCCGGGTTCAACGACTTCTCGGACGCGTTCGACGTGTTCATGCGGGAGTTCGGGGGGGGCGGCTTCGGCGACCTCTTCGCGGATGCGCGATCCCCGAACCAGCCACGGCGCGGATCGACCCTCAAGATCTCCGTCACGATCACGCTGGAAGAGGCGGCGGAGGGGGCCCGGCGCTCGCTCCGGGTCTCTGGTCTGGATGCGTGCGAGCGCTGCGATGCGACGGGCGCCGAACCGGGAAGCACGGCTTCAACGTGCGGGACGTGTCAGGGAGCGGGCGAGATTCGCATGGTCCAGCGCTCGATGCTGGGACAATTCGTCTCGGTGCGCCCTTGTTCCGCCTGCGGCGGGGAGGGCACCTGGATCGCGGACGAGTGCCGCGACTGCGGGCGAACCGGGTGTGTGCGGGTCGACCGCTCCGTCGACATCGAGATTCCCGCCGGTATTTCGTCCGACGACTACCTGAAGCTTCGCGGGCGCGGCAATGCGGGTCCGCGCGGCGGGCCGCCGGGGGACCTCATAGTGCAAGTGGAGGTCGAGCCGCACGACCGCTTCGAGCGCAGGGGCGATGACCTCGTTCTCGATCTGCCCGTCACGTTCTCCCAGGCGGCGCTGGGCGACGAACTCGACGTTCCGACGATCCTCGGACAGGCCCGGCTCAAGGTGCCCGCGGGAATCCAGGCGGGGCAGATCCTGAGACTTCGCGGGCAGGGGATGCCGCGGTTGCGGGCTACCGGGCACGGGGACCAGCTCGTGCGGGTACACACATGGACGCCGAGCGAACTGTCCCGGCGCCAGCGCGAGATCCTGGAGTCGCTGCGGGAGGTCGAAGATGCGCCGCCCGAGCCGCGCCGCGGCGAGGATCCGAGCTTCTGGGAGCGAGTAAAGGCGGCGTTTACCGCGTAGCGGACCCCGACGCGACGGCCGCGGCGGGCTGCCGCGCCATCCGCTCCTCGAGGCTCGCGAGAAGCCGATCGAAGGGGACGGCGAACTTCTCGACGCCTTCCGCCAGAAGCTGGTCCGTGACCGCGTCCAACTCGATCCCGGCGGCAGCCAACTCCGCCATCGTGCGCCGGGCTTCGTCGACACCCTCCGTCAGCGTGCGGGCGGAGCGCCCGTGGTCCCGAAAGGCGTCGATCGTCTTCTCCGGCAGTGTGTTGACAGTCAGGTCGCCGATGAGCGGCTCCACGTACCTCACGTCGGAATACGCGGGGTTCTTCGTGCTCGTGCTCGCCCACAGCATGCGTTGCGGACGAGCGCCGCGCCCTGCGAGACGGGCCCAGCGGTCCGTGGCGAGCCGTCGCTGGAAACCGACGTACGCGAGTTTCGCGTTGGCGATCGCCGCCTTGCCGAGCAGGGCCTCGCAGCGAGCGGGGTCGCCCTCCGGGGCATCGGCCAGCTCGCCGAGCTTCCGGTCGGTCAGCGCGTCGATCCGGCTCACGAAGAAGCTGGCCACCGAGGCGACATCGTCGACGGGGCGACCCGCGTCGAGCCGCTGCTCCAGCGCCTCGGTGTGCGCTTCGGCGACCGTCTCGTATGCCGCGATGGAGAAGAGGAGCGTCACGTTCACGTTCACGCCCTCGAACAACGCCTGCCGGATGGCCGGCACGCCGGCCGGAGTCCCGGGGATCTTGATGAGGACGTTCTCGCGCGCCACCTCATCGTGGAGGCGGCGGGCCTCCCGCACCGTGCCCTCCGTATCGTTCGCCAGGTGGGGGGAAACTTCGAGGGAAACATATCCGTCGACCCCTCCGGAACTCTCCCACACGCCCCGCAGGACATCGCACGCGCCGCGCACATCGGCGATCGTGAGCCGGTCATAGACATCTTCGACATCGAGACCCTCGGCAGTGAAGCGGGAGATGTCTTCGTCGTACTGCGCGCCGCGGGTGATGGCGTTATGGAAAATCGCGGGGTTCGACGTGACCCCTCTCAACCCTTCGATCTCGACCCGGCGAGCCAGCTCTCCGTCGACCAGCATCCCGCGCGTGAGGTTGTCGAGCCAATAGCTCTGGCCGTGCTCGTGAAGTTGAAGCAGCGCGCTCATCTCTTCTCCCCTCCCCGTCGTGTGTTCAGGTGTCCGATTTCAGGTGTCGAGCTTCGATGTCCAAGACCTTTTGGAGCCGGCGTCGATGCCTCGGCTCGGCGGAGAAAGCCGCGCTCAGGAACGCGTCCGTGATCGCGCGTGCGAGGGCGATCCCGATCACGCGCTCCCCCATGCAGAGGACGTTCATGTCGTCGTGACCGACCCCCTGCGCCGCCGAATACGTGTCGTGGCAGACGCCCGCCCGTACTCCCGGCACCTTGTTTGCGGCGATACAGACGCCCACGGCGGATCCGCAGATGACGATGCCCCGTTCCACCTCGCCGCGAGCCACCTGCTCGGCGACGGCGAAGGCGAAGTCGGGGTAGTCGACGGAATCCGTGCCATGCGTGCCGACGTCGACGATCTTGTGGCCCGCTTCGCGAAGCTCCGCGGCGAGTGCGTCCTTGTAGCCGACGCCCGCGTGGTCCGCACCGAGCGCCAGCTTCACGCCGGGCGCTCCGCGGCCAGCGCCTCCAGGGCTCGCGCGGCGAGGGCCTCCGCCGTGAACCCGAAGCGGGTGAAGTTGTCCGCCGCCGACGCGGACTGGCCGAAGCGGTCGATCCCGATCACGGCGCCGTCCGCCCCCACCCACTCCGTCCACCCGAGCGTGGCCCCGGCTTCGATCGCGACCCGCGGAACCCCCGCCGGGAGGACTTCTTCCCGGTATGCCCGCGGCTGCGCCCGGAAGAGTTCCCAGCTCGGAAACGAGACCACGCGCGCCGATACGTCCCGGGCCTCGAGGGCTTCCGCCGCTTCGACCGCCACCTGCAGCTCCGAACCGGTGCCGAGGAGCACGACCTCGAGTGGGCCGGGCTCCGGTCTGAGGATGTAGGCGCCGCGCCCCACCCCATCGCGGGCAGCGCCGGCCGCGCGCTGCAGGTGGAGGACCTTCTGGCGCGTGAGCACGAGCATCGTGGGCCCCGCGCCGCGCTCGATCGCGACGCGCCACGCGTGAACCGTCTCCTCCGGGTCGGCCGGCCGCAGCACGACGACGCCGGGCATCGCGCGGAAGGAGGCGAGGTGCTCGATCGGCTGGTGGGTCGGCCCGTCGGCCCCGAGGCCGATCGAGTCGTGCGTCATCACGTAGATGTTGGGCAGTCCCATCAGGGCGGCGAGCCGTATCGACGGTCGGGCGTAGTCCGTGAACGTGAAGAACGTGGCGATGTACGGCCGAATGCCGCTGTGGAGGACAAGTCCGTTCGCGATGGAGCCCATCGCGTGTTCGCGGATGCCCCACCGCAGGTTGCGGCCCTCGGGTGCGTCCCGCGAGAAGTTCGGCGAGTCGATCAACGTATTGTTCGAGCCCGACAGGTCGGCGCTCCCGCCGATGAGTTCGGGGAGGCGGGGAGCCAGCGCGCTCAGGATCCGGCCGGAGGCGGCCCTGGTGGCGATCGGGTCGTCGTCCGGGCCGAAATCCGGCAGATCCTCATCCCACGCCACCGGCAGATCCGACCGGATGCGGCGTTCGAGTTCCGCAGCCAGCTTCGAGTGCTCCGCGCGATAGTGCTCGAAGCGCTCCCCCCACTCCGCGGCGAGCGCTTCGCCGCGCGCGATCTGCCGGCCCATGTGGCTCCGGACGGCGTCCGGCACGAGGAACGGAGGTTCCGCCGGCCAGCCGTATACCTCCTTGGTGAGCCGGATCTCCTCCTCGCCCAGCGGCGCGCCGTGCGCGGCGGCCGTGTCCTGCTTGTTGGGGGCGCCGTAGCCGATGTGCGAGCGGACGATGATCAGGGATGGACGGTCATCCACGCTCCGCGCGCCTTCGATCGCCGCATCGAGCGCCGCCACGTCGTTCGCGTCTCCGACGGACTGCACATGCCATCCCAACGACTCGAATCGCCCGCGCACATCCTCGGAAAAGGCGAGATCGATGTCGCCATCGATCGTGATCTTATTGTCGTCGTAAAGCCAGAGGAGCTTGCCGAGTCCCAGGTGCCCGGCGAGCGAGGCGGCTTCGTACGAGACGCCTTCCATGAGGTCGCCGTCGCTGCAGATGACGTACGTCCGGTGATCGATGATCGAGTGGCCCGGCCGATTGAACACCGCCGCGAGGTGCGCTTCGGCGATCGCCATCCCCACCGAGTTCGCGACGCCCTGGCCCAGGGGGCCCGTCGTCGTCTCGACGCCGTCGACATGGCGGTACTCCGGATGGCCCGCCGTGCAACTCCCCGCGCGCCGGAAATTGCGGATTTCCTCCAGCGGCAGATCGAACCCGGTCAGGTGGAGAACGGCGTACTGGAGAATCGCCGCGTGGCCCGCGGAGAGCACGAACCTGTCCCGATCGAACCAGGCGGGATCTCGCGGGCTGTAGCGCATGTGGCGCATCCACAGGGTGTACGCTACGGGGGCGAGCGCCATCGCGGTGCCGGGGTGCCCGGAACCGGCTCGCTGGACCGCGTCCATGGCGAGCGTGCGGATCGTGTCGATGGATTGGGATTCTACGGAGGGACCCGCGCTCGGAGCGGACCCGGAAACGGCTTCGGCGGTCGTTGTCTCGTTCAATCGCCCCCTCGCGCGAGTTGAATCGCCCTTGGCTGGCCCAAATGCCGGGAAGCCGGAGGCCGCGCGAGACAACTTCGTGCTGGGCGGGCCGCTTCGGCGCAGCGAACATAAGGGTTCGAGGCGCCGCCGGAAAAGGCTCCGCCGCGAAGCGCGCGACGTTGGTGGCGACGGCCCGCCGACGACGGATACGTTGCGCCTCGTGAGCGATCCAGAAGACGGCGCGGGCAGGGAATCGACACGGTGGCGGACGTCGCCGCAGACGTTCTTCGCCGATGGCCTTGCGGGCCTGGAAGCCGGCGCGCGGGCCAGCCTCGCGAGCGATGAAGTTGGCCATATCCGTGCCGCCCGGATCCGCCGCCGCCGCCGTCTCGTGGTCATCGACGGCGCCGGGAGCCGCTGGGAGGCGGAACTCGTGGCCCTGGACCGGCGCCGCGCAAGCTGCCGTCTGCTCGCCCCCCTCCCGCCGGAGCCCGCGCTCCCGCTGCACCTCTGGGCCCCCGTGGCGCATCGCGATCGTTCCCTCTGGCTCGTGGAGAAGGTCGTGGAACTGGGCGCCGCCACGATAACGTGGATCGAGTGGGAGCGGTCGCGTTCCGTGGCCGATGCCGGGCGCTCCGACGGATTTCTGCGAAGAGCGGAAGGCCGCGCCAGGGCGGCGCTGAAGCAATCGGGCCGCGGCTGGCTCCCCCGGCTGGAAGGCCCCCTGACGCCCGCGGAGGCGTTCGGGCGCCACGAGGGAGCCGGGTGGCTCGCGGACACGGCGGGGCGGCCGCTGCGCGGCGGCGCGATCGCCCGCGGCTCGGAGGAGGGACCTGCCGGGCGCCCGCTGACCGTCGCGGTCGGGCCGGAGGGCGGCCTGACGAGCCCGGAGCGGCGCCGGTGCTCGGAAGCGGGCTTCGAGCCCGTTTCCATGAGCCGGGCGACACTGAGGTTCGAGACGGCTGCGGTGGTCGCCGTCGCGTCGGCGGCGGCCATGCTGGCGGACGACGAAAACGAGGCGGACGACGAGGGGATGAAATGACGGATTGCGTGTTCTGCGGCATCGCGTCGGGGGCGATCGGAGCGGAGATGCTCGCCGAGACAGACGAATGGGTCGCGTTCCGGGACCTCGAACCCCAGGCCCCCGTGCATGTGCTCGTCGTCCCGCGGGCGCATGTGTCGAGCCTCGCGGCGCTGTCGGAGGGGCCGCTCGGAACGCAACTCCTTCTGGCGTGCGCGGCCGTCGCGGGCTCGGAGGGGCTGGACGGCGGGTACCGCATCGTCACGAATGTCGGCGAAGACGGCGGCCAGGCGGTGCCCCACCTGCACTTCCACGTGCTGGGCGGTCGCCGCATGGGCTGGCCGCCGGGGTAACCGCCGTGGATCACGCGCTCAGGGTGATCGAGTTCGACCGTGTGCTGGCGGCGATCGGCGAACGCGCGGTGTCGGAAGCGGGCCGCACGGCCGTACGCGGGCTCCGGCCGCTTCGGGATGCGGCATCCGCCGACCGCTCGCTCGCGGCGGTGCACGAACTTCGGGAGCTCCTCCAGAGCGGAGACGGGTGGGCGCTGGACCCGATCGCGCCGCTGGACGGGGCCCTCCGACGGCTCGCGATCGAAGACGCAACGTTGGAGCCGCCTCAATTGCTGGCGTGCGGGCAGGTCATGGCTGCCGCGCGCACCGCGCGACGACTGGAGCCGCGCCTGGACCCGGATGGCCTCGCGGCGGAGCACGTGAGCCGGCTGTGGGGGGAGGCGGCCCTCGAGAAGCGGATTGCGCGCACCTTCGATGCGACGGGCACGGTCGCGGACGGAGCCTCTCCGGAGCTTCGGCGCATCCGTCGGGCGCTCGCCACGCGACGCGGCCGGCTCGTCGACGAACTCACGCGCTACGCCCGCTCGCTTCCGGAACGCGTGCGCGTGCCCGACGCCTCGGTCACCGTCCGAAACGGCCGCTACTGCATCCCCGTGCGGCGCGAGGGGAAGGGAATCGCGGGCGGCCTCGTACACGACGCGTCCGCCAGCCGCCGGACCCTGTTCGTCGAGCCGACGCGCGCCATCGAGGCGATGAACGAGATCCGTGAACTGGAACTCCGCGAGACCCGCGAGGTGGACCGGATTCTACGGGACCTTTCCTCTGGCGTGCGCGCCCGCGCGCCCGAACTCGCCGTCTCCTACGCCGCCCTCGTGGATTTGGATTCGCTGCGCGCCCGCGCGCTGTTCGCCGGCGAGATGGACGCATCGCCCCCGGCCTTCGTCGAGGCCGCCTCCGAGGGGATCCAGATCCGTGGCGCTCGTCATCCCCTGCTCGCTCTCGATGTCGGCGGGGCGGTCCCGTTCGACCTCCATCTCTCGGCGGGAGAGCGCGTCCTCCTCGTGTCGGGCCCGAACGCGGGGGGAAAGACGGTGTTTCTCAAGACGCTCGGCCTGCTGTCCGCGCTCTCGCAGAGCGGGGTCCTGCCGCCGCTCGGAGCCGGGAGCCGGATCCCCTTCTTCCGTCGCTTCTTCGCGGTCATCGGGGACGAACAGTCGATCGAGGCATCGCTCTCCACCTTCGGCGCGCAGGCGCGTAACCTGGCCGAGATCCTGGACGAGGCGGGAGACCGGGACCTCGTCCTCTTCGACGAGATCGGCAGCGCCACGGACCCGGCCGAGGGGGGCGCGCTTGCGGCGGCGTCGCTGGGGCGGCTGGCTCGGCAGGCGCGTCTCACGGTGGCCACGACGCACCTCGGCGACCTCAAGCGCCTCGGCGACGAAAAGGCCGCGGCCGTGAACGCCTCGCTGGAATTCGACGGAACCCGGCTCGAGCCGACGTACCGTCTCGTAAGGGACCGGCCCGGCCGCAGCTACGCACTCGTCATCGCGGCGCGGCTGGGGGTTCCCGAAGACGTACTCGCCGATGCGCGCGAACGACTCGGGCCGGAGCACGTCTCGCTGGACACGCTACTCGCCCGGCTCGAAGCCGACCGGGGCGAGGTCGAGGACCTTCGCGCCCAACTCGAGCGCCGGGCCGGGGAGACGGCCGAGCGCGAACGCGACCTCGCGTCCAGGGAGACCGCGCTGGCCGATTCCGAGCGCGCCGCCGCTCGCAGCCGGGAGGCGGAACGGCTGGCGGCGCTGCGCGAGGCGCGAGAGCGAGTGGAAGTCGCCATCTCACGCCTCGAGTCCGAATTCGCCACGGGGGATGAGGCGCGCCGACGGGAGGCGAAGCGGGCCGCGCGGGGGGCAGTCGAACGGGCCCTCCGGGCGTCTTCCCGCGCGGTTCGCGCGCCGGGCGAGTCCACGCCTCCATCGGCGGCGCCAACGGTGCGGGCCGGCGATGCCGTGCGGTGGAACGCGTCCGGCCGGCCGGCGCGCCTCGTCGAGATTCGGGAGGATCGCGGCCTCATCGAGGTGGGCGAACTGCGGCTGACGGTACCGCTGCGGGACCTGACTCCCCATTCTGCACCGGAGACGCGTTCGTCGACCCGTCCGTCGACCCGTTCGTCCCGGTCGGCCGGGGTCCGCGAGGCCGGCGGATCGTCGCCGCGCCGACCGGACTTCCGCATCGCCACGGAGATCGATCTCAGGGGCCTGCGCGTCGACGAGGTGGAGGGAACGCTCAACCCGGCCGTCGATGCGGCCGTGGTCGGCGATCTCCCGTGGCTCAGGATCATTCATGGAAAGGGAACGGGAGCGCTGAGGGAAAGGGTCGGACAATTGCTGGCCGCGGATCCGCGGATCCGGCTTTTCAGGACCGGTGAATCGAACGAGGGAGGCACGGGCGTCACAGTCGTGGAATTCGAGTGAACGCGGGGTGCGCGCGGTGCATCGGATGACGGGGCGCGCGGGTGCCGGCTCGGGGGTGGGCTCGTGGTGAGCGACGGCCTCGTCGAGGACATCCGCGCACGGGCGGACATCCTCGAGATCGTGGGAGAGCACGTCCAGCTTCGACGATCGGGCAAGAGCTACCGCGGACCCTGCCCCCTGCACGGCGGGGACGGCCCGAACTTCGCCGTCGACCCGCAGCGCCAGATCTTCAAGTGCTTCGTCTGCGGGGAGGGCGGGGACGTCTTCGGCTTCATGATGAAGCATCTCGGGTTCGAGTTCCCGGAGGCGGTGCGCCACGTGGGCGCGAGAGTCGGGATAGAGGTTCCCGGCCGGGAGGAGCGACGCGAGGATCCCCATGCGCCGCTGCGCGGCGTGCTCGCCTTCGCGGCCGAGTGGTTCCAGGGGCGGCTGCGCGAACCCGCCGGGGCCGGCGCGCGCGACTATCTCCAGGGGCGCGGACTGTCGCTGGAGGAGGCGCTCGACTTCGGGGTCGGCTACGCGGACGACGAGTGGCGGGCGCTCCGTTCCGCCGCGGCTCGACACGGGATCGAGGAGCGGACGCTGCTCGAGCTCGGGCTGCTTGCGACGAGCGAGAGAGCGGAGGAGCCGTACGATCGTTTTCGCGGGCGTCTCATGTTCACGATCCACGATCTGCGCGACCGGCCGATCGGCTTCGGTGGCCGCATCCTCGACGCCTCCTCCGATGCGCCCAAGTACATCAACTCGCCCGAATCGCCCGTCTTCCACAAGGGGGAGGAACTCTACGGACTCAACCGGGCCCGGCACGCCATGCGGCGCGAAGGCCACGCCGCGATCGCGGAAGGGTTTACCGACGTCATCGCGCTGCACCGGGCCGGCCTCGGTTTTGCGGTCGCCGGGCTGGGGACGTCCTTCACCGCGGACCAGGCGCGCCGCATCGGCCGGTACACGAAGCGGGCCTACCTGCTCTACGACAGCGACCTCGCCGGGCTGCGCGCGACGTTCAGAACCGGAGACATCCTGCTTGCCGCGGGCATCCACCCGATGGTCGTGTCGCTCCCTTCCGGCGAAGATCCCGATTCCCTCATCCGCCGGGACGGTCCGGCCGCCATCCGGCGGCTCCTGGACGATGGCGTGGACCTTCTCGAGCGCAAGCTCCAGATCCTTCGCCGCGAGGGATACCTCGACCGGGTGGAGGGGCGGCGGCGCGCGGTGGACGGCCTGCTCAGCACCCTGAGGGCGGTCTCCGACCCGGCGCTCCGCGACATTTACGTGGATCGGGCGGTGGAAGGACTGGGGATACGGCGCGAGACGCTCGTGGACGAGGTCGCGCGCCTCGAGAGTTCGCGGCCTCGCCGCCCTCCGCCGGCCGCCCGCGCGGAACCCCCCGGTCGTGGACCTTCTCCGGCCCCACGGACGGAGCGCGATTTTCTTCTTCTGCTCGTTCGCGACCCGGGGCTCGTGCGGCAGGCCGTGCGCGTCGGACTCGCACCCGATCACATGTCCGACCCGCAGGGCCGGGAACTGTTCAAGATCCTGTCGGCGGCATCGGACGAGGGCGTCGATTCTCCGGATTGGACGTCCGCCTCCGCCGACGCCGCGGAATTGGCGAAGGCGCTTCGAGAGTCCGGCCGGGAGCTTCAGGACGCCGCTCGGATCTTCGATGCCGTGGTGCGTCGTCTCCTCTATCGACGGCATCGTGAACGGATCGAGGAGATCGGTCGCGCGATCGAGCTTGCGGAGCCGGAGCAGCAACGTCGATTGTTGGGTGAGAAACAGGAACTCGTGCGCGAACTTCGTGCCGCGGGCGAGTCGGGGGCCTTCATGCCGGCGGCCGTAGCGAGACGCCGGCAGACTATGGCCACGCAGTAACCACAGCCGGGGAGAGCATGCAAGCGACCGATATCGTCGAGGAGTTACTCGCTCTTCAGGAAATCGATCACAGGATCCTGAAGATAGAAGATGAACTCGGGAGTTTCGGCCGGGAGGTGGCCGAACTCCGGGAGACCGTGGAGACGCTGGAGGCGCAGGTCATGCGGATCCGGGCGGAACTGGAGGAAGCGGACGGTCGGGTGCGACAATTCCACCGGGCTGTGGAGGCCGGCAGAGCGACGCTCAAACGACTCGAGGCGCGCTCCGTCGCAGTGGCGAACATGCAGCAGCATCTTGCGGTTCGGAGCGAGACGGACACGGCCCGGCGCAACCTGCGGGCGGCCGAAGATGACCAACTCGACGCGATGCAGGACGTGGAGACCGCGCGCGAGACGCTGCACTCGGCGGAAGCGGAACTGGGGGAGGCCACGGCGCAGTTGGCGGAACGGAGCGCCGCCGTGGAGGAACTGCGCGCCACTCTGGAGGGGGATCTGCGGCACTGCGGCGACAGCCGGAGAACGCAGGAGAGCCGGCTGGACCGCCGGGCGCTGCAACTGTACCGCACGGCCGGCGGGGGAGGACGCCAGGCGGCGCTTGCCGAACTCACCGGCGACGGGGTGTGCGGCCGGTGCTACACGGCGATACCGAAGCAGCGGCAGGCCGAGATCCGGGCCCGGCGGCACCTCGCCGTCTGCGAGGGTTGCGGGATCATCCTCTACCCGGGGTCTCTCGTCTGACGCGCCCCGTCAGTTGAGGCTTCGCATCATCGCGGGCGACCTGGGCGGCCGCTTCATCGACGCCCCCCGTGGGCGGCGCACCCGTCCCACGGCCGAGCGCGTCAGGGAGGCCTGGTTTTCCGCGCTCGCCGGCGATGTCGATGGCGCCCGGGTCGCCGACCTCTACGCCGGCTCCGGGGCTCTGGGAATCGAAGCGTTGTCGCGGGGTGCGGCGCACGTCCATTTTGTCGAGTCGGATCGTCGAGCGGTGGCGCTGCTGCGCCGCAACGTCGCGACGCTCGATCTTTCGGGCCGATCGCAGGTGGTCCGGGATGATGCGATCGCCTGGGTCGCCCGTCGCGACACACCCGGCGGCGCGGCCGGCCCGGGCGCGCTTCTCGATCTGGTCTTCGCCGATCCACCGTATGCTTCCAGCGGCGGCGCACGCCTGGTCGAGCGCTTCCGGGCCCGTCCGTTCGCCTCGCAGCTGTGGGTCGAGCACGGTCCGGACGCCGAATGGGCGGCGGCGGCCGACTGGACGCGGGAATACGGTGATACCTGCGTCAGCCGGTTCCGGCCCCCGGCCGTCGCGTCAACCCGAACACTCTGACGGGGAACTCGATGAACAATGCCGTCGCCGTGTACCCGGGGTCTTTCGACCCGCTGACGGTCGGACACGAGGACATCGTGCGCAGGAGCCTGGGGATCGTGGACCGGCTGATCGTCGCCGTGGCGGAGACGGCCACACAGGTCAAGTCGGGGCTGTTCCAGATCGAGGAACGCGTCGACCTGATCCGCGAAGTGTTCGCGGACGAACCCAGGGTCGAGGCGACCTCCTTCTCCGGCCTGCTCGTGGATTTTGCGCGCTCCCGCAAGGCCCGGATCATCGTCCGCGGGCTGCGGGCCGTGAGCGACTTCGAGTACGAGTTTCAGATGGCGCTCATGAACCGCTCGCTCTGGCCCGAAGTCGAAGTGCTCTTCATGGCGCCCTCCACGCGCCACACGTTCCTGAGTTCCTCGCTCGTGCGCGAAGTCGGACGCCTGGGCGGCGATGTGACGGACTTCGTGAGTCCGATCGTGAAGGCCCGCATGGACCGCGTGTTCGGGCGCGACGCGTAGGTGACCCCGCCGACCCGGCCCCGTTTCGTCGACGGGCTGAGGGCGCGGGCCGCCACCCTCGAGCGGCGCATCGGCTTTCCGGAAGCGGACGAGGCCCGCACCGCCTTGGCGATTCGCCGGCTGCGGGAGGAGAAGTGGGTGCGCCCTGTCGAGACCGGCGTCGACGCGGACGGCCTCGCGCATGCGGCGCAACGCCTCGCGGCGGGGGAACTGGACGGGGTCGTGGCGGGTGCCGTGCACGCGACGGCGGACGTCATCCGGGCCGGCCTGCGGTTCGTCGGCCTGGCCGACGGGGTTGAGACGGTCTCCGCCGCGTTCCACATGGTCTTTCCCGCTCCCGGCGAGCGGGTGCTCACCCTCACGGACACCGCCGTCGTCCCGGCGCCAACCCCGGCCCAGATGGCGGAAAGCGCTTCGGCGGCCTGCGACGCGCACCGAGCCGTTGCGGGAGAGGAACCGGTCGTCGCGTTTCTCTCGTATTCCACTCTCGGCTCCGCTGCGGGGCCGGCGGTCGAGCATGTGCGGGAGGCGCTGGACAACTTCCGCCGCCGCCGACCCGAAATCGCGGCGGACGGGGAACTGCAGGCCGATGCGGCGCTCGTCCCGCCCGTCGCGGCGTTGAAGGCTCCCGGATCTCCGGTCGCCGGCCGCGCGAACCTGCTCGTCTTTCCCGGCCTCGACGCTGCGAACATCGCCTACAAGCTGATCGAGCGGCTCGGCGGAGCGCGCGCTCTGGGGCCGATCCTCCAGGGATTGCGGCGGCCGCTGAACGACCTCTCCCGCGGCGCCTCCGTCTCCGATATCGTGGATGTCGCTTGTATCACGGCCCTCATGTCACCCGGGAGCGAAGGATGACGTTTTCGATCGAAACGTTGGGCACCAGTACCCTCGTCGCCGTGGGCGGCCAGCTCACGATCAACAACCGCGGCGAATTCAAGGAGCGCGTGCTCGCGCGCGTCGCCGATGGGGACACCGACTTCGTGATCGATTTCAGCGAGGCCGACTACATCGATTCCTCCGGTTTGGGGGTACTCGTCAGTCTCTCCAAGCACATCCGCGACGCGGGGGGCCGCCTGACGCTGGCGGGGCTGAACGAGGATCTGCAGCGTCTCTTCGCCCTGACCAGACTGGATTCGCTGTTCGAAATCGTCGAGTCCAGGGCAGCCGCGCTCGGCGAGTCCTGACCCGAGTCGCAGTGCCGCAATGAGTCCGCAATGAGTCTGGAATGAAGGACGGCGACCCGGCGCGCATCCTGGTCCTTTCCAGCCGGCCGGACATTCTTCAGGCCGTGGCGGACGCCGCCGCCGAGATCGATCCGCCTCCCGAGGTGAGGGGGCTCTTCGGGCGCCCCCTGGCGGTGCTCCCGACGGATCTCGTTCTGGTGGACATCGCCGAGCCGCGTGCAACGATGCCGTATCTGCAACGACGCTTCGGCGCCACGGCCGCTCTCGTGGCGCTCATCGACGGGGCATGGGTCGATCGTCTGGGTTCGGCGCTGGCGGAGGATTGGACCGACTACCTCTTCTATCCTCTCAACGCCGCCGAACTCGGGCTCGTGTGGCAGAAACACACCTCGCCCGCCGAAGCGCCCGACCTGAACCTGGATGTCGACGAATCGGGGCGCATACGCGTCGTGTTTCCGTCGAGCGTGCGCTACCAGCGCGCCGTGGTGGAGCGGGTCGTCGTGGCCTGTCGGCACCTCGCCGATCTGGACAGCGAGACGGCGTTCCGGCTCCGGGTCACGCTCGGCGAGGCGGTGGCCAACGCGATCCTCTACGGGAGCGGGGACCGTCCCGGCGCCGTCGTGCGAGTGACGGCGAAGACGTACCCGGACGGTCTGCGCGTAAAGGTCTCGGACGAGGGAAGCGGGTTCGACCCCGATGCCGTGCCGGACCCCGTCTCGGCGGAAGGCATCGGCCGGCCCCGGGGGCGCGGCCTCTTCCTTCTGAGGCAGCTCGCGGATGGCGTTGCGTTCAACGAGACGGGCAACAGGGTCACGCTCTCGTTCCGGGGCGCGCCGGATCCTCTGGTCAGGATCGAACCTCTCCTGAGACGCTTCGCGGACGTCACCGGTCTCAGATTTCGGCTCGACCGGCTGTTCGAGGACGGTTCACAGGTGCTGTTCGACAGCTGGGAGAATGACGAGGAGTCGAACGGTCCGCCGGAGGTTCGGGAGACGTGGCCGCTGGGCGATGCGGGACGGCTGCGCCTGGTCCACGAGCCGGCGAGCAGGGGCGATGCCGCCGCGACGCTGCTCGCGGGCTGGATCGGCGCCGTGGCCGAGGGCGAACAGTCGCGGGAGCGGCTCCTCGCGCGACGGTTGCGCCGCGAGCGGGTACTGGCCGAGCTGGAGATTGCCCGGGACCTGCAACTGAAACTGCTGCCGCCCCCGGAGGACTTCCGCGATCTCGGACGGATCGCCGCCCGCTGCGATCCGGCGCTCTCCCTGGGAGGCGATTTCTATTACCTCGTCCGGCTCGCCGGCGGATGCCTGGGCGTCATGCTTGGCGACGTGAGTTCGCATGGTCCCTCCGCCGCGCTCATCATGGCCCGCACGCTGAGTGCGGTGGTCCTGGCGACGGGGGTCGAGGCCGAGCCCGCGGCCGTCCTGGACGCCATGCACGGGCAGCTCCGGGCGGCGCTCGACGCGACCGAGATGTACATGACGCTCTTCTACGGAGTCATCGATCCCGGGCGCGGAGAACTGCGCTACGCGAACGCGGGCCACCCGTACGCGTATCTGCTCGGATCCGAAGGGATACGCCGTCTCGGCGCGCTCGATCCCCCGGTCGGCGTCGCCCCGGTCCGGTCGTACCGGCAGGCACGGATTCCGTCCGCGGGCGAAACGCTGCTGGCGTTCACCGACGGCCTCGCCGAACTCAGCGACCCCCTCGAAACTCCGGATGCCCGCGTTCGGAGGCGAATCGACCGGGGGGATCTCGATCCCGAAGTTCTCGTGGCCGCTCTCTTCGCGGACAGCGATGACGAGATGCGGCTGGACGACCGGACGGCCGTCGCGGCTTCGCTGTGACCGCGGGGAAGGCCGGGCGCCCCCGGCCGAAGCGCGCGCTCGGCCAGAACTTCCTGGTCGACCCGAACATCCAGCGCAAGATCGTGCGGGAACTCGACCCGCAGCGCGCGGATGTCGTGCTCGAGGTCGGACCGGGGCACGGAGAGCTGAGCCAATACCTCGTCGGCGGTTGCCGCCGCCTCATCCTCATCGAGAAGGATCGCGACCTTGCGGCCGGGCTCCGCGACCGCTGGGGGGACCGGCCGGACGTGGATGTCGTCGAAGGCGACGCGCTTCGCCTTGAACTCTCGGAGTTCGTGCGGGAGGCCACTGCGGTGCGCGTGGTGTCGAACGTCCCCTACAACATCACGTCGCCGCTCGTCTTCGCCTTTCTCGCACTCGATCCGGCGGCCATCCGTATTGTGCTCACGGTCCAGAGGGAAGTGGCGGAGCGGATCGTCGCGCCGCCGGGCATCAAGGCGTACGGCGCGCTCTCCGTCGGCGTGCAGGCGATTGCGGGCGCCTCGCTCGCCTTCCGGGTGGGCCGCCAGGCGTTCAGGCCCGTCCCCGCGGTCGATTCGGCCGTGGTTCGCCTGGAACCGCGGCCCGATGCCGCCGCCGTGGACCGTGCGGCGCTCCGGACGTTGACGCGCGCGTGTTTCAACCGCCGCCGAAAGCAACTGCAGAAGACGCTGCGCACGGCTCCGGAGCTGAGCTTCGCGGGAGATGTGGAGGCGGTATTGGCACAACTCTCGATCGATCCCGCGGTGCGGCCCGAGATGCTGGATCCCCCGACCCTCGTGCGCCTGGCGGCGGCGCTTCAGGCGAGACAGGGAGGTGGCGGGTCGCGTTGAGTTGAGCGCGGGCCGGCCCTATCTTGGTTTGTGAAACCTTTCACAAGGGTAGGCATGAGCGGCAGAATTTCCGATTCGACGGTTCGGCGCCTCTCCCTGTATCTCCGCATGTTGCGCGACCTTGAACGAGCCGGCCTCGAGTTCGTGTCCAGTTCGCAGCTTGCCGAACCTTCAGGGGCCACCTCGGCCCAGGTCCGGAAAGATCTGAGCCACTTCGGCTCGTTCGGGAAGCGCGGGCGCGGATACTCGGTCGAGGGACTCGTGCGGGCGCTGGAGAAGATCCTCGGGCTCTCGCGCAGCTGGAGGCTCGCGCTGGTGGGTGTCGGGAAGATCGGGTCCGCCCTCCTCGGGTACGGCGGGCTGGCGGCGCGCGGATTCGATGTCGTCGCGGCCTTCGACGTCGACGAGGCGAAAATCGGGACGCGGGCCCACGGGCTCAGGATTCGTCCCATGACGGACCTCCGGCCGGTCATCGCGGAGCGCGGGGCGGAGATCGGGGTCGTCGCGACCCCCACGGAGGTGGCCGCCGAGATCGCCGCGGAACTCGAGCACGCGGGCGTAGGGGCGATCCTCAACTTCGCGCCGATCGAACTCTCCGAGGTGAACGGGGTGCCGATCCGGACGGTGGACATCGTGCTCGAACTGGAAGGCTTGAGCTACCTGATGTCCGAGGAGGGTCGGCGTGCCGGGAGCGGCGCGTGACGGGGTTGCACTTCGCGCGCGATGGGGTGCTGGTGCGCAAGGCGCTGCGTCGTCTCGAGGACGGTCCCCGCTCGTCGGTGGATCTCGCGGCCGAGGTCCTCGGGGTGCACGGGTGTCCGCCGGCCATGGCCCGCCGGCTCGTTGCACAGTTGCTCGAAGGGATCCCCGAGGTGGCCCGCAACGGGGAGCGCGGCGATGTCTGGCGGCTGGCCGCGGCGGCACGGCGGGCCCGGAAGCCGGCGGCCAGACGGCTGCGCGACCTCCGATACGCGGTCGTGGACGTCGAGACGAACGGCGGGGTCGCGGGGCAGAATGGCCGGGTGGTGGAGATCGCGATCGTGGACGTGGATCGCGGGGCCATCGGGGGCTGCTATTCGACGCTCGTGGACGCGGGCGCGACGATTCCGCCGTGGATCACGCGCCTCACCGGCATCCGCACGGAAATGACGCACGGCGCGCCGAGTTTTTCGCAGATCTGCGATCCGGTGCGCGAGCACCTCCGTGGCCGGGTTTTCGTCGCACATAACGCGGCGTACGATTGGGGCTTCCTGCATGCCGAGATGCGGCGGGCGGGGGCCGGTATCCCGCGCGGACCTCGTCTGTGCACGATCCACATGGCGCGTCGACTGCTACCGGGGCTCGAGCGTCGAGGCCTGGACTCGGTCGCCGACTACTACGGGATCGAGATCCGCGAGCGCCACCGCGCCCGGGGCGACGCGGTCGCGACGGCGCGCATCCTCGTCCGCATGCTCGAGGACGCGGAGCGACGCGGCTGGACGACGTGGCCCGCGCTCCGAAGGGCCCTCGGGCCGGTTCCGCAGCGCGGGCGCGGCAAGCGGCGGGGTCGTAATTCCGAACAGCATGGACCGCACGAACCGCACGATAAGGGCGATAACAGCTCGAACGACGGCATGAGCGATAGAACATGAGCGATAACAACAGAGTTCCGGTCATCGTCTCCGCGGCGCGACTCCCCACGGGTCGCTTCATGGGCGGTCTCTCCTCCTTCGCGGCCCCGGATCTCGGCGGTCTCGCGATCTCGGCGGCGGTCGACCGGGCCGGCGTCGACCCGGAGGAAATCGACGATGTGATCATGGGGAATGTCGTGCAGGCAGGCGTCGGGCAGGCGCCCGCCCGCCAGGCGGCGATCCGGGGCGGGGTGCCCGTGACGGTCCCGGCGGTGACGGTGAACAAGGTCTGCGGCTCCGGCCTGAAAGCCGTCATGCTGGCGGCGCAGGCGATCAAGGCCGGCGACGCCCGGGTCGTGGTGGCCGGCGGGATGGAGTCGATGTCGAACGCTCCCTATTACCTCCGGGGACACCGGGAGGGCGTGAAGTTCGGGGACCGGCCGCTCGTCGACGGCCTCGTACACGATGGTCTGTGGTGCGCCTTCGGTACCTGCCACATGGGCGGCCACGCCGAGTACACCGCCCACAAGGCGGGCGTGAGCCGCGAGGACCAGGACGCCTACGCGCTCGGCAGCCATGAGAAGGCGATCCATGCGATCGATGGGGGGGAATTCGCCGAGGAGGTCGTCCCGGTCCACATCGAGACTCGCAAGGGAACCGTGACGATCGAGGCGGACGAGCCTCCGCGGCGCGGCACATCGCTCGAGGCGCTCGCAAAGCTGAGGCCCGCCTTTGCCGGAGATGCACCCCCGGAGGTGACCGAGCCCAGCGTCACGGCCGGAAACGCTCCCGGGCTCAACGATGGGGGCGCGGCCACGCTCGTGACGTCCGAAGCGTATGCCACGGCGCACGGGCTTCCGATCCTGGGGCGGATCCGGGCCTATTCCGTGGGCGCGACGGCGCCTCGCGATCTCTTCTTCGCGCCCGTCGCCGCCGTGCGCAAGCTCATGACGCTCGATGGGACGGTCGTCGCCGACTACGGACTCGTGGAGATGAACGAGGCGTTCGCCGTGCAGTGTCTGGCGGATGCCCGCGCGTTGGGACTGGATCTCGAGCGCGTGAATGTCCGTGGCGGGGCGATCGCCCTCGGCCACCCGATCGGGGCTTCGGGCGCGAAGATCCTCACGACGCTCCTCTACGCCATGCGGGACCGTGACGTCGAGCGGGGGATGGCCACTCTGTGTCTGGGCGGGGGCAACGCCGTCGCGCTGAGCGTGGAGCGGCGATGAACGTCAAGCCCCAAGGCTGGGCCTGGGCTGGGCGGCTGGCGGCCTTCGCCGGTCTCTTCATCGCCTTCGGACTCGTGTTCGGGTTCGCGACCGCGAGCATCGCCGGCCTTCTCGGCATCGGCATGACGCCGTCCATCGGCTGGGGGACCGTCACGCCCGTGCTGCTCGCGGCGTGTGCGGTCACTTGGCTGCTGACGGTCCGCATCGACAGGCGCCCGCCATCCGCGCTCGGGTTGAGGCGCGGGGTTCCGGGCCTCGCGGAGCTCGGCTCCGGCGTGCTGGCCGGCTTCGCGATCATCGGCGCCGCGATTCTCGCTCTGGCCGCACCGGGCTGGGTCTCGTGGACCGCGTCAGGCGCGCCCCTCCTCGCGGGCGTGAAGGTCTCGGCCCTCCTGCTGGGGGCCGCGTTCACGGAGGAACTCCTCTTCCGGGGGTATCCCTTCCGCGTCCTCCACCTCCGGTTCGGGCCCGTCCCCGCCGTGCTCGCGACCTCCGTGGCGTTCGGCCTCATGCACGGCGCCAACCCGGGAGTGACCCCGCTGGCGCTGGTCAACCTGACCCTTGCCGGCGTGTTGCTCGGCGTGGCGTACTGGCGCTCGGGAAGCCTGTGGTTCGTCACGGGCCTCCACTTCGGATGGAACTGGATCATGGCGGCGAGCGGTCTGCCCGTGAGCGGGATCGACGTATCGATCTCCGGCCTCGAAGCCGCCGTCACGGGGCCGGCACTCTGGACAGGCGGCGCCTTCGGGCCCGAGGGTGCGCTGATGATCACGTTCGTGACCGCGCTGGGGACCATCTGGCTCTGGCGGGTCGCGGGACCGGGAGGCCGCTCCGGCGCCCGGGCGTCGACGACGGCGGCAGGCGCGGGCGACAACTTTGGGAGCCTCGATGCGAGCGTCTGAGATATCGCGGGTCGGCGTCGTCGGTGCGGGTACGATGGGGAGCGGCATCGCCCACGTCTTCGCAGTCGCCGGCGTCGAGGTCCGCCTCGTGGACGTGGCCCCGGACGTGCTCGACCGGGCGCGCGCCTCCATCGAGCGAAACCTCGCGCGCCAGGTCCGCCGGGACCGGATCTCCGCCGGAGAGGCCGATGCGGCGCTCGGGCGGATCGCGGCGGAGCGGTCGTTGACGGCGCTCGCAGACGCGGAAGTCGTCGTCGAGGCCGCCAGCGAGGATCCGACGCTCAAGTTCCGGCTGTTCGAGGAACTGTCCGCCGTCGTGAGTCCGGAAACCCTCCTTGCCTCGAACACGAGTTCGATTTCGATCACCCGCATCGCCTCGCACGCCGGCGACCCGAGGCGCGTGATCGGGATGCACTTCATGAACCCCGTGCCCGTCATGCGTCTGGTCGAGGTGATCCGCGGGCTCGAGACCTCCGGCGACACGATCGACCTCACCCTTGGCCTCTGCGAGCGGCTCTCGAAGACGGCGGTCCTGGCGAACGACTATCCGGGCTTCGTCGCCAACCGGATCCTTATGCCGATGATCAACGAAGCCGTGTATTGCCTCCTGGAGGGGGTGGCGGAGGCCGAGGCGGTGGACACCGTGATGAAGCTCGGCATGAACCATCCCATGGGACCGCTCGCGCTCGCCGACCTCATCGGACTGGACACGTGCCTCGCGATCATGCGCGTCCTGCACGCGGAACTCGGCGACTCCAAGTACCGCCCGTGTCCGCTGCTCGCGAAGTACGTCGCCGCCGGGAGGCTGGGCCGGAAGACCGGGCGCGGCTTCTACGACTACAGGGCGGCATGATGACCGGTCGCCGCTCCTGGTCTGCGCTCGAACTCTCGTCCGAGGCGGAGCAGATTCTCACGCTCGCGCGCCAGTTCGCCGAAGAGCGGCTGCGGCCCACGGCGGAAGCCCGGGACGCGAACGAGGATCGTTTCGATGTGGAGATCCACCGTGAACTGGGCGAACTCGGCTTCCTCGCCATGCGGGTGCCGGAACGGTACGATGGTCTGGGCCTCGATCTCGTCACGTACCTCTACGTGCTGGAGGAACTCGCGTGGGGAGATGCGGGGGTCGCGGTCTCCGTCAGCATCCACAACTCGCTCCCCGCCTCGATTCTCCTCCGCCGGGGCAGCGAGGCACAGCGGGACAAGTGGCTCCCCCGGATGGCCAGCGGACAGGTGCTCGGCGCCTTTTCTCTCTCCGAAGCCGGCGCCGGCACGGATGCCTCGGCGCTTCGGACGCAGGCCGTGCCCACGGAAGGCGGCTGGATTCTCAACGGCGAGAAGATGTGGGTCACGAACGGCGCGTCCGCGGATGTGGTGCTGATGTTCGTCAGGACGGACACGGCGGAGGACCGGCGTGGACCGCGCGGCATCAGCGCCTTCCTCCTGCCGGCCGGGACGGACGGATTGTCGGTCGGC
This sequence comes from Gemmatimonadota bacterium, assembly GCA_963666735.1. Taxonomy (GTDB): domain Bacteria; phylum Gemmatimonadota; class Gemmatimonadetes; order Palauibacterales; family Palauibacteraceae; genus Palauibacter. The sequence continues at coordinate 934,789 of OY762926.1, read as the reverse complement.
AGGAAAGAGAGAAAGATGGGACAGCGAGGATCGGAGACGGTCGCTTTGTCTCTGAGGGATGTATTTCTGCCGCAAGAACTTATGGTGGGAGAGGTAAACCGGGGCTTCAGCTATGCGCTCGAAGGCCTCGAGGCGGGCCGGCTCGGGATCGCGGCCCAGGCGCTCGGCATCGCATCGGCCGCGGTGGACGCGGCGTTCGAATATGCGGATACGCGGCGCCAGTTCGACCGTTCGCTGCGGGAGTTCCAGGGGATGGAATTCAAGCTCGGCGACATGGTGACCCGGCTCGAGGCTGCGCGGGGACTGCTCGAACGTGCGGCCGCCGCGCACACGCTGGGAGACCCGCGGGCGCGCCGCCTCTCCAGCGTGGCCAAGCTTTTCGCGAGCGAGACCGCGATGATGAACGCCCGCGAGGCCGTGCAGGTGTTCGGGGGCTACGGATACTCGCGGGAATATCCCGTGGAACGTCTGTTCCGGGACGCGAAGGTCACCGAGATCTACGAGGGAGCCAACGAGATGCACCGCAGCCTGATCGCGCGACAACTCTACAGAGAGAGGGGATACGTGTGAGTGCGACGGCGGAAGGCAGAGCCATCGGCGCCCTGGACCCGCGCCCGCTCCGCGAGACGGATCCCGCGGTGGCGGCTTCGATCGAACGGGAGCTCGAGAGACAGCGTACGGGTCTCGAGCTGATCGCGAGCGAGAACTTCGTGTCCCGGGGGGTCCTCGAGGCGACCGGCTGCGTGATGACGAACAAGTACGCGGAAGGCTATCCGGGGCGCCGCTACTACGGAGGTTGCGAGTTCGTGGACGAGGTCGAGAACCTCGCCCGTGAGCGCGCGGGCCGGCTGTTCGGGGCGGACCACAGCAATGTCCAGGCGCACAGCGGCTCCGGCGCGAACATGACCGCGCTCCAGGCGCTCACCGAACCCGGGGCCACGCTCCTCGGGATGGACCTCTCGCACGGAGGGCACCTGACCCACGGCTCGCACGTCAACTTCTCGGGTTTCTGGTACCGCGTCGTCCCCTACGGGGTGCGAGCCTCGGACCGGACGATCGATTACGATGCTCTCCGGGCGACGGCGCTGGACGTGCGTCCCTCCGTCATCATCGCGGGGGCCAGCGCCTACCCCCGCCGGATCGACTTCGAGCGCTTCGCGAAGATCGCCGCGGAATGCGGTGCCCGCGTCCTCGTGGACATGGCGCACATCGCCGGTCTCGTGGCGACCGGGCACCACCCGTCCCCGGTACCGCACGCGGATGTCGTGACGACGACGACGCACAAGACGCTGCGCGGGCCGCGGGGAGGGCTCATTCTGTGCCGGGAGGAGCACGCGAAGGCGGTCGACAAGGCCGTGTTCCCCGGACTCCAGGGCGGTCCCCTGATGCATGTGATCGCCGCGAAGGCGGTCACGCTCGGAGAGGCTCTGCGCCCGGAGTTCGGCGAGTATTCGGATCTCGTCGTGCGCAACGCCCGCGCCCTGGGACGGCGGCTCGCCGAACACGGCTACGATCTCGTGGCCGGCGGGACGGATACGCACCTGCTCCTCGTGGACCTCCGGACGACGGATCTCACGGGCAGGGATGCGGAGGCTCTCCTGGGTCGGGCGGGCATCACGGTCAACAAGAATACCGTGCCGTTCGAGACCCGTTCGCCCTTCGTGGCGTCCGGCATAAGGATCGGGACGGCGGCGCTGTCGACCCGATCCATGGGCGAGAGCGAAATGCAGCGAATCGCCGATCTCGTGGACCGCGCGCTGCGCTCGGAAGGCGATGATGCGATCCTTGCGGCGGTGGACTCCGAGGTCCGGGCGCTGTGCGCGGATTTTCCGCTCTATCCGGGAGAATGAGGGCGCCCGCCGCGAGGGCGTAGCTTGACGCAAACTTTTTCCCCCGTCTAACTTTGCCGTTCATGTCCTTGCGGGCAGTGCGCATTACGGCCGGGGAAAGGGACCTGGGACGAGGTGGGAAGAGGTGGACACAGCGGGCGTTCTGACGGGCATCAGGAAGGGCAACCCCAGGTATACCGAAGCCGCATACCTGTTCCTGCTCTCCGCCCTCCAGCGCCGGTTGTCCAGCCTCGAGCTGCCTCGTCACATCAGCGGCGCCGAAGTCGCCGACGCCGTCCGGGAACTCGCGCTGGAGCGGTTCGGCCCTCTGGCGAGGACCGTACTCGAGCATTGGGGTGTGCACGGCACGACGGACATCGGCGAGATCGTCTTCGCGCTGGTTGAATGTGGAGTGCTGATCAAACAACCCGACGATTCGAGAGAGGACTTCGAGGGGCTCTTCAGCTTCGACGAAGCTTTTGAGGACAGCTACCCCTGGAGCGCGTAGGGGAGGAACTGGAACGGGAGGGGTGAGCGCGTGGCCGATTCGGGGTCGTTTACGGAGTGCTTGAGTTGCACGAAGGGGGTTCTGCTCCCGCTGTCGGACTACGGACGCGACGGGGCGCCGATCCGGTACAAGGCATGGGTCTGCTCGAAGCCCGACTGCGGGTTCAACATCCGGATCGACAACGGTGAGATCAGCTTCGGACGCAACGTCCAGCAGTCCTACAAGTAACTTCCCCGGCGGAGACTCCGCCGATGCAGCGCGGCGCCCCGCCGGCCGGGTTCCCGTCTTCCCGTCATCGGACTGGTGGCGCTGTGCCGCGCGGGAGGTGTGGCTACCCACCGCAGCCGAGATGGCGGAGATCGACCGCGTCGCCGTCGAATCGGGGGCGATACCCGAACGCGCGCTGATCGAGAACGCGGGTCGGGCCCTGGCACGCCATGTGCATGAACGGTTCCCGGCCGGCCGGGTCGCGGTGCTCGCGGGAAGCGGCCACAACGGCGCCGACGCCCTGGTCGCGGGACGGACCCTTTCCGCCTGGGGGCGATCCGTCGGGTTCGTCCAGTGCGGAAGCCGAGCCCCGGATCCGGACGTTCTCGCGGGCTGGGGACTGACGCTCGAGCCGACGGAAGCGCTGGGCCGGGAACTCGCCGTGGCCGATACTGTCATCGACGGCATTCTGGGGACGGGCCTGACGACGGCGCCCCGCCCGCTTCAGGCGAGGGTGATCGACCGCGTGAACGCCGCCGGAGTTGCCGTGGTCTCCGCCGATGGTCCCAGCGGGGTGGACTTTGCGACGGGCCGCGTGCCGGGCGCAGCGATTCGGGCCGACCTCACCGTCACTTTCGGGTGGCCGAAGACCGGCCTTCTGAGTTTCCCGGCCCGCGAGCGCATCGGCGACCTCGTTTCGGTGGAGATCGGCTTTCCGCCGCCGGACCCGCCGCCGTCGGCCCGGGCGATGACGGCGGCATGGGTGGCCAGCATGCTCGGGGTGCGGCCCGCCGATGGCCACAAGGGCGACGCGGGCTATCTCGCGATCGTCGGAGGAGAGCGGGGCATGGCCGGCGCCGTGGTGCTTGCGGCCCGCGCCGCGATCCGGGCGGGGGTCGGCATCGTCCGCGTCGTGAGTGCCCCGGAGAACCGGGAGATCGTGCAGGCCAGCGTGCCCGAGGCCGTCTTCGTGGACTGGTCCGCGCCCGAGGCGGTGCAGTCGGCGTTGGACTGGGCGGGCGCGCTCGCGGTGGGACCTGGCCTGGGAACGGCACCGGAGCGGGCAAGACTGGTGCGGCGCGTGCTGGAGGGCGCGCCCGTCCCGCTGGTCCTCGATGCGGACGCCCTGAACGTACTCTCGGCGGAAGCAGCGACAGCGGAAGCAGCGGAGGCCGCCGCGCCGCTGGGCCCACCGGCTCCGGGCCGCCCCCTCCTCCTGACGCCGCATCCCGGCGAGATGGCCCGGTTGCTCGGCACGTCCATCGGCGAAGTCCGCGAGGATGCCCCGGCCGCGGCCCGGCGGCTGGCCGATGCGACGCGGGCGACCGTCCTGCTCAAGGGCGCCCCGGCCTGGGTGGCGCGGCCGGGAGGTGAACTGCGCGCGACCACGCTCGTGAGCCCGGCGTTCGCGAGCGGCGGCATGGGCGACGTGCTGACCGGCGTCTGCGGCGCCTGCCTGGCGTCCGGCCTCCGCCCCGCCGACGCCGCGTCCGCCGCCCTGACGCTCACGGCTCTCGCCGTTCTGCGCGGCGTGGACGAGATCGGCGGGTCCCCGGCGGACGTGCCGGACGCGCTGCCGGATGCGCGTCGGGCGCTGGGAAGCCTGCGGTCCGGAACCTGGGCGGGCGTCAACCTCGCCCTCCCGGCGGTGCCGGCCGCCGCAACCGGGGCCCGCGCCGGGTGAACTTCAGCGGTCCGGCGCTCGCGGAAGGGCCGGAAACGGCGCGTATTCGGGCGTTCCTGGGCGGAGCGGGCGCGACGGGCGGCCGTGCGGACCCGGCGGCCACCGTCACGTTGCCGGTCGGGGATGATGCCGCGGCCTTTCGTCCTCCGGATGGCGCGCAGGTCGTGGTGAGCTGCGACGCGAGCGTGGAGGGGGTTCACTTTCGCCGCGAATGGATGACGTGGGAAACGATCGGGTACCGTGCGGCCGCGGCGGCGCTGAGCGACCTCGCGGCCATGGCCGCGACCCCCGTCGGCCTGGTCGTGGCGGCGGCCCTGCCTCCCGAACTGGACGTCGAGATCGCCGCGGCCCTGGGACGGGGCGTGGGAGAGATCGCCGGGCGGGCCGGCGCGGAGGTCCTCGGCGGAGATCTCGTCGCGTCGCCGGGTCCCGCTTTTCTCGACGTCACCGTGCTCGGTCACGCGACGGCCCCCGCAATGCGGCGCGGGGTGCGTCCGGGTGACGAGTTGTGGGTGACCGGCGAACTCGGCGCGGCCGCGGCCGCCCTGCGCGACCTGGAGCGGGGGCTGGAGCCGGATCCCGGAGCTCGTCGGGCGTTCGAACGCCCGAGCCCCAGGATCGCGGAGGCGCTGTGGCTCCGGGACCGAGTCCGGATCCACGCGGCGATCGACCTTTCGGATGGCGTGACGCGGGATGCGCAACATCTTGCGGCGGCTTCCCGAGTCGCTCTCGAAATCGAGGCGGATCGCCTCCCGCCCGCTCCCGCTCTCGATGGCTTTCGTCAGGCGCCGGCCGGGGAACACCTCCTCCTTGCCGGCGGCGAGGACTACGAACTGCTCTTCGCCGTTCCGGCCGGCGCCATGCAAGGGACGGAGCGGGCATTCGCCGAGGCGTTCCATCTCCCGCTCACACGCGTCGGGAGCGCGCGCGAGGGGCGGGGGCTGACCGTGACCGGACGGTCGGATCCGGGGCTCCCGGCCGGGTTCGACCATTTCGAGGTCGGGCGTTGATCAGGACGGCGCTCTTCTACGTCACGCTCGTGCTCTCAACCATCTTCTTCGGGGCCCTGGCGGCCGTCGCGGCCCTCGTCGGCGGCGGCCGGGCCTGGATGGATCGGGCCAACCGCGGCTGGGCCCGCTCCGTGCTTGCGGCCGCGGGTGTGCGCGTCACGGTCCACGGCCTCGAGCATCTCCACCCGTCGGGGACCCAGGTCATCGCCGCGAACCACCAGTCGTATTTCGACATCTGGGCGCTCATCGCGGGCCTCCCCGTGTCCGTGCGCTTCATCGCGAAGCAGGAGCTGGCGAACATTCCGATGCTCTCGGTGGGGATGCGTTCCGCGGGGCATGTGCTCATCGACCGCGACCGGGCCCGCAGCGCGAGGGAAACGCTTCGGGAGGCAAGCCACCGCATGGGGGCCGAGCGGTTGACTCTCGTGCTGTTTCCGGAGGGGACCCGGTCGCGTGACGGCCAACTGGGGCGTTTCCTGCGAGGTTCCTTCGCCCTCGCCCTGGAGACGCCGGCGCCCCTGGTTCCCGCGGCGATCGATGGCGGCCGACACGTCTATCCGCCCGGGGCGAAGCGCGTGAGGCGCGGTTCGATCACGGTGCGGTTGGGACCGGCGATTCGACCGGAGGGAGCGGAGCCGGCCGACCGGAGGACGTTGATGCGCAAGACCCGCGCCGCGATCGAGGCGATGCTCCCGGAGGGGCGATCCGACGGCGGCGCGTCCAGGTAGCTTGCGGGCCCGGCCGCGCGCGACTTGTTCCCGGGCCGCGGGGCCCTATCTTCGGACACGGGTGGAGGAAGACGCGATCGCCGGGATCGCCGGGGGGAGGGGACACGCCTGCATGAACCGCCCCAGACATCACCGAGGCCGACGCGCTCCGTGACGGCCATCGTCCGGATTGTGGGCCGCGAGATCATCGATTCGCGCGGCAACCCCACGGTCGAGGCCGACGTGCATCTCGAGGACGGCGCGGTCGGCCGCGCCGCCGTGCCGAGCGGCGCATCGACGGGAGAGCACGAAGCGGCGGAACTGCGCGACCGTGACCGCACCCGCTACGACGGCAAGGGCGTGCTACGTGCGGTCGCGCACGTCAACGGGGAGATCGCCGCCGCGGCGCGAGGTCGCGACGCCTCGGACCAGCGCGGGCTCGACTCCGCGCTCATCGCGCTCGACGGTACGCCGAACAAGGGCCGCCTCGGGGCGAACGCGATCCTTGCGGTTTCCATGGCGGCGGCGCGCGCGGCCGCGGCCTCGGCGGGGACGCCCCTGTTCCGACACCTGAGCGCCGGCGATCCGCGCGTCCTCCCGGTCCCAATGCTGAATATCCTCAACGGGGGCGCGCACGCCAACAACACGGTCGACATCCAGGAGTTCATGATTCTGCCGCTCGGCGCGCCGAGTTTCTCCGAAGGTCTTCGGGTTGGCGTGGAGGTGTTTCACGCCCTGAAGCGCCGACTGTCGGCTGCGGGATATGCGACCGCCGTCGGGGACGAGGGCGGCGTGGCTCCGGACCTGTCTTCGAACCGCAAGGCTCTGAACCTCATCATGGCCGCGATCGTCGACGCGGGCTACGAGCCCGGAGCGGAGGTCGCGCTCTCTCTCGATTGCGCCGCGTCGGAATTCCACGATGCGAAAGCCGGCGTGTACCGGCTCGAGAGCGCCGGCGAGGCCGGAGCACTCGACGCGCAGGCCCTCGTGTCGCTCTACGAGGACTGGGTGGACGCGTATCCCATCGTCTCCATCGAAGACGGACTCCACGAAGACGACTGGGAGGGTTGGGCGACCCTCACGTCCCGGGTCGGGGACCGCGTCCAGCTCGTCGGGGATGACCTCTTCGTGACCAACGTCGACCGTCTGGCGCGCGGCATCGAGGGCGGGACCGGGAACGCGATCCTCATCAAACTCAATCAGATCGGGACCGTGAGCGAGGCGCTGGATGCGATCCGGCTCGCCGCGGAGGCGAACTTCGGCGTGGTCATCTCGCACCGCTCGGGAGAGACGGCCGACACCTTCATCGCCGACCTCGCCGTGGCCACGAACGCCGGACAGATCAAGACGGGAAGCGCTTGCCGGTCGGAACGCGTCGCGAAGTATAATCAGCTGCTCCGGATCGAAGAACGACTCGGATCGAGGGCGACCTATCCGGGGGCCGCCGTGTACGGAGGCGGATGATGGCGGAGGCGGCCAACCGCCGGGTCACGCGGACGATTACGTTCATCGCCCTGATCGGAGCGGGTTACTACTGGATGGTGGGGGGAGAATACACGAGGGCCGGTCTGGCCCGGCTCGAAAGCGAAATCGAATCGCGGAGGGCGGAGATGACGGCCCGCGAAGATGAACTCGCGTCGATTCGGGCCTGGGGCGACAGTCTCGTGTCGAACTCCTGGGCGATCGAGCGCGTGGCGCGGGAACGGTACGGGTTCGTCCGTCCCCGGGAGATGCTGGTGCGGTTCGTCGAGTTGGGAGACCTTGAGGATCCCCCTTCGGCGACGCCCCCGCAGGTGAACGTGCCCTAGGAGCCTGCGCCGTAGAAACCGATGGTGCGGCGCGTTTCGGGTGGTTATGGTGATGGCGTGCTGTGACGGGTTCAAGTTCGGCGCGGGGAGTTGGCGATGAGTGCGAGGTCTCTACCGTACGATCCGGAGAGGATGCGGACGAGGTTCCGCCCGTACGATCCGGACCAGCGGTTGCTGCTGCCGCAGGATCTTCGCGAGTGGGTGCCGGCGGGGCATCTGGCGCACCACGTGAGCGATCTGGTGGACGCGCTGGACCTGTCGGCGTTCTACGCGCGGTACGAGGGGGACGGACGCCGTCGGAGCCCGTACGATCCGCGGATGATGGTGAAGGTTCTGCTGTACGGTTACGCGACGGGGGTGTTCTCGTCTCGGAAGCTGGCGCGGAAGCTGGAGGAGGACGTGCCGCTCAGGATGCTGGCGGCGGGGAACTTTCCGGCGCACCGGACGCTGTGCGAGTTCCGGAAGAAGAACCTGAGGGCGTTCGGTGCGTTGTTCGCCGAGGCGGTGCTTCTGGCGCGGGAGCTGGGTCTGGCGGGGCTGGGCCGGGTGGCGGTGGACGGGACGAAGGTTCGGGCGAACGCGAGCAAGCGGAAGGCGATGAGCTACGGGCGGATGGGTCCGGAGGAGGCGCGCCTGGAGGCGGAGATCGCGGAGTTGCTGGCGCGTGCGGAGGCGGCCGACGCGGAGGAGGACGAGCGGCACGGGGAGGACGTTCGGGGCGACGAGCTGCCGGAGGAGCTGAAGCGGCGGGAGGACCGGCTGGCGGCGATCCGGGCGGCGCGGGCTCGTCTGGAGGCGGAGGCGCGGGAGCGCGACGACGCGCGGGGCCGGGAGCCGGAGTGGGACCGCAACCCGAAGGGGGGGTCGCCGTACAAGCTGGCCTACGGGGAGCCGGAGGCGGACTCGCAGACGAACTTCACGGATCCGGAGAGCCGGATCATGCGGACGAGCACGGAGGGCTACCAGCAGTGCTACAACGCGCAGGCGGTGGTCGACGGCGAGAGCCAGCTGGTGCTGGGGGCGGAGGTGACCGACAACGCGAGCGACCAGGGGCAGCTGGTGGAGCGGGTGGACGAGGTGTCCGGGCGGTTGGGGGAGACGCCGGGCGAGGTGCTGGCCGACGCGGGCTACTCGAACGAGGAGGATCTGGCGGCTCTGGATGCGCGGGGGATCGACGGCTACGTGGCGCTGGGCCGGGAGGGCAAGGGGGCCGGCAAGCCCGACCCGAAGAAGCTCCCGGCGACGGCGCGCATGGCGAAGAAGCTGGAGACTCCCCAGGGCCGGGCGGTGTATGCCAAGCGCAAGTGGATCGCCGAAGCGCCCATCGGGTGGGTCAAGGAGGCGATGGGGTTCAGGAGGTTCAGCCTCAGGGGCTTGGAGAACGTGCGCGGCGAGTGGGATCTGGTGTGTCTGGCGCTCAACGCGCGGCGCCTCCACGTCCTTCGGGCCGCGTGAGGGGCGAAATCTTCGCGCCGGAGGGCCTCCGGGGCCCGAAACGCGGCCGGATCCACCCGGAAACGGCGCCGGCGCGGCGGCTTCGCCCGCGCGACGGCGGCTCCCGCCGACAACCGGCGCCCCTCAGCCTCCGGGCGGCCGCGCTTCCCGGGATCCGCCGCCCTTCGCGACCGTTCTACCGCGCAAGCTCCTAGAGTCGTGCCGGTCGGATGCGTCGGGCGGGCGGCTTGCCCCGCGCGCCACGACGCGTAGGATAGCGGACCCACAAGCATGGCAGGGTAGCTCAGCCTGGTAGAGCAAGGGACTCATAAGCCCTGGGCCGGGGGTTCAAATCCCCCCCCTGCCACTCGATATGGCGGCGCAATACGAACTCGGAGCCGGGCCCGTTCGGGCCCTTGTACGGTTCTCCGGCGAGCTCTCGACCAAGGCGCGCCGGACGCGGTCGCGCTTCCAGAATCGGCTCGCGGCCAACCTGCGCGACGCGTTCGCTGCCGAGGGGATCGACGCCGTGCTCGCGTCCGGCTGGAGCCGCTTCCACATCGAGGGCCCGAATCCGGCCTTTCTCGACCCGCTCCTGCGGACCTTCGGCGTGTCCAGTTGTTCCGTGCTGGCCGGCGAGTGCGAGGCGGACCTCGACACGATCGTCGCCATGGGCACGGCCCTCTTCGCCGAGTCCGTGCGCGGCCGGAGCTATGCGGTGCGGGCGCGCCGCTCCGGTTCCCACGGGTTTTCCTCCTCGGATATCCAACAGCGCTTGGGGGCGGCCCTCAACCCCGGGGCCACCGTCGACCTCGGAGATCCGGACATCACCGTGTTCGTCGAGGTTCGCGATGACCGGGTTTTCTTCCACGAGGACAGGATTCCGGGACCGTCGGGCCTGCCGCTCGGAGTCCAGGGGCACGCGCTCGGCCTCATCTCCGGCGGCTTCGATTCGGCCGTCGCCGCCTGGATGGCGCTTCGCCGGGGGATTCGGCTCGACTACGTCTTCTGCAATCTCGGAGGGAGCGCGTACGAGCGGATGGTCGTGGAGGTGACGAAGGTGCTGGCGGACCGCTGGAGCTACGGGACGCGGCCCCGGCTGCATGTTCTCGAGTTCGGCCCGGTCGTCGAGGCGATGCGGGCCCGCGCCAAGCCCGCATACCTCCAGGTCGTCCTCAAGCGGATGATGTATCGGGCGGCTGCGGAGATCGGGGAGCGGATCGGGGCCGAGGCGATCGTCACGGGCGAGTCGGTCGGGCAGGTCTCCTCGCAGACGCTCAGCAATCTCCGCGCGATCGAGAACGCCTCCTCCCTTCCGGTGCTCCGGCCCCTGCTGGGATTCCACAAGGAGGAGATCCTCGACCGGGCGCGGGAGATCGGCACCCACGACCTGTCCGCCCGCGTGCGCGAGTACTGCGACCTCGTGCCGCACCGACCGGTCACCGCGTCGTCGCCGGAGGCCGCCGAGACGCAGGAGTCGGCCGTGGGTTTCGAGGAACTGGCCGAGGCGGTCGCCGCCGCGACCGTACACGATGTGCGGGTGCTGCGTCCGGAGTCGATGGTCGGAGCGTCCCTGTACGTGGCCGAGGTGCCCGGCGGAGCGATCATCCTCGATACCCGCTCCCGCGACGCGTTCGAGGCCTGGCACTGGCCGGGCGCGACCCTCCGCGATCTGCCGCAACTCGAGCGGGACTTCGGCGAACTCGATCGGCGCGCAACGTACGTGCTCTGCTGTACCGAGGGCGTGCGAACGGCCTATCTGGCCGAGGTCATGCAACGCGCGGGATACGAGGCCTACTCGTTCCTCGGCGGGGCGCCCCGCATGCGGCGCTTCGCTCGAGGCCGGACGGGCATCGACTGATCGCGGCCCGCTTTGACACTCCTGCCCATGCGGGGCGAGCTTGGGCCGCATGAGCGGGGAGAAGAGCGGCGTGACGGCGGCCCTGGAGACGGTGCTGCGGGGGGAGGTGCCGGCCCATGTCGCCGTCATCATGGATGGCAACGGACGCTGGGCCAGACGGCGCGGCCTGCCGAGATGGGAGGGGCACCGCGCGGGCATGACGGCCGTGCGCGAGACGATCGAGGGGGCGGTGGAGGCCGGCGTGGCCCATCTCACTTTGTACGCCTTCTCGGATGAGAACTGGTTTCGGCCTTCCATGGAGGTGGAAGCGCTGATGACGCTCCTCCAGGAGTATGTGAGGAGCCAGCGCGAAGCTCTGGTCGGTCACGGAGTCCGGGTCACGGTGTTCGGCGACCGGCTGCGGCTTCCGGAAGAGGCCCGGCAGGCGATCTCCGAACTCGAGGCGTCGACGGAGGGCGGGACGGTGCTGGAAGTGCACCTCGCCATCAGCTACGGGTCGCGGGCGGAACTCGCGGGGGTGGCGCGCACGCTCGCACAGCGTTGCCTGGAGGGTGAGTTGGCCCCGGAGGAGATCGACCCCGAACTCTTCGCGGCCGAACTTCTGACGAGGGACTGGCCGGATCCCGACCTCTTGATCCGGACCTCGGGGGAGCAGCGCATTTCCAACTTCCTCCTCTGGCAGCTCGCGTACGCGGAACTCTTCGTGACGGACGTGCTGTGGCCCGACTTCACCCGGGAGCATTTCTTCGGCGCGCTCGTCGATTACCGGTGCCGGGAGCGGAGGTTCGGGCTGGTGAAGACGTGAGCCGGCCGGATCCTGCATGAGCCCCAACTTCCGCAAGAGACTCGCCGTCGCCGGTGTCGGAGTCCCCCTCTGCGCGCTGGTGACCTACGCCGGCGGGGTGATCTTCGTCACCGGGCTGGGCGCGGCGGCCGCGCTCGGTTACCGGGAGTTCGCGGCGATGATGCGCGGCACCGGGACGCGGGTCCTCACGCTGCCGGGAGCCGTGGCCGCGTTTCTCTTTCCGTTCGTCGTCCTTGCGGGCGGTCTCGAGGGCGGCGGATTCTTTGCGGCGAGCCTGATGCTTGCGTTCCCCGCGCTCGCGCTCGTGACCGTCGACCTCTCGGAGCGCCCGATCCGGGCCGCCGCCTGTACGACGTTCGGCGTCTTCTACGTGGGGGGGTTGCTCGCGTTGGGCCTCCCCCTGCGCGAAGGCGGGCCCCTGCTTCCGGCCGGCGGCGATGCGGTCGCCGGGCGGATGGCCGGCACGCTCATCTTCTTCTTTCCGGTCGTCATCACGTGGCTGGCCGACACCGCGGCGTACCTCGGCGGGCGAGCGCTCGGGAAACGCCCGCTCGCGCCGCGCCTGAGCCCGAACAAGACGGTGGCGGGAGCCGTGTGTGCGCTGCTCGCGGGCCTCGCCGCCGCCGTCCTCTATCCGCGCTTCCTTCTTCCGGAGATCTGGACACCGGACCTCGTTTCGACGCTGGCCTTCGGGCTGGTCGTGGCGGGGCTGGCGATCGTCGGGGATCTCGCGGAGTCCGCCCTCAAGCGCGAGTGCGGAGTGAAGGACTCATCACAGCTGCTTCCGGGGCACGGGGGCATGCTCGACCGGCTCGACTCCGTCCTGTGGGCGGTCCCGGCCGCGTTCCTCTTCCTCTTCCTCTTCGTGTGACGGACGCTGGAGGCGGACCGGGTTTCCCGGAGGCCGGCGCTTGAAGAACGTCGCCATCTTCGGCGCCACGGGATCCGTCGGCGCGGGCACGCTCGAGGTGATCCGCCGCCACCCGTCGCGGTTTCGCGCCGCCGTCCTGACCGCGCACCGCCGCTGGGAGGCGCTGGACGCGCTCGCGCTCGACCTGGATCCCGACCTGGTCGTGCTCGGGGCCCCGCCCCCGGACGGCTTCGCGCCGAAATGGGCGGGGGAGTGGCGGTTTGGCGCCGATGCGCTCGCGGAGGCGGCCGGGTCGCCCGGGAGCGATATCGTGCTCAATGCGATCGTCGGGTTCGCCGGACTCGACGCGACGCTGGCGGCGCTTGCAGCGGGGAAGCGGCTGGCCCTCGCCAACAAGGAATCGCTCGTGGCGGGAGGAGACCTCGTGATGCGGGCGCTGCGCGGGGGAGGAGGCGAACTTCTGCCGGTGGACAGCGAACACTCCGCCGTCCACCAGTGTCTGGCCGGTCGTCCGGTGTCGGAGGTCGCGCGGGTCACGCTCACGGCTTCGGGCGGCCCTTTCCGCGAGTGGCCGGCTCGGCGACTCGCCACCGTCACGCCGGCCGATGCCCTGCGTCATCCCACGTGGTCGATGGGGGCCAAGATCACGATCGACTCCGCCACGCTGGCGAACAAGGCGCTCGAGGTCATCGAGGCGCACACGTTGTTCGACCTCCCCTACGAGCGCATCGAGGTCGTCGTGCATCCCACGTCGATCGTCCACTCCCTCGTCGAATTCAGGGACGGGTCCTCGCTTGCCCAACTGGGCCGGCCCTCGATGGAGGTGCCGATCCTGTGGGCGCTCGGGTACCCGGACCGGCTGGACGACGCGCGTCGGGACACGGGGTTCGACCCCGTGCGGGACGGCCCGCTGGAGTTCGAACCGGTGCGGGAGGAGGATTTTCCCCTTTTTGGCGCGGGGGTCGCGGCGGGAAAGGCGGGAGGCGAGTTTCCGGTGGCCTTCAATGCGGCCAACGAGGTCGCGGTCGAGAGGTTCCTCTCCGGGGACGTCGGCTTCAGGGAACTCGCCGACCTCGTGCTTCGTACACTGGAACGGTTCTCGTCGCGCGCCATCGAATCGGTGGAGGATGCGCGGCGCGTCGACACCCGGGCGCGCGCCATCGCCCGCGACCCACACGGGGAGCCCAAGCCGGGAGACGCTGAGTGATCGTAACGATTCTGGTAACCATCCTTGTCCTGGGCGTGCTCATTTTCGTGCACGAACTGGGGCATTTTGCCGCTGCGAAGAGCGTCGGGATCGACGTGCCGCGGTTTTCGATCGGCCTGGGCCCGAAGATGGTGGGGTTCCGGCGCGGTGAAACGGAGTATGTCCTCTCATGGATCCCGCTCGGCGGCTACGTCAAGATGGCGGGGATGGCGGACGAGGAAGTGACTTCGACGCTCGAGGGCGGGGGCGACCCGGAGCAGGCGGCGCGCACCGAAGCGAGGCCCGGGCCCGGAGATTTCGACGGCAAGCCGCTATGGGCGCGCGTCTTCGCCATCTCGGCGGGCGTCATCATGAACTGGCTGTTCGCGGTCGTCGCCTTCGCGGCGATCGCGATGGGGCGGGGCGTGCTCGAGCCGCGGATCGCCGAGGTCGTACCCGGGTCGCCCGCCGCGGAGGCTGGCCTCCGGGCCGGCGATCTGATCCGGCGCGTGGATGGCGCCGCGGTGCACGACCCCGGCCAGGTGACGATGCGGGTCGACCGCCGGCCCGGCGAATCCATCGACATCGTCGTGGAACGGGGAGGGGAGGAACTCACCTTCGTCGCGACGCCCGAGGCAGTCGAGCAGTACTCGGATCTCACGGGAGAATCGAGGACGGTCGGGCGCGTCGGGATCACCATCGGCGCCGAGAGCGGTCGAGCGGGCCCCATCGCGGCGCTCGGGCGCGGGTGGTCGAACACGACCTACTGGGGCGGCGCCGTCCTTCAGTTCCTGGGGGACCTGGTCACCGGACGAAGTTCGGCGCGAGAGGTCGGCGGCCCCATTCTGATCGGGGAGATTTCCGGCCGCGCCGCGCGCGCGGGGTTCTGGGAGCTCCTGAGTTTCATGGCGATCATCAGCGTCAATCTCGCCATCTTCAATCTGCTGCCGATTCCCGTGCTCGACGGGGGGCACCTGCTCTTCCTGGGGATCGAGGCGATCCGCGGCCGGGCGCTCAGCGTCGAGGCGCGCATGCGGTTCACCACGGTGGGGATGGTCTTCGTCCTGGCGCTCATGGTGTGGGCCGTGGGAAACGATGTGCTGAGGGTGATTCTCAGATAAGGACTCAGATAAGGACTCAGATAGAGAGTCAGATAGGGAGCGAGAGTTGCTCTGCGTCGCCGCGCGCCCGCGCGAGGGCGACCACGTCGTAACGGGGGCTGGGCTCCGCTTGTGCCGCAGCGTCCAGTAATCCATCGTATCCCGTCTGCGCAAGCCCTTCCGCGACGCTCTCCAGGGCGAGTTCCCGGTCGTTGCACTCGTGACTCAGGTGGGCGAGCAGGATCCCTCCCAGCCCCGGGTGGGCGAGCTCGCGCGCCAACTCGGCCGCGTGGCGGTTGGAGAGGTGTCCCCGGCTACCCCCGATCCGCTGCTTGACTCGCCAGGGATAGGAAGCCGCCCGGAGACGGTGCTCGTCGTGGTTCGCTTCCATGATGAGAAAGGCGCACTCCCGAAGTGCCACGCGGACGGGTGTCGTCGGTCTCCCGAGATCCGTCGCAATCCCCACTCGCAGGCCCGTGGGTCGGTGCAGGACCGTGACGGCTACGGGTTTCGCGGCGTCGTGCGCGGTGGGGGCGGTCTCGATCGCGAGGTCGCCGACCTCGAGTCCGGTGAGCGGCAGGTCGCCGCATCGCTCCTGCCCGCGCAGGAGAGAAGCGCAGGCGCGGCGAGTGGGCGGGTTCATCGCGAGGGGCCAGCCCCAGCGGCGCGCTCCGATGCCGATCCCCGCGGCGTGATCCCGGTGCTCGTGCGTGACAACGACGAGGTCGATGGTTTCGGGCTCGACGTCGAGTTCGGCGAGTCGGCGGGCAAGCTGAACCCCCGAGAACCCCGCATCGACGAGTACGCGGGCGCGGTCGCCCTCCACCAGAAAGGCGTTGCCGCGGCTTCCCGAGCCCAGCGACGCGACGGACAGGCTCACGAGCGGCAGGCCTCGTCCCAGACATCGCCCAGCCAGTTCCGGAACTCCGGGGTCCCCTCGAGTCCCCGGCGCTCGACGACCCGGGCGGCCGTGGAAAGGAAGTCACCGCGACGGTGCGGCTCCGTGTTCCGGCCTCCGCCCCACGAGAAGGGCTCCACCCAGCGAGGCGGCGGCTCCGCGCCGAACAGGCTCGAGCCGGCGCCGACGACGGCCCCGGTCTCGAGTCGGGTGCCGACGCCGGTCTTCACGTGATCGCCGAGCAGGCAGCCGAACTTCAGGAGTCCGGTGTCCCGCCGCGCGCCGGGCGGCCCCACGCGGATCGACCCGTAGGTGTGTTTGAGATCGCTGGTCACCGTGCCCGCGCCGAGGTTGACCCAGCAGCCGAGGTATGCGTGTCCGAGAAACCCGTCGTGCGCCTTGTTCGAATAGCCCAGCGTCGTCACGTGGTCGACCTCGCCCCGCACGTGGGAGCCGGGGCCCCCGGAAAAGCGCGAGATGTGGCCGCCGAGGAGTTGTGAGCCGGCGCCCGCGTAGAGCGGCCCGCCGAGGCGGGTGCCTGAGCGGACCTGGACGCCGGGACCGAGTTCGATCGGGCCCTCGCGCGCATCGAATAGCACGCCGGGTTCCACGCGCGCCCCCTCGCCCAGGTGGATCGGGGCGTCGCCGAGGCGCCAGCAACCGTCCGGCGGCGCCGACGCCTCCGCGCCCGGGACGGCCGTCAGGTCGGCGGCCAGCCGGTCGGGTCCGGCGGCCACAAGGTCCCAGGGGTCACGCAGCCAAGCCCCGGCTACCTCGTGGTCCGGCAGCCCGGGCCGGGGCCGGGGAGCGGCGAACCAGTCCGCTTGCGGCGGCTCTGCGCCGGCGCCCGGGCGGACGCCCGCCAGCCGGTCGGCGACCCAGAGGTTGGCGGGCGCGTCGCTCCACGCGGCTTCGAGTGACGGCACGGCCCGGGCGTTCCACACGGTACAGGGAGTGGACAGCCCGCCCGCGTCCAGGCAGCGCGGCGCTCCCGGCTCCGCGTACCGGTGCAGCCAGGGGCGCGTCACATGACCGGCCACGCGCGTTCGCGCGACCCGTTCCAGCCGCTCGCGCAACGTCCAGCGGCCGAAGACGAGTTCGCCGCACGGCCGGGTGAGCGCAAAAGGCGCCCAGCCGCCCGCGCGCTCATCGTCGAACATGACCAGCGTGGTCAACGCGGCGGTTCGGAAGAGGAAGAGGAAGAGGAGGAATCCGTGTCGATCTGTCCCAGGCGGGCGTCGAGTCCGGCGGCCTCTTCGCGCGACATCACGAGGAGTTCCCCGTTTGCCTCCACGATGACGAGACCCGACACCCCGATGACCGTGGCCCGGCGGGACTCCGTCCACACGACGTTGTCCGCCGCGCCGAGGAGGCGGGCCGAGCCGACCGACGCGTTCCCGGCCTCGTCCAGCTCCCGGGAGCGGAGGAGTGCGCTCCACACGCCGAGGTCGTCCCAGGCGAATCGCGCCTCCACGGTGGCCACGCGCTCGGCTCGCTCCATCACGCAGACATCGATCGCGACCGGCTCGGCACGGGCGAAGAATCCCTCCGCATCGCCGCGTTCGAGGGCCGGCCACGCCGCCGCGAGTTCGTGCGCGCCACGTCGGGCGGCCGCGAGCAGATCGGCCGCCCGCCACACGAAGATGCCGGAGTTCCACAGGAAGCGTCCCGACTTCAGGTATTTTCGGGCCGCGGCGGGATCCGGCTTCTCCACAAAGCGCCGCACCTCCCGGGCGCCGGACCCGGTCTCTCGCCCCATCTCCACGTACCCGAATCCGGTCTCGGGGCGGTCCGGCCGCACGCCGACGCAGCACAGGTATCCTTCCCGCGCCGCCCGGAGGGCCGACTGCAGCGTCTCCCTGAGCGCCTCGACGGGTTCGATGCGGTGGTCCGCGTGCATCGAGATCATCAGGGTGCCCGGCTGAGCCCGCTCGATCTCCGAGGCCGCCCAGACGAGGGCCGGTCCCGTTCCGCGCGCCTTCGGTTCGACGAGCGCATCGACACCCGCCGCATCCAGGCTCGGGCGCATGAGTTCCACCAGGCGTTCGGCCGCGACGACCCGGACGCGCGGGGCGCCGACCAGGGCGACGGCACGAGCGAGCGTATCGTCGATGAGGGGGTCGGGACCGGCGAGGGGCAGGAGCTGCTTGGGACGGGCCGGGGTCGAGGCGGGCCAGAACCGGCGGCCGATCCCGCCCGCGAGGACCGCGCAGTACGCCTCGAGGTGCACCGACAGAGCCTCCCTCCCGTCCTCCGGACCGCCCTTCGCGCGCGCGGGCTCTTTCCCGCCGCGGGCCGGCCGCGACGCGGCCAAGCTACGGACGCCGCGAACGGCGCGCCACGTTGCCGGACCGCCCCGTCGATCCCGCTTCCTCCGGGCGTTTTTTCTTGCCCGAGTCCTCCCCGGGCGACAGTATTCGCGCCATGCTCCCCCGACACCGAATCCGTCTGCCCGCACGGCTCGGAGCGCTGATCCTCGCGCTCGCGGCGACCGCCTGCGACGATCCGTTCGATGCCTTCCTCGGCGATGTTCCGCTCACGCCGACGGAGGTCACGCTGTATGACTACGTGACGGGTCGCCTTGAAGACCCTCCGGCTTTCGACATCGTACTCGCGGTTCCGGCTCGCATAGACCAGACGCTGAACTGGGATTTTCTCTTTCAGATCCGGGAGGGGGCGGCGGAACTCGTCCCCTTCTCGGCGGTCGCGGACAGCGTAACGGACTCGGGCCTGCAGGTAACCGGCGAACGCTTCGACGCCGTGCTCGAGGCACCGGAGGACGGGTACACCCTGAACGCACCCCTCGCGGTCCAGCCCGGCGACGTGCTCATCGCCCGCAGTCGCGTCGACCCGAGCAATTTTCTCGCCTGCAGCCGCTATGCCAAGTTGCAGGTTCTCGCCATCGATCCCGACGCGGGAACGATCACCTTCCGCCACCTGGTGAACCCGAACTGCGGAGACGTCGTCCTCGAACCGGGGACGCACGGTTCGCTGTGACGCCCTGTCCCGCCGATCCCGCCCTCCATCGACATGCTTGACCTCAGAACCCTCCGCGACGACCCCGAACTCGTCCGCGATGCCATGCGGAAACGCGGCGACGAGCACGCGGAGGGACTCGTGGAGGAGACGCTGCGGGCGGATGAGATCCGCCGAGGCCTGATCCGGGAAGTGGAAGTCCTCAAGGCCGAGCGGAACACGGCGTCGAAGGCGATCGGCGCCGCGAAGGGCAGGGGAGAGGACGCATCGTCGGAGATCGAGGCCATGCGCCGCGTCGCGGCCCGGATCAAGGCCCTCGACGCGGACCTCGCGCGCACCGAGGCGGAACTGCGCGATCACCTCCTGCGGATCCCGAACATTCCGGATCCCCGCGTCCCGCCCGGCGAGGAAGGGGAAGGGCCGGCGGTCGCGGAATGGGGCGCCCCGCGGGAGGGGGAGGTGCCGCCGCACTGGGTCCTCGGGGCCACGCACGGCTATACGGATCCCGGCGGCTCCGCGATGCCCGGAGGACGGACGCCGTCGCTGGATATCGAGCGCGGGGCGAAGATCGCGGGCTCCGGCTTTCCGCTTCTCGTCGGGGGCGGCGCCCGTCTCAGCCGTGCGCTCGTTCAGTTCATGCTGGACCTCCACGTCCGCGAGCACGGATACCTGGAGGTGCTGCCTCCCCTCGTCGTCTCACGGGAATCGATGATGGGGACCGGGCACATCCCCAAGTTCGAGGACGACGCTTACCGGACGGACCCCGACGACCTCTTCCTGGTGCCGACGGCCGAGGTGCCGCTCACGAATCTGCACCGGGATGAGATCCTCTCCGGCGACGACCTGCCGCTCGCGTACGTCGCGCACACGCCCTGCTTCCGGCGTGAGGCCGGTGCGGCGGGCCGCGATACGCGCGGGCTCCTGCGGGTTCATCAGTTCGACAAGGTGGAGATCGTCCGCATCTGCCGGCCCGGGGAGTCGGAGGCGCAGCTGGAGCTTCTGACCCGCCACGCGGAGCGCGTGCTCGAGCTTCTGGAAGTCCCGTACCGCCGGATCCTGCTTCCGCTGGGAGATCTCGGATTCGCGAACGCGATCACGTACGACCTGGAGATCTGGGCTCCCGGCGTCGAGGCATGGCTCGAGGTGTCCAGCTGTTCATCGTACGGGGACTTTCAGGCGCGGCGCGCCGACATCCGCTTCCGGCCCGAGCGCGGCGGCCGCCCCGCCCATGTGCATACGCTGAACGGTTCGGCGCTGGCCCTCGCCCGGCTCATCGTGGTGTTGCTCGAGACGGGCTTCCGCGAGGGTGAGGGGATCCTGCTGCCGGAGGTGCTTCACCCCTATCTCGGGTTCGAGCGGCTCGAGCTCTGCCGGTGATCCGGCTCTGGAACCGGCGCGGCGGCGCGCTTCTGCTCGCGGTTCTGTCCACGGGCGTCCTCGTCTCGTCCGCCATCTTTTCGCGTCAGCAGGCGGAGGAACGCCGGCTCGACGCCGCGGTCCTCGGGCAGCTGATGGCGGTCAGCACGGCGGCCGCGGCGGGTAACCTCACGGTCGAGGAACAGAACGAACTCTGGAATCAGGCCTCACAGCAGGTGGGCGCCCAGGTCCGGCGGCTTCGCATTCCCATCGTGATCACCGACACGTTGGGCAACCCGAGCAGCTCCGCGCACCTGCCGGACGACTTCCCGCTCGGTCCGGCCGGCGACCCGGACGACCAGGCGCTGCGCGAATTCGTGGCCGAACTCGACGCGCTGAGGCCGCCCTTCGAGGCGCCCGGCCTGCAGGTCCACTTCGGCGATCCCGAGTTCACGAGTCGTCTCCGCCTGTTCCCGTGGCTGCAGGCGGCCTCGCTCCTCGTCATCCTCGGCAGCGGCGGCTGGCTCCTCTTCCTCTCCTTCCGGAGCGAGCGGGAGCGCATCTGGTCCGCCATGGCCAGGGAATCGGCGCATCAGATGGGTACTCCGCTCAGTTCGCTCGTAGGCTGGCTGGAGGTGCTCGAGACCCGGCCGCGCCCCCGGGGGTCGGAGGTGGGGCAGCCGGACCTCATCGACGAGATGGCGGCGGATGTGACGCGCCTGCAGAAAGTCTCCCGCCGCTTCGAACTCATCGGGCACAAGCCGACGCTCGAGCCCATGTCCGTGCGCGCCACGGCCCTGCAGCTCCGGCAGTACTTCGAGGCCCGCCTCCCCACGCTCTCCCGCACCGGCAAGATCGCGATCGCGGTGGAGATGGATACCGAGTCACCGGAGGTGCTGGGCAATGCGACGCTCCTGGAGTGGGCCTTCGAGAACCTGATCAAGAACGCGATCGACGCGCTGGCCCCGGACGGCGGACGAATCGTGATCTCCTACCTCGGCCCGAACGGCAAGCGTTCCGTGTTCCGGGTGCTCGACACCGGACCGGGGATTCCTCCCGCGCTCCGCGACAAGGTCTTCAACATCGGCGTCACGACGAAGAAGCATGGCTGGGGCGTCGGCCTGTCCCTCGTGCGGCGCATCATCGAAGACATGCACGATGGCTCCATCCGCCTCGAGGATACGGGGCGGGGCGCGAGCTTCCGGATCGAACTCCCGCGCCACCGTCCCGGGACACGGGGGACGTGAGGGGACTCCGCCTCAACCCGGAGCAGCGGGACGCGGTCGAACACGGCGAAGGGCCGCTGCTGATCCTTGCGGGCGCGGGCTCCGGCAAGACACGGGTGCTCACGGCGCGGGCCGCCCGCCTCATCGAGCAGGGGCTGGAGCCGACGCGCCTCCTCGCCGTCACCTTCACGAACAAGGCCGCCGGCGAGATGCGGGAACGGATCGAGGGGCTCATCGGCCGTTCCACGCGGCGACTGTGGATCGGCACGTTCCACTCGATCGCCGCGCGCATCCTTCGCATGGAGGCCCCGCACACCTCCCGCACGCGTGCCTTCACGATTTATGACGAGGATGACTCCATCCGCACGCTCAAGGATGTGATGGAGTCGGCGGGCTACGACCCCGGGCGCTGGGCGCCCCGAGCCCTGCGCGGCCGGATCTCCAGTGCGAAGAACGCCCTCATGGGTCCCGCCGAGTACGAGTCCGAGGCCTTCGACCTGCTCGCGGAGGTCGTGGCGAAGGTCTATCCCGCGTACCAGCGCGAACTCACGCGGCGCAACGCCTACGACTTCGACGACCTCCTCTTCGAGACGGTGCGCCTGCTGGAGACGGTGGATGGCGTGAGGGATCGCCACGCCGGGCGCTTCGCCCACGTGCTCGTGGACGAGTACCAGGACACGAACCACGCCCAGTACCGGATGGTGAAGGCGCTGGCTTCGAAGCACGGGAACCTGTGTGTGGTGGGGGATGACGATCAGGCCGTGTACGGATGGCGCGGGGCGGACATCCGGAACATCCTCGACTTCGAGGCCGACTTCCGGGGCGCGCACGTCGTGCGGCTGGAGCGCAACTATCGCTCGACGGGGTCCATCCTCGAGGTCGCGAACGCCGTGATCTGCCGGAACCTCGCGAGGAAGCCGAAGCGGCTGCACACCGAGCGGGAGGCCGGCGATCCGATCGAGGTCGTCCGCTGCGATGACGAGCGGGCGGAGGCGGCGTGGGTGTCGTCACGGATCGAGGCCGGCCGCGGCATGCGGGGGCTGAACGAGTTTGCCGTGCTGTACCGGACGAACGCCCAGTCGCGGGCCTTCGAGGAGGCGTTCCGGCGTTCCGGCATCCCGTACCGGATCGTGGGCGGCGTGCCGTTCTACGAGCGTCGCGAGGTGAAGGACGTCGTTGCCTACCTGCGGCTCCTCGTGAATCCGGCGGACGACGTCGCCTTCCTGCGTGCCGTGGGGTGGCCGAGGCGCGGGGTCGGAGCGAAGAGCCTGGAGCGGTTGGGGGAACTCGCTCGCGCGGGCGACGACGCGGGCGAAGCCATCGAGCCCCTCGCCCTGGTCGCGGCGCGGGCGCGGCACGAGGACGGCCTCCCGAGGGCGGCGGCGCGCGGCCTGAGGCGGTTCGCGGACGGACTCGCCGACGTGCGGGCTTCGCTCCCGGCGTGCAGCGCCCGGGAAGCGCTCGAGGCCTGCGTGGCGACCTTCGGCCTGGCCGCGGCGCTGGCGGAGGAGGAGGACGGCGCGGACCGTCTCGAGAACGTGAGCGAACTGTTCGCGGCAGCGGAGGTGTTCGAGCGCGACGATGTGGAGGACCCCGACGATGAGGCCACGGACCTCGAGTTGTTCCTGCAGTCCGTTTCGCTGCGTTCCGACCTCGATGAGGCGGACTTCGATGGTGAGGCGGTGACGATGATCACGCTGCACAACGCGAAGGGGCTCGAGTTCCCGGTGGTCTTCCTGGGCGGGCTGGAGGAAGGCCTCTTTCCCCTCTCGAGGGCGATGGAGGCACCGGGCGGACTGGAGGAAGAACGGCGCCTGTTCTACGTGGGGGTGACGCGTGCGATGGACCGGCTGAGTCTGACGTACGCGGACCACCGCTGGCGGGCGGGGATGGCGAGCCACTCCGCCCCGTCGAGCTTCATCGATGAACTTCCGGAGGAACACGTGCTCCCGCGGCTTGCGGCCCCGCGTTGGCGTCGGCGGCATGCCCGGGACGTCCGTCGGCCCGGCGGGCACCGGCCGGCGGGAGGGAAGGGAGGGTCCGGGACCGGGGATGCGGTCCGCCGGGCGGGCGCGGTGGAGCCCGACCGCTCCTTCACCTGGCAGAGGGGGGCGCACCGTGGATCGAGCGCCGCCGGCGGCGCCGGCGGCGCCGGCGCGGCTGGACGGTCGGCGCCTCCGGGCGAACTCGAGTATGACTACGACGACTCGCAGGTGCCGCTCGCGCTGGCCCCGGGGGTAAGAGTAGTACATCCACGCTTCGGAGCAGGCGAGGTGCTGCAGGTGCACGGATTCGGGAGGGAGGCCAAGGCCGACATCGCGTTCGAGACGGTCGGCCGGAAGAAAGTCGTCGTGGCGTACGCCGGATTGCGCCCGGCCTAGGAGCTTGCGCGGTAGAACGGTCGCGAAGGGCGGCGGATCCCGGGAAGCGCGGCCGCCCGGAGGCTGAGGGGCGCCGGTTGTCGGCGGGAGCCGCCGTCGCGCGGGCGAAGCCGCCGCGCCGGCGCCGTTTCCGGGTGGATCCGGCCGCGTTTCGGGCCCCGGAGGCCCTCCGGCGCGAAGATTTCGCCCCTCACGCGGCCCGAAGGACGTGGAGGCGCCGCGCGTTGAGCGCCAGACACACCAGATCCCACTCGCCGCGCACGTTCTCCAAGCCCCTGAGGCTGAACCTCCTGAACCCCATCGCCTCCTTGACCCACCCGATGGGCGCTTCGGCGATCCACTTGCGCTTGGCATACACCGCCCGGCCTTGGGGAGTCTCCAGCTTCTTCGCCATGCGCGCCGTCGCCGGGAGCTTCTTCGGGTCGGGCTTGCCGGCCCCCTTGCCCTCCCGGCCCAGCGCCACGTAGCCGTCGATCCCCCGCGCATCCAGAGCCGCCAGATCCTCCTCGTTCGAGTAGCCCGCGTCGGCCAGCACCTCGCCCGGCGTCTCCCCCAACCGCCCGGACACCTCGTCCACCCGCTCCACCAGCTGCCCCTGGTCGCTCGCGTTGTCGGTCACCTCCGCCCCCAGCACCAGCTGGCTCTCGCCGTCGACCACCGCCTGCGCGTTGTAGCACTGCTGGTAGCCCTCCGTGCTCGTCCGCATGATCCGGCTCTCCGGATCCGTGAAGTTCGTCTGCGAGTCCGCCTCCGGCTCCCCGTAGGCCAGCTTGTACGGCGACCCCCCCTTCGGGTTGCGGTCCCACTCCGGCTCCCGGCCCCGCGCGTCGTCGCGCTCCCGCGCCTCCGCCTCCAGACGAGCCCGCGCCGCCCGGATCGCCGCCAGCCGGTCCTCCCGCCGCTTCAGCTCCTCCGGCAGCTCGTCGCCCCGAACGTCCTCCCCGTGCCGCTCGTCCTCCTCCGCGTCGGCCGCCTCCGCACGCGCCAGCAACTCCGCGATCTCCGCCTCCAGGCGCGCCTCCTCCGGACCCATCCGCCCGTAGCTCATCGCCTTCCGCTTGCTCGCGTTCGCCCGAACCTTCGTCCCGTCCACCGCCACCCGGCCCAGCCCCGCCAGACCCAGCTCCCGCGCCAGAAGCACCGCCTCGGCGAACAACGCACCGAACGCCCTCAGGTTCTTCTTCCGGAACTCGCACAGCGTCCGGTGCGCCGGAAAGTTCCCCGCCGCCAGCATCCTGAGCGGCACGTCCTCCTCCAGCTTCCGCGCCAGCTTCCGAGACGAGAACACCCCCGTCGCGTAACCGTACAGCAGAACCTTCACCATCATCCGCGGATCGTACGGGCTCCGACGGCGTCCGTCCCCCTCGTACCGCGCGTAGAACGCCGACAGGTCCAGCGCGTCCACCAGATCGCTCACGTGGTGCGCCAGATGCCCCGCCGGCACCCACTCGCGAAGATCCTGCGGCAGCAGCAACCGCTGGTCCGGATCGTACGGGCGGAACCTCGTCCGCATCCTCTCCGGATCGTACGGTAGAGACCTCGCACTCATCGCCAACTCCCCGCGCCGAACTTGAACCCGTCACAGCACGCCATCACCATAACCACCCGAAACGCGCCGCACCATCGGTTTCTACGGCGCAGGCTCCTAGCAGCCCGCGGCGATCACTCTCCCCCGCGGTCCCCCAGCGCCCGAGCCACCCGCTTTGCGGTCGAGACATTGTCCCTGCCGCGCCGGAGTCCGCGCAGCAGTGAGGCCGTCGTGACGAACGTCTCCTCGGCCTCCTCCTGGACGACCGCGAGCAGCGCCGCGACCTCCACCACCCGCTCCTCGACCAGATCCACCATGCGGCCGGTGGAGTCGCTCGCGCTCTTCAGCGCCTGTCCCACGCCGTCCGCGTCGTCCCGGAGCCGGGCCGCGATGCGTCGAGCCTGGTCGCTCGCCTGTTCGACGTTGTGCAGCACCGGCTTGAGGCGGTCGCTCAAATCGGTGACCGTGCCCGAGATCTGTCCCAGCGGCTGCCGGGTGTCGCGCAACAGGCGGATCGCGCGCAGAAGGACGATGAGAATCGCCAGCGCGACGACGAGCCAAACCGCCATCCCGGCGACGACCGCGATCTCGTATGTGGTCACTGCGGCTCCCTCGGAGGACGATCGGAAGGATTACGGGAGGAGAGTATAGGTCTGGTTCCCATGGGGCTCAACCTGCGCTCGACCTGCGCTCAGCCGGTGCTCAACGGGGGCTCAACCGTCCCTGCCGCGACGTTTGCCCCCCTTTGTCCGCCGGCTAGTTTGGCGCGCGGCGTCGGCGAGGCCGGATGCGGGAACGGGTGGGAGGAGGCGCAATGTACTATCGGATCGAGGGTGGAAACGAGCTGAGTGGCGTGTTCGCGCCGGCCGGCAACAAGAACGCCGCCCTCCCGATTCTGGCCGCCACGCTCCTCACGCACGAGCCGGTGCGAATCGAGAACGTCCCGCGCATCACCGACGTGGAGACGCTGCTTGACCTCCTCCGCAGTCTCGGCGTCGAGGGTGGCTGGACGACACCGGGCGTGCTCGAACTCGACGCCGCCGGCGTGAACCCGCGGGCGATCCCCGACGCGGATCTGGCCGGCCGCATCCGCGGATCGGTGCTGCTCGCCGGTCCCTTGCTCGCCCGGATGGGGTCGTGCCAGCTCCCGCACCCCGGCGGTGACTTCATCGGGCGCCGCCGGCTGGACACCCACATGCTCGCGTTGCGCGCGCTGGGCGCGACCGTCGATGTCGGAGACCGCTACGTCCTGCGCGCTACCGGTCTCCGCGGCGCTTCCATTTTTCTCGATGAGCCCTCGGTGACCGGGACGGAGAACGCCGTGCTCGCCGCGTCGACGGCGACGGGCACGACGGAACTGCGCAACGCCGCCACGGAACCCCACGTGCAGGATCTGTGCCGCTTTCTCGTCACGCTCGGCGCCCGCATCGACGGCATCGGAACCTCGCGGCTCGTCATCGAAGGCGTGGAGACGCTCGGAGGCGGGACGTTCCGGATCGGGTCGGATCACATTGAGATCGGCAGCGTGATCGGCCTTGCGGCGGCGACGGGGTCGACGCTGGGGATCGCCGAAGTGGATCCGGCCCACTTCGACCCCCTGCGCGTCGGATTCCGGCGCCTCGGCCTTGAATTCGCGTGGCGCGACGACCTGCTCGTCGTGCGCGGCGGGGGAGAACTCGAGATCCAGCCCGACCTCGGCGGACAGATTCCCAAGATCGATGACGGACCCTGGCCCGCCTTTCCCGCGGATCTGATCAGCATCGCGCTGGTGGCCGCGAGCCAGTGCCGCGGCACCGTCCTCATCCACGAGAAGATGTTCGAATCGCGGATGTTCTTCGTCGACAAGGTGATCGCCATGGGCGCCCGCATCGTCCTCTGCGATCCGCACCGGGCCGTCGTCGTGGGACCTTCGCCGCTGCGCGGGGCGACCCTCGAGAGTCCCGATATCCGGGCCGGCATGGCGCTCCTTATCGCGGCGCTTGCGGCGGAAGGGATGAGTCGCGTGCACAACATCGGGCAGATCGAGCGCGGCTACGAGCGCATCGACGAACGCCTCGCGTCGCTGGGTGCCCGCATCGAACGCGTGGGGCCGGAAGGCGCATGACCGAGGTCGCGGAGACCCGGAAGGATGGCTTGCTGCGGTTGTCGCAGTGGGAATCGCTCGATCCGGCCCTCGTGTGCGGGATCACGACCACTGAGCGCGGGGACCTCGCGGCCCCGGAGGCCTCCCCGGAGCGCGTGGCCGCGGTCTACACCGATCTGGCCCGGGAGCTGGGCTTCCGCCACGTCTCGGTGCCGACCCAGGTCCACGGCACGGACCTCCGGGAGATCCCGGTCGCGCCCGCCCCCGATCCGGAGGCCTGCACCGTCCACCGGGCAGGTCGCGTGGACGGCCAGCTCGCCGACGGGCCCGGGTGGCTTCTGGTCGCGACGGCGGCCGATTGCGTGCCCGTGTACCTGTGATCCCGCGAACTCGGGCGCGTCGGACTGGTCCACGCGGGATGGCGCGGCGCGGCGGCGGGCATCCTTCCGCGCGCGATCTCCCGGCTTGCTTGCGGCCTCGACCGCGGATCCCCGGGAGCCGTCGGTGATCTCCGCGTCCATCTGGGGCCCGCGATCTGTGGACGCTGCTACGAGGTCGACACGCCCGTGCTTTCCGCTTTCGGCCTTGGCGGCACGCGCGCACGGCTCGACCTGAGGGGGATCCTCGCGGCTCAGGCCGCGACGGCCGGCGTCGGACCCGGGGCCGTTTCCCGTTCCCGCTTCTGCACATCGTGCGTCCCCGGCGACTTTCATTCACACCGCGCAAGCGGCGGCACGGCGGGACGGATGGCCGCCTTCCTGGGGCTGCGGAGAGACTGAACCGGAAACGCCGGCGAGCGGTACGGGCTGTTGCAGCGCGTCGGACCCCGCCGTATGTTCCGATTCGCATGACCACATACGTCCGCGCGGGCCGGCGGGCGATGGCGTTACTCGAAGTGGGGAAGCTGTACGGGCCCCACTTTTTTTTGCAGTAGAGCGAACCGGATTCGCCGAAAGGATCGGTGATGCTGGACTCGGCGGACATCGAACGCGCGGTCGAAGCCCTCGGCTTCGAGGTCGTGCAGATGGAGCGGGGCGGAGGCCGTCGTCGGCCGCTGCTCCGGCTCCGGATCGATCGATCGGGTCCGTCGTTCGCGCGGTCGGGCGTCACCGTTGACGACTGCGTCGCGGTGACGAGGGAACTGCGTGGCGCGCTTGAAGATGGAGCAGCCGAAGACTGGGTGCTCGAAGTGTCGTCGCCGGGAGTGGACCGGCCGCTGGTCAAGGCCGCGGACTACGACCGCTTCGCCGGGTCGCGAGTCCGCGTGCGGGGCTACGGTCCGCTGGCCGGTCGCGGCCGAAAACTGGAGGGGACGTTGCTCGGGACGGTGGACGGACTTCCCGGGACGTTTGCGCTGGAGATCGAAGGGGATCGTGTGGAGATCCCGTTGGAGCTCGTGGCCTCCGCCCGCCTGGTCTACGACTGGGACGCGGCTGGAGGGGTGCGTGGGAGATAGAGAGAGGCAATGAGCGATCAGATCCCGATCGTTGAGGCTTTCCGCATGATGGCGGCGAACAAGTCGCTGACGGAGCTGGAATTGCATGATCTCATCCGCGAAGGGATCCATGCGGCGCTCGCCCGTCGTTTCGGCGGTCCGGTCGAAGCGGAAATTGACGTCACCGATGGAGGCGACATTTCGATCGTCGTCCTCAAGGAAGTCGTTGAAGAGGTCGAGGATCCGGCCCGGGAAGTGACGCTCGAGCAGGCTCGCTGGGATGATCCCGATTTTCAGGTCGGCGACCTGATGGAAATCCCCGTCGACTTCAGGGATTTCGGGCGCAGCGCCGTGATGGCCGCCAAGCAGAGGATCATCCAGCGCATCCGCGAGGGGGAACGCGATCGGATCCGCATGGAATTCAACGATCGGGTAGGAGATCTCGTTTCCGGCGAAGTACAGGCGAGCGAGCGCGGCAAACTCGTCGTCATGCTGAACCGGTCTCGCGAAGCCGAAGCGATCATCCCGTGGCGGGAGCAGAATCCGCGGGAACGCTTCCGCCAGGGCGAGCCGATCCGCGCCGTGCTGAAGCTGCTGGAGGAGACGCCGCGCGGTCCGCGACTCATCCTGTCGCGGGCGGATCCGCAGTTCGTCGCTTCGTTGTTCGCCCTCGAGGTGCCGGAAATCTACCAGAATATCGTTGACATCAAGGAGATTGTCCGCGAAGCGGGCGGACGCACCAAGGTGGCCGTCGCGTCCCGGGATGAATCGGTCGACCCGGTCGGAGCCTGCGTCGGTCTCAAGGGATCGCGCGTCCAGGCGGTCGTGTCGGAGTTGAGCGGGGAACGCATCGACATCGTCCCGTGGCACCCCGACCCGGAGATCTTCGCCCGTCGAGCGCTGGCTCCGGCCCGGGTCGCCAAGGTGATCTCCGATCAGGAGCGGCACGTCATTACGGCGATCGTGGACGAGGACCAGCTGTCGTTGGCGATCGGGCGAAACGGGCAGAATGTGCGGTTGGCGTCACAGCTCATCGGATGGCAGATCGACCTGTACTCCAGTCGTGACTGGATGGAGCGCGGCGGGGAGTCCGGCCTGTTCGGAAGCGATGATGAGTACGAGATGTCCGACTTCCCGCTCTCCGAGCTCGAGGGGATCGCTCCGGCGACGCTTGCGGCGCTCGAGGCGGCCGGGATCAGCAGCTTCTACGGACTCCTCGACATGGATCGGAGCGATTTCCTCCAGGTCCCGGGGATCGGGCCGGATGAGGCCGATACGCTGGAAGCGCTGATCGACGAACTGACCGTCGTGGACGAGGCGCAGGCCGAGGTCGCCGCGGCTGCGAAGATGGCTGCCGAGGCGTCCGCGGAGGAGGCGGCTGCGGTTCCCGAGGTGCCCGCGGCGGAGGTTCCCGAGCTGCCCGCGGCGGCGGCGCCTGCGGAGGTGGCGTCTGCGGACGCGGCCGATGCAATGAGCACGGCGGCCTCGGGCGAGGGGACCTCCTGAAGCGCGGCCGGGGTGGGGCGCGGGCCAGGGCTACGCTGAGCTTGCTCGGGATCGCGACGCGCGCGGGCCGGGTCGCTCTCGGCACCCGGGCCGTGGACATCGCGGCACGCAGGGGAAGGCTCGCCCTGCTCGTGGTCGCGGGCGACGCATCGCGGCACGCGCTGGGCCGCCTGACGCCACGGGCGCGGGGGGCGTTGCGTGTGACGGTGGCGAGTCGAAGAGCGCTCGGACGGGCGCTCGGACGGAACGATGTGGCCGTGGTCGGCGTCACGGATTCAGCGCTGGCGCAGCGGATTCTCGAAGGGGAGCGCGCGCCCTCGGGGCGTGATGACAGCTCCGGGTCGCGAGATCCGGAAGGGCAGGTGCCTGGACAATGAAGCGTGTCTTCGAGGTCGCGGAGGAACTGAGACTCGACACGAGTCACCTCATCCAGCTGCTGCGGGAGATGGATGTGCCTGTGCGCAGCCACATGTCGAGCGTGGACCCGGCGAGCGTGGCGCGTCTGCACGCGCGGCTCGAACGCGAACGGCGGGGTGAAGCGATCACGGGTACCGCAGCCCCCGTGAGGCGACGCCGCCGTCGGCGGAGGGCCGCTCCCGCGGCGCTCGCGGCCGCGACGCCGGACGTCGAGGTCGACGAAGGCGCCGGGCCGTTTCCGGAGGCGGCGGAGGACGTTGCGGCGCCCACCGATGTGCCCGAGGTCGAGTCGCCTGTCGAGTCTCAGGCCGAGATCGAGGTCGACGCCGGGGTCGAGCCCGAGCCCGCCGTCGAGACCGAGGCCCCGCAGGCGGAGGCCGAAGTCGAACCCGAAGCCGAAGTTGCCCCGGAGCCCGCCGATGCGCCCGAGGCTCCCGCCCCCGAGGCGGCCGAGCCGGTGGAGCCGGAAGCGGGTATCGAGGCCGCGGAGGCGGAGCCGGAAGTCGCCGAGCCCGAAGCGGAAGCGACGGAAGCGGAAGCGGCGGAAGCGGAAGCGACGGAAGGGGAGGCGGAGGCGCCGTCCGCTCCGTCTCCCCCCGCGCGTCGGCCGAAGCCGGTCCGCCGGGACATGCCGTCGCCCGCCTCGGCGGCCGCGGGCCCCACGGCCTCGGCGGGCCCGGGCGGCAAGGTGCGAATCTCGGCCCAGGGGTACACCGTTGATGGTCGCAAGAAGTCCCGTGGCGGAGATGGAAAGAAGCGGAGACGCGTGGACCGAAACGCCGTCCAGCAGAATTTCCGCAAGACGCTGGCCGCAATGGGGCAATCCTCGCCGCGAAAACGACGTCGCGAGACGCAGCAGCAGCAGCGCGAGGCGGAGCGCGAGCAGCGCGAACTCGAACAGCGCACGGAGAAGGCGACGGTGCGAGTCAACGAGTTCCTCACCGTGTCGGAACTCGCCGACCTGATCGAGGTCCCGCCGCAGGCCATCATCACATCGGCGTTCAAGAACCTCGGCCTCATGGTGACGATCAACCAGCGGCTCGACTTCGGTCAGATCGAACTCATCTGCGAAGAGGCCGGCTTCACTGCGATCCGGGAGGAGGGGTTCGAGGCGGACCTCGCGAGCGACGACGAAGATCTTCCGGAGGACGAGAGCCAGTTGGTGCCGCGGCCGCCGATCGTGACCGTGATGGGCCACGTCGACCATGGAAAAACGTCGCTGCTCGACCGTATCCGGAGCACGAACGTGATCGCGGGAGAGGCGGGAGGCATCACGCAGCACATCGGCGCCTATCACGTGCTCCTCTCGGAGGGTCGGACGATCACCTTCCTCGACACGCCCGGCCACGAGGCGTTCACGGCCATGCGGGCGCGCGGCGCGGAAGTCACGGACATCGTGATCCTCGTCGTGGCCGCCGACGACTCCGTGATGCCCCAGACGATCGAAGCGATCAGCCACGCCCGGAACGCGTCGGTGCCGATCATCGTCGCCGTGAACAAGGTCGACCTCCCGTCGGCGGATGTGGATCGGGTGAAGAGGGAGCTCCTCGCACGCGAGGTGGTCCTCGAGGACTTCGGTGGCGAGACCCTCGGCGCGAACGTCTCGGCGAAGACGGGTGAGGGGCTGGACGACCTTCTCGAGAAGGTCCTTCTGCAGGCGGAGATTCTCGAGTTGAAGGCAAACCCGGACCGGGAAGCCCGCGGGACGGTCGTCGAGGCGCAACTGGATCGCGGCATGGGTCCGGTGGCGACCGTGCTCGTGGAACGCGGGACGCTGGAGGTCGGCGCCGATTTCGTCTGCGGGCTCTACGGCGGGCGGGTCCGCGCGCTCCTGGATGAGCGGGGCCGAAAAGTCACGAGCGCCGGTCCGGGGATCCCCGTGCGGGTCCTCGGAATGGAGGGCGTACCGCAGGCGGGCGACTCCCTCGTCGCCCTCTCCGCGGCACGCGTCCGCGAGATCGTCTCGCGGCGGCAGCAACTGGAGCGCGAGAAGGACATCCGCCGCAGGGCGACCGGAACGCGGCTCGAGGATGTCTTCGCCGCGGTCAAGGCGGGTGAGGGCGCGCGCCTGAACGTCGTCATCAAGGGCGATACGGACGGGTCGGTCCAGGCGCTCTCCGACAGTCTCGAGCGGCTGTCGACCGACGAGGTCTCCGTCGAGGTCATCCACCGGGCCGTGGGTGGCATCAACGAGTCCGACATTCTCCTGGCCTCGACTTCGCGGGCGATCATTGTCGGTTTCCACGTTCGACCGGATGCGGGGGCGGCGGCCGCCGCGGAACGGGAGTCGATCGAGATCCGGATCTATAACGTGATCTACGAAGCGGTCGAGGAGATTCGCCTGGCGCTCGAAGGTCTGCTCGCGCCCGAGCAGCGTGAGATCACGGTCGGCATGGCCGAAATCCGCGAGCTCTTCCGCGTCCCGAAGGCGGGGACGATCGCGGGTTGCTACGTCCAGACCGGCACCATGCGGCGCAACCTCCCGATCCGTCTCCTGCGCGACCAGATCCAGATCTATCAGGGCCGGATCGACAGCCTGCGCCGGTTCAAGGAGGATGTGCGCGAGGTGAGAGACGGGTACGAGTGCGGCATCTCCATCGAAAACTACAACGACATCAAGGTCGGCGATGTGATCGAGTGCTACGAGGTGGTGGAAGTCGCGCGCACCCTCTCCGGAGCACCGGCAGGCTGACCCTCGGCGGGCATCATGGCCGTCATCGGGGTAGGACGCTGGGTGTTTCACCTCCCGGGCTGCCGGTCGCTCAAGGCGAAGCGTTCGGTGATCCGCGGCCTGCGGGAGCGCACGATCATGAAGTTCCGGGTTTCCGCCGCCGAGACCGGTCTTCGCGACCGGGCCTCGATGGCCGAGATCACGGCCTGCGTCGTATCGGGCGAACGCCGGCACGCCGAGTCCGTTCTCGGACGCGTGGACCTCTTCCTGAGATCCGACCCGAGGGCGCACGTCGTCGAGTCGGAGACCGAGTTCCTGTGAAGGCCGGCTGCCCGGCGCGGGGGAGCGCGTGAGCCATCGTCACCGGAGCGAACGACTGGGCGAGCTGTTCCGGCGCGAACTCACCCGCCTCCTTCTCGGATCGCTCAAGGACCCGCGTCTCGACGGCGTGACCGTGACCGACGTGCGGGCGACGAGGGACCTCTCCTTTGCCACCGTGTACATTCGTTCGGACGAGGACGTCTCGGAGGGAATCGAGGGTTTGGAGCACGCAGCGGGATTCATACGACGGGAACTCGGCCGGTCGCTCCGGCTGCGGAAGATCCCGGAATTCCGCTTCCTGGCCGACGAAACACCGGAGCACGCGAGCCGGATCGAGGAACTGTTGCGCCGGACCCGCCAGGACTGGGGATCACGTGACGACTGAGGCCGGTCTCCTCCTGGTCGACAAGCCGGCCGGAGCGACGTCGCACGACATCGTCCTTCGGATCCGCCGGAAGCTGGGCGTGCGCCGGATCGGCCACACCGGGACGCTCGACCCCTTCGCGACGGGGCTCCTGCTGTCGCTCGTCGGGTCGTTCACGCGGCTGGCCGACCTCTACCACGGACTGCCGAAATCCTACGATGCGACGATGGCGTTGGGACGGGAGACGGACACGGACGATCTCACGGGGAAGACCGTATCGGAAGACGCCGGGTGGCGGGAGCTGGACGCGGCGGCGATCCGGGCTTCCTTCGCGGCCCGGGAGGGCGTCGGACGACAGGTGCCTTCCGCCTACTCGGCGCGCCACGCGAGCGGGGAGCGCGCCTACGCGCTGGCCCGTCGCGGGGAGCGTCCCGAACTCGAGGCACGCGAGGTGATCATCCACGAGATCGCGGTCACGGACATCGATCTCCCGCGAGTCCGGTTCCGCGCGAGCGTCTCCACCGGCACGTACGTGCGGGCGCTGGCCCGCGATCTCGGGCGGGATCTCGGACCGGGGGCGCACCTCACCGCGCTGCGCCGCACGGCGATCGGCCCCTTCGGCGTGGGCGAGGCGATATCTCCCGGCGCGGCGGCGGAAGCCGTGGTCGCGGCGTCCCCCGCGTGGCGTCCCGGGGCCGCGGCGCTGCCATGGGTGCGGCGGCGCGAACTGAACGACCGCGAACGGGATGAGATCCGGCACGGAAGATCGGTCGAGCGCGGAGACGTGCGGTCTCCCCCGAAGCGCGCGCGCGGTTCCG
The DNA here is from genome assembly GCA_963666735.1 of Gemmatimonadota bacterium. Lineage (GTDB taxonomy): Bacteria > Gemmatimonadota > Gemmatimonadetes > Palauibacterales > Palauibacteraceae > Palauibacter. Next base: position 899,799 of record OY762926.1, on the reverse strand, counting down.
GGGGATCCCCCGGGGAACCGGTCGCCCTGTGCGCTCCCGACGGCCTCGTCGCCATTGCCGAGGAGCGTGACGGCCGCCTCCATCCGAAGAAGGTGTTCGTCGCTTGAGCGGCCTCCCCCCGCACGTTCGGGGCACCGTCGTCACCGTCGGGACCTTCGACGGCGTCCACCTCGGACACCGGGAGATCCTGCGCGATGTTCGGCGCCGCGCGCGTGCGCGGAACGGCCATGCGGTGCTCCTCACCTTCGACCCGCATCCCCTGAGTGTCGTGCGTCCCGAAGTCGCCCCACCGCTTCTCACGCTGCCGAACGAGAAGAAGGAGATCCTCGCCCAGGCAGGCCTGGATTACGTTGCGTTCGTCTCCTTCACGCTCGAATTCTCCCGTTACTCTCCCCGGAAGTTCGTGGAGGACATCATCGTTCCGCGCTTCCGCCCGGCGGAGGTCGTGATCGGGTATGACCACGGGTTCGGGCGCGGACGTGCCGGAGATGTCACCGTGCTCGAACGGCTCGGCGGAATCCACGGGTTCGAAGTCTCCGTCGTGGGAGGCGTCGAAACGGACGGATCGCCCGTCTCATCCACCCGGGTCCGGCAGGCCGTGTCGGCGGGCCACATGGAAGGGGCGGCCGCGGACCTCGGTCGTCCGTATTCGTTCCGCGGGACCGTGATCCGAGGACTGGGCCGGGGAAGGACGCTCGGTTTTCCGACCGCCAACCTCACGCCTCCCCCTCCCGACAAGCTCCTGCCGGCGGAAGGCATCTACGTCGTGCGCGCCACGCTCGGTTCCGAACGAATCGATGGACTGCTGCACCTCGGCGCCCGGCCGACCTTCGCGGGCTCTCCGCCGGCCATCGAACTCTTCCTCATCGATTTCGAGCGCGACATCTACGGAGAGCGCGTGATTGTCGATGTCCTCCACCGGCTGCGGGAGGTGCGGGCGTTCGAGTCGGGAGATGATCTCGCCGCGCAGATGCGCCGGGACCTCGCGGACGGCCGCGCATACTTGAGGAAGATGGATAGATGACCGGCAGGCTTCCGGTGCATGTGAAGCATCCGTGGCTCATCGCCGCGGTCGTGTGCGCGGCGGTCCCGCGACCGTCCTCCGCCCAGTCGATCCTGCCGGTCGCGGACGAAGCGGGGGAATGCGCGGTCCGACTCCGCGAAGTCGTTCGGCTCGGCGGCATCGGAGATCCGGGGACGATCGGGAGCCGTCCGGAGATCACGCGAACCACGGAGGGCGAATACATCGTGGCGAGCGTGGAGAACCGGGGGGAACTGCTGGTCTTCGACGCGGAGGGCGTGTTCCGGGACCGTTTCGGCCGGGGGGGCGATGGTCCGGGCGAGTTCCGCGTGCCCGGCCGGATCCGCGCGGGACCGGACGGAAGTCTCCGGATCCTGGACCTCGGCAATCGCAGGATCACGCGCCTGTCCGCGGATCGCCGGCCGCTCGAAACCGTGAATGTCCGAAGCCTTCACGGGCTCGACTTCGCTGCCATCGCCCTCGGTGAACGGTATGCCGTGTCCGGTTTCGGTCAGGTCGACGACGTACTCAGCGCGACGACCGAGATCGTCGACGGCGGCGGACAACGGTCAGCCGGCCTCGGCGCCACCCCCGTGGAGTCCTGGATGGTGAATTTCTTCCGCGCGCCCGTCGCGGTGGACGGGCGGGGCAGGGTGTGGACGACCCGCGCCGGAGGCTACGGGTTCGACGCGTGGGATCCGTCAGACGGGAGCGAGCCGGTCACGCGCCTGGTCGGGGACCCGGAGTGGTTCGACCCCGGACCGCCCCGGCCCGGCGCGCCCGTCACGGCTCCGGTCCCGTCCGTCGTCATCGGTCTCCGCGTCGAACGGGGCTTGTTGTGGACCGCCACCTGGGTCGCCGATGAGAACTGGACGCCGAACCCCGGCGCCGCGCCGTCGCCGCTCGACCTCGACCGCCTCATCGACACGATCCTGGATGTGATCGATCCGGCGGGCGGAGCGCTCATCGCGCGCACCCGGCGGGACGAGGCGCTGCGGGGGACCGGGGATGACGCCCTCCTGTTCGGCGTTCGGGAAGAAGGCGGGATCGCGCGCGCCGTGATCTTCGAACCCGCGCTCGCCGGTCCCGACTGCCCGCCGACGAACCCGTCCGGCAGGTGAGCGCGCGAGCGCCCCGGCCCCGAGCCGCGAGGCCCACCTTTACAGCGGCGAGTGTCAATTATATCTTTAGCGATTGTATGTGAAACGGCCCGGCGGATTCGTGCCGTTCTCCCCGCCGGATCCAGGGATACCAGAGAGACGTGGAAAAGACGACAAAGCAGGGAATCATAGAAAAGTTCTCGCGGCGCGAGAACGACCAGGGGTCGGCTCCGGTGCAGATCGCACTGCTCACGGCCCGCATCGAAGAGTTGACCGGGCACTTCCGGGATCATCCGAAGGATCATCACAGCCGACGCGGACTGCTGAAGATGGTCGGCCGTCGCCGTCGACTGTTGAACTACCTTCGCCGGACGGATCTCGACCGCTACCGAGCGGTCATTGAGGAGCTCGGGCTACGCCATTGAGGCGCCGCCCCGCTGCCCAGCCTCCGCTGGCCCGCATCGCCGGGCCTCCCGCTTTCCTTCCCTTGTACCGTCCCGGATCCCGCCAGCCGGGGCCCTGAATCGAAGAAGCCGATGCAAGACCGAGAAGGCACACCATGAGCGTCCGGCCTGGTGAAGGGCCGGCGCGGCGCGCGGAATCCCGCGGCGCCACACTCGAAAGAAGAAGAGAAAAAAAGAATGACACACCGAATCGAAACTGAATTCCACGGACGTCCGCTGATCCTGGAGACGGGCAGAATGGCCCGGCAGGCCGATGGCGCCGTCTATGTGCAGTACGGGGAGACCGCGGTGCTGGTCACCGCCACGGCGGACCGCAAGCCCACGCACCTCCCCTTCTTCCCTCTCACGGTCGAGTACCGCGAGAAGACCTACGCCGCCGGCAAGTTCCCCGGCGGGTTCATCAAGCGCGAAACCCGACCCGGCGATAAGGAGACGATCTCGGCACGGCAGATCGACCGGCCGCTGAGGCCGCTGTTCCCCGAGGACTACCGCAACGACACGCAGGTCGTCTGCTTCATCATCTCCGCGGACCAGGATAACGACGCGGACGTCATCGGCATGCTGGGCGCCTCGACCGCGCTCCTCCTGTCCCCGATCCCGTGGGGCGGGCCCATTGCCGGCGTCCGCGTCGCGCGCCGCGACGGCGAATGGCTCGTCAACCCGACCTTCGATGACCTCGAGATGTGCGACCTGGAGATCGTGGTCGCCGGATCCGAGGACTCGATCGTGATGGTCGAGGGCGCCTGCCTCGAGGCCACCGAGGACGAGTTCCTCGAGGCGATGCAGGTGGGACAGAAGGCGATCGTCGAGTTGATCGGGCTCCAGCGCGAGCTGGTCCGGATGGCCGGAAGCCCGGACACGTTCGAGTACGAGCCCGTCGGACCCGATCCGGAAGTCGTGAGCAAGGTCTCGGACCAGGCGGCCGGACAGGTCGGAGATGCGCTGAGGATTGCCGACAAGGAGGAGCGCGGGCGCGTCCTGTCGGCTCTGCGCAAAGCTCTTACGGAGCGGCTCGAGGCGGACCACCCGGACTGCTCCGGCGATGTCGGCGCAGCCCTGCGCAAACTGGAGAAGGGGATCATGCGCCGCCGCATTCTCGAAGACGGCGAGCGGATCGATGGCCGCGGCATGAACGACGTCCGCGACATCACCTGCGACGTCGGGCTCCTGCCGCGAACGCACGGTTCGGCGCTCTTCACGCGAGGCCAGACGCAGGCGCTCGCGGTGACGACGCTCGGAACGGTGCGGGACGAGCAGCGGATCGATTCCGTCGATGTACGCGAGGAAACCTCGAAGTCCTTCATGCTCCACTACAATTTCCCCGGCTTTGCCACGGGCGAAGTGCGGATGTTCCGGGGCACCAGCCGCCGTGAAACGGGCCACGGCATGCTCGCCGAGCGCGCGCTCCAGGCCCTGCTCCCGGCGTACGAGGATTTTCCGTACACGATCAGGGTCGTCTCCGATATCCTGGAGTCGAACGGGTCGAGTTCGATGGCTTCCGTCTGCGGCGGATCGCTCTCCCTCATGGATGCCGGCGTTCCCATGCGCGCTCCGTGCGCGGGGATCGCGATGGGCCTCGTCAAGGAGGGCGACAAGGTCGAGGTCCTGACCGACATCCTCGGCGTGGAGGACGCCCTCGGCGACATGGACTTCAAGATCGCCGGCACCGAGCGCGGGATCACGGCGGTCCAGATGGACATCAAGGCCGACGGGCTCTCCGTAGACACGCTGCGGGAGGCTCTGGCCCGGGCGCGCGACGCCCGGCTGCGGATCCTCGCGGCGATGAACGAGAAGCTCGAGGCGGCCCGAGAGGAGATGTCGCCGCACGCGCCGCGGATCGTCACGCTGCAGATCAACCCCCAGAAGATCGGCGAGGTCATCGGGCCGAAGGGGAAGACGATCCGGATGATCCAGGAGGAGACGGGCACCGAGGTCAACATCGACGACTCGGGCACCGTTACCATCGCGGCGCCCTCGGGCGAAGGCGCGCAGCATGCGCGCGAGATGGTGGAAGGCATCGTACAGGAGCCGGAGGTCGGGCGGATCTACCGCGGTGTCGTAAAGAACACGACGGACTTCGGCGCCTTCGTCGAGATCATCCCCGGGGTCGAGGGCCTGTGCCACATTTCGGAACTCGAGGAAGGGCGCACCTCGAAGACGGAGGACGTGGTGAGCCCCGGCGACGAGGTGAAGGTGAAACTCCTCGCCGTGGATGACCGCGGGCGTCTCAAGCTGTCGCGGCGCGCCGCCCTCACGCCCGTCGAGAACGCCTGATCACGTCGCATCCCGGCCCGCCTGCGCGCGGGCCGGCTCGGGACCTGCGGCCGCTTGCCGGAACGGGAGGCCGGCTCGACCGGGAGGTGTACCGGACCTGTCTCCCGGATGGCCCCACCGTGCTCAGCGAGCGCATGGATTCCGTGCGTTCCGTCGCCATCGGCCTCTGGGTGCGGCAGGGCCGTGTCCACGAGGATGCCGAACACGGCGGCGCGTCCCATCTGCTGGAGCACATGGTCTTCAAGGGGACGCGCCGGCGCTCCGCGCGCGATCTCGCCTGGGAGCTGGAACGGCTCGGTGGGGCGCTGGACGCGTATACGACCCACGAGTTCACCGCATTTCAGGCGCGCGTGCCGGCGGCGGCTCTCGGTATCGCGCTCGATGTGCTGTGCGACCTCGCCTTTTTTCCGCGGCTCTCCGGAGACGACCTGGACGTGGAACGCGAGGTCGTGCTGGAGGAGATCGCCTCCGCGGCGGACGTGCCGGAGGACATCGTCTTCGAGGAGCATGCGCGCGCGCTCTACGGCGGGCACCCGTATGGCGAACCGATCCTCGGCACCCGCGAGTCGGTGAGAGGGCTTTCCGTGTCCGCGCTGGCGGCACTGCACGAACGCGCGTACCGGCCGGGGAACGTCGTCGTGGCGGCGGCCGGAGCGGTGGAGCACGGGGACCTCGTGGACGGTCTGGCGCGCTGGCTTCCGGACCGGGCTCCCGCCCCCGCAGCTGCCGACCCTCCGCCGCCGGCCGGCGAATCGGGCTTCCGGCGCATGCGGCGCGAGGGCGGCCGGCAGACGCACATCGTGACGGGGGGGCTCTCCGTTCCGTACCGCGACCCCCTTCGCTACGCCGTCCATGTCACCGCGACCGCCCTCGGGGGCGGAATGAGTTCACGGCTCTTCCAGAGGATCCGCGAAACGCGGGGTCTCGCCTACGCCGTGTACAGCTTCCACGGGTTCTATGCGCAGGCCGGTCACGTCGGCGCTTACGTCGGAACCCGGCCCGAAACCGCGGGGGATGCGCGCGAGGCGCTGCAGGAGGAACTGGCCCTCCTGGCACGGGACGGATTGACGCGGCAGGAACTGGACGACACTCGCAGCCAGTTGAAGGGCCAGTTCCTGATCTCGCTCGAATCGCCCGCCAGCCGAATGAACCGGCTTGCGGGCGTCGCCCTGTACGGCCACGAGTACCGCACCCTGGACGAGGTGGCGGGGAGAATCGACGCGGTCGACCGCGCACAATGTCGCGAGGCCGCCGCATACTTCTCACCCGAACGGCTCGCGACGCTCGAGTTGGCGCCCGGCCCCGCCCGGGGACGATCCGCAACAGACGCGACCTGAGCATCCCCTGGAAGGGAACGAAGATGATCGTTGGCGTACCGAAGGAGATAAAGCCCGACGAAAACCGCGTGGCCCTCGTGCCGGCCGGCGCGACCGCGCTCGTCGCGGCGGGACACGAGGTGTGCGTCGAACGCGACGCGGGGCTGCGCAGCGGCTTTCCGGACGAGATGTACGTGGCTGCGGGCGCGCAGGTGCTGGAGACGGCGGACGAGGTATGGGATCGGGCCGAACTCGTCGTGAAGGTCAAGGAACCCATCGAAGCCGAATACGATCGGCTGCGGGTCGACCAGGTCGTCTTCACATACTTCCACTTCGCGGCCGACGAACGCCTGACGCGCCGGACGCTCGAGAGCGGCTGCGTCGCGATCGCCTATGAGACGGTCCAGCTTCCGACCGGCGAACTCCCGCTCCTGACGCCGATGTCCGAAGTCGCGGGGCGGATGGCGATCCAGCAGGCAGCCAGGAACCTGGAGCGAATCACCGGCGGGTACGGGATCCTTCTCGGCGGCGTGCCCGGGGTTCTTCCAGCCGAAGTCGTCATCCTCGGGGGAGGGGTCGTGGGCGCGAACGCGGCGACGATCGCGGCGGGCTTCGGCGCCCACGTGACGGTTCTCGACGTCAATCTGCCGCGCCTTCGGTACCTGGCGGAGGTCATGCCGGCCAACGTGGATACGCTCTACTCGAACCGCCACTCGATCCTGGACCAGATCGCACGCGCGGACGTCGTGATCGGTGCTGTGCTCGTACCTGGCGGGAAGGCGCCGAAACTCGTGCGGCACGACGACCTGCGGCGGATGAAGGGCGGTTCCGTGATCGTCGATGTGGCCGTGGATCAGGGCGGCTGCGTCGAGTCCGCGCGCCCGACCACGCACAACGATCCCACCTACACCGTCCACGGCGTGATCCATTACTGCGTGGCGAACATGCCGGGGGCAGTCCCGAGAACCTCCACCCTGGCCCTGACGAACGCGACGTTCCCCTACATCCTGAACCTGGCGAATCGAGGCTGGGCCGTCGCGTGCGACGAGAATCCGGACCTCGCACTGGGCGTCAACATCGCGGGAGGGCGGGTCACGTACGAGGCCGTGGCGCAGGCGTTCGATCTCGAATACACGCCCCTGCGGGCGCTCTCCGCGTGAGCCCGGGAAACCGGGGGCGAGCGGGGAGTTGAGGGGCGACTTTCCCACGTCCGAGAGTACGTTTACATTTCGGCGTCCCTCATCCGGACTGGCTGTCTCCGGTACGATTCGCCGCCTTGGAGGTGTCCCACCCGTGTCCTTCAGCCCACCGTTCTCGCGCCGGCCCGAAAGGGCGGCCCGCTAGATGGGAAAGTGGTCGCTACGGGGCAACTTCCTGCCGATCAGCAAGATCGGAGTGGATCTGGGGACCGCGAACACCCTCGTACACGTTGAAGGCGAGGGCATCGTCCTCAACGAACCGTCGGTCGTCGCGGTGCGCAAGGAAACGGGACGCATCGAGGGGATCGGCCTCGCGGCCAAGCGTATGCTCGGCCGCACGCCGAGCGGAATCGAAGCGGTTCGCCCGTTGAAGGATGGGGTCATCGCCGACGTGGACATCACGGAGATGATGATCCGCTACTTCCTCAAGGAAGTGATGACCACGCGGTTCTTCAAGATCCGGCCGCTCGTCGTGGTCGGCGTGCCGTCCGGAATCACGGAACTCGAACGCCGGGCGGTCCGGTCCAGCGCGCATGCCGCCGGCGCCAAGGAAGTCTACATGGTGGCGGAACCGATGGCGGCGGCGGTCGGCGTCGGACTGCCGGTGGAGACGCCGACCGGCAACATGATCATCGACGTCGGGGGCGGAACGAGCGAGATCGCCGTCATCGCGCTTTCGGGATCGGTCGCGGATACGTCGATCCGGGTCGGCGGCGACGAACTCGACTCGACGATCGTCTCCTTCCTCCGCAAGAACTACAACCTTCTCATCGGCGAGCCGACGGCGGAAGCCGTCAAGATCCAGATCGGATCGGCCTATCCGACGGACGACGACAAGGAGATGCTGGTCAAGGGGCGGGATCTCGTCTCCGGCATTCCGAAGACCGTGCGGGTGCATTCGGCCGAGGTCCGCGAGTGTCTCCAGGAGCCGATCCAGCAGATCGTGGCCGCGGTACGGCGGGCGCTCGAGATCACGCCGCCGGAACTTGCCTCCGATATCGTGGATCGGGGTGTCGTCATGACGGGGGGCGGCGCCCTCGTGCGGGGGCTGGATACGCTGCTGGGCGAGGAGACGGGGCTCCCGATCCACGTCGATGCGGAGCCGCTTACCTGCGTCGTGCGTGGGTGCGGGAAGATCCTCGATGAGTTCGGGCGGTATCGTGGAGTTCTCACGAGTTGACGCCGAGCCCCTTCTGAATCGCCGCCGGTGAGTTATCAGGGCGTCCGGCCGCAGGGTCGCAGGCTTCTCGATGTCGTCGTCTTCTCCCTCGCCATCATCTTCAGCGGTATCGCCGCGGGTCTGTCCAGCGCACATCAAAGCCAGGTGGAGTCCGCGGTCCGCGCCACCGCGCTCTATCCGTTCCTGCTGCTCCATCGCTTCGGTGCCGAGCGGGGACAGATCGAGTGTCGCGTCGCAGGCCTGCTGACGGAGCGGGACTCGCTCACGGAACTCCTGCTGCGCTACCGGGACCGCACGGCGCCGATCCGGGACGAGTCTTCGACACAGCCTCTCCCGGCGCTCCCCGCGGGCTCCGTCGCGCCGGCGGTCGTCTACCCGGGACGCCCCCATGTCGGCAACCCGGACCTGTTCGTGTTGTCGGGACCGGATTTTCGCGGCCGTGAGTTCCCCGTGGGCGTCTTCACCGGCATCGGGCTCGTCGGTGTCGTCAGAGCCCCTCACGGACGAGGGGGGCGGGGCGAATTCTGGAGCCATCCCGACTTCCGGGTCAGCGTGCTGGCGGATGAGGGGGGCGTATCGGGGCTCGTGCGGCCGTGGCGCGCGGAAGGAGGGCAACCGGTGCTCCTCCTCGAGGGCGCGCCCTTCCAGGCGGACATCCCCGCGGGGACGCTGCTGGTCACGACGGGGATTGCCGGCGTCTATCCGCCGGGCGTTCCGGTGGGGCACATCCGCGAAGCCGGCGAGCCGGAGGCGGGCTGGATGAAGCGCTATATCGTCGAGCCCTCCGTGCGTCCCGAAAAGGTCAGGGACGTGTTCGTGTGGCATCGGCCGGCGTTGCCGGCGGACATTGAGACGGATATCGAGGCGGACACGGCGTCTGCGCCGGCGGAACCCGAGCCTGCGCCGACCGACACGGCGCCGGCCCGTCGATGAGTCCGGCCGGGAAGTGGTTTGTCGCCGCCCTGCTGCTGGTCCTGCACTTCGCCCTGCACCCCCTCTGGAGCCGATGGCCGGTTCCGCCCGACCTCCTCGCCGGCGGATTGATTCTGGGTTCGTTGCAACTCCGATGGGGACGGGCCGCGGGCTTCGGGTGCGTGCTCGGCCTCATGGAGGCGTCGATTGCGCTGGGACCGATGGGCTTCACGATGTTACTCTTCTCGCTGACGGGGGCGCTCGTCGGCTGGGTGCGGCGGTTGATCTATTCGGATTCGGACACGGTCACACCGGCTTTCGTCTTTTTCGGGACGGCGTTCCTGCGGTCTGCGCTTGCGATCTTCGTCGGCGCGGATGCGTCGGCGGGCGTCCTGTTCGCCTATGGGGTCGGATCGGCCGCGCTGACGACCGCGCTGTGCTGGGTCGCGACACGGCTGGTTTCGGCGGTCACCAGGTGAGGGGGAGGATGTGAAGGGCGACAACGGACACCGCTCGATCCGAAGGCAGCGAGGCCGCTGGGCGGCGGGCGCGATCTTCTTCTGCCTGTCGGTCGTCGCCGCCGGGTTCGTCAGTCTCCAGATCTTCAGCGCCGAGTTTTACACGCTCCGTTCGAGCGAGAACCGGCTGCGCACCATCACGGTTCCGGCGCCGCGCGGGACCATCTACGACCGCTATGGGCGGGCTATCGCGGACAACATACCCGGCTACGATGTGTCGATGCTGCCGGGTCCCGGCGACTCCATCTCGGCCGGACTCGATCGCCTCGCGGAGCGGCTGGAACTTACGCCCGAGCGGCGCGCCGCGTTGTTGTCGCGCAATCGAGCGCGTCCCGGCGAGGCTCTGGTCGTGCGTGAGAACGCGAATTTCGAGCAGGTCGCGTTTATCGAGGAACGCCGACCCCGGTTTCGGCGCATCGTCGTGGATCAGAGGCCGCACCGGCGCTATCCGGCGGGGCCCGCGGTCGCGCACATGATCGGATACGTGGGGGAGATAAGCCAGGAGGAACTGACGCGACCCGAGTATGCCGGCTACGAGTCCGGCCAGTCGGTCGGGAAGCGGGCGCTGGAGCAGCAGTACGAGCACAGGCTGGCCGGGCGCAACGGGATCCGTTACGTGGAAGTGAGCGCTCTGGGTACGATCGTGCGGGATCTGGGGGTCGCGCAGGCGCAGCCTCCGGTGCCCGGAGATGATCTGCATCTCGGCATCGATCTCGACCTGCAGGTGTACGCGGATTCGGTGTTTCCCGAAGGAATGCGGGGCGGCGTCGTGGCGCTGGACCCTGCCACCGGAGAAGTGCTCCTGCTCTACAGCCACCCGACCTTCGACCCCAACGCGTTCATCGGCGGCATCCCCCTCGACCTGTGGAACTCGCTTCGCGAACACCCGGACAACCCTCTGCTGAACCGGGTCTCCATGGCTTCCTATCCGCCGGGATCCACCTGGAAGCTCATCATGTCCGCCATCGGAATGAAGACGGGCGACTTCACGATCGACACGTATCACACGGATGCATGCCGGGGCGGGCTCCGGTACTCCACCCGCTTCTTCCGCTGTTGGCTGTCGGGCGGGCACGGGCGCCTGAATCTCTCCGAAGCGATCAAGCATTCGTGCAATGTCTGGTTCTATCAGGCGGGGCAGCGCATCGGGCTCGACCCGCTCCTCGGGGGAGTCGGGGAGTTCGGCTTCGGGCGCAGGACGGGGATCGACCTCCCGTCCGAGAGGCCGGGTGACTTCCCGGATTCCAGACAGTGGTACGACACCCAGCTGGGGCCCGGGGGGTGGACCGAGGCCGTCGTGTGGAACCTCTCGATCGGACAGGGCGAAAACGCGCAGTCGCCACTGGCGATGGCTCAGTTTTACGCGGCGCTGGCGACGGGGCGGACCCCCGTCAAACCCCACCTCGTGCGGGATGAGATGCTCGCGCAGCAGCGCGCGGATTGGACGCTCGATCTTCCCGAGGTCCAGCGGGGCCAACTCGTCGACGCCATGGCGCGGGTCGTGAATGAGCCCGGCGGCACCGCGTACGGCAGCCGCCTGGCCCGCTGGACTCTGGCCGGGAAAACCGGAACGGCCCAGAACTCGCACGGCCCGCCCCATTCCTGGTTCGTGGGGTTCGCGCCCGCCTACGATCCGCGCATCGTGATCGCGGCGATTGTGGAGCACGGGCACCCGGACGGGGCCCCGTCGCTGGCCGTGCCTCTCGCCGCCGGGATCGTGGACCGTCACCTCGAGACGCTCGGCCTGCCGCCCGAGGAAACGCCCGGCGTCCGTCCGGCGGAAGCGCCTCCGGCGCAGGCGGGCGGATGATTGCCCGGCTGCGAATCCCGGGCGTGGGAGATCCGACGCTCCTCGCGCTGATTCTGTTCATGACCGGGCTCGGGATCGCGATGATCTATTCGGCCGGGCAGGTCGACGTGCCGTCGCTGGCCACGGGAATCTGGGTTCGGCAGCTCTACTCGTTCGCCGTGGCGATCGTCGCGTTGGCCGTGACCTCCCGCTTCTCCTTGCGCTTCCTCGAATGGCTTGCGCCTTGGGCCTACGGGATCTCCGTGCTCCTCCTCGTGCTCGTGTTCGTCGTCGGCACGGGCCCGAACGGGAGCTGGCTCGAACTCGGCCCCGGACGGCTGCAGCCGGCGGAAGTCGCGAAGCTGGGGACGATCCTCATGCTGGCGCGCGTCATGGGAGGCACGCCGGGACCGTACGAGCGGCTGCTGGAGCTCTGGAAGCCCGCCGTCATCGCGCTCGTCCCGTTCGCGCTCGTGCTGCTGCAGCCGGACCTCGGGAGCGCCATGATCTTCGGAGCGCTCCTGATCGCCACGCTGTTCTGGAGCGGCGTCCCGCTGTTCAAGATCTTCCTGGTCGCGTCCCCCGGACTGAGTCTCCTGCTCGGCTTCAACTGGATCGCCTGGGGCCTCGGGTTCCTCGCCGTCGTCGCCGCGCTGTATGTGCACCGCCCCTTCATCCTGGAGTCGGTGGTCGTGCTCCTCGCGAACGTCCTCACGGGCGCGCTCACGCTCCGCATATGGGATTCGCTCGCCGATTATCAGCGGAACCGGCTTCTCGTCTTCCTGGATCCGGAGATCGATCCGCTCGGCGCCGGCTGGCATCTCATCCAGTCGAAGGTCGCCATCGGCTCCGGCGGACTCATCGGCGCCGGCTTCGCCAACGGCCCGCAGAAGCGGCTCGCCTTCCTCCCGGAGCAGCATACGGACTTCATCTTCTCCGTCGTGGGGGAGGAGTTCGGATTCGTAGGCGTGATGCTGTTCCTGGTGCTCTTCGCCTTCCTCCTCTGGCGCGTGCTTGGGGTGGCATCCTCGATGGATGACCCGTTCGGAAGCCTGATCGCCTTCTGCCTTTTCGCGGTGCTCCTGACGCACATCGTGGTGAACCTGGGGATGACGGTCGGCATGATGCCCGTGACCGGACTGCCCTTGCCGCTCCTCAGCTACGGGGGGAGCTTCCTGCTCGTGCTCTACGCGGGCTTCGGAATCGTACAGCGCGTGGCCTGGGAGGCCTGAGTGTCCTGGTTCAGCAAACCAAAGCGCAAGCTGGTCTCGCAGAAGCGCGAGCTCCCGGGCGACGTGTGGGATCGGTGCGCCGGGTGCGGCGAGATCCTCTACAGCGGACGGCTGGAGGAGAATCTCCACGTCTGTCCCAACTGCGGCCATCATTTTCGCATCACCGCGGAGTCCTACGAGGCCATGCTGCTCGACGGCGGCGGCCTCGCCGAACTCCACGATGGGCACCTGCGCTCCACCGACCCGCTCGGGTTCGTCGATTCCCGGAGTTATGCCGAACGCATCGATCAGGCGGAGCAGCGCGGCGGCGATCAGGATGCCATCCGGACCGGGCGTGGTGAGATCGGAGGCAGGGAAGTTCACCTCGGGACCATGGATTTCCGCTTCATCGGCGGGTCCATGGGTTCGGTGGTGGGCGAGAAGATCCGCCGTCTCGCCGACCGCTCGCTGGAGCGCCGGGTGCCGCTCATCATCATCTCCGCGTCCGGCGGGGCGCGGATGCAGGAAGGGATCCTTTCCCTCATGCAGATGGGAAAGACGGCAGCCGCGCTCGAGCAACTCGCGAGTGCGGGCATCCCCTACGTGAGCGTCCTCACGAACCCGACCACGGGCGGCGTGACGGCATCCTACGCGATGCTGGGGGATGTGATTCTCGCGGAACCCGGCGCCTTGATCGGCTTCGCGGGCCCGCGCGTGATCAAGGAAACCATCCGGCAGGACCTTCCGGAGGGATTCCAGACCGCGGAGTTTCTCGAGGAGCACGGAATGATCGACCGCATCGTCCCGCGTCCAGAGATGCGCGGCGCCCTCGCGAGCCTCCTGGATCACATGTGCTGAACGGGGATGGGGACGCCGTCGCGGCCCTGTTCGACTCCCGTCCCGTCACCGCGATCCGCTGGGGTCTCGACAGAATTGAAGCGCTCCTGGCGGAGTTGGGCCGGCCGGAACGACGCTTCGACGCCCTCCACATCGCGGGCACGAACGGCAAGGGGTCGACCGCGTGCTTCGCGGCGTCGATGCTCGAGGATGGCGGGAGGCGCACGGGCCTCTACACCTCGCCGCACCTCGACGACGTTCGGGAACGGTTTCTGATCGACGGAACCCGGGTGGCGGAGTCGGCGCTTCAAGTCGCGGCCGCCCGCGTCATCGGCTGCGAAGCGACGGAAGCCTGCACGTACTTCGAGGCGGCCACGGCCCTCGCCTTCACCTGCTTCGCGGAGTGCGGCGTGGAAGTGGCCGTCGTCGAAACCGGTCTCGGCGGCCGCCTCGACGCGACGAACGTCCTTCGTCCCGCCGCCACGGCGATCACTCCGATCAGCCTCGACCACACGGAATGGCTCGGCGAGTCCACCGAAGCGATCGCGAGGGAAAAGGGGGGAATCTTCAAGCCGGGAGCGCCGGCCTGCCTCGGCCGCATCGACCCGCTTCCGCTCGCGGCACTCGAGCGCGTCGCGCGCGGCGTCGGGGCCCCGGTTGCGCGCCTCGGAAGGGAAGCGGAAGTGTCGGACGTGGAGGTGCGAACCGGGGAGACGTGCTTCCGGTACGTGTCGGCGTCGCGTCCCGACGGTCTGCGGCTCGCGACCGGCCTCCCGGGCGGGCACCAGGCGGACAACGCGGCGCTTGCCCTCCTGCTGCTGGACCGTTCCGGCTATCCGCCGGAGGAAGGCTCCGCGCGCCGCGGGATCGCGCGCGCGCGCCTGCCCGGCCGTTTCGAGGTCCGGCCTCCGGGGGGCGGGCGCCCGGGCTGCGTGTTCGATATCGCGCACAATCCGGCAGCCATCGCGGTCCTGTGCGAGACGCTGACGGAGGTGTCGCTCGCGCGCCCGCTCGTCGCCGTCGTGGGCATGCTGGCCGACAAGGACTGGAAGAGAGCGCTGGCCCGGCTCGCGCTTGACAGCGACACTATGATTCTGACTCGACCAGCCGCCCCCGCGGAGAGGCGATGGGACCCGTCCCGGGCGCAGGAGTGGCTGTCGCGTGAACGGGGTTTCGAATCGATCGTGTGCCGGGACGTGGCCGAAGCGGTGGCGCGAGGCCTGACGCTCGCCGGCCCCGGCACGCTGTTGGTCACGGGATCCGCATATACCGTGGGCGAGGCCCGGGAAATGCCCGAACTCGCCGGCGTACGGACAGGAGACTAGAGATGCTGTACGATCCCAGACTGGTACAACCGATGAGGGACGAACTCACCCGCCTCGGCGTGCGCGAGCTTCGGACCTCCGATGAAGTGGATGAAGCCCTGGGGGCCGACGGGGAGACGCTCGTCGTCGTGAACTCCGTCTGCGGCTGCGCGGCGCGCAACGCGCGACCCGCCGTCGCGATGGCCATGGGCCACGGAAAGCAGCCCGATCGCGTCGTCACGGTCTTCGCCGGGCAGGATGCGGAAGCGACGGCGCGCGCGCGGCAGTATTTCGCCGGCGTCCGACCCTCTTCGCCTTCTCTCGCGTTGCTCTCGGACGGGGAGCTGCAGTTCATGCTCGAGCGACACCAGATCGAGGGCCGCGAGGCCCGCGATATCGCGGCCGATCTTACACAGGCGTACGACCAATACTGCGCGACGAGCTAGCTTAGTGCGTTCCGGGGAGATCCGCGGACTGCCCGGCTTCCGAGACTTCTTCCCCGAGGAACTGGCCCTTCGCCGACACATCTTCTCGGCCTGGCGGAGGGTCGGCGCCCGCTACGGATTCACGGAGTACGACGGACCTCCGCTCGAGGCGCTCGAACTCTACACGCGGAAGTCGGGCGACGAGATCGTGGGCCAGCTGTACGAGTTCGAGGACAAGGGGGGCCGGGCCGTAGCGTTGCGGCCCGAGATGACGCCGACCTTCGCGCGCATGATCGCCACCCGCGCCGGGGGACTCGCCAAGCCGGTACGCTGGTTCTCGATCCCGCAGCTCTTCCGCTACGAACGGCCGCAACGCGGCCGGCTCCGCGAGCACTTTCAGCTCAACATGGACATCGTCGGCGAGACGAACCCGCTCTCCGACTCGGAGATCATCGGCGCGGGCATCGACGCGCTGCGGGAACTCGGCCTGGAGGCCGCGGACATCGTGGTCCGCATTTCGGACCGGCGTCTCATCGGCGCGCTCCTCGACGCGCACGGAATCGCCGCCGAAGACCATGTTCCGGTGTTCGGCGCCCTGGACCGGCTCGAGAAGGAAGGGGCGGACGGGGTCCGCGGGCGGCTCGCGGCACAGGGCGTGGAGCGCGAGGCGGCGACGCGCCTGCTGGCGGCCATCCGGCTCCCGCTCGAGGAATTGGCGGCGGCGCACCGGGGAGACGAAGCGATCGCGGAGGCGGCCGGCCGGCTGTCCACCGTGTTCGCGCACCTCGGCGCGACGGGCTTCGCCGACTTCGTCAGGTTCGACGCGGGTCTGGTCCGCGGACTTGCCTACTACACGGGGACCGTGTTCGAGATCTGGGATCGCCGGGGTGAACTGCGCGCGATCTGCGGGGGCGGACGCTATGATGACCTCCTGAAGGCGCTGGGAGGCGTGGATCTTCCGGCGCTCGGCTTCGGCATGGGGGATGTGGTCCTGGCGGAATTGCTCAAGGACCGTGGCCTCGTGCCCGGCACGCCTCCCCGCGTGGACGATTACATCGTCTGTGTCTCGGATGGGGAGCGACCGCTGGCGCTCGGCCTGGCCCGCTCCCTGCGCGACCGGGGACGGCGGGTGCTCTACGACCTTCGGCCGCGCGGCGTCGGACGCCAGTTCAAGGCCGCCCACCAGGCGGGCGCCGGTCGCACCATCGTACTCGGGCCGCGGGAAGTGGAGCGGGGCGTCGCGGTCGTCCGCGACATGGCCTCCGGCGAGGAACGGGAGGTCGCGATCGAGACGCTGGCCAGGCCACCCGGCGAAGCGAGAGGAGAGGAAGTGCGGTGAGTCGCGTTCTCATCTTCGATTTCGGGTCCCAGTTCACGCAGCTCATCGCGCGCCGCATTCGCGAGGAGGGCGTGTACTGCGAGGTGCATCCGCCGACGCGGAGTCCGGCGTGGGTCCGCCGCTACGATCCGGCGGCCATCGTCCTCTCCGGAGGGCCGGCGAGCGTATACGACGAGGGCGTCCCCACGGCCCAGCCCGAGACCCTCGACATGGGTGTCCCGATTCTCGGGATCTGCTACGGAATGCAGCTCGTCGCGGATCTTGTCGGGGGCGAAGTGCAGCAGGCCGAACGCCG
This sequence comes from Gemmatimonadota bacterium, assembly GCA_963666735.1. Classification (GTDB taxonomy): domain Bacteria; phylum Gemmatimonadota; class Gemmatimonadetes; order Palauibacterales; family Palauibacteraceae; genus Palauibacter. Next base: position 882,615 of record OY762926.1, on the reverse strand, counting down.
GGAGTACGGGCGGGCCGAACTCAGGGTGCGGTCCAAGGATCCCTTCTTCCACGGGTTTGCCGATGACGAGCCTACCCAGGTCTGGATGAGCCACGGCGACTCGCTCCACGCGCTGCCTCCGGGCTTCGAGGTCTCGGCGACGACCGAGAACTCCATCGCCGCGATCCGGTCCGAGGAACGGCGGATCTGGGGCGTGCAGTTCCACCCGGAGGTCGCCCATACGACGCGCGGCGGAGAGATGCTGCGGAACTTCCTGTTCGAGATCGCCGGCTGCGAGATGAGCTGGAACGCCGCGAACATCATCGATCACCAACTCGCCGCGGTTCGCGAGACGGTGGAGAACGGGCACGTCATCTGCGGCCTCTCCGGCGGCGTGGACAGCTCCGTGGCCGCCGCCCTCGTGCAGCGGGCGGTGGGAGACCGGCTCACCTGCATCTTCGTCGACACGGGTCTGCTGCGGAAGGGTGAACGAGACGCGGTGGAGGCGGTGTTCGGCGAACACATGGGGATGCGGCTCGAGGTCGTCGACGCGGCCGACCTCTTCCTCGACCGCCTCGCCGGCGTCGAGGAACCCGAGGAGAAGCGGGTCATCATCGGCCACACCTTCATCGACGTGTTCGAGGAGGCGGCGGGCCGGCACGGCGACGCGCGTTTCCTCGTGCAGGGAACGCTCTACCCCGACGTGATCGAGTCCGTCTCCGTGTGGGGACCGTCGGTGATGATCAAGTCCCACCACAACGTCGGGGGACTCCGTCCGGATCACCCGTTCGAACTCGTCGAGCCTCTTCGCGAGCTTTTCAAGGACGAGGTGCGCGCCGTCGGCCGCGAGCTGGGCCTTTCGGAGGAGATCGTGGGGCGTCATCCCTTCCCCGGCCCCGGCCTCGCCATCCGCATTCTCGGCGACGTGACGCGAGAGAAACTGGCTGCGCTGCGAGACGTGGACGCGATCTATCTCGATGAGATTCGCGAGGCGGGCCTCTACGATGAGATCTGGCAGGCGTTCGCCGTCCTCCTGCCCGTTCAGTCGGTCGGCGTCATGGGGGATGCGCGCACGTACGAGAACGTCGTCGCGCTGCGCGCGGTGACGTCGCTGGACGGAATGACGGCCGACTGGTTCCCGTTCCCCCACGACGTGCTGGGCCGGATCTCCAACCGCATCATCAACGAGGTGAAGGGGGTGAACCGGGTGACCTACGATGTGTCCTCGAAGCCCCCCGCGACGATCGAGTGGGAGTAGCCTCCGTGGCGGGATCCGGGGTCGGGAGCGGCCCGAACTGCCGGGAAGTTGCCGTCTGGCTCGATGATTTCCTCGACGTCGCCGGAATCGAGGACTACCCCTTCGCCCTGAACGGGCTGCAGGTCGACGGGCGCCGCGCCGTCGTCCGCATCGGTGCGGCGACGGATGCCTGCCAGGCCACGATCGACCTCGCGGCCGGCGCCGGGTGCGGGATTCTCCTCGTCCACCACGGACTGTTCTGGGGTGGCCTGCGTCCCTTCGTCGGCCCCGCGTACGAGCGCTGCCGCCGCCTCGTGGAGAGCGGGATGGGGCTGTACTCGGCGCACCTTCCGCTCGACGCGCATCCCCGCATCGGAAACAACGTCCTCCTCGCCGCCGAACTCCGCCTCGGGGACATCGAACCTTTCGGGTCCTTCAAGGGGAATGACGGAATCGGCGTCATTGGCGCGGTCGACGCGTCTCGCGGCGAACTCGCGGCTCGGGCCGAAGCCGCCTGCGGACGAGCCCCCGTCGTGATCCCCGGGGGGCCGAAACGCGTGTCGCGGCTCGCCATCGTCACGGGCGGCGCGGGTTCGATGATCGAGGCCGCCGCCATGGCGGGAGCCGACACCTTCCTCACGGGGGAGGGGAACCACCACACGTACCACGAAGCGATGGAGCTCGGGATCAACGTGATCTATGCGGGCCACTACGGGACGGAGACGCTCGGCATCCGGGCTCTGGCGGCGCGCGCCGCAGAGCATTTTGACGTGGAGCACACCTTCTTCGACGTACCGACCGGGCTCTAGAATCTAGAAGACCGAGACCTTGAGGTCCGTGAGGTAACGATCCGGCCGCTCGCGGACGTCCCGCAGGAGGAGGGCGAGTTCCTCGCCGGCGGCGCGCAGAGTCCCCAGCGTCTCCAGCAGTTCATCGTGGACCGCGTCTTCGCGCAGGAACTTTCCGAGCGTTCCCTCGCCGCCTTCCAGCCCTCGCGTGATCTCCGCGAGGGATCGGGCGGCGGTCGAGAAATCCACGCTCGCGCCGGCGAGCCGGGACGAGAGCGTGTCGAGGTTGGCGAGCGTGCGCTCGACTTCCCCGGACCCGGTCATTCCCGCGAGCCGATTCGACAGGGTGTCCATGTTGGCGAGCAGGCTGCCGACCGACGTGCGCTCGGTCTCGAGAATCCCGGCAAGTTCCCGCATCGCGAGCGTGAAGGCTTCCGATCCGGAGACGACGTTCTCGGTCAGGCCGCCGTCGAGCAGCGATTCCATCTCCCCGATCAGCGAGCCCACCTCGTCCCCGAGGGTCGACGCCAGCGACGTGAGGTCGGATCGGCGGTCGAGGGAGAGCGTATCGCCCTCCGTCAGCGCTCGGGCACTCGTCCCCGGCGTGAGCTCGACGAGCTGCTGGCCCAGGAAACCGTCCGGTTGGATGGTGCCCCGGGTGTCCGCCGGCAGCTGGACCCGCGAGGAGAGCGTCATCGCGAGGACGACGCGCTCCGCTTCGAGCGCGACTTCGTCCACCGTGCCGACCTCCACGCCGCGCAGCAGAACGGGCGATGCGGCCGCGATCCGGTTCGCGTTCGCCGCGATCCCCCACACGCGGATCGTGGGGCCGCGAAACGGCGAGCCCGATATCCAGAACAGACCCGCCACGATGACGGCTGCGGCAAGGATGACGAATACGCCGACCCGGACCTCGACGCCGCGGTCGCGGAGCCCCGGATCCCTCACGCGGGACCCCGCGTGGGCGCCGCGTCGAGAAACTCGCGCACGGCCCGGTTGTCCGTCTCGCGCAGCTGTTGCGGCGTACCCTCCGCCGCGACGACGCCGTCCGAAAGGAGGGCGATGCGGTCGGCCAGGAAGAAGGCGGACTCCACGTCGTGGGTCACGACGATACTCGTCGCATCGACTTCCTCGCTCACGCGCGCGATCAGGCGGTTGATCCGGGTCGCGTTGACGGGGTCCAGTCCCGTGGTGGGCTCATCGTACAGGACGTAGCGGCGCTTCCCGATGATGGCGCGCGCGATGGCGACCCGCCGCTGCATGCCTCCGGAGAGTTCGGCCGGCAGGAGCGTCAGCACTTCCGGATCGAGGTTCACGTGATCGAGCGCGGCGCGGACCAGTTCCTCGCACCTGGCGGCGCGGCCGCGACAGAAACCGGGTGGGAGACCCATCAGCAGGTTTCCCCGCACCGTCATGGAATCGAAGAGGGCGGAATTCTGGAACACGTAGGCGGTTCTCGTGCGAACGGCGGCCATCTCGGCGCGGTCGGCCGACGGTACCGAAATCCCGTCGACGAGGATATCTCCGGCGTCCGGATCGAAGAGGCCGACGATGTGTTTGAGGAGGACGCTCTTGCCCGTCCCTGACGGCCCCATGATCGCGAGGGTTTCACCTTCCCGCACATCGAGATCCACCCCGCTCAGGATCGGGCGCCCCCCGAGCCACTTGTGCACGCCGATGATCCTGATCACGTGAGCGTCTTGTACACCGGACCGAGTACGGTGTCCAGGACCATGATCGAGACGATGATGGCGACCACCGCCCTCGTCGCCGTGCGGCCCACGCCCGCCGCTCCGCCGCTCGCGCGCAGCCCCACGTGGCTCGAGATGAACGTGATCGCGAATCCGTACGCGACCGCCTTCACGAGCGAGAAGATCAGCGCGCCGTGGTGATAATATCCCTTGGCCCCATCCACGTACTCTCCCGTACTCAGTCCGAGGATGCCGACCGATGTCACGTAGCCGCTGAAGATCCCCATCGCGTTGGCGAGCATGACGAGCGGGATCAGAATGAGGGTTCCCGCCACGACCCGCGGGACCACGAGTTCCACGACGGGATCCCGGCCCATCGTCAGCAGCGCGTCGATCTGGTTCGTCACCTTCATCGTGCCGAGTTCGGCCCCGATCGCCGCGCCGACGCGTCCCGCGAGGACGACCGCCGTCAGGACGGGTCCCAGTTCCGTCAGCATGCCGCCCACGACGCCGCCCGCGACGATCTCCCTCGGCAGCCCCGGGGAGAGCTGATACATGGTCTGCTGCGCCATGACGGCACCGGAGAGGGCGCCCATCAGCAGCACCAGCGGGAGGCTGTCGAGGCCGATGAACCTTGCGTGCTGGATCGTCTCCAGCGCGTACCGGCGCGGATGGGCGAGCGCGCGAAACGTCGCGACGCCCAGCATGCCGGCCCTTCCGGCGTGGAGCGCCGCGGCGCGGGCGGAGCGGCCGGGCGCGGCGAGGAGGTTCGGCGCCTTCAACGGCTTTCGTGCCTCTCCGCGTCCGGTAGCTCCAACTGCGATTCCGGTCGCGGAACGCCGTCGAGCACGTCCACCTCGACACGAATCGCCTCCCACAGCCGGTGCATGCGTCTCGGGTCGTCTCCGAACCGGGTGACGAATTCATCGAGCTGCTGCCCGGTCACGCCATGCTCGTCGAGCGCCGCGGCCCGCACCGAGTCGCCCTCCGCCGTGTCCGCGTACTTCGCCCGGGCCCAGCTGAGCCTGGCCATGACCTGAACGTAGGTGTCTTCGTCCAGGCTGCCGCCGGATCCGTCGCAGCCGATGGCCGCCAGGCCCGCGACGAGCAGGATCGCCTTCATGACCGCCCCGTCCCGGCGCGCTCGCTTCATTCGGAGGCGCGCAGCGAGGCGCGGTAGAGCCAGAATATGAATCCGACCGCGGCCGCCGCGCCGATCCAGCTCGCGGCCGTCTCGAATCCATCCGGCGCGATGGTCATCACGTCCGTGCTCTGCCAGACCGCGAACGGGATCGCGAGGAGGATGCCGGGGACGATCGCCTTGCCGGTGATTTCGGGCAGGGATTGCGAGGCGGGGACATACGGCCTGTGCGCGCCTGATTCCGCGCCGCCGCCTGCTGGGTTCGACATGGGCTTCCCTCCAGATTGTCCCGGGACCGACACGGGAAACGATCGAGTCCTCATGGGGCGGGATCGACCGCTGGGACGCTAGTCGCGGGTCCGGCAGGGGTCAACACGGGAGCCCCTGCCGAAGTGGCACCGCGTGAGGGTCCCCGGAGGTCCCGTTCACCGCCTGATCGGCGGTCATCCCGCCGTTCCGGCGGATAGGGGTCTCCGAACCCGGCGCAGGGGGAGGGCACGGGGATTGCTCATGAAACGGGGAGGCCGCGGCCCGACGGCGGCGGTTCGACGCGAACACCCGCGGAAGCGACACGGAAGAACTTCGAGGCGGCGAATAGACGATGATCCCGAACGACAGACTCACGCTGAAGGCCCGCGAGGCCCTGAACGATGCGACCCTCGCGGCGCGCCGGTCGGACAACCCCGCCGTCGAGGACGTGCATCTCCTCGCGGCCCTGCTCGCGCAGGAGGGCGGCGTCATCGTGCCGGTCCTGCAGACGCTGGGCATCGACCTCCCCGATCTGGAGACGCGGATCGAGCGGGCTGTACGCCGCCTGCCGAGGCAGAGTGGAGCGGCGCCGGCCTTCAGCCGCGAGCTCGACCGCGTCCTCGACGCGGCCGACGCGCTCGCGGGGGAGATGGGCGACTCGTATGTGACGACCGAGCACCTCCTCCTGGCCCTCGCGGGGGAAAGGGCCTCCACGACGGGCCCGCTGCTCCGAAACGCCGGCGCGGGTCCGGAAGCGACACGGCAGGCGGTGGAGGAAGTCCGGGGTCCGCATCGCGTGACGGATCAGGATCCGGAAGGGAAGTACCGCGCGCTCGAACGGTACGGTGTCGATCTCACGGCCGAGGCGCGCGCCGGGAAGCTCGACCCGGTCATCGGCCGGGATGCGGAGATCCGCCGCGTCATGCAGGTCCTCTCGCGGCGGAGGAAGAACAATCCCGTCCTCATCGGCGAGCCGGGCGTGGGCAAGACGGCGATCGCGGAAGGGCTCGCGCAGCGCATCGTCGCGGGGGACATCCCCGAGTCACTCCGGAACAAGCAGCTCGTGCAGCTGGACATCGGTTCGATGCTGGCGGGCGCCAAGTACCGGGGCGAGTTCGAGGAGCGCCTGAAGGCGACGCTGAGGGAGATCACCGAATCCGGTGGCCGTTACGTCATCTTCCTCGACGAACTCCACACCGTGGTGGGGGCCGGGGCGGCCGAGGGGGCGGTGGACGCGGGGAACATGCTCAAGCCCGCCCTGGCTCGGGGCCAGCTTCGCATGGTGGGCGCGACGACGCTCGACGAATACCGGTTGCATATCGAGAAGGACCCGGCTCTGGAGCGGCGGTTCCAGCCAGTTCTCGTCGGCGAACCCGGCGTGGACGAGACCCTGGCCATCCTGCGCGGGCTCAAGGAACGCTACGAGGTGCACCACGGCGTACGGATCACGGATCCCGCGCTCGTGAGCGCCGTGCGCCTGTCCGGCCGCTACATCGGCGACCGATTCCTGCCCGACAAGGCGATCGACCTCGTGGACGAGGCCGCGTCCCGACTCCGCATCGAGATCGACTCGATGCCGGAGGAGATCGACGAGCTGGATCGCAGAGTCACTCAACTCGAGATCGAGCGCGAGGCGCTGCGCGAAGAGGGCGACGCGAGGAGCCGGGGGCGGCTCGCGGAGCTGGAGGGCGAACTCGCCGCGGCGCGCGAGTCGCTCGCGGGACTCAACGCCCGCTGGATGCGCGAGAAGGACACCATCGAGACCGTTCAACGCTTCAAGCGCCAGATCGAGGAACTCGGCGTGGAGGCACAGCAGGCGCAGCGGCGCGTGGACCACCAGCGCGCGGCCGAAATCCTGCACGGAGAATTGCCGAAGCGGCGGACCGAACTCCTCGCCGCGGAAGCCAGGTTGAAGCAGATCCAGGACGAGGGCTCATTTCTGAACGAGGAAGTCGGACCCGGCGAGATCGCCGAAGTCGTGGCGAGCTGGACCGGCATTCCGGTGGCTCGAATGCTCGAAGATGAGAAGGACCGTCTCGCCACGCTCGAGGAGCACCTGCACCGGCGCGTCGTGAACCAGTCGCACGCTATCGCGGCCGTGTCGGATGCCGTGCGCCGGAGTCGTGCGGGACTTCAGGATCCGAACCGTCCCATCGGGAGTTTCATGTTCCTCGGCCCCACCGGTGTCGGGAAGACGGAGACGGCGAAGGCGCTCGCGGAATTCCTGTTCGACGAGGAGTCCGCGATGGTCCGGATCGACATGTCCGAGTACATGGAACGGCACGCGGTGGCACGTCTCATCGGCGCGCCGCCCGGGTATGTCGGATACGAGGAAGGCGGACAGCTCACCGAGGCCGTGCGGCGGCGTCCCTACACCGTGGTGCTGTTCGACGAGATCGAGAAGGCGCACCCGGAAGTCTTCAATGTCCTCCTCCAGATCCTCGATGACGGGCGGTTGACCGATGGCCGCGGGCGCACGGTGGACTTCCGCAACGCGGTCCTCATCATGACGAGCAACATCGGAAGTTCCAGGATCCTCGCCCGCTCCGAGGCCGGCGAGTCGTGGGAGGGGACGGAGACGGAGGTCGAGAATGCCCTGCGCGGCCGCTTCAAGCCGGAGTTCCTCAACCGCGTGGATGAGATTCTCGTCTTCCAGCCGCTGAGCCGGGAGCACCTCGAGTCGATCGTCGGGATCCAGGTGGACCGGGTGGCCGCAATGCTGGCGGAACGGGACATTCGGATCGAGGTCGCCGGACCGGCCAGGCGAAGAATCGCGGAGGTCGGGTACGACCCCGCGTTCGGGGCGCGCCCGCTCAAGCGCGCGATCCAGCGGCTCATCGCGAACCCGCTCGCCATGGCCTTTCTGGAAGGCCGCTTCCGGGAAGGCGATGCGCTGCGCGTGGAACTCGAGGAAGACGGCGACGGCCTGCGCTTTGTGCCGGCCGTACCCGATTCCCGGGAGGAGGAGGAATGAACCCCGGAGTCCGCGTCGCGGTCATGGCCGCGGCCGTGGCGGGTTTCGCGCTCGCCGGCTGCGCGTCGCGCGGAGACGCCGGGACGCGGCCCGGCATGGACATCTATGGAGCGGAGTCCGCGGAGGCGGCCATCGCGCGGTTTCTCGATGCCGCGAGGCTGCGCGACTACCCTGCCATGGCTCGGCTGTTCGGAACGGATGAAGGCCCGGCAGACCGTCGCTGGGGGCGGGCCGAGACGGAACAGAGGATGTTCGTGCTCGCGCGCCTGCTCGCGCCGCGCGCCTACGAACTCCGCCCGAATCCCGTCTCGGCGGCCGGAGGCGCCTCGCGCTGGATGGTGGATCTGACGGGGACGCGCAACGGGGATGTGAGCGTCCCGTTCATCACCGTTTCGGATGGGAGCCGCTGGTTCGTGGAGCGCATCGGGACGGAGGGACTGCGGATTCCGTGATCCCGGAAGGCCGCTGGTGGTAGCGGCTGAGTCGCTGCGGGTCCGCGCCGGCGAGGAAGGCCGCACGCAACGCCCAGTGCCTGACGACCGTGCCGAGGAAACCGGCTTCCCAGCGTCGGCTCGAGGTACGCGCCGCGAGGGGGAGAAGGCGAAACTGCGTGACTCGCCGCACGGTCCGGACGAAGGTCACGTCTTCGAAGAGGGGAAGATCCCGGAAGCCGCCGCATGCCTCGTAGGCGTCGCGCGTGGCGAAGAGGGCCTGATCGCCCGTGGCGGTGTTGAATCGGCGCGTCCGCCAGTTCACGCCCCATTCGAGCAGGCGATAGCGCCATCGGCGCGCGCGCGGTTGAAGGGCGAAGCGGAAACAGCCCGCCTCCGCGCCTCCGCGAACCGCGGTGCGGATGGCCGTCGCGCCGCCATCGGGAAGCCACGTGTCGGCGTGCACGAAGATGAGAACCTCTCCGGCGGCGGCCCGGGCTCCGGCGGCGAGCTGGGCGCCGCGATTGCGGCACGTCGACAGCACGCGGCCGTGGGCGGCCGCGATCTCCGCCGTGCGATCCCGGCTGCCTCCGTCGACCACGATGACTTCCGCGTCCGGGCCGAGGGCGGACTCTGCGCGCCGGAGCGTCTCATCGAGCCGCGCTTCCTCATCGAGCGTCGGCACGATGACGGAGAACTCCGGCCGGGGGCGCTCCGACCGGCGCGGCGACCCTGCGGGGGGCTCGGGGGGCTCCGGCTCCTGCGTCACCCTCGCTCGGGATCCTCCCGCATCTCCAGGAGAACTCCGTTCAGCGAGCGGGGATGCAGAAACGCGATGCGGGCACCGCCGGCGCCGCGGCGGATCCGCGGCGGGATGGCTTCCGCCCCGTCCGCTTCGGCCCCCGCGAGGGCCACCTCGAGATCGTCGACGCGGACGCAGACGTGGTGGATGCCGGGCCCGCGCCGGTCGAGGAAGCGGGCAATGGGCGACTCCGGGGTCAGGGGAGCGAGCAATTCGATCCGCCCGGCGCCCTCGCCGAGGAAGGTGGCCCGAATGCCCTCCGCGGGAACGGTTTCCTCGCCGGACGGCGGCTGGCCCAGGATGGCGGACCACTGCCGTACGGCTTCAGGAAGCGAGTTGACCGCGATTCCCACGTGGTCGATAATGGGCGCGCCCGGAATGCGATTGCCTTGGTTCACTGCGGCCGGAAACCCTTTCGGAGAACACGAGCGGTGGCGCCGGGGTACGAAACCTCAACTGCGCCCGCGCGCGGGAACGTATTCCGGACCCCACGCCGGAGCCAGTGAGGAGAAGCGGTTCCTCCCGGACGGGTGGGCGGGGCGGCACACGAACAGGAGATTCGAATGGCTGAAGTTGCGAACGGAGGGCCCGTCGAGATCACGGATGCGAACTTCGCGGACGAGATCGAGGGCGCGGATGGCTTGGCGATGGTGGATTTCTGGGCGGAGTGGTGCGGCCCGTGCCGGCTCGTCGGGCCGATTGTCGACGAACTCGCGCAGGAGTATTCGGGGCGCGTCACGATCGGAAAACTCGACGTGGATGCGAACCCGCAAACCGCATTTCGCTTCAACGTGCGCTCGATCCCGAGCATCCTCTTCTTCAGGGACGGGGAGGTCGTGGACACCCTCGTGGGGGCGCACCCCAGGGATTCTCTCGAGAGAAAGATCCTCGAGCACGCCTGAGGGGCGCCGCCGCCACGGGCCACGCCGACTCCGCGCCCCCCGGCCCAGGTGGCTTCGGGGGGCGCGGGCGCATCGGGCGGCGAACGGGAGACGAGGACGCGTGTCGTGACGGGAACGCTCTACGTGGTCGGCACGCCGATCGGCAATCTGGACGACATGCCGCGGCGTGCGGTCCGGATTCTGCGTTCGGTCGACGTGTGCTACGCGGAAGACACGCGGCGCACGGGCAAGCTGCTCGCGCGGGTGGAGGCGAACGTCCCGTTGCGATCGCTGCACATGCACAACGAGCGGGCGCGGGTGGAGGAGTTGATCGCCGCCCTCGCCGCGGGCCGCACCGCGGCCCTGGTTTCCGACGCGGGCACGCCGACCGTATCCGACCCCGGCTGCCGGGCCGTGGCCGCCGCCCGCGAAGCGGGGCACGAGGTGCTGGCGGTTCCCGGTCCTTCCGCCGTGCTCGCGGCGCTCTCCGTGTCCGGCTTTCCGGCGGACCGGTTTCTTTTTCTCGGATTCGTCCCCCGGCGCCGTGGCGAACGCTCTGCCTGGATCGACGATCTCCGCGCCTGCGTGGACACCGCGGTTGCGTTCGAGGCTCCGGGACGGCTGGTCGCCCTCCTCGGTGAGCTGACCGAAGCGGGCCTGGGGGAGCGGGCTGCCGTCGTCTGCAGGGAGCTGACGAAAATGCACGAGGAAACCACGGCCGGATCCGTGCGCGAGCTGGCGTCCGGGTTCGCGACCCGCGAGGTCAGGGGCGAGGTGACGATCGTCTTCGGGGAGGGCGCGGCAGGCAACACGGCAGGCAACGAAGTGCCCGATCTGGCGGTCCTGATGGAGGAGGCGCGACATTGGTCGCGCGATGGCCTGCGGCGGCGCGAGATTGCCGGCCGCCTGGCTGCGGAGTTCGGTCTGAGCCGGAACGAGGCCTATCGCGTGAGCTTGCAGGTTCAAGAGGCGCCCTCGGAATGAGTGACGGATTCGGCTTCGAACGGCTGGCCGCCGCGTGCACGGCGGCTCGAGCGCGCGCTGCGGGGACGGCGGCGGCTTCAGCCGTTACGCTGGGCGGTGCGCTGGTTCTCGTCCTATCCCTGCTCCCGGTTTCCGCTCGGGAAGGCCGCGGATCGCTCGTGCCGCTCGCGCTCGCCCTCGTGCTGTGGGCCGGCCTCGCCGGGCTGACGTGGATCGTCCGCCGCGTCTGGCGCGCGCTGCGCCCGCAGGCGGTGGCGGAGGAGGCGGACGTTGCGGCGGGACTGGGGGCCGGCGATGTCCGCTCCGCGATCGAGCTGGAAGGGGCGGAGGCGGTTGGGGGCGCCGGATTGGCCGCGCTCCACCGCTCGCGTGTATCCGAGGCGCTGGGGAACGCCGCGCCGCGCGGGCTCCTGCCGGTCAGCGGCCCGGCGTGGAAGCGGCGGGTTCGCCGTTCGGGTCTCGCCGTGGCGCTCATGCTGCTCGCGATCTCGGTGGCCGCGCTGCTGCGCCCGCAGCCCACGTTCTCCGCCGCCGCAGCATTGGGCGCGCCGTGGCGTGCGGCCTTTCCCGCGCCGCTTCCGCCCCTCGGCCTCACCGGCGCGCCCGGTGTACCGCGCGGAGAAGCGGCTGTGGTGTCCGTCTCGGCTACGGGACGCGACCGGGTCGACCTGGTGTGGCGCGCGGCGGGCCGGGCGCCCGAACGGACCCTCCTCGAGGTATCGGCGGCCGGTTCGGCGCAGGGCCGCACCGCCCCGATCATCTCTCTCACGGCGGTGTGGGCCGAAGACCGGGAGGGGTTATCGAGCGACACCCTTCTTGTCCGCCCCCTCGAACCGCTTCTGGTCCAGGATCTCCAGCTCACCGTCGAGTTCCCGGCTTATCTCGGGCGCGCCTCGGAGCGTTACCGGGGTCGGATTCCGCCGCTCGTGGCGCCGCAGGGAACGAGGTTGCGGTTGAGCGGGGAGACGAACCTCCCGCTCGATGGCGGGGCCCTCGTACGGGAGTCCGGCGACGGTGAGAGCGGCGAGGCGCCAGCTCGAATCCCGCTGGAGATCGCGGGTTCGCAGTTCGCCGTTTCGTGGGTTCCGGAGCGGACCGGCGCCTGGGCGTGGGAATTGCGGGCCGAATCGTCGCTCGGCGCGCCCATCGTCCCCGACCCGATCCGGGTGCTCGTGGTCCCCGACCTTCAGCCGCGCATCCACCTGCTCTATCCGGCCCCGGACACGACCCTGGGCTACGAGCGCGTGATGCCGGTCATCGTGGACATGGAGGACGACATCGGGCTCCGCCGAGCCTTCGTTCGCAGCTGGCGCTCAGGGTTGGGCGGCGAAAGCGCGGAGCGACGGGAGGTGCTTTCCCCGGAACCGGCCGGGGCGGCGCGCGCGGTCTTCCGGCACCTGCTCGACCGCAGCGCGGAGTCCTTCCTGCCCGGGGATACGCTGTTCTACCGCTTCGAGGCCTTCGACGGACACCCGGCCAGGGGGCCCGCGCTTTCCGACGTCTTCCTGCTTCGCGTTCCGACCTTCACGGAGATTCGGGATCAGCGCGCGGAGCAAACCGAGGCCTTGTCCGACGCCGCGCAGGCCCTGGAGGAGAGCCTGGAGGCGTTGGCCGAGGCGGCGGCCGACGCTGCGCGGCAGACGGATGCCGAGGGGGACGACAGCGAGGAAGTCCGGTTCGAGGCCACGGAAGAGGCGCGGAGCGTACTCGATGAGGCGCAGCGGTCCGAGGCGGAGTTCGATGGGGTGGAGGAACAGCTCCAGGCTCTTCAGGAGGAACTCGAAGCCTCGCCGCTCTCCGACCCCGCGCTGCGGGAGCAGTTGCAGCGTCTGGCCGAACGCTACGAGGAACTGGCCACGAGCGGACTCGAGGAGCAGATCGAGGCGCTCGCGGAAGCACTGCGCGAGCTGGATCCGGAAGCGGTGCGCGAAGCGCTCGAACAGCTCTCCAACGATTACGAGAATCTGCGCGAGCAGGTGGACCAGACGCTCGGCATGCTCGAGCAGGCTGCGCTCGAACAAGCGATGAAGTCGGCGCAGGCCAACGCGGATGAACTGGCGCAGGAGCAGAGGGAAGTCGCCGGCGAGACGGATGCCGAGACGTTTCAGGAGGGCCAGGAGTCTCTCGTCGAACAGGCCGAGGCGCTGGCGGAGCGCCTGGCCGAGCTGGAGGCGGAACTCGAGGCGGCGGACCGGGAGATGGCTGCGGATTCGGCCCGGGCCGCCGGTGAGCGCACGCAGGAGGCCCTCGGGAAGATGGCCGACGCGCATAGTGGAACCGAGCCGTCCCCATCCGGAGAGCCGGGCGAGGTCGGCGAATCGGAGCGGCAGGCGGCGGAGGAAGCCGCGGAGGCGCTCGAACAGGCGGCGGGCGCCCTCGGCTCGGCGCAGCGGGAGATGAGCGGGGAACAGGGGGAGGCCGCCGTCGAGTCGCTGGCTCGCGCGCGCAGCGAAGCGCTCGCGCTGGCGGAGGAGGAGGGCCGTCTGTCGGAGGCGACGCGGGGTGAGAATACGGCGGATCCGGCATCCTGGCGCGCGCAGCAGGGGGCCGTGCGTCAGGGCTTGGAGAACCTGGTCGAACGACTCTCCGAGGCCGGGAACGAGGCCGCCATGCTCGACCAGCGTACCGGGGCGGCGGCGGGCGAGGCGGCGGAACGCATGGATCAGTTGCTGGACCGGCTCGCGGGAGATGGCGCGCGGCGTCTCCCGTCTCGGGCGGAGGTCGAGGGCATCCAGGAGTCGCTGAACTCGCTGGCCCGACATCTGCTGGCGAGCGAGGAGGCGGCGCGGGCGGCCGGGCAGGAATCCGCCGGCCAGGACGCGGCGGATCAGATGAACCAGCTCGCTCAGCAGCAGCAGGCCGTGACGCAGGAGACGAGTTCGCTCCTCATGCCCGGCCCGCGGCCGTCGGGAGAGGAGCGGCGGCGCGAGGAGATCGTGCGGCGGCAGGAGGAGGTCGCCGACGAACTCGGAGAGCTGGAAGATCCGGAGGGCGATCTGCTGGGACGTCCCGAGGAACTGGCGGAGGAGGCGGCCGAACTCGCACGGCAGCTCGAGTTGGAGGGGCCCACGCAGGAGACGCTTGAACGACAGCGCCAACTCTTCCGGCGCATGCTCGACGCGGGGCGCTCGCTCGAGGATGAGGATCTCGACCCCAACGAGCGGGAGTCGCGCGAAGCCACGGCTCCGCCGGGGACCCCGCCGCCGATCGACCCGGAGCTGCTGCGGGGACGCCGCTACCCGGCGCCCGCGGAAGCCCTGCTCCGGGAGCTGCCGCTCTTCTACCGATCGCTGATCTTCGAGTACTTCGACCGCCTGAACCGCGTGCCTCCGTCAGGCGCCGCGGCCCGGCGGGAGCCCTGACGTGGATCGTCTCCGGCTCCGGTTCCCCGCGGGCGGGATCTGCGGCGCGACGCGGACGTTCGTGCTCCTTGCGGGTGTTTGCGGCGCCCAGTTGCCGACGGTCTCGGCCGTGGCCGGCCAGGCATCCGCGACCTCGGAGCAGCGCACCGTAGCGCGGGCGGAGCGCCTTCGCGCGGGCGGACGGGCCGCGGAAGCCGCATCCGCCCTGCGCGAACACCTGGCGCGGGCGCCCGCGTCGCCCGGCGCGCTCGCGCTGCTCGGCGAGCTGGCCCTGGAGTCGGGTGAGGCCGCCGCGCTCGTGCCGTACGCGGAGGCCGCCGTTGCCGCGGCCCCGGACGAGGAGGTCGCCCGGCTGTGGTGGGTGCGAGGGTTGACCGGCGCGGGGCTGCTCGATTCGGCCCTCGCCGTGAGCGACCGCTGGCTGAAGGAAGCCCCCCAACTCTCCGCGGCGCGGCTGGCCCGCGCCGATGTCCAGCTTGCGGTGGGGGATTCCGCGGGGGCGATCCGGACGCTGGGCGACGCCGCGACCCCCGGCAGGGAACTCCTCACGCGCTTCGCCGACCTCCTTCTCGCTGCGGGTGACGGAGATCGGCTGGCCGCGGCGTGGGTCGAGCTTCTCGCCCTCGCACCGCCGGCGACGGACGAAGTGGAAACGGGCCTCCGGGCGGCCGAGGCCCAAGGGTCCGCCGCCGATGCGGCTTCCTTCGAACGGCTGCGCGGGCGTCTGGCCGACCGGCGGGACGGAGCATCCCGGGCGGGGGCCATCGTCGCGCTGCGGCTGGGGCGCGCGGAGGCGGCCCGGGCGCTGGCCGAGGCGGCGCCGATGCCGGAGGACCCCGAGGGTGCCGCGTTCCTGCGCGAGTACGTGCGCGAAGCGGAGGCGGCGGAGCTTCCCGGCGAGGTCGCCTGGTCCGCCCGGCGGCTCGCCGGCCTGAGCGCGCGGCCGGTGGATCGCCTGCGCTGGCTCGCGCTGTCCGGGGAGCAGGCGCTGGCCGCGGGGGATACGGCTTCGGCGCGGCGGGCGCTCGAGGAACTGATGCGGGAGAGCACCTCCGGCGACGGCCCGCACCAACTGGCGTCGCGCCGGCTGTTCGGGCTTCTCGCGGCCAACCCCGCTTCGCTGGTTGAAGCAGCCTCCGTACTTGACCGCTATGTGAGGCAGTATCCGGACTCCACGGCTGCCGAGGCCGGGATGCGGGGGGATCTCGCGCTCGGCCAGGCGCGGGCCGGCGATCTCGCTACGGCGGAGGCGCTGGTGGCCGACGCCCGGAAGAGGATTCGCGTCGCTTCGTCGGGGCGGCTCGACGCCGCGGCGGCACGGCTGGCGCTGTACGCGGGCCAGCGCGATTCCGCGCGGGAGCGGGCGAGCCGCAGCGTCCGCGAGGCGGAAATCGGGGCGGCGGAACGGACGCGCCGCCTGCGGCTGCTGACGCTCGTACAGGCGGCGGATACGGCGGAGGTCCGCATCGCGGGCGCCGCCGCGCTCGGCCTCCTCGCCGCTCCGGAGGCGTTCGATCCCGGGCCGGCACTCCGCGACCTGGCCGCCCGCCCGGCATCGAGCGGCCGTTCCGTTGTGCTGGGCTTCCTCGCCGAGGCGGCCGACGCAGCCGGCCAGGCCCGCATCGCCGGCGCCCTGCGGCGCCAGATCGTCCGGCGGCACCCGGGAAGCCCCGAGGCCCCCCCCGCTCTCCTGGATCTCGCACGCGCGTCCTCCCCCGCCGACGCCGCGTCCTGGCTGGAACAGCTGATCGTGGGGTATCCCCGCAGCGCCCTTGCGCCGGTCGCGCGCCGCATGCTCGCCGAACTCGATGGAGGAGGCCGATGAAGGCCGAGACGAAACGAAGCGGCATTCGATGCCGGGTTCGAAGCCGCGTTCGATGCCCCCTCCCGCGCCGCCTCCTGCTGGCGGGTCTGGCCTCGCTTGCGGGCGCCTCGGGGGTCGGAGCACAGCTTCTCGTCCCCATGGACCGCGAACAGGAGAACCACCTCAAAGCCTACGGGTACGTGTTCGGCAGCCTCTCGGAGAGCCAGTCGGCCGAATGGCTCCTGAATTACCGCTCCGGGTCATTTCTCGTGTCGGACGCATCGTCCAACCGTCGGCGAGCCGCGCTCATGGGCGTGACCGTGGAGACGCTCGACGGTGCCGATGTGGCGAGGATCCGCCGCGAGATCGAGACGCGGAACATGGAGGCCGTGCCCCTGGAAAAGGCGCCGACGATCGCGGTCTACACGCCGCCCAACAGTTCTCCGTGGGACGATGCCGTGACGATGGCCCTCGAGTACGCCGAGATCCCCTACGAACGGATCTGGGATCGGGAGGTGCTGTCCGGGGAACTCGAGAACTTCGACTGGCTGCACCTCCATCACGAGGATTTCACGGGGCAGTATTCGAAGTTCTACCTGTCGTACGCTTCATCGGCCTGGCTGCAGGAGGAAGTCGCCCGCAACGAGGCGATCGCGCGCGAACTCGGGTATCCGAACGTGCCCGCCCTGAAGAAGGCCGTCGCGGTCCGGCTCCGGAGCTACGTCGAGGGAGGCGGTTTCCTGTTCGCGATGTGCACGGCGACGGAAACGCTGGAGCTGGCCCTCGCCGCGGCGGGGACCGACATCGCGGCCTCCTTCGCCGATGGATCGCCGCCGGATGCCGCGGCGAGCGACAGGCTCCGTTGGGCGGACGCGCTCGCCTTCCGCGACGCCGTGCTCGTGATGGACCCCACGCTCAGCGCCTTCAGCGATATCGACGGGCACCAGGTAAACACCCCCTGGAGGGTCGATCTCGGCAGCTTCTCGCTGTTCGATTTCAGCGCCAAGTTCGATCCGGTTCCGGCCATGCTGACCCAGAACCATCGACGCGTGCTGCCCGACTTCTACGGTCTCACGACGACGTTTCGGAAGGAACGCCTGCAGCCCGGCGTCACCGTGCTTGCGGAGGAGGAGGCGCGCGGACGCGTGAAGTACCTCCACGGGAGCCTCGGGGAGGGCACCTTCACGTACCTGGGGGGACACGATCCGGAAGACCCCCGCCACCTGATCGGCGACGCCCCGACGGACCTGGATCTCCATCGTCATTCCGCGGGCTATCGGCTCATCCTCAACAATGTCCTCTTCCCGGCCGCGAAGAAGAAGAAGCTGATCACATGAGGGCCTCGCCCCGAGCGGCTGGCCGGTCCGATGGCCGGTCGAACGGCCGCCCCAGGCCGGGGACCTCGGCTGGGGGGTAGACCGGTGTCCCGCGCCCGAACCGAAGGGTTCGCCGAGCGGAAGCGCGAACGCGATCGTTCCCAGCGCCGGACCCTGGCGGTTGGGTTGCTCGCCTCCGTCGTCCTGCACGTCCTGCTTCTGATGGTCGCGGGCGGCGTCCGTGTGGATTCGCTTCCCTTCACCCTCCCGCCCATCGAGACCGTGCCCGCGCCCGACGCCCTCGTCGTAGTCGAGATCGCGCCGATCCTGCCCGAGGATCTTCCCGAGGAACCCCGGCCGGAGCCGCCCGGGGAGGAGATCCCGGAAGTCGAACCCGAGCCACTCGAAGAGGAGGAAGAAGAGGCGGAGGAAGAGGAAGAAGAGGCGGAGGAAGAGGAAGAAGAGGCGGAGGAAGAGCGAGCCCCCCTCCCCGGAGCGCCGGGCCTGATCGTCGCCGGTCAGCCGACGGCGCCGGAAGGGCCGCGGGGCCGGACCAACGCCTCGCGGCTCCGACTCCGCTTCAGCGACGCGCGCCTGTGGTTCGACCCGCAGTCCCCCCGGCTCATCGGCGAACGGCTGGTTCAGTTCGCCCGGGCGGACAGCGCGGTTCGGGCGATTCTCCGCGACTGGCTCGACAGCCTCCAACTTGAAGACGACGTGCGGCGCCGCGCGCGCGACTGGACCTTCGAGCGCGATGGCAAGCGGTGGGGATTCTCGGAGCAGGGGATTCACCTCGGCGACGTCACGATCCCCATCCCCATCGGGTTCGCTCCCACGGGACCCCAGAGGCGGTCGTACGAACAGGCGATCCGTGATCTGACGGCCATCCAGATCCAGAACCTTCGGGACGACGTGGAGGCCGCGGCGGCGGAAGCGCGGGCCCGCATGCGGGAGCGCTCCGAGGAGGAGGTCCGCCGCCGGCGTGGCGACACGCTGCGCGTTCGCGGACCCCCGTAGGGTCCGAGGGCTCCGCGGTTCCGAAGCCGCGGCGCCTCCGTTAGACTGAGCCGCAGCCTGGACGCCGGGGGGTCTCCCCGTCGCACCGATGGTTCTCCCGACACCGCAAACCGTCAGTCAGGAGCCGCCCCTTGGGTGACTCTCAGCCATCCACCGAGCTTTCCTCCCGCTACGATCCCGCGGGGCTCGAACAGCCGCTGTACGAGCGCTGGGTCGAGGCGGGCCTGTTTCACGTTCCCGCCGCGGAGGTCGAGCGGCCCTACGTGATCGTGATCCCCCCGCCCAACGTCACCGCCGCGCTGCACATGGGTCACGGGCTCAACAACACCCTGCAGGATGTCCTCATCCGTCGGCGGCGGATGCAGGGCTACGACGCCCTGTGGGTGCCGGGCACGGATCACGCCGGGATCGCGACGCAGAACGTGGTCGAGCGGCAGTTGCGCGCGGATGGCTTCACTCGTTTCGACCTCGGTCGTGGGGCTTTCGTCGACCGGGTGTGGGAGTGGGTCGACGAATACGGAGGACGGATCATCGACCAGTTGCGCACCATCGGGTGTTCCTGCGACTGGGAGCGGACGCGGTTCACGCTCGACGAGGGCCTCTCCAACGCGGTGCGCGAGGTCTTCGTCCGTCTCTACGAGAAGGACCTCATCTACCGGGGCCGCTACATCATCAACTGGTGTCCCCGCTGCCGCACCGCGCTCTCGAACGAGGAAGCGGAGCACCGCGATCTTGACGGCAAGCTCTACCGGTTGAAGTACCCTCTGGCGGCCGGCGGCCACGTGGAGGTCGCGACGACGCGGCCGGAGACGATGCTGGGCGACACGGGGCTCGCGGTCTCACCGGACGACGAGCGGTACAGGGACCTCGTCGGCCAGGAAGCCGAGTTGCCGCTGGTGGGACGGCGTCTCCCGATCGTGGCGGACGAACACGTGGACCCGGAATTCGGGTCGGGCGTGGTGAAGGTCACGCCGGCGCACGATCCGAACGATTTCGAGATCGGCCAGCGCCACGGACTCGAAGCGCTCGATGTGATGACGGACGGGGGAGCGATGAACGACGCCGTCCCGGAGGCCTATCGCGGCCTCGACCGCTTCGAGGCGCGCCGTCGCGTCGTGGCGGACCTTGAGGCGGGCGGCTGGCTCGTGGGCGTGGAGGACCATGCCCACGCCGTCGGGCGGTGCTATCGCTGCGACACGGTGGTCGAGCCGCGCCTGAGCCTCCAGTGGTTCGTCCGCATGAAACCTCTCGCGGAACCGGGGCTGGCGGCCTACGAGAGCGGGGAACTGCGCTTCCATCCGGAACGGTTCGGCCGCGTGTATCGCAACTGGATGGAGAACATCCGGGACTGGTGCATCAGCCGGCAGCTGTGGTGGGGACACCGGATCCCCGTCTGGTACTGCGACGCCTCCGATTGCGGCGAGGTCATCGTCTCCACCGATGACCCGGACGACTGCCCCGCCTGCGGAGGCGGACTGCGCCAGGACGAGGATGTGCTGGATACCTGGTTCAGTTCGTGGCTGTGGCCCTTCTCGACACTGGGCTGGCCGGAGCGGACTGCTGACCTTCGATCGTTCTATCCCACGGCGGCGCTCGTCACGGCGCCCGAGATCCTCTTTTTCTGGGTGGCCCGCATGATCATGGCGGGTTTCGAGTTCATGGAAGCGTTGCCGTTCACCGATGTGTTGCTGAACGGGACGGTTCGGGATCACCTCGGCCGGCGCATGTCCAAATCGCTCGGGAACGGGATCGACCCTCTGGAAGTTGTTGAACTGTATGGTGCTGATGCCATGCGATTCACGCTCGTTCGAGGGTCGCCGCTCGGGACCGATATCCAGTTGGACTATGAGAATCTGGAAGCTGCGTTCCGTCCCGGGCGCAACTTCGCCAACAAGATGTGGAACGCGGCGCGTTTCGCGCTGCCGCACGCGCGCTGGGACGGCGCGGGGGAGGCGCCGGAGCCGACGGCGCTCGCGGACCGGTGGATCCGCAGCCGCCTCGCGCGGGTAGCGCACGAGATGGATGCGGCCTACGAGGGCTATCGCCTCCACGAGGCGGCGGAGGCCGGCCACTCGTTCGTGTGGGGAGACTTCTGCGACTGGTACCTGGAGTTGGCGAAGCACCGGTTGAGCGGCGACGGCGAGTCGGCGCGGGAGGTGGGCCACACGCTGACGCTTGTGATGCGGGGCTGGCTTTCCCTCCTCCATCCGATCGTGCCCTTCGTCACGGAGGCGGTCGCCGCGAAGTTGCCGGACGCGGACGCCGCGGGTTCGCTCGTCACGGGACCGTGGCCGGACTGCCCCGACGACTGGATCGATCCCGCTGCGGATGCGGGGATCGAGGCGCTCCAGGAGTTTGTGGGGGCGGTGCGGACGCTGCGCGCGGAATACGGCGTGGCGCCGGGAACGCGGGTTCGGGTCCGGGTGACGGACGCTTCGCCGGCGCTGCGCTCGGCTCTGGCCGAGGAGGAGGACAGCATCGCGCGCCTGGCGGGACTGTCCGGGATCGAGCGCGTCGCGGAGGGCGCGAGCGCGGCGTCCGCGGACGGAGCCGGGGCGCACGCCGTGCTCCGCTCGGGCGGAGAACTCTTCCTCCCGTTGGAAGGGGTCATCGATCTGGAGACCGAATGCGCCCGCATCCGCGCCGAGTTGGAGCGTACGGCCGACCTGCTCGCGCGGAGCCGGCGAAAGCTCGAGAACGCGGGGTTCCTCGGTAACGCGCCCGAGGAGGTCATCGCACGGGAGCGGATGAAAGTGACGTCGCTGGGAGAACAGCGCACTCGGCTCGAGGAGAAGCTCCGATCACTGCGGGCGGGGGTCTGACACGCACGGGGCCCGGAACCTCCGGGCAGGGGCCGGGAGCCCGCGAACGATTTGCCGCCCTCTTCGCCGGCGGGAAGCTCCTCGCGGGGTCCATGGCTCTCCTCATCATGCTGGGCTGCGCGAGGGAGATGCCTCCGCCCGGAGCGCGACCCGACGAGATCCCTCCATCCATCGTCCGCATCCGTCCCGCGCCGGATTCGACGGTCGTCGACTTCGACGGCGCGCTCGAAATCCGCTTCAGCGAACCCGTGCGGATACCGAACGGGATTGCGAGGGAGATGTTCGTCAGCCCGATGGAGACGTACGAGTCCGAGGTGGGGTTCGCGGACCTGCGTCTCCGGCCGGAGGACGGGTGGCGGGACAGCGTCGTGTACTGTTTCACGATTCCGACCTCCGGGATCAACGACCTCTTGCGCAACGGGATGGAAGTCCCGGTCGAATTCTGCTTTTCCACGGGAGCGGAGATCCTGGACGCGTCGGTCGAGGGGGAAGTGATCGACGCACTGACGGGGCAACCGCTCGAAGAGGCGCGGGTCATCTTCTGGGCGGGCCCGGACTCCGTCCCGTACGGCGCGATCTCGGACAGCATCGGAAGGTTCGTGGCGCGCGGTCTGCCGCCGGGCGAGTACGAAGCCTTCGGGTTCGTCGACCGCAATCGCAACATGATTCCCGACCGCGAACTCGAATCGTATGACAGCGCGTCCGTGGCGGCTGCGCCCGACACGCCGACGGAGTTGAGGTTCGTCCTCGTGGCGCCGGACACGACGCCGCCCGTGCTCGCTCGCGGGCTCGTCGTGGGAAGCGAGACCGTGCAGCTCGAGTTCGATGATTATCTCCTCAACCCTCAACCGGAGGCACCCGCCATCACGATTCGGGACTCCGCGACGAACGAAACGCTGGAGATCGTGGCCAGCCTCATCGGTTCGGCCGACGAGGTGACGTTTCCCCTCGACTCCGCGGCGCTCGCGGACTCCATCGCGGCGGCGGATTCGGCGGCGGTGGCGGATTCCGCGGCCGTGGGTGACTCGACGGCGGTGGCGGATTCCGCGGCCGTGGAGGCGCCGAGCCCGGATTCCGCGGGCAGCGCGGCGTCCGACTCCGTCACGGAGGAGGATCCCATTCTTCCGTCGAGGTTCATCACCGTGCGGCTCGCGACGGTGATCGACTCCGGGACCTACCGGGTTTCCGTCACGGGCGCGGTGAACGTTCGTCGTCTCGCGGGAGGCGGTGATACGTCCTTTGTGGCTGAGCCGGAGCCCCCGTCCGACGACTCGGCGACGGCCGCCGACTCGGTCGCGGTGGAGGACTCGGCCGCCGTCGAGGGCGATTCCGTGGCGGTGGAGCAGGATACGGTGCCTCCGGCGCCCGACAGTCTCGACGTCCCCGGAATCCCGCCGGACACGGCAGGGGCGCCGCCGGACACTGCCGGCGCGCCACCGGACACCGTTGGGGCGCCACCCGACACTCTCGGAGTACCGCCGGACACGGTTCGAAGACGCGCCCCGCGTGGCGCGGGAAGGGCCCGGTCGCCCGGTCTCAGGGCGAAGAGGCGGCGCGAATGACGGACCCGCGCCGCCGGCTCCCTTCCATGGATGCGCTCCTCGGGGAGCCCGAGGTCGCCCCCTGGATCGACCGCTACGGCCGCGAGACGGTGAAGGACTCGCTCCGCCGGGCGCTGGACCGCGCCCGCGCGGACGCGGACCCCGACTCCGAGCGGCGGGGGCCGGCCGATCTCCTGCGGGCCGCGGAACGCGATCTGGAGGCGCGATCCCGGCCCTCGCTACGCCGCGTGCTCAACGGAACGGGCGTTGTGCTCCACACCAACCTCGGCCGGGCGCCGCTTGCCGACGTGGCCGGTCGCGCGCAGGCCGAGGCCGCCGGCTACGGGAACGTGGAACTCTCACTCGCGACGGGCCGGCGCGGCTCGCGATACGACCACTGCAGCGAGGTCATCCGTGAACTGACGGGTGCGGGCGCGGCGATCATCGCGAACAACAACGCCGCGGCCGTGGCGCTGGTCGTGAACGAACTGGCTCGGGGCCGCGAAGTGCTCGTGTCGCGCGGGGAACTGGTCGAAATCGGCGGCACGTTCAGGATCCCCGATGTGGTGGGGCGGAGCGGCGGCCGCCTGAGAGAGGTCGGCACGACGAACCGGACGAGAGTCTCCGATTACGCGGCGGCCATCGACGAATCGACCGGGCTCATTCTGCGGGTCCACCCCTCGAACTACCGGGTCGAGGGCTTCTCGGCGCGCCCCCGTCTCGCCGCATTGGTGTCGCTCGCGCGAAAGCGCGGGATCCCGGTGGCTCACGATCTCGGCTCCGGGTTGCTCGATGCCGGTCTCCTGCCCGGATTCCCGGAGGGACCCACCGCGCGGGGATCGCTGGCCGCGGGCGTCGACCTCGCGACCTGGAGCGGCGACAAGCTCCTCGGGGGGCCGCAGGCCGGGATCATCGCCGGCGATGCGGCGTTGATCGCGCGTTTGCGCCGGAATCCCCTGCTGCGGGCGTTTCGGGTGGACAAGACGACGCTCGCCGCCCTCGAAGCCACGCTGATGCTGTACCGCGATCCGGATCTCGCCGTCCGGTGCGTGCCGGCATTGCGGATGCTGCGCGAGCCGGCGGAGGCGGTCGAAGCCCGCGCGGCCGCCGCGCGCCCCGAACCTCCGCCGCGAAGCGGGGCGCGCGTGGACGTGATCCGAACCGAGGCCATGGTCGGAGGGGGCGCTTTTCCGGGGTTCGCGATTCCCTCGGCCGGGTGGGCCGTGACGGGGATCGATGTCAAGCGACTCGCGGCGGAGTGCCGCGGCGGCCCTGTCCCGCTCATCGGCCGTATCGAGCGTGCGGCGTTCATCGTCGATGTGCGGGCGCTCCCCGGCGAGGAAACGGCCCGGGCGGCGGACGCCCTCGCCTCCGCGCTCGATCGACTCGCCGATGCCGGTCGCCGTGATGTCTGACGCCGTGCGGATCGCGGTCCTCGCGTCGGGGGGCGGTTCCAACTTCCAGGCGCTCGTCGACCGCTTCCATGGCGCGGAAGACCCGCAGCGCGAGATCGTCGGCGTGATCGCCAGCCGCGCGGGGGCGGGCGTCCTCGAGCGGGCCCGCCGGGCCGGGGTGGCATCGGCGGTCTCGCCTGCGGCGGCGGGTGACGAGATGGCGGTGTTCCTCCGTCGCACGCTGGACGAGTGGCGAAGCGACATCGTGGTCCTGGCCGGCTACATGCAGCTGGTGCCCGAGACCCTCGTGCGGTCGTACTGGGGACGGATCCTGAACATCCATCCCGCGCTGCTGCCCTCGTTCGGAGGCCGGGGGATGTACGGAGCCCGCGTGCACCGGGCGGTTATCGAGGCCGGCGTCCGGATCACCGGAGCGACCGTCCACTTCGTCGACGAGGCGTACGACCGGGGTCCGATCCTGTGCCAGTGGCCCGTACCCGTGCTCGCGGACGATACTCCCGAGTCCGTCGCGGCCCGTGTGCTGACGGCGGAGCACCGACTGTTGCCGGCGGCGGTCGAAGCGCTGGCTTCCGGGGCGGTTCGCCTGGAAGCGGACCGCCGGGTCCATTGGGTTCGCGAGTGGTTCGAGACCGAAACGTTCACCAACCGGGAAGGATGAGTGGGATGCCGACTGCGCTTGTGAGCGTCTCGGACAAGACGGGAATCGAGGAGTTCTGCGCGGGATTGATCGAGCGGGGCTGGGAGATCGCGTCCACGGGAGGGACGATGCGGGTGTTGCGCGCGGCGGGGCTGGAGGTCCGCGGCGTGAGCGACCTCACCGGCCATCCGGAAATGCTGGGTGGCCGCGTGAAGACGCTGCACCCGAGGGTGCACGGCGGGATCCTGGCTCGGCGCGAGGTGGCGGACGACTTGGATCAACTCGCCGCGCACGGGATGGTTCCCATCGATCTCGTGGCCGTGAACCTGTACCCCTTCCGCGAGACGGTCGCCGGCGGGGACGTCACGCTCGGAGAAGCGCTGGAGCAGATCGACATCGGCGGACCGACGATGCTCCGGGCGTCGGCGAAGAACCATCCCTCGGTCTGGCCGGTATGCGATCCGGCCGACTACGCGCGGGTGCTCGATGCCCTCGATGCGGGGGACGTGCCGGAGACGCCGAAGCTGCGGCGGGAGCTCGCGGCCAAGGTGTACGGGCACACCGCGGCCTATGACGCGGCGATCGCTCGCCACCTTGCCCGGCCGGACGGAGCGGCGGCTTCGCCCGGCCTCCCCGCGGGGGAGGCCGTCGCCTCGCTCCTGCGCGTGCAGTCGCTCCGGTACGGGGAGAACCCGGACCAGAAGGCCGCCTTCTTCCGCGACGGGTTCGGTCCGCCGCGGGGGATCCCCGCGCTCGCGCAATTGCACGGCCGGGAACTCTCGTTCAACAATATTCTCGACGTGGACGGGGCTCTCACGGCGATCGCGCCCTTCGTGTCCGGGGCGCAGGCCGCCTGTGCGATCCTCAAGCACTCGACGCCCTGCGGCCTCGCCGTCGGCGCATCGCCGCTGGAGGCCTACGAGAAGGCGCTCGCGTGCGATCCCGTTTCGGCGTTCGGTTCGGTCATCGCCTTCACGGACACGCTGACGGAGGCCGTCGCGGAAGCCCTCTCGCGGAACTTCGTGGAGTGCGTCGTGGCGCCGGGATACTCGGAGGATGCGCTCCGCCTCCTGCGGGAGAAGAAGAACATTCGGATTCTGCAGCCCGAGGCGGGCGCGGCGCCGGACGCGAACGGCCACCTGGAGGAAGGGGTGGAAGTGCGCGGCGTGCGCGGCGGGGTTCTGCTGCAGGCGGCCCCCCGGCCGGCGCGCGAGGTGAATCGGGAGGCGCACGTCCCGACGGCGCGGGCCCCGAGCGACGCGGAGTGGGACGATCTCGCGTTCGCGTGGTCCGCGGTGCAGAGCGTGAAGTCGAATGCGATCCTGCTCGCGCGGGATGGGGCGTCGATCGGAATCGGCGCTGGACAGATGAGCCGCGTCGATTCGGTCGAGATCTCGATCCGCAAGGCCCGGGCGCAGGGGTTCGACGTGGCGGGCGCCGTCCTCGGATCGGACGCGTTCTTCCCCTTCCGCGACGGCATCGATGCGGCCGCGGCCGCCGGGGTGACGGCGATCGCCCAGCCGGGCGGCTCGAAGCGCGATGCGGAGGTCATCGAGGCCGCGAACGAGCACGGCATGGCGATGGTGTTCACCGCACGGCGGCTCTTCCGGCACTGACCGGCTCCCCGGCGAAGCTCCGCGCCGGGCGAGGGGGTTGCGAAACACGCGGTGCCGGAGCGTTATACTTGAGCAGGGAACGCCGCAGGTGAAGCGGCCGGCGCCCGGCGAGGGCCGGGGTCCGAACGGCAAGGGAGAATCCCCATGGCGAACATTCATATTCCGCCCGGCTGGAGGCTCAGGGAGAGCGAAGCCACGCCGGAGTCGGTGTACCTCGACCGGCGGCAGTTCGTGGCCCGCATGGGCGGGGGAGCGATCCTCGCCGCCGCCTCGCTCGCCTGCCGGCCCGGCGGCGCGGCGACCCAGCAGCGCGGCCCGCTCGACAACATCCCGGACACTCCGACCGCAGATCTCTATCCCGTGGCCGTGAACGATCCGCGCTTCACGCCCGGCGATCGCCACAAGGAGGTTTCGCCGGAAGAGGTCGTGGCCACGTACAACAACTTCTACGAGTTCGGCACGGACAAGGATGGGGTGTGGCGCAACGTCGGCCCGTTCGAGGCCCGCCCGTGGGAGCTGGAAGTTACGGGTCTCGTCGAGAATCCCGGCGTCTACGACCTCGTAGAACTCGAACGCGCGTTCCCGCTCGAGGAGCGGATCTACCGGCACCGCTGCGTGGAGCGGTGGTCCGTCGTCGTGCCTTGGATCGGCTTCCCGCTCGCCCGGCTGCTGGAGCGGGTGCAACCGCGGAACAATGCCCGCTACGTCGGCTTCGTGACCTTCAACCGGCCGGAGCAGGCCTTCGGTCAGAAGACGCAGAGCTGGTACAAGTGGCCCTACTATGAGGGGCTGCGCATGGACGAGGCGATGAATGAACTCGCCTTCGTCGTGACGGGCATGTACGGCCATCCGCTCCAGAAGCAGAACGGCGCGCCCGTCCGCATCCATCTGCCTTGGAAGTATGGCTACAAGAGCCCGAAGAGCATCGTCCGCATCGACATCACCGACGAGGTGCCGACGACCTTCTGGAACGACCTGCAGCCGTCGGAATACGGTTTCTACTCGAACGTGGACCCGGACGTACCCCACCCCCGCTGGTCCCAGGCGCAGGAAGAAATCGTCGGTACGGGGCAGCGGGTGCCAACGCTCCCGTTCAACGGATACGGCGAGTGGATGGGGGAACTCTACGGCGGCCGCGTGACGCCGGTCGGAGACGTGCCGCACGCCCGCTGAGGGTCCGCTGAGGTCCCGGTGGGCGGAGCTTTGTCAAACCGCAATAGAAATGTCCGGGGTTAGAGCGCAGTAGAAATGTCCTCCCCCGGCGGTTCGGTTCTGCCCCGCTCCGGGGCCGGTTCGGGGGAGCGGGGCGGTTCCTTCTCGTTGGATATCGCTTCTCGCTCGCGGCGGAGGTCGCGACGCGCGATGGCCTGCTGGGCACTGGCTTGGAAGTGCTTGCGCCATGGGTGGTCCGGAGCCGGCTTCGGGGGCGCGGGCCTCGGCTTCGCCGGCTTGGCGGGCGCGTCGCCGGGGGAGGCGGCGGGGGCTCGGCATACGGGTTCGAGCTCCAGGTAGCGCTCGCCGAAGCGGAAGCGGACCTCGCCGTCGAGGCGGCGCTCGACGACGATCTCGTCGCCGGGGGCGATGCCGGCGGCCTCCCTCTCCGGGATCTGCCAGTGGCGGTTCCGGAAGCGGATCGTGAAGTCGCGGGCCACGACGCGCCTCTCCGTCTCGGCGAAGAGCGCCTCGAGGTCCGCACCGGCCGGGAGCGGGCGGTGCGCATCGCGGGGGTCGGCGGGCTCGACGGAGAAGCGTTCGTTCCGGAACGGGACCCAGTAGTCGGCGAGGAAGCGGTTGGCCGCCTCCAGCGTGGCGACCCCCTCCACGCGCATCTCCCTGACCAGCCGGTCCCGCGCGGTGCCGAAGCTCCGCTCGACCCGCCCCTTGGCCTGAGGCGAGCCCGCGAGGATCACCTCGACGCCCAGTTCGCCCAGTGCCCGGGCGATGATCGTGTCCGTGCGCTCCTCCTTCTTCGAGAGCCACTGCCCGAAGTGTCCGGCGTGGTCGGTGTAGACGGCCACCGGGCGGCCGTGGCGCCCGAGGTACTCGATGATCGCCCGCCGGTTCTCCGCCCCGTTGTCGCGCGCCACGAAGCGGGCCATCAGCAGTCGGCTCGTCGCGTCGTCGTGGATCGAGATCAGCGTCTGGCTCCCCGGCAACCTCTCCTCCAGCCACGGGTGCACCGAGCTGTCCCACTGCCCCGGCTCGCCCAGCGCCGCCCGCCTCGGACGCCGGCGGCGGTGCTTCGCGCGCCTGCGGCGACGCTCCCACAGCCCGGCCTCCAACATCCACCGCCTGAGCGTGTCCGCGCTCACGACGACCCCGAAGCGTCTCTCCAGGTGCTCCGCAAGCAGCGTCGGCCCGAAGTCCGCGTACAGCGGATCGGCCGCCGCCGACAGCGCCACATCCCGCACCTCCGCCGACAGCGCCCGGTTCGACCGCCGTCCCTTCAGCCCGTGTACCGCCGCCGCGTCCCCCACCGCCTCGAACCTCCGAAGCAGACGCCGAAGATGGCGGGTCGTCACTCCCAGCCGCACCGCCCCGGCCGACCCCGACAGCACGCCCTCGCTCACCTGTCTCAGCACCGAGATGCGATCCCTCTCCCTCAGACTCAACTCCATCGACCCCTCTCCCGGACCATGTTCCACCCACTCGAACCGAACATGGACCGTAAGAGGACATTTCTACTGCGCTAAGGGGGGACATTTCTACTGCGCTACGACACCCGGTGGGCGGGGCTCCTTGACCCGCCCGCCGTCCCCGGCTAGAGTCCCGCGGGCTCTGCGGAGGCGGAGCCTGACCCGAATCGAGATTATTCCCGAAACACATATAGATACGCCCTTGAGACGACGCGCGATCGCAGCGCTCGTGCTTTTTCTGGGGGTCTTGGTCAGCCAGGGTTGCGGTGGCGAATACCCGCAATCCGCACTGCACCCCAGTTCAGACTCCGCCACGCTCCTCGACCAGCTCTTCGACCAGATCTTCTGGTGGGCGGTCGGCGTGTTCGTCGTGGTGGAAGGCGTCCTCATATACGTGTTCGTGCGTTTCCGGGAGCGGCCGGGCGACGCGCGGCCGAAGCAGGTCCACGGGCACCTCCTCCTTGAAGTGGGCTGGACGCTGGCCCCGGCGCTCATCCTCGTGGCGATCGCGATTCCGAGCATCCGCGCCATCTTCATCATCGACCGGGCGACGCCCGATCCGGAGGCGCTGGTCGTCGAGGTCATCGGCAGGCAGTGGTGGTGGGAATTCCGTTATCCGGAACTCGGTATCGTGACGGCGAACGAGGCCCACGTCCCGCTGGGCCGCACCGTCGACCTGAGGCTCCGTTCCGCGGACGTCATGCACTCCTTCTGGGTGCCGCGCCTGGCCGGAAAGCGGGACCTCGTGCCGGGGACCGAGAACCAGCTCTGGTTCCGGCCGGATTCCGTCGGCGTGTACCACGGCCAATGCGCGGAGTTCTGCGGCACGGCGCACGCGCTCATGGGGATGCGCCTCATCGTGGACGAGCCGGCGGACTTCGAGCGCTGGGCCCAAGCGAACGCGGAGCCCGCTGCGGCGCCCGCCGCCGCGGAGGCGCGGGCGGGGCAGGGCGTGTTCATGGCGAACGCATGCGTGAGCTGTCACGCGGTGAGAGGGACGCCTGCCGCGGGGCAGTTCGGCCCGGACCTCACGCACTTCGCGAGCCGGCTCACGATCGCCTCGGGCGTGCTGGAGAACACCCCCGCGAACCTGGCGCGCTGGCTGGATTCCACCCAGCACGTGAAGCCCGGCAACCTGATGCCCGAGGTCCAACTGAGCGACGCGCAGATCCGGCAGCTCGTCGCCTACCTCGGCTCGCTCCGGTAGAGGCATGGCGATGACGGACGCACATCCCACGGGGATCCGGAGCTGGCTGACGACGGTCGACCACAAGCGGATCGCGATCCTCTACTTCGTGGTCGGGTTCGCCTTTCTGCTCATCGCTGGCGTCGAGGGACAGCTCATCCGGCTCCAGCTCGCCGCCCCCGAGCGCAGCTTCCTCGATCCGGACCTCTACAACCAACTGTTCACGATGCACGGCACGACGATGGTGTTCTTCGCCGGCATGCCGCTCGTCGTCGCCTTCTTCAACTTCGTCGTGCCCCTGCAGATCGGGGCGCGCGACGTCGCCTTCCCCCGCCTGAACGCGTTCTCCTTCTGGGTCTTCCTCTTCGGCGGCCTCTTCCTGTACGCGAGCGTCCCCCTCCGGATGATGCCCGACGGGGGCTGGTTCGCGTACATGCCGCTGACGAACCCCGAGTACTCCCCGGGCCTCGGCATCGATTTCTACGTGCTCGCGCTTCTGATTTCCGGCGTGGGGTCGATCGCGGGCGGACTGAACTTCCTCGTCACGATCCTCAACATGAGGGCGCCGGGGATGACGTTCATGAGGATGCCCCTCTTCACCTGGATGGCGCTCATCGTCTCCGCGCTCATCCTGCTTGCCTTCCCGCCCTTCACGGTCGGGCTGATCTTCATGCTCTTCGACCGCCGTTTCGGCACGCACTTCTTCGATGCGGCGGCGGGCGCGGACCCCGTCCTCTGGCAGCACCTGTTCTGGGTCTTCGGCCACCCGGAGGTCTACATCCTCATCCTGCCGGCCTTCGGCATCGTCTCCGACGTGATCCCGACGTTCTCGCGGAAGATCCTGTTCGGATATCCGGTCGTCGTCTTCTCGGGCGTCCTCATCGCCTTCCTCGGCTTCGGCGTCTGGGTCCACCACATGTTCTCGGTCGGACTCGGGCCCGTGGTGAACGCGGTCTTCGGCGGGGCGACGATGCTCATCGCGATTCCGACCGGGATCAAGATCTTCAACTGGATCGCGACGATGTGGGGGGGACGGTTACGCTTCCGAACGGCGATGCTCTTTGCGGTCGGCCTCGTGGCGACGTTCACGATCGGCGGCCTGAGCGGCGTCATGCACAGTTCGCCGCCGGCGGACCTGCAGCAGACGGACACGTACTTCGTGGTCGCGCACTTCCACTACGTGCTCATCGGCGGGACCGTCTTCGGCCTCTTCTGCGGCTTCTACCACTGGTTCCCGAAGGCGACGGGACGGATGCTGCACGAGGGTCTCGGGAAGGCCCATTTCTGGCTCGCCTTCCTCGCCCTCAACGTGACCTTCTTCCCGATGCACTTCGCGGGACTCCTGGGGATGCCGAGGCGGACCTACACGTACGCGGAGGGACTGGGTCTGGATGTGTTCAACCTGATCTCGACCATCGGGGCCTTCATCTTCACGCTTTCCTTCGTGCCGCTCGTCTGGAACCTGTGGCGCACGTGGCGGCGCGGAGAGGCGGCCGGACACAACCCGTGGGACGCGTCGACGCTCGAATGGACGACGGCCTCGCCGCCGCCGCACTACAACTTCGCGGAGATCCCGGCCGTCGACCGCCGGGATCCGCTCTGGCATCCGTACATCGAACCGGAAGCGCGCGGGGAGGGGGATGAACCCGGGGGCGCGGCGCCGCGGCGACAGCCGGACGAGCCGCCGGAGCCGGTGGTCATGCCGAATCCGTCGTACTGGCCGCTCGTGCTCGCCGTGGGGATGCTCCTCATGACGATCGGCGCGCTCGGGTCGCTCGGGCTGACGCTCTTCGGCCTGCTCGTGACGGCGGTGGGTCTCTTCGCGTGGGCCTTCGAGCCCCCGTTCGGGGAGGAGGCGCACTGATGGAGGGGCCGACCTCGACCGGAATCCCGAACCGCAAGCTCGCGATGTGGACCTTCATCGGATCGGAGTGCATGCTCTTCGGCACCCTGATCGCCACGTACATGATCTATCGCGGCCGGAACCTCGTGCCGCCCTATCCGCACGACCTCCTGAACATCCCGTTCATCACCGTCACGACCTTCGTGCTCCTGATGAGCAGCCTCATGATGGTACTCGCGCTCGCGGCGGTGCAGAGGAACGATCTGCGGGCGACGAAGCTGTGGCTCTCCCTGACGGCGCTGTTCGGCCTGATCTTCCTCGGCGGCCAGTACTACGAGTTCAACCACTTCGTGCACGAAGGGTTGCCGCTGTCGAGGAACCTGTTCTCGTCGACCTTCTTCGTCCTGACGGGAACGCACGGCGCCCACGTCGCCGGAGGCGTGATCTGGTTGAGCACGCTCCTCGTGAGGACGGTGAACGGGAAGCTCGACGCCCGCCATGCGGAGACGGTGGAGATCGCCGGCCTCTACTGGCACTTCGTGGACGTCGTGTGGATTATCCTCTTCACCCTCATCTACCTGCTGGTGTGAGGCACACGTGAGCCGCCACTCCGCTGAGTCGCACCCGAGCACGCGCCTCTACGTCTCCATCGCGGTCATCCTCGCCGCGCTGACGGCGCTCGAGGTGATGGTGTTCTACATCGAGGCGCTCGCGCCGGTGCTCATCCCGATTCTGCTCGTGATGATGGCGGCGAAGTTCGCGCTCGTCGCGATGTTCTTCATGCACCTGAAGTCCGACG
This sequence comes from Gemmatimonadota bacterium, assembly GCA_963666735.1. GTDB lineage: Bacteria > Gemmatimonadota > Gemmatimonadetes > Palauibacterales > Palauibacteraceae > Palauibacter. Next base: position 849,464 of record OY762926.1, on the reverse strand, counting down.
GTCCGGTCCTCACCGCTATCTTCGCCTGGGGGACCTTCATCGCCACCGCCATCGTCGTCGGGCTGATGGCGATCTTCGGCAAGTTCGGGGCCTAATGTGGTGTCGGGTCCTCAGCGGGCCGGGGTCGCGGAGAGCGCGTAGAGGAAGAGGTTCACGCCCATCCTGATCGCGGACTCCCGTACCTGGGGCGCGTCCCCGTGCACGCCTTCGTCCTCCCATCCGTCCCCGAGGTCGGACTCGAAGCTGTAGTAGACCGCGAGGCGGCCATCGAGGAAGATGCCGAACCCCTGTGCGGGGTTCCCGTCGTGTTCGTGAATCTTGGGCAGGCCGTCCGGCATCTCGTAGAAGATCCGGTAGACGCTGTGTGTGAGCGGCACCTCGGCGAGGGGCAGTTCCGGAAAGAGCCGGGCCACCTCTCGGCGGAAAGACTCGTCCAGGCCGTAGTTGTCGTCCACGTGCAGGAAGCCGCCCCCGTACAGGTAGGCGCGCAGGCGTTCGATCTCGAGCGTACTGAAGGACATGTTCCCGTGTCCCGTCGCGTACAGGTACGGATGGTCGGCGAGGTCGGGATCCGCCGCGCCCACCTCCGCGGGACGGTGGGCCACCGGAATTCCGGTCCGGGACCGGATCTGCTCCAGGAGGTTGTCGAGGCTTGAGGGGTTCGCGTACCAGTCGCCCCCGCCGTCGTACCGCAGGCGGGCGATCGTCGGCGGGTCCGTCCGCTGCGACCCGCCCGGCGGCTGGCCGGCGAGGCTCGGACAGGATCCGAGCGCGGCCAGCGCGGCGGCGGCCACCGTGACGAAGCCGAGGACCATCTGGGGCGTGCGGTCGCCGCGCCTCTGCTTCGCGCGGCAGTGCGGACAGGTCCGCGTCGCGTCCGGTACGCTGCACCGGCAGCGTGGGCACGGTTTCACTGCCTTTTGCCTGGGTTCATCGTGGCGCCTCGGTCGCAGGGCGCGGCGCCTCGGCCGCGCGGTGTCCCAATCGTAGATTATCGGTTCGCGCGCTCCGGGGCGAAGGCTTAGGATGTGCCGCGCGACGGGCCACTTCCCGGCCTGCCGGACCACGAGGACCTGGACGATGCGTCGATACTCGGCCTACGACCCCCCTGAGTACGTTTCCTGGCAGCCGGACCCCGAACTCCTGGAGGAGTACAGGTCGCGCATCCGGGCGGACGCCGCCCGCGAGCGGGAGATCGCCGCGCTGCCTCCCGAAGCGCACCTCGCGCTGTATCGGGGACTCCTCCGTTTCCGCCTCAGCGACATCGCCCTCACGCGGTGGGTGAAACAGGGCGTGATCTCGAAGGCGTGGCTCGGGACCGGCGAGGAAGCCGTGACCGTGGGGGCGGTGAACGCGCTCGACCGGCGCGGTGCCGACGGGGATATCGTGGGGCCCATGATCCGCAACCAGGGCGCGAACCACGAGATGGGCATGCCGATGGCGGAGGTGTTTCGCACCTACCTCGGGACGGCGGACGCGCCGGCGGGGGGACGGGACCTGCACCTGGGAGATCTCCGCTACGGCGTGTGTCCGCCGGTCAGCATGGTCGCCACGCTGTCGACCGTCATGAACGGGTTTGCGCTTGCCTTCCGGATCCGCGGCGAGCCCCGGGTGGCGCTGACCTGGGTCGGGGACGGGGCGACGAAACACGGCGAGGCGCACGAGGCGTTCGCCTTCGCGGCCTCGCTCGGGTTGCCGATCGTCTTCATCATCCAGAACAACCAGGTGGCGCTGGGGACGCGGCTGGACCAGCACCACGTGCCGCCGGACTTCTCGGACTGGGGCGCGGCGTACGGGATTCCGTCCGTATCGGTGGACGGGAACCACGTGCTCGAGGTCTATGCGGCCACGCGGGTGGCGGCCGAACGCTGCCGGAAGGGGACGGGCCCCCAGCTCATCGAGGCGCGCACTTTCCGCATGGGCGGCCACGCGACGCACGATGTGCGCGAGGCCCGGGCCACTTTTTCGCGCGAATTGTTCCGGTACTGGGGGCGGCGCGACCCGATCGGGCTCTACGAGGAGTACCTGGCGGGGATCGATCTCGGAGTCGCCGGCGCCGGTGGCCTGCGAGCGCGGAACCTCCGCAAACTCGCAGCGGTGGAGCGCGAAGTGGAGGCGGAGATCGAGCAGGCCGCGGGCGAGGCCTTGGCGAGCCGTGAGAAGGCGCCCCCCCGCGGCGACACGGTGACGCTCGGCGTGTACGGCGAGGTGACGGCATGACGGGCGCCGGTGCCCGCCCGCGACGGTCGGGCTCGATCGATGGTGCATCCTGGACGTTGTACGCCGCCGCCCGGGCGCCGTCCGGCCTCGGCCTCGGCTACTTCGTGTGCGACGACCCGGAGCGCGCGGACCGGCGGACGGCGCTTCCGGCGGGACCGGCCCTCCCGGATCTCGATGACGAGGCCTTCCGCGCGTTGTGGGAGGCGGGAAGAGAGCTCACGAGGACCGAGCGCCGGGTCAGCGACGGCACGGGAGCGCTCTGGCTCGCCCAGAGCATGGGACCGGTGTGGGCGGAGGGGGGGAGCGCGGCGGATACCGTCGGCCTCCGCCTGAGCTGCATCACCGACGAGCGCCCCGTGGTGGAACTGAACGGCGCCAGGCTCTCCGAGATGTCGGACGCGGAACTCATCGCGCGAATCGGCGCCCCCCCGGGACCCGAAGGAGTCGCGCCATCCTCCGACTGACGTTTCTCGGAACGGCTTCCTCGCGGCCCACCGTGTCGCGGAACGTTTCGTCGCTCGCCCTGAAGCGCGAGGGGCGGTTGTTTCTCCTTGACTGCGGCGAGGGAACGCAGCGGCAGATGATGCGGTACGGGGTGGGTTTTTCCCTCGACGATATCCTCATCACGCACCTTCACTCCGACCACTACCTCGGGCTGGCGGGTCTGCTCCGCACCATGAGCCTCCAGGGCCGCGACGGGCCGCTCCGGATCTGGGCGCCGCACGGCACGGGCGGGACGCTCCGCGCGCTCCGGGACCTTGGAGGGGACCGGCTGGCGTTCGACGCGACGGTGCACGAGCTCCGGACGGGCGAGGCGGTCGAAGGGGACGGTTTTCGGGTGGAGGCGTTCGCGACCGAGCATACGCGGCGTTCCCTCGGATACGTCCTCATCGAGGATGCGCGTCCAGGGAGGTTCGATGTGGCGGCCGCACGCGAGCTGGGCGTCCCGGAAGGTCCGCTCTTCGGCCGCCTCCATCGCGGGGAGAGCGTGGATCTCGAGGGCGGCCGGCGCATCGACCCCGCGGATCTCGTGGGTCCCCCGCGGCCGGGCAGGAAGGTTGTGTACACGGGGGACACGCGCCCCTGTCCGGAGACGGTCCGAATCTCGCGCGACGCGGACATCCTCGTGCACGAGGCGACGTTCACGGAGGAGGAACGGGGTCGGGCGCGGGAGACCGGCCACTCCACCGCCGCCGGCGCGGCCGGGGTCGCGCGCGAGGCGGGGGTGCGGCGGCTCGTGTTGACGCACATCAGCGCCCGCTACGCCGAGCGGCCGGCACAACTGCTGGAGGAGGCGCGCGCGGTCTTCCCCCGCGCGGAACTCGCGCGTGACGGCTGGTCCACCGGGGTCACGTTCGATGACGCGGACGCCGGAGATCCGGACCCTTGATCCGCGTGCGCGTACCGGGGGACAAGTCGATCTCCCACCGCGCCGCGCTCCTCGCGCCGCTCGCCTCATCGGCATCCGTCGTGCGGGGCCTGTCGAACGGCGTCGATGTGCGGGCGAGCGTACAAGCGATGCAGCGACTCGGCGCCGCGGTCGAGTGTGAGGAGGACGAGCCCGGTCTCACGATCCGCTGCGCGGGCGGCGGGCTGAACGTCGCCTCGGCTCCGCGGCTCGATTGCGGGAACAGCGGGACGACCGCGCGCCTCCTCGCCGGGATCCTGGCGGGTTCCGGCATCCCCGCGGTCCTGGACGGAGACCCGTCGCTTCGCAGCCGACCCATGCGCCGCGTCATCTATCCGCTGCAGGCCATGGGGGCGCGCATCGAGTACGACGGGGAGCCGGACCGGCTTCCGGTGCGGCTCCGCGGGCGAGCCACGGGGACACTGAGGACCCTGCGCCACCGCGGCAGGGTCGCCAGCGCCCAGGTCAAGTCGGCGGTGCTCCTGGCGGGCGTGTTGGCCCGCGTGCGGGTCGAGGTCAGCGAGCCCGCCCTCTCCCGGGACCATACCGAGCGCATGCTGGCCGAGATGGGGGTGCCGCTCACCTTCGATCCCGGGCGGACCGGGGCGGGGGACGTGAGTTTCGACCCGGCCGATTGGGAAGGCGCGCTCGAGGGGCTCCGCATGACCGTGCCCGGCGACCCCTCCTCGGCCGCCTTCCTGATCGGGGCGTCGCTCCTCGGCGGCCGAACGGTGAGGGTGGAGGCCGTGGCGGCCAATCCCGGGCGCACCGGCTTTCTCTCCGTGCTCGAGGAGATGGGGGCCGGCGTGGACCGCGACCCGGCGCCGGCCCCGGGCGGGGAACCGCGGGAGACGTGGACGGTCCATCCGCCGGATGGCCTGCGGGCGTTCTCGATCGGCGGCGATCTGATCCCGCGGGTGATCGACGAGATTCCGCTTCTCGCCATCCTCGCCGTCCGGGCGCGGGGTCGTTCCGAGATTCGCGATGCCGCCGAACTGCGCGTGAAGGAAAGCGATCGCCTTGCCGTGCTGGCGCGCACGCTCGAGAAGCTCGGTGTCATCGTGGAGGAGACGCCCGGCGGCCTCGCGATCCAGGGTCGTGCCGGACGGTTGAGCGGCGACGTCGAGACGCGCGGCGACCACCGAATCGCCATGGCGTTCGGGGTTCTTGACGCGGCGGGAGACGCCGACCTGCGGATCGACGACCGCGCGTGCGCGGACGTCTCGTATCCGGATTTCTGGGAGGCGCTGGAACCCTTCCGCCGCGACTCCCGCCGAGGGCGTTCTTCGCCGGCGGGTCGAGTGATCGCGGTGGACGGCCCCGCCGCTTCGGGCAAGAGCAGCACGGCCCGGAGCGTGGCCCGGCGACTCGGCTTCGTGCACGTGAACTCCGGGCTGCTCTACCGGGCGATCACCTGGTGGGCTCTCGACAGGGGCATTGCGGAGGACGCGCCGTCCATCGAGGCCGCGGTGCCCGGGCTGGACCTCGCTCTCGTCCCCGGACGCGACGGATTCGATGTGTCCGTCGCGGGAGCCCGGCCCGGCCCGGCCCTCGCATCGTCCGAGGTGACCGCGCGGGTGTCCGCCGTTTCCACGCTTCCCGCGGTTCGGGAGGTCGTGCTGGAGCGGCTGTGCCGGGCGGGCCGCCACCACGAGATCGTCTGCGACGGACGCGACATCGGCACCGCCGTCTTCCCCGATGCGGACCTGAAGATCTTCCTCGTGGCGGAAGCCGGCGAGAGAGCCCGTCGTCGACTGCGCCAGCGCGCCGTTTCCTTCACGGAGGACGACGTCGAGCGCGAGACCCGGCGTCTCGAGGCGCGCGACCGGCTGGATCGCTCGCGCCCGCTGTCCCCGCTGCGGCGGCCCCCCGACTCGATCGAGATCGACACGACTGCCATGCCCCCGGACGATGTCGTGGATGCGATCCTCGATCTTGCGGCCGCCGCGTTCCGTTGACGCTTCCGCAGCTTGAATCTAGGTTGGCTTACTGTTCGAGGATCGTGGCGGAAAAAGTGGCGCTTCGCCCCGCATCCTGTGGAGACCCGACACAGGGATCGGCCGGCGGCTGGGCGGAAGTGGTGAAGCTCGGTTGAGGTCGATTCTTTTTTGCCACGAGGCCCGGCGGGACGCACCGTTGGCTCCGCGCGGGAGCTTGATTCCCTATGCCCGACGACACGAACCCTCAGACCGACGCCCCCGAGACCACGGACGCGCCGACGGAAGTCGACGACGCCGTTCAGGAAGACGCGGAGGTCGCGGTCGCGACCCCGGCCGCCTTCGAGCCCAGCGCCATCGACCTGGATCTCGACGCGGACCCTCGGGATGACTCCCAGCACGACCAGGCGGAGTACGCCGAACTCTACGCGCTCTACGAGGACACCCTAAGCCGCATCACGGAAGGCGAGATCGTCTCCGCGCAGGTTATCGGAAAGACGGAGACGGACATCATCCTCGATGTCGGCTTCAAGTCCGAAGGGGCCGTCCCGCTCGACGAGTTCGCGGATCCGGACGAAGTGCAGATGGGCGATTCCGTCGACGTCCTCCTCGAGAGCCTCGAGGATGAGGAAGGCGTCGTCGTCCTGTCGAAGAAGAAGGCGGATTTCCTCCGCGTCTGGGAGAAGATCAAGGACGCCTTCGACAACGACCGTCCGGTGCAGGGGCGCATCAAGCGGAAGATCAAGGGTGGCGTCACCGTCGACCTCATGGGGGTCGACGCGTTCCTTCCGGGGTCCCAGATCGCACTTCGCCGCGTGCCCAACGTCGACGATCTTCTCGGCGACGAGTACGACTTCAAGATCCTCAAGCTCAACAAGCGCCGCCGGAACATCGTGGTGAGCCGCCGCGTCCTGCTCGAGGAGGAACGGGCGGGGAAGCGCGAGGAACTCAAGAAGGAGCTGTCGGTCGGCGACGTGCGCGCGGGAATCGTCAAGAACATCACCGACTTCGGCGCCTTCATCGACCTCGGCGGGATGGACGGCCTCCTCCACATCACCGACATGTCCTGGGGGCGCATCGGCCATCCCTCGGAAGTCTGCGAGATCGGCCAGACGCTCGAGATCAAGATCCTCGACATCGACTGGGACCGCGAGAGAATCTCGCTCGGCCTCAAGCAGCTTCAGGAGTACCCCTGGAAGAACGTGGCCGAGAAATACCCGGTCGGGACACGCGTGCTGGGCCGGGTCGTGTCGATCACGAACTACGGCGCCTTCGTCGAACTCGAGCGCGGTATCGAGGGTCTCGTCCACATCTCCGAGATGTCGTGGACCCGCAACGTCCGCCATCCCTCCCAGCTGGTCGGCATCAACGACAAGGTCGAATGCGTCGTCCTGCGCGTCGATGAGGAGGCGCAGAAGATCTCGCTCGGCATGAAGCAGGTGGAGGAGGACCCGTGGCTGGCCCTCCCGGCGCAGTACCCGCCGGGGACGAAGATCCGCGGGCTGGTCCGCAACCTCACGTCCTTCGGCGCCTTCGTGGAGGTCGAGGCGGGAATCGACGGTCTCGTCCATATCTCCGACATGAGCTGGACACGGCGGGTGCAGCATCCGGCCGAGGTGCTCCGCAAGGGGGAGGAGGTCGATGTCGTCGTGCTCTCGATCGATCCCGACCAGAAGCGGATCTCCCTCGGATTGAAGCAGGTGCAGGAAGATCCGTGGTACCAGCTCGCGCAGGCCTACCAGCCGGGGCGAGAAGTGGCGGGCTCGATCACGCGGCTGCTCGAGAAGGGCGTCGTCGTGAACCTCGGGAGCGACCTCGAAGGGTTCGTGCCGATCTCGCAACTCGGCGTGGAGGCGACGATCGACGAGCCTTCCGACCACTTTGACGAGGGGCATCGGCTCGAGTTGCGCGTACTTGAGACCGATCCCATCAACCGCCGCATCGTTCTCGCCGTCGTCGACGCGCCGGATGTCCCGTACGACGCCGAGGAAGTAGAGTACGAGAACATGGCGGCGTCGAAGTCCGGCGCCGCGGCGGACGACACGGACGAGGGGGAGCAGTCCGATTCCGGTGGTGAGGCAGGGGAGTAGCCCCTTCCAGGAGCGGCGAAGCGCAGCGCGGGGGCGCCTGGTCCTCGGCTGCGGCGCCGTACTGGTCGCGGTCGCGGGCTGTGCGCTAATTGCCGGCAACCCACCCATCGAGACGGCCGCGCCCAGCACTGTCGATGCGGAAGGAGCGTTGGCCGCGCTCCGGGTCGCCGAGTCCGACTTCGAGCAGGGGCGCTTCGCCGCGGCGGCGGCGCGCGGGGATTCGCTGAACGCCGCCTGGCGCGAGACGGAACCTCTCCGGGCGCTCGCGGATCGCGCGCTTTCCGTGGCGGGCCGGGCGCTGGAGGCGCAGAGGCTCCCGAGCCCCGCGGCGGACCGTTATGGCACGCTCCTCGCCCACGCCCCTGCCGGCCCCCTGCGGACGGCCACCCTGGAGCGACTCGTCCGGGTTCTCTCGGACACGGGCCGCGAGCCCGAGGCGGTCGCCGCGATCCTCGCCACGCCCGGGGGGATGGAGACCGTCGGCGCGGAGAATCTCCGCCGGTTGGCCGCCGCCCTTACGGAACGCCAATTGCGCCCGTTGGCGGAGAACTTCCCGCCCGAGACGGCCGCGGCCGCGATCGTTCACACGCAACTCGTCCGCCTGCTCATCGTCGAGCAGGAGGGAGATGAGGCGAGGCGCCTGGCCGCTCGCATCCTGGACGGGCAACCCGCCGCACCCGAGCGGGTCACGGCGGAGCTGATCGCGGGGGCGGGAACGGAGCTCGGCAGCGGCAGCGCGCGCATCGGCGCGATCCTGCCGCTCACCGGCGACCTCGCGGAAGTGGGCCAGATGCTGCGCGAGGGGATCGAACTCGCGGTCGAGCGATACCGCGGCGGGGGCCCGGCCGGCTTCGAGGTCGAACTCATCTTCCTCGATGACGAATCGGATCCGGAGAACACGGCGGGTCTCGTGCGGGCGCTCGAGGGACGCGACGCGATCGCGATCGTGGGTCCGCTTCGCTCCGAGTCTCTCGCGGCGGCTTCCCGGGCCCGGCGGAATTCGAGGCTCCCGATCATCAGCCCGACGGCGACGGATGTGCTAAGGCCCGCGTCGGCGACGTACACCCTTTACGACGCGGATACGCGCGTCTTGGACGTTGCGGAGGAACTCGCGCGCTGGACGCTGGAGGAACTGCGGCTCCGGAGGGTGGCCGTGCTGGAGCCGAACGGGGTCGGACTCGGAGGCGCCGTGAATGCGTTCACGCGAACGATTCGGGAGAACGGCGGCCTGCTCGTGGGGCACGAGCGCTACGACCCCGGGCTCACGACCTTCCAGGGACCCATCGAAGCCGTCGCGGCCTCGGAGCCCGACGTCGTCTTCGCGCCGGCGGCGTCCGCGTCCGGCGTCCTCGCCGTCGCCCCTCAGCTCTTCTACTACGGGCTGTACAACGTGATCGTGCTGGGGAGCGAGGCGTGGGCCGAACCGGCTACTCTGCGTCGTCTCGAGCGCTTCGCGACGGACCATCGCGTGATCGGCCTTGCGACGGACCGCGTCAGCCCGGGCACGCCGTGGCGGCGATTTGTCGCGGATTATGAGAGACGATACCGAAAGACATTGCGGGACAACATTATGCCGGCGCTGGCACACGATGCGACGCTCCTCGTGCTCTCCGCGCTCGATGGCGCGCAACTGCCGATCCCGGCCGCGCTCGCGGCGTACCTCGAGTCGGGGCCGGAAATCGAGGGCGTGACGGGCCGCCTGCGTCCCGAAGCCGGACGATCCGTCGTGCGGCGCTCGACCGAGATCCGCATGCTGGTGGACGGTTCGCCCGCGGAGGCGGACAGAGAGGAGCTTCTCCGCTGGCTGGCGGAGGTGCGCGCCGCGCCGTCCCCCTTCGCGCCGCGCGACTCGGTGCGCGTGGACACCTTGCGCGCGGACACGCGGCCCCGCGGGCGAACGATGGGCATCCGGTGAGCGCCCCGTGAGCATGCGCGAGAAGCTGGCCGAACTCGAGGCCCGTTCCGAGCGCGCCGCCCGCGGCGACCCGGATCGGCTCGCCCGCCAGCACGCGCGCGGCAAGCTGGGTGCGCGGGAACGCCTCGAGATCCTCCTTGACGAGGGGAGCTTCGTGGAGTTGGACCGCTTCGTCGAGCACCGCTGCACGGACTTCGGGCTTGGGGACCGGCGCATCCCCGGCGACGGCGTCATCACGGGCTACGGCCGCATCGACGGCCGCATCGTCTACGTATTCAGCCAGGACTTCACGGTTTTCGGCGGCTCGCTCTCGGAAGCGCACGCCGGCAAGATCGTGAAGGTGCTGGACCTCGCGACGCGGAACGGCGCCCCCTTTATCGGGATCAACGATTCCGGCGGCGCACGGATCCAGGAAGGCGTCGCCTCGCTCGGCGGCTACGCCGACATCTTCCTCCGAAACACGCTGGCCTCGGGCGTGATCCCGCAGCTGAGCGCGATCCTCGGGCCGTGTTCCGGAGGGGCCGTCTACAGCCCCGCCATCACCGATTTCGTGTTCATGGTGGACGGGGTGAGCCACATGTTCATCACGGGCCCCGGCGTCGTGAAGACGGTGACGCACGAGGACGTGACGTTCGACGAACTCGGCGGCGCGGCGGTGCACGCGAGCCGGTCCGGCGTCGCGCACTTCCGTTCGGCGACCGAGGTCGAGGCGCTTGGCGCCGTTCGCCGCCTCCTTTCCTACCTGCCCTCGAACAACCAGGAGACGCCTCCGTGGCGGGAGACGACGGATCCGGCGAACCGGTCCGGCGAGGCGCTTCTCGAGATCGTGCCGGACGATCCGAAGCTTCCGTACGACATGCTCGACATCATCCGTCGGGTCGTCGACACCGAAAGCCTGATGGAAGTCCACGCCGATTACGCCGGTAACATCATCACCGGCTTCGCTCGGCTCGGGGGGCACGCCGTGGGCATCGTCGGCAACCAGCCGGCGGTCCTCGCCGGCGTCCTGGACAGCGATGCGAGCATCAAGGCCGCACGTTTCGTCCGCTTCTGCGATGCGTTCAACGTCCCGCTGGTGACCTTCGAGGATGTGCCCGGTTTTCTCCCGGGACTGAGGGAAGAGCACGAGGGCATCATCCGAAACGGCGCCAAACTCCTCTTCGCCTACTGCGAGGCGACCGTGCCGAAGCTCACCGTCATCACGCGCAAGGCCTACGGCGGCGCGTACGACGTGATGTCGTCCAAGCACATCCGGGGCGACCTCAACCTCGCCTGGCCCAGCGCCGAGATCGCGGTAATGGGCGCAAGGGGCGCGGTGGAGGTCCTGTTCCGGCGCGAGATCGCCGCGGCCGAGGATCCCGCGACGCGCACCGCCGAACTGGAGGCGGAGTACCGGGCGAAATTCGCCAACCCCTACCTGGCTGCGGAACGCGGGTTCATCGACGACGTGATCGATCCTCGCGAGACGCGCGCGCGCCTCGTGTCGGGGCTCGAAGCCATGGCCGAGAAGCGCGACCGCAACCCGCCCAGGAAGCACGGCAACATCCCGTTGTGATCCCCTCCGAGGCCGGATGTTCGACAAGGTTCTGATCGCGAACCGCGGCGAGATCGCGGTTCGGGTCATCCGCGCCTGCCACGAGGAGGGCCTCGAGACGGTCGCGGTCTACTCCGATGTGGACCGTCGGGCCCCGCATGTGCTTCTCGCGGACGAGGCGATCCGGATCGGAGGGGCGGCCGCCGCGGAAAGCTACCTGTCGACCGACAAGCTCCTCGCGGCCGCGGAGGCGACGGGGGCGGGCGCGGTCCATCCGGGGTACGGTTTTCTGGCCGAGAACGCCGGTTTCGCTCGCGCCGTCGGGGCCGCCGGACTCGTCCATGTCGGACCTCCCGCCGAGGCGATCGAAATCATGGGCGACAAGACGCGGGCCCGGGCGCGTATGGTGCGAGCCGGAGTCCCCGTTCTACCGGGCAGCGACCCGCTCGCTTCCGCGCGCGAGGCCGTCCTCGCGGCTGGAGAGATCGGATTCCCCATCGTCCTGAAGGCGGCGGCGGGAGGGGGCGGAAAGGGCATGCACGTCGTCTCCGGCGCGGATGAGGTGGCCGGAGCGTTCGGGCAGGCGACGCGCGAAGCGCAGAGCGCCTTCGGTGACGGTCGCGTGTTCGCGGAGCGCTTCCTGCGTTCCCCCCGCCACATCGAGATTCAGGTGCTCGCCGACGACGAACGGACCGTGGATTTCGGCGAACGGGAGTGTTCGATCCAGCGGCGACACCAGAAACTCATCGAGGAAGCACCGTCCACGGCCATCGATGACGTACTCCGGCGCCGGATGGCGGAGGTCGCGGTGCGGGCGGCCCGGGCGGTCGGCTACCGCGGCGCGGGCACGGTCGAGTTTCTGGTCGAAGGAGACGCGTTCTTCTTCCTCGAGATGAACACCCGTATTCAGGTCGAGCACCCCGTGACGGAACTTGTCACAGGGGTGGATCTCGTGCGGGAGCAACTGCGTGTCGCCCGGGGGCTTCCACTGCTCGGCGGCGGAGATCCGCCCACGGCGCGCGGGCACGCGATCGAATGCCGCATCAACGCGGAGGATCCCGCCGCCGGATTCCTCCCATCCATCGGTCGAATCGACCGGCTCGAAGTCCCGGCGGGGCCCGGCGTGCGCTGGGACGGCGGGATCCGGAACGGGTCGGAGGTCGGTCTGCACTACGATTCGCTGCTCGGCAAGCTGGTCGTCCACGCTCCGGACCGGGAGGCTGCGATCCGACGCATGCGGTCGGCGCTCGAAGGGCTCGTCATCGGCGGCGTCGAAACGACGGTCCCCTGGCATCTCGCGGTGATGGACGAACCCGACTACCGGGCGAACGCCCTCTCCATCAGGTACGTGGAGGAACACCCCGGACTCGGAGAGGTCGCAGATCCCGGATTGCGCGACGTGGCCCTGGCGGCCGCCGTGCTCCTCGCGGATCAGGACCGGCCACGCGTCGTGGTTTCCGGCGGTGGGCGCCGCTCCCGGGACGGAGGGCACGGACTGTCGGCGTGGATGCGGGCGGGTCGGGAGTGGTGAAGCCGTCATGAAGTACCACGTCGAGGTGGACGGCGGGAGCTTCGAGGTCGAACGGCTCGTCTCCGGGGTGCGCCTGAACGGCTCGGAGCGGGAAGCCGAGTTCGCGTGGCTGGCGGAGGGCGAAGTCCAACTCGTGCTGGACGGGGCGAACCATCGCGTGTTCGCGCGCCGCACGCCCGGGGGGTGGCGGCTGACGGTGCGCGGCCGGACGTTCGACGTCACGGTGGAGGACGAACGCACCCGGGCCCTCCGTGCGCTGGCGGATCGGAGCGCGGTGGGCGGCGGACCGCGAGAGCTGCGCGCGCCGATGCCGGGGCTGATCACGCGCGTCCTCGCGGAAGCCGGGCAGCGCGTGGACGCCGGCGATGGGCTGGTCGTGATCGAAGCCATGAAGATGGAGAACGAATTGCGCGCCCGGGAACCGGCAACGGTGGCCGGAATCGCGGTCCGCTCCGGTGACGTCGTGGACCGCGATCAGGTGCTCGTGACGCTCGAAGCGGAGACTTCGTGAGCGAGCGGCGCCCGGTCTTTTCCACGACGAGCGGGACCGAAATCGCCCCGGTTTACGGGGCGGACGACGGGAGCCGGGAACGGGCCCTGCCCGGCGAGTTCCCCTACACGCGCGGCGTGTACCCGACGATGTATCGGGGGCGCCTGTGGACGATGCGCCAGTACGCGGGCTTCGGAACCGCCGCGGAGACGAACGGGCGTTTCCGCTACCTGCTGGAATCCGGACAGACCGGCCTTTCCGTCGCCTTCGATCTCCCGACCCAGATGGGGTACGATTCCGACGATGCAAGGGTGCGGGGAGAAGTCGGACGGGTCGGCGTCGCGATCGATTCGATCGAGGACATGCACCGTCTGTTCGAGGAGATCCCGCTCGAGCGCGTTTCGACGGCCATGACGATCAACGCCACGGCGCCGGTGCTCCTCGCGATGTACGCGGGCGTGGCTCAGGAACGGGGGATCGATCCGGCGGTCCTCAGGGGCACGCTCCAGAACGATGTGCTGAAGGAATTCATCGCGCGGGGGACGTACATTTACCCGGTCGAGCCCAGCGTTCGCTTCGTGACGGACGTGTTCGACTTCTGTGCCCGGGAGATGCCGCGCTGGCGCTCGATTTCCATCAGCGGGTATCACATTCGCGAGGCCGGGGCGACGGCGGCCCAGGAGCTGGCCTTCACGATCGCCAACGGTCTCGAGTACGTGCGCCGCGCCATCGAGCGGGGGCTGGAGATCGACGACTTCGCTCCCGGGCTCAGCTTCTTCTTCTCGGCCGACCGGCTGTTCTTCGAGGAGGTGGCCAAGTTCCGGGCGGCCCGCCGCACGTGGGCCCGGCTCATGCGAGACCGTTTCGGAGCCGCGGAAGAGAGCTGTCGCCTGAAGTTCCACACTCAGACGTCCGGGGCCGCGCTGACGGCGCAACAGCCGCTGAACAACGTGGTGCGCGTCGCGATTCAGGCGCTCTCCGCCGTGCTGGGGGGGACGCAGTCGCTGCACACGAACAGCTACGACGAAGCGCTCTCGCTTCCCGGCGCCGACGCGGCCCGCCTCGCGCTGCGCACCCAGCAGGTCCTCGCCGCCGAGACAGGTGTGGGAGACGCCGTCGACCCCCTCGGGGGCTCCCATTTCGTGGAGTCGCTCACCGACGACCTGGAGTCGCGGGCTCGGGAGTACCTCGCCCGCATCGATGAACTAGGCGGCCCCGTGCAGGCGATCGACTACATGAGAGAGGAGATCCACCTCTCTGCCCGCCGGCATCAGGAGGCGGTCGAGAGCGGCGAACTCGAGGTCGTCGGCGTGAACCTGCACACCGATGCCGAAGCGGTCGAGATGCCGAAAGCACCGGATTTCGCTCGCCTGGCGGACGAACAGCGCCGGCGGCTCGCGCGGCTCAGGACGGAGAGGGACGGCGCGGACGTGGAAGCGTCGCTGGCGGGGATCCGGCGAGCGGCGGCCGGAGATGCTAACCTCCTGCCCGTTCTGATCGACGCCGTCAGGCGCCGCGTGACCCTGGGCGAGATCAGCCACGCGCTGCGCGAGGTGTGGGGGGAGTACCGTCCCGGCTAGCAGTCACGGCTGCCGGGCCTCGAGGGCGCCGCGGAGCATTCGCTGAACGGACAGGTTGGGCGTTCCACAGATTGATCCAGGGGCACGAGTGCCAACGTACGAATACAGATGTCGCAGTTGTCGACACGACTTCGAGCAGTTCCAGCGCATGTCGGACGCGGTCGTCCACCTCTGTCCGGAGTGCGGGGAAGGGCAGGTGGAGCGCCTCATCTCGACCGGAGGTGGGATCGTCTTCAAGGGGCCGGGCTTCTATGCCACCGACTATCGGCAGGGGGCGGATGGTGGCGGGAAATCCACCGCCGCGAAGGCGTCGAACGATGGATCGGACGATCGGTCGGATGATGCCTCGTCCCGGTCGCGGGACGGCGGCTCGTCCAGGTCCGGAGCCGCCTCAGCCGGGTCGTCGGAAGGCGATTCCGGTTCGTGACGGGTGACGCCGGGCTGGCCCGGCTCTCCGAAGCGCTCAGGTCCGCCCTTTCCGCCGCCGGGGCCCCGGAAGGCTTCTCTCCGGGATTGGAACGGCCGCGGGATTCGACGCACGGAGACTGGGCGTCCAACGCGGCGCTCGTGCTCGCGAAGAGACTGGGTCAGCCTCCGCGGGCCTTCGCGGCGCGGGTCTGCGAACTGATCGACCCCGCGGCCGCGGGAATCGTGGCGGTCGAAGTCGCGGGCCCGGGCTTCCTGAACTTCCGCCTCTCCGATCGATCCATCTGGCCTCGACTGACGGAGGTCATCGAGGCGGGCCGCGACTGGGGACGGACGCAGGCCTCGCCGCCGCTCCGCGTCAACGTGGAGTTCGTCTCCGCCAATCCGACGGGGCCGCTGCATGTGGCCCACGGCCGTGGCGCGGCGCTCGGCGACGCGGTCGCGTCGCTGCTGGATTGGACCGGACACGAGGTGACGCGCGAGTTCTACGTGAACGACGCCGGGCGGCAGATCGAACTCCTCGGCCAATCCGTCGAAGCACGGTACGAGGAAGCGGCCGGCCGGCCCGCGGCCATTCCCGAAGGCGGATATCACGGCGAGTATGTCCGCGACGCCGCGGCGACGATTCGGGACGCCGCTGGCCCCGGGGTTCTCGGCTCGCTCACGCCGGAGGCGCGGCGGGCGCATCTGCGGCGCGAGGCGGTGCGGCTGCTCCGTGAGGAACAGGCGGACGACCTGTCGCGGTTCGGCGTCGACATGGATCTGTTCTACTCCGAGCGCTCCCTCTACGAGTCCGGCGCCATAGACGGCCTGCTGGAGGCGCTGGAGGACGGCGGCCTGATCTATCGCTCGGAGGGCGCGACCTGGCTCCGAACTTCCAGTCACGGCGACGAGAAGGACCGGGTCCTCATCAAGAGCGACGGCTCCTTCACCTACTTCCTGCCGGATCTCGCCTACCACCTCGACAAGGCGCGGCGTGGCTTCGATACCGCGATCGATGTCTGGGGTGCGGATCATCAGGGCCACGAGAAACGCATGCTCGCGGCGCTGCGCGCCCTGTCGTACCCCGACCTGCTCGAGGTCCTGATCATCCAGCTGGTCACGGTCCTGCGCGACGGCAGGGAAGTCCGGATGAGCAAGCGCGCCGGGCGCTTCGTTACGCTGGGCGAACTCGTCGATGAGACGGGCCCGGACGTGGCGCGGTATTTCTTTCTCATGCGCCGGGCGGAGGTCCACCTCAACTTCGATCTCGACCTCGCGCTGGATACGTCGGACGCGAATCCGGTCTACAAGGTCCAATACGCGCATGCACGCATGTGCAGCGTGTTCCGAAGGGCGGGCATCGTCGCCGACGAGGTTCGGGCCTCTCTCGAGGTCCCGGACACCTTCGGCACCCCGGCGGAGCGCGAAGTCGCCCTGTCCGTCCTGAGGCTTCCCGAGGTCATCGCGACGGCCGCGTCGAGCCGGGCTCCGCACGTGGTCTGCGCCTACCTGGAGGAGACGGCGGGGCTCGTGAACGCCTGGTATCACCAGGGGAATCTGGACCCGGCGCAAAGGATCCTGGCGGACGTCCCGGAACGGGGCGCGAGAATCCGGCTCGCGCGCGCGGTGCAGATCACGCTGCGCAACGGACTGCGGGCGCTCGGCCTCTCCGCCCCCGACACCATGACACGGAACGCGAAGTGACCGTCCACGCCTCCGGACACGAGGCCGGCCGGGCCGGAGCGGCGCCGATCCTTGTCGTGGGCAGCGTCGCCCTCGATGAGATTTCGACCCCGCTCGGACACCGGGAGGGCGTCGTCGGCGGGACGGCCGTCAACTTCAGCGCCGCGGCGTCCCTGTTCGCGCCGGTCCAGCTCGTCGGGGTCATCGGCGACGACTATCCGACGGAAGAACTCGACTTCCTCCTCCGCAGAGGCGCGGATCTATCCGGACTGGAGCAGCGGTCCGGCCGCAGCTTCCGGTGGGGCGGCTTCTATCACCGGGACATGAATACGAGGGACACGACGTTCACCGAGCTGGGGGTTTTCGCGGACTTCCATCCGACGATTCCCGACAGGTTCCGAAGTGCGCCACTGGCCTTTCTGGGCGCCATCGACCCTGCCCTGCAGCTCGAGGTTCTGGGCCAGATCGAGTCGCCCGTGCTCGCGGCGTGCGACACCATGAACTACTGGATCGAGGGCACGCCGGAGCGCCTCGCCGAGGTCATCGCGAAGATCGACCTGATCACCCTGAACGACGAAGAGGCGAAACAGCTTTCCGGGGAGCACAACCTGACCCGGGCCGCGCGCTGGATTCAGAGCCGCGGCCCGCGGCACGTCGTGATCAAGAAGGGGGAGCACGGAGCCGTGCTGCTCACGAGCGAAGGGTTCTTTCTCACCCCCGGTTTTCCGCTCGACGATGTGGTCGACCCCACCGGGGCCGGCGATGCGTTCGCGGGCGGACTGCTCGGATACCTGGCGCGCCGCGGTTCGATCACGGGACCGGCGTTGAGGCGCGCGGTCGTGTATGGTTGCGCTCTCGGCTCCTTCGCGTGCGAAGCGTTTGGCGCGCGCCGTATGGCGACGCTCACCATGGCCGAAGTGGAGGACCGCGTGCGAAGCTTCGGGACGCTCACGAGATTCGATGTTCCAGCCCCGCGGGTGGAAGCATGAAGGAAACATGAACGACGGACTGACGTACAGGGACGCGGGCGTGAACCTCGAGGCGGCTCGCGCGACGAAGGCCCGGCTCTCCCGGCTCGTCCACGGGACCCGCACGGATGCCGTGAGTTCGGACTTCGGCTCGTTCGGAGGACGGTTCCGGTCGACGCCGGGCCGGGAACTCGTGGCGAGCGCCGATGGCGTGGGGACGAAGCTCAAGATCGCCTTCATGGCCGGCCGGCACGACACGGTGGGCGCCGATCTCGTGAACCACTGCGTCAACGACATCCTCGTCGAAGGCGCCCGGCCTCTCATCTTCATGGACTACGTCGCCTGCGGCGTGCTTGACCCGGACACCGTGACGCGCGTGGTCTCGGGCCTCGCCGCCGCCTGTCGCGCGAACGGCTGTGCGCTGCTCGGGGGAGAGACCGCGGAGATGCCCGATTTCTACGCGCCGGGGGAATACGACCTCGCGGGGTTCGTGGTGGGCGAGATCGCCTACCCGGAGTTGACCCGTCGAGATCCGAAGCCGGGGGACCGTCTCATCGGACTCGCCTCGAGCGGCATCCACACGAACGGCTACAGCTTCGTGCGCGCCCTCTTCTTCGACCGCCTCGAACTCGGGGTCCACGACCCCTTCCCGGGGGCCGGGGGCTCCGTGTCGGACATCCTCCTGCGTCCGCACCGAAGCTACCTGTCGATCCTCGAGCGCAGCCTCGAGGCGGGTCGCGTGCGGGCACTCGCCCACATCACGGGAGGCGGAATCCCCGGGAACGTCGACCGGGTCATCGGCGGGAGTCTCGATGCGGTGGTGCGTCCCGGCAGTTGGCCGCGCCCGCACGAGTTCGACGTCATCGCGCGGGAAAGCGGGGCGGACGAGGCGGAACTCTTCTCCACCTTCAACATGGGCGTGGGGATGGTCGCGATCGTGCGGGAGGAGGAGGCCGGGCAGGTGCTCGAGGAGGTTCGCGACTCCGGATGCGAGGCTTTCATATGCGGTCAACTCGTCGAGGGCAGCGGCAAGGTGCACCTGGAGAGGTCGTGACCGCGCGGGGATTCGACCCCATCGCGGGGGCGCCGCCGAGCCGCACGGAGGATCTGCGGCACATGCGCGAGGCGCTGGCGGTGGCGCCGCGCGGACAGGGACGCGTGTCGCCCAACCCGCTCGTGGGTGCGGTCGTGGCGCGCGGGAACCAGGTCTTCGGCACCGGATGGCACGCGGAATACGGCGGCGACCATGCGGAAGTCGTGGCGCTGCGGGAGGCCGGGCCGCGCGCGGCGGGCGCAACGCTCTACGTCACTCTGGAGCCGTGCCGCCATACCGGTCGGACGCCCCCGTGCACGGCCGCCATCATCCGCTCCGGCGTGCGGCGCGTCGTGATCGCCTGTCGAGATCCCAATCCGGAGGCGCGCCAGGGGGCGGAGGAGTTGCGGCAGGCCGGACTGGACGTCGAAATCGGGATCGAGGCGAACGCGGCGAAGCGGCTGAATGCGGCCTTCCTCTGGTTTCACCGGCAGTGGGTGCCCTTCGCGTCGCTCAAGCTCGCGCTCTCCCTCGACGCGAAGCTCGGCGCGGAGAGCGTTCGCACGCCGGTGACCGGCATACGGGCGCTGGACGAGGTCCACCGTCTCCGGTCCTGTCACGATGCCATCCTGATCGGTTCCAACACGATCGCGGTCGATGATCCTCTGCTCACGGCCCGCGGAGAGGTCGAGCCGCGGGTACCGCCGGTACGGGCCGTCCTGGATACGACGCTCAGGCTCCGCCCCTCGAGTCAGCTCGTGCGCACGGCCTCACAGGCGCCGGTGTGGGCCTTTGCGGATCCCGACTCGGACGGATTCGACGAGCGGGCGGGTCCGCTTCGCGATGCGGGCGTGGATGTGATCGGAGTCCCGCGGAGCGAGGACGACAGGCTGGACGTGAGCGCCGTCTGGAACGAAATGGCCATCCGCGGCGTGCTTTCGGTGCTCGTCGAGGGTGGAGGGCAGGTCGCCGCGTCTTTGCTTCGCGGGGGACACATCCAGAGGATCCATGTCTTCATCGCCCCCATGTTCTACGGGCGGGACGGCGTGCCGGCGTTTCCGGGCCTCGAGCCGTCGACGCAGGGCGACTGGCTGCCCGTGCAGCGAGATTCGCTCGGACAGGATACGCAGATCGTGTTCGAGCACCATCAGCTCCAGGAGACCCTGGACAACCTCTGAGCGATCGGACTCGTGTTCACCGGAATCATACAGGCGGTCGGTGAGATCGCCGGCCGCGAACGCCGGAACGCCGGTCTCCGGCTTACGATCGCCCGCGTCCCGTTCCTCGAGCGGCTCCGGGACGGGGACTCGGTGTCGCTCGCGGGGGTATGCACGACGGTCGTCGCCCTCCGGGAGGAGACCTTCGATGTCGACGTCGTCGAGGCCACGCTGGAGCGGACCACGATCGGGGCTTGGCGGGTCGGGGATCCCGTGAACCTCGAGCCGGCGCTGCGCGCGGGGGATCCGCTGGGCGGACACATGGTGCAGGGACACATCGATGGGGTGGGGACCGTGGCGGCGGCCAGGTGGGAAGACGAGTCGGGCGTGCTCGAGGTCGAACTGCCCGGCGGCCTCGAGAGGGTGTCGGTGTCGCAGGGCTCCCTTGCGGTCGATGGGGTGAGTCTCACGGTCAACCGCCTGACCGGGACCATCGCGCGCTTCGCCATCATCCCATATACATGGACCCACACCACGCTGGGGCGCCTCTTGGCCGGCGCGAAGGTCAACCTCGAGGCGGACCTGATCGGCAAGCATGTGGCTCGTGCCCTCCGACCGCACGTGGCCCCTGTGGATTCCTGAGTCGGCTCCCGTTCGAATGGAAACCGAAAAGAGACTTCGGCTGGCGGACATGCCCGCAGACACGGTGGAAGCGGCGATCGAACGGATCCGCGGCGGCGGACTCGTGATCATCGCGGACGATGAGGATCGCGAGAACGAGGGAGATCTCGTCTGTGCGGCCGCGCTCGCGACGCCCGAGACGATCAACTTCATGGCCAGGCACGCCCGCGGGCTCATATGCCTCACGATGCCCGATGAGATGGCCGATCGCCTCGATCTCCCGCTCATGACGGACGACCGGCTGGCGGATCCCAACAAGACGGCGTTCACCGTGTCGATCGATGCTCGCCAGGACTTCGGCGTGTCGACGGGGATCTCGGCTCAGGATCGCGCCCGGACCATCCGCGTCGCGGTGGACCCCCAGACCCGGCCGACGGACCTCACGCGCCCGGGCCACATCTTTCCGCTCCGCTCCCGCCCCGGCGGCGTGCTGCAGCGCGTGGGCCAGACGGAGGCTTCGGTCGACCTCGCTCGCCTGGCCGGGCTCACCCCCGCGGGCGTGATCTGCGAGATCCTGAACGAGGATGGAACCATGGCCCGCCGCCCGGAGCTTGAGAAGTTCGCGGCGGAGCACGACCTGCCCTTCATCACGGTAGCCGCCCTCGTCTCCTACCGGTTGCGCACGGAGAGTCTCGTACGGCGCGTCGCCGAAGCGGACCTCCCCACGCCGTGGGGCGATTTCCGCATCGTGGGGTACGCGAACGAGGTGGATGGGCGCGAGCACGTCGCGCTGGTGCGCGGCGACGTGGCGGGGGCGGAGGATGTCCTCGTCCGCGTTCACTCGCGCTGCCTGACAGGCGATGTGTTCCACTCCCACCGCTGCGATTGCGGTACCCAACTCGAGGCCGCGATGCGGATGGTCGTGGATGCCGACGCCGGGGTCATCGTCTACCTCGATCAGGAAGGGCGGGGGATCGGACTCCTGAACAAGCTCCGCGCCTATGAGCTGCAGGACGAGGGGCACGACACCGTCGAAGCGAACGAGGCGCTGGGATTTCCTCCCGACCTGCGGAACTACGGCATCGGGGCCCAGATTCTCGCTGATCTCGGCTTGCACTCGATACGGGTCATGACGAACAACCCGAAGAAGCTTGCGGGACTGGAGGGGTTCGGCCTCGTGATCCGCGACCGCGTGCCGCTCGAGCTCGGCGAGATCGATGATCGGCTGGTCCGCTATCTCCGTACGAAGCGCGAGAAGCTGGGACACCTGACCGGATCCGCGTGAGAAGCAGATCGAATACTCCTCGAGGCGATGGCCCGGGTGGCCCGGATGGTCGCGGGGGCGGTGCGCGCGGGCGCGGGACGAAGTATGAGGGTGCGGCCGCGGGGAGTGGCCGGAGGGTCTGTATTCTCGTCAGCCGGTTCAATTCCGGGGTCACCGGGCGTCTGCTGGAAGGCGCCGCGCGGACGATCCTCGAATGCGGCGTGGCCGAGGAGGACCTCGAGATCGTGTATGTTCCCGGCGCCTGGGAACTTCCGCTCGCCGCGCAACGAGCCGCCGCGCGCGGATACGCGGCCATCATCGCGCTGGGCTGCGTGATTCGCGGGGAGACCGCGCACTTCGATCACGTAAGCCGCACGGCCACCGACGGCCTCGCGAAGGTGCAGCTCGACGCGGGCGTGCCCGTCGGTCTCGGCGTGCTCACGCCCGACACGCGGGACCAGGCGCTCGCCCGGGCCGGCGGCGAACTCGGAAACGCCGGATCGGAGGCTGCCCGCGCGGCGCTCCGCATGGCCGACCTTCACGAACAGCTCGACTCGTGACCCCGATCGCCCGGACACACGCTCATTCGCGGGCGCGGAGCTGGGCGTTGCACCTCCTCTATGCGTGGGAGGTCGGCGGAGAGGGCACGCCGCTCGAACACGCGGCGCAGAGCCTCGTCCATCGCCGGATGTCCGGACGCTACCGCCCCCATGTCCGGCGCCTGATCGAAACCGCAGGCCGTCATCTCGCCGATATCGACGCGACGATCGCGCATCACAGCGTGAACTGGCGCATCGAGCGATTGCACGCCATCGACCGCAACATCCTGCGGATCGGGATCGCGGAACTGCTGTGGTTCGAAGACGTGCCGCCGAAAGTCGCGATTCACGAAGGGCTGAAACTGGCGCGCCGGTATGGCAGTCCCGGCAGTCCGCGTTTTGTCAACGGCGTGCTTGACGCGGTACTGAAGGCCCGAGAGGCCGGATCCTGAACGAACCCGTGGCGCGACCGCTCCGGATCCTCCTCCTCAACTGGCAGGACCGGGAAAACCCCGAGGCCGGCGGCGCCGAGGTGCATCTCCACGAGATCTTCGGCCGGCTCGCGGCCCGCGGACACGCGGCGCGAGCCGTCGTGAGCGGCTGGCCGGGCGCGGCCCCGTCCGCAATCCTCGATGGCATCGAATTCGAGCGCGTCGGAAACCGCTACAGTTACGCATGGCGCGCCCGAAGCGCGGCGCGCGCCGCCGTGCGCGACTTCGCCCCGGACGTGCTCGTGGAGGACATCAACAAGGTCCCGCTCTATTCGCCCCGGTGGGCCGGCGTCCCCGTCGTCGCACTCGTTCCGCACCTGTTCGGGGCCACGGCCTACGCGGAGGCGTCGATCCCTCTCGCGACGGCGGTCTGGGCTGCGGAACGGGCGATCCCGGGCGTCTATCGGGACTGTCCCTTCCAGGCGATCTCGGAGAGCACCGCGCTCGACCTCACCAAGCGAGGCCTGCTCGCCCGCGACATCGCGGTCATTCCGCCCGGCATCGACCACGACACCTATCGTCCCGATCCCGCGACGGAGCGTGCGGAGGCGCCGACCCTCCTCTATGTGGGCCGCCTCAAGCGATACAAGGGGCTCGATGTGCTGTTCGAGGCGCTGTCGCGGTTGAACGACCGGCTGCCGGACGCGAGGCTGGTCATCGCGGGCCGCGGTAGCGACGAGCCTCGCCTTCGAAGACTCGTGCGCCGCGCGGGCCTCTCGCACCGGGTCCGCTTTCTGGGGTACATCTCCGAGAAGGAGAAGGTCGCCTGGCTGCGCCGGGCCTGGGCTGTGGTATATCCCTCGCCGAAGGAGGGCTGGGGAATGACGAACGTGGAGGCGGCCGCGTGCGGCACGCCGGTGATCGCGAGCGACTCCCCGGGGTTGCGCGAGTCGGTGGCGGCGGGGGAGTCGGGAGTTCTGGCTCCGCACGGCGACGCCGCGGCGTGGGCCGCGTCGATCCGCGAGGTTCTCGGGGAGCCGTCGGTGCGAAGACGCCTCGGAAGGGGCGGGATCGCCCACGCCGCCCGATTCTCATGGTCGCGTGCGGCCGATGAGACGGAAGCGCACCTTTACCAGTCACTCGAACCCTGATGAGGACCGATGAGAACCATCGTCACCGCGCGTAACACCGATGTTTCCGAGATTCGCGAGATCATCGAGACGCGCTTCACGAACCTGACTCGCTTCGAGCCGCGCGCGTCGAAGGCCGAGGTCGTATTCACCGGAGAGAAGACTCAGGTGCGCGCGGCCGCCGTGATCAGCGTCGACCGCGCCCGTCCCGTGCACGGGGAGGCGACGGGTCCCGACCCGCGCACGGCCCTCGACCGGCTCGCGGACAAGCTGGGTAACCAGCTCCGCCGTAACCACGACCGGTACAGCGAACACTCCGCGCCGCCGATGGACGAACTGTTCGGCAATCCGTTCGAAGCGGACGAAAAATCCGGGTGACCCTCACGGTCGCGTCGCTTCTCCGGCGCAAGCAGGAAGCGTTTTCGCTCACCGTGGTCGCCGGCGAGTCCGGCCTGGAGCGCACGATCGAAGTGCCCGAGGTCTCCTCGCCGGGACTCGCGCTGGCCGGCTACAGGGAGCGTTTCGTCTCCCAGCGGGTGCTCATTTTCGGCGAAACGGAGGTCGCCTATCTCGAGAACCTTCGCGCCTCCGAACGCGCCGCCGCCCTCACGTTCGTGTTCGAGTCCGGCGTTCCGTGCGCGATCATCACCAAGAACCAGGCGTCGCCGGAAGAACTCCTGTCCGCCGCGGAGGCGGCCGGCGTGGCGGTGCTCGAAACGCCTCTGAAGACGGGCGATTTCTACCGGCGGCTGCAGCCCTATCTCGAGGAAGAGTTCGCGCCGCGGACGTCTCTCCACGGATCTCTTGCGGATGTGTACGGGATCGGCCTCCTCTTCACCGGGCCGTCCGGCATCGGCAAGAGCGAGTGCGTGCTCGATCTCGTGGAGCGAGGCCACCGCCTCGTCGCCGACGATCTCATCCTCGTACACCGCCGCCAGAGCGACATCCTGCTCGGGCGCGCGCACGAAAACCAGCGCCACCACATGGAGATCCGGGGCGTGGGCATTATCGATGTGCGCGCCATGTTCGGGATCCGGGCCGTGCGCCAGCAGAAGCGGATCGAAGTCGTCGTGGGACTCGAGGTCTGGGGAGAGCGCGACGACTACGATCGCACCGGTCTCGAGGCGGAGGAGTGCGAGATTCTTGGCGTAACGCTGCCGAAGGTTCGCATCCCCCTTAACCCGGGAAAGAACATCACCGTCATCGCCGAAGTCGTGGCCATGAACCATCTCCTGCGCTATTCCGGCGAAGATCCGGCGGCGGCCTTCGAGCGCGACCTCATCGAGCGCATGCGGCCGGTGCGCGACTACCTCGAGTCCGATGACGAATAACCGGGTTCGCGGCGTCGTCGTGGCCCACGCGGAATTGGCACATGCCCTCGTCTCCGCCGTCGAGACCATCAGCGGCGTCAGGGGTGCTCTACGTGCCGTGAGCAACGAAGGCCTGGGGCCCGACGAACTCGCCGAGACCATCGGAAGGGCGGCGGAAGGCACGCAGGCCATCCTTTTCGTGGACCTGGCAGGCGGCAGCTGCGGCCTGGCCGGCCTTCAGCATGTGCGGGAGAGCCGAGGCTGTGCGTGGGTCACGGGCGTCAACCTCCCGATGCTGCTCGACTTCGTCTTTCATCGAGAGATGCCGGTCGAGATGCTCGTCCCCCGTCTTCTCCGGAAGGGACAGGCCGGGCAGCGCGCCCACCCGTCCCCGCCGGCCGGGACCGACTGAGCCGGACTCGTGCCGATCGAGCTCCTGCGGATCGATGAGCGTCTGATCCACGGCCAGGTACTCGTGGGGTGGGGGCGTCCTCTCGCCCTCGACTTCTACGTCGTTGTCGATGAAGCGCTCGCTGCCAGCGAATGGGAGCAGGAACTCTGGGCCAGCGCGCTCGCCGACGAGGAAAGCGCGGAGTTTCTGGGGGTGGACGAGGCGGCCCGGCGCTTCGGGGAACTGAGCCGCCGGGCGGAGCGCGGTGCGCTCCTGACGCGGGACACGGGAACGATGCGGGCGCTGGCCGAGCGGGGATGCCTCGACGGGCGGGTCGTGAACGTCGGAGGCGTGTATGCCGGGGAGGGGCGAAGGAAGATCCTCGACTATGTCCATCTCTCTCCGGAGGAGGCCGAGGACCTGCGGCGGATCGGTGAACATGCATCCGTGAACGCACGGAACCTGCCCACCGCACCCGAAATCCGTCTCGACGCGCGGAAGCTCCGATGACCGCGGTGGAGCTTTCGGCCGGAGGCTGGGCGCTGGCCTGCCTGTTCGGTGCGGTCATCGGGGTCGACGGAGTGTCCTGGCCTCAGGCCATGTGGTCCCGGCCCATCGTGGCGGGCACGCTGGGTGGGATGCTCTTCGGGGCTCCCGCCGCGGGTTGCCTGGTCGGAGTCTGGCTGGAACTCGTCCTGTCCCGGCATCCCCCCTTCGGCGGCGCGCGGCACCCCGAGACCGGACCCGCCTCCTTCACGGCGGGGGCCGCGTACGCAGTCGCCGGCGGCGGCGCACCGGCCGGCATCGTCGCCGCGGTCGCGGTCGGCTGGGCGATCGGGTGGACGGGTGCGTACTCGGTGACGCTCCTCCGGCGCGTGACACCGGGCCTTGTTTCGCGGCCCGAGGGCTTCCGCGGGGGAGCGGCCGCCCTCGCGCGACGCCACAGGCTGGCGATCGCCCTGGACGGCTTGCGCGCCGGACTCCTCGTCGCCGCGCTGTTCGTGCCGTCCGTGCTGTTCGTTCGTTTGCTGTCGACGCAGCCTTCCGGGGCGGCGGGCGCCGCGTGGTGGCCCCTTGTCGCGGGGTTCGGACTCGCCGGAGCCGCGGGCGTCGCGGCGCGCGGGCTCGGCGCGCGGGGCCGCGGCTGGCCCGCGCTTGCAGCGGGCTGTCTTCTGGGTACCCTGCTCGCCCGGTTCGTCGCATGAGGCCGCGCGGGAGGGATTTCGTGCGCGCCATCCTGCGCAGTTTCTCCATCCAGGGCTCGTGGAACGACCGAACGATGACGGGACCCGGGATGGCGCATGCGCTCGCGCCGCTGCTGGCGCGCATTCACGCGGACGATCCCGCCGTCCTCCAGCGGGCCGTCCAGCGCCACTCGCGAGCGTTCAACGCGCATCCGTACCTGGCTCCCGTGGCGATCGGGGCCCTCGCTCGCCTCGAATTCGATGGGGTCGACGCCGACACCCTGTCTCGCTTCCGTTCCGCGCTCCGCGCGCCCCTGGGGGCGCTGGGCGACGGCGTCGCGTGGGCCGGATGGCGGCCCTTCTGCGCGTCCGCCGCCGCCATCGCGTTCGTGCTTGGACTCGACCCCCTGTTCGCCGCCGGCGCTTTTCTCCTCCTGTACAATGCCGGCCACCTCGCCCTCCGCGTCTGGGGACTGCGCTGTGGCTGGAGATCGGGCCGGTCGGTGGCCTCCGCGCTGAAGCGCGCGCCTCTGCGAAAAATCGAGAGGGGGCTCGTGGCGGCAAACCAGGTGCTCATCGGGGTGCTCGCCACGCTGCTCATCGGCCGGCTTCCGGGAACCGGCCACCTTCCCTGGAGGGACGGCGGTGCAGTCATGGTGGCGCTGATGGGTTATCTTGTTCCCCGACACATCTCGGCGGTCGCCATGGCCAGCCTGCTTGCCGCATGCGCGGTGCGGCTCCTGTGAGCGTCCCGACAGGCGGTGCAGCCTGCGGCGACGCACGGCCCGGCCCCGATCGTTCGCTCGACCGGAGCGGAGGGTTCCCGTGACGATGCGACATGAAGCAGCGGTACGTATTCGGAACCGGCTGGGGCTGCATGCCCGGCCGGCCGCCGAGTTCGTTAAGCTGGCGAGCCGGTTCCGGGCCGAAGTGTGGGTGGAGAAGGATCAGATGGAAGTGAACGGGAAGAGCATCATGGGCGTGATGATGCTCGCGGCGGAGGCCGGCGCCTCCATCCGCATCCGGGCCATGGGGTCCGACGCGGAGAACGCCGTGGATTCCCTCACCGAACTCGTCCTGTCGGGGTTCAGCGAGGAACTCGCTCCGGACGTGGACGCGGGAGGGCTGGCGTGAGCGAGGTCATCCATGGGATCGGGGCCGCCCCGGGGCGCGCTCTCGGCGTGGCTCGGCGACTCAAGCGTCACGAGTGGCGGCCGGAGCACCGGACGATCCCGTTCGACGCCGTGGAGCGCGAGGTCGCGCGTTTCGAGGAGGCACGGGCCTGGGCCGCCGACCGCGTCCGGGACACGCGCGAACAGGCCGCCCGCTCGCTGGGCGAGGTGGAAGCGAACATCTTCGACCCGCAGATTCTCATCCTTTCGGATCCGGACCTCGTCGCCGGCACCATCCGTTATATCCGCGAGAACTTCCTCTCCGCGGAGCGAGCCTTCGACTGGCGCCTGACCGAGCTTCGGACGGCGATCATCGATGCGGGGCACTTCATGGTCGTCGATCGGCTGGCCGACCTGCGCGACATTCGGTCGCGCGTGCTCGCGCGGCTTACCGGCCGCGACGAGGATCCGCTTGCCTTCCCGAAGGAGCCCGGGCTGATCGCCGTCGACGACCTCACGCCCAGCTTCGCGGTGCGCCTCGACCCGGAACTCGTCCTCGGCGTGGCGAGCGGATCCGGGTCCCGGACCTCGCACAGCACGCTCGTCGCCCGCTCGCTGTGTATCCCGGCCGTCGTCGGACTCGGCAGCGACCTCGCGAAGATCGAAGACGGAACGACGGTTCTGCTCGACGGAGGCAACGGCCGGATCCTGATCGAGCCCACGGACGCCGAGAGGGCGGCACACCTGCGGATGGTCCGCCGCCTTGCCCGGCGTCCCGCGGCCGATCCCGCGCGCGCACCCGCTCCCTTGCGGACCGCCGACGGGGTCCGCGTCCACCTTCGCGCCAACATCGATCAACCGCACGATGTGCCGGCGGCCCGCCGCGTGGGGGCCGAGGGGGTCGGACTCTTCAGATCCGAATTCCTCGTCATCGGACGGAGGGTGATCCCGAGCGAGGAGGAGCAGTTCGAAGCCTATCGCGAGGTCGTGGACGGGTTCCCGAACCAGCCGGTGACGCTCCGCACGTTCGATATCGGCGGCGACAAGTTCCCGCTCTTCCTCGACCTTCCTCCGGAGGAAAACCCCTATCTGGGTTGGCGCGCCATCCGCGTCTGCCTCGACCGGCCGCAACTCTTCCGCAACCAGTTGCGCGCCGCGATCCGGGCCGGCGGACCGCAGGCCCGCATGCGGATCCTGGTTCCGTTCGTCATCTGTGAGACCGAGATCGTGCGCACGAAGGAGATCGTGGCCGAGGTCGGTCGCGAGTTGGGTCAGACCGAACCCGTCTCCTTCGGCGTGATGGTGGAGACGCCCGCGCTTGCGGACACGCTCGATCTCGTGGGACGGCACCTGGATTTCATCAGCCTCGGCACGAACGACCTGACGCAATACTCCCTGGCCGTGGACCGCGGCAACGCCAGGCTTCAGCATCTCTCGAACCCCATGCATCCGGCGCTGCTCCGCAGCTACGAGCGGATCTTCAACACGGCCAGCGCCCTCGATCTCGACATCGGCGTTTGCGGCGATCTCGCCGCGGAACCGGTGGGGCTCGCCCTCCTGCTCGCCCTCGGCTATCGGGATTTCAGTCTCGCGCCCGCGTCGATCCCCGAGGTGAGAGAGCTGGTGGGGCTGCTCTCCGTGGCGGAGTTGTCGGAACTCTGGAACCGCGCGGACTCCCCGTCCGGGATGCCGCTGGAACTCGTCGCGCGGCTGGAGGACGCGATGCCGGTGGAGCCGTCGCCGCTGTACGTCTCCTGATCCCGCGGCGGGGACGTTGCCTCCGCCCCGCCGGGCGGCCACTATCTTGGCCGCTACGCCTCCTGCGGCGCTCCGCCGCGAACCTCCAGCCGGGAGAATCAGCCTCGTGAAGGGGATACAACCGTTTTCCTCGGAATCCGTGACCGAGGGACACCCCGACAAGATCGCGGACCAGATCTCGGACGCCGTGCTCGACCGCATCCTCGCGGAAGACGACCGGGGCCGTGTCGCCTGCGAGACACTCGTGACGACGGGCCTCGTCCTCGTGACCGGCGAGATCACGACGGCCGCCAGGATCGACATCGCGTCCGTCGCCCGGGAAGTGCTGCGCGACATCGGCTATACGCGCGCGGAACACGGCATCCGGTGGGACACGTGCAGCGTCCTCACCGCGATCGACGAGCAGTCGGCGAACATCGCCCAGGGCGTGGACGTCGGCGGCGCCGGCGATCAGGGGATGATGTTCGGATACGCGACCGATGAGACCCCGGAGCTGATGCCCCGCCCCATCATGCTGGCGCACGCGCTGGTGAAGCGTCTGGCGGACGTGCGGCGGTCCGGCGGGATCGCCTGGCTGCGGCCGGACGGGAAGGCGCAGGTGTCGGTCGAATACCGTGATGGGGAACCGGCCCGGATCACGACGGTGGTCGTTGCGGCCCAGCACGACGGGGACGTCGCACCGGATGAGATCGAGGCGGCGATCAGGGAAAAGGTCATCGGGCCCGTGCTGCCGGGCGAGCTCTACGACGAAGACCGGGCGCAGTGCCACATCAACCCCACGGGCCGTTTCGAGATCGGCGGACCGCAGGGCGATGCGGGCCTCACGGGGCGGAAGATCATCGTGGATACGTACGGCGGCGTGGGCCGGCACGGCGGCGGCGCGTTTTCGGGGAAGGATCCGTCGAAGGTCGACCGCTCCGCGGCCTACGCGGCGCGCTGGATCGCCAAGAACCTCGTCGCGGCGGAACTTGCGCGGCGGGCCGAGGTCCAGCTCGCCTACGCCATCGGGGTCGACGAGCCGGTCAGCGTGAGGGTCGACACCTTCGGCACCGGTCGCCGGCCGGACGAGGCACTCGCCCGTCGCGTGACGGAGGTCTTCGATCTTCGGCCGCGGGCGATCATCGAGCGGCTCGGACTCCGCAAACCGATCTACCGCCGGACGGCCGCCTACGGACACTTCGGCCGCGAGCCCGACGGCGATGGTTTCACATGGGAGCGGACCGATCGGATCGATGCCCTCGCCGGATAGGCGGCGCCCCGGAAGGTTACGGAAGGAGCCGGGATGACGGAGTCCGGGATGCGGGAGGTTGCCGTGGCCAGCCTCGGGCTCGACAAGACGACGGGCGCTCCCGTCGTGATTCTCAGGGAGAAGGACGGCGATCGCTTCCTCCCGATCTGGATCGGACCCGGCGAGGCCTCGGCGATCGCGATGGAACTCGCGGGAATTCAGTTCACGCGTCCCCTCACACACGACCTCTTCAACGCCGTGGTGCGCGGATTGGACAGCACTCTCGTCCGCGTACTGATCACGAAGGTCGTCGACAACACCTACTACGCGTCACTCGTGTTTCGGCGAGAGGACGAATTCATCTCCATCGATGCCCGTCCCAGCGACAGCATCGCGCTGGCTCTCCGCGCCGGGATCCCGATCCATGCGGCGGAGAGCCTCCTTGAAGCGAGCGCGTTCGAGATCGACGAGACCGGGGTGGAGGAAGGAGAATCGCTGCCTCCCGAGGCCGGGCCGTCCCGCGCCCCGGACGAGCCGCTGAGCGACTACCTCAAGGGACTGGACCCCGAGGACTTCGGCCGCTTCGAGCCCTGAAGGGCCCGCGGAGCGGCGAGCGGTTTCTTGCGCGTCGCGGACGGCCGCGCCCATCTTGGCGGCGACGCGCGGACATGGAGGGGCAAACGGAAGTCGGTGAGAATCCGGCGCGGCCCCGCCACTGTGAGAGGCCCGGCGAAGCGGACGGCAAGGGCCTCGAGCCAGGAGACGTGTTCCTCCATGCCCTCGGCAGCACGCCGCTGCCAACGCATGCTCTTCGCGGGAAGAGCGGGGCCCTCCGTCGCGCCGGGTTCCGGCGCGCTCCCCCGTTCGGACCGGAAGCGGGGGATAGATGTCGAAAAAC
This sequence comes from Gemmatimonadota bacterium, assembly GCA_963666735.1. Classification (GTDB taxonomy): domain Bacteria; phylum Gemmatimonadota; class Gemmatimonadetes; order Palauibacterales; family Palauibacteraceae; genus Palauibacter. Next base: position 817,644 of record OY762926.1, on the reverse strand, counting down.
ATGGCCCCATCGCTCGCCCTCCTCGCCGCGGCGCTCGCGACGGCCTGCGGCGCGCCCGGTGGCGGCGGCGGGGACCGCGGCGACGCACCGAGCCGGGAAGTGGCAGTGCGGTCCGAGCCGCGACGGATCGTCTCTCTCATTCCGGCGGTGACGGAGATCTTCTTCCATCTCGGCGCCGGCGACCGGCTCGTGGGCCGCACTCGATGGGGGATCCATCCGCCCGCGGCCCGACGAATTCCCGACGTCGGTGACGGCATCCACCCGTCTTTGGAGGCCGTGCTCGCCCGGGACCCCGATCTCGTGGTCCTCTACGATGGGGACACGAACCGGGAAAGCCGGGAGAGGCTGCAGCGGCTCGGCGTCGCGACGCTGGCGCTTCGACACGACACGCTTGAAGATCTGCGCCGCAATATCCTCCGCCTCGGCGAGCTTGTCGGCTGTGCGGACGGCGGGAGTGCGCTCGCCGACCGGATTGCTCGCGAACTCGCCGCCGTCTCCCGGGCGACGGAGGGCCGCCCGCGCGTCGGAGTCTATTACGACGCCTGGGCCGAGCCGCCGATGACGATCGGCGGCGGCAGTTTCATCGACTCGCTGCTCACGATCGCCGGCGGGGCCAACGTGTTCGGCGATCTCGCGCCGGCGGCGCCGCGGGTGAGTCTCGAGGCCATCATCGACCGCGATCCGGAGCGAATCCTCGTCTCGGTGGCCCGGGCAGCGCTGCACCGGCCTCCGGATCTCGGGATGCGCCACGGGTGGGAACGGATCCCCGCAGTCGCGGCCGGCCGGATCTCCACGCTGGATCGAGATGTCGTGAGCCGCCTCGGCCCGCGGGTGCCGGAGGCGGCGCGTTCGATCGCGGAGGCGCTGCACGGAGAACTTCCGGCCACCGCCCCGGAACCGGCCGTGGCCTCCTGCTCCTCGTGACCCGGACCGGCCGTGGAGCGCTCCTGCTGGTGTTGCTTCTCGTCGTCTCGGCGGCCGCCGGCCTCCTGCTGGGCGCGGCGAATGTCGCCCCCGCGGAGGTGTGGCGGGCGCTCACGGGCCAGGAAACGGATCCGTCCGCGCGCACCATCGTCCTCTCCCTTCGCCTCCCCCGCGTCGCGGCGGCCGCGCTCACGGGCATCGCGCTCACGATCTCCGGAACCCTGTTCCAGGCTCTGCTCCGAAACCCGCTTGCCGAACCTTATCTCCTCGGCGTTTCCTCGGGGGCGGCGCTCGGCGCCGTGCTCGCGCTCACCGCGTTCGGAGGGGTGCTGGGATACCTCGGTACCGTCGGCTTTGCCCTCGCCGGAGGTCTGGCCGCCATCGCCATCGTGTTTCGCGTCGCGCTCGCCGTGGGTCGTCTCGACACGCATGTCCTGATCCTGGCGGGAGTCGTCGTGGCGGCCTTCTTCGGGGCCGGCGTGATGCTCCTTCTCTCGCTCGCCGAACCGGACGCCACACGGGCCGCGGTCCTGTGGACCATGGGGAGTCTCGAGCGGGCGGGGTGGGAATCCACGCTCGCCCTCGGGCTCGCGGCTGCGGCGGGCGGCGCCGTGGCGTTTGCGCTTTCCCGCCACCTGAATGCGCTCGCTCTGGGAGAGGAAGCGGCGGCCTACCTCGGGGCGCGGGTCGAAGTGGTCAGGCGCAGCGCGTACTTCATCGCTTCACTCCTCGCCGCCGTGGCGGTGAGTACCGCGGGCGTCATCGGTTTCGTGGGTCTCGTCATCCCCCACGGCGCACGCATGATCTGGGGCAGCGACCACCGGCGCCTCCTGCCGCTCGGCGCCCTTGGCGGCGCCGCCGCGCTCGTGTTCGCCGATACGGTGGCGCGGGTCGCGCTCCGGCCTCTTGAACTCCCGGTGGGCGTGGTGACGGCCCTGCTCGGCGTGCCGCTCTTCCTCGTACTGCTGAGGAGGAGCCATGCCTGAGTCCGCCGGTGACCGGGGGGACGCGGCGGCCTACCGACTCGAGGACGTCACGTACCGCTATCCGTCGGCCTTCGCTCCGGCTCTCAAGGGCCTGTCCCTCGAATTCGGGGCGGCCGCCTTCACGGTGGTCATTGGGCCCAACGGAGCGGGGAAGAGCACCCTCGTGCGCCTGCTGGGAGGCATTCTCGATCCATCCGGGGGGTCGGTGCGCCTCGATGGCCGGCCGCTCGTCTCCTGGGACCGGCCGGCGCTCGCCCGGCGCACGGCCGTCGTATCGCAGGACGCTCCCCCCGAAGCCCTGCGAGTAAGCCTCCACGGGTACGTCGAACTGGGCCGAAACCCGTACGTGAGTCCGTGGGCGCCCCTCGCGCGCCGGGATCGGGAAGTGATCGGGAACGCCCTGGCCTGGGCCGGCCTCGAGCACCTCGCGAACCGGCCGCTCGCGGAGCTGTCGGGGGGCGAGCGCCAGCGCGCCAAGCTCGCCCGTGCCATCGTACAGGAGCCCGGAATCCTGATCCTGGATGAACCCTCCGCCCACCTCGACTTCAGGCACGCACTGTGGATCTTCGATGCGCTGCGGCAGCGCGTGCGCGACCGCGCCCTCACCGTCATTTGCATTACGCACGACATGCAGCTCGCGAGCCGCTACGCCGATCGAATGATCCTGCTCGCGGCAGGAGAGGCGGTGGCAGCCGGCCCACCGGGCGAGGTGCTCGGATCGCCGGCTCTGGCCTCGACCTATGGCTGCGACGTCCGAGTCGAACCGCTGGGCGATCTCGGGCACTCCGTGCTCCCGGTGCGGGCGCGCCCGCGCGGAGCGCCACGCGACGCGGCGTCGCCGGTACGGGCTCTCTAAACGTTGTTCTGGCGGAAGCCCGCCGGCCCCGGACAGGGGGTGCGGCATCCGCTTGCCGTACATGAGCCGGGAGCGGACCTTGCCGGGAAGCACCCAACCGGCGGTGCGCGGCCGCCGCCCGGGCGGCGATGGGCCGCGAACCGAACAGGTTGGGCACCAGAGGAGAAAAATCATGCGGAGACGCAGCTGGATACGGGTCGGGGCACTGGCGGTCTTTCTCGCCGGGTGCGGTGATTCGAACGGGACGGGGCCGGATGGCCCCGGCGTCGTACGTCCCGAACAATCGGAATTCGCCGTTCTCAACTCCATCTCCGGGACCCTGCAGCAGTTCAACCGGATCGACGGCGAGATCGTCCCCTTCGGGCGTGACATTCAACTGGGGGCGGACTTCAAGGGCGAGGCGGCGGATTTCATTCAGGATCTGTGGGTCACGGCGTGGGACACTCCGGAGGGGAGCAAGATCCTCTTCGGGTCCTTCTCCACCGACGAACAGACGATGGCCGTTTTCCCGAACAACGCCATCGCGGACCCCGGTAAACCCACCGTGATCTTCGATGCCGGCGGTACGGTGGGCGCGCTCATCCCCGCCCGGGCGCTGGATGCGGTGTATGTGACCTTCCCCGGCACTCCGATGGCGCAGGTTGCCGTGGAGGGGGTGGGCACGTTCGTGGAGAGGGTGATCCCGGCGGGACAGTTCCTCGTCTCCGTCGACGGCAACCTCGACGACGAGGACGGCGGACGAGAGCCGCTCGGCCCTCCTCGCATCGTTCTCCACGAGTTCATCAGCGGCAGTTACTTCGACGAGTTGAGGCTCCCGGAAAGCACCGTAGGGGTCACCGAGGCCATCGTGCTCGAAGACAAGATGCTCCTGTTGGCCGGCGGCGGGGTCGATCCGCTGGCCTCGGCTCCGCTGGGGGACGGGAATCTCGTCGAGATCGACATGACGGCCCGGGCCGTGCAGGACGTGAACTCCCTCGGCGGGAACGGGATCGCCATGGAGGCCGGGCGGGACGGGCTCGTCTACATCGTGCGCACGAAGGGCGTCGACGCGACGGACACGGACGTGCTGACGTTCAGCTTTGCGGTTCGGGCATGGGTAAACGGGCCGGAGAATCCGATCCAGCCGCGCGACCGCGACGGCTCGAATCTCAACTGCCGGGTCGCCGCCGCATTTCTGGACGGGCAGTTGCTCTGCGCCACCTACGTGACCGCGGGCCAGGGACGTCTCGTTCTCCTTTCGGCTACGGGCGAGTTCATCGACGAGGCGCCGGTCGGGGCGGGAACGACCGATATCCTGCTTCGTCCCAGCTGACCGCGCCCGGGGTCGGGGGGGCGCGTGGGACTCGTAACGACCCGGGCGGTGGTCCTCCAAACGTACCGGTACAGCGAAACCAGCAAGATCCTGCGCCTGATGACGTGGGAGCTCGGCCCCTGTTCCGCGCTCGCCCGCGGGGCGTTGCGTCCTCGAAGTCGCTTCGGCGGCCTGCTGGAGCCCTTCGTGGAGGGGGAGGCGACTTTCTACAGTCGGGAGGGGCGAGACCTGCATACCCTCTCCAATTTCGAACTGCTCCATGACCGGAGAGGACTCGACCGTTCGATCAGGCTCTTCACCGTCGCGTCCGTCCTCTGCGAACTCGTGATGCGCCTCGCCCCGGAACACCGCGATGCGGAGTTGTACCGCACGCTGACGGCTGGTCTCGACGGACTTCACGGCCGAGTGCGGGAGCGGGCCCCGGCCGGCGGGCTCGAGTACGTCTGGGGTGTGGTGAGCGCCCTGGGCTTCCGCCCCGAGATGGAACGTTGCGTCGGCTGCCGGAGCCTCATCGGGGCCACGGGCGCTCGCTTCGACTTCGAGGCAGGCGGTCTGCGCTGCGCCTCGTGCGGCCCGGTCGGGCCCGAACTCGATCCCGGAGAGCTCGACGCCCTGCGGATCCTCGTGTCGGGCGGGCCGGCGGCCCGGAGTCGCGTCCACGGCCGCCAGGGCCGCTGGCTGGCCGAGTTCATCCGGCACCACGTGGCGGAGGGGGCACAGTTGAAGTCTCTGCCCTTCCTGAGCCGGCTGGACTGAGCGGCCCGTGGACGACCGGTGAGCACACTGGGTGAGCACACTGCGAGCGAAGGCGTGAGCGATCGACGCGGGATCGTGATCGGAACCGCCGGCCACGTGGATCACGGCAAGACCGCCCTCGTCCGGGCATTGACGGGGGTCGAGACGGACCGCTGGCTGGAGGAGCGGAAGCGGGGGCTCACGATAGATCTGGGCTTCGCGCGGCTCGACCTCGATCCCGGCTTGGAGACGGGCATCGTCGACGTCCCGGGGCACGAGGACTTTCTCAAGAACATGCTCGCCGGGGCCACGGGCATCGACATTCTTCTCCTCGTCGTGGCGGCGGACGAGGGACCGATGCCGCAGACTCACGAGCACCTTGCGATCGCGCGCCTCCTCGACATTCGGCGCGGGGTCGTCGCACTCACCAAGAGCGACCGGGTGGACGAGGAGTGGCTCGAGCTCGCGAGCGAGACGACCCGCGAACTGCTGGACGAGGATCCCGTCCGGACGTCATGGGAGATCGTGCCGGTCTCCGCCCTGACGGGCGATGGGATCGAGCCGCTGCGGGAAGCGCTGCGCGAATCGACGGCGGGAATCCGCGCGCGCCGCGTCGACGACCGCTTCAGGCTCCCCGTCGACCGGTCCTTCTCGATCCGGGGCACCGGCACCGTGGTGACCGGCACCGTGTGGAGCGGGTCCGTCAGCGTCGGGGACACCGTGAGCGTCTTCCCCGGTGGGGATTCGGCCCGCGTGCGCGCGCTCCAGGTGCACGAGGACCCGCGTCCCCGCGTCACCGCCGGCCGCCGGTGCGCCGTCGCGCTCGTCGGCATCGCCCCCGCCTCCGTGGAGCGCGGCAGCGTGCTCGCCGACCCGTCGGAGTGGACGTCGAGCGAACGTCTCGGCGTCCGCGTACGGGCACTCGGGGGCCGCGATCGGGCCCTGCTTCATGGACAGCGTCTGAGGGTCTACCTGGGGACCCGCGAGGTCATGGCCCGGCTGCAGACGGCGGATCGCCGATCCATCGCACCCGGAGCGACCGCCTGGGCCGTGCTCGCACTCGAGGCGCCGCTCCTCGCCCGGGCCCGTGACCGGGCCATCCTCCGGTTCTACTCGCCCGTGACGACGATCGGCGGGATACGCGTGGCGGAGTTGAACCCGCCGCCCGACTGGCCGGGGCGAACGGAAGCCTGGCGGCAGATTCTCGATGGCGCCCCACCGGAGGCGGTCGCCGCGGCGGTCGCCCTGGAGGGGCTGCGGGGACTCCCCGCCGCAGCGTCATCGATCCTCCTTGGACGGCGCAACCCCACGCTCGAAGCGGCCGCGGCGGAGGCCGGCTGCGTGCGCATCGGCGGCCGCTGGTTCGCGGCCGATGCCGTGGCGGAGGCCATGGAGGCGGTGGAAGAGAGCATGGCCCGCCTGCACGCCGCGGACCGCCGCGCCCCCGGCGTGTCGAAGGAGGCCGTGCGCTCCGCCATGGCGCCGCACTGCGACCTCGAGCTGGCGGAGACCGCCGTCCGCCAACTCCTCGCCGATCGCCGCCTCCTCGAGAGCGGGCCGCGGCTCGCGCTTCCGGACCACGCGCCCCGCCTCACCCCTCAGGAGGAAGAGGGGCGCGCGCACCTCGCCGGGACGATAGAGGCTGCCGGATTGCAGCCACCGCTCGTCACGGAACTGGGGAGGACGCTGCGTCTGGACCGCGCCGTGCTCGATGACCTGCTGCGCCTGCTGCAGGATTCCGGCATGACGAAGGCGGTCACACCCGAACTGCACGTCGCCGCCGCGGCCCTCGAGACCATGGAAGCGCGAGTAAGGGAGCTTCTCGCCGATGGCGCGCCGGCCCCTCCCGCGCGGTTCAAGGAGACGTTCGGGCTCTCCCGGAAGTACCTGATCCCGCTCCTCGAATACCTGGACCGGCAAGGCGTGACCCGGCGAACGACGGAAGGAAGAGTCCTCGCCCGCCCGCCCGGCTGAGCTTCATGCCGGTCGGGCGGCGCTCAGGCGGAGTTCAGCCGACGTGGTAGAGGAAGCAGCCGCAGTACTCGCACGACTCGACGCGAAGATTGCGATCCGCCTCGGAGGCGCGGGCAGTGGAAAGCGCCACGAAGCAGCCGTAGCAGATGCCGTTGATGACCGGCGCAACGACCCTCGGCGCCTTGTCGGCGATGCGGCGGTAGCGCTCCCGGATCCCGCGTGTCAGCCTCTGCTCCAGTTCCTCGACTTTCTCGTCGAGCGATCGGATCGCGTCCTCGATCTTGATGTCGAAGACCTCCGTCTCAAGGTCCGTGAGCGTCCCGTCCGAGAGGCCTCGGCGCTGCATTCTCAGGTCCTGGATCTCGAGGAGCAATTCAAGTTGCTGGTCCACTAGAGATCCTTCGCTTCGAGCAACTCGATGAACTGCTCGGGGCTCGAGATTTCCGCGAGCGATTCAGGGACGTCGGCCTCCTTGCCGAACTGCGCGATCTTGCCAAGCACCGGCAGATACTGATTCGAGACCTCCAGCGGCGGCGCCACGATGAGAAAGACGTACCGCACGGGTTTCTCGTCGATCGCCTTGAAGTCGAGGCCGGAGAGCTTTCGGCCGAACGCGACCCGCAGCCGGGTCACGACGAGCGAACGGCAGTGGGGGATCGCGATGCCGCGGCCGATCCCGGTCGAGCCGAGATTCTCCCGCCGCTTCAACATCTTGTAGAGGATTCCTTCGGACTTTCCGTCGAGGCCCAGACACGACACAAGTTCTTTCAGGGCCTCATCCTTCGTCTCCGCCGCCAGATCGAGGTTGATGGCGGACGGAACGAACAATTCGCGAAGCTGCACTTGGATCCATATCTCCTCCCCGCGAATGCGGGGCGCATATCGAATCAACGGGAACCGACTCGGCGGGGCCCCGGGAGACTCCGAGTATACCCGTGCCGGTTTCCGGCTGTCAAAGAACCTCCGGAGCCGCTCGCCGAACTTGCGCCGCGCGCGAGGATAAACGACCGTATGGGGTAGCCTTTGCGAGTATCAGGGGGGCGACACGGCTTCGACGCGTGAACTGGAAGCTGCGGAAGCGTGCCGAGGTGCCCGGGGCCTCGTTAAACACCGGGAAACCTTTAGGTGCCAACGACGGTTTGGCTCTGGCTGCGTAAACCTGCGTAGCCCGTCCCCGAGAGATCCGGGCCCGAGGATCTCCCGACGGACGTCGATGAATCGGGCTGGTCGCCCAGGCGCGCCGTGAGCCGCGGGTGACGAGAGCACGGCGAAAGCCGCGCGCACGGCTGGTTTCGTAAGGGGTTGTTCGTGAACCCTCGCGGGATGAGAGTCGATCGCGAACTACGCACGTAGATGCCGTGGCGGATGGGCTCGCGGACGCGGGTTCGATTCCCGCCGCCTCCACTAAAGTGCAGGATCGCTGTGCTCCGCCCGGGGCGCCTCCCTTTCCGGGAGCGCCTCGGCTTTTTTTTCGGCCGGCCCGTCGACGGGCCGAGGAGGTTCCGGATGATCGAAGAACTGCAGCGCAAGATCGGGGACGAAGCGGAGACGCTCCTCCACGAGCTGAACGTCATCCTTCCGAGAGAGATCGAGAAGGCCGTCGCCCAGGGCGATTTGCGGGAGAACTCCGAGTATACCGCCGCCCTGGAGCGGCAGGGGTTCGTGCGTGCGCGGCTCGACTACCTGGCTCGCCGCATGTCGCAGCTCGGGGAACTCGATATCGAGAACATCCCGACGGATCGGGTCGGGTTCGGGTCGAAGGTCGCGGTGCGCGACCTGGAGGACGACGAGATCGAGTCCTTCAACCTCACGATCGGCGACGACGTCGACATCGAGAACAACGACATCTCGATGGAATCGCCCATCGGCCGCGCGCTCCTCGGGAAGAGGAAGGGCGCACTCGTGAGCGTGAGGCTCCCCGCCGGGGCGCGCGAGTTCGAGGTCGTCGATTTCGAGACGTTGCACGATCTCTAGCGCCGCAGATTCCGCGGCCGACGCGACGCGGGGCTAGTGTGGTGTCGCAGAAATTCCACGGCCATTCGAGCGCCGATGCATCCGCCCCTGCGGCGTTGCTCCTCCTCGCAATAGCTCTGCTATTCCTCGCCGGAGCGCCTTGCAGTACTCGGCGCCTCGACGCTCTCGGTGGCTCGCGGACTCCTGCGACACCACACTAGAAGACCCGGATCGGCGGGATGAACTTGCCGGGGTTGGCCCGCACCTCGGCGAGGAACGCGTTCAGGTCCACCACGACCTTGAGGAACTCCTCGTACAGGGTCTCGTCGTTGACGAGCTGCCCGACCGCCCCTTCGCCGCCCTCGATGAGGTCGAGGATGGAATTGGCCCGGGTCGCGGATGAGGCGATCGCACGATAAAGGGAGTCCGACGCCAGCAGACGCCCGAGCGTTCCTTCGCCGGCTGCCAGTCCCCCCGTCACCGTGTCGAGGCGCGCGGTGAGAGAGACGAGGTGGTCGTACAATTCCGGATCCTCGAGCAAGCGGGCCAGCGAGCCTTCCCCGTCCGCGATCGGCCCCAGCACGGCCGAGAGGTTCCGGTTGAGGTCGACGAGGCCATCGTAGAGCGCCTCGTCCACGAGGAGGCGTCCAAGCGAGCCCTCGCCACTCGAGACGCGGGCCAGCGTTGCGGAAAGATCGTTCGAGAGCTGCGTGAGACCGAGGACGGCGTCGGCCGCCTGGCCGAGTAGTTCGTCATAGCTCAGCGCCGGCGCCGTTCCGATGGTGTCTCCCGGAACGAGGATGGCCGAATCGGGAGATCCCGGTTCGATGTCGATGAGACGGTCGCCGAGCAGCCCCTGCGTCCGCACGCGGGCTCGTGAGCCGCGCCGGATCTGCTCCCGGACGCCCACGTTAACCCCCATCCAGACCGCGACGGCCGCTTCGGAGTCACCGCGGTCTTCCGGGTCGATGAACTCCACGCGCTCCACCTGGCCGACGCCCCGCCCGGCCACCTGCACGGGGGCCCCGGGGCGCAGCCCCGAAGCGGATTCCATGAGCGCAACGAGCTGATAGCGCTCGCCGAACACATCCCCGATCCGGCCTACGAACAGTGCGCACAGGGCGAGCAGGACGAGCGAGACGATGAGGACGAACCCCACGCGCATCTGGTCCCATGTGATCGGCTCGGATCGTCGCATCGTTGCCTTCTGCCCTCCTGTCGGACCGGTTGGCGGTTAGCCGCGGAAGGCCCGAACATAGCGGTCGTCCGTGGCGTGCATCTCCTCCGGCGTTCCGTTGAAGATAATCTCCCCGTCCCTGAGGAGCGCGGTCTCGGTCGCGATTCTCGCCGCGGACCGCACATCGTGGGTCACTACGACGACGCAGACGTGGAGTTCCCGCCGCAGTTTCAGGATCAGTTCGTCGATCCTCCGCGTCGTGATGGGGTCGAGTCCGCTTGTCGGTTCGTCGAAGAGGAGGATCGGCGGCCTGTGCACGATCGCCCGCGCGATGGCCACGCGCTTGCGCATACCGCCGGACAGCGCGGAGGGAAGCAGATGGAGAACCACGGCCGGATCGAGGTCCACGAAGGACAGCACCTCCTCGACGCGCTCCCGGATTTCCTCGTCTCCCAGACTCGAATGCTCGTAGAGCGGAAAGGCGACGTTGTCGAACACGTTCAGGGAATCGAAGAGCGCCGATCCCTGGAACACCATCCCCATCCGTTCCCGCAGGGCCAGCGCCTCCGGACGGGAAACCGCACTGATGTCGCGTCCCTCGATGAGGACTTCGCCGCGGTCGGGGAGGATGAGCCGGAGCATCAGACGCAGGATCGTCGACTTCCCGACTCCCGACCCCCCGAGGATGCAAAGCGTCCCGCCCCGCGCGACGCCCAGCGAAACGCCGCGCAGCACCTCGCGGTCCCCGAACGAGAGCCACGCGTCCCGGAGTTCGACGATGTCGGGTTGCCCGGATCCGCTCCCGTGCGTTTCCAGTTCGCGGCGGATTTCGTCCCGCAACTCCGCCTCGAAGGCCTCGCTTCCCGGCTGCGGTGCGCCGGCGGGCGTGCGGTCGCTCATGGTGGATCCGGATCCCCGCTCACCATTGGAACATGGCGAGCAGGATCTGGGTGAGGAAGAAATCCACCGCGAGAATGAGGATGGACGAGGTCACCACGGCCCTCGTCGTCGCCCGTCCGACGCCTTCCGTGCCACCCTCGGCCCGAAGCCCGTGGAAGCAGCTCGTGAGGGCGATGATCCCGCCGAACGCGAAGGGCTTGACCAATCCCTGGATCAGGTCGATGGGGACGACCTTGAGCACGAAGCCGCTCTGGGCGAGGGTTTCCCACACGGAGGTGATATACAGCTGAGCCGTGAAGTCCAGCGTCAGCACCGCGATGAGAAGCCCGCCCAGGATGGCCAGGAAATCGCCGATGATCGTGACCACGGGGAGCATCACGAGGGCGGCGAGAAAACGCGGCACGACGAGTTTCCGGATCGGGTCCACGCCCATCGTGCGGAGCGCGTCGACCTGCTCCGTGACCCGCATCGCGCCCAGGGCGGCCGCCATGCCGGCGCCCGCGCGGCCGGTGACGATGAGCGCCGTGAGAACGGGGCCGAGTTCGCGTATCGTGCTGGCTCCCACGAGACGGCCGATGTAGACCGTGGCCCCGAACCGTTCCATTTCCACGGCGGCCTGGAGGGCGAGCACCATCCCCGTGAAAAGGCCCGTCAGCATGACGATGAAGATCGAGGCGACGCCGATCGTGTCCATCTGCTGAACGAGATCGCCGCGGTAGAAGGGCTGACTCAGAGAGGCCTTCAACACGCGTACGAGAAGACGGCAATAGGCCTCGACCGCGAGGGCCATGCGGAACACGGCATCGCGGGCGAGTCTTGCGGCAGAACGGCGGGCGGAGCCTACGGGCACGATCTTTGGCGCTCTCCCGGGGATCGAAGTATGTTCGCCCGACCGCCAGAACGCGTTCGAACGCAACCATTCGCCTCCAGCGATGAGGCGTACGGGCGAGGTTACCGGCTCCCACCGATCCGATGCAAGGCAACGGCGACCCGCCCATGCGCCGCGTCCTGCCCGGTCGCGGCGGCCGGTCGCCCGTCCCTGAAAGGAGCCTCCATCCATGCAGACCGGACCGGTCCACACCGACCATGCACCCGCCGCCGTCGGCCCCTACTCCCAGGGGTACTGGGCCGGTGAGCTGTTTTACTCCGCAGGGCAGGTGGGCCTGGTCCCGTCCACCGGCCAACTCGTGGGCGCCGACGTTGTTTCCCAGGCGGAGCGCGTGATGACGAACCTGGCGGCCGTGCTGCACGAGGCGGGGCTTGCCCTCGGAGATGTCGTGAAGACGACGATCTTTCTTGCCGACATGGGAGACTTCGGCGCCGTGAACGAGGTCTACGCCCGCCACTTCGAGCCCCCGTATCCCGCGCGCTCGACGGTCGCCGTGGGTGCGCTGCCGCTGGGGGCCCGAGTCGAGATCGAAGTGATCGGCCGAGCGCGGCCGGCCTCCCGAGATCTCGGATCGGGATGAGAAACGAACCGGATGATCGGGAGCGGATGGTGACTGGTGTCGCCTGCGGTCTTCAAAACCGTTACGGGGCGTTCGCGCGTCCCGGGTGGGTTCGATTCCCACACGTTCCCGCCATCTTCGCGCTCGCGGTCTGGCTTCTGCTCGGTCCCGCCCCGGCCCCGGCGCCGTTGCGGGCGCAGGACCCTCCGCCTCCCGCGGCGGTCCCCGATTCGGCGTCCGCCGAGGACCGCGCCGTGGCCGACACGACCGGCCGGCAACCCCCCATCTCCCCGCTGGGCGCCTTCGGGCGCTCCCTGATCCTCCCGGGCTGGGGACAACTGGAGGTCGGACGCCCGGCGCGCGGCGCCTTCTACTTCGCCGCGGAGTCCGTCTTCCTGTTCATGGTCTTCAAGTCCGATGCGCGGCTCTCCGCGGCCAAGGAAGAACTGCCGCCGAACGAAGAGCGGATCTCCAACCGTACGGGGCAACGGGAGAACTGGATCGTCCTCGCCGGGTTCATCGCCTTCCTGAGCGGTCTCGACGCATGGGTGTCAACCCAGTTCTGGGATTTCGAGCCCTCGATCGGCCCCCCCGCCGACGGGTCCGTCGGGATCGCCCTCGGTTTCAAGGTCGATTTTCCCTGAAGAGACCGGCGCATCGTCCCGCCGCCGGAACCGGCCTTCGCCGGGTCCCGGGTATGACTCCAGGCGGATCTCGTCCGGTGTCACGACGGCGAAGCTGTTGTGGTGGAGCCAGTCTCCGGAGTTGAGGTAGAACTTCCCCGGGGCGAGTTCGGCGACTTCCGGCCGGTGCGAGTGCCCGAACACGACGAGGTCCACATCCTCGTGAGCGGCCAGCACCTCGGCCGCGTGCCGCGCGAGGAGCGAAGCGCGGGGCGACTCGTTACCGGCCCCTGCCGCCTGGGCGCGCCGCGTCCCGCTGGCGAGCCGTGCGAGAGGGAGCCCGAGGTCGGGATGCACCCACCGAAACAGTCCGCGTCCCAACGGACTGCGGGCGGCCCGGCGCAGAATCCGGTAGCCCCAGTCCGCCGCCCCGAGTCCATCGCCGTGCGCGATGTGTGCACGCCGCCCTCCGATGCGTCGCCGCGCCGGCTCATGGAGGATCTCGATGCCGACCTCGTCGCGGAGGAAACTCCCCCCCCACGCGTCGTGGTTCCCGCCCATGAAGAGGATCGGCATGCCGCCCTCCACGAGTCTCCGCAGGCGTGCGAGCGCGTCGAGCTGGCCGCGCGGGATCACCTGGCCGTATTCGAACCAGAAGTCGAACAGGTCGCCGTTGATGAGGAGTTCGTCGCCCCAGCGGTCCGCCTCCTCGAGGAAGGCGAGAAAGGCGCGCGCGTTCTCCTCGGCAACGGCCCCGAGGTGGATGTCGGACACGACGACGGTGCGTTCGGGCATGGGCCGAAGCTCGGCGCGCCGGGCGCGGCGCGTCAAACTCTGCGGCCGCCCGCGGCGAACCCGTCACCGAAATAGTTCGACACCCGGTGCGTCGCGGGAGCATATTGGGGGCATGGAAGACGCAAGCGGAGTCGGAATGACGGAAGTGCGCGTGCGGTATGCCGAGACCGACCAGATGGGGCGTGCGCACCACCGCCACTACCTCGTGTGGTGCGAACTCGGGCGCACGGCGCTCATGCGCGAGCGCGGCGTGTCCTACGCGGAACTCGAGCGCGGGGGCCTCTGGCTCCCCGTTTCGCGGGTCGAAGTCGAATACCGGAGCCCGGTTGAGTACGACGAACTCATCCGCATTCACACGGGCGTGGAACGCGTCCGAAGCCGCGAGGTCGTGTTCGGCTACCGGATTGCCCGCGCGTCCGACGACGCGACGCTTGCGCGCGCTCGCACCGCCCTCGTGTGTACCGATGCGCGGGGCCGCCCCCACCGGTTTCCGGACGCCGTCAAGCGGCAACTGGAATCCCTCCCGACCGCCGCCGCCCCACGCTCCGCCACGTGAGTCGGTTTCCGGCGCGCCGCACCCCCTGGCCGCTCCTCCTCCTGTTCACCGCCTGCGGCGGGGGTTTCGAGCGCGGGACCCCGATGCCCGATGCGGAGGAGGTCGCTCGGCGGGCGCGCGCAAGCTCGGGCACGGAGCAACCGATGCACGTCATCTTCAGGTGGGAATACGCGGGTGAGAGCGGGAGTTTCCGCGGTGACGGCGCTGCCCGGGTGAACCCGCCGGACCGCTTTCGCCTCGACCTCTTCTCGACGGGGGAGGGGAGCCTCCAGGCCACGCTCGTCGACGGCGTCCTGGCCACGTCCGGCAACCTCCAGGGCGTCGAGCTGCCGCCGACCGTCTTCCTCTACGCCATGGCGGGCGTGTTTCGGCCCGGCGACATGCCTCCCGCCCGGGGCTCCGAGATCGCCGGGCTCAGCGTCCTCGAGTTCGCGGTCGAGGGAGGCGCGACGCGAAGCTATTATCTTGACGGCGGACGCCTCACGCGGCTCGACGAGCGGCGGGGCGGCCGGCGCGAGAGATGGATCGAACTCGAGTGGGGCAGCGATCCCCGTTGGCCCCGGGAGGCCCGGTACCGGGACATCGCGGACTCGAGCGGGGTACATTGGGAGTTACGGAGCGCAACGGTTCAATCACAGCCATATGATGAGGAACACTATGTCTTGCCGATTCCGCGCCGGAGCGATGGCCGCGATCGTGATGCTCACGGCGCTGGCGGGGTGCTACAGTTTCTCCGGCGGCGGAGGGCTGCCCAGCCACATGCGCACCGTCTACGTCGCCCCGATCGAGAACGAGAGCACGCAGTTCGGCATCGCGGAATCCCTGATGGACGAACTCCTCACGGCGTCCCGGCAGCGCCTGGGGCTCCGGCTCGCCTCCGAGGGGGAAGCCGACGCGGTCATCAGCGCGCAGATCCGGCGCTATGCCGATGAGGCGGTCAACTTCGACGCCGTCGGCGGCGTCGGCGCGGATGTCTTCCAGCGTCGCGTGACCGTCAGCGTCTCCGTGGAGATCCTGGATGTGGCCGAGAACCTCATCATCTGGGGCAATCAGAGCCTGACCGGAACCGGGGAATACGAACCGGGAAACGAAACCGAGGACCAGGCCCTGATCGTCGCGCTCGAGAACCTCGTCCAGCAGATCGTCGACGGGGCGCAATCGCAGTGGTAGACTGACCGGCGTCGACTGCGGGGAGCTCTCCCGCGGGAACCTCTCGCGCCCGCGCGACAGGTTCGCCATCCTGTGGTCGATCGTTCGACGAGGCCCGATAACGAGGGCCGATCACGTTAACTCAACGTCCGGGCGCCAACATGCCGCAAGCCGCTCGACCCGCCACGCGAAACCTGTGACGTACGCCGCCGGTCTCGTCGCCAGCCTGGCGGCCGTCTGGCTCCTGCTGTCGGGGTACTTCGACAAGCCGCTGCTTCTGGGGCTCGGCGCCGCGTCGGTCGCGTTCGTCGCCCTGATTTCCCTGCGCATGCGGATCGTCGATGACGAAGGCCTGCCGATCCAGCTCCCGGCTGGGCTGGTCCGTTACCTCCCCTGGCTCGTCGTCGAGATCGTGAAGGCGAACATCGATGTCGCCCTGCGTATCGTGAGGCCGGGCCTGCCGATCCGTCCCCGCGTCATCCGCGTGCGGGCGGGGCAGCGCACGGATGTCGGCCGGGTCATCCATGCCAACTCGATCACGCTCACGCCCGGCACCGTGACGATCGATACGGAGGGCGACCACATCACGGTCCACGCCCTGACGGAGGAGGCGGCCGACGGCGTCCTCACGGGCGAGATGGACCGGCGGGTCACGCGGGTCGAGGGGCGCGGATGATCCTCGCCGCCGTGGTCGCCGCGATCATCGTCACCATGGGTCTCGCGCTCGTGCGGGCGGGGAGGGGGCCGACGGTCTTCGACCGCATTCTCGCCCTGAACATGTTCGGCACGAAGACGGTCCTCCTCATCGCCGTGATCGGGTTCGTGACGGACCGGCCGGACTTCCTCGATGTCGGACTCGTGTACGCTCTCATCAACTTCATCGGCGTCATCGCGGTGCTGAGGTTCTCCAAGTACGGGAACTTCGCGGACCCGGACCGCGAGAGACTGTCGTGATCCTCGAGACCGTGAGTGCCGTGCTCCTGATCGCCGGCGCGATCTTCGCGGTCATCGGCGGGATCGGGATCGTCCGTCTGCCCGATTTCTTCTGTCGCATCCACGGGGCGGGGATCACGGATACGCTCGGGGCGGCGTTGATTCTGACGGGGCTCATGTTCCTCTCACCCCACTGGGTCGTGACGGTGAAGCTCGTCGCGATCCTCCTCCTGCTCTGGATTACGAGTCCGACGGCCACCCACACGCTCGCCAACGCGGCGCTCGAGACCGGACTCCAGCCACACGTCGATGAGACGGAGGAGGCGGCATCGAGTTCGTAGCCCTCGAGGTCCAGATCGTCACGGCGCTCCTGCTCACGCTTCTGTGCGCGACGGCCGTCGCGGTCGTGCGCATGCGCGGCCTGTTCGCCGCCGTCATGCTGATGGGGATCTACAGTTTCCTCGGCGCCTCCTGGATGCTCCTGCTCGATGCTCCCGATGTCGCCTTCACGGAGGCCTCGGTCGGCGCCGGGATCTCGACCATTCTCGCGCTCGCCACCCTCGCGTTGACGACGCGCAAGGCCAAGGCCCCGGTCCGGCGGCCCG
This sequence comes from Gemmatimonadota bacterium, assembly GCA_963666735.1. Lineage (GTDB taxonomy): Bacteria > Gemmatimonadota > Gemmatimonadetes > Palauibacterales > Palauibacteraceae > Palauibacter. The sequence continues at coordinate 800,718 of OY762926.1, read as the reverse complement.
CACTGCCGCTGCTCATCGTCATCGTCACGGGGGCGGCGCTCGTGTACGGGACGCTGGACATGCCGCACTTCGGCGACCCGGAGGCGCCGGCCAGCAACTATCCGCACCCGTCCTACGTCGAGCGCACGGAGCACGACATCCACGTGCCGAACGTGGTCACGGCGGTACTGGCGAGCTATCGGGGCTACGACACGCTCGGCGAGACCGTCGTGATCTTCACGGCCGGGATCGCCGTGCTGGTTCTGCTGCGCGGGAGCCGCAAGCGCCGGCCCACGGGCGGGGGAGGGGAGGACGCGGGATGACGGACCACACGATTCTGCGCGTCGTCAGCAAGCTCCTGCTGCCGTACGTCCTCCTCTTCGCTCTCTACGTGCAGTTCCACGGCGATTACGGACCGGGCGGCGGCTTCCAGGCGGGCGTGATCTTCGCGGCCGGCTTCGTGCTCTACGGGCTCATCTTCGGGCTCACCGCGGTGCGCCGCGTCGCCCCGGCCCGCATGGTCGAACTGGTCATCGCGACCGGCGTGCTCGTGTACGCGGGCACCGGGGTCGCGACGATGCTCATGGGCGGGAACTTCCTCGACTACGGCGTCCTGTACGCCGCGCACCCCTCGACCGGGCAGCACTACGGCATCCTCGTCGTCGAACTCGGCGTCGGGATGACCGTCGCGGCGGTGATGATCGCGGTCTATTCGACCTTCGCCGGACGAGGGCGCGCATGACTGGGAGCTTCCTCGACACCGCGCTCGGCCTGTACAACTACTGGGTCGTCATCTTCCTGATGATGATGGGCTTCTACATCGTCATTTCGCGCGGCAACCTCATCAAGAAGGTCATCGGGCTCAACATCTTCCAGACCTCCGTCTTCCTCCTCTACATCACCGTCGGGAAGGTGAGCGGGGGGACGGCGCCGACCGTCGCCGAGGGGATCGAGGTCTACAGCAACCCGCTCCCCAGCGTGCTCATCCTGACGGCGATCGTCGTGGGCGTGGCGACGACCGCGGTGGCGCTCTCGCTCGTCGTGCGCATTCGGGAGGCGTACGAGACGATCGAGGAGGATGAGATCTACGAGCAGGACGAGGCTCGATGAGCCAGGCGATCCAGGCGCAATTGCCGGTCCTGCAGGTCGTGATCCCGCTTCTCGCGGCGCCCCTCTGCATCATCCTGCGGCGGCGCTCGCTGGTTCTCCCGTTCGCGATGGGCGTGTGCTGGCTCACCTTCCTGGTCTCCGCCGCCCTCCTCGGCGACGTGCTCGAGGCCGGCGTCATCAGCTACGCCCTGGGGGGATGGGCCGCGCCGTGGGGGATCGAGTACCGGGTCGACGCGCTCAGCGCCTTCGTCCTGCTCTTCGTGTCCGGGGTCGCCGCGCTCGTCCTGACCTACGCGCCGCGCAGCCTCACCGACGAGGTGCCGGCCAGCCGGCACTATCTCTTCTGCACCCTGTATCTCCTCTGCCTCACGGGGCTGCTCGGCATCGCGATCACCGGAGACCTGTTCAACGTCTTCGTCTTCCTCGAGATCTCGGCGCTGTCGTCGTACGCCCTCATCGCGCTCGGAGGCCGCCGGCAGGCCCTGCCCGCGGCATTCCAGTACCTGGTGATGGGCACGATCGGAGCCACGTTCATCCTCATCGGCATCGGTCTCATGTACCAGATGACCGGGACGCTGAACATGGCGGACATGGCGGCCCGGTTGCCGGCTGCCGAGGGGATCCGCACGGCGCTCGTCGCGTTTGCGTTCCTCACCGTGGGAATCGGCCTCAAGATGGCGCTTTTCCCGCTCCACGTCTGGCTCCCGAACGCCTACGCGTACGCGCCATCGGTGGTGAGCGCCTTCATTGCGGCGACCGCCACGAAAGTCTCGGTCTACATCCTGCTGCGCTTCATGTTCAGCGTGTTCGGCCTCGAGTTCTCCTTCGAGCATCTCGAACTCGGCCGCGCGCTCATGCCGCTGGCCCTCGCCGGGATCTTCGTGGCCTCCACGGTGGCGATCTTCCAGCGCAACGTGAAACGCATGCTCGCCTACTCCTCGGTGGCGCAGGTCGGCTACATGGTGCTCGGCATCAGTTTCGCGACTGCGGCGGGGCTCACGGGCGGCATCGTCCACCTGTTCAACCACGCGCTCATCAAGGGCGGGCTCTTCATGGCGATGGGGTGCGTGATGCTGCGGCTGCACTCGGTCGACCTCGATGACATGGCCGGGATCGGGCGCACGATGCCGTGGACGATGGCCGCATGGGTCCTCGGAGGCCTCGGCCTCATCGGGGTCCCGGCGACGGCCGGCTTCATCAGCAAGTGGTACCTCATCGAGGCGGCGCTCGAACAGAACAGCCTCGTCGTCGCCGTCCTCCTGCTCCTCAGTTCGCTCCTCGCGCTCGTCTACGTGTGGCGCGTGGTCGAGACCGCCTTCTTCCGCGAACCGAGCGAGCGGGCGCGCGAGGCGCGCGAGGCGCCGCTCGCCATGCTCATTCCGACCTGGGTGCTGCTGGGGGCGACGGTGTTCTTCGGCATCTTCACGACGTACTCGGCGGGCGTCGCGCGACAGGCCGCCGAGGCCGTGCTCGGGGGGCTCCAGTGAGCGGCATGGTTCCGATGTACTGGGCGCTGGTGATTCCGCTCGCCGGCGCCGTGCTCATCGCGACCGTCGGCCGCTGGCCCAACCTTCGGGAAGCCGTCACGCTCGGCACGGGCGTCGCGCTCCTCGGGTTCGTCACGTCGCTCCTGCCCCACGTCCTCGCGGGGGCGAACCCCGGCATCGTGCTGGTGTGGCTGCTCCCCAGCCTCCCTCTGGTGCTGCGGCTCGAGCCTCTCGGCATGCTCTTCGCCCTCGTGGCCTCCGGCCTCTGGATCGTCACCTCGCTCTATTCGATCGGCTACATGCGGGGTCACGGGGAGGCGCACCAGACGCGATTCTACGTCTGCTTCGCGGTCTCCATCTGCGCCGCCATGGGGGTGGCGCTCGCGGGCAACCTGCTCACGCTGTTCCTCTTCTACGAGGTGCTGACGCTCTCGACCTACCCGCTCGTCTCGCACCACGGAACGCGGAAGGCGATGAAGGGCGCCCGCACGTACCTGGGGATCCTCGTCACGACATCCGTCGCCTTCCTTCTCCTCGCGGTGGCGTGGACGTGGGTCCTTGCGGGCACGCTCGACTTCCGCGCCGGGGGGATCCTGGCCGGCCGGGCGAGCGACGGCGTCCTCCTCGTCCTGCTCGCCCTCTTCGTCTTCGGGACGGGGAAGGCGGCCCTCATGCCGGTGCACCGCTGGCTGCCCGCCGCCATGGTCGCGCCGACGCCGGTGAGCGCGCTCCTGCACGCGGTCGCGGTCGTGAAGGCCGGCGTGTTCACGATCATGAAGGTCGTCATCTACGTCTTCGGCCTCGATCTGCTGACCACGACCGGGGCCAGCGAGTGGCTCATGTACGCCGCCGGCTTCACGATCATCGCGGGCTCGCTCGTCGCCATGGCGCAGGACAACCTCAAGCGGCGCCTCGCCTACTCCACGGTGAGCCAGCTCTCGTACATCGTCCTCGGCGCGGCGCTCGCGAACGCCTGGGGCGTGGTCGGCGGCAGCATGCACATCGCGATGCACGCCTTCGGCAAGATCACCCTCTTCTTCTGCGCCGGGGCGATCTACGTCGCGGCGCACAAGACGGAGATCAGCGACATGCGCGGGCTGGGCCGCGCCATGCCGATCACGATGGCGGCCTTCCTCATCGGAGCCCTCAGCGTCATCGGCGTTCCGCCCCTCGGCGGGAGCTGGAGCAAGTGGTATCTCGCGCTCGGCGCGCTGGACGCCGGGCAGATCCTCTTCGTCGCCGTCCTCATGATCAGTTCGCTGCTGAACATCGCGTACCTCGTCCCGATCCCCATCCGGGCGTTCTTCTCGAAGCCCGCCGATGGGTCGGACCCGCCGCGCTTCAAGGAGGCGCCGGCATTCTGCGTGGCTGCGCTCTCGTTCACGGCGGTCGGCTGCATCGTCCTCTTCTTCCTCGCGGACGACGTGTATCGCCTGCTCGTTCCCCTGGGCGGAGGGTAAGCCATGGCCTCTGACAAGCACGGCATGGGCGGACGGCCGGAAGATTCGGGCAGGCACTACTTCGACGACCCGAAGCGCTGGAAGCGCCTGATTGCGATCCTGTTCGTGGTGTGCGGCGTGCTGCTGGCGCTCGACTTCGTGAACTTCCTGCAGCTGCGGATGGGATGGTCCGAGTTGCGCCACCCCGAGCGCGACTGGGAGGGACTGCCGCCCTTCTACGCCGCTTACGGGTTCCTCGCCTACACGGCGATCGTTTACACCGCCAAGCTGCTCCGGAAGGGCGTGATGCGGGACGAGGACTACTATGATCGGTAGCCTCCCTCCCGCCGCGGTGATGATCCTCGGGGCGCTCTTCGTTCCGCTGCTACGCGGCCGCGCGCGTACGGGGTGGGTGCTCCTCCTGCCCGTCGCGAGCCTCGCCGCGCTCCTCGCGCTGGGCGAAGGAGAGTTCGGGCAGGTCTCGTTCTTCTCCTACGATCTCACGCTCGTCCGCATCGACGGGCTGAGCCGGATCTTCGGATGGCTCTTCCACATCGCCGCCCTCATCGGGCTCATCTTCGCCCGGCGCGGAGGAAGCGCGCTCGAGGACGCCTCGGCACTGGTCTACGCAGGCGCCGCGACCGGGGCGGTCCAGGCCGGCGACCTGATCACGCTCTTCGTCTTCTGGGAGCTTCTGGCCCTGAGTTCCGTCTTCCTCGTGTGGGCGCGCGGCACGGAACGTTCCTACCGGGCGGGGATCCGCTACCTCATCGTGCAGGTCGGGTCGGGCGTCGTGCTCCTGGCAGGGATCATCGCCCACGCGCGGGCGGCCGGGTCCATCGCTTTCGGGCCCATGGAGACCGGCACGCTGGGCACGAACCTCATCCTGCTCGGGATCGGGATCAAGGCGGCGTTCCCCCTCCTGCACACCTGGCTCACGGACGCGTATCCGGAGGCCACGTACAGCGGCGCCGTCTTCCTGAGCGCGTTCACGACCAAGGTCGCCGTCTACGCTCTGGCGCGGGGATACCAGGGGGAGGAGCTGCTCATCTACGTCGGCGTCCTCATGACGCTGTTCCCGATCTTCTACGCCGTGATCGAGAACGATCTGCGCCGGGTGCTCGGCTACAGCATGATCAACCAGATCGGCTTCATGGTGTGCGGCGTCGGGATCGGCACCGAATTGGCCGTGAACGGGGCGGTCGCGCACGCCTTCAACGACGTGCTCTTCAAGGGACTCCTGTTCATGTCGACGGGGGCGCTGCTCTACCGCACGGGCACGACGAAGTGCAGCGAGCTGGGCGGACTCTACAAGAGCATGCCGAAGACGGCGGCGCTCTGCCTGATCGGGGCCGCGTCGATCTCGGCCTTCCCGCTGTTCAGCGGCTTCGTGAGCAAGTCGATGGTGATGGCGGCCGCGCTGGAGCAGAACCTCGACATCGTCTGGCTCTTCCTCCTCTTCGCATCCGCCGGCGTGCTCCACCACGCGGGCATCAAGATCCCGTTCTACGGCTTCTTCGGGCCCGATTCCGGCATCCGCACGAAGGAGGCCCCGGCGAGCATGCTCATCGCGATGGGCATGGCCGCCTTCCTGTGCGTCTTCAACGGGTCGTTCCCGACGCTGTTCCTCTATCCGAACCTGCCGTACGAGGTGGCGTACGTGCCGTTCACCCGCGCGCACGTGATCACCCAGTTGCAGCTGCTCTTCTTCGCCGTTCTGGCGTTCGTGTGGCTGAGGCTGTCGGACCGCGAACCGCACGAGTTGCGGTCGGCGAACCTCGACGCGGACTGGCTCTACCGCCGCCTCGGCAGGGGCGTCGCGCTCGCGGTCGGGAACGTTGCGTGGCGGCTGCGGGACGCCGCGGCGGCGCGCACCGTGTCCGCGGCCGGGGACGCGATCGCCTCGGCGCGGCGCTACATGGGCCCCAGCGGCGTCCTCGCCCGCACCTGGCCCACCGGCACCTCCGTGATCTGGGTCGCCATCCTGCTCGGACTCTTCCTGCTCCTCTATTACGCGCGGTAGGCGAGTCGGCGTGGAGTCGAACAGAGCTTCGCCCGCCTGGATCCTGGTCGAGTCGATACTCGCCGGATCCGAGGCCATCGTCGCGCTCGGCGTCAGCCTGGCGGAGATGAGCGAGGACGAGGACACCGTCGTCCTTCGGATGATCATGCGGCCCGGGCTGACCCGCGACGGCACGATCTATCATGGCGGTCCGGTCGCCTCGCTGATCGACATCGCGGGGGACATGGCCGTTGCGGTGAGAGCGGGAGGCGGGGTCCCCACGATCTCGCTGCGGGTCGACTATCTGCGCCCCTGCACCGGTCCGTGGCTGCGCGCCACGGCCCGCCTCCGGCGCTACGGACGCACCATCTCCGTGTCGGATGTGGACGTGCACGACGACAAGGGCCGCCTCTGCGCGGTCGGGCGGGGGACCTACTCCTCCATGGTCGGTTGAAGTTTGTCATCGGGGCCCGGCGGTCGCCGCTCTCCCGGGCGCAGGCGACGTGGGTGGGAGACCGGCTGGAGGAACGCTGGCCCGGTCTTTCCGTCGACTACCGCTTCATTTCGACCGGCGGAGACCGCGACCCTCACACGCCGCTCCCGGCCATCGGCGCCAAGGGCCTGTTCACGGAGGACCTCGAGCGCGCCCTTCGAAGGGGCCGCATCGACATCGCCGTCCACTCGCTCAAGGACCTCCCGGTCGACTCGCCCGCCGGACTCTCGCTGGCCGCCATCCCGCTCCGCGAAGACCCCCGCGACGCGCTCGTGGTCCGGGACTCCCGGGTCTCCACCGTGGCGGAAGGCGGCGGACCGGAGATCTTGCGGCGGTTGCCCGCCGGCGCGCGCGTGGGCACGTCATCGCTGCGCCGCGCGGCGCAGGTGCGCGCGACGCGGGCCGATCTCGAGCCCCGGCCGGTCCGGGGCAACGTGGACACGCGGCTCCGAAAGCTGGAGGAGGGGCGTTTCGAGGCCCTCGTTCTGGCGGCGGCCGGGCTGCGGCGCCTGGGCCTGTGGCCCGCCGGCGCGTTCGCCATGAACGAGGGCTGGCTGCCCGCCCCCGGTCAGGGTGCGCTCGCGGTGCAGTGTCGCGCCGCTGAAGACGGCGTGGGCGCGCGCGTCCGGGCGCTGGACGATCCAGTCGCCCGAGCCGAGGTCACCGCCGAACGAGGACTCCTCGCGGCGCTCGAAGGCGGCTGCCGCGTGCCGATTGCGGCCCGGGCGTCGGTGGAGGGGCAGGATCTCCGCCTGCGCGCGGCCGTCTACGACGTGGAGGGTGGCGCGCCCGTCGCCGATGCCGCGGAGGGCCCGGCCCCGGAGGCGGAAGACGTGGGCCTTCGCCTCGCACGCCGCATGCTGGCGGCCGGCGCGGCCGAACTCGTCGACCGCGCCCGCGGGTTCAGCCCGTGAGGCGGCGCGAGCCGTCCCCCTGATATCCGTACATGAGGGTCACGCACCCGGGCGTCGCCTGCGGGCAGTAGTAGCTCAGGATCCTCAACTTCGCGTAGCGCCCCTCCGCCGTCCGGATCACGTACGTCTCATCCTTCGGTTCGAGAAGGTGCGAGAAGAACCCGTACTGATACCAGCGTTCGAGTCCGGGCGTCGCCGGGCCATCCTCCAGCGCCCCCTCCGTCGTCGCGTAACCGGACGCGGGGGCCTCGGTCACGGCCTCCCACGGCGTAGTGGTGGCGATGGCCCCGCCGGCTCCCGGGTAGCCGGTCCCGCCGTTAACGACGACGTGGTACCGGTTGAGCGCGAGATCCCATCCGGCGAGCGGTCCATCGACCGCGCTCCCCTTGTCGAAATCGAAGTGGACCCACCGCGAGCCGTCCCGCGCATCGATCGTCACGGTGTCCACCACGAACCCGTCCATGGGAGACTGCGGGGCGGCGGGCGTGGGGACGAAGGTCAGGGGATCGGGTCTCACGAACGAGCCGGCCACGACGACGGCGATGATGAGCAGGAACACGGCGCCCGCGACGTACAGCGCAACCGGCCGGCCTCCGCCCACCCGTTCCTCGCGCCTCACCGCCCCCGGCGCCATGGAGAGTCGTGCGACGTGCCGCTCAGGAACCTGGTCAGGTTGGCGAGATAGTAGGCCAGCGCCGCCGCCGCGAACGCGAAGATCACGCCGATCGCGAGCGCTCCGAAGCCGCCGGCGCTCGCGAAGATCCTGAACTCCCACGCGGCGAAGACGGCGCAGAAGACGATAGCGGTTGCGATGAGGAAACGGTGAAACCCGATGATCGACATGGGACGTTCCGATTCACGATGGACTACGGCCACCCTCCCGAACATCGTACGATGGCGGGAAGCCCGCCGAAACTTCGTCTACGGCGCCTGTTGACCCTCTCCCGGCCCGGTGGGAGCTTCCATCCCCGATGAACTCCGGATTCCGCACCTACCACGAAGTGGACGAACTGCGCTCCGATCTCCCCGATCAGATCGCGGCCGGGGACGAGCGCGTGTCCGTGCGCCTCGCCTCCGTGGCGCGCGTGATCGCGGTGATGAGCGGCAAGGGCGGAGTGGGGAAGAGTCTCGTTTCCGCTCTCCTGGCGACGGCGTTTGCCCGCCGCGGGGATCGCGTGGGTCTGATCGACGCGGACCTGAACGGCCCCAGCGTACCGCGCCTTCTCGGCATCGAGCCGGGGATCCTCGCCGAATCCCCGGACGGATTTGCGCCACCCTCCTCACGGGCCGGGGTTCGCGTCATGTCGATGGCGCTCCTCGTGGAGTCCGGCCGCGCCCTCACCTGGCGTGAGCCCGCCGACGCCGGTTTCGTGTGGCGGGGCGCCCAGGAACGCGGGGCCCTGCGCGAATTTCTTTCGGATGTCGCCTGGGGAGAGCTGGACGTGCTCCTCGTCGACCTGCCGCCGGGCACCCAGCGGCTCGCCGAACTTCACGCGCTCGTCCCCGGACTGGCGGGCATCGTCGCGGTCACGATCCCGAGCGCGGCCTCCCGCGATGCCGTAGCCCGTTCGCTCGATCTCACCCGGCGGCGCGACCTCCCCATCCTGGGACTCGTGGAGAACCTCGCGGGGGTTCGCTGCGATGCCTGCGGAGCCCTCGCCCCGCTGCACGCCGGAGACGCCGGAGCCGAGTTGGCGCGCCGCTTTCGGACGCCCCTGCTCGCACGCCTCCCCTTCGACGCGGCGTTGGGAGCCGCAGCCGACGAGGGGCGGCTCGAAGGGTGGCTGGCCGGCGGGGGGGGGGCGGCGGAGGCCCTGCGGCAGATGGCCGACGCCCTTCGCGCGGGGTCCGGGGCGCCATGAAGTTCCTCTGCGTCGATTGCGACCGGCAGATGGCCTTCGACGAGCGGGCCGTGCCGGGAGACGGCACGATGGCCGCCGTATTCAGGTGTCCCGCCTGCGGGCGCAAGACCGCGATGCTCGCCAACCCCATGGAGACCCAACTCGTGAGCTCGCTCGGCGTGAAGGTGGGAGGCCGGACCGTGCCCGACGAGAACTTCGAGGGCATCCGCGCCGGCGTGGAACAGGCGCGCGACGAGGCCCTGCCCGCGCCCCCGTTGACGAACCCCGGCCCCGTACGCTGGAGCGTGGACGCGGTGGAGCGGCTCGGTCAGGTGCCCTCCTTCGTGCGGGGCATGGTGAAGAAGATCTACAACGAATACGCCCGGGAGCGCGGGATCGAGGAGATGACGCCCGCCGTCATGGACCGTGCCCGGTCCGATCTCGGACTGGAAGGCATGTAACCGCCGGTGACGGACGGTGGCGGACGGATGGGAGATGCGGGAGAAGCCGGAGAAGCGGCGCGGGCTCCGGACCCGTTGATGGAAAGGGAAGTCCACGGACTCCGAGCCGTCATCGACCGCGACCTGTGCGTCGGCTTCGGGGACTGCATCGAGGAAGCACCGGAGGCCTTCGACCTCGACGAGGATGGGGTGGCGGTGTTCACCGGACCGGAACATGCCTCGCGGAAGCGTTTCATCGAGGCGTGTGCGTCCTGTCCGGTCGATGCGATCACCGTCAGCGAAGACGGGGTCGAGATCGTCCCGTGAACCCCGGCCCGCGGCCGGAGCCGCCGCTCGTAACGGCGGAAGCCCTCGCCTACGACTATCCCGATGGTAGTCCCGCCCTCCGGGACCTCTCGCTCGACGTCCGGGAGGGGGAACGCCTGGCGCTCCTCGGCCCGAACGGATCGGGAAAATCCACCTTCCTGCGCCTCCTGGGCGGCGACGATGTCCCGGGAATCCGCCGGGACCCTCGGGTCGATGACGCCGGACGGCGCTGGCTTGCCCCCGACCAGCCCGCTTTCCGCACCTGGCTCAGCGGGCGCGAGAATGCGGTCGTCCTGCTCGAACTCCACGGCGCCCGGTCCGGGCAAGCGCGCGCCGCGGCGGACGCCTGGCTCGGGCGCTTCGGGCTGGACGTCGACGCGGACCGCCCCGCCGGCACCTACTCGAGCGGCATGCGGCGGCGGCTCGCCCTCGCGGCGGCGTTCGCAACCGCGGCCCCGCTCCTCCTCCTCGACGAGCCGTTGGCCGGGCTGGACCCCGGCGGCCGGGCCGCCCTCGCCGACGCGCTCGCCGGCCACCGCGCCGCAGGGGGGACCGCGGTGCTCTCCGCCCATGATCCGGACTTCGCCGCGTCCCAGTGCGACCGCGTCGCGTTCATCGTCGACGGACGCTGTGCGGTGGCGGACACCCCGGCCCGCCTCCTCGAGCGCGTCGGCGCCCGTCCCCGCGTCGAGATCCGGTTCGCCGCGGGGCTGAGTCCCGACCCGGACACCCTCGGCCCCGCCCCGGAAGGCGTACGTACCTCGACGGGGGACGAGAGCACGGTCACCCTCGAAGTCCGGGATCCGAGCCGAGCCCTGCCCGAGACGCTGGCCTGGATCCTGCGCGGCGGCGTTCCCGTGGCTTCCGTCGACATCCGGAAACCCGGACTCGCGGACGTGTTCGTGGCGCTGACGGGCCGCCGCCTGGAAGAGGAGGGCCGGTGACGATCTGGCGGCTGGCATGGCGCACGGCCCTCCGGCGTCGGCGGTTGTTCCTGTGGAACGTGGCGGTCCCGCTCCTCCTCCTGACGCCCGTCGCCCTCAGCGCGGCCGCGGCGCCGCACCGGGTCGCCGTGTTCGGCGTCTTCATCGTCTTCTTCGGAGCCTTCGGCTCAGCCATCCCCGCCGTGCGCGACGCCCGCGACGGCTGGCTCGATGAGATCCTCCGCGCCGGTTACTCCGCGCCCCGCTGGCTCCTCGAGCGCACCCTCGCGGGCATGACGATCGACGCGCTCCAACTCGCGCCCGCGGTCCTCATCCTCCTGTGGTCGGCCGATGGTCTCGGGGCGGGATCCGTCGTCCTCCCGTCCGTCCTCGCCACGCTGTGGTTCGCGAACCTCCTCGGCCCGCTCGTGGCGGCAGCGGTGCGCTCGCTCGCGGAAGCGGCCCTCGCCTCGGCCGCGCTCTCCCTCCTTCTCCTGCACTTCGCCGGCTTCTTCCGGACCCCGGCTCCGGGCTGGGCCTCCCTCGCCGCCGAGTGGAATCCGTACACCCCGCTTCAGGCGGCCCTCTCGGCAGGCGCAAGCGGGATTCCGATAGACGCTTCCGTCTGGCTCCGCAGCCTTCTCGTCGCGGCCGGCTTCACCTTCGGGGCCGCGATTTTCGCCGCGGATTGGAGCCGCCGCCTCCGTTGGCCGCGGACTCCCTAGAGGGCGTTTGACTTTCCCCGTGGGCAGCCGCAACTTCTTGGCGCATAAGCGGGGCCCCGGACCTTTCGGAAGCCTCGACAACCTTGGACCAGCGTCGCCGAATTCCTCGTCCGTGGCCGATCTGCGCGGACTGCGTACATCCGGGCTTCGCACCCGGGCGAGGCTGGGGCGAGCAGCGTAAAACCGGCCGCAGTACGCCGTCCAACGGAGCGCCATGTATCGAGAGGTATTTGTCCCGGTCGATAACTCGCGCGAGTCGGACTGGGCCGTCGACCGCGCCATCGAACTCTGCGCTCGCTTCGGGGGCCGCGTCACCGGCTCCCACGTCTACGCCGCGCGCCTCCACGACATCCGGTTCCGCCAGCTCGAGATCGGGCTTCCGGCCCAGTTCCAGGAACCGGCCGAGATCCGCAGGCAGCGGAAGATCCACGACAAGCTGATCGAGAAGGGGCTGCAGCTCATCTCCGACAGCTTCCTGGACCAGCTCCACCGCCGCTGTGCCGAAGCCGGAGTGACCGTCACGCGGCAGCTCCTCGAGGGCATCAACTACGAGGAGATCATCAACGAGGCGAACCGCGGCGGCGGACGTCTCCCGAGCCTCATCGGCTTCGATCCGAACATCGCCCACAACTACGACGGCAGCGAAAAGCAGCGGACGGACGTCAAGCTGGGCGAGGGCGGCCGCCTGGTGGCCGAGGATGAGGAACAGGAGGACAAGCTCGCGGGCACCTCCGGGCGCGATTACGACCTCGTGACGATCGGCGCCCACGGTCTCGGACGGCAGGAGCGGAGCCGCCTCGGCGGCGTGGTCGCGCGTGCGTTGCGCGGGATCGAGAAGGACGCGCTCATCATCCGCAACGACCGGACGCTCGAAGGCGGCAAGTGGCTCGTGGGCGTGGACGGCTCCGCCTACGCCTACAAGGGGCTGCGCATCGCGCTCGACATGGCCCGCGAATACGGGGCCAAAGTCTACATCGCGAGCGCGTTCGACGTGCAGTACCACCACGTCGTCTTCCACAACATCAAGGACGTGCTCTCGGTCCAGGCCTCGAAGGTGTTCAAGTTCGAGGAACAGGAAGAACTCCATAACAACATCATCGACAAGGGCCTTCTCCGCCTCTGCAAGGCGAACATCAAGCGGGCCGAGGTGATGGCGAGCGAATACCCAGAAGTCGAAATCGAGACGCAGGTCCTCATCGGGAAGCCGTTCGACGCCCTCCTCAAGTGGGCCGAAGAGATCGATCCCTCCCTCATCGTCGTGGCCCGCCACGGCTCGCACCGCATCGAGGGCACCGATCTGGGGTCGCAGGCCGACAACCTCGTCCACCTCTCCGACGCGAACGTGCTCCTCATCGGGACCGAGCAGGTGCGGCCGGAGGAGATCCCCTGGATCGAAGAGGACGGGGAGGCCGGGCTCGAGTGGGCGCCCGAGGCGGAGGTGAGGATCCTGCGCGTGCCGCCGTTCGCGCTCGGGATCGCGCGCAAGGCCGTCGAGGAGTTCGTCCTCGAACACTACGGACCCGGCAGCCGTTACGCGGCCGCCTTCGTGCCGAACCCGAAGGACGAGAAGAAGTACCGGGCACCCGAGACCGCGACCAACGGCACGGCGCAGGTGGCGCGCGAAGCGCTCGAGACCGGGGCCGCCCCCTCGATCGCCGAGGTCGGACAGGCCGGTAACGGCCGCGGGAACGGCGAGAAGGCGGAACTCTGGAACCGCGACCAGCTGCCCGTCGTGACGAACGAACGTCTCGACGAGGCGATCAAGAAGCTCCTCCCGACCCACATGCAGCTCGTGATGGGCATCGGCGATGCGGAGGAACTCGCCCTCGCCGAGGTGAAGGCGGGCGAGGCGATGAAGCGGACCGTCGTGGAGACGAGCGACGCCGACGCCTTCGAGGCCCCGCTCCCCGTGATGGCGAAGTGCCCGGTGACGGACAACCAGATCCCTCGCGACCGCACGGCCGCCGACCCGATCGTCTGGACGCACGAGGCATTTGACCGCCTGGGCCGCGTGCCGCTCATCGCGCGGCCCCTCGCCCGGAATACGGTGGAGCGCTTTGCCCGCGACCAGGGCATGTGGCGCGTGACCACGCTCGTGATGGACGAGAACAAGGACGCGATGATCGCGGCCGACGAGTTCGACCTCGACACGATGCTCGTGATGTTCAACGAGTTGAAGGCGAAGCAGGCACGGGCCGAGGCCGCCGGCGTCGACGGGATGAGCGAGGAGATGAAGCGTTTCATCGAGGAAGCGAAGGCCTCCGGCGTGACGCGCTGTCCGATCCGCGACATCGAACAACAGGCGGAGGACTGTCCCGTCGACTTCAAGATGGTCTCGCCCGACGACGCCCGCGCCGCCGTCGAGCAGTTCGCGCGCACGGAACTGGGAGACGAGTCGGGAGCGGAGCAGGGGGATGCGGGGGAAGCAGGGGCGAAAGCGGGTCCCGCTTCGGAGCAGGGATCGCGCGCGAAGTGACCGGGGCCCCGCTGGCCGCGGGAGCTGTCGCGCACCGGACCCCCGCCGTGCCCGGGTCGCTCCTGGACGGCGCCCCCGCCGCCGCGTCTCCGGGCGCCGACCCCGATGTCGCCATCCCTCACGTCGTCGCCTGGAACCTCACGCGCCGCTGCAACCTCGCCTGCGCCCACTGCTACATTTCGGCGGGGTCCTGGCACGCGGCCGCGAACGAACTCGATACCGCGGCCTGTTTCCGCGTAATCGATCAGATCCTCGAAGTGAGTTCGTCGCCGCTTCTCATCCTCAGCGGAGGAGAGCCGCTGGTGCGCTCCGATCTCGAGGAGATCGCGGCCTACGCCTCCGAGCGCGGCGCGACGGTGACGGTCGGCACGAACGGCACCGGCCTCACGGACGAGCGCATCACCTCCTTGAAGGCGGCCGGGGTGCAGGGCGTGGCGCTCAGCGTGGACTCCCTCAACCCGCGCTATCACGACCGCTTCCGGCACGGAGAGGGCGCTCTCGAAGACACCCTCGCCGCGGTCGGCCGCCTCCGGGAGCATCGGCTCGACTTCCTCATCCAGTTCAGCGTGACGCGCGGAAACCGGGACGAACTCGATGCCATCGCGGCCTGGGCGGACGCGAAGGGCGCCGTCTGCCTCAACGTCTATTTTCTCGTCGAGACGGGGAGGGGAGCGGGAATGCGCGGCCTCGAGCCCGAGGAGAACGACGAGCTCGTGGCCCGGCTCGCCGAACTCCAGCGCGAATACCGGGGCCGGCTCATGATCCGCTCCAAGTGCCAGCCGCAACTCATGCGGCACGTGTACGAACGGGATCCGGCCTCGCCGCTCCTCAACTACCGCACGCGCTGCCCCTGCGGTGTCCAGTACTGCCGCATCACGCCCGAGGGCAAGGTGACGCCGTGCCCGTACATGCCGGAGGTGGCCGGCGATCTTTCCGATGCCTCGTTCGGCGAGATCTGGCGCGAGGCGACCGTCTTCCGTCTGCTGCGGGACGGCGAACCGGGCGGGAAGTGCGGACGCTGCGAGTATCGGGCGCTGTGCGGCGGCTGTCGCGCCCGCGCCTATGCGGTGGACGGAGACCTGCTCGGTCCCGATCCTTCCTGCGCCTACGAGCCGGCCCCCGGCATCGCGCAGGCGATCGAGCCGCGCCAGCCGGTCACGTACGGCTCGGCGGCAGAGCAGAAGCTCCCGTGGAGCCGCGAAGCCGACGCACGGCTCAACGCCATCCCCAGCTTCGTGCGCGGCGTGGTGGCGCAGCGGGTGGAAAAGTTCGCGCGCGAGCGCGGGGACACCGAAGTGACGCTCGAGGTGATGACCGAGGTCCGCCGGGCCATGCCGGTGGACTTTTCGAAACGGATGCCCTTCTTCGCCCGGAACCGGCGGAGCGCGGGGCGGGGAGAAAAGCGATGAAGCGCTGGATGACCCGTGGTGTCGTGGCCCGCGGCGTACTGCTGGCCGCTCTCGCGCTGGCGGTCGCGCTGCCGCTCCTCGCGCAGGCTCCGGGGCCCGACTACGGTGAGTTCAACTTCCTCGGGCTCGACCGCCGCGGCGCGGTCTGGATCGCGGCCCAGCTCCACCTGCTGTTCGCGGCCTTCGTACTCGGCGTGCCCATGTTCGCCGTCGTCATCGAGGCGATCGGGATGTTCGGGGGGGACGAGAAGTACGACAAGCTCGCGAAGGAATTTACCCGCCTCCTGCTCGTGGCGTACAGCGCGACCGCGATCTGGGGTGCGATCCTCGTCTTCTTCCTCTCGACCCTCTACCCGCGTTTCTGGGCGTACCTGACGGCGATCTTCGCCCCGTCGATGTGGGTGTACGCGGGCCTCTTCTTCCTCGAGTCGTTCACGCTCTACCTCTACTACTACGGGTGGGACGCGTGGAAGAAGGGCGCCGCGAAGAAGGCCCACTGGTGCCTGGGGATCATGCTCAACATCTGGGGCACGATCGTCATGTTCATCGCGAACGGGTGGCTCACCTACATGATGAGCCCGCCCGAGGGACTCACGGCGGACACGGCGCCCCAGACCGTTCAGCTGTGGAGCGCGATCAACAACGCGACCTGGATGCCGATCAACATCCACCGGCTGCTCGCGAACGTGGTGTTCGGCGGCGCGGTGGTCGGCGCCTACGCCGCGTACCGCTTCCTCACGAGCAAGACCGACGAGGAACGCGCCCATTACGACTGGATGGGCTATACCGGCAACCTGATCGCGATCGGCGCCCTCATCGTCCTCCCCTTCGCCGGCTACTGGCTCGGCCGCGAGATCTACGAGTTCAGCCAGCAGATGGGCATCACGATGATGGGCGGTTTCATGAGCTGGCTCTGGATCATCCAGGCCTTCCTCATCGGCATCCTCTTCCTCGCGGGCAACTACTACCTGTGGATCGGGATGGGACGGATCCCCGGAGCCGAACGATTTCAGCCCTACATCAAGTGGATGCTGCTCGTGCTGGTCCTGGGAGTCATCGTGTGGGCCACGCCCAACACGATGATCGCCGACCGCGACGAGATCGCGGCCATGGGAGGAATCCGGCACCCCTTCCTGCAGGTGCTCGGCGTGATGAGCGCGAAGAATACCGCCGTCAACCTGATGATCCTGACGACGTTCCTCTCCTTCCTCATGTACCGGAGGGCGAACAAGGATCCCGTGGTACCGTGGGTCCGGGCGGGGACGATGCTGCAGGGGGCGGCCTTCGCGCTCTCCGCCGTCGTCGTCGTCTTTTACGGGGTGTACGGCTACTTCGTGACGGCGATCGTGCGGATCGGCTTCTCCGTCTACCAGGTGCTCGCGGTCCTGGCGACGATCCTGTTCGTCATCGGGATCGACATGGTGATGCTGCGGGGCGCCAAGTCGCGGGGCGAGATCCGGTGGGGGAAGATGCCGGATCGGTCGCAGTACGCGCTCCTCATCCTCGCCGTCACGTTTACGTGGCTCATGGGGCTGATGGGCTTCGCCCGCAGCGGGATCCGGCAGCACTGGCACGTCTACGAAGTGATCCGCGACACGAGCGAGCAAGCCTTCACCCCGGCGCTGGGTCCGGCGGCGACGATCATCAGCATCTGCGTGCTCATCTTCTTCGCGCTCGTCGGGTTCATCTTCTGGCTCGGCGGCCTGGCCGAACGTTCCGTCTATCAGGAAACCGAGGCGGGAGGCGAGAAATAGATGACGAACCTGAAGATCCTGTTCACGGTCGTGGCGACGCTGGCGGTGTTCACCTTCGTGGCGAACGTGATCCCGCAGGTACAGTCGGCAGTGCCCAGGGAGGTCGTGCTCAGCGCGGACATGCCGCCCGAGGAGCTCGCGGCGATCGGCGAGGAGATCTACGCGGGGGCGGGCGGCTGCACGGCGTGCCATGGCCTCGGCACTCGCGCCCCGGATCTCGTCGGGGTGGCGGGCAGCGTGTGCGCCACGCGCGTACCCGGGCAGAGCTGCAAGGACTACCTGTGGGAGTCTCTCACCAGCCCGACGGCCTACATCGTGGAGGGCTTCGAGCCCATCATGATCGATCAGAGCATCACTTCGTCGCAGGCCGAGCTGTGGACGCTCGTCGCCTTCCTGGAGTCGCAGGGTGGCGAGATCACCGTGAACGCGGATGACTTCGCCGCGGCGCTGGCCGCCGATGATGCGGCCGAGTCCGCTCCGCCACCCGCCGCCGTCACCGACCCGAGCCAGGTCGACGCGGTCGCCCTGATCACGGCGCAGGGCTGTCTCGCCTGCCACCAGCTCGGCGGGGAGGGCGGCATGGTCGCCCCGCCCTTCGAGGAGTTGCGGGGACAGGATCCCGCCGTCGTCCTCGAAGGGATCGTGAATCCGATGGCGACGATCAACGAGGAGTACTCCGCCTTCGCCGGCACGATGCCGACGATCTTCGGGGATCTCATGTCTCCGGTGGAACTGGATGTCCTCGTGAACTTCTTCGTCGGAGGCGCGGGATCCGGCGCGGAGGCTCCGGGCGATCCGGCGGAATCGCCGGCCGACAGCGCGGGAGGTGGCCGATGAGACGTTACCTGTCCCACCCGTTCTGGCAGGGTGCGATCGTGGTCGTCGCGTCATATGTCGCGTTCGAGTACGTGATCGGATACGTGCTTCCGGTGGTCGGCGTGGCGAGCGCGCCGGTCCCGAGTTCCGTCATCGTGGAGTACATGCTCATCGTCCTCGTCGGCATCCTCCTCTACATGAGCGCGGACGAAGAACGCTGGCAGCGCTTCCGCGAACCCATCCAGGCCACGATGGTGCAGCCCGGCCGGCGGACGCTGCGCGGGATTCTGATGGTGGCGATCCCGGTTCTCATCGGCTGGCTCGCCTACGAACGGGTGAAGCCGAGCTACGCCGCGCCGGCCACGTTGCGCGCCGTACACCCCGCGCCGCCGAACCAGCTCACCTTCCGCGGCGAGTCGATCGAATTGACGGGGCTCGAGAACCCGCTGCGCGAGGAAGGCTCCATGGAGGAGCACATGGCGGCCGGGAAGCGGGTCTACGTCCGCAACTGCGTGCCCTGCCACGGCGACCTGCTCGACGGCCAGGGCCACTACGCGCAGGCCTTCAACCCGGTTCCCGCCGATTTCACGAGTTCGGGCAACCTGCCGCAGCTCACGGAGAGCTACGTGTTCTGGCGCATCGTCAAGGGCGGTCCCGGCCTCCCGCGCGAGGGGACGCCGTGGGATTCGGCCATGCCGGCCTGGGAGTCGATCCTCGAGCAGGACGAGATCTGGGCGGTGATCCTCTATCTCTACGACCAGACGGGGTTCACGCCGCGCACTTGGGAAGAAGAAGGGGAAGGGGGGCACGAATGAGGGCGACGCGCCGGACGGCAATCGTGCTGCTCGCCCTGTTCGCGGGCACTTCGCCGGCGCTGGCGGGGCAGGAAGATGCGGCCGCCGCCGGCAAGGTCGTGTACGACCGCTGGTGCGCGGAATGTCACGGCGAGACCGGGCAGGGGGATGGCTCGGCCGCCGCTTCGATGCTGCCGCGGCCGCGCGATTTCACGCAGGCGCTCTACCAGGTCCGCACCACCGGGAGCGGACAGCTCCCGACGGACGCGGACATCCGGTTCGCGATCGAGAACGGGCTCCCCGGCACGACGATGCCGGGCTGGCCCAATCTCACGGACCGGGAGATCGACGACGTCATCGTCTACCTGAAGAGCTTCTCGAGGTTCTTCGGCCAGGGCCCGGCGCCCGAGCCGCTGGATTTCGGATCCGATCCGGGCGGGGGCGCCGCGGCGATCGAGGCGGGGGCGGCGGCCTATCTCACGATGTTGTGCGAGGAGTGCCACGGCCTTTCCGGCCGGGGCGACGGTACCTCGGCCCCGACGCTCGAGGACTGGCGGGGGCTGCCCATTCGCGCGGCGGACCTCACGGAAGCGTGGGTTCTGAACGGCGGCAGCAGCGTCGAGGACATGCATACGAGGATGCTGACCGGGCTGGACGGAACTCCGATGCCGTCGGCGATCGACGCCATGAACTCGGGCGTCGTCTCTCCGGACGAGGTGTGGCAACTGGCGCACTACCTTGCCTCGTTCGGACCGCGCGAGATGCCGCCGCTGCGGGACGTGGTCCGCGTGGGGCGCGCCGAGAGCGGACTCCCTGCCGATGGCGGCGAGGAGGCCTGGGCGGGCGTCGAGGCATTCTACTTCCCGATGTCGGGGCAGATCGTCCAGACGCCGCGCAATTTCGCGCCGACGGTCGACGGGCTCTGGGTTCAGGGGCTTCACGACGGAACCGATGTCGCGCTGCGCGTACGGTGGAACGACCCATCGATGAGTCCGGACCCGAATTGGGACGAGTGGCAGGAGAAGATCACGGCCGCGCTCGACCTCGACGGCGCGGACCCCATCGCCCTCGACAGCGCCGGCGCGCCGGCCGTGAGACCCCCCGACGCGGTGCTCCTCCAGTTCCCCTTCGAAATGCCGGAGGGCACCGACCGGCCGTATTTCCTCATGGGGGACACCCGCGAGCCGGTCTATCTCTGGACGTGGGATTCGGAGGCGGGTGTCGGCGCCGCGCGCGGCCGGGGCCTGGGCTCGGTCGAACCGCTCACGGAGGACCCGGTCACCGGGGAAGCGAGGTGGGAGGAGGGACGCTGGACGCTTTATGTCCGCCGTCCGATCGAGGTCGAAAGCGACGGCCTCGACTTCGCCGAGGGCACTCCGACGCCCATCGCCTTCCAGGCCTGGGACGGATCCAGCGCCGAGGTCGGGAAGCGCAGTTCCGTGAGCACGTGGTACTACATTCTCCTCGAACCTCCGGCATCCAGCACGGTCGTCGTGACGCCCCTGCTGGCCATGCTCTTGACGGGGGCCTTCGGTCTCGTTCTCGTGCGCCGGGCCCAGGACCGTCGGAGGGATTGACGAAGCGATGACGAAGAGGTGGGGAAGGGCTCTCAACAGCCGATAGCGCAACAGCTTCTCGTACGGAGGTAAGTCAATGCGATCGCATTTCTGGAACCGCTCGGCCGCCCTGCTGGCCGTCGCAGCGATGGCCGCTTGTGGCGGCGGCGGATCGTCCGAAGGCGCGGCGGACGACGCGGGCGAAGCGGCGCCGGCCGCCGCCGCGGTGGATCCGTCCACGGTGGGTACGATCTCGGGCACGGCCAACTTCGGCGGAATGGTCCCGGCGATGGAGGCCATCGACATGTCCGCGGAGGCGGATTGCGCCGCCGGCTATGGCGCGGACGGGCCCATGGCCCAGAACGTCCTCGTGTCCGGCGGCGGCCTCGCCAACGTGTTCGTCTACCTGAGCGAGGGCGTCTCCGGCGCTCCGGCCGCGTCGGGCGCCGCCGAACTCGACCAGGAGAACTGCCGCTACACGCCGCACGTGCTGGGCGTGCAGAGCGGGCAGGACATCGAGATCTCGAACAGCGACAACCTGCTCCACAACATCAACGCCACCCCGACCGAGAACCGCGGCTTCAACATCAGCCAGCCCCGGGCGGGGATCACGAGCACGCAGCGTTTCCAGGTGGCGGAAGTCATGGTGCCGGTACGCTGCGACGTGCACGGCTGGATGCAGGCGTACATCGGCGTCGTCGATCACCCGTACTTCGCGGTGACGGGCGCCGACGGAAGCTACTCGATCGCCAACGTCCCGGCCGGCGACTACACGATGACGGCGTGGCACGAGGAGTTCGGCACGATGACGGCGAGCGTGACCGTCACGGCGGGCGGCATGGCCGAGGCCTCGTTCGACTACAACGGCGAGATGATGGGCGCCGACGTCCCCATGGCCGACGCCCTCGTCATCGAGCACGGAACGAACCGCATCCGGGTGGAGCGCACACAGTAATTCCAGGGGCGGGGCCCGGTGGCCGGAACGGCCGCCCGGTTCCGCTCGCGTTCCCATTCATCCGAAGGGTCACCTGGAAGGAGATAGCTCGTGGATTGGGCGCTGCCCCCGAACTACTCGACATTCGGCGTCGTGATCGACCAGTTGTTCTGGATCATCCTCGTCATTACCGGCATCGCCTTCCTGCTCGTGGAGGGCGGCATCCTCTGGTTCTGCATCAAGTACCGGGCACGCGAGGGAGCCAGGGCGCATTACACGCACGGCTCGAACCGGCTGGAGATCATCTGGACGGTGATCCCGGCCATCATCATCGCGATCCTCGGCGGCTATTCGGCCATGGTCTGGGACGACATCAAGGGGAGCTCCAACCGGCCGGAGGACGCGCTCGAGTTCCTCGTCGTGGGCAAGCAGTTCGAATGGAACATCACCTATCCCGGAGTCGACGAGACGCTGGGGACGGGGGACGACTTCACCGTCCGCAACCAGTTCCACTTCCCGGTGAACGAGGACATCACGATCCTGCTCGAGTCCGAGGACGTGATTCACTCCTTCTTCATCCCCGAACTCCGCGTGAAGCAGGACGCGGTTCCGGGCATGACCATCCCGGTGTGGTTCGACGCGACCCAGACCGGGGACTTCGAGATCGCGTGCGCCGAGCTGTGTGGCCTGGGCCACTACTACATGATGGCGAGCGTAACCGTGCACAGCGCGGCGGACTTCGACGCCTGGCAGGCCAGCCAGGCGTCGGCGACCGCCCAGTGATCGACCCAGTGACCGACCAGTGATCGAGAAAGGCTGATATGGCGACGATCGTAGCGGAGGCGACCGGGCAGGCGATCCTGCACGAGGAACACGAGCAGTCGTTCCTGCGCAAGTACATCTTCTCGACCGACCACAAGGTCATCGCGATCCAGTTCCTGATCTACACGCTCTTCTTCCTGATGATCGGGGGACTGCTCGCGATGCTCATGCGATACCAGATCGCGTGGCCGGCGCGGGGCGAGTTGCCACTGGGCGGGATCTTCCCGGAGTCGATGGTGGCAAGCGGGTACATCCTGCCGGAGTTCTACAATGCCCTCGTCACGATGCACGGCTCGGTGATGGTGTTCCTCGCCATCATGCCGATGCTCGTGGGCGTGTGGGCGAACTACCTCATCCCGCTGCAGCTCGGGACGCACGACATGGCGTTCCCGCGGCTGAACATGCTCTCCTTCTGGGCGATGGTGCCCGCCGGCATCCTCACGCTGGCCAGTTTCTTCGTCGTTGGGGGCGCCGCGGGGGCGGGCTGGACGCTCTACGCGCCGCTCAGCGCGCGTCCCGACCTCACCGGGGTCGGACTGGGCCAGATCATGTGGCTGGCGGCGCTCGTCTTCATCGGGCTTTCCTCGATCCTGGGCTCGGTGAACTACATCACGACGACGATCAACATGCGCGCGCCCGGAATGACCTGGATGCGCATGCCGCTCACGATTTGGTCGCTGTTCATCACGGCCATCCTCGCGCTCCTCGCCATGCCGGTGCTCTCGGCCGCGGGGATCATGCTCATCTTCGACCAGACGATCGGAACGAGCTTCTTCCTCCCCGAGGGGGGCGGACAGCCGCTCCTGTGGCAGCACCTGTTCTGGTTCTTCGGCCATCCGGAGGTCTACATCCTCATCCTCCCGGCCATGGGCTTCACGTCCGAGATCCTCTCCGTGGGCTCGCGGAAGCCGGTGTTCGGGTACAAGGCGATGGTGCTGGCGCTCGTCTCGATCGCCTTCCTCGGCTTCATCGTGTGGGGCCACCACATGTTCCAGAGCGGGATGAATCCGATGCTGGGGCTCACCTTCACGGTGTCGACGCTCTTCATCGCCGTGCCTTCGGCGATCAAGACGTTCAACTGGATGGGCACCATGTGGCGCGGGAACCTCCAGTTGCACACCGCGATGCTGTTCGCGATCGGGTTCGTGGCGATGTTCGCGATCGGGGGCCTGTCGGGGGTCTTCATGGCCTCGACGCCGGTCGATATCTACATCCACGATACGTACTTCATCGTGGCGCACATCCACTATGTGCTCTTCGGAGGAAGCCTGTTCGCGCTCTTCGGAGCGATCTACTTCTGGTACCCGAAGATGTTCGGCCGGATGATGAACGAGACGATGGGCAAGATCCATTTCTGGCTCACCTTCGTCTTCTTCAACCTGGTCTTCTTCCCCATGCACGGCGTGGGGATGGTGGGGATGATGCGGCGCATCTACGACTCCACCGGCTACGCCCACCTGCAGGGTATCGAGGACACGAACGCGCTCATCTCCTGGTCCGCGTTCATCCTCTTCGCGTCCGGCTTCCTGTTCGCGTTCAACTTCTTCTGGAGCCTGAAGAAGGGCAGGAAGGCCGGGGCGAACCCGTGGAACGCGACGACGCTGGAGTGGCAGACCCCCTCGCCGCCCCAGCACGGCAACTGGGAGGAGATCCCGGTCGTCTACCACGGTCCGCACGAGTACAGCCATCCGGATGTGGAGGACAAGGACTGGCTGGCGCAGAACGAACGGCCGGATGTCGTGAGCCCGGCCGCCGGCAGCCACTAATCGCATAGACACAGAAGGGAACTGACGAGATGGCACACGCCGCGACCGCGGGCCGGGTCCCCGAGAGAGGGCTCGATGTCTACACCCAGAAGGTGGGAATGTGGGTGTTTCTGTGCTCGGAGGTGATGTTCTTCGCGGGCCTCATCGGCTCGTACGTCGTGCTCCGGTTCGGGGCCGCCGACACGTGGGCGGAACCCGGCGACGTATTGAACGTTACGGTGACCGCGATCAACACGTTCCTTCTCATCTGCAGTTCCGTGACGATGGTGAAGGCGTTCGCGGCCGCGCAGGCGGGGGACCAGCGGGGCATTCGGCTCTGGCTCCTGTTGACGACACTCCTGGGAGCCACCTTCCTCGGCGTGCAGATCTACGAGTACACGGAACTCGTGCTGCACCAGTCCTGGGAAGGCAGCCACGGGTTCACGCCCGCCGCCGGGCTGTACGGGGCCACCTTCTTCACGATGACGGGCTTTCACGGCTTCCACGTCCTGCTCGGCGTGATCTGCCTTGCATGGGCCACGATCCGCGCCTACAGGGGGCACTGGGGCGCGGACAACACGCACGGGATCGAAGTGCTCGGCCTCTACTGGCACTTCGTCGACCTCGTGTGGATCATCCTGTTCACGATCGTATACCTGATCTAGCCGCGCCGGGGCGGTTGGCGCCGAGAGCTACGGAGCGAACGAATGAGTGAAGCCGGAGGACACGCGGCGAGCGCCGCGGACGATCATGCGCACGAGCAGCCGAAGTACATGCTCATCTGGCTGTACCTGGCCATCCTCACGATCGCGGAGGTATTCGTCGCGTTCCTCGCGATCCCGAAGTGGATGATCGTGGTGTCGCTGCTCGTCATGGCCGTCTGGAAGGCGCTGCTGGTCGCGCTCTACTACATGCATCTGAAGTTCGAACCCAACCGCCTGCGGCTCGTGGCGCTGGCGCCGCTGCCGGCGGTGGCCATCATGATCATCGCGATCATGATGGAGTACGTGTAGCGCCGCCGCCGCCGTGGAAGCCGGAAGTCTGCTGAAGGCCCGCGGGATGCCGCTCGGCGGGATCTCGAGACGGGTCCACTCGATTCGCGGGACGCTTCCCTCGTACCTCGAGCTCACGAAGCCGCGCATCACGGCGCTCGTGGTCGCGACCGCGGCGGCCGGCTTCCTCCTCGGCGCGGCCAGCTTCGATTTCATTCTGTTCGCGCACGCCATGGCCGGCGTGGCGCTCGTCGCCTCCGGGACGAGTGCGATGAACCAGGTGCTGGAGCGGGATGTGGACGCGCTCATGGGCCGAACGCGCGCGCGTCCCCTGCCCGCCGGCCGGATCGCGACGCCACCGGCCGCCGTCGTCTCCGGGGTCCTGGCGGCGGCGGGGATCGCGTGGCTGTGGATCGCGGTCAATCCGATCACCGCGGGCCTCGCGCTCGCCACCTTCATCTCCTACGACTTCGTCTACACGCCGCTCAAGCGGGTGCATTCGCTTTCCACCGTCGTGGGGGCGGTGCCCGGCGCGCTGCCGATCCTCGGCGGCTGGACCGCCGCGACCGGGCAGCTCGCTCCCGGCGGCTGGGCTCTGTTCGCGATCCTCTTCCTCTGGCAGTTGCCGCACTTTCTCGCCCTGGCCTGGCTGCTCCGCGACGATTACCGGGCGGCGGGGCTGCGCATGCTCTCCGTCGGCGACTTCGAGGGTCGGCAGACGCGTCACCAGGCGCTGCTCTACGCGCTGACCCTCATTCCGGTGAGCCTGCTGCCGAGCGTCCTCGGTCTCACGGGCGTCGTCTACTTCGCGGTCGCGCTTGGCCTCGGGGGTTTCTTCCTGTGGACCGCGTTCCGGTTTGCCCGCTCCGCGACGCCGGCGAGCGCCCGAGGTCTGTTCCGGGCCTCGATCCTGTATCTTCCATTGCTCATGGCGGTCCTCGTCCTCGACAAGCTGTAGCAGCCGTGCCGAACACTTTCGCCGCCCTCGCGGCGGCCCCGCAGATGCAGCATACGCCGGACGAACAGGCGGGATACGTCCTGATGTTCGTCTTCATGGCGGCGATGCCCTACCTGCTTCTGATCGTGATCGGAGGCGGGATCTTCCGGGCGCGCCGCCGGCAGCGCCAGCAAGAGGTCGAGAGAGCCCTGGAAGAGCAGCGCGAATGGGAGGAGGCCCGCGCGGCCGACGTGGACTCCGCGTGCTGACGCCATGCTGACGCTGAGGCGCAGGATCCGGGCCGGGCTCGCCGGAGGGCTGCTGGGGGGGGTCGTTCTCGCCGTGCTCTTCTACTTCTACGACCTCGGGCAGGGGACCCCGCTTCAGACGCCGGCCTTCCTCTGGGGGGCGATCATCAGCCGCGCGGAGGTCGAGGCCACGACCGGGATCATCGTGGGCTTCACCTTCATCCACTTCACCGCCTGGGCCGGGCTCGGGATGCTGGCCGCGGCGCTCGTCCAGTGGGCGGGCCTCCCCCGAAACGTGTTCATCGGCGCGCTGTACGGGCTCTTCGTGTGCTCGCTCGCGTTCTACATCGGCCTCATCCGGGCGCCTTCCGGACTCGTGATGTCCGCGCCGGGGTGGCCCGCCGTCTTCTTCGGGAACGCGCTCGCCGGGGTCGTGATGTTCACCCACATGCACTGGGTGAGCTCCGAACCCGGCATCGTGGGGATGATGAACTTCCTCCAGACGCACCGGGTGACGCGGCACGGCATCTACGCGGGGCTCCTCGGCGCCCTCGTCGTCGCACTCTGGTTCCTCATCATCGACACCATGCTCCGGCAGCCCCTCTATACGCCGGCGGCGCTGGCGACGGTGCTCTTCCGCGGCGCTCCCACGCCGGCCGCGGTCGAGATCTCCTTCGCGCCGATCCTCGGCTACACGCTCGCCCACTTCGCGTTCTTCGTGTTGTTCGGCGTCGCGGTCTCCGGCCTCGCGAGACAGGTGTCCCGGTTCCCCCCGCTCGCCCTCGGCATCATCGTGCTGTTCGTCGTCTTCGAGGTCTTCTTCGTCGCCATGGTCGCGATGCTGGGCGGCTGGATTCTCGATGAACTCGCCTGGTGGTCGATTCTCGTCGGCAACATCCTCGCGGCGCTTGTCATGGGCGGATACCTGTGGAAGGTCTACCCGGAGTTCGCGGAAAGTCTCGCGGCGGAGAGTCTTTGGGCGGATTGAACCCGCCTCCGGTGCTCGTCGCCACGCGCAGCGCCCACAAACTCCGCGAAATCCGCGGCCTCCTCGCCGACCTTCCGGTCCGGCTGCTGGGCCCGGAGGACCTCGGTCTTCCCGAGCGCGAGGAAGAGGGAGATCTCGAACCCTTCGATACCTTCGCGCGCAACGCCCTGTCGAAGGCGAAGTACTTTCACCGCCGGTCCGGCCTGCCCGTGCTCGCGGATGATTCCGGCCTCTGCGTGGACGCCCTCGGGGGCGGCCCGGGCGTGCGAACCCGGCGCTTCGCTCCGCCGGAGCTGGTCGCGCGCCGGGGGCGGGACGAAGCGAACAATCGCTGGCTGCTCGAACAGCTGGAGAGCGTCGGGGAGGAACGCCGCGGGGCCCACTATCGCTGCGCGGTCGCGCTCACCGACGATCTGTGCCATGAAGTGGTCGAGGGCATCGTGCGCGGCCGAATCGCGTGCCGGCCGGGCGGCTCGGGAGGCTTCGGCTACGACCCGCTCTTCGTGCCGGAGGGCCACGACCGCACGTACGCGGAGCTGCCCGCCGCGGTGAAGACGGCGACCAGCCATCGAGCGAAGGCGGTCCGGCGGGCCAGGGGATGGATCGAAAGGGAAGTCCTGCGGAATCGGGGCGGCCGGATTTGAACCGGCGACCCCCTGCTCCCAAAGCAGGTGCGCTACCGGACTGCGCCACGCCCCGAAGTCCCGAAAGATGGGCCGCCCGGGAGGTCGAAGCCACCCCGGCGAAGGAGAAGACGTGAGGCTCGGCGGGGTCTTCGCGCGGAGAGCCGGGGCGGGGAAGCTGCTCGCCATGATGGGGTTGGCGGCGCTCGTCCTCTTCGTCATCGGGATCCTGCGTCCGCTGCGCAGCGCCTTCGCTCTCTCGGGACTCGCCGCGGGCGATTTCTACCAGGTGTACTTCATCAGCGCGGCCGTGGTGGTCGTCGCTCCGTTCTACAACTACCTCTCGGACCGCATCTCGTGGCGCCGCCTCATCCCGCTTACGGCGGCGTTCTTCGCCCTGAGCATGGTCGCCTTCCGCCTCATCTACCAACCGGGAGCGGCGTGGTTCGGGTTCGTCTTCTACGGGTGGTACGACGTGTTGGCGGCCTCGCTCGTCACGCACTTCTACATGGCGACGCAGGTCTTCTACAACGCTCGCGATGCGAAGCGCGCCTATCCGGTCGTCATCGCCTCGAGTTCGGTCGGGGCCACGCTCGGGGCGCTCCTCACGACCGTCTTCGCCTCGGGCGGAGGACCGTCGGAGAACCTGCTTCTCGTGGCGGGCGCCGCGCTCCTCGTGCTGGCGGGCGGCCTCGCTCTCATTTGGTCGCGGGAGCCGCCGGCGCCGCCGCCGGAGCACGCGTACGCGGAAGATCCCGAACTTGAGCGCAGCGACCTGCGGCGCATGGCGGCGCACCCTCAGGTGCGGCTCATCGCGGCCACGGTGCTCCTGACGATCGTCGTCAAACAGTTCATCGACTACCAGTACAACACGCTCACGCGCGAGGTCTTCACCGACCTGGGCGCGATCGCGGGCTTTCTGGCCTTCGTCGATGTCCTCACGCAATGGCTCCCGATCGTCGTCCTCCTCGCGCTGCGTCCGGTCCTGCGCCGCTGGGGCGCCGGGGTCGCCGTCATCATCTTCCCCGTGGCCGTGATCCTCGCGACCGGGGCTCTCGCCGCCGCCGTGTGGCTGTCCGCCGCCGCGCTCGCCGTCGCCGTCGGGGCCCGGACGACGGAGAAGACGTTCCGTTATTCCGCCGAGCGCACGGGCCGCGAGATCCTCTACGTCCCCGTCCCGGACGACATCAAGCTCAAGGCGAAGTCGTACATCGACGTGGCGGTGGAGAAAGGGTTGGGGAAGGCGCTCTCCGGGGTGCTCATCGCAATCCCTTCGCTCGCTCTCGCCGGCCTTTCGATCACGGGCCGGCTCATGATCCTCGGGGTCGTCGGCGTCGGTCTGGCGGGCGTCCTGCTGCTCGCCTTCCTCAAAGTGCGAAAGTCGTACGTCACGAGCCTGGCTCAGTCCTTCGAGGGACGCTTCGCGAGCCTGCGCGGGACCTTCGTGTCGATGGCGGACGTGGGCGCGCTCGCGCTCGCGCGCGACGCGCTGCGGGATGAGCGGCCGCTGAGGGTCGCGTTCGCCTTCGACTTGCTGCGCGGTGCCACGCCGGAGGACATCGAGGCGCTTTCGCCGGAACTGTACGGCCTCCTTGAGCATGAGAACCCCGGCCTCCGGGCGCGGGCGCTGCGATCGCTTTCCCGGGCCCCCGGCCTCTCAAACGAGGAGGCGGTGCGGGCCCGGCTCGAGGATCCGGATTCGGCCGTGCGGCGCGCCGCCGCCCGGCTCCTCGCCCTGAAGGCGGCGCCGCGGGCGCGCGATGTTCTCATCCCCCTCCTCGACTCGAAGTCGACGAACGCCCGCTCGGCCGCGTTCGACTGCCTGTTCAGCGACTTTGGCGCCAGCCGGGCCGAACGCATCGCGACCCCCCGCTTCGAACACCTGCTGCGGGAACATGAGAGGGGCGCACTCGAAGGATCCGGCGCCCGGGAGTTGGCGATGGCGGCGGGCCTCGTCCCCGGGCACCCCGCGGTGGAGGGGGTTCTTCCGGAACTCGTCGCCCACCCCCGCGATGATGTCGCGGCGGCGGCCGCGCGGAGCGCAGCCCGGCTCCCCCAGCCGGCCCTCGTGCGGGCGGCCATCGCATCTCTCGCGATCCCGCGGACCCGGAGCGCGGCGCGCGACGGCCTGGCGGGGCGGGGCGAGGAGATCGTCACGCCTCTGCTTGCGGCACTTTCCGACCCGGCCGCCGACCCCTGGGTACGCCGGGGCGTCGCGAGCGTACTCGGCGAGATCGCGACCCCTGCGACGATCGATGCCCTCGTCACCTCCTACCTGCTGCCGGAAACCGAACAGGCGCTCGACGACCAGGCCCTCGTATCGCTCCACCGGCTGCGCACACAGCATGAGCACCTCACTTTTCCGGCGGAGCGGGTGCTGGAGGCCGTGGAGCGCGAGGTTCGCGCGTCCCTGCGCTACGCACGCGCCGCCACCGCACTCGAGGGTGTGCCGGCGTCGATGCCCCGGACGCTGCTCCTCCGAGCGCTCGATGAGGCGAGGCGGGATCGGCGGGCGAGTGTCTTTCGGTGGCTGGGGCTCGTATATCCCGAGCAGCCGATGAGGCGCAGCTACCTGGCCATCGAGAGTGGACGGCCGCGCCGGCGGGCGAACGCCCTGGAGTGGATCGAGACCACGGTCGGACACCGCACGTTCTCCGACCTCAGACCGGTGCTGGCGGAGGAGGCCCCGCGGGAGCCTGCGCGCGAGGCGGGAGAGGTCCTGCGGGAGCTGTGGGACGATGAGGATGCCTGGATCGCGAGGTGTGCGCTCCGGACCTCCTTCGAAATCGACCGCGACGCGATGGCAGAGGCCCTCCGCGGTTTTGGGCCGGCGGAACCGGCGCTGGCGCGTGTGGCCCACCGCCTTGGGCGGCGGGCCGAGACCCCCGCACAGGATCCGGGGGACGAGCGAGACGAGGAAGAGATGGAACTGATCGAAAAGGTGTTTCGCCTGCAGAGCGTGGATCTCCTCTCGGGCGTGAAAAGTCGGCAACTCGCGCTCCTCGCCTCCATCGCGAGGGAGGTCGAGGTGCGGCCGGACGCCGTCTTCATCCGCAGGGGGGAGCCGACGGACGCGCTCTACCTCGTGATCCACGGCGAAGTCTCACTCGAGGGGGCGGGAGAGGAATCGATTTCCCTCACGGATGGAGAGGCGTTCGGGACGTGGGCCCTGATCGACGAACATCCCAGTCTCGTCGAAGCGCACGCCGTCGAACCCACCCGCGTGCTGCGCATCACCAGCGAGGACTTTCGCGACCTTCTCATCGACCACCCCGAACTCGGCCTCGACCTGCTTCGCGGACTCGCGAGTCGCGTTCGCGGCCTGGCGATGACATGATCCGACATGGATGAGATCAGACCTGACGCCGGCACCGTGATGGTCGTCGACGACGAGGACATGGTCGTCGATGCCATTCAGGGGTTCCTGGAGCTGGAAACGGACCACTTGGTGCGCCCCTTCACATCCGCGCGCGCCGCCCTCGCCCACCTCGAGAAGGAACCCGTCCACGCGATCGTGGCCGACCTCATGATGCCGGACCTCGACGGCGTGCAGTTCCTTACGAGAGCCCGCAAGATGCGGCCGGAGGCGACCCGGATCCTGCTCACAGGCTACGCCGACAAGGAGAACGCCATCCTGGCCATCAACGAGGCCGGCCTCTACCAGTACCTTGAGAAGCCGTGGAACAACGACGCGCTCGCCTTCGCCATCCGCAACGGGGTCGAGCGAAGCCTTCTCTTCAGCGCCCTGACCGAACGCATGGCCGAACTCGAGGCGGCGCACGACGAACTCGCCGGACTCCGGCAGCGGTGGATCCAGGCCTTCCTGTGATCGAGCCGGGACTGGGGCCGACGGCCCGGGAGATCACGCAGGCTCGCCTCGCGACGCTGGGCACGCTGGTCGCGGGGATCGCGCACGAACTCAACACCCCGTTGGGAGCCCTGAACAGCAACCACCACGTCATCGAGCGCGCGCTCCTCAAGCTCGGGGAAATCCTCGAGGATGAAGTCGTCACGCCGGACGAACTCGATGAGGTCCGTCGCGTCGTGCGCGCGACCGAATCGGTGCTGCGAACCAACGGCATCGCCGTGGAACGCATGGTGAACCTCGTACGGAACCTGAAGAACTTCGGGCGGCCCACGACCTCCGAGCCTCGTCCCGTAGACCTTCACGAAGGCATCGAGGGTTCGCTGGCCCTTTTGGGGCACGAGCTGAAGGAGGTCGAGGTCGTCCGCGACTTCGGCGACCTGCCGCTGGTGGTGTGCCATCCGAACCGGATCAACCAGGTGTTCATGAACCTCGTGCACAACGCGGCCCAGGCCATGGATGGAGGCGTACTCACGATCGGGACGCGCGTGGAAGGGGACCGCGCGCGCATCCGCATCGCCGACACGGGCCGGGGCATCCCGAGCGGCGTCATCGGGGAGATCTTCGAACCCGGATTCACGACCAAGGGCGAGCGGATCGGGATGGGGCTGGGTCTCGCGATCACACTCCAGATCGTACACCAGCACGGAGGGGACATCTCGGTCGAGAGCGAACCGGGCCGGGGGACGGCGTTCGACGTACGCCTGCCGCTTCGGCAGCCCACGGGTCCCGCACGGAAGGAGGCTGCGGAATGATGCGATGCGCCGATCTGTTCCGCGCAGTGCTCTTCGCCGCGGGGGCGGCCGCCGCGGCGGCGCCGGCAACGGCGACGGCCCAGGACGCGAACTTCCTCCTCCCCATCGCCGAGATCGACAGGATCCTCCGCGAAGGGGAAATCCAGGTCCTCGACGCACAGCCGTCCCGCGGCCTTCCCGGCGAGCGCACCTACCGCGTGACGCTGCAATCCGGCGACCATGTGCTCCAGGTCAAGTACGCTCCGGCCGGCGAGGGGGCGGACGAGTTCAACAACCGGCCCCGCTACGAACTGGCGGCCCACGACGTCCAGCTGCTCTTCCTCGACGAGCGGGAACGGGTCGTGCCTCCGACCGCGATCCGCGCCTTCCCCATCGACGCCGTCCGGGCCACGGTCGCCCGGACGGGGGATGCCGCCAACCCTCCGGAACGGACGTTCGACGAGTGGCCGATGACCCTCGTCGCGCTCCAGTACTGGATGTTCAACGTCGATCTTCCCGACGATCTGCCCGACGACGACCGGCTCGAGGAGGACGAGGTCTACGAGCGTCTGCTCGGGAACTTCAACCTCCTCACGTACATCATCCGTCACGGCGATTCGAACCGGGGGAACTTCGTGCAGTCGATGGATTCCGCGTGGCCCCGCGTGTTCAGCGTCGACAACGGCGTGGCGTTCGCGAGCGAGGAGAGCGACCGCGGCACGCGGTGGCGCAACCTGCGCCTCGACCGCTACCCGGCCTTCGCCATCGACCGGTTGCGCGACGTCTCGCTCGAGGGGTTGCAGGCGCAACTCGGGGTCCTCGTCCAGTTCGAGCTGCGGGACGGGAACTTCGTGGAGGTGGAGCCGGCCGGGAACCTCGATCCCGGCCGCGGGGTTCGGCGCGACGGGGACCGGATTCAGCTCGGGCTCACGGAATCGGAGATCCGGTCCATGCACCGGCGCATCGTCCGCCTCATCGAGTGGGTGGACGAAGGCCGCTACGAGTTGCTCCCCTGAAGCTCCCCCGCCGGGTGTCCGGTCTCCTGTACTGTGCCGTCGCCGTCGCAGGGGTGGGGTGGACCGGCGCCTCCGCGCCCGCTTCCGGCGACGGGCCGCGACGGGCCGGGTCCCTCCCGCCAACGGGACAGGCCGGTTTGCGCCTGGCGGGGGAATACGGACTCTACGTCGCGTTCACCGGACGCGGTCTCGACGTGCGCTGGATCACGGAGGAAGTGCGGTCCGGGCGGGTCCGGGCGATCGTGGATGGACGAGTGGTCGATGAGCAAAGGACGGACCGCGGGTACGCACACGCGGTTCGCCTGCGGGTCCGGGCGCCCGAAATCACGCTCGAATACGGGGCGGAACAGCCGGACGATGCCGGGGGGGCCACGGCCCTGCACCGAACCCGGATCCGGGTGGAGCCTCCTTCGCCGGAAGTCGACCTCGGCGGGCACGACTCCGTGTTCGTGTTCGGGGATGTGCACGGCGAGTTCGACCGCGTCGTCTCGCTGCTCGGGGTGGCCGGCCTGATCGACGCGGAACGGCGCTGGACGGGCGGCCGCGCCGTCGTCGCCTTTCTCGGAGACCTGTTCGACCGGGGGGAAGACGTGACCCGCCTCCTCTGGTTCATTTACGGCCTGGAACGGGAGGCGCACGCGGCCGGCGGCCGGGTCATCACGCTCCTCGGCAACCATGAAGCGATGGTCCTGTCCGGCGACCTGCGCTACGTGGCGCCGAAGGAACAGACGATCGGCGACTGGCACGGCATGTCCTACGAGGCGCTGTTCGACCCGGGCCGTTCCGTTCTCGGACGCTGGATCGCCGCCAAGCCGGGGCTGGTTCGACTGGGGGACCTGCTGCTCGCGCACGGGGGCGTGAGTCCGGCATACGTCGACGTCTCGCTCGAGGAGTACCAGGACACCCTGGAGACCTTCATCGCGGAGCCGCTGTTCACGAGATGGCGGGACGCGGCGTTCCTCGAGGAATTCGCGCGCGAAACCCGGCTCGATTCGGCCCAGATCTACCGCCGGTACGACTTCTTCTTCGGACCGGAGAGCGTGCTCTGGTATCGGGATCTCGTGCTCGCCGACACGCTCGGGGGCCACCTCGACGCCGTCCTGGAGCGTTTCGATGCCGCCATTCACGTCGTCGGACACACGCCCGTGCGCACGATCCGGGAGAGCTACGCCGGCAAGCTGATTGCCGCGGACCTGCTCGACGCCGCGACGGAGATGCTGCGCCTCGTCCGCCGGCAGGACGGCGGTTGGAACCGTGCGGTCATCGGGTTGGATGGCGGCGCCGCCCCGCTCGATGCCGTTGTGGATCCCGGCGCCTGACTTCGGGCGCCGCGAAGCCGTCTACGCTCCCCGGAGACCGCCGTGTCGGATCTCACCGCCCATCACTGTGGCAACACACGCGTTGGGCCGGAGGTGGTAGATCCAGTGTTCCACGTCCGGGGCATCGATGACCGCGAAGTCGGCCGCGGCTCCCGGCTCCAGCGATCCCGCTTCACCTTCGCGGCCGAGGGCCCGGGCCGCGTAGCGCGTCGCGCCCTTGAGCACTTCGGCGGGCGCCATCCGCTGTCGGGTGCACGCGAGCGTCATCGCGAAGGGAAGGTGATAGCACGGGGCCGTGCCGGGGTTGAAATCGCTGGCCACCGCCACCGCGACGCCCCCGTCGATGAGAGCCCGGGCAGGAGGCGGAGCCTGGTTCAGGTAGAGGTTGGCGAGAGGAAGGGTGACCCCGACGACGCCGGCCGCCGCGAGCGCTTCGATCCCGGCTTCCGACGCGTACTCCAGGTGGTCCGCCGACGCGGCCCCGAGCGACGCGGCGAGTTTGGCCCCGCCGCCGTCTGTGAGCTGATCCACATGGAGCTTCGGGCGTAACCCCAGTTCGGATCCCCGTTCACAGATCCGCCGCGCCTCGGCGGCGGAGAAGGCCGAATCCTCGACGAACACATCGCAGAAATCCGCCAGCCCCTCCTCGGCCACTGCCGGCAGGATCTCCTCGGTGATGAGTCGGACGTAGCCCGCCCGGTCCCCGGCCCATTCCGGCGGGACGACGTGCGCGGCGAGGCACGTCGCGATGATCCGCGCAGGTCCCATCTCGGCGAGTCGCCGGTAAACCCGCAGGAGTCGGAGCTCCGTCTCGAGGTCCAGCCCGTACCCGCTCTTCGCCTCGACCGTCGTGATCCCGAGCGAGACCATCCCGGACAGGAACTCCCGTGAGCGGTCGAGGAGCGCATTTTCGTCGAGTGCCCGGGTCGCCCGCACCGTCGATTTGATTCCGCCTCCGGCGGCGGCGATCTCGAGGTAGTCCCGACCCTGGATGCGGTCCGCGAACTCGCCCGCTCGC
Organism: Gemmatimonadota bacterium; assembly: GCA_963666735.1. Taxonomy (GTDB): domain Bacteria; phylum Gemmatimonadota; class Gemmatimonadetes; order Palauibacterales; family Palauibacteraceae; genus Palauibacter. Next base: position 764,992 of record OY762926.1, on the reverse strand, counting down.
CAACCGCCGAAGGCGAGGTGTGTATGTGCATCCACGAGCCCCGGGATGACGAGGCGCCCTCCGGCGTCCCACTCGGGTTCCTGCCGGTATTCCGCCGGCAGCGTGGCTGCCGGCCCGGCCCACAGGACGATTCCATCCCGCCACACGAGTTCGGCATCCCGGATGAGCCCGATGTCGTCCTGGCCGGCAGGGTTCGCGCAGGTGGCGAGACAGCCGATGTTCGTGAGGCGCGGCATGGCGGCGAGCCGGCCGCTATTCGAGCATGGGAAGGTCGACGCCGCGCTCGCGGGCGGTGCGGATCGCTTCCGGATACCCCGCGTCGGCGTGTCGCATGACTCCGGTGCCCGGATCCGCCGTGAGCACGCGCTCCAGCCGCCGGCTGCCGGATGCCGTCCCGTCGGCGACGCACACCATGCCCGCATGGGTGGAATACCCGATGCCCACGCCGCCCCCGTTGTGAATCGAGACCCAGCTCGCCCCGCAGGCGGTGTTGAGCATCGCGTTCAGCAGCGGCCAGTCGGCGATCGCGTCGGAACCGTCCCGCATCCCTTCCGTCTCCCGATTGGGCGAAGCCACGGAGCCGGTGTCGAGGTGATCGCGCCCGATCACGATGGGCGCCCGCGCCCGTCCCGTCTGCACGAGCCAGTTGAAGCGCTCTCCCATCTCCGCCCGTTCGCCGTACTCGAGCCAGCAGATGCGGGAGGGGAGACCCTGGAAGCGCACCCGCTCGCGCGCCTGGCGGATCCAGCGGCCCAGCGCCTCCTTCTCCGGGAACGTCTCGAGGACCGCCGCGTCCGTCGCCGCGATGTCCTCGGGATCGCCGGAGAGGGCGGCCCAGCGGAAGGGGCCCGCGCCCCGGCAGAAAAGGGGTCGAATGAAGGCCGGCACGAAGCCGGGAATGTCGAAGGCCTCCGCCATGCCGCGCAGGTCGGCCACCTGGCCGCGAAGGTTGTTCCCGTAGTCGAACGCGATCGCTCCTCGCGCCCTGAGCGCGAGCATGGCCGACACGTGCGTCACCATGGAATCGAGGACCCGCTCGACGTATGCGTCCGGGTCGGAGAGGCTCAGCGCCTCGGCCTCCTCCACGGACAGGCCCGCCGGGATGTAGCCGAGACGGAGGTCGTGCGCCGAGGTCTGATCCGTGAGCACGTCGGGCACGACGCCGCGCTCCGCGAGCGCGGGCAGGACTTCGGCGATGTTCCCGAGCAGGGCCACCGAGAGCGCCTCCCCCCGGTCCATGGCGGCGGAGAGCAACTCCAGCGCCTCGTCGAGGTCCGTCGTCATGCGGTCGCAGTAGCCCGTGTCGAGGCGCCGGCGAATGCGGTCCTCCCGGACCTCGACCCCGAGGAAGGCCCCCCCGTTCATCGTCGCGGCGAGCGGCTGGGCGCCCCCCATCCCCCCCAACCCGGCGGTCACCACGAGCCGTCCCGCGAGAGAACCCCCGAAGTGCTGCCGCGCGATTTCCGCGAACGTCTCGTAGGTCCCCTGGAGGATCCCCTGCGTGCCGATGTAGATCCACGAACCCGCGGTCATCTGCCCGTACATCGTGAGTCCCAGGGCATCGAGACGCCGGAACTCGTCGATATCCCCCCAGCGGGGGACGAGGTGGGCGTTCGCGATGAGCACGCGCGGCGCCTCGTCGTGGGTGGGGAACACGCCGACCGGCTTCCCGCTCTGGACGAGCAGGGTTTCGTCGTTCTCCAGCCGGCGCAGCGTCTCCACGATCTTCGCGTACGCGGCCCAGTCACGCGCCGCCTTGCCCGCGCCCCCGTACACGACGAGGTCTCCGGGGCGCTCCGCCACGTCCGGGTCGAGGTTGTTCATCAGCATCCGGAGGGCCGCCTCCTGGTGCCATCCCTTGCACGAAAGCGTCGTTCCCCTCGGCGCCCGGATCGGTCCGGCCGGTTTCATCCCCTTCCTCCCTCTCCGCTGTCTCGGGTCCGCGGCAACTCCAATATCTGGTCCGGCGCGACATCCGCGTCCAGTCGCGAGAGGTCGAGGCCGCGGATCGCCTCCGCAGGCACCGGACCGATGAACTCGCAACCCGCCGGCGCCACACCCTCCGCCCGCGCGCCTTCGGCGACGCGCTCGTACGCCGTGCGAACCCCGGTCACGGCGTAGCGGGTCAGGTTCATGGACACCTGCGTCAATCCCCTCCGCCGCAGCGGGATTCCGAGTGCGCGGACGTACGGCAGCCCGCCGCCCGATTCCCGGATCGCCGCGGCGATGCGGCGAGCGGGTCCCGGATCTGTCGTGTCGAGGTTCACGTTGAAGCGCACGAGGGCCTCTCGCACCCCGACGACGACGGCGCCGAGCGACGGATGGGGGGCCGGAGGACCGAGATCCGGCCTCCATCCGGGGTGTGACAACTTCCCGGCCAGACCCTCGAACTGTCCGGACCGGATGCCGGGAAGGGAAGTCCGGTCCGGGTTTGTCGCGGCCCGTTCGTAAAAGAAGACCGGGACCGAGCGCGCCGCCGCCCACTCGCCGAAGGAGCGGGACGCCCGGAGCGCCTCGGCCTCTGGACACCGCGGGCCGCGCACGAAGGGGACGACATCCAGTGCGCCGATCCGCGGGTGCTCGCCCCGGTGCCGCCGCAGATCGACTTCGGCGTACACGGCCCCCGCGAGCGCCGACGTCGCGCGGACCACGGCTTCGGGAGCCCCCCGGTAGGCGAGCACCATGCGATGGTGGTCCGGGTCGGCCGATCTGTGGAGGAGTTCGACGCCGCGAATTTCATCGACGGCGGCCGCGAAGCGGGCCATCCTGCGTGGGTCGCGCCCCTCGCTCACGTTGGGCTCGCAGAGGAGCCAGCCGGGGCTCAGCGCGGCGCGGGGGACCAGAGATCGCCCAGGGCGCCGCCGGCCGCCCGTTCCAGCGTCCCGGCGTCGATGGCCGCCTCCAGGCGTGCGACATCCTCCGCCAGGGAGCGGTCTTCGATCACCGGGGGGACGCACTCGCGCACGACCTCGTATACGGCCCGCGTGCCGGCGCCCAGTCGATCCGGGCCCTCGGGTCGGAGGTGGATGCCCTGGGCGGCGCTGAGCAACTCGATCGCGAGCACCGTGCGCGTGTTGTCGAGGATCTCACGCGTGTGCCGGGCCGCGTTCGCGCCCATGCTCACGTGGTCCTCCTGGTTCGCGCTCGTCGGGATCGAGTCGACGGAATCCGGATGCGCGAGCGTCTTGTTGTCGGACACGAGCGCCGCCCCCGTGTACTGCAGCGACATCAGGCCGCCGTGCAGCCCCGGAGACTCCACGAGCATGGCGGGAAGCCCCGCGGAAAGTTCCGGCGTCAGCATGCGGAATACGCGGCGGTCCGACAGGCTCGCCACGTCCGCAAGCGCGATCCCCAGTGTGTCGAGCCACAGCGCGGGCCCCGCGCCGTGGAAATTGCCGCCCGACACGACGGCGCCCGGATCCTGTCCGTGGGCGGCGAAGACCAGCGGATTGTCCGACACCGCGTTGAGCGATGCTTCCACTCGCCCCCACAGGAAGGCGACCATGTCGTGCACCGGGCCGACGACCTGGGGCGTGCAGCGCAGGCTGTACGCATCCTGCACGCGGCCGGCGTCCGCATCGACGAGCCCGCTCCCGGCAAGGAGCGACCGCAGCCTCCCCGCGGTTCCGATCTGTCCCGGCTGGTTGTTCGCCTCGTGCAGCGCCGGGTTCAGCGCCGCGGAACGGGCCAGCAACGCCTCGAAGCTCAGCGCCGCCGCCAACTCCGCGTGCAGGAGCAGACGCCGGGCGTCGTGGAGTTGCAGCGCCGCGCCCGCGACCATCATGGTGGTCCCGTTCGTCAACGCCAGCCCTTCCTTGGCCTGCAGGCCCGGGCGGGAGATCCCGGCGGCGGCCATCGCGCTCGCCCCGTCCATGCGTCGGCCTTCGAACCAGGCTTCGCCGCTGAACGCCCTTGAACCCTCGCCCCCGCCGGCGCCGTGATCCGGCCCGGGGGCGCGGGTCGCGACGGCGGCCATGTGTGCGAGGGGGGCGAGGTCCCCGCTCGCCCCGAGCGAGCCCTTGCCGGGAACCACCGGCGTAACGCCCCGGTTCAGCATCCGGACCAGCGTGTCGATGATCACCGGGCGCACGCCCGAAGCACCCAGTGCCAGCGAGTTCGCCCGGACGAGCAGCATTGCCCGCACCCAGTCCTCGGGCAGAGGCCGGCCCGTCCCCGCCGCGCACTTGAGGATCAGGTTCCACGACAGCCGGGCCGCATCCGGCGCCGCGATGCGGGTTCCGGAAAGCGCCCCGTAGCCTGTGGTGATCCCGTAGATCCGGGCCCCGGGCCGGGCCAGCGCCTCCACCACCGTGTTCCGGCTCGCCTCCACCCGCTCGCGCGCGTCCCCGTCCAGTTCGGCGACGGTCGAAGCCTCGCGCGCCACCGCGACGACATCGGAAACCCTAAGCCGTCCCGAGAGCGTGACGGGACGCGCCACCCCGGTCACGGCGCGCCCTCGCAGGAAAGCAGGGTCTCGTACTCCGCTCCGGGCATCCGCTTTCCGACCAGAAAGGGACCGAATTCCGCGAAGTCCGCGCTCGCCGCGTCGTAGCGCATCTCGCTGATGATGGCCTTGAACTCGATCGGATCCGCCGCCCACAGCGTCACGGCCCATTCCCAGTCGTCCAGGCCCATCGACCCGCTGATGACCTGGGAAATCCTGCCCGCGAAGCGCCGTCCCAACCTGCCGTGCGCCGCCATCAACCCCGCCCGCTCCTCCAGCGAAAGCCGGTACCAGTTCTGTCCCGGGTTGCGGCGCTTGTCCATCGGGTAGTAGCAGACGTAAGGCATGTGCTCCGGCTGTCTCGGCTCGAGCCGGCGCCGCACGTATCCCTTCCGGCGCTCCTCCGCGAGGGCGTCCGCCAGGGCCGCGTCCCACGCTTCGCGGTCCCCCGGATCGATCCTCCCGGAAAGTTCCCGGGTCAGGGAATAGAGACCCAGTTCCACCACGGACAGGTACTCCTCGCGGACAAGCGCGTGATCGCCCCAGGCGGAGAGCTTCAGTTCACGCACCGCTTCAACGAGCCGGTCGAACGTGTCCCGGAAATGGAGGATGAGAAAATCGATCCCGCCCCCCGCCACGCGGTAGATCCCGGACCAGCCCGGCTCCGATCCCCCGGACCACCTGTCCGCCAGCGCGGCGAAGCTCCTCAGCGCCGCCCGGGTCTCCGCCGGATCCGCCCCCCTGAGGCCGGCCCAGTCGAGTTCGATCGACTGATGGAGGACATACCATCCCTCGAGGGAGGCGGGCGGGAGTTCGGAGGAATGCGGGAGCGGGCGGCTCGTCACTTGAAGGGGCCGGCCAGGCCCGGAAAACGGTACACGATCACTCCGCTGTCGGCGGCGTTGTCCACGTCCACGTGTCCCTTCACGACCATTTCCCGCAGGGCTTCCTCCACCTCATCGAAGCTCAGGCCCGAAGCGAGGACGCCCTGAGTCACCGTCAGAAGTCCGCCGTTCGCCTGCGCCGCCTTCAGCAGGATCTGCTGCTTGGTGTCCGCCGAAGCGAGCTGCCGCGACGGCGCGGAGGGTTCGGCGCCCTTGGCGAGGCGAGGGTGCGGCAGGTACCCATCGCGGATGTTCGCCGTCCGCACGAGCCGTTTCATTCGGAAAAGGTCGAAGAACTGGCCGATGCCGAAAAGACCTAGCGTGAGCAGCCAGATGATGCCCGTGAAGTACATCCCCAGATAGAAGCGGTGGATCCCGCACGCGCCGACGAGGGCGCAGCACCAGAGGGCGAAGCCGACCCCGTTCGTGTACCGGTCGCCGGCGTCCGGCGCCTGTTCCGCCGGCGGTTGGGGGGAAGCCGCGACGAGAGGCACAACGGCGTACGGAGGTGCCGGGCCCTCGGGGCCGCCGCGGCCGGGTTCGTTGGGCTGTTCGGTCATCGCTCGCTCGTACGCGCCGATCACTCCGGAGGTTTCCTCGTTACAGAGAGGCACGTTACCACGGAGACCGCACCGCCGCACCCTGCCGAATCCCTCGCCCGCCCGGTGCCGGCGCGGGAGACTCGCAAGGGACGCGCCATTCCTCTAGATTGTCGCGCTCGCGGCCCCGCGACGGGGCGCGAACGACGCGGTGGGCGTAGCTCAGGTGGTCAGAGCGCCAGGTTGTGGCCCTGGAGGTCGCGGGTTCGAATCCCGTCGCTCACCCCTCCGCATTTCCGTCGTTCCCTCAGGGCGATCTCCGGACCCCTCGCGGAACATTGACAAGCTGCCCCCGGGTCGGTAGCCTTGGGGTTCTCGCGGGAGGGCATGCGCCCTTCCGCGATCGCTTTTTGACAAGAAGGTGTGAGTGACTTGTGGGCCCGATTGAGAGCCATGGGCATCACTTCTCGTGGCTCGATGGGAAACCAAAGTGATTTCCGAACGTGAATCCCCGGCGGTCTCGCGACCGGACGGGGTGCTCTGCGTTCAACCAGGTCTCGAGTGCGGACCGGCTTCGGCCGAACGCGCTCAAACCAAATTCTCATATGGAGAGTTTGATCCTGGCTCAGGACGAACGCTGGCGGCGTGCCTTACACATGCAAGTCGTGCGAGAACGGTTCCTTCGGGAACCTAGTAGAGCGGCGAACGGGTGAGTAACACGTGAGCGATCTGCCCGAAGGTGGGGGATACCCCAGGGAAACCTGGACCAATACCGCGTACAGCGTCGGGAGTGGGTGCCCGACGTGAAAGCCGGCCTCTTCTATGCTGGCGCCTTCGGATGAGCTCGCGGCCTATCAGCTTGTTGGTGGGGTAACGGCCTACCAAGGCTATGACGGGTAGCTGACGTGAGAGCGTGATCAGCCACATTGGGACTGAGACACGGCCCAGACTCCTACGGGAGGCAGCAGTGGGGAATATTGCGCAATGGGCGAAAGCTTGACGCAGCGACGCCGCGTGGGGGAGGAAGGCCCTAGGGTTGTAAACCCCTGTCAGGTGGGACGAACACCTTGTCGGATAATACCCGGCAGGACTGACGGTACCACCAGAGGAAGCTCCGGCTAACTCCGTGCCAGCAGCCGCGGTAATACGGAGGGAGCGAGCGTTGTTCGGAATTACTGGGCGTAAAGGGCGCGTAGGCGGCCTCGTAAGTCGGGTGTGAAATGCCGGGGCTCAACCCCGTGCACTGCACCCGATACTGCATGGCTAGAGAAAGGTAGAGGCGAGCGGAATTCCCGGTGTAGCGGTGGAATGCGTAGATATCGGGAAGAACATCTGCGGCGAAGGCGGCTCGCTGGGCCTTTTCTGACGCTGAAGCGCGAAAGCGTGGGGAGCAAACAGGATTAGATACCCTGGTAGTCCACGCCGTAAACGCTGGGCACTAGGTGTCGGGAGGCTTGGTCCTTTCGGTGCCGCAGCTAACGCATTAAGTGCCCCGCCTGGGGATTACGGCCGCAAGGCTGAAACTCAAAGGAATTGACGGGGGCCCGCACAAGCGGTGGAGCATGTGGTTTAATTCGAAGCAACGCGAAGAACCTTACCTGGGCTTGACATGTCGGTGGTACTTCCCTGGAAACAGGGGGGGACCCTTCGGGGAGCCGTCACAGGTGCTGCATGGCTGTCGTCAGCTCGTGTCGTGAGATGTTGGGTTAAGTCCCGCAACGAGCGCAACCCTTGCCCGTAGTTGCCAGCGGATCATGCCGGGGACTCTACGGGGACTGCCGGTGATAAACCGGAGGAAGGTGGGGATGACGTCAAGTCATCATGGCCCTTATGTCCAGGGCGACACACGTGCTACAATGGCCGACACAAAGGGCAGCAATACCGCGAGGTGGAGCGAATCCCAAAAAGTCGGTCCAAGTTCGGATTGGAGTCTGCAACTCGACTCCATGAAGCCGGAATCGCTAGTAATCGTAGGTCAGCCATACTACGGTGAATACGTTCCCGGGCCTTGTACACACCGCCCGTCAAGCGATGGAAGCTGGGGGTACCCGAAGCCGGTGGCCTAACCTTCGGGAGGGAGCCGTCGAAGGTAAACTCAGTGACTGGCGCTAAGTCGTAACAAGGTAGCCGTAGGGGAACCTGCGGCTGGATCACCTCCTTTCTAGGGAGATGTCCTTTCGATGAGAAAGGCACACCTGGACCTCCCACAAGTCACTCATCTTCTTGTTCAACCTTCCGGCGCCATCGCCGGCCTGCTCCAACCCGTGGTTCGCCCATGACGTTCAGGGCCGGTTTCGTCGCCATCGTCGGACTTCCGAACGTCGGCAAGTCCACGCTGCTCAACGCGTTCCTCGGGGAGCGGCTCGCGGCCGTTACGCCGAGGGCCCAGACGACGCAGCGGCGACTCCTCGGGATCTACTCGGACGAAGCCTCGCAGGCCGTGTTCATCGACACGCCCGGCCTTCTCGAGCCTCGCTACACCCTGCATCGATCCATGAGGGAGGAGGCGCTTGCGGCGCTGGATGACGCGGATCTCGTGCTGGCCGTGGCGGACGCGGGGTTCGAACCCAGCCTGGACTGGGCCGGTGGGTTCGCGCGCGCGGTCCGTGTTCCGAAGATCCTCTGTCTCAACAAGATCGACCGCGTGGAGGCGTCGGCCGGCGAGGGTCTCCGGGGCCGATTCGCGAGCGGCGGCTGGGACGAGATACACGGGACGTGCGCCACGGAGGACGAGGGGGTGCCGGAGTTGCTCGAAGCGCTGTCGGCGCGCCTTCCGGAGTCGCCGCCCCTGTACCCGCTGGATGATCTCTCCGACGCGCCGGTCCGGTACTTCGCCGCCGAGATGATCCGGGAGACGTGTCTCGAGGAGCTGGAGGATGAGGTCCCCTACGCGGTGGCGATCCGGGTCGAGGAGTTTCGGGAACGGGAGGGGGATAGACCCACATACATCGAGGCGCTGATCCATGTGGAGAAGGAATCCCAGAAGGGGATCGTCGTGGGAGCGGGCGGAAGGACCATCCGGAAGCTCGGGATCCGCTCCCGCCGGAAGATCGAACGCTTCCTCGGGCAGCGGGTCTACCTCCGGCTCCGCGTCAAGGTCCTCCCCAACTGGCGCAAGAAAACGCACCATCTTAGGGTGCTCGGTTTCCGGGTGCCCGCGCAGGAGAACTGATGCCGCTCGACGACAGACTGCTTGAGATCCTCGCCTGCCCGAAGTGCAAGGGCGAACTGGAGTACCGCGTGGGGGAGGGGGAGGAGGCCCTGCTCTGTCACGGCTGCCGTCTGAAGTACGAGGTCGACGAGGGGATCCCGATCATGCTCATCGACGAGGCGAAGCCTCTCTGACCCCCCGCGGACGGTCCCGCGGCCGCGGGCGATCCCGAGGTGGCCGGCGCGTCAGCGGCCGGCTGCAACGGATCGAGAGCGGCGCGGCCTTCGTCATCCCCGACGAGGGAGACGAAGACGTCTACGTCCGCGCCCGCGATCTCGGCACGGCCGTGGACGGGGACCGCGTCACGGTGCGGATCGACGACCGCGGCCGGCGCGGACCCCGGGGGACCATCAGCGAGGTCCTCGAACGGGCCCGCTCGCACCTCGTCGGCGTCTTCCGCGGCGGACGCGGGCAGGGCTGGCTTGAGGTGACCCAGCCGAAGCTCGGGATCGACCTGTTCATCCCGGCGCGCCATCGCGGAGAGGCCGAACCCGGCGACATCGTGGTCGTCGAGGTCACGGACTGGGGGGAAGAGGGTCCGGGCCCGGCGGGCCGCGTCGAACGCGTGCTCGGGCCTTCCGGAGATCCCGGCGTGGCGGTGCTCGCGATCCAGGTGGGCTGCGGGATCGGCGATGCGTTCCCGGAAGCCGTCGAGGAGGCGGCGAGAGCCCTGGCCGCGCGGGGGATCCAGCCGGCGGATCTGGAAGGTCGAGAGGATTGTCGGGCTGACCGCGTGATCACGATCGACCCCGTGGACGCCCGCGATCACGATGACGCGATCTCCATCGAACGGCTCGCCGGGGGTGGCGTGCGAGTCGGAATCCACATCGCCGACGTATCGCACTACGTGCGCGAGGGGGATGGGCTCGATGCGGAAGCTCGGGAGCGCGGCACGAGCGTGTACCTCGTCGACCGCGTACTCCCCATGCTCCCCCACGCGCTGTCAAGCGACCTCTGCTCGCTCGTCCCCGGCGAAGACCGCCTCACGCTGGCCGCCTTCCTCACCGTCGATCGCGGCGGAGGGCTCCGGGGGACGCGCTTCGCCCGCGCCATCATCCGCAGCGCACACCGGCTCTCCTACGAAGAAGCGCAGCAGGCGATGGACGGCGAAGGCACGCCGGCGACGGAGGGCGACCCGGGACTGCGCGACGACCTTCGCGCGTTGCTCGAGGTGAGCCGGACCCTCCGTGAACGGCGAAGGGCGCGGGGCAGCCTGGACTTCGACCTGCCGGAGTCCCGGGTCGTACTCGACGAGAAGGGGGCTCCCGTCGACGTGCGCCGGCGCGAGCGGTTCGATTCCCACCGGCTCATCGAGGACCTGATGATCGCGGCGAACGAAACGGTGGCGAACTGGGCCATCGAGCAGGGGGTGCCCGTACTCTTCCGCATCCACGAGGAACCGAACCCCGAGAAGCTTGAAATGCTGCGCCTCCTGGCGGGCGAGTTCGGGCTCTCCTTTCCGCAGCGGAACCCGCGCCCGCGCGACTTCCAGCGCCTGCTCGACGCGGTGAAGGGCAGGGCGGAGGGGCCGGTCATCTCCGTTCAGGTGCTGCGGAGTCTCGCCAAGGCCCGTTATGAGACGAGCAACGAGGGCCATTTCGGGCTCGCTTCGCCGGCGTACCTCCACTTCACCTCGCCCATCCGCCGGTACCCGGACCTCGTGGTCCACCGGCAGCTGGCTCGCTGGCTGGCGGAGCCCGCGAGCGTTCGCGGGATGAGCCGGAAATGGCTCTCGGAGACGGCCCGCCAGGCTTCGGCGCGCGAAGAGAACGCGGCCCGGGCGGAGCGGGATTCGGTGGAACTCAAGAAGGTCGAGTTCATGGAGCGGCATGTGGGAGATCACTTCGCCGGCGCGATCAGCGCCACCGCCCGCTTCGGCTTCTTCGTCCGGCTCGACGCGTATGACATCGAGGGACTCGTCCACGTGAGCCGCCTCGCGGGAGACTATTACGTGCACGACCGGACGAAGCACGCGCTCCGGGGCCGTCGCACGCGGAGGAGCTACCGGCTCGGCGACCCCGTGGAGGTTCAGGTCGTCCGAGTGGATCGCGAGGCGCGACGGGTCGATTTCGACCTCGTGTGACGCGGCCCCGGAAAGTTCGCCTTCCGCGGGGAAACGTGGTCTATTTACGGCCAGCCATCATACCCCAGTCGGACCTGCCGCTCGCGCGGAGGGCCTGGAGCCGGAAATGACGGAGTTGGTGAGACAGAAAGAACGCGCGGAAGCGCTGCGCGGCCGGCTCGACGAGCTACGGGGGTATCTTTGAGATTCCCGCGAAGCTGACCCGCATCGCCGAACTCGAGAAGAAGATGGCGACCCCGGACTTCTGGAACGACCGCGACGGGGCGAAGGAGGTCATCGGCGAGACGAACCTCCTCAAGAGCTGGACCCGCCCATGGGCGGACTGCTCCGCTCGCGTGGACGATCTGTCCGAGATGGCGCTCCTGCTCGGGGAGGAGGACGACGCGGAGCTGCAGGCGGAGCTCGAGGCGGGACTCGGGGTGGCGGAGAAGGAGGCTGCCCGCCTGGAATCGCGGAACATGCTGCGGGGGGCGGACGCCCACCGCAGCGCGCTCGTCACGATCAACCCGGGCGCCGGCGGGACCGAGTCGCAGGACTGGGCCGAGATGCTCATGCGCATGTACCTGCGCTGGGCGGAGCAGCACGACTACGATGTCGAGGTCATGGATCTTCTTCCGGCCGACGAAGCGGGGATCAAGTCGGCCACGCTCGATGTGGAAGGACAGTTCGCCTACGGGTATCTCTCGGCCGAACGGGGTGTCCACCGCCTCGTGCGCATCTCCCCCTTCGACTCGCAGGGACGCCGCCACACCTCCTTCGCCTCGGTCTTCGTCTACCCGGTCGTGGATGAGGACATCGAGATCGCGGTCAACGAGGAGCATCTCAGGATCGACACCTTCCGGGCATCCGGGGCGGGCGGCCAACACGTGAACAAGACGGACTCCGCGGTGCGGATCACGCATCTCCCGACGGGTATCGTCGTCTCGTGCCAGCAGGAGCGCAGCCAGCACAAGAACAAGTCCAAGGCGATGAAGATGCTGCAGGCCGCCCTCTACCAGCGGGCGGTCGAGGAACGGGAAGCGCGGCGGGCCGAACTCGAGGGGACAAAGACGCGGATCGAGTGGGGCCGACAGATCCGGTCCTACGTCCTGCAGCCCTACAAGATGGTCAAGGACCACCGGACGAATCTCGAGGTCGGCAACGTCGACGCGGTCCTGGACGGCGAGATCGACGGCTTCATCCAGGCGTTCCTCCAGGAATCCGGCAAGACGGGCGCATGAGCTGCCCTTCCTGCGGCTCCGACACTCCCGGGCTCCGGGACGGCGTCTGTACCGCCTGCTGGTACGCTTCGAACGAGCGGCCGAAGCCCGTGAGGGACCGCTTCGAGAAGCTTGCCCGGTTGCGCGATCTCGGCGTCGAGCCCTATGGCCGCGCCTTCGGCCGTTCCCACGAACTGCGCGAGGCCTTCGCGGCGTTCGAGGAGGCGGAGTCCGCCGCCGAAGGGGCGACGGACGGCGTGGGTGCGGCCGAACTCGAGGGTGTCCGCGTTGCGGGCCGCATCCTCTCCTATCGCGACCTGGGAGGCAGCGCCTTCGCCCATATCGGCGACCGCGACGGGCGGCTGCAGATCCACCTGCGCCGCAACCTCCTGGGCGACCAAGGCTCCGCGCTCATGGATCTGCTCGACCTCGGCGACTGGGTCGGCGTCGAGGGGGCCGTCTTCCGGACCCGGCGCGGCGAAGTCACCGTTCGCGCGGAATCGCTGTGCCTCCTGACCAAGACTCTTCGCCCGCTCCCGTTCGGGAAGGAGGAGGTCGCCGAGGATGGGCGTCGGATCGTGCACAGCGGATTCAGCGACCAGGCCTCCCGCTACCGGCAGCGGTATGCGGACCTGGCGGTGAATCCGGATGTCCGCGAGGTCTTCCGGATCCGGGGCAGAATCGTCACGGAACTCCGCCGCTGGCTCGACGCACGCGGCTTCCTCGAGGTGGAGACTCCGATCCTGCAGCCGCTCTACGGCGGCGCGCTCGCCCGGCCGTTCTCCACGCACCACCACCGGCTCGACCGGAAAATGTTCCTGCGGATCGCCGATGAACTCTATCTGAAGCGGCTCATCGTGGGGAACCTCGACCGCGTGTACGAGATCGGGCACGACTTCCGGAACGAGGGGGTCGACCGCACGCACAATCCCGAGTTCACGATGCTCGAGTTGTACTTTGCGTTCGCCGACTACGACGACGTGATGAAGCTCACCGAGACGATGGTCGGCGATGTTGCGCGGGAGGTGATGGGGACGACGCGCTTCGAATACGATGGGACGGTCATCGACCTCGCCGCACCCTGGGCCCGCGTCCGTTGGGATGAGGCCTTCTCGGAGGCCACCGGCCTCGATCCGCGGCGGGCCGGGAAGGCCGATCTTCGCGCCCTGGCGAAGGAGACCGGGCGCGCCGACGCGGACGAACTGTCCCGCGTCCAGATTCTCGACACGCTGTTCTCGCAGCTGGTCGAAGGCCGGATCACGGACCCGGTCTTCGTGTACGGTCATCCGATCGAGATGAGCCCGCTCGCGAAGCCCATGCGGGGGGAGCCGGACTTCGCGGAGCGGTTCGAGGTCGTCGTGTGCGGTTTCGAACTCGTGAACGCGTTCAGCGAACTCAACGACCCGGCGGATCAGTGGAACCGGTTCGCGGCGCAACAACGCCTGAGAGAGGCGGGCGACCAGGAGGCCATGGCGATTGACGAGGACTACGTCCGGGCGCTGGAGTACGGGCTGCCTCCGACGGGCGGGTTCGGGCTCGGGGTCGACCGTCTCGTGATGCTGCTGACGGGACGGACTTCGATTCGCGACGTCGTCCTCTTTCCCATCCTGCGGGCCGGGGAGGGACGCTCTTGAGCGGAGGGCGGAGGCGCTTCGAACGATTCGTGGCGCGGCGCTATCTGCGGGGGACGGGGCGTCGCATGTCGGTGCCGGGGGTATTCCGCGCCTTCGGCCGCTTCGTCCGCAGGCCGTGGCGGCCGCTGGCGGGCGCAGGCACCGTGGACGAGAAGGACTCGAGGCTCGTCGCCTTCATATCGAGTCTCGCGGTGGGGGGCGTGGCCGTCGGCGTGATGGCGCTCATTGTCGTAATCGGCGTCCTCAACGGCCTCCAGGAGAGCCTGAGGGACCGGATCCTCAGCGGGGGGCCGCACGCGCACGTGATGGAACTCGATAGCGGGTTCCAGATGGAGGACTGGGAGACGGTGCTCGCGCGAGTCCGGCAGGACGAGGATGTGATCGCGGCCTCCCCGTTCGCCTTCAACAAGATCATCCTCACGCAGCCCGGCGACCGCTACAACGAGTCCGTCGTGCTGCGGGGGATCACCGACGACCCGGAGGGGATGCGGATCGCCGGGCTCGTCGAGCACCTCATCATCGGGGAGCCGCCCTTCGGCCCGACCGAGTCCGGAAATCCGGGCATCGTGGTCGGACGCGGCCTCGCGCAGAAGATGGGGCTCTACCAGGGCAAGGTCATCGTCGCGGCGTCCACCCGGGACGCGACGCTCTCGGCCGCGGGGCTGTCGGCTTCGCTGAAACGCTTCGAGGTCACGGGGATCTTCCAGACCGGCCTCTACCAGTACGACGACGAACTTGCGATGGCCCCGCTCGCCGACGCGCAGGCCCTGTTCGGACTCGGCGAAGCCGTGACCGGGATCGAGTTCGACGTGAGCGACCCGTGGGAGGCGACGGAAGTGTCCGCGCGGGTGGAGGAAGCGCTGGGCTGGCCGTACCGGGTGGAGGGTTGGCAGGAACTCAACAGGAGCCTCTTTTCCGCGCTCCGGCTCGAGAAGCTCGGCATGGCCGTCGTCCTCATCCTCATCATCCTCGTCGCCTCCTTCAACATCGTCTCGACGCTGGTGATGATGGTCGCGGACCGCACGCGCGAGATCGGGATTCTCCGCTCGATGGGGGTGACCGCCGGAAGCGTCGGAAGGGTGTTCACGAACATGGGACTCTTCATCGGCGTCGTCGGTACGACCCTGGGGGCCGCGCTCGGCGCCAGTCTCGCCTGGGCGCTGACGCGCTACGAGTTCATCACGCTCCCCAGCGACGTGTACTTCATCGACCGCCTGCCGATCTCGCTCGCGCCGCTCGATGTCACGCTGATCATCCTCGGATCGCTGCTCATCTCCTACCTGGCCACGATCTATCCGGCGCGAAAAGCCGCGGCGCTCGCGCCGGTCGACGCCATCCGTCACGAATGACGCCGGGCGGAGGCGGTAAGGCGTCGCCCGCGGCGGGAGCCGCGGTGCGAGCGGCGGGGCTCGTCCGGACCTTCCCGAGCCCGGATGGCGGTCTCCTTCCGGTGCTGAACGGGATCGACCTCACCGTGGACCCGGGGGATGCCCTGGCCATCGTGGGCCCGAGTGGGTCCGGGAAGTCCACGCTGCTACATTTGCTCGGCGCCCTCGACCGGCCGACGGCGGGAGACGTCTGGCTGGGGGGCGAACGGGTGTCGGAACTCGGAGGCGAGCGGCTGGCCGAACTCAGAAACCGGTTCGTCGGCTTCGTCTTCCAGTTCCATCACCTGCTGCGCGACTTCACGGCGCTCGAGAACGTGATGCTGCCCCGGTTGATCGCCGGCGCATCGAGGGAGGAAGCCCGGGACCGGGCCGCGGAACTCCTGGCTCAGGTGGGGCTGGCGGAACGGGCGCGCCACCGGCCGCGCCGGCTCTCCGGCGGAGAGCAGCAGCGGGTGGCGGTGGCGCGGGCGCTGGCGAACGCGCCCCCGCTCGTGCTGGCGGACGAGCCGTCGGGGAACCTCGACGCCGAGGCGACACTGCGCCTGCACGATCTGCTGTTCGAACTGGTGGACGGACACGGCGCGGCGCTGGTCGTCGTAACGCACAGCCGCGAACTGGCGGGCCGCGCGGGCCGGGTGCTGCGCATCGAGAGCGGGGAACTCGTCGCCGCGTGATGGGGCGCCGGGCGACGTAACGGAGAAACGCGATGGATTGCGAGAACTGCGGGGAGCGCAAGGCGAAGATCACCCTCACCGAGATTGAGAACAACGAGATGCGCACGCTCAATCTCTGTTCGACCTGCGCGACACTGAAGGGTGTATCGGCCGGCGGCGGATCCGCGCCCATGGCGGATCTGCTGGCGCACCTTGGCGGGGCCGCCGGGGAAACGCTGTTCGACGAGGCCGGCGAGGCGTGCGAGTACTGCGGCACCGGGGCGGGCGACTTCCGGAAATCGGGGAGGCTGGGTTGCCCGCAGTGCTACGCGCAGTTCCACCGGCAGCTCCGGGCGCTCCTGCGCCGCGTGCACGGCTCCTCGCAGCACATGGGGAAGGTGTACGTGAGCACGGCCCTCGACGCGGACCCCGAGCAGGTTCGCCTCTCCACCCTCCGGCGACGCCTTGAGCGGGCCGTGGAGATCGAAGATTTCGAATCGGCGGCGGACCTCAGAGACGCGATCCACGCCCTGACGGAGGCGTCGTGACGGACGGGCCCGCGGCCGTGCCGCCCATCGGAACCCACGGTCTCGACTGGTTGGACGAAGCGAGCCCGGATGGCGATATCGTCGTCTCGAGTCGGGTGCGCCTCGCCCGCAACCTCCAGGGGTACTCCTTCTCCGCACACGCGACCGGCGAAGAGCGCGAGGCCCTGCTCGAGAAGGCGCGAGCGGCGACGGAGGCCGCGGGCGTGCTCGAAGAGGTCGATTTCTGGGAGATCTCGCGCCTCGGCCCGGTGGATCGCCTCCTCCTGCTCGAACGACGCCTCGTCAGCAAGGAACTCATCGGCGGACCCGAAACCGGACCGCGTCGCGGCTCGGGCCTCGCCCTATCCCGGACGCGGGCGCTCGGCATGATGGTGAACGAGGAGGATCACCTCCGGCTGCAGACGCTGCGCGGGGGCTTCCAGCTCGCGGCCGCGTGGCGCGACCTCGACCAGCTGGACGAGGAGATCGGCGCCCGTCTTCCGTTTGCCTTCCACCAGGAGTTCGGCTTCCTCACCTCCTGTCCGACGAATGTGGGGACCGGGCTGCGGGCCTCCGTCTTCATCCATTTGCCCGGTCTCGTCCTCACCCGCCAGATCCGCAAGGTGCTGGAGGGCATGGGGCAACTCGGCGTGACCTACCGGGGTCTATACGGAGAGGGTTCGAGGATCGTGGGGAACCTGTTCCAGATTTCGAACCAAACGACTCTGGGCAAGACCGAGGAGGATCTGATCGACCAGCTCGAACGCCTCGTCGGCCGCGTCATCGGATACGAGAAGCAGGCGCGGGCCGTCCTGCTGCGCGAAGCGCCGAACGTGCTCGAGGACAAGGTCTGGCGGGCCTACGGGATTCTGCGTCACGCAAGGAGCCTGCCCTTCGAAGAGATGATGAACCTCCTCTCCGGAGTCCGACTCGGCATCTCGCTGAAACTTCTGAAAACACCCCGGGTAGACGTGATCAGCCGCATGATGATCCATGCCCAGACCGCACATCTCGCGCGCGAGGCGGGGCGCCGGCTCGACGAGGCGGATGCGGACGCGTTCCGCGCGAGCTACGTTCGAAGAGCCTTGAATAGCGCGGGATCGCACTGAATCACGCCACCGGCCGTTTCGCCGACGCCACATGAGGCCCGGATGAACTACAACTTCACGGATCGTGTTCGGAAGGTGCTCGCCATGGCGCGCGAGGAGGCCATCCGCCTCAAGCACGATTACGTGGGCACGGAGCACATCCTCCTCGGGCTGATTCGCG
Organism: Gemmatimonadota bacterium; assembly: GCA_963666735.1. GTDB lineage: Bacteria > Gemmatimonadota > Gemmatimonadetes > Palauibacterales > Palauibacteraceae > Palauibacter. Next base: position 747,161 of record OY762926.1, on the reverse strand, counting down.
AAGGCGAGGGCGTTGCCGCCGCGGTCCTGGCCAACCTGTCCGCCGACCTCGAAGAGCTGAAGCGGCTCGTGGAGGGGAATATCCGGACCGGGAAGAGCAGTTCGTCGATCGGCGAACTCCCGTACACGACGCAGGCGAAGAACGTGCTCGAGCACGCGATGGCCGAGACGGAGGAACTCAACCACACCTACGTGGGGACGGAACACCTTCTGCTCGGCCTTCTCCGCCAGGAGAAGGGGCTCGCGGCCAAGGCGCTCGGAGAGGCCGGAATCGGACTCGACAACGCGCGGGCCGAGACGCTGAAGCTGCTCGGGACGGACATGCCGGCCGGCGGCGCGCCCGCCGCGGCCTCCGTATCCGACCCCGCAAGTTCGTCCGGCAAGAAGGGGGAAAAGAAGTCGAAGACCCCGGCGCTGGACCATTTCTGCCGGGATCTCACGCAGCTCGCAAGCCAGGGAAAACTCGACCCGACGATCGGCAGGCTGGGCGAGATCGAGCGCATGATGGAGGTCCTCTCGCGTCGCAAGAAGAACAACCCCGTGCTCATCGGCGAGCCGGGAGTGGGCAAGACGGCGATCGTCGAAGGGCTCGCGCAGGCCATCCAGCGGGGCGACGTGCCGGACAGCCTGAAGCGGCACCGCGTCCTTGCGCTCGACATGGCCGCGGTCATCGCCGGCACCAAGTACCGAGGCCAGTTCGAGGAGCGCCTCAAGGCGATCGTGAACGAAACCTCGCAGGCGAAGGGCGTGATCCTCTTCATCGATGAGTTGCACACGCTCGTCGGCGCCGGCGCGGCGGAAGGCGCGATCGACGCATCGAACATGCTCAAGCCGGCCCTCTCCCGCGGAGAGCTGCAGTGCGTGGGCGCCTCCACGCTGAACGAGTACCGGAAGTACATCGAGAAGGATGGGGCGCTGGAGCGCCGCTTCCAGACCGTGATCGTCGAGGCTCCGACCATCGACGAGACCGTCGAGATCCTTCAGGGGCTGCGGAAGTATTACGAGGACCACCACAACGTGGAGATCCCGGATGCGTCGCTCTCCGCCGCCGCCCGGCTGGCGGAGCGCTACATCACGGACCGGTTTCTCCCGGACAAGGCCATCGACGTGATCGATGAGGCCGGCGCCCGATCGAGGCTCGCCGCGCAGGTGCCGCCCGCCGAGGTGCAGGAGTTCCACGCGAAGCTCGAGGAACTCGCGGAGTGGAAGGACGCGGCGATCAGCGACCAGGACTTCGAGCGCGCCGCCTACCTCAGGGACCGCGAGAAGGAGGTTCAGGAGGAGATCAAGCGCCGGCGCGACGAGTGGGAGCGTGCGCGGGCCGAGTTCCGCCCCACGGTCGAAGAGGACGACATCGCCTTCATCGTGGGCCGCTGGACGGGGATTCCCGTGACCCGGCTCAGGGAAGCGGAAACGGATCGCCTGCTCCGCATGGAGGACGAACTGCACGAGAGCGTCGTCGGGCAGGACGAGGCCATCGAGGCGGTGAGTCGCGCCATCCGCCGCGGGCGGGCGGGTCTGAAGGATCCCGACCGCCCCATCGGGAGCTTCATTTTCTGCGGTCCGACGGGGGTGGGGAAGACCGAACTGGCGCGGGCTCTGGCGCGCTTTCTGTTCGCGGAGGAGAGCGCGCTCGTGCGCGTGGACATGTCGGAGTACATGGAGAAGTTCTCCGTGAGCCGTCTCATCGGCGCGCCTCCGGGCTACGTCGGTTACGAGGAATCCGGCGCGCTCACGAAGGCCATCCGGCGCCGGCCGTACAGCGTCGTCCTGCTCGACGAGATCGAGAAGGCGCACCCCGATGTCTTCAACATCCTCCTCCAGGTGCTCGACGAGGGTCGGCTGACGGACAACTACGGCCGGGTCATCGACTTCAAGAACACCGTCGTCATCATGACGTCGAACGTCGGGAGCCGGGACATCGGCAGTTCGACGCGCGTGGGCTTCACGGAGGAAGCGAGCGGGATCGACTACGAGCGGATCCGGGAACGAGTCTCGGACGAGATCGACCGCGTGTTCACGCCCGAGTTCCTGAACCGGGTCGAAGCGACGATCGTCTTCCATCCGCTCTCGAAGGACCAACTGGGAGAGATCGTGCATATCCAGCTCCGTGAGGTGCAGAAACGCCTCGCGGAGGAGCGCCTCGAACTCGAACTGACCGATGCCGCGATCCGTTTTCTCGTGGACCGCGGCTATGACCAGAAGTTCGGGGCGCGTCCGCTCAAGCGCACGATTCAACGGCATGTCGAGGATGCGCTTTCCGAGCGGATCCTGATGGCCGACTTCGAGCCCGGCGACCAGATCCTTGTGGACATCGCCGAAGATGAGGACAGCCTGGTGTTCGCCACGCCCACGACTTCTTCGGCGAAGTGAACCGCCGGCGGCCGCTCGCCGGCGGGGCGGGCGGACTGGTGCTGACGGGCCTGATCCTCGGGCTCGCCGCGGTGGACCCGGCAGCGGCGCAGATCCAGCTCGACCAGTCCTCCGTGCGCGTCGATTCGGTCGTGGTCGTGGGGAACCAGCGCCACTCCGAGAACCTCATCATCACGCGGAGCGGCCTCCGCGCGGGCAACGTCGTGCGCCAGCCCCAGATCCAGGACGCGATCCGACGCCTCTTCAGCACCGGGGATTTCTCCGACGTCGAGATCGGGGTGGCGGAGTCGGACGATCCCGAGCGCGGCGTGTTCTACATCCGCGTGGAGGAACGACCCTACATCACGCAGTACGCGTTCAGGGGACTGGAACGGGTGGACGAAGATGTCATCCGCGACACCATCGGCCTCGCGAGCAACAGTCCGCTCGACCCCAGCCGGATCGGGCGCGCGCGCGCCACGATCCTCGAACTGTTGTCGAACGAAGGGTTTCCGACGGCGAGCGTGGATACGCTCATCCGCCCGGACCCGGCGTTCCCCCCCGACCTGCTCGTCGTTTTCGACGTAGACGAAGGGCCGCGGCTCGGGGTGACTGCGATCACATTCGAGGGGAACGAAGCCTTCACGGACGCGGAACTCCGGGCGGCGATGGCCACCGATGAGGAGGGGTTCTTCTGGTTCGATTCGGGCGAACTCAAGCGGGACGAATTCCGGCGCGACCTGACGGAGCGGCTCCCTGAGTTCTACCGCTCGAACGGCTACCTGGACTTCGAAGTTCTCGGCGACTCGGTCATATCGGACCGCGTCACCGGAAAGGGCCGGATCGAGATCCGCGTCGAGGAGGGGGCCCGGTATCTGCTCGAAGACCTGAGGATCACCGGGAACCGCGCTTTCCCGCTCGCGACGATCGAACCGATCGTGCGCCGCGGACAGCACGAGGCCGAGAGTGACGAGGCGTATCCTCCCTTCAACTTCACCGCCTTCTACGCTTCGCCGGCGGACCTCGGAGACCTTTACCGGAACAACGGGTACCTCGCCTCGCGCGTCACGCCGGACGTGCGGCGCGTGAATGTCCCCGAAGGCGAGCCGCCCCGCGTCACCGCCCATCTCATCATCGAGGAAGGCGCGCGGAGCTATGTCCGGGAGATCGCGATCGAGGGGAACACGGCCACGCACGACCGCGTGATCCGGAACCGCCTGCTCATCTTCCCCGGGGACGTTTATTCGCAGGAACGTCTGATCCAGTCGTTCCAGAACATCCAGGGGCTGAACTTCTTCGAGCCCCTGCCTCCGGACGAGGCGATCAACATCCGCCCGCGCGCGGACGGGGACATCGACATCTCGCTGCGCGTGCAGGAGAAGCAGACGGGCACGCTGAACTTCGGGATCACGGCCTCCGGTTTCACCGGACTTGCGGGGTTCATCGGCTATTCGCAGCCGAACCTGTTCGGACTCGCGAAGACGGGAAGCTTCCGCTGGATCTTCGGCCGCCGGCAGCGGGACCTCGACATCAGCTACTCCGATCCGGAACTCCTCGGAAGCCACTATTCCGCAAATGTCACGCTCCGGAGTTCGCGCGACCAGTTCACCGGCTTCAGCCTCGGGGACCGCCGCCAGACGGGCGGGCTGACCGAAGTCGGCATCCCCATCTTCGGGATACGAAACACGCGCGTCTTCGTGGGATACTCCCTCTTCGACGACGACGTGCGGGGGCTGGACACCACGAACGTGATCGGGCGGCGGTTCTCGCTCTTCTCCGGTTTGCGGTCCGCGCTTTCCTGGCGACTGGTCCAGGACAGCCGGAACAATCCCCTGTTCGCGACGAGCGGCGCCCGGAACCAGCTCGCGCTCCGGCAGACGGGCGGCTTTCTGGGAGGGGACGGGAACTACCGGAAACTAGACCTGACGAGCGAGTGGTTCGTGCCGGTGGGCCGTCTGGGCGGAGGCCCCGGGAGCACGAGCCCGCCCATAGAGCTCACCTTCGGCCTCAGCTTCGAGGCGGGGCTCATCATGGGCCGGAATCCGTTTTTCACGGAACGCTACTACGCGGGGGGCACGCAGGCGGGGATCCAGTTACGAGGGTATGACGAGGCCTCGGTGACCCCATCGGGGCACATCCCGAACGACGCCCCCTTCAGCGACCTCGATCGCGTGGGAGAATCGTTCTTCCGGACCGGCGTGACTTTCGGGATCAAGCTCACGAGCAGCATCTTCATGAGTGCTTTCATGGACGCCGGGAACGTCTGGCTGGACAGCAGCCAGCTCAATCCGACGGACCTGCTGGTGGGGGCCGGGATCGGCGCGAGTCTCGTGACGCCCTTCGGTCCCCTGGGTCTCGACTACGCATACGGGTTTGACCGGCGCGATGTCCTGGGCCGGCCGGATCCGGGTTGGCAACTGCACTTCAAGTTCGGACGAGTGTTCTGAACCGAGAGGGATACCGACATGAACTGGATTCACAGGGGCGCGGGGCCGGCGGTGATGGGCGCGCTGGCGCTCGGCGCACTCATCGCGGGTCCTCTGGCCGGCCAGGAACAGCCGGGGGCGCCGCCGGCGATGGAGGCCGTCCCGCTGCCCCCCGAGGGGACGCCGATCGTCTACGTGAACACGCAGGCCATCCTCCCCGTCGCGCCCGGCGCGGATTCGGCCGGCGCCGCGTTTCAGCGTCTTTCCGTCGAGTTCGAGGGCGAACTCGAGGCTTTCGCGATGGAGATCGACTCCCTCATCGCGGCATATCAGCAGCAGCAGTCGCTGCTCGACCCGGCGGGTCGCCAGCAGAAAGAGGGGGAGATCCGCGACAAGCAGCAGCAGGCGGCGGCGAGACAGCAGGAACTGAACGTCGAACTGGATCGGCGTCGTGCGGAACTGCTCGAACCGATCGTGGTGCGGGTGAACGAGATTATCGAGGAGATCCGCGCGGAACGCAGCTACTCGATCGTGCTCGACATCGCCGCGGGCGTGGTGGCGGCGGACACGTCGCTCGACATCACGACGGCGGTCCTCGAGCGTCTCGGGGTGGACCTCGCCGCCATCTCGGCCCAGCCCGGCGGCTAGTGTCGGGGCGAGTCCGGCCCCGTTTCGCGAATGCCGGCGTACACGGTCTCCGATCTCGCCCGCCGCGTGGGCGCGGATGTGCTGGGTGATCCCGACCGTCGATTGAGCGGCGTCGCCTCGCTCGACGTTGCCGGACCGGGAGACCTTGCATTCTTCGCCCGCGCAGCGCTGCGTGAGGCCGTCCACGGGACCCGGGCGGGGGCGGTGTTGGCCCCGCGGGGCTTCGAAACGCGCGGCGTCCGGTTCACCGTCCTCAAGGTCGATGACCCTCATCTCTCCTTCGCCAGGATCGTGCGGCTGTTCCATCCGGAGCCGGAGCCGCCGCCGGGGATCCATCCGTCCGTCCGGATCGGCGAGGGGGCGCGGATCGACGATGCGGTGTCGCTGGGTCCGGGCGTGGTGGTGGAAGACGGAGCCCGGATCGGGCGTGGAACGTGGGTGGGACCGGGGACACTCATCGGCCGCGGAGCCCGGCTCGGCGTCGACTGCCGGCTCGGCCACGCCGTCTCCATCCTCCACGACGTCGAGCTGGGCGACCGGGTGCGCGTGCACGCCGGCGCGCGCATCGGGACGGATGGTTTCGGGTACGTGCCGGGGCCGGACGGGGCGTACAAAGTGCCGCAGATCGGCGGCTGCCTGATCGGAGCGGACGTCGAGATCGGAGCGAACTGCACGATCGACCGGGGCGCGCTCGATGACACGCGGATCGGGGACCGGACCAAGCTCGACAACCTCGTGCACGTGGGACACAACGTGCGGATCGGGAGTGACTGCCTTATCGCCGCGCACGTGGGCATCGCGGGGAGCTGCGACATCGGCGGCGGCACGCAGTTCGGCGGCCAGGCCGGCGTGGCCGGCCACCTGACGATCGGCGCCGGGGCGCGCATCGCGGGGCAGACGGGCGTGGTTCGGGATGTGCCCCCGGGAGCGGAGCTGGGAGGGACGCCGGCGCGCCCTCAGCGGTCCTGGCTGAAGGAGGCCGCTCTCCTGAGCCGGCTGCCGGACCTGTTTCATCGCGTCGCGAGGCTCGAGCGGCGGCCGGGCGCCCGTGAGGGCGAGCGGCCAGGCCCGGTGCGCGGGTCGGACGACGGAAGCGCTTGACGGCGAAACAGCGCACGATCGCGCGGGCCGTGGAGGTCCGCGGGTACGGCATACACACGGGCGAGCTTGCCGTCGTCAGGCTCCGCCCCGCACCCGAGCACGGCGGTCTGCGCTTCCGCCGCACCGATCTTCCCGGTGCGCCCGAGATCCCCGCCACGGTGGAGTCCGTTCACTCCGCCCACCGCGAAACCGCCCTCCGAAGCGGCGAAGCCGTGGTTCGCACCACCGAACACATGCTCGCCGCGGCGCACGGGCTGACGCTCGACAACCTCCGGATCGACGTCTCCGGGCCCGAACTTCCCGCTCTCGACGGGAGCGCCGCCATGTGGTGCGACCGACTGCTGGACGCCGGACCGGTCGCGCAGGCAGCGGAGGCGCCGAGCCTCCGGATCGACCGCCCGCTCCACCTGGAGGTCGGGGGGACCCGGTACGATGTCCTCCCGGCGGCGACCGCCCGGATCTCGGCGACGATCGACTTCGAGCACCCTCTCATCGGGCGGCAGTCCGCGAGCGCGCGGCTGGAGCCTGTGCCGTTCCTGCGGGAGATCGCGCCGGCCCGCACCTTCGGCCTGGCCACATGGAGGGAGGCGCTACGCGAGCGGGGACTCGCCCTCGGCGCGACGCCGGAGAACACGCTCGTCCTCTCCGCAGATGGGCTTGAAGCCGGGCAGAGCCTCCGTTTCCCGGATGAGTTCGTGCGCCACAAGATTCTCGACATCGTCGGCGACCTCGCCCTCGTGGGCGCGAGGCTGCAATGTCATGTGGTCGCGGAACGGCCGGGACATCACGGCAATCTGGAACTCGCCCGCCGGCTGGTGTCGTGCGGTACGACACGGGGAGCCGGCTTGCGCGAGAACGGGATGAACGAGGAAGGGTGATGGACGTCACCGAAATACTGAACATCCTCCCGCACCGGTATCCGATGCTCCTGGTGGATCGCGTGCTGGAGATCGAGCCGGGGCAGCGGATCGTCGGCCTGAAGAACGTGAGCGCGAACGAACCGTTCTTCGCCGGGCATTTCCCCGGCCGTCCCGTGATGCCCGGCGTGCTCATCATCGAGGCGCTGGCCCAGTGCGGGGGACTCCTGCTGATGGGCGGCCTTGAAGACCCCGAGGACAAGGTCATCTACTTCCTGTCGGTGGACGGTGTGAAATTCCGGCGGCCCGTCATCCCCGGCGACCAGTTGATCCTCGAGCTCGACCTGGTTCAGGGGCGGGGCAAGCGCGGAAAACTGAAGGGGGTGGCCCGGGTCGACGGCAGGGTGGCGGCGGAGGCCACGATTCTGGGACAGGTCATGGACCGGTGACGTCGGCGGGCTACGCTCCGGGGCGGCATGCGACGGCGGTCGTCGATGCGTCGGCGAGGATCGCTGCCAGCGCCACCGTGGGCGCGTACACCGTGATCGGCCCCGGCGTGGAGGTCGGCGAACGCGTACGGATCGGCCCGCACGTGCTCATCGAGCGGGACACGCGCGTGGCCGAGGATGTGCGCATCGCGAAGGGGGCCGTCCTGGGTTCCGACCCGCAGGACCTGAAATACGCGGGGGAACGCACCTTCCTGGAAGTCGGCCCCCGCACCGTTGTGCGCGAGTTCACGACGCTGAACCGGGGGACGGCCGCGAGCGGCCTGACTTCGGTGGGGGCGGACACACTCGTGATGGCCTACGTGCACATCGCCCATGACTGCCTCATCGGGGATCATGTCGTCCTCGCCAATGGCGTGACCATGGGAGGTCACGTCGAGATCGGAGATTGGGGGATCGTGGGAGGTCTGGCGGGCATCCACCAGTTCACGCGGATCGGCCGCCATGCGATGGTCGGAGGAGGCGCCCGCGTCTCGCGCGACGTTGCGCCGTACACGCTCGCCGGGGGGAGTCGGACCCGCACGTACGGCGTCAACCGTATCGGCCTCGAACGCCGGGGATTCGAGCCGGAGGCGATCCGCGCGCTGCAGGCCGCATACCGGACGATCTTCCGGTCCGGGGACCCGCTCCGCACGAGTCTCGATCGCGTCCGGCGTGGAGAGATGACGCCCGAAGTGCGGGAACTCGTGAAGTTCATCCGGGATTCCGAGCGCGGCGTGACCGCGACCCGCGTCGGACCGGACGATGACCTCCCGCCGGAGCCGCGCGAGACGAAGTCCCGGTCCGCCGTGTGAGCCGGATCCCGGCCGGCGTCGTCGGGGTCGGGAAGCTGGGCGCCGAGCACGCCCGGCTCCTCGCGCAGAGCGACGCCTTCGAGTTGGAGGGGGTCCACGACCGGTCGGCAGCGCGGGCGGAGACGACCGCGCACACCTGGTCCGTGCCGGCCTTCCCGGAGGTGGAGACGCTCCTCGACCGGGTCGACGCCGTCGTCATCGCGGTGCCCACTCCCGCGCACCATAAGGTTGCGACCGCAGCGATCCGGGCGGGGTGCCACGCACTGGTCGAGAAACCGCTGGCCGCGAGCATCGCCGAGGCGGATGAGATCCTCGCGCTCGCGGAGGAGAAGGACGTCGTTCTCGGAGTCGGTCACGTCGAGCGCTTCAACGGCATCCTCCTCGCCGCGGACCCGTGGCTGGACCGGCCGCGCTTCATCGAATCGCTGCGCATGGCGCCGTTTCAGCCCCGCGGGGCTGACACCACCGTGATCCTGGATCTCATGATCCACGACATCGACCTCGTCCTCACGTTGACGGAGGCGCCGCTGGCGGACGTGCGCGCGGTGGGCGTGCCCGTCATTTCGCCCCGGATCGACCTCGCTAGCGCACGCCTCTCGTTCGAGGACGGCACGGTGGCGAACATCACCGCGAGCCGGGTGGCGCTGAAGGCCCTGCGAAAGCTGCGGTTGTTCCAGCGCTCCGGGTACTTCAGCTTGGATCTGGCGGCCGGAACGGGACATCATTACAGGCGGCGCGATCCTCAGACCGCGACCGAAATCACGGGAGTGGAGGCGATGTTGGAGCATGTGCCGCTGGAGGCCCGCGGCGGAGAGGCGCTCGCCCGGGAGCTCGAGGCCTTCGCCGACGCGATCGCAGGACGTCCGAGCTGCCTGGTATCGGGTCGCGCGGGCAGGGAAGCGCTGGCGGTCGCGATCCGGATCACCCGCGAAATCGAGGAGTTCGTACATGTCGTTGCTCAAGATTCGTGAGGAGCGGAAGAAGCTCGGAGGCGCCGTCAAGCGGGGACCCCGGACGCTGGTCCTCCTCATTCTCCTGGCGCTCGTCCTCATGCTGATGGCCTACCTCGGCCGGGTGTCCTGACCCCACATCCACGCCGGCGGCCGGCGGTCTTCATCTCCGCCGGCGAATCCTCCGGGGACCACCACGGCGCGGCGGTCGCGCGGGAGATCCGCCGGAAGCTGCCCGAGGCAAGGCTGTTCGGGATCGGAGGCGCCGAGATGGACGCGGCCGGTGTGTCGAGGATCGCCGGGCTGGATGAGTTGTCGGTGATGGGGGGGACGGAGGTGCTGCGCCGTCTGCCGGGCTTCCTTCGACTGGAGCGCAGGATCCGGCGCCTCTTCCTGACGGAAGGGGTGCGACTGTTCCTTCCGATCGATTACCCGGAGCTGAACCTTCGGCTCGCTCGAAGCGCGCGGCGGGGGGGACGCCGGGTCCTCTACTACATCGCGCCGCAGGTGTGGGCCTGGCGGGAGCGCCGGGCGAAAAAGCTCCGGCGCGACTGCGACCGCGTCCTCACGGTGCTCCCGTTCGAGGCACCGCTGCTCGAGCGGTACGGCGTGCGGACGGAGTTCGTCGGGCACCCGCTCCTTGACGGTCCGCGCCCTCCGGGAAACGGTGCGGGGGCTCGCGCGACCGCGCAGCGCCGAACATCCGGTGCGAGGAGGGTGATCGGACTCTTCCCCGGATCGCGGGCGCAGGAGGTCCGGTGCATGCTTCCGGTCTTCGCCGACGCCGCGCGGCGACTCTCGCGGCGGCATCCGGATCTCGATTTCGTCGTCGCGCGCCCCTCTCACCTGCCGGAATCGCTCTACGCCGCGGCGGGATTCCCGACCGCGGGCGCGCGCGAGGTAACGGAACGGTCCCGGGCCGCCCTCACGAAGTCCGGCACGATCACGCTCGAACTCGCGCTGGCGGGCGTGCCGATGGTGGTGGGCTACCGCATGGGCAGGCTGGAGTGGGCTATCGGCCGCCGGCTTGTGCGGGTGCCGTCCATCGTACTCGTCAACCTCGTTGCGGAGGCCCCGGTAGTTCCGGAGTTCCTGCAGGATCGGCTGACGGCGGCGCGCGCGGCGGAGGCGCTCGAGGCGCTCCTCGGCGAAGAGGCGCCCGAGCGGCGCGAGATGCTTCGCGGTTTCGGCGTCGTTCGCGAACGGCTCGGGAAACCCGGGTGCGCGGCCCGGGTTGCGAGGCACGCGATCGATCTCCTGGAGTCCCCGGATGGCCCGGGCGCACCGTGCTGAGCGCTCGGCGCATCCCGTTGGATCTCGCGGTCCGGCTTGTGCGCGCCGCGCTTCCCATCAGCCGGACGTGGCGCTTCCGGCACCCCGACGACCCCCGCCGGCCGTACCGGCCCCTGCTGAAGCATGAGGTTCACGCGTGCTGGCACGAACACCTCCTTCCACTCACATGCCTCCTCGCGGGCCAGGAACTCGCCACGCTCGCGAGCCGTGACCGCGATGGCGAGATCATCTCGTGCATCCTCCGGCGCCTCGGTTACGAGGTGGCCAGGGGCTCGAGCACACGCGGCGGTTCGGCCGGCTTCCGCCAGTTGGCGCGCTCCTTCGCGGCGGGACGCGGCGTGATTCTCACGGGTGACGGACCCCGCGGTCCGCGGCGGTCGTTGAAGGAAGGCACGGCGCGCATCGCGATGCTGATGGACAGTTCCGTGACCGTGGTCGGAGTCGCGGCCTCGACCGGCCCGCGGCTCCCGAGCTGGGATCGCTTCCTCATCCCCGCCCCCGGGGCCACGGTGTTCGTGTCGCTCGCCCCGGTCCTTCAGGATGGCGCTCCCGACACCGGGGACATACAGGCCGCACTCCAGCGGGAGGTGGCGCGCTGCGAGCAGGCGGCGCGGGAGGCGCGCCGCGCCCGTCCGCCGCTCATCGTGCGCGAGGGACGCGAGGGCGAGGGGTCCGAGGGGGATCGCATGCCGCGGCCGGGGCGCGGGACTCCGGTGCGGCGCTCGCTCGAACGCCGTCTCCGCGACCAGTGGCGCCGTCCGCGCGCGGCGCTGCCCCTGAGGGGGCTGGCCCGCATCTACGGCGGTGTCCACGAGGGTCGGCACCGCCTTTACGATCTCGGCCTTCTGGGCGCGCACTCCGCCGGCATCCCCGTGATATCGGTCGGCGGCGTCACAATCGGAGGAAGCGGCAAGACACCGCTCGCCGCCTGCATTGCCCGTACGCTCCAGGAGGCCGGGCATCGCCCGGCCCTTCTCGCGCGGGGATACACCGACGAGCTCGAGCTGCTCGCGCATGAAGCACCGGGAACATCGATCCGCGGCCACCCGGACCGGCTGCGGTCCGCGCGGCGGGCAGCCGCGGAGGGAGCGACGGTCGCCATCGTCGACGATGGCTTTCAGCACCGCCGCCTCTTCCGCGATCTGAACCTCCTCGTCCTCGACCGGGATGCGCTTCGCCGGACGAACCGGGCCCGACTCCCCGCCGGTCCGTTTCGCGAGTCCTGGGAACGGGCCGTCGTTCGTGCCCACGCGATCGTCACCACGGGGCGGGAACCCTGGACGGCCGAACTGTCCCGCTTCGACGGCGAACTCCGGGCCCGCATCGAGCGTCTGGCCCGCGGCGTCCCCGTGGCGACGGCCGTGTTCGGCTACGGCTCCCCCGAGGCCGCCAGCGCCGGGGCGCGCGGCTGGCCGGGATCGCCGGCGCCGCGCGTTGCCTTGACCGGGATCATGAAGCCCAATCTTTTCTTCGCGCAGGCCGGCGCCGCGTGTGCGTCGGTTCGGGAGCAACTCGCGTTAAGCGATCATGGGGTTCCATCGCCGAGAGAACGGACGGCCGTGACCCGGGCGGCGGGGCGGGGCGGCGTGCTCACCACGCGCAAGGATCTCTCCCGGCTCGGCCCGCTCTTCGACTCGGACCTGCCGATCTGGGTGCTCCCCGAGACTCTCACATGGAAGGCCGGCTGGGAAGAGGTGAGACGCCTGATTCGCGATACGGCATCGGACCGGAGAGACGCTGGTCCGCCGGCCGAAGAGTGACTCGGATTCTCGTGGCCTCGGTCGGACGGAACCGGGCCACCGCTCTTCGAAGGGCGACGGAGGAATATGAAGACCGCCTGCGGAGGTACATCCGCTTCGAGGCCGTCGTGGTCGCTCCGGCGCGACTTCCCGATGCGCGCGCCCCGGAAGCGCGGGAGCGGGAGGCGGCGGCCCTCGATCGGCGGCTCCCCGACGAGCTGGAATTCATCGCGCTCACGCGCGACGGTGAGCGCTGGACCACGCGGGCCCTCGCGGACTACATCGACGACATGCGCACCTACGGACGGCCCGGAGCCGCGTTCGCGATCGGAGGGGCGCACGGCCTCGCCCCGCGGCTGCTCGACCGGGCTCGGGCCCGGCTCGCGCTCTCGGGCATGACGCTTCCGCACGAAGTCGCGCGACTCGTTCTCACGGAGCAACTCTACCGGGCAGCCACGATCCTCCGCGGCGAGCCGTACCACAAGGGGCCCTGAGCGAACCGTGAGCGGATCGATGAACGCCCCCGCCGAGTGGTTCAGGGACTGGTTCGGCCGAGCCTATCTCGAGCTGTATCCGCATCGGGATGAGGAGGAGGCCGCCCGCGCGGTCGCGCTCTACCGCGAGCGCACGGGGCTCGCGGCGGGCGCCCGCGTCCTCGACCTCGCCTGTGGCGCCGGGCGGCACCTGCAGCGTCTCCGGGCGGCGGATCTGCAGGCGGTCGGGATCGACCTTTCCGCACCGCTCCTCGATGCGGCCCGAGCGCGCCCGGGCGTGGACGGATCCCTCGTCCGCGCGGACATGCGCAGGCTCCCCTTCGCCGCCGGGACGTTCGACGGTCTGGTGAATTTCTTCACCTCCTTCGGCTACTTTCTCACGCCGGAAGAGGACATCGAAGTTCTCCGGGAAATCCGGCGGGTGCTGCGCCCCGGCGCCCCCTTCCTGATGGACTATCTGCACGCGGCATGGGTCATCGACCGCCTCGACCCGGAGTCCGCGGGCGAGATCAACGGAACCCCCGTGAGGCAGACGCGGTGGGTGGAAGGAGACCAGGTCTTCAAGCGGATCGAGATCGGAGGGACCGCCGGCCGCGAACCGGAGGTCTACCACGAACGCGTGCGCCTCTATTCCCCGGATGCGCTGCGCACGCTCCTCCGTGAACAGGGACTCGAGGCGACGAACACTTTCGGCGGTTACGACGGGACGCCGTTTCGAGGCGACTCGGCCCGCCTGCTGCTGATGGGACGGACACTGTGAATCCGTCTGTGAATCCGCCGGAGAACCCGGAAATCCTCTCGCGCCCCCTGGGCGTGGCCGGCTCCATCTCGCACGCCGTCCTGGGGGCCGACGACCCCGGCTTTCTCCCGCTCGCCAGCGGTCTTGCCGCCACTCGTCCGCCCGCGCGCCCCTCCCGGCTCGGACCCGAGTCCTTCGGCGTCTCCGGAGCCGGGGCCCGCACACGCCTCGAGTCCGTCCTCCGGGGGCGGGGAGCCTTCGTCACGGCGGGGCACCAGCCCGTCCTCCTCCTCGGGCCCCTCTACGTCCTCTACAAGGCGCTCACCGCCATCTCGCTCGCCGCCCGGCTCGAGCGGACGCTCGGCGCGCCCGTCGTTCCGCTGTTCTGGATCGCCTCGGACGACCACGACTGGGACGAGGTGGGAAGCGCGGCGATCCTCGACCGGTCCGACGCCGCGCGGACACTCATCCTTCCCGTCCCCGCTGGCGGCGAGCGCCGCTCCGTCGGATCGCACGTGCTGGACGGTCCCGCAATGGACGTCCTCGACACGCTGCCGGAAGTCGTTCCCCAATCGGAGTTTACGGCGCACTACCTGGAGTTGGTGCGGGACGCCTATGCCGAGGGACGTTCGGTCTCCGCGGCTTTCGCCCGCTTCCTCGCGGGCGTCCTCGGCGATCGGGGGTACGTCTGGATCGATTCCGCGAAGGCGGACGTCCGGCGCGCCGCGATCCCCCTGTATCGCCGGCTTCTCGCCGACTGGGACGGAGCCCTGGAGGCCGAGGCGGCGGGCGGGCGCGCGCTGCTGGCGTCGGGTTTCGAGGCGCCGATCTCACGCGTCGAGGATGCGCTGCCGCTGTTTTTCGACGACGGCGGCGGCAGACATCGGGTCCGGCGCGACGGGACGGCGCGGCCGGAAAGCTGGCACGAACGGCTGGAGGCCGCGCCCGAGAGCTTTTCGCCGAACGTCGCGTCCCGCCCCGCGCTCGAGTCCTACCTCTTCCCCGTGGTCGCGACGGTGCTGGGACCCGGCGAGATCGCGTATTGGAGCCAACTCGGGCCGCTGTTCGGCCACCTCGACGTGCCCCTTCCGTCCATCCATCCGCGCGCGGCGTGGACGTTGGTCGAGGCGCGCACGCGACGGGTTCTCGAGCGGACGGGGCTTTCGCCGCAGGATCTCGCCGGGGGAGCGGAGCCGGTCGTCGAACGCCTCACGCGGGAGGCGCGGCCGGAAGCGGTGGAGCGTGCGCTCGGGCGTTTCCGGGAGGGTGCCGAGACCGGGATGGCCGCGATCGAGGAGGCCGTGGCCCAAGAGGTGCCGGGGCTGCGGGGGGCGGCGGGGAAGATGCGGAAAGGCGTCCTCGATGCCGTCTCCGGACTGTCGCGCCAGGTGGACCGCGCGACCCGGCAACGACTCGACGTCCGGCTGGGCCAGGTGCGCCGCGCGGGGGCGAACCTCTCTCCGCGGCGGCGCCCTCAGGAACGCGTGCTGAACCCGCTCTCCTTCCTTTGCCGCTACGGGCCCGGACTCGTGGAGCGGCTCGCACGCGAGACCGACCGCCAGGTCGCGTCCTTCTTGGCGGGCCGCGCGGGAGATGGATAGCTTGCGGCGTTCGCGGGTACATCGTCCCGGAGCACGCGATGGGCACGCCGGCGGGCACATCGGCGGGCACACCGCGAGCGGACGTTCTTCCACGGAGGGCGCGACAATGAGCGGCACGGGAGATCCGAGATGACCTTCGCCTTCATGGTCGTCCTCGGGCTTATCGTCCTCATTCCCGTGCTCGCCATCGTGATCGACTCTCCCCTCTCCGAAGCCCTCGCGCGCCGGATCGGGAACGGAGACTCCGGAACGAACCAGTCCGCGCGCATCGACGCGCTGGAGCAGGAAGTCCAGTACCTGACGCAGACGGTCGAGGGCATCCGCGAGGAGACCGCCTTCGTGCGCGCGCTCGTGGAGGGAGACGAAGCGCTCCCGGCCCTCCCCGGCGGGGAGGCGCGGCGGCCGGCCGGAAACAACGGGGAGCGTTGACCTGACCGAGGGGAAGGCGCCGGGGCAGGGCCGTTCGGCGACGCGCGTCGCCGCCGGCATTCTGGCCAGCCGCATCACCGGGTTTCTGAGAGATGTCATCATCGCCGCCACCTTCGGGGTCGGGCCGGTCACGGACGCCTACGCGGCCGCGCTGAAGATCCCGAACGCCTTTCGCAACCTCCTGAGCGAAGGCGCACTCTCGGCCTCCTTCGTGCCGGTCTTTTCCTCGTTGATGGAACGGGGCGACACCGCCGGGGCGCGGAGGCTCGCGCAGGGCGTGCTGGGCGGCCTCCTCCTCCTCTCGGCCCTCGTCGTGGCCGCGGTCGTCGCCGCCGCTCCCTGGCTCCTCGGGATCCTCGCGCCGGGCTACGACGCGGAGTTGAGCGAGCTTACGACGCGCCTGGTCCGCATCCTCTTCCCCATGTCCGGGGTGATGATCGTTGGTGCGTGGTGCCTCGGGATCCTGACGAGCCACCGCCGTTTCCTCCTCCCCTTCGCCGCGCCCGTGGTCTGGAACCTGTCCCAGATCGCCGGCCTCCTGGCCGGGGCGCGGATGGGTTGGGCGCCGCTCATCGTCGTGCTCACCTGGTCCACCCTCGTTGGAAGCGTGCTGCAGGTTGCGGTCCAGCTTCCCGCCGTGTACGGCCTTCTCGGGACACTCCGGCCCCGGATCGATTTCCGCTTCGAGCCCACGCGCCGCGTAGCGCGCAACGCCATGCCGGTCGCGGCGGGGCAGGGGATCTTCCAGCTTTCGAGCCTGACCGATGTGTTCGTCGCAAGTCTCCTCGCCGAGGGCGCGCTCACGGGAATCTACTTCGCCCAGCGCATCGCAATGGTGCCGATGGCCCTGTTCGGCGCCTCCGTGGCCGTAGCCGCGCTGCCGGAGATGTCCCGCGATAAGGGGGTCGAAGCCCTGCGGTCCCATCTTTCCACCGGCGTGCGGCGCGTCGCCTACTTCATTCTCCCGTCGGTCGCCGTGCTCCTCCTGCTCGGGGACCTCGTGACCTCGCTCATTTACGAGCGGGGGGCCTTCGAGGCCGAACACGTACCGGTCGTGCAGTGGGGTCTGGGCGCCTACGCGCTGGGACTCATCGCGACGGGCCTCACGAAGCTGTTCGCGAGCGCGTTCCACGCCCTCCAGGACACGCGGACACCGGTGAAATACGCCATGGCCGGGGTGGGGACCGGCATCCTGATCGGGGCCGGGACCGCGCTGTGGATGGAGAACCTCGGGTTCGGGCTGCGCGCGGCGGCCGGCCTCGTCTTCGGCAGCTCGGTCGGGGCCTGGGTCAATCTCGTCCTCCTCATGCGCGGGCTGATGCGGCGGGGGGCGGGAGGTTGGTTCCTCCCCGTCCGGCGTTCGCTCGCCCGCATGGCGGTCGGCGCCGGCCTCGCGAGCATCGCCTTCTACGTGATTCGCCTGCTGCTCGGTGGCCGTCTGCCGGACGGATTCCTCGGCGACGCCGCCCTCCTCGCGGCCGCCCTCATCGCCGGCGGGCTCTGCTATGCCGCCTGCGCGGGCCTCCCGACGGGGCTCCGCACCGTCGGGGCACCACCGCCGCCGGAGGGGAGAGGATGAGCGGGGAGCGAGGACTGCGGCGGACGGATCCCGCAGCGCTTCGCGAGCAGGCGCGGGGGCTGGACCACGAGCCGGGCGTGTACCTGTTTCGCGATGCCGGGGGGGAAGTCCTTTACGTGGGAAAGGCGAAATCGCTCCGGTCGCGCGTCGCCTCCTATTTCGGCGCCGAGGCGAGCCGGTCCGTGAAGCTCGTCCGCCTCGTGCGGGAGATCGACAGCATCGAGACCTTCCCGGTGCGTTCGGAAGCCGAAGCCCTCCTCCTCGAGTGGAATCTCATCCGCGAGTTCGGTCCGCGCTTCAACATCCAGCTCCGCGACGACAAGAGCTATCCGTACATCAAGGTCACGACCCCGGAGCCCTTCCCGCGTATCTTCGTGACGCGCCGACTGAAGGATGACGGCGCGCGGTACCTGGGCCCCTTCACCGATGTCGGGGCGATGCGCCGGGCCCTGCGCACGATCAAGAAGATGTACACCGTGCGGTCGTGCCATTACCGGATGCCGGCGGAGCTTCCGCCGCGGCCCTGTCTCGACTATCACATCGGCCGGTGCAAGGCGCCGTGCGCGGGCCTCCAGTCCGAAGCGGACTATCGGACGATGATCGACGAAATCCTCGAGATTCTGGGAGGGCGGACGGGGGCAGTCAGACGCTCGGTGGAGCGCCGGATGGCCGAGGCCGCCGAGGCGCTGGACTACGAACGGGCGGCGGAGTTGAGGGATGTCCTGCGCGGCCTCGATCAACTGGAGAGTCGGCAGGCCGCGATCGATCCCCGGGGCGGGAGCCACGATGTGATCGGGTTCGCGCGCCAGCCGGCGGGCGGGACGGTGTGCGGCATCGTGCTGAGGGTGCGGGAGGGGAGGCTCGTCGGTCGCCGGATCCACTATCTCGCGAACGTCGGGGAGGAACCGGACGAAGCCGTGCTCGGGGCCCTCGTGAAGGGGTACTATCTGCGCCAGCCGGACGATGTGCCCTCGGAACTGCTCGTTCCGGAGCCGTTCGACGAGCGGGATCTCGTGGAAGAGTACCTTTCGGGCGTCGCCAACCACCGCTTTCGCATCCGGGTGCCGGCGCGCGGCCCGAAGCTGGAACTGACGCGGGCCGCGAGCCGAAACGCGGCGCACGTGCTGGAGCGGGACCGACTGGAGCGGGGGGACGAGGCGGAGTCCGATGTCGAAGCGTCGGGCCCCTCGCCCGCCGGAGTGCGCCTCGCCGAAGCGCTCGCGCTGGACGCGCCCGCGCGGGACCTCGTCTGCTTCGACGTGTCGACGCTCGCGGGCCGGGAGTCGGTCGGGAGTTGCGTGTGGCTCCGGGACGGACGGCCGCACAAGGATGAATACCGCAGGTTCCGAATCCGGGATTCGGAGGAGGGTCGAACGGATGACTACGCCATGATGCAGGAGATCGTCTCGCGCTACTTCGACCGTCGCGTCCGGGAGGGAGGCGCGCTGCCGGATCTCGTGGTCGTGGACGGCGGCAGGGGACAGCTTTCGGCCGCGCGCCAGGCCATGGATGGCGCCGGGGTTTCGGACCTGCCCACGGTGGCCCTCGCGAAGCGCGAAGAGGAGGTATTCCGACCCGGGACCACGATCCCGCTGCGGCTTCCGCGCACGGACCCGGGCTTGCACTGGCTGCAGCGGGCGCGCGATGAGGCCCATCGGTTCGCGCTCAGATACAACCGGACGCTGCGCCGCCGCCGCGCCCTCAGGTCGAGGCTGAGCGAGATCCCGGGGGTGGGACCGGAGCGCGAGCAGCGCCTGCTGGAGCGGTTCGGCAGCCTCGACCTCATCCGGCGGGCCACGCCCGCGCAGCTTGCCCGCACGCCGGGGATCGGCCACGCGACCGCCACGTCGATCCTCGCCGCGCTCCACGAAGAGGATCCGGCCCGGGGAGCCGTCTCATGAGCCGTGGCGGAACTCCCTCCGCGGGTCTGTGCGCGCGCTGCCGTCACCGCCGCTGGGTGAGGAGCGACCGCGGGTCCGCCTTCCTCCTGTGCCGGCTCTCACGCCGGGACGCACGCTTTCGGCGCTATCCAACTCTGCCGGTCCTGCGTTGCGCCGGCTTCCGGGTGGAGGAAGAGGCTCCATGACCTCTCCGGCCGCTTCCGCCGCGCGGGTCCGTACCCGCTTCGCCCCGAGCCCGACCGGGGCCCTCCACCTGGGCAACGCGCGCACGGCGATCCTGAATTGGCTCTTCGCCCGGCGACACGGCGGCGCCTTCGTGCTCCGCCTCGAGGATACGGACACGGAGCGCGCGGTCCCGGGGGGAGAGGAGATGATCTACGAGGCGCTGGACTGGCTCGGCATCGCCCCGGACGAGGGACCGCGGGAGGGGGGGGCGTTCCCGCCGTACCGCCAGTTGGCGCGCGCCGAGCGGCATCGGGCCCGTGCGGCGGTGTTGCTGGAGTCGGGGAGAGCCTTCCGCTGCTACTGCCGGCCGGACGAACTCGAGGCGAGGCGGCAGGCGGCGATCGCCGCGGGGGAGCCCACCGGCCGCGATGCGCTCTGCCGCAACCTTCCCGCCGAGCGGGCGCACCCCGGTGAGGCGGAGGGACGCGAAGCCGCCATCCGGCTTCGTGTGGAATCCGGGCCCGTCGAATTCACCGATCTCCTGAAGGGCACGCTTTCGATCGACGGCGACGACCTGGGGGACCTCGTCCTCGTGCGGAGCGACGGCCGGCCCACATACAACTTCGCGGTCGCGGTGGACGACATCGAGATGGAGATCAGCCATGTGATCCGGGGCGTGGGCCATCTTTCGAACACACCCAAGCAGGTTCTCCTGTACCGGGCATTCGGGGTCCGGCCGCCGGAGTTCGTGCACATCCCGACCGTCCTCGCCCCGGGGGGAGGGAAGCTCTCCAAGCGACGGGGGGCGACCGGGATCCTCGACTACCGGGAGCGTGGGTTCCATCCGGACGCCGTGCTCAACTACCTGTCGCTCCTCTCGTGGTCGGCGGAGGACGGCGAGGAGTTCCTGAGCCGGGAGGCGCTCGTGGAGAGCATCGACCTCGAACGGCTGGGAGCGGCCGATACGGAGGTCGATGAGGAGAAGATGGCCTGGCTTTCCGGACGGCACCTGCGGGCGGAACCGGCCGAGCGGCTGGCCCGCGACTGGGCGACGCGGCTCGATGCGGAGGAGCTGGGGCTGAACGACGCCGATCTTCGCCGCGCGGCGGAGGTGTTCGCGAAGCGCACGCGGCTCCTCTCCGACGTCACGTCCGAAGTCGAGCCGATCTACCGCGCGCCGGAGACCGGCGGATCCGCCGCGCGGGAGTTGCTCTCCGTCCCCGCGGCCCGGACCGCGATCCACTTTGCCCGCGCGGCGTGGGCGGACACGGACTGGCGACCCGAACCCCTCGCCCGGGCGCTTCGCGGAGCGATGGGCGACGCCGGGCTTGCGGGGCGTGCCTTCTTTCCGCCCGTTCGGGTCGCCCTGACCGGGCAGCTTCACGGTCCCGACCTCGGCGAGGTCGCCTACGCGCTCGGACGAGAGCGCACCCTCGCGCGGCTCGCGGCGGCGATGGAAGCGATGGTAGAGGAGCGAAGCGTATGAGTTGGCGTCTCGAATGCGGTCTCTGCGGGCGGACCGTCGCGCGCGGGCTGGCCACCGTGTGCCCGGACTGCGGGAAGCCTCTGCTGGCCCGGTACGACCTCGGCGCCCTGGACGGCGAAGCGCTGCGGCGGGCGTGGGCCGGACGCCAGGGCGGGATGTGGCGCTTCCGGGAGATCATGCCGGTCGAGCCGGACGAGGCCCCGGTGACGCTGGGGGAGGGCGGCACGCCCCTGCTCGAGATCGAGATCGGAGGAGACTTCGAGGGCCTCACGCTCCTCGTCAAGGACGAGGGCCTCAATCCCACCGGGAGCTTCAAGGACCGAGGCCTGTGCGCCGCCGTCACGCGGGCGGTGCACGAGGGGGCGACGGACCTCGTCATCCCGAGCGCCGGGAACGCCGGAGCCGCCCTCGCGGCGTACGCGGCGCGCGCGGGGGTACCCTGCAGGCTGTTCATCCCCGAGGACACGCCGGAAGGCGTCGCCCGGCGCTGCGAGCACTACGGCGCCGACATCGTCCGGGTCGACGGACTCATCGACGAATGCGGCCGTCTCTCCGCCGAATACGGGGCGGACACGGGAGCGTTCAATATCTCCACGCTCAAGGAGCCATACCGGATCGAAGGGAAGAAGACGATGATGCTGGAGATCGTCGAAGCGCTCGGGTGGCGGGCGCCCGACGCCATCGTCTACCCCACCGGCGGCGGCACCGGACTCATCGGCAGCGCGAAGACGCTCGCGGAACTGCGAGAACTGGGGTTGGTCGACGGCGACACGCGGCTCTACGCCGTGCAGGGCACCGGTTGCGCGCCCATCGTGCGCGCGCACGCGGCGGGCGAGACGTACGCCGAGCCGTGGCGGAAAGCCTCGACCGAAGCCTGGGGACTCCGGGTCCCGGGGGCGCTCGGCGATTTCCTGATGCTCGAAGCCATCCGCGAATCGGGCGGAGGCGGAGTCGCCGTTTCCGACGCGGCGATGAGGGAAGGGGCCCTCGAACTGGGCGCGGCCGGCGTGGGGGCCGCGATCGAGGGCGGAGCCACACTCGCCGGGGCACGCGAACTTCGGCGATCCGGAGAGCTGCGCGATGGCGAGACGGTCGTCCTCTTCAACACCGCACACCTTCTCACGTACTAGGCCGGTTTTCCTGCGCAGACTCTTCGCCGAGTCTCCGTGCGCCGGGGCAGCGTTCCGGCTATCTTGACGGGGTTTACGACTCTAAACAGAAACAGGGGTTCAGAGCGATGTCGAACATGGTGCGTACTGGCGCGAGGACGGCGACCGCCGCGGCTCTGGCGTCGATCTTCACGTCCGCGGGACTCGTCGGGCAGGAACAGGAATGCCAGTTCGAGCCGAACAGCGCGGCCGCCACAGCTTCCGAAGCGATTCAGCAACTCGCTGAAGCCGCAACCGCCGCAGACAGCCTCGCGATCTTCATGGAGGCGTGGGAGGCGCTCGAGGCGGATCTGGACAGTAACAATCCGGTGGTCGCCCTGCTTGGCGCTCAAATCCAGATGGGCCTCGGCAGTTTCCCGGATGCCGTGGAGTTTCTCGACCGCTACGACGCAACCGCGTCTCCCGAGTGCCTGATGCACGGTGACGCGCAGCGCTACAACGGCTGGGTCCGGCTCTACAACCAGGGCGTGACGGCGTACAGCGCGTCCGAGAACGAGGCCGCGCTCGACGCCTTCATGCTTGCGAACGACTTCAAGCCCGACCTCCGCACGTACAGCAACGCGGCGCTCCTGCAGTCACAGATGGGAGACAACGCAGGCGCCATCGAGACGTATCAGGCGGCGCTCGCCGCCGATATTCCGGACGCGGACCCCGAGGCGTTGCGGAGCACCGTTCGCGGCCTCGGCGACATGCTGATGATGGAAGACCGGGGCGATGAGGCCGTCCAGACCTACAGCGACTATCTCGCCATGTATCCGGATGATGTCGTCATCCAGATCCGGTATGCCGGAGTTTTGGCCGACCGGGGGCAGACCGAGGAATCCGGGGCGATCTACGCCACGACGCTCCAGCGCACGGATCTGAGCTACCAGCAATGGCTCGAGGTCGGAGTGGGGTTCTACAACGCGCAGAACTTCGAGGATGCGGCCACCGCGTTCGCGAACGCGCGCCAGGGGAACCCCTACAACAAGGAAGCGAGGGAGAACTACGTCAACGCTTCCATCCAATCGGGCCGTCCCGGACCCGTCCTCGCGCTCGCGGACTCGCTCACCCAGTGGTATCCCTACGATGCGCTCTCCCATCAGTTGCACTTCCAGGCGCTCGGCCGGGCCAACATGAACGAGCGGGCGATGGAGGTCATGGGGGAGGAGCAGCAGTTGCCCATCTCCGTCACGTTCGCTCAGATGGCCGCGGCCGCGAACGGCCGGTACATCGTGCAGGTCTCCTTCACGAACCGCACGGCCGCCGGCACGCTGCAGGTCACCTTCGAGTTCCTCGATGCCGCCGGGCAGGTCGTCACGGAGCAGACGCACGCCTTCGAGGCCGACTCCGGCAGCTTTTCGTTCGAGATCCAGTCGGACGTACCCTTGGCCGGATTCCGGTACGGGACGATCGAAGGCTGACCGACTTCCCGGGCGCGGGCCGCTCCCGGGAAGTCGGAGCGGCCCGCCCGCGGTAGCCCCGCGCGCCAGACCATGATTCGAATCGCCAGCGTCGAGCCGGGGTCGATCGCCGCAGACCTCGAACTGCCGGCGGGCCTCGCCGTGCTCGAGATCAACGGCAAGCCCATTCGGGACAGCCTCGACCTTCTCTTCCATCAGGCGGAGCCGGCGCTCCGGGTGCTCACCGAGCAGCGGACGGGCGAGCGGCTCCTGTTCGAGATCGAGAAACCCGCGGATGAACCGCTCGGGATCGTCCCGGAACCCGACAAGATCCGCCGCTGTACGAACGCGTGCACGTTCTGCTTTGTGAAGGGCAACCCGAAACTCGACAAGCTTCGGGCGCCTCTGTATGTGAAGGATGACGACTATCGACTGTCCTTCCTTCACGGCCACTACATCACGCTGACGAACCTGCGTCCGGATGACTGGGACCGCATATTCGAACAGCGCCTGTCTCCACTCTACGTGAGCGTCCACTCGACGGACCCCGCCGTCCGGCTCGAAATGCTGAAGAACCCTCGGAGCGCGAATATCGAGCCGGATCTCGACCGGCTGGCGGAGGGCCGCATCGTGGTGCACGCGCAGGTCGTGCTCTGTCCGGAGGTGAACGACGGCGAACACCTGACGCGAACGATCGACGACCTCTATCGCCGCGGGAACGCGATCCGGTCGCTTTCCGTCGTACCCGTGGGCCTGACGTCGTGGAACGCGGCGCTGGGCGGTCGCACCCTTGAACCGGGCGAATGTCGCGCGGCGCTCGACGCCATCGAAACGATCCGGAAGCGGGCGCTCGCGGAGCGGGGACAGGGGTGGTGCTACGCCGCCGACGAGATGTACCTGCAGGCGGGACTCGAGCCACCCGGCGCCGCGTATTTCGACGATCATGAACTCGAGAGCAACGGCGTCGGAGCGATTTCCACCCTGACGGATCGCGTGACGGGCCAGCTGGGGGCGCTCCGCCCGCTGGAGGGGCGCAGGGTCGTTGCGGTCACGGGCGCCTCGATGGGCCCGACGATGACCCGTCTCGCCGGCCGCATCGCGCGGCGCACCGGCGCCGAAGTGTCGACGGTGGCGGTCGAGAACACGCTGTACGGGCCGACGGTCACGACGGCCGGCCTGCTGCCGGGCGCGGATCACCGGAGCGCTCTCCTCGACGCGGGCGACTTCGATGTGGCCCTCTTTTCGGCGCAGGCACTGAACGACGGGGACGTCTTCCTCGACGACTTGAGCCTCTCCGAGCTGCAGGCCGGTTTTCCCGGCCGCCGCGTCGAGCCTTCCCACGACCTCGTCGACGTCCTTTCGCGGCTCTAACAGCGATGGCTCTCCGCACGGTCGCCATCGTGGGCCGCCCCAACGTCGGCAAATCGACCCTCTTCAACCGGATCCTGGGGCGGCGCGCCGCGATCGTCGCCGAGCAACCCGGCGTGACGCGGGACCGGCAATTCGCCGAGGCGGAATGGGCGGGGCGGCGCTTCCTCCTCGTCGACACGGGAGGCCTCGTCGTCCGGCCGGATGAGCACATCGACCTCGAAGTGCGCCGGCAGGCCGAGACCGCGATCGGCCACGCGGACGTCGTCGTCTTCGTCGTGGACGCCCGCGACGGCGTCCAGCCCGTGGACCGCCACGTCGCCGAACTCCTGCGCCGCTCGGCCCTGCCCGTGATCGTCGCGGCGAACAAACTCGACGAACTCGCGGACGCGATCGAGCACGTCGACTTCTACGAACTCGGCCTCGGCGACCCTATCCCCCTCGCGGCCCTCAGCGGCAAGGGGTCGGGCGACCTGCTGGACCGCGTGGTCGCGGTCCTCCCGAAGTCGGCGGAGCCCGAAGGGGGCGACGCCGACATTCGCATCGCCGTCATAGGGCGTCCCAACGTCGGCAAGTCCAGCTTCGTGAACCGCCTCCTCGGAGAAGATCGCGTCATCGTCCACGAGGAGGCGGGAACGACCCGCGACGCGATCGACACGGACCTCGCCCTGGGAGAACGGCGCGTCCGTCTCATCGACACCGCAGGCCTCCGGCGCCGGGCCAGGATCGTGGATGACCTCGAGTTCCTCGGCCGGCTGCGGGCCGCCTCGGCCATCGACCGGGCCGATGTCTGCCTCATCCTCGTCGACACGCAGGCCGGCGCGGCGAACCAGGACTTCCGGATCGGACACGAGGCGTGGGATGAGGGGAAGGGCCTCGTGTTCGTGGCCAACAAGTGGGATCTGATCGAGGACCGCGGACCCTCCGCGCTGGCCGGCTTCGAGCGCGAACTCCGCGAGCGCGCGCACTATCTTCGCTGGGTGCCGATCATCACCTGCTCGGCGCTGACGGGGAAGCGGGTGCGGAAGGTCATCGACCTCGCGTTCGAGGTGCGGGAAGCGCGGGCGCGGCGCGTGCCCACCCCGGAGGTGAACGAAGTCCTCCAACGGTTGGTCGCGCGGCGGCAACCCCCCCAGGGCGGCCGGGGGGACGTGCGGCTGCTGTACGGCAGCCAGGTGGCGGCGTCCCCGCCGCAGTTCGTACTCTGGTCCAACCGGCCACACGACCTCAAGGAGCACTATGTGAGATACCTCGTCGCCGGCTTCCGGGAGGCCTGGGGATTCGAGGGATCTCCCATTCGGATCAAGCTGAAGAAGCGGTCGGGGCGCGAATGACGGCGCCGCTCCTGACGCTTGCCGCCTATCTCATCGGGGCCTTCCCCACGAGCTACCTCGTGGGACGAGCCTACGGGTACGACCTCCGGCGGGAGGGGAGCGGCAACCTCGGGTCCACGAACGCCTACCGGGTGCTCGGGTTCTTCCCGGCGGTGGGCGTGCTCATCGTGGATCTGCTGAAGGGGTTCGTGCCTGTGTGGCTCTTTCCGATGTGGGATGGGCGCACCGGCGCCTGGGCGCTCGCCTACGGGCTCGCGGCCATTTCCGGACATGTGTGGCCCGTGTATACGAGATTCAGGGGAGGGAAGGGGGTCGCGACCGCCGCCGGAACGATGGCCGCGCTGGTTCCGGTGGCCGTGATCGTCGCCTTCTTCGTGTGGATCGTGACGGTGATCCTCACGCGGACGGCCTCCATGGCGTCCCTCCTCTCCGCGGCGCTCGTGCCCATCATGGCGCGCGGTTCGGCGGCTCCGCGCTCCGTCGTGTTCTATGCGCTCCTCCTCGCCATCACCGTCTGGTGGACGCATCGTTCGAACCTCGCGCGGATCGTGAAACGTGAGGAGTTCCAGGTGGATTGGCGCCGCGGCCGGCTCCCGCGCCGAGAGAGAACGGCGCAGGAATCGAGGGAGGACGAGGCGTGAGCGAGCAGAAGGTCGCCGTACTGGGCGCGGGCAGTTGGGGCACGGCACTGGCGGATGTCCTCGTGCGGAACGGCCACGACGTCCGGCTGTGGGCGCGGGACGCCACACACGCCGCCGCGATGCGCGAGTCCGGCACGAACGAACGCTATCTGCCCGGAATCGAACTGGCTCGCCCGCTCACCGTGACCTCCGAACTCGAGGCGGCGTTGGCCGACACCGGTTTCGTCCTCTCCGTGTGCCCCTCGCACGCGGTTCGCGAAGTGCTGCGACAGGCCGCGTCCCACCTCGGCGACCAGGTTCTGGTCTCGGCCTCGAAGGGGATCGAGATCGGGACGCACCGGAGGATGTCGGAGGTCATCGTGGAGACGCTGGGCGAGGCCGCGGGGCCGCGCACGGTTGTGCTCGCAGGACCCAGCTTCGCGGAGGAGCTTCTCCGCGGACTCCCCACGGCGGTGGTCGCCGCGAGCCGGAGCGAAGCGCATGCGCTCGCCGTGCAGAGCCTGTTCCGGAACGGGTACCTTCGAGTGTATACGCAGCCGGATGTGGATGGCGCGGAACTGGGCGGCGCCCTCAAGAATGTGATCGCGCTCGCGGCCGGGATCTCGGACGGGCTGGAACTGGGGTCGAACGCGCGCGCGGCGCTCATCAACCGCGGCCTGGCGGAGATGGTTCGGCTCGCGCGGCACTTCGGAGCGCGGGAGACAACGCTCGGAGGCCTCGCCGGGCTCGGAGACCTCGTCCTCACGTGCACCGGGCGGCTGAGCCGGAATCGATCCGCCGGACTCGCCATTGGAGCGGGCCGCCGACCCTCGGAAGCCGTACGGGAGATGGACCAGGTCGTGGAAGGCGTGCGGACGGCGCGCGCCGCGTACGAGCTGAGCCGGGATCTGGGCGTGGAGATGCCGATCGCGAGCGGTGTATATTCGATCCTGTACGAAGATGTTGCGCCCCGGGAGGCGCTGGCCCGGCTGATGGCCCGAGAGCCGAAACCCGAGCGCTGGGGCTAGTCGCGAACCGCCGGGAAGCAAGGGAAGGGGAAAGCGTGTCCGACCGCATCGCCCCGAAGGAATACTACTCGATCGGAGACGTGTGCGAGATCGCGGATCTCAAGCCGCACGTCCTCCGTTACTGGGAAACGCAGTTCTCGACGCTTCGCCCGACGAAGAACCGGGCGGGCAACCGGGTATACCGCCCGAAGCAGATTCAGCTCGTGCAGCTCCTGCGGCACCTCCTTTACACCGAGCGGTACACGATCGAGGGAGCGAAGCGGAAACTCGATCAGCTGCGCGCGGGCGGGGAACTGGCGGCGGAGGCGCGCGTGGCCTGGGACCGCGAGACGATCCGCGACCTCCGGAGGGAGGCCGACGAGCTGGTACAGCTCCTGGAGGACGGCGAAGCCGGGTGACCGAAGCGGAGCATCCCGTCCTCCTGTGCACCAACGACGATGGCGTGAAGTCGGTCGGGCTCACGCTGCTCGCCCGCGTGGCCGACGCGTTCGGTGACGTGTGGACGGTGGCGCCGGATCGCGAGCAGAGCGCCACGAGCCATGCGCTCTCGCTGTTCCGCCCCCTCCGTCTGACGCGGCTCGGACCGCGACGCTACATGGTGGACGGGACGCCGACCGATTGCGTTCTTCTGGCTCTGAAGGAGATCCTCGAGGTACGGCCCCGGTTTGTCCTGTCAGGGGTCAACCACGGTCCCAACATGGGGGAAGACGTCCTCTACTCCGGCACGGTGGCGGCGGCGATGGAGGCGACGATCCTCGGTGTGCCCGCGATCGCCTTCTCGTTCACCGGGAGCGACGACCGTGTCCTCGAAAGTTACGAGGAGTTGCTCGGCCGGCTCATCGCAGCCTGTCTCGCCCGGGATTCCCTTCCCGATGAGACGTTCTTCAACGTCAACCTTCCGGACCGGCCGGCCGAGGAGGTGAAGGGGATCACGGTGACGGCGCTCGGGCGCCGGGTGTACCACGACTCGCTCCGCCGGATGCACGATGAGGAAGGGAACGAGTACTTCAAGATCGGAGGGGGACGTTCGGCGTGGAGCGGCCGGGGAGATTCGGATTTCCGCGCCGTGCGCGCCGGCTTCGTTTCGGTCACGCCGCTCCACCTCGATCTGACGAATTTCGAACTGCTGAACGAGGTGAGGTCGTGGCGGCTGGGAAGTTGACGGGACGGGACCCGGCCGCGGACTACCGGCGCGACCGCCGCCGGCTCGTGGAGCGGCTCCGGGACGGGGGGGTGAGCGACCTGGCCGTCCTGCACGCGTTCGACAGCGTCCCGCGGCACGCGTTCGTACCCGAAGTGATGCGGGCGCGCGCATACGAGGACGTGCCGCTCCCCATCGGCCGGGGGCAGACGATTTCGAGCCCCACGATCCACGCCCTCAGTCTCGAATACGCCGAAATCCGCTCCGGCCATCGCGTCCTCGAGGTGGGGACGGGGGCGGGATTCCAGACGGCGCTCCTCGCGGCGCTCGGAGCGGTGGTGTACTCGGTCGAGCGGATCGCGCCCCTGTACGAGACCGCGGCCCGCACGCTGGGCCGCCTCGGCGTGGAAGTGCGTCTCATGCACGGGGACGGGAGCCTGGGCTGGCCGGAATACGCTCCCTTCCGGGCGATCATCGTGGGTGCGGCCGCCGCCCGCCCGCCCGAGGCGCTCTTCAATCAGCTCGCCGATGGGGGGCGCCTCATCGTGCCCGTCGGTACCCGGCGGCAGGAACTGCGGCGCTACACGCGACGGGGCGACGATTTCGCGCGAGAGACGATCACCGGGGCCCGCTTCGTCCCGCTCATCCAAGATGAACCGAGGGGCGAGGGCCCGCGGTGAAGCCCGTCGGAGCCTGGGCCGGGGTGTACGCGAAGGGCCTCGCCATGGGGCTGGCGGATCTCGTCCCCGGGGTTTCGGGAGGGACGATCGCCCTCATCTCCGGAATCTACGACGAGCTTGTCGCCACGCTCGCGGGTCTCGACGGCCGCCTGCTCGGGGCGTTCCGGGAACGGGGGGTGCGGGGCGTATGGCAGGCGGGCAACCTGAGCTTCCTCGCCGTCCTGCTCGCCGGCATCGGCACGAGCGTGTTCGCGTTCGCCGGGTTGCTCCACTGGCTGCTCGCGAACCGGCCCGCGGAGCTGTGGGCCTTCTTCTTCGGCCTTGTGGCGGCGTCGGTCCTGCTCGTCGGCCGAAGCGTCACCGATCGCCGGGCCGGCATCTGGGCCCTCGCCGCCGCCGGGGCGGCCCTGGCCGCCGCCATCACGTCGCTGCCCCCGCTCATCCGGTCCGACGCGCCCCTCTTTCTCACGGCGGCCGCGGCCGTGGCGGCTTGCGCCATGGTTCTGCCCGGCATCTCCGGCAGCTTCATCCTGCTCATCCTGGGTGCATACGCGCCCGTGATCGCAGCCCTGAACAACCTGGACTTCGTCCGGCTGGCGGCCGTGAGCCTCGGAATCGTCGCCGGCCTGCTCGCGTTCAGTCGCGTCCTGCGGCGCCTCCTCGCTCGTCACCGGACACCCACGCTGGCCGTGCTTACGGGGTTTCTCGTCGGCTCACTCAACGCCCTGTGGCCCTGGAAGGCGCAACTCCGCGAGCTGTACACGCACAGCGACGGCCGCATCGAGTGGCTGCTGGGTAACCGCTGGCCCTCGGGCGCCGGGGAGATCTGGCCGGCGGCGGCTCTCGCACTCCTCGGGGCGGGGGCCGTCCTTGCCATCGATCGCATCGCCGCGGGCGCGGGCCCGGGCACCCGTGACGAGACCCAAGTAGCGGCGATCCGCCGGTCCCGGTAGCTTCCACGCCGTTCGACAACCGAGCAAGAAACGAGGGGGACGGCAGATGGCGGACGCGCTCGCCAGCGGAAAGCCGCCGGACGGACGGGACGGCCGACAGGATGCCTTCGTCCGGTCCACGTTCCGTCTGGCCACCTGGGTCAACAACAACATGCGGGCGGTGCTGGTCGGGGCTGCCGGCATCGCGATGGTCGTCGTAGGCGTCGTGTACTACACGAACTTCCAGGCTTCGGTGCGCGAGCAGGCGGCGAACGAACTCGCGACGCTGCGCATGACCACGACCGATCCCGAACTCCTCATCGCCGATCTGGAGGCCTACGTCGAGCGCTTCGATGGCGTCGCGGCGGCAAACGAAGGCCGGCTCCTCCTGGCGCGGACCTATCTCGACACGGGGCGCTCCGTGGAGGCTGCGGAGGTCGCGAGCACGATTTCAGAGGCGCCGGATCGCCCGGTGGGACTCGCCGCGCGCACGCTACTCGCGGCGGCCCAGGAAGCGTCCGGGGACGCGGAGACGGCCCTCGCTACGTGGCAAGGCCTGGGAGAGACGGCGCGCTTCGCCTTCCAGCGTCGCGAGGCGCGCGCTTCCGCCGCGAGAATCCTCGCCGCCCTCGGCCGTCTCGAGGAAGCCGAGACGATCTTCGCCGCCATCGCCGAGGAAGCCGCCGGGGAGGACCCGGTGGAAGCAGGCGTCTACCGCCTCCGACTCGGAGAGCTCAAGGCTCAGCGCGCGGGCAGCGGCTGATCCCGACACGCTCCGGCCGGGACTCGTGAAGCGAGGGCATCCCCGTATGCATCCAACATTCCCCGTAGTGGCGCATAACATATATTATGTAAACTTCTACTTGTTGCGCCGTTCCCGTTCGTAGCGTAGGGCTTCCCCAGGCGACTCAGAACGTGAAGGTGTGGGAGTACTTCACCATGAGCGCGCGGCCCGAAGAGAACGGCAGGCGCGGGTCCACGCCGCCGTTCGTGCGGTCCATGAAGTAGCCCTCGTTGTAGACCACCCACAGATCCACGCCCTCGCGGAAGTGATAGCGGAAGCGGGCGTTCACGCTCACCTGGTCCGTGGTGGAGTTGTACTGCGCGAGCGTGCTCAGCGAGAGGTGCGTGTCGAGAGCGAAGTCCAGATTGAGTCTCGCGAGGTGGGTCGTCAGGAAGTCGCGGCCCGGTAACTCGAAGCGGTTGATATCGTAGCTCGGCCGGATCTCGAAGTGCCGCGACAGGTTCAGCGCCGGACTCAGGCGAAGGCTCACCCGGCGACCGTCGTAGAAGCTCCCGGCCGACCCTCCGATCTCCCCGCGCACGAGGCCGCCGCGGGAGAGCCGGAGCGACGCCTCGGCCTCGTGGAACCAGTATTCCCCCGGATCGACCGTCAGTCCCGCGATCGTGAACGGATCTCGGATGCTCTCGAAGCTCGAACGGGACGTGAGGGTCATGAAGGTCCCGGACTTCATGCCGATCATCACCTGAGGGGCGATAACCCGAGATTCGGGCGTGAGATCCACGTTCCTGTAGTAGTGCTGCGTCTCGCCGCTGACCGTTACGGCGCGCAGCTTCGAGTCGGCGCCCATGAACCAGGAATAACCGGCCGATCCGCCGAAGAGCGTGAACTCGTTTCGCAGCTGGAAGCCCAGCCTCGGCAGGTAGTCCGCCCCCACCCGCCGATACTGCGCGCCGTAGGCGAACCCCTCCTGCCTCCTCCGTTCGAACTGCGCGAAGAACGTCCCCGCGTCGAGCGGGTTGCGCTCCGCGACGTCGTCGTCAAAGGACTGGGCCCACCGTAGCGTGAGGTACTCGTCCCCGAACAGCCGCACCTCGCCGTCCGCACCGTAGGCCACGTTCGTCTTGCCGTACGCATCGACGCGCGTGGTGACGATCCCGCCGACCGACGAATTCTGATTGAAGACCTGCTGCTTGAGCCGCAGGACGCCCATGTTCTCGCCCGGCCGCCCGGCGTTGGGGGCCGTCTGCATGTTCAGCATCCCGAAGTCGAGCCCGCCGGCCCGCCCCACCACGCGCGCCCCGCCGTAGATGCGCACCAGTTCGCCGCGGTCGAGCCCGATCCGGCGGCTGAAGAAGACCCGGTCGGTGATTCCGCCGGTGGCGAAGTCGAAGGTCGCCGAGCGTTCCTGGAAGAACTGCCGCTTCTCCGGGAAGAAGAGGGGGAACCGCGTGAGATTGATTTGCTGGTCGTCCGCCTCCACCTGGGCGAAGTCCGTATTGGCGGTGAGGTCGATCGACAGGTTCGACGACGGCGAATACTTGAAGTCGAGACCCGGCTCCCCCGTGGGGTCGTCCGTCGTCTCCCAGTACGCGGCCTGCACATCCGGCGGTTCCCGCAGGGTCGGGATCTGCGTCATCCCGCCGAGGACGTACGGCGTCACGTAGATCGGGTTCGCGCGATTCACGCCCCGGAAGGTGACCCGTTGCGCCAGCGATGGCTTGCCGAAGCCGAAGAAGCCGTACTCGGGGGAGATATCCGGGTAGACGTGGCGCTCGTTCTTGCGCGAAATCGAGCGGTAGACGGAGAGCCCCATCGTCACTTCCCCGCCCGCGTTCTGGAATCCGAGCGTCGAGAACGGGATCCGCATCTCCGCCGACCATCCGTCGTTCGTCCGCTGGACGGCGGCATCCCAGTGCGCGTTCCAGTCGCTGTTGAAGGGTCGCGTGCCCGCGGTCCACTCGGCGTCGCCCCAGACCGCGCGGTCGGATCGCGCTCCGTTGGGGTTCACCACGAAGGCCACGGCCGTCTCGTGGTCGTTGTAGCTGTCGATCACAACCGAGAACTGGTCGTCGCCGCTGAACCCGTCGCGCGTGAAGCTGTTCGCCCGGATCCCGCCGAGGTCGGAATCGAACAACTGTCCCGAGACGTACAGGTACCGGTCGTCGTAGGCGATCCGGATCCTCGTCTCTTCGGTGAGGGTCCCGCCGTAGGTGGGCGAATACATCACGAGCGGCACGGGATCGATGTCCGCCCACGCCGGCTCGTCGACGAAGCCGTCGAGGTGAACGTGGCCGTGGCCCTCCAGGCGATGGAGAGGCACCGGCGGCTTCCCTCGCCCGCCGTCCTGCGCCGCCGCAACCCCGGGCGCCGCCGCCGCGAGCGTTGCGCACAGCCACAGGGCCGCCCGGGCCCGCGACGCCGCTTCCCCGCCCCGCGCGCGCGGGTTCACCAGATGAAGGTGTGGGAGTACTTGATCATGATGTTTCGTCCCGCGGACCACGGCAGCCTCGGATCGAACCCCCGGTCCCGTTCGAAATTCAACCCCTCATTATACACAATCCAGAGATCCGTGCCCTCCCTGAAGTGATAACGGAAGCGCGCATTGATGCTCGTCCGGTTGTCGAGGTTGTTGTACTGCGCGAAAGTGCTGAACGAAAGGTGCGTGTTGAACGCGAAGTTGAGCCGCAGCCGGCCGAGTTGGGTCGTCGCAGCCTCGCCCCGGCCGGGGAACTCGATCCGGTTCACCTCGTAGCCGCCCACGACCTCAAGGTAACGGGACACGGTCCAGGTGGGGTTGAAGATGAGGCCCACGCGCCGCCCGTCATAGAAGCTCCCGACCGTCGTCCTGATACCGCCCCGGAAGATTGTGCTCCGCGGCAGCATCCAGTCGATCCCGGCCTCGGTGAAGTCGTACCCGCCGGGCGGGATCGACACCTCCCCGATTCGGAACGGGACCTCGATGTCCTCGAACTGCGCGTTCGCATAGGCCGTGATGTTCGCGGTCGACTTGAAATCGAACGACACCGATGGGCGGATCGAGCGGGACTCCACCGTGAGGTCCGTGTTGCGGTGATAGTTTTCGCCCATCACCAGGAGAGTGACGGCGTTCACCGTGGCGCTCGGGCCCCCGAGCCAGGTATGCGCGAGCTGGCCGCCGTACAGCGTGAAGTCCCTCCGCAGCTGGAAGCCGAGGCGCGGCACGTAATCCGGACCCACGCGGCGGTAGTAGAGGTTGTACCACATGCCGCGGTCCGTCCGCCGCTCCCAGCGGGCACGGATGAGACTCGCGTCGAGCGCGTTGCGCTCCCGGACCACCTCGTCCCGGGTCTGCGCCCACGTCAGCGTGAGGTACTCATCTCCGAAGGGACGCACCTGCGTGTCCAGCCCGTAGGCGACGTTGTCCTCGCCGTTGGAACCGTAGCGCGTCGCGAGGATCCCCCCGACGAACGAATACGGATTGAGCACCTGCTGCTTGAGGCGCATGACGCCCATGTTCTCGCCCGGCCGGCCGGCGGCGGGGGCCGTCTGCATGTTGAGGAGCCCGAAGTCCAGGCCCCCGAGCCGGCCCACCAGCCTCGCGCCCCCGTAGATGCGGACGATTTCTCCCCGTTCGAGACCGATCCGCCGGCTGAAGAACACGCGGTCGGTGAAGCCTCCCGTCCCGAAGTCGAAGGTCGATGAGCGCTCCTGGAAGAACTGGCGTTTCTCGGGGAAGAAGAGAGAGAAGCGGGTCAGGTTCACCTGCTGGTCGTCCGCCTCCACCTGGGCGAAATCGGTGTTGACGGTGAGATCGATGGCCAGGTTCGACGAAGGGGAGTACTTGAGGTCGATGCCGGGCTCCGTCACCTGGTCCTGCGCGGTCCCCCAGAAGGAAGCGGCGCCGGACGGCTCCCTGAGGACCGGCGTCCGGCTGAGTCCGGCGAGCGCGTAAGGGGTCACGTACACCGGTGTCGCGGGCCGGACCTCCCGAAGGGTCATCCGCTGGCCCTGCGACGGCTTGAGGAACCCCCCCTGCCCCCATTCGCGGCCGATGAACGGGAAGACGTGGCGCTCGTTCTTCCGGGCGATGAAGCGGTAGACGATGATCCCCATCGTCACTTCGTCCCCTTCCGCCTGGAATCCCAGCGTGGAGAACGGAATCCGGTATTCGGCGGACCACCCCTCCTCGTTCCGAGAGGTGAGGACGTGCCAGTGGGCGTTCCAGTCGACGTTGAACGGCATCACGTCGCCCGTGAAATCGCCGTCGTTGGAAAGGGAGCGATCCTGGCGGATGCCGGCGGGCGTGGTCCCGAGCCAGACCCCGGTCTCGTAGTCGTTGTAGCTGTCGATCACGACCGAGAGGAGATCGTCGCCGCTGAACGCGTCCCGCAGGAAGGTGTTCGAGCGGATCCCTTCCGGATTCGAGTCGTACATCCGCCCGGACAGGTAGAGGAACTCGTCGTCGTGCGCGAGCCGGACCTCGGTCCGCTCCGTCATCGCCCCGCCGTGGGTGGGAGCCCACATGAACATCGGCAGCGGCTCGATCGCGTCCCATGCCGGCTCGTCCACCACGCCGTCGACGTCGATCTCGCCCGTGAACCTGGGGATCGGCACCGGCACGGACGACCGGCGCGCCGCACTGTCGGTTTCCGAGCCTCCAGCCTGTGCGGAGAGCCCGGGAGCCGCGAGCAGAAAGACCGGCACGATCCACGCGCACGGAGCCGCGAGTCGCTGACATCGACGGCCGATGTGGGTCAACGGCATGCATCCAGGGTCGGGAGTGAAACCGGGAGGTTTGCTCGCCAAGAGAACACTCCGCCGAGCTCGAGAGTTCAATCCGGGCAGCGGAGGGCGCCCGCCCCCTCCTACCAGCTGAATGTGTGGGAGTACTTGACCATGATGGTCCGTCCCGCCGACCAGGGCAGCCTCGGATCGAAGCCCCGGTCGCGCTCGAAGTTCACCCCTTCATTATAGACGACCCAGAGGTCCGTGCCCTCCCGGAAGTGGTAGCGGAAGCGCGCGTTGATGCTGGTCCGTTCGTCGAGGTTGTTGTACTGCGCGAAGGTACTGAGGGAGAGGCTGCGGTTCAGGGCGAAGGAGAGCTTCACCCGGCCGAGGTGGGTCGTCGCCGTCTCGCCGCGGCCGGGGAACTCGATCCGGTTCACCTCGTAGCCGCCTCCGATCTCCAGGTAGCGGGATGCGCTCCAGGTCGGGTTGAAGATCAGGCCGACGCGGCGCCCGTCGTAGAAGCGTCCCACGGTCGTCCGAATGTCGCCCCGGAAGATCGCGGTGCGCGGCAGCATCCAATCGATGCCCGCTTCCGTGAACCGGTATTCGCCCGGCGGGATCGACAGCTCCCCGATGTCGAACGGGATCCGTATGTCCTCGAACTGCGTGTTCGAGTACGGGGTGATCGTCGAACCCGACTTGAAGGAAAACTCAACCTCGGGGCGGATCGAGCGCGACTCGGGCGTGAGACCGGCGTTGCGGTAGTAGCTCTCGGTCGTCACCGAGGGGGTGATCGTGTTGAGCGACGCGCTCGGGCCCTGGAGCCACGTGTGGGCGAGCTGCCCCCCGAAGAGCGTGAAATCGCTCCGTAGCTGGAACCCGAGGCGCGGCGTGTAGTCGGGCCCCACCCGGCGATAGTAGAGGTTGTACCACAGCCCGCGATCCGTTCGCCGTTCCCAGCGGGCGCGGAAGAGCGCCTGGTCGAGAACGTTCCGTTCACGCACCTCCTCGTCGAAGGTCTGGGCCCACGTCAGGGTGAAGTACTCGTTGCCGAACGGGCGCACCTGGGTATCCAGACCGTAAGCGACGTTGTCCTGGCCGTTCGCCCCGAGGCGCGTCGCGACGATGCCGCCCACGTAGGAATACGGGTTGAGGATCTGCTGCTTGAGCCGCATCACGCCCACATTCTCCCCCGAGCGGCCACCGGCGGGAGCTGTCTGCATGTTCAGGACGCCGTAGTCGAGGCCTCCGACGCGGCCCACGAGTCTCGCGCCCCCGTAGATCCGGACGAGTTCCCCCCTCTCGAGTCCGACCCTCCGACTGAAGAACACGCGATCCGTGAACCCGCCCGTCCCGAAGTCGAACGTCGAGGAACGCTCCTGGAAAAACTGCCGCTTCTCGGGAAAGAAAAGGGAGAAGCGCGTGAGGTTGATCTGCTGGTCGTCCGCCTCGACCTGGGCGAAGTCGGTGTTCACCGTGAGGTCGATGGCCAGGTTGGAGGACGGCGAGTACTTGAGGTCGATGCCGGGCTCCGTCGTCGGATCGCGGTCCGTGGCCCAGAAGGCCGCCGCCCCGGAGGGTTCCCGAAGCACCGGCGTCTGGTTGAGGCCGCCGAGGATGTAAGGGGTCAGGTAGACCGGCGCCGTGGGCCGCACGTCGCGCAGCGTCACGCGCTGGGTCTGCGACGGTTTCATGAACGCCAGCCGGCCCCACTCCCGCGCGATGGCCGGATATACCTGACGTTCGTTCTTGCGGCCGATATAGCGATAGATGGTGATCCCCATCGTGACTTCGTCGCCCTCGGCCTGGAAGCCCAGCGTCGAAAACGGGATGCGGAACTCGGCGAACCAGCCCTCGCCGGTCCGCGTGGTGACCACGTCCCAGTGGGCGTTCCAGTCCTGGTTGAACGGAGGCAGGTCGCCGGAGAACTGGGCGTCATTCGATATGGAGCGGTCGTGGCGGACGCCCGCCGGCGTGGTGGCGAACCAGAGCGCCGTCTCGTAATCGTTGTAGCTGTCGACCACGAACGACAGCAGGTCGTCCCCGCTGTAGATGTCCCGGTAGAAGGTGTTTACGCGGATCCCGCCCGGATTCGAGTCGTACATTCGCCCCGAGGCGTAGAGATACCGGTCGTCGTGCGCGAGCCGAAGCTCGGTCCGTTCCGTCAGTTCGCTCCCGTGGGTAGGGGAGAGGTTGAACAGCGGGAGGGGTTCGATGGTGTCCCAGATGGGCTCGTCCACGACCCCGTCGAGTTCGATCTCCTCCGAGATGCGCGGGATGGCCACGGGAACGGGCGAGCGGAGCGCCTCGACGTCCACCTCCCCGCCCCCTGCCGCCTGGGCCGCGAGCCCCGAGACCGCACTCACGGCCGCCACGCCGCCGCCGAACACAGCTCGCACGAGTCGGCCGGCACGCCGCGGCGGTCCACGCCGCGTGCGCAGGAAGGACATGCCCTTCAATCCTGCCGGGTCATTCAAGAAGTTCGGTACCGCAGTGCTTGCAGTGGCTGGCATCCTCGTCATGGCCCGGCGAGGCGCAGCGCAGGCACATCCGCTCCATGGCGGCGCGCAGGTCCGCTCCACGACCCGTGATCTCGGCCGTCACGATGCCCGTCGGGACGGCGATCACGCCGTACCCCAGGATCATGAGAAGCGCCGCGAGCATCTGCCCCGCCGGGGTCTGGGGCGTGATGTCGCCGAAACCCACCGTCGTCACGGTCACGATGGCCCAGTAGACGCCGCGGGGGATGCTGCTGAAGCCCGCCGCCGCTCCCTCGATCACGTACATCGCCGCGCCCACGACCGTCACCACGACGAGCACCGCGACGATGAAGACGGCGATCTTGTAGGCGCTCGAACGCAGGGCGCTGATCAGGAGCCGTTCTCCGCCCACGAACTGGGCGAGCTTCAGAACCCTGAACACCCGCAGCACCCGCAGCACGCGGATGACGGCGAGCGCCTGCCCTCCGGGGATCAGCAACCCCACGAAGTTGGGCAGGACGGCCAGCAGGTCGACGATCCCGAAGAACGAACGAGCGTATCCGCCGGAGCGCTCCGCGGAGATGAGGCGGAACGCATACTCGATCGTGAACAGCACGGTGAACACCCATTCGAGCGTCCACAGCAGGCCTCGCGCGCGCACATCGAAGTCCTGCACGCTCTCCAGCATCACGACGACGACGCTGGCGAGGATGGCGCCGATGAGGATGAGGTCGAACAGCCGGCCGGCCCGGGTCAGGTTGCCGAAGATGATGCGGTGGGCCTCGCACCTCCACCGCGGCCGCGTCGAGAAGACCGGATGATTCTCGTAGTCGATCGCCGGACGCTCGGGCTCCCGCCGGGATGGGACGTACGACATCGTCCGGTTCTTGGCCATCACAGCCTCCCGATGAGGGACCGCAGGCGCAGCGCCCACACCCGCCACACCGCCTCACGCACGATCGCCCCCGACATCTTGCTCTGTCCGAGGCGGCGGTCGGTGAACACGATGGGCACTTCCCCTACGCGGAACCCTTTCTTCCAGGCGCGGAAGTTCATTTCAATCTGGAACGTGTACCCGGTCGACCCCACGCGGTCGAGGTCGATCGTCTCCAGCACGCGGCGCGCGAAGCACTTGAAGCCGCTCGTGGAGTCGGCGAGGCGCAGTCCCGTGGCGATGCGCGCGTACTTGTTCGCGTAGTAGCTGAGGAGCAGACGCGACATCGGCCAGTTGATGACGTTCACCCCCGCAGTATAACGAGATCCGACGACGACATCGAAGCGGGCGGTCGCCGCGATCATGTCGGAAAGATACCGCGCGTCGTGCGATCCATCGGCGTCCATCTCGAAGATCCACTCAAAATCCCGCTCGAGCGCCCAGCGGAAACCCGCGATGTAGGCGGTCCCGAGCCCCGACTTCCCTTCCCTGTGCAGAACGTTCACGCGCGGTTCCGCGGCGGCAAGCGAGTCAACGAGGGCGCCCGTGCCATCGGGAGATGCGTCGTCGACGACGAGGACCGAGAGCCGGCCGTCCCGCGCCAGCACGCGCTCTACGATCCCGGCGATCGAATCGATCTCGTTGTACGTGGGAAGGATGACGAGCCCGCGCCCGCTGCCTGTGGCAGCGGAAGCGGAGATGCGATCCCGGTCGGAATCCGGGGGCGAGGCAGCGGATCTGTCGGGGCTCATTAGGCCGACAACTTATCGACTCCCGGGCGAATCCCGCATCCGCGAATCATCCTGTTGTGCCCCCGCGGATCGCCGGAAGGCCACGGCCAGGCCGAAGGAGGTCAACTCCGCGGCCGTCGTCCAGAGGCGGGCCGCCAACGCGAGCGCGGCCGCAGGTCCGGCCGGAATCGCGGTCATCGCGGTCAGCAGGCCGATGATCGCGCCCTCACGCACGACCAGCCCTCCGGGTGCCACCAGAGCCGCGTAGCCCACCACGTAGGATCCCGAAAAGACGCCCAGGGCCATCGCGAAACCGATCGTGTTTTCGAGCACCAACCCTTCGAGCAACGCCAGGAAACCGAGCCCGTGGAGGAGCCAGATCAACAGGCTTCCCAGCACCGCGCGGCACAGGAGTCCCCCGTCCAGCTCGGCATCGCCGTGCGCTGTTGTCTCGCGCAGCAGGCGACGCCCCATTCGCATGACGAAGCGCAGGACGGGCGGCGTAAGCGCGGCGGCGAGGGCCAGGCCGCCCGCGACCAGCGGCCACCTGCCTACTCCCTCGAACGCGCCGGCGCCGAGCACTGCGAGGGCCAGGGAGACACCCGTAGCTACAACGGCGGCCTGGAAGGCGATGAGCGTGGTGAAGGCCGTCGCGCCGGAATCCCCCCGGCCCCGGACGTAGGCCACCAACCCGGTGACCTGCCAGATCTTTCCCGGCAGATAACGGCCGAGATTGGAACCGAGCCACGCCGCGGCCGCTTCCGGAACCCCCGCCCTGCCGCCCGCCCTCCGGAACAGCCAGGCCCAGATCATACCGCTCGCGCAGAGGGCCGCCACTTCGCAACCGACCGCAGCGGCCAGCCAAAGAGGCCGCACTCGCCAGCGGGACATGCCCGATGCCTCGAGGTCCCCCCACGCGGCCCAACTGCCGGAAAACGCCAAGCCGACCGCGGCCAGGGCGGCGAGGAGAAAGACGGCGGTTCCAAACGCGACCCACCGGCGCCCCGGCGTGGCGCCGGCGCGGCCCGCGGTCACGCTTCCGATCCTCGGGGCCGACGCCGCCAGGAGATCAGGATGCTCACCAGGAGACCCGCGATCGTCAGGAGACTGACCCAGACACCGAGGCTGAACGGAGGGCTCCGGTACTCGAAGACGAGTTCATGCCTCCCGGCGGGCACTTCAACGCCGCGGAACGCCGTATTCACCCGCCACACCCCTGCCTCTTCCCCATCGAGAAAGGCCTTCCAACGCCGGTGATGGATTTCGCTCACCGCGAGCAGGCCCCCGCGGTCCGCCGCGACCTCCAGCACCACGCGATCGGGCTCGTGCTGAACGAGCGACGCCCTCCCCTGCCCCGCCGCCGGAGCTTCGCCGTCTGCCCGGGCTTCGACGATCGTCAACCGCGCGGGATCCGACACCTCGAGCGTGCGCGCAACGGCGGCGACGGTATCATCAACCATCTCGATACCGACCGGGAAGTAGGCGTACGGAAGCTCCGCAGACAGTTCGTAGAGATGGCGCCCGTCCGCCTCCGCCATCGATTCGACACCCTCCTGCACGCCGGGCGTAATAAGATGGTGGACGTTCAGCAACTGACGAACGACCGGATGCCGGAGCAGCCCCTCGTCCGGCGTGATTCCGCCGACGAGTCTCGCGTACGGGCGCAGGATAAACTTTTGAAGTCCGCCCGCGGATGACACGCCGTAGTAGGCAAGCTGGTTCGGGCGGTAGTTGGGTGCACGGCCGGGCAGATTCGGCGCCCACACGCGCTGCCCCGGCTCCGCGTTCTCGTACAGGGCTTCGATGACGGGGTCGGTCGCGAGCGTGGCGCCGGCGGCCTGCACCCTCAGGTAGCGCGCGTCCACGCGCCACAGGTCCATGATCCCGAACGCGAGCACGACAACCAGCGTCCAGACGCCGAACTTGTGGCGCGCCACTCCCCGGGCGGCGCCCCACGCGAGACCGAAACCCGCAAGGAGAAACAGGCCGTTGAGACGCAGCGCATCGATCGAGACCGCCGACGGCTGGCGCGGCCAACCCTCGGGATACCACGAGAGCAACGCGAAGTTGGCCAGCCCCCGTGGGTTGAGCACCGCCGCCGCGCCAAGCACAAGAATCGGCCCCCCGAGCAGGAGCACGGGCCAGGACCAACGACGCGAGGCGGCATTCCGACTGGTCCCATCGTCCGATGCCGTACCGGCGGCGGCACGACGGTTCAGCGCCGCCTCCCATCCAAAGGCGGCGAGCAGGGCAACGAACACGGTCACGGGACCCAACATCATCGACGGAGCTCGCAGGCTCGACATCATGGGCAGCAGCGTATACGCAATGCGATGCACGGGCGTCGCGGCTCCGAGCGCGAACAGGACGCCCAGCAGGCCGGCGCCGCCAAGAAACCATACGACCTTCTTGTGATCGCGATCCAGCGAGCGGCCGAAGCCCGCCGATAAGCCGAGAATCGCGAGCGCGAGCGGGACGGCGCCGAGGTATTCCGTGTGCAGCTTGATCGGGTTCTGTCCCCAATAGGACCCCGGAAGCGAACCGACGAGATCCGGCAGGAAAAACGCCGTGAGCTCCTGTGGCGGCAAAGCCCAGGAGGCCGCGAATTCGTAGCCCCGCTCCCCCGCCGCGCGCGTGACGTCATCGAGGACCGTCAGTGTCGCGAAGAACTGGGGCGCGGCGACCAGGACCGCGGCCACGTTCGCGAGCGCGAACCACGCGAGCGGGCGGAGGTGGGCCCTCCGGGGCACCTCGGCCGACGCCGGCCGGGGGAGCCGGAAGGCCACGTGATACACGAGGAAGGCTGCCAGGGCGAGGCTGGAGAAGTACATCATCTGTACGTGTGCCGAAAACGTCTGCGCCGCGATGACGAACGCCAGGCCGGCGAACCACCGGAACTCGTTCCTCTCCAGCCCGCGGTTGAGCAGGCCGAGCGCAAGCGGGATGAGCGTCATCGTGAACATCCGCCCATCCTGTCCTCCGAACAGGTGGGACGTCACGTAGCCGGCCAGGAGGAAGGAGGCTCCGCAGACTGCGGCGGAGGCCGGCCGGAGCCGGAACGAACGCCCGAGGAAGTAGCCGAACGCCCCGCTCAGAAATGTGTGTAGAACGAAGGTCCAGCCGATGGCCCGGTGCAGCGGCAACAGGAAGTAGAGGATCGTCGACGGATAGAAGATGGGCCCCGGAAGGATCGCGACGAACGGCATGCCTCCGTAGACGTGCGGAACCCAGAGCGGCACGCCGCGGCCCGCCAGAACCTCGTCCACGTAGAACCGCCGCAGCGAGATCCCCTCGAACAGCATGTCCGACCCGAAGAGGAGCCGCTCCGGGTGGAAGATGAAATCGCGGTAGAAGAGCACCGTGACGAGCGCGGCCGCTCCCAGAAACCACCAGACGATATGCGAACGATGATTCGGGATCACGGATCGTCGGGATTCCGTACGCCGAGCACCCACGTTACGGGTTCCCGCGTTTGATGTGCGACGATGAATGAATCTGGCTCCCGCTGGATCGCCGGGAGGAGGTATCGGGCTGTCGTCCCGTGAATCGGATCGACGACTACGTAATCGGTCGACCGCACGACACGAAGCACGGAATCGGGATCGCTGTACGGATACAGCCGCACGCGGCGGTGAGACAGTGTGCTGAAGAGACGCGGTTTGCGTACGGTTACGATGGCGTCGGCCGGGGTGCTGTCCCGGACCCAGGCCGTGGCCTCGAAGAAGGTGCTCCATGCCGGGTGATAGCCGGCGTAGCGGTCTCCGGCGGAATAGCGGCGCATCATGTCGACGTTGGCCGGAGCGCGGGCGGCCGCCGACACCAACGCCACGGTCGCGAGGACGGCGGCTACGGAGATTGGAGCGACGGCTGGCCGGGTCGGGCGGCCCACGCGTCGCGCGAGCCAGGCGGCCGCATCCATCCCGTAGATCAGGACCAGGGGCAGAATCGGCAACAGGTAGCGCACGTCGCTCACGCTCTCCTGGAAGAGCAGGATGGCCAGACAATAAAGGACGAAGTAGAACTCCGCAGCCGTGGGGCGCCGGAAGGCTCGA
Organism: Gemmatimonadota bacterium; assembly: GCA_963666735.1. GTDB lineage: Bacteria > Gemmatimonadota > Gemmatimonadetes > Palauibacterales > Palauibacteraceae > Palauibacter. The sequence continues at coordinate 702,799 of OY762926.1, read as the reverse complement.
ACGATACCGACGAGCGCGAGACCGCACAGGATCAGACTTGCGGCGGCGACCAGGGCATGGGCGGCCCAAGTGCTGTCGGAGCCCACCAGCGCTCGCGGCATTTCCCGTGACGCGTAGAGCCAGACGTTCGTGAGAAAGCGGCCCGCGAACCCCGCCAGGTCCAGATATCCGGCTTCCGGCACGTAGACGCTCACCTGGCGGAACTGTTCAAAATAGGGGCTTGCACTGCCGGCGGCGAACTGGTTGCGCAGGAGCCACGGGACCGTTAACCCACTCCCTGCGGCCCCGTAGATCAGAAACCGCCGCCACTCCCCGCGGGTCAGGTATGACAGCGACGCCGCCACAAGCAGGAGCGCCCCGATGGAACGCACGTAGAAACATGCGACCGAAGCCAGCAGTCCGAGCACAAAGGGCCGTCCGACCCGCTCGCCCTCGCCATCCTCCCTTAGCTGCCAGAGGGCCAGCAACGTGAACAGCACGAACGGCGCCTCGCTCAGCAACCAGCGGGAGTAGTCGATGAGCACTGGGCTCACCGCGAACGGCAAAGCGAGGCAGAACCACGGAACGGATTCATCTCGTTGCCGAACGTAGAGGCAGAAGATCAACACGGTAGCCGCCGTAAACAGCACCGACAGGAACTTCAGCGCCACAAAATTTCGCCCGAACAGGGCCACCGCCGGTGCAAGCAGAACGGGGTAGCCGGGCGGGTAGTGGGTGTGGGCGTCAGGCGGGCCCGGCTCGATCGACAGCGCATAGCCGTCCCCCCGCTCCAGCACGCTCTCGGCCAGAAGGACGTACGTGGCGCTGTCGCCGCCTGTATGGATCTTGGGGTCGAACAGCGCTACGCAAAGGACAAGGTGCAATGCCGCGAGCATCGCCATCGCTCGCCCTTTCCGGCTTCGGAACAAGCCTGCGGACCGGAGCCGTTCGCCCGCCGGATCGGTCATCGCACGGCCGGTGAGGCGTCCGGGGCTCTTTCGCCGGCGATTTCGCGGCGCCGCGCAAATACGATCATCTTCGTGCGCGGATCGAATCGGAAGCGACGATTGGACAAGCGAAGCCAGCGCACAAATTTCTCAAACAGGGCACCGACCACCGGAAAAGCCAGTCGCATCCTGGCCGCCAGAAAATCCAACTGAATCGTGAGTCCGTAGGATTCGATTCGCAGGACATCGAAGCCGGCACGTTCCAGGGCGGCGCCGAGCGACCGCCGGTTGAAGAAGTACAAGTGCTCCCTCGTCCTCCGAAAATCCTCGAGTCGCTTACCGATCAAACGGGACACGAGCGAATCGGAGTCCATCGTGGAAACGACGAACACTCCACCGGGTTTGGTAACGGCGGCGACCTTGTCGAGGGCGTCGAAGGGTTGCGGCAGGTGTTCTATCACGTCGAGCATCGCAACCACGTCAAAGGGCCCTCCTTCGTGCGCCATGAAGTCCCCACAGAAGACCCGGAACTGGTACTTGGAGGCTATCCAGTCTGCGGCAGCGGGGTTGTACTCAACCCCTTCGACGTCGAATCCGCGGTCGTGCGCGACATCGAGCAAGTATCCAAGACCGCATCCGATGTCGAGGAACCTGCGACGTGGAGCACCCGAAACCGGCCTCGGACCGGCGAGTCGATCCACGATCCGCTGGTGGTCCATTTGTTTGATGAAGCGTTCGGAAAAATAATCGTAGTATCCATACAGCGTGTCGTTGTCCGCATCGAAGAAGTCTCGGTTACGGAAATAGTCGACGCCGTAGATTTCCTTCAGTTCAGCTTCGGAGGGTCTCGGTGTCAGCCACATGAACGTGCAGTTCCTGCACCGCAGAATCCGTTGCGGCCCGAAATCGTATCTGACCGCAACGGACATCCCGCCACAGAACTCGCAAACTTCCACCGCCGCCTTCGGGGTTGAGGGTTCGGCGGGCATCGGGCTGCTGGACAATTCAGGTCTCTCCCGTTGGCATTCTCACGACAATCGACCCGGGTTGCTTCCGCCCCGACGCAGCCGGACCCGGCCCCACCCCGACCCATCGGCGCCCGAAGTGCGCGGTGGCCCAGACTGTGAGAGATGCGAAATGCCGTTCGCTCCAGTATCGCGCGTCCGTCGTCATGGCGTTCGGATCTCGACGAAATCAAGGTGCCGAATAGCCTCGAACTGCTGTTCGACCGTTGCAACCGCGAGACGTTTCTTCTGCGGATAATATGCCTCTTCCGCATTCACGGCTCTGAGGCATCCGCGCCGCGCGTCCGCGCGAACGAAGAAGGCATTGACGCCCCGGCTGTCCGTCCCGACCAGGTCGTAACCCTTCCGCTCCCCCAGTCTCGCCAGAGCAGCCAGCGACGCGCCGTGATACCAGCCGCTTCGGTGCTTGCGAAAACGGACAAAACCGGGGTCGTAGGGGACACTGACCGGTCGCTGCCCGAAGGACGCGTTGTACTCGATCACGACAACTCTCGGCTCGATGACATCGAGCGCTTCCCAGAGCCAGTAGTCGTTCCCGTCTACGTCGATCGAAAGAAGATCGATCTCGCCGTGCGCCCCGGCGCCCGAGATCGTCTCGTTGATATTCTCGACGGTCACATGCGCTCGTTGGACCTCTACGACGGTCCCATCGCGCCTCTCCAACCGGGCATAGCGTTCGCGGGCTCGCCGCGCGTCCGCGGCATCGGACTCGAGCATCAGGCCGCTCCATCCGAACCAGGTCGCCAGATTGGCACAGTTGCACTCGCGGCCGTCGCCCACGCCGAATTCCACGAATCTTCGGTTCGTCACGCCGATCTCGGAGAAGATGAAAGCCAGGAGGCCGTCCTCTCCGTTCTGGGAGGACACCTTGAATTCGCGCCGTCGGAGGAATTCCCTGTATCCGCGCCCGTCGGGATCCCCGACCGCCTCCCCATATTCCGCGAGCAGCAGGTGAGCGAGATTGGCATCGACCTCCGCGAGCGCCCGCGGACGCAGCAACCGGTCTCTGAGCCTGACGCAACGCAGATACAGGGCGTAGAGATACCAGCGGACGACCGCCAACCGCATCATGCGCCCGTCTTGAATCCGCGCCGGACGGCCACGGCGCGCTCGTAGTGGCGCACGAGCCGATCCACCACCTGCGGCAGCCCGAAGTGTTCGCGCATGTGCGCCCTTCCCCTCTCGACCCGTTCCCGTGCCGCGGCGGGGTCTTCGATCACCTGCACGATGGCGCGCGCCAGCGCGCCGACCTCGCCGGGCGGTACCAGCAGCCCCGTCTGGCCATGCCTCACGATGTCCGGGATTCCTCCCACATCGGACGCGATCAGCGGCAACCCGAATTCGAGCGCTTCGAGGAGAACCACGCCGAGCCCCTCCGTGTCGCCCTTCCCGTCGACGACCGCCGGAAGGATGAAGAGATCGCTCGTCCGGTACGCCTCTGCGAGCGCTTCTTCACCGACTCGGCCCTCGAAGCGGACGAAGGCGTCGGCGCCGACGCGGCGGGCCTCCGCTTCCAGCGGGGCGGCCTGGGGCCCATCGCCGATCACCGTGAGCGTCGCGTCGACGCGCTCACGGACGCGAGCCAGCGCACGTATCAGGATATGCACGCCCTTCCGCTCCACAAGGCGGCCCACAAAGAGAAGTCGCACCCGTCCCCCGCGCTCCAGCGGCCGGGCCTCGGCGGTCATGCTCCCGGGTAGCGATCGATCGGAGATGGCCGCGCTGAAGGGAATCACGGGCACCTCCCGCGACGTGTACCGAGCCACGGCCGCGGCCGTGGCGGTCGAGATGGCCGTCACGGCGTCGGCACTCTCGATCGACCAGCTCAGGAACGGTACGGCCCACCGGAGACGACGTTCGATCCAGCGGATTTCGACGGAATAGAAGCTCGAAACCACGGCCGTCCGTTCCGATGAGGCGCGCGCCAGGGCCCCGAACCAGCCGTGTGGAACCGGCCAGTGCACATGGACCACGTCCGGGGGCGGCGACGTCCCGAGACCGATCGACGCCAGGCTGCCGCCCAGCATGTACCCCGGCAGAAGCGCGGCGTAGGCCGGCCGGCGGCGAAGACGGTCCGGTGCGGTCTCCTCGTGCGTGAGGGTTTCGAGCCGGGCCGGGGCGTACCGGAAGCGGCGCACGGGAATGTCTCGCCACTCCGTCGCGCCCCCACCCCGGTAGGCGGGCGCCAGTACCTCGACGTCCACGCCCCGTTCACACAGGCCGAGCAACAATCTTCCGAGCCACGGGGTGATCACGTCGTCGTCATGGCGGGGGAAGGCCGTGACGACATGAACGACCCTCACCGGATTCCGCCGCGCTTGAGCTCCTCGATCTCGTCCCGCAGCTGCGCCATCGTCTCCGCGAGGAACCCCAGCACAAAGAGGAGGAGGCCTCCCACGACCAGAAGAAGTACGAGCGTGAGCAGCGGACGATACCCGAGGCCGAACCCGAAGCGCAGCGCGAGGGCCGCGAGCCCCGTGACGCAGCCGGCCGCGATCATCGCGAGGCCGCTCGTGCCGAAGAAGAGCAGCGGCTTGCGTCCGAACACGAGCTGGAACCACACGGAGACCAGATCCAGCATCCCGATCAGGATTCGCCGGCGCCCGGAGAACTTGGGCTCGCCGTGCCGTCTCGGCAGGAGGTCGATGTCCAGCTCGCCGAGCCGGTATCCGCGGGCATGGGCGAGCACGACTAAATAGCGGTGCCAGTCGTGCCGCAGCCTGAGGCCCGTGAGGACATCGGCCCGAAACGCCTTCATGGAGTTGAGGTCGCGAACCGGCACCTTGAAGATCGCACGCGCGAGCCGGTTGTAGATGGACGAGATGAAGCGCTTCTCGTAGCGCCCCACCTTGCGGCCCGCGACGAGGTCGTAACCCTCGTCCAGCATCGCCGCGAAGCGCGGGATCTCCTCCGTGGAATGCTGCAGGTCTGCGTCGAAGAGGACGAGGTACTCGCCGCGGGCGGCCGCCGCGGCCGTGAGCATCGCCTCCGTCTTCCCCCGGTTCGCGCGATGCCGAAGCACGACGGCCCCGCCGCCCAGCCCCACCCGCGCCGCCGCCTCCTCGGCGGCCTCGGCCGTCCCGTCGCCGGAACCATCGTCGACCAAAACGACCTCGGCCGCGAGATCGTGCTCCGCGAACGTCGCCGCGAGTTCCGCGAACAACTCGGGCATGTTCTCGGCTTCGTCGTAGGCGGGGACGATGACCGAGATCCCCGGGTCCCGCACCTCGCCCCTCATACGCGCCTCCGCAGCCGCGCCGGGAGGATCCCGAGCCGGTCCCGGTACTTCGCCACCGTGCGGCGCGCGATCCGGACCCCCGTCTTCTGCAGGCGGGCGGTGATCTCGTGGTCGCTGAGCGGCGCCGTGCGGTCCTCCTCCGCCACCAGCTTGCGGATCCGGGCCCGCACTCCCTCCGACGACACGTCTTCACCCCCGCGCATCGAATAGCCGCCCGAAAAGAAGAACTTGAGCGGATAGAGTCCGCGCGGCGTCTGCACGTACTTTCCGTTCGTCACGCGAGAGACGGTGGATTCGTGCATTTCGATGTGTTTGGCCACATCCCGAAGCGTGAGCGGCCGCAGGTGTTCGACACCCTGCTCGAAGAAGTCGCGCTGCCGTTCGACGATGAAATCCATCACCCTCAGCATCGTCCGGCGACGCTGCTCGATCGCCTGGATCAACCACCGGGCACTGTTCAGCCTCTCCGAGATGAACACCCTGTTTTCCCCCTGGAACCGGGCGCGATCCGCGGCCACGTCCCGGTAGACCGGCGAGATCTTCAGTCGCGGCAGCGACGTGTCCGCGTGTGAGACGCGGTACCGCCCCTCGACCTTCTGCACCGTCAGGTCCGGGATCACGTAGGATTCCGACGTGTCCGCATACCTGAGACCGGGCTTGGGGTCGAGCTTCGCGATCTCATCCGCCGCCGCCTGCACTTCGCGCGGCGTGACTCCGTATTCCTCCGCCAACTCGGTCCACCGATGGTTCGCGAGGTCGTCGAAGTGCCCGTCGACGATACGGTAGGCCAGCGACGCCTCCCGCCGCCGGTCTCTCAATTGCAGCAGGAGCGTCTCGCGCAGGTCCCGGGCCGCGATTCCGCTCGGTTCGAAGGACTGGACTCGGGCAAGCATCTCCTCGACGTCGTCCCGCGAGATGGTCCACGCCGCATCCGGCCGACCCTCCAGCCGTGCCTTCAGGGCCTCCAGAATCCGGTCGAGCGAACATGAGAGGAACCCGTCGCGGTCCACGTTCCCGATGATCTCTTCGCCGACCAGCAGCTGACGCTCGCCGAGGCGGAGCAGGTTCAACTGCTCGTGGAGATGATCCCAGAGACTCTGCGTGGCGGCCGGCACGGGCGTGTAGTACTCCCGGTCGCCGTATTCCTCGGGCCGCCCGCCCGCATCGAAGTCGTCGAGGAGAACATCCTCCCAGTCCACTTCCTCCGCGGGGTCGTCGGCCGCCTCATCGGCCGGGGAGTCACGCGGGCCATCGGGGCCGTCCGGCTCATCTCCGGGTTCCACGAGGTCGAGGAACGGGTTGTCGACGAGTGCCTGTCTCAGGTGGCCCTGAAGATCGAGCAGCGGCATGTGCAGAAGGTCCATCGCCTGGTAGAGGCGAGGCTGCGCCTTCTGTTCCTGCCGCAGGTGGGGACCCGCGGAGAGATTCGGCCGTCCCGATGCCATGTTCAGAGCCTGAAGTCCTCCCCGAGGTACAGTTGCCGGGCTTCCGGGTCGTTCACGAGGTGGTCCGCCTCGCCCTGCACCAGGATCCTGCCTTCGAACAGGAGGTACGCGCGGTCCGTGATCGACAGCGTCTCGCGCACGTTGTGGTCGGTGATGAGAACCCCCAGACCCTTGTCCCTCAGGCCCCGCACGATGCGCTGAATGTCATCGATCGCAATCGGGTCGACCCCGGTGAAGGGTTCATCGAGCAGCAGGAACTTGGGGCGGGTCGCCAGCGCCCGCGTGATCTCGAGCCGCCGCCGCTCTCCCCCGGAGAGCGAATAGGCCTTGTTCGCCCGAAGGTGCTTGATGGACAATTCGTCGAGCAACTCCTCGAGGCGGTCGCGCCGCTCCTGCCGCGTCATCTTGATGGTCTCGAGGATCGCCATCACGTTCTGTTCGACCGTGAGCTTCTGGAAGACCGACGCCTCCTGGGGGAGATACCCGATGCCGGCGCGCGCCCGCCGGTACATGGGCCAACTCGTGAGTTCGTCGTCATCGAGGTAGACGCGACCCTCATCCGCCTTGAGCAGGCCGACGATCATGTAGAAGGTCGTCGTCTTCCCCGCGCCGTTGGGGCCGAGCAGCCCGACGACCTCCCCCTGCCGCACCTCGATCTCCACCTGGTTCACGACGCAGCGCCGCTTGAAGGAGCGGACGAGGCCGTCGGCCCGAAGTACACTGCTCAACACGATCTCCCGGGTCTGAGGACGGGAGACGCGCCGGACACCACGCGCCGCTCCCGCCCCGGTTGGCGAGCACGCAGGGCAAGCCGCACATCCCCGCTCCGGTGGTGTCCGCGCCGGCGCGCGGTGTCCGGAGGCGCGCCGACCGTGTCGGGTGGCGTCGTTGTGCTGTCGGGCCGGACGTCCGACGTGTCCGGAAGCGCACCCAGCGAGTCGCCCGCGGCCGCAGCCTCCGCGCTATCGGCCACGGCCGCCGCGCTATCCGCCACTGTCGCGCTGTCGGCCGCCGCCGCGCTATCCGCCGGCGACGGAATCCCGAACGCCTCCCGCGGCTCCAGAAAGGCGCCGATGGCGTGTTCGCCCTCGACCGCCGTGGGTTCTCCCGCCTCGAAATCCACCTGAATGCGCCGCGCCACGAGATAGTTCAGCGAAGGTCGTGCGCTCGTCGTCGAATCCCGTACCATCCGGTAGAGGGCGCTGGCGTTTCCGCCGAGCACGAGTTGCCGCATGAAGGGGTCGGACGCCGGAGCCGAGTCCGCGACCGGTGCGGCGGAGCGCTCGAAGACCGCGATGAGCGTATCGCCGCGCGCCCAGTTCGCGGAGCCATCGGTCGCCAGCTCGATCTCCGAGGGCCCATCGTCCTCCGCCTCCGCTTCCGCGGTGTCTGCCGTTGCGTCCGCCGCTGTGCCCGCCGTGGTGTCCGCGCTGACTCCGGCGGAGTCCGTCGGGGCGGGAGCGTCGGGCGCCTGCTGCGCGGCAGCCGTCGAGTCCGTGGCGGTCGAGTCGCTGGCGCTGGCGGTCGAATCGGCGACGGTGGAATCGGCGACGGTCGAGTCGGTGGCCGTCGAATCGGCCATCGCCGACTCCTGCGCGGGCGGCACGATCCAGGACGAGTCACGCTGGACCGCGACCGCACCGCCGACCGCATATGCCGTGTCGATCCGGCTCCCGTACATCACGAAATGAATCGAGTCGCCCCGCAGCTCGTGGCTGCCGGAGAGCGCCCGGCTCACACCCTCTCCGTGAGCCTGCACCTGCTCCACCTCGCGATTCTCCAGATCGATGTCGATCAACTCCGCCGCCACCTCGAATCTCTCCCCCGCCGCATACCCGTCTCCGACAGCGTGAATTTCCTCGAGTTCCTCGTTTTGGGAAACGAACCGTATCGAATCGCCCTCCAGCCGGATTCCTTCGGCCTCGATCCACGGCTCGCCCCACAGGACGCCGAGACCATCGGCGCGAGTGAGCATGGCGCTGTCGGCCTGGGCGTTGAGATCGCTCCGGACGATCACCGCGTCCCCGTAGAAGCGGGCCTCGTCCTCCCCGGCGAAGATGGCCAGCTCCGACTCGACCGTGAACGGCTCGGGCGACTCGGTGTTTGTCGGATAGAACGTAACGGTCGGCCGCCCGGGCGCGGTCGTGACGGCGTCGATGCCGGCGACGGCTCGCAGAAACTCCACGCGGGGGCCGATGAGGGTGGAGCGATCCGTCAGACGGACGAGTTCGACGGTTTCCTCGGCGATGATGAAATCGGAGAGTTGAAAGTACAGGAGCCGCTCCGACTTCAGCGTCCGTATCGAATCTGCGTAGACGACCGCGCCCAGCAGCTCGACCTGCCGGGGACCGTCGCGCTTTATCGCGCTGTCCGCCTCCATCGTGGCGGTTCCGCAGGTCCACAGGTATCGGCCGCTGAGATGGGTGACGTGCGCCCCCGCTACATCCCGGTTCGTGACGCTCCTCGTGTCGGCTTCAAGCGGGCTCCATCGGAGATTGCACCGGTTGAGCGCCGACCCGACGCCCGCCTCGGGCTCCTGCGCGACGAGCGGGCCGGCGAGCCATGTCGCCAGCGCCAGACAGCTCAACAACCTGATGCGTCCGCGACTCACGGGCGCGTCGCCGCGGTGGTATCGGGGGGCGCCGCCAGGCTGTCCGGCAGGGCTCCCGTCGTGTCGGGGGGCGCCGCCAGGCTGTCCGCCGGGGCTTCCGTCGTGTCGGGCAGCACGGTCGCACTGTCCGCGCGCGCCGTCACGCTGTCGGGCAATATCCCCGTACTGTCCGCCGCCGCCGCCGCGGAATCCTGCGCCGGGAGCGCCGCCGGATCGATCTCCGCCGCCGTCGAGTCCACCGGCGCCGGTTCGTCCGCGCCCCGCGCCTCGGCAACGGGCTCCTCGGCGACTCCCGCGGTATCCCCGACCGGATCCGCCGGCAGGGGAATCGCCTCCGAGTAGACGACCTGGGGTAGCATCTCTCCTGCCTGATTCAGGACGACGACCGAGTCGAGCGACGGATCCGACTCGAACGCCGTCCCGTCGAGGGTCAGACCCTCCACCCCCCGCAGGAGACGAAACGCGGTATCGCCGTACAGACGACCATCGAGATTCTGATATCGGAGACGCTCCGTCTCGAGACGCTGGTCGTCCAGACGGTCCTCCACGACCACCTGCCCCTCGGCCTCGAGGTCGCCGGTGAGTTGATGGAAGATCCCGAACTCCGCGGTCACCTCCGTCGATTCCATTCCGCGCGGATCGAAGAAGGTCAGCGTCATCTCCCGCAGGTGAATCTCGTTCTCCGCGTGCCACTCCGCCGTATTGGCGTCCACGACCGCGCGCCGGATTCCGTCGCGCGTAACGAACGTCCGCATCCCTCGAACGGCGGTATCCACCCCTTCGGGCAGGGGCTCGCTCGCGGTCGGAGGCGCATCGCCGGACCCGCACGCGGCGAATAAGGGCAGCAGCGAAACCCAGGCGAACAGGCTGAGGCGCGCCGGTCCCCCCAGCGTGTCGGTCCCACTCTTTCGCGCGCGCGCGCTGCCCGCACGCTCCCGCCTTTCAACCCCCTCAACCCGCAAACCGTCCTCCTTCCCGGAACTCCGTAACCAGCCCATCCCACTCCCCTCGGGCGACGAGCAGGGCTTCCGCAAATTCGCGCACGGCCCCTTCCCCGCCGGGCACCGTCCCCACCCACGTCGCGCCGGCCCGGACTTCGGGCACGGCGCCGACGACGGCGGCCGGCAACCCCACCCGTTCCATGACGGCCAGGTCCGTGAGGTCGTCGCCAAGGTGCGCAGCCTGGTCCCAGGTGCAACCGCATCGCGCCAGCATACCCCGAAGGGCCGAAAGCTTTCCCTCTCGGGAACCGAGCGAAACCTCCGCAATGTCCAGCTCGCGCGCCCGCAGGCGAACGGCGGCCGAGCGCTTGCCACTGAGGAACGCGATCACGAGGCCCGCCCGCTGCATCATCCGGATCGCCAGGCCATCGAGGGCGTGAAAGCGACGCAGATCCCGCGGTGCGCCGAGGGCCGAGTCCGCGCCGACCCAGATCGAACCGTCCGTGAGCACGCCGTCCACATCGAGGGACACGAAGCGAACGGACTCCGCTAATCGGCGATCCATCGGCGGTCTCGGATTCATTGGGAGCGGGCTCTCAGGCCGCCACGGCTTCGCGCACGCGCATCGCCCCCTTCACGACACGCTCGAGTTCGGCGAGCGGCAGCATGTTGGATCCGTCGGAGGGGGCCGCGGCCGGGTCCGGGTGCACCTCGATGAAGAGACCATCCGCTCCGGCGGCGACCGCCGCCGCCGCCAACCGCCCGATATGCTCCGGCTCCCCGCCGCTCCTCGATCCTTCTCCGCCCGGCAGCTGCACGGCGTGAGATGCGTCGAACATCGTCGGACAGCCCGTCGCCGCGCGCATCAGAGCGAAGCTCCTCATGTCTACGATCCACCGCCCGTAGCCGAAGGCGAACCCGCGTTCCGTCACCGCCATCTCCCGCGCCCCCGCCTCGCGGAGCTTCCCGATCACGCCGCCGACATCTTCCGGCGCCATCCACTGCCCCTTCTTGACGCACACCGGCCGTCCCGTGGCGGCCGCCGCCCGCAGCAGATCCGTCTGCCGGCAGAGGAAGGCGGGGATCTGGAGCGCGTCCACGACCGTCGCAGCGACCGCCGCCTGTGTGGGAAGATGAATGTCGGTGAGCAACGGGAGTCCGGAGCGGTCGCGCACCCGGGCGAGCGCCGCCAAGCCTTCTTCGAGGCCCGGTCCCCGTGGAGACGACGCGGAACTCCGGTTCGCCTTGTCGAACGAGGCTTTGAACGTCACCGGGAGGTCGAGCCGTTCTCCGAGCTCCGCCAGGTGATCCGCGATCTCGAAGTTCAAGGCATCGTCCTCGAGCACGCACGGCCCCGCGATGAGAAATAGCGATGTCCACGCCTTCTTCCGGGCTCCGGATTCCGTCCGCCGGCGACCCGAAAAAAACGAAGGACGGCCGGGATTCATCTCCCGACCGTGACCCCGTTCGTCCGGGCCGATGCCGAGTCCGCCCACTCGTCAGCCGTCTCGTTCCGCCCCGCCGAGTCGTCGGGTGCGCTCCGGAGCGCATCCCGCCGCGTCACCGCCGCCTCGACGAAAGCGGCGAAGAGCGGGTGAGCCTTGGTCGGCCGCGACTTGAGTTCCGGGTGAAACTGCGTGGCGAGAAAGTAGGGGTGCCCGGGAAGTTCGAGCATTTCGACGAGTCCCCCGTCCGGCGACATGCCGCAGAAGACCAGCCCCCGCTCTTCCAGCGTGTCCCGATAGGCTGGGTTGACTTCGTACCGGTGGCGGTGCCGCTCGGAGATCTCGTCGGCGCCGTAGACCTCCCGCGCCCGGGACCCCGGCTGAAGCAGACACGGGTAGGCTCCGAGCCGCATCGTGCCGCCCATGTCCGTCACCTGGTGCTGCGAGTCCAGAAGCGAGATCACCGGATCGCTCGTCCGCAGGTCGAATTCGGATGAATGGGCGGCCGGAAGGCCGCACACGTTGCGCGCGAACTCGACGATGGCGCACTGCAACCCCAGGCAGATGCCGAAATAGGGGGTCTCGCGCTCGCGGACGAACTGTATCGTGTCGAGCATCCCGTCGATGCCGCGCTCCCCGAAGCCGCCCGGGATGAGCACGCCGTGGAAGCGTTCGAGGAAATCGGTTCCGCGCGCCTCCACATCCTCCGCGGACCGCCACTCGACATCCACTTCGACATCGTTGGCGGCGCCGCCGTGGATGAACGCCTCCGCGATCGACTTGTAGGAATCCACGAGTTCCGTGTACTTCCCCACCACGCAGATCCGGACCTGGCCGTTCGACGGATGCTTGATCCGGTCGACAATGGCCCGCCAACGGTCGAGGTTCGGCGGAGGCGTGTCGAACCCGAGCTGCTCGCAGACGCGATCGTCCACTTCCTGGGCGCGATACGTGAGCGGAAGTTCGTAGATCGTCGCCACGTCGCGCGACTCGATGACCCGGTTCACCGCGACGTTGCAGAACCGGGCGATCTTCTTCTTGATCCCGTCGTCGAGATCGTGTTCCGTCCGGCACACGAGCAGATCCGGCTGGATCCCGATGCTCAGGAGTTCCCGCACCGAGTGCTGCGTCGGCTTCGTCTTCAGTTCGCCCGATGCGTTGATCCAGGGGACGAGCGTAAGGTGGACGAAGAGAGAGTTCTCGCGTCCCACATCCTGCCGGAACTGGCGGATCGCCTCCAGAAAGGGAAGCGACTCGATGTCGCCGACGGTCCCCCCGATCTCGGTGATCACGACGTCGTGGCCCTGCGCCGGACGTCTCACCGCCATCTTGATCTCGTCCGTCACGTGCGGGATGACCTGGACCGTGGCGCCGAGAAAATCGCCGCGCCGCTCCTTCGTAATGATGTCCTGGTAGACGCGGCCCGTCGTGACGTTGTTCGCCTGCGAGAGCGACTCGTCGATGAACCGCTCGTAGTGTCCGAGATCGAGGTCGGTCTCCGCCCCGTCGTCGGTCACGTAGACCTCGCCGTGCTGGAACGGCGACATGGTCCCGGGATCGACGTTGAGGTAGGGGTCGAACTTCTGGATCGTCACGCGCAGGCCGCGCTCGACGAGCAGGCGGCCGATCGAGGCCGCGGTGATCCCCTTCCCGAGCGCGGAGACGACGCCTCCCGTGATGAAGATGTACTTCGTCGGCGACCTGTCGTCCGTCATCCCCACACCTCCTTGCTGGACAATACTCTCTCCGCCCGCGCGATATCGGCGGGAAGGTCGACTCCCGGCTCGGTCCACGGACCGAGTTCGACGTGGATCCGCATGCCCGCCTCGAGCGCCCTCAACTGCTCCAGCCGCTCCGCCCGTTCGAGCGTGGATTCGGGCAGCGCCGCCCACCGCTTGAGAGCGGAACGCCGACACGCGTACACGCCGATGTGGCGCAGCCGCACGCGGGTCCCGAACTCCGGCGACTCGTCCCGCGAGAACGGGATGGGGCTGCGGCTGAAGTAGAGCGCCCTGCCATCGGCGGCCCGGGCGACCTTCACGACGGCCGGGGACCGCCACTCGTCATCCGCACGGATCGGCGCCGCGATCGTCGCGACTTCCCGCGCTCTCCGGACGGCGCCCTCGACCGCCCGGCCATCCACGAACGGCTCGTCCGCCTGGAAGTTCACGACGACGTCATCCGCCTCCGCGCCGAGCAGGTCGGCGGCTTCATCCACGCGGTCCGTGCCGGAAAGGTGGTCCGGCCGCGTACGGACGACCTCCGCATCGAACCCCCGCGCGCAGGCCTCGATCTCGTCGCTGTCCGTCGCGACCACGACCCTGTCGAACGAGCGGATCGCCGAGGCGGCGCGCCAGCACCACTCAAGGAGCGTGCGGCCGGCCAGCGGCTGGAGGGGCTTCCTGGAGATACGGGTGCTGGAGATACGGGCGGGAAGGACGCAGATCACGCCCATCGCTGGGGAGGCCGGGAGTCGGTCCGAAGCGGCATCGCAAGAAGCTAGGCCCGCGCTCCGGGGTTGTCAAAACGGTGCCCGGCGCGTCCCCGAAACTCGCGTCTGGCCAGCTCGTTGGCATATGATGCATCGGTATGGCGGCCGGGGCCGCCCCGCGATGACAACCTTTCGATCCCGAGCGATGAACTTGGCCTATTCCGACGATGAACTCGAAATCATGCTGGCAGACATCGAGTCCGACCTCGTCGAAAGAAAGGAATCGCTCGCGGGAGACGCACGGAAGACGATCAGGCAGGCCGTATGCGCGATGGCGAACGATCTCCCCGGCCACGGTCAACCGAGGGTCGTCTTCGTAGGGGCAACCGACAAAGGAACCCCAACGGGACTGGAGATCACGGATGAACTGCTTCGGCAGCTGTCCGACATCAAGACCGACGGGAACACGGTTCCACCACCGTCACTTTCTGTCCAGCGATGCAATTTACACGGTGCCGATATCGCAGTGATCACCGTCCAGCCATCCGATTCCCCTCCCGTTCGCTTCAAAGGGCGGTGGAGCTGTCCCGCTTTCACGGACGGTTAGTTTCTGTGGTTGATCGCCTCCGGTTCTTCTCCTTTCAGCCTCCCTCAGGCGCTCGGGAGAGGATGTCGGTGCGCGCCGCGGGTGCGCCTCAGGCCGCATGGTTGCTCTCGTAGTCGGCCGGCGACTCGTAGCCGAGTGCCGAGTGCAGCCGCCGGGTGTTGTAGAAGCCCTCGATGAAGCCGAAGACCTCCCGTCGCGCCTCATCCGCCGTGCGGAACGAGCGCTTCCAGATCAGCTCGCACTCGAGGGTGGCGAAGAAGCTCTCGCACATGGCGTTGTCGTACGCATCGCCCGCCGAGCCCATGGACTGGGCGATGCCCGACTCGCGGCAGCGCTCCCCGAAGGCGAGCGAGGTGTACTGCGAGCCCCTGTCGGAATGATGCACGACACGACCCTCGGGACGACGCCTTGCGAGAGCCATCGCCAGCGCGGTCTCGACGAGCTCGGTCCGCATGTGCGTCGCCATGGCCCAGCCGACGACGCGGCGGCTCCAGACGTCGAGCACGACGGCCAGATACAGCCAGCCAGCCCACGTGGGGACGTAGGTGATGTCGGCCACCCACAGCTCGTCGGGCCCCGAGGCCGAGAAGTCACGGTCCACCAGGTCCGGCGCGGGGCGGGCCTCGGTATCCCTCTTCGTCGTCGCCGTCTTGAAGCGCCGCCTGGTCGCGCCCTCGATCTCCAGCCCCCTCATCAGCCGCCCCACGCGCTTCTGCCCCACCCGCTCGCCCTCGGCCCTGAGCGCCGCGTGGATCCGCGGACGGCCGTACGTCTCGCCGCTGCCGGTCCATATCTTCGCGATCCGGGCCTCCAGTTCCGCGTCCCGACGCGCGCGGTCCGAGGGAGGACGCCTCAACCAGTCGTAGTAGCCGCTGGGGGAGAGACCCAGCACCCGGCACATGGCCCGAAGCGGGAACTCGGCCCGGTGCGCCCTCATGAACGCATACCCCCGCCGGGGATCGATCCGCTCTCCCTCGCGAACCAGGCCGCGGCTTTTTTTAGGATGTCGCGCTCCATCCTGAGCCGCTTGTTCTCCCGCTCCAGGCGCCGCAACTCGCTGCGCGCCTCCGTTGTCAGCCCGTCGCTACGGAACCCCTCGTCCACATCCGCCTGCCGGACCCAGTTCCGGATCGTCTGCTCCGACGGCTCGAACTTCCGGGCGAGTGACGCGGCACTACGCCCGCCCCTCACCAGTTCCACCAGCCGCTCCCTGTACTCGGATGGATACCGCCCCTTCCGGCCCGCCATGGAACACCTCCTTGCTTGACCCCAATGGATAGGTGTCCGTCAAAGCGGGGCAACTCCACGGATCTGGATCCGCGTGGGGCCACGCCGGGACATCGCCACCGCTCAGGACGAGCGCATTCTCAATGAGAAACGGCGATACGGCGATGCGCCGTTCGATGCACAGCCTCTCGCAACGGCCACTGCCGATGGCGATCTCGACCTGCGGCGGTTTGAGGAGGAATACCTCCCGCAGGCCGTGAGTCGCGAGGTACTTGAGAGTAACGAGCGCAGCCTTCCGGAGCGCCTGGCGGCGACGAAGATGGTCGCCACCGCGGACGATCCCCTGCCCACGGTCACCGGCATGCTCGTGATCGGCACGCGCCCCCAGGACTTCCTTCCGGACGCCTACATCCAGTTTCTGCGCATCGCGGGAACGACATTGGCCGACGATATTGTGGACGAAGCTCGGTGCGATGGGCCGATCGTTCACATGATGCGCCGCCTGGACGAGAAGTTGATGGCCAACAATCGCACGGCGGTCGACATCGCGTCCGGGCATACAGATCGACGTCGCCGGACGTACCCCTTGACGGCATTGCAACAACTGGTGCGGAACGCCGTGATGCATCGGACTTACGAAGGCGTCAACGCACCTGTCCATGTGTACTGGTTCGACGATCGCATCGAGATAACCAATCCAGGAGGGCCGTACGGCGGTGTGACCACCGACAACTTCGGTCGACCTGGTATCGTTTCATATCGTAATCCCAATCTGGCGGAGGCGATGCGCGCTCTGGGACTGGTCCAGCGATACGGCGTCGGCATTCCACTTGCGCGCCGGAAACTGATCGAGAACGGGCAATCCGAGCCGGTATTCGACGTCGACGCACACTGGGTGAATTGTACGGTGAGAGTTCGGCCATGACGGTGCCTGTGCTCACCTTCTTCAACAACAAGGGGGGGGTTGGGAAGACGTCGCTGGTCTATCACCTCGCGTGGATGTTCTCGGAACTCGATCGCCGCGTTCTCGCCGTCGACCTGGATCCGCAGGCCAACCTCACGGCGGCCTTCCTGTCGGAGGAGATCGTGGAGCGACTGTGGCGCGACGACTCGGGTGAGAAGACCGACACGATGGCCCAGTGCATCGCTCCGCTCGCACAAGTCGGCGACATCCGGCGGCCCAACCTGCAGCACCTTTCCGACACCCTGAGCCTCATACCAGGGGACCTCGCGCTCTCCGGCTTCGAGGACCTTCTCTCCGCGGAATGGCCGAATTGCCTCGGAAGCCGGAACATGTACCGTCCGTTCAGAGTTGTAACAGCCTTCTGGCAGGTGCTGCAGCGGGGGGCCGAGCGCTGCGGGGCGGATATCGTCCTCGTCGATGTGGGGCCAAGCCTGGGGGCGATCAACCGATCCGCCCTCATCGCCACGGACTTCGTGGTCGTCCCTCTGGGGGCCGATTTGTTCTCGCGCCAGGGACTCCGCAACCTTGGGCCGACGCTGCGACGCTGGAGAGACGAGTGGAACCAGCGCGTGAGGAATTGGGACAAGCCGGGATTTCCGTTGCCGAAGGGTAGAATGGAGCCGTTGGGCTACCTGATTCAGCAACATGGAGTGCGGCTCCGTCGCCCCGTGCGGGCCTACGATCGCTGGGCCAAGCGGATGCCCGCCGAATACGCTCGTAGCGTATTGGAAGAGTCGCCGGCCGATGTCGCTCCGAATGCCGAGTCGGATGAAAACTGTATCGCGACCATCAAGCACTATCGTAGTCTCGTCCCGCTGGGGCAGGACGCACGGAAGCCGATCTTCAAGCTCTCGCCGGCCGACGGCGCCATTGGCAGCCACGCGGTGGCGGCGGCAGCGGCCTTCAAGGACTTCAGGGAACTGGCCGGCGAAATCGCGCGTCGAGTCGGCCATCGGACATCCGGGTAGGCCTTACCTGCGTGGCGTCATGCGCGTGGGCGTGTGCGCCTTGCGCGTTCGGATGTCGACGAAGGCGATGAGGCCGGGATCGCCGGGCTCGGCGGTGGAGCCGGCGGCGGCCCCGAACTCGAACCGGAAATCCCACATCCGCAGCGCCAGGCCGCCCTGCACCGACCCGTACAGATCGAAACCGTCCCCTTCCGACCCGATCCCCCCGGCGCTCCCTCGCGCGAACGCGTCCAGTCCTCCGAACGCCGCATCGCCGAGAAGCGGGATCGCGTAGGCAGTCTCGGCATATAGCAAGCGGGGGCCGCGCAGGCCGCGCAGGGGCATCGTCGGCAGCGTCCCGATGCCCCCGATCATCGAGTAGCGCTGCATGGGCAGACGGCCGCTCACGTCGAGGCGCCCGATCGCGAACGCCTCAACGGCATGCCCCGATGCCGTCACGCGACGAGCGGCAACACGCCCCTCCGCGAGGAGAAAGTCGTACGAACTGACGGGACGGTTCGGAGCCCCCGAGGGCGGGAACCCAACCTCCAATCGCCGAATATCATCCTCGAATCCGGCCTCGACACCGAGGCCGATCGCGGTTCGCCCCTCCCGGGTCTGCGACGTCCACTCGAAGCCGAGGCGCGTGAACCAGAGGCTTCCTTCGTTGACCCGGAGCTGGGGATCGTACGCCGGCAGCGACGGAAGGGAGGACGGCTCTTCCCCGCCGAAGAGGACGGTCACGTCGCGGAAGCGAAGGCTCTCCGCCTCCTCGCGGCCGCCCGAGATCACGAGCCGCCAGCGCGGAGCTTCCTCCCACACCGGCGGCTCCGCCGACATCAGCTCCAGTTCGACCCCGAACTGTTCGGAATCGTAGTGGCCGCGGACATCGTCGCCGGCTACGAAATGGGCCAGGCTGTTGTACCACGCCGGGCGGATCCATTCCTCGTTGCTGACCGCGGCACGGGTCGCGAACAGACCCAGCCGGACGCGTTCGGCGAGGCGCCAGGAGTTGTGGAGGCGGTAGTCCACTTCCCCGCCGGCCGGAATCCAGGTGACGCCGCCCGCGAGTTCGGGCCGCCCCGGGATGCCCGAAAGGCGGGCCAGCGCGCCGACCGGAAGCGAAAGGCCGTTCACGCGGTCGTAGCTCGGGAGGTGGAAGCCGTACGTGCCGTCGAGTTCGAAGGCGGGCTCCGGTTCGACTTCGGAGATGATCTCGAAACCGCCCCGCGTGGGCCGGACGCGCAGCGGTTCGTTCGGACGATAGGTGAGGGTGCCCCCGACTTCCGCCAGGTCCGAGTCGTAGAACCCGCCCGCCAGCACCAGCACGTTGCCGGTGATGGAGGCGCCGGAGCGGAGGAAAAGGTCGCCGTCCACGACGTAGAGGTCGCCCTCGATCCGCCCGGCGATGCGCGCGGTGCCCTCGAGCAGGAGGACGGGTCCCCGCACCGTGTCTCCCCGGGCCAGCACCGTGTCCGTCGCCCACACCGTGAAACCGCCAACTTCGAGAACGGCCGCGAGCGCCGCCTGCGCGTCCGAGCGAGGCTCCCCCGCCAGTCGCACATCCTGCCCGTGCAGCGCGGCCGGCGCCCCGGCGGCCAGCCCCGCGGCCGCCGCCATGACAAGCCCGGGGCGCCTCACTCGGCGACCCTCGCCGCCGTCCGCCAGCGGTCCCAGGCGATGACCTCCTCGCGCGGCAGCCGCTCCGGCAGTTCCGCCAGCCCATCGTGATAGCCGAGGCAGAAGAGGGCCACGACCGGGATGTGCTCCGGAACGCCCAGGATCGAGCGCACGTCGCCCTCCCGGAAGCCGTACACCCAGCTCGACTGCACGCCGAGGTCCGCCGCCGTCAGCATCATCGTCTGGGTCGCGGACGCGAGGTCCATGGCGAAGCTCGGACGGCCCGTGCCGCTCACGTGCGAGTGGATGCGCGCGCAGCAGGCGACGACGACGGGCGCCGTCTTCACATGGGGATGGTTGAAGGCGGCCGCCGCGATCCTGTGGCGCGCCAGCGCCGCCTGCACGACGACGAGGCGCCAGGGTTGCGCCTCCCGTGCGGACGATGCGTAGCGCGCCGCCTCCAGCACCGCGTCGACAACCTCGGGCTCGACGAGCCGATCACGGAAACGCCGGACCGGACGCCGGTTGCGCGACAGGTGGAGGAGGCGGGTCAACCTCATCGACGTCGCTCACCCACGCGGATGATGGCTGCGGTGCACCTGGCGCAGGTGCGACCGGTCCACGTGCGTGTAGATCTCGGTCGTCGAGATGTCTGCATGTCCGAGCATCTCCTGAACCGACGCGAGGTCGGCGCCTCCCTGGAGCAGGTGCGTCGCGAAGCTGTGGCGCAGCGTATGGGGCGTCACGCGCTTCAGGATGCCGGCGCGCTCGACGTGGCGGCGAAGAATCTTCCAGACGCCCATGCGGCTCAACGAAAGCCCCCGGGCATTGAGAAAGATATGTCCGGCGGATCGCCCCCGGTCGAGCGCCGGTCTCGTGGTTCGAAGGTATCGGCGCACCGCCGAGCGCGCAGCCGCCCCGACCGGCACGAACCTCTCCTTTCCCCCCTTCCCCCGCACGCGCACGAGGGCTTCATCGAGGTCGAGGTCGCGCCCCTTCAGCGCGAGGAGTTCCGACACGCGAAGCCCGCACCCGTAGAGCATTTCGAGCATCGCCTCGTCCCGCGCCGCCGTGCGGCTTGCCGGATCCACCGCCCCGATCAGCGCCTCGATCTCGGAGACGGAAAGCACATCCGGGAGAGAGCGGCCCGCGCGCGGCGCTTCGAGGCGTTCGCTCGGGTCGGACTCGATCGCGCCCTCGACGATAAGGAAGCGGAAGTAGCCGCGCAGCGCGTAGACGCTCCGCGCGACAGTCGAAGCCGCCCGCCCCTCGCCGGCCAGCCGCGCGACATGGTCGCGAAGCAGTTGATACGTGACCCCGCCCGGCCCGGCGGCCTCCTCCGAGACCGCGAACGCCGCGAAGCGCCGGGCTTCGCGGAGGTACGCGTCGATGGTGCGCGGAGAGAGCCCCCGCTCGAAGCCGAGATGGTCCCGGAAAGACTCGAGGTGGAAGGCACGCTCGATGCCGGGGCCTTCACCCGTCACGGCGACGGCCGCAGTCCGCCGTCGCCCTCCGAGTCGTCACCGGATTCCGAGGACGCCCGTGGGGCTTCGTCGCGCCGGCTTCGGACCCACCAGCCGATGATGACGCCGATCAGGATGGCGGCCACGAGGAGAAGCCACGCGTTGACCTGGCCGAGAAGCTCCATGACGCGGTCCACGTTTCGCGAGGCGAACATCCCCCCCGCAAGCATGAGCCCGTTCCAGAGCAGCGATGCGGCCACGACCGGGGCCATCGCCCGCATCGCGCCCAAACCCGTGAATCCCGCGAACGTAGGCACGATCACGCGCAGTACCGGCAGACAGCGCGCGAAGAAGATGGCCCACAACCCGTGCCGCTCGTAGAAGCGGGTCAGACGCCGGAACTGGTGCGGGCGCAGGAGGCGCCGTCCCCAGCGGGTCTCGAACACGCCGCGGCCCCGCCGGCGCGCGAGCCCGAAGACGACCATGGCGCCGCCGGAGTTCGCGATCCACGCGCACAGCAGGACGGGGAGGGGCTGCAACGATCCCCTGTCCGCAAGCACGGCGCCGAGTACGACAAAGGTGTCGGATGGGACGGGCGGAAAGACGTTCTCAAGGGCGGACCCGGCAGTGATCAGCGCATAGGCCGTGACCGCCGGGAGGGCGAGGAGAAAATCGAGGAGGGGTTGAACGCCGGGGACCTCAGGCACCGTCCCTCGCGGCCGCGGCCACCGTCGCGACCGCGATGGCGGCAAGGCCCTCGCCTCGTCCGATCCATCCCATCCCCTCGTTCGATTTCCCCTTTATCGACACGCCGGCCGGCCCCGTGCGCAGAGCTTCACCGAGCCGTTCCCGCATGGCCCGCGCGTGCGGGGAGATACGGGGCCGTTCGGCGATGACCGTCGCGTCGACGTTCACCACCCGGAATCCCTCCTCGCTCAGTCGGCGCACGGCCGAGGCGAGGAGTTCGACGGAGTCGGCGCCCGCGTGCGCGGGATCCGTATCCGGGAAGAGCGCGCCGATGTCCCCCAGTCCCGCCGCGCCCAGGATCGCATCCGTGATTGCGTGCGCGACCGCATCTCCGTCGGAGTGTCCCTTCAGTCCGGGGGCATCGGGGATCGCTACTCCCCCCAGCACGAGAGGCCGCGCCTCATCGAAACGGTGGGAATCGTATCCGACGCCGGTTCGCACTGGACGAACGTCCCGGGCTAGCCCCGAACCGCGCGCAGGATGCGGAGAGCGAGGTGAGCCGCGTTCTTCGCGTTGTCGATGCCCACGGCGGCGACGGGGACGCCCGGCGGCATCTGCGCACACGACAGGAGCGCATCGAGCCCTCCGAGCGTACCCGCGGAGACGGGAACCCCGATCACCGGCAGCGCGGTGTGCGCCGCCACGACGCCGGGGAGCGCCGCCGACAGTCCCGCCCCGCAGATCACGACGGCATGGCCGGCGGCTTCCGCGCCCTCGGCCAGCTCCGCGGTCCGCTTCGGCTGCCGGTGGGCCGAACTCACCTCGACCTGCACGTCGACCCCGTGCTCGCGCAGGATCGCCACGCCCTTTTCCATGGTGGGCATGTCCGATTCCGACCCCATCATCACCAGTACCGAACTCATCGCTTCCTCCCGGCCGATCCGCCGCGGGCGCTGCCCGCCCGGAAGACCGCTAGTCGCCGTTCCAGCGCCGGACGGCCAGACAGACGTTGTGGCCGCCGAACCCGAAAGAATTCGAGAGGGCGACCTCGACTTCACGTTCCAGGACCCCTCCATGGGCGTATTCGAGATCGCACTCGGGATCCGCCTGCTCGAAGTTGATCGTGGGCGGGATGATCCCGTGCCGGCAGACAAGCGCGGAGATCGCCCCTTCTATGGCCCCGGCCGCGCCCAGCGTGTGTCCCGTCATCGATTTCGTCGAACCCACGACGATCGAGTAGGCATGGTCGCCCAGAACATCCTTGATCGCTTTCGTCTCGGAGACATCGTTCGCGGGCGTCGACGTGCCGTGTGCGTTGATGTACCCGATGTCGGCCGGATCGAGTCCCGCGTCGTCGAGGGCCTGCTCCATGGCGAGCCGCGCCCCCGAACCATCCGGCGCCGGCGCCGTCATGTGGTAGGCGTCGGCGCTCTGCCCGAAGCCCGCCAATTCCCCGAGGATCGCCGCACCGCGCGCCTTCGCGTGTTCCAGTTCCTCAAGTATGAACATCCCGGCGCCTTCCCCGAGCACGAACCCGTCACGGTGCGCGTCGAAGGGGCGCGAGGCCCTCTCCGGGTCGTCGTTGCGCGTCGACATCGCCCGCATGTTCGCGAAGCCGGCGACCGCGAGTGGCGTGATCGTGGACTCGCTGCCCCCCGTGATCATCACATCGGCTTCGCCGTTGCGGATCGAACGGAAGGCCAGCCCGACGGAATGGCCGCTGGAGGCGCAGGCCGATACCGTCGCATAGTTGGGGCCCTGCGCTCCGTATCGCATCGACACCATCCCCGACGCCATGTCCGGGATAAACATGGGGATGAAGAACGGGGAGACGCGCCGAGGCCCGCCGGCAAGCAGCTTCTCGTGCTGGGCCTCGAGGAGCGGAAGCCCGCCGATCCCGACGCCGATGAGAACACCGACCCGATCCGGCGGAAGCTCTCCGAACCCCTCCGAGAAACCCGCTTCGGTCACGGCCTGGTCCGCCGCGGCCATCGCAAGGTGGAGGAAACGGTCCGCCCGGCGGGCATCCTTCCGGTCCATGTATCTCGCCGGGTCGAAGTCCTTCACCTCGCAGGCGAAGCGAACCGACTGGTCGGATGCATCGAACCGGGTGATGGGTCCCGCGCCGCTGTCGCCGCGGAGGAGCGCGTTCCAGGTCGAGTCGGTGTCGAGCCCGACCGGAGTGACGAGGCCGACCCCCGTGATCGCTACACGTCTTCTCATGTTCTCATGAAATGAGAGGCAGCCAGGCGCTAGGCCTTCTCGTTCAGATACGCGATGGCCTCCTGGACCGTCTGCATCCTCTCCGCGTCCTCATCCGGGATCTCGATCCCGAACTCTTCCTCGAAAGCCATCACGAGTTCGACGGTATCGAGCGAGTCGGCGCCCAGATCATCGACGAAGTTCGCGTCGTCCACCACCTTCTCCTGCTCCACGCCGAGTTCCTGCGCGATGATCTCCCGCACGCGTGCCGCGTTGTCCATGATTGCGTGTTCTCCTTGTATGAAGGGGACCGACCCGCGGCCCCGCCGTTTCCCGATCCCTTCTTCGCTGATCCGCTGACCGAATATGCGGCGGCGCCGCTACGACTGCATGACCATCCCGCCGTCGACGACGATCACCTGCCCGGTAACGTACGAAGCCCCGGGACCCACGAGAAATCGCACCACCGTGGCGACATCTTCCGGGGACCCGGGCCGGCCGAGGGGAATCCTCTCCGACATGGCTTTTTGAACGCTTTCGGGCAGTCCCGAGGTCATGTCGGTCGAGATGAACCCCGGTGCGACAGCGTTGGCCCGCACACCGCGACTCGCAAGCTCCTGAGCGACGCTTCGGGTGAGCGAGATCAGGGCGGCTTTGGCCGCCGCATAGTTGGACTGGCCGCGGTTTCCCGTCAAGCCCACAACGCTGGAGATGTTCACGATGTTTCCGGCGCGCCGCTTCATCATGCCGCGGGCGACGGCCCGCATCAGATAGAAAGCCCCCGACAGATTCGTGTCGAGCACGGACTGCCAGTCCTCGTCCTTGAGGCGGAGCAGGAGGCTGTCGCGCGTGATGCCCGCGTTGTTCACGAGGATCGTCGCACTGCCGAGCCTCTCGAAGACGTCCGAGACCAGTCCCCCGCACGCCGCGGGGTCGGAGACGTCGCAACCGAAGCCCGCATGACCGTCTCCGGGCAGGCGCTCGGCGACGGCCCGCGCGCGGTCCGCCCCGGTGCCGACGACAGCCACCCGTGCGCCCGCCAGGGCCAGTTCCGTTGCGATCGCGGTCCCGATGCCGCGCGTCGCTCCCGTGACGATGGCGATCTCTCCCGTCAGTTCGCTCATTCAGGCGCCCCTCAGTCCGAGGATCCCAGGTAGGCGTCCACGGACGGCGAATCTCCGACCGCAATCACGCGCAAGCTTCGATCGATGCGACGGGCGAGGCCCGAGAGCACGTTGCCGGGTCCGACTTCGAGCCAGCGCGCGGTCCCGCTCTCGCGGATGCGCTCGATCCCCTCCATCCACCGAACCGGCGACGTGAGTTGCAGGATGAGCGTGCGCCGCGCCTCCTCCGAGTCGGTCACGAGTGTCGCCGTGGCGTTGGAGACGATGGGGAACGACGGCTCCCCCCAGTTCGTCCCCTCGAGCGCCGCCGCCAGCCCGCCGGCCGCCGTCGCCATGAGGGGAGAATGGAACGCGCCGCTCACGTTGAGCGGGAGGACGCGGCGCGCGCCGGCCTCCGAAGCGAGCCGGACCGCCGCGGCCACGGCCTCGGCATCGCCGCTGATGACGACCTGGCCCGGAGCGTTGAGATTCGCGGGCACGGCAACCCGCCCGGCCTCCGCCGCACGCTCACACGCGTCGGCGACGGACTCTGCGTCCAACCCGAGTATGGCGGCCATCGTGCCCGGCCGGTCCGCACCGGAGGCTCCCATGAGGCGTCCGCGTTCCCGCACGATCCGGAGACCGTCCTCGAAGCCGAAGGCGCCGGACACGAGGTACGCGGACAGCTCGCCGAGCGAATGCCCCGCCCCGATGCCGATCTTCCCGGCGCGCGCGGCGATGAGATGCCAGATGGCGAAGGAGTGCAGCATGATCGCCGGTTGCGCGTTCTCCGTGGCCCGAAGTTCTTCCTCGGGTCCCTCCCAGCAGATCCGGCTCAACGGCATGCCGAGCGTATCGTCGGCCCGCTCGTAGAGTTCCCGCACCGACGCATCATCTTCCGCCAGATCCCGGCCCATGCCCACGTACTGGGCGCCCTGTCCCGGGAAGAGGAGGGCGACCCCGCTCACGCGCCGCTCTCCTGCCGCATCCGGGCAAGCGAGGTGCGAGTGACGGACGTGAAGCCCGAGGCGGCACAGTCGGCCGCCGTGCGAATTCCGTTCATGATGGCGCGCGGGGGGGAAGTGCCGTGACAGATGATCGTGACCCCGTCCACGCCGAACAGGGGGGCGCCGCCGTACTCCGCATAGTCGAGAAAACGCAGCGCCTCACCGAGTTGGCCTCCCTCGCCGACGCCGGCGTCACGGAAGATCTCGAGCACGAATTCCGCGATCGACTCGTAGAACTTGAGCAGCACGTTACCGACGAAGCCGCCGCACACGAGCACGTCGCACACTCCGCTCACGATCTGGTGTCCCTCCACGTTCCCGATGAAATGGAGATCGCGGTCGGCCGAGAGGTGGCCGTGGGCCGTCGCCATGACGCCTCCTCCCTTCTCTCCCTCCGCCCCGATGTTGAGAAGCCCGACGCGCGGTCGCCCGATGGAGAGCGTCCGGCGCAGATAGGTCGATCCCAGGTGGGCAAACTGGTGCAGTTGCCGCGGGCGGACGTCCACGTTCGCCCCCACGTCCATGACGAGGACCCGCCCGGTCCCGGTCGGGAAAAGGGCGCCCACCGGCGGCCGGTCCACTCCGGGGAGCAAGCCGAGCGTGAGCACCGAAGCGACGACCGTCGCCCCCGTCGGTCCCGCCGACACGAAGGCATCCGCCTGTCCATCGCGGACGGCCTCCAGCCCGCGAACCACGGTGCTGTCCGCCTTCCGCCGCGCCGCCAGAGCGGGCGGATCGGCCGGCGCGATGAACTCCTCCGCCGCGAGCCATGCCACCCGGTCGCGCGGGAACCGGGCCCGTTCCGCACGCAAGAGAT
Source organism: Gemmatimonadota bacterium (assembly GCA_963666735.1). Classification (GTDB taxonomy): domain Bacteria; phylum Gemmatimonadota; class Gemmatimonadetes; order Palauibacterales; family Palauibacteraceae; genus Palauibacter. The sequence continues at coordinate 676,093 of OY762926.1, read as the reverse complement.
CGCCGGGCCCCACAAGGAGGAGGGAAAGGTCGTCCGGCCACGCGTCGAGAGCTCCCGCGGCGGCCTCCAGAGCGGCCTCCGGCGCGGCGTCTCCGCCCACAAGGTCGAGTGCAACCCGAATCATGTCCGATCAACCCCCCGGCCCGGCCGCCGGACGGCGGCGGCCGCGCTCGGGGGCTTCAAAAGTCGTCGATCTGAACGACCTCGCGATCCGCGTAGTGGCCGCAGGTCGGACAGACGCGATGCGGACGTTTCGGATCCCCGCACTTGGGGCATGCCTGGCGCGCGTCGTCCCGCGCCTTGTAATGCGTACGCCGCTTGCGCTTGCGCTGCTTCGACGTCCGTCTCTTGGGAACAGCCATATCGTCAACTCACTCCTGGCAGCCATTGGCTAGTGTGCCGCGTTCGAGCGGAACACGGCAACTGGCGCTTTCCGCTCTGGAATGTCAAGGAATGTCACCCTCCGAAACGCGCGCCGAACCTCCGCCCGATCCCTCCAGCGCGGCCCAGCGCGCGTCGGGTTCCGCCGCCGGGCAGCGACAGGCCTGCTCCGCGAGCCGCACGCCGCACGTCGGGCAGAGCCCCGCGCAGTCGCGCGAGCACTCCACGAAGGCGGGCGCGTTGACCCACAACTCCTCACGGATCGGCCCGGCCAGATCCAGTTCGCCCGACCCCGCGTCGAGCGACCAGACCCCCTCTTCCCCGGGGGTGACGCGACCTGGCGGACGGTACAGTGCGGCCCATTTCGCGCGCACGCCGACCCGGGTCGGCTCGAGGCAGCGGCGACACTCGACGGTCGCCCGCGCGCCGAGCGTGCCCCGGGCGCGAACCGCGGCCCCATCCGCACGCCGGACTTCGACCTCGACATCGACATACTCGAAGGGCAGCGGCAGCGCGCCGAGCGATTCGCCCGGCGTCTCGACGCGAAACGCCCGCTCGAGGGGTCCGGCGTCGAGGCCCGCGAGTCCGATGCGGGCGGGTTCCGCCGAGTCCGGTGACCGCGACGCGCGACGCGGACTCACGCGCTGCCGATAAGGTCGATCCGTCCGAAGAAAAAGCCGAGTTCCCCCCTCGCGTTCTCGTCGGAATCGGAACCGTGGATCGCGTTACGCTCCTTGCTCTCCGCGTACAGCGCGCGCACGGTGCCCGGCGCCGCTTCCGCCGGATCCGTGGCGCCGATGACCTCGCGCAGATAGGGCACCGCCCGGTCGTGTTCAAGCGCGAGCGCCATGCAGGGCCCCGATGTCATGAACTCCACCAGCGCCCCGAAGAAGGGGCGTTCCCGGTGCACCGCGTAGAACTCCTCGGCTCCGGCGCGCCCGAGGCGCAGGACGCGTGTCCCCCGTATGCGAAAGCCCGCGTCCTCGAGCGCGGCGAGTACCCTGCCGGCCTTCCCGGACCCGAACGCATCGGGCTTGATGATCGCGAGCGTCATCCTCTGCACGGCTTCACTCCCCTTTCGTGTCACTTGTTTCTTCCGCTCTGCCCGCCGCGTCCTGAACAAGGAGCCTTCGGATGATGTCGCCGCGCGTCAGAAACCCGACGAGCTGGCCCTCCCGGACGACCGGCAAACGTTCGATTTCCCTGTCCAGCATCAGACGGACCACGTTGGCCAGCGGTTCGTCCTCCTTCACGCACATCACGGCTCGTTCCATGATGTCGCGCACCTCGCCGACGTGAGCGCCTCCCGCCGCCGGCCGGCCAGCATCCGCCCGCTCGAGCTCCGGCAAAAGACGACTGATCAGCAGGCGGTCCGTGAGCATCCCCAGGACATGGCCCTCGTCATCGATGACCGGCATGGCGCGCAGCCGCCTCCGCGCGAGCATCTCCGCCGCCTCCTCCAGCGCCATCCCGGGAGCGGCCGTGGTCACGTCGCGGGTCATGATCTCCCGTACTTTCATCGCCGCCTCCCGCCGGTTCCGCATCGCAGCGTTTCCGTCACGGCCCGCTAGGAGCTTGCGCGGTAGAACGGTCGCGAAGGGCGGCGGATCCCGGGAAGCGCGGCCGCCCGGAGGCTGAGGGGCGCCGGTTGTCGGCGGGAGCCGCCGTCGCGCGGGCGAAGCCGCCGCGCCGGCGCCGTTTCCGGGTGGATCCGGCCGCGTTTCGGGCCCCGGAGGCCCTCCGGCGCGAAGATTTCGCCCCTCACGCGGCCCGAAGGACGTGGAGGCGCCGCGCGTTGAGCGCCAGACACACCAGATCCCACTCGCCGCGCACGTTCTCCAAGCCCCTGAGGCTGAACCTCCTGAACCCCATCGCCTCCTTGACCCACCCGATGGGCGCTTCGGCGATCCACTTGCGCTTGGCATACACCGCCCGGCCTTGGGGAGTCTCCAGCTTCTTCGCCATGCGCGCCGTCGCCGGGAGCTTCTTCGGGTCGGGCTTGCCGGCCCCCTTGCCCTCCCGGCCCAGCGCCACGTAGCCGTCGATCCCCCGCGCATCCAGAGCCGCCAGATCCTCCTCGTTCGAGTAGCCCGCGTCGGCCAGCACCTCGCCCGGCGTCTCCCCCAACCGCCCGGACACCTCGTCCACCCGCTCCACCAGCTGCCCCTGGTCGCTCGCGTTGTCGGTCACCTCCGCCCCCAGCACCAGCTGGCTCTCGCCGTCGACCACCGCCTGCGCGTTGTAGCACTGCTGGTAGCCCTCCGTGCTCGTCCGCATGATCCGGCTCTCCGGATCCGTGAAGTTCGTCTGCGAGTCCGCCTCCGGCTCCCCGTAGGCCAGCTTGTACGGCGACCCCCCCTTCGGGTTGCGGTCCCACTCCGGCTCCCGGCCCCGCGCGTCGTCGCGCTCCCGCGCCTCCGCCTCCAGACGAGCCCGCGCCGCCCGGATCGCCGCCAGCCGGTCCTCCCGCCGCTTCAGCTCCTCCGGCAGCTCGTCGCCCCGAACGTCCTCCCCGTGCCGCTCGTCCTCCTCCGCGTCGGCCGCCTCCGCACGCGCCAGCAACTCCGCGATCTCCGCCTCCAGGCGCGCCTCCTCCGGACCCATCCGCCCGTAGCTCATCGCCTTCCGCTTGCTCGCGTTCGCCCGAACCTTCGTCCCGTCCACCGCCACCCGGCCCAGCCCCGCCAGACCCAGCTCCCGCGCCAGAAGCACCGCCTCGGCGAACAACGCACCGAACGCCCTCAGGTTCTTCTTCCGGAACTCGCACAGCGTCCGGTGCGCCGGAAAGTTCCCCGCCGCCAGCATCCTGAGCGGCACGTCCTCCTCCAGCTTCCGCGCCAGCTTCCGAGACGAGAACACCCCCGTCGCGTAACCGTACAGCAGAACCTTCACCATCATCCGCGGATCGTACGGGCTCCGACGGCGTCCGTCCCCCTCGTACCGCGCGTAGAACGCCGACAGGTCCAGCGCGTCCACCAGATCGCTCACGTGGTGCGCCAGATGCCCCGCCGGCACCCACTCGCGAAGATCCTGCGGCAGCAGCAACCGCTGGTCCGGATCGTACGGGCGGAACCTCGTCCGCATCCTCTCCGGATCGTACGGTAGAGACCTCGCACTCATCGCCAACTCCCCGCGCCGAACTTGAACCCGTCACAGCACGCCATCACCATAACCACCCGAAACGCGCCGCACCATCGGTTTCTACGGCGCAGGCTCCTAGCGGCCGCCTATAAGCCCGACCAGGTCGGCGGGCCTCCGGGCGACCCGGACCCCGTGGCTCTCGAAGGCGCGGATCTTCTCGTCCGCCGTCCCCTCGGAGCCCGAGATGATCGCGCCGGCGTGCCCCATGCGCCGGCCGGGAGGCGCGGTCTGGCCCGCGATAAACCCCACGACGGGCTTGCTCATCTCTCGCGACACGTATTCTGCCGCCACCTGCTCGTCCGTGCCGCCGATTTCCCCGATCACCGCGACCGCCTCGGTCTCCGAATCCGCCTCGAACGCCGCCAGGCAATCGACGAAGTCCGTGCCGATGAGCGGGTCCCCCCCGATCCCGACGCAGGCGGATTGTCCGATCCCGGCCCGCGTGAGCTGGAAGATGACCTCGTAGGTAAGGGTGCCGGAACGGCTCACGATTCCGACCGGTCCCTCGCACACGATCTGGCCGGGGAGAATCCCGACCTTGCAGCGGCCGGGAACGATGAGGCCCGGGCAGTTCGGGCCGATGAGACGCGCACCCTTTTCCCGCACGTACGGCAGCACGCGCAGCATGTCCCCCACGGGCACGCCCTCCGTGATGCAGACGATGAGAGCGATCCCCGCGTCCGCCGCCTCGAATACCGCATCCGCCGCGAAGCGAGCGGGCACGTAGATGACGCTCGCGTTCGCATTCGCCTCGGCCACCGCCTCCTCCACGGTGTCGAACACCGGCACGGTGTCGTCGAACGTCCGGCCGCCCTTCCCCGGGGTCACGCCGGCCACGACCCGTGTGCCGTACTCCATCATTTGCCGAGTGTGGAACGAGCCGTCGCGCCCCGTGATCCCCTGGACCACGAGCCTCGTATCGTCGCCGATGAAGATCCCCATCAGCGGCCGCCGTCCGTGGCGAACCCCCGCGTCGCGCCCTGGCGGACGGCGGTCTCGACCGCCCGGTCCATGTCCACCATCGCCTCGAAGCCCCGCGAAGCGAGGATCGCGACCCCCTCCTCCTCGTTCGTTCCCGTGAGGCGGATCGTGATCGGAACCCCGAGTTCCATGCGGCTCGTCGCCTCGACGATCCCGTTCGCGACATCGTCGCAGCGCGTGATCCCGCCGAAGATGTTGAACAGAATCGAGTTCACGTTCGGATCCTCCGTGATGAGTGCGAGCGCCGCCACGACCTTGCCGGGATTCGAGGAACCCCCGATGTCGAGGAAGTTCGCGGGCTCGCCGCCGTAGTACTTGACCAGGTCCATGGTGGCCATCGCGAGGCCGGCCCCGTTCACGCAGCACCCGACGTTGCCATCGAGCTGGATGTAGGAAAGCTCGGCCTCGCGTGCCCGGACCTCGGCCGGATTCTCCGCCCCCGTGTCCCGAAGCGCCGCGATTTCGGGCAGCCGGAAGAGAGCGTTGTCGTCGATGTTCATCTTCGCATCGATCGCCTTCACCTCTCCGGCGGGGTTCACGATCATCGGGTTGATCTCCGCCAGCGTGGCGCCGCTCGCCCGGTACGCCTCGTACAGCTTCGCAATGATGGACGAAGCCTGCCGCGCCGCACGCGGGTCGTCGTAGAGGTGGTGGCCGAGGAGGGCGGCCTGGTGGGCGAGAAGTCCGTAGCGCGGGTCCACGGCGACCCTTCGGATCGCCTCGGGCATCGTCGCGGCCACCTCCTCGATGTCGACGCCGCCCTCGGACGAGACCATGATCGTGTCCGCCTGGCGCGCGCGGTCGAGCACAATCCCGACGTAGGCCTCGGATGCGATGTCCTCGGCCGGCGCGACGAGGACCCGCCGCACCTCGATTCCCTTGATCTCCATCCCGAGGATGGCCTCGGCGCTGCTGCGCGCCTCGGCCGACGTCGCGGCGAGCTTCACGCCTCCCGCCTTGCCGCGCCCTCCGGCGTGGACCTGGGCCTTGACGACCACCGGTCCGCCGAAGCGTTCGGCCGCCCCCGCGGCTTCCTCCGCCGTCGCGGCGACCTCGGCCTCCGGCACGGGGATGCCGTGCCGGGCGAGAATCCGCCGCGCCTGGTATTCGTGAATGTTCATCGGATCTTCGTCATGCCCCCGTTTCGGGTCCCGCATGGGTGTGGCGGAGAGCTTGGAATCTCGCGTCAAACCGCCGGCAGGTCGACCCCTTGACCGGACAGGAACGTCCGAGCGACGTCCGCGATTTCCCGCATGCGCGCTTCCGTGTCCGCCTCGACGCGCGCCACGACGACCGGCTGCGTGTTGCTCGCCCGGATCAGCAACCACCCGCCGTCGAACAGGACGCGCGCGCCGTCGATGTCGATGACCTCGTAACGCTCCCGGAAGAAGCGCACGGCCTCCGCCACAAGGCCGAACTTCCGCTCCTCCGGACAGTCGAGGCGCAGTTCGGGCGTGGAGGGGTAGCCTGGAATTTCCGCCGCCAACTCGGAGAGAGGGCGCCCCGAGCGGGACACGAGACCCGCGAGGCGAGCGGCCGCATAGATCGCATCATCCGTCCCGAAGAATCTGTCCGCAAAGCAGATATGGCCGCTCATCTCACCTGCTATGGGAGATCTCCCGGCCCGCATGCGCTCTTTGATGAGCGAGTGTCCCGTCTTCCACATGACGGGAACGCCGCCGTGGGCGCGAATGACGCGTGGCAGCGCCTGCGAACACTTCACATCGAACACGACCTCGGCCCCCGGCCGCTCCGCCAGCACCTCTCGCGCGAACAGAAGAAGCAGGTGGTCGCCGCGGATGATCTCCCCCTCCTCCGTCACCGCGCCGATCCGGTCCGCATCCCCGTCGAGTCCCACGCCGAGATCCGCTCGGGTCCCGCGGACGCGTGCCATGAGGTCCTGGATGTACTCATCCACCGTCGGATCCGGATGGTGGTTCGGGAAGGTTCCGTCCGACTCGCAGTAGAGGCCGTCCACGTCGATCCCGGCGGCGGTCAGGGCGCGCACGGCGACGACGCTCCCCACTCCGTTCCCGCAATCGAGCACCATGCGCACGTCGCCCTCGACCCGTCCGCGCGCGGCGATCTCCTCGACGTAGCGGTCGAGGATCTCCGCTTCCCGGATCTCTCCCCGGCCCGACGCGAAGGCCTCCGCCTCGATCCGGACTCGGAGGGCCCGGATCGCCGAGCCGTAGAGCGCCCCGCCGTCCCGCACCATCTTGATGCCGTTGTATTCGGGCGGATTGTGGGACCCCGTGATCTGAATCGCCGCGTCCGTCCCGAACTCGATGGCCGCAAAATAAAGGGTCGGCGTGGGGACGGTTCCGATCGTCGTCACGTCGGCGCCGGCCGCGCAAAGACCGCGGCACAACGCCGCCGAGAGGGCTGGAGACGAGGGTCGGTTGTCGTGTCCGACGACGACGCGCGGCGCCGGACGTTCGGCAAGCTCGGTCCCGAAGGCGCGCCCCACGAGTTCGGCCGCCGTCTCCGTCAGGTCGTCCCCGACGATCCCGCGAATGTCGTATTCGCGGAAGATTCCGGAGGGTATCGGCATTATGGGGCTGGCGGGTCCTCGGCCTGGACGACCATGCCCGGCGCGGGCGTTTCCGCGAGGGCATCGCGAGCCCGGTCGATGAGGCGTCCCGGGAAGAGGCCGCCGAGAAGGATCAGCGCCACGCAGATCCCGACCACGAGGTTGAACCCCGGTTTGGGAGACGGCGGCGCGTGGACATCCTCCGGGGCCGCCTCGAAATACATCTTCCACACCACGCGGAGGTAGTAGTAGTAGGCGGCGAGGCTGGTCAGAACGAGCGTGACCGCCAGCGACATCTCCCCCGCATCCACCGCGGCCCGAAGCAGGTACAGCTTGCCGACGAAGCCCGCCGTGGGCGGGAAGCCGGCCAGCGAGAGCAGGAAAACGAGGAACGCGGCTCCGAGCATCGGACGCCGCCAACCCAGTCCCCGGTAGTCACGCACGCGCTGGTTCCGGTCGCCGCGCCCCGCCACGTGGAAGACGATGGCGAAGCTCCCCGCGGTCACCACGGTGTACGCCGCGAGATAGAAGAGCGAGGCGGATCGTCCCAGTTCGGAGGCCGCGACGACGCCGACGAGGAGGTATCCGGCGTGGGCCACCGAGGAGTAGGCGAGCATCCGCTTCACATCCTGCTGCGACAGCGCAACCAGGTTGGGCACGATCATGGTCAGGATCGCCAGCCACCACACGGCGCCCCTCCACACTTCGGCCGCGCCCCCCAGATCCACGGTCAACACGCGCAGGAGGGCGATGAAGGCAGCCGCCTTGACTCCCGTCGCCATGAACGAGGTCACCGGCGTCGGGGCGCCGTCGTAGGCGTCCGGGGCCCACATATGGAAGGGCACGGCGGCGATCTTGAACGCGAAACCGATGAGCAGGAGGCCGATGCCGGCGACGAGGAGGAGATCCCCCCCGGCCGGCGCGGCCGCGATTCGCTCGGCGGCGGTGGCCAGGCGCGTCGTCCCGGTGGCCCCGTAGAGGAGCGCGATCCCGTACACGACGAAGGCGCTCGCGAAGGCGCCGACGATGAAGTACTTGAGGCTCGCCTCGGAGGAGCGCGGGTTCTTCCGCACGTATCCGGTGAGGACGTAGACGGAGAGCGACATCAGCTCGAGGCCGACGAAGAGGAGGATGAGGTCGCGCGCCGCGACGAGCACCATCATCCCGACGAGGGCGAGGAGAATCAGCGCATGGAACTCGGGGGAACGCATCCCCTCCCGGCTCAGGTAGTCGCGCGAGAGCGACACCACGAGCAGGGCTCCGCCGAGCAGGATCACGTCCGCCGCCACGCGGAAGCCGTCGAGCGCGATCATCGCGTCCGGCGGACCGGAGGCGTCCATGAGCCAGAGACTCGCGATAAGGGCGCCCGCGATCGAGTACAGCGTGACGAGGCAGTCGACGGACATCCGTCCCTGCTCGCCGGCGCCGCCTCCCGCCGCCGCGTCCCCGCCGCCCTCGCCCGGGCGCACGAAGGCGTCGCGCATGAGGATGAACATGGCCGCCAGCGACAGGATGACTTCCGGCAGGAGCGCGACCCAGTAACTCACGTCACTCCCCTCCCCCGGCTTCGGCGGACACGGCGTCCGCCGAAGGCACGCCGGCCGACCGCACCTCCACGTGCTCGATGAGCGCTTCCACGGACGCGCGCGTCCGGTTCAGGAAGGGGCCCGGCCACACGCCGATGAGCAGGATCAGCGCGAGAAGCGGCGCGAGAATCAGGCGTTCCCGGCGGTTCACGTCGGTGAGCGTGCGGTTTTCTTCGCGATCGAGGCGGTTGAAGAGAATCCGCTGCACCATGGGCAGCATGTAGCAGGCCGCGAAGATCACGCCGGTCGTCGCGATCGCCGCGACCCACGGGTGCGTCCTGAACGTCCCCACGAGGATGAGAAACTCGCCGATGAAACCGTTCGTCCCCGGAAGGCCAACGGAAGACAGCGCGACGACGACGAGCGCGAAGGCGAACACCGGCATCACTTTCGCGATGCCGCCGAAGTCCGCGATCTGCCGCGAGTGGCGCCGCTCGTACAGCATCCCGATGAGGAGGAAGAGCGCCCCGGTCGAAATCCCGTGGTTCACCATCTGGAGGATGCCGCCCTCGATGCCCTGCGTCGTGAGCCCGAACACGCCGAGCACGACGAAGCCGAGGTGGGCGACAGAGGTGTAGGCGATGAGCTTCTTCGCGTCCGGCTGGACGGCCGCCACCCAGGCCGCATAGAGGATCCCGATCAGTCCCAGCACGAGCATCGTGTTGACGACGATGGGATCCGTGGCCGCGGCCGGGAAGAAGGGAAGCCCGAAACGCAGAAACCCGTACACGCCCATCTTGAGCAGCACCCCCGCCAGAATCACGGAGCCCGCCGTCGGGGCTTCCACGTGCGCGTCGGGCAGCCAGGTATGGAACGGGAAGAGCGGCACCTTGATCGCGAACGCGAGCGCGAACCCCGCGAAGAGCCAGAGCTGCGCGCGCCGGGCGAGCTCGAGCGACACGAGATCCTCGTAGGCGAAGCTCCACGCCCCCGAGCCGTCCTGAAAGATCCAGGCGAGGGTCACGATCGCGACCAGCATCAGGAGCGAGCCCACCGCCGTGTAGAGGAAGAACTTCACGGCGGAATAGATCCGGCGCTCCCCGCCCCAGACGCCGATGAGGAAGTACATCGGAATCAGCATGATCTCCCAGAACACGTAGAACAGGAATAGATCGAGGGCGATGAAGACGCCGATCATCCCCGTCGTGAGGAAGAGGAGCATTGCGTAGAAGGCTCGCTGCCGCTGCCGGATGTAGGAGAACGAACCCGCCACCGCCAACGGCATCGTGAAGGTCGTGAGCAGGATCATGAGGATCGAGATCCCATCCACGCCCACCGCATAGGAGATTCCCCACGCCTCGACCCACGCGATGGAGACGAGGTTCTGGAATCCCGGCTCCGCCGTGTCGAAGGTCCAGAAGAGCGGCAGCGAGAGTGCGAACAGGACCAGCGTCGTCGCCAGGGCGACCGTCTTCGCGCGCGCCTCGGGCACGGCGAGACAGGCGGCTCCGCCGATGAGGGGGAGGACCACGAGCGCGGTCAGGATCCAGTGCCCGTCGTAGAGGGCCATCAAGAGAGCACGCCGAGGACGAGGAGGGCCCCGAGCATGAAGGCGACGAGATAGGTCGTCACGCGGCCCGTCTGGAGTTGTCCCCCGGCCCATCCGAGGAGGCGGGCGGCCCGCCCCGCCCCGTTCACGGCGCCGTCGATGAGGCCCGCATCCACGATCCGCCAGCAGGCGCGCCAGAGCGCGAGCGAGGGGCGGACGATGGCGCGGTCGTACAGTTCATCCACGTACCATTTGTCGTGGAGGACGCGGGCGAAGCCCGTCGGCGCCACCGCCTCCGCCTCCGTCGGCACCGGCTTCGGCGACAGGACACGGACCGTCGCCGTGACGGCCGCGATCGCGACCGCGGCGGAGATCCCCGCCCACAGGGCCTCGCCACCGCCGACGGGCGCGTGGTGCCCGGCAACGAAGCCGTGCGCTTCCTTGACCGCGATCGCGGGCTCGAACACGGGCTCGAGCCAGTGGTGCAGCCATTCGACGGCCGGCAGCAATGGCAGCGCCTCCGGGATGTTGGCCCAGCCGCCAACCACGGAAAGGACGGCGAGCACGGCGAGGGGAGCCCACATCACCGGGGGCGCCTCGTGTAGCTTCCGCCCGGCCCGGGGCGCTCCGCCGTGCCCGAAGGTTCGGTTTTCCCCGTGGAAGGTCAGGACCATGAGGCGGGCCATGTACACCGCCGTGAGCAACGCCGTGGCCAGCGCCACGCCCCACAGGATCGGATATCCGTACGCGCCCGCGTACCAGATGATCTCATCCTTCGAGAAGAATCCGGCCAGTGGCGGCACGCCCGCGATCGCGAGCGTCGCGACCCACATGAAGACGAACGTGCGGGGCATGAACTTCCTCAGTCCGCCGTGGTTCCGCATGTCGTTCGGATCGCTGTGGTCCCCGTCGCCGTGTCCGTCCTCTCCGTGCGCCCACGCATGATGCACCGAGTGGATCACGGCCCCCGCGCCGAGGAAGAGGAGCGCCTTGAAGAAGGCGTGCGTCATCAGGTGGAAGACGCCGGCCGTGAACGCCCCCACCCCGACGGCGAGGAACATGTAGCCGAGCTGCGAGATCGTGGAGTACGCGAGCACCTTCTTGATGTCGTACTGCCGGATCGCGATCGAAGCCGCGAACAGCGCCGTCCCCGCCCCGACCGCCGCCACCACCCCCTGGGACACGGGCGAGAGCGCGAACAGGACACTCGTGCGCGCGATGAGATAGACCCCCGCCGTCACCATCGTCGCCGCGTGAATGAGCGCCGAGACCGGCGTCGGACCCGCCATGGCGTCGGGAAGCCAGGTGTGAAGGGGGATCTGGGCCGACTTCCCCGTGCAGCCGAGGAAGAGGAGGAGCGTGATGCCGGTGACGAGAACGCCGCCGTACGCGAGCGTTCCCTCCGCCGCCTCCAGGACGGGAATGAAATCCAGCGTCCCGAAGGCCGTGAAGACCAGGAACATGGCGACGAGGAAGCCCGCGTCGCCGATCCGGTTCATGATGAACGCCTTCTTGCCCGCGTTCGCGTAGTCCCGGTTCTCGTACCAGAAGCCGATGAGCAGGTACGAACAGAGCCCCACGCCCTCCCAGCCCACGAACATGAGAGGGAAGCTGGCCCCCAGGACGAGGACGAGCATGAAGAAGACGAAGAGGTTGAGGTACGAGAAGTAGCGGGAATAACCGGGATCGTCGCGCATGTAGCCGACGGAATAGATGTGGATCAGACTCCCGACCCCGGTCACGATCATGCACATCAGCATCGAGAGCTGATCGAACTGGAGGTCGACCCCGATGCGGAGGTCCCCGGACACGATCCAGTTCCACAGGCGGACCACTTCCGCGCCATGCAGTTCCGCGCCGCTCATCGCGATGAAGTTGACGAGGACGACCGCGAAGCTCCCGAGCAGCGCCGCGGGTCCGACGATCGTCGGGATCCGCTTGTCGTCGCGCCACAGGAAGGCCCCGGCGCCGTTCACCGCCGCCCCGAGCAGCGGGAGGGCGAGGATGAGCCACGGGAGCACCGGATGGAACCCGGCTCCCGCGCCCTCCTGCCCCGCGAAGGCGCCCGCTCCGGACGCAAGCGCGCCCGCACCCGATACGGCGTCGAAACTCACCACTTCAGGAGCCGGAAGCGGTCGAGATCCACGACTTCATAGTGCCGAAAGATCGCGATGATGATCGCGAGTCCCACGGCGGCCTCGGCCGCGGCGACGGCCATGACGAAGAAGACGAAGATCTGGCCCTCGATCCCGTGCATGCGCGAGAAGGCGACGAGCGAGAGGTTCGCGGCGTTCAGCATCAACTCGACGCACATGAACACGATGATCGCGTTCCGCCGCAGGAGGACGCCGATCACGCCGACCGAGAACAGGATCGCGCTCACGAAGAGGGCGATGAGTCCGTGCAGGCCGAGCGCGCTCGCCATGCCCGCCTCGTTCACGTCCGCTCCCTGCGGGCCAGCAGGATCGTCCCCACCATCGAGACCAGGAGGAGGACGCCCGTCACCTCGAGCACGATCGTGTACTCCTGGAAGAGCGGCCGGGCCACGACGCCGACGACCCCCTGTTCGGCCGCCGCCTCGCGCAGCGCGCTGCCCGCGACATCGACGACGGGCCGGGCGTCCGTCCCACCGACGAAGAGCCGCGTGAGCACGCCGAGGAAGGCGATCGAGATCGAACCGCCGATGAGTCCCCCGACCGGTCCCTTCAGGTCGCGCCAGTCCGCGTGTCCCAGGTTGAGCAGCATGAGGACGAAGAGGAAGAGGACCATGATGGCGCCGCCGTACAGGATCACGTTGATCGCCGCGATGTAGTGCGCGTCCAGCATGAGGAACATGCCCGACGTGGCGAAGAACACGCCGACCAGGAAGATCACGGCGGACACGGGATTTCGGCGCGTGACCATGATCACCGCGCCCAGAATCGCGCTCGCGGCGAAAGCCTGGAAGAGAAAGTCCTGAATCATCTCGGCATCGATCGCGGCATCACTGCGACGCCGGGTCCTGCGGATCCCACAGCGCCGTGACCTCGTGCTCCTGTTCGACCAGCCGCTCCAGGTCGTACACCCAGCGCTCGCGAGAGTACTCCGCGTTCTCGTAGTGCACGCCGAGGTGAATCGCCTCGACCGGACACACTTCCTGGCAGTAGCCGCAGAAGATGCAGCGGAACTCGTCGATCTCGTAGATCGCCGCGTAACGCTCGCCGTTCTCGTCCTCCGCCGGCACGAGCTTGATGCAGTTCACGGGGCACACGGTCGGGCACAGGCCGCACGCGACGCACTTCGCCCGTCCATCCTCGTGCACCGCCATGCGGTGCGTTCCGCGCGTCCGCGGCGCGAGTTCCCATTTCTCGTCGGGATACTGCTGCGTCTTCTTGTTGGGGCTGAGGAGGTGTCGCATGGTGATCGACATCCCCTTCGCCGCCGCGCGCACATACGAACTCTCGGCTCGCGGGCGCTCCACAACTTTCACGTCTCCAGGCATTTACCCTCCCTGGCCTTCCCCGGCGCCACCGCCGGTCGACCTCGCCCCCTTCGCCCCGCCGCGGATCAGCGTCCCCCGGTCCATGGCGAAGAAGAGGACCGCTGCGAGTGCAAGATTCACGAGAAAGAGAACGAACGCGTACCAACCGCCGGCCGGGATGCCGACCGCCTCGATTCCGAGGATGACGAAGGCGATGACGAGGATGTAGACCGTCACCGCTTCCAGCATGAACTTCCAGCCCAGATCCATGAGCTGGTCGTAGCGGAAGCGCGGCAGCGTCCACCGAATCCAGACGAAGACGAGCACGAGAAGCGCTGTCTTCAAGCCGAACGCGCCGAGCGTGAGCAGCGTCTTCCACCACGTCGGCTCCCCGATCACGGTCCCATCGGAGAGTACGCGGATATTGTCCCCCTGCCAGAACGGGATGTCCCATCCGCCGAGGAAAAAGACCGTGACGAGCGCGGCGACCGTGATCACGTGCGCGAACTCGCCGATCATGAACATCGAGAACTTCATCGCCGAATACTCCGTGTGGTATCCGGTGATGAGTTCGGCCTCCGCTTCCGGAAGGTCGAAAGGCAGGCGGTTCGTCTCCGCGAGTCCCGACACGAAGAAGAAGAAGAGACCGACGAGGAGCGGAAACATGAACCAGGTCGCGTACGTCGCCGGCCCGGCCGTGAACGTCTGCTGCATGGAGACGATCTCGGGCGCGCGCACATCCCCGGTGAGGAGGATGAGGGGGACGAGGCTGAGCGCGAGCGCAACCTCGTAGCTCACCATCTGGGCGGAGCCGCGAAGCCCGCCGAGGAGCGAGTACTTCGAGCCGGAGGCCCAACCGCCCATCGCGACGCCGTACACGCCGATCGAACCGATCGCGAGCACGTAGAGGAAACCGATCGGCACGTCCGCCACGATCATCTCCACGAGTCCCCACGGCGTGGGCATGGGGGAAGCGAAGGGGATCACGGCGAAGAGGATCGTGGCCGGCAGGATCCCGAGGACGGGCGCGAGCAGAAAGAAGGGCCGGATCGCCTGCTCCGGCATCGTCTCTTCCTTCAGGAGATTCTTGAGCCCGTCGGCGATGACCTGAAGGAGTCCCCACGGGCCGACGCGGTTCGGGCCGCTCCGGTCCTGCATGAAGCCGCACACCTTGCGCTCGAAGATCGTGGCGAACATCACCGCGAGCATCAGCACCGAGAAGAAGACGAGGGCCTTCCCCGCGGTGGCGAGAACGAAGGCGCCGCCGGTGACCGGGTTCACGCGCCGGCCTCCGCGGAATCGGCGATGGCGCCGGCCTCCGCGGCCGAGTCGGCGGCCGGGGCGCCCTTGAGCCCGATCCCGTCCCACGTCAGGCCCGCAAAGGCCGGGGTCTCCACCGCCATCCGGTCGAACGCGGTGCGCACATCGTTGATGGCCTCGCCGTCTCCCAGGCGGGCGAGCACGCGGCTCAGCACCATCCAGCCCGGGCGGGCCAGCCCCGGCGGCCTCAGCGCCTGGTGGAAGCGCTGCACACGGCCTTCGAAGTTCGTGAACGTGCCGTCCATCTCGGTGAACGTCGCGATCGGGAACACCGCATCCGCGTGCCGCGCCGCGCCGGGAAGCCGCGTGCCGAGGTAGAGGAAGAAGTCGGCCGCGCCGCCGAAGTCCTCATCGGCTCCCTCGAGGGCGTCATCGAGCACGACCAGCGCTCCACCCGCCGGGCCGTCGGGGAGACCGTCCAGGCGATGGCCGCCGAAGAGTCCGGCGCCCGTCGCGTTCGCGGCGCGATCCGCCCTCAGCTTGAGCGTCGGCACCGTGGGCAGGGCGGCGGTTTCGCCCCGCGGAACCTGGAAAGCCGCGCCCGCGACCCCGAGCCGTTCGAGGAGCTTCCAGACATGGAACAGATTCTCGTTGGAGGCGTCCGGGGACACGATCGCGCTCCCGCCGGCTCCCTCGAGGCCGCCGATCTTCTCCGCCACCCAGTCGAGCGCCATCGCCCAGTCGACGGGCCTCAGTTGCTCGCCGTCGCGGATGAGGGGGACCTCGGCTCGCACGCCGCGGTTCGTCATCACGAGGTGCTTGCGCCCGTAATCGCACATCCACCACGAGTTCACCGCCGCGTTGTGCCTCGGCTTCACGCGCACGATCTGGTTCTCCTTCGTGTCGATCGTGACGTTGCAGCCCGTCGGACACCCGGGACACACGCTCGCCGCCGCATCCATGTCCCAGGCCCGCGCCTTGAACACGAAGTCCTCGTGCACGAGCGCGCCGACCGGGCACACGTCGACGATGTTCCCCTGGAAGGGGTTGTCGAGTTCGCGCCCCGGGAAGGTGTCGATGAATGCCTTGTCCCCGCGCTGTGCGACGATGAGCGAATCGTCCTCGGCGACGTCGCGCATGAAGCGCACGCAGCGCGTGCAGATGACGCAGCGGTCCGCGAAGTAGAGGATGTCGTCGGAGATGCGGTCCCGCCCCATGATCCGCTTGGGCTCGTCGACTCGGCTCTCGAGCTGGTTCGTGACGTACGCGTAGTCCTGGAGCATGCACTGCCCCGCGGCGTCGCAGATCGGGCAATCGAGCGGGTGGTTGACGAGGAGAAACTCGATGACCGACTGGCGGGCCGTGCGGGCGGTGTCGCTCGCCGTATTCACGACCATGTCATCGGTCGCCCGCAGCGTACACGAGGGCTCCAGCTTGGGCCGCCCCTCGACCTCCACGAGACACATGCGGCACTGCGCCGGCCGCGTGGGGATGCCCGGATGGTAGCAATAGCGGGGCACGACGACGCCCACGTGCTCCGCGGCCTCGATGACGCGGGTGCCGCTCGGGACCGTGACCTCGACCCCGTCGATCGTGAGCGTAACCGTCGCCTTCGCGCCGTTCTCAGCCATGCCTCAGCCCGCCGCGACCAGGGTCGGCTTCATCAGCGCCTCGTAGTCGGCGCGGAACTTGTCGAGCGAGGAGCGGAGCGGGAACACGACGCTGTCCGCCAGCACGCAGATCGTGCGTCCCGTCATCTGCTCGCACAGCTCGTACAGCGTGTCGATATCGCTCGGCCGCCCGTCCCCCGCCTCGATGCGCTGCAGGATGCGGACGACCCACGACGTGCCCTCGCGGCACTGCACGCACTGGCCGCACGACTCGTGCGCGTAGAACTGCGCGATCCGGCGCATGGCCGCGACGATGTCCGTGTCCTCGTCCATCACGATCGGCGAGGCGGTGCCGAGGGCGCTGCCCGCCTCCGCCAGCCCCTCGTACGTCGTCGCGCAGTCGAGTTCGTCTCCGCCGAGGAACGCCGTGGACGACCCGCCCGGGATCACGGCCTTGACCGGCTTGCCCGATGGGGTACCGCCGCAGGCCTCGAAGATGATGTCGCTCAGCGGCAGGCCCAGCGCGAACTCGTAGTTTCCGGGGCGCACGAGGTGACCCGAGCAGCTCCACAGCTTGGTCCCGGGCGACTCGTCGCTCCCCCACTGCCGGTACCAGTCCGCGCCGTGCTCCAGGATCATGGGGACCGCCGCGAGGGTCTCGACGTTGTTCACCGTCGTGGGCATTCCGAACGCCCCGGCCTGCGCCGGGAAGGGCGGCTTCGCCCAGGGCTCCGCGCGGTTCCCCATGAGCGAGTTCATGAGGCCGGTCTCCTCGCCGGCAATGTACGCCCCCGCCCCGGCGTGGACCGTCACATCGCACGACCACGACGAGCCCAGGATCCCATCTCCCGCGAGACCGTTCTCATACGCTTCGACGACCGCGGCGTTGAGAACCCGAGTTTCCTCGAAGAACTCGCCCCGAACGTAGATGTAGGCATGCTCGGCCCCGATGGCGCGCGAAGCGATCAGGCAGCCCTCGATGAGCAGGTGCGGCGTCCAGCGGATGACCTCCCGGTCCTTGAACGCGCCAGGTTCGGATTCATCCGCGTTGCAGCACAGGTAGTGCGGCTTGCCGTCGTCCTTCGGCATGAAGCTCCACTTGAGACCCGTCGGGAAGCCCGCACCGCCCCGCCCGCGAAGGCCTGAGGCCTTGACGGCCTCTGTGATCCAGGCGGGCGACATGTCGAGCGACTTCCGGAGCGCCTCGTAGCCGCCCAGCGCGCGCCAGCCGCCGAGCGTCCGCGCCCGGGCCTCACCCTGGTGCCGCGAGAGTCGGGTCGTCGTCTCGAGATCGCTCCGGTGCGGGAAGCTCATGCGCCGCCCCCCGCGCCCGGCCCCTCCGTCGCGGCGCCGTCGCGCGCCCCCCGCAGCTTCGCGACGATCTCGGGGACACGGCCCGGCGTCACCTCCTCGAGGTAGCGGTCGTTCACCTGAACGACCGTGGCAAACCCGCACGCGCCCAGGCACTCCGCCTCGATCA
This sequence comes from Gemmatimonadota bacterium, assembly GCA_963666735.1. GTDB lineage: Bacteria > Gemmatimonadota > Gemmatimonadetes > Palauibacterales > Palauibacteraceae > Palauibacter. The sequence goes on along the minus strand of OY762926.1, from coordinate 658,172 downwards.
CGGTGAACTCGCCATCCTCGGAGATCTCGCCCTCCCGCGTCCCCGTCTCGGCAAGGAAGCCGTGCAGCACCTCCTCGGCCCCGTTCAGATGGCAGGAGATGTTCGTACACACCTGGACGAAGTGACGCCCGACCGGGTGCCTGTTGTACATCGTGTAGAAGGTCGCGATCGAGTGCACGTAGGCCGGCGTCAGATCCAGAGCCTCGGCGATTTCCACCATGTCCGCGGGTTCGACCCACCCCTTCACCGACTGCACGAAGCCGAGCATGGGGAGGAGCGCCGCCTGCTTCGCCGGATAGCGGGAGAGGGCCGCTGCCAGCCGGTGCTTCCCCTCCTCCGTCTCGAAGACGGGTCCGTCGAAAGTCTCCCTCGCCGTCAGCTGAAACGGCTGCGCCCCGGCGACCGCGGGATGGATGCGCCGGCTCATCGGTCGATCTCTCCGAGCACGACATCGAGCGAGGCGTTGATCGCGACCACGTCCGCGACGAGTTCGCCCCTCACGAGTTCCGGAAGGGAGGCGATGTTGATGAACGACGGGCCGCGGAACCGGCAGCGGACGGGCTTCGTGCCGCCGTCGGAGATGACCCCGAACCCCAACTCGCCCTTCGAGCTTTCGATGGAGTACCACGTCTCGCCGGCGGGCACGCGGACGCCTTCCATCACGAGCTTGAAGTGCGAGATCATGGTGTCGATCGACCCCATCGCCTCGCCCTTGGGGGGCAGGACGATCCGGTAGTCGTCGATGTTGATCGGGCCGCCCGGCAGCCGGTCCAGCGCCTGTTCGATGATGCGGATGCTCTGCCGCATCTCCTCCAGCCGCACGAGATAACGGTCGTAGACGTCTCCCGCGGTGCCGACGGGCACGTCGAAGTCGTACTCCTCGTACCCGAGGTAGGGACGCGCCTTCCGCACGTCGTACGCCACGCCGCTCGCGCGGAGCGTGGGTCCGGTGACGCCGTAGCTCACCGCCTTGTCCGCGGAGAGCGCCCCGATGTCCATCGTGCGGCCCTGCCAGATCGCGTTGCGCGACAGGAGCTGCTCGACCTCGTCCAGCGTCTCCGGGAAGGTGGCCGCGAAGTCGCGCGCCGCCGCCGTCCAGCCCACGGGCAGGTCCGCCATCATCCCGCCGACCCGGGTGACGGAGGTCGTGATCCGGCCCCCCGTGTACGCCTCGTGCAGGTTGTAGATCCGCTCGCGCTCCTGGAATGTGTAGAGGAAGACGGAGAACGCGCCGATGTCGATCGCCGTCGTCCCGAGCCACAGGAGGTGGCCGAGGATGCGATTCATCTCGCCGAGGATGACGCGGACGACGCGGCAGCGCTCCGTGATCTCGACATCGAGGAGCGCTTCGACCGCCCCGGCGTAGCCGATGTTGTAGAGCATCGGCGCGAGGTAGTCCATGCGGTCCGTGTAGGGGACGCACTGATTCCACTCGCGGAACTCGCACGTTTTCTCGAAGCCCGTGTGCAGATACCCGATATGGGGGACGCAGCGTACGACGCGCTCCCCGTCGAGCTGGAGTACGAGCCGGAGGACGCCGTGCGTGGCGGGGTGCTGCGGCCCCATGTTGATCAGGATGGGGGTGCCCTCGAGCGCGTCCTCGGGCTTCTCGTCCGGGCTCACGTCGCGGATCCCCCCCGCCGCAGCCTCGCCTTCCGCCGCGCGCTCCGACGGAGCCTGCACCTCTCCGTCCTCGGTGACGGCGTAGCCCGCCATCTCCAGCTCCTCGACCGCATAGATGTCGAGCAGGTCGCGAGAGAGCGCGCGGCTCACCTGCGTGGACCGGCTGAAGCGACCGCGCAGAGGGAAGTCCTTCCGGAGGGGGAAGCCCTCTTCGTAGTTCTCCGGCATGAGGATGCGGCGCAGGTCCGGGTGGCCGCGGAAGCTCACGCCGTACATATCCCACACCTCGCGTTCCAGCCAGTCGGCGGCGAGCCACTGGTCGGTAACGCTGTCCAGCTCGAGGTCGTCCATCGGCACCTCGCACGCGATCCGGAGCTGGCGGCCGTGCGCCATGGACCAGAGCTGGTACCACACCTGGATCGGGGCTCCGATGCCGCCGTGCGCGCCCATGAGGTCCGCGAGCAGGTCGTACGCCTGGTCGGGGGTCTCGCGGAGGAATCGGAGCGCCTCGGCGTTGATGCCGGGGTCCATCCACACGACGGGATAGCCGAGCGCATCGCTCTCCACCCGCCGCACGCCGTCGCCGAAGCGCTCGCGAAGAGCGCACACCGAGGGATGGCTCGCCGCGTCCCCGCCGAGGGGCGCGACCCGCACCATGCGCGGAGGCGCGGTCGTCGTCGCGGTCGTCAACGGCGCAGCGCCCCGGTCAATCCCGGTGTTCCAGGCGGCGTTCGCGCCGGTCGCGCGAACGGGCAAGGGCGGAGGTCGGGCCGAGCCCGCTCATGCGGTTCTGGTTCGTCGAGTTGCCGAAGGGCTGGGCGACGAGTTCGATCGTTTCGGGGGGCAGATTCGGGCGTCCAACCGCCTCCGGAGCCTCGTCCCGCGCGCGGGGATCCGCCAGCGACTCTCCCTTGATCTTCTCCTGGATCATGAGGAGTCCGTAGATGAGACCCTCCGGCCGGGGCGGACACCCCGGGACGTAGACATCGACCGGCACGATCGTGTCGATCCCCTGGACGATCGTGTAGTTGTCGAACATCCCGCCGGAACTCGCGCACGCGCCCATGGACACGCACCACTTGGGCTGCGGCATCTGATCCCAGACCCGACGCAGAACCGGGGCCAGCTTGTAGGTCACCCGGCCGGCGACGATCATCAGGTCCGCCTGCCTGGGACTGAAGGACATGCGCTCCATTCCGAAGCGGCCGATGTCGTACTTGGTCGCGGCGGAAGCCATCATCTCGATCGCGCAGCAGGCGGTCCCGAACGGCATGGGCCACAGCGAGTTGCGGCGCGCCCAGTTGATCACGTAGTCGAGCTTCGTCGTCATCCAGTTGTGCGGGATGCCGGTGTCGATCCGACCCTGGCCGGGGTGTGCGCCGGGAGGCAGCGTGTCGAGCGGTTTCATCGCGCCTCTCCCCTCGGTCTCGATATCAGTCCCATTCGAGGGCCCCCTTCTTCCACGCGTACACGAGTCCCACGCCGAGCACGGCCAGAAACGCCGTGATCTCCACGAACCCGGCCATCCCCAATTCCCGGAAGATCGCGGCCCACGGAATGAGAAAGAGCGTCTCAATATCGAGGACGATGAAGAGCATCGCCACGATGTAGAAGTTGACCGAGAAACGCTCCCGCGTCGTCCCGAGCGGGGGAATCCCCGACTCGTACGGGCTCGCCTTCACCGGGGTCGGTCGACGGGAGCCCACGAGGTGCGACACGCCCATCATCGCGGCCGCGTTCAGCACGCCGACCAACGCGAGGATCAGGATGCCGAGATATGGGTCGAGCAAAGGGGTTCGCTCCTCTCGTGCGAGCTTGTGAATTTCTTCACTTTCCCGCGCCGCGAAGGTATCGCGGAGGGGTACCACCGGCAAGCGAGTTACGCTTGCGATGCAGGGGGAGCGAATGAGTCGAGAGCAGGCTGTCATGCATAACGTCGCGATCCGCGACGGCACGGCGCGTGTGGCGATCATGGGCCGGGGACGCCCCGCCCTCTTCCTGCACGGGATCAGTGCCCACGGCCGGGCATGGCGGCCGGTCGCCGAACTCTTCGTCGAAGCGCATCCGGGCTGGGAGTGCTGGCTTCCCGACCTGCCGGGGCGGGGCGCATCGGACGCGCGACCGGGACTCTCGTACACGCTGGACGATGAGGTGCGCCGGCTGCGCGAGCTTGTACGGGCGCTGGCGCCGGACGGTCCCCGCCCGCAGCTCGTCGCCGGGCACTCCCAGGGCGCCGCGCTCGCGCTCGCACTCGCGCGGGCGGAACAGTCCATCTCCGGACTCCTCCTCTCGAACCCGGTCACGCCGGAGATCCGGAGCCCGGCCGTTCTGCGGCTGTTGCGGTCGTCCACGGTGCGGGGGGCGGTCGGGAGCCTCCTGGCGCCGCTTCACGCGCCGCTGGGCCATCTGATCCTACGGCGGGCGTGCGGTCCTGCCTTCCGGGCCCCTCCGGATCTGGTAGCCGCCTACGCCCGGCCCTGGGGGAGCCCACGCCAGGCTCGGACGCTCCTGCGCATCCTCTGCGACTGGCGCCCTTCGGAGCTGGAGGATCGCATGCCCCGCCGCCCGGTCGCCGCGCACGTGATCGCGGGGGCGCATGACCCGAGGATACCCGTCGCCGCCGCGCGGCGTCTCGCCGCACGACTCGAATGTGGATTCACGCTGTCCAGGGACGGCGGCCACGTGCTGACGGAGCAGCATCCGCGGCTGTTGGCCCGCCTGTTGGGCGAGCTGGCCGCCCGGCTCCCGGCCGGCCGGGAGCCTGCCGCGGGCGGCTAGAGCTTGGGGGGCGTAACTCCTGTCTGACCCTGGTACTTGCCGGCCTTGTCCGCGTAGCTGACCTCGCAGACCTCGTCCGCCTCGAAGAAGAGGACCTGCGCGATCCCCTCGTTCGCGTACACGCGGGCGGGCAGCGGCGTGGTATTCGATATCTCGAGCGTCACATGTCCCTCCCACTCGGGTTCGAAGGGCGTGACGTTCACGATGAGACCGCAGCGCGCGTACGTGCTCTTCCCCACGCAGATCGTAAGGATGGTCCGCGGAATCCGGAAATACTCGATCGATCGCGCGAGCGCGAAGGAGTTCGGGGGGATGATGCAGACCTCGCCCGAGTATTCGAGGAAGGAGCGTTCATCGAACTGCTTGGGGTCGACGACCGGAAAGAGCGCGTTGTGGAAGATCCGGAATTCGTCGGCGACCCGCATGTCGTAGCCGTAACTGCTGACGCCATACGAAATGACGCCGTCGCGGATCTGGCGGTCGGCGAAGGGTTCGATCATCCCGTGCCCGCGTGCCATGCGCCGGATCCAACCGTCGCTCTTGATCGCCAATCAGACCTCTCGGTTTCGGGGGACGGCCGCTCGCGAGTCCGCTTCTACAGTTCTACAGCCTGAACCTATGCGGGCGTCAAGTACACGGCCGGGTCAGATTCGAGTCAGAGCGATCCAGCCCGCCCAGAGCCATCCGGCGATGAGTGCGGCCCCCCCGATTGGCGTGACCGCGCCGAGCCAGCCGATGCCGGAGAGGGAGAGGGCGTAGAGCGTACCGCTGAACACCGCGACGCCACACAGCATCAGCAGCCCGGGACACCTCCATGCCGCATCCGGCCAGCGCGCCGCCGCAAGGCCGAGGAGGATGAGCCCGAGGGCGTGCAGCATGTGGTATCGAGCCGCGGTGTCGAAGACCGCGAGGTTCTCCGCCGAAAGGCGACCCTCGAGCGAGTGGGCGCCGAAGGCTCCGGCGGCGACCCCCAGGCCCGCGAGCAGAAACCCGGCCGCGAGGAGCCCGCGGTGCGGCGAATCGGCGCCGGTCAGTCGAAAATCGACCCGGCGCCGGCCCTGCGCGCGGCTTCGCTTGCGACGACCTCCATCACCCGATCCCAGCGCTCCGGGCCGACCTCGGTCAGCGTCGCCTCCAGAATCGCCGCCAGTTCCCGGCCTTCCTCGCGCCGCATCGGGGAACCGCCGTCTTCCAGTTCCAGCCGCTTGCGCAGCTCCGCGGCGCGTTCGAGCAGATCCCTGTGCCGGAGTCTTTCCTCGTAGCTCATCAGCCCCCCACCTGGCTCAGCGCCGCGAGCCCGCCGCTCCCGGCCGCCGTCCCCAGCTCCAGATAATGACGCTTCGGCTTCCCGGCGAGCGCCTCCGCCACCGCACCGTCGATACTGCCCGTCTCACGCAGCGGACCCTTCAGATCGACCTCGTGGTCGCCGAACAGGCACGTCCGCAGCTTCCCATCGGCGGTCAGCCGCATACGGTTGCAGCGTTCGCAGTAGTTGTGGGAGAGGGGCGTGATCGCACCCACCGTCCCGGCGCCGCCCGGAAAGCGATAGTACACGGCGGGCCCGTTCCCCCGCGGTCCCGAGTCCGGCCGAAGCTCCTCGATCGCGCGGATGTTCTCGAGCACTTCGTCCGCCGAGATGAAACGGTCGGTGAGATGAAGGTTCTGTCCCACCGGCATCACTTCGATGAAGCGCACATGCCACGGCCGCTCCCGCGTGATCTCCGCAAAGTCCACGACCTCATGGTCGTTGAGGCCCCGCATGATGACGCAGTTGATCTTGATCGGAGCGAAGCCCGCCTCCTCCGCGGCGCGGAGACCCACCATCGTTTCATCGAAGCGCCGCGCCGGGCGCCGGGCGATCTCCTCGAAGCGGTCGCGGTCGAGCGTGTCGAGGCTGACGTTCACGCGTGCGACGCCCGCTTCCCTGAGGGCCATCGCGAAACGGGGCAGCAGGATGGCGTTCGTGGAGAGGGAGATGTCGTCGATGCCCGGCACCGCGGAGATCATGCGCACGAGGTCCGGAAGATCCCTGCGAACGAGCGGTTCTCCGCCCGTGATGCGGACGCGCTCCAGTCCGAGACCGGCCATCTGGCGCACGATCTCGGCGATCTCCTCGTACGCGAGCATCTCCGGCTTGGGGATCCAGGCCAGTCCCTCCTCCGGCATGCAGTACGTGCACCGAAGGTTGCACCGATCCGTGACCGAGATCCGAAGATACCGGATACGGCGGCCGAACTGATCTCTCATGGCACCGGTAGTGAGGGTTGCGAGGAGCCTCGTCGCCCCTCCAGCCGAGAGCGGCGAGTGGAGGGACTCCGCGCCACGTTCCAGCGGCGCGGAGCCCCGCTACGGACGGCTAGCTGATAGCCGAGACGTTTTCCTGCATCATCATGTTGTCGTCGTCATCGCCACAGTCTCCGGCGAAAGAAACCGTCGCGATCATGGCAACGACCAGCAGGTTGCGGACCATCTTGAACATGGCGTCCTCCTCGATTTGGGCGCCTGTGCCCGAAGGCCGGTTGCCTCCGGCGCCATCAGGCGGCCCTTGATCAGACCTTCTTCAGCCGTGACCCCCCGGGCAGGGCTTCCGCCCCCTGAATCGGGGCTCCCACCCAGTGCGATTCACCATCATCGTAGTGTTCATGCTTCCAGATCGGCAGTCTGACCTTGATCGTTTCGATAATCCAGCGCGACGCCCGGTACCCATCGTCGCGGTGTTCCGACGTGACCGCGATCGCCACGCTCACCTCTCCCAGCGCGAGTTCGCCCACGCGGTGGGCCGCGGCGACGGAGCCCACTGCGAACTTCTCCAGCGCCTCGTGGCAGATGGCCGACAGTTCCCGCTCCGCCATCTCGCCGTACGCCTCGTAGGAAAGACGCGACACCGCACGGCCGCGGTTCGTGCCGCGGACCCGCCCCTGAAAAAAGAGCAGCGCGCCGTCCGCCACGGACCCGATGTCTCCGACAATATCCTCGAACAGGGCGAAATCGTCCAGACTCTCGCCCGTGATCCATGCCCGGACGCGGTCGCGCGACCCCTGTGACATCGGCTCAGCCGCCCGCCACGGGAGGGATGAGGGCGACCTCGTCCCCATCGGAGAGGGTCGTGCCGGAGTCCGCGTAATTCTGATTGACGGCGACGACGACCCGATCCGGCAGCCAGTCCAGGCCCCCCGTCCCGCGCAGGGCATCGACGAGGTCCGCCACGGTGCTGTCCGCCGCGAGTTCCGCCGAGCCCTCTCTTCGTGCGGCAAGTTCGCCATACACGCCGAAAAAGAGGGTGCGAACCGAAATCCGATCCATTATGGGCGCGCGCTCGCCAGCGCGAGGTGGGCGAGGAGCCGCGGCACGATTCCCTCTTCGCGCAGCGTCGTCACCCGGACCCGCGTCCCGTCATGCCCCTCGGGATCCGGGAAAGCCGCAACCGCGAGGTTGCCCCTGAAGGTGCAGAACGCGATGTGCGTATCGCTCTCGGTATCGACCCAGGCGTCAACCATCCGGTCGTCTCCGAGGAAGAAATCTCGCGTGGCGGCCAACACGGCCGCCGGGGCCAACGCGCTTGCCGTCTCTGTCGTCATGGACTCTCCCCGCGTACCATCAGCAGCCGTAAGATAGGGGTGCGGCAGCCCTCTCTCAAATCCGATCTCAAATCCGATCAACCCCTTCGACAAGAGTGCCCGCCGTGCCCGCTACGCAGTTTTCCCCGAACGTCGCCCGGCTCGAAGCATCGGCCACGCTGGTGCTCGCCGCCCGCGCCCGGAAACTGAGGGCGGCGGGGGTTCCGGTCGTGGACCTCTCGGCCGGCGAGCCGCAGTATCCCGCCCCGCCGTTCGCGGCACGCGCCGGCATTCGGGCGATCGAGCAGGGGAAGACGGGATATCCTCCGACGTCAGGGCTTCCCGAACTGCGCGACGCGATCGGGCGCTACCTGCGTGAGACGACGGCCGCGGAGAGGGTGAATCCGGACTCCGTGATCGTGAGCGCGGGCGTGAAGCAGTCGCTGTTCAACTGCTGCTACTCCCTGTTCGGCGCCGGCGAGGAAGTGTTGGTGCCTTCCCCCTACTGGCCGAGCTATACGACGATCGTCCGACTCGCGGGGGCGGAGCCGGTCATCGTGGAGACGACCTGGGACGGGGGGTTCGCGCCGACCGTCGAGGATCTCGAGGCTGCCCGCACGCCGCGGACCCGGGGGCTCATGCTCAACAGTCCCGGAAACCCGACCGGGGCCGTCATCCCGACCGATCTGCTGCGCGGGATCATGGCGTGGGCGGACCGACACGGGATCTGGGTGCTGTCCGACGAGATCTACCGCCGGCTCGCCTACGGGGCCCCCGCGCCGTCCGTATTCGACATCGCGGAGCGCGGGGAGAGGACGATCCTGCTCGACGGCGTCTCGAAGGCGTTCTGCATGCCGGGGTTCCGAATCGGGTATGCCGTGGGGCCGCCGGACGTCGTCCGCAAGATGGCCGATCTGCAGGGACAGACGACGTCCGGGGCCGTCGGCCCCTCCCAGCACGCCGCCGCGGCCGCGCTCGGCGAGAGCGCTCCCCGCGAGGCGTTCGTCACGGATCTCCTGTCCAGGCTCTCGGAACTCCGGGAACTGGGGCTATCGATGTTCGCGAAGATCGACGGGATCGAGGCGTTCCAGCCGGACGGCGCCCTGTATTTCTACGGACGGCTCACCGACCGCGGCGCTACATCGCTCGACGTCGCCGAGCGGCTGCTCGCCGATGCCCAGGTGGCATGCATGCCCGGCGAGCCGTTCGGCTCTCCGGGGCACCTGCGCTTCAACTTCGCCGTGGAACGCGAAGTCCTGGAAGAGGGACTGGAACGGATCGCCGACTTCTTCGGCTGACCGCCCGCACTCGGTGCGGCCGGTTCAGCTCCGGTCCTCCAGGCTCGCCGCCACCTCGTCGCGCAGCAGGCGCGAGGGCTTGAAGACGGGCACTTTCCTCTGCGGCACCCGAACGGGATCGCCCGTGCGCGGATTGCGCGCCATGCGGGTCCGGCGCTCCCGCACCTTGAACGTCCCGAAGCCGCGAATCTCGATGTGATTGCCTTGCACAACGGCTCCCTTTACCGCGTTCAGAAACGCGTTGACCACCGCGGCACAGTCCCTCTTCGTCACGCCGGGGCCGATGGCCTCGTGGACCTGTTCGATGAGATCCGCCTTCGTCATCTCCCTCTCCTCCGAGCGTTGTGCAACCCTGTGTATTTGGCGTCTTGCTCCGGGATGGGAGCACCTATCTGAGTTCAAAGAGGAGTCTCGGCGCGCCCGGGCGCAGCGGCGCTACCGTTCCGATCCATGTCCGTGCATCGCCGATGCTCAGCCCTCCGAGCAGATCGAACAGCCCGATGGTCGGCTCACGCGGCCGCACGATCGCCGGGTCCGTTCCCAGGCCCGCCATCCGGCCGGCGAGTGCAATGGTCTCCGTCAGGGTCATGAGGCCGTCGATGAGTCCGATTTCGTTCGCCTGCCGGCCCGTAAAGATCCGGCCGTCCGCCAGCCCGAGGACGGTCTCCCGGTCCAGGCTCCGGTTTTCGGACACCACCTCGACGAACTGCTCGTGTACGTCGCGCACGATTTCCTCGAGGATTTCGCGGTCCGCAGGAGAAAGGGCGCGTGCGAGGCCACCCAGATCCTTGTGCGCGCCGCTTGTCACGACCTCCCAGCCGACGCCGACTTTGCGGAACAACTCCTCCGCGTTGGGGAATTCCATGATGACGCCGATGGATCCGGTCATCGTGCCGGGCAGCGCGTACACGCTGTCGGCCCCGACTGCGGCGTAGTACCCCCCCGAGGCTCCCACATCGCCCATCCAGGCGAGGACGGGCCGGTCGTCGTCGTCCCGCAGGTCGCGAATGGCTTCGAAGATGCTCTGCGAGGCCCCCACGGTACCTCCCGGAGACTCGATCTCGATCACGAAAGCGCGCACGCTGGGGTCTTCGCGAAAACCGTTGAGCGCCTTCGTGAACCCTGCTTCGTCCGCGATCACGCCCCGCAGAGGGACGACCGCGACCCGTCCCCCGGCGAGAAACGACGTATTCCCCACCGTCCACCAGATCGACAGGATCGCACCCACACCGAAGAGGCCGAACAACGCCAGGAGGGCGATCACCGTGTTTCGCTTGTCGTGGGTCACGTCACGCGACGGTCCGTGGAAGTGGGTCTGTGAGTCCTTGGGGGATGCCCATCGCAACCTAGACAACATATCGCCAACGTTCAACGCGTAGTATCGACGCACACCGCGGAGTCAACTCGAGGCGGGGCTTCCGCAATTCCGCATCGTCTCGACGAAGCGGCTGAACAGGTATCGGCTGTCGTGAGGTCCCGGAGCCGATTCGGGGTGGTACTGTACCGCGAACACCGGCCGCTCCTGGTGGACCAGCCCTTCCACGGTGCCGTCATTCAGATTTCGGTGCGTGACCTCGAGTTCGTCTCCACCCCGGATCCGCCCCTCTTCTTCCAGCACTGCGAAACCGTGATTCTGCGAGGTGATCTCCACCGCGCCCGTGGCATGGTTGAGCACGGGGTGATTCCCGCCCCGGTGCCCATAGGGCAGCTTGTAGTTCGTGCCCCCGAAGGCCCGCGCGATGAGCTGATGTCCGAGGCAGATTCCGAACAGCGGGACCCCCGCGTCGCTGAGCGCGCGGATGCGCTCGACCGCGCCCGGCACCGCCTCCGGGTCGCCCGGTCCGTTCGAGACGAAGACGCCGTCCGGGCGGGCGGACAGCATCGTTTCAGCGTCCGTATCGCACGGGACGACGCGCACGCGGTATCCCTCGCGGCGGAAGAGATCGAGGCTGCGCGTCTTGACTCCATAGTCCAGGCAAAGCACGAGGCCGCGGTCGGTCGACCCGTCGAGGGGATCGAGTTCGTACGGTTCCGGCGTCGAGACGGCCGTCGCGAGGTCGCGACCGGACATCTCCGGCTCGGCGGCCAGGCGTTCCGCGGCCCGCTCCGGCGCCACCCCATCGTGCGCCACGACCGCACGCATTGCGCCCGCATCGCGGATATGGCGCGTCAGCGCCCGCGTGTCCGCGCCGATCAGGGTCGGAATCCCGTGCGAGGCGAGGTACTCGGGCAGCGTGGAATCCGCCGGCCCGGACCCGGTCTCGTGCGAAAGGTGCCTCACGACGAAGCCCGCGACCCAGGGCCGCCGCGATTGAACGTCGGGATCGCGAATGCCGTAGACTCCCTGCATGGGCGCGGTCATGACGACGATCTGCGCGGCAAATGAAGGATCCGTGAGCACTTCGTGGTATCCCGTCATCACCGTCGTGAAGACGGCTTCGCCGGCGGTCTCGGTCTCGGGGCCCACATAGGCGCCGTCGAATCGGCGGCCGTCTTCGAGCAGGAGGTATCCGGGGCGTGCTTGCGTCTCGCTCACGGGGCGCGTCCAATGTGGCGGTTGAAGGTGCGGGGACCCGGGCATCGGCTCGCGGCCCGCGCACCCAAGCTTCGGGAGGCGCGTTGACCACCGACTCCGGACCCGGGCGGGAGAGCGGGACCGATGCTCCGCTCGTTCATATCTTCGCCGACGAGTCCTGCCTCGGCAACCAGTTCGAGAATCGCCGGAATCCGGGGGCCGCCGCCGGCCTCATCGAACGATTCGATGAGCGGCGCGGCTGGTACCGGCGGGACTTCGCCCACTTCGATCCGGATACGACGAACAACCGGATGGCGATCACCTCCGGCATCGTCGGGCTCGGCGCCCTGCGGCAGGCGTGTCGCGTCGTCTTCACGAGCGACAGCCAATATCTCATCCGGGGCATGAAGGAGTGGGTACATGGCTGGGCTCGCCGCGGCTGGCGCCGGAAGGGCGGGCCGATCGAAAACCTCGATCTCTGGCGGGAACTCGTGCGGATCGCCGCGCGCCATCGCGTCGAGTGGCGCTGGACCCGGGGACACGCCGGAGACGTGAAGAACACCTACGCCGACCACCTTGCGGTGACGGCGGCGCGGGATCGATGCGGCACGGACGGGCTCGTCCCGTCCGGGTTCGAGCGTTGGCTCGCGGAGGCGCAGGAGAAGGAGCGGTACGTCGAGTTTCCGGATCTGCCGAGCGACGCGTTCGCGGAGGACCCTCGACCTCCCGCGCGGGGCATGGCCGATACCGACTGACGATCGGTCGCTGGCCGGTTACTGGCCGGGGTTCCCGCTTCCGGAATCGGGATTCCCGTCGTCGCCTTCCGTCCCTTCCGAACCCGCGGCGCCCTCCTCCGACCCAGGCGTGGCGCCTTCTTCGGACGGGGCGCCTTCTTCGAAACCTCCTTCGAGGTCGGGCGAAAGCTCCAGCAGAGAAGCCGGCGCTTCAGGGAGACTCTGCTGACCGGGAAATCCCTGACGCAGGATCGATTCGGGCGCCGCATCCGGACGGGCGGAGAGGACGGTCAGCACGAGCGCGAGGAAGAGGAAACTCCCCCCGCCGTACCAACTCATCTTCGTCAACGCGTTGGCCGCCTGCCGGCCGCCCATGAAGGAGTCCGTGGAGGACGAGGCTCCGCCGAAGGAGGCGGCGAGCCCGCCGCCCTTGCCGGACTGGATGAGGATCATCACGCACAGCACGAGCGCGATCAGCGAAATCAATACGATCAGAAACGTGAACATCATCTACCCGCTATGGTTGGATCGGTGGACTAACCTAGAGTCGCCGCCGAGACCGTGCCAGTTATTCGCCCGCCGCGCAGATCGAGGCCCAACTGTCGGGATCGAGACTCGCCCCCCCCACGAGTACGCCGTCCACGCCCCGGGCGGAGAGGAGCGCGTCGATGTTGGCCGGCTTGACGCTTCCGCCGTAGAGGATCACCGCCCGTTCGGCGTCGCATCCCTCCGCCTGCGCGAGCCGGTCACGGACGATGGCGTGGGCCTCCGCGGCATCGGCGGGGCTCGCCGTACGCCCGGTGCCGATCGCCCAGACCGGCTCGTAGGCGTATACGAGACGGGTTCGGTCCTCCTGGTCGAGTGGGCGGAGGGCCTCCCGAATCTGCGTTTCGAGCACCGTCGCGAGCCGTCCGGACTCGCGCTCCTCGAGCGTCTCGCCCACACACAGGACGGGACGGAGTCCGGCCTCCAGAATGCGAACCAGCTTGAGCCCCACGTCCGCATCGCTGTCGCCGAATTCCCGCCGGCGTTCCGAGTGGCCCGCCAGCGCCCAGGCGGCGCCGGTCGCGGGGACCATGCCCGCCGAGATGCCGCTCGTGTGCGCACCCTCGACCTCGGTGTGTACGTCCTGCACGCCGAACTCCAGATCCGGACGCCCGGAGGCCGCCGCCGCAAAGGCCGTCAGGCTGATGGCGGGGGGGAACACGACCACCGTCGCGTCGCTGCGGCGTCTGTGGAGCGCCGCGAACCGTTCCACGAACGTCCCGGTCTCATCGGGGCCGTGGCACATCTTCCAGTTCGCGGCGAACACGGGGGTACGCGGCTGACTCACGGACGCCTCCCTTCGACGAGAACATCGAGTCCGGGCAAGCGCCCGCTCGACAGGTACTCGAGGGCGGCTCCGCCCCCGGTGCAGACATGCGATACGTGGTCGAGAAGCCCGGCCCGGCGAATGGCCGCCGCGGAGTCGCCGCCCCCGATGACCGTGAACCCGCCCGCCGCGGTCACCTCCGCGGCGGCTTCCGCGATGGCAAGCGTCCCCGCCGCAAACCGCGGGTCTTCGAACAGGCCCATGGGACCGTTCCAAAAGAAGGCGGCGCACCCGCGCAGCGCCTCGGCGTAGCGAGCGCGAGACTCGGGTCCGATGTCCAGGGCGGCCATCCCCGGCTCGATCGCATCGACCCGCACGTCGGCGACGCCCGCCTCCGCCCCGCTCGACCGGTCCACGACGATCACGTCGGTCGGCAGCCGGATGCGTTCCTCCCCCGTGGACAGGATCGACCGGGCGAGGTCGAGCGCCGCCTCCTCGACGAGCGAGGCTCCGGTCTCGATCCCCTGTGCACGGAGGAACGTATTCGCCATGGCGCCGCCCACGAGGATCAGATCGGCGCGTTCCACGAAGCGGCGCACGAGTTCGATCTTGTCGCCAATCTTGGCCCCTCCGAAGGCGACGACGAACGGACGGCGCGGTCGGTCGAGCGCGCCCAGCGCCGCCACTTCGCGCTCGACGAGCAACCCCGCCGCGGCAGGGTTCAGCCGGGCGGGCACGCCCGTCGTCGACGCGTGCGCGCGGTGCAGCGTCCCGAAAGCGTCATTGACGAAGAAGTCGCCGAGTCGGGCGAGGCGGCCGGCGAGCGCTTCGTCGTTCGCGGTCTCCCCGGGCAGGAAGCGCGTGTTCTCCAGAAGGAGGACCTGCCCGCTTCGCAGTTCGCGGCTGGCGCGGAGCGCATCCTTCCCGTCGCACGGGGCGGAAAAGAGGACTTCGGCCCCGAGGAGGCCGGCGAGCGCGGAGGCCACGGGCGTCAGCGACAGCGCGGGATTCGGGCGCCCGGCCGGCCGGCCCAGATGCGAGAGCAACACCGGCCGGGCGTCACGCCGCAGCAACCAACGGAGCGTCGGCAGCGATGCTTCGATACGCGTCGCATCCGCAACCTGCCCCGCGTCGAGCGGCACGTTGTAGTCCACTCGCACGAGTCCCCGCTTCCCGGCCAGATCGGCCGGGAGGTCGCGCAGGGTCCTGGCCACGAGAGGGCGGTTCGGGCCGCTCAGGCCCCGACGGAGGCGGGCAGACGCTCTCCGACGAAACTCGCCAGGTCCACCAGGCGATTCGAGTACCCCCACTCGTTGTCGTACCACGAAATGACCTTCACGAGCGTGCCGTCCATGACCGATGTCGACTGTGCGTCGATGATCGCGCTGGCGGGGTGTCCCGTGAAGTCGACGGATACGAGCGGTTCATCGGTGTATTCGAGCACGCCGTCGAGCGGCCCTTCCGCAGCCTCGCGAAACGCGGCGTTGATCTCGCCCGCCGACGTGCTCCGCGACACGGTGGCCACGAGGTCCACGATCGACACGTCCGGCGTCGGGACGCGCATCGCCATCCCGTCGAGTCGTCCCCTCACCTCCGGAAGAACGAGACCCACGGCCTTCGCCGCGCCCGTCGTCGTGGGGATGATCGAGAGCGCGGCGGCGCGGGCACGCCGGAGATCCTTGTGCTGCAGGTCGAGGAGCTGCTGGCCGTTCGTGTACGCGTGAACGGTCGTCATGAGACCGCGTTCGAAGCCGAAGCGGTCCAGCAGGACCTTCACGACCGGAGCGATGCAGTTGGTCGTGCAGCTCGCGTTCGAGATCACGTCATGCCTCGCCGGGTCGTATTCATCCGCGTTCACGCCCAGGACCAGCGTGATGTCCGGTTCGACGCCGGGGGCGGAGATGATGACCTTCTTCGCGCCCGCGCTCATGTGCCGGGTCGCATCTTCCTTCTTGCGAAAGATCCCGGTGGATTCGACCGCGACGTCCACGCCGAGTTCCGCCCAGGGAAGGTTGGCCGGGTCGCGTTCGGAGAAGACGCGCACACGCTCCTCTCCCAGGACGAGTTCTCCCCCGTCCACGCGCACGTCGCCGGGGAAGCGCCCATGCACGGAGTCGTACTTGAACAGATGGGCGAGCGTCGCCGCATCCGTGAGATCGTTGATCGCAACGAAATCAAGGTCCCCGCGCGGGCTCTGAAGCGCCGCACGGAGAATATTCCGGCCGATGCGGCCGAAACCGTTGATGGCAACCCTCACACTCATTCGGATTCCTCTCGGGAAGGATCAGGGGCGAAGCGCCCGGTCGGTGACTCGTCCCCGTCCAGGGGACGCAAGGTGCGCGCAAAACTAACGGTGGCCACGTTGCGGAATCCAGCCTCGGCCAGCGTCTCGGCGCAGGCGATCGCGGTGGCTCCCGTGGTGAGCACATCATCGACGATCATGGCGCTCCGGCGCTCATGAGGGAGGCCGGCGCGCAACCGGAAGCGGCCCTGTACGTTCGCGCGGCGCAGAGCTCCGCGGACGCCGGCCTGGCGCCCGCCTCCCGGGCGGCGGGCGAGGAACAGCCCCAGGGGCCCGACACCGCGGCCGGCAAGGGCGCGGGCCAGTTCCCCCGCCTGATTGAATCCCCGTTCCCGCTGCCGGGCGGGCGCGAGCGGCACCGGGATCAGCCACGGCGCGCCTTCGTCGATCCGGGACGCGATCGCTTCGGCGCCGGGAGCCATGCGGGCGGCCATCCACGGAGCGAGTGCACGCCAACGGTCGTATTTGAGGGCGCGCACCGTCCGGGCGGCCAGACCTTCAAAGGCGAAGGGCGCGTCGGCCGCCGCCAGGCTGTCGGGCCACTCCTCGCAGGTGCCGCACCGCACGGGTGCCCCGGCCGCGGCCGCGATGTTGCCGAGCGGCTGAGCGCAGCGCGGGCAGCGGGGATTCGCCAGCCGCGGGAGTCGTGACCGGCACAGGACGCACAGCGGCGGGCCATCGGGAGCGACGCCGCGGCGGCAGCCCACACACGCCGCGGGCACGAGCGCATCGAAGGCCGCGGCGGCAGCCCGGCCAACGAGACGGAGCCGGCCCGCACGAGGCGCGGCACTCACCCGTCGCCCGATCCGGCCCCCGGTTCCGGCCCCGACCGCGCTGCGAGTTCAGCCACAGCTGCCTCTCGCATCGCCTCGAATGGGGCCTCGATGCCGGGGAACCAGCGCTCGAGCGAGAGCACCGCCTGGCCCACGAGCATGTCAAGTCCATCCGCGGCCCGGATGCCGAGCGTGCGCGCGTGTCGAATCCACGCCGTCCCTCCCGCGGCGTACACCATGTCGACGGCTGCGCCGAACCGCCCCCCGTGCCCTCCCGGACCCAGGTCGAGGGGAAACGGATCCCCGGGCGAAAGCCCCAGGCTCGTCGAATTCAGCACGAGATCGTACGTCGCGCCGGGGTGCGGCGCCGCGGCTACACGCACGGCGTCCGCCGGGCGGTCGGCGTCGGTCGCGTGCGCCAGCGCCCGATCTCGCAGCGCGTGTGCCCGTGCCGGCGTCCGGTTGAGGATCTCGACGGATGACACTCCGCCTTCGAGCAGTGCATGGACCGCGGCCCGGGCCGCGCCCCCGGCGCCCAGGAGGAGCACGCGCGCGCCCTGCGGCTGGAAGCCGATACGGGAAAGGGCGATGCGGAGCCCGCCGACGTCCGTGTTGTCCCCCGCGAGTCCGCCATCCGTTCGCCGCCACCAGCAATTGCACGCCCCGGTCGCTCGCACCGCCGCGCTCGGTCGCGTGAGCGCTCGGGCCGCCCGGAGCTTGTGCGGGAGCGTCACGTTTCCGCCGGCCACGTCCGCGCTCCGCATGATCGATCCGACCTCGCCGGAAGCAGTCCGCCGGGCGGTGTATTCCGCGTCGAGTCCGAGGAGTTCAAAGGCCGTGCGGTGCATCGCGGGTGAAATCGAGTGCCGCACGGGATCCCCCAGGAGCACGAAGCGGAGCGTCACGACCCCGGCTCCCTCGCGTCTCCTCCTCGTCCCTCTTCGTCGAGCGCGTCAAAGAGCCCCCGCACGGCCCGCATCAGCAACTCGCGCGTCGCTTCGTACATCTCGATATCTCCGCCGTACGGATCGGGGACCCCGCCTTCGTGCCGGCTGTGGCCCGGGGGCAGGAAATCCGTCATGACGTGGACGGCCGCGTCCGGAGCCAGGCGTGCGGCCGCCCCGGCATGCGACGCCTCCATGCCGATGATCACGTCGGCCCACTCGACCAGCTCCGGCGAGAGCTCCCGGGAGGCGTGCCCCGCGAGGTCGAGTCCGTGCGCGGCGGCGACCGCGATCCCGGGACCCGAGGCCGGCCGGCCGGGAAGGGCGAAGGTCCCCGCCGATGCGCACGAGACCTCCGCCCACCCCCGTGCGTCGGCTTCCGCCCGCGCGATCACCTCGGCCAGAGGACTGCGACATATGTTGCCGGTGCAGACGAAGAGGAGGTTCATGGGGACGGTCTTCCGAGAGGATGCGGCGAGAGGACCCGGGTGATGTCCGTCGCCGGCACGGCGCCCTCCCGCAGAATCTCGACCGCTTCCCCCGCCACCCGCACGAGGGTCGACGGAGTCGAACCGGCGAGATTGCCCACGTCGAGCCAACCCACGGTTCCCGCCTCGGCTCCGACCCTCGACAGCACGGCCCGCACCTCCCCGCCCGTCCTCGCCGGGGGTCTCCCCGTCACGTTCAGGCTCGTGGACGTCATCAGCCCGCCGGCTCGATCGAGGAGGCGTCGCACGACCGGATGAGGGTCGACGCGCACGGCAGCTCCGGTGCGACTCCCGTCCTCCAGCACCAGCGTGAGCGGTCCCGGCCAGAAGGCGTCGGCAATCCGGCGCGCCGCCTCCGTCCACCCCATCCCGGGCAGCGCCTCGATGAGCGCAGCGCGGCTCGCGGCAAGCCGAATCAGCGGCCCCGGCGGCCGCCGTTTGATCGCGGCAATCCGCGCGTCGACCTCCGGCCACGGACGGCCACCCAGCCCGTATACCGTCGAAGTCGGGTGAGCCACGACCCCCCCCGCGTCGAGCAGCACCGCCGCCCGGTCGAATGCTTCATCTTCGGCCCCCGGCGCCCGGCCCGGTCCGGCTGACCCCGGGGCGCCCGCCCACTCGCGCCACTTCACCACGTCGATACCGTTCCCGCTCCCGTCTGCATAACACTAGTTCCCCGCAGCGATCAACCCGGTCTCAACCATGGCGCGCGCCAGCGCGAGGTCGCGCGCGGTCGTGATCTTCAGGTTCGCCGGATCCCCCTCCACGGTGGCAACGTCGATGCCGAGCCTCTCGCACAGCGACGCGTCGTCCGTGATCGCCGCGGCGTCCTGCGCCTCCCATGCGCCCGCATCCTCGAGGGCGTGAGTACGGTTCAGGACCTCGGCCGGAAACCCTTGTGGCGTCTGTACGCGGCGGAGCTGCTCGCGTGGCACGGTCTCCTCGATCCATCCTCCCTCGTCCACCCGTTTCACGGTGTCTTCCACGGCGATCACCGGCACCACCGGGCCCCCGCGGGCTCCGTTCGCGACGCGGGAAACGAGCTCGGCCGACACGAACGGACGCGCCCCATCGTGGACGAGCACGGTCTCGACATCCCCCGCCAGGGCTTCGACGCCGGCGCGCACGGAATCGGCCCGAAACACGCCGCCCGGCACGACGAGAATCCCATCCGGAAGCCATGCCGGGGGCGCCGCCGCCCGCGGCGGAGACAGCACCAGCGCGACCCGGTCGATGTCGGGATGGTCGAGAAACGTCCGTACCGACCAGGCGAGCACCGGCATGCCGCACAGGTCGACGAACTGCTTGGGCCGTGGGGCGCCGAAGCGATGCCCCTGCCCCGCCGCGACGACGACGGCGCCCACGCCGCGGGGAGCCGCCGGGCCTCGCGGCCGCATTAGTCGGGGCCCGGGCGGCGGCTCACGGATTCGAACGCCGTGAAGGCCTTGTGGAAATAGAGTTCGACGGTTCCGGTCGGCCCGTTGCGCTGCTTGCCCACGATGAGTTCGGCCTTCCCCGCCAGTCCCCGTTCCTCCACCTCTTCCGGCTTCCGGTGCATCTCCTCACGGAAGATGAAGAGGACCACGTCCGCGTCCTGTTCGATCGCTCCCGATTCGCGCAGGTCCGAGAGGCGCGGACGATTCCCTTCGCGCTGCTCCGGCGCTCGCGAGAGCTGGGAGAGCGCGAGGAGCGGCACGCCCACCTCCTTGGCGATCGCTTTCAGCGACCGCGAAATCGCGCTGATTTCCTGCTGCCGGTTCTCCACCCGCGCTCCGCCCGACATCAGCTGCAGGTAGTCGAGCACGACGAGCCCGACTCCGACCTCCGCGTGCAGACGCCGCACCTTGGCACGGAGTTCGATGGGCGAGATCGCGGGCGTGTCGTCGATCCAGATCGGGGCCGTGTTCAGGTGTCCCGCTCCGCTCGCCAGTCGCGTGAAGTCGTCGGACGACAAGCGCCCCGTCCGGATGCGGCTCGAATCCACCTTGGATTCCGCGCTCAGCATCCGCTGGACGAGCGACTCCCTCGACATTTCAAGCGAGAAGATCGCCACCGGGACATCCTCGCCGATCGCCGTATGCTGGGCGATGTTCAGCGCGAGGGCCGTCTTGCCCATCGAGGGCCGCCCGGCGAGGACGACAAGATCGGCGGGTTGGAATCCGGCCGTCATCCGGTCGAGTTCCGCGAATCCCGACGCGACGCCGGTGATCGAGCCCGGGTTCCGCACGAGTTCGTCGATCCGGTCCATCGTCGAGCGCAGAACCTCCTTGATGCGGACGAAGGTCCCGCGCTGCTCCGCCTGCGAGATCTCGAAGATCCGCTGCTCCGCGCGGTCGAGCGTCTCGTCAACTTCGCCCGACCCTGTTTCGTAGGCGTCCTGGATGATCTCGGTGGCGCTGGAAATGAGCCGCCGAAGCACCGTCTTGTCGCGCAGAATCCGGCAGTGGTAGGCGATGTGGGCGGCGGTGGGCACGGCGTCCACCAGTCTTGCGAGGTACGCCATCCCTCCGACACCGTCGAGTTCCGCCGCGGTCTGGAGTTCGTCCGCGAGCGTGACTGCGTCGATCACATCGCCGCGGCCGTACAGACGCACCATCGCGCGGAAGATCCTGCGATTGCCTTCCCGGTGGAAGGCGGAATCGTCGATCCGCTCGAGGGCGGTCGCCACGGCGTCGCCGTCGATGAGCATCGCCCCGAGGACCGAGATCTCGGCTTCCTCGGACCAGGGCGTGCGTCGGGCCTCGATCCCGTCGCTGGGGAGACTGATCGCCGTCTCAACCAATACGGGCCTCGCGATCTCCGACGCCATCGAGCATGCGCCGCACAATCTGCAGGTCCTCCCACGTCGGCCGGATCCAGGCCGGGTTGCGGAGCAACGCCGCCGGGTGGTAGGTGGCGACGACGGGGTACCCGGAATAGTGGTGAACGGTGCCTCGGAGCCGGCCCAGCGCGGATTTCGTTTCGAGCAGCGTGCGGGCGGCGAAGGCGCCGAAGGCGATGATCACCTCGGGTTCGATGAGCGCGAGTTGCCTCAGGAGGAAGGGAGCGCAGGCCGCGACCTCCTCCGGGAGCGGGTCGCGGTTCCGGGGCGGTCGGGACTTCAGCACGTTGCAGATGTACACGGACGTGCGCGGAAGCCCGATCGACATCAGCAGCCGGTCGAGCAGGTGGCCCGCCCGGCCGACGAAGGGGCGGCCGGTCTCATCCTCTCGCGCCCCGGGCGCCTCCCCCACGCACACGACGCGGGCGTCCGCCGCCCCCTCCCCGAAGACCGGGTTCTTTCGCGATTCATGAAGCGCGCAGCGAGAACAGGAGGCGACGAGTGCGGCCAGCGTCTCCAGATCCGGCGCCTCCGCGATCTTCGGCCCCGTTGCCGGGGCGTCGGGGCTCGTCCTCGCGCCCGGAGTGACAGCGCCCCCTCGCGCCGCGCGCCCGGCCGAGACCAGGCGGCGGACGACCTCTTCGCGCGTCGCATGCTCCAGCATGAGCGCATTCCCCTCCGCGGAGAGCGTCTGCTCCAGAAAAGCCTGCGCGAGCGCCCGGGCCCCGGCATCCGGCGGGTTCACCCCTCGACCGCCGCCGGGAACGCGGCTTCGATCCGGTCGAGCAACTCGTCCGCCAACTCGGTCTTCTCCGCCAAAGGCAACTCCTCGACCCTACCGCTCCGGTCGATCAGCGTGATGCGGTTCGTCCTGGACTCGAATCCCGTGCCGGGCTCCACGGCCGAGTTCACCGCAACGAGATGCATGCCCTTCCGCTCGAGTTTGTCTCGGCCGCGGGCAACAGCATCCTCCGTCTCGAGCGCGAAACCCAGAGTAAAGATGCCCTTCCGTTCGCGGAACGTCCGCGTCTCCATCAGCAAATCCGGTCCCGCCCGGAGCGCGAGATCGAACCCGTTCCCGGTCCGGTTCGTTTTCTTGATCTTCGAGGGCGCCGGGTCGATGGGCTCGAAATCGCCGACGGCTGCAGCCATCAGAAGGATGTCGGCATCCGTCAACGCCGTCTCCAGCGCGGCCAGCATCTCACCGGCCGTCTCGACCTCCACCGCGCCGGGCCCCGGGGGTCGCGGCATCCGGCCGGGCCCGCTGATGAGCGTGACCTCGGCCCCACGCCGCCAGGCCGCCGCGGCGAGCGCGAACCCCATGCGGCCCGAGGAGCGGTTCGAGATGAAGCGGACGGGATCCAGCGCGGCTCTGGTCGGCCCCGCCGTGGCGACGACCTTCCGCCCGCGCAGACCGGCCGCCCTCTCCAGCGCCCGCCCGATGCGCGGCAGAATCTCCTCCGGCTCCACCAGCCGCCCCGGCCCGCTTTCCCCTTCCGCGAGCGGACCGTCGTCCGGCCCGGCGATCGCGTAGCCGGCCCCGGCCAGCCGCGCGACGTTCGCCTGCGTGATCGGATGCTCCCACATCCGCGTGTTCATTGCGGGACAGACGATCACCGGAGCCGGCGAGGCCAGCACGGCGGTCGTCGCCAGATCGTCCGCGGCGCCGGCCGCGAGCCGGGAGATGAGGTTGGCCGTCGCGGGCGCGACCACGACCACATCGGCCTCGAGCCCGAGATCAAGATGCGCCATGGGCCGGTCCCACAGCGACGCGTGTGCCGGGCGACCGGTCATCCCCTCGAAAGTGACGCGTCCAATGAAGCGCTCGGCCGCCGCGGTCAGGATGACCTCGACCCCGGCGCCGGCCTCGATCAGGCGGCGGGTGAGGATCGCGCTCTTGTACGCGGCGATCCCGCCGGACACGACGAGCAACACGCGACGACCATCGAAGGGCCGCACGGAGGCGCCGGGTGCGCTAGGGCATCAGGGTGGGGCGCGCCCGGACGAGCCGGTATTGCAGCTTCTTTTCTTCCGAGGTCAGCGCGTCCGCGGCGACCGTCGTCAGCTTCTCCGCGCCGTATGGCGAGCGCTCCAACGGGAGGGCGTTGAGTTCGCGCGCATACTTCGCGGCGACGAGTACGCCCAGGTACTTGTTGGTCGCCGCCTTCGCCACGGCGTCCGGCGTAAACACCTTCATTCTATTTCTCTCCCTCGACCCTCAGGGTCCAGCGCCGTCCATGGCATTCCGCGCGGCGGTCCCGGCCGGACCGCGCCCGTTCGGGAATCTACCACATGCGTCAAACGGTATCCAACTCCCCGATTTCGCCGATGATGCGTTTCACGTATCGCCGCTCTGCCGACTCGAGGCGGCGAGGAGGCACGAGTCCCTTCGCGACGAGTGCCGACACTTCGGCGACCGCGTTTTCGATCCGGTCGTTGACGACGAGACGATCGAACTCCGCCGCGGCGCGCAGCTCCGACCGCGCGTTCGCGAGCCGGCGCCGGAGTTGCTCCGGATTTTCGCTGCCCCTCCCCCGCAGTTGCCGCGCAATCCGCTTCCCGGTGGGCGGGACGATGAAGATCGAGAGGACGTCCGCGACGGCCTCCCACACCTGCCGAGCCCCCTGCACGTCGATGTCCAGCAGGAGATGGGCGCCTGCGTTCCGCGCCCGCTCGAGATTGTCGCGCGGCGTCCCGTAGCGTTCGCCGTGGACGGTCGCGTGTTCGAGCATGGCCCCCGCGTCCACCAGCGCCTCGAACCGGGTCCGCGAGACGAACCGGTAGTCCACGCCATCCCGTTCTCCCGCGCGCGGCGCTCTCGTCGTCATCGAGACCGAGAACAGGAATCCGGGGGAGCCGGCGTTGGCGAGCAACCGATCTCGGATCGTCGTCTTCCCGGCCCCGGAAGGTCCGGAGAGAATGACGGGAAAGAGGGTACCGGCCCCGGATGGCGCGGGGCTCACTCGACGTTCTCCACCTGCTCCCGGAGCCTCTCGATCTCGTTCTTGGCCTCCACCACGAGTCGCGAGATGCGGGGGTCGTTCGCCTTTGCGCCCAGCGTGTTGACTTCGCGCTGCAACTCCTGGACGAGAAAGCCGAGCCGCCGCCCCACCGGCTCGTCGGCCGGGCCGTCCAGAAACTCCTCGAAGGCCTCCACATGCGAGCGGGCCCGCACCAGCTCCTCGCTGATCTCCCAGCGGTCCGCGATGAGCGCGATCTCGCGCATCAGTCGATCCTCATCCAGGCCCTTCCCGGCCAGGCCGTCGACCGCCTCGCGAAGCCGGCGCCGTTCGCGTTCGAGGCGTTCCGGCGCCAGCGTCTCCGCACCATCGACGGCGCCCCGGATGCCCGCCAGCCGCCCCCGAAGATCGACCTCGAGTCGAGCGCCCTCCCGATCCCGCATCTCCACCAGCAGGTCGAGCGCGTCCGCCGCAGCCTGCTTCACATCGTTCGGATCCGGCTCGAACTCCGCGCCCTCGCCGCCCGCCTTCCGGAAGATGCCGCCCACGCGAAGCAGCGAAGCCATGTCCGGTTCGCCGGACACGCCGAAGTCATCCCGGAGCCGGGCACACGCATCGAGTACTTCCCGCACGCGTGCCTCGTCCAGACTCGTGTTTCCCGCGTCCGGCATGCTCTCCACCCGGACGAACAGGTCCAGGCGGCCGCGGCGGGCCAGGGATTCGGCGAGGGCGCGAAGGTCGCCTTCCCAGCGCTCCCCTCCCGGGGGCGCCTTCACCACGACTTTAAGCCCCCGGGAATTCACCGAGCGCGCTTCAACCGTGACCGTCCCGCTCTCCCGCGTCACGGTCGCCGAGCCGTAGCCGGTCATGCTGCGAATCACGTCGATGTCTCCCGAAGCGGCACCCGGTCGATCAATTGAAGAACTCCCAGCGAAGGCCGAACACGTTGAGCTGCCGGGGGAACAGCGCCCCCTGAAAATCTCCGATCTCGTCCCCGCCCAGGTTGCCGAAACGCCAGAAGAACCGAAAGTCGCCGATCTTGAACATCAGGTGTCCCCCCATCCAGCTGTCGGCGTCCAGCATCGCCGGATCGGGCGAGCCGGGCACCGGGACCAGCCGCGCGCCGCGCCGGTCGACGAACACGGACACCCAGATCCGAAGGTTCTCCTCGAAAAAGGTGTCGTACAGGTATAGCTCCGTGCGGAACAGGCGTTCGGGGAGAAAAAGGGTCTCGGCGCCGCGGGAATCGAACTTCCGCCATGAAGCGCGCAGGCGGATCGGTTCCACGCCCCGGAGCAGCACGCCGAGCGGCACGACCGGTCCGTCGAAGCGCGCCTCCACCGAGGTGACGTCCACCTCCCCCGTGTCCGCGACGACGAGCCCGTCGAAGGGCGCACCGAAGCCGAACTGCCGGTCCATCCGCTGCTCCGCGTAGCGGCCGGAGAGGTTGAACGGCCCGATCGCGAGGGCCGCCGAGGCGCCGCGGGAGTCGAACCGGACGCTGTCCGCGAGCACGAATTCCGAAGTCTCGAGGCTGTCGAGCATGGCATGTTGGGGAAAGCCGATGCCCCGGGTGCCCTCCGCCGTGAACGCCCGCAGTTCGATCGGGAAGAGGAGCGTCTCCCGGAAGGCCAGCCCCGCCCGCCAGGACTTCGTGGGAAACTCGTTCCAGCTCGCGAGTTCCGCCCCGCCTTCGAGCGCGAACGGACCGATGGGCTGCCAGGCGGAGAAGTCCGCAAGGCGCGATGCGTAGGCGTCGCGCCCGGCGAAGCGGAGGCCCATCGACACGGCCCCCGATCCGGGTCGCGCCAAGAATCGCAGGCCGGCGCCATCCGCGCCCCGTTGGGGCGGCGATATGCTGTCCGGGAGGTTGTCGACGACATCCGTGAAGCTCGTGGCCTGCCCGTAGGCTTCAACCTGGGCCCGTTCTCCGAGGTTCGCCCGCGTCCGGAGCACGAATTCCCTGCGCGAGAACTCGAGCGTGTCGAGCCCGGTGCGTTCGATGGTCTCGGAACGATACTCGAGCTGAGCCCCGAAATCGTTCGAGCGCGGCATCCACGAGAAGCGGCCCTGTACCGCGAATCGGTCCTGATTGTTCTGCCGGTCCTGGACATCATACCTCTCGAAGGAGGCTTCCACGTTCGACGCCCCTCCCAACCGGTTGGCGAAGACGGCGTCGAGGATCTCGGAGCGGGGATCTCCGGTCACTCCGCTGACGCGCGAGTAGGCCTGGATCCCGTCGTGGCGGATGAGGTCGACATCGATGACGAGCCCGTCCGCGCCGCGATACACGCGCACCCGGTCGACGTAGTTCAGCGACACGCGCCGGAGATCGGCCTGGGCCCGGGAGAGGGAGAGGACTTCGCGGCCATCGATGTAGAGGGTCGCGAACCCGGGTCCGAAGCCGCCGTCGAAGACGTGGTGGGGTCCCTGGTAGAACTCGCCGCGAACCCCCGTGATTCCCGGAACGCGCTCGAGAAGGAGTTCGAGGAGAGTGAAGGACGGCGACGCATGCACGCACTCCCGGTCGCAGTCGAAGATCTCGTGCGCCGGGCCGCGCAGGCCCGTCAGCCGCCCCGGAAAGCTCTGTGCCCGTCGCGGCGTGCTGTCGGCGAACGCCGCGAGGACCGAATCCGGCACGACCTCCAGGCTGTCCGAAACCGGCGGCTCCTGGGCGTGGGCCGCAGAGGCGCCCCCAACCGCGAGCAGCAGCGCGCCGAGGGCGCGGACGAAGAACTTCGTCACCCTCGCTCGCGCACGCGCAGCCATTCATGGACGAGCCGGACGCCAACCCCGGTGGCTCCCTTCGGCTGCCAGCCGCGCGCCTCCTTCGCCCATGCCGTACCCGCGATGTCGAGGTGGGCCCAGGGCACGTCGTCCGACACGAACTCGCGCAGGAACCAGCCCGCGGTGATCGTGCCCGCGCCTCGGCCACCGATGTTCTTGATGTCCGCGATATCGGAGTCGAGCTGGGCTCGATACGCCTTCCACAGCGGCAGAGGCCACGTCCGTTCACCCGTTGCTTCACCGGCCTCCGACAACTCGTCCGCGATACCCCGGTCGTTCGCGAGCACCGCCACCGCGTGATGGCCGAGGGCGATGACGCAGGCCCCGGTCAACGTGGCCATGTCGACGATCGCCACCGGATCCAACCGCTGGGCGTACGTGAGTGCGTCCGACAGGATGAGGCGACCCTCCGCGTCCGTGTTGATGACCTCGATCGATTTGCCCGAGAGCCCGCGGATCACATCCCCCGGCTTCACGGCATCCCCCGCCGGGAGGTTTTCCGTCGCGGGCACGAGGCCGATCACGCGCTGCGGGATTTCGAGGCGCGCCGCCGCGATCATGATTCCGAACACGGCCGCGGCGCCCGCCATGTCGTACTTCATGTCCTCCATGCCCGAGGCGGGTTTGAGCGAGATCCCTCCCGCATCGAACGTCACGCCCTTGCCGACCACGACGACCGGATCTCCCCCCGAACCCTCGTGCTCCATCTCGATGAAGCGCGGCTCCTCGACGGACCCGCGGGCCACGGTGAGGAGACCCCCGAATCCTTCCTCCTCCAGCCGCTCCCGATCCCGCACCTCAACCCGGAAGCCATGCTCTCCCGCCAGCCGCTCCGCCTCGGCTGCGAGGTACCGCGGGGTCGCCACGTTGCCCGGCAGCGTTACGAGTTCGCGCGTGGCGTTCTGCGCCGCGGCGAGCACACACCCCCGCCGCACCGCGGCCTCGGCATCCCGGCCGGCTTCGCCCCCCGCGAGGAGGACCCGTTCTTCCGGCGCGCCGGTCCGGCCCTCCGTGTCGCGGAGCCCGTCGTAACGCCAGTCCCCCAGCGCGAGTCCCTCGGCGGACGCCTGCCACACCGCGCCGTCCGCCGTCTCCGGGACGCGGAACCCGACCGACCCGAGGCCGCGCTCGCGAGCCGCCCTGGCCCCGGCCCCCGCCGCGCGCCGGCACGACTCGGCCACCGGCCTCGCTCCGGCGTCCAGGCGGACGACGAAGACATCCGGGGTCTCCGGAGCCCCGAGCCGCACCCAACCCGACATCTCCCCGGAGCCTCCACGGCCCTCCAGCCAGGCGGCCGCGGGGTGTTCCCACCACTCTCCCGTCGCGTCCGCGCCATCGAACCATGGGACCACGAGCGCATCCAGTTCCCGGTCGACAGGTATCCCCGAGCGTATCTCCACCGACACCTTCCTTGTCTCGACCTTGTTCTCGAGCTTGTCTCAACGAAAGAAGCGGGCCCGGCAGCCGTGGAGGCCTGCGGCCCGCTTCCGTTGGCGTGATGGCCGGCGCCGGACGCGGCAGGCTCCGGCCCGCTCCAGCCCTTTCCGCGGCCTCGGCTCAGCGCTGGTCCATCGGCACCCAGCGCAGGTCCATCTCACCCACATACTCCGCACGCGGCCGAATGAGCCGGTTGTCGGCGTGCTGCTCCATGACGTGCGCCGTCCAGCCGCCCATGCGCCCCATCGCGAACAGCGGCGTGTAGAGGTCGATCGGAATGCCCAGCGCGTAGTAGACCGTGGCGCAGTAGAAGTCGACGTTCGGATTGATCCCCTTCTCGGAGACCATCCGGTCTTCCAGCTTGCGGGACATCTCGTAGAACTTTTCGAGCCCCGCCTGCTGGGTGAGCACACGGGACATCTCACGGAGATGCGTCGCCCGCGGATCCTCCGTCTTGTAGACCCGGTGGCCGAAGCCCATGATCTTCCGCTTTTCGGCAAACGCCCTGTCGAGCCATGGTCCGACGTTTTCCGGATCACCGATCTCGATCAGCGTGTGCATCGCCCTCGCGTTCGCTCCGCCGTGCAACTCGCCCTTCAGCGCCCCGACACCGCCGGTCACGGCGGAATGCATGTCCCCGAGCGTGGCGGCGATGACGCGACAGGCGAACGTGGATGCGTTGAACCCGTGGTCCAGGTAGAGGAGGAGCGTCCTGTCGAGGGCCTCGACCGCTTCCTCCGTGCCCGGCTCGCCGTTCGCCATCCTCACGAAGTCGGCGGACAGCGAGAGCGTCGGGTCGGGCTCCAGCGGCTCCAGCCCCTGCCGAATGCGGTGGATCGCCGCGATGATGGCCGGGGTCCGCGCCACGAGCCGTTCCGCCTTGCGCCGGTTCGCCTCGAGCGAGTTGTCCTCGGCATCGGGATCGTACACGCCCTCGAGGGAGACTCCTGTCCGAAGCGCCGACATCGGGACGGTCTCCGCCGGGAGACCCTTCAGGCCTTCCACCGTTCGCGGATCCAGAGCGCGTTGGGCGGCGAGAGCCGACTCGAACTCGTCGAGTTCCGTACGTCTCGGCAGCCGTCCGTTCCAGAGCAGGAACACACTCTCGGGGAACGAAACGTTCGGAGCGAGTTCGTGGATGTTGTAGCCCCGATAGACGAGGATGCCCTTGAGCCCGTCGATGAAGCTGAGTGAAGTCTGCGAGGCGACGACGCCTTCCAGTCCTTTTCCGGCGGCGGCGGTCATTCTGTCACGAGGCCTTTCGGTATCGGTGAAAACATCGGAGGGAGTCCCGGGCGCCCGGGTCGGGAGGCGCAAACCCGTTCCGGTCCGCGGCAAGCTCCCCCGCGCGGCCGCCTTCGGCCGGGACGCGGGAGTTTGCGTACGGACGGCTACCGGATGGCGGGATCGAGTTTCGCCTTCTTGAAGTGCTTCTTGAGATCATCGAGACTGAGCTGCTCGAACGAACCCTGCGGGAGCCGAAGCCGCCGCTGGGTCTGGTGGGGGTCGGAGAAACAAACGAACACGACCGCCTCGAAATCGTCGGGCGGAGCCTTTTCGTTCGGGTCCGGCCAGAAAACCTCGCGCGAAGCGAGCCATGCTTTCCACCGGCGCCCGTCGTCATCCTGGAAGGTTTTTGTCATTTCCACCTCTGACGGCCGGGACGCTCCGCTCGCAAACGGGCAGCGGGACGTTTCCGGCCTGAATACGCACTCTTCACAGCCCAGTAAAGTAGCGCGCGATCACAAAATCGGGAAGAAGGTGCGCGGTTCGGAGGGATCGGCGAATGCGGTCTGGTGCGGTCAGCCCGGCGGGACCTCCCCGTCCGGCGCATCGAGCTCACGGAGCCGGCATGCGAACGCGAAACCACCGCCCATGAGCAGACCCACGAGCAGTCCGAGCATAATCGTCACGAGGACGTAATAAAGTGTGATGGTCATGCGGGAAGAATGTCGGATCCGACCGCGGATGTCCAGCGCCCGGCGCGCCGTGGCCTGTTACGCGCGGGCGCGGCGCAGCCGCCGGAGAACGCGTTGCTGGAAGTCGATCCGTGCCATCACGCGATCGACGATCTGTTGGGCGCTCTCTCGCGAACGGCCTTCGGCGGCCAGGTCGTCGTACGGCACGGGCCGACCCACGTAGATCGAAACGCGCTGCCCGATCCGCGGCAGGCGGGCGCCTATGGGAAGGACGCGGTCCAGCCCCTCCAGCGTGATCGGGACCACCTGTGGGCGGTTCTGGAGAATGACCATGCCCGCGCCGGCCCGACCCCGTCCGACCTTGCCGTTCCGCGAACGCGTACCCTCCGGGAAGAGCGTGAGCGTCCCCGTTCGAAGCGCGCTTGCCGAGCGAATCATCGCCCTCAGATCGCGGCGGCCGCGCCGCACCGGAATGCACTTGAACTGGTGGAACACCCATGCGAACAGCGGGTTCTTGAAGAAATTCTCCGCCGCGGCCGCATTCCAGGGCGCGAGGTGGGGTCTGAACGCCTTCTCGGGAAAAAACAGGTAGTAGGCGATCGGAAACGAGTCGATCATCGATTGGTGATTCGAGAGGACGAGCGTGTTCGGGACGTGGGACATTCGTCGGCGCCCGTAGATTCGCGTTCGATTGAGGACACCGAAGAGAAGGAACACGCAGGGCGGAGCCACGAGATTCGTGATGATCCAGCGAGTGACCGGCGTCAGCCATCGCGTGATGGGGCCCGGGGCCCAATCCGGAGGCGATGCGCTCGCCCGCTTCGGGTTCTCGCGATCCATCATCGCCTGAGAGTAGGTTGCCAGGGAATCAGCGGGAAGACCGGGCGGTCGAGACGTCAGCGAACCAGAGGATTTGGAGCCAGCACCCGTGCACGCGATGGATCTTGCGATCATCGGAGCCGGACCGATCGGGCTCGAAGCCGCGGCCCGCGCGGCCCGCAGCGGACTCCGGGCGGTCCTGGTCGACGCCGGGGCGGTGGCGGATCACGTCCGCGCCTGGGGTTGGCTGCGACTCTTCTCCCCCTTCGAGTGGAACGCGGGGCCGGCCGGGCTGGAGATTCTGCGCGGCCGCGGGGTCGAACTGCCGGCGGCGGGGGCGCTGCTCACGGGCTCGGAGTTGCGGGCGCACTATCTCCTGCCCCTGGCCGCGGCCCTGCAGCCGCGGGTGGAGGTCCGCGAGGGTGCCCGCGTGCGTGACGTGGCCCGGGCGGACTGGCTGAAGGGCGAGGCGCTCGGCGACGCAGCCCGGGCCGACCATCCCTTCCGGCTTCTTCTCGAGGAGAACGGCGCGGAGACCGAGGTGTTCGCCCGGACCGTGTTCGACTGCTCGGGGACCTACGGGCGGCCCAACCGGGCGGGCCCGGGCGGCACCCCCGCCATCGGCGAGCGGTCCGCGCGACAGGCGATCGAATACCACGTCCCGGATGCGCTCGGCGCCCACCGCGAGCGCTACGCGGCACGGCGCACGCTGCTCCTCGGCAGCGGACATTCCGCCGCCACCACGGCCTGCGCCCTCGGGGCCCTGGCCCGCGCCGTCCCGGGGACGCGGTTCACCTGGGCCAGCCGCGAGGCTCGCAGCGCCCCGCTGCAGGCGATCGCGGACGACCCGCTTCCCGAGCGCGTGAAGCTCACGCGCCGCGCCAGCGCGATCGCCGCCGAACCGCCGCCCGGTTGCGAGTGGCTCTCCCGAAGCCGGCTGCTCGCCGTGACGCAAATCGATTCGAGCGGATTCGAGGTCGACCTCGAGATCGCCGGGCAGATACGGCGCGACCGTTTCGACCGGATCGTGGCGAACGTGGGTTACGAGCCCGACGACCGGCTCTATCGCCAACTCCAGATGCACGCCTGCTACGCGTCCCTCGGCCCCATGGGCGTCTCCGCCGCGCTTCTCGCCGCTCAGGGCGGGCCGGACGGCGCGCCCGCCGACTGCTGCATCGCCGGGGGCACGCTCGGACCCGAGACCTTGAGGAATCCCGAACCGGGCTTCTTCATCCTGGGCGCGAAGAGCTTCGGCAAGAACTCCGCCTTCCTCATGCGGACGGGGTACGAGCAGGTCGCCGACGCGTTCTCGCTCCTCGGCTGGAACGCCGCGCGGGCGACCGGGGCGCGCTGACCCGGCAGGCCGTGTCGGCCCGCCGGGCTCACATCCTCTTGTAGACCGGGCCGCTGCCGCCCTCCCGCGGCATCCAGCGAGGTCCCAGGACATCCGTCGCCTTGCAGTCGATGCAGTTCGGCGCGTTCACGACCAGGCGGTCGCCATCGCGCTCGTACACGGCCGCCGGGCAAAGGCTCTCGTACAACTCCAGCATCTCCGGCGATACGGCTTCTCCCGCTTCTTCCCCCTCTTCTTCCCCTGTGACGAGGTGCGAGGGGATGTCATCCCGGGTCGCGTTGCCGGAGCGGAAGACCGCGTCGACCTTGGCGACGGCGTGCTCCCCTTCATACACCGACTCGAGGTCCAGCCGCTTGCGGCGAGGGCGCGCCGCATCGGGCTCGCTCGGGATGCGGGCACCGGGGAACCTGCCACCCGTCGCCTGCATGATCCCTGCCTTGACGCCGCCCGAGAAGAATCCGGACTTGAAGGCGAGCCGCTGGTTTCGGTTGCGGTACAGCGGATCCCGGATGAGGCTCTCCCTCAGTGCCGCGTCGTAGGACGCCAGTCGAGCCGCGGAGACAGCGCCCTCCGCTCCGTCCGCCCCGTCGTGCCCGTCCGACAAGGCCCGGCCGATGGCATCCGCCGCGAGAATGCCCGACCGCATCGCGTAGTGGATGCCCTTCAGAGACGCGACATCCACGAGTCCCGCGGCATCTCCCGCAATGAGCAACCCATCCCCGCTCAGGCGGTCGGGGATGGCGTGGTATCCGCCCTCCGGAATCGTCTTCGCTCCCCACTCCACGAGTTCGCCGCCGTCCAGGATCTCGCGCACGAACGGGTGCTGCTTGAAGCGCTGCAACAGCGCGTGCACGTCGAGGTCGACGTAGGGCGCATCCAGACCCACGACGAGACCCAGGGACACGAGATTTTCGCCCATGGGGTAGATGAAACTGCCCCCGAAGGCATCCCGCGGAAGCGGCCAGCCCATGGTATGTGTGACCGCATCAGGCGGCTGCGCGACCTCCCACAGCTCCTTGACTCCGAGCGCGAAGATCTGCGGATTGGCCGAGCCAGCGCCCTCTCGCTCGAGCCAGGCCTGGCTCAGAGGCCCGCGAGTCCCCTCGGCAAGAACGGTGGCCCGCGCGCAGAGGTCCGTGGCCGGCATGTAGCCGCCCGCCGGATTCCCCTCCCGGTCAAGGCCGGCCGGCGTCGTGCGGACGCCCAGGACGTGCCTTCCGCGCATGAAGAGCGCCTCGGCGGGGAACCCTGTGAATACGTTGACCCCGAGCTCCTCCGCCTTCGCACCCAGCCAGCGCGCGATCTCGCAGATCGAGCCCACACGATGGCCGTGGTTCCGCATCGACGGCGGGGTCGGGACCCGGATCTTCCCGCGTTGCGAGAGGAACAGCACCCGGTCGCCCGCCACGCGGCCCCGGAGCGGAAGATCCGCCTCGCCGAGACCCGGAAAGAGCGTCCGAAAGGCTTCCGGGTTCACGACGGCCCCCGAGAGACAGTGCTCCCCGAGTTCCCCCGACTTCTCGAGCACGCCGATCTCGAGGCCGGCGAGCGGCCCGCCCTCCGCGCGGTCGCGCGCCGAGAGCTGCGCCAGCCGGATCGCTCCCGCCAGCCCGGCGGGACCTCCACCCACGAAGAGGACATCAAGCGGCACGGCCTCCGGGCCGGGGTCCTCTTCGATGATGAAGCGCCCCCGCGGCAGCGGCGGCTGCTCGGATGCGGGAATCAGCGGTTTCACCGCGGCGTCCCGAGCACGCCCGCCTCGCGGAGCAGCCGCAGCGTGGGTTCGAGCGGGAGCGATTCGACCGTCCGCCCCCGATGCCCCGTCACCGACGTCGCCCCGAACAGGGAGTTGATGACGGCTTCGTCCGTCGCCTCGACCACCGCCTCGAAGACGCGGGACAACGAGCGTCCGTCCCGGACCGCAGCCCCCTCGCCGGTCGAGAAGGCGATCGCATAGTCGCCCGACCCGTGCGACATGTGCGACCCCGTGCGGGCGATCCCCATGAACCCGCGGTCGGCCACCCGGTCCAGTTCGCGGTGCGCCAGCGGCAGGTCCGTCGCGATCACGATCATCACGGAACCGTCGCCATCCCCCTGGTCGCGCCCTCCGCGCAGGCCGGCCGCGGCAAGCTTCTCTCCCACGCGCACGCCATCGATCCGCAACGAGCCGCCGAAGTTGCTCTGCACGAGCACGCCGACGTTCACGATCCGTCCGCCGATCTCGAACCGGCGCGACGAGGTTCCGATGCCGCCCTTCCAGCCGAATGCGATCGTCCCCGTCCCGGCCCCGACCGACCCCTCCTCCACGGGGCCGCTCGCCGCGGTCCGCAGCGCCTCGCGCACATGCTCGGGCCGGATCGGGCGCACGCGGATGTCGCTCAGGTATCCGTCGTTCGTCTCCCCGACGACCGGATTCATCGACCGCACGTCGTGATTCGCCGGGAGCGAGAGCAGGGTGTCCAGGAGCGCGTCCGCCGCGCGGAACACGCTCAGCGTCCCCGTGAGGAGAATCGGCGTTTCGATCTCTCCCAGTTCGTTGACCTGGCTCAGCCCCACGAGCTTGCCGAAGCCGTTCCCGACCGCCACCGCCGCCCGCACCCGCCGCTCGAAGACATTGTCGCCGTGCGGGAGAATCGCGGTGATTCCGGTACGGATCGAGTCGCCCACCCACACCGTGCGGTGGCCCACCCGCACCCCGGACACGTCCGTGATCGCGTTCAGCGGTCCCGTCGGCAGCCTCCCGATGAGAACGCCCGCGTCCCGCGCGCGCGGCCGCTCCTCGCCGACCTGTCCCGCCTCCTGGCTCATGGCGTCCGTGGGCGGCAGCACCGTCATGGCCGCGAAGAGGAGCGCCGCCGACCCCGTCCGGCTGCCCGTCCGGCTAGTTCCCACCGCTGATCGTCGCCCGCTCGATGTAGTCCAGTTCGGCGAACTCCGCCTCCAGGTAGGCGTTCCCTTCCTCCTGGATCCGCCCCTGGCTAGGCCCGCTCCCGCCCGGCGCCCCCTCGCCGTACCCGGAATACAGCGCGTCCACGACATCCATGCCCGAAATCACCTCGCCGATGGCCGCGAACCCCATCCCGTCGAGACGCGAGTTGTCGCCGAAGTTGATGAAGAGCTGCGTGCTCCGGCTGTTCGGCATCGACGTCTGGGCAAAGCTCACCCGCCCGCGCGTATTCCCCGTTACCACCGGGTCATCCTGGATGTTCGCCTCCCGCCACGCGCTCTGGATCTCCGGGTCTCCATTGATCCCGAACTGCGCCATGAAACCGGCGATCACGCGGAAGAACCTCACGTCGTCGAAGAACCCGTTCTCCACCAGGTTGTAGAAGCGGTCCACGCCGTTGGGGGCCCACTGGCGATGCACCTCCACCACGAACGTTCCCTTCGAAGTCTCGAAACGAGCCTGAAAAGTCTCCGGAGCCGTCATGTTCACCTCTGCCGAAGCCGGGTCCCGCAGGAATTCGCTCGGCCCTCCACCCCCCTCGCAGGCGACTCCCGCCACCAGACACCCGAGGAGCAGCCAACCCGGCCTGAAACCGGACCTGGATAGACGCGACCGTACCATCTCGACCCCCGTCAGCTCTTGTGTGTATTGCGCCCCGGCAGACCGAGGCCTGCCGCCGGGCGTGCCGTCAGATACGGCGTGCCACGATGTAACGATATGCGACCGGAATTGCGACGAGCACGAACAGGGTACTCGAGATCAGCCCCCCGATGGTGGCCAGCGCGAGCGCGTTCCAGATGTTCTCATCCTGGGAGGAGGCGAAGAGGACGAGAGGCAGGAGTCCGAACACCGTCGTCAGCGTCGTCATGAGGATGGGACGTACGCGCTCCAGCGTCCCCTGCACGATCGCGGCGCCCGTCGGCATGCGTTTGCGCAATTCGCCGATGTGGTAGACCACAAGGATGGCATTGTTCACGACGATGCCGCCCATCATGATCGTGCCGATGAACGCGGTGCGGGTGAAGGTGGCGTCGGTATAGAAGAAGATGAGGAAGACCCCGATGAGGGCGAACGGCAGCG
Organism: Gemmatimonadota bacterium; assembly: GCA_963666735.1. Taxonomy (GTDB): domain Bacteria; phylum Gemmatimonadota; class Gemmatimonadetes; order Palauibacterales; family Palauibacteraceae; genus Palauibacter. The sequence continues at coordinate 621,724 of OY762926.1, read as the reverse complement.
AGAAGAGCACGACGAACGGCGCCGCGAGCGACTCGAACAGCCCCGCGGTCACCATGTAGATGAGGAGGATGGAGAAGGCGAGGACGACCCACATCTGCGTCGTCTCCTCCGTCGTCCAGCCCCCGATGCGGGACTCCTCGATCCTGTATCCCGGCGGGAGTTCCATCGCGTCCACCACCGCGTCGCGCACCACGTCGCCGAGCTTTGCCGGCCCCCGGAACTCCCAGGCCACCGTCCTCTCATACTGCTGGTCTTCGCGCCGGATGCTGGCCAGGACCTGCCGGCGCCCCACCTCCGCAACGCTGGCGAGCCGGAGTTCCTCGCGGGAGGAGATCGGCACCCGCAGGTCGCTCAGATCGTAGAAGTCGAACTCGCGGTACCCGTCCACCTTGACGGCGTACTGGACCTCCTCTCCGCCCACCCTGATCCGGCTCCCGGACGGCCGGCCCTCAATGTTGCGGGACACGTAGTCGAGCAACTGCGAGACGGGGAGATTGTAGGCCGCCAGCGCCTCACGGTCCGGCTCCACGTAGTATTCGAATTCCTTGTCGCGCCGGAAGAAGCCGCTGGTCGCGTTCGGGTCCACGTCGCGGATGCGGGAGAATCGCGTCAGCCGCGACGCAATCTCCTCGGCGATCTCCTGCACCGTCAGATAGTTGTACCCGAGCACCTGGAGGCGGTAGTTGGGCGGACTCGAGCCGCCGCCGTAGAAGCTGGGACCGTATCCGCGCACGAAGACGTCGACGCCCGAAAACCCGTAGCTGTAGGCCACCATCTGGTCCTTGATGGCCACCGGGATGGACGTGTGTTCGAGTTCGTCGGGGAATTCCGCGCGCATGCGGGCGTAGTTCGGCTGGACCCGGGCCTCGAAGCGTTTCACTTCATCGATGGTGGCGAGCTTCGCCTCGAAGGAGCGCACAAGTTCGTCCGTGCGCTCCAGTCCCGCGCCGCGCGGGAAGTTGATCGTGATCGAGATACCGCTGCCGCGCCCGCCGAAGCCGCTCCAGTAACTCCCGGTGTTCACATGCTCGTCGAACAGATACCAGCTCCCGGCGAGGCTCCCGAGACAGACGGCGGCGATGACGACGGGGTGCCGCAGGGCGAACCCGAGGAGCGACCGGTATCCCGCGATGTAGAACGGTTCGGACCGCCGGGCCGGCGCCGACGCGGCTTCCCCGGTCGTCAGGGCCGGGTCGACCACGGCCCCGGTGGAATCCCGCATGCGGGCGACCCGCGAGGCGAGGGCCGGAACGAAGGTGAACGCGACGAAGAGACTCGCGATGATCGAGAAACCCACGGCGAAGGACAGCGGCAGGTAGTAGACCCGCAACTCCCCCTGCAGGAAGAGGAAGGGTACGAGTACGATCGCGGTCGTCATCGTCGCGGCGAGGACGGGCAGGACGACCTGGCGCGCCCCGCGGCGCGCGGCATCGGATGGCCCCGCCCCGGCCCGGCGGTGACGTTCCACGTTTTCTAGAACGACGATGCCGTTGTCGACGACGAGGCCGAACCCCCACGCGAGTCCCCACAGCGTGAGCAGGTTCAGTGAGAAACCGCCCATGTAGAGGAAGTTCACCGCGGTCAAGACGCTGAAGCCGATCGTCGCGAACACGACGAGGACGGCGCCGAGCGACCGCAGGAAGATCGTGAGTACGATGAAGATCACGATCGCGGCCGCGATGGCCCGGAGCCGAAGCTCCGTGAGCTGCTCCCGGATGTTCTCGCTCTGATCGCGCAGCAACTCGAGGGCCACGCCCGCCGGGAGGGCGGAGGCCAGTTCGGTCATCTCGGCCTTCACGTCGTCCGCGACCTGGATCACGTTCGTACCCGACTGGCGGTACACGTTGATCGAGATCGTGGGCTGGGAGTTGATGCGCCAGAAGAACATCGGATCTTCAGTCTGGTCGCGCACCTGCCCCAGATCGCCGACGCGGACCGCGCCGTCGGGCCGCGTGAGGACGATCATGTCCGCGATGTCCGACACCTCGAGAGCTCGGGTGCGGACCGCGATGGCGAACTGCCGCCCATCGAGTTCGACCGATCCCGGGGCCTTCGGCTCGGAAAGCTCGACGATCCGGGCGCTGATCTCCTGCGGCCGCAGCCCGAGCGCCTCCAGCCGGCTCCGGTCGAGCTCGACGGCGATCTCGCGGCGTTCGGCCCCGTAGACCTCCACCGCGGACACGCCCGGCAGTCCCCGCACGAACGGCTCGATCTCCTCCTCGGCGATCTCCCCCAGGCGCGCGAACGTATAGGGCCCCGTCAGCGAAAAGCTGAGGAGTTGCTCCTCTTCCTCCGCAAATTCCTGGGGGACATACTCGGAGAGGCTGGGCATCACGCCCTCGGGCAACTCATCCCGGATCGAGTTGATCCGCTCGCTCAGCTCGAGACGGGCGAACTCCATGCGCGTGTCGCGCTCGAAGTCGATGTCGATCCGGGCGCTGGAGCCCGTCCCGCGCGCATCGGCGGCGGACTCCGAGACGACCTTCTCGACGCCGCCGACCTGCTGGATGACGGTTTCGAGCGGCGCGGTCACGAACGCCTCCAACGCCTCGGGCGAGGCACCGTTCCAGGTGGCGGTGACCGTGAGGCGGGGGAATTCGACTTCGGGCAGGTCCTCGACCGGAATGAGCCGGAAGCTCGTCACGCCGAGCGCGAAGAGGGCGACGTAGATCGCCGCGGTCGCCACCGGTCGGCGGATGGCCAGATCGATCATGGTTCCACGCTCCCTCGCGCCATGCCCGGAGCCGCCGGCCCGGAGCGGCCGCCGAGTCCGTACCCCGGCTTCGGCTGGAGCGCTGCCGGGTCGCGACGCTCGGGCCGCGGGTCCGGTTCCCGCCCCACCGACACGGATGGTTCGACCATGATCGAGTATACCACGGGCACGACGATGAGCGTGAGGAACGTCGCGGAGAGGAGACCGCCGATCACCGCTACGGCCAGCGGCGCGCGGAGGTCGGCCCCGGCTCCCAGCCCGGCGGCGAGCGGGAGCAGCCCAACCACGGTCGTGATGGTCGTCATCACGATGGGACGGAGCCTGAGCCGGCCCGCTTCAAGGATCGCATTCCGCTTCGTCAGGCCGGATCTTCTTCGTTGATTGATGAAGTCGACCTTCACGATCGCGTCGTTGACGACGATGCCGATGAGGATCACGAGTCCGATCCCGCTCATCGCGTTGAGGCCGTCCCCCGCGATCCACAGCGCCGTCACCGCCCCGATCGCGGCGAGCGGCACCGCGGTGAGGACGACGAGCGGCTGCACGAGCGACTCGAACTGCGCGGCCATGATGAGGAAAACGAGCGCCAGCGCGAGGGCGAAGGCGAAGGTGAGCGAGCGGAAGCTCTCCTGCATCTCCTCGTTCTCGCCGCCCACGCGCACGGTCGTGAGCGCCGGCCGCGGGATATCCGCAATCGCGGCTTCCACCTCCCGCACCGCCGTGCGCAGTCCGCCATCGGCCACGTCCGCGAGCACCTGAATCGTGCGGTTCTGATCCTCCCGCCGGATCTCGACCGGACCGAACCCCTGCCGGACCGTCACCAGTTCACCGATCGGCACGCCCTGCAGCCGAAGCGCGAGCACGCGGTCGAGTTCGCGGCGCGCCGCCTCCGGGATCGTCACCCGGATGTCGATCTTGTCTGCGAATACCGAGTAGGCGTTCCTCGTCTCCGACCCGCGCAGGTAGTCCTCGATCGCGGTCGCAACGGACGTCACGGTGATCTGGTGCCGGGCCGCCACCTCCCGGTTGACCTCGATGACGAGTTCCGGCTGCGTGCGCAGGAAGTCGAGCCGGACATCCGCCAGCGTCGAGACGCCCTCCAGCCGGGTCTCGATCGCTTCGGCGACCGGCACGAGTTCATCCAGTTCTCCGCTCTGCACCTTTACCGCGAGATCGGCTTCCCCGATCGCCAGCGCCCTGCCGAGCGACGTCGCCCGTCCGGTCTCGATCGTCACGAAGGCCGGATCGAGTCCGCTCCCCGGGAGCCGCTCGCGGAGTTCCGCGATGGCTTCGGGCGTCGGCCGGGACGATCCGGCGAGCTGGACATCGAGGGCCGCGTTGTTGAGTCCCGTGAGGTCGCGCGCCGCGAGTTCGCTGCCCCGGCTGCGGCCCACTCTCGTGAAGATGCCCGAGACGTCCGCCATGTCGAGGAGAAGCCGCTCGACATTCCGGGCCGCCTCGTCCGTCGTGCGGATCGGCGTCCCCTGAGGGAGGTTGAGTTCGACCCAGAACTGCCGCTCGTCGACGCGCGGCATGAGTCCGCGCGGAAGCGACGCCGCGAGCACGACCGCGCCGGCCAGGGCGATGACGGCGATCGAAACCACTCCCAGCCGGTGCTCCAGGGCCCACTCGAGCGTCCGCTCGTACCGCCCGGCGAAACGGAGGAACCCGCGCTCGAAAGCCCGCAGGAAGGGACCGAAGAGGCGACCGAGGAACCTGCCGCCGCCCGTCGCGACATCGACGCCCGTGAGCCGGACCGAGCGCCCCACGTAGGCCACCCCGCCCCCGACGCCTCGCGCGGTCGCAGCCGCGCCCGCCTGTACCGCCCGGCCGACTCGGCGCACGCGGCCCGGCGGCTCCGCCCACGCCGGATCTAGCCGCTCAGACGCGGCAATCTCGCCTTCGCCATCGGCCGCTGCAGCTCCCCGCCTCCCCCGGGCCACCTGGGCCGCGAGCACCGGAAGCAGCGTGAGCGCGACGAGCAGCGAGGCGAGCAGCGAGAAGGTCACCGCGAGCGAGAGATCGCCGAACAGCGCGCCCGCCACGCCCTCCACGTACAGCACCGGACCGAACACCGCGATCGTGGTGAGCGTGGACGCCGTGATCGCGGCCGCCACTTCCCGGGCGCCCCGCCCGGCCGATTCCCTCGCGCTCCCGCCCGATTCCTCGCGGTGCCGGAAGATGTTCTCGAGCACTACGATGGAGTTGTCGACGAGCAGGCCGACCCCGAGCGCGAGGCCGCCGAGGGACATGATGTTGAGACTGACGTCGAAGGCGTAGCAGAGGGCGAACGCCGCCATGACCGAGATCGGAATGGCGAGCCCGATGGCCAGCGGATACCTCGGATCTCGCAGGAAGAGGAAGAGGACGAGGAACGCCAGCGCGCCGCCGAGCAGCAGCGCGGAGACGACATTCGAGATCGCGTCCCGGATGAAGGCCGCCTGGCTGGAGGCGACCTCGATCGATACCTCGGGGAACTCCTCGCCAAGCTGAGCCAGCGTTTCGCGCACCCCATCCGCCACGCGGACCGTGTTCGTCCCCGCCTCCTTGAACACCTGCAGCCCGACGGCCGGCTCTCCGTTGAATCGGGCGATCGTCTCGAGATCCGCGATCGTGTCGGCGACGGTGGCGACGTCGGCGAGGCGTACCGGACGGGCTCCGGGCCCCGTCGGGCGGGCAATGACGACGTCGAGCAGCTCCTCCACCTCCCGGAACTGGCCCAGCGTGCGCAGGCTGTACTCGAAACGGCCCCGCTGGATCGTGCCCCCGGGGGCGTTGTAGTTCGCCTGGTCGAGCGCGTTCGAGATCTCGCTGATCGAGACCTCGTGCACGTCGAGGTACTCCGGGTCCACGATGACCCGCAGTTCCCGTTCGGGTCCGCCCGTCAGCCCCGCGAGCGAGACGCCGTCCAACTGCTCCAGGCGGCGCTTGAAGACGACTTCTGAGATATCGCGCAGGCTGCGCAGGTCGGTCCCGCTCACCGCCAGCGTCATGATCGGATCGCTGGTCGGATCCGATCTCAGAATCGTGGGCCGCTCCGAGCCCTCCGGGAGCCGGTCGGACAGGTTGTCCAGCTTCTCCCGGGTGTGGAGCGTCGCAAACTCCATGTCCGTGCCCCACGCGAACTGGAGCTGCACGAGCGACTGCCCCTCCCGTGAGCGCGAGGAGATGCGGCGCGCCCCCGGGATCGAGTACAACTGCTGCTCGATGGGTTCCGTGATGAAGCGTTCGACTTCGGCGGGTCCCGCGTCCGAATACGTCGTCCACACGGACAGCGTCGGGAAGGCGACATCCGGCAGCAGATCGATGGGCAGACGGAGGAACGACACCACGCCCAGCACGCCGATGCCCACGTAGAGCATCGCCGTAGCCACCGGCCGCCGAAGCGAGAGATCGGGAAGCGCCACTAGCGGAGTCTCGTCATGGGCTGCCGGGCCTGCCCTCCATGTACTCGGAAAGGTTGGCCCAGGCGATCAGGTAATTGTACTGGTTCTGGATCAGCGACGTCTCGGCACGCTGAACCGCATCGATCGCGCTCTGAAGCTGAAGGAAACTCGCGGTGCCGAGCCGATAGCGCTCCTGTTCCATGTCGAGGCGTTCGCGGGAGATCTCGTATTGCTGCTCCAGTAGCTCAAGCGTCTGCGCCCACTCCTCGATTTCCGAGCCGAAGCGACGGACATCGCGTTCGATTTCCAGCCGCCGGCTCCGCAGATCCTCCTCGGCCTGTCGCTTGGCGGCCGACGCCTGGGCGTTCTGAACTTCCCGGCGAAAGCCATCGAAGAGATTCCAGGAGGCGGTGATACTGAATCTGTGACTCGTGTCGCCCGGGTCGAACTGCCAGAACGAATCCTCGGGACCGAAGTTCTCCCCGCGTCCCCAGCCCAGCCCGACGTTGATGGTGGGCAGGTAGTTCAGGCGCGCGGACCACAACGAGGCCGCGGCGGCGGACCGCTCGGCGTCGAGGGCCAGGAGGCCGGGATCGGAGGTGACGGCCGACTCCACGATCAGGTCGATATTCGGCAGCCCCCGGGGCATCCCCTCATCGCCCGTAAGTACGAGACCATCGCCGGATTCCGGTGGGAGGCCCATCGATACGACCAACTGCCTCAGGCCGTTTCGCAACTGGTTTTCTTCCGAGAGCAGCCTGATTCGGGCATCGAGAAGCTGCGACTGGGCGGCCAGAACATCGGTGCGTTCCACAGCCGCGATCTCGTATCGCCGGCGAGCGATATCAAGTTCGAGTTCCCGGTCGGTGATCTGATCCCGGGTAAGCTCCAGCAGGTCCTGGCGCCGCAGTGCTTCCAGGAATTCCCGGCGCACTGCCAGAACCACAGTGCGCTGCTGGTCGTCGTATCGCCGGTGTGCGGCCCGCAGGCTTGCGGCAGACCGCGAGATCTCGGAGAACCGCCGTCCGCCGTCGAGCAGGGTCCAATTGAGGTTGATCCCCTGACTCGCTCCCTGGCTCGAAGAGCTGAGGGTCTGCGGGAGCGTCTCGGACAGCCCCTCCTCGCCGACGAACGTGGTCCGGGAGAAACTTGACCGGCTGAGACTGGCGTCAACGCCGGCCCTCGGGAGGAACGCCCCCCACGCCGCCAACTGATCGGCGCCCGCTCGATCCGCTTGCGTCCGGGACACCCGCAGCACGGGACTCTCGCTCATGGCGATCCGGATCGCCCTCGTAATATCGAGCGTGTCCGGCAGTGTCGGCCCCTGCGCCTCCGCCGGCACCGCGACCCCAAGTCCTCCGGCCATCAGCAGGGGGACGAGAGCGACCACACCGCGGACCCGCGGCGAGCAGCCTCCGGCGCCGCCCCTCATCGCGAGCCGCCCGTGGAGCCGTTCTCGCCGCCGTCTGCGGGCGGCTCCGAAGGCGTCTCGAGTTCGCTGTGGTTGTCGATCCGCACCTGGGCGTCGTGCGTGAGCGTGGCGTGACCGTCGACGAGCACGATTTCGCCCCCCGCCGGCACGAAGGTGTCGTCGCCGTCCGGGTTGGGGATGATCTCGAACTGCGTGTCGTTCTCGAGGCCCAGCGTCACGTATTCCCACTGCGCGCGCCCCGTCTCCGAGCCCGGCGCCCCCGGCTCGAAGACGAACACGACCTGGCGCCGGCTCCGCTCGACGACGGCCTCTTTCGGCACGAACGTCCGGTCCGCGAGTTGCCGGCCGGCGATCCGTACATTCCCCGGCATGCCCGGGACGATGCGGGTTTCGGGGTTCGACAGGCGCACGGTGACCCGCGCCGTCTGCGTCTCGGGATCGACCAGCGGATTCACGCTCACGACGCGCCCCTCAAAAACCTCTCCGCGAAGCGCGGGGAAGGTGGCGGTCGCCTCCCGTCCAACTTCAATGAGGGGGAGTTCGGAGTGGAGAACTCCGGCGTCGATGTCGATCTCGGACAGGTCCACGATGGTCGCGATCGAATCGCCCGTCCGGACCCGGCTCCCCTGCGCCACCCCGAGGTTCGCCACCAGGCCGGCGAAGGGGGCGACGATGCGGGTCTTCTCCAGTTCGTAGCGCGCTTCCGCGAGTTGCGCCTCCTGATCGGGGAGGCTCACCCGAATGCGAGCCTGCTCGGCACGAGCCAGCCGGACCGAGTCGGGCAGTTCCTCATCGAAAAGCACCCGGTCCAGATATTCCGCCTGCGCGCGCGCCACTCCGGCCTCCGCCCGCTGCGCCCGGAGTTCGTAGAGCGTCGGGTCGATCCGCGCCAGGAGCTGGCCTGCGCGCACATGCTCCCCTTCCTGCACCGGCACCGCCGTCACGGGCCCCTGGACATCGGCATGGAGCGGCGCGCGGCGGAGAGACACGGCGCGCCCGCTCGCCGTAACCCAGAGCACGAAAGTATCGCGCTGGATGACGGCCCCCTCGACGGGAAGGAAGATATCCGTGGCGAAGGCAGCGGCGGAGGCCGTCCCCCGCACCGCCTCCGCCACCGAGTCCGCGGCGGGATCGCCGAAGGTCTCCGGCCCCTCTTCCTCGTCCTCGCTCAACCGCATGAAGATGCCGACGACAGCCGCACCCGCGATGAGCATGACGATCAACGTGACCCAATGACGTGCCTTCATAAGCTTCGCACCGCTGTGTTCGGGGCGCGTTCCTCGCCCGTCGATGTTCAAGCCGTCCCCTCGAGCGTCTCCCGAGGTCGCCGACCGCCGGGTATCCGTAACCCGACACCGGTCCGAGTGGTCGCGGCAAGCTGAATCTATCGCAAAACTGTCAACCGTCTATCAACGTCAGAGATCGCGGCTTTGACACCGGGACGCACCCGAACCGTTGTACGGCCCCGCGGACCGACGGTCTCTCCCTGTGGCGGAGCCTAGGCCTAAAACAGGCGCGATCCACGCGCGAACCCTTGTTAAAAGGTACCGGAAAGGCTTATCCTGATTGTCGATAGCGGATTCGAACGATGGACGCCCGATCCCAACCAGGAGGCCTTTCCGGTGAACGGAATATCGCACAGGCAGAGCCGAAGGAACAGTGCCCGGCGGAAGCGGAGAGTGGAGTCGCGGCGGGCGGGGGCGAGGCGGCGGGGCTCCCGGCCGAAGCCCGTGTTTTCGGCGGGCGGGCTCCGCTACGAGATCGGGGCGCGGACGAGCGCGATGAGCTTCGGGGGCATCGGCGCCGTGCGGCGCCTGGTGTCGAAGCTTTCGCTGGCGCGGGAGATCGACCGGCGACTGGATCTTCTGAAGCGGCACCTGCCGTACCACGAGTCGGACCACGTGCTGAACATCGCCTACAACCTGCTGTGCGGGGGCGCGCGGCTCGAGGATCTGAACGGCCTGCGCCACGACGCGGCGTACATGGACGCCCTGGGCGCGGACGTGATCCCCAGTCCGACGGCGGCGGGCGACTTCACGCGGCGCTTCTCCGAGTCGGACGTGGTCGAGCTCATGGAGTGCGTCAACGCGGTCAGGCCCAAGCTGTGGCGGGGCCGGGGCCGGGATCTGCTGGAGCCGGTGGCCCATATCGACGTGGACGGGACGCTGGCGCCCACGCTGGGCCGCAAGAAGGCGGGCATGGACATGTCCTACAAGAAGGTGTGGGGCTACCACCCGCTGGTCGTGTCGCTGGCCAACACGGCCGAGGTGCTCTACGTGGTGAACCGGCCGGGCAACGCGGTGAGCCACGCCGGCGCGGCGGAGTGGATCGACCGGGCCATCGACCTGGTGGCGCCGTACGCGGAGCGGGTGTGCGTGCGCGGGGACACGGACTTCTCGCTGACCGTCAACTTCGACCGCTGGAGCGAGCGGGCGGACTTCATCTTCGGCTACGACGCCCATTCGGCGCTGGTGCGGCGGGCCGAGGCGCTGGAGGAGGACGACTGGAAGCCTCTGGAGCGCAAGCCCCGCCACGTGTCCCGGACGGGGAAGACGCGGAGTGGGCGGGAGGACGTGAAGGGGCGGATCGTGCGCGAGCGCGGTTACGTGAACAAGCGGCTCAACTTCGAGGAGGTGGCCGAGTTCGACCACCGGCCCGTCAAGTGCCGCAAGACGTACCGGATGGTGGTGGTGCGCAAGAACATCAGCGAGATGAGGGGCGAACTCGCCCTCATCGAGGAGATCCGCCACTTCTTCCACATCACCACCCGGAGGGACGTGAGCGCGGCCGAGGTCGTCCGGCTGGCCAACGCCCGGTGCGGCCAGGAGAACGTGATCGCGCAGCTCAAGAACGGGGTGAACGCGCTGCGCGTGCCCGTCTACGACCTGGTGAGCAACTGGGCCTACATGGTGATGGCGGCCTTGGCGTGGAACCTCAAGAGCTTCCTGGCGATGATGATGCACCTGAAGGCCGACCGCCGGAAATACACCGCCATGGAGTTCAGGCGCTTCGTCCGCGAGATGATCCTCGTGCCCTGCCAAGTCATCCGCCGCGCCCGCCGCACGACCCTGCGCATCATCGGCTGGCGGCCCTCGGTGGACCGCCTGTTCAGCACCTGGAACACCATCGAGCGGACCGGCTTCACGTAGCACCCGCCGCCGGGCCCGGCTCGCCCGAAGGCGTCAACCGCCTCCCCGGGGACCGGTGTCTCCCCGCGCAAAACGCCGGCCCCGCACCCTCCTTCCGCCGAGCGACAAACCCCGAATCCCCGCCTCGGAACCACGGAAACACGGCTTCCCGGCGGCCTCCTCCGCCCATAATCCGCCGCCCGAAATCCAAGTGACGCCTCGCCAGCCCTACTCGCTTGTTTTAGGCCTAGGCGGGCGAGGACGCCCGGTCAACTAACTTGCTAGTAGAATCAAGGCGAGAGCGGTGAGGAGAGGACATGATCCAAAGGAGAGATGAGAACGGCACGGCGGAGATCCGGATAGCGCACGAACCGGCGAACGTCCTCACCGTCGAGTTCGCCGACGTGCTGCCGGCGGCGTCATCGCCTGCGGCTACCGCATCATGGCCGGGGGCGAAGGAGGCGTGGGGCTGCCGGAGCTGAAGGTCGGAGTGCCCTTCCCCGCGATCGCCTCGGACATCGGGCGAAGCGCCACCCCGCAGCGACATCAGCGGAGGTCATGCTGTTCGGCCGCCTCTACGATCCCGAAGGCGCGGCGGAACGCGGCCTCGTTGGCTTGGATTCGGTCTCTGGCCGCGTGCCAGGCGCACCGGGGCGGTGCGTGTTCAGGTTGTCCATCACCAGCCTGATCCGGGCGGCGCCGGGGTACTGCGCGGCGATGTCGCGCAGGAAGCGGCCCCAGTCGGTCTTGGTCCTGCGCCCGGTCACCTTGGTCTGGCGCCGGCCGGCCAGCGGTTCGGTGGCCATGAACACGTTGCGGGTGCCGAGGCGCCTGTACTCGTGTTCTTCGCGGGCCGCCCGTCCCGGTGCCGGCGGGACGGGCGTGCGGGTCTCGCCGATCACCTGGCGCGGCGTCTCGTCCATGTACACCACTTGGAAGTTCGCATCGTACGGACGCCGGTAGACGTCGAGCACCCGCTCCATCCCCGCTGCGAAGTCGGCATTGCGCCGCAGTCCGGCGTAGTCGGTGTACACCGACTACGGGCTGGACGTGGCGGCGAAGGTAGCCGATGATCGCCCGCCGGTTCTCCGCCCCGTCGTCGCGCGCTACGAAGCGGGCCATCATCAGCCGGCTCGTCGCGTCGTCGCGGATCGAGACCGGCACCCGCCCTTCCGCCGCCCGCTCCTCCAGCCACGGGTGCACCGAGCTGTCCCACTGCCCCGGCTCGCCCAGCGCCGCCCGCCTCGGACGCCGGCGGCGGTGCTTCGCCCGTGAACCGCCGCCGCGGCGCCTTCGGCCTCGAACTTCCGGCGCGACCGGCGAGAATGCCGTTGCGTCACGCCGATCCGCTCCGCCCCCGGATCCCGTTCAGCCGGTTTCGACGGCTTGACATTTTCGAAGATTGTAATTTACACTTGGATCACGTGAAAAAGCGATAGTTGTGCGTCTAGTTTTAGTCACGTTATTAGGCCGCCGAAAAGGAGAGAGAATCTCATGAGGCTGAAATGGTTAGCCTGTGTTCGGCGGCGGCCGGGATCGGGATGTCCGGCCTAACCGAAGAGCGGGAAGAGTATAGCGGTCCCGCAGGTGTGTGTGCGACAGCGGACCCGGTCGCGCAGCACGTCGACTCCCCGACGCTCACTTACGAGAGGTTCATTGAGTACGGACCAGCGGAACGCGCAATCATCACGAGCCGGGGGAACGAGGATCTTCGCTCCATGCTCCGAAGCGAGCATCTGGCCCGCGCCGCACAAGATGATCGCTTCAGCAGCGAACAGAAGGCGGTGATTGGGAGCGTAAGAGCTTGGTACGAGCAACACCCTACGGACCGGGGCTCGCGGGCGGAACAAGCGCTTGAGACAGCAGTGTCGAACCTGTTTAGCCGCGAGGAGGCTTGGTTCGCTTTCAGATTGCTCGGGTCATCGGATTTGTCAGACGCCACCGCGCCTCCCGATGACGTGATTCCGTGGTGTAGCTGCCGCAACATCGGCGATTGCGTGAGTCCCGATGATCTCAGTTCAAGGTGTCGTGCCGCTTTTTGTATCCCCAACATCAGTTGCGGGCCCGATGGCCGGTTTTGGTGTTTTGGCGAATGTACCTGAGGTGGCGTGCCCAAGAGCCGACCCGCCTGGTCGGCGCAGTGTCATCGTCATCGCTTCGGCGGTGGTGGTTGCCGGGCGCCCTCCTCGCGGGTGCTCCAGCAATGGCGGCCTCGCAGCAGGTGTTGCCGATCTCTTCGGAGCCGCCGTCGTGCGAGGTCGTGCTCGATGAGGCACTCAGTCTCGGAGCGATGGATGATCCGGGCACCATCGGATCTCCCTCGATAATCACGCGCCTCGAGTCCGGCGACTTCGTGCTCGCCACCCCGGAGAACGGCGCGGAGATGTTGGTATACGATGGCCAAGGCACGTACCGGGAGAGCTTCGGGCGGAGCGGAGAAGGTCCGGGCGAGTTCTTCGAACCGGGCCACGGCATGTTGCGGCCCCTGCCCGATGGCGGCGTGCTGGTGCTCGATCCATTCATTCGGCGAATTACGCATCTGTCCGCGGCTTGGGAGCCGATGCAGTTGACAGACATCGGCGCGAGGTTCACGACTAACTTCATGGCGCTGGCGTCCGGTTCGGGGTTCGTGTTGGCGGGCTGGGGGCGCACCGACGACTCGGAGCGCGCCGAGATCACGCAAGCCATCGATCTGGATGGGAATACGATCGAGATGATTGCCGTCGTACCCACGGACGATGCGATGCGCCGTTTCTTCCCTTCGCCGCTGGCAACGGATGAGGAGGGGAGAGTGTGGCGGGCACTACCCACCGAGTACGCCGTCGAGGCGTGGGATCCCGCGGATCCGGACAGGGTCGTTCGGTTGGAGGGGCGCCCCCCCTGGTTCACGCCAGGCCCGCCGTTGGAAGGATATCCGCTCGAGGCTCCGGCGCCATCGGTCATTAGAGGCTTGAAGTACGCGGGTGGACATCTGTGGATTGCAACGACCGTAGCTGACGACCAGTGGAGGGATGCCGTGGCGGACCCAGTGCCCTTCGTACCGCTGGATTTGACGAAAATGATGGATGGAGTGGTCGAAGTGATCGACGTCCAGACGGGTCGCCTTGTTGCTCGAACCGTGCATGATGAAGCGCTGTGGTGGACAGGCGACAAATCCCTACTGTACACGATCCGGGAAGACGGCCTCGTTCCGCGGGCGGTACTCTTTACTCCATCGCTGGCCGGGGAGGACTGCCCCGAGATGCCCCCTCCGCCCCAATAGCTGGAGCTGGCGCGTTCCTGGAGGCGCCTCCCCTCACGCACTTATCGAATGGGCGGTCTCAACCCGTAGACGCAACGGTCCTGGCGAAGATCTCGCATGTCAACTCTTCGGCCCCAATGGGGTCGGGTTCCCAGAAACTAGCTTAGCTAGATCCAGTCCTTCTTGCGGAAGTCCATCATGACCTCGGCGAGCTTCTCCATGTCCGAGGGGAGGCCCATCGAGAGCCGGCTCCAGTCGGTCATGGGCGGGAACGGGCGTCCCACGTTGAACCCGGCCTCGAACATGCGGTCGTTGTAGGTCGCGAGTTCTCCCTTGATGCGGTGCATGATGAAGTTCGTGTGGCTCGGCAGCACCTCGATGTCGAGTTGCCCAAGGGCTTCGTACATCATCGCCTTCGCCTCGTCGTTCGTCTTCACGCTCTTCTCGAAGAACTCCTCGTCGGCGAGCGAGGCGACGGCCGCCACGCCCGCGACGTGGTTGGGCGCGTTCCGCGTCGCGAACGGGAGGACGCGCTGAACGGTGGCCTCGTGCGCGATCCCGTAGCCGAGCCGAATCCCGGCCATGGCGTACACCTTGGAGAAGGTGCGGGCCACGATCAGGTTCGGATGGCGCTCGATGAGCGGGACGAAGGTCTCGTAGCCGGGATCGTCCGCGAGTTCGAAGTAGGCCTCGTCGACGAGGAAGAGGTGCTGCTCGCTCTCGTCGCGGATCCAGTCCATGATCGGCCCGGTCGAGGTGAGCGTGCCGGTGGGGTTGTTCGGGTTGCAGAAGTAGATCACGCTCGGCGCGGACGACTTGGCGGCCTCTTCGCGCATCCGGTCGATGTCGTGGGCGTAGTCGCTCGTGAGCGGAACCGTGACGTGATCGTAGGCGAACGGCTGCGAGTACCTGGGGACGTCCTCGTACGTCGGCTCGGCGTATATGAGGCGTCCGCCGGGCGCCGCCCACGCCGCCGCGGCGATGCGCAGGATCTCGGTCGAGCCGGAGCCGAAGAAGAGCTGGCCCGGCTTGACGCCGAGGCGCGCGACGAGCGCCTCGCGCACGAGTTCGCCGGTCGCGCCGGGATAGCGGTTCGCCTCGTCGAGTCCGTCGATGATCGCCTGCCGCGCGGACGGCGCGATGCCGAGCGGGTTCTCGTTCGAACTCAGCCGGACGGGGCCGTTGTAGTCACGTCCGGGCCGGCGCGGATTGAAGATGGTGTCGAGGCCGTGCGCCGCCGTAGCGCCCGCGAGGGGTGCGGCAAGCGGTGCGGCGGCGATGCCGGCCACGCCGGCGCCCGTGAGTCCGGTTCGGAGAAACGCCCTTCGCTTCATGTGGCCTCCCTGGTGTTCCGAGGACGCCGCCGCCCTTGGGCAGGCGAGGCGCACCCGTCCTCCTCAATGTCCCTTGGAATATTGCCGTCGTCACTGCCCTCGTCCAGCCATCGGGGGCCCGAGCTCACGATGGTCAAGCGTCCCCCCAGCGGCACGCGGAGTGTTTCACGACGCTACCACTCGGCGCGCTCGGGCCGTTACCTTCCGCCAGAGTTCGCACCCGTGCAAGGTGCGCGAGGACCGGCTCGGGGCAGGCCCATGACATTCGACGAAAACGAGATCCGGCAACGGCTCCGCCTGGGCGAAGACAGCCGCACGGAATTCAAGGAGTTCGAGTTCCGCGGCAACCGTCCGGTGCGCCCGGAGAGAAGGAGCATCGCCGACGAACTGGCGGCGTTCGCCAACGCGCGGGGCGGCGTGATGTTCTGCGGCGTCACCGACTCCGGCCAGATTCAAGGAATGACGCGCGGCGAGATGGATGCGCTTGAGGAATTCGTCGTCAACCTCTGTACCGACACGGTAAGGCCGTCCATCGAGGTCACGACGTTCCGTGCGGAGGTCGACGGCAGGGCGCTTCTTCTTGTGGAGGTCCCGCCCGGTTACGCGCTGCATGAAAGTCCGGGGGGGGCGTTCCGCCGCATCGGCAGTTCCAAGCGCAGGATGACAAGCGACGAGGGATTGCGTCTCGCCCAGCGCCGGTCGCAGGCGCGTTTCCTGTGGTTCGACGAACAGCCTGTTCCGGGCACCGGCTTCGGCACGCTCGACGAGGAACTCTGGGGACCGCTGCTCAGTGCCGAGGGCGCCGCCGACCCAAAGCTGGCGCTCGAAAAAATGGGAGTTATGACTCGCGACGAAAGCGGGATCCGCCGCGCCACGGTGGCCGGAGTGCTGTTGTGCGCCGCGGCCCCGGAGGCATGGCTGCCGAACGCCTGCATCAGCGCGACGCAGTACCGGGGTGTGGACAGGGGCTCCGGCCAGCTGGACGCCCAGACGATTACCGGGCCGCTGCAGCGCCAGATCGCGGAAGCCGTCAACTTCGCCGTCCGCAATATGCGAGTCGGCGCGCACAAACAGCCCGCGCGCGTCGATCTGCCGCAGTACAGCGAGAAGGCCTTGTTCGAAGCCATCGTCAACGCCGTTGCGCACCGGGACTACTCGATTCGCGGCAGCCGCATTCGGCTCTCGATGTTCTCCGACCGAATCGAGATCAACTCCCCCGGCGCCCTTCCGAACAACCTCACCGTCGAGAGCATGGCTACCCGGCAGGCGACCCGTAACCAGACGCTCGCCTCCATGCTGGGCCGCATGCCGGTGGGAAAGATCCTCTGTTCGGGCGGGCGACAGTTCTTCATGGAACGGAGAGGAGACGGGGTTCCGACGATTCTGCGCGAGACGCGCGGCCTGAGCGGCAAGGAGCCCCGGTACCGGCTCGTCGACGACGCGGACCTGTTCCTCACGATTCCCGCCGCGCCCACCGCGCCGACGCCGGCGACCGCCGTGATCCGCGCGAGCGAGGCCGGTACGCCGTTGCCCGGCATCGACCTGCTCGTCCTGTTCCCCAACGAGACCTGGAAGACGGGAACCACCGGCGAAAGCGGCGAGACCGCCGTCGATCTTCACACCACCGAGCTTCCGATGACGGTCTTCGCCGCCGCCGCGGGATACGCCGCGCATGTCGAGACCGCATGGATTCCCGGCGACGATCCACTGGATATCGAACTCTCGGTGCTGCCGGACGGTGGGTCGGTGATCTTTCCCGAACGCACGGGCAAGATCCCCGGCCTGAAGGGCAGGCTCAACCCGATCCGGGACAAGCTCGACCGCACCTACCTTTACGCAACCAACCTCGCCATCAACGAGGGACGGCGTGAGCCCGTCGCCTTCCTACCGGGGGAGCAACTGCGAGTCACCGACCCCGACGGCGCCGAGCGGCTCATCCGGATCGTGAGCATCGTCGGCCAGTCCGCGCTCATCGAGTACAGACTCGTCAACGACGTGTAGGAAGTCCGGCGGCCCAGCCTCGTTCGGTGGACCGCTCAGCGTCCACCTGCCGCCATCGCCGCCGCCGCAGTAATATTCCCCTGCGTGGGTGCCTCCCCCGCCAGCCGTTGGCGTTAGCGGCGCGGGCGAGGCCGGCCACGATTGATATTGTCGGTTTTATTGCGTGCTGCCGTCGCGCAAACGGCGCGGCGCCCCTGTTGCCGAAGACACTTGTGAAGGTTTTGCTACTGTGACGGGATCGACGTTCACCTCCCTTGAGCAACTGGGGGCGTGGGAACTCGCCGCCAAGGGTCGGGCCCTGCACGTGACGGCGCAAATCGCCGATGGCGCGGACGGGCGCCCCGCTCTCCGCGAATGCCGCACGGCGGCCATGGGCTGGGTCGGGCACCGCCTCGGCGGCGAGTTGCCGCGAAGGGCGGCGCGGCACCGGTCGTTCCAGTACGACGATGGAGAGTCGCGTTGCCGGGGGGTCCGCGAGCGTAGCGGCCGCGGGGACTTCTGGGCGGCGCGCGTGGAGTTGGGCGCGGGGACCGACCGCGCCTCGGTGACGGAACTCGTCGTCGCGGCGCCCGGCGACGGGGCGGAACCGACGGTCGGGGCCCGCGTCCCGGACTGGCCGGCGTCGTCCGGCCAGGCGCCGGAGACCCTTCCTCCGGACGTGTTGCGCCATATCGCCGGGGCCGCTCCCCTCGTTCTGGGCGGGGAAGCGCTGGTTCTCGACGCTGCGGCGGTGTGGACGCCACAGGCGATGCAGGAGTTCATCGCGGCGCTCGTCGATCCGGCGCGTCCGCTTCCGGTCGTCGTCATCACGGAACCCACGTACGGGGGCGATGCGCACGCACTGCTGGAACGGTCGGCACGGGTGGCTCGCGCGCTGACCGGACTGGCCACCGTGACCGTGCTTCCGCAACGGTTCACGTACACGCTGAGCGATACCGTCACGAAGACGCTCTCGGTGTACGACGGCGCCTGGCGGGTGTACCTGCCCGGCTTCAGCCGCACCGCCCGGCGCTTCGACCATCCCGTGTACCTGCGCGAGCGCGTGGAAACGGATGCCGGCCTCGAGCGGACCACGCAGGAGATCCTCCGGATCGCCGGCGACCACCATGTGCGAACCGCCGCGGCGGAAGGCATCCGCTTCGATACGGTTCTTCCTCCCGAAGCGCGGTTGGCCGAGGCCGCGCTCCGCCTCGCCAGGCCGTGGCGGCGTCTCCCGGCCACCGTGTCGGCCGGCGCGGCCCGGCTGGCCGGGCCGCCGCGGCGGTGGATTGGACGGCGACGCTCGTACGGACCGGCGACGACGCGCGCGCCCGGCTCGGGCGCGGGAATGTCGTCCGCCGGAACCGGGCCGGAAGTGCGGGCGCCCGCGGAAACAGAGACCGCGAAGACCGAAGGCGCGGCGCTCCGTGACGAACTCTCCGGCCTACGGCGCGACCTGAAGGCGGCGCGGAAGAGAGGCGAGACGCTGGCGCGCGAACGCGACCGGGCCAGAGAGATGGAGGCGACCGCGCGAGTGGAGCGCGAGAGCGCGGAGCGGGAGGCGCGCCGGCTGGAGGGTCTGGTGCGGCTCGCCGGCGGAAATCCGAAGGCGCCGTTCCCGGTGGGCTGGGACGACGTCGTTACTTGGTGCGCCTCGGCCCTGGAGGGCCGCGTCGTGCTCGCCGATGCGGTGCGGCGCAGTCTGAACAGGGCCCTGTTCGAAGATGTGGGGCTGGCGGCGGTCTGTCTTCACTGGCTCGGCAACGAATACCGCGAGGCGCGCCTGGGAGGCGGAGAGGGCCATCTTTACGGCATGATCCCGGGACTCGCGGACGGCATCCGCAACCAGCGCTGCGGGGGCGACAGCTTCGACTTCGACTGGCGCGGCGAACGGCACCGGGTGGACTGGCACCTCAAGAACGGTGGGAACACGCGCGACCCCCGGCGCTGCCTGCGCATCTACTACTTCTGGGACGCCGCCCGCCGCGAGGTCGTCGTCGCCTCGATGCCCCAGCACCGACGGTCGGCCATGACCTAATCCCGACGAGCCGGCGTACGCGCTCCGCGCTCTCCCACCGTGCGTTCCGCCGCTACCGGCGTCTTTCCGGCTCCGGGCGGCGCAATGAATCCGGCGCGTGCCGCAGTGAGTCCGGCGGCAGGCCGGCCGGGGCCGCGCCGCGCGACGGTTCTTCGAACAGGAGGCGGACGGCGGATCTCGCGCGGCCCGTGAGGGAGTCGAGGGTGACGCGCAACTCCTCCCCGTTCAGTCCTTCGAGCTGCCTCTTCAGATGCTCCGGCAATCGGCGAAAGAGTTGGACCGCGTGCCGTTCCCGCCGGTCGGCGCGCCGGCGTTCGGCCTCCGAACGGCCCCGTTCCAGGTCGGCGAGATCGTCCTCGTCGAACTCCCCTGTTTGTACGATGATGTTCAAATCCTCGGCCTCCACGAGGCCGACGGCGAATGCGCGCCCGAGATCGACCGGATCCACCGTCGCGGGATCCACATCGTCCAGCCTGAAATCGAACCAGTCCGCCCGCCACTCCGGACCGAACTGCCGCCACGACTCGGCCTCCTCGCGCGAGGCCAGCAGCGGGAGCGCGAAGGCGGTGTCGATCTCGGCCGCCCGCTCGTAGTGGGCTTCGGCCTCCTCCAGGTCGCCGGCCCTCGCGAGGGCGTTGCCGCGGTGGAACGCGGCCCACGCCTCCAGGTCCCGCGTCCCCAGGTGGCTGATGCGCGCGACCTCGGCCGGCAGCGGCGCACCCGAGAGACCCGAGAGGTGGGAAGCGAGACGCACCGTCAGCGTATCCACGAGTTCGAACACGTCGCTGCCCCGGGCGAAGTCGGCCGAGGCCACCGTGCCGTTTTCGAGTTCGATCAGCTGCGCGTCGATGCGCATGTCGCCGGCGGTTCCCGTCACGCTTCCCCACAGCAGCAGCCTGGCGCCGGCCCCGCGCGCGACGGTCAGCGCCAGCGACTCCGGTATTTCGTCTTCCTCGGAGAGCCCGCCTTCCGTGATGAGGTCGTAGAGGCTCTGCCGGCCGACCACGAGCAGATCGGGGAGTTGCGCCAGGTTCGTCGTGAGCAGGTCCGCGAGCCCGGAGCCGAGCCATTCGAGTTCCGGATCGGGCACGTTGTTCCGGAAGGGCAGGACCGCGAGCGAGTTTTGCCCCAGGTCGGGCGTCGAACCCGCGAACTCCAGCCCGTCTCCGCGATCGTCCACACCATCCGCGACGGTGGCTGGCGTTGCCATCTCGGCGACGCCCCCGGCGTCCGGTTCGGCGGTCGCGATCCGGTAGGTGCCGATCGCGCCCAACGTGACCAGAGTGACCAGGAGCCAGGCTTCCGCCCGGCGGATGCGCTGCGGTCCCCGTTCGCCATGAAACCAGCCGATGACGAGAAACGCGGGAAAACCCAGGATCGCGAGGAAGACAACCGTGTCGAGGATCTTCCTCGAGAACGCGTAGGTTCCGACGATGAAGTCGGTGATCTCCACGCCGAGCCAGGCCGCACCCACATATACGAGCGCGATCTGCACCATCCGCCGCTTCCGGATCTTCTCCAGGATCGACGCGCCGTTCCCCTCTCTGTTCGTCATCATCCGCCCGTCCCGGTCTCCGGAGGTCCGCGGGTCCGCCGCTGAAAACTACCGCGTCGTGCGACACCGCCGGAGCGGCGAACGTTTGCCGCTCCGGCGGGCCACCGGAGCCACGGCCCCCTAACCTAACGGTCGTCCTCTCCGTCGGGCTCGTCCCAGAACCCGAAACCTTCCTTCCGTACCACGTCCAGCGGGATCGTATGGGTTTCGTCGCCGATCGTGATCGCCACGGTGTAGGTGCCGGGATCGGCCAGGCCGCCCCCGCCGCCGCCCCCGCCGAAGAAGCGGCGGAAGGTCGACATGCCGCCGCGCTCGCGCACGGCTTCGGCCACCTGCTGGAAGACGGTGCGCATGGCCGCGGGGTCGGCGCCGCTCGCGGCCGCCGCGGCGGCAGCCATTGCCGCGGTGCGGCCCCCTCCCCGGCCTCCGCCCCGCCCCGCCTGTCCAGGCGGCGGATAGCGCTCGGCCGGCCGCTCCTGCCAGTCGTCACCGGCACCGCCTCCTCCACCTCCTCCGCCGCCGAACATGCGGATGATCGCGCCCTGGTTGCCGCCCTGCATCATCGAGAGCACCTGGTCCATCGTCTCCCGCGCGACCCCCCCATGCTCGACCAGCGAATCCCCGACCGCCTCGTACATGCGCGCGGTGCGAAGGCTGTCCAGCCGGTCCGCGGGAGACGGATCCCGAGGCGCCGATCGCCGGTTGAACGTCCACCGCACCCGCTGTAGGCCGGCGGTGGCCGGGCCGTTCATCGTCTGCACGGTATCCCCCGCGGCATTGAGGATCGCGATCGAGGCCTGCGGGCGCGCGCTTCCACCCCGCGGCCCGCGAGGCGCCTCCGCGGCTTCCTCTTCTTCGGCTTCTTCTTCGGCTTCTTCTTCGGCTCCTTCCTCGGCCTCTTCAGCCTCCGCTTCTGCCCCCGCTTCTGCTTCTGCCGCGGCCGCCTCGGCCGCCTCGGCCAGCCCTTCCGCAACATCCTCCGGGACGTAGTAGGAGATCTGCGCCCCGTAGTCGCCCGCGTCCGCCTGGAAGTTGCTCTGCGCGACGAATTCGCCGCCGACCGGCGAATCTCCGTACTGGATCGCCGTCTTCGGCTGGAACACCGTGACCGCCTCGGGCATCCGACCGCCCTCGAGCTGCTGCAGGAGCGAGATGTCCGCCACGAAAATCGAGCGGCCGTGCGTGCCCGCGATGATCTCGCTCTCGCGCGGATGGATCTTCAGGTCGTGGACCGGCACCGTGGGCAGCCCGTTCATGAAGCGCGACCACGACCCGCCCCGGTCCGTGGAGACATAGGCCCCCACGTCCGTCCCCACGAAGAGGAGATCCGGGTTCACCGGGTCTTCCCGGACCACGTGCACGAAGTCCGGCGCCCCGGTGGGGAGGTTCGCCGAGATCGAGCGGAAGCTCTCCCCGGCGTCATCCGTGGCGTAGACGTACGGCGTGTAGTCGTCGCGCCGGTGGTTGTCGAAGGTCACGTAGAAGCGGTTCGGGTCGTGGCTCGACGGCTCGATCCGGCTCACGTACGTGCCCTCCGGCACGCCCTCGAAGCGATCGGTGAGTTCGATCCACTCCGCCCCCTCCGGCGTCCGCCAGACGCGGCCATCGTCCGTCCCCGCATAGAGTTCGCCCTCGTTGATCTTCGACTCGGCGAGCGAGACGATCGTGGCGAAGTTCTCCGCCCCCGTGACGTCCGGGGTGATGCCGCCCGTCGTGTTGTAGGCGATCTCGATCTTCTCCGGATCCGCGTAGGTGAGGTCGTCGGAGATCGGCGTCATCTCATCCGTGTCGTACGTCCACTTCAGGACCCGGTTCGCTCCGATGTAGAGCGTCTGCGGATCGTGCGGCGACATTTCCAGCGGCGTGTTCCAGTTGAACCGCATGTCGTACAGCGCCGAGTCCTGCGCGACCAGAGCCTGCAACTCCTCGATCTGCGCCACGTTCGCCGGAGGAGGATTGTCCGGGTCGTCCCCCGTCAGGATCGCGATCGAGTCGCGCAGCGTCTGCGTGCGCTCGCGCCAGTCGGGCTGCTGCAGCTGGTGCCGCTCGCCCGTGCGCGTGTTCCGCCAGTAGATCCGCCCCTGCTGCGATTCCCCGAACACGATGTCCGGGTTCGTCGGGTCCTGTGGCGCGTAGAAGCCGTCGCCGCCCCCGATCGAATACCACATGTGATTGTCGATGGACCCGCCGGCGCGGCTGCTGGGGCCGCACCACGTATAGTTGTCCTGCAGTCCGCCGCAGACGCGATAGGGCGTGTCCATGTTGTAGCTGACCGCATAAAATTGCCCCATCGGGATCCGGTTCGGGAATTCGAAGTTGCCGCCCCGGTCCCACGTGATCGCTATGCCGCCGTCGTTGCCCAGTATGAAATGATCCGGATCGGTCGGATCCCACCACAGCGCGTGATAGTCCACGTGCACGCCCTGGGCCGGGTTCCCCACCGTGCGGCCCCCGTCCCGCGAGAAGAAGAGGGAAGACCAGTAGATGAAGTCGGGATCGTCCGGCGACACCCAGACGCCGGAATAGTAGAAGGGCCGTGAGTTGTTCGAGTTCATGAACTCCCACGTCTCGCCGCCGTCCGCGGAGCGGTAGAGTCCCGAGGCGTGGCGGTTGCCATCCTCATCGGCCTCCTCCGGAGCCTCCGCCTCGACCATCGCGTACATGACCTGGGGATAGCTCGGGGCGATGGCGATCTCGAGTCGTCCCAGCATGGTCTCCGGGAGGCCGTTGCCCTCCACCTTCTCCCACGTGTCGCCCGCGTCGGTCGACTTCCAGATCGCGCTGCCGGGGCCGCCGCTCTGCAGGAAGTACGGGCCGCGCACGCGCTCCCAACTCGTGGCCCAGAGGATGTCCGGGTTCCGCGGGTGCATGTCGATGTCGACGAACCCGGCGTCCTCCGACACGAAGTTCACGCGCTCCCAGGTATCGCCGCCGTCCTTCGTGCGGTACAGGCCGCGCTCCTCGTTGGCGCCCCACGGGTGCCCGAGCGCGGCGACGTACACCCAGTCCGCCTTCGTCGGGTGGACAACGATGCGGCCGATCGCCTGCGTCGCCTCGAGCCCCTTCAACTCCCAGGTGAGCCCGCCGTCGACGGACTTGTAGATGCCGCCTCCCGGCGAGATCGAGTTGCGCGAGTCCTCCTCGCCGGTTCCCGCCCACACGATGTCGGGGTTGCTCGGCGCGATCGCGAGGTCGCCCATCGAGACGACGCGCTCGTTGTCGAACACGGGCCGGTAGGTGGTGCCGTTGTTCGTCGTCTTCCAGATCCCGCTCGTAGCGCCGGCGATGAAGAAGGTCCCCGTGCCGGGGATCCCTTCGATGTCCGTGACCCGTCCGGCCATGTTCGCCGGACCGATGGAACGCCATGCCATCTCGGCCATGAAGTCTTCATCGGCCACCGCCTCCTGCGCGGCCGTCCGGGCCGGGAGGAGGAGGGAGGTGAGGATGAGAGGTACTGCGACGCGCTTCAGCATGGTTCGGGGCTCCTGGCGGTAGTGGCGCTCGGCGCGGCAACACGGTCGAAAGTGAGAGTCACGCCCGACGCTACGAAAGACACCCGCGCGTCGTCCGGCGTTTGAGGGCGGCGGGCTCGGCGTAGCGGACCGAAGGGTCATGCCGGAGGAGGGACTCGAACCCTCAAGGGATTGCTCCCACCGGATTTTGAGTCCGGCGCGTCTGCCAGTTCCGCCACTCCGGCTCGCGAGCGCGGCCCTCAGATCTACAACAGAGGGCCGCGCGCGGCTATTCCATCTCGTCGAGCGCCTGGTACACCAGCGTGCGCAGCTTCGCGTGATCGTCCACGCCGTCGGCCGGGATGAGCTGCGTGAAGTAGACGACGACGAGATCCTCGGCGGGATCCACCCAGTACGTCGAGTGGTACGCCCCGCCCCACCCGTACTCGCCGACCGAGCCCGGGGTTCCGCGCGCGCCTAGATCGGCCAGTACGCTGAACCCGAGACCGAAGCCGACCCCGCCGCCCCAGTTGAACCGGTCCCCGATGTGGTTGACCGTCATCAGGTCGACGCTCTTGCTCGACAGGATGCGGGCACCGTCGAGTTCGCCGCCGTTCAGCATCATCTGCAGGAAGCGGGCGTAGTCGTGGGCCGTGGAAAGGAGCCCCGCGCCGCCGGAGAAGCTGGTTCGCGGGCCGTCGACGTACGCGCCCTGGCCGACCATGCCGCCCGGATCGGGGGCCGGTACGAGTCCGCCCTCGCCGGCCGAATACACCACGCTGAGCCGGTCGCGCTTTTCCTCGGGCAGGTAGAAGTGCGTGTCCACCATGCCCAGCGGCTCGAAGATCCGCGAGCGGAGGAAATCGTCCAGCGGCTCGCCCGACACCTCCTCCACGAGGGCGCCGAGGATGTCCGTGGAATAGCCGTACACGAAACTCTCGCCCGGCTGCGCGTCCATGGGGAGCGCGGCCATGCGCCGCACCGTCTCCCGGACCGGCTCGTCGCGGTGGGCGAAGTACCAACCCTGGATGCCCGCCTCCGCCCACAACTCCGCCCCGGGACCGCCCCCGTAGCCGACCCCGGCCGTGTGCGTGAGCAGGTCCCGGACCGTGATCGGCCGGTTCGCCGGGATGATGTCGTATCCTCCGGCTCCGTCGGCGACGGCGACCGTCGTCTCCATGTATTCGGGCAGGTAGCGGCCGAGCGGATCGGAGATGAGAAGGTCACCCTCCTCCTGCAGGATCATGACGCCGACGCTCACGATGGCCTTGGTCTGCGAGGCGATGCGGAAGATGTCGTCCGCCTCCATCGGATCGCCGGCCGCCACATCGCGGTGGCCGACCGCCTCCAGATAGGCGACCTCACCCTCGTGCGCGACCAGAGCCACGGCGCCGGCCAGTTCCCCTTCCTCCACGTAGGACGCCAGGGCGCCGCCGAGCCGCTCGATGCGGCCCGCGTCCGCCTCGGCCGGCGGCGACCCCGGGACGCCCCCCACCGCGAGGGCGCCGCCGAGCACAACCACCGGGAGCACGCCCCACAGCAGGCGTTTGGGCATTCTGTTCATCATCGGTCCTCCGTCCTCCGAGGGTCCCCGTCCGTCGAGTGTCCGTCCAGTGTCAGTCCAGTGTCAGTCGAGTGCCGGGTGGCGCGTATGCCAGTCCGTCGCCGCCTGGAAGGCATGCGCGACGCTGAGAATCCTGTCGTCGGCGAACAGGTCGCCGATCAAGGTCGTCGTCAGGGGTTGTTCCGCCTCCTCGCCCTCGGGCCCGAGCGGGCCGAAGCCGTACTGGACGACCGCCGCGGGGTGTCCCGTCTCGTTCGTGAGTCCCACCTCCCCCGACCCGGTGGCGAACATGTCGAAGCCCTCCATCGCCCCGGCCATGCGCTTCATCACGATGTGGCGCCGCCGCTGCGCGTGCACGTAGTCCATCGCCAGACCCTCGCGCCCCCGCCGGAAGCGCGTGAAGTCACGCTCCTCCGCCTCGCTGAGCCCCTCCGGCACCGGGGGCAGTTCCCCGCCCGGGGCCACGTGGAAGTCAAAGGCCGACGACGACTCGGCACCCAGCGCACTCGCCGACTGGGCGGGCAGTTCGCGCATGAGCCGCGGCCGCGCCCCGAGTTCCTCTAGCTTCTCGATGAAGGAGTGCGGCGCGTCCTCCGTGTACCCGATCGAGAGCGCGCCCAGGTCCGGGTTCCGCTCGAAACGGAACGGCGTCGTGAGGGAGGCGGGGTCCTTCTCGTCCGCGCCGTGGATCTCGTTGAACACGAGCGCGCAGTCCTCGATCGTGCGGCACATGGGGCCCGTCTTGTCCATGCTCCACGAGAGCACCATGCCCCCGTAGCGGCTCACGCGCCCGAAGGTGGGACGGAGGGCGCTCAGCCCATTGCGGCGGCTCGGGGAGACGATGGACCCGCGCGTCTCGGTCCCGATGGAGAACGCGACACAACCGGCCGCCGTCGCCGACCCCGGCCCGGCGGAAGACCCGCTCGAACCCCACGCCGGGTTCCACGGATTCAGCGTCCGGCCGCGGTACCAGCGGTCGCCCCGCGCGAACTCTCCCGTCGCGAGCTTGGCGATGAGCACCGCACCCGCCGCGTTCAGCCGGCGCACGACCTCCGCATCCTCCTCGATCATCTGCGTCCGGAAGGCCGCCGAGCCCCAAGTCGTCCGCGCCCCGGCGGTCGAGAAGAGGTCCTTCACGCCGTAGGGGATCCCGTGCAGGGGGCCGCGCCACTCGCCCGCGCGGATCTCGGCTTCCGCCTGCTCCGCCTCTTCCCTGCCCCGGTCCTCAAGGATCGTCACCGCGCACAGCAGCAGGGGGTCGTACCGCTTCATGCGCTCCATGTAGATGTCGAACAGTTCCGTCGGCGAGACCCGGCGCTCCTTCACGAGAGCCGACAGCCGGTGCACCGGGAGGAAGGCGATCTCCTCCTCCGCCGAGGGTACGGGTCCCTCCCAGGGTTCGACCTCGATCGATGTCTTCTCGAAAGGATTCATCCCGGCGCGCCAGTACCTCTCCAGCAGCGCTCCCGTCCCGCCCGGATACGCCTGGAACTGGAGGGCCGGCGGCTCCCCGTTGCCGAGGGGGATGACCTCCTCCTGAACGGCTTCACGCAGTTCCCGCAGCCCCGTCGCGCCGGGGGCGGGGGAGGTCCCTGTGGGATCGGCGACGAGCGTCCGGGGATTCAGAGCCCCCGCCGCGGTCGCCGCCGCCGCGGCCTTCAGAAAGCCTCGTCGCCGCATCCCGCTCTCCGCCCCCGCGCCTTTCCTTCCGATCCTTCCGAAGTCGTCCGACACGCTCGCCTCCTGGCCGGGTTAACGTCAGAGGATCACACTGCGGGGTGATTCACGGGCCGACAAGCCATACCCACACCTCCGGAGTCCGTAACGTCTGGCCATCACGGGTCCCTCCCGCGAAACTCCGAGCGTCGTTCTCCCGTCAGCACCGTATCCGTCCGCGTCACGTATCGCGTCGCGGGCGGATACCGGCCCGAACCCTCACCCGAGATCCAGGAGACTTGGCATGGACTTGGACCTGGTCGTCGTCTTCGCGTTCGTCTCCACGATCGTGCTGATCATCACCGGCGGCATCGTACTCTTCCCGATCTCTCGCAAGCTGGGCTATTTTCTCGAACAGGCCACGCGAGAGCGGGCGGACCGGCTCGCCAGCGGGGTGAGGGAGGCCTTGCCGGGTCCGGCGGTGAACGACCGCCTCCTCCGGACGCTTTCCGACCTGCAGGACCAGGTAGGACAGATCGCCGAGCGACAGGCGTTCACCGAACAACTCCTCGATCACCGTCAGGGAGACCCCGAGCGAACCTCGTAATGTCCTCGTACGGGAGGCGGCGGCGCGTGGCAAGTACGCGCCCCTCTACACTCACCTGAGCGTTCGAGTCGGAGGAGCGTGGCGCACCACCTTCGCCGAGCTTGAGAGAATACTCGGCTTCGAGCTACCGCCTTCCGCGCGCGTACATCGCCCGTGGTGGTCGAATCCCGGCCGGAGCGGCGGTCACAGCCACGCCCTTGCCTGGACGGCAGCGGGATGGAGGACGAAATCCGTGAATCTGGAAGCAGAAACCCTGACCTTCGTGCGAGGTTCGGAGCCGGCGGACGGCGACACCACCCGTGCCGCGATCGAGGCGGAACCGGTCTTGCCCGTGTCCATCGACGACATCTTCACGCCGCACGACTTCGGGCCATGGCCCGAAGGATTCCGATGCAGTCGTGAGGAGATCTACGGCAACGACGGGCGATAGAACCCACTCTTGTTCATTGGAACTCGTCCCCATCGGGGAGTGAGGCCGGGGCGCGCGCGACCACTTCGGTACTACCGCTTCATCCCTACGTCGTCCCTGCCACAGGAGGGTGATCCGCCGCCCCGGCTTCAGTGCTCCCGTCAGACCCGACCCCGCGGAACGGTCGAAAATTCCGCGGTTTCGCAACACTGAGACGCGACGGGTTGGAGAATCGTTGCTTTGCGTCAGGCCCGGCGGCGACGCCGAGGCCGCGGGTTCTAGCCGGGGAGGTTGAAGAAGGCGAACCCGAGCACGACGTACACGGCGAGGAGGAGCACGCCCTCCATCCAGTGCGTCTGGCCGTCATCGGCGATCTGTCCCACCACGAGGACGGAGACCGCGACGGCCACGACTTCGAGCGGGGAGAAGACGAGGTCCATCGGCGCCGGCCCGATCGCGTAGGAAAGGAAGACGAGGAGCGGAGCGATGAAGAGGGCGATCTGGAGGGACGACCCCACCGCGATCTGAATCGACAGGTCCATCTTGTTCCGAAGCGCGACGAGCACCGCGGTCGAGTGTTCCGCCGCGTTGCCGACGAGGGCGACGACGATCACGCCGACGAAGACCTCGGTCATCCCCAGGGCGTGGGCCGCCTCCTCCGCCCCGCCGACGAGGATCTCGCTCATCCAGCCCACGAGGGCGGCCGCCGCGACGAGGACCGCGAACGACTTGCCCTTCGACCACGCGGCCGCCGCGTGCGTCTCGCCATCGGCGTGCGCCGTCCCCTGGTAGAGCTCCGCGTGCGTCCGCAGCGCGAAGACGAGCGAGAGGATGTAGCAGACGATGAGGACGACGGAGATCTCGAGGCTCAGCGAGCCCGATCCGGCTCCCGCCCCCGTCGCCGCTGCCGCCCCCGATTCCGCCCCGTCCCGGAGAAAGTGAAGCAGCGACGGAATGACGAGTCCGACCGCGCTCAGGAGAAGGAGCGTGGAGCCCAGCTTGGCCGCCGTCCGGTTGAAGACCTGCTTGCGGAATTTCAGGCCGCCGAGCAGCGCGCTCAGCCCGAAGATGAGGAGGATGTTCCCGATGATCGAGCCCGTGAGCGACGCCTTCACCAGGTCGTACAGGCCCGCCCTGAGGGCGAAGATCGCGATGATGAGTTCCGCGGCGTTTCCCGAACGTCGCGTTCAGCAGCCCTCCGAGACCGGCGCCCACGTGCTCGGCAAGCATCTCGGTGGATTTCCCCATGATCCCGGCGAGGGGAACGATCGCGACCGCGGAGGCAAGAAAGAGCGTGGTCCCCGACGCGTGGAAGACGTACTCGAGAACCAGCGTGATGGGAACGAAGACCAAAAGGAGCAGGAGAACCTGGTCCGCTTTCAGCTTGAGAGCCAACCCATTCTCCTCCCGTTCTCCTCCCGTTCTCGCCGGAGAGCATGGCAGCCGGCAAAGCCGCCAGGAAAAAGGCGCCGTCCGGATTCGAACCGGAGTAGGGGGCTTTGCAGGCCCCTGCCTAACCACTCGGCCACGGCGCCGGAGTTTGCACAGCCTAATGGAGCGGCCACATGGGGGAAAGTGAAGGTTCTCCATCGCGCCCCGGACTGCTATACTCGCGCGATGCTCCCGCAGATCCGACGCGCCCTTCCGGTCCTTCTCGCCCTCGTCGCCACGGCCATGGCTCCCGTCCAACTGGCCGGGCAGTTCAGCGACGCGCGACTGCCGCGGAAGGGGAATCTGTGGCTCACCGTTCAGCCGACCCTGCTGAACTGGTCCGAGCAGTTCGCCCTCGACTCGAGCGCGGGGATCGCCGACGGCGAGCGCGAGCCGCTTGCCGCCCACTTCGACGGCCCGCTCGCCCGCCGCATGTTCCCTCCCCCCTTCGCTCTCATCCAGGGATTCAACGACGATGCGGAGGCGCTCGGTTTCGACCCCGTGACCGAGGACGACTTTTCGTTCGGCGGGCTGGACTTTTCCGCGATGCGGGCGCAGGTGCGCCGGCTCGGGCTCGGCGTCGAGATGGGTGTCCTCGACTGGGTAAGCGTGGGAGCCCGGGTTCCCTTCACTCTCACGGACATGACCGTGGGCTTCGCCTTCGATTCCACCGCGACGGTGACCGGTAACGTCGCGGCCTTCGAGTCCGGTGCGCCCTTTGTCCTGGATTCGCGGTCGGCGCTCGACGATCTCGGTTCGCTGATCGACGGCGGCTCTCTTACGGGGACCGCCCTCGAGGAAGCGATCGCGCTCCGGGAGGCGACGCGGAACTTCATCAACACGCTGCGGCAGCGGGCCGCAGCCGGAAGCCTGATTCCCACCGCTTCCAGCGCGGCGGGGACCCAAATGGCGCGGCGATTCTCGGACTTCGCGGCGGCGTTCGACGCCCTCGGCCTGGCTCTGCCGGAGCTTTCACTGCCCGAGTTCGCGACCGAGGACGACTTCAACACGTTGTTCCTGAGTCAGGGCCTCGCCGATCGACTGCCGCGAGACAGCAGAAACGAACTCGATCTGGGAGAGGTCGAAGTCTTCGTGCGCGTGAACCTGATCGACGGCATCACGCGCCGAACGCCGATCCCGGGGCCGGCCGGGGGTGCGGAAGCGGGGTCCGATCCCGGCGCGGCTTCAGAACGCGGCATTCGGTTCCGCACGAGCGTGGGCGGACTGGCCCGACTCCCTATCCGAAACCGCAACCTCACGATCTTCGGAGACCCGTCGAACTCGTCGGACCTGCCGATCGGGGACGGCCAAACCGACATCGAACTGGCGCTGTACCAGGACATCGCCCTCGGGAGCCTCTTCATGATCCGCGCTTCCGCCCGCTACGGGTTGCAGCGCCCCGACGAGGCGGTGATCCGCTTCAACCCTCCGGATCGCCCCTACGGCCAGGAAGACCTGGTCGCGCTGATGCGGCGCGATCTGGGAGACTACCTCGCGGTTCTGGTTCGCCCTTCCCTTCGCTTCAACGCCGCCCTCAGCGTGGGGATCGAGTACGATTACTTCCGGCTGCAGGCGCCCACCTACCAGTTCGTCGGGGCGATCGAGGGGCTGGACCCGAACACGGTAGCGGCGGAGGGAGCGCAAACCCGCCATCGGATGGGAATCGGGCTCCTCATCGACCTGTCCGAAGCAGGGAGCGTCGAGGAACTGCATGAGGGGGCAAGACCTGTGCGCGGAGCATGGCAGTTCGGCATCTCGTTGCGCCGCGCGATCTCGGGCTCCGGGGGGCGAACGCCGGCCTCCTTCCGCTACGGGGCCGAACTCCGCTTCCCGATCAACATCTTCTAGCTATAGCTAAGCTAGCCAGCACCTTCCTGCCATCCCGGCCGGGCAGGGCCCGGGCCGGGCTGCCGTCACAACTGGCCCGCGAGCAACTCCTCGGCATGGGCGCGCGAGGCGCGGCTGGCGGGGTCGCCTCCGAGCATGCGGGCGACTTCGTGGACGCGTTCGCCGCCGGTGAGCACCCGGACCGACGTCCGCGCGCTGTCGGCTTCCGTGACCTTGCCGATGGAGTAGTGGGCATCGGCGCGCGCCGCGATCTGCGCGAGGTGCGTGACGACGAGCACCTGGTGCGCGGCCGAAAGCCGCACGAGCCGGGCCGCCACGCGGTGCGCCACCTCGCCCCCGATCCCCGCATCGATCTCGTCGAACACGAGCACCGGCAAGTCGTCCACTTCGATGAGGGCGGTCTCGAGCGCGAGCATGAGGCGGCTCATCTCGCCCCCGGAAGCGACGCGCCGCAACGGCGCCGGAGGGAAACCCGGATTCAGGGAGACGAGAAACTCCACCCGTTCGGCGCCGGTCCCCCTGATCTCGCCATAGGCGTCGAGCCTGATCTCGAGTCGCCCCCCCCGGAGCCCGAGCTCCGGGAGCGCGGCCGTCACGGCTTCGGCGAGCGCGCGGGCCGCTTCGCGGCGCCGTTCGGAGAGTTCCGACGCCAGCGCGGCCAGTTCGACGGACGCGGCCTCCCGGACCGCTTCGAGGCGCTCGATCTCGTCATCGGCTCCCCGCACGGTCTCCAACTCACGCCGGGCTTCCTCGCCCGCGCCAATCACCTCTTCCAGGGTGCCGCCGTACTTGCGCTTGAGCCGGTAGAGGAGATCCTGCCGGACGCGGATCTCGTCGAGCCGTCGAGGGTCGTGCTCGATCGAGTCCCGGTACGGAGCGAGGTTCCGCCCGAGTTCCTCCACGTTGTGGAGCGCGGCCTCGAGCAGGTCGCGGAAGGGACCCGCCTCGCGGTCGATCGCGACGAGCGCCTCGAGGCGGGCCGCGAACTCGCCCAACTGGTCGACGATCGACCCCTCGCCTTCGTACAGCCCGTGGTGGAGCGAACCCGAGAGTTCGATCAACTCTTCGGAATGCGAGAGGCGGCGGGCTTCCGATTCGAGCGCCTCATCTTCGTGCGGATCGAGCCCGGCCCCGGCGATCTCGTCCCGCTTGAAGCGCAGGTAGTCCGCGCGTTCACGCCCCTCGCGCGCGGCGCGGCGCGTGTCCTCGAGGCGTCCCTCGATGGCCCGCAAGCCTCCGTAGGCGGCCACCGTCTGCTCGGCCAGCGCCTCGTGCCGGCCATGGGCGTCCAGAATCCGCCGCTGCCACGCGCGGTCCAGGAGCCGCTGGTGATCGTGCTGTCCGTGGAGGTCGAGCAGCCGAACCCCGAACTCACGCAGCCTTCCCGTAGTGGACGGTGAGCCGTTGACCCATGCCCGGTGCCGCCCCTCGCGACGCAACTCGCGAGACAGAATGAGCCAGCCATCTTCCCGGTCGACACCTGCGTCCTCGCACAGCGCCCGCAGTCCGTCGACGTCCTCGATCTCGAAGCGGCCCTCGATGCGGGCGGTTCCAGCTCCCGCCCGGATCATGTCCTGGGACGGTCGCCCTCCGACGAGGAGCGCGAGCGCTTCAACGAGGATGGATTTCCCCGCCCCGGTCTCGCCACTGAGCACGCTGAGGCCCGGTCCGAATTCAAGCGTGGCTTCCTCGACGACGGCAAAGTTCCGAACCCGAAGCTCCCTCAACACCCGCTATTCCCCTTCCCCCCCGGACGGGGGCGTTGGGTGTTGGCGGACATCGCCCCACCGCAGCTTCCGCCTGAGTACGGTGAAGAACGAATGGCAGGGCAGCCGGACCAGACCCACGGCGTGCCGCGAGCGGGAGACTTCCACGCGGTCCCCGACCGAAAGAAGACAACCCGGCTGTCCGTCGACGGTCAGTTGCAGGTCGTGGTCGCCCGAGAGGAGTTCGACGGAGATCCTCGTGTCTCCCGAAAACACGACCGGGCGCACGGCGAGCGTGTGCGGCGAAATCGGCGTGGCGACGATGCCATCCATCGTCGGGGAGACGATGGGGCCGCCCGCGGAGAGGCTGTAGGCGGTCGAGCCCGTGGCCGTGGCGAGGATGATGCCATCCGCGCTGTAGTGTCCCACTTCATCGTCATCGGCCAGCACGCGCAGCCCGATCAGGCGGGCGAAGCCGCTCTTGTGAATGACCGCGTCGTTGATCGCGTAGAAGCTCCGCTCGTCCGGCCCGTCGGGTCCGTGCGGAACCACCCGGATGCGGAGGGCGATCCGCCTCTCGAGCGCGTAGTCCCCGCTCGCCACCATCGACATCGCCGCCTCGAGTTCATCCTCCGACACCATCGTGAGAAACCCCAGCCGGCCCAGGTTGCAGCCCAGCACGGGAATCCCGCGGGGCGCCGCCAGACGAGCCGCCCGCAGCAACGTACCATCCCCGCCGAGGACCAGCACGAGGGTGACCTCCCCTTCGATCTCCTCCAGCGAGGCGGAGTCGCATCCGGCCTTCAGCGCGAGCGACGGCTCGAAGACGAGAGAGACACCGAGCTCATCCGCTTTCCGCTCGACGCGGTGGAGAAGCGGCTCCAGTTCCGGGTGGTCGGCGTTGCCGATGATGAAGAACGTCACCGGCCGCTCAACGGTCGCGGTCGAGGACGATGCGTACGATTTTCCGCAGCCGGTCCGGGTCGGCGAGCGGTGCGATCTCGCCGAGCGCCTCGCGGCCGAACTGTTCCGCGCGTACTCTCGCTCCTTCCAGGCCGAGGATCGATGGCGTCGTCGCCTTTCCCAGGGCTTCATCCCGTCCGCCGATCTTCCCCATGCGGCTCGAGGAGCCCGTCACGTCGAGGATATCGTCCACCGTCTGGAATGCGAGCCCGATCGCGATCCCGAAGCGGGTCAGTCGATCGACGGTCTCCTCGGGCGCGCGGGCCGCGACGCCGCCCATGGTGCAGCAGGCCGCGATGAGGCGAGCCGTCTTGCCGAGATGGATCCGCGCGAGCGCTTCGAAGCTCACGCGCTTCTTCTCGGCGAGGAGGTCGAGGAGTTGGCCTCCGACCATTCCGTCGCTGCCGGCCGCCGCGGTGAGAATCCCGATGAGTCGGCCCGCAACAGGGTCCGGCAGCCCCAGACCCGCAGCCCCTTCCGCTACGGCACGGATCGCGAGCGGAAGCAGCGCCGCTCCCGTCATGACCGCGGCGCGCTCCCCATACCGGACATGCACCGTCGGCCGCCCCCGGCGAAGGTCGTCGTCATCCATGCACGGGAGATCGTCGTGGACCAGGGAATACGTGTGGACGAGTTCGGGCCCCAGCGCCATGCGATGGAGCGCGGAGGCGCCGTTCCCCGGGATCGGCCCCCTGACGCCGCCCGCGGCTTCCCAGGCCCCGGCGAACAGGAGGGGCCGGATCCTCTTCCCCTTTGCGAGGACGGCGTACCGAATGGGTTCCGCGATCGGGTCCGTCCCCTGCAACGTCTCGGACAGCCAGCCCTCCAGCTCCGCGTCGATGGCGGCGCGCAGCTCATCAAGCGTCGGGGTCAAGGTTCGCCGTCCGACTGGTCCTCCGGCTTGCCGCCCGGGTTTTCCACCCCTTCCAACGGCGTCGCTTCCAGCTTTCCCGTGGACGACGCGATGAGTGCCTCGACCCGGCCGCTCGCCGTCTCGAGCCAGTGCCGAGCCTTGCCGAGACGCTCGATCCCCTGCTCGAAGAGCGCGACCGCCTCGTCCAGGCCGACGCCCTCCCGGTCAAGGCGTGCGACGATCCGTTCCAGCTCCCGCATCGCCTCCTCGAATTCGAACTCCGTCGAAGGCTCGCTCACGGGCCCGGCTCCACTGCGTCCGGTTGCCCTGCATCCGGCTGCACGGCGGCGGGTTCCACCGCGTCACGTTCCACGGCGTCCGCCGTCGCCGCGACCTGCCCTCCCCCGACCCGCAGGCGGAAGCGCTGTCTCGGCGTGAAGTCGTCGATCCGCGTGAGCCGGCGTCCTTCGAGGTCGGTCGCGACGGCGTAGCCGCGAGCCACCGTCTCGAGCGGGCTCAGCGCGTCGAGCGCGGCGGCCAGTCCGGCGAGCCGTGTACGCGAGCGGGCAAGAACGCGCTCCATTCCCGCCGGGAGGCGGGCCGCCATGGTGGCGAGGCGCAGCTTCGCGACATCGCGCGCGTGTCCCGCGGAGACGGGCAGGCGTTGCGCCACCGCTTCCACGCGATCGCTCCCGCGCGTGATGAGCCGGCGCAACCCGCGAGCCAGACCTCTTCCCGCCGTGTCGAGCGAGGCGCGGACGCTGCGGACATCCGGCACGGCGAGTTCCGCCGCCGCGGACGGCGTCGGCGCCCGAACGTCGGCCACCAACTCGCACAGCGTCACGTCGACTTCATGCCCGATGGCGCAGATCACGGGGACCGGGCTCGACGTCACCGCTCGAACCGCCATCTCCTCGTTGAAGCACCACAGATCCTCCATCGACCCGCCGCCCCGGCTGAGGATGATCGCGTCGAGTTTCCGGTCCGGACTGCCCGCGCCCCAATCCGCGAGGCGCTGAAGGGCCGCCCGCACTTCGCCGGCCGCGCCTTCGCCCTGCACGCGGCAGTGGCTAACCACGATCTCGACCCAGGGGGCCCGCCGCTTGAGCACCGTGATGATGTCTTGAAGGGCCGCGCCCTTGCGCGATGTGACGACGCCCACGCGGCGCGGGAACGCGGGCAACGCGCGCTTGCGCTCCGGGTCCAGCATGCCCTCCGCCGCCAGCTCCCGGCGGAGCCGCTCGAAGGCGATCCTCCACAGCCCCTCGCCCGCCGCTTCAATGGCGCGCACGCGCAACTGGAACCGTCCCTGCCGGGCGTAGAGGGTCGGACGGCCATGGACGAAGACTTCCATGCCGTCCTCCGGATCCGCCGGCAGGCGCCATGCATCTCCCCGGAAGAACACACACGCGACGCTGGCGTCCCGCTCCTGGTCCCGAAGCGAAAAATAGCGGTGCCCGGCGGAGGAACGGATCCAGTTCGTCACTTCGCCGCGGACCCACAGGTCGCCGAACCGCTTCTCCAGCGTGCCGCGCGCCGCTGCGTTCAGGTCGGACACGGTGATCGCGCCCTCCGGGGAGCGGCCATCGCGGACCTCCGCGGCGCCGAACAGCGAGGCCTGACGCGTCACGTTCAACCCGGCGCCGCCACCGCCCCCGCCGCCACGAGGCTTGCGGTCCGCTCCGCCGAAGTCACCGTGTTCCGGAGCAGCATGGCGATCGTCATGGGCCCCACGCCGCCGGGAACCGGAGTGATCCAGCTTGCGTGCTCCGCCGCCTCGTCGAACGCCACATCGCCCACGAGCCGGTAGCCGCGCTCGGTCGTCGGATCCTCGACCCGGTTCACTCCCACGTCGATCACCACGGCCCCCTCCCGCACCATGTCGCCGCGGACGATGCCGGGGACGCCGACGGCGACGATGAGGATCTCGCCCTGGCGCGTCACGGCGCCGAGGTCCGCCGTCCGGCTGTGGGCCACGGTCACGGTGGCGTTCGCCCCGGGTTCCTTCTGGAGCATGATCTGCGACATCGGCATGCCGACGATGTTCGAGCGGCCGACGATGACGACGTGCGCGCCGGAGGTCTCGACGCCCGTCCTCCGGATGAGTTCCTGCACGCCGGCGGGCGTGGCGGGCCGGAACGCGTTCGCGTCCCCCTGGGACATGCGGCCCTGGTTCACGGGATGGAATCCGTCGACATCCTTGGCCGGATCGATCCTCTCCGTCACCTCGCGCTCATCGAGGTGTCGAGGCAGGGGGAGCTGTACGAGAATCCCGTGGATGGCCGGATCGGCGTTCAGCTCATCGACGATGCCGAGGAGTTCCTCGCGGCCGATGTCGGCGGGCGGCGTGATGTCGCGGGCATGGATTCCGGCCTCGTCACAGGCCCGCGTCTTCATCCGCACGTAAACGTGCGAGGCGGGATCATCGCCGACGAGGACGACGCCGAGGCCGGGCCGGATCCCCCGCTCCGCAAGGCGCCGCGTCCGTTCCGCCACTTCGGCCCGGATCTCGGCCGCGATCCGCTTCCCATCGATGAGCTGTGCCGTCATCCGTTTCTCTCCGTTGTACGCATGGTGGTACGCGTGGTCGTTAGCGTGCGAAGTCCACGGTTCGGGACTCGCGCACGACGACGACCTTGATCTGGCCCGGATACTGCAACTCGTTCTCGATGCGGCGGGCCGTCCGTTCCGACAGCCGCGCCATCTCTTCGTCCGAGATCTTGTCGGGCGTCACCATGATCCGGATCTCCCGCCCTGCCTGGATGGCGTAGACCTTCTCGACCCCATCCCAGGAACTCGCGATCTCTTCCAATTTCTCCAGTCGCTTCACGTAGTGCTCAAACGACTCCCGCCGCGCCCCGGGACGGGCGCCCGAGATCGCGTCCGCCGCGGTCACGAGGAAGGTTTCCGGATAACGGGCGGGTTCTTCGCCATGGTGCGCGCGGATCGCGTTCAGCACGCCGTCCTTCTCTCCACATTTCTTGCACAGATCGTAACCGATCTCGACGTGGCTCCCCTCTTTCTCGTGCGTGAGTCCCTTGCCGATGTCGTGCAGCAGACCCATCCGCTTCACCAACTGCGTATCGAGCGACAACTCCGCCGCCATCGTCGCTCCGATGAGCGCGACTTCGTGCGCGTGCTGCAGCTGATTCTGCCCGTAGCTGGTCCGGAAGCGGAGGACACCGAGGACTTCGCGGAGTTTCGGGTGCAGGTCGTGGATGCCGAGTTCGTACAGAACCTCGTCGGCGGCCTGGCGCATCGTGGCCTGAACATCTTCCCGTGCCTTCTCCACGACCTCCTCGATGCGGCCCGGGTGTATCCGGCCATCGCCGACGAGGCGATCCATGGCCAGCCGGGCGACTTCGCGCCGGACGGGATCGAAGCAGGAGAGAATCACGGCCTCGGGCGTATCATCCACGACCACGTCGACGCCGGTGGCCGCCTCGAAGGATCGGATGTTCCGGCCTTCGCGACCGATGATTCGGCCCTTCATGTCATCGCTGGGGAGGGTGACGACCGAGACGGCCGCTTCGGAGGAATGATCTACGGAGAGCTTCTCGATCGCCTGGGAGATGATCTTGCGGGCTTCCCGTTCGGCCTCGTTTCGGGCACGCTCGGTCACCTCCCGCAGGTGCTGGGCGGCGTCCGCCCGCGCCTGGTCGCGAATCTGGCCGATCAGCTCGCGGCGCGCGGCTTCCCGGCTGATGCCCGCGATTTCCTCGAGGCGCTTTCCGAGTTTCCGCTCGCGGTCGACGAGTTCCTTCGCCCGCGTGTCGAGTTGGCCGCGCTCCGCCTCGATCTGCTCGCGGCGACGATCCACCCGCTCCTGCCGCTGGTCGATCTTTTCGAGCTTCTGCTCGAGCGTCTCGCTCCGCTCGAGAGTGCGCTGCTCCAGCCGCTCCAACTCGGCGCGCCGGCGCTCCGCCTCTCTGGCCGATTCCTCCCGGAGACGCTGTGCCTCTTCGCGCCCCGCCAGTTCCGCCGCCTTGCGGAGGCTGCCCGCCTCGAGCCGGGCGGACTCGACGATGTCCCGTCCGTCGATCTCGAGGCGGCTGCGCGCCCGGCGCAGACCGCGTCGCTCGATCAGAATCCCCGCAAGGCCCCCCGCCACGAGACCCGCGATCGCCAACAGCATCGTCGGCACGGTGATGGATTCCAGCACGGCCAGACTCCGATCCTCGAACCATCTATGAACAAAAAAACCGGCGGACTCGTCCACCGGTGCATGCCGCTCAGATCGAACGGAACGATGCGCGCCGTTCGATCATCTATCTGAAGCTGGGGCCGCGCTCGTGCGAAGCCACCTTACGGACAGCACAACACCGATTGCTCCTGATCCCTCCATCCTGCATCCCTCCAACCTGCGCCCGGAAACGTTGCTCGGGATTCTGAACGCCGCAAGCGGACGGCGAGACCTTATCGCGCGGTGTTGCCCCCGATGGACTCGAGCCGTTCGGTCACTTCCGTGACTCGCGCCTCGACGGCGGCCGTGAGCTGCTCGACCTCGCGGCGGGCCTGAAGGAGTTCGTCGGTGATCTCGAGCGCGGCGAGGATCGCGGCGCGATGGGGCTCGGCCACGCCCGTCATGTGCGCACGCTGAACCGCGTCGTCCACGTACTTCGCGCAAGCTCGCGTGTACGCGTCGCCCCGGTCGGTCCGGATCCGGTATCGATCGCCGAAGATCGTCACGCCGACCGGAGGCGAATCATCCGTTGAAGTCATACCTCATCCTCCACATGAGCGAGTCGGCTTCGCAATCGCACGGCCTTCTTCCTGGCCTCGGCCAGCGTTTCGCGCAGGCGGCGGTTCTCGGCCGTCACCGCCTCGAGCCGCTCCTCGATGTCGGGAGTCGCCGGTCCGCTCCGGCCCGCGACCCTGGGTTTCTCCCAACGGGTCTCGATCCTGCTTGCCGCCCGGGAGAGGCGGTCGAGCAGTCGTTCGACCGCCCGTTGCCGGTCAGGACTTCCGGATTCTGGCACCGAACCGTTTCTCCAGGGCGGAAGAGAGCGCGGACATCTCCGACTCGACGTCCCGATCCGTCAGCGTACGGTCGGGAGCGCGGAAGCGAAACGTCCATGCCAGTCCGAGGCGGCCGCCTTCGATTTCATCGCCCGAGTAAACGTCGAAGAGGCGTACGTCGCGCAGGAGATCGGACGTCGCTTCCCGCACCGCCCGTTCGATGTCCGCGGCGGGGACGCCTCGCGGCACCGTCATCGAGAGATCCCGGCGCACGGCCGGGAACGGCGACGTCTTCCGATAGGCGGGCGCGGTCCGCCCCTCGACGGCGGCGAGGTCGAACTCGAGCCCGAACGCGGGAGCGGCCCACGGAGGACCGTCGAGAGACGCCTCGTCCACGGCGCCCGCAACGCCGACCACGCGACCGTCCTTCACGGCGCGGAACCCGCCGGGGGCGAGCCATGGCCCCGCGAGAGACGCTCCGCTCTCCGGCGAATCCGCAGCCGCGGCGCCCTCGAGCGGCTCCAGCGTCGCCCCGCAAAGATGATCCGCGAACGACCCGGCGATCTCCTTGAGATCCCACAGGTCGAAGTCGAGCGCCGGCCCCGACCAGTGATCCGGACGCCGGGTCCCGGCGATGACGGCCCCCACTCGTCCGGACTCCTCGAAACCGCCGGTTCCGTCCGCCTTCCCGTCGGGTGCCTCTCCCGGACTCGGCCCGGCCGCGTACCCGAACACGGTGCCGAGTTCGAACAGGCGGACGTTGCGGTTGCCGCGCGCATAATTGTGTTCCAGTCGCCGAAGCAGCACGGGGACCATGG
This sequence comes from Gemmatimonadota bacterium, assembly GCA_963666735.1. Classification (GTDB taxonomy): domain Bacteria; phylum Gemmatimonadota; class Gemmatimonadetes; order Palauibacterales; family Palauibacteraceae; genus Palauibacter. Next base: position 580,651 of record OY762926.1, on the reverse strand, counting down.
CGGAGCGAAGGCAACTTTCCTCCGCCGAGAGCGGGTTCGGCACCGAAACGACGGCGCGATTCCCCCGGTAATCCTCCGGCATGAAGCTCAGGCTGCGAGCTTCGAGGAGTCCGCGTCCGGTGAGCATCTTCCGCACTCTGGCCGCCTTTTCGACCCGTGGATCCGCGGGCACCGCGCTGGGCCGGAACCTGCGGTCCTGGCCTGCCCCGGCGTCGTACCCGACGCGGCGCGCGACCTCCTCGACGAGATCGATCTCCCTGGTGACGTCGGTGCGCCATCCGGGCACGCAGACGCGCAGCTGGCCGGTTGCCCCGTGTAGGCCATCGTCACCCGTATCGCCACCGTTCACGCCGGGAAGGGCCGTGAAGCCGATCGGCTCGAGCGCCGCGAGGACCTCCGACCGGTCGAGCCCGAAGCCGAGCACCTGATCCACGCGACCTGTGCGGACGTCTATCGACGGCATCGGGGCCGGCGCCGGACCCGCGCGGAGGCCGATGAGGTCCGCCTCGCCGCCGGCTGTGGCGAGGATGAGTTCCACGCACCGCGCGAGCGCCCGCTCCTGGGCGTGGACATCGATCCCGCGCTCGAAGCGGTAGGACGCATCGGTGGAGAGCCCCGCACCGGCCCGGGTCCGCCGCACGCCGGCCGGGTTGAACGACGCGCACTCGATGAGCACATCGACCGTGTCCCCGACCACCTCCGTGTCGAGTCCTCCCATGACACCCGCGAAGGCGATCGCGCGATCGCGGTCCGCGATCACCGTCTGGTGCGGCGTGAGCTTGTGCTCCTGGCCATCGAGCGTCGTCAGCCGTTCGCCCTCCACGGCCGCGCGCACGCGGATCTCCGCTCCGGACAGCCGCGCGAGATCGAAGGCGTGGAGAGGCTGGTTGTATTCCTGGAGGACGTAGTTCGTCGCGTCGACGACGTTGCTGATCGGACGTGCGCCCACCGCGAGAAGCCGCCCCGCGAGCCACGCCGGCGACGGTCCGACCCTGACCCCCCGGATGACGGCGGCCATGTAGCGCGGACATCGGTGGAGGTCCTCGATGCGGACGGTGACCCCGGCTCCGCCCGCTTCGGACTCGCCGTCGAGCCACTCGGGCGACCATCCCGGCCCTCCGAAGTCGCGCGGCGCCGGAGCCCCCCCCACTTCCCGCGCGACCCCCACATGGCAGGCGAGATCGACCCGGTTCGGGTTCAGGTCCAGCGTGAGACGCGTGTCGGGCAGGCCCAGCGCCGCCGCGAGCGGCGTTCCCGGCTCGAGTCCGTCGGCGAGGCGCATGATGCCCCCCTTGTCGCGGCCCAGCTCGAGTTCGGCCTCCGAGCACAGCATGCCGTGACTCGGCTCGCCGCGAATCTTCCGGCTCTCGATGCGGAAGCCGGCGGGGAGTTTGCCCCCCGGCGCCACATGCGGATAGAACCCCCCGGTGGCAATGACTGGAGCCCCGCACACGACGTCGAGCGCCTCGCCGGTGCCCCGGTCCACCCTGCACAGGGTAAGGCGGTCCGCGTTCGGGTGCGGACGAGTCTCGAGCACGCGCGACACGACGATCCCGTCCAGCCCCGCGCCCACCGTTTCGATCTTCTCCACCGCGGCGGCGGTCATGGTCAGGCGCTCGGCCAGAACCCGCGGGTCGCGCAACGCCCCGCGCAGTCCGGCGAGTTCGTCGATCCAGTTGAACGAGATGTTCATGCGAACTGCTGCAGAAAGCTCATCTCCCCCTCGTAGAGGAGCCGCATGTCGGGGATGCCGTGCCGCACCATCGCGATGCGAGCCGGGCCCATCCCGAATGCATAGCCCGTATAGCGCTCGGGGTCGTACCCCACGGCCTCGAAGACGGCGGGATCCACCATTCCGCTTCCCATGATCGTGATCCATCCCGTGCGCTTGCAGGTGGAACATCCGCCCCCGCCGCACACCGTGCACGACACGTCCACCTCCGCCGAAGGCTCGGTGAAGGGATAGAAGGACGGCCGAAACCGGCTCTTCGTCCCCGGACCGAAGAAATGGTGCACGAAGTGTTCGATCGCGGCCCGGAATTCAACGAAATCCACGCCTTCGTCGACCGCAAGGCCCTCGATCTGCTCGAAGGCGGGAGCGTGCGAGGGATCGAAGGAATCACGCCGGTACGCGAGCCCCGGCACGACGACGCGGACGGGCGGCCGGAAGGCCTCCATCACGCGCGCCTGGACCGGCGACGTGTGCGTCCGCAACACGACATCCCTTTCCAGGTAGAACGTGTCCATCATATCCGCGGCGGGGTGATCGAGCGGGATGTTGAGCGCGGTGAAATTGTACCACGTGGACTCGATCTCGGGGCCGAGCACGCTCGTGAAGCCGAGTTCCGCGAAGATCTCGCAGATCTCGTCGATGACCCGTGTAACGGGATGCACGCCGCCGACCCAGCGCGCGCGGGCGGGAAGGGTCAGATCGATGCGGGCGCGCGGCCCGCGGGTCGCGCTCTCCAGCGCCTTCGCGCGCTCTTCAAGGGCTCCGCGCAGCACCGTCTTCACGGCGTTGGCGCGCTGTCCGACGTCGCGTCGGGCCGGGGCCTCGACGGTGCCGATCAGGGACATGACATCGGCCAATTGGCCGTTCCGGCCCAGGTATTCGACGCGGGCGCACTCGAGCGCGGCGGAGTCCGCCGCCTCCCGGATCGCGACGAGCCCCTTCCCCTCGATCGCGGCGAGCCGATCGAGGAGAGAAGCTCCGGCCGGGGTCATGGGCCGTGCGCTTTGGCCACCTCGACAAGCTTGGTAAAGGCGGCCGGATCCCGAATGGCGAGGTCCGCGAGCACCTTGCGGTTCAGGTCGACGCCGGCGCCCTTCAGCCCGCTGACGAAGCGGGAATAGGACATTCCGTTCTGTCGCGCCGCAGCGTTGATGCGGGCGATCCACAGTCGGCGAAAATCGCGCTTCTTCTTGCGCCGATCGACGTATGCATAGGCCCAGCCGCGCTCGACGGAGTTCTTCGCCGTACGATAGAGCTTCGACCGGGCTCCGAATTGGCCGCGGGCTTCCTTGAGGACCTTCTTCTTTCGACGGTTACGTGCAACGCTGCTCGTCGCGCGCGGCATGACCGCACCTCCTGATTCCTGATACCGGGACTTGTCCGGGGGTACTGTGGGGGAGTGGGCGGCTATTCGCCCAGGAGTCGTTTCACCCGCTTCTCGTCCGCCTTCGCCACAAGGGTCCCCTGACGGAGCCGACGCTTACGCTTGGGGCTCTTCTTCGTCAGGATGTGGCTGTGGTAGGCACGTCGGCGCCGGTATTTTCCGCTTCCGGTCTTTCGAAACCGCTTCGCGGCGGACCGGTTCGTCTTCATTTTCGGCATCTTGCGTATGCTCCGGTTCAGCTCCGTCCGCGGCCGTCCGTGACGGAGTCGTCGTTCTGGAGTCTGCTACGTGCGGTGCGGTCCCATCAGCATGGTCATCGTGCGACCCTCATGGGAGATGTCCGACTCCACCACCGCGAGGTCCTCCAACTCTTCCTTCACCATCTCAAGGATCCGCCTTCCCCGCTCCGGGTGCGTGACCTCTCGTCCCCGGAACATGAGCGTGAACTTCACCTTGTCGCCATCGTTCAGGAACCTGCGCGCGTGCCGCATCTTGAAGTCGATGTCGTGCGCCTCGATCTTCGGCCGCAGCTTCACTTCCTTGACGTGAATGATGTGCTGTTTCTTCTTCGCCTCCCGCGCCTTCCTCGCCTGCGCGTACTTGTACTTTCCGAAATCCATGAGCCTGCAGACGGGCGGTCGCGCGCCCGGCGCCACCTCCACGAGGTCGAGCCCGCGTTCGGTCGCGAGGGCGCGAGCTTCGTCCGTCGCGACGATGCCGAGCTGGTTGCCCTCCTCGTCGATGAGCCGGATCGGGCTGATCCGGATCTTGTCGTTGACTCTGGGATCTCCGTTCACTGCACCTCATCAGAAATAAGAAAGCCCGCATCGGCGATTGCCGACCGGGCGCGAAGGCACGTCCCTCGCGGGGAGTGCGCCATCGACCCGGCAGCAGCACGATTCCGTGCGCCGATAGGGTGGGGGCATCGCGGCCCCGCTTGTCTGCTTTTTCAACGTCGGGGAAAGTGCCCCCGGGAGGCCCTCATGTCAACGACGACCAGTCAGGGAGAGTCTTCCCGGCGACGCTCCGAGCCCGGCCGTCACCGGCAGCCGGACGCTGGGCGGTCGTGGCGATTCGGGCACACTGTGTTGGGCAACCTCATCCCGCGACAGAGCGTCCAATCGACGGTATCGTGACGTGGTCCACCGCAACTCCCACATCCGACTCACTGGAGAGAATCACGATGCAGGCCAGCAGGTTCTTACCTATCTCTTCGGCCCTTCTTGTGGCCGTCCTTGCCGCGCACCCTGCTCTCCTCGCTCAGGAGATCGTCGAAGTCACGGGCCGGGATCAACGGATCGACCCCGACTTTGACGAGGTCTATCGGATCGGCGCGATTGAGGGGGAATCCTGGGAGATGCTCGGCCATGTGAGTCATGTGGCGTTCGACGCACAGGGCAACCTGTACGTGTTCGACGGCGCCGGGGGGATGTTCTCCGGACTACGCGTCCTGGTGTTCGACGCAACCGGCGCTTTTGTCCGAGAGTTCGGTCGCTCCGGTCAGGGGCCGGGTGAGTTCCACATGCCCATGAATTACGCCGTCTGGCGGGATGGCACGACCATCGTGAGCGACATGGGTCACGCGGCCTACCAGATCTTCGATCCGTCGGGGGAGTTCGTGCGAATGGTGCGATCTCCATCGGAAGCGCCGGGGGATGGGGGAGGTGCCTTCATGGGCGCCAGCATAAGGGCTTCGGCGCCCATTCAACCCGATCCTCGGGGCGGCGCGGTGTATGCCGCGTGGTGGGGTATGTCGATGAGCATCGGCGGAGCCGGGGCCGACCAGCCCGCCAACAGGCCCATTACGCGCCTGGACCTCGGCGCCGAAACCATCGAGGCCGACACGGTGGTGCGGGCCTGGCTCCCCCCGCGCGAAGCGGTCAACCTCTTCGAAGGTCCCTCCAACGTCCCGCTCGAGGGCAGCAGTGCCGACCTCAATCAGATGCTGGGCGGCGTCGCGAGGCCATCGACCTTCGAGCCCGAACTTCTGATGGGCGTTCTTCCGGACGGCCGCACCGTCTATTCGGACTCCTCGGCGTATGCGTTGAAGATTGCCTCAACGACGGGGAGCGTGGCACGAATCATCACGCGGCCCCTTCGGCCCGAGCCCGTGACGCCGAGGATCGAAGAGCGATACAGGGAACTGAGGGGCGAGCGCGCCCAGAACGCCATTTCGATACTGAGCGGTTCCAGCGGGACACCGCCTTCGCCAGCGTCACTTTCGCAGCTGCCCTCCTTCACCTTGGCAGACCCGCCCTTCTATCACGAGATTCCCGTTCTGCGGAACCTCTCCACCACTTGGGAAGGCCGGATCTGGGTGATGCGTCAGGGAGACGAATTGATCGGCGACGGACCGATCGACGTCATGACCGCAGCGGGCGAGTACGTCGGAACGTATCCCTCTGGCGCGACCGCGATGCCGGACTCCTTCGGCCCGAACGGGTTGGCGGCGTTCATCGAAATTGGCGAGTTCGACGTGTCCCGCGTGGTGGTGAGGAGGCTGCCCGTCGAGGTGCGGTGAAAGCCCGTCTGGACCACTCGACCGCTTTCGAACGTCCCGAAGATCGTCCGCTGAAATCCCAGGACAGATCTTCAAGTCGAAGTGCTACGGTTCCAAGCTGCGGGCCGAAACTCTGTCGCGGATGCGGGTGATGAAATCGTCCAGGGGGACGACTTCCTGCTTCCGCGTCGCGCCGCGGGCGCGGACGGCGACGGTGCCGGCCTCGATTTCGCGGTCTCCGACGACGAGCAGGTAGGGGACCTTCTGCAGTTCACCGTCGCGGATACGGTAGCCGAGCGTGTCGGAGCGGGCGTCGAGCTCCACGCGCAGGCCTTCGGCGGCGAGGCGGTCCCGGATCTCCTCGGCCGGCGGCGCGTGCGCGTCGGTGATCGGCAGGATCCGCACCTGCACGGGCGCGAGCCAAGGCGGGAAGGCGCCCGCAAAATGCTCGATGAGCACGCCCGTGAAGCGCTCCAGGGTGCCGAAGATGGCGCGGTGGATCATCACGGGGCGGTGCGGCTTGTTGTCCGTCCCCATGTACTCGAGTTCGAAGCGGTCGGGCAGGTTGAAGTCGAGCTGGATCGTGGCGCCCTGCCACTCGCGACCGATCGCGTCCCTGTACTTGATGTCGATCTTCGGGCCGTAGAACGCGCCCCCGCCCTCGTCCAGTTCGTAGTCGAGTCCTCCGCGCTCCAGCGCGTCGCGCAGGGCGCCCTCGGCCACATCCCACACCTCGTCGCCGCCGATCCGCTTGTCCCCGTCGGGTCGCGTCGAGAGATCGAACCGGTAGTCGAGGCCCAGCGTCGTCATCACGGTGTCGACCAGCTTCAGGCAGATGAAGATCTCGTCCTCGATCTGGTCCGGCGTACAGAAGACGTGCCCGTCGTCCATGGTGAGCATGCGCACGCGCAGCAAACCGTGGAGCGTCCCGGACCGTTCGTAGCGGTACACGTTCGCGACCTCGGACAACCGCACGGGAAGGTCGCGGTAGCTGCGGGGTTGCGCCGCGTAGATCGTGATGTGTCCCGGACAGTTCATCGGCTTCACGCGGAACGCTTCGCCGTCCTCGTCCTCCATCCGGGGGTACATGTTCTCGGCGTAGTTCGGAAGGTGCCCGGAGCGCCGGAAGAGCGCCTCGCTGGAGACGTGCGGCGTGTAGACGAACTCGTAGCCGTGCGCCTCCTGCAGATCTTCGATCCAGCGCCTCAGCTCGAGTTGCACGCGCGCGCCCTTGGGGTGCCAGCACACGAGCCCGGGCCCGATCTCGTCCTGGATGGAGAACAGGTCCAGTTCCCTGCCCAGCTTCCGGTGATCGCGCTTGCGGACCTCCTCGAGGCGGGTGATGTAGGCCTCGAGCGCCTCCCGCGAGTAGAAAGCTGTGCCATAGATGCGCTGGAGCATCTGCCGCCGCTCGTCGCCGCGCCAATAGGCCCCCGCGGCGTTCAGAATCCGGAAGTGTCGGATCTCACCGGTGCGGGGAGCGTGCGGCCCGCGGCACAGGTCGAGGAACGGCCCGTTCCGATAGACGGAAATCGCCTCGCCCTCCGGAATCTCGTCCAGCCGCTCCAGCTTGAGCGGGTCGTCCGAAAAGAGTTCCAGAGCTTCATCGCGCTCGACCTCGCGGCGCTCGAACGGATCGTCCGCCCCCGCGACTTCGGCCATCGCGCGCTCGATCTCTTCCAGGTCCTCCGGCGTGAAGGGCGCCGGAACCTCGAAGTCGTAGTAGAAGCCATCGTCGATCGGAGGGCCGAAACCGATCCCCGCCCCCGGATACCGTTCGCGCACGGCGGTGGCAAGCGCGTGCGCCGCGGAATGCCGAAGCACGTAGAGCGCGTCGGGGTCTTCGTCGCTGCGCGTCACGATCGCGACTTCCGCCCCGTCCGGAAGGGCGGCCGAAAGATCCGTGAGCACGCCGTTCACGCGCGCGGCCACGGCGGCCCGGGCCAGCCCCGGACCGATCGCCGCGGCAAGATCGCCGGCGCTGGCGCCGCGAGGCAGCCGCTTCGGGGATCCGTCGGGGAGCGTAATGGAAATCTGGGGTTCGTTCATCGGCCTACCCGTCGATGCACGATTCGATTGGACTCCGACTCTCGGTGGACGCGGAAGCTAGGGCGGGGTCCGCGGATCGCCAAACGAGGGCCCGGCGCGACGGCCACGAGATGGCGGACGCCGCGCCGGTCCTGACGGATCAACGCGTACGAACGACGATGATGCGCGCCTCCGCGCTGTTGGGAACGTTGCCGCCGGAGGCGATGGTCGTCTCCACGATCATCGAGGGATGGCCGCCCGCCGCCCGCAGATGGTAGTAACGGGCCGTCGAGGAACCGAGATCGAACTCGTCCGTCGACGACACGCCCGCCCCCATCTGGATGATGCGGCGCCGGAGCGGGTCGCCTCCGGTCAATCCCCGGACCCCGGCAGTCCGCAGTTCCTCCCACAGTCGCGGCCAGTTCCATGTCGAGAACTGGGCCCCGTCCGGGAGCGCCTCGTGTGCGTCGTCCGCGGCCGAAGCCGCGAAGTGCTCGGCCAGAACGTCGCCCCAAGTCGTCGTCTCGCCTCCGGCCACCTCCGCCGCGCGGAGGAAGTTCTCGTATCCGAACAGAAAGCCGGGGCCGCCGACCGCGAGTTCCCGGTAGAGGGCCGCCTCGCCCGACCCGGCGACGATCCCGCCCGGTCCGGCCGGCCCGTAACGGTCGCCGAACCAGCGCACGAAGACATATCCCCAGCCGCGCGTCGCGAAGTCGAGCGTGTTGTTGTTCAGCGCGAGCGGGTTGAATTCGGTCGGGGCGGAGAGGTATTCGCGAGCGTTTTCCAGATTGCCTTCGAAGAAATCGCGGAACGCCACAAGGCCGGGATCGCCGGCGATCAGTTCCGTGTACCCGTAGTTCCCGCGTACGCGCAGTCCCTGCCGGTAGAAGCCGGTGACTTCCTCCGCCACGTGCGACAGGCCCTCGTTGACCCACAGGTCGGCGTTACCCCACGTGTCCTGGCCGCGCTGCCCCCCCAGGCGCTGCGAGGCGTTGAGAAGGTGCTGGTATTCGTGCGCGACCAGGCTGCGGGCGACTCGCTTCACGAAATCCGCGCCGATCTCGATACCGAACTCGGCATCCGGGTCCGGACCGATCAGCCAGATGATCTCGGCCTCGTTGCTCGCCGGGCAGTTCTCGCGCTCGAAAAGATTCCCGATCCAGTGGAAGCCGATGACGACGCTCCCGCTCTCGGGCTCGCTGAGACGGTTCACCTCTCCGGTGAAGAAGGCGATGACGCGCTGGTTGCCGTCCAGATCTTCCGGCTCGCCGAAATACTCGTGGCTTACCGGGGCGATGAATTCATCGAGTTCCCGGTCGAGGTCGGCGTAGTCCTCCTCCGTGAACCGGCCGGCGAGTCGATCGTCCTCGACGATGATGAAGTTCTCGCCGACGGTCCGCACCGTCGACTTGATCGGCGTGTTCGCCGTGCACTGGACGCCTCCTCCAGGCACGATGGCGGATCTGACCGTGAGCGTGTCACCCACCTGGGGGACGTCGGAGACGGCCGCCGCGAGCCCGCGCGAAGCCCGGCCGATCCCCTCGGCGGGGCGGGCGCGGAGGCGGCGCAACTCGCGTTCCGTCTCGATCATCTGCCGCAGATGCCAGTCCCGGTCGGGGCGCGGTTCGCCGGAGAGGCCGGCAAGCCCGCGAGCCGGCGGGATCGCGGCATCCCTTCCGCTGCGGTTCGTCCGCGGGTTCGGGACGACGTTCGGGCTCACGTCGTCCGCTCGGGCTCTGACGCGCAGGGGAGTCGTGCGTCCCTCCGAAAGCGACGCACTCATCACGATCACCTGGTACTCGCGCCCTTCCGCCGCCCCCTGAATCTCGAATGCGCGGATCGCGTCGCGTTCGGAGAGTACGTGGACCTCTCCCGGACGCAGGTTGAGCGAGGCCCCGATCGTCGGTCCGGGCGGCGGAGGCGGCGGTCCGGGCGGTGGAGGAGACGTGGGTCCCCCTTCGCCGCCGCAGCCCCCGGCCGCCGTTCAGCGCATCCGGAGCACGGTGACCTGCGCCCGCGCCCGTCCGGGGAGGTTGGCTCCGGCCGGGTCCATGACCTCGACGACCAGGCCGGGCGTCGCGCCCGAGCTCACGAGCGACAAGTAGCGCCCGGTGGAGGAGTTCACGGTGAACTCGGTCGAGCTGCTCGTCGATACATGGACATTCACCCTCGAGGGCGTGAGCGGGAAGTCGCGGGTGAACGGGCAGTTGTCTCCGAGATTGGATTCGCTCAGCTGTCGGTACAGCCCCGGGAGATTCCAGGTCCTCCACTGCGTCCGGGGATCCGCGGCGGCCGGCGCGCGGTCGTCGGCGATGAGAGATGTGAGGTACAGCGAGAGGAGCTCGTCCCACTCCATCTCCACGCCGGCCACGGCCTGGAGCGTACGCTCGACGTTGGTGATGCCCTTGAAGTGCGCGGGCCCGCCCGAGGTCAGATACCGAAACAGTTCGTCTTCCCTGCCGCCGGGCAGCGCTCCCCCGCTCCCGGACGGCCCGAACTGGTCGCCCAGCCAGCGTGCGAACCCGTACCCGAAACCACGGAAGGCGAGGGATTCCACTCCTCCCGGATCTTCGCCGGCGGCGTCCCCGAGCACCCGGGTCGCCGCCGGGCCGTTGGGGTCCGGCGTCGGACAGCCGCCCCGAAGGAAGCGGCCGAGGCGAATCTGATTCACGACGTGATAATGGTTGTAGATGGCGAGTTGTTCCTCGCTCGACGTGATCATGTCCAGATCGAGGTTCGCCCTCGTCCCGAGGCCCGCGGCGCGGAGGCCGGCGATCTCCTCGGCAAGGTGGGCCATCCCTTCATCGAGCCATGCCACCTCTCGGTCGCCGAAGATGTTCCCGCCCCCGAGCGTGACGCGCTGCTGGGTGTTGAGGAGGTGGGCGAACTCGTGCGCGACGGTCGACCGCGCGAGCGCGTTCGCGAAGCTGAGGCTGATGTCCGCGCCGAAGTCCTCGTCCGGATCCGGACCCACGAGATAGAAGATCTCCCCTTCGTTCGAGGCCTCACAACTCGATCTCGCCGTAAGATCGCGCGCCAGGAAGAAGCCGGCGACGACGCTCTGCTCGCCGGCGGGCGTGAGCTTGTTCACCTCGGCCGTGATGAGGGCGAAGACGGTCCCGTTGTCGTCGATGTCCGCGGGTTCGCCGAAGTAGGCGACATCCATCGGATACACGACGTCGTCCAGCTGCCGGCCGATCGCTTCGAACTCGTCCGGCGAGAACCGGTCGCTGTCCGGCTGATCGTGGAACTGGAGGTCTTCGACGATGGTGAAGTGCTCTCCGGCGTACCTGACCTCACCCGTGACCATCGTCGGATTGCGGCAGTTCACGACCAGGTTCGCGCCCACCCCGACCCTGAAGGACAGGGTGTCCCCAAGGTCCGGCGGCCGCAGCGCATCGGCCAGCTTCAGAGGATCGAGCCCCCGAGTTCCGGGCCGTAGCGGCTGGGCGCCGACCGCGGCGAGTTCCTGGAGATCCCGCTCCCGAAGAAGGCGCTCCCGCGCGAACCAGGACGCCCGCCGGCGAAGGTCGCGGCTCAGGTCTCCGCTCGCAGGCGTGAGACGGGGCGCGTTGAGCGGGGTCACGTTCCCGGAGGCGCGCTCGGCGCGAACACGTATGCAGCCGTCTACGCGCTGGCCGGGCGCCTGGGAAGCGCTCTGCACGATGACCTGGTAGTCGCGGGGCGAGTCGGCGCCAGCCAGCCTGAAGGCGCGCACATCCCCGGGGTTGTCGAGCGTGACGTGCTGGCCGGGGGCCAGGTCCAGCGTGACGGACACGGACGGCGTGGCCGCCCCTCCGCACCCCGTGGCGAGCGGAGGAGGCGGCGGTGGCGGTGGCGGGTCCGTCGTGCCGCCGCCGCAAGCCGCGAGCGCGAGACCGGAGATCGCGACACCCTGACGCGGCACCCTGCCGCACAGTCTCAGCATGCGTGTCTCACAGTCGATCTCCCTGCCACGGTCCATGCGACGGCCGACTCCCGGGACCGGCCGGCCCCTCCCGAGGCCAAGATACCCGCCCTTCAGGATCCGTGCCCGAGAAGACGGACGAAGCGCTCGCGCGCCCCCCCGGCCTCCGCGAGGTCAACGAGTCCGGAGCACGACGATGCGGACGGCCTCGGACGAGGGGATGGAAAGCCCGGCCCGGGTCGTGAGATCCAGGCGGATCTCCGGGTGTGGCCCCTCGCTCTCAAGCTGCAGATAATATCCCGTCGAGGCGCCGAGTTCGAAGTCGATTCGGGCATCCGTCCCGGCGGCGAGCGGAACGTCCATCGCCCGGAGCGGGAAAGCGCTCGCAAAGGGAGCCTTCCCGTCCAGTTCCCGGTGCAGGGCGGCGAACACATCCCGAAGATGCAATGTCTTCACCTGGCTCGAGGGGGGAGCGCCGGGCCGGTCGTCGGCGATCGGGGCCAGGGCCCAGGCCGCCAGCAGGTCTTCCCACGTGGTCGGCCCGCCGTACGCCGACGCGACCCGCTCGACGTTCTCCGCGCCCCGCGCGCGTCCGTTCCCCCCTCCCGCCAGGTCGTGGAAGATGGCCTCCTCCGCCGCTCCGCCGAGCAGTCCGCCGCCCTCCGTCGCGTACTGATCCGCGAGCCAGCGCAGGAAGAGCCACCCGAAGCCTCGCATCGCGAGCGAGGACACTCCTGCGGGGTCGCGCGCCCTGGCGTCACCCAGCGCGGGGGTCCGGTGCGGACCGAGCAGGTAGATTGCGGAGCGTCGGAGGTTCGGGAAGTGGTAGGCTTCGAAGCGGTCGGAATTGGCGGAGAGTTGCGCGAAGCCGTAGTTGCCGCCGGGGCGCAGGGACGCGCCCGACATCCCGACGAACGTCTCCGCCGAATGAGCCAGCGCCTCGCTCAGCCAGGTGACCTCGAGAGATGCGAACGATCCCGGGGCCAGCACCGTGCGGCGTTCGGCCGAAACGAGGTGCGCCAGTTCGTGCGCGGCCACCCCGATCGCCCCGGTCGTCGCGAATCTCGCGGGTACGGGCTTCGAGAACCGGCCGTCGGGATCGGCGGCAAGCAGGTAGAGGATCTCCCCGCCGTTGGACGCCGGGCAGTCCTCGGGATCGGCCAGGTCGGCCGGATTGAAGAACCCCAGGATCCTGGTGTCGCTGCCGCGAGGCGTGGTCCGGTTCACGACCGGCGTGAACAGGACCCAGACGACGCCGTTCCCGTCGATATCCGCAGGCTCGCCGAAATACGCCGAGAGCACGGGGAAGACCGATCGTTCGAGCGATTCGAGAACGGCATCGTAACCGCCGCCGCGCACGACGCCGGCCCCATCGAGATCCTCGACGACCGCGAAGGTCGGGCCCACCGCGCGGACGACCGCCGTCACGTCGTGGATCCCATCGCAGTCCACGTCGAGATTCGGATGCACCGCGTTGCTGAAGATCACCGTGTCGCCGACCGAGGGGGCCGTCGTGCCGGCGAGGGCCGCGTTCGCTCGCACCATGCCCGGATCCCGCGCCCCGGCGGGCACCTGGCGGAGCGGGCGCGCGCCGAGCACGGCGCGGCGGGCATTCGCCCGGAAGGCGAGTTCGGCCCGCGACGCCTCCGCGAGGCCGAGTCTGTCGTCATCGACGCCGAACTCGTCGACCGGCATCGCGCGTGCCGGAGCGACGAGCGGGGGGACCCGTGCGGCCGCCGCCCCCCTCGCCCGGACATCGAGCCGGAGCCGCGTCGTCGCCCCCGGCGTGCGCAGGCCGCTCTGCACGACCATCAGATACGCTGCCGAGGCGTTGGCTGCCCCGATCTCCATGACCTGGACGCCTGCCGCCGGCAGCACGCACATCTCCCCCGCCGCGAGAGCCAGCGTGACGCGGGTGGCGCCGCGCCCCGCCACGGCGGGACAGAGGTCTCCGTCGGGGCCCGTCGCATCCGCGCAGGCCAGCGGCGCCAGGGCAGCGATCCACAGCGCCTTCCGCGCGACGCCCGCGCGAGCCATGGGAGGTCCGGAGTCGAATCTGGGCAACAGCATCGCGCGACATCCTAACCGCGGGGGGCAGATGCGCGAAGGCCCGGCCGAAGCCGGGCCTTTCGTGCCTTCCAACACCGGAAACGGCGGGGACGGCTTCCCGTCCCCATCACGGGCTTGCTAGTACATCCCGCCCATGCCGCCGCCCGGCATCCCGCCGCCGGCGGCCGCCGCGGGATCCTCCGCCTCGGGACGCTCCACCACGACCGCCTCGGTCGTCAGAAGCAGACCCGCGATCGAGGCCGCGTTCTGGAGCGCGGTCCGCGTGACCTTGGTCGGGTCGATCACGCCGGCCCTCACCATGTCCTCGTACTCGTCGGTGGCCGCGTTGTAGCCGGTGTTCCGTCCCTCGGCCTCGCGCACCTTCTCGACGATGATCGAACCCTCGGCCCCGGCGTTCGAGGCGATCGTGCGAACCGGCTCCTCGACCGCGCGGCGCACGATGCGGATTCCGATCGTCTCGTCGGCATCCGAACCCTCGACCCCGTCCAGCACCGTCTGGCTCCGCAGGAGCGCCACGCCGCCGCCGGGCACGATGCCCTCCTCAACGGCCGCGCGGGTCGCGTGCAGCGCGTCCTCGACGCGAGCCTTCTTCTCCTTCATCTCGGTCTCGGTCGCGGCGCCCACGTTGATGACCGCCACGCCGCCGGCCAGCTTCGCCAGCCGCTCCTGCAGCTTCTCGCGGTCGTAGTCGGACGTGGACTTGTCGATGGCCACCTTGATCTCGCTGATGCGGCCCTGGATCCGGTCCGTGTCACCGGCGCCGTCGACGACCGTCGTATTGTCCTTGTCGATGACGATCCGCTTGGCCTGGCCAAGATCGCCGACCACCGTGTTCTCGAGCTTGAAGCCGAGTTCCTCGGAGATCACCTGGCCGCCCGTGAGGATCGCGATGTCCTGCAGCATCTGCTTGCGGCGGTCGCCGAAACCCGGAGCCTTGACGGCCGCGACCTTGAGCGTTCCACGCAGCTTGTTGACGACGAGCGTGGCCAGCGCCTCGCCCTCGATGTCCTCGGCCACGATCAGGAGAGGCTTGCCCATCTGGGCGACCTTCTCGAGGACCGGCAGCAGGTCCTTCATGGCCGAGATCTTCTTGTCGTGGATCAGGATGATCGGCTCGTCGAGGACGACCTCCATCTTGTCCGGATCCGTGACGAAGTAGGGCGACAGATAGCCGCGGTCGAACTGCATCCCCTCCACCGTCTCCAGATCGGTCTCGAGGCCGCGGGCCTCCTCGACCGTGATGACGCCGTCCTTCCCGACCTTCTCCATCGCGTCGGCGATCAGTTCGCCGATCTCCTGGTCGCTGTTCGCCGAAATGGCGGCGACCTGGGCGATTTCCGTCTTGCCGGAGGTTTCGACGGAGATCTCATGCAGGTTCGCGACGATCGCTTCGACGGACTTGTCGATGCCGCGCTTGAGCGCCATCGGGTTCGCGCCCGCCGTCACGCTCTTGAGGCCCTCGGTGAAGATCGACTGCGCGAGCACCGTCGCCGTCGTCGTGCCGTCGCCCGCCGCGTCGGACGTCTTGGTCGCGACTTCCTTCACCATCTTCGCGCCCAGATCCTCGACCGGGTCATCCAGCTCGACTTCCTTCGCGACCGTGACGCCGTCCTTCGTAATCGTCGGACTGCCGAACTTCTTCTCGAGGACCACGTTCCGCCCCTTGGGGCCGAGCGTGACCTTGACCGCGCGCGCGAGCTTGTCCACGCCTGCCTTCAGGCGCTGCCGTGCCGCGGTATCGAATTCAAGTTCCTTCGCCATTTCGTCTCCTTCGCCCGGTTATTCGGGCACATCAGTCAACGGGTTTGACCCGCCGTCTCCCGCTTCAGCGGCTAGAGGACGGCCAGAACGTCGCTTTCCTTCACGATCAGGTAGTCGTCACCATCCAGCGAAACCTCGGTCCCGGCGTACTTGCCGTAGAGAACCCGGTCTCCGGTGCCGACTTCCATCGGGATGCGTTCGCCGTCGTCGTTCATGCGGCCGGGGCCCACGGCGACGACGGTGCCCTGCTGCGGCTTTTCCTTGGCGGTGTCCGGAATGTACAGACCACCGCGCATCTCCTCGGTCTCTTCGAGCGGCGCGACGACGATGCGGTCGGCCATGGGGGAGATGTTCAGTTTCGTGTTCGAGGCGGTTGCCATCTTGCCTGTCCCTCCTTGGACCTTCGGTGTTGGGTGATCCTTCCGATGAAAGCCGCGAGGGATCTCGCGGCTGTTAGCACTCTGGCGCAACGAGTGCTAAGGCGAGCCGAACATATGCGGACGCACCGCTCCGATCAAGAGGCGTCGGCCGGCCGGCGGGAGCGGCGGCAAGAGCGGCGGCGGCATCGGGCGGCGGGCCGGCCGCGGAACCGGTCCGGGGGTTATGAAACCCGCCCCGTACACCTATCGTACGTGCGGGCCAGAAAGGGAGGTCGACATGTTTCGTGCAGCAGTAGTGCTTGTGGCCGCGGGCGCGGCGGGTCTGTGGGTGACGGGAATCCTCTTCTCCGTCGTCCTGCCCCTGGTGTGGATGGTCGTTAAGGTCGCGCTCTTCGTCGCGATCTTCTACCTGATCGTGCGGATGATCAATCCTGAGTTCGCGGAAAAGATGAAGGAGAAGTGCTGCGGAGGCGCCGCTTTCTTCCGCGGCTCCGGAAGCTAGCCGCTAGCCGGCGGGCGGCCCGAACAGGTATCGGTCCGCGATCGCGAGGCCGGTGATCGTGAGCGCCGGCTCGATGCGGTCCACGGTGCGGCAGTGCGGCCCCACGACCCGCGCGAGTCCGCCCGTCGCGACGATGAGCGGCTCGCGCTCCCATTCCTCGACGATCCGCGCCACGATGCCGTCGATCCCTTCCACCACCGAGTAGAACCCGCCGCTCAAGAGACAGTCCTGCGTGTTGCGGCCGATGACCCGGGCCGGCTTCTCCACATGGATCTGGGGGAGTTGCGCCGTCGCGCGCGCGAGCTGGTCCGTGCCGGCCGTGGGACCGGGCGCGATGACTCCGCCCACGAAGACGCCATCCGCCGTAATGCAATCGAAGGTGGTCGCCGTCCCGAGATCCACGACGACGGTGTCGCGACGGTAGAGTTCCGCCGCGGCGAGCGTATTCGCGATGCGATCCGCGCCGACTTCGAGCGGGTGGTCGACATCCAGCCGGACCGGGATGGGAGAACCGCCGTTGAGGAAGCGCAGCGGCGCGTCGAGGCTTTTTCCCGCCGCCAGCCAGACCCGGTGCAGCGCGGGGACGACGGAGGCGACGACGATCCGCTCCGGAGCCGGCAGTTTCCGCGCCCCGAGGAGCCCCCGCAGCTGGAAGCCGATCTCGTCCGCCGTTCGACGCCGGTCCGTCGAGATCCGCCACGTGTGCACGGGGGTGAGATCCTCGAACCACCCGAGGACGGATTCGGTATTCCCGATGTCTACGGTGAGGAGCATGAGATCAGCTTCCGCCAAGAGCGATGGAGCCCGCGACGACACGGCGCAGGGCACCCCCGCGCGGCCGCAGCAGGAGGGCGCCGTCCGGGGCGATGCCGGCCGCGAGGCCGATGGCGGGTTCGCGGTCCGAGAGCCGGTGCTCGACCCAGCGATTCTTCAACCAGTCGAGACGGTCGAGTTCATCGAGCGACGCCGCGTCGAGCGAAGTCGGCACGCGCGGGAGCCGCCGCTCGAGTCCCGCCACGACCGCATCCGCGACGTCGACGAGAGGCGCCGGATCCACGCAGTCGGCCAGGGCCACCGCTCCGTCGACATCGTTCGGCAGCCGGCCGGCCTCGACGTTGACGCCGACGCCGACGACGAGGAACACATCCCTGCCGCCGTCCCGGGTCGTCTCCGCCAGGATGCCGCCGAGCTTCCGCTCCCGCGCCATGAGGTCGTTGGGCCACTTCACGGCCAAGCCGAGGCCCGGGAAGCGCCGGTTCAGTTCGCGGGCGAGATCGACGCCGGCCACGACCGTGACGAGCGGCGGCACCGCGGCCGCACTCGGGCGAAACACCATGCTGAGATAGAGGCCCGCTCCCGCCGGTGACCTCCAATTCCGGCCCGCCCTTCCCCGCCCGGCCGTCTGCTCGTGGCAGAGCACGATCGTGCCGGACGGCGTTCCGGCTTCCGCCAGTTCACGGGCGAGATCGTTCGTCGAAGGGATGCGGCCGAAGGCGAAGACCGGCTCCCGGTCCCAGCGCTCACGCAGCGCGGCGACGGGCTCCCCGGCCCAGCCTTCTGCCTCTTCTGCGAGCATCGTCGCTCCGACTTCAGTCATTCAACGGTCATCCGCGAAGCGCCGGCCAGATCGCGGCCGCCGCAAGGTACCCCCCGCCGATGAACCAGCAGTACCAGGCGAAGCGGTGGAATACGCGCCGTTCAAGCATCCTCAGGAAGATACGAATGGCGAAGACCCCTGACAGGGCCGAAGCTGCGAAGGCGACCGCGAGGGGCAGAACCCCGACCGCGAGTCCCGCCTCCCCGAGATCCGGCGCCTGCAACACCGCCGCCCCTCCGATCGCGGGGATGGAGAGGAGAAAGGAGAACTCGGCCGCGCGGCGGGGTTCGACGCCGGCGGCGGCCGCCGCGGCCACGGTACTCCCCGAACGCGAAATGCCGGGCAGGATGGCGGCGGCCTGCGCGAGACCGATCGCCAGCGCCCCGCCGGCCGTCGGCCGCGCGCCAGTTGCCCGGCGAGACAGGTGCCGGATCGACCAGACGACGGTGCCCGTGACCAGAAGCATCGCCGCCGCGAGCACCGGCCGCTCGAACGTGGGCTCCAGCGCGTCCCGCAGGCCGACCCCGACGGCGGCGGCCGGAAGCGTGGCCACGGCCAGGAGTCCGACATCCCTCATGCTCGCTCGATCCCCCGTACACGCGCCCCGCACCAGCGCGGCGACGCGTCCGCGATAGACCCAGCACACGGCGCACAGCGTCGCGACGTGGACGGTGACCTCGAACACGACCCCGGGGAGCTCGACCCCGAACAGCGCCTGCCCGAGCACGAGATGCCCGGAACTCGACACGGGCAGGAACTCCGTGAGGCCCTGGACGACGCCGAGGACAAAGGCTTCGAACGGGTTCACGCCGCCGGCTCCCCCGGGTCGTCATCCCCTTCGGCGAGGACTCTGCGGTAGAGCGACTCGTAGCGGGGGACGATGCGGTCAATCGTGAAGCGTTCGAGGGCCCGATCCCGCGACGCGCCGGAGAACGCGTCCCAGCGCGCCTGATCGCTCAGCACCGAGATCGCCGATGCCGCCATCGCTTCGACCGCTCCGACCGGATGCAGGTAGCCGGTCACGCCGTGCTCCACCACCTCGTCGAGGCCCGTTCCGGAGGATCCCACCACGGGAACGCCGGACGCCTGCGCTTCCAGCGCCACGAGACCGAAGGATTCCTGCTCGCTCGGGAGGAGAAAGAGGTCGGCGCTGGCGAGGAGTTCGGCGACGGAATCGATCTTGCCCAGGAAGACGACGCGCTCCGCGATACCCAGGTCCGCGGCAATCTCCGCGGCGCGCTGCCGCTCCGGACCGTCGCCCACGAGGATGAGGCGAGCCGGCACGGCGTGCGCGACCCGGGCAAACACCTGCATGAGGTCCGGAATCCGCTTCACGGCCCGGAAATTGGAGATGTGCATCACGACCTTTTCTCCGGCCCGTGCGAGGAGGTGCCGGCCCCGGTAGCGGTCGCGGTCGTAGATCTTCGGGTCGACGAAGTTCGGGATGACCTCGATCGCGCAGCGTTCGCAGTCGAAGTCGCGGTGCGTCCGCTCGCGCAACCAGTCGGAGACGGCGGTGATCCGGTCGGACTTCTCGATCGAGAAGCGGGTGATCGACCAGTAGGACGGATCCTGGCCGACGAGCGTGATGTCCGTGCCGTGCAGGGTCGTGACGAGCTTCACGTCGCGGCCTCCGTCCCGCAGCATGTCGCGCGCGATCCATCCGGCCGTGGCGTGGGGGATCGCGTAGTGCACATGGAGGAGGTCGAGTGCCTCGCGCCGTGCGACTTCGTGCATCGTGACGGCAAGCGCGAGCGAATAGGGGGGGTATTCGAACAGCGGGTAGCGGTTGACCTCGACTTCGTGGAAGTAGACGCCATCGATGAAGTGAATGAGACGGAACGGCTGCGCATAGGAGATGAAGTGTACCTCGTGCCCCCTGCGCGCGAGGCCCAGCCCCAGCTCGGTGGCGACCGCCCCGGAGCCTCCGTATGTCGGATAGCACGTGATCCCGATCTTCATCGTCCCCCCGTCATCGTCTTCACCGTCCCGTCTTCATCCTGATTCGCGCCAGTCTGTTGCGATGCGGCGCGCAAGTTGTCCCGGTGTCGTCGACCCGTCCAGCGAATCGAGCACGACCGCGTCCTCGGGGACTTGGTGCCTGAACCACGTCCGCTGCCGGCGCGCGTAGCGCCAGGTGGCTCTCGACACGCGATCGACCGTCTCGTCCACGCCGGCCTCGCCCCGGACGAGCGCCGCGACATCCGCGTAGCCCAGCGCGTCGAAGGCGCGCGACCCGTCGAGGCCGCGTGCCAGGAGGTCGCGCACCTCCTCCGGCCAGGCGCCGCCCCGGATCAACGCTTCGGCGCGGCGGGCGATCCGCTCGCGGAGGAGCGGCGCGGGCCAATCCAGCACATAGGTCGCGGTCCGCAGCGGCGGACGCTCGGCCGGCGCGCTCGTCATCCAGCGGGTCAGCGGCACACCCGTCAGGAGCGCCAGTTCCACCGTGCGCGCCGCTCGCTGCCGGTCGAGCGGGCGCCGCCGCGCAGCCAGCACCGGATCGAGGCGGGCCGCCCAGCGCACCAGTTCATCGCGTTCGAGCCGGTCCAGCCCGGCGTGCAGCGCCGCGCGGCGCGCCGGGTCAAGCGGGGGCTCCTCGAACATCGGGTGCGTGAGCGCACGAAGGAACAGCCCGGTCCCGCCGGCGAGGATGGGGACGCACCCCCGAGCCCGGATCTCGGACAGCCAGCGAGCCGCCAGGCGGGCGAAGCGACCGGCGCCGTAGCGCTCGTGCGGGTCGAGAAAGCCGACGCCGTGGTGCGGCGCGGCGGCGAGTTCACGCGCGGAGGGCGCCGCGGTCCCGATGACGAAGCCGCGGTACGCCTGGCGGCTGTCCAGAGAGATGATCTCGCCGTCCAGCCGGCGCGCGACCTCGATGGCGACGGACGTCTTGCCCGAGGCGGTAGGGCCCGCGATGGCCGGCACGGGAGAACTCCCCACGAGCGCGGCGCCTACCCGCGGCCGAACCGCCGGTCGAGCTCCTCGACGCTCAGGCGCACGATCGTCGGGCGGCCATGGACGTCGTGTCCGGGCAGCGGGGTGGCGAACAACCGGTCGAAGAGTTCCCTCGCCTCTTCCGGCGAGATGTGCTCGCCCGCCTTGATCGCGCCCTTGCACGCCATACTCATCGCGAGGCGCTCGTGCTGGCTGCGCGCCGTATTCACCAGCGGGGATCCCTCCGCCAGTTCGCGCACCATCTCGCGCAGGCAGCGCTCCGCGTCGAAGCGGGCGTGGGGCTGCGGGGCCGCCGTCAGAATCCAGGTCCGCTCGCCGAACGGCTCCAGCTCGAAGCCCTGCCGAACGAGCAATCCGGCGAGATCCTCGAGCGCCTCGGCTTCCGGAGGCGAGAACTGCATGGTGACCGGAAAGAGGAGCGCCTGGGAGATGCCGCCCCCCGCCTCGAACCGCGCCATGATCTCCTCGTAGAGCACGCGTTCGTGCGCCGAGTGCTGGTCGACGATGAGGAGCCCGTTGCGGGTTGCCGCGAGAATGTAACGGTCGTGGAGTTGCCACAGTTCCGGGCCGACGAACGGAGCCTCGGCCGCGACCCCCTCCCCGCTCGCGCCGGCTTCGCCCCCCGGCTCGGGCGGCTCGCCCGCGTCGTCGCGCCCCGAGACGAAGAGCGTGAACTGCGGCATCTCCGCGGGCGGCTCGCCGCGGGGTATCCGGGCGCGGCCGCGGGAGGACGTTCGATCGGCTCGCTCCGGGTCGGCCGCGTCGCCGGGGACTCCCATCGGTTTCGTCGAATCGAGCCGCGCCAGCGCGGCCCGCACCGCGTCGTGCACGGCGGTCTCGACGCTCTCGCGGTCACGGAACCGCACCTCCGCCTTGGCCGGGTGGACGTTGACATCCACCGATGCGGGCGGCGTCTCGATCCGCAGGAAGAGACTCGGCCGAACGCCCTCCACGACCGTCGTCCGGAACGCGTCATCCACCAGCCGCAGGAGAGCGGGATCCCGAAAGGGGCGGCCGTTCACGAACGTGTAGCGGCGCCCTCCCCTCGCGCGCGCCGCATCGGGCCGCTGGACGAAGCCTCGGACCCGCACGGGGCCGCCCGCATCTTCCACGGGAATGAGCGTGGGGGCGAGGTCTCCCCAAAGCTGGCCGATCCGTTCGAGCCAGTCCCGGGCGGGGGCGAGATCCATGGAGGCGCGGCGGTTCGACTCGAGCCGGAAACCGACGGCGGGGTTCGCAAGCGC
The DNA here is from genome assembly GCA_963666735.1 of Gemmatimonadota bacterium. Taxonomy (GTDB): domain Bacteria; phylum Gemmatimonadota; class Gemmatimonadetes; order Palauibacterales; family Palauibacteraceae; genus Palauibacter. Next base: position 558,591 of record OY762926.1, on the reverse strand, counting down.
GAGGAGCACGAGCGCTTCGCCCGCGGCCCGGGACTCGGCGGCCGAACTCCCGAGGAACTTTGCGCGCGCCGGCAGATCGTGGAACAGCGCGCGGACCGTCACCGTCGTGCCCCGCCGGCGCGGCACGTCATCGACGCTGCGGATGCGCCCGAAATCGACCCGCGCACGCACGCCCTCTTCCGGGCTCAGCGCCGTATGCAGTTCGAAACGGCTGACCGCCGCAATGGAGGGCAGCGCCTCGCCCCGGAAGCCGAAGGAGCGGACGCTCCGCAGATCATCCACGCTCCGGATCTTGCTCGTCGCGTGCCGGTCCAGAGCGAGCACCGCGTCCTCGCGATTCATCCCGCTCCCGTCGTCCGAGACCCGGATCTCGGTCTTCCCTCCGTTGCGGAGCGCGACCTCGACGCGACGCGCCCCCGCATCGACCGCGTTCTCGGCGAGTTCCTTGACGACGGAGGCGGGACGCTCCACGACCTCGCCGGCCGCGATCTGGTTCGCGACATGGTCGGGCAGGATCTGCACGCCGCCCGACCCCGGGCGGTTCATACCGCGTCCTCCAGACCGTAGAAGCGGCGCGCGTTGCGGGCCGTGAGCGCCGCCGCTTCCTCGAAGGACGTGCCGCGCACTTTCGCCAGCCGCTCGCACGTGTGCGTGAGGTAGGCGGGTTCGTTTCGGCGTCCGCGGCGTGGGACGGGCGCCAAATAGGGAGCGTCCGTCTCGATGAGGAGCCGGTGGGCCGGCACGGCGCGGGCCCATTCGGCCAGTTCGGCGACAAACGTGATGAGCCCCGAAAAGGAGACGTACCAGTCCGCAGCCAGGGCGGCATCGAGGAGTGCTTCGCCTCCGGTGAAGCAGTGCAGCACGCCGGCGGCACCGTCGCCGTACTCCCTCACCCGCTCCGCCGTCTCGGTCTCCGCCGAGCGCGAATGCACGACGATCGGCAGGCCGAGCCGCGCCGCCATCCCGAGGTGCGCCTCGAAGTTCTCCAGCTGGGCCGGCCGGGCCGCATTGTCGTAGTGGAAGTCGAGACCCGTCTCGCCGATCGCGACGACTTCGGGGGCCTCGGCGAGGCGCTCGATCTCGCCCATGAGAGAGGCCGAGGTCCGGTCCGCCGAGTGGGGATGGAGCCCGGCCGTCGCCCACAGGCCGGGCGTCCGCGCGGCCAGCGCCGAAGCCTTCTCCGCGTCCTCGGGGTCCGAGGCGACCGTGACCATGCCGCGCACGCCCCGCGCGTGGGCTCGGTCCACCACCTCATCGAGGTCGGGGCCGAAGCGTGCCGCCGTTAGATGGAGGTGCGAATCGAAGAGCGTGGGCTCGGTCCCGGCCACCCGTGGCGCGCCGCGGCTAGCCGCGGGCGGCGATCGCGGCGCGCTTGCGCGCCCGGTCGTGAATCTCGACGAGAACGGGCGATGCCACGAAGATCGAGGAATACGTCCCCACGAGCACTCCGATGATGAGCACGCCGGCAAAGGGCCGAATCACGGCGCCCCCGATCACGACCAGCGACAGCAGCGCCATCAGCGTCGTGCCGCTGGTGAGAACCGTTCGCGGCAGCGTCTCGTTCAGGCTGCGGTTGAGCGTCGTGTCGTACGCTTCCTTCCGCTTCTTCCTCAGATTCTCCCGCACGCGGTCGAAGACGACGATCGTGTCATTGAGCGAATACCCGATGATCGTGAGAATCGCGGCTACCGTGGCGAGGTTGATCTCGATATCCAGCAGCGAGATGAACCCGAACGTGATGAACATGTCGTGCACCGTCGCGATGACGGCGGCCACGCCGAACCGCCACTCGAAGCGGAAGGCGAGGTAGATCAGGGTCAGGAGGAAGGAAAGCAGCACGGCGATGACCGCGGTGCGCTGGAACTCGTCGCCCACCTTGGCGCTCAGCGTATCGCCGCGCGCAATCTCGAAGCTTCCCGCGGAGTACTGCGTCTCGAGGCTCGCCCGGATCTGGTCCCGGATCGCGTTCTGGTCCTCATCCTCCCCGACCGGAACGCGCAGCAGAAAGTCGTATGTCTCCGCTCCGACCGTCCGCAGCTGCTGAATCTGGACGCCCGTCGTGCCGCCCGTCGTCAGCGCGTCGCGGATCTGGCCCACCTCGGTCGTCTGCGAGAACTGGACCTCGAGGAGCACGCCGCCGGTGAACTCCACGCCCGTCCGCAGCCCGCCGCGAAAGATGATCGACAGGAGACCGATCGTGATGATCGCGGCCGATGCGAAGTACGCCGGCCGGCGCATGGAAAGGAACTTGTAGCTCGCGTTCTGGAAGACCCTCATGATGACGTCGTTCCTATATGCTCACGGACTCCCGGGAGCCTCGTCGGTTCAGGTACATGGTGAAGAGCGTCCGCGTCACGTAGATCGCGGAGAAGAACGATGCGAGGATCCCGATGCACAGCGTGACCGCGAAGCCCCGCACCGCGCCGGTCCCGAACTGGAAGAGGATGATGCCGGTGATGAGCGTCGTGAGGTTCGCATCCACGATCGCCGACAGCGCGTTGCCGAATCCCGCGTCCACCGCCGTGCGCGGCGTCTTCCCGGCCGCGAGTTCCTCGCGCACCCGTTCGAAGATGAGGACGTTCGCGTCCACCGCCATCCCGATGGAGAGGATGAGGCCCGCGATGCCCGGCAGGGTGAGCGTCGCGTCGAGGCCGGCCAGGCCGCCGAGCATGAAAACGACGTACGTGAGCAGCGCCCCGACGGCGAGTACTCCCGCCGCCCGGTAGTAGATCATCATCAGGATGATCACGCCGACGATCCCGATGATGAAGGCGGTGCGGCCCTGGCGGATCGAGTCTTCGCCGAGCGAAGCGCTCACGTTGCGCTCCTCGACCACCTCGATCGGCATCGGCAGCGCGCCGGCCCGAAGGACGAGCGCGAGTTCCTGCGCCTCCTGGAAGGAGGCTCCGGGCGTAAGCTCGATCTGGGCGCGGCGGCTCAGGACGCTCCGGATGACGGCGTAGCTCTGGACCCGGTCGTCGAGGACGATGGCCATGTTCTCGCCGATGTTCCGCGCCGTACCGCGTTCGAAGACGCGCGAGCCGCGCCGGGTCGTCTCGAAGGGCACGATCGGCTGGTTGAACGTCGGGTCACGGTTCGCCGGCCCCGCGTCCTGAAGCATGTCGCCCGTGATGAGCGGCTCCGCCTCGAGCACATAGAGCGGCACGTAGGATCCCGCGCCGGCCCCGACCTGCTCCACGCCCCAGTGCAGCGTGACGCCCCTGGGGAGCGCGTCCCGGACGCTCTCGAGTGCAAGCCACGCCGCCACGGTGGGCTGGTCTTCCTGCGGGACGAGATACTCACCGAGGATCCGTCCCTGCCCCAGAAGGGCCGAGAGCGGCCGCGCAGCGCTCTCGTCCACCGCGTCCGCGGTCGCCGCATCGTCTTCTTCGGTCGCCACGGAGTCGGCGGCCGGGTCCGCTTCTGCGGCCGGATCCGCCGCGGCGGCGGAATCGGCGGCGCCGCCGAGGATGTCGCTGAGGTCGACTTCCGGCTCCGTCTCCAGCGTCGTGACCCGGAGGTTCTCGATGCCCACCTCGTTCACGATCGCGCGGTCGACCCGTTCCAGCGCGTCCATGAACTCCTGACCGTCGGTGACGATCTTGAACTCCATGAACGCGGTTTCCGTGGCGATCCGCTTCGCCTGTTCCGGATCGTCCACGCCCGCGAGTTCGATGATGATGCGGTTCCCGGAGCGCTGGATCGTCGGCTCCCGGACGCCGAACTCGTCGATCCGGTTGCGGATCGTGGTGAGCGTCCGTTCGACCGCGTCGCTCAGGTCCTCGCCGCTCAGGGTGTTTTCGGGGTCGTAGATCTCGACCGCGAGGTGCATGCCGCCCTGCAGGTCCAGGCCGAGCTTGAGCGGCCAGACCCGCTCGGATTCGCCCGTGACTTCGTCCACGATGGTCTCGGGCACCAGGGCGAAACCGCAAACAGCTACCAGAACGGCGATCCAGATCAATCGCCATCGTACCGAACCGAACATCTAGATTGTCACCGTTCTTCGTGGGTCTCGTGATCGCGGCCCGCGCCGGGGCCCGAGCGACGCCGGCCGAGCCGGGGACCGTCGCTGCGAAGTGGCAAAGGGAGGCAAAACTAGCCCAGCGGCGCGCGAGAGGAAACTACGCGGCGTTTCGCGCCGGATGGTAAGTTCCTCCGCCGCGGCGCGCCATCTCGGGCGACGCGCGCCGGGCCCGCGCGGGCGGGGCCGAAATCCGGGGCCCGGAGCGGCGAGGAGACTCATGGCACATGACCGTTCGGAGAACCGATCCGAGACGCGCTCGCGCGGCCAGCGCATCGGGCTGTGGCTCGGACCGCTCCTCTTCCTGCTGATGCTGCTGCTCGACCTCGAGCCGGGCCGGCCCGAGGTCACGCGCATGGCGGCGGTCGCCGTCCTCATGGCCACATGGTGGATCACCGACGCGATTCCGCTCTTCGCGACCGCGCTGCTCCCGCTGCTCCTGTTTCCGATCCTCGGGATCGGACGGACCGGGGAGACCGCGCCCATCTACTTCAACAGCACGATCATCCTCTTCCTCGGCGGCTTCATGATCGCGCTCACGATGGAGAAGTGGGACGTACACCGCCGGATCGCCCTTTGGGTCATCCGCGCGGTGGGCGGCGGCCCCGCCCGCATCGTGCTCGGCTTCATGCTGGCGGCGGCCTTCCTCTCCATGTGGATCTCGAACACGGCGACCGCGATCATGATGGTCCCGGTGGGACTCGCCGTGATCCTGCGCATGGAGGAGCAGTTCGGGCGCGACCGGACGCGCGCCTTCTCCGTGGCGATCATGCTGGGCATCGCCTACGCCTGTTCCGCCGGCGGCATCGCGACGCTGGTCGGCACGCCGCCGAACCTCTCCCTCCAACGGATCTTCGCGATCACGTTTCCGGACGCGCCGCACATTTCGTTCGGAGTGTGGTTCGTCATGGCGCTGCCCATCGCGGCGCTCATGCTCGGTTTCGCATGGATACTGATCACGCGCGTCTTCTTCCGTGTGCCGGAGGACGTCTCCGTCGACCCTGAAGTCGTGGAGTCGGAGATGCGGAAGCTCGGTCCCGTCGGCTTCGAGGAACGGGTCATCCTCGCCGTCTTCGCCACGACGGCCGTGCTGTGGGTGTTTCGCGCGCCGATCGAGATCGGTCCGCTCACGGTGCCGGGCTGGTCCGCGCTCCTGCCGTACGGCGAACTGCTCGATGACGGGACCGTCGCGATCACGATGGCCTGCATCCTCTTCCTGGTCCCGACGAGGTCGCCCGGCGCGAAGTCCGCCACGATCATGGGATCCGACGTGGTCCGCCGGCTGCCGTGGAATATCGTGCTTCTGTTCGGGGGAGGCTTCGCCCTTGCCCACGGCTTCCAGGCCACCGGACTGGCGCGGTTCATTGGCGAGGGGTTCAGCGGGTTGTCGACGGTGCCGCCGCTCGTGCTGATCCTCGTCATCTGCCTGACGATGACGTTTCTGACCGAACTCACGTCGAATACGGCGACGACCGAGATGGTACTACCCATCTTCGCGGCCGTGGCCGTCGCGACGGGCGTTCACCCGCTCCTGCTGATGGTCCCGGCGACGCTCTCCGCCTCGTGCGCCTTCATGATGCCGGTGGCGACGCCGCCCAACGCCGTGGTGTTCGGGAGCAACCGCGTGAGGATTGCGGAGATGGCGCGGGCGGGGCTCTTCCTCAACCTGATCGGCGCGGTCGTGATCACGCTGATCTTCAGCGCCGCGGGCCCGATCCTGTTCGACATCGAGCCGGGCGTCCTCCCCGCCTGGGCGCGCCCAACGCCCTGACGGCGAGAGCAACACCCCCACGACGCGGAGACCGGCAGCCGGATGCCTCGAACGACTCCGGCCGCCGGAACGGCGTGGGGCGTGCTACATGCCGGCGGGGTGCGCGTCCATGAGGAGCCAGTGCAGCATCATGCCCCCGTCCTCGGTGGGCGCGTACAGGGCGGCGAAGTGTCCGCCGCCGCTCTCCTCGTCGCCCTCGGTGCCGTAGGTGCCGATGCCGGCTACAAAGCCGCCCTCCAACTCGTGCGCGGACCAGCCGGAGAACCAGGTGAACGTCACTCCCGCGTCGACCATCTCCTGCAGCCCCGCCTCGATGGCGGCGCGTCCTTCGCGCGGCCGCTCGCCCGGCATCATGGCGACCGCGTCTTCCGAGTAGGTGTCCGCGACCATACCCGCGTGGCCCATGTTGTAGTGGGTGACGAAGTAGTCCGTGCTCGCCTGGAGGAGGTCGCCGCCCATGCCCTCGGGCTGGTCCATGATCATGCCGGCCGCCATGGACTGGTCCGGGGTGTCGAAGTTCGCGACCATGCCCTTCAACTGCCACTCGCCGTCGACGTTCTGGCCCAGCGTCATGTAGTAGCCGGAGTTCGTGACCTCGGCCCCGTCCACGGTACCGGTGAGCACGTAGTGTCCCCGCGCCACGATCTGGTCTCCGAACTCCATCATGTCGCCCGGGTGGATCTGGACCTGCGACCCCTCGTCGTCGATCCGCGCCTGGAGGCCCGCGGCGACCTCCTCCCGGCCGTACAGCATCGTGCCGGACGCGGCCCACAGCACGCCGTCCTCGGCGAACTTGCTCGCGACCATGCTGCCGTGGCCCATGTTGTAGTGCGTCTGGAAATAGTCCGTGATTTCCGTCATCGCCGCTTCGGCGCCGGACATGGCCGGGGCGTCGTCCATCGCCTCCGTCATCTCCTCCGCCATTTCCTCCGTCATTGCGGCTTCTTCCGTTTCCGCCCCGCCGCAGGCGATGGTCAGAGCGAGGGCAAAGGGAGCCAGGGTGCGGATGCGCATCGGGTACCTCCTTCGGAAATAAACCGTCGCGCCCTCCGCACGCGTGCCTTCACTGCGGGGATCATCGACGAGACAAGGCATAACTGGTAGAACGCTACGCGTTTCAAGGCGGATCCGTCAATGCGGCCGGCCAGCGGTGCGCGGCGACGGATGGACCGCCGAGGTTGGCCCGTCCTTCCGCGCCCGCTTACGTTGGGCGCCCGGGTCGACGGTCCCGCGACCCGCCCACACCACCTCCGAACCGGGAAGCCAACAGCATGCTCCAGATCGTGCGTCGCACACGTCCTCTCACCCTCATCCTTTCGCTCTCGCTCCTGATCGTGGTCACCGGCTGCATCCGGCCCTTTGCCCGGCCGACTCCCGGCCCGTCCGCTTCGGGCGAGGCCGAACCCGGCCCCCGCGGCGGCGGGAATGACGACGACGGGCCGGAGCCCTATTCCGAAGTCGTCACGGAGGAGGCGGTCACGGACTCGGGGATGGTCCACGTCCACCGGGTGGACGACAGATGGCTGTTCGAGATTCCGGAGCAGATTCTGGGACGCGAGATCCTGCTCGTGAGCCGGCTGGCGTCGGTTCCCGAGGGAATGGGCTACGGCGGCCAGAAGGCGAATACGCAGGTCATTCGCTGGGAGAAGAACGGGCCCGACGACGAGCGGATCTTCCTTCGCGTCGTGAGACACACGAACGTGGCGGACGAGGCCCTTCCGGTGGCGCGGGCCGTGCGGGGCGCGAACTTCGAGCCGATCCTGCGCGCCTTCGACATCGAGGCGCTGAACGACGACTCGACGAGCGTCGTCATCGACGCCACGCCGCTGTTCGAGTCCGACATCCCCATGTTCGGGCTGAGCCAGGGACGCCGCGACGCGTACCGGGTGCGCTCGCTGGACTCGAACCGCACCTACGTCGACTGGGTCAAGAGCTTCCCCCGCAATGTCGAAGTGCGGCATGTCCTCACCTACAACGCGCAGACGCCTCCGTCGAACGCGAGCACGAACTCGATCTCCATCGAGATGAACCAGTCGATGGTCCTGCTGCCGGACGAGCCGATGGAGCCGCGGATCTTCGACGAGCGGGTGGGCTTCTTCAATGTGAGCCAGGTCGACTACGGCCGCAGCGACCAGAAGGTCGTCACGCGCACCTACGTGACGCGGTGGCGGCTCGAGCCCAGCGACACCGCGGCCTTCCGGCGCGGCGAACTCGTCGACCCGGTCAAGCCCATCATCTACTACCTCGATCCCGCCACGCCGGAGAAGTGGCGCCCGTACCTGATCCAGGGGATCGAGGACTGGCAGGAAGCCTTCGAGGCGGCGGGCTTCAGCAACGCGATCCAGGGGCGGATGCCGCCCTCCTTCGAGGAGGACCCCGAGTTCAGCCCGGAAGACGTGCGCTATTCCGTGATCCGCTGGCTCCCGTCGGAGGTTCAGAACGCGTCCGGACCCCATGTGCACGACCCGCGAACGGGAGAGATCCTCGAGAGCGACATCCAGTGGTATCACAACGTCGCGAACCTGCTGCGAAACTGGTACCTGATTCAGACGGCGGCCGTGAATCCGGCGGCGCGCCGGGCGCTCTTCGACGACGAGGTGATGGGCCGGCTGATCCGTTTCGTCGCCGCTCACGAGGTCGGACACACCATCGGACTCCAGCACAACATGAAGTCGAGTTCCGCCTTTCCCGTCGACTCGCTGCGGGCTCCGGGCTTCGTGTGCCGGCACGGGGTCGCGCCGTCGATCATGGACTACGCGCGCTTCAACTACGTCGCGCAACCGGAGGACGAGGGCGCGTGCGTGGACCCGCGGATCGGCGAATACGACCGCTTCGCGATCAACTGGGCCTACCGCCCGGTCCTCGGTGCGGACGCGGACGAGGAACGCCCGACGCTCGACGCGTGGATCCGTGAGGTCGAGGACGACCCGGTCTACTATTTCGGCAGTGCGACCCCGATCGACCCGAGCGCCCAGACGGAAGCCATCGGCTCCGACGCGACGGAGGCGAGCGACCTCGGGATCGAGAACCTGAAGCGGATCCTCCCGCAACTCGTCCAGTGGAGCAGCGAGGGCCGCGAGGGAGAGAACTACGAGGAGTTGGCGGAACTCTACAACAACCTCATCGGCCAGTGGAACCGCTACATGGGCCACGTCGGGACCGTGGTCGGCGGCGTGACGCGCACGCGAAAGCGGATCGGCCAGGAGGGCGCCGTCTACGAATTCGTGGACGAGGCCACGCAGCGGCGGGCCATGGACTTCTTCGCGCGGCAGGCCTTCGACCCGCCGACGTGGATGGTCGACGAGGACATCCTCGCGAAGATCGAGAACCCGTCAACCGTGGACCGGATGCGGCGCATTCAGGTTCGGGTCGTGAACATGATCCTCGACCCGGGCCGCATGCAGCGGTTGATCGAAGCGGAAGCCCGGAACGGGGGAGACCACTACAGCCTCGGCGAGTTGTTCGAGGACCTGCGCGGCTCCATCTGGAGCGAACTGGACACCGGCGCCCCGATCGGGGTCTACCGGCGGAATCTCCAGCGGGGACACCTGGAGAGGCTCGAGTATCTGATGACGCAGGAACTGTCGCTCCCGATCTTCTTTTTCGCCGGCCTCTCCGACTTCTTCACCTCGGTGGACGTGTCCCAGTCGGACATCCGCGCCTTCGTGCGGGGCGAGCTCCACGGGCTCCGGGATGCGATCGAGCGCGTGCTCCGGCGGCGGCTCGACCGCACGACGGAACTGCACCTTCGCGACGCCCTGGCCAGGATCGACGACATCCTCGACCCCGACTGAGCCGTGCGGGGCCGCGGCCCGTCAGGGTCTCAGCGGGCCGGCCGCCTCAAGGTCTCGGGGGGCGGGCCCCGTCAGGGCCTCAGTCCCAGGATGGAGGGTAGCACGCGCCCGAGCCATTGGCCGATCCCGCTCGCCGGCACCGAGACGCTCACCGTGGTGGAGGTCTGGGGAGCGTCTCCGCCCGGCCCCGCGCCGGCCTGACCTCCCCCGACCCCCGCCGCGGCGGCAGCCAGGGCCGCCGTTCCCGCCGCGAGTCCGGCCCCGAGCAGCACGCTCTTCGTCGTCGAGAATTCGCGCACCTCGATGCTCGCGAGACCATCCCGGGCCACGCGCAGCGTGTCGTACTGCACGACGTCGCGGAACAGACCGACAGCATGCCGCGTGCTCGCCTCGAACCAGATCGTGTCTCCCACGCTGACGATCTTCCCCTCGACCGCGACCGTCTCGGAAGGGGAGTTGGGATCGACGATGGCGGACTGGATCGGCACGCGCAGCCTGGCCACGGCGCCCACGGGAGCGTCCTCGACGAGGCGGTAGGAGTAGCACCCCGAGACGGCGAGTACGACCCACAGCAGGGCGACGACCCCGCGTGGCCGCGCTCGCTCGGCCGGCAGAGAGTCAGAAGGCAACATCGAGATCTCGCGTCAGGAGTTGGTTGAACGAGTAGACGAAGTGCCAGGGTTCACCCGGAAAGATGCCGCCGGACTCGTTCACGAGACCCCGGTCGTCCACGTCCACGATGACCTGGACGGCAAGAGTATCCGTGCCCAGCGACTCCGCCTGCACGAACCACCGCCGGTCGATGGAAATATCGACGGCTCTCTCGAAGGGGATCTCGTGGATGATCGTATCCGACCGGACCACCTGCACCCGCGTCACGCCGAACTCGTTGAGGCCGGCCACGAACTGCGTGGAGTAGATCACCCGTACCCGGTCGCCCGCCTCGCCCCGCATCTCGAAATAGATGTTCTCGGGCGTCAGGTCATCGAGAATCGCCGAGCAGCCGCCGAGGGCGACCACCGCCGGCAGGAGCGACAGCCCCATAAAGGGGGAGGAGACGGCGGCTGTGGACCGCCGCCTCCCCCACCGGGTCAACCTCCGCAACCCAGGCCGTTCAGGTGGCAGTTCGCCCGCAGTTCGATGATGGAAATCGGGAGCATCGTGCCCGGCGCGGACGTCGCGGCCGAGGCGCCCTGCCACTTGGGATCCGTGAGTCCCCACCTGTACATGTCCGCCAGCCGCAGGCCCTGCAGCAGCACGTTCACCCGGCGCGTGTGCTGGAGCATCTCCATCTCGGGGATCTGGCCGTCGTACGGGGTCACGCCGTCCAGCGCGCGGATGTGATTGATGTGCGTGGCGAAGCCATTGGAATCCCCGCCCGCCAGCGCGTTCTCGGCCAGAATCAGGTGCATCATCCGGGCCGAGGCAAGCGTCAGGGGCGGATAGATCCCGCCCTTGTCGAGATAGTCGCCCCCCTTCCACTGATTCAGCCACTTGATGACGGCCGGGTCGTCGACGCCATCGATGGGATCCTTGAGCGCGATCCCGTTGATGTCGTTCTGGTCGTCCACCGTGGCGATCGAGAGGTCGATCTGGTTCTCCTTGCGGTCGTTGACCCAGGACGCCATCGAGTTGGCGACGCTGGCGCTCGAGAACGTCAGGTTGTGGGTCCAGTCCGCGCTGACGCTCGCCAGCACCGCGCTGGCGTCCGCCCCGGCCTCGGCGGAGGACACCAGCCCGTTCCCGGATGGCGACGGGTTGATCGCGTCCCAGATCGCCCGGGACTGCCGGGCGCGAGCACGGAGAGCCCTGGCCCGGGTCGCCATGTCCGTGGCGCCGACCTCGTTGAAGCCCGAGATGGCCGAGGAGAACCTGTCGATCGCGCCGTCCAGAACCTGAGCCATGTTGGCCGGTCCCACCGGAGGTCCGCTCTCCGTCTTGTCCGAGAACGCGTAATCCTCCTGGATCTCCCCGATCACCATGTAGATGATGCCGGAGTACATGTACGCGCGCGCCAGGTCGGTCTTGATCGAATTGGATGGGTTGTTATCGTGATGCCCCTGCAGGATTTCGATGGCTTCGTCGCTCATCCACCGAGCCTGTCCCATGGCCGGGAACGGACCATCGATGAACTCGTTCAGCGGATCGTCCACGAATCCGAGATCGAGCGAGAGCCAGGCATCCCTGGAGCCGATCCAGCGCATCTCGTCGGACGCCACCAGGTACGGCTGCCAGGATTGCGAGACGGAAGACGCCACGAGCGTGAGCGTGCCGTTCACGACGGCGGCGGCGGCGGCTTCCTTGCGGATGTCCTCTTCGACCAGGTCGTTGGGGTTGTTGACGTCCAGCAGGTCGCCGCACCCGAGCGCGAAAGCGGCCAGCAGAGGCGTGGCCAACCGGGCCTTCATATTTCGATTCCTCATGGTATGGTCTCCCGCTTGGATCTAGAGGGTGAGGCGGACGGACATCGTGAAGCGCCGCGGGACCGGAATGCCCCAGCCTTCCGTCGAATTCAGGAAGTTGCAGTCGAGGCCTCCGTTGCAGCGCCCGAGGACGTTGCCCTCCGGGTCCATGCCGGGGTAGTCGCCCAGCATGAAGAGCAGCAGGTTGCGCACGCCCATGTTCACCGTGGCGGCCGAGAAGCCCCAGCGCTCGATGACGGATGACGGCACCCGATAGCTGAGCGACAGCTCGCGCCACTGGATCCAGTCGGCGTCGTAGACCCCGTTCATGCCGGACATCGGCGAGAGACCCTCGACCTCATGGGCCCACGCGACCGCCGCATCGAGCCGCTGCTCCGCCGTGGAGCCCGGGTTCAGCATCGTGGAGTACAGCTCGGCCGACCGCGGCGTATTGCGCCCGATGAAATTGTTGGCGCGCCGGAACATGCCCGAGAGATCCTGCACCTGGTGACCGATCTTGTACTCCATGAGCGACGTCAACTGGAAGTTGCCCAGGAACGCGAGGTCGAAGCCGAAGGAGCCCGCGTAGTCCGGGGTGGGATCACCGAGGTGGGTGTCGAGCAATCCGGTCCCGCAGTTGTGCGACGCCAACTCGCCGTTGGGCATTCCGAAGTCCTCGTTGCCGATCGCGAGCGGCTTGAAGCTGTTGGGGTTGCGCGGCTGGCTGAAGTACGCGAGCGCCTGATCGCGCGTCGGCACGAGGCACTGGCCGTCAACCGGATCGAGAATGTTCAGCGGGATCGCCACATCGGCGACCCTGGCACCGAAGAAGGCGCCCGGGGTGAAGCCCTCCACCAGATAGTTGCGGTACCGCGGATAGCTGCCGCCGGTCTTGAGGGGAGGCGCGCCCCCCATGTCCGTGATCTCCTCGGACAGGAAGGCGGTGTTCGCGAAGACGTTGAGCGAGATGTCCCGCGCCTGGATCAGGTTGCCGCGGATACCCAACTCGAGCCCGCGGGCCGTGACCTCGCCGATGTTGTCGAGCTGCGTCTGCGTGAAGCCGCCCGTCACCGGGAACTGGCGCGCCACCATGGCGTCGGTGACCACCCGGTCCCACCAGGTCGCCACGACGGACCACCGGTCGTTGAAGAGGCCCAGGTCGATTCCGATCTCCAATTCCGTGGACACCTCGGGCTTCAGCTGTTCGTTGCCGAGATTCGACGGCTGGACGCCGGGACCCACCTCGGTGCCGAGCGACGAGAAGGTCGTGAACTTGTCGAAGGCGCCCGGCTGCAACCCGGACGTGCCGTAGGCCCCCTTGATCCGCATCGACGAGAAGAGCTCGCTGTCCCAGCGTTCGCTCGGCACGATCGAGAAATTGGCCTTGGGGTAGACGGCGGTGTTGAACGCCTCGCCGAACGCCGAGTTGGCGTCCCAGCGAGCGCCCACGGTCAGGAAGAGCCAGTTGTCCCATCCGACCTGGTCCTGCACGTAGCCGCCGATCTGCGTCACCCGGAGCCATTCTTCGTACGAGGACTCGGAGCCGAGCGCCGAAAGCGTCTCCAGGCCGGGACCGGGGAAGTCGCGTCCGCTGCCCCCTGCCGACTGCGCCTGGCGCAGGAATCCCTGACCGCCGAACAACAGCGTGTTCTCAAGCCGGTCGGTGGTGAAGAGGTGCGACCCTCTGATGTCGGCCGTGATCTCCCGGCTACGGTTCTCGTTGACGTTCCTGTTCCCGTCGGGGGTCGAGCCCGAAAAACCGTCCACGTTCCACCGGTAGGGCCGGAAGCTGACCGCGTCGTCGGACGTGAAGTCGATTCCGAACGTTCCGGCGAGGGTGAACGCGTCGGACGGCGAGAAGTCGATGTTCGTGGATCCCGCGAAGTGCTGCGAGTTCACGAAGTTCAGCTGGTAGGCGTTCTCCCGCAGCGTGGCGAACGCCGGCTGGCCGTAGTAGTTGATCTGCCCGAGTTCCGGGTCGGCGTTCGCGAGCCGGAGCTGCGACATGAGCGCCGATGAGAACACGCCGTAGATGTTGTTCGAGTTGTCGGGCGTGTGGTGCTCCATGTCCGAATAGAGCGTGGTCACGCCGATGCGCAGATCGCTGCTGGGGATCAGTGTGAAGTTGGTGTGGATCGATGCGCGGCGGTTCGTGTCGTTCTCGGGGTCCAGCCCTTCCACCGTATCGAAGTTCCGCGCCGCGTCGTAGGGCCCGTCCTCGGTGGCGAGGCGCCCGGAGGCGAAGTACTGGAACACGCTCGACCCACCCTGCAGGGATCCGGAGTAGGTTTGGCCGAATCCGGTGGTGAGCAGATCGGGAATCAGGTCGCGCTCGACCGGATCCCAGGGCGACACAGGCTGTCCCCAGCGCGTCGACATCACGTTGACGGCGTCCGCCAGCCGCTGCGCGTCGCCTTCTCCCGTGCATCCGGGACTGGAGCAGACGCGGCCGGCGAAGTCGGCGACCGGCAGGATGCGGTTGGTCGGCACGGAGATCGCGGTCAGGTCGGTGCGGAACGTGAAGCGCGGGGCGCCCGCACTGCCGCGCTTCGTGAAGATCTGGATCACGCCGTTCGAGGCCTCCGTCCCGTACAGGGTCGCGGCCGCGGCGCCCTTCGCGATCTCGACGCGCTCGATGGACTCGGGCGGGATGTCGTCGAGGCGGGAGGGGCTGCCCTGCCCGTTGAAGCTCTGCACGGATGAGCGGTCCACGCGGATTCCGTCAACGAAGACGATGGGTTCGTTCAGCTGCGACAGCGACGCCGACCCGCGGATGCGGATGCGGGCGCCTTCGCCCGTGTAGCCCGACGAGGGCAGCGCCACCACTCCGGGTTCGCGGCCCGCGATGAGCTGGCTGAAGTCGGAGATGGGCGCGTTCTCGAGTTCCGCGGTGTTCAGAGTCGCGATCGTGTGGCCGAGCTTGCGTTTCTCGGTTGCGACGCCGGTCCCCGTCACGACGATCTCGTCCATTTGGACCGCGGTGACGTTGAGGGCCACGTCGAGCGTCAGGGTCTCCCCTGCCGCGACCGTCACGGTTTCGGAGGCCTCGCGGTAACCGACCAGGCGGGCGACGACCGTCTGCTCGCCGACGGGTACGTTGAGCAGCACGAAGTCTCCGCTCGCGTTGGTGAAGGTGCCGATGCCCGAGCCTTCGATGAACACCTGCACGGACGATAGAGGTCGGAGGGAGCCTTCTTCGATCACTCGGCCCGCGATACTGCCCGCGCTCTGGCCGCTCAGGCCCGGTGCAAGGCACGCGAGCGCGGCCGCGGCCACTCCCCATGCTCCAATGGTGCGAAAACCGATGCGTTTCATGCGGCGCTCCTTCGGCTGGAGGGGCGGAAGCGGCGAAGCGAGCCGCTGCCAATCCGTCAGCTCTTTCTGGTGTTGATTGAATTACGAATCCATCCCATGGGTCGCAAGCCCGATTGGTGGACCACTTTCGAGCGCTTCGGCGGACGTGGCCCGATCCGACGCCCAGCGTCTTCGTGGAGGAGGTGGAGCAAGAAGGGGCCGGGGGTGTCCCCAGCCCTCTTCGCGCACCGTGGCGCCCCGATGGAGGGCACCGTGCGGAGGCTTCTAATTCGCGCTGCCTACGGCGACGCGGTGCGGCTTCGCCTCCGGTGACTTCGGCAGCTCGACCGTGAGCACACCGCGGTCGACGGTGACGTCGATCTCGGCCTCCGTGAACCCGGGCAGTTCGAGTTCGAGGCCGTAACCCTCCTCGGTCTCGTACAGATCCGCGGCCGCCACGGAGCGGTTTGCGCGATCGAGGTCGAGCAAACCGTTGAACAGCCGGTCGAAGTCGAGGTCCGCGCGGCGACGGCCCGGGGCGCGGTGAATGATGGTCGGGAGCTCGATCATCGGGGCGATGGCCGCCATCGTTGCAGGACCGGGGTTGGGGAGACTGCCGCCGGGACGGAGTCCGCCCGGAGTCGCTTCAGGGTCCGCCAAATCGGCAGTCTTAGCCCTGTGCAGAACACGCCGGACACGAACGCATTCGTGTCCGGAACGATCCTCAAGCCGATCGCACGGCCTCGATTGCCGCGGCGATATAAGAGCGACGGAGCCCGACGCGGCGCGCGTCTTCCCTGGCCCGCGCAACGATGCCATCGAACTCACGCATGGAAGGTGGGTCGACCACCTTGAGCCCTACGGTGCCGTCTTCGCCCAGGACGACGAACTCGGTTTCGGCCTCCGGTCCGAGACGTCGCCGGATCGGCGCGTTGCCGCGACACACTGTCAGAAGCGGACGCGGACGCCGAGTTGGGCGCGGCGGGTGTCGCCGAGGCCGCTCCGGATGGCGCCGTCGAAGTTGAACAGGAGTCCGGTCTGGGCGGTGTCGAGGAAGTTGTCGGCGCCCGTCAGGTTGAAGACCTCCAGAATGGGTTCGAGCGTGCGTCCGCCTCCGATGTCGAAGGCCTTGGAGAGCCGCAGGTCCCACGTGAAGAAGTCGTTCTCGCGCCGGAGCGTGTTGCGCCTGAGGACGGAACCATCGGCGCACACGCGGTCCGCCGGGGCACCGGCGCGCTGGCCCGCCGGGGCCGCCAGCGGGTTCGCCTCGGTCGGGCCGCAACTCTCCGACATCGGCGAGGCGGAAAGATACCTGAAGACGTGGTTGAGGAGGACTCCGCGACCCAGGTTGAAGAGCAGGAACCCGGTCATCTGGTGCCTTCGGTCCCGGATCGACCAGTGGTACTCCGGCTCGAAATCGGTTGCGGTCGCGTAGAAGAAGTTGAAGGGATCGCGTTCGTTATCATCATCGGACCGGTCGAACCCCAGCGTGTAGTTCGCTTCGAAACTCAGCCTCCCGTCGAGCGCGGCGTCCCCGTGCAGTCCCAGCGTGATGGCGTTGTAACGGGAGCGCGCGCTGCTCTCGGTCACGGTGACCGTCCCCAGTCCGTTCGCTCCCTCCGCGAAGGGCGCGCCGAGTTCCGCCGCGTTGCGGTCGACGAAGCGGAACAGGTTGTCCGTGCGGGCGTGCTGCAGCGAAACCGTCACAGCCGTGTTCTCGCTCAGCGCCCGCTCGACTGCGACGTTGAAGGACCAGGTCCGCGGCAGTTCGAGGTTGCGGTCCGCAATGTTGACGCCGGGCTGGAAGGGGGGTGTCCCCGGCGGGGGCGGCGTCAGGAATTCGCCGATCTGCGGCGGCGGCGGAAGGAAGGTCGCGTCGCTGGCCGCGAACTGCGTCCCCTGGAAGGCGCCGTTCGTCGTGCGGTGCTGCGCGAACACGAGCATCGGAATGCGCGAGAAGTAGGAGCCCGCGTTCAGGCGGACGAGCGTGCGCCCATCATCCCCCGGATCCCACGCGAGCCCGAGGCGCGGCTGGAAGTTGTCGAGGTCGTCCGGAATCGTCCCGTCCGATGGAAAGCCCGGCGTCCCGATCCACGGTCCGTAGAAGGTGTCCGCCGGATCGATGAACATCCCGGGGTGCCACGACCCTTCCCAGCGCACGCCGAGGTTCAGCGTCAGGTTGTCGCGCGGACGCCACGTATCCTGGATGAAGAGTCCGAGTTCGTGCATCGAGAAGTCCTGCAGTCCCAGCTGATCGGCGGGCGTATTCCCCAGTGCGAGGGCCTGCAGGTAGAGCAGCACGGGTCCGGTGATCGCGGTTCCCGGCGGACAGACGCCTTCCGTGCTGTCGGAACCGTCGGAGCAGGTGACGTATCGGTTCCCCTGCGTGACGAAGTTCATGAATCCGTCGACGGAGGAGAACTTGTAGAGGCCGTTCGCGAACCCGATGAACTGCTGGCCGGCCCCTGTCCGATTGTACTCCGCCCCGACCTTGAGCAGGTGGTCCCCCGCCAGGAAGGAGAGGTTGTCGACGAGCTGGATCCGGTGGTCGTAGCCCGGGTCGATGGGGAGGAAGAAGGGCATCCCGATGCGGAACCCGTCCGCGAAGTCCATCGCGATGTCCGGGAAGGGGCGGCCGCCGATCGCGCCGAAGGCCGGCTGCGGCGGCGGGGCGGAGCCCGGAATCAGGGGTCCGTCGTATCCCCGGGGCCGGTCCTCGCGCGCGTACTGGACGCGAAACTCGTTGGAGATGGTGTTGGAGAGCTGCGACCGGAGGCTCGCGTTGATCGCGTGGGAGAAGTCCTCCTCGAGGCCGTTGGCGCTGAGCCCCCAGGAATCCACGTCGAACGTCCCGTTCGCCTGCTGGGACCAGGTGTAGTTGTACTTGAAGGATGCCTGGTGGCGGTCGCTGAGATTGAAGTCGAGCGTCGCGACGAGCGCCCGGTTGTCGTCGGTGCGGTGGATCGGGCCGAACTCGTCATCGAACAGGCCGGGCCACTGCGTTTGCAGGAAGTTCTCCAGCTTCGCCAGTTCCGAGCGGTTCACGACGTTGCGCGCGAACTGTTTCGTCTCGCTCGCTTCCTGCTGGTCGTAGGCGACGAAGAAAAACGCCTTGTCGCGCGCGATGGGGCCGCCGAGGGTGAAGCCGAACTGGCCGCGCCCGAACTCGGGCTTGCCGCCCCCGCGCTCGCTCGGGTAGGCGGTGGAGATCGCGTCCCACTGTCCGAAGTAGTGCGCGGAGCCGGTGAACTCGTTCGTGCCGGACTTCGTGATGACGTTCACGAAGCCTCCGGCGGAGCGCCCGAACTCCGCCGGCGCCCCCTGGTTCACGACGACGAGTTCCTCGATCGCGTCCTGGTTGAAGGTGAAGGCGGGACGCTGGCCACCCCGTTGCTCGCCGAAGAAGGGGTTGTTGAAGTCGGCCCCGTCGACGGAGACGTTGTTGAAGATCCCCCGCTGTCCACCGATGTTGAGGACCTCACCGTCGGGCCCCTGCGACACGGACACGCCCGGGGTGAGGAGCGTGTAGTCGAGGAAGTTGCGGCCGTTGTTGGGCAGATTGTCGACGACCTCCTCGGCGAGCCGATGGGTACTCGACGGGTCCTCGGTGTCGACGAGCGGCGTCCGGTCCGCGGTCACGGTGATCTCGGACACCGCGACAGGCCTGAACGCGAGCACGAGATCGAGGATCTCTCCCACGCGGAGCACGAGCCCCTCGGTCCGCTCGTCGCCGAACTGGCCCAGCGCCCGGGCGGTGACGTCGTAGATCCCCAGTGGAAGGAGCGTCCGCGCGAAGGCCCCGTTCGAGCCCGTCACCACGGTCGTCGTGAAGCCGGTCGCGCGGTGCTCGATGACCACGGCGGCACCGGCCACGGGCACTCCCACGGGATCGCGGACGACCCCGCGGATGACGCCGGTGGTCGCCTGGGCCTGGGCGGCCGCGTCCGCCGCGGCGGCGCAGCCCAGTGCGAGCACGGCGAACAGGAGGGTGGACCCGCGTCGGGAGGCCGGAACCCGGCATGGCCGCATGGACGACTCCTTCTCTTGGTGGTGGATGCAGGCGTCGGGATTCGGGGCTGCTGAGGCTGTCGAAGATGGGCCCGGCAGGATTCGAACCTGCGACCTTGGGATTATGAGTCCCCTGCTCTAACCGGCTGAGCTACGGGCCCGGCGGAGCTTGAAACGTACGCGCCGCGACGCTCCGCACCAACGCCGCGGCAGCCGGCGCCGCATCGCCGCGGGATCGCCACGCTACCGCGCCGCGCTCACTGTGCGCCCACTGTGCGATCACGGTGCGATCACGGTGCGACCTCGACGGCGCCGGACGGCCCGTCCGACTCGATGACCTCTCCGATCACGGTAGCCGCGTAGCCCGCCGCGGCCAGCGCGGACGACGCGGCCGACGCCTCGCGCGCGGGCACGGCCGCCAGCAGCCCGCCCGACGTCTGCGGGTCGAACAACAGGGTCCGCAGGTCCTCGGGGACGGCGTCATCCCACCGCACCTGTGACGCGTACGCGTCCCGGTTCCGGGTCGTGCCGCCCGGCACGCACCCCTCCCCGGCGAGGTGTCGTGCTCCGGAGAGGAGTTTCGGCGCCGACGCCCGGATCCGGGCGCTCGCGTCCGAGGCCTCGCACATCTCGAGCAAGTGGCCAAGGAGCCCGAAGCCGGTGACGTCCGTCGCCGCGTGAACGTCGAAACCGGAAAGGACCGCCGCCGCGTCGCGGTTGAGTTGCCGCATGGAATCGACGGCGACGAGGAGGTCGGCCGGGTCGGTCACGCCGCGCTTGAGCCCGGTCGTGACGACGCCCGTGCCGAGCGCCTTGCCGAGCACGAGGGCATCCCCCGGCCGCGCGCCACCCTTTCTCCACAGGCGGTCGGGATCGCCGAGGCCGATGGCCACCAGGCCGAACTTCGGTTCCGCGTCGTCGATCGAGTGTCCCCCCGCCACGGCGATGCCGGCCTCGCGGCACACTTCACCCGCGCCGCGGAGGATCGCCCCCACCGTTTCATCGGAGAGGGTCCCGGCGGGAACGGCCAGGATGTTGAGCGCGAAGAGGGGACGGGCCCGCATCGCGTACAGATCTCCCAGCGCGTTCGCGGCGGCGATGGCGCCGAAGTCCGCCGGATCGTCGACGAGCGGCGTGAAAAAGTCGAGGCTCGCGACGATGGCTCCCCCATCGTCGAGCAGGTACACCGCGGCGTCGTCCGGACCCTCGAGTCCTACGAGGAGCCGGTCATCCGGAACGTGCGGAACGTGCTGCAGGATGCGGCCCAGATCCTCCGGGCCGAGCTTGCAGGCTCAGCCGGCTCCGTGCGAATACTGGGTCAGGCGGGCCGCTTCGGCCGAAGGCGAATTCATGGCGACCGAAGCTACGGCCAGGTGAGGCGTCTCGCAGGCGTTCCTACCAGTTCCGCTCCACAACGGGATCCTGGAAACGGTTGCGGCCCATCACGCGGTCTCGGATCGCCGCCTCCGCGTCCCCCGCCTGTTCGAGCAGCGCGGCGGCCTGTTCGGGCGACAGCATCTCCATCTCGCCCGAGCCGGCCGCTGCCGCCGCGCCGGCGCCCGCCCCCTCTGGAGACTGTCCCTGCCCGCCCTGCTGCTCGTCTCCGCCGCTCTCCCCCTCTTCCTCGAGCCAGCGCTCGACGAGTTCGAGGTTCCAGCGCGCATCCTCATCGTCCACGCGACGACGGAGGACTTCGCGGAAAGCTTCGCGCGCCGACTGGAGGGCGGCCCGGCGCGCGGAGGGGTCGCTCTGGGCGAGCCGGCCGTCGAGAGCCGTGCTGAGTCCGAGGTTGTAGAAGGCGCTCTCGCGTACCTCGTCCCGCTCGCTGCCGATCGAAAGCTCAAGGGGCGCCTGGGCCTCCGCCACCTGCCCGTCATGGAGGAGGGCGGTCCCGTAGTTGTAGTGGTCGATCGGCCGGTCGGAGGAAGCGGCTCGCTCCCGGTAGCGTGCGACGACCTCGGATTCGGATGCCTGCGGGTCGCCGGCCCCGGCCTGACCTGCCGCCCGCCCCGGCGCAGCCTGCGGCTCGCCCGCGGCAAACGCCGCGAGCGAGGCCGCCGCGGCCGCCAGACCGCAGACCGTACGCATCCGTGTCGACTCAACCACGTGGCAGCAGGAACCCTTCTCCCCAGAGGCTGACGAAGGCGAGCAGAAGCAACGCCGCTACGGCGGCATCCTCGGTCGACGCCAGGGGTTCCCGGCCACCCTGGGCCAGTTCCCGTTCGATCGCATCGATACCGTCCGAACCGTAAACATAGCGACCGCCGGTGCCGAGAGACATCTGCCTCAGCGACGCGGCGTTCAAGCGGGTGATGACGGGGCTGCCGCCGGGTCCCTGAAGCACCGAAGCGCCGCCCCGCCGCCGCGCGGCCATCGTCGGGTCCAGCGACGCCTCGCGCGTCAGGGGAATCTGTCCTCCGAGTTCGGTTCCGATCCCCACCGTATGGATGACGATCCCCGCTTCCCGGGCCCTCCCGATCGCCTCGCCGAAGGGGGCGCCGGCGGTTTCCTCGCCGTCGGAGAAGACGACGATCGACTTGCGGGCGCCGTCCTCTCCGCCGGCGAGGAGGTCGATCGCCTGCGTGAGGCCGGAGGCGAGCGAGGATCCGCCCAGCCCCACCGCCGCGGGCCGCACCCCCTCCGCCAGCATCTCGATCGCGCTCATGTCCGTCGTCAGCGGTGAGAGCACGTACGCGCGGCCCGCGAAGTAGACCACGCCCATCCGACCCTCCGTGCGCGTCGCGAGGCGGACGGCCAACTGCCGCTGCACCTGCAGCCGGCTCGGCTCGACGTCGCCTGCCAGCATAGAGTTCGACGCGTCGAGCATCAGGATCGTTTCCGCCCCCCCCTCATCGAGACGCCGGGCCTCGGTCCCGCCGGAACCGGAGGCGAGCGTGACCGCGACGACGCCCACGCCGAGCAGCGCCAGGCGAACGGGCGCAAGAGCGTGGGCCGGCAGCCGCACGTAGCGCTCCAGCAGCGACGTTTCGGCAAGTCTCTCGCGGTCCGCGCTCGACCGGCGCGACGCGAGCAGCCTGAGCGCTACGGCCAGGGCTCCGAGCAGGAGGGCGATCGGGAGCGGAGCCACGGTCAGGCCCAGACTCGGCGAGAGCGCGTCGCCGCCACGAGGAGTTCGAGCATGACGAGCGCGAGCGCCGCGATGAGAAGTTCCCGCCGCATCCCGACCCGCTCCTCCGTCCGCACCTCCTTGATCGGGGTGGTCTCGAGCTCGTTGATCCGTTCGTAGATCCGTGTCAGTCCCTCGGGATCCGTGGCGCGGAAATAGAGCCCCCCCGTGCGGGTCGCCATGCGATCCAGGAGTTCGTCGTTCACGTGCACGCGGATATTGGCGTACTGGTATCCGAAGGCGGTCCGGGCCACGGGCACCGGGGCGACCCCGTCGCGGCCGACGCCGATCGTGTAGACGCGGATGCCAAGGGAGGCGGCCGCGGCCGTCGCCTCTTCCGGCGAGATGCCGCCGCTGTTGTTGTCTCCGTCGGTGAGCAGAACGACGATGCGGGATTCGGGCTCCAGATCGCGGAGCCGGTTCGCCGCCGTGGCAAGCGCGACGCCGATGGCCGTCCCGTCGCGGAGTTGTCCGGCCTCCAGCCGTTCCACCGCACTCCCCACGACCGCGTGATCCAGCGTCCCCGGCACCATGGTGAGGGCCTCGCCGGCGAAGGCGACGAGGCCGATCCAGTCCGACTCCCGTCCCTCCACGAAGCGAATGACCTCCCGCTTCGCGACCTCGATGCGGTTATCGGGCCGAAAATCCTCCGCCAGCATCGAACTCGAGATATCGACCGCCAGCATGATCGCCACGCCCTCGCGCTCCGACTCCACGCGCTCCCACACCCGCACCGGGTTGACGAGGGTGATGATGACGAGCGCGAGGGCGAGAGAGCGAAGGGCGGCCGGGAACCACCACCAGAACCGCCCGCGCCCGCGCCCCCTGGATCCGGTCAGACGGGCGATGCCGGGATACGGGAGACGGATCCTGCCCGAACTCGCCAGGGCCCATCCCAGCGGAAGCAGCGCCAGCAGGAGGAGGAACGGCCAGCCGGGGAGCGCGAATTCGCTCACGGACCGCCTCCGTTCCCGTTCGGGCCGGCCTCGCCGACACCGTCCCCCTCCGTCATGTCCGCGCGCACAAACGCCTCGCCGACGTCCAGGTCGCCGAGCGGACCTTCCCACTCCGTCCGCGTGCGCGCGAAACGGGCCAGAATCGAATGGCGCAGAGCCGCGACGAGCCCCGCGTCGGAGCCGTCGAGCCCGAGGAGCTCCTTCGAGGGCGCCCAATCGCGCGTCACGTGCGCGTAGCGCCGAAGCGTCTCCTCGTAGCCATCGTAGAATCGGTCGCCGCTCACCCGCTGCCCGATCCATCCCTCGCGGAGGCGGGCGAGGTCGCGAAGCGCGAGGTCGCCGGGGCCGAGGGGGACGTCGGCGGCGGCCGCGGCGCCACGGCCGCGGCCCCAGGTCCACCAGGCGA
Organism: Gemmatimonadota bacterium; assembly: GCA_963666735.1. Classification (GTDB taxonomy): domain Bacteria; phylum Gemmatimonadota; class Gemmatimonadetes; order Palauibacterales; family Palauibacteraceae; genus Palauibacter. The sequence continues at coordinate 534,812 of OY762926.1, read as the reverse complement.
GTCCGGCGAGCGCCGCCGCGAGCAGGAGCAGCCACCAGGGCAAGGCCCGCAGGCTCAGGAGAGGCCGCGCATCCCTCAATTCGAGCGGATCATCCGCGGCCGGGAGCACGCTCACGACGGGAACCGCGGGCGGCTGCAGCCGGCGGACGACGCCGCTCGCCGCGGCAAGCTCAACCTCCACGGGCGGGATGACGAGCGTATCCGTGCGCCATGCGCGAATCGTGTACTCCGCTTCCCAGCGCCGACCCTCATCAACGGACCGGATCTGTACCGGTCCCGTCTGCTCCATCGACTCCGGCCCGTCGATGAGCGCGGGGAATCGAACCTCTCCGGCTCTCTCCTGCCCGACGATGAGGCGAACCGTGAACTCCTCGCCGACCCGCACGGACTCCGGGAGGACCGTCGCCTCGAGGTCGACCGCGGACTGGGCGGCGAGGCCCGGGGCGGGCCCCAACCCCAGCCCCAACCCCAACCCGAGGGCCGCCCGGGCCGTCCATCGGCGCCCCCTCACCGGAGCCTCCGCCGGCCCCGAGCGGCGAAGAAGGCGGAGAGTCGGGACTCGTACGGGGTGTCGGTGCGCAACCGCATGAGGTCGACGTGGCAGTGCGCACACAGCCGTTCAAGCGCCCGCCCCCCCGTGGTCGAGTGCTCGGCGAGCCGCTGCCGAACCGCCGCATCTCCGAGGTCGACGACGGCTCGGTCCCCCGTCTCCGGATCCATGACCTCAACCCAGCCCGATGCGGGGATCGTCGTTTCCGCGGGGTCATCGACCGCGAGCGCAACGACATCGTGGCGGCCCGAGAGTCCCAGCAACGGCCGGGCCAGGTTCCCGGCGCCCACAAAGTCCGAGATCACGAACACGAGGGAGCGGACAGTCAGCATGCGCGCCGCGGTGGCGAGCGCGAGATCGAGGTCCGTTCCCTTCCCCTCCGGCTGGATGGACACGAGTTCATGCAGGAGGCGAAGGTTGCGGTTGCGGCCCCGAGCCGGCCGGACGTAGCGCTCGATCCGGTCGCTGAAGAGGAGCATGCCCACCGGATCTCCGGCACGCATCGCCGCGAGGGCGAGGATGCTCGCCACCTCCGCGACGAGATCGCGCTTCAGGGCCTTCCGCGTACCGAACTCGTTCGATGCGGAGACATCGACGACGAGAAGGACGGCAAGTTCCCGTTCCTCCACGAAGCGCTTCACGTACGGGCGCCGCATACGGGCCGTCACCTTCCAGTCGATCGCCTGGAAAGGGTCCCCAGGCTGATACTCGCGGACCTCGGAGAACTCGATGCCGTGTCCGCGGAAGAGCGACGGGTACGGTCCGAGAGCCGGGTTGTCCATGAACCGCCGGCTCTTCAACTCCAGCCGCCGAACCTCTCTCGACGCGCCGGCGGAATCGGCCGTCGGCGCCGGCCGCCGCGGGCGCCACAGGAAGTCAGGCAGCCTCACGGCACCGGTACGGTCTCCAGGAGATGGTCGAGGATGTGATCGGCATCGATCTGTTCCGCCTGCGCCTGGAAGGTCAGGACGAGCCGATGCCGAAGAACATCGCGGGCGATCGCCTTCACGTCCTCCGGAACCACGAAGGCTCGCCCCTCGATGAACGCATGTGCGCGGGCCGCTCTCGCGAGGAATATGGTGGCGCGCGGCGAGGCCCCGAACTCGATCCAGTCCACGAGTTGCGCCAGGCCGCGGGCCGCGGGCTCACGCGTCGCGAGCACGAGTTGGAGGATGTAGTCCTCGAGCCGCCGGTCCACGTAGATGGCCGGAAGCATGGCGCGCGCGGCGAGGATGCGGCCGGGCTCCACGACGGCCTCGACGGGCGGCGGATCCTCGCCCGCCATGAGCTGCATGATGGACCGCTCCTCCTCGGGCGTGGGGTAGCCGACCCGGGTCTTGAACATGAACCGGTCCACCTGCGCTTCGGGAAGCGGATACGTGCCCTCGTGCTCGATGGGGTTCTGCGTCGCCATGACGAGGAACGGCACGGGGAGCGGATGGGTTTCTTCTCCGATCGTCACCTGACGTTCCTGCATCGCCTCCAGGAGGGCGGACTGGACCTTGGCGGGGGCACGGTTGATCTCATCGGCGAGGACGATGTTCGCGAAGATGGGCCCACGCTTCGGAGTGAAGGTGCCCGTCTTCTCCTCCCACACGAGCGTGCCCACGACATCGGCGGGCAGCAGGTCCGGCGTGAACTGGATACGCCGGAACGTGGTGTGGATCGCCTCGGCGAGCGTGCTGACGGTGAGCGTCTTGGCGAGCCCGGGCACGCCTTCGAGCAGGATATGGCCACCCGTGAGGAGGCTCATCAGAACGCGGTCGAGGAGCGCATGCTGTCCGACGATCCGCTTGGCCAGTTCGTTTCGAACCTCGGCCACGAAGGTCCCCGCCTCCCGGATTGCAGCCTGCTGGGTCTCGAGATCCTCTCCCGAGATCCGTTGGGCCGTCCCGGCTTCTCCGTTCATGCGTCTTCTCGCTGTCGCGGTGATGGTCGGTCTGCCAGCCGCCCGATGTTCACTCCCGAGCCGCCGTGGAGCAAGCGGGACCCGCCGCCCGTCTGAGCGCCGCCCGTTCCTTCGCAGACAACTCACGGGTCGCTCCCGCTGCGAGAGCGCCCAGCCGAATCGGCCCGAACGAGGTCCTGCGCAGCCTCCGCAGCGTGACGTCGAGCGAGGCGAGCATGCGCCGAATCTCCCGATTTCTTCCTTCGGCCAGGACGATCTCGACGGTGGGCGACGACGTATGCGGCGGCGTGATCCAGCCTGCGCGGCGGGCTCGCGCGGGCCCGTCTTCGAGTGCCACGCCGGCCCGCAGCCGATCCGGAAGCTCCGCCGGCACGGGCCCGCGGAGTTTCGCGTGGTAGACCCGCTCGATTCCGGTCCGCGGGTGGAGAAGCCGATGGACGACGTCCCCTTCATTCGACAGGAGGAGGAGGCCCTCGCTCATGAAGTCGAGCCGGCCGGCGTGAGGCAGGTGCCGGGTATCGGCGGGGAGCAGATCGTAGATGATCGGACGCCCGCCGGGATCGTGCCGGGTGCACGCGTACCCCGGCGGCTTGTGGAGCACCAGCCAAAGCACCGGCTTCAGGCGGATGCGGCGGCGGTCCACCTCGACCCTTTCGGCATCCGGGTCCACCGTGGTTCCGAGCGTCGTCACGACTTCGCCGTTCACGCGGACGCGGCCGCCGGCGATGAGTTGTTCGCTCTTGCGCCGGGAAGCCACGCCCGCCCTGGAAAGGTATTTCTGCAGTCGCATGAGCCGTCCGCGCCTCAGTCCGCGCCTCGGTCCGCGCCTCGGTCCGCGCCTCGGTCCGCGCCCCGGTCCGCCGCGGGTTCTTCCCGCGGCGCGCCGTCGGCAAACGCCACCGGCTCGGCGCGCACGAGCGCGACGGAGAGGTCCTCCGGCGCCGGGAGATCGTCCAGCGACCGCAGGGCGAAGTGGTCCAGGAAGCGGGACGTCGTCCCGTAAAGGAGCGGCCGTCCGAGCCCCTCTCCCCGTCCCACGATCTCGATCAACTCCCAGTCCTGGAGAGTCCGCAGCACCGAAGTGGACGCCACGCCCCGGATCTCCTCGACCTCGATGCGCCCGATGGGCTGCCGGTACGCGATGATCGCGAGCGTCTCGAGTGCGGCGCGAGAAAGCGTCGGAGGCCGGGGCACCGAGTCGAACCGCTCGAGGTACGGCACGAATTCCGGACGCGTGAGAATCTGGAATCCGTCCCCCAGCTGGTAGACCTGGAAAGCCCGTTCGTCCGCGTCATAGTGCTCGCGCAAGGCGGCGAGCGCTTCCCGGACGCGCCGCGCGTCGAGCGTATCGTCGGCCCGGGCCAGTTCGCGCGCGGTGAGCGGCGTCTGGCTGGCGAACAACGCGGCTTCCACGATCTGCTCGGGGCTCACCTGGCTCCCTCTCCCCCGTCGCCCCGCGAGCGGCGTCCGAACAGCCAGATCGCACCGAACCGCTTCACCTGCTCGATCTTCAGGAGCTGCTGCCTGGCGAGCTCCAGACAGGCGAGCAGCGCCGCGACGACGTGCTGCCGCTCCTGCCACGAATCGAACAGCCGATTGAACGGCACCCGCCGGCTCTCGCCCAGCAGGCGCCGGATGACGACGATCTTGTCCTCGACCGGGACGATGCGAATGGGGGCGACGTGCCGCGTCACGGGATCCGGACCCCGGATATCGCCGAGGACCGCAAGGAAGTCGTCGAGCGTCGTCGAGAGTTCCCGGCCGTCGGCCTCGCGCGGCGGTTGCGGAGGCAGGAACCCCTTGGACATGTGCCGCCGCCGTTCCAGTTCCGCCGAGCCCAGAGTCCGCGCGATCTCCTGAAACAACTCGTATTCCAGAAGACGCCGGACGAGTTCGGCCCGCGGATCATCTTCCCATTCCGCGTCGCTGCGCCCCGGCAGCAGGAGCTGGGCCTTGATGTGGACGAGGGTCGCGGCCAGCTCGAGAAACTCCCCGGCGCGATCGAGTTCCAGACGGTCGAGACCGTCGCCGAGAGCTTCCTGGAACTGCCGGGTGATCGTGGAGATCGGGATATCGAAAATGTCGATGTCCTGCGACCGGATGAGGTGCAGAAGAAGATCCAGGGGACCCTGGAACCGGTCGAGTTCCACGACGAAGGGCTGCGCCGCCAGTTGGCTCGGAAGTCGGTTGGGAACCGCCGTCAAGAAACCTCCCTGCGCGCTCGGGCCGGCGGAAACCGGGGATCGCCGGCCAGTCGGTGCGTGTTTCGGCCCGCAATGTAGCACGGGCGTACCCGCGGCGAGTACCCCCGCCACACGCGTTCCACTCACTCCGGGTTGGACGTATCCGGTAAGTCTGGTATGTTTCTTTGTTGATTTTCGGACGGATGGAAGGGTCCGCCTGTGGCCCGCACCCACCGTTGCCCGAGGAAGAGGAAAAAGAAGGAAGCGAATGCCGAATAACGAGAGTCAGAAGAAGCGACTGCGACAGTCGCGCGCGCGCCGGCTCCGGAACCGTCGCGTGAGGTCCGAGATCCGGACCAGGACCAAGCAGATCCTCGCGACCGAATCTCGCGAGGAGGCGACGTCGGCGCTGTCCGACTTGTACCGCGTCCTGGACAGAGCCACCCGCCGCAACGTCATCAAGGCGAACGCCGCGGCCCGCCAGAAGGCCCGGGCGGCGCGTCATGTCAACGGCCTGGCGTAAGAGGCCGGGACAGCTCAGGCCGGGGCGGATGAGCTTCGGAACCGGGTCTCGCCGCCGACGATCGTACGCTTCACGCGTCCCGTCACCTCCCACCCGCTGAACGGGGTGTTCCGGCTCTTCGAGCGGAAGCTCGCGGGGTCGACCGTCCACGCCTCCTCCGGATCGAAGAGGACGAGATCCGCCCGGCTGCCGGCGCGCAGCGTGCCGCCTTCGATCCCCATCAGCCGGGCCGGCGCCGTGGACATCCGCTCGATGAGATCGAAGAGCGTGAGGTCCCCCGGCTTCACGAGTTCGCCGATGCACACGGAGAGGGCGGTCTCAAGACCGACGATGCCGAAGGGCGCGTCGTCGAACTCGCGTTCCTTCTCCTCGTAGTGGTGCGGCGCGTGGTCCGTGGCCACGCACTCCAGCACGCCGTCGATGAGCCCCTGCCGCACCGCGAGGCGGTCGGCCTCGGAGCGAAGCGGCGGGTTCATCTTGGCCTCGGTCCGGTAGCCGCGCACCGCCTCTTCCGTCAGCGCGAGGTGGTGAGGTGAAGCCTCGCCGCTCACCCGCGCACCGCGTTCGCGCGCGAGGCGGATGAGTTGGACCGCTTCACGGGTCGAGACGTGCTGGACGTGTACGTGCCCGCCCGTGAGTTCCGCGAGATAGATGTCCCGCGCCACGATCGTGGCCTCCGAAGCGTTCGGGATCCCGCGGAGACCGAGCGCCGTGGCCACGGCGCCTTCGTTCATGACCCCCCCGGCCGAGAGCGCCATGTCCTCCGCGTGCTGAAGGACGGGGACCCCGAAGGACTGCGTGTACTCGAGCAGGCGCCGCATGAGCGCCGGATCGTGGATCGGATGTCCGTCGTCGGTGACCGCGACCGCGCCCGCCTCGACCAGGCCGCCGATCTCGGTCATCTGCCTGCCGGCGAGGCCGAGCGAGGCGGCCGCCACGGGACTCACGCGCGCCCCGCCCTCCCCCTTCCGGGCCCAGCGACGCGCCTCTTCCCGCACGAAGCCGACCGCGGCGGGGTCGTCGAGGGGCGGATCCGTGTTCGGCATCGCCCAGATCGTCGTGAAGCCGCCCGCCGCCGCGGACTGCGCCCCCGTGCGGATCGTCTCCTTGTGCTCGGCTCCCGGTTCCCTCAGGTGGACGTGCACGTCGATCAATCCCGGGGCGACGACGAGTCCCCGCGCATCGATCCGGGGGATGCCGTCCGGCCCCGCGACGCCCCGCCCGACCGTCTCGATCCGTCCATCCCGCACGAGAACGTCCCGCACGTCGTCCGTCCCCGTGGAGGGATCGATCACCCGGCCTCCGGCGAGGAGCAGCGACCGGCTCACGGTCCCGCCGCCTTGGCGTCTTCGGCCAACTCCGGGCGCCCGCCCGCGAGCAGATAGAGGACGGCCATGCGCACGGCGACCCCGTTCGTCACCTGCGGGAGGATCACCGAGCGCGGACCGTCGGCCACGTCGGAGTCGATCTCGACGCCCCGGTTCATCGGCCCGGGGTGGAGGACGATCATCTCGTCACCGGCGCGGCCGAGGCGCTCGGAGCTGACGCCGAACACGCGGTTGTACTCGCGCAGCGACGGAACGTAGCCGCCCTCCATCCGCTCCAGCTGAAGCCGCAGCACGTAGAGCACATCGCACCACTCGATCGCTTCCTCGATCGAGCCCAGCCGCTGCACGCCCAGTTCCTCGATCCCGGCCGGAATCAGGGTGTGCGGCCCGCACACGGCGACCTCGGCCCCGCATTTCAGGAGGCCCCAGATGTTCGAGCGCGCGACGCGGGAGTGCAGGATGTCGCCGGCGATGCAGACGCGCCGACCCGCGATGGCCCCGAACCGGTCCCGGATCGTCAACAGGTCCAGGAGGGCCTGCGTGGGATGCTCGTGCTGGCCGTCGCCCGCGTTGATGACGTTGGAGGGAATCCGGTCCGCGAGGAACTTCGCCGCCCCGGACGATCCGTGCCGCACGACGACCATGTGAATCCTCATCGCCTCGAGGTTGCGCGCCGTGTCGACGAGCGTCTCGCCCTTCTGCACCGAGGAGCCCGCAGAGGAGATGTTCACCGTATCGGCCGAGAGCCGCTTCTCCGCGAACTCGAAGCTGATGCGGGTCCGGGTCGAGGGTTCGAGAAAGAGGTTGACGATGGTCTGGCCGCGGAGGACCGGCACCTTCTTGATCTTGCGCTCGCTGATCTCCTTGAAGGGTTCGGCGGTATCGAGAATCGCCTCGATTTGCCTGCCGGTGAGGGATTCGAGCCCGATGAGGTCCTTGCCGAGCCCGAGTTCCCGGCCCTGGGTCGTCATCCTCCCGCCTCCGGAGCGGCGGGGACGGCGACGATGTCGACACTCCAGTCGCCGTCCGTGTCCGCGACGCGCACCGCCACGTCCTGGTTGGGTCCGACTTCGATCACGCGGCCCACGTAGTCGGGCTGGATCGGGAGCTGGCGGCCCCCGCGATCGACGAGGACGCAGAGCTGGATTCGGCGGGCACGACCGAAATCGGACAGCTCCTGGAGCGCGGCGCGGATCGTTCGTCCGGTGTGGAGCACGTCATCGACGATGATGATGTGCGCGCCTTCGATGGACTCCGGAATGCGGGTCGTGCCGACCAGGGGGAGCGCGCCGACCTGCCCGAAATCGTCGCGATAGAGCGTGATGTCGAGCGAACCGATGGGAACGCGGCCGCGCGTCGGCTCGAGGTGACGGCCGATCTCGGCGGCGATCGAATCGCCGCGACGGTGGATACCGATGAGGATGAGGCGGGCGTCGGGCTCGATCGCCCGGTCAAGCTGCGCGGAAAGCTCGGCAAGGAGCCCTCGGGCAGCGGCCTCGTCGAGGACGTTGTGCGTCAGTTTCGTCTCGGCTTCGCTCGATCCGTCGCGGGCGGCTCGGCGCTTGCGCGGCCCCGGTCGGGCGGGAGTATAGAGCGCGCCCCGGCCGCGATCAACGTTCGGGTCCTGCCTTCGATCGGGCGTTCGGGTCCGGCGTTGACCCTCGCGAGACCGTCCCGGTAGGTTCGGGCATGCGAATGAGATCGCGCTCCCCATCCCGCTTCCGATCCACTCTACCGCGGCTACCGCGGCGCGCCGGGGTATCGCTGCCGGTCCTTGCCCTTGCCGCTGCCGCGCTCGCGTTTTCGCCCGGCCCCGCCGCCGCGCAGGACGCCCCCGCGCTCACCGTGGATGGGCCCGCCGTCGTCCTGACCGGCGTTCCCTTTACGCTCACGCTCCACACGGAGGATGGGGAGAACGCCCGCTATCGCGTAACATCCGCCTCGGGCCGGGAACTCGCCGCGGGCACCCTGCCGCTTCGGTCCGAGACAACGGTCAACGGCCTGCGGGCCGCGCGGGGCGACCTCCCGCTGACCGTGGAAGTGGCCTCTGATCAGGGCACGGCGAGCGAGACGGTGGATCCTCCGCGGTTTCCCGGCTGGATCAGTCTGTTGCCGCCGATCATCGCCATCGCCCTCGCGCTGATCTTCCGGCATGTCGTGGTCTCGCTCTTCTTCGGCATCTGGCTGGGCGGCTTCTTCATCGCGGGACTCAACCCCGTGGCGGGGCTCTGGCGGACCGTGGACACCTTCATCGTTCCCTCGCTGGCGGACCCGGACAACGCATCGATTCTCATGTTCTCCGCCCTGCTGAGCGCCATGGTGGGCGTGATCTCGCGCTCCGGGGGCACCCGCGGCATCGTCGAAGCCGTCCGTCCGCTCGCAACGACACCGCGCCGCGCACAACTTGCGACTTTCTTCGCGGGCATCGGCATCTTCTTCGATGACTACGCGAACACGCTCATCGTCGGGAACACCTTCCGCCCGATCACGGACAAGCTGAAGGTGTCGCGGGAGAAGCTGGCCTACCTGGTGGACTCGACCGCCGCGCCCGTCGTTACGATCGCCTTCGTCTCGACCTGGGTCGGGTTCGAGATCTCGCTCATCCGCGACGGACTCCGGATCGCCGCCGAGCAGACCCCCGACCCCGCGCTGGCCGGGGCCCTGGCATCCGCGAGTCCGTTCACGGTCTTCCTGAGCACCATCCCGTTCCTCTTCTATCCCATCCTCGCCCTGTTCATGGTCGCGGCGGTCATCGTGACGCAACGGGATTTCGGCCCCATGCACGGCGCGGAAATGAGGGCGCGCACCGGCGGCGGCGTCTTCCGGCCGGGCTCTCAGCTCATGGTGAACTCCGAGGAGACGGGACTCGATGCCCCGGAAGGCGTGCCCCTGCGCTGGTACAATGCGGCGATCCCCGTCCTGACGGTCGTCGTAACAGTCCTGCTGGGGCTCTATTTCGACGGCGCCAGCGTGGTGGGCCGGGGCGCGTCGCTGTGGGACACGTTCGGGGAGGCGGACCCGTTCAAGGCGATCCTCTGGGGCTCGCTGGCCGGCTGCCTCGTCGCGATCGGGCTGGCAACCGGGCAGAGAATCCTCTCGCTCAGCCAGGCGCTCGACGGCTGGCTCGCCGGCATTCGAGCGATGACGATGGGCTTCGTCATCCTCACCCTCGCCTGGTCCCTCGGCGAGGTGACGAGTCAGCTCGCGACGGCGCAGTACCTGACCCAGATTCTCGAGGGCAGCCTCGCGCCCGAGCTGGTGCCCGTCCTGACCTTCGCGACGGCCGCGGTCGTCAGCTTCTGCACCGGCACCTCGTGGGCCACCATGAGCATCCTGCTCCCGCTCGTGGTTCCGCTCACCGTCGCCCTGGGCGGAGCGACGGGCTTCGAGACGGGGGACGGCGGCGTGCTTCTGGTGAGTTCGATCAGTTCGGTTCTCGCCGGATCCATCTTCGGCGACCACTGCTCTCCGATCTCCGATACGACCGTCCTGAGTTCCATGGCTTCGGCGTGCGATCACATGGACCACGTGCGGACGCAGCTCCCCTACGCGCTCGTCGTGGCCGCGGCAGCGATGCTGTTCGGCCATGTGGGCACGTCCTACGGGCTCTCGCCGTGGATCGCCCACGTCCTCGGCATCGGTGTCGTCGTCGTCGTGCTGCGCTTTGCAGGGAGACCCGTTCCCGCCGGAGCCTGACCGCGCCGCCGCAAGTGCCAGCGGCTCACTCTGCCGCGGGCCCGCGCACATCACGACATGCCGGGTCACCGCGGCACGTCTGAACAACGGCGCGAGATCTCGATCCATTATGGGCCTGTCGGCGCCCCTGTGCCGGCCTATGCCAACTGCAAGTGTGACCTTCGATTGGCATAAGGCTTCACAGGGATTTCCAGCCAACCATCCACGGGCTAGCGGCGCTGGCGGAAGAAGTCGCGGAGGAGGCGCGCGGACTCCTCGGCGAGCACCCCGGGCACAAGTTCGGCGCGGTGATTGAGCCGCGGGTCGCTGACCAGGTTCTCGATCGATCCGCACATCCCGGCCTTGGGATCCGCCGCCCCGAACACCACGGTGCGGACCCGGGCCAGGACGGCGGCGCCGGCGCACAGCGCGCACGGTTCGAGCGTCGCGTACAGCGTGTGGCCCTCGAGGCGCCAGTCCCCGAGGCGGGCGGCGGCGGCGCGCAACGCCAAGACCTCCGCGTGAGCCGTCGGGTCGGAGTCCGCGCGCGTACGGTTGTGCGCTTCCGCTACGACCTCGCCGTCCGGATCCGTGACGAGGGCGGCGACGGGCACCTCCCCGCTCGCGCCGCCGAGGGCCGCGCGTACGAGCGCCCGCCGCATCGGCGCCTCGTGCTCGGCCGGCCACGTCCCGTTCACGCCGTCGCCACCCCGGCGTCGAGAAAAGCGGCCGCCGCGCGGATCCGGGCCAGCGCCCGCTCCCGTCCCATCGCCTCGATCACCTCGAAGATCCCGGGGCTCACCCCCTGGCCCATGAGGGCGACGCGGAGAGGGTTGATGAGGCGCCCCGCTCCGACCTCGAGTTCCGCCGCGAGACCCCGCACCTCGGACTCCAGCGTCTCCACGTCGCTGAAGGCGGCTTCCCCGGCGAGACGCTCCGCGAGCCGCCGAAGGTGGAATGCCGTCTCCTCCCGCCGCTTCCAGAAACGCTTCACCGCCGCCTCGTCGTAGCGGACGGTCGCGGCGAAGAAGGGGGAAACCTGCCGCGCCAGCGCGGGGAGCGTCCGGGGACGCCCCTTCACGAGATCGATGATTCGCGCCAGCCGCTCCGGCGAGGTTTCGAGCCCGGGGTGGGTTCCGGCCAGGTCACGCCCCTCCTCACGCGCATCCCGGCCGAGGATCTCGATGACGGAGCCCGCGAGGTCGGCCGCCGGAGCGTCGGCGATGTGGCGCCCGTTCAACCAGCCGAGCTTCTCGAGGTCGAACACCGCGCTCTTCTTCAGCACGCGGCCGGCGGAGAACGCCTCGATCAGACCCCCGACGTCGAACACTTCGCGGTCGTCCCCGGGGGACCAGCCCAGGAGGGCGAGGAAGTTCAGCATGCCCCGGGGCAGGTAGCCCTCCTCGCGATACGCGAGAACGGACAGCGCGCCGTGGCGCTTGGAAAGCCGCTTGCCGTCCGGCCCGAGGATGAGGGGCACGTGCCCGAAGGCCGGGAGCGGGCGGCCGAGGGCGCGATAGAGGAGGATCTGCTTCGGCGTGTTCGAAAGGTGGTCGTCGCCGCGGATCACGTGCGTGATCGCGGCTTCGGCGTCGTCGGAGACCACGGCGAGATTGTACACGGGCGTCCCATCGGAACGGAGGACGATGAAGTCATCGATCGACCCGGCGGGGAACGACATCGGCCCGTGGACCATGTCCTCCCACTCGATCGCCTCCCTCGGCACCCGAACCCGGAGGGCGAATGCCTCCTCCGCATCGGCCCGCGCGCTCGAGACGGCAGCGTCCAGTCGGCCGCAGCGGCCATCGTACCCGTATCCCGATCCCGCCCGTCTCGCCTCCTGGCGCCGGGCCGCGAGTTCCCCGGCGGTGCAGAAGCAGCGGTATACGGCGCCCCGGCCGAGCAGGTTCACGGCATCGCGCCGGTGACGCTCGACCCCATCCGCCTGGAAGACGGGACCTTCGTCCGGCTCCAAACCCAGCCACGCGAGCCCGTCGACGATGGCCTGCGTGTGCTCCGGCCTGGAACGCGCCCGGTCCGTGTCCTCCACGCGCAGGAGAAACGTCCCGCCCGCGCGCCGCGCGAACAGCCAGTTGAATAGCGCCGTGCGTGCGCCGCCCACATGCAGGAAACCGGTGGGGCTGGGGGCGAACCTCACCCGTACCGCCATGAACGCTCCTCTTTCGTTCGAGACTTCTCTTCCGCCGGGGACTTCAGTCGGGACCGGGACGTGGATTGTTCCATCTTGTATGGGCGGCCGATAGGATGCCACGCATGAGTCCCGGATCGGCGTTCGTGCTTCCCGGCCTGCGCAGCCCCTTCGCGAAAATCGACCGCGAACTCTCGCGCTGCGACGGTCTCGCGCTGTCCGCTCCCGTCATCCAGCAGACGGTGGCGGGCGACGGGGGCCCGGGCCGCGAGAACGCGGGTCGGATCGATCTCTTCCTGTGGGGCGCGGTCATCCCCACGCTCACGGTGAGCAACTGGGGCCGGGAGGCATGGTTCGACGCGGGGCTCGACGCGAGCGTCCCGGCCCAGGGCATCGTCCAGGCGTGCGCCACCTCTATCGCCGCCGCGACCCACGGCGCAGGTCAGGTGGCCGCGGGGCGGGCGGACCTCGTCCTCAGCGGCGGCGTGGAGGCGATGAGCCACACGCAAATCGGCCTCTCGGCGGGACTCAGCCGCACGATTCGGCGCGCGGGGACGGCGGGCAGCCCGCCGCGCATGGTGCGGACGCTCGCCGGGATCCGCCCCCGCGACCTCCGGGTCTCGGCGCCGGCCATCAAGGAGCGCACGACCGGAAGGACGATGGGGCAGCACGCCGAGGAGATGGCCCGCGAGTGGGACATCGAGCGCGAGGCGCAGGACCGTTTCGCGCTCGCGAGCCACGAGGGTGCGACGCGCGATGGGGGCGCCTTCTTCCGGCCGCTCCTCGTAACCCCCGGAACCTTCCGCGTCGACCGCGACACGCTCCCCCGGGCCGGCACGTCGCTGGAGAAGCTCGCCGGCCTCCGCCCCGCCTTCTCCCGCTCCGGGGGGACGCTCACCGCAGGCAACTCCACTCCGCTCACGGACGGGGCCGCGGCGTGCTGGGTCGCGTCCGAGGCCGGGCTCGCCGCGCTCCCCGACTCCCTGCCCCGAGCGCGCCTTTTCGACTGGCGGCAGGCCGGGATCGATCCGGACTGCGAGGGCCTCCTCATCGCCCCGGCCATCGCGATCGCGGAGCTGCTCCACCGCCACGGGCTCACGCTCGAGGACATCGGACTGTGGGAGTTCCACGAGGCGTTCGCGGCGCAGGTGCTGTGCACGATCGCGGCGCTGGAGGACCCGGAGTGGCTCGCGGCGCGGTCGCCGGTGAAGGACGGTCTCGGCGCCTTCCCGCGCGACCGCGTCAACCCCAACGGAGGGAGCGTCGCCCTCGGGCACCCGTTCGGCGCCACCGGAGCCCGCATCCTCTCCCAGACGGTGCTCGAACTCGCGGATCGTCCCGCCGGCACGCGCGCGATCGTCAGCGTCTGTGCCGCGGGAGGTCTCGGCCACGTGGCGCTCCTCGAGGCGGTGTAGCGGGCCTCAGCCCTGTCGGCCGCCGCAGCCTTCCAGGCGGCGGAGTTCGAAGGTCAGGCCCAGCAGCGCGGTGACGAGCACGAGCGCGTTCGCCTGGTGGAGCGCCGCCAGGGGGATGGGGACGAAGAGCAACAGCGTCGCGACCCCCAGCGCCGCCTGCGCCCAGACGGCCGCGAAGCCCGCGTGGGCCCACGTTCTCGCCGCTCCCGAGACGTGTCGCGCGCACACCCACCAGAGAGCCGTCACGCTCCCGAGCAGGAGCATGGCGAGCATGCGGTGGTTGAACTGCACGGTCGTGCGGTCCTCGAAGGGGCTGAGCCACCACGGGTTCGCCCCGAAGAGGCCGGGCGGGATCCAGCCGGCCCCCATGCGGGGAAACGTGTTGTAGACGAGTCCGGCGTCCAGGCCCGCCACGAAGCCGCCCGAGAGCAGCGTGAGCGCGGCAAGGCCGAGTACGATGGCGGATCCGCGGGCGAGGCGGGCACCCCGCGCGGGCTCCGGGTCCCCGTCTTCCGCCGGGGGGCGCAGCAGCGAGAGCGCGGTCCAGAGCGTGAGGGCGTAGACGATGACGGCGAGGGCGAGATGCGCGGTCAGGCGGTAGGGGCTCACGCGAGGGATGTCGACGAGGCCGCTTCGGACCATCCACCAGCCCAGCAGTCCCTGGGCGCCGCCCAGCGCGAACAGGAGCAGGAGACGGGGGATGAGGGGTCGGGGAAGCATCCGCCGCAGGAGGAAGACGGCGAAGGGGATGATGAAGACGAGCCCGAGTACGCGCCCCAGGAGCCGGTGCGCGTACTCGAACCAGAAGATGCGCTTGAACTCGGCCAGCGACATTCCCCGGTTCACGAGCCGGTACTCCGGAGAGTCGCGATAGGCGGCGAACTCGCGCTCCCACCCCTCGGCGCTCATCGGAGGGACCACGCCGCTCACCGGCTCCCAGTCGACCATCGAGAGGCCCGATCCGGTCAGGCGGGTCACGCCTCCGACGACGAGCGTCGCCGCGACGAGCGCGCAGCCGACCAGAAGCCAGGCCGCGATGATCCGCGCATGGCGCCGCGATCCGATCTGAAGAGGAGGTGATGGCATGAGCGGTTCCGGTGCGCGTTTGCGCCGGTTTCATGGCCCGTGCGAACTTCGGTCCCTCCCGGAGTCACCGGGGCGCGGAAGATAGCGGAAGATAGACGGGTGGAGAGGCCAGGCGCGATGTCGGACTCCGGAGCACGCATCTCGATGTTCGCCCTCCAGCGGCTCGCACCGAGATTGCGGGCCTACCGCCCGGCGCTCGCCGGGGCCGGCGTCTGCCTGCTTCTGAGCACCGCGATCGGGCTCGCCTTCCCCCTCATCGTCCGCTACCTGATGGACGCGGCCTTCGGTGAGGGCGACCCCGCCCTGCTGGGTGCGATCGCGCTCGGACTGCTGGGCCTCTTCGCGCTTCAGGGCGTGTTCAACTTCGGCGAGACCTACTGGCTGGGGGCGACGGGCGAGCGGGTCGTGACGCAGTTGCGCGACGAACTCTTCTCCAAACTGGTCGGGCTCTCTCCCGGCTTCCACGCGGACCGAACCAGCGGCGAACTCACCTCGAGACTGGCCTCCGACTGCTCGACGCTCCAGCAGATCATGGGGCACCAGATCGCCGAACTCGTGCGGCAGGTGCTCTTTCTGGTGGGTGCGGCGGTCCTGCTTACGCTCCTGCACTGGCAGTTGATGCTCACGACGCTGACGGTGGCCCCCGTCGTCGTGCTGGCGGGCTTCGCGCTCGGCCGCCTTCTCCGGCGGCGGAGTACCGAGGTGCAGGATCGTCTCGCCGCCGCCCACGCGGTCGCGGACGAGGCCTTCGGCCAGATCGAAGTCGTGCAGGGGTTCGTGCGCGAGGAGTGGGAGGCCCGGCGCTACCGGGCCGGAATCGCTACGGCGCTCGAGGCGGCGCTCTCGCGGGCGGTCGTGCGGGCGCTCCTCTTCGGCGTGCTCACCGTCGTCGCCTTCGGCGGGATCGTCGCCGTCCTGTGGCAGGGCGGGCGGCTCGTGCTCGCGGCCCAGATCACGGCCGGGCAACTGGTGTCGTTCCTCCTCTATGCCTTCTCCGTCGCGGCGGCGATCATGGCGCTCGCGTCGCTGTGGGGTTCGTACCAGGAGGCGCAGGGCGCCGCGCGCCGCGTGTTCGACCTGCTCGACCGCGACAGCGAGATCACGGATCCGGAAGCGCCGACATCGCTCGCGGGCGGAGGCCCGCCGGAGATCGCCCTGGACGGCGTCTCGTTCCGCTACGGCGCCGAGGAACCGTGGGCCCTGGAGGGGATCGAGGCCACGATCGAGCCTGGGGAGGTCGTCGCGCTCGTGGGTCCGAGCGGCGCCGGGAAGACGACCTTCGCCTCACTCATCCCCCGTTTCTGGGATGTGACCGAGGGAAACCTGCGCGTACGCGGAACCGACGTCCGGGCCTGTGGCGTCGCGGACCTGAGATCGCGGGTCGGCATCGTGCCGCAGGATCACCCGCTCTTCGCCGGCACCATCGGGGAGAACATCGCGTACGGGCGGCCGGACGCGGACCGCGGGGCGGTCGAGGCGGCGGCGGAGGCCGCGCATGCGCGCGAATTCATCGAGCGGCTGCCGGACGGCTACGAGACGCGGGTCGGCGAGCGGGGCGTCCGACTCTCCGGCGGACAGCGCCAGCGGATCGCGATCGCCCGCGTCCTCCTCAAGGAACCCGAGATCCTCATCCTCGACGAGGCGACGAGCGGTTTGGACGCCGAGAGCGAGGCGCTGGTCGAGGAGGCGCTGCAACTCGCCGCCGAGGGGCGGACGACCGTGATCATCGCCCACCGCCTGCGCACGGTGCGGCGCGCCGACCGGCTCTTCGTCCTCGACCGGGGACGCCTCGTCGACAGCGGCCCGCACGACGCGCTGATCGATCGCTGCGAACTCTACGCCCGCCTCTACCAGGGTCAGCAGCTTGTCTGACCCGGATCAGAGCCGACTAACTAAGGCTGGTCCTGATCAGCGGGCAGACGGTATTCGTACACGCCGAACTCATGGCTCAGGCCAACCGCGAATACTCTGGGGAACGATGCGGTCGAGATTCCGATCAGGGGACGATCAAATAAAACGTATCGCTGCCGGACCCGTCCGTAGCGGTCGAGTACCCAGAATTCCGCCGGGTTCACGTCCATGTTTTCGGGGATCGCGCTCGCGAAGAAAGACCCGTTGCGAAGGGCTCCGGTGTTCGTTCCCGCCCACAATCGGCCCGCCGCGATTCGTCCTCCACCCCCGGCCGCGACCATCCCCGATGCTCGGCGCACCGTCTTCCGCCCGTCAACCCCGATCCGCTCGTACAGCGTGCCCTCTGGGCCGGGCATAACGGCAACCAGCGTGTCGTCCAGCACCACCGCATGGCGCCCCGTGACTTCGAAGGCCGCAACCTTCCTCAGCTCTCCAGGACCCTCTCCGTAACGCCCGAAGGACCCCGCGAATGCCCCATCGATCGTGAATTCCACGATGCGCTGGTCATAGATATCCACGCCCAGGAGACGATCCTCCACCGGATCGTGGCGGAGATCCCGGATCCGCCCGAGCCAGGCTGTCGCGTCACTGGCGTCCTGGCGCACTATCGTGCGGACGCGCTCCAACTCGATGGGACGCGAGAGGGATGGATCCGGGTCGTCAGGGGCGTCTCCGCCGCACGACGCCAAGCAGAGGTAGAGAAGCCCTGTTGGGATCTGTCACAGAAACCCGGGCGAACGAATCGAGGTCAACACTGATTCGAACGTCCGGTCGCCGCAGCACTCCCCGGACGCGGAATGCCGTCGGCGGGCAGGCGATACTCATAAACGCCGAACTCACGGCCAGTGCCGAGCGCGAAGATCCTCCGGCCCGAGACGGTGGAGGCCACGATTCTTGGGCGGTCGAAAACATATCGCTTCGTGACGCGTCCGCGGCAGTCAAGCACCCAGAATTCCGCCGGGTTCACGTCCATGTTTTCGGGGTTCGCGTTTACGAAGAACGAGCCGCCGCCGAGAGCCCCGGTTGCCGTTCCAGCCCATAGCTTGCCAGCCGCGATCCGTCCTTCGCCACCGGCAGCTGCCATGCCCGACGCTCGACGGATATGCTCGAGGAAATCCTCTCGCCACTCGTGCAGAACGTGGTTGAGTTCGGTAAACGCGAAGGCGTCGTAGAGATTTCCGTCGAGTCGGTAAATCCGTCCCTCCGGCACCTCGGGCTTCATGATGGCGATCAACTCCCGGCCAATGCTCGTGATCGAACACGTCCTGCGGGGGGCGGCGACGAATCCCCCGTCTCCAACCACGCCCAGGTTGCGCCCGCCGGGCTCGAACAGCTCGTACAACGCTCCGCTCGGGCCGGGCATGACCGCCGCCAGCGTATCGCCCAGTATCGTGATGTCCCTGGCGAAGCGGTCCAGGGAAACTTCGGTCTTCAGCCGGCGAGTGGCACGATCGAAAACGACGAGCTTGCCGTTCCCCTGGTCCAGCGCGATCACATGGTCATTCCACACCTCGAAAACCCGGAGGTTGCGCATCTCTCCCGGTCCCTCACCGAACTGCCCGAAGTAACCCACGAATTCTCCGCTGGTCGTGAATTCGACGATACGATGGTCGTGGATATCCCGAGCCAGGAGATGGTCCGTGACTGGATCGTGACGAAGATCCCACACCCGTCCGAGCCAGGCTGTCGCTTCGCTCGCGTCCTGCCGGACGATCGTACGCACTCGCTCCAACTCGGCCGGACGCCACAGGGATCGATCAGGGTCTTCGCTGGAGTTCACACCGCACGCCGCCAGGCTGACACACGCGAGCCCCACGCTCGCGCTGCCCGCTAGCCGCGATCGCGGTCGGTCCACCTTCGGGCCGCAGGACCACCGCGCGAGTCCCGCCGGGCTAGTCGACCTCAACAACCCCCGAAGTCGGCGTAGTAGTGGCCATCGTCGTAGTAGCATGTGGCCGCACCGATATCTGGCTCCTCGCAGTGGGTGAAAGCGTTGCCGGAGTCGAAAGGACAGTAGTCGTCGCATTGTGCCCGGGCGTCGCCGACAGCGCCCGTCAAGATGATGAGAGTGGAGAGGATCATGGCCGGAGAATCTGCTTGACCCTGGTCATCGCACGTTCTCCCTTCGGTTTCGTCGGCACCTGCAAGGCCGAATCTCAAGAACAAGCTTGGCTCCCCCCGAATGGGTTGGTCAATGCGCTGACTACGAGACATTGCCGGCGTCAGCGGAGGAGGGCTTCGATCTCCTCGGTCAGCGATGCGGCGGTCTGGGGACCGAGGAGTTCCTTCCGGATCCAGCCATCCGCGTCCACCATCACCGTGGTCGGAAACCCCACGGCTCCGAAGGTGGCAACGGCGTCATCCATCCCCATCATCCAGTTCGGGTACTCGACGCCGAAGTCCTCGAGAAAGGCACGGATCTCGTCGATGTCGCCCGAATCGACGGCGAGTCCGAGGATGACGACGGGCCGGTCGTCGTAGATGCGGGCCAACTCCACGAGTTCCGGCAACTCGTCGCGGCACGGGAGGCACCAGGTGCCCCACAGGTTCGCGACGACCACGCTGCCCCGCAGGTCGCGGAGGCTCGCCTCGCCGCCGTCCAGGGTGCGGAAGACGTCTTCGGGCGCCGGTTTCGCACCCGAGGGCACCGCGTCCGTGTAGCTCACTGTGGCGCCGCGATCCGCCGCCTCATCCGCCCCCCCGCAACCGAGTCCGATCAGCGCGACGAGGGCGACGGCGCCCCGCCCGGTCAGCATCCCGACGTCCCGTCGGCGTTCGAGCCCCCACCGCCGGGCGGCGTGAGGACCGCGCCGGGGAGAGCCCACGTCAGGTCGCCATCGTCAACCACGAACGTGCCGTTAACGAGCACGAAATCGACGCCCGACGGATACTGGTGCGGCTCGAAGAAGGTCGCGTTGTCTTGCAGCTCTGCGAGGTCCAGCACCGCGATATCCGCCATGAGCCCCTCCCGTATGAGACCGCGGTCGCGGAGGCCCATGAGCTGGGCCGGGAGCGTCGTCATCGAACGGACCGCACTCTCCACCGACAGCACGTCCAGGTCCATCGCGTAGCGTTTGATCTTTCGCGGGAAGGTGCCGTAGAAGCGGGCATGCACGGGTCCGTCGTCCGGGAGCGCGATCCCGGCGTCGGAGGCCGTCACCAGCCACGGATGAGCCGAGAACTCCTCGACATCGATCTCGGAGAGGGAGAAGCCGCGCACGCGGGCGCCACCCGCTCTCATGCGGTCCCCTTCGAGTTGCAGGCGGATCGCCACATCGACGGGGAACGCGTTCCACTCCGCCGCCAGATCGGCCACCGTCTTGCCGACCAGACTCTCATCCGGGTGGTCCATGACCACGAGGTTCTCCGGCCCCCCGCGCCGCCCGATCTCGTGCTCGATGTCGAGGCGCACCTGCTCGCCGTGTTCGGGATCGGCGAGCGCCGCCCCGAGCGCCGCCGCATAGTCGACGTCCGCGCGCGGTCCGCCGGGTCCGCCGCCGGGCCCACCCCCGGGGAAGATCCAGCGCGGGAGAAGGACCGTGTTCCCGTCGCTCCCCGTCGTGTTGTACGGGTACTGGTCCGCCCAGATCGGAACGCCGCGCGCCCGGGCGCGCTCGATCAGGTCGACGAGCGCCCTTCCCGCCCCCCAGAAATCGGAGCCGCGCGCCTTGATGTGCGTCGCCACCGTCGTCACGCCCGTCCGCTCCGCGACTTCGATGTCCTCGATGATGGTCTCGATCATGGTCGGCGGTCCCGGGTCGTCCTGGCTCGGCCAGAACCACATCGGCGTCATCCCGGAACTGCGCTCGTGCACGATGTAGAGGCCGCCTCCGCGACCCGCCGCCTCGACGAGGGGAAAGAGTTCCGAGGTCTCGCTCCAGATCCCCGGGAAGTACTCGAGTCCCGCGCTGAGGCCGTACGCGCCCTCGGCCATCCCCTGCTCCACCAGTGCGGTCATGCGCTCGACCTCGGCGGGTGTCGAGGGACGCATGACATCGTCGCCGAGCGCCATCGCGCGGATCGTGTTGTGCCCGACCATGAGCGCCGCGTTGGGCCCGTGGCCGCGCGACTCGAGCCGGGCGCGCTGATCGGCGATGGGCCAGGGAGACCGGCCGTCCTGGTTCACGACGACCGTCGTCACGCCCTGGCTCACGAGGTTGGGCGCGGCTCGCCGGCGCGCGCCCTCGCTGCCGGCGTCTCCCGCCGCGTCGAGTCCCTGGTCCGCGTGGGAATGAATGTCGATGAAGCCGGGGACGACGTAGCGCCCATCGAGTTCGATGACGCGGTCGGCGCCGGCGTCGGCCAGGTCTCCGACCCGGACGATGCGCCCGCCGCGGATCCCGACATCGGCGCGGAACCACGGATTCCCGGTGCCGTCCAGGACGCGTCCGCCGCGCAGCAGGATATCGAATGCGGGCTCCTGGGCGGCCACGGTCGCGACGTGCACGAACCCGAGGACGGCGGCGACAAGGAGCGTGCGAAGGTCACGGCGGTTCATGATCGCTTCCCCTGTGAGAGATCCGAAGTCGTGGGCCGAAAGCTACGACAGGTCGCACACCGGTCCAACCGGGCGGTTTGGCGAGCGGCGGGCGACGGGGTAACATCGGCGGGCCATGAACGATCTCCTTCTGCGCGCACTCGCGCGCGAACCTGTGGAGCGAACGCCCGTGTGGTTCATGCGGCAGGCGGGACGCTCCCTCCCCGCCTATCGCGAACTTCGCCGGGAGCGCGGGTTCCTCGAGATCGTGCGCGACCCGGAGGCGGCCGCGCAGGTCACACGACTCCCGCTCGAGTACTTCGACGTGGACGCGCTCGTCCTCTTCATGGATCTGTCGACGCCGTTCGAGGCCGCCGGGATCGAGATCGAACTGCAGGCCGGCGTCGGACCCGTTCCCCTCCCCCCCTGGGGCGGCCTCGAGGACGTGGAACGTCTGCGTCCCTTCGAGCCGCGGGATCGCCTCGAGTTCGTGCTCGAGGCGATCCGCCTCCTCGCCGAGGACGAGGAACGCCCGATCGTCGGCTTCGTGGGCGCCCCCTTTACGCTGTGCTCGTACCTCGCGCGCGGCACGCGTGACAGCCGGCTTGCGCAACTGCGGGCCTTCATGCTGCGGTCTCCCGAACTCTGGGACCGGCTCGCGGGGTTCTGGGCCGAGCACCTGGCGGAGTTCGCGGTCGCTCAGTACGAGGCCGGCGCGGGCGCGATCCAGGTGTTCGATTCCTGGTGCGGCATCCTCGATCCTCACACCTACAGGGCGCGTGTGCTCCCGTACTCACGCCGCCTGCTGGAGCGACTCCGCCAGAGGGGCATCCCCACCGTGCACTACGGCGCCACGCACGCCGCGGTGGCGGAGGCGGGGGGCGATGCGATCAGCGTCGACTGGCGCACACCCCTCGACGAGGCATGGGACATCATCGGCCCGGAGCGCGCGATACAGGGGAACCTCGACCCCGCGTGCATCCTCGCGGGCGAGGAGGCGGCGCGCGCCGGGGCGCTTGACGTGCTGCGCCGCGCCGGCGGCCGGCCCGGCCATGTCTTCAACCTCGGGCACGGTCTCCACCCGGATTCCGACCCGGAGGTGATCGCCGCCGTCGTCGACGAGGTGCGGCACCGGAGCCCGCCGGGCGAGAACCGCTGAGCACGTTCCCGCGGGAACGCCGGCAGCCGGGACGGCGCTATGTACGCCCGGCGAGACGTTCCGCCACGGATTCGGCTTCGGCGATCCGACTCGAGATGCCCAGCCGGCCGGTGTAGCCGGCGGCGAGCGTGATGCCGGGGGGAAGCTCGAGTCCGTCCAGCGCCGTCCACGAGCCGTCATACGCCGGGAGCCGCGGCCGCGCCGTACAGATCGGGGTCGCCGCCACTCCATGGATCGCGCTGTACTCCTCGGCCGCGGTTCCCTCGAGTCGGGCTGCGTCCCAAGGGGCGACACCGGGATCGAGACCGCCGCCCAGATAGGCCGTGCAGAGACCGTCGCGCCCGAACAGCGAAGCGTTCCACGTCACACCGCGCGTACGCCACCGTTCTCCCAGCGCGACCTGGAACCCGAACCCCTCCGGCGCGCGCTCCACTTCCAGCGGCACGACGGCCACGCGGTGATACCGCAGCCCCGCGAGACGGTCGGCAGCCCCGGGCGCAACGCCCCTCAGAAGGACGGCGGCGGCCGGTGCCGGCGTCGTGATCGCCACCTGGTCCACGGTGTGGGAATCCGGGCGCCGGCCCCCGTGGGCGATCTCGAACCGACCGCCGGAGCGTCGAAGCTCCGTGACCGGCGCCGCGATCCGAATCCGGCTCGCGTGTCGCCTCGCGATGGCGTGCGGCAGCGTGGCCATCCCCGCCCGAAAGGTGAACGCGGGCGGCGCGGCGGCGGGCCCCCGGCGCCGAGCGGCCGCGAGCAGGCTGCGCTTCACGCCCAGCGGCTCGAGCAGCATCGGAAGGACGCGCGCGGCCGGCATCGTCTCCGGATCCGATCCGAAGGTCGCCGAAACGAGGGGACCGAAGAGTCGCTCGTACGCCTCGCGTCCGGCCTTGCGGCGGAAGTAGCGGGCCACGGACTCCCGCGGCCGAAGTCCCCGGGTGAAGGGCTCGAGGGCGGCGCGGGTACGCCCCGCCGGCGAAAGCAGGTCGCCCGTCAGGAGCCCGCGCGGCCGGTGCGGCACGGTTCGCAGGCGGCCGCGGGCCCAGATGAACAGACGCGCCCCGGGCCGCGCCTCCAGAACCTCCTCGTGAAGCTCCAGTTCGTCGACGAGCCGGCGCACGGTGGGCGCAAGTCGAGTGCGCTGCGGGCCGAGTTCGACGATCCGGCCGTCGTGAACCGAGGTGCGGATCACTCCTCCGACGTCATCGGACGCCTCGAACAGGATCGAGTCGACGCCGCGCCGCGCCAGCGCGTGCGTGAGCGCCAGCCCGGTGATCCCTCCGCCGATGATTCCGACCCGCATGCCTCCCCCCTTCCGGGCTCCCGCCACGAGGCGGCAACGTTCCGAACCCTTCCGGCACGGGCAAGCCGGGGACCGCCCCGATAGGTTCGAGCGATGCCGAACTCCACCCCCCCACCCGCCGTCCTCCTCCTGAACTTCGGTGAGCCGCAGGGAGCGGACCCGAGCGCCGTCACCCGCTTCCTGGAACGGATCTTCCTCGCCAACGCGCGGCTCGAGCCGCACGCGGACCGGGCGGCGGCCCGTGCGCGAAGCCGCGAACTCGCGCGGCGGCGGACACCCGGCCTGCTCGAGGTCTACGAACGGATCGGCGGCTCACCGCTCGACGCGCAGGCGAAGGCGCAGGCCAAGGCGCTCGACCGGGCGCTGAAGGCCCGAGGCCACCCGATGCGCGTGACCGTGGGGATGCAGTTCACCGAACCGTCGATCGAAGAGGCGCTGCGGCGCCTGCGCGCGACTCGCGCCCCGGCGCTTGTCCCTCTGCCCGTGTATCCGCTCTGCGGCCCTTCGACCACCGTCGCGGCGCTGGCCGAGGTGGAGGCCGCGCTCGATCGAATCGGATGGCGCCCCGAGGTGCGCGGCGTGACCGGATGGCATCGCCATCCCGGCTACGCCCGACTTCGAGCCGACGCGATCCGCCGCGCCGCCGCGGAAGCGGGCTGGAGCCTGACCGACCCGGGCGTCCGCGTCGTGTTCAGCGCCCATGGCACCCCGCTGCGGTACATCTCGGAAGGCAGCCGCTACGTCGAATACGTCGAGGAGTGGTGCGCGACGCAGTCGCACGCCCTGGGCGTGGACACGTGGACCCTCGGCTACCAGAACCACACGAACCGAGGGATCGAATGGACCCCGCCGGACATCGAGACGGCGCTGGAGGACCTCCCGGGCGTCGCAAGGGTCCTCGTCGACCCCGTCAGCTTCATGCACGAGCAGTCCGAGACGTTGATGGAACTGGACGTGGATCTCGCCGGGCACGCCGCCGCACTCGGCCTCGAGTTTCGCCGCGTCGCCGTGCCGCACGACGATGAAGCGTTCGCCGGCGTGCTTGCCGACCTGGCGCTGGCGGCGCTCGGCATCGACTCCCCGCCCCTGCCTCGGCGGACTTCCTGCCGGTGTCGCCCGGGAACGGCGGTCTGCTTCAGCGGCGAGCCACTGTCCTGACTTCCGCGTGCCGGAAGCACGATGTCGCGTGGTCGTTGACCATCCCGGCCGCCTGCATGTACGCGTAGCAGATCGTCGGTCCCACGAAGCGAAAACCCCGTCGGCGCAACTCCTTCGACATGCGCTCCGACTCTCGCGTGTGCGCGGGAACTTCGGCCATCGACGACCAGCGGTTCCGGATCGTACGCCCCCCGGTGAACGACCAGATGAAGGCGTCGAAGGTGCCGAATTCCTTCTGGACGTCGAGCAGGCGAGCCGCATTCGCAATCGTGGCCTCGATCTTCAGGCGGTTTCGAACGATCGAGGCATCGGCTTGAAGCCGCCTTATGTCATCTTCCACAAATGACGACACGGCAACTGGATCGAAATCGCTGAACGCGGCGCGAAACGCTTCCCGCTTGCGCAGGATCACCGCCCATGAGAGACCGGCCTGGAACCCATCGAGGACGAGGAATTCGAAGTGGCGCCGATCATCGAAGACCGGTACGCCCCACTCCGTGTCGTGATAGGCGACCATCTCCGCTTCGGAGCCCGCCCAGCCGCAGCGCGGCCGGCCGCCGGTCATTCGTTCAGCCCTCGGGGCGCGCCGTCAGGTCTTCGATCACACGGCCGCCGACGCTGTCCACCTGCCCGCGGATGACGCACGCCAGCATGTCGGCGGCTTCGCGGAGCATCGACGCCGGCTCGCGCCGGTCGCCCTCGAACCGCACGACCTCGCCGAGGAAGATCCCGACCAGCTGAGTGGACCCGGAGTCGCCGCCGCCCGCCTTGATCGCGTCGTCGTACGCTGCCCCGGGGACGCTGGCCCTCCACGGCTCATCCCGCTCCGACCCCCCCGGCGACGCCCGGTCCATCGGTACAAGCGCGAGGATGCTGCCTTCCACGCCCGGTCCGCCCCTGCGGACGTTCAGCGCGAGCGCGACCGGCCTGTCGAAGAGATCCATCTCGAGGAAGTCCTTCACGCTGTCGCCGGGGATGGCGCAGCGCCCGATCGGCTTGTCCTCGTGAAAGGTCCCTATGCAGATACTGCCTCGGGGCGTCAGGTGGTGCTCGATCGGCCGGACATCGAGCTTGAGGGGAGTTGCGGTACCGACGAGGACGTGTTCGCGGCGACTCTCGGCTGCAGGCGACGGGGGCAGCATATCTCCGAAGAACAGTGTCGTCATCCCATCATCTCCCGGTCGGTCGTCGCCGTCTTTCCTCCCGAGCACCGATACGCGATCGCGTCCCACATGTTCCAATGTCGCCCGGGCGGGCGGCGCGCGATAGTCTGACCGCGCTCGCGCACCCGCCGGTGCACCCGCTGGTGTACGAATCGAACCCGGAGAATGCATGACCCGCAGCTATCTCGACGTCATGGAGGCGTGGGACGGCGAGTCCGTCGTCACCGCGTTCGACTCCGCCACGGGGGCCTGGATATTCGTCGCCCTGCACGATACGCGGCTGGGTCCAGCCGCCGGAGGGACCCGCATGGCCGCCTATCCGGCGCCGGTCGAGGGCCTGGTCGACGCCATGCGCCTTGCCGAGGGCATGACCTGCAAATGGGCGAGCGCCGGCATTCGGTTCGGCGGGGGGAAGGCAGTCATTGCCGTCCCGGACGACCTGGGCGACGAAGCCCGCGCAGGCCTGATCGACCGCTACGCGGCGCGGCTCGTGTCGCTCCGCGGCGCCTTTCAGACCGGCGTGGATCTCGGCACGACGCCGGACGACATGGCCCGGATCGGAGCCATCTCCGGATACGCCGTCGGCCTCATCGACGGAGAGCCGGGCGATCCTGGGCCGTATACGGCGCGCGGTGTGCTCGCCGGGATGCGGACCGCGCTCGAACACCGGTTCGGCGAGGCGAACCTCAACGCCCGTTCCGTGCTCATCCAGGGGCTTGGCGGCGCTGGTCTCCCGCTCGCCGGGCTGCTGGCCGGCGCCGGGGCCGCGCTCTACCTGACGGACCTCCGTGAAGCCGCCGCGCGGCGCGCCCAGGCACGATTCGGGGGCAAGGTCGTCCCCCTCGATGACATGTGGGACCTGGACGTCGACGTGTACGCTCCGTGCGCGGTGGGGGCGACACTGAACCCCGACACGATCCCGCGTCTGCGCTGCCGGATCGTCGCCGGTTCCGCGAACAACCAGCTCCTCTCGGAAGCCGACGCGGAAGGGCTGCACGAGCGCGGGATCCTCTACGCCCCCGACTACGTGATCAACGCGGGCGGGGCGGTGGCCTTCGCCACCATCCATCAGGGCGAGCGGGACGAGGGCCGGCTTCGGGCCCGCGTCGACGAGATCGGGTCGTCACTGCGAGAGATGTTCGAGGAGGCAGCCACCGCCGATGCATCGCCGCTTCACGCGGCCCGGCGGCGCGCCCAACGGTTCCTCGACGCCCGGGGCCCGTCCCCCGGCGCCGGCTAACGGCGGGAGGCGATGCGGTCCAGCGGCTTCTTGGTGATTTGGGGGACGAGCGCGTCCTCCGCGGGGTAGCCCACGACGAGCAGCAGGAAGGGGCGCTCGTTCGGGGGACGGTCGAGCACCCTGTTCAGAAAGCCCATGGGGCTCGGCGTGTGGGTGAGGGTGGCGAGCCCCGCGTGGTGCAGCGCCGTGATGAGAATTCCCGTGGCGATGCCGACGGATTCCGTCACGTAGTAGTTCTTGAGCTTCTCCTCGCCGCGCATTTCGTAACTCTCCGCGAAGATCGCGATGAGGGCGGGCGCCGTCTCCAGGAACGGCTTGCGTTCGTCCGTTCCGAGGTGGGCGAGCGCCTCCAGCCACGCGGCCGGCGCACGATGTGCGTAGAAATCCCGCTCTTCCTTCTCCGCCTCCGCCCGGATCCGGCGCTTCACCTCGGGGTCGCGCACGACGACGAAGTGCCACGGTTGCCGGTTCGCGCCGTTGGGGGCCGTTCCCGCTGCCTCGATGCAGGCATCGATGACCTCCGCGGGGACAGGGTCGCCGGAGTACTCGCGGACCGTCCGGCGACGTCGCATCTCATCGCGGAAGGCCCGCGCACAACGGACCATTTCCTCCTCCTCGCGCCGCGTGAACGTCGCCAGCGGCACCGGACGATACGCACCGCCCTCCGTCATCGGATCCCGACGAGGCCCCGTGTCGCCTGAATCAGCGCGCGGGAATCGTATCCGACGCCGTCCTTGAACACCCAGCGAACCGCGCGAATCGCTCCCGGATCGCTCGCGGGATCGCCGTTCAGGACGATGAGGTCGGCCACCTTCCCGGCCTCCACGGTGCCGAGTTCGTCGTCCATGCCGAGGATCCTCGCGCCGTTGGCGCTCACCACCTGCACGGCCTGCACCGCCGAGAGTCCGGCCTCCAGCAGAAGCTCGAAGTTCCGCTGGTTCCCGAAACCCGGCAGAGCTCCCCCGTTGCCGGTCGGGTCGACGCCCGCGGCGAGCAGCCCGCCCGCGTCCACGAACGCTTTCTCGAAACGCAGTTCGTTCCGGAAATTCTCAGGATCCGGCCCGATCTCCTGAATGCGCCCGCGCTCATCGAGGTACGCTTCCCGAAGGTCCGGAGCCATCAGCTCGAGCGTGCGCTCATCCACGACGTCGCGGTCGGGGAAGAAAGCCTCGTAGACCGCGAGCGTGGCGGTGAGCCCCACCCCGGCCTCCACCATCGCCTCGATCGTCTCCCGCGCGATGGGTCCCGTGGGATCCGAGCCCCCGGCCCGCTGCATGATGTTGCCGGGACAGCGGTCGGGCTCCTTCTCCGGCACGAAATCGGACGCCGTGAGCATCCCGTGCTCGAGGTTGTCGATTCCGAGCGCGACGGCCTCCTGGAAGCTCACCGAACACAGGTGTCCGGTGACGCGGAGGCCCAGACGGTGCGCCTCCTCGATCGCCGCTCCGAGTTCGGCGCTCCCGATCGATGTGTACGCCTTCACCCACGTGGCCCCCTCCTCCGCCCAGTATTCGACGAAGCGCCGTGCCTGTTCGGGGGAGGTCATGCGGGCCTGGTGGGGCGAGCCCGTCGAGCCGGTGATGTACGGTGCCGTGATGTGGATGCGGGGGCCCGGTGAGTCGCCGCGGTCGACCGCGTCCTTCAGGTGGACATCCGCGTAGGGCGTGAAGCTCCCCGTCGTGCGGATCGTCGTGACGCCGGAGCCGAGGTAGAGCCGCGGCGCGCTGTAGCCGAGCTGCACGCGCCGTCCCCCGACGGAGGTGTAAAACAGATGGTCGTGCATGCCGACCATCCCGGGGATCACCGTGTGGCCGCCCAGGTCGTGACGATCCGCGTCCTCCGGTACCGAGACGGACGAGGCGGGGCCCACGGCGGCGATCCGCCCGTCGCGGAGCAGCACCGTCTGATCCTCGAGCGCCGGGCCGCCGGTGCCGTCGATCACGCGGACGTGTTCGAGCGCCACGGCCGGCCCCCGCACGGCGACGTAGGCGCGGGTTTCCTCGGACAGCCGATCATAGCTCTGCGCGGCCAGCGCATCGGCGAACCCGGCCGCCACGACCGCGAGGGTGGCGAGCACCGCGGGCGCGGCGCGAGCCGCGGAGACCCTGCTTCCGGCGCGATGATACTGGCTGGCCATCTTCATTCCTCTCTCGACCTCTCTCGACGGGTCCCTGCCCGGGTCCATTCTCGGCGGGGTCCCCCGTTACCGAATCCCGACCATCCCCTTCACGGAGTCGATGAGCTTCTCCGAGTCGTAACCGACGCCGTCCTTGAACACGACCGTCACATTCCTGATGATCGCGGAGTCCGACTCGAGATCGCCCTCGAGCACGACCAGATCCGCGAGCTTCCCGGGCTCGATCGTCCCGACCTCGTCGTCCACGCCCATGATGCGGGCGCCGTTCGCGCTCACGATCCGGACCACCGTCGAGGCGTCGAACCCCGCCTCGATGAGAAGCTCGTAGTTCCGCTGGTCCCCGAAGCCGGCGATCGCCCCCCCGATCCCGGTCGGGTCCACGCCGGCCGCCAGCACGCCCCCGGCCTCGACGAAGCCGCGCTCGAACGCCATGTGCTTCTGGAGGTGCGTCTCCGTCATGGACCAGCCGGGATCCGCCTCGATCCTGTCCACCATCTCGAGGTAGTCCTCCCGCACCTCTGGAGCCATCGCCTCGAGCGTTCGCTCGTCGAGGACGGCCCGCCCCTTCGTCATGGGCTCGATCACGGCCATCGTCGACGTCATCCCCACGTCGTTCTCGACCATGGAGAGGATCAGCGCCCGGGCCGTCTCCCCCGTCGGATCGCCCTGTTCCCCGACCCTGATCATGGAATTGGGCGGACACTCGTCGGGCCGCTTGCGCGGATCGAAGTCCGTCGCGGTCCCGAATCCGTGCTCGATGTTGTCCATCCCCAGGTCGACGGCCTCCTGGAAGGTGATCGAGCAGATGTGCCCCGTGACCCGGAGGCCGTGCGCGTGCGCCTCCTCGACGACGGCGGCGAGTTCCGCGCGGCGGATCGTCGTGTAGGCCTTGATCCAGGACGCGCCCTCCCCGGCCCAGTAGCGAACGAAGCGGCGCGCCTCCTCGGGCGAGTTCACCTGAGCCATGTCCCCGAGGGCCGGGTTGGGTCCGGTCACGTACGGCGCCGTCACGTGCATGCGGGGTCCCGGCGCCAGTCCGCGCTCGATGTTCGACTTGACGTTGAGATCGGCGTAGGGCGAGACGCTGCCCGTCGTGCGGATCGTCGTGACCCCCGCCGCGAGGTAGAGGCGCGGGGAGGAGATGTTGCCCTGGGACATCCGGCCCCCGGCGCCCATGAAGAACATGTGGTTGTGGAGTCCGATCATCCCCGGGATCACGGTGTGTCCCGGCAGTTCACGGACCTCGGCGCCGGACGGAATCTCGACCGTGCCCGCCGGACCGGCCGCGGCGATCCGGTTCCCTTCGATCACGACGGTCTGGTTCGTCCGGGCGCCGGCGCCGGTCCCGTCGATGACCTTGACGCCGGTGAGAGCGACGGTCGGGCCGGCGATGGACACGAACTCCGAGGTCTCGGCGCTGAGTTCCGCCGCCGACTGCGCGGACAGGTGGGCCGGGGCGACCGGGGCGAGCAGGGCCGCGAGCGCGACGGGGGCCGCGATGAGCTTTCTCATGGGACACTCCAGTGAGTTGAGCCGTTCGGGGGCCCGAAAAACCTACCGCGTCACGGCTCCACCGTGAACACCATCCTCATGCCCGCCTCCAGGTGTTCGGCGATGTGGCAGTGGAGCATCCAGCGGCCGGGGTTCGAGAGTTCGAGCAGGATGTCGAGCGAACCGCCGACCGGGACAACGGCCGTGTCCTTCCAGGCAAAGTTGTCGTGCGCGACGCCGTTCGTGGCGAGGACGAGAAAGCGCTGGCCGTGGATATGGATCGGATGCTGCATCTGGTGCAGCGTCTCGCGGCGGCTCCGGAGCCTCAGTTTGACCACGTCGCCCACCCGAAACGTCCACCGGACCGCCTCGTTCTCGAGTCCCGTCGAGGGTTCGCGCAGCGTCCACGACACGTTCTCCGGCGTCGACATCAGGTTCATCATCGGCATCGTTCCCGACCACTCGATCGGGTGGAAGTACGACGAATCCACCTGCATGAGACGCTCGACGACGAGCGGGAGGCCACGCGTCGTCATGTCGAGTTCCAGCGTGAGGTCGACCGGGCGGTCGAACAGCAGGCGGTAGGGTGCGATCTCCTCGCTCGCGCGCCCGTTCCGACGCAGCGTCTCGAAGGTCTCGTTCAAATCCGGCGTCGCGTCCCCGGCGCCGACCCGAACGACGCCCAGCGTGTCCTGTTCGGGGAAGAAGCTGCCGCCGATGTGATCGATCCCCTGGACACGGTTCAGAAGGGCGTAGCTCCCGCTCTCGGGGAAGGCGACATGCACGATGTAGCGCTCCGCCGGCGCGATGATCACGCTCTCGACCCACGCCTCCCGCTCGAAGTTGCCCACGTCGGCGCCCACGAGCTTCATCGGCGCTCCGCCGAAGGAGAGGTTGAACGTCCGCGTGTTCGACGCGTTGGTGAAGTAGAAACGGACGACGGACCCGCGCTCCACGTTCAGCGCGTAGTCGGGCTCCCCGTTCACGAGCATGGTGTTGCCGAACCGGCCCATCAACGCATGCGTGGCGCGCTCCAGTCCGAAGGGGACGATCCCGTGCTCGCCCACGAGCAGGTCGTCGAGCATGACGACCTCCTCGCGGTGGACCGGACCGTAGTAGCCGGGGTCTCCGGAGCGGACCATGAGGTTGCCCGCCAGTCCCAGATCCTGCTGGACGTCCTCGCGGTGGTGGGGGTGGTACCAGTAGAGGCCGGGGTCGGGGAAATGCACCGTGTAACGGAAGCTCTCGCCGGGGGCGACGGGATCCTGCGTCAGGCCGGGGACGCCGTCGAAGCGGTTGTCGAGACGGAGGCCGTGCCAGTGGATCGCGGTCG
Source organism: Gemmatimonadota bacterium (assembly GCA_963666735.1). Classification (GTDB taxonomy): domain Bacteria; phylum Gemmatimonadota; class Gemmatimonadetes; order Palauibacterales; family Palauibacteraceae; genus Palauibacter. Next base: position 502,622 of record OY762926.1, on the reverse strand, counting down.
GCCAGTCGATGCGGTTCGTGAAATCGATCGTGACGGTCGCGTCCTCGGGAACCCAGAGGAGGGGCCCCGGGATCTGTCCGTTGAAGCCGTAGCCGAGGAGTTCGCGGCTCCCGATGCGGCGGCGCACGTAGATCGCGTCCAGCGCGAGCGAGTCGCCATCGGCCAGTTCGATCAATTCGCGGGGGCGGGCGTCGACGATTTCGCCCTCCCAGCCGTCGCCCGGCAGCCAGGGCTGTACGTCCGGCCGAAGCTCCATGAGCGCCGGAAGCATCATGACCCCGTCGGGCATCGGCACCCCGCTCCACGCGTCGTCCATCGCCATCTCGCCGGGATCCATCCGGGAAGCGCCGAGCGCAAACTCGAGGAAGTCGGCGGGCTGCATGCGACTGGAAGGCGACTGGGCCCGCAGCACGTACGGTCCCGCCGGCTCCGCGTCCGCCCCAGGTTCCGCTCCAGGTTCGGCTCCGGGCGCCGCGCCGGATTCCGCCGTAATCAGGATGAGGAACTTGTTGAACCCGACCTGCCCCACGTCGACGCGTCCGCGGGCCGGGACCTCCCCGAGCCGTTCGATGGGCGACAGCACCTGTGTCGAGGCCCAGGCGACGTAACGGTCGTACGGCCCGAGCGTGGAGGGCGGCGGAAGGTCCGTCGAGATCACCGCGTCGTACAGGAGACGTCCGTCCGGCGTCACTCCCATGGAGAACGGTCCCGGCGGGCGGCGCAGTTCGACCGTGCCGGCCGCGCCGGGCACGCGGGGCGTCGGGAACAGGGCCATGCAGTACAGGTCGGGGTTCGCCGCGGCCCCCTGCGCGGCGGCGGGCGTGCACGCACGCGCCTCCTGTCCGGGCGGCATCCCCGGGGGCGCCGCGCCCACCCACAGCCAGAGTCCCCCGCCCAGCACCCCGACGGCGCCCAGCGCAGCGGCGGCCGGGCTGGCACCCCGCCTCCCGGCCGAGCGCCGGGCCGCGAAGATCACTGCAGGGCCCTGGTGCGGCCCCCGTCGACGGCGATGGACACGCCCGTCACGTAGCTGGCGCGCTCGGAGGCGAGGAATGCCACGACCGCGGCGAACTCGCGCGGCTCACCGAGCCGGCTCGCGGGAATCGCGGCGTTCCATCCCGCCTCCACCTCCTCCATCGAGATCCCACCGGCTTCGGCGTGCACGGCGGCCAGTTCCTCCAGCCTCGCGGTGCGCGTGAAGCCCGGAAGCACGTTGTTCACGGTGATGCCGAACGACGCGACCTCGTTCGAGAGGGTTTTTGCGAAGCCGGTCACGGCGGCGCGCACGCTGTTGGAGAGGATCAGGCCATCCACCGGTTCCTTCACCGCGACCGAGGTGATGTTCAGGATCCGTCCCCACCCGCGCTCCCTCATGCCGGGCAGCACCGCGCGCGTCAGGTCGAGGGCGCTCTCGAGGTTGAGGCGCACGGCCGCCTTCCACGCCCCCCGGTCGTGGTCCTCGAACTTCCCGGCCGGCGGCCCGCCCGCGTTGTTCACGAGGATATCCACGCGTCCGAAACGGCTCATCGCCGCTTCGACCAGACCGGCCACATCCGCCGGATCCGACAGATCGGCCGCGATACCGAAGACGTCGCCCGGCCCGCGCGCATCCGCGGAGGCCACGGCTTCCGCGAGCGCCGCCTGCCCGCGCGCGCACATCGCCAGGTGAGTCCCTTCCGCCGCCAGTTCCTCCGCCACGGCCCGGCCGAGGCCCTTCGAGGAGGCGGCGACCAGGGCGACACGGCCCGCGATCCCCAGATCCATCAGGCGTCCGTGTCGTGGAAGTAGGAGTCCGTCCCATCGAGCCAGTCCGTGCGGGGAGGACAGAAGATGTCGAGATCCAGCGTCTTCTCGAGCGCTATGGCCTTGTGGGGGACGTGAGAAGGAATGTGAAGGATCTCGCCCGCGCGCACGACGACCTCCTCGCTCCCGTCTTCGCCGAGCCAGAAGTGCAGCGCGCCCTCGAGGATGTATGTGAACTGCTCATTCTCGTGCGAGTGTGTGGGAACGACCGCGCCCTCCTCGAGCAGGACCTGGGCGATCATGGCCCGGTCTCCCGTCACCATGCGCCGGCCCAACTGCTCGGTTACGCGCTCCCACGGCAACTCCTCCCAGCGGAAATGCCGGGGCTTCGCGTCGCTCATGACGTTCCTCCCTGAGTCGTGTATTCCGGATCCGGTCGCCGGACGATGAGCCGCCTACGGATTCCCGGCAAGCGTCCAGGCGACGCCCGCGCGCATATTCCAATCTCCGCTCATTTCGGTGGTCCCGTGCCCGACCGCCCCGTCGATGGCCACCGGTCCCCGTCTCCACTCCACCGTGGCCCGGAGTTCGCCGAGGTCGCCGGTCCCGGGCGGCGACACCCTCCTTGTACTGGACCGCCCTTGGGTCCCGACGGATAGCCGCCAGGGCGGGGCCACGTCCCATGAAGCTTCGAACGCGTAGGCGAACGCATCGTTCTGCTCGAAGGGCTCGGCCGGCACCGCCAGGATGCCGACGCCGAACCAGCCGGTCGCGCGCCAGCGAGCGGAGGCCCAGGAAAACAGGGCCGCGATCGTGACGTCCGTCGTGTTCGTGCCGATTCCCCTCGTTTCGTCGGAGTTCGGCAGCTTGACTCCCACGTGCCCCCCGGCCGAGAAGCCCCTGGGCCCTCCGAGAGGCGCGAGGGAGATGGCGAGTTCGAAATCGCCCACGTCGCGCGTCGTGCCGTCTCGAACGGAGGGATCAAGCTCGACGGCGGCAACCGGATCTCGCCCCTCGATCTCGAGAACCTTCCGTGCCGCCCCCTTCAGTTCGAGCACCGCGTGCGGCCCGATCGCCCAGGCGGCGTGGAGCACCGGGAAGGCGTTCAGATCTCCTCTGAGTCCGGCCAGCGGGAAGGCGCCGTTCGTCGTGCGAGTGAAGCCGACACCCATGATGGCTTCGCCGTCTCCCACACCCACGGGCTGAACGAGCGCGTCCCGCTTCAGTTGCGCCGCCGCCGGCCCGGCGAGGGCGACGCCGAGCACCGCGGCCAGAAACGACGAGAGCCCGACGCATGTACGCCGGGCTCTCGGAAACTGCGGCGAAGCGGACCGCCAGCCGGGAGCCGGCCGGCCGGTGCGACTCAGTTTCGAGCCGCCTGCATGATGTCGTCCACGTAACCGTCCAGCCGCACCATGACTTCGATCGTCTCGGCCTGCGTCCCGGCGTTGGCCAGTTCTCTCGCCAGATTGAAGAGCAGTCCGCGGACGGCGGCCGCGTCCCCATCTCCCATCGATGGGACTTCGGCCGCGGGGGCCGTGGCAGTCGGCGGCGCGGGCTCCGCCACAGCCGGAGCGGCGGGAGCCGGAGCCGGAGCCGGAGCCGGCGCGACGGGGGCCGGCGCGGCGGCCGTGGCCATGCGCCGCTTCACCTGAAGCGGGTATTTTGCGTGGAACTGCCGAGCCGACAGCTCGGCGACTGAAGCGTCGATCTCACAGGCGCCCTTGAACAACTCCGCGTTCTTGACCTCGGGATTCCTCTTGAGCACGCGCGTCACATATGCCAGGACCGCGGCGCCCGCATCCCCCGTCGAGACGCGCGGCCGCCGCGCCGCCTTCGCCCTTGCGCGCGCCGGAGCCGCCCGCCCGGAGCCTGCGCCGCCCAGACGCCGCTTGACCTGCAGCGGATACTTCGCGTGGAACTGCCTCGGATTCAGCTTCCCGATGGCCTTGTCTATGAGTTTCGCCCCCTCAAAGAGCGTCGCGTTCGAGACCCCGGGATCCCTCGCCAATTCCTTCTCTATGAATTTCATCACGTGCTCGTTCATTGTGCCTCCTCGTGCGGGCCTGTGCGCTCGACGATAGATGCCGAGGGCGCGTTCTTGCGATGTGGAATGAACCATTATCCAACTCCATGCGCCGCGAGTCAACTGTAGGGCAGGTAATAGATGTAGGACCCTGTCCCGAAGGGAGGCGGGGAGCATGTGTGCGCGACCGAGCCACGCGTTGCGCACGTCTCGCTTTCTGGGGCCCCCGCGCGGACGTAGCTTCCCGCCCATGCAACCTCGATTGACGTCCACCCTGATCGCCATCGCGGCGTGGAGCCTGCTCCCGGCGCTCGTACACGCACAGGGGTCGCGCCTTCCCGGCGCGATCGAGGCGGGACTCATCCTCCGGCAGCTCGATGGAGTGAAGAGGGTGCTCGTCGTGGCGGCGCACCCGGATGACGAAGATACCGCTCTGCTGACCACGCTCGCGCGCGGACGGGGGGCGGAAGCGGCCTATTTCTCGTTCACGCGAGGCGAGGGAGGCCAGAACCTCATCGGCACGGAACTCGGAGAGGGACTCGGCATCATCCGCTCGGGCGAACTGCTGGCCGCTCGTACGATCGACGGCGCGCAGCAGTTTTTCGGCCGCGCCTTCGACTTCGGCTACTCGAAGACGGCGGAGGAAACCTTCGCGAAGTGGCCGCGCGAGCGCGTCCTGTCCGACCTGGTGTGGACCATCCGGCGCTTCCGTCCCCACGTGCTCATCACGATGTGGAGCGGAACGGACGGGGACGGCCACGGACACCACCAGGTATCCGGCCTTCTCACGCACGAGGCCTTCGACGCCGCGGGCGACCCGACCCGCTTTCCGGAGCAGGTGGCGGCGGGGACGGAACCCTGGGCGCCGCCGAAACTGTACCGCCGCCCTCTCTTCGAGCCGGGCGCCACCGCGATCGACATCGAGACGGGCGCCCTCGACCCTCTGCTCGGCCTCACGCACCACCAAGTCGCGATGGACAGCCGCAGCCAGCACCGCTCGCAGGACTTCGGCACCGCGCTGCCGCCCGGCCCGCGCGTCACGCGCCTTTCGCTCGTGTCCTCGCGAGTGGGCGGCTCTTCGACGGAACCGCTGTTTGCGGGGATCGACACGACCCTGGCAAGTCTGGCCACCGACCTCGGAGAGACCGCACGGGAGGACGTTCGCGCCTACCGCGAAGCCATCGGGCGCGCCGGCGGCGCGCTGAACGCGACGAGGCCGGAGACCGCCCTGCCCTTCCTCGGCGAGGCGTCGCGGTCATTGGAGCGGCTCCGCGCCGCCGCACTCATCGGGCCGGAGAGCGAACTGCGACGCGAACTCGACCGTCGCGCGCGCCTGCTCGCGCGGGCCATCCTCGCGGTGGCCGGAGTGCGCGTCGAACTGCGGGCGCGGGACGATGTCCTGGTGCCCGGACAGACCGTACTCGTCGAGGCGCGCGTCTGGAGCGGCGCCGCCGCCACGCTCGAACTCGATCCGCCGACCATTGAGACCCCTCCGGGGTGGGCGGTGGAGGGCATCGGGCCGGACGTCGAGATGGAGCCCGACGATCCGGGGTCGTTCGCCCGCTTTTTCCGTCAGGAGGACACGGTCTTCCACCCGTCGGCCCGGGCGCACATCGCGCCGGGCGAACTCGCGCTGTGGCGTTATGCCGTCACAGTGCCCGTGGACGCGCCGCCTACCTCCCCCTGGTTCCTGGAACTCCCTCGCGACGGCGATGTGTACCAATGGCCCGATGCGCCCGAGCTTCGCGCGCTCCCGTTCCGTCCTCCCGCCCTTCACGGACGCGTGGCCGCGGTGGTGTCGGCGGCGGGCGCGCGGCTCGACATCGAGGTCGGGGATCCAGTGCGCTATCGGGCCGTCGATGGCGCGACGGGAGAGAGCTGGCGACCCCTGCACGTGGCGCCGCGCATATCCGTCGCGGCGGCGGCGCCTGCGATGATCTGGCCGGCCGGCCGCTCTGATGGGCGTGTCATCGCCTTCCGCATTTCGAGTTTCGCCCGAGACGCGACGGACGGAGAGATCGGGCTCGACCTGCCGCCCGGTTGGCGCGCGACGCCCGAGACGACGGCGTTCGAACTCGCGGGAGAGGGAGCGGTTCGGACGATCGGCTTCACGGTCGAGCCCCCGGCGGGAGAAGCGGAGGGGGAGTTCTACGTACGGCCGTGGATCCGGATCGCCGGGGCCGCAGTCCCCGCCACGCGCGCGACGATCATCGACTATCCGCACATCGAGTCGCACCTCATGGCGGACGATGCGGCGGTGCGGATCGTCCGTTTCCCCGTGCGAGTCGCGGACAGGCGCATCGGCTACGTGATGGGTTCCGGTGACGACGGACCCGAAGCCATTCGGCAGCTCGGACTCGATGTCGAACTCATCGAACCGGGAGACTGGGACGCGGAGAGGCTCGACCGATTCGACACGATCGTGCTCGGGATCCGGGCCTACGAGGTGCGCGAGGACCTCATTGCGGCAAACGCGGAACTGCTCGCGTGGGCGGAGCGCGGAGGTACGGTCGTCGTCCAGTACAACCGCTACGAGTTCAACGAGGGGGCCTACGCACCGTACCCGATCGCCATCGGCCGCCCCGCGCCCCGCGTCACGGAGGAGGACGCCCCCGTCACGCTCGTCGACCCGCAGGCGCCCGTACTGGCGGAGCCCAACCGGTTAGGCCCGGCCGATTTCGAAGGCTGGGTTCAGGAGCGCGGCCTCTACTTCCCCGATGAGTGGGACGAGCGATACCGGGCGCCGCTGGAGATGGCCGATACGGGGGAGCCGCCGCGCCGCGGCAGCCTGCTCGCAGCCCCGGTGGGTCGCGGACTCTACATCCACACCTCGCTCTCCTTCTTCCGGCAACTGCGCGCGGGCGTGCCCGGCGCCTTTCGTCTGTGGGCGAACCTGCTCTCTCTCGACGGCGGCCGCTGGCGCGAGATCACCGCCCCGTGACGCAACACCGGGACGAGACGGAGGACCGGATCGGGCCCTTCCGTAGCTGGCGCGCGCTCTATGTGTCGGTGATCGTGTATACGGTGGGACTCATCTTCCTCCTCTATCTCGCCACGCGCCTGCTCGACTTCGGAGTGCCGTGAGCGGCCTCGACTGGCTCGTCTTCGCCGTCTATTTCGGCGCCGTCGTCGCCTTCGCCTGGCGCCAGAGCCGCGGGAACCGCGGCGTCGAGGGCTTCTTTCTCGCCAACCGCCGGCTGGGCTGGGGCGCCATCGGCCTTTCCGTCATGGCGACGCAGGCGAGCGCGATCACCTATATCGGCACCACCGGACAGGCCTTCGACGACGGCATGGAGTTCGTCCAGTTCTACCTGGGCCAGCCGATCGCCATGGTCATCCTCTGCGTCGTGTTCATCCCCTTCTTCTATCGCTCGAAGGTTTTCACCGCCTACGAGTATCTGGAACGCCGCTTCGACTCCAGAACCCGGTCGCTGACGAGTTTCCTCTTTCTCGTCTCCCGCGGCCTCTCGGCGGGGATCGTCCTCTACGCCCCGGCCATCGTGCTCTCCGTCATCATGGGCTGGGACGAGCGCGTGACGATTCTCGTCATGGGAATGATCACCGTGGCCTACACGATCATGGGGGGCATCACGGCCGTCATCTGGACGGACGTGCTGCAGATGATCGTCATGTTCGCCGGCATCGGGATCGCCATCGCGGTGCTGTTCGCGACGCTGCCGGAGGGAGTGGGCGTCGGCGACGTGGCGTATATCGGTGGAATCCATGAGATGTGGCGCAGCATCGACCTCTCCTGGGACCCGACGAATCGCTATACCCTCTGGTCCGGACTCATCGGAGGTCTCTTTCTCGCTCTGGGCTACTTCGGGACCGACCAGAGCCAGGTCCAGCGTTATCTCACGGCGAGTTCGCTCCGCCAGAGCCGCCTCTCCCTCATCTTCAACGCCTTCGTCAAAGTCCCGATGCAGATCTTCATCCTCGCCATCGGTGTTCTCCTCTACGTTTTCTATCACTTCGAGCGCCCGCCCCTCGTCTTCAATTCGGCCGAGGCGGCCATGGTCCGGGAGAGTCCCCGCGCAGGCGACTTCGCGGCGCTGGAGGCCGAGCAGGAACGAGCGCACGAATTGCGCCGCGAGAGCACCCTTGCGCTGCTGGAGGCTCGCCGGTTCGGTGGAGCTCCCGCGGTGCTGAAGGGCCGGATCGCCGAGTACGATGACGAACTTGAGCGGTTGAGGGAGGCGTCGAAGTCGCTCGTTGCCGAGGTGCGCGGGTCATCGTCGAACGATGTGAACTATGTCTTCCCGTCCTATCTCATTTCCTATGTGCCCGCGGGTATCCTCGGACTGCTGATCGCCGTCATCTTCGCAGCCGCGATGTCCTCGCTGGACTCCGAACTCACGGCCCTGTCAAGCGCCACCGTGATCGACTTCTACCGGAGGCACGTGAAACCGGAGGGGACGGACGCCCACTATCTGCTCGTCTCCCGGATCGCCACGCTGGGCTGGGGCGGCTTCGCCGTTCTCTTCGCCCTCTACGCGGGCCAACTGGGGTCGCTCGTGGAAGCGGTCAATGAAGTGGGTTCGATCTTCTACGGCGCGCTGCTGGGCGTCTTCCTCCTCGCCTTTCTCGTGAAGCGGGCGACGGCCGCGGGCGCCTTCTACGGGCTCATCTTTTCGATGCTCGCGGTGCTCGCCGTGTCGCGGTTCACGGAGATCGCGTGGCTGTGGTACAACGTCGTCGGGACCGTCGCCGTTCTCCTGGTCGGCCTCGCACTCCGCAGGCGGGAGCCGCGGGCGCCCGGCGCGGCCGCGGGCTGACGGCTTCGCGGCAGCCACAATCCGCGGTACGGTTTTCCCGGAGCGGCGCGCGCGGTAGAGTCTCCGCTCGGAAAACGTCGTACGCGCCCCCGGGATTCCCCCGGGGGGACGGCGCTCGGCCACCTCATCGGGATGATACGCATGCTCACGGACGTACAGATCGCCGAGGCCGCGACGCCCCGGCCCATAAGGGAGATCGGCGAGAAGATCGGGCTGGGCATCGAGGAACTCGTGCCCTATGGCCACTACAAGGCCAAGGTCAGCCCGGAGTCCATCTTCGGGCGCGAGCCCGGATCGGGCCGCCTCGTCCTCGTCACGGGCATCACTCCGACGGCTGCGGGCGAGGGCAAGACGACCGTCTCCGTGGGCCTCGCCGATGGCCTGCGCCGCGTGGGAGCGAACTCGGTGCTCTGCATTCGCGAGCCGAGTCTCGGCCCGGTGTTCGGGGTCAAGGGCGGCGCCGCCGGCGGAGGATACTCGCAGGTGATCCCGATGGCGGACATCAACCTGCACTTCACGGGGGACCTGCACGCGATCACCTCGGCGCACGCGCTCCTCTCGGCGGCGCTGGACAACCACCTGCAGCAGGGGAACGGCCTCGGGATCGACCCGCGCCAGATCACCTGGCGGCGCGCCGTGGACATGAACGACCGGGCACTGCGGAACATCGTCGTCGGGCTCGGGGGCCGGATCAACGGGGTGCCGCGCGAGGACGGCTTCATGATCACGGCCGCTTCCGAGGTGATGGCCATCTTCTGCCTCGCCGCCAGCCTCGAGGACCTCGAGGAGAGGCTGAGCAGCATCATCGTGGGCTACGACTACGGCGGGGAGCCGGTGCGGGCGCGCGAACTGAAGGTGGCGGGGGCCATGACCCTCCTCCTGCGTGAGGCGATCGGGCCGAACCTCGTTCAGACGCTCGAGGGGACGCCGGCTTTCGTGCACGGGGGCCCCTTCGCGAACATCGCCCACGGCTGCAATTCGCTCATGGCGACGCGGGCCGGGTTGGCCTTCGGCGACGTCGTGATCACGGAGGCCGGGTTCGGCTCGGACCTCGGGGCCGAGAAGTTCTTCGACATCAAGTGCCGCATCGGAGGCCTGAACCCGGAGGCCACCGTGCTCGTGGCCACGATCCGCGCCCTCAAGCTGCACGGCGGAGGCGACCGCACGGCGCTCTCGACGCCGGATCCCGACGCCGTCCGAGGAGGACTCGCGAACCTCGGCGCGCACGTCGAAAACATCCGGGGCTTCGGCATCGAGCCGGTGGTGGCGATCAACGTGTTCGGCACGGACTCCGACGAAGAGATCGAGGCCGTGGCGGAGGCGTGCGAGGAACTGGGCGTGCCCTGGGCCCGCTCCGACGGCCACGCGCAGGGCGGCGCCGGTTGCGAGGACCTGGCCCGCGCGGTCCTGGCGGCGCTCGACGAAGGAGGGGCCGCCTTCAAGCCCAAATACGATGCGGAGGCTTCGATCCGGGACAAGATCGAGGCCATCGCCCGCAAGGTGTACGGCGCGGACGGGGTCGACTACACGGCGCGCGCCACGAAGGACATCCGGCAACTCGAGGCGGCGGGGCTCGGGAATACCCCCGTCTGCCTCGCGAAGACGCCGAACAGCCTGAGCGACGATCCGGCGCGTCTCGGACGGCCGACCGGCTTCCGCATCACGGTTCAGGACGTGCGCCCCTCGGCGGGGGCGGGCTTTGTCGTGGCCCGGGCCGGCACCGTCATGACGATGCCGGGACTCCCGCGCGTGCCCGCCGCGGAGGGGATCCGGATCGTCGAGGACGGGAGCGTGGCCGGGCTCTTCTGAACCGCATGAGACGCTTGAGACGATGATCGAGATCGAACTCTCCGCCGGCCCCCACCTGGAGGGCGTGGAGCGCCGGCTCGGGGAATGGGCCGCCGAGGACGCCGTGGCGCGGCTCTGGCGACGGGATCCGACGCTGTGGAGCGCGGATCCGGACACGCCGGAACTGGCCGACCGGCTCGGATGGCTCGACCTCCCGGAGACGTCTCCCGCCGCGCTCGGCCCGCTCGAGGCGTTGCGCGCCGGCGTGCCCTTCTGGTTCACCGATCTCGTGCTGCTCGGCATGGGAGGCTCCAGCCTCGCGCCCGAGGTCATCGCGCGCACGATGGCGGGAGAGGGACTGCCGCTCACGCTCGTGGACACCACGCACCCGGGAGCGCTCCGCGACCTCGAGTGGCTGCGTCCCGCGAACACGATCTTCGTGGTCTCCAGCAAGTCGGGTACGACCATCGAGACGCTCTCGCTCTTCCGCCATTTCTGGTCGCGGACCGCGGAAGTCGTGGAGGACCCCGGGGCGCACTTCATCGCGATCACGGACCCCGGATCTCCCGTCGCCGAACTCGCCCGCGAGCGAGGATTCCGTGCCGTGTTCGAGGCGCCGTCCGAGGTGGGAGGCCGCTTCTCGGCGCTGAGCCCCTTCGGTCTGGTGCCGGCGGCGCTCGGGGGCGCCGATGTCCCGGCCCTTCTCGCAGAGGCGGCCGAGGCCGCGGACGCCTGCAAGGACGAAGCCCACCACAACCCGGGTTTCCTCCTCGGGGCGGCTCTGGCGGAACTCGCGCTCGCGGGGCGGGACAAGGTCACCTTCGTCGCGGCCTCCGACTGGGACGCCTTCCCGGACTGGGCGGAGCAACTCCTGGCCGAGAGCACCGGCAAGGACGGTCGGAGCATCGTCCCGGTCGTCGCCGAGCCCCCGCGAGCGCCGGACGAATACGGCGAGGACCGGGTCTTCGCCGGCCTCCTCCTCGGCGGGGACGCGGCTCGCGAAGCGGAGCAGTGGGGAGACGCCGACGACACGCCGGACCTCCTCGACGCGCTCGAGGCGGCCGGTCACCCTACGCTGCGCATCCGACTCGAACAGCCCGAGGAACTCGGCTCTCTCTTCTTCGTCTGGGAGGTGGGCGTGGCGATGGCCGGAGCCGCCCTCGGCATCCACCCCTTCAACCAGCCGGACGTCCAGCTTGCAAAGCGTCTCGCGCGCCGGGCGATGGCGGGCGAAGGCGCGCCGGAGGCCGATGAGATCGACCTCGTCTGGGAGTTGCCGCGGTTCGGACACGCCCCGCCCCGTACGCCCGTGCCTCCGGACGTGGACGGAATCCGCGAGCGGCTGGAGGGTTTCCTGGCCGCGGTCGCCCCGACGGACTACATCGCCGTACAGGCGTTCCTCGGGGGTGGCGAGGAGGAGGAAGGGCTGCTCGGGACGCTGCGCGCGGCCCTCGCCGGAGCCACGGGGGCGACGACCACGCTGGGCTATGGCCCGCGCTTCCTGCATTCGACCGGACAACTGCACAAGGGGGGGGCGGACAACGGCGTCTTCCTGCAACTCGTCGACGATGCCGGCGAGCACGTGCACGTCCCCGAGACGGACTTCACCTTCCGCCGACTGATCCGGGCCCAGGGGCTGGGGGATGTCGAGGCTCTCGGCCGATGCGAACGCCGGACGCTCCGGGTCCGCGTGGGCGGTCCCGAAGGTCTCGGCCTGCGCCGCCTGATTCAGCTCGTCGAGGAGTCCGGCTAGAAAGGCCCGGGCCGTACCGCGCGGCGGCCACTGGATGTTCCGGTCAGCCGAGCGGCATCCCCGTCTGGCCATGGGAGCGGAGAAGATCGGTCCGGCCCTCGATGTCGAGGAGCGCGCGTTTGTAACGGAGTCCGCCCGTGTATCCGCCCAGCGTCCGGTCGGTCCGGACCACCCGGTGGCACGGCACGATGATCGGCACCGGGTTCCGCCCGAGCGCGTTGCCCACCGCGCGCGAGGCCTTCGGGCGGCCGATTCGCCGGGCGATCTCCGTGTACGTCACCGTCTCGCCGAAATCGAGTCCGGAGGCGGCGCCCAGCACGGCGCGCTGGAAGTCGCCCAGTGCCTCGAGGTCGACGAACAGGTCGAAGCGCGGGCGGCGGCGGCCGAAATACTCGGTCAGTTGCTCTTCCGCGGAAGCGAGCCGGTCGGTATCGCACACCACGGGTGTCGACGGATACCGGCGCTCGAGGCCGGCGACGAACGCATCGTCGCTCTCGTCCCGCCACGAGAGCGCGACCAGGCCCGCGCCGCTCGCGGCGATGCGCATGGCGCCGAACGGCGAGTCGAAGCGGCGCCAGCGGACGACCGGACCGCCCCGGATGCCCTTCGCCGAACGATGCAGGATCCGGTATTCCGCCGCCCGCTCCCGACAGGCGGAGCACACCGCCATGTGCTCGGTCAGCGCCTGAGCGGCGACGGGATCCGGGTCGCCCAGGATCCAGGCGAGCAGGTCTTCCTCCTGACAGATCGCGCAGTCTCGAGTCATATCGGCCCCTCCTCGCGCCACACGTCGGCGAGATCGCGGCGCAGCTTCTTCATCCCCTGGTAGACATTGGCTCTCGCGGCGTCGGGAGAGGAGCCCAGCCGGCGGGCGACCGTCGCATAGTCCAACTCTTCGATCCAGCGGAGCCAGACGGCGTTCCGCTGTGCGGGCGGGAGTCCGGCCACGCCCTCCCGGACCCGCGCCGCGGCGGCTTCGGAGAGCCGGTTCAACGCCGCGTCGACCGCCGGAAGAGAGCCGGATTCCAGTTCCCCGGAGTGGGCCGCGAGCAACTCCGAGCGTCGGCGGCGCATCGAGATGCGGTCGAGCGCCCGGCGGGTCGCGACCCGGTACAGCCACGCGCGGATATTCGCGGCCTCGCCCGCCTCCGGCCGCCTGCGAAGCGCCGTCACCCACAGGTCCTGCACGATATCGCGCGCCTCTTCCGCGTTTCCCAGCATCGCGGCCACATGACGCTGCAATTCCCGGCCGTAACGTCCGGACCAGTCGGTCAACCGCCGTTCCGGCTCCGCCGCTGTGGTCATCCGCCTCGGCTCCACCTCTCCATTCGCATTCTCCCTCGTTCTCACCTCCTGGAACGTATCGTGTCGGAATCCGTGAAACGGGCCACGCCGGGAACTGGCCTCGCGAGCGCGTGAACCGTACAGTGTGGGCCCGCAGCCCCCACCGGAGGCTTGAAGCGTACAGCGGCGGCCAGCGCGTCGCCGGACATCCAACCGGGACAACCGAGGTTCTCTTGAATTCAGCATATCCCGCACCAGCGCCGACTCCCGTCGCGTTGGCGCTTGCGGCCGCCTTGGTTGCGGCAGCCTGCACCGGCGACACCGGAGACCGGAACGGCACCGCGACCGGGCAAAACGATGCGGAGAGCGGCGCCCTGACCCGCGATCCGCTGCCGGAAGAGCGGCGCTTCGCCAGCCTGGCTCAACTCACCTTCGAGGGAGAGAACGCCGAGGCCTACTACTCGTCGGACGGACAGCGGCTGATCTTCCAGCGCCGGCACGAGGGAGAATACGAGTGCGATCAGATCTTCACCATCGGCGTCGAGGGCGGCGATCCGCAGCTCGTTTCGACGGGACTCGGCCGGACCACATGCGCGTACTTCTTCCCGGACAACTCGCGGATCGTCTACAGTTCCACGCATCACGCGGCGGCCGAGTGTCCACCGCCGCCGGACATGCGCCGCGGGTACGTGTGGGCGCTGTACGACTACGACATCTACACGGCCAACCCTGACGGTTCCGGCGTCCAGCCGATCTTCTCGAGCCCCGGCTACGACGCGGAGGCGACCATCGCTCCGGACGGCTCGCGGATCGTGTTCACCTCCACGCGCGACGGAGACCTGGACATCTACTCGATGAATCCCGATGGCTCCGACGTCCGGCAGCTCACGAACGAGCCGGGGTACGATGGCGGTCCCTTCTTCTCTCCCGACGGGTCGAAGATCGTCTACCGGGCAAGATACCCCGAGAGCGAGGAAGAACTCGCGGACTACCAGGCGCTGCTGGCGGAGGGTCTCGTTCGGCCCGGCGTGCTCGACATCTACGTGATGGACGCGGACGGGTCGAACCGGGTGCGTCTCACAAACAACGAGGCCGCGAACTTCGCCCCCTTCTTCCACCCGAGCGGCGAGAGGGTGATCTTCGCCTCGAACCTGAACGACCCGAGCAGCCGCAATTTCGATCTCTTCCTGGTAAACCTGGACGGGACGGGGCTCGAGCAGGTCACGTTCAGCGAGGAGTTCGAGAGCTTCCCCATGTTCAGCCCGGACGGTCGTTTTCTCGTGTTCGGATCGAACCGGCACGGCTCCCACGAGGGCAACACGAACCTCTTCATCGCCGAGTGGATCGACGACCTGCCGTAGCTCCCGGCGCTGGCGCGGGCTCCTTCCACGAACGGCCGCGCGAGTGACCGACCTCCCCCGCGGACCGTCTAGCCTCTGAAGACAGCTCCGGCGGCGAGCCGGCCGCCCGGGGCGGGGACCGGAGAACACGGGAGCTTGAGATGCGGTGCGCAACGGCGGCAGGAAACTCTGGAGCCCCCGGGCGGTCGCGGGGCCGGCGGCGGGTGTGGGCGGTCGGGATGGCGTGGGGCGCCTCGTTCGTCGCGCCCCCGGTCTCCGCTCAGGAGGCGGGGCCTCCGATCGACTATGACGCCGCCATCGCGCAGAGCGGGATCGAGGGCAGCTACGGGTACCTGCGCGCGTTGGACGGGTCCGCGACGCTCATTCAGGGCGACACCCGGGAGCGCGTCCAGCTCGCGGTGAACGAACCCGTCCTCGTCGGGGACCGGATCTTCGCGTCCGATGAATCGCGAATCGAGATTTCGCTCGCCGACGGAACCCTCGTTCGGATCGGGAATCGGGCGGAACTTCTCTTCCGCGCGCTGGCCAACTCGGCGGACACGGGCGACCCCGCCTCCATCCTCGAACTCGTGCGCGGATCGCTGCAACTCGTGGTGGCCGCGAACCCGCCGGGCCCCGAATGGCCCTCCGTCATCACGCCGAACGCCACGATTCGGCCACGGGGCGCGGGTTCCTTTCTGATCGTCGTCGACGACGAGCGCCGCAGCGAAGTCGTCGTGCGCGAAGGGGTGGCCGAAGTCACGACACAGTCGGAACTCGCCGAGGTTCGCCCGGGCGAGAGTCTCTTCGTCGAGGGGGCGCAGGGTGACCGGCTCCGCTTCGCGGCGGCCCCGAGCCTCGGTCGGCTGGAGGCGTGGGGCCGGGGACCCGGGGAGTATGCGGGCGGCGAGTACGCGTCTCATGTGGATCCGGACCTCCACCACGCCGCGTCTTCGCTCGGGGGTCACGGGTCGTGGGTGAACGTGGACGCGGGAGTCGCGTGGCGTCCGCGGGTTTCCACGAGCTGGGCGCCGTACCGGCACGGGCGCTGGCGACAGACGCCCAGCGGGATGTTCTGGGTCTCGTACGAACCGTGGGGCTGGGTGCCCTACCACTATGGGTACTGGGACCTCGACCCCGACTGGGGGTGGATCTGGTTCCCGGGCCAGCGTTTCGCGGCGGCACACGTCTACTGGTACTGGGGACCGAGCTACGCGGGCTGGATTCCATCGGGATACTACTGGCGCCACTACAGGAACTATTACGGGAGCCGCTGGGGCTTCCACTTCGGGGTCTACGGACACATCGGGGGGAGCTTTGGGCGGTATCGGCACTGGACGTTCCTGCCGCACGGGCGGCTGGGACACCGGCGGCAGCACTTCTACTCGGTGAGCGGTTCGGACTTCGGTCGCGGACGGAAGGCGGTCGAGCGCGGCGTGCTGCTGACGGACTCCCGGCTGCTCGGGCGCACGGCGCAGCGGCGGCCCGCGCAGACGCTGGCAAGCCTGCGGCGCGCGGTCTCGCGTGACGGAAGAACGGCGGTCGATGCGAACGGGTTCATCGATCGCGGCGCGAGCCTGCCGCGGGAAGTCGAACGCGTCGTGCTGCGGAGCCGCGATGGCCGGTCGGCCCGCCCGCGCGACGCGACGGTCGGAGCGCGGAGCGACCCCTCGCGGACGGCGGGCGCGCCACCCGTCCGCGTCACCAGGCGGTCGACGGAGGGCCGCACCCCGAGGCTGGAGCGACCAGGTGTGCAGCGAGCGTCGCCGGCGGCGTCCGGGAACGGCGCTCGCCCGGCGGTCCGGCGACCGGCCACGCGGGACGTTACGGGCGCCGCGAGACGTCCGGTCGTGCGGTCCACGACACGGTCGGGTTCCGGTGGCGTGCAGCGCGCGTCTCCGCGGACACGTGACGACGGCGGTCGGCGGATCCTCCGTCCGCGGACGGCGCGGGAGTGGCCGGCCATTCGACGGACGGGGGACGCTACGGCACGGCCGACGGCACGGTCGAATCCGGCAAGACCGACGGCGGGGTCCACGCCGTCGCGGCCGGCGGTGCGGGCCACGACGGCGAGACCGTCCTGGCCCGCCCTTCGCCGTCCACCCTCCACGAGGAGACCCGTGACCCGGCAGTCCGCCCCGCGGTCGCCGCGCCCGGCCGTGCGGCCTCCCGGACCGTCAAGGTCGAGCGGCAGCGTCAGACGGTCCGGCGGATCCTCCAGGTCCGGGGGCGCGGTCCGCCGCGGCGGTGGCACGCGGTCGGCAGGCGTCGCGCGGGCACGGGGCCGGTCCCGAGGCTAAGCCGTAGATGGGAAGGACGTGGTTGATGTTGAACCGGCGGCAAGGGGATGCTCCTTGCGTGAAATCGGGCGTCGAAGATCCACACCGCTCGCGGTACTGTGGTTCACGGGCTGCGCGGCGCCGGCCGAGCCGCCTCCTCCGCCCCCGCCCCCTCCGCCGCTCCCGGTGCGGTCCAACATCAGCGGCGCCTACGATGCCCGGTTAGCCGGAACCGGCGCGGGTTGGAGGTTCATCATAACGGACGCCGACGGGACGCTGACCGGCGCCTACTTCATCCGATCCAGCCCGACCGCCGAGTTTCAACGGGCGGGCGACCTTGTGGGTTCCGCGGTCCAGCGGACGGCTCGGTCTCGGAAGGACCCCACGAGATAACGTTTGTGAGGTCCGGCTTCTAAGTCTAAGACTCCTGCCCCCGTTTCGTCGGTCGATGGACGATGATGGACGATGACGACCCGGTATCCGCATTGACGATCGGGGTTGGCCACACCTCCGCATCCCGCTCCATCTCGGGCTCCGGTTCGACGCCGAGCGCCTCGACCATGCGCACATAGTAGTTGAAGAAGCCGACGACCTCGGTCGCGGTCAGGATCTGCGCGTCGGTCCAGCCGACCTCGCGGAGCTCGTCTATGTCGCGCCGAGCGGCGGAGCTCGGCTCGCGCGTGATCGCCACGGCATAGTCCATCAGCCGGCGCGTCTTCTCGTCGAGCCCCGCCGTCCGATAGTCGGTGCGGATCGCGCGGGCGAGTTCATCGTTTCCGGTCGCCTGACGGAGATCCTCTCCGTGCGCCTCCGTTCAGTAGAAGCAATCGAGTTCGCGCGAGGTCACGGTCGCAAGCATCTCCCGCACATCCCGCCCGAGCGGTCCTGGTGTCAGCATCAACGCTTCGTAGAGCTGGATCGAGGCCCGCATGACGGGCGGGTTCAGACTCTGGATGCCGATCACGTTGAAGACGCGTCCCGCACGGCGGACGGCCTTCTCGTACTCGCGGGCGACGAGCCCCTTCGCTTCGTCGGGAGCTACCGTCTCGATATGCGGCATTTCGCCTCCTGTCGGCGACGCATCCGGGGCGTGCATGAACTCATCGGCGGCGCCGGTTCCTCAGCGTACGAGAAAACCGTCCCGCCACGGATCTTCCGGATCGACGAGGAACTCGTGCCGGCCCGTGACCCAGGCCCGGCCCCCGACCTCGGGCACGACCGCCGGATGCCCGCCGACGGTCGTCGTGTCGACGATCCGCCCGCCGAACCGGCCTCCGATGATGCTCTCGACGACGATTTTCGCATCCCCGGACAGCTCTCCGCGGGCGCGAAGGATGGCGAGGCGCCCGCTGACGGCGGTCCCCGTGGGGCTCCGGTCGAGTTCCCCCTCCGCGAAGATGCAGACGTGCCGCGAGTGGTGCGCGGGATCCGCAGCCTTGCCAGTGAACACGGTGCCGTATAGAAACCCGAGATCCGGGTCGTCCGGATGCGAGATGTCGCCCCCGGCGGATGAGGACACCGCGTGCGTGATGCGGCGCCCCGCATCGATCAGGCCGGTGGCGCCGGCGGGCGTGAGCGGCAGCCCCAGCGCATCCGCGTCGACGTAGGCATAGAAGGCGCCTCCGAACGCCAGATCGTAGGGAACCGTTCCCAGGCCTTCGACCTCCACGACCCGGTCGAGAGTGGCGGCGAAGGAAGGCACGTTGAGGAACCGGACCTCGCGGACCCGTGCACCGTCCAGCATTGCGGTGGCCCGTACGAGGCCGGCGGGCGTGTCGATCGTTACCGGCGTCTCGTCGCCTGAGCCGTCGATCCAGCCGGCTTCGACGGCGATCTTCGCCACGCCGATGATCCCGTGGCCGCACATCGTCGAGTAGCCCTCGTTGTGCATGAAGAGGACGGAGAAGTCCGATCCGGGCCGCACCGGGGGCATCACCAGGCAGCCGTACATGTCCGCGTGCCCCCGCGGTTCCCACATGAGGGCGCGGCGGAGTTCGTCATGGTCCGCTCGCGCGACGCGACGCCGCGCGAGGACGCTATCCCCCCCCAACTCCGGGAAGCCCGCCACGATGACGCGTAGCGGCTCTCCCTCCGTGTGGGCATCGATCGTCTCGATGCGAAGCCAGTGCTCGGGAGCTGTCCAGGTCATGTGACTCCTCGCTGGGACGGTGGCCGGCGGCAGCGAAATCGTCGTATGCTGGCACCGGTGATTCTACGCCATCTCGCCGAGATCCGCTCCGGCGGCCGTTCGCCCCCGCGACGATCCCCTGCTCGAGGAGCAAGCATGAGGCCGAGGGCTGTTGCCGCCGAACTCGTGGGCACGTTCGCGCTGGCGTTCTCCACGCTGATTTCCATCAACCATGTCGGTTTTCCGATCCCGACGCCGGCGATGGCGGCGCTCACCCTGGGGGTCCTGGTTCATCTGCTCGGGCCGGTGTCCGGCTGCCTGCTCAACCCGGCGGTGACGATCGCCATCTGGTCCGTCGGCAAGCTCGCTGCCAGGGACGCCGGCTCGTTCATCGTGGCGCAGTTTGCCGGAGCCGGACTGGCCCTCGCCATCGGAGGCCTCCTGTTCCCCGGCCCGGTCCCGCTTCCCGTAGACGTTTCCGCCGGCACCGGCATCGCCGAGATGATGGGCGCCGCGCTCCTCGCCTTCACGATCGCGGCCGTCTTCATGGGGCGCATCCCCGCCCGGCTGACCGGCGCCGTCATCGGGGTGGCCCTGGTCGTGTCGATTTCATGGGCGGCGCACGGATCGAACGGCGTGCTCAACCCTGCGGTCGCCCTCGGGATCGGATCCTTCTCGCTGGCCTACGTCTGGGGACCGGTCGTCGGCGCCCTGATCGGCGCGCACCTGTCCCGCTACGTGTGCGACCCGGGCGACCCGGGCTGACTAGACGTCCGTCGCGTAGCGGTCGGCACCCATGAAGTGCAGCGAGACGTAGGGTCGATCACGACGGCGCGTCTTCGTCAGACGCCTCCCCTTCCGCGAGGTCGCGGTAGAAGGTGAGTCCGTTCGTGTCGAGGTCGTAGAAGGCGAACTCGCGCGTGCCCCAGGGTGTCCGCCGCAAAGCCGTGCGCTCGTGGAAGACCCCCTGGTTCCGGTATTCCTCGAACAGCTCCTCGACCGCGGGCACGACGAAGCGAAGCATGGGCCGCTCGACGCGGGACCACTCCTCCGCGTCGTGCCACTGGATGTGCAACTCGATCCCGTCCCGCCTCACGCCGGCGTACCCCGGATCGCGGGTGGAATCGGCGAAGGCGAGTTCGAAGCCGAGCCGTCCGACGTAGAAGCCGATCGCGGCAGCGACATCCCGCGACGGAAGCACGGGCTGCACCGCCTCGAGGCGGGCCGCCCGCTCCTCGACCGCTATCGGTAGTTCTCCATCAGGGCGTCGAGCGCGTCCGCTCCCGGGCACAAGTCCTCGAAGGGGAGGTTCCACAGCGGCCGATCGACCGTCCCCAGCACGTCGTGCAGATCCCTTGACTCGGGGTCCACGTAGAGGAGCCCGGTCGGCACCTCGCCCGCGTTCTGCCGCTCGCGCAGGTAGCCGTACACGGTGTCCCTGTCGGTCGCGTCGTAGTCGCCCTCCACCTGGCGGAAGCGGATCACGCTGCCGTCGTGCATGCGGACGTCGCGCACATCGGCGGATCCGATGTCGGCCGTGATCTCGTCCGCCGGGGGGACGAAATCCTTCGGGGCCACGAACGCGGCCTCGACCGCCTCGCGGAAGTGCTCGCGCGTGTAGGCGTAGCTCTTCGTCGAACCCACGTGGTCGTTGAAGGTCACGCACGGAGAGATGACATCGACCAGCGCCAAGCCCGGGTGCCGGATCCCCGCCTTGATGATGGGGACGAGCTGGTCCTTGTCGCCGGAGAAGCCCCGGGCCACGAAGGTCGCGCCGATCGAGAGCCCGAGCAGGGCGGGATCGATGGGGGGCTGCTCGTTCGGCACGCCCCGCTTCGACTTCGAGCCCATGTCGGCCGAGGCCGAGAACTGGCCCTTCGTCAGGCCGTAGACCCCGTTGTTCTCGATGATGTAGAGGAGATTGAGATTGCGCCGTACCGCGTGGCACAGTTGCCCGAGTCCGATCGAGAGTGAGTCCCCGTCCCCGGAGACGCCGATGTAGACGAGGTCGCGGTTCGCGGCGTTCGCTCCGCTCGCCACCGATGGCATCCGCCCGTGCACGCTGTTGAAGCCGTGCGATTCGGACATGAAGTAGGCGGTGGTCTTCGACGAGCAGCCGATCCCGCTCATCTTGGCGGCCCGGTGCGTGGGGATTGCGAGTTCCCACGCCGCCTCGATCAGCGCCGCCGTGACGGAATCGTGGCCGCAGCCCGCGCAGAGCGTCGACATCACGCCCTCGTAGTCGCGGCGCGTGAGCCCCAGTTCGTTCTTCTCCAAACTCGGGTGGAAGATCCGCGGCTTGGCGATGTACGTCATGCTCCCACTCCCTCCGCGGTCTCCGCTGCGAGACCGAGGCGATCCTTCACGCCCGCGATGACGTGGCGCGCGCTCAGCGGAAGCCCTCCGTAACGGAGGACCGAGGCCAGCCGTTCCTTCGAGGCCGGCGTCTCCAGCGTGAGCAGCGACTTCAACTGCGCATCCCGGTTCTGTTCGATGACGATGTTGAGGTCGTGGGCCTCGATGAAGCCCGCGACCTCGGGCGCGAAGGGGAACCCGCGGATCCGCATGTAGTCGAGCCGGAGCCCGTCCTCCGCCTCCATGCGCTCGATGGCCTCGCCCACCGCGCCGTCGCAGGCGCCCACCGTGATGAGTCCGTATCGCGCGCCCGGCCGCGAGCGGACCTCCGGGGGCGGCACCGCCTCCGCCGCGCTGTCGATCTTCACGGCGATGCGGTCGATGACCTCCTGGTATTCGTCCGGATCCTCCGTGTACTTGCCGTACTTCGTGTGGCCGGAGCCGCGCGTGAAGTAGGCGCCCTTCGGATCCTCGCCCGGGATCGTGCGATACGGAATCCCGTCGCCGTCCACGTCCAGGTAGCGATAGAAGGTCTCGATCTCCGCGAGCGCCTCCGCGTCGAGCACCTTCCCGCGATCCGGCGTGTACTCGTCATCCCACTGGAAGCGGGGCACGACCCAGTCGTTCATCCCGATGTCGAGGTCGGAGAGCACGAAGACGGGCGTCTGGAAGCGCTCCGCGAGATCGAACGCCCGCACGCTGAACTCGAAACACTCCGCCGGGTCCTTCGGGTAGAGGCACAGGTGCTTCGTGTCCCCGTGCGAGGCGTAGGCGCAGAGGAGGATGTCGCCCTGCTGCGTGCGCGTCGGCATCCCGGTCGATGGGCCGACGCGCTCGATGTCGAAGAAGACGCACGGGACTTCGGCGTAGTAGGCGAGTCCGATAAACTCCGTCATGAGCGAGATCCCGGCCCCGCTCGTCGCCGTGAAGGCTCGGGCTCCGGCCCACCCCGCGCCGATCGTGATGCCGGCCGCCGCGAGTTCGTCCTCCGCCTGCAGGATCGCCGCCGCGCTCCGTCCGGTTTCCTTCTCGACGCGCAGACGCCGGCAATAGGCCGTGAAGGCGTCGACGAGCGAGGTCGAGGGCGTGATCGGATACCAGGCCGCGACCGTCGCTCCCGCGTACACGCAGCCCAGGGCCGCCGCCGTGTTGCCGTCGATCAGAATCGAGTCGCGCGTGGCATCCATCTCCTCGAGCCGGATCGGCAGGGGGCACTCGAAATTCTCGGCCGCGTGGTCGTAGCCGAGTCGGATCGCCTCGAAGTTCGCGTCGAGCAGGTGCCGCTTCCTTTCGCCGAAGGTCTCCTCAAGCAGTCCGCGGATCACCGCCATGTCCATGTCGAGGAGGGCGGCGAGGGCGCCGGTATAGGCGATGTTCTTCATCAGGATGCGCGTGCGGCCGCCGTCAAAGGTCCTCACGCACATCTCTGCCAGCGGGATGCCGAGGAAGTTCACGTCCTCACGCCGCAGCGTATCCGCCATGGGCCAACTCGAGTCGTACAGCAGCCAGCCGCCGGGGACGAGTTCCTCGATGTCCCGGGCGTAGGTCTCCGGGTTCATCGCCACGATGAGGTCGAAGTCCGGCGTGCGCGCCACATGGCCCGACCGGTTCACGCGGATCTCGTACCAGGTGGGGAGGCCCTGGATGTTCGAGGGGAAGACGTTCTTCCCCGACACGGGGACCCCCATTCGGAAAATCGACTGCATGATGAGGCCGTTGGCGCTCGCGGAGCCGGTGCCGTTCACGGTGCCGATCTTGAGCGCGAAGTCGTTCACGCGGACCGTCTTCATGTCGGCCACTCCGTCAGGGAGTCACCGAAACGGAGCCGCCCGGCGACATCTCCTCGATTCCCATCCCGGAGTAGGGGTGCTCCGCGTCCTGCCCCGCGTACGGCTTGAGCAGATCGAAGGTCCGCATGTCCCAGGCCGCCGTCGGACAACGCTCCGCGCACAGCCCGCAGTGAATGCAGAGGTCCTCGTCCTTCACCATGACGCGGGCCGTCTGCGGCAGCGACTCCGAGACGTAGATGTCCTGGTCCGCGTTCTCGGCGGGCGCGGTGAGCCGCGTGCGGAGTTCCGCTTCTTCCCCGTTGTGCGTGATCGTGAGACAGCTGAGCGGACAGATGTCGATGCAGGCGTCGCATTCGATGCACAGATTCCCCGTGAAGTGCGTCTGGATGTCGCAGTTCAGGCAGCGCTCGACCTCCGTCAGCGTCTGCTCGAGGTCGAACCCCTCCTCCACTTCCGTCTCGATGCTCTTGAGACGCTCCTCCAGGCGGACATGCCGCATCTTCCGCCGTGCGGCGTACTCGTAGTCGTTCGAGTAGCTCCACTCGTGGAGCCCCATCTTGGCGCTGACCAGGTTCATGCGCTCGGGCGGACGCTTCCGGAGATCTTCGCCGTTGCAGTAGGCGTGGATGGAGATCGCCGCCTGGTGCCCGTGCTCGGCCGCCCAGATGATGTTCTCCGGGCCCCACGCCGCGTCGCCGCCGAAGAAGACGCCCTCGCGCGTCGACATGAACGTCGCGCGGTCGACGACAGCCTCGCGCCACTTGTTGAACTCGATTCCCGCGTCGTCCTCGATCCAGGGGAAGGCCGTCTCCTGCCCGATGGCGAGAATCACGGCTTCCGCCGGGAAGAACATCTCGTCAAGCTTGGTCGAGACGAGCCGGCCCTGGTCGTTCTCGTGCCACTCCACGATGTCGAAGTTCATCCCCCTGAGGACGCCGTCCTCAACGACGAACTCGGTGGGCGAGTGGTTCTCGACGATGTCCACCCGCTCTTCCTCGGCGTCCTCCAGTTCCCAGGGGGAAGCCTTGAAGTACGGCTTCGACTTGCGGGCCATCACCTTGACGTTCGTGCCGCCGATCCGCTTCGAGGTGCGGCAGCAGTCCATGGCCGTGTTCCCGACCCCGATGACAAGCACGTTCTCCTCGATGGAGTTCGTGTGCCCGAAGGCGACGGATTCGAGCCAGTCGATGCCGATGTAGATGTGGTCCGTATCGTACCGGCCCGGCAGGCGCAGTTCCTTGCCGCGCGGGGCGCCGGAGCCGACGAAAACCGCGTCGAAATCCTGCTCCAGCAGCCACTTCATGCTTTCGACGGGCGCGTTGTAGCGGATGTCCACGCCCATGTCGAGGATGTAGTCGATCTCCTCCCACAGCACTTCGGGGGGCAGGCGGAACTGCGGGATGTTCGTCCACATGAGGCCGCCCGGCCGGTCGTTCTTCTCGAAGATCGTGACTTCGTAGCCGAGCGGCATGAGGTCGCGGGCGACGGTCAGCGACGCGGGACCCGAGCCCACGCATGCAATCCTTTTTCCGTTCTTCTTCTTCGGGATATCCGGGAAGCGGGGGGTGATGTCGCCCCGGAGATCGGCGGCGACGCGCTTGAGGCGGCAGATCGCGACCGGCTTCTCCTCGACCCTTACGCGCCGGCAGGCGGGTTCGCAGGGGCGGTCGCACGTCCGGCCGAGGATGCCCGGGAAGACGTTCGACTCCCAGTTGAGCATGTAGGCGTCGTCGTACCGTTCCTGCGCGATGAGGCGGATGTAACCCGGTACGTTCGTGTGGGCCGGGCAGGCCCACTGACAATCCACGACCTTATGGTAGTAGTCGGGATTCCCGACGTTTGTTGGCTCCACCGTTTCTCCCCGGGCTTACCCCGCCCGACAGGCACTGCGTTCCCCGGCCCGTGAGTCGCGTGGTGAAACAACCGTCCGCAATCGTAGGGGACGAACCGGCTTGTCGCCAGTTTTTCGGGTGGCCGCGGCCGGATCGCCGGGCGATGGCGAGCGGATCGTTGCTGCGGCGCCCGGGGCCGCGGAAGTTGAGCCCATGATAAGACAGCCCGTGCACACGGTGGCCGGCGGGGCTCACCTCTTCCGGCGAGATACGGCGGCGAAGCTCGGACGGATCGCCGGGCGCTATCTCGACCGGTACGCGGCGGACCCCGCCGCTCTCGGGGAGGCGCTCGGAAATCGCCTTCCTTCCGGGATCGCGGAGGCGGTGCACGGGCGCGTGCGCGCAAGGCTCGAACGTGCGCCCGTCGAGAACTTTCTGATCGACTTCGAAGATGGGTTCGGTGCCCGGTCCGAGGCGGAAGAAGACGAAGCGGCGGCAACGGCCGCGGAGGAGGTCGCGGCGGGGGTCGCGGCCCACAGTCTCCCATCCTCGCTCGGAATCCGCATCAAATCCCTGTCCGAAGTCACGGGGGAGCGGGCGCTCCGCACGCTGGAACTCTTCCTTGCCGCGTTCGCCCGGACCCGGCGCGACCTGCCGGACGGTTTCGCCGTGCTTCTTCCCAAGATCGCCGCGGCACGGCAGGTGGAACGGCTCGCCGGGGCGCTGGATCGGCTCGAGGCGGCGCTCGACCTGCCGGAGAGGCGGGTGGCCATCGACCTCATGATCGAGACGCCGCAGTCGCTCGTGGCGCCGGACGGGCGGATCGCGGCGCCCGACCTTGTGGCGGCGGCGGGGGGGCGGTGCCGCACCGTACATCTCGGCGCGTACGACCTCACGGGCGCCGTGGCGGTGGCGGCGGAAGCGCAGACGCTGGGGCACCCGTTGTGCGACATGGCGAGGCAGATCCTTCAGCTCTCTCTCGGCGGGACCGGCATCCAGCTTTCGGACGGGGCGACGAATGTGCTGCCCGTCGAACCGCATCGAGGAACGACGGCGACCTCGCCGGCCGAGCGGGCGGAGAACGCGGCGGTCGTCCACGACGCATGGCGCCTGCACTACTCCGATGTTCGGCGGTCTCTGAGCCAGGGCTTCTACCAGAGCTGGGACCTGCATCCCGCACAACTCGTCTCCCGCTACGCGGCCGTCTTCTCCTTCTTCATCGAGGGCCTGGACGCGGCCGCGAGCCGCCTCGACCGCTTCGTGTCCGCCGCCGGACAGGCCGTCCTCACGGGATCCGTGTTCGACGACGAAGCCTCGGGCCAGGGCCTCCTGAACTTCTTCCTGCGCGGGCTCGCGAGCGGCGCCCTGACGGCGGAAGAGGCGGCGCGCTCGGGGCTCACGAGGGAGGAACTCGAGACCCGCTCCTTCCGCGCGATCCTCGAGCGCCGCCGCGGGTGATCGCGGCCTGGACCGACCCCGGCGCGATTCAGTCGGAGAGTCGGACGGCGCGGACGCGGACGCCGCCACCCTCGCCGGGAATCGTCCACGCGAACAGGAGTTCGTCCCCCAGCCGCGCCATGCGCGGGAATCCGCTCGAGCGTTCGCCGGCGGTCTCCGAGATCAGGAGCGGGGCCTCCAGCGACCCATCGGGATGGACGCGACGGGCGAGGACGCGCGGCGTGTCGCTCGAGGCTTCGAGCCACACGACGACCGCCGAACCGTCTTCGAGTCGCTCGATGTCCACGCGGCCCAGCGGCAGCCCCTCGTCGACTCGGATGCGGGGGCCGAAGGTCGCACCGCCGTCTCCGGAGAAGGTGACGTACACCTGCGGCGTGCCGCCGACGCCCGTGTACCAGGCCGAGACGAGCGCCCCTCCGTCGCCGCTCAACTGCGGCCCGTTCACGGGGCAGCCGGGGATGACCCAGCCGTCGGTCGACAGCGGAGCGGGCTCCGTCCAGCGCTCCCCCGCCCCGCGCACCACGGCGATGTCGCGGACTTCGGACTCGCTCCGGTCGCGGTAGGCGGCGACCAACCCGTCCCCGACCCGGGCCAGGGCCGTCTGGCAGCACTCGCACGTCCGGTCGTCGAGCAGCACTTCGGGGCCCAACCGGCCGTCCGGCGCGAGCGTCCGGAAGCGGACGGACATGGCTCCACGCTCCACTCCGCCCTCGCCCCCCACGTGCTCGCCCCCGCCGGACTCGCCCGCCATCGCGCGGGCATCGAGCCATGTGAGCCCCGCGCCGTCCCGCCACGGGACCATCGACACGAAGCCGTGCTCGGTCGGAGACTCGTCGTCGTGGGCGCGGAGCGGCTCCGTCCACGTCATCCCGTCATCCGAAGAAAGCGCCAGCATGACGTGGTACGCGTACGGCGCGTCGGCGACCTTCTCCAGCCAGTGGACGGCGAGGGTGCCGTCGGGCATCTCGACCGACGAGGGGAAATCCGCCCAGTTCACGAACATCGCCTCCGACGCCCACACGGTACGCGGGGCGGACCAGCCGCCTCCGTCGCGAATCGCCAGTCGCAGCGCGGACACGCCGTCCTCCGGCTCGATCCATGTCAGGATCGCGCGGCCCTCGGCCCCAAGGGCCAGGGACGGCTCGCCGCTCGGGGAGGGCCGCTCGAACTCCACGTCTCCCGACTCCAACGACATCTGGCGTTCCGCCTCGCCGACGCACCCGAACAGGACCGCGGCGACGGCGAGGGAACGGATCGGCCCGCCGAAACGGGCTCGCTTACGGTTTCGCATGTGGGCTCCGAACATTCTCATCTCCCGCTGGTGAGGCCGTATGATACGCGACGGAAGCCGACCTGAGAACTCCGCGGACGGGAGGCGAAGTGCCACAACGCGCGTCAGTGATGACGGGACCGGGACAGCCGCTCGAGATTCGGGACTTCGATGACCCCGACCTCGGACCGGGCGAGACGTGGCTGGAGATCGAGGCGAGCGAGGTGTGCGGAACCGATGTCCACCTCTTCCACGGGCGCCTTGCCGGCGTCCCCTGGCCCATCATCCCGGGGCACGTGAGCGTGGGACGCGTGCGGGAGACCCGCGGACCGAGCTTCGACGCCGCGGGGCGGCCGCTCGCGGAGGGGGACACCGTCACCTTCTTCGACGTGGTGGGCACATGCCACCGCTGCTTCTACTGTTCCGCGGCGCGGCAGCCGAACCTGTGCCCGCACCGCCGCGTCTACGGCATCACGTTCAGCGCCCGCGAGGGACTGCTCGGAGGGTGGGCGACCTCCATGCGGCTCACCGCCGACACGTCCATCTTCAAGCTGCCCGAGGGACTCGCGACAGCGGACGTCATCGGAGGCGGCTGCGGGCTCTTCACCGGTTTCGGAGCTGTCGAGCGATCGGACCTGCGGCCGGGCGACACGGTCGTCGTCCAGGGCTCCGGCCCCGTCGGCCTCGCGGCAGCCGCCTTCGCCCGGGTCAGGGGCTGCGGCCTCCTCGCGGTCATCGGCGACCCCGGCGATCGCCTCGACCTCGCCACCGCGATGGGCGCCGACGTCACCCTCTCCCTGAGCCAAACGTCGGGCCCCGGCCGGTCGGCAAGCGTGGCCGGCCTCACGGAGGGCCGGGGCGCCGATGTCGTCATCGAGGCGAGCGGCAACCCGGCCGCGATCCCGGAGGGGTTCGCCCTCCTCCGCGACGGAGGCACCTACGTCGTGGCGGGCCACTACACGGACGCCGGACCCGTCTCCATCAACCCGCACCTCGACATCAACCGGAAGCACGCGACCGTGAAGGGACGCTGGGGAACCGAACTGCCGCACGTCTCACGCGCGCTGGACCTGCTCGCCCGACACCGCCTTCCCTTCGCCCGCGTGATCGGGGGAGAATACGACCTCGAGGACACCGCTCAGGCGCTCGCCGATGTCGAGCGGCTCGCCGTCACGAAGGCGATTATCGTTCCGGGCTAGAAGTCCCTGGCCACCTGGCGGGCGGACTCGACGCGGATCGTGAGGATATCGATGTCGTGGTACTGCTGGTGGCGGATCGAGGAAGCGTAGTGCCTCAGCAGCCGCAGCGGCGTCTCCGCTTCGACGGGGACGCCCACGGCCGCCTCGCTGAGCATCGCCAACTGATCCTCGACGTTCTTCTCGTCCGACGTCGCAATGAACTCGATATCCGCCGAGGGACCATCGCCGCGCGCGATGACCAACAGATTGCGCGTCACTTCCGGCGCATCGCGCGCATCCCGCGCCTTCTCGCGGGCGAGGATATGCACCGTCTCTTCGCCCACCGCGCGCAGACGCGTTTCCATGTCCTCGTCCCAGCCGTTGCGCGCGGCGAACCTCACCAGGAAGGCGTCGACCTCCGACCAGGTATCGTCCGACAACCGCGTCTTCAATCGGGACCGACGGCCGCCGGTCCCGAGGATCGTGAGGAGGATCACCGTGAAACCGCCGACAGTCATGCCGTTGCCGAGGAGTTCCGCCCAGGCCCCCTGGAAGTATTCGGGGTAGATCCAGTCGAACTGGAAGGCGATCCCCATCCAGAACGCGACGCCGACCACGAGGCCGTTGCGATAATCCAGCCCCTCCTGGAGCAGGATCTTCATCCCGAAGACGAAGATCAACGCCACGATCACGACGAAGTAGGCCGCCACGACCGGGCCCGGTATCGCGATGATGAGGGAGAGGAGTTTCGGCAGAAAGGCGAACGCCATGAAGACGATGCCGACGCAGATCCCGATGGCTCGGGAGGCGACGCCGGTGAGTTCGGCGACGGCGATGCTCATGCCGTAGGTCGTATTCGGCACGGTTCCCGCGAGACCCGAGAGGAGATTTCCCACGCCGTCAGCGGAGATCGCGCCCTGGATGGAGCGAAAGTCGATGGCGCGCGGCCTGCGCCATGAGACCCTCTGAATCGCGATCGCGTCCCCGAGCGTGTCCATGGCGCCCACGAGCGTCACCATCACGAAGGACGGCAGCAGGGCCCAGAACTCGGGCCGGAGACTCAGGTCGAGCCCGGGATATGCCAGGTCCGGCAGGCCGATCCAGCGGGCCGCGGAGACGGTGGACAGGTCGTAGATCCCGAACCCGAGGCCGGCGACGAGACACCCTGCGACGATCCCCAGGGCCGGTGCCCAGAGCCGAAGCGCGCCGGAAAACCTGAGCGGAACCAGCACCATGACCGCCAACGTCACGATTGCCGTGACCGGCCCCGCGGCCGGCGATGCCCCCATCGGCACCTCACCCAGCTTCTGCAGGATCATCGGGGCGAGCGTCACCGGGATGAGCATGAGCACGGTGCCCGCCACGGTGGGCGTGAAGATCCGCCGCAACAACGCCATCCTGGAGGCGAGAACGAACTGAATCAGCGAGGACGCGATGATCAGGAGCGCGAGCATCCCCGGCCCTCCCTGCTCGAGGGCGGATACGCTCACCGCGAGGAAGGCGCTCGTGCTCCCCATGACGAGGATGTAGCCCGCGCCGATCCGCCCCACGCTGCGCGCCTGGATCGCCGTCGTGAGCCCGCTGATGAGGAGGGCCGCGAACACCGCCCACGACAGGTAGGCGTCGCTGCCGCCCGCAACCGTGATCATCACCGTCGGCGTGAGCACGATGCTGGCGAGGCAGATGAGCGCGTACTGGAGGCCGAGTCCGGCGGCGATGGGCAGCGGGGGGCGCTCGTCCGGCTCGAAGCGCACGTCCTGGCGGGGGAGCGCGGGGCTGGAGCCCGCCATCAGCCGCCGCTTCCTCCGGCGAGAGCTTCGGCGCGTGGCGCGGAGCGCCAGCGCTCGGGGTGGGCCGCGAGCCGCTCCACGGCCTCCGCAAGGACTTCGAGCGCCAGGTCGATGGTATGGAGGTGCGTGCGGAAGGCGAGCGCCGCCATCCGCAGCCAGACCGTCCCATCGATCGTCGTCGAGGAGAGGAAGATCCGGCCATCGCGGTGCGTCTCTTCCACGAGGGCCCGGTTGAATGCGTTCGCGTCGCCGAACTCCGGCACCCAGCGGTAGGTCACCACGGAGAGTTGCGGCTCCGGCCCCACCTCGAACCCGAGCGCCTCGATCTTGCCGTGGAAGTATCGCGCGAGTTCGAGCTTCTCACGGAGGCAGGCCCTGAACGGGCCCTCCCCGTGAAGAAGAAGGGGCAGCCAGACCCGCAGTCCGCGAAAGTGCTTCGTGAGCTCGGGCGACACGGCGGCGGGAGAGGGTCCCCAGCGCTCGGCCTCGACCGTGTCCTGCAGATAGCTGGCGCCGGACGCGTGCGCCTCGGCCAGGGCCTTTCCGTCGCGAACCAGCACGGCGCCCGTTCCGTAGGGGAGGAACATGCCCTTGTGCGGATCGAGAACGAGGGAATCCGAGCGTTCCAGCCCCGCCAGCGCGGGCCGGATCTCCTCGAGCAGGCCGAAAAAGCCGCCGTAGGCACCGTCCACGTGGAACCAGAGATCCTCGCGCTCGGCCACGTCCCCGATCTCGGCGAGCGGGTCGATGGCGCCGATGTCCACCGTGCCGGCCGATGCGAATACGAGCCAGGGGCGGAGTCCGCGCGCGCGGTCCTCCGCCACGAGTTCGGCGAGCGCGTTCGCCCGCATCCGAAAGTCCCCGTCCAGCGGGACATCGCGCCGCACCGCCTCTCCCACGCCGGCCATTCTGAGCGCCTTGTGCAGGCAGTGGTGCAGGTGGGACGACGAGTAGACGACCGCCCGCTCGTAGTCGCGGGCGCGAAGTCCGGCCGCCTCGCGGGCGGTGACGACGGCGATCAGGCTCGCGATCGAGCCTCCCGAGGCAAGGTTCCCCGCGCATGTGGCCGGATACCCCGTGAAACGCGCCATCCAGCCGAGCACGACGTTCTCCATCTCGACGGCGCCGGGGCCCGTAAAGCGCACGCCGGCGTATTCGTTCGTGACGGCCGCGAGGTAGTCGGCGAGCGAAGAGGCGTAGATGCCGCCGCCGGGGATGTACCCGAGGTGCCCGCCGTGGGAGGGCACGAGTCCCGCCCCCACGACGGATTCATCGATCCGCTCGATGAGCCGCTCGATGGACCGCTCCACGGACCGCGCGTCGCTCCCGACGCCGAGTTCCCGGATCTTCGCGACGGCCGACTTGTCCTGCCGGTAGGCGGGTCGTTCGGGAAGCCCGCTCAGGAACCCCTGCGCGTAGGCGTGTACTTCGGCCATGAGGCGGTCGCGCTCGCCCGCGTCGGGGTCGAGCGGCCGCGCAGCCTCCTCCAGTTCCAGGATCCGGGACCGCTGCCGACTTGAGTTCGAGCGCATGATGCGATCCTATCTCTTTCGTTCGGGGGACGCGAGCTTTCCGGCTCCTTGCCGGCTCCTTGCCGCTCTACGGAAGGATCCCGCTTGTATCGGCACAGAAAATCCGCCTGGAAGTACGGTCTTGCCGCGGTGCTCGCCTTCGGGCTCGCGTCCGCCGTCGAGGCGCAGTCGCGTGCCGGCCGCGCGGAAGGCTACCTCCGGTCCTTCCATGATCTGGGACTCTTCAACGGCGCGGCCCTGATCGTCGATGACGGCGAGGTCCTGTTCGAGGGAGCGTTCGGCCAATCCGACTTCACGGCAGGGGGCGCCAATGCCCTGAGCACGCGGTTCCGCATCGCCTCGCTGACGAAGCAGTTCACGGCCGCGCTGATCCTCAGACTCGAGGAGGAGGGACTGCTGCGGGTCGAGGATCCCGTGGGCCGCCATATCGAGGAATATCCGCCGGAATACGCGGAACGAATCACGCTCCACCACCTGCTCACCCACACATCGGGGCTGCCGAGCTACACGAACATGCCGGGGTTCATGGAGTGGGAGGCCGCGACCCCGTTCTCGCCGGACGAGATCATCGCCCTCACGTGGGAAGATCCGCCTTCGTTCGAACCGGGGACCGACTTCGAGTATTCGAACTCGGGCTACGTGCTCCTCGGCTGGATCGCGGAACGGGTCACCGGCTTGAGCTACGACGAAGCGCTCCGCACGTACGTGCTCGACCCGCTGGAACTGCGCGATACCGGATACGATTACGGGCTTTGGCCGCCGGAGGGCCACGCACGCGGACACACCCGCGATCTCGTCGGCTATCGGCCGGCGCGTCTCATCGACCCGTCCGTGCCCTACTCCGCCGGCATGCTGTACTCCACCGTCGGCGACCTCGCTCGCTGGGCCACGGGCCTCTTCGTTGAAGGGAACCTGTTCCGGGATACGGAGACGCTGGCGCGGATGACGACCCCGGGCCTCGAATCCGGGTCGTACGGGTACGGCGTGGGCGTGCGGAGGCGGGATATCGAGCGCGACCTCGGCGTGCGCGCGATCGAACACTCGGGAGGGATCTTCGGCTTCTCCTCCCACCTGCGCGTCTTCCCGGACCACGGACGCCTCATCGTGCTGCTGGACAACACATCCTCCGACCTGGGACCGCTCGTGCAGGGTCTGACGAATGTGCTGTGGGGCGCCGAAGCCGTGCGGCCGAAACCGTCGATCGCGGAGCGGCTGCTGCCGATCGTCCAGGCGGGCGGGGTCGAGGCGGCGATGTCGAGGTACGACAACTGGCGGCGGACGCGACCGGAGGAATACGACTACTCCTCCGGCCAGATCCTGCGGTTCGCGGGCCATTTCCGGGAGGACGACCCGGATACGGCCATTGCGATCCTCGAGGCCTACGCGGCCGGAACGCCCGAGACCCCTCTCGTCCGCTTCGCGCTGTCCGAACTTCACGAGGAAGTCGGGGCCCCGGAAGCGGCGTCCGCCCACATCCGGGACGCGCTGACATACAACCCCGGCATGCCCCGCCTTCTTGAGCGCCTGTCCGATCTGGGCGTCGAACCCGATCCGGCGCTGCGGCTCCCCGTCGTGCGCGTGGAGCCCGGGGATCTGTCCTCTCTGGCGGGCGAGTACCGGGTCGACCCGGCCACGACCCTGACCGTCACGCTCGAGGATGGCGTTCTCATGGCCGCCCGCACGGGCGAGGACGCGTTTCCGCTGCTCCCCCAGTCCCCGACGACTTTCCTGCTGCACGGTTCGGCCGTGCAGCTCGTGTTCGAAATCGCGGAGGGCATCGCGGGGGCCGTGTCGGTGGTGGAGGCGGATCAGCAGCTCGTTTTCCCCAGAATCGGAAACTGAGCCGGTCCGCCTCGCCATGCACGACTTCGCCGTCATCGGGCTCGGAGCCATCGGAAGCGCGACTGCGGCCGAATTGGTCCGGCGCGGACATGCGGTGGTGGGATTCGACCGCTACGCGCCCCCGCACACGATGGGATCGGCCCACAGCGACACGCGGATGATCCGCGAGGCCTGGTATCGGGGTTCTCCCTACGTGCCGCTGGTTCGCGATGCCCACCGGAGCTGGGCGCACCTCGAACGCACGTCCGGCAGGAGCCTGGTGCGGACTGCGGGCGCCCTCATGATGGGGCCGCCGGATGGCCGCGTGTTCGCGGGGAGCCCGCTGCGCGGCGTCGCGCAGCCGGACACCGACGACCTCTTTCTCTCCGCGGAGGAGGTCGCCGAGCGCTTCCCCTGGCTTCGGCCGGATCCGGGGACCGTCGCCATCTACGAACCGGGCGCCGCGATTCTCTCGCTGGAGGCCTGTCTCGAAGCGACGCTGGAGGCGGCGGAGGGCGCGGACCTGCGCTTCGACGAGCCCGCGATCGAGTGGTCCGCGTCGGCCTCGGGCGTCCGGATCCGGACCGAACGAGGGGAATACGCGGCGCGGCGGCTAGCAATCGCGGCGGGAGCCTGGACGCCGCAATTGCTTCCCGGGCTGGCCCTCCCGCTCGAAGTGGAGCGCACGGTGCAGTACTGGTTCGAACCTGCCGGGGAGCATGCGGGCGCGCTGGCGGAGGGTCCCGCCTGGGTGTGGGAACTCGAACGGGAGGGCACCTGGTACGGCTTCCCCCCGACGGCGCGAGGCCTCAAGGCGGGGATGCACTTCCAGGCGGGACGCGGAACCGATATCGAGCGGGTCGACCGCGAGGCGGGCGACGCCGGGGCGGAGGCACTGCGGAGGCTGTTCGCGCGGCACGCGCCGGGCGTGGCGGGCCCCCTCACCCACGCGTCCGTCTGCCTCTACACGAACACGCCCGACGAGGACTTCATTCTGGACCGCCACCCCGACCATTCCCGCATCGCCATCTTCGCGGGGGGCTCGGGTCACGCGTTCAAGTTTCTGCCGGTCCTCGGCGGACTCATGGCGGACCTTCTCACGGACGAGCCGCCGTCCCGGGACCTGTCCCCGTTCTCCCTCGGCCGCTTCCGCTGAGGGGCCCGGCGAAGCGCAGGAAGAGAGCCGGAACGACGACCATGTTGAGCGCGGTGGACGTCAGGAGCCCTCCGAGCACGACGACGGCGAGCGGGGCCTGAATCTCCTTGCCCGGTTCCCCGATGCCGAGCGCGAGCGGGACGAGCGCGAGGCCCGCCGTGAGCGCCGTCATCAGGATGGGGCTGAGACGTTCCAGGGAGCCGCGCCGGATGCTCGGGCCGAGCTCGGCGCCCGCCGCCCGCAGATCCTGATAGCGGCTCACGAGAAGGATCCCGTTGCGCACCGCGATGCCGAACAGCGTGATGAACCCGACCAGCGTCGCGATGTTCACGGTGCCGCCGATGAGCAGCACCGCGAGCACGCCTCCCGCCAGCGCCAGGGGCAGGTTCACCATGAGAAGGGCCGCGATCCGGGCGCTCCCGAAAGCTCGGAACATGATGAGGAAGATGGCGGCGATCGAGAACAGCGAGAGCAGCGTGATGCGCCGCGTCGCCTCCCGCCCGCTCTCGAACTGCCCCCCGTACCGGACGTAGTAGCCCGGCGGCAGTTGGACCTCCGCGGCGACCCGCTCCTCTAGCTCCTCCGCGGCTCCGCCCACGTCGCGCCCCGCAACGTTCGCGCTCACGACGATCTTCCGTTGCACGTTCTCGCGGCTGATCGCGTTCGGGCCCAAAGACGGCACGATCGAAGCGAGTTGCGACAGCGGCACGGTAGCGCCCGCCGGCGTCGTCATCAGCGTGCCGCCGATCGCCTCGGGATCCGTTCGGTGTTCGTCGGCGTAGCGAACCACGAGGTCGAAGGCGCGGTCCCCTTCCCGGATGAGCGACACCTCCTCCCCCTGAAACGCGACATCCACGGCCACCGCCATCGCCGCCGGCGTGACGCCGTGACGGGCCATCGCGCGGCGGTCGGCGCGGATCTGAAGCTGGGGGATGTCCGCCTGCCTCTCTACGGATACATCCACCAGACCCTCCACCGTCCCCGCCACGGTCTCGATCTCCGCGGCGATGTCCCGCAGTTGCCGGAGATCGGGCCCGAACAGGTTGGCCGCGATGGCCGCCCGCGTGCCCGAGAGCATGTGATCGATCCGGTGGCCGATCGGCTGCCCGATCGTGACGTTCGTCCCGGGGAGCCCCGCCAGGTCGTCGCGGAGCGCGGCCATGACCTCCTCGATGCCGTGCTCCGAAAGGTCCAGCCGCGCGTCGACCTCGGAGGCGTTCGCGCCCTGGGCGTGCTCGTCCAGTTCGGCCCGGCCGGTCCGCCGCGAGGTGGAGACGACGGCGGGGTGGGCCAGGAGTTGGCGCTCCACGCGGGCCCCGATCGCGTCGGACTCCACCAACGACGTCCCGGGCAGACTCACGACGGAGATGGTCAGCGTCCCCTCCTGGAACTCGGGCAGGAATCCGCGTCCCAGCGAGGGCACGAGAGCCAGAGTGCCGAGAAGCAGGAGCGCCGCTCCGCCAAGCACGGCCCCGGAACGCCGAAGCGCCCCGTCGAGGACGCGCCCGTACGCCCGTTCGAGCCCACGCATCAGCCACGGCTCGCGCGGGCGGGAGATCGCGCGATCTCCCGGCATGAGCATGTGGCAGAGGGCCGGCGTGACCGTGACGGCGACGAGCAGTGATGAGAGGATGCTCACGATGTAGGCCAGTCCCAGCGGCCGGAGCATGCGCCCTTCCACGCCGGACAGGAAGAAGAGCGGGACGAAGACGATGGAGATGATGAGGGTCGCGCTCAGGATCGGGTTCCGGATCTCCCGGGCCGCATCCCGGACGAGCGTCAGCGGCCGTCGCCGGCGCTCCGGCGGGCGGCGGCGGTCTTCGCGCAGGCGGCGGTGCACGTTCTCGACCACGATGATCGCGTCATCGACCAGCGCGCCGATCGCGATGGCCATGCCGCCTAGCGTCATCGTGTTGATCGTGCCCCCGAGGAGCCGCAGCACGATGACGGCCAGGGCCAGCGAGAGCGGGATCGCGAGCACGGAAATCGCCGTCGTCCTGAGGTTCCACAGAAAAAGCAGGAGCACCGCGATGACGAGCAACGCGCCGTCGCGCAGGGCGTCGATCACGTTTTCCACGGCGAGCGATATGAAATCGGCCTGTCGGAACACGGCCCTCTCGAAGGCCACGCCCGTCGGAAGTTCCGCCTCGATCTCGTTCAGTTCGGCGTCGATCCGCTCCGTCAGCTCCAGCGTGTTGGCACCGGGCTGTTTCTGGATCGATAGGACGACCGCGGGCTCCGCGTTCACGGAAGCGGTCCCGAGCCGGACGCGCGGACCGATTCGTACTTCGGCCAGGTCCTCGATGAGGACCGGTACTTCCTCCCTGACGGCGACGACGGTCAGGCCGATCTCCTCGAGGTCGCGCGCGCGGCCGATGCCGCGGATCAGGATCTCGCGCCCGCCCGAACGATAGACGCCTCCGGACGCGTTCCGGTTCGACCCCGCCGCCGCCTCCAGCACCTGGTCGAGCCCGACGCCGTATGCGAGCAGGCGCTCGGGGTGGATCAGGATCTGGTACTGGCGCACCTGACCGCCGATCGAGACCACCTGCGACACCCCGGGCACGGCAAGCAATCTTCGCCGGACGGTCCAGTCGGCGGCCGTCCGCGCCTCCATGAGTCGCGGGGCGGGCGCGGTCATGCCGACGAGCAGGATCTCCCCCATGATCGAACTCACGGGCGCGAGGACAGGCGCGCTCACGTCGTCGGGCAGTTGGGCCGCGGCGAGTTGAAGCCGCTCGTTCACGACCTGCCGGGCGCGGAGGATGTCCGTCCCCCAGTCGAAATCCACCCAGACGATGCTGATCCCCTGAGCCGAACTCGACCGGACCCGGCGCACGCCGGCCGCGCCGTTCACCGCTGTTTCGATCGGGAAGGTGACGAGACTCTCGACCTCTTCCGGGGCCAACCCGTGAGCGTCGCTGAGCACCGTCACCGTGGGAGCGGTGAGGTCGGGAAAGACGTCGACGGGCAGCGTGGCCCCCACCCATCCCCCGCCCCCCAGGAGAAGGATCCCGGCGGCCACGGCGAGAAAGCGGTTCTCCAGCGAGGCATGGACGAGCCGGTCCAACAGTCCGTGCAGGAGGCCCGGCCGGTCTCCTGAGGGTCCGGGAACGCTCATCCCGGGGTCCTCAGTGCGGGTGCCCGTGGTCCGAGACCTCCACGTCGCCGAGGGAGGCCAGCCTCACCTGATAGGCGCCGACGGCGACCACCTGTTCCCCGCTCGCCACGCCGGAGTGAACGATGGTCCACAACCCGTCGGAGGGGCCGGTCTCCACGACTCGCCGTTGAAACGCTTCGCCGCCAACCTTGACGTAGACGACGGAGAGCCCGTCCTCGTCCAGGATCGCCGGCGCCGGGACGGCCACGCCTTCCAGTGGTTCACCGAGCAGCAGATGTCCCTCGGCCAGCATCCCCACCTTGAGTTCTCCGCCCGCGTTCGCGACCGCGAACCGGACCGGCAGCGTACGGCTCCCGGCATCGATGATGCTCCCCACCGATACCACGCGATCGGCGGCGTGCGTGTGGGTCGTGCCTTCAACGGTGAACCATGTGCCACGCACTTCGCTCGCCGCTTCCGCGTAGCGCGCCGGAACCCGCGCGACGAACCACAGCGTATCGGGGCGCACGACCGTGAACGCATGCGTCCCGGTGGCGACGTGCTCGCCGGGGGCCACCCGGCGGTCGGCGATCACTCCCCCGATCGGACTCCGAAGCCGGTAGACGTGCGGGTCGGGACCGGCGCCCTCCTCGCCGGGTTGAACGCCGCCCACCACCTCGAAGGCCGCCCGTGCCACGTCGAGGTCATGCCGCGCCCCCTCGAGGCGGCTCTCCGCAATAGCCCCGGCTGCGAATAGGCGCTCCATCCGGTCCGCCTCGCGCCCGGCCTCCTCCACGTCCGCGCGCATGCGTGCGTACGAATCGTCGAGGCTCGTCGGGGCGATCAAGGCCAATGTCTCTCCCTCCCGCACGACCTCGCCGGGTGCGGGCGATGGCCCTTGGACGAGCACGAGGCCTTCCACCGGTGTCGAGACGTAGGCGAGGCCGCGCGCGGGGGCCGCGAGTTCCCCGGTCACCGGGATCGAGTTCGGAATCCGGCGCATCTCCGCGACCGTCACCTCGAACGGCATCGCCCACTGCTCTTCCTTCGGGAGCGCGATCAACCCCGGAAGCGGCTGCTCCACGTCGTGTGGCAGCGCATCCTCGCTTTCGTACACCCGCAACTGTCCCACCGGAATCGCATGGTCCGCGCCGCGGGCCGTGAGAGTCAGGTCCGCCCGCCAGGTCCCGGTTTCCGTGAGGGTCGGGCTCGCGCCGTAGACCCCCGGGCTCGCCGGGGCCGGCAGTACGATCTCTTCGCGGGCGCCGCCGGGTCCGCGCAGCAGGAGCACGAGGCGCCCCTCCCGCACCGGTTTCCAGTCCGCCAGCCAGGTGAGGTGGATGGCCCACGGATCGCTCGCGACCCCCCGGACGTGCGGAGGGTACTCGACGAAGAGTTCGAGCGACTCGGTCCAGTGCGTCACGACGCCGCCGCCGGCATGGGAATGATCGGCCGCCACCGCCTCGCCGGTGGACGGCGCATCACACGCCGCACAGGAGAGAATCGCCGCCAAGGCGACCGCCCGGGTCACGCGCATGACACCTCCTGGACTGCGAACCTGAATCATCCGTTCAACGTTGCCCGACGGTCGGTCGCGGGCCAGAGCGCCCGAAACCTCGACCCGGGAGCGGCCCGTACTGTTCGACGGAGCGTGGACGCGCCACCTTGCAGCGTATGCCATGCGCGGGAGAGGAAACCTCATGAAAAAGATCGCCATCGCCGTCGCCGTGATCGTCATTCGGAAGCTGCTCAAGAAGCTCTGACGACGTCACCCTCCGTGACTCGCGGATCTCCGCGACACCGCGCTAGTCCGGCGAGGGTCCGATCCTTCCCGGCCTCATCGCCGTGAGGAACTTTACCGGCTTTAGCGCCTCCCGATCGTACGAGAAGTAGATGAATAAGGGTCTGCCCCGCATCTTCCCGCGCTCGACGAAGCCCCAGAACCGTGAATCGAGGCTCTCGTCCCGGTTGTCCCCCAGCATGAAGTAGCGTTCCGGCGGAATCGCGAGGGGCCCCCAGCTGTCCCGCGTGGGTTCGTACTCGCCTCGCTCCGGATCGGGAACCAGGTGCTCCAGTTGCCACCGCATCCGGGGGTCCCCGTCATCCGGCTGGCGCGGATTGCGCCGGATGTAGGGTTCGTCGACCGCGGCGCCGTTTCGGTAGAGGACGCCTCCCTCCATTCGGAGGGTGTCGCCGGGCAGGCCCACGGTACGCTTGACGATATCCAGCCCCGGAGAATGGTCCGCCCTGAACACGATGATGTCCCCGTACTCCGGCTCGGCGTATCCCGGCACGCGGGCATTCGTAAACGGGATCGGCGCACCGAGCGACGTCTTGTTCACGAGCAGGAAATCGCCGACGAGGAGGGTCTCCTCCATCGACCCCGAGGTGATCACGAACGTCGCGAGTAGAAACGTCCGGAAGAAAACGAAGATGAGGGCCGCGACGGCAAGAGTACGCATCCAGTCGCGGAACCACGCGGCGCTGAACGCCGGTGGAGATGGGGAACGTTCCCGCTTGCTTCCCGCGGCTTCGTCCGCCTCTTCCTTGCTGTCTCTTGCCTTGCGACCTCGTGCCATGTATCGGGACGCCTGTTATGGGGATCGCCGGCGCGCCGGGCGCCGGGCGTCATCGTCGGTTGCGGCGGACGCTACTCTGTGGCCAAGTCAGCCGCCGCGCAAACGTCCGGCGGCCGGCGGGCGGGCCCGGCCAGCGCCGCGAGCCTCACGCGAGTCGTCTACCGTTGTGCGGCCTGGCCACGCCAAGGTAGACGGAGCCCAGCACCCGGGGCACCCCGGGCATCGTGAAGCGGTCGAGTTCGATGATCCGGAATCCGCCGCGCTCGATCTCGGCGTCGATCTTCCGGTTAACGTTGCAGCCGCAGGCCACGAAGTTCTGGAGCGGGTTCAAGGTGTCCTGCAGGCGCGAAACCCAGCCTTTCTCGTTCCGTCCGTGCTCGAGGAAGAGGAGTTCGCCGGAAGGCTTCAGCGCACGCCTCAGTTCCAGGAGGGCCTCCCGGACCCGTGCGATCGAACACAGCGTCCAGGTGCTCGTCGCCGTGTCGAAATGCGCGTCCGGAAAAGGGAGTCGGTCGGCGGCATCGTGGATCACGCGCTCGACGGGGAAGGGAGCCCGGGCGACGCGAGCGCGCACGCGGCGTTCGAGCACGGCTGCGGGGTCGATTCCGGTGACGCGGTGAACCGATGTCGGGTAGCATTCGAGATTGAGGCCGGTGCCGAAGCCGACCTCGAGTACGTTCCCCCGTGCGCGGGAGAGCACCCGGCGCCGGTACCTGCGATGCACGCCGCCCCCGAGCCCGCTCTCCATGAGGCGCGGGAAGATGTGTTCGGAGTACAGCCCCACTCGCTTTCCTCCCGGGTGACGCGGACGAAGGTTGAAACGTCTACCGAACATAGACGTAGCGGCTCCTGTCGGGATGTGTCACCCGCCCGGGCGGCCGCGTCTCGCCATCGGCTGCAGGCCCCGCGCGTCGACGCCGGGGAGTCAGCTCCAGACCGGAGAGTACTTTTGGACCGAACGCTTGCTGCCGCGCGCGCCCTCATGCTGGCCGCGTGGATGGGGGCCGTCGCGGGCGCCGCATTCGACGCGCGCGCCCTCCAGGATCCGCCCGACGCCGTCTCGCGGCCGATTCCGGCCGACGCCTACGCGGATGACGGGATCGCGGGGCTGATCGAGCGCGCCCTGGAGCAGCGCAGGGCTCGGGCCGAGGGGCTGACGAGCTTCGAGGCCACCTTCCGCGAACGCATCTACGCCGGACTGGGCGGCGCCGTCCTGCGACGCGAGCGGGCGATGTTCCACCAGGAACGCGCCGCGCGCCTGCGCTGGACCGCGGAGGGCGAACACATCGTCCGCTGGCTGGGAGTCCGCCGCGGGGTGCCCATCGTCGGCCTGGGAGTCGAGTTCGAAGACGACCTGCGCGACGACGATGCGTTCGACTTCGACTTCGACATCATCGATCCGGCCAGCGAGCATGTGGCGATCGGCGAGGACTGGGCCCTGCACCCTTTGGCGGATACCGCAGCGTATCACTACCGCTACCGCTCCGGCGATACGCTGCGCCTTCGCTTCCAGGGGGACAACCGGGAAGTGACGCTGATCGAGGCGATCGTCGAGCCGCGGGAGGCCCGTTTCGACCGCATCGCGGGCTCGTTCTGGTTCGACGCCGACGAAGGCGTCCTCACGCGCGCCGCCTACCGTCCCGCGATCGAATACGACTTCGAACGCGAAGAACCGGAGGATGCGGACGAAGTGCCCGAATTCGTGAAGCCGATCCGCGCGAGGGTCGACTTCATCACGATCGACTACGGACTCCAGGAACTGCGCTGGTGGCTCCCCAATCGCATGGCCTTCGATGCGGTCGCCTCGATGGCGGATCTCGCGAGCATGCCCGTGCGCTATGAATGGACATTCGAGGACTACCTGGTGGATCGGGAACCAACGCTCGATCCCGGAGAGGACGTGCCGGACGGATGGACGCGGTGGGTCGACGAGACGGTCGACACCGAGGCGGGTGGGACCGAGGCGAGCGAGGGAGAGGAGGGGCGGATCGAGGGCATCCGCGACGACCCGCTGACGGCGGAGGCGGACTCGCTCCCCGCCGAAGCTCGCCGCATCATGGTTATCGTACCGCCCGTCGAGGAGCTCCCCTCATCCCCGGAGCTGCCCGAACCGCTCTTCTCCGCCACGGTCGACGCCTTCGCGGCCGCGGAACTCGACGACCTGAAGGATCGG
This sequence comes from Gemmatimonadota bacterium, assembly GCA_963666735.1. GTDB lineage: Bacteria > Gemmatimonadota > Gemmatimonadetes > Palauibacterales > Palauibacteraceae > Palauibacter. The sequence continues at coordinate 459,472 of OY762926.1, read as the reverse complement.
CTGTCCTCGTTGCGCATCCCCGCCGCAGCGGGCCTGGGTCCCCGACTGGACATCGCTCCGGGCCTGCGCCGGCTCCGCTACAATCGGGTCGAAGGGATCTCGGTCAGCGCCCGGTTCGCCGTGCCCACGGGGGTCACATCGGAGTTCTCGGTCACGCCGCGGGTCGGCATCCCGGAGTGGGAGCCGGGCATCGAGGCCGGGTGGCGGCGCCAGACGGCCAGAGGCGGTTTCGGGGTCACGGCCTACCGGCGCCTCGCGGACCTCGGGGACTGGGGCCGCCCGCTCTCCTTCGGCAACTCCTTCAACAGCCTGATCGCGGGGTATGACGAAGGCCTCTACTTCCGTGAGACCGGCTTCGAGATCGCGGCGAGCCGCCAGGGGAGGAGGACCCGGGTGGAGGGTACGCTCTTCGCGGAGCGCCACCGGAACGCACCGAAGCAGAGCGATGCCTCGCTCCCGAACCTCTTCGGCGACGCGGTTTTCTCCGACAACATCGTGGCCGCGCGCGGCGACATCGCGGGCATCTCGGGCCGCCTGCGCGCCTTTTCCTCGGTGGATCCGGGCACGCCGGTCCTGAGCGGGTCCGTTTGGGGGGAGGCTGCGGCGGGCGACTTCGATCTCTACGGGCGCGCCGCGGTCTCGGCGGCGCTGCAACTCCCCGTGAGCCGGTGGTCCCTGGCGTTGGAGGGCGGGGTCGGGAGGGTGTTCGGGAAACCGCCTCCGCAGCGCCACTTCCACCTCGGCGGATCGTACACGTTGCGTGCCTTCGATCCGGTGTCGACCGGAGGCGGGAGCTTCTGGTTCGGCCGGCTCGAACTGGGGCGCGGATTCCGGATCGGCGATCCGGCGTACGATGTCGGGGGCAGCCCGATCCGAATCACGGGGTTCTGGGACGCGGGCTGGGCGGGACCGGTGGACGCCTTCGGTACCGAGGGGTGGCGGTCGAGCGTGGGGGTCGGCGTGTCGCTCATGGACGGCCTGTTTCGCATCGACATCGCACGCGCCGTCCGCGGCGGCAGCCTCTGGCGGCTCCACCTATACTCCGACGGCCTGATGTAACGATGCCGAGCGTCTGTGGTTCCCGTAATGGTCGGTGAAGGGAAATGGGCGGTTGCTCAGCTCTCAGGTATCAATCCTCGCGGCGAGCACGGCGCCCGCCGAGCCCGCGACGGCCGGGCCGAGCAGGAAGAGAAGCGCCAGGCCCCAGTGGCCGGACGGAGGATCCGTCACGGTCACCCAGATGCCGATGACGCCCAGCAGGGCGAGACTCCAGCCCGGCGCCAGGCCCCAGAGGAGGGGACGCGCGCCGCGGTGCCACCGCCCGAGGCCGAAGCCTGCGGAGAAATACAGGAGACCCCCGAGCGCGATGAGCCCGGGACCGGGCCCGACAGACAGGTCTCTGAACACGAGCGCCAGCCCCGCAAGGCCGGCGAGGAGGCAGACGATGATCGAGACGAGGACCTTCAGGACCGCTTTCATGGCGTGCGAAGATGCGGCGCGATCCGCGGTTTCTCAAACCTCCCGGGCGCCGGCCATGCGCGGCCGCGCGGCCGCGATCGCCATCGCACTCTCCGCCGTCACCCACCTGGCGGGCGCCGGGGGCGCGATGGGTCAGGACGCGGATCCGGCGGGCGGGGCGGTGACGGCCGCGCCCACGCGGGCCATCGATCTCGCCGATCTGGCATGGATCGCCGGCCACTGGGGCGGGGACGCCTTCGGAGGACAGATCGAGGAGGCGTGGTTCAGCCCCGCGGGGCGCTCGATGTCCGGCTCCTTCCGCCTCGTCCGCGACGATCTCGCGGTCATGTACGAACTTCTGCTCCTCGAGCAGGACGACGATGGCGAAATTTACTATCGGTTCAAGCACGTCTCGCGAGGGTGGGTGCCCTGGGAGGAGACGCGACTCGAATACCGTCTCACGGCCCTGGAAGGCCGGCAGGCCACCTTCCGGAGCACGGCGGAGGCGCCGCCGCCGAACGCGCCCTGGTGGTTCACGTACGAAAGCCCCGCAGGCGACGAATTGCTCGTCACCATTCATGGCAGCGGAGGCGGGGACCCGACCGTCCTGTCGATGACGAGGCGATGAAGCCGTATCTTTCGGGCGGCAGAAAGCGTTAATCCAAGGGAGAGCCGGACTCGGCCAGGGGGCCACATGAGTGCATTGGAGTCGGGAAGTCGATGCGCCCGCTTGGCGGCGCTGACCCTCCTCGCGGGAGCCGTGCTGGCGGGTTCGCCGGGTTCGACTCTGGCGCAGGAGGAGCAGGAGACGGAGGACCGCCGCACGGCGGAACTGGTCGGCCATGTCGCCAGCGCTTCGACCGGACTCCCGGTCGAGGGCGCCATCGTCATCCTCATGGGATCCGGGTACGGGGCGACCACGGACGCCGAAGGCAACTTCCGCATCCCTCGGACGTGGGCCGGCAGGGACTCGATCGAGGTGCGGTTCATCGGCTATGAGGCCGGCCACACGCTCATCGACCTCGCGCCGGACCAGACGACCCGCGTCACGCTCACCCTGTCGCGCACGGTCATTCGCATTGCGGATCTCACGGTCGAGGTGCGGCAGACCCGGCGCGCGCGGAACCTGGCCGGCTTCGTGGAGCGCCTGGAAAAGGGGTTCGGGACCTTCTTCACTCCGCGGGACATCATCAACCGGAACCCGCGTCTTCCCAGCGACCTCCTGCGCGGCCTGCCGAACGTCTCCGTGGGCCGCATCGAGTACGGGAGAGCGGAGATCTTCCTCGGCGAGGGCGCTCGGCTCCGGTGTCCACCGGCGCTCTACCTGGACGGGATGTACCAGGCGGGGATGCAGTTCGACGATCTCGAGAGGGACGTTCTCGGCGCGGTCGAAGTCTACAGGCGGGACGTCGAGACGCCGATGGAGTTCATGCGTACGGGTTCGACCTGCGGCGCGATCGTGGTCTGGACGCCGGACGGGCCGGGCTTCCTGGACTGGGCCGGGGAACTTCCCGACCCCTTCGAATAGTCAATCCTGCCCGCCGTCGGACTCGCCGTCGAGGGTCAGCGTCCATTCGAGCTCCATGTCCTGCCGGAGCGAATGGTAGACCGAGCAGTAGCGCTCGAACGAGAGCATGACGGCCCGCCGAGCCTTGGCTTCGTCCACGTTGCCGGAAACATGAAAGTCGAACCGGAGACCCTTCACGTAGCGCGGCGCGGCCTCCGCCCTGCGGGCTCTCGCCCGGACCGAGAGCCCGGTGAGTGCCTGGCGTCCCTTCTGCAGGATGACGACGACGTCGATCGCGGCACAGGCGGCGACGGATTCCACCATCAGGGCGACCGGGCTGGGGGCGACGCCCTCGTCTCCGTCGATTCGCGTCTCGTGGCCGGCTCGGCCGGCGCTGAACTTGAGCCCGCCGTCCCACCGGACCTGGATTCCGTCCGTGTTCATTTTGCGTTCATCTCCATCTCCGTGGCTGGGTTCGAACGTCGGCAACATAGTACAAGGCGGCCAGGCTGCTGAAACCGCCCCGGGATGGAGGGCGTACAGGCTGTGCGGGAGGTGTTACATGCTCGAGTTCATCGGGAATTTTCTCTGGGTCGCCATCGCCGGCGCCGGTTCGGTCGGCGGCTACATAACGATGAAGCGGTTCGTGCGCGGAAGGCTGCGCTTCGTGGACGGCGTTCACCGGCGCGGTGTCCCGCTCGTGGCCGGGCTCGCGGGCTGGGGTGTTGGATTGCTGGCCGCGATCCTGCCATTCGTGACTCCCCTGACGGCCGTTCTGTTCGGGATCGGGGTCGGTACCGGCGTGGCGGCCGGCCGAAGGGAGATCAAGCGCCTCCCGAGCCCCTGAGGCGAGGCGCGCTGCACGTGTCCTGGCACTTGTCCCGACCTCTCGGCAGGACATTTTGCGGGATGAGCTTCTCCGCCGATCCTCTGCGCCTCGCGACCATCCTCGCGGATCTCGTCGCCATCGACTCGGTGAACCCGACCCTCGTGGAAGGGGCGCCGGGTGAAACGGAGATTGCCCGCCTGACGTCGAGGCACATGCGCGAGGCGGGCCTGGACGTGGCGCGGTACGAGCCCGAGGCGGGCCGGCCGAGCGTCGTCGGGCGCCTCGCGGGCGCGGGGGACGGGCCGGCGCTGATGCTGAACGCCCACTATGACACGGTGGGCGTGGAGGGCATGGAGGCGCCGTTTTCGCCGAGCATCCGGGACGGGCGGCTCTACGGACGGGGGGCCTACGACATGAAGGGGGCGCTCGCCGCCTGCATCGAGGCCGCCCGGCTCCTCGGCGGATCGGGCACGCGCCTGGCCGGGGATGTCCTCGTGGCCGCGGTCGCCGACGAGGAATACGCGAGCCTGGGCACCGCGGATCTGCTCGAACGGCGCGCACGCGGGGACCTCGCCTTCGACGCCGCGATCGTCACCGAGCCCACGTCGCTGGATCTGTGCGTGGCCCATCGCGGGTTCACGTGGATCGAGATCACGACCCGCGGTCGGGCGGCCCACGGGAGCCGGTACCGGGAAGGCGTGGACGCGAACCTGAGAATGGGACGCGTCCTGCACCGGCTGGAGACGTTGATCGAGGACCTCCGGTCCCGGCCGGGCCACCCCCTCCTCGGTCCCCCCTCGATGCACGCAGCGCTGCTGGGGGGCGGAAGCGGGATCAGCACCTACTCCGCGCGCTGTACGCTTCGGGTCGAGCGGCGCACCGTGCCGCCCGAGACCCGCGAGTCCATTGAAGACGAGATCGCGGCCATGCTCGAGGATCTCCGGGCGGAGGACCCGTCGCTCGAGGTCGCCTGGTCGACCTTCTTCCACCGCGAGCCCTTCGAGACGACGCCGGAGGCACCTATCGCGGCCTGCGTATCGCGCGCCGCCCGCGCCGTCCTCGGCCGGAACCCGGAGGTCATCGGAGATGCCCCCTGGATGGACTCCGCACTGACACAGGCCGCAGGCGTCGACAGCGTCGTTTTCGGCCCGCATGGCGCGGGCGCGCACGCCGACGTGGAGTGGGTGGACCTCGAGTCGTGCGCGAGACTGGCCGAGATCCTCGCCGAGGCGGCGGCCGACTACTGCGGCTGACCGGGGCCGCCCGCGGAGACCGCACAGGATCCGAGCGGTGAGACGAGACCGGTGGCGCAGAAACGCGCCGTCGCCCGTTCCGCGATCCAGTCGGTGATCAGGGGATGCGGCAGGAAGCCTTCCGTGGGGACGTACTCGAGACCTTCCAGCACGTCGGCGCAGGGGTCGAAACCGGACAGGCGGTACGGGATCACGAGGACGTGCCGGTGACGCCCTCCCATGCCGGCGACCAGCGACCTGATCCGCTCCTCCGCCGCTTCCCTCGCGCCGGCCCAGTCTTCTCTCAGCGTGCCGACGTGGACTTCCGCGTAGCCGCCGGCCCGCAGGGCCCGCGCCGCATCCTCCATGGAGCGGAGCACCTGTCGATCCTCGCCTTCATCCCCCATGCCATGGGCGAGCAGCAGCACGCCGCTCTCGGCGGCGGGTACTCCGGCGGTCGCGGCCCTGTCGACCAGGATGCGAGCCGCCTGGCCGGATCCTCCCAGTCCATCCCGCTCCAACAGGATCCGGCCGCTACTCGCGAGTGGATCGAGTTCCGCCCCGCTCACCATCCGATGCCCCACCATCGCGCGCTCCGGCGGGTCGGAGCGAAGGCCGAGCAGGAACTCCGCCGGATGCAGGAACGACGCCCCGGAAACGAACAGCCTCACGACCGCCACCGTGCTCACGCCCCGGTCCGCCAGGGCGTCGAGCGCGGACTGCATCGTCGGCCATCCCCAGCGCCAGGGATACGGGGACCCGGTCGCGGAGCGGCCGCAGGGCGTCCTCGACCCGTCCGTTCCACTCCGCCCCACCCCCGTGCGCCATGACGAGGATCCCGGGCCGAAGCCCCGATTCGGGCGCAACTCCGGCGCGCCCCGGGCGGGAGGCCGGTTCGACGGCGGACTGCGGTCCACGTGCGGACGCACACCCGCTCAACATCCAGAGCAATCCCAGGGCGGCGAGGGGCGCCCGTGATCCGTTCGGCATCGGTCTCCATCTTGTCCATCGAGAGTGATAATGAGAATCATTCTCATTCGAGAATGTCAGATCAAAATGCCCGGCGGGAAGAGGGATGGCAAGCTGTAACGCGACCGGCAGCTAGCGGGGACCGCCTGTTCCGGCGGGGACGTTGGCGAAGACCCCGTTCGGCGCTCCGGAGTTCGCCGTGACGATGTCCGGGAAGCCGTCGCCGTTCAGGTCGCCGACCGCGATCCCGTAGGTGGCGCAGTCGCCGCAGCCGAAGCGGAACTCCTCGAGTTCCCCGCCCCGGTTGAAGTAGACGGCGTTCTGCGCGCCGGCGTTGGCGACGACGATGTCGAGATCTCCATCGAGGTCCAGATCGGCGAGGCGAACCGCGAAGCTCTGGTCGCCTTCGCGCCCGAACGGATGCCCTCGAGCGAAGGAGCCGCCCCCGGCGCCGGGGTACACGGCGTTCGCCTCGCCGATGTTGGCCACGACGATGTCGGGCAGGCCATCGCCGCTCACATCCCCCACGGCCACGCCTCGCGTCTCGTCGGCGCCTGTGCCGTACGGCGTTTGCCGGTCTAACGCTCCCCCGTCGTTCCAGTGGATCGCGTTCGCCCCTCCGTCGCGGTTCGCGAGCACGAGATCGAGGTCTCCGTCCCCGTCCAGGTCCGCCGCGGCGACATCGATCGTGGAATCGTCCCCTGCCCCGAACGGCGTTCCCTCGTCGAACGCACCCTTCCCATCTCCCCGGAAGATGAAGTTCCGGCGACCTCGATTGACCACGAGGATGTCCGTGTGCCCGTCCCCGTCCAGGTCCGCGAGCGTGAGGCTGCGCGTCGAGCTCGGAGCGCCGAAGATCGGGCCCCGCTCGAAGTGGCCGGCGCCGTCGTTGAAGAAGATGAGGTTCCGGGTCCGGTCGTTCCCCGTGGCGATGTCGAGGTCGCCGTCCCCGTCGAAATCCGCCAGCGGGGCCGCGTAGGTACCGTCCTCCTCGTCCCCCAGTGGCCGGGCCAGCGCGAAGCCGCCACGCCCGTCGTTGAGGAAGATCCGGTTCTGCTCGGGCCAGTGCCGTCCGTTGGCCACCACGATGTCGAGCGCGCCGTCGCCGTCCACATCGCCCAAGTGGACGGACGCCGTGAGGTGCGTTGCGGCGCCGAGGGGTCGGAGCGGCCGGAATGTTCGCTCCTGCGACCCGCTCAAACCGCGGGCGGGCGCCAAGGTCGCGACCAGAGGAGCAACGGCGATGGCCAGCACCGCGGCGCGGGCGGCTCCGCCCCACGGGTGCGCGCTCATCGGGTCGGCAGGGCGAACGCCTGCAGCTTCGAGTCGACTTGTCCGTCGGCGGAGGTGGCGACGACAACGAACTGCCGCCCGGACCGGGTGCGATAGGTCATCGGATTGCCGCGCCCCAACCCCCCGGCCAGGCCCCCTCGCCACAACGTCTCGCCGTCGCTCACGTCCATCGCCTCCAGCCACGGCGTTCCACCCGCGAGGAACACGACACCGCCCGCCGTCGCCAGCGGCCCCGATGTCGTGCCGTGGCTCTGCGGCGTGCCCCCCATGGGCGGGAGGTCGAGTCCCGCCAACGCCGGATGGGCCCGGATCGCGGAGTCATCCCCGAACGGACGCTGCCACAGGTGGTCTCCCGTGTTGAGATCGATCGCCGTGATCGTTCCGTACGGCGGCTTGAGGATCGGAAGACTGCCGGCCACCGAGAGGCTGCTCGCGAAGTTCGGCAGATAATCGGCGTCCCCGGACCCCGGCTCCACCTCGGCGACGCGCGCGAGGAAGGGATCGTCGTACGCCTTCACGAACATATGGCCGCTTTCGGGGTCGATGGCCGCGCCGCCCCACCCCGCCCCGCCGATGAGGCCCGGCATCATGATCGTCCCGTCGACGGAGGGTGGGGTGAAGATCGGCCCGGTCCGGTGACGGTGGAAGACTTCCAGCGCCTCCGCCCTCAGTTCGGGCGTGAAGTCGATGAGGTCATCTTCCGTGATCCCCTGCCGGGAGAACGGGGCGGGCCGCGTCGGGAACGGCTGGGTCGGCCACGGCACCTCGCCGGGAACCGTGCTCTCCGGCACCGCGCGCTCCTCGACGGGCCACACCGGCTCGCCGGTCTCGCGGTCCAGCACGTACGTGAAGGCCGTCTTCCCCACCGCCACGACCGCGTCGATCTCGCGCCCGCCGACCTCGATCGTCACAAGACCGGGCGGCGCGGGCAGGTCATAGTCCCACAGCCCGTGGTGTACGGTCTGGAAGTGCCACACGCGCTCGCCCGTCCGCGCATCGAGGCACACGAGCGACTCCGCGAACAGGTTCTGCCCCCGCCGGTGCCCGCCGTAGAAATCGTTGTTCGGCGTGGAGACGGGCAGGTAGAGGAGTCCCCGCTCGGGGTCGAGCGAGAACGGCGCCCACACGTTCGCCGAGCCGGTGTAGGACCACGACTCGTCCTCCCACGTCTCGACCCCGAACTCGCCCTCCTTGGGGATAGTGTGGAAGGTCCAGAGCAGTTCGCCGGTGCGCGCGTCGAACGCCTGCACGTCGCCGGGCGGGTTGTTGCGGTAGATCCGGTTGTCCGGAACGCCGCTGCCCACGATCACGATGTCGTCGTACACGACGGCGGGCGACGTGTTGGAGATGTGCAGCCGGTTCGCATCCCAAGCGAGTCCTTCCGTCAGGTCGACCTCGCCTCCATCCCCGAACTGGGGAATCGGTGCCCCGGTGCCGGCGTCGAGCGCAATCAGCCGCCAGCGCGAGTTGAGAAATATCCGCCGCTCGTTTCCGTTGCTCCACTGCGCGATGCCGCGGTGACAGAAGCGGCAGCCGCGGTGGAGGTTCCCCCACTCCCACGCCTTGGGGTCGTAGCTCCAGAACTCCTCTCCCGTCTCCGCGTCCAGGGCGACGACGCGGCTGTAGGGAGTCGAGAGCCACATGGTGTCGTTGATGACGATCGGTGTCGCCTCGAAGGCTCCCGGCGCCACGCGCTCGCCCTGGATGGGGCTCGCCGCGTCGGGAATCGGCTCTTCTCCCGTCTCCCAGACCCAGGCTGCCTCGAGTTCGGCCACGTTCGAGCGGTCGATATCCGTGAGGGAGGAATACTTGAGACCCCCCGGATCGCCGCCGTACACCGGCCAGTCGTCGCCCGCGTACACGGCTGCCGGTTCCGCCCCCTCGGCGGCACGGCTGTCGGCTTCATCTCTGCCGCAGCCCGGGAGCGTGGACCCGAGGCCAAGCCCCAGGCAGAGCACGAGCCAGCGGACGCGAGGCGCAACCACGGGCCGGCGGTCAGCCATCGTCATCCACCGCGGCAATCACCTTGACCTCTATCAGCACGCCGGGGCTGTACAGTTCCGCCACCCCCACGGCCGTCCATGACGGGAGCTCGGGCAGGAACTCGTCCTTGACCTCGATGAAGGCATCGATGTGGACGTGCATGTCGAGGTGATAGGTCGTGATGTCGATCACTCGCTCGAGGCTCGACCCGGCATCCTCGAGAATCTGGCCGATCCGGCGGAAGGTGTTGCGGAACTGGGTGGCGGGATCGGGATCGCGGTTCACGACGCCCGCGAGAAAGACGAGATCCCCCACCCGCACCGCATCCGAATACAGACCGTGTTCCGGAGGAGGGTCGGGAAAGCGCTCCTGCGCGGCGGCGGGTATCGGGCCGGTCGCCAGCCACCCGAGGGCCAGCAGGGCTGGGGCAACGCGGGGCATAACGAACCGTGGTCGGGGCATGCGTCCTCCGGAAAGTCGTCAGCAACGGATCACAGGGGCGGAAATCTGTGGGGCGCGCTCGGATGCGGCGAGTCCGCCGCCGTCTTCGGCGTCCGGTCAATCCGCCGCCACGAGTCCCGGGTTGTGTCGGCGGGCGTAGTCCACGCAGGCCTGCCAGTCCGCTTCGTAGAAGGCACGCGGGCGCGCGAGTTGTTCCTCCGTGAGAAGCGGGTCGGAACTCAGGATCCGCTCCGGTGCGACGCGGCCGAGCGCGACGCCGGCGTGCCAGGCGAGACGGCGAGACCGCACGCGGAGCCAGCGGAGGGCTGCGGCCGCGGGCTCTTCCCGCGGCTTCACGGGCCAGCGTCGACCCACTTCTCGCAGGAACCGGTACTGCCGCTCGCGATACGAACGGTTCGACGGGCGGAACGAGATCTCCGCCTCCTCGTAGCCCGCGCCCACATAGTCCGCGATGGTGCGAACGAACCCCCGCGGATCCTCGACGAGCCGGTCGAAGAAGAGGACGAGGGGCCGATGCTCGAAATGAGCCTCGAGCACCCGTATGCGCTCGCGGAAGAGGGCCGAGGACCGGGGCCGGACGCCTTCGTCGCGCTCGAAGTCGATGAAGGCCTCGAACGGGACGTACCGCAATTCCTTGATCTCCCGGAGATACACCGACCGAAGCCACTCATCGTGACGGCGCAGGATCAGGATCGGCCGAGCCGCCGGCGCCACGCGCGCGAACCACTGCACGGCGGGCGTCAACTCGCGGTATCCGAGTTGTCGGGACACGAGAACGGGAAGATCTCCGCCCCGCCGCACGACCTTCGCGCTCTGCCGAAACCGGGTGCGCGGGATGTAACGCACGCCTCGGAAACGCGGAAACACGCGTTCCTGCAGCCAGCGCGAGGCCGCCCGTCCCGCCCCCACGTGAAAAAAGACCTTCGGCATCGGCGGCGCTACCCGGAGCGGCCGGATCGCGAGTCCCGCCGCACTCGCGGGCGGGCATGCGCGTACCGACCGTCCGTCATGAGCACGCTTGGAGCCTTGCAGGGGACCGCCAATGTACGCTTCCGCAGCAAACGCACGACCGACCAGAGATAGAGGTAAACACCGAAGGCTCCCGGTGGCGCACCGAGCCAGCGGAACCGCCCGACATCTACGGCGAGCAGCGAGATTGCGCCCGTGTGCCGAAGGATTAGCGCCGGAATTCCGACCGTGAAGACCCCGTGCAGAACGACCGCGGAGAGCGCAGTCTTCAGAAGCATCGAGGTGTATCGAGGCCTCTCCCAGTTGCCGGCCGAGTTCGCCGGATCGGAGTCGCGCTGCGGCGGCGGCGTCATCTGGACGAAATCGTGAATTCAGCCGTCGCGCGCTTCGCGCAGCGCGTCCAGGAAGATCTCGCCGTATTGCTGGAGCTTGGCGGGGCCGATGCCGGGCACCCGCAGCATCTCCTCGGGCGAGGCGGGGCGCATGTCGATCAGATCCCACAGCACCTGGTCGCTGAACACGATGTAGGCGGGGACTCCGCGCGCGTCCGCCAGTTGCTTCCGCAGGGTGCGGAGGTGCTGGAAGGTGGGGTCCGACGGCGACCGGTCGATCCCGGCCGCCTCGATCCGCCGCCGGGAGCCCGCCGCGCGCGCCTTCCGCCTGAGGACGGGAAGCACGTCCACGAGGTCCGTCACGCCGAGTCCCGTGCACACGTCGCACGATTCGCCGCACCCCTCGAAGTCCTCCCCGAAGTAGGCGAGCAGCCCGCGATGGCGGCACGCGTCCCGATCCGCGAGCCGGAAGAGGTCGACGGCCGCCCGGCGTTTCGCCTCGCGCACGGTCGGATCGTCGATTTCGGCGAGGAATCGCTCGCGCACCTTTACGTCCGCCCACGAGTAGAAGAGCACGCAGTCGCTGGGGAGCCCGTCCCGCCCCGCCCGTCCGATCTCCTGGTACCACGATTCGATGTCCGACGGCATGTCCCGGTGGATGACGAAGCGCACGTTCGATTTGTCGATCCCCATCCCGAACGCGATCGTCGCCACGACCACGTCGACCTCGTCGCGGGCGAACGCGTCCTGATGCTCGGCCCGCGCGTCGTCGTCGAGTCCCGCGTGGTACGGGACGGCATCGACGCCCTCCCGCCGCAGGAACTCGGCCATCTGCTCCACGGACTTTCGCGACAGACAGTAGACGATCCCGCTCTCGCCCCGGTGGCGGCGGATGAGCCCGAGAATCTCGGCCCGCGTATTCCCCTCCCCCTTCTTTCGGCAGACGACACGGAGGTTCGAGCGAAAGAAGGAACCCTTGTATCCCTCGGGCTTCGTCATGCCCAACTGTCGAACGATGTCGGCAGCGACCCTTCGCGTGGCGGTCGCGGTGAGCGCGAGAATCGGCAGTCCGTTCCCTCCCGCGCCTTCGTCGCGAATCTCGTCGCGCAGTCCCTGAAGCGCCCGGTAGGAAGGACGAAAGTCGTGTCCCCATTGCGAAATGCAGTGCGCCTCATCGACGACGATCAAGGAGAGCGGCGCGTAACGCAGGCGTTCCCGCATGTGCGGGCCCAGGGCTTCCGGAGCCAGGTAGACGAGTTCGTAGTCCCCGCGCTCGAATCCCCGCAGCCGGCGCCGGCGCTCGTCGGGGGCGAGCGAGGAGTTGATCGCCGTGGCCCGGAATCCGACGTCGCGGAGCGCATCGACCTGATCCTTCATCAGGCTGATGAGCGGGGAGAGGACGAGCACGGTTCCCGGCATGAGGCGCGCGGGGATCTGGAACGTGAGGGACTTCCCCGCGCCGGTGGGCATGACGCCGATGCAGTCGCGTCCCGCCAGGACGGAATCGATGATGTGCGCCTGTCCCGGCCGGAACTCGTCGTAGCCGAAGACGTCGCGCAGGACGGATCCGGGGTCGGGGGCGCGGGGCTCGATCATCGCAGGCAACATACGATGGATGTCCGGCTCCGGCTCAACGGGATCTCAACGGCGGGCCGCGGGTTCACGTGATATCGGATCGGGCGCCGGTGTGCGGAAAACCCTTTTGGTGATGTCGACGTCTGTACAGGTTGAGAGGCCGGGCCGCGCGAGGCTCGGGCTGTCCCCGCCCCGGAGGTGTGCGATGTCGACGCGTTCCCGCCGTCCCGGCTCGAAGGTCGGACCTATTCTTCCGCTGGTTGTGTCCGCGAGCGCGTTGCTTGGAGCCTGCGGGGACGGCGCCACGCCGCCCGACTACATCGCGGAGGAACTGGAAGCCGCGAAGGCCCAACTTCGGGACCACGCGCGGCTGCGCACCTTCGAGGCCGGAAAACTGTTCGGGGAAGCGTGGGTCGTCCGCGCTCCGGACGACGCGGAACTCCGAGGCCTTTACGCCTACCAGCTCGTGGGCTGGGGGCTGTCGAAGGAGATCCACGAGCAAGCCGACGCGGTTCTGGCGGACGACCCCGGGAATCCGTGGGGCATCTACGCCAGGGCGTACGCGCACCTCGTCGACAACGAGGCCGGACCCGCCCACGAGATGGCCCTCGAGGCGTGGGAGGCGTCGTCGCAGCCCGAGTTCGCGTTCCTCTACCTGAACGCGCTGCGGCGCGACGATTTCCAGGCGGCGTGGAAGTTCCTCGGAGGGCTGGACGAGGAGACCCGCGGCTGGCCGGAGATGCTCCGCATGCGGGCCGAACTGGAGTCCCAGGCCCGCTATGAAATGGACGACCCCGCGTGGGCGGATTCCAGCCGGGCGACATGGGCCGTGCTCAACGAGAAGTTCCCGGACCACGTTCTGGGGTACACGAGGCTCGCCAACGAGGCCTATCAGGCCCGCCGCATGGACGAGTGGACGCCGCTCATGGAAGCGGCCCTCGAACTCGCGCCGGGGTCGGGGGAAGTGCGGAGCCAGCACTGGCGCGGTCTGTGGATGTCCGACCTCCTTCCCGGGGAGGAGCGGCAGGCGGCGGTCGAAGCGAGCATGGCGGCATACCGCGCAGCGAGCCCCGAGACCGTCGAAGGCCTGCAGACCATGGCTTCCATGTACCGGCAGATGGAAAACGAGGAGCGCGCCGCCGAACTCGAGGCCCGAATCGTCCAGAACGATCCGGGCGGCTATCACGCGATGCTCGTCTACCTGGAGGAGACCCGGAGAGCAAGCAGGCAGCGACAGGAGATGTGGGAAGCGCACGGCGACGACTCGCCGGAGTATCGCGCTGAACTCCCTGTGGTTCGCGATGCGGCGTACCGCTACCTGGAGCGACCGCTCTACAGCGACCGTTTCAATGGCGGCATCTATCTCGATCTCTACTCGGCGCTCCAGGCGATGGACCCCGTCCCGGCGGAAGAGTTGGCCGAGGCGATCCGGGGGCTCGTGAAGTACGAACGCCTCAATCCCCACATCACCTACGGGGACGCTCCGCTCGCGATGATCGACCACACGCCATACGCGCTCGAAGCGGCGGATATGGTCCGCAATGGCATGCCGATCATGCTGGAGCGCGTGATGGAGACCCGCCGTTTCTACGACACGGAAGGCGAGTTCGACCAGGCCCTTCGATCCTACCTGAGCGGCGTCTACGACGTGATCGGGTGGGCTTACTTCAAGGCCGGCCGCGCGGAGGACGGACGACATGTGCTCGAGCGGGCGCTGGCGCTCGCCGATCGCAACCGCGACGCGAGGTACCACGCGGGTCAGGTATACGAGCAGTTGGCCGCCGAAGCGGAGGAAGGAGGAGACGTGGAGGCGGCTACGGCGTGGCTGGACCGGGCCGAGGACTCCTACATCGCGGGATTCGGCGCGAGCCGGGGCGAGAACCCCAACGAGACGGCGCTCGAAGCACTCTATGAGAACCGTAACGGGAGCCGCGAGGGGATCGAGGAGTACCTGGCGAAGAACGACTTCGACTTCACGGTGCTGGTGGACGACAACTACGTGGAGCGCGCCGGCGTGAGCGCCTGGCCGACCACGTGGTTCGTCGACCGGGAGGGCTACATCCAGTTCGTGAAGATCGGCACCGCGCTGAAGCTGGACGAGGAGTTCTCCTGGCGCGTCGAGGCCCTCCGCGAGGAGATCAGCAGCCCCTGACCGGGCCGCCGCCCTGGCGGGACTCGGCTCAGGGGGTCGGGCGTCGGTAGATCACGACGCCCACCGTCTCGATGTGCCGGACAAGGGGGGCGTATCGGATGTTCTCGAGGGCCTTTGCGTCGACTTTCTGCGGCACGTCGAGATCCTCGAGGTCGAGAATGAGCCGGCCCAGGGTGCGGCGATCGCGGATGCCCCTCGTGGCGAGGTCGATGTCCGACCGGGGAGTGGCCGTTCCCGTGGCGCGCGAGCCGAAGAGCGTGACGGACTCAAGATCGGGATAGGTCGCGAAGACCCGTGTCAGCTTCCCCAGCAAGCCGTCGTCGAGGACGGCGCGAGCCGAGATCGGCGGCGGAGCCATCACGAGTCCGTCTCCCGCTCCCCCAGTTGCATCCACACCGTCTCGATGAGGTGCAGATACTGCCCGTGGATTCGGGCCGCGACGGTCTCGAAGGCGGCGCGATCGTATTCGTGCGCCATCGCGTTTCGATCCGTCAGCATGTCGAGCCAGCCCTGGCCGTCATCGATCATCCCGGCCGCGAACGCCTCGCGAATCACATGGCGCGGCGTGACGGTCGCCAACTGGACGCCGTCGTGTTCGAGCAGATCCTTCAGGGTCTTCCACGCCAACTCGAACGTGTACTCGAAGCGCTGGACCAACCCTTCGCGCTCCAGGTCGTTCAACGACCCCGGTTCCCTGCCCGCCGCCTCGCGAAACAGGGTGAACGCGCCCGTGAAGTTGCGATACCTGTACCGCCACCTGGGGGGTTCGCCGACTGCGTTCATGCCACTCGCACGCTGCGCGCGGAGCGGTTCCTTCCACACCCCGGCACCCCCAAGCGTCTGCTCATGCGTGTCTCTACTCGCCACAAGCCCTCCATGATTCGGATGCGCACCGTACGCCACCACGGATCTGCGGACAACGTTGGCCGGCGCCTGAGCGAGATGCTCACCAGCGGAAGGCGGTGCGAGCGGCTTCGGCGGCGAGGTGCCTCCGCAGATCCCGGGCGGTGGCCACGGGCAGGTAGGGGATGTCTACCTTGTGGGTGGCGGCGCCCGCGCCCGCGGTGTCCACGCGGAGCCGCGCCAGGTCGCGCCAGCGGTCGAGCGGCGACGCGCGCAGCGCCACGACCTGGATGCGGGTGTAGCGGGCGATCGTCGTGCGGCGCCACAGCCAGCCGCTTCGGAACCAGATCATGTCGTCCTTCAGTGCCCACCCGAGACTGTCAACGTACCGCCGCGCGTAGAACACGGCCCAGGCCAGAAAGGCGGCGTGGAAGGCCACGCCCCAGGCGCCGAGGGTGAGGTAGAGCGGAACCGACGCGAGCGTGGCGACGAAGCACGTTCCCCGCACCACGCGCCGGAACGCGAGCGGAGACACGGGCTCCCAACGGACCTCGGGGGCGTCCAGTTCGGGGATCACTTCCCGGAGGAAGTCGCGCAGGCGTTCCCGCCGCAGGATCGGCGCGAGTCGGTGCCGGTGCGGATCCGCGTTGCCTGGCTGCCCGCCGCTGCCTCCGGCGGTCTGGACGCCGACCGCGACGCGGCCCGCCCAGCGCTGGAGCAGTCCCTCGTGGATCGTCACCGTCTGAACGCGGCGCAGCGGGATGGTGGCGGCGACCTGCGTCAGCATGCCGAATGTGGCGCGCAGCCCCTCCTCGGACCGCACGACGCGGTAGTCGTGGAGGCGTACGAGCGTCCAGGCGATGGAAAGCACCCGCGCAAGGATCACGAAGGCGGCGACCAGCGCTCCCACGGCGGCCACGGTGGCCAGAATGCCGGCTGCCACCACGTCCGCGGCCGCGCCCTCGACCGCGGGGCCGATCCACGACTGCTCCCCGGCGACCCAGTCGGAGGCCCGTTCGAAGAGCCCGGTTTCCCACGCAATGCCGAAGGCGGCCGCGATCAGCACCATGCCGCGGTTCTGGAGCAGGCCGTGGAGCAGGAGTTCGCGCGCGGGAAGATGCAGCAGGGTGCGACCCCCCGCCGCTCTGGCCGAGGTGCGGTCCACCGGCGGCTCGTGGGATCTGGCGGTGGCCGCTTCCTCAGCCGTCCCCTCCTCGGCGGCCGTCATCTCCCCGGCCGCCTCCCGCTTTCCCTCGCGGACTCGCTGTCGCAACGCTTCCAGGGCCGGCAGCGGCAGTACGGTCAGCGTCGCCTCGGGTTCCTGCCCCCCGCCGGTTTGCAGCCGGACCTCGACGACCCCCAGCACGCGATGGAAGACGCCCCGCACCGCGTCGAGGTTCTGGATCCGGGTGTAGGGGACGTGCCGCTCGCGCCGAAACAGAAGCCCGCTCCGAATCACGAGTTCCGCCTCCTCGTACCGATACCGGAAGGTCAGGTAGCGAACGACGGACCCCACGACGAGCGGGATGAGTCCGATGAGGAGGACGAAACGCATCTCCACGCCGCCGAGGAAGTTGGCCGACGCGCCCCCGACGATCAGAGGGAGGATCGCACGCCGGACCTGGCCCGCGAGCGAGAAACCGATCGACAGCGGGTGAAGCCGGTGCTCGGTCGCCCGGGAGGAATCGGACGCCTCCGAAGGCTCGGTGGCCCGATCGAGCCCGGTCGGCTCAGACGGCATCGGCCCCCGCGGGCGGCAGGAGATGATCCCGGATTCGGAGCGCCGTTTCATGCTCGAGTCCGTCGATGGAGACCTTGGCGTAGTCGGTTCCCGCGGTATAGATGCCCAGCGTGCCGAGGCCGTAGCGACGCTCGAGCGGTCCCTGCGACACGTCGGTGTGCTGGACACGGGAGCGCGGTACGCTGATCGCCTTCCGCCACACGACCCCGCTCCGGATTTCGATGTCCTCCTCGTTGACGGTGTACGAGGCGTAGCGGTAATGGAGGACCGCCCAGCGGTGCAGCCACCAGCCGAGCCCGCCGGTGATGACGACCCAGCCGCTCACGATGGCCGCCACGACGCCCGGTGGCGGCCCGCCCGCAGCCCACGCCACGGCGACGCCCGCCGCCAGCGGGAGGGAGACGCACGCCGTGACGATGCGGCCGACGACCCGCTTCAGCGGGATCGACCGCGGGTCCAGGCCGTGACGGACTCCGTCCGCAATGGCGACGGCCGCCGGATCCGCCGTCTCCCGCTCCAGGTCCCGCCGTGTCTCCCGCTGTGTCTCGAAGTTGTGCGTCGACTCGTTCATGTGGACAAGTTACGGTGATGGACCGGTCTTCGTGTCGGTACCCCGGGACGGCGGGGACCGGCCTGCGATCCGATGGGAGGAAACCGTGAGTAGCGCGGAGTCACGCAGCGACGAGGAACTGCTCGCCGAGTGTTCCGTCGAGACGTTCAGGGCCGGCGGTCCGGGCGGCCAGCACCAGAACAAGACCGAGTCGGCCGTCCGGCTCACGCACCGTCCCACGGGCATCGTGGCGACCGCGCGCGAATCCCGGAGCCAGCACCGCAACCGGGCCCGCGCGCTCGAGCGTCTGCGGGCGGCCCTCAGGGAGCGCGACTACACCCCCCCGCCGCGCCGCGCGACGAAGCCGACGCGGGCCGCCCGCGAGAAGCGGCTGGAACAGAAACGGCGCCGCTCCCTCACGAAGAAGAAGCGGCGCCGCCCCGAGACCGACGACTAACCGCGCGGCGTCGCGCCCGCAGTCCGGCTCCGGCCGTCAGGTCGTCGTCGTGGTCACCCGCCGCGCGGGGCGGTTGTCGTACTTCTCCCACAGACTGCGGTGCTTGTTGTCCAGGTCGGACGGCACGCCCTTGATGAACACCCACTCGATCTCGGTCGTGATCTCGAGCGGATCGCCATCGGTCACGATCAGGTTGCCGACCTTGCCAACCTCGAGCGACCCCAGCCGGTCGTCGACCCCCAGCACCCGCGCGGGCGCCAGCGTCACCGCCTCCAGTGCCGCATCCTTCGTGAGCCCCCACGACACGGAGTTCGCCGCCTCGTAGGGCAGCGTCCGCGAGTCGGCGGAGTTGAAGGTCGCGAAGGCGATCTCGACCCCCGCGTCGTGCAGCACGCCGGGCAGCGTGTTCGGATCGTCGTACGCGGTGTCCTCGCCCTGCGGCAGCCGCTGCACCGGGCCCAGGATGACCGGGATGTTCTTCTCGGCCAGCGTGCCCGCGATCTCGCGCGCGCCGGTCCCGCCCGCGATGACGAGGTCCAGGTTCCACTTCTCCGCGAACTCGATCGCCGACTCGATCTCGCGCCAGCCGTTCGCCCGCACGATGACCTTCATCCCCCGGTCGAGGACGCGCGACAGGTGCTCGAGCTGGATGTTGCGCGGCACGCGGTTCGAACCGGACTCCACCGCCTGCCTGTAGTGCTGCGCGGCGACGAACCACTCGTCCATCTCCGCGACCTGCTCGTCGAAACGCTCCTGCGCCTGACGGAACGACCGACCGCCTCCGCCGCCGCCGAAGCCGCCGAAGCGGCCTCCGCCGGCGGAAAGCGTGGGCCAGCCGAGGACCATCGCCGCCGTCTTCTCGATCTCCATCTCCTCCACGGTCCAGCCGTCGAGATGGATGAGCGTGGCCTGGCCCTGAATGCCCGAGCCTCCGCCGCCGCCGAAACGGCCGCCTCCGCCGGGCGCGGCCATCGTATGCGTGATCCCGTTCGCGCGCGCGACGGGAATGTGTTCGCTGGCGGGGTGGATCGCCGTGTGGGCGTTGAGATGCGGGTTCCAGCGGCCCAGTTCGCTCGCGTCGTTCGTCACCGCGACGGCGCCGACCTCCGTGAGGCCCAAAGAGCTGAAGGCGTCGATCATGCCGGGAAAGACGTGCTTCCCTTCCCCGTCGATGATCTCGGCGTCCGCCGGGATCTCGACATCGCTTCCGACCGCGATGATGCGGCCGTCCCTGAGCACGATCGTCCCGTTCTCGATGACGCCGTCGGCCACCGTGTGGATCGTGGCCCCCTGCACCGCGAACGTCCCGCCCTCCTGCGCGGCGGCCTGAGCGGGCACGGCGAATCCGGCCGTCCCGAAGACTGCCGCTATCGCGGCTATCGACTTCACCATGGTGTCGATCCTGTCGTTCGTAGTGTTACGAAGGGTGTTCCCGAGGATGTTCCCGGACCCGCGCATCATCGTCCACCTCCCGACCGCCTGCCCGGATCCCGCTCGTCCTCTGAATCCTCGGAATCGTCCGCCTCGCCGAGCATCTCTCTAAGTTCCGCCTTCTCCGCCTCGATTTCGGCTCGCATCGCCATGTCGGCGTCGATATCGAACATGACCTCGCCTTCGATATACGTCGTCCGAACCTTCGCGTAGGAGGAGAGCGGATAGTTCTCCCACAGGACGATGTCCGCGTCCTTCCCCGCTTCCAGCGACCCCACCCGGTCGTCGATCATAAGCTGGATCGCCGGGTTGATCGTGACGGTGGCAAGTGCCTCGGCCTCGCTCAGGCCGCCCCACTTCATCGTCTTGGCGGCTTCCTGATTGAGGTGCCGTCCTTCTTCTCCGCTGTCGGAGTTGATGGAGACGTTGACGCCGCGCCGGGTCATGATGGCCGCGTTGTAGGGGATCGCCTCGTAGGCCTCCATCTTGTAGGCCCACCAGTCCGAGAAGGTGGAGGCGTGGGCTCCGTGCTCCGCCATCTCGTCGGCGACCCGGTAGCCCTCCAGCACATGCTGGAACACGTGGATGCGGAAGTCGAACTCCTCGGCCGCCCTCATGAGTTGCAGGATCTCGTCCGCGCGGTAGCTGTGCGCGTGCACGTAGCGCGTGCCTTCGAGGACCTCGACCAGCGGATCCATGGTCAGGTTGCGGCGCGGCGGAATCGCGTTCCTGTCGCCGTCCGCCACCCGGGTACGATAGGCGTCCCACTCGGCCTTGTACCCGGTGGCCTCGATGAAGGCCTGCCGGATGACGTCCATCACTCCCATGCGGGAGGCGGGATAGCGCGCCTCCTGGCCCGGGAGGGTGGGACTGCCGGCCCGCTTCGGGTTCTCACCGAGCGCGAACTTGATCGTCGGCGGCGCGCCCTGGAACAGGAGCCCCTGCGCGTCCGCGCCCCAGCGGTGCTTGATGACGGCGTTGTTGCCGCCGATCGGGTTCGCGCTCCCGTGCATCACGTGCGACGTCGTCGTGCCGCCCGCCACCTCGCGGTAGATCGCGATGTCCGTCGGGTCGATCACGTCGTGGATCGAGACCATGGAGGAGACGGAGACCGCCCCCTCGTTGATCGCGTCCGCCGCGATGTGGGAGTGCGCGTCGACGATTCCGGGCGTGACGAACTTGCCCGTGCCGTCGATCACCAGCGCATCGGCGGGGGCCTCGACTTCGGAGGCCGGGCCGACCGCGACGATACGCCCGTTCTGGAACAGGACGGCGCCGTCCTCGATCCGGCCGGCTTCCGCCGCGGTGAGGATCGTCGCGCCGCGGATCAGGATCGGCTGGTCCTGCGCGGCGACCCCGCCCGGAATCCCGAGCGCGACCGCGAGCGCCAGCCAGCCAGCCCCCACCCGCCTCGTACCGTGTCTCATGGCCTGTCGCATGGCCTGTCTCATCGGACACCTCCCCCGGGCCTCGCGCCCGTGAAGTCCATGTTGCGCATGCCGCCGAAGGAAGCGTTCCCCTCGATCGAATCGCCCTCGACCGTGCCGGTATAGACGATCTCCACTTCCATGCCCGGTCCCATCGTGGCGGAGGCCGTGATGCTGAACTCGTTGCCGCTCACCCAGCCGTCCGTGATCTGCTGCTCGCCGCGCTCGCCCTGGATCGTTCCGGAGATCGTGCCGTCCTCCGACACCTCGAGTTCAGCCGTCGCCTCCTGCGAATCGTTGTTCAGGGAGAGGAGCCAGGTGCCGTTCATGTCGACGGCCGGCGGTTCGGTCGGCCTCGGCTCGAGCGCCTCCTCCTCGAACTTGTGGCCATCGACGAACACCATCCGAATGTCGGTGTCCTCGTCGAACAGCGGGCCGTCCGCGACGACGAGGTTCGCGATCTTCCCCGCCTCGACGGAGCCCAGCATCGCGTCCACGCCGTAGATCCGCGCCGGGGCGGCGGTGAGCGCTTCCAGCGCCGCCTCCTCCGAGAGCCCGTTCTCGATCGCCGTCCGCACGTTGTCCATCATGGCGCGGGGGCTGTTCGCCGAGCCGCTGTAGAAGGCCCATTCCGCCCCGGCCTCCTCGAGCCGGGCCGGCGTCGTCGGCGCGTAGGCGCGGCGCTTCAGCGACGAAAGCGACTCCTCGGCTTCCGGGTCCGCATCGCGGTTTCGCTCGGGCCAGTCCACGTTGACGAGCACCGGGACGCCCGCGGCCGCGATCTCGCCGGCCAGCTCATACGCCTCGTGCGCGCCCTGCAGGACCGGCCGCGCGCCGGTGTCGCGCCCGAGCTTGATCGCCCGCCGGATCTGCCGCACCTCGTTCGCCGGCATGACCGTGGGCCAGCCGCCCGCGATCGCATCCTGAACCGGGCCGAGCGCGCGGTCATAGGCCGGACGCGGCTGCCCGCTCGGGTTCGCCATGTAGCTCGCCTCGTACTGCCGGGCATGCTCCGCGTCGAGATAGAGCTGCCGGATGTAGGAGATGACGCCCATGAGCGAACCCGGGAAGCTCCTGAATCCGCCGGCGCCACTCATCGTTACCCGAAGAGCGGCGGGCGCCTTCACGACCATCTCCTGCTCGTCGCCCGCGAGGTTTACCACGACGCCCTGTCCCGTGACGATCCCGTCGTCGGGCGCCACGAGCGCGTTCGTGAACCCGCCGCTGCGCCATGTCTCGATCGCGTCCGCATCGGAGTTCAACATGTCCGCGGCGTTAAACCAGGAGTTCGTCGCCGGGCGATCCTCGGGACTCACCGTGCGAGGCTGGTTCCCCTGCGCCACGAGGAAGGCGAAGGGATTCCCGCCCGCGCCTCCACCGGCGCCGGGCCCATCCCCGCCCTCCGTCTCCAGTCCCACCTGCGACAGGCCGTCGAAGAGGCCGGGGTAAACGGTGAGATCCGTAACGTCGATGACCCAGGCCTCGCCGGGGATGTCGACGTCGGCCCCGACGGCTTCGATGAGGCCGTTGGCGATGACGACGGTGCCGTTCTCGATCACGGCTCCCGTGCCGGTCACGATGCGCGCGTTCCGGAGCGCGAAGAACGGGGGAGGCACCGGGGTCTGGCTCGGCATGTACTGCGCGTCGGCGGCCGCGGGAGCGGCGAGGCCGGACAGCGACGCGAGGAGCAGGCCCGGGACCACCCCGCCCGCCAGCCGGCGCGCGAGTGCGGTTCGGTTCATGAGAGGTACATCCTTCCGAGTGGGTCCATCATTGGTCCATCGTGGGTCCATCATTGGGTCCATCGCGGGGGAACATGTCCCCGCGCACCCCTTCACAACACGCAGCCGTGAATGTCCGTTCAGTCCCGCGCGCGGTCAACGGCTGCGCGGACCGGCGGACGCTATCCGATGGCTTGGACCAATCCGGACTCGATGATGCGGCGATCCTGAGTCAGAAGGGTTGCGCCCAGGGCCCTGGCCGTCGCGACGATCGTCCGGTCCGCGGGATCCCGGTGGAACGAATCCGGCAGGGCCGCGATCTCCGAAGCGATGGCCGGAGAGATCCCCTGTCGCCGCACCAGCGGAGGGGCCACGGCCTTCTCCAGCCAGTCGCGCAGCGGGATCGACAGCCGGATCCGGCCGAGACCGCACAGCGTCGCGATTTCCAGGAGCGAGATGTCGGAGAGGATCAGGGGAGGGTTGCCGTCCGCCGCTTCGATGATCTCCCGTTGGGCCGCGGAGAGGCGACCCGCCTGCTCGAACCACCAGATCAGAATGTGCGTGTCGAGCATCGGCGTCACTTCCGGAGGCTCTCCCAGTGCTCCTCGGGAATCGCCGGTCCGACGATGTCGGCGTGGACGGTAACGGTCCCCTTCAACTCCTCCTGCGGGAACTCGGAGACGGAATGGCTCGGCGGCACGAGTTCCGCGACCGGCCGGCCGCGTTTCAGGATGACGACCCGTTCACCCGTATCGCGCACCCGGTCAAGGATCGCGAGACACCTGGCCTTGAAATCGGAAGCGTTGATCGTCTCCATATGACCAGATTTGATGACTGGTCACTGAATTGTCAAGCGTCACGATTCGCATGAACGCGCGCCCCCCGCCATCCATCGGAGCGCGGGGGCCGGCTTGGACGGACGGGACGGGCGGGTTACGGTTGGGACATGGAACACGCTCCGCTCCCGGCGGACGGTCTCGTGGTCGTCGTCAAGCGGGACTGCCCCACCTGCCAACTCGTCGAACCCGTACTGGGGCGGCTCGCCGATGGCCGCGACGGTCTCGCCATCTTGAGCCAGGACGACCCGGACTTCCCCGCCGCGCTTTCCGGCGTCGTCGACGACACGCAACTCGAGCACTCGTTCCGGCTCGGGATCGAGACGGTCCCCACGCTCGTGCGCTTCGATGGTGGAAATGAGACGGGGCGCGCGGTGGGCTGGAACCGGGCGAAATGGCGCGACCTGACGTCAACTCCGGATCTGGGCGCGGAACTGCCCGAGTTCCAGCCGGGCTGCGGCTCCCGGTCCGTCGAACCCGGCGCCGCGGAGCGACTGCGCGCGCGTTTCGGCGAAACGGGCCTCGCGGCGAGGCAGGTGGCTCTGGATCCGCACGCGGACGCCGCGGAAGCGTGCTTCGAGCGCGGGTGGACGGACGGGCTGCCCGTCGTCCCGCCGACGCCGGAGCGGACTCTGCGCATGCTCACGGGCACGTCCCGGGCTCCCGACGATGTCGTGGGCGCGGTACCGCCGGACTACGCCGAGTGCACCGTGGAGAAAGTGGCGATCAACGCCGTGCTCGCGGGGTGCAAGCCGGAGTACATGCCGGTCGTGCTCGCGGCGCTCGAGGCGGCGCTCGACCCCGACTTCACGCTGCACGGGATCCTGTGCAGCACCTGCTTCACGGCGCCCCTCGCCATCGTGAACGGTCCCATCGCGCGCCGCATCGGGATGAACTCGGGGCTCAACGTCCTCGGGCAGGGGAACCGTGCCAACGCGACCATCGGACGGGCGCTCAACCTCATCGTGCGCAACGTCGGCGGCGGACGCCCGGGCGAGATCGACCGCTCGACCTTCGGGGCGCCCAGCAAGTACACGTTCTGTTTCGCGGAGGACGAATCGGACGAGGAGTGGGAGCCGCTCTCCGTGTCACGCGGCATCCCGCGCGGGGCCAGCGCCGTCACCCTCTTCCAGGGCGAGGGCGTGCAGGGGATCATGGACCAGCGCTCCCGAACGCCCGAAGAACTGACCGCGTCGCTCGCCGCGTGCCTGCTGGCCGTCTGCCACCCGAAGATCTGCGAGTGGGCGCACGCCGTGCTGCTCCTCTCGCCCGAGCACCACGCCATCTACCGGGAAGCCGGCTGGTGCCGGGCGCGGATCACCGAAGCGCTGCTGGAGGCGACGACGCGGCCGTTGAGCAAGGTCGCGCGCGGCGCGGGAGGCCTGGCCGAAGGCGTGCCGGACTCGGAGACGCGCCGCCAGGTGCCCAAGTTCCCGCCCGGCGGACTGCTCCTCGCCCGGGCCGGCGGCGCGGCCGGGCTGTACTCCGCGATCCTGGCCGGCTGGCCCGGCGGCCGCGCCTGGCGGCACTCACACCCCATCACCAGAGAGATCGAGACATGACGGCTCCGACCCCGGCGACTCCGGCGGCCCCCGCGACTCCGGCGACCCCCGCCACCCCAACGACGATCCTTCACGATCCCACCTCCGAACTCGCCCCGGAGATGCGTCCGCGGCGTGCGCCGCCCCCGTCGCTGGAGGGTCGAGTGGTGGCGCTGCAGGGGATTGGCAAGCTGCGCAGCGACGAGTTCCTCGACCACGTGAAGACGCGCCTGGACGCGCTCGGCGTCGAGACGATCCGCACCGACAAGCCGACCAACGCGCGGCGGGCGCCGACCGAGTTGCTGCAGAGGATCGCCACGGAAGCCGACGTGGTGGTGCAGGCATTAGCCGATTGAGGGTCCTGCACGTCGTGCGGTCTGCACGACCTCAGAGACCTCGATGAACGTGGGATCCCCGGCTGCTTCGTCGTCACGACCGAGTTCGAGCAGGCCGCGCGCAGCCAGTCGCGCTCGCTCGGCTTCGAGCCCGCCATCGTCTGGATCCCGCACCCGATCCAGAACCGCACGGCCCGCGAACTCGAGGAACTGGCGGAGGCCGCGATCGAACCGATCCTGGCCATGATCACGGCAACGGGCTGACCTGTCGCACCCAGGAGGCAGCGGGCGCCAGACTTGCTCGCGGCTTCGAAAACGGTCTATTTGGCAGTAGACGGACCGGTATCGAACCAGCCAGGAGGCCGCATGCCCACCCGACGACGATTCCTCGCCCGCCTCGGGGGCTCCGCCGCAGCAGCCGGAGTCATGACCGCCGTGCCCACGAAGTGGAACACCGCCATGGCGGCGGCCCGTGACTTGTCCCGCACCCCCGGCTCCCCCGGGGAGATCGCGCGCGACGAGGAATTCTGGCTCGAGATACAGAAGGCGTTCACCACCGACCGTTCCCTCGTCAACCTCAACAACGGGGGCGTGAGCCCGACGCCCGCCCACGTGCTCGAGGCAATGAAGCGGGATCTCGACTTCGCGAACCAGATCCCGGTCTACAACGGGTGGCAGATCCTGGAGCCGCAGCGGGAGGGCGTCCGCGCCCGGCTCGCCCGCCAGTGGGACGTGGACCCGGAGGAGGTCGCGATCACGCGCAACGCGTCGGAGGGTCTCCAGATCCTCCAGAACGGATACGACCTCGAGCGCGGCGACGAAGTGGTGACGACGACGCAGGATTACGGGCGCATGATCACGACCTTCAAGCAGCGCGAGCGGCGCGAGGGGATCGTCCTCAAGCAGTTCAAGATCCCGATTCCCGCCGAGGATCCGGCCGAGATCGTGCGCCTGTTCGAGGAGCAGATCACCGACCGCACGCGGCTCATCCTCATGTGCCACATGATCAACATCACAGGGCAGATCCTCCCCGTGCGCGAAGTCGTGGAGATGGCGCGCGGCTACGACATCCCGGTCATCGTCGATGGCGCACATTCCATGGCGCACCATGACTTTACCTTCTCCGATCTCAACTGTGACAACTACGCGGTGAGCCTGCACAAGTGGCTTCACGCCCCAGTCGGTACGGGCCTCCTCTACGTGAGGCGGGAGAAGATCCCGGAGGTCTGGCCGCTGCAGGCCGCCGCCGAGAGCAGCGACGACGACATCCGGAAGTTCGAGGCGATCGGCACGCACCCCGAGGCCAACTTCCTCGCCATCGGCGAGGCGCTCACCTTCCACCAGCTGGTCGGCGGCGAGCGCAAGGAAGCCCGCCTCGTCCACCTCCGGAACTACTGGGCGGACCAGCTCCTGGAGTACGACCGCGTGCGGCTCAACACGAGCCTCAAGCCGGGCTTCGCGTGCGGGATCGCGAACGTCCAGGTCGAGGGCATCGACACGAGCGCGCTCCGCAACTGGCTGTGGAACAAGCACCGGATCTTCACGGTCGGCATCAACCACGCCGAGTTCACGGGGCTTCGCATCTCCCCATCCACCTACACGACGATCGAGGAACTGGACCGCTTCGTGGACGCGATGACCCACGCGGTGAAGCACGGCATTCCCGCCTGAACGATCGGACAGGCGAGCTTGCACCCGACGACGCCGCGGACGCTCGGCAACCCCGAGGAGTGTAAGCGCCGGCAAGGCCTTCTCGACCTGCCGCACGTTCGGCCGCTGACCGACTTCACAAGGGAGTTGCGGGCCGAGAAGCCGGCGACGTTTGTCCCCTGCTTCGACCCGTTGGACGGAGGCACTGCCGCACGGGTTCTCTTCCTGTTCGAGAAGCCCGGACCCAAGACGAGCCCCGACGAAGGCGGATCCGGCTTCATTAGCCGGGACAACAACGACCCCACGGCGGAGGCGACCTTCCGGTTCATGCGCGACGCGGGGGTGCCGCGTTACGAGGCCGTACTCTGGAATGTGATCCCGTGGTGGAACGGCACCCTGAAGGTTACCAATATGGAACTCAACGCGGGGATCGAGCGCGTCGCACAGCTTATCCGACTCTTGCCGCGGCTCGACTCAGTCGTGTTCGTCGGCCGGAATGCCGCCAAGGCGAAGGCGAAGGTGGCGGACCAAGCAGGGGATCTGCGTCTGGTGGAATCCCCTCACCCCTCCCCGATCGTCAAGGCTACGGCGCCCGAGAAGTGGAACAGCATCCCCGGCCAGTGGGCCCAAGTCATGGACGGCGGGTAGAAGCCCCTGATTCCAATCCGGAGTTGACGTCACGCCACAGGCTAAAGCTACTTTTTTCGCGTTTAGGGCTTCTTATGTTGAGATAATTCTCATTTTCGAGTCCTGCGGAACCCTTACCGTTCGAATAATCTCGGTTCTTGATGTTCGCTCACTGATGCTCCGAGAAATCCGGGAGCGGCTCGTCGAAGTCATCCCCCATCCGTCGGATCAGCTCCGGGGCCGTACCCAATCGCGGCTCGGGGGGGTCGCGACCGAGGACTTCAACGAGTTCCGCCACGACACCCACCGCCGCCTCGTCATCCACTCTGAGGATGATGGGGTCGAAATCCGGGTTGGTTGGCTCCAGGCTGATCTTGGCGTGTCGCCAGCCATGCTCATCTTCCATCTTCTTGCTTCGGTATCGCTTCATGGTGAACCGGGCGCCCGTCTCCGGGTCCACATCGTCCCGCATGATCACCAGCACCGTGCGCCCTTGGCGCGAGCCGGTTACAGGACTTGCGAAGAGGCAATACGAACCATCGGGAATACGCGGCTCCATCGAGCGGCCGGTCACGCGAGCCACGAACATTCCGTCCCGGAGCCGACGAACCGTGTCGGCGGCTACCCAGTCCCGGTCCCACTCGTCAAGTGTCTCGTTCGGATCGCCGAAGGCTCCCGCCGCCGCCCGCAGCGGCACCAGCGGGACGCATGTTTGGTAGCGACTCTCGGGAGTGGGGGTAACCAGGCGCAAGCGCGGGCTGTCCGCTGGATCGTCTGTTTTCCCCGCTGGATCGGGATCCGCGAACCAACTCCGGTCGTCGGAAAGATCTCGCCCGCGATTGGGTTGGCCCAGATAGTTCGCGAGGCGACGGAAATGGCCCGTCATGGCGCCCTCGTCGTCGAGTTCGTTGGCTGGAATCTCCAGGACTTCGTAGCCGCTGCCCCGTAGCCAGTGGCGAATTTCCCGATCCCTCGCGGCGGTCTCGGGGCTGCCGTGCAGATGCGCGCTCATTCCGTCGAGGTAGATGCATACGCCCTTGCAGAAATCGTCATCATCGTCGCGGTAGATGACGTCGGGCGTAGTCGTGCCAAGGGCGCTGTCGAGCCGGATCTGTTCTCCGCGCGTGCCCTCCCCGAATCCCGCCCGGAGGAGGAGATGGCGCAGCTTCCTCTCGGCCAGATTGACGGGCACCGCATCATCGGCGGGCGTGGATGCAGGTTGCCGCGGCGGGACATCGTGCCGGAACGCGAGTTGCTCTCCCCACTCCCCGAGCGCGTCCAGAGCGGCCCTCCGATCCAGGCTGGAGTGGTAGTACGCGTTGCGGAAGGTCTGCAGACAATCGATACACGACGACCCGCAGACGCTCGGGCACCCCTCTACGACCTCGCGGGCGACAGCTACGATCTCCGCGAAGCGCTCGCACAGGCGGTCGAGCAGCCCGGACCCTCCGGGCATCGGATCCCATAGGAGACCCAACACCTCGTCGCGTCCGATCTCGCCAATGACGAGGATCTGCAGATCCTCCATGTGCATGTCGAGGATACGGGTCGCGCCGATCCGCAACGCCTCGAGAACGCTGTAGGCCTGGGTAGCATTGACGCACTCGCGCAGCGACAACGCGTCGGCCGCGATATCGGCGTAGAACCCGACCCGCCTCGGCTCACGTCCGCAACGATCACGGTGCGATTCGCGGAAGCTCTGACGTTGCCGTTGAGATGACAGCGGCGACACGCTCTGGCCGCAGATCGTACAGACGGGATAGCCGAAGCTGTCTCTTGCCCTGATCGGCTCCGAAGCACCGACGTTGACGAGGCGCATGCGTACGCCTCGCCGCATGAGGAGCGACCTCTCCCCCCAGCCGTACGCCCGCCCGCCACTGTGCTGTCCGAGTTCGAGGCCGTACACCGCAACACCCAGCTGGAAGTGCAGTTCCTCGTCGTCGGAGATATGGGATGTGTGGCTTAGGTCGACATCGCACACCGCCATGGCTTGAAGCGTCTCACCCGCAAGCGACGATGACGCGCCGACAGAGGTCTCCCTGAGAAGCGGGGAGGCACGGGTGTGGTCCAGCGACAGCAGTTCCCGCATCTGCTCCAGGAGGTGAGGGTCGGAGAAGGGGTAGGCCGTGAGCTGGTAGCGGAGGAAACTCTTCGCAACCTTCTCGATGTAGGCGACGGGATTCAGGGCCATGGAAGCCAGACGGTTGAGTTGTCGATTGCCCGCAGCCTACGAAACGCTTCCCGGCGTGTGAAACCGTCGCCGGCCGGGCTCGCTCGGGTGCGGTGTTCGGTCGAGGGGCGACGCAGGATCAGCTTCCCGGAAAACGATAAGTGCACTTTTTTCGCATTTCGGGCTCCTTATGTTAAGATAATTTGCGTTTTGCGCGATTCTCTTATCGTTATCCTCGGAAAAATTCGATGAACCGCACGCTGGACGAACTGCCCGAAGCCTTCGTGTCGCATACGGCGATCAGCGGTGAAGTGTCGCGGGCCGTGAAGGCCGGGACGCTGCGCAAGCTCGCGTCCCGCCTCTACACGAAGAACCTGGAGGATGCGCCCAGGGAGATCGTGAAACGCAACCTGTGGATGATCGTCGCCGGGTATTTTCCAGGTGCCCTGGTCGCCGACCGCACGGCCTTCGAGGCGGCCCCCGCGTCCGATGGCTCCGTATGCCTCGTCAGCGAGCGCGGCAGGACCATCGAGTTGCCGGGCATCGTACTCCGTCCGAGACGCGGTTCCGGACCGATCACATCCGATATGCCCTTCGCCGAAGGACTATACCTCAGCTCGAGGACCCGGGCCTACCTGCAGAACCTGCGCCCGTCTCGGACCCGGGGCGGCCGGGTGCCACGCACGCTCCCCCAGGCTCAGATTGAGGAAGCACTCGATCGCCTTATCCGTCACTCCGGCGAACCGGCCGTCAAGCAGCTGCGGGACGAGGCCCGCGCCGTGGCCGCCGAACTCGGTCTGGAGACGGAGGCGGCCCGCCTCGACGCTCTCATCGGCACTCTCCTCGGCACCCGCCGCAGTGAACTCGATTCACCGCTTGCGCGGGCCCGCAGCCGGGCGAACGCCTACGATCCCGACCGCATGGAATTGTTTCACAAGCTGCATCGGGCGCTCCGCGACCATCCTCCGACCGTACGATCCGCACCGCACCGGGATGGGCAGGGCCGCGCCACGCTGGCGTTCTTCGAGGCATACTTCTCGAACTTCGTCGAGGGCACCGAGTTCCTGGTCGACGAGGCCGTGCGAATCGTTTTCGACGGCGAGATTCCACAGCGCAGACCCGCAGATGCTCGCGATGTGATCGGAACGTGGCGTTTGGTCTCCGATCCACAGGAGATGACGCGCACACCGAGGGATCCAGCGGAGCTTACGAGTCTCCTGCGAAGCCGCCACCGGCGTATCATGGCAGGGCGTCCCGAAATGCGCCCCGGCGAGTTCAAGGACGCTGCGAACAAGGCCGGCGGCACCCACTTCGTCCTCCCCGATCTGGTATCAGGGACGCTGGAGCGAGGCTTCTCTCTGTATCGCAGCCTCGAGTCGCCTCTTGCCCGGGCGGTCTACATGATGTTCCTCGTGGCCGAGGTGCATCCCTTCGCGGACGGAAACGGACGCGTCGCGCGCGTGATGATGAATGCGGAGCTCGTGGCAGCCGGTGAGGAGCGAATCATCATCCCGACCGCGTACCGAAACAACTACCTCGCCGCACTCCCTGCGCTGTCCCGAACCGACCGCCGGCCCCAGCCTTTGATCGACATGCTCAGCTACGCCCAGCGGTGGACCCTTGCCGTCGCCTGGACCTCGCTTCGAGAGACGGAACGGGAGCTGGAAGCGTGCCATGCCTTCCTGGATCCCGACGAGGCCGAAAGCGAGGGCAAGCGGCTGCGCATGCCTGGCGGCACGACTCAACCCTCGCCATCCATATCGTAACTCCACCCACAACGACCGCCTCGTCTTCCGGTCCTCCTCGACCGCCACAGTATCCCCGCGCCACCTCCGGTTCTGCGATGCCTCCACTGCAATCATTCAACAATCGCAGCGATCGCTTTCACCAGATCCGTTTCGAGTTGACTATATCCTTCATCATTGGGGAGATATTTGATATACCTAATATGCCGGAGATCAAACGGTATATCCGCATCACTCTGCACGATCATTATGACTTCGCTGTTGCGTGCGTGGGCGATACCAGTTTCGTATAAGACATTTGGGTTCTTGTTAGTCAGATCACTGATCACAAATCTGCTTTGCACAATGAGTTTGAAAACATCGTCGATGATGCTACTGGGCCCATAGATGTCGTCAACTCGTACGGCGTCAAGTTTGTGGATGTCGCAAGCCTTCCGAATCCGGTCATAGACGACGTCATACTCACGATCGAACGGCATCATGACGGCGACGTGTCCCAAGACCGGTGCAGGCCAATCGTCGAGGCGAACAAATCGTGGTTTTGCAATACTCGGGAACAGCGCTTCTTGCGCGCTCGCGCGATCAGCGAAAAAAAGGAAGAGCCCCTCAAGCACATCGCCTTCCTTGACCGCCCAGTGCGTCCGTGAGTGCTCCCAGCGTCCTGTGTCGAACCGTCGTGATTCAAATATCTCCTCAGAACTGAACTGCTCCGTCTCGATCCGTCGAAACCGGAACCGGACATCGTCACCGCCAATGTGGACATCGCCAATCTGTGCA
The DNA here is from genome assembly GCA_963666735.1 of Gemmatimonadota bacterium. Classification (GTDB taxonomy): domain Bacteria; phylum Gemmatimonadota; class Gemmatimonadetes; order Palauibacterales; family Palauibacteraceae; genus Palauibacter. The sequence goes on along the minus strand of OY762926.1, from coordinate 426,860 downwards.
AGGAAAGCGGGTGTCTCGGGTTTCCCGTCAGGCATAGCCTCCGCGACAATAAGAGCAGGCAGCTTGGCGAGCGAAGACACGTCCGTCTCATACCGGAGCTTCAGCACCTCACTCGTGTACTCGAACAACCGACCCCTCGAGAATGTACTGGAACCCGTATGATCTTGGAGCTGTCCCGCTTTCACGGACGGTTAGTTTCTGTGGTTGATCGCCTCCGGTTCTTCTCCTTTCAGCCTCCCTCAGGCGCTCGGGAGAGGATGTCGGTGTGCGCCGCGGGTGCGCCTCAGGCCGCATGGTTGCTCTCGTAGTCGGCCGGCGACTCGTAGCCGAGTGCCGAGTGCAGCCGCCGGGTGTTGTAGAAGCCCTCGATGAAGCCGAAGACCTCCCGTCGCGCCTCGTCCGCCGTGCGGAACGAGCGCTTCCAGATCAGCTCGCACTCGAGGGTGGCGAAGAAGCTCTCGCACATGGCGTTGTCGTACGCATCGCCCGCCGAGCCCATGGACTGGGCGATGCCCGACTCGCGGCAGCGCTCCCCGAAGGCGAGCGAGGTGTACTGCGAGCCCCTGTCGGAATGATGCACGACACGACCCTCGGGACGACGCCTTGCGAGAGCCATCGCCAGCGCGGTCTCGACGAGCTCGGTCCGCATGTGCGTCGCCATGGCCCAGCCGACGACGCGGCGGCTCCAGACGTCGAGCACGACGGCCAGATACAGCCAGCCAGCCCACGTGGGGACGTAGGTGATGTCGGCCACCCACAGCTCGTCGGGCCCCGAGGCCGAGAAGTCACGGTCCACCAGGTCCGGCGCGGGGCGGGCCTCGGCATCCCTCTTCGTCGTCGCCGTCTTGAAGCGCCGCCTGGTCGCGCCCTCGATCTCCAGCCCCCTCATCAGCCGCCCCACGCGCTTCTGCCCCACCCGCTCGCCCTCGGCCCTGAGCGCCGCGTGGATCCGCGGACGGCCGTACGTCTCGCCGCTGCCGGTCCATATCTTCGCGATCCGCGCCTCCAGTTCCGCGTCCCGACGCGCGCGGTCCGAGGGAGGACGCCTCAACCAGTCGTAGTAGCCGCTGGGGGAGAGACCCAGCACCCGGCACATGGCCCGAAGCGGGAACTCGGCCCGGTGCGCCCTCATGAACGCATACCCCCGCCGGGGATCGATCCGCTCTCCCTCGCGAACCAGGCCGCGGCTTTTTTTAGGATGTCGCGCTCCATCCTGAGCCGCTTGTTCTCCCGCTCCAGGCGCCGCAGCTCGCTGCGCGCCTCCGTTGTCAGCCCGTCGCTACGGAACCCCTCGTCCACATCCGCCTGCCGGACCCAGTTCCGGATCGTCTGCTCCGACGGCTCGAACTTCCGGGCGAGTGACGCGGCACTACGCCCGCCCCTCACCAGTTCCACCAGCCGCTCCCTGTACTCGGATGGATACCGCCCCTTCCGGCCCGCCATGGAACACCTCCTTGCTTGACCCCAATGGATAGGTGTCCGTCAAAGCGGGGCAACTCCATCTCGAAACACGAGAGCATCGGGACTACCGTAGCAAATGAAATTGTAGGTAGACAATGACCACATCATTAGCTCCTCCGTTACCGCCTTCTGCTGCTGCACTGCCGTGAAGGTACCATCCTCGTAGCTGTAGCCATTCTCCCTCATCAGTCGGATGAGATCGCTAATGCCCTCAGGGATACCGTCTGCCGTTAACCGAACGGCTGTTTTATTGACGGCCGCCAATAGCATGGCGATATCGCGTTGCCTCGCCAGGTTCAGGGTTGCGAAATAATCTTCAGCGAGTTTGCGACGATTGCCCCACGCCTCCCAAGTGACGTCATCCGAGAAACCGGCAGCCGTGACGATGTCGCTGATATCTCGCAGAACAAAATGGCCGCTAAGAACCTCTCGAAACTCGTTGCGGATGGCTTTGCTGATTTGCGGTAACGCCATCGTGCCTCCGATTGTCATATCATACTAACCGGTGATCTGGAATCGTCCCGTCCACATCTCAGCGTCACGCGAAACCCCGTTTCCCCGACCCTGCCTCGGCTGCGGCGTCGACCTTCGCAAACGGTGACCGTTCTCGCCTTGACGGCGGCCGTGCCCACGGCTACCGCCTCAGCGCCCAAATGGTCAGGCGGAGCTCGTTTCCGAACAGCTCGTATTCCGGGCGGCGGCCTGCGTGGGCCTCGCCGTCCTCCAAGATCTTCCGCACGCCTTCCCCTCGGGACTCAAGGAAGACCTGGCCGGTGCGCTTGCTGCGCATCTTCGATAGAAAGCTGACCAGAAGCTGGTTGCGCGTGAAGGTGCGGTAAGGCATCTCCTCGATCGTCAGTCCGTTGGGCAGCTTGCCGGGGCTGTACAGTTCCAAGCGGTCGGCGTACAGGAACAGGCGGATCTTCGAGCCCGAAACGGAGTAGTCCCGGTGGGCCACGGCGTTGACGATGGCCTCGTCTACCACATCGATGTCGTACACGTCCATGCCCTCGGCCGTACGTCCGGCGCTCATGAAGTGCATGACGAAGGCGATACCTGCGTCGATCTGGTCGGAGACCGGACCGGCGAGACGCTCGGCATGCACCAGATCATCCGATGAGAGGCGGGTTCCGCCGTAGCAGGCCGCCTCGACGTACGCGGATGGCAACAGACCGGCCGGATCCGACGAGAATGCGAGCAACCCGGCAACGGTAGGCCGATCCACGCCGCCTTGGTCGCAGATGGTCACCCGCGTATTCCGGAGGAGGTCGAGCCATGGGATCCTCGGCGAGCGGCCGAAGAACGCCTCCAACCGGTTCCAGTCCAGATTCTCCACCGCGCCGGAGAAGACCTGCTGCTCGTCGAAGACATACCCCCGGCCCCGTTCCTGAAACAGGCGGGCCAGCTCCGGGGGAGTGAGACGGCGTTTGGTCGACCCGAGGCGGACGTAGTAGCGGCCGCCGGCAGTACAGTGGGCAAACAGTCCCTGCGGAACGGTCACTAGGATGATGGACAGGCCGTTCTCCCCCGGCACCGGAAGGGCCTCCCGCCTGACTTCCGGCCGGAGGGGCGGATCGCAGTTCTGGGTTGCGACGTTGAGCACCCATTGCTCCACGAGCTGCGACTTCTCCCGAGGCACGCCGACGATGTCCCCGTCGTCATCCACGCCAAGGAAGATCGTCCCGCCCTCCGCGTTGGCGAACGACACCATCTCCCCGGCCAAATCCTCCGTGTTCGGGGAGATCACACCTCGTTCGCCGAAACGGAGTTCTTTGAACTCGGCGCGGCTGTCCTCTCCGGCTCTCAGCTGACGCAAAATCTGGTCGGGCGTGTCGAACATGGTCCTGCCTTCTACAGGGGAGGCTCGGTCTGAGACCTTGGGAACATCTCGGTCTGACCCGGCCTGCGGAAGGGCGCGGTCGAGTAGCCCGGACCCGCTTCGGCGACGCGCCGAGCCGCTCCTTCTTCCTCGAAAATCTGGTCCGCCTCGGAGTAGCCGAACTCCTTGCCATCGATCGACGAAGTGTCGCCGATCAAGTCGTGCGTAAACCCGTTGAAGAGGAGATCGTGGTGCCCCTGTCCGTGCCGTCTGCGGTGCCCGACCAACCGGCCGAGAAGCTGAACGTACTCGACCCGGCCCAGAAGGTTGCGCGCATGCAGGTGGCACTCTCGTCGATCCTCCTCGGCGCTCTGGGCGAGCTGCCAATCGCAGAATCGTGGACCGAGACGGCTGGCGACGGGCTGATGGTGCTGAGCGCGGTCGTCATGGCCCAGTCCGTAATCGGCCAAGCGAAGGGTTTCGGGAAGCAACCAGCCTTCGCCGCCGTTCTGGGCAAGGAAAGCTCCTATCCCTTTGCCCTCCTCGCGACCGTTGCCGTCAAGGCCCAGGTACGGCGACAGCGCGGTCCATCGCGCGGCCCGTAGCAGAGCGTCGAAATCGGCCGGAGGCATGGGATCGGAGCGGGAAGCGTCCGGCAATGCGGTCGGCTCAAGGAGGGTCTTGCGTGGCTCGAGTTCCCACAGCAGACGCTCGTCGGACGGTGAGCCGCCGTCGCGGTATTCGAGATGAACGAGGTGTAGCCGTCCCGTCTCGCCGTCGAACGGAGATACCGACGTCACTGTGCCGCGTCGTTTCCGCACGGTGGCCAGCATCCCCGGACGGGGGATGACGTTGTCCACGCCGGCAAGGTTGTTCGTGCGAGGATTCATTTCTTGTGTCCCGACGGCAAGAGCTGGCCTACCCATCACTTCCGGGTACAGGCTGCGTCGTTCGCGAGCAAGAGCCCATGGACTGGCCGTCCGTTCGGGTCGGCGCATATGATCCGCGCACCTTGCGCTGCGGCGTTACGCTGCGGCATTCGCCGGGACCGATTCCGTCCCGTGACACCCAACCTGTAGACCGGAGAGGAACCTCATGACCGAGACCTTCGACATGGCCTTGATCCAGCGCGGGGCCCGGCTCCGCCGCTCGCCCTACTTCGAGGCCACCCTCCGCGACGGATGCCGGAGCTACACGGTCTACAACCACATGTTTCTCCCCACCCGCTACGACGACCTGCACGCGGAGTACGAGAAGCTCCTTACCGGCGTCACGGTGTGGGACGTGAGCGTCGAGCGGCAGGTGGAGATCACGGGGCCGGACGCCTTCGAGTTCACGAACCTGCTCACGCCCAGGGACCTGTCGAAGTGCGCCGTCGGGCAGGGCAAATACGTGATCATCGGCGCCGAGGACGGCGGCATCGTGAACGACCCCGTGCTGCTGCGCCTGGCCGAGAACCATTTCTGGCTCGCGCTCGCGGACAGCGACGTGCTGCTGTACGCGAAGGGCATCGCGCTCAACGCCGGCCTCGATGTCGAGATCTGCGAGCCGGATGTGTCGCCGATTCAGGTGCAGGGCCCGAAGTCGAAGGAGGTCGTGCGCCGGCTGTTCGGGGAGGACGTCCTCAGGCTCCGCTACTACTGGTTCCTCGAAACGGACGTGGACGGCATCCCCGTGGTCGTGACCCGCACGGGGTGGAGCGGCGAGGTCGGCTACGAGATCTACCTCAGGGACGGGAGCCGGGGGGTCGAACTCTGGGACCGGGTGATGGAGGCGGGACACGACCTGGGCATCTCACCCACCGGTCCGTCGGACATCCGCCGCATCGAAGCCGGCATCCTCAACTACGGCATCGACATGACGCTGGACACGAACCCCTGGGAGGTCGGGCTCGGCTGGCAGGTCGATTTCGACCAGGCGGGCGACTTCATCGGCCGCGACGCGCTGGCCCGGATCGCCGAGGAGGGGCCGCGGCGGCTCCTGGCCGGAATCGAGATATCGGGCGCCCCGCTCGATCTGAACATGGACCGCTGGCCGGTGCGCCGGGACGGAGAGGAGATCGGCTTCGTCACTTCCGCCGTCCACTCGCCGCGTCTCGGGCGGAACATCGGCTACGCCCTCGTGCCCGCCGCCTCCGGCGAGATGGGCACGCGCCTCAGCGTGACGACGCCCGACGGAGAACGCGATGCGACGGTCGTGCCCCGGCCCTTCGTGGATCCCGGCAAGGACATCCCGAAGTCATAGGTGGTCGGCGAGTTCGCCGAGTTCGTGCTCCCAGCCGCCGACGTTGTCCTGGCGGTCGCTCTCGGTCCGGAAGCCGCTCTCGACCAGGCGCAGGATCGTCCCGCCGCCCGCGCGTTCGCTGAGCGTCCACTCCACCGTCGTGTTGTAGCCGCCCTCGAGCGGGGTCTCCGGCTTCCGGGCCCAGCGCCACACGAGTCGCCGCCCCGCCTCCATCCACTCGACGGCGATCGCGTACCGCCCGTGTTGGTCCCACACCAGCCAGCCCGTCGCCCCCTCTTCCGGCGCGAGTCCCTCCACCCGGTCCGGGAACCACGAGGCCAGCCCATCGGGGTCGGCGAGCGCCACCCACACGCGGGCGGGCGAGGCGTCGAGTTCGATCGTCCGTTCGATCGGGGCGGGCAAGGTCGAGTCGTTCGTCATGCGGCGTGGAGCTCCTGATTCGGATGATTCGAAAAACTTGAGATCCGGAACGTTCCGGCGGGCACGTTGAAGACCCGGCCCCACGGTCCGGTAGCGCGTCCGGCCCGCGCCCCCGCTATCGCGGCAACTCGACCTCGTACACCTCGATGAACTCTTCACCGAGCTCGCTCGTGCGGAGGACGGCGATGCGGTCCGCGGCCACGTCGAGCAGCTCGTGGCTGGCGCTGGGGATCGTCGTCTCAAGCTCGACCGGAGCCCAGCCGGTGATGCCGCTCTCTCGGACCTTCAGTAGCTCCGGACGGTAAACGGGAAGCCCGAGGCGACCGAGCGGGACCCCATCGCGCCGAAGGACCGTCCAGCTGCGCTCCGCATCGTCGAGTCCGGTGTAGGCTCCGAGCCAAATCGCCCCATCGGCGGACACCCTCAGCGCGCCGAAGGCTGGATAGGTGTCCCGCACCCTCGACTGCTCCAGCGTTCGTCGCTGAGCCGGGCGCACCGATTCCGGGTAGAGGTCGAGAACGAGTTCGGTCCAGGCCTCCTTTTCCCGGGACGTGACCGGGCGGGGCGAATGGCTGCCGCGGATCCGCGTCAGCGGTGTCGCTGCTTCGTACAGGGCAACGTCGAGCGAGTCCGTCGTGGCGAGTACCGAATAGGGGCCGCGTCCCGCATAGAGCGCCGTGGCGGCGAACCCGACCCCGATCATCCGGTCGGGCGTTACGTAGCGCTCCTTGCCGGCCCACCGCCCCAGCGTGTCCACTACCGCGCCCGCCTGGTCAACGACGACAAGAAAGAGTGGGCCTCGCTGGAACCCCAAGGGACGGAAAGGGCGCGTCTCGACCACCGCGAGAAACTCTCCGCTCGCGAGGCCGGCCAGCGGGACAAGAGCCTCGGTCACGTCGATACGCCGGATTCCGGTCACGCTTCCCCGCGCGTCCAGGAAGGTGAAGCGCCGCAGGCGACGGTCGAACACGGCAAGCATGCCGTCCGCGCCGACTCCGATCCACGCGATGTCGACATACTCTCCCGGCCCCTCTCCCTCGCGGCCTGCCCGTTCCAGAATGCTTCCCAGTGGATCGAGGAGAAGGACCTGAGACGACCCCCTGTTCGCGATGGCGAGCGACGAATCCGGAAGGAACACAGCGCCCGCCACCTGGTGGAGATCGACCTCTTCCAAGGTGGAGTAGAGCGGCCGTCTGCTCAGTCCCGGCAGAGCCAACTCTTGAAGGCCGGCGATCCGGACGATCGCCGCCCCTGCGGAATCGAGCGTCGAAGTGGCCGGGGTATCCGCCCCGGAATCAAGGCCGTCCCGCTCCCGAACTGCGTCCCGGCACCCGAACCCTGCGAGGACCAGGGCCGAGAGGATGAGGCATCCCGCGCTCTGTCGCATCCAACCTCCTACCGCGTCGGTTCAGCCGCTATCCGGCGAGCCAGTCCTCGATCAGGCGGCGCGAAATCGAGACGCGGCCCGGGAGCCGGAGGCCGGTCTCGCGGCGGCGAGCGAAATCGGTACGCTCGAACCAGCGCGCGTCGGCGAGTTCCTGCCGCGCCACGCTGAGTTCGCCCCCCGTACGCTCGGCTCGAAAGCCGAGCATCAGCGACGCCGGGAAGGGCCAGGGCTGCGACGATCGATAGCGCACGGCGCCCACCTCGATCCCGGATTCCTCGCGCACCTCGCGCACCACCGCTTCGGAGAGGCTCTCTCCCGGCTCCACGAATCCGGCCAGCGTGGAGTAGACACCCTCCGGCCAGATGTCCTTCCGCCCGAGCAGGCAGCGATCGCCATCGGTCACGAGGACGATGATGGCCGGGTCCGTGCGGGGGAAATTCTCGGTTCCGCACGCTTCGCTCGAGCACCGCCGCACATGACCTCCCTGGCCGGGCCGGGCCGGGGATCCGCAGGCTCCGCAGAAGCGGTGCCCGCGACTCCAGGTGAGGAGCGCGCGAGCGTACGCCAGGAGGGAGCCCTCGCGCTGCCCCAGCATGGCTCCCACGCCGCGTAGATCGAGGAACTCCCCCGCCCCGTCGAACGGGCCGCCGGAAGGGGGATTCCCCTCCGCCCGTTCTCCGAATACGTCTGCGGCGAACAGTGCGCGACCCGCGTCCGGCCCGCTGTCGAGCCCGAGAAAGATCCAATCCTTCGGCGATTCCGAAACGGAGGCCGCCGCTGCGGGCGGGAGGAGTACGGGGTCGTAGCACATGCCGTCCGCTTCCGCCCCGATTTCCCCCGCCCTTTGGCATACGAGGCTGCGCGAGCGCCACACGGGGACGACGCGGGAGGACGGATCGGACACCCGGCCGGAGATCCACCGGGAATCGGCGCGCAGGTGGGTCGCGCGGTCGAGACCACCTCCCGCGAAGGGGTTGGCGGGACGCGGCGAAGCCCCGCTGGGTCTCCGGTGGCCACCCCCCGCCACGCCCGATAAGATCTCGCCGGCCGACATAAGCGGGAACATAGCAGTTTCGAGGGAGAACATGCAGAGTTTCGAGGGGACGGCGGGCCGGGGCACCCTTCTCACGTTCGACTGTTACGGCACGCTGATCGACTGGGAGGGCGAGATTCTCGCGGCGCTCCGGGCCGCGTATACCGAGGCGGCCGCGGTCGAGGACGAGGCGCTTCTGGGCGAATTCCACGCGGCACAGAACCGCCTGAAGACGAGCGAGTACCGCCCCTACCGGCAGTTGCTTACCGAGACCTCGGTGGAAGTCGCGCGCACGAACGGGTGGGATACGTCGGAGGAGGCTGCGGCCGGCGTCCCCGCCAGCATCCCTTCCTGGCAGCCCTTTCCCGACACGAATCCGGCGCTCTCACGCCTCGCCGCGGCGGGCGTCACGCTCGGCATCCTCTCGAACATCGACGATGACCTGCTCGCGGCGACGCTGAAGCACTTCGAGGTCGAGTTCGGCCGTCTCGGCACCGCGCAGAGGCTTCGCAGCTACAAGCCGGCCGCCCCGCACTTCGAGCGGGGGCGGGAGTGGGCCGCCGGCTTCGACCGCTGGCTGCACGTGGCGCAGAGCCTCTTCCACGACGTGGCGCCCGCGACATCGCTCAGGGTTCCCGTGCTGTGGGTCAACCGCAAGGGCGAACCCCGGCCGGACGATGCCGACCCGGTGCACGTCGCGCCCGACCTCGCAGCAGCAGCAGCGTGGCTCCTGTCCCCGGCCTGAGGTCGAGACGGCATTGCGCGCTTTGCAACAGGTGATCCCCAGCTTAGAATTAGACTGGTTGTATCATCTGGTCTGAATGATTTGCTGCGAGAGAGTTCGATGGACAGCGTCGGTGCTTACGAAGCCAAGACCCACCTGCCCCGGTTGTTGCGACGCGTGATGGAGGGAGAGAGCGTGACGATCACGAGGCACGGCCGTCCCATCGCCCGATTGGTGCCCGTGGAAGAGAATGAGCGCACGCGGGCCTACGAGGCTCACGACGACCGCCTCATCCTCGACCTTGCCAGAAGGCACCGGCTGTCCGTGTACGACGCCGCCTACGTCGAAACCTCCCTGCGCCGCTCGCTGCCCCTCGCCTCTCTTGACCGCCGACTCCGCGAGGCGGCCGAGGCGAGCGGCGCGGCGCTCGTTCGACCCTAGGAGCTTGCGCGGTAGAACGGTCGCGAAGGGCGGCGGATCCCGGGAAGCGCGGCCGCCCGGAGGCTGAGGGGCGCCGGTTGTCGGCGGGAGCCGCCGTCGCGCGGGCGAAGCCGCCGCGCCGGCGCCGTTTCCGGGTGGATCCGGCCGCGTTTCGGGCCCCGGAGGCCCTCCGGCGCGAAGATTTCGCCCCTCACGCGGCCCGAAGGACGTGGAGGCGCCGCGCGTTGAGCGCCAGACACACCAGATCCCACTCGCCGCGCACGTTCTCCAAGCCCCTGAGGCTGAACCTCCTGAACCCCATCGCCTCCTTGACCCACCCGATGGGCGCTTCGGCGATCCACTTGCGCTTGGCATACACCGCCCGGCCTTGGGGAGTCTCCAGCTTCTTCGCCATGCGCGCCGTCGCCGGGAGCTTCTTCGGGTCGGGCTTGCCGGCCCCCTTGCCCTCCCGGCCCAGCGCCACGTAGCCGTCGATCCCCCGCGCATCCAGAGCCGCCAGATCCTCCTCGTTCGAGTAGCCCGCGTCGGCCAGCACCTCGCCCGGCGTCTCCCCCAACCGCCCGGACACCTCGTCCACCCGCTCCACCAGCTGCCCCTGGTCGCTCGCGTTGTCGGTCACCTCCGCCCCCAGCACCAGCTGGCTCTCGCCGTCGACCACCGCCTGCGCGTTGTAGCACTGCTGGTAGCCCTCCGTGCTCGTCCGCATGATCCGGCTCTCCGGATCCGTGAAGTTCGTCTGCGAGTCCGCCTCCGGCTCCCCGTAGGCCAGCTTGTACGGCGACCCCCCCTTCGGGTTGCGGTCCCACTCCGGCTCCCGGCCCCGCGCGTCGTCGCGCTCCCGCGCCTCCGCCTCCAGACGAGCCCGCGCCGCCCGGATCGCCGCCAGCCGGTCCTCCCGCCGCTTCAGCTCCTCCGGCAGCTCGTCGCCCCGAACGTCCTCCCCGTGCCGCTCGTCCTCCTCCGCGTCGGCCGCCTCCGCACGCGCCAGCAACTCCGCGATCTCCGCCTCCAGGCGCGCCTCCTCCGGACCCATCCGCCCGTAGCTCATCGCCTTCCGCTTGCTCGCGTTCGCCCGAACCTTCGTCCCGTCCACCGCCACCCGGCCCAGCCCCGCCAGACCCAGCTCCCGCGCCAGAAGCACCGCCTCGGCGAACAACGCACCGAACGCCCTCAGGTTCTTCTTCCGGAACTCGCACAGCGTCCGGTGCGCCGGAAAGTTCCCCGCCGCCAGCATCCTGAGCGGCACGTCCTCCTCCAGCTTCCGCGCCAGCTTCCGAGACGAGAACACCCCCGTCGCGTAACCGTACAGCAGAACCTTCACCATCATCCGCGGATCGTACGGGCTCCGACGGCGTCCGTCCCCCTCGTACCGCGCGTAGAACGCCGACAGGTCCAGCGCGTCCACCAGATCGCTCACGTGGTGCGCCAGATGCCCCGCCGGCACCCACTCGCGAAGATCCTGCGGCAGCAGCAACCGCTGGTCCGGATCGTACGGGCGGAACCTCGTCCGCATCCTCTCCGGATCGTACGGTAGAGACCTCGCACTCATCGCCAACTCCCCGCGCCGAACTTGAACCCGTCACAGCACGCCATCACCATAACCACCCGAAACGCGCCGCACCATCGGTTTCTACGGCGCAGGCTCCTAGCGGACGGTTCAGGGCTCCGGTCGCCGTTCGGGCGGCTCACCAACCAGTATGTCCCGGGTGAAGCGGTGCAATTCTCGCCACAGCAACTCGTGCGAGAAGATGTCGTTGTGCCCCGCCCCCGGAATCTCGAGCCAGCGGCGCGGTCCCCGCAGCGCCTCGAAGACCTCGCGGCTCTGTCCGGGTGGAATGACCTGGTCCTCCTCGCCGGCGGCGACGAACGTCGGCACCTCGATGCGGGGCGCCCGGTCCAGCGTGTCGAAGCGGTTGTGCAGCCAGTCCAGGTACCAGTCGGGGAGCCAGGACAGGCGGTGCCGGGCGATCGCCGGGGTATCCGTGAACGGCCCGAGAAGAACGACGCCGGCCACCGGGCGGGTGACCGCCAGTTCCGCCGCCACGGAGCTTCCGAGAGAGTTCCCCAGGGGAAGGAGCCGCTCCGGATCGGCGCCCCGCCGGTCCACCAGCCAGCGGTATGCGGCTCTCGCGTCCGCGTAGAGTCCCTCCTCCGAGGGCTTCCCCCCGCTCGCTCCGTAGCCTCGATAGTCGGGCAGGAGGATGTCGAGTCCGAGGTTCGAGAGCGCCGCGGCCACCGCCCCGCGATCTCCCAGGTGCCCGGCGTTTCCGTGGAAGTAGATCGCGGTCCCGCGCCTGGATTCCGGCGGGTTCGCGGGAAACCACCACGCGTGCAGTTCGACGGCGTCCTCCGTCGGGATGCGCACCTCGGTGGCCTGCGGGAATCCCCAGTACCGCGGGTGGGTCTCGTGCGGTTCGAGCGTTTCCGGATAGAAGACGAAGAAGGGGACGATCCGGGGCATGAAGAGCCGAACGACGGCCATGAGGCCGACGAGGACGGCCACGATGATGAGGAGTTCCACGAGCGGGAGCCGGCGGCGGACGGCCTGAGTCAGCGGCCGGGCACGGCCGACGCCGTGGCGAGGCGCTCTGTCCACCGTGCATACACGTCCGGGCGCCGGTCGCGCCAGAACAGCCGCCGCGCGGTGGAGGCCGCGCACCGCGAGAGGTCCACGTCGGCGTAGAGAATCGTCTCTTCCCCTTCCGGCGCCCGTGCAAGGACGACGCCCTCGGGATCGACGGCGAAGGACTCTCCGGCAAACGTGAGGCGGGGCTCCGCGCCGACCCGGTTGGCCAGCGCGGCGAAGTAGCCGTTCTGGAAGGCCGCCACGCGCAACTCGGCTTCGAACAACCCTTCGGGCCACTCTCCGACCGCCCCGGCCTGCGGGATGACGACGAGCTGCGCCCCCTGTTCCCCCAGCCGCCGCATGTACTCCGGATAGTGGCGGTCGTAGCAGATCGCGACGCCCACCCGTCCCACGGCGGTGTCGTAGACGAGCGCGTCCGTGTCGCCCTTCGCGTAGTAGTGCTGCTCGTGGAAGCACGCGTACTCGGTGATGTGCATCATGCGCGTCACGCCGAGCAGCGAGCCGTTCGCGTCGAAGACGGGTGTGCTGTCGTAGCATCCCCCGTCGGGCCCGAGTTCGTACTGGTTGAACACGGTGACGAGTCCGAGTTCGCCGGCGCGGGCGGCGATTCGGTCGCAGGTGGGGCCGGGGATCGGCTCCGCGATCTCCGCGGCGCCGGGGTCGTCCGGCCGCTGCGGGAAGAAGCGGTCGATCGCAAGTTCGGGGAACGCGACGAGACCGGCACCCTCCGACGCGGCGCGCCCCATCGCGTCGAGCGCCCGCTCGAGGTTGTGGGTGCGGTCGGGTCCGGCTGACTGCTGGACGAGTGCGATCTTCATCTGATCCATGCCCTTCGAGTGGCTGGTTTGCGGTTCGGGGAACAAGGCCCGGCTCGGTCACCGGGCCGGAGGATTGTCGGCGCGCGCGCCGGGACCCGCAACGGGGCCGCCGGCTGTGCCGCGCGTTACCTTGGCGGCATGTGCGGACGATTCAGCCTTCGGACCCCGGTTCCGGACCTGGCCGAACTCTTCGAGGCCGACCCGTCGCGACTCGGCGACCGGGGGGCTCGGTTCAACGTGGCGCCCACCGACGATGTCATCGCGCTGCGGCGAGGAGAGGCGGGGCGCGAACTCGTCTTGCTGCGCTGGGGACTGATCCCGCACTGGGCGGAGGACCCCGCTTCGCTCCCGCTCATGATCAACGCCCGCTCCGAGTCGCTCGAGACCCGGCGGGCATTTCGCGACCTCCTCATCGACCGGCGCTGCGCTGTCCTTTCCGACGGCTTCTACGAGTGGCGGAAGGAGGGCGGCCTGAGGCAGCCGTACCTCATCCGGCGGCGGGACCGGGAGCCGATGGCGCTCGCGGGCCTGTGGGACGTGTGGCCGGGACCGAACGGCCCGATCCCCTCCTGCACGATCGTCACGACGGACGCGAACGAGTTGCTCGAACCGCTGCACGGCCGCATGCCGGTCATCCTCGAGGGCGAGGGCGCGCAGATGTGGCTCGATCTCGACATCTCGGAGCGCACCATGGCGCCGCTGCAGCCGTTCGACGCGGAGACGCTGGAGGTGTTCGCGGTCAGCCGCCGGGTCAACCGCGTGGCCGCGGACGATGCGGCCTGCGCGAAGCCGCGGAGCGCCCCGATCCGGGAGGCAGCGGGCTGGCGGGAGCGCCCCGCTGCCGGCGACACGCCCCCGGACCAGCTCGGGTTCTTCTGACATGCGGATGACATGCAGGCCGTGAGGCCGGTCCTGCCGCACGGGGCGCCGATCCCCGTGCGTGCCGGGCTTCGCGCCTTCAGCCTGGGGGCGGCGCTCGCGGGCACCGGGTGCGGGACGCCCGGGAACAGCGGGGATTCCGGCCCGGATGCCCCGCCGCCGCTCCCATGCCCCTACCCGTGGACGACGCCGTCTCGGGCGTGTGGCGCGACTCGCTGATCTACCTCGTCTCGGGCTGGCACGACTCGGACAACGTGGCCGCCGTCCAGATCTACGATCCGGAGCGGAACGCCTGGGAGCAGGCGACGCCGATCCCGGGTCCGCCCGTCTTCGGATACGCGGGAGGCATCGCGGGAGACGGGATCGGATACGACGGACGGACGGCCGAGCCCTGGGCGGGTGCGTTCGCCTTCGGTGTCGCGACCGAGAGCTGGATCGCGGCCGAGGCGCCGGGCACGTCCACGATGGACCACCGCGGCATCGCACTGGCGGGCGACCGAGCCTTCATCGTCGGAGGCATGACCGCAGGCCAGCGAGTCACCGAGGGGCTCGCGGAGCTTCCCGTCCCGGGCTGGAGCGCCCCGGTTCCGGGCGCGGGACGGGCCGCTCGCGGGGTCAGAAGTTGGCGACGAGCGCGATCGTCAGCGTGGAGTCCAGCTTGTGGCGCGGGACGAGAACCGTCTCACCGGCCGAGATCCCTCCGGGCTCCTCCAGCGGCGCCCGCGTGAGGGCCGGCGCGTTGTCCCACACGAGGCGGAGGCCCGTCTTCACGGCCAGGGAGCTGTTGATGTCGACCGCCAGGGAGTTGGCGAGATCGGCGCGGAGGTCCGCGGCATCCGTGAGGTTCTCGTCCAGCGTCAGCGTGCTCTCGAGGTTGGCCGTCTCCGTCAATTGGCGCCGAAAGCTGGTGGAGACGCGGACTCCGCCGAACGTCGAGCTCTTGCCGGGATCCTCGATGACGTCGTTCTGGGCGGTGAGGGTCAACCCGTAGTCGCTCTTGAGCCGGGTCCTCTCGTTGTCGATCCACACGTTTCCGATGCCGCCGACCAGGGAGAGCTTGCTCTCGTACCCCGCGAAGGTGTTCCGCTCCCAGCCGGCGCCCATCGTAAGGTGGACATGGTCCGAGAACGAACGCTCGAACTCGCCCCGCGCGAAGTAGTTCTCGGCCGTCGGCTCGGGATCGGACTCGCTCCTCACCGTGAAGTCTTCCGCCGTGCCGACGGCGATGCGCCGGGTCGTGCCGGACTCGGTCCGAAGGCCGCCCGCGCGCAGGGACAGCTCACCGCCTGCCCACTCACGCCGGGCTCCTCCGCCGATTCCGAAGGTGCGAACGGTCGAGTTGCCCGACGTGAAGAGCAGGCTCAACTCGGCGTTGTACTCCCAACTCGGGTCCGTTTCTTCCCGTGCTTCCTGCAAGGATTCCGCGGGCACGGCCGTGAGGGCCGCGGCCAGTACGCACAGAACCCCCGGAAACTTCGTTTTCTCCACCCCCAACCCTCCGCGACCGGTACGAGAAATGGCGAGCAAGGCTAGCCAGACGCGCTTCGCCGGGCCAGCTTCTCCAGACCGTTCTATCCGTCCCCCTTCGAGGAGTTCCAGAAGCATGTCCATGTCAGCCGGAAGTCCCGTCGCGAACAGGAAGCTCCTCGGCCGCCGGCTCCTCGTCGGCGCCTTCGTGGCCGTATTCCCGCTGCCCCTCGTGGCGGCGGCTCAGGACGCGCAGATCGCGGGCATTGAGGCGCGTCGCGACCACTACGCGGGCGTCGCGCGGCAGATCTGGGAGTGGGCCGAGGTCGGCTACCAGGAGGAGCAGAGTTCCGAGTTGCTGAAGGGCGAACTCGAGGCGGCCGGGTTCTCCGTCGAATCCGGGGTTGCGGGGATGCCCACCGCCTTCGTGGCGAGCTACGGTTCCGGAGGGCCGATCATCGGGATCCTGGCGGAATACGACGCCCTGCCGGGCATCTCGCAGGATGCGGTGCCGGAGCGCTCGCCCATCATCGAGGGGGGCGCGGGTCACGCGTGCGGCCACCACCTGTTCGGCACCGGCTCCGTGGCGGCGGCCATCGCGGTCAAGGAGTGGCTCGACGAGTCGGGCCATGAGGGGACGATCCGGCTCTACGGCACGCCGGCCGAGGAGGGCGGCGCGGGCAAGGTGTACATGGTGCGCGACGGCCTGTTCGACGATGTGGACGTGGCGCTGCACTGGCACCCGAGTTCGCGGAACAGCGCACAGGCCGGACGCTCGCTCGCCAACAAGTCGGCGAAGTTCCGCTTCAGCGGCTACTCCGCGCACGCCGCGGGGGCGCCGGACCGGGGGCGTAGCGCCCTCGACGGGGTGGAGGCGATGAACCACATGGTGAACCTCATGCGCGAACACGTCCCGCAGGAGACGCGCATCCACTACGTCATCACGCAGGGCGGGTTCGCCCCCAACGTCGTGCCGGACTTCGCCGAGGTCTATTACTACGTACGGCACCCCTACGCCCCGACGGTGCTGGAGCTGTTCGAACGCGTGGCGCGGGCGGCCGAGGGTGCGGCGCTCGGGACGGGGACGGAGATGGAGTACGAGGTCATCCACGGGCTGTACGACCTCGTGCCCAACGTCGCCCTCGGCAAGGTGATGGACGCGAATCTGCGCAAGGTGGGCGGCGTGGAGTACACGGAGGCGGAACGCGCCTTCGCCCGGCAGATCCAGGCCACCTTCGAGGGCGGCCCTTCGCGGCCGCTGGGATCAGAGAGCGAGATCGTCGAGTTCGGCGTCGAGGGCGTCGGCGGCGGGTCGACCGACGTGGGCGACATCAGCTGGGTCGTGCCGACCGCAGGTCTCGGGACGGCCACGTGGGTGCCGGGCACTTCCGCGCACAGCTGGCAGGCGGTCGCGGCCGGCGGCACGGACATCGGCACGAAGGGGATGATGGTCGCGGCCAAGACGCTTGCGCTGACCACGATCGAACTCTTCCAGTCGCCGAACGTGATCGCCTCGGCGTGGGAGGAACTGACGGAGCGGCGCGGCTTGAACTTCGCATACGAGGCGCTGCTGGGCGACCGCCCGCCGCCGCTCGACTACCGGCGCTGAATTCCGGTTTAGATTTAGATGGGTATAATCGCGCCTGCGGAGTCGACGCGGGCGCGATGGATCTCCTCTACCTTCTCGAAGTCTGCAGAGGAGAGTGCGACGACCGGCGGAGACCGGGCGTAGAGCTGGGCGGCGACTATGGCGGCGAGCGCGAGGAAGGTGTCGGGGCCGCGGGTCAGAAACGCCGCCGGGGCCGTGCCGCGGCGGATGGCTTCGAGGAGGACGGCGGTCGTCGTGCTGGACCCGCGGGTCGCCGGGATGGCCAGGATGCGGCCGGCCCCGATCCGGCCGACCAGCGGATGGCGCCGGTCGATGATCTCCCCGGTCTCGGCGTCGTAGCCGCCCCAGAAGCTGAGCGGCTCGGAGGAGTAGAGGACGGCGCCTTCCGCGGCACCCGGGACGAGCGCTCGGCCGGCCAGCGGACCGGAACCCGATGCGGCCCGTCGATCACTCACGGTTCGGCGGTCCATGCGCCGTCGTCCCGCGTGACGCGCCCGGCGACGGCAGAATCCACACAGTCTGCCAGGCTCCCGAAGGCGACGGCGCGATCGAGCAAGCCGGGGGTGTACCAGGCGTACTTGGCGGAGTTGGTCATGAGTCGCCGGATGCTCTCGGGCAGCATGGGCGTCGTCAGGATGCAGGTGTCCACGGTCAGT
This sequence comes from Gemmatimonadota bacterium, assembly GCA_963666735.1. GTDB lineage: Bacteria > Gemmatimonadota > Gemmatimonadetes > Palauibacterales > Palauibacteraceae > Palauibacter. Next base: position 409,315 of record OY762926.1, on the reverse strand, counting down.
TCGCCTCCGAACCGTTCAATCGCGTCGAGGTACCCGGCCTCCCGCGCCAGCGCGCGTACCGCGCGGCCCGTCGTGATGAGCACGCGAACGCCCGGGTGACGCCGCCGCCCTTCCACGAGCCGGGCTAGACCCGCGAATTCCGACAGTGAGAAGTGCGGGCTCCCCAGCACGACGAGGTCGAGCCCGTCCGCGTCGGACAGCCCCGAGCCGAGTTCATCCCGCGCCGCTCGCAGCGCCGCGGGCCCCGGACGCAGCCGAGTCGCCGGTCCCCTCCCCTGAAACGCCGCGTCCAGGTCCGGCGCCTCCGGCGTGAGGCTGACCCAGTGGAACAGGCCTACGGCGCCGGAGGAGGCCATGGCGGCGCCCAGCGCCTTCAGGTCGTCCTCTCCCGGCCGGGCCCGAAGTCCGTCGAGCACCGGGATCCGCCCCTCCACGCGCAACCCGGTCCAGTGTCCCAGCACCGGGTACAGCGCCGGCTCCTCGGCGAGCCGCCGCGGGACGCCCGATAGATCGACGAGCACCTGCCCCGCTCGATTCCCGGTCAGGTGGAGCCCCGCGGCCGGGGCCCGGCCCGTGACCGCGCAACAGATGTCCAGCAGGTCCGGGTAGCGCTCGGTGCGCGCGCCCAGCACCGAGTTCGCGAACACGATCGCGCTCGACTCGCCCCACGCCACCTGCTCCCCGACCCCCGGGCGCGGCTGTGTCTGATACGGCGCGCACGTCCAGGTGGGCTCGCAACCCATCGCCTCGTACGCCTCCATCTGGCGGCGCGCCGGTTCCGCCCAGGATTCGGATACGTCCCACTCGCGCCATCCGTGTTCGTCCACGCCCGACACGTTGAGCGTCGTCGGGACCCGGACCCGTGCGCCGCCCTCGGCCAGACGCTCCGCGAATTCGAGCGTCGCCGGTCCCTGGTAGAGCGACGAATCGATGTGCGCCGCCGTGATGTCGAGCAGTTCCCGCGCCCCGGCCACATCGGCCATGCGCGCGAGGATCGACATCGCGAGCCGCGTGCCCTCCCCCGCATCTCCTTGCAGTAGGGCGAGGTCGCGGTCCCTAAGATGGATGTCAGTCACGTCCCTATTGGTAGAGCCAGCCAGTCCTCAATCCGTCGGGCCAACGCGTCGAAGTCCTCCTGGCACTTCGTCCGAATACCTTCCACGCTCCGCGCCGCTTCCTCCCCGAGTGGCTTGCGTCCTCCTCCCGGATGGTCCTCCAGACCCCGGCGCCGTGCGAGCCTTTCGAAGTACGCCTCCTTGACGTGTACTTCGGCTCGGACCTGCGACCAATGCCAACCGGCTGGAAGCTGCACGCCGGCCAGAAGCCAGGTCTCCAGCTCCTCCCAGGCATTCTCGGCCAGGAATACGGGCGGACCGGCCAACTGCCGTTCGATGCTGTCGAGTCGACTCCGTCGGCCAACCTGCCCATCGCGATCAACGCAGAGAATGAATAGGTCGGTCATCCCGCGATACTGCTCGACGATCGCGGCAAGGCGCTCGACTCTCAGAGCCTGATCGACTCCTCCCAATCGCGGATTCTGACAAACTCGGATCCTCGCAGTTGGCTTTCCGAGACGCCGAAAGAGCCGTTGGAAGAGCGGCCGCAGGATGTACTGATCGTTGCGAAAGTCCTCCGGGATGATGAGCACGTTCAATTCAGGATCCTCAAGTGCCGTCGTCCGGGAGCATAAAGATCACGGCATCCTCCAGCCAGTTCGACTCGAGCAGGCTGCCGAGGCCCGTGGATCCTCTCAGGTTTTTGGCGTCGGGAAGGTTTGCCACCGAGGCAATGACACTATCGTTCGCATGCGGTCGCCGGACGACCACACCCGTGCTGTCGAAGGTCTCGTCGCCAACCATCGAGAGGAGGCCTGGGGAGTGAGTTGTGGTTACAACCTGCGTCCGCCCCTTCTTGGTCTGACTTTCGATCAGATCGAGTAGCAACCGCAGGCGCGACGGGTGAATGCCGTTATCGATCTCTTCGAATACATGCAGACCCACAGGATTCTTCGCCAGAAGAGCCGCCAGTACAGCGAGGAACCGGAGCGTCCCATCAGAAGCGGAATAGGCTGAGATATCGCTTCCATCCGTCTCACGGAATACGAGTTGGATCAATCCCGTCGTCGGGTCGCTGACGAATTTGAGATCCTCTACATCCATTGGGGTCAGTTCTCGGATCCATGACACCAGGGCACTGCGGCGAGAAGGGTCCTCACAGATCTCCTTGAGCACCGTGGGCAGGTTCTCGCCTCTGTCCCCTAAGGTGCTCTGCCCAGGGAATGCCGGTCGACGCATTCTATCGGGGAGGAGATCGAGGAACCGCATGTTCGCCAACGTCTCGATGACCTGCTGCGCATAATCCTTGTGCGGCCGCACCACCTTCTTGTGTTCTCGAATCTGTGTGAGCGCGGGCTGATCCGGTCTCACCATCACGCGGTGCCCGTATTTCCTCTGATCGCCGGTCTTGGCCATACGCAGCAGGAAGTTTGTCTCGTCATCTTGTTTCGCTACAGGATCAGGTGCCGGCGGGTGACTCGTATAGATGGGTTTGTTCCTCACGGTCAGGTTCTCGGAAACGACGCGGAACTCCCGTGAGGCTCCCTGCTCTACGGCAATCTTGATGCCGTACTTCATCAGCGGCGGCCGCGCTCGCGCCTGGCCGGTAAGATTCATTTCGACTTGCAGCGTGAGGGAAGCTGAGCCGAGGCGGGCGATCTCACTTGGCGCGCCGCGGATCGGGTTCCACTGAAGTTCCCCTCCGGGACCGTACCTGCCCCCAAGGATTTCGGCGAGGCCGTAGCCGCGGCCGATCCCATGAAGGATGCGGAAGGCGTCGCGGATGTTGCTCTTTCCGCTCGCGTTCGCACCCACCACGACCGTGAACGGCCCCATGCGTAGGGTTTCGTCCGCGAAATTCTTAAAGTTGGCGAGACGCAGCGACTTGATCATCGAGTTCACGGCGATCAGGCTATGTGGACGTGGCCACGCGGCAAGCAGAAGCCGCCCGTGCGGCAACGTACAGCCTGTTTCGTACCCGGAACACCTAAGCCGCGATCTTCGAGCAGCCGAGCAAACCGAAAGGGATCAAGATATGCGCATTGTCTACTTCCTCCCCGGACCGATGTCCCGCGGTCCTCTCGGGCCGGAGGAACTCGTTCGGCGCCAGACTTTCCTCAACGAGCATGCCTTTCGGGGGACGGAGGCCGTCGTTCGCGAGACGGATAACGGTCCCGCCTCGGTCGAGTCGTCCGCCGAGGAGTATCTCTCGGTTCCGGGCATCCTCGAAGCCGCGCCGCGTCTCGAGGCGGAGGGGTTCGACGCGATGATCATCGGCTGCTTCGGCGACCCCGGACTCGCGCCGGCCCGCGAACTCGTCGACTTCCCCGTCATCGGTCCGGGCCAGGCCGGAGCGCTCGCCGCGGCGCAGATGGGACAGCGCTTCGCGATCATCACGGTGGTCGAGGAGGTCATCCCGGCGATCCGCCGCCAGATGCGGGGCTACGGACTCGAAGGCCTCGTGGCCGACATCCGGGCGGTGGACGTCCCGGTGCTCGAACTCCGGCATCGCGCGGATCAGGTGCTCGAGGCGATGGAGCTCGAGGCCCACGCGGCGCTGAGCGCAGGGGCGGACACGCTCGTGCTCGGCTGTATGACGATGGGATTCCTGGATGTCGCCCGAACGCTCTCTGAGCGTCTCGGCGTACCCGTCATCAACCCCGTTCTCGCTGCGCTCAAGGCGGCGGAGTCGTTCGCGGCCACCGGTGTCAGGCCGTCCCCGCGCGCCTACCCTCCGCCCCGCAAGGCGATCGCGACCGCTCCCGCCTGACGCCGAGACACATTCACGATCGTGCCACTTTGATGATGCTATCATCGGTTTGACACGAACCGGCGCAGCCGTCAGACTGCTGTCATGATCCCCCGACACCTGACCCCCACGCTTCGGAAGGCTGCGGAGCAGTATCCCGTCGTCACCGTCACCGGGCCCCGCCAATCCGGGAAGACCACGCTCGTGCGGGCGGTCTTCCCCGAACACCGGTACGCCTCGCTCGAAGCGCCGGACGTGCGCGCTCGAGCCATCGCGGATCCGCGCGGGTTTCTGGCGCAGGGCGACCGGATGATCCTCGACGAGATCCAGCGGGCACCCGAACTGCTGTCCTACGTGCAGGGACTCGTCGACGAGGACGGGCGACCCGGCCGGTTTGTAGTCACGGGATCGCAGAACATCCTGCTCCTGAAGTCCGTCTCGCAGACCCTGGCCGGCCGAACCGCGCTTCTCCTCCTGCTGCCGTTCTCGCTCGCCGAACTGCACGGGTCCCCGGCGCTGGACCCGAGCGAACTTGATCGACGCGGTGCGGCCCCGGCACCAGCAGTGGCGAAGCGGCTGTCGGAAATGGATCCCTGGGCGACTCTCTTGACCGGCTTCTATCCGCCGGTACACGACCGAGGCCTTTCGCCGCGCGAATGGATGGCGGACTACTTCCGAACGTACGTCGAGCGCGATCTTCGCGAGGTCACCCAGGTTCTTGATCTGAGAACGTTTGAGACGTTCGTGCGGCTTGCGGCGGCTCGTACCGCCACCGAACTCAACCTCAGCGGGTTGGCCGCCGACGCGGGCGTCACGCACCAGACCGCTCGACGATGGCTCACCGCCCTCGAGATCGGGTATCTCGCGACAACGCTGCCACCGCATCACGCCAGCTACCGTAAGCGACTCCGCAAGCGTCCGCGACTTCACTTTCTCGATTCCGGGCTGGTGTGCTATCTGCTGGGCATCGAAGATGCGGCGACGCTCGAAAGACATCCGCTGCGTGGCGCCATCTTCGAGTCCTTCATCGTCGCGGAACTCTTCAAGGCCTGCGCCGCCAGGCGTCGCGATCCGAATCTGTATTTCTGGCGCGACGCGACAGGCCACGAGATCGACATTCTGATCGACGCAGGCAGCCGTCTCATTCCCGTGGAAGTCAAGTCGGGCCGAACGGTACCCCCGGATGCCATCTCGTCGCTTCAGTGGTGGACCTCGATTCCCTCCAACCCGAATCGGGGCGGCGTGCTGGTCCACGGCGGGACAGAGGATTTCGACCTCGGCGGGGTTCGGATCCTCCCATGGTTCCTGGGCGCCGGTTCCTAGCAGGCCCCGAAAAAACCCCGCGTCAGGGCCGGATGACGCCGACGCCGTCCTCGATCGTCATCGTCGTCCCGAACTCGGCGGAGAGTTTCGCCAGACCCTCGAGGATCTCCTGTCCGTGCGCGTCGTCCGCCATCATCGGGCGCCCGCGTACCGGCCGCGGCAGCTGCCAGCCCATCGTGATCGGGTGGAGCTGGATCTCCTTCAGCATCCCGCCCTCGTACTCGACGACGGGGACGACGCTCTCCCAGAACCCCTTCCCCGCCGGGAAGGAGGACGCGCCGGCCCGCTCGATCCGCACGTCCTGGAACCTGCCCGGCAGGTCCTCGTACCCCAGTCCCTGGGCTTCGTAGTTGTCCTGCGGCTGGAACTCGATCGTCTCGTTCTGCATGGCGAAGTTCGCCAGCGAGTAGAAGATCGGTTTGCCCTGGTACATCTCGATCGCGCGCAGGATGTGGGGGCCGTGGCCCACGAACATGTCCGCGCCCGCGTCGACGGCCGCCCGCGCGACGTCCACGATGAAGTCCGCCGGCACCTCGCGGCGGTCGGCGCCCTCGTGCGTGTGGCTCGTCACGATGACCCACTCGGCTTGGCGTTGCGCCTCCTTCACGACCTCGATGATCTCGGCCAGATCCCCGGCGTGCGGCACCGTCTTCACGCCCGGCCTGGATCCCTCCATGAACGTGATGCCGCCGAAGTTCACCCGGGAGCCGGAGCCGCCGCCGCGGCCCGCGACGGCGAGGGCCTCGCGAAGACCCGCCATCTGCTCGGCCGTCACCGTCACGCGGCGCTCGTAGCGGATCGGGCTCAGCCCCGGACGACCCCTTATGTCCGGCCGCTGATGGCCGGCCCGCATCGCGTCGTTGAAGGTCGAGGCGATCGAGATCAGCGCGACCCGGCCGCCGGGCGTGTCCACGTAGGCCGGGGCCCGCGCACGCGCGAGATTTTCGCCGAAGCCGGCGACGGCGAGTCCCGCCGCCTCGGCCGCCGCCACCGTGCGCCGGGCCCCGCCGGCCCCGAAGTCCATCGTGTGGTTGTTCGCCAGGCTCACCATGTCGAAGCCGAACCAGGCGAGTTCCTGCGCGATTTCGGGCTCCGCCCGCATGTAGGTGCCGCCGCTGGCCGCCGCCGGGATCACGTCGTCCTCATAGTCGTGGAAGAGGATCTCGAGGTTCACGAACGCGGTCGTCGCGCTCTGGATGATGTCCCGCAGCGCAAGGAATTCGGGCTCCCGGTACGGGGACATCTTCCGGGAGATGATCGCGTCGCCGGCGAGGGCGATGGACACGTTCCCGCGCGCATCCTCGAACGCCTGCGCCTCGAGCGATGTCGGCGTGGCGAGGGCGGTCCCGGCCCCGACGGCGAGGCCGGCCGCGATCCCGGCGAGCGTGAGGGACGAAAGCGGAAGTCGATTCCGGCGCATGAGTGCCTCCGATGAGCTTGCCTGCGTACGCTTTTGCTTGTGCGGTTCCCATCCGGGCCGACAGATTCGACCGCATGACCTACAACATGCTTTTTTCGACTGCACCCCGCCACGCCGCCCGGGCGCTCCGCAGCCCGCGGCAACACCCCGCGCCAGCGCCGCGGGCTGCCACAACTCTCATCGCTGCGGCGGCGCTCCTCACCGGCGGCGGTTGGACCGCCCGACCCGCCGACGCGCAGAGCTACGACGTGATCATCCGGGGCGGCATGCTCGTCGACGGATCCGGGAGCGCGGCCCGCTCCGGAGACCTCGCGATCGACGGCGGGCGGATCGCGGCCGTGGGAGACCTGGGCGGCGCAACCGCCGACCGGGTCATCGACGCGAACGGCCTGCACATCTTCCCGGGCTTCATCGACACGCATTCCCACGCCATGCCGGCGCTGTTGCGCGGCGCACTGCGGACGGCGCACCCACTCCTCGCACAGGGGATCACGACGATCTTCGCGAACCCCGATGGCGGCGGCACGGTCGACCTCGCCGACCAGCGGGCGCGGCTCCGGGACCCCGGCATCGGAGTGAACGTCGGGCAGCTCGTCGGGCACGGCAGCGTGCGCCGCGCGGTCCTCGGCATGCAGGCGCGCGAGGCCACGCCCGAGGAACTCGACCGCATGCGGACCATCGTGCGCGACGGAATGGACGGAGGCGCCTTCGGGCTCTCCTCCGGCCTCTACTACTCTCCGGGGTCGTACGCCCCCACCGGCGAGGTCGTCGAGCTCGCGAAGGTCGCCGCAGGGTTCGGAGGCGTGTACCAGAGCCACATCCGCGACGAGTCGGACTATTCGATCGGCCTGCTCGGGGCCGTGGACGAGGTCATCGAGATCTCGCGGAGCTCCGGCATCACCGGCGTCGTCACGCACATCAAGGCGCTCGGCCCCCGCGTCTGGGGCGAGTCCGCCGAGGTCGTGCGCCGCATCGAGGCCGCGCGGGCGGAAGGTCTCGCGGTCTACGCGGACCAGTATCCCTACGAGGCCTCCGGCACGAGCATCGTCGGGGCGCTGGTTCCGCGCTGGGCGCTCGCCGGCGACGATGGCGCCCTGTACGCGCGCATGGAGACTGCGGAGGAACGCACGCGGCTCGTGGCGGACATGTGGGAGAACCTCGACCGTCGCGGCGGCGCCGACCGGCTCATGCTCCAGGGCGGTCCGCACGGGGGCCGGACGCTGACCGATGTCGCGGAGGAGCGCGGGATGGACGCAATCGAAACCGCGCTCGCCCTGCTCGTGGAGGCGCGTGAGGGAGGAGGCGGCGGCACCGGCCTCACCTCCTTCAACATGAACGACGAGGACATCGAGCGCTTCATGACGCAGCCGTGGATGATGACGTCTTCCGACGGCTCTCTCTGGGTGCCGGGCGAAGGACACCCGCACCCGCGCGGCTTCGGCGCCTTCCCGCGGCGGATCCGCAAGTACGTGATGGAGGAGGGCGTCACCACGCTCGAACAGGCGATTCACGCGATGACGGCGCTCCCGGCCCGCGTGTACGGGATCGAAGGTCGCGGCGTGCTCGAGGCGGGCGCAGTCGCCGACGTGATCGTCGTGGACCTCGAGCGGTTCCGCGACACCGCCGAGTACGACGACCCGCACGGTCTCGCCGAGGGGGTCGAGTACTCCCTCGTCAACGGCACGCTCGCGATCGACGAGGGCCGCTTCACGGACGCGCTCGCCGGCGAAGCGCTCGTCAAGACGCGATAACTCAGGAGTAGACATGCAATTCCCCACCCCGATTCCCGGAACGCGAACCGTCCTCATGCCTCTGGTCGCCGCCGCCCTCGCGTGGCCCCTCGCCGCACAGGACGGCGCGCGCATGGGTGAACTTCCGGCCGGCGTCCGAAACCCGCCCCCGGCCGCGGAGACGGTCGACCCGAGTCTCTTCGGCGGCCTCTCCTTCCGCTTCGTCGGTCCCTCGCGCGGCGGTCGCGTCACGGCGGTCGAGGGCCACCGCTCCCATCCCCACACGTTCTACCAGGGGGCGACCGGCGGCGGCGTGTGGAAGACGACGAACTACGGGATGACATGGGAGAATATCTCCGATGGGTATTTTCGGTCTCCCTCCATCGGCCATATCGAAGCGGCGGACTCGGATCCGAATATCCTCTATGTGGGAACGGGCTCGGACGGCATCCGCTCGAATATCATCATCGGAAGGGGCATCCATAAGTCGACGGACGCCGGGGAGACGTGGGAACACGCCGGACTGGAGGATGCGGGCCAAATCGCGTCCGTTAAGGCTCACCCGGACAACCCGGATCTCGTCTATGCGGCGGCGATGGGAAACCCGTTCATCAACAATGAGACGCGGGGCGTCTATCGCTCGTCGAACGGCGGTCTCGACTGGGAGCGCATCCTCTTCACGTCGGACTCCGTCGGCGCGGTGGATCTCGAGTTTCATCCGGCGGACCCGGACGTCATCTATGCCGGGATGTGGCGGGCGCAGCGTCATCCGTGGTCGATCATCTCCGGGGCGAGCGACGAGGACGGCATCTGGAAGACGACGGACGGGGGCGACACGTGGCGGCGCATCACGGCGGGGCTCCCGGACGGACTCATCGGAAAGGTGGATTTCTCCGTCTCGGCGGACATGCCCGACCGCGTCTACGCGCTCGTGGAGGCGCCCGAACCGATCGAGGGCCTGTACCGGTCGGACGACGCCGGGGAGACGTGGGAGCTGATCAACGACGACCCGCGGAACCAGCTCATGCACCGGCCCTTCTACTTCACGAACATCACTGCGGATCCGACGGACGGCAACGTCGTCTATGTCCTGAACCTGGCCACCTGGAAGTCGACGGACGGGGGCGAGACCTTCCGGACGATCCCGAACGTGCACGGGGACGACCATGACCTGTGGATCAACCCGGACGACCCGCGGATCATGGTGCACGGGAGCGACGGAGGCGGGGTCGTGACGCTGGATGGGGGGCAGACGTGGTCGCCGGTCAACAACCAGCCCACCGCGGAACTGTACCAGGTCGATGTGGACGACCGCTTCCCCTACTGGCTCTACGCGGGGCAGCAGGATGACGCGTATACGGTCGCGGTGCCGAGTCGGCAGCCTTCGCTCTCGGCGCCGGGCGGCCCCGACGCGTACTGGCGCTCGCCGGGCGGGTGCGAGACGGGACCCGCCGTGCCGAAGCCGGGCGACCCGGACATCGTGTACGCGAACTGCAAGGGGCGTTTCGGGGTCTACAACCAGCGCACCGGGCAGGAGCAGCAGTACTACGTCGGCGCGGTGAACATGTACGGCACGAACCCCGCCAACCTCCCCTACCGCTTCCAGCGCGTCGTGCCCATCGAGGTGTCGCCGCACGACCCGAACCTCGTCTATCACGGCTCGCAGTACGTGCACCGCACCCGCGATGGAGGCCGCACGTGGGAGCGGATCTCGCCGGACCTGACCGCGTTCCGCCCGGAGCGGCAGATGGTGTCGGGCGGGCCGATCACGCGCGACGCGACGGGAGAGGAGCACTATTCCACGCTCTATGTGATCGAGGCCTCGCCGCACGACACGGACGTGATCTGGACCGGGGCGAACGATGGCCCCGTGTACGTGACGCTGGACGGCGCGGCGTCCTGGGAGAATGTGACGCCCCCGGACATGCCGCCCGAGGGCCGCATCAACTCCATCGACATCTCCCGGCACGATCCGGACAGGGTGTACGTGGCCGGGTACCGCTTCCTGCTCGGCGACTTCAGCCCCTACGTCTACCGGACGGACGACGCGGGGGAGACGTGGACGCTTCTCACCGATGGGACGAACGGGATCCCGGCGGACGTGCCCGTGCGGGTCGTGCGCGAGGATCCGGACCGCGCGGGCCTGCTGTACGCGGGGACGGAGTTCGGGCTCTTCATCTCCTTCGACGACGGAGCGACGTGGCAGCCGTTCCAGCTCGACCTGCCGGTGACGCCCGTGACGGACATCGAGGTGTACCGGCAGGACCTGGCGCTCTCGACCATGGGCCGGGGGTTCTGGGTGCTGGATGACCTCACCCCGCTGCACGAGATCGGCGCGGACGGATCGGTGGCGGCGGGAGACGGGGCGCACTTGTTCGAGGGGCGGCCGCAGTACCGCACCCGGCCCGGACGGAACTCGGGCTTCGAATGGGCTTCGAATACGGCCCGGCCGGACTACCCGGGAGCGGGCGCCGACATCAGCTACTGGATCTCGCCGGATCTCGGCCCCGGCGAGACGGTGCGAATCGAGATCCTCGACGCCGGCGGCGAGGTGATCCGCTCCTACGCCGGCGGCGGGGACGGCGGCGCGGCCCGGGCGGGGGGGGCGGCGATGCAGCGCATAGCCCCCCGCGGCGGCGGTCCGGTGCGGGGCGTTTCGTCGGCGCCGGGCATGCACCGGCTGCGTTGGGACCTGCGGTCGCAGGGCTCGGGCCGCGGCGGGCCGATCGTACCGCCGGGGAACTACACGGTTCGCCTCTCGGCGGGCGACGTGACGGCCGAGACCGGGCTCGAACTGCGGATCGACCCGCGGGTGGCGGCGGAGGGCGTGACCATCGCGGACCTCGAAGAGCAGTACCGCTTCAACCTCGCCGTGCGGGAGACGCGGGCGGAGGCCCGTGAGGTCGCGGACGGCATCGACGATCTGCGCGAGCAAATCGCGGAAGCGCGCGCCGGCATCGGCGGCGGCCGCAACGAGACGCTCGACGAGCTCGCCGCGGAACTGGCCCGACTCGATGCCCGCGTGAACGACGCGGAGGGCAGCTATCCGCGCCCCATGCTCCTGAGCCAGCTCAACTATCTCGCCGGCATGACCGGGCGGGCCGACCAGGCGCCGGGCGCAGACGCCTACGAACGACACGAGACGCTCCGGGAGGAGGTCCGGGAGGTGAGCGAATGGCTGCAGGCGCTGGTGCGGCGGCTGACCGCAACCTGAACTCGGCGTCCAGCACGTCCGCGTGGCCCGGCTCGCGGCGGGCGAACTGCCGGAGGGCACCCCTTGATTCCCGCGGCGGGCAACCGTTGCTCCGGCCTCCGCTGTCACAGCCGGTGTCCGGCCCGTCCCCGGATTCGCCGTCGTGACCGCCAACAGATTCAAGACGCACGCTGAACGCGCCCCGAACCCCGAGGTAAGACCCATGCGCAAGGTTCCCATCCCAACGCCTCAAATCGTCCTCCTTTCCCTTCCGCTTGCGGTCCTCGGTTGCGGTGGCGATGCCGGAACGGCCACGGCCGGGCTCGACAGCCCCGACATCCCCCTCGAACCCGCCGCGGAGGATCTGTATGCGGTCGGCGTGCTCGATGGTGCGGACTGGGAGATGTTCGGCAACGTGAGGGGCGTCGCTTTCGGCGAAGACGGCTCGCTCTACATCCTCGACAACGACGCCGGGCATGTCGTCGTCCTCGATCCGGCCGGCCAGTTCGTCCGCACGATTTCCAACCAGGGCGAGGGCCCCGGGGAACTCAACGGGGCGCGTAGTCTGGCGGTATTCGCCGATGGAGGCATCGCCGTACATGACAGGAGAGGCATTCACCTCTTCAATCGCGAAGGCCAATTCCTCCAGGACGCCGAATTCACGTTTCAGACCGGGATGCCCGGTGCCGCCATCCACGCCATGCCCGACCGGACCCTCGTCGCCGAGCAGTTCAGCGCGCCATCGTTCGCCACGCTCATGGGAGGGGAAGAGGAAGAAGAGCCCGAAGGCCGGTCCATCGGCCGGTTCCGGCTCGACGGAACGCTGGAGGAATTCCACATGGCCTGGGCGCTGCCGCCGGGCGAGGAAACGGAGACACAGGCCGGCAACGTTCGAATGATCATGTCCGCGATGGAAGCCTTCCCCCTTCCCCTGAGTCTCGGCGTACTGCGGGATGGCCGCGTCGCACTCGCGGACTCGATCGGTTATCGGATCAAGCTTCTCGACCCCTCCGGCCAGGTGATGGGGACGCTCGCACGGCCGATCGCGCCCATCACGGTCACCGACGAAGTCCGGGACGAGGAACGCGAACGGCGGCTCGCCGCGCTGGGAGAAGGCGGGGGCGCGGGCGGGGGTGCCGGTGGAGGGGGCGGCGGTTTCACGCTGATGATGACGCGCGCCGCGTCGGCCGCGGGGGCGGCCAACCCTGGATCGCTCGGCGTTCCCGACCAGGAGGAATTGAATCGGATGGCTGAAAATCAGATCCAAAACATGGTCTTCCCGGAGGAGGTTCCGGTCATTTCACGACTCGCCGTGGACTGGAGCGACCGCATCTGGGTCCAGCGCTCCGCGCTGATGGGCGAACCCGGGCCGACGGACATCCTGACCGCCGATGGGCAGTATTTCGGGACCATCCCCTCCGATGGGCTCCGCATCCCGGCCGCGTTCGGCCCGGATGGCCTGCTGGCCTACATCGACCGCGACGAACTCGACATTCAGCGCATCCGCGTGGTCCGTCTCGTGGGCGACCGGCTGCTGGAGACCGCCGAAGGCGACTGATCGAACGGCCCCACGCACGAAGGGGAACCGGGAACACCGCGCCCAGGCGGCCGGGCCTCGTGAAGCGCCGGCGGCGGTCCGGCCGGCACCGTTGCGGGTCCACGTACAGCCCGGCGCAGGGGTCTTCCGCGGGCTGCTAGCTCCGGCGCGAGTTCTTGCCCACGAAGAGGGCGAGGCCCAGCACGACGGCCGGCACCGCGGCCTGCGCCGCCGTCCCCGCCCTCAGGAGCGTGTAGATGGCGCCCGCCATGATCACGATGACCACGACCGACGTGAGAAACCGCGTCTGACGCCTCAGGAATCCGACCCCCGCCAGCACCTCCATGACGCCGATCAGGTACTGGAACCACGCCGGATAACCCCACAGCGCAAACTGATCGACCATTATCCCGGCCACCTTTAGCCCTCCGTTGAGGAGGAAGAGCAGCGCCAGCAGAATCGACGCCACGTTGACGGCCTTGCCTGCGCTTCCGTTGTCCGCCACTGAACACTCCTCGCGTTACGCGTACGACCTCCGGCCCACTCGACATCGTCCTCCCTCCGAGCCCCGGGCACAAGAGCCGGAGGGATCGCTCAGATGGCGGGATCCGGAATCTCGTCGTGCATGTCGCGGCGCGCGATTCCGGCGCCGAAGTTCCGCGCGCGGCGGGTCGAGCGTTCGCAGCGCAGGAAGCGCGCACCATCGTCCAGCTCCCCCCCGCTTCGATGGTCGTGCGCCCCGCCGACCTGGCTGGAAACGAGCGAACCGGTCACCGACTCGGCGGCGGCCAGCCGCAGACCGAGCCACCTGAGGAGAAGGTCCGGGTCCTCCGGGGCTCCCGGAGAATCGCCGGCCAGCCACTCGTCCCGAATCGCCTCCCACTCCCTCCACAGGGTCTCGCCCCACCCCTCGTTGCACGCGGCGATGACCGCGTCTCGCAGGGATCCGGGCTCGTATTCCCCCGGTCTCGCGTCCCGCTGCAGGAAGCCGGCGAGGAAACCCGCCATGATCCGGTATCGATGCGCGTCTCCCTCTTCCCGGGCTCGCCGCGACTCGTTCAGGACCGCGAGGAGCTGCAGGTAGCCGGCATCCCAGTCGAGCGCACCCTCGCCCGACTCTCCCGCAGTCGCGCCTTCGCCCGACCGCAGCCTCGATTCGACCAGGCCCCGTATCTGGCGGATCCGATCCAGATCCTCCGCTTCGGCCGCGTCGGAGATCTCGTCGAAGAGGGCTCCGGAGCCCGTTCCCGCGAAATGGCTGGCAAAGGCGATCCCGCCCGCTTCTCCGAGGCGAAAGACCCCCTGCTGTTCCGCATCATGGTCATCCGGATCCTCCGGGGGCTCCCGCTCCAGACAGAAGATGGCCTCGTCCAGCGCCCTCAGGATCTTCCGATAGGCGGATCGCTGCCGCTCGCCGCCGTCCATCCCCGCGCCCCCTCCGCGCCCGCTATGCCGGGACCAGCGCGATCACGCGCAACGGGCTCCCGCTCCCGTCCACGATCTTGAGCGGGGCGGCGATCGCCACTGCGCCCGTAGGGGGCAACCGGTCGAGGTTGCACAGGCTCGCGAGGCCGAACTTCCCCGCCCCGTGCATGATCCCGTGGTTCGGGAACGGCGGATCGAACCCTCCGGCCTGACCCGCATCGGTTCCGACCGTCTCCACTCCGACCCCGAGCACTGCGCGGTCATGGGCCAGCAGGGCCGAGGTTTCCCAGTGAAAGCCCGGCGAGTGCGGGCCGTCTTCCGACACGTTGAGAAACGCCTCCTTCCCTTCCCTTCGGCTCCACCCGGTGCGCAGAAAGACCCAGGCGCCCGCGGGCACGCGTCCATGCTCCGCCTCCCACGCCTCGAGTCCCCCCGGAGCGAGGAGGAAGTCGGGGTCCGCGACGACTTCCTCCTCCACGTCGATGACGCACGCCGGACCGACGAACTTCCGCGGCGGGATCGTGTCCGTCGCGCCGTTGGGCACATCCCTCCCCGTCACCCAGTGGATGGGGGCGTCGAAGTGCGTCCCGGTGTGTTCGCCGAGCGTGAGGTTGTTCCAGTACCAGGCCGGCCCATCGTCGTCATATCTCGAGATCCGCTCGATCGTCACTCCATTTGACGGCGCAAACATCGGAGGGAGGTCGATGACCACGGTATCGGGACCGAGGGGGATCGTGAGATCCACCACCCGAACCGTGCCCGCGTCCAGTTCCTCCACGAGGCGGCTCAGTACGTCCGACATTCGAAGGCCTCCCTATGGTTGGCGGACCCGCGGACGGGATCGCGGTCCGCAGGTCACTTGTTCCCGAAGAACGGCTCCAGCGTCTGGCCGGGATTCGGTTTCGTCATCAGCGAGACCATGATGAACAGGATGAGGCTCGCACCGACACCCAATTCCACGGAGTCGATACCGTACAGATCGAAGTAGTGTTCCTGGAACCAGAGCGTCCACACAAGGCAGGCCAGGAAGCCCCCGATCATGGAGGCGACCGCGCCCTTCGCCGTCCCCCGCCGCCAGTTGAGACCGATGACGATGGGGACGAAGAAGAACGAGGCGATGAACTTCGCCTGTTCCAGCACGATGCCCTGGACATCCCCCAGTTTCTGCAACGCGAAGAAGAGGGGGATGATCGCGAGGACGACGATCGCCACCCGGTTCGCGTTGACGAGGTGCTTCTGGCTCGCGTCGGGCCGGATGAACTTCCCGTACAGGTCGTGCGCGACGCCCGCGCCGGTCACGAGGAGGATCGAGTTCACGGTCGACATGATCGCCGACAGCATGGCGACCAGCAGCAGCGCGCCGACCACGGGAGGCAGCACGTGCAGCGCCATCGTCGCCGTCGCCTGGTCCTGGGAAGGGAGGTTCGGGAACAGTACCCGCATGAGCATGCCGATCGACATGATGCTGGTCGCAATCACGACCTGGAAGCCGATCGCCACGAAGATCGCCTTCCGCACCGTTCGCTCGTCACGCATCGAGTAGAAGCGCGTGAGTTCATAGGGCGCCGCCGCGATCGAGAGTCCGAACGCGATCGCGAAGGCGAGCAGTTCGCGCGGTGAGTAGTACCAGCCCACGAGACGGTCGTCCAGCGTGTCCAGGAAGTCGAGCGACCGTTCGACCGCCGCGAGGGGGCTGCCGCCGCCGACCTGGTTGAGAAGGACGGGGACCGCCACGATGAGCGCCGCGACCATGATCAGCGTCTGCAGGAAGTCGATGTAGGAACTGGACCGGACCCCGCCGAGGAGGGTGTAGAGCGCAGTCGATGCCACGATGATGAGCATCGCGGTGAGCGGGCGGATACCGAACACGACCTCCGCGATCTCGCCGCCCGCCTGGAACTGCGCCACGAGGTAGATCGTGTAGGCCACGACGATGAGGATGCCGGCGAGGGCTCCGGCCTTCGGGCTGCCGTAGCGGGCGGAGATGTAGTCGGGGACCGTGAGCGCGCCGAGACGCCGCAGTTTCGGGGCGACGAAGAAGGCGCACACCAGCCACCCCGTCCAGAGACCGAGCCAGGGAAAGACCCAGGAGACGCCGGCCAGGTAGTGGCGGCCGGCGGTGCCCACGAAGGTGCCGGCGGAGATCTGCGTGGCGGCGAGGACGGCGCCGCCGACGATGGGGCCGATCGAGCGGCCGGCGGCGAGGAAGTCGACTTCGGTCTCGGTCTGGAAGTAGCTCCAGATCGCGATGCCCATGATGATCGCCACATAGACGCCGAGGACGACGAAAAAGACGTCGCTCATGTCGGCGCGCCGGGCGGTTCGCGCCCGTCGGGTTCCGCGGTCTTCCCGGGCGGGGAGGGCGAGGCCGTACGTCGCGAGCGCTGTGCGACCACCTCGGCCCAACGGCGGTCCAGCTCGTCGTCGGCGCGGATGGTCTTCCGGAACAGGAGGATCACCGTGAGGCCGAGGGCGAAGAAGCCCGCCGCGATCAGGATGATCGTCACGGGGCGGCTCCGGCTCCCTCGCGGCGCGCACGCGCGTTCCGCCACGTCCAGATCGCCCCGGCCAGGAGCAGCGCGAGCACGGCGAAGTCGGCGATGCGCGCGAACGAGAGCGCGCCCCCGCGGGACAGCCGCAGCAGCCCCGGCACGCTCGACAGGGTGGCCGTCACGATGTCATCGCCCGTTCGGACGAAGCGCGGCAGGCTGGTCGACAGGTCCAGCGCATCGAGTACGTCCGGATCTCCCTCCAGCCGAATCAGCCACGGCGCCGTGACCTCCTGTACGACGGTCTCCTCGGCCTCCCGGCCGGCGACGAAGAGGGGGATCCGGTCCAGCCGTCCGCGCACCGGATTCCGGACGGTGTAGGACACGACGACCGGCGCGTCGGAGACCACGTCGATGCGGTACGCGCCGTCGACCGGGGTCAGCGCGGCATCGACGTCGGGCGGGCGCCCGCCGTCCGGCGCCGCTTCCGTCAGCGACAGGGCCTGGTGCTCGATCCGAATCGCGAATGCCCGCACGGCACCGCCCTCCGGCGGGAGGCCCTGCCGAACGTGGGCCGCGCCGTCGGCATCCAGCCGGACGAATACCGTGTCCGTCGTCTGCGCCGCCGCCGGCGCCGCCACGGACAGGCCCGCCAGCGCGGGTGCCGCCACCAGCGCCAGTGCCGCCGCCGCAGCCGCGCGCACCGATCCTCCCCTCCTGCCTCGCACCCGCGTCAGCCCGCCGGCGCCGAAGCCGTCAACCGCGCCAGCACGCGCCGCACCGCCCGGGCCGCCTCGTGGAAGCCGTTCGCCACATGGTTCGCCTCCCGACGCAGTTCGTTCACGAGGAAGGGCAGCGCGTCGGAGCCGGATTCCGCGAGGCTCGACAACTCGGCCACCCTCGCGAGCCGCGGGATCGGCGTCCGCGGCAGGGCCGGATCGTGGTCGAACGGCCCTCCCTCCGCGTAGCCGATCGGCACCAGGATGCGGGACAACTCGAGGAACAACTCATTCACGGTCCCGGCCGCCGCCCCATCCGGTCGTCCCTCCCCGATGGCGGCGTACAGGTCGTCCAGCGCCACGCTCAGCGTCCGGAGTTCCGCACGGACCGCGCCGAGGTCGAGCAGATCCCCGGCCGCCTCCGCGTAGTCGTCGACGAACCCCGTCAGTTCCGAGACGGTCTCGCGGAAGTCGTACGGGAGGATCGGCGCGTTGAGCACACGCGCGATCGATGCCACGTAGACGCTCAGGTCGCGCTCGAGGTTCTCCCGCTCGGCGACGGCCATGACATCGTCTTCGGTGTGCCACGCGATATTTCCCCCGCACCCGCCGGTGGGATAGAAGCCGAGCGCCGCGCGCTCCTCCGCGGGGATGTTCGAGAGCAACATGTAGAACGAGGTGAGCCCGATCTGATTGAAGGAATAGTCGCCGGCCCGCAGCGGCCGCAGCCGTTTCGCCGTCTTCCCCGTGACGTCTGCGATTGCGCGCGCGCACAGCGGCCCCGCCTCGGCCATCCACATCACGTCGTCATACTCCGTCGCGTGCCAGCAGCCCGGCGAGTCGATATTGATCGCGCCCACGCAGCGCTTGCGGAGTTCCAGCGCGTGCGTGTCGGCATACCAGGTGGAGCCGCCGTAGCGCCCCGTCGAGTGCGCCGGCCACCAGGCGATGCGCAGCGAGCGCTTCAGCCGCCCCGCTTCCGCGTGGAAGATCCGGGCCAGTTCCAGCAGCGTCGCATCGCCGACCGCGTTGTCGCCGATCCCGGCATCCCACGAGTCGTAGTGCCCGTGCACGAGCATGAACTCCTCCGACGCGCCGGCGATGTGCGCCACGGGCAGCTTGCACGGATACCAGCCTTCTTCCAGCCGGACGCGCAGCCCGACGGTTTCGCCCACGGCCTCCTTCAGCCGCTCTCCATCGGGGTTGTTGACCGCGACCACGGGCGTCCCGGGCTTCGTGGCGAGGTTCCTGGCCGTCGGCGTGCCCCAGATCGACGTGCAGATCCCCCAGTGGATGTTCCGCCCGGGGTTGATGAAGACCTGTCCCACCGCGCCCGCCGCCTCGAAGGCGGAGACCATGCCCGGCATCGCGAATCCCTCGCTGAGCACGATCTTGCCGGCCACGTCGGGCAGGTCGTCGCCGAGCCGTTTCGCGAACAGGTCTCGCTGCCCCGTCGCGGCCGCGGCCGGGACGAAGACGAGTTCCCCTTCGAGCCCGCCACCCTGCGTCGGTACCGCGAAGGACGGCGGCTTGGCCCGTATCGACCCGCCGCTCCACTCCACCGAGGACTCGCGGGGGAGGGAGAGGTAGAGATCCGGCTCGTGCATCTCGAACGGCACGCCCATCCCGCCAAGTACGGCGGCGATGTACTCGGCCGCGGCGTGCTCGTCTTCGCTTCCGGACTCTCGCACGAGAGTCGAGAAGCGCTCGAGCAGGGACCACCCCGCATCGAAGGAGACGGCTTGCAGAAGGTCGGGCTCGAGTGCGTCGGGATCCGTGGCGAGTCCTGTCGGCGTCGTGTCGTTCGAGGGTGTGTCGTTCAACGGTCGCTAGCTCCGCGGAAGGACGGTGAGCGTGGCCTCGATGGTGTGAGGCTCCACCGTGGTGAGTGTGGCGAGGACGCGGTAAACACCAGCCGGCAGCCCGGCTTCGATTCTCCCGGTCCAGTGCAGAGAGGCGCCGGGTTCGAGCGTCTCGCGTCCCAGCACCTGGGCGAAGAACCTGCCCTCCCCCCAATGCCAGACGACGGCCCCATCCTCCGAGATCACCTCGAAATCGTAGCGCTGCCCGTCGGGGAAATCGAGGATGAGCGCGGCCTGGCCCTCGTTCGTGCCGGTCAACTCGAGGACGACGGGTGTGGCGGCCGCCGGCGACTCTTCGCCGGCCGATAGCGACAGTCGCAACTCCCGGCCGGATCTCCCGGCGCCGGGTCCCTCCGCCGATCCGGCAGCGCATGCGACAGCCGCGAGCGCGGGCAGCAGCAGCACCGGAACCACCGTGCGGACCGCGGTGCTCACACGGGGATTCACACGAACAACTCGTAGTGGTCGGCGCCGTCGAGCGCCCAGCCCAGGCCTTCGTACAGTCTCCTTGCGGGGGCGTTGTGGGATTCGGTCTCCAGGATGAGGCCCTTGGCGCCGGTTTCGACGGCGAGGTCCCGCGCTCGGTTCATGAGGGCGCGCGCGACCCCGGACCGGCGCGCGTCCGGCGCGACGAAGAGGTCGTTGAGAATCCAGAGCCGCCTCATCGATACGGAGGAGAAGGACGGGAAGAGTTGCACGAACCCCAGCGGCCAGCGGTCCTCGGTCTCCGCCAGGAAGATGCGCGACTCGCCGGCTCCCAGACGTTCGGCCAGGAACCGGCGGGCACCCTCCGGATCCGCCGGTTGGCGGTAGAACTGGCGGTATCCGTCGAACAGCGGCGCGAGGCGGCCGACATCCTCGAGACCCGCTTCCCTGACGATCACGGTCACTTCGGACACGGCGGACTCGGGGTCGGGGCCGGGCGCCTCGTCAGTCGGCGACGCTCACCCCCTCGTACGTCTGGATCCCGTCCGCGTTCGCCACGGTCATGCGGGGCGGCGTGTCGCGGAAGGGCATCCAGGCGCAGCCATGGTCCCCGTCCTTGTTGATCGCGACGAACTTCTCGGACGGGATGAAATCCGGCGCCACGTTCCGGTACTTGTGGCGGATCATGGCCACGGCGTCCTCGCAGGCCTGCTGCGGCGTGCGCCCCTCGCCCATCCGCGAGACGATGTAGTATCCGGCGCACGACTTGATCACGTCCTCGCCCCGTCCCGTCACGGCGGCGGCGCCGATGTCGTTGTCCACGTACAGGCCGGCGCCGATGATCGGCGAGTCGCCCACGCGGCCGGGGACCTTCCAGGCGAGTCCGCTCGTCGTCGTGATGCCCGAAACGTTCCCCTGCGCGTCGACGGCGAGCACGTTCGTCGTCCCGTAGCGGTGGATGAGGGCGTCCGCCAGGACGTAGTCGCGGCCGGGGCCGTCGCGGCCGGGCAGGTCGAGCAGTTCCGCCCACTCTTCCGCTTCCCGCCTCCAGGCATCCTCGCCGAATCCGGCGCGGGCGAGCCCGCCGCCGGAGCCACCGCCGGAGTCTCCGCCCGGACGCCGCAGGTGGTCCGGCGGTCCCCAGTCGTCCGAGTCGGACAGGCGCTCGCGCCAGCGAAGCCAGATCTCACGCGACTTCGGCGTCATCAGATCCTGGACCTCAAAGCCGAAGCCGACCGCGAAGCGCTGCGCAAATTCACCGACCAGCATGACGTGGTCGGTGCGCTCCATGACGAGCCGGGCCACCGACGCGGGAGTGCGGATTCCCTCAATGCCGGCGACCGAGCCGGCGTTGTAGGTGGCCCCGTCCATGACGGACGCATCGAGCTGGACGACGCCGTCGGCGTTGGGCAAGCCGCCCCAGCCGACGCTCGTCCCGTCGGGGTCGAGTTCGATGATGTTCGCGCCGCGTTCGACCGCGTCCATCGCCCCGCCGCCGCCCGACAGGATCTGCCACGCCGCAGTGGCGGCTCGGCGCCCCGTATCGTTCGTATGGCTTGTGATCATCATCGGCGTCTGCGCGCGCCCGCTCGACGCCAGCGAGGGACACCCCCGCCGGGCCGAAGCCTGGGCCGGCGCCGCGCCCGCGACGGCGGCTGCCGCCCCAAGGCTCAAACCCCGGCCGATGAAACCGCGACGACTCATCTCGGACATCTCATCCCCCGTTCCTGGTGTGAATCTCCCCTGCCTCAAACTGGCGCGACACCGGTACGTCCCGCCAGCGTTCGGGCGGGGTCCGCCACGGCACGCGCGCAACGGTACGATGACTCCGGCGCGTGGACGTTTCGGACGACCGTTCGATTGGCTCGAGGCGGCCACATGAACCCCCGCGCCGCAGCGTGTCCCCGGCTACGGGTCCACGCGCGGAGTACCGAGCGGCGTACCGTCGAAGTCGGCGTCGGAACCGGCGGACACGCCCAGGTGGTGGAGCGCCGTGACCGGGACATCGACGATGTAGGTGGGGCCGGATCCCGCCGCGGGCCAGTGTCTCGTCGCCTCACCGCTCGCGAGGATGAAGATCGTCATCTCTTCCGGCGAGTCTCCGCCGTGGCCGCCGTCCTCGCGCCGGCCGTGGTCCGTGCTAATGAGCACGAGCCAGTCCTCCTCCTCGTATGTGGGCCGCGCCCGCAGCGCCTCCATCATCCAGCCGACGTGGCGATCCGACAGGGCGATCGCGTCGCGGTATTCGGCCCCGACCGACCCGTGTCGATGACTCGTCTCATCCGGATTCCCGAGGTAGACGAAAGCCGCGGCCGGGTCTGCTTCCGCCAGATGTTCCGCCGCTCGGCCCGCGATGGTGCTGTCCGCTTCCGCCCACCCGAGTTCGTACCCGTCCACGACAAACCGCGTGTCGATGGCATCGGATAGCGCCGGGCCTCCCCCATCGAGGACGGCCAGGGGCAACCAGTCGAGGGCCGCGAACGTCGAGAGGCCGGGTCGCTCCCGCTCAACGAGCGTCAGAAAATCCGCGTGCTCCGCGTATCGCCGCCCCTGGAATCCGTTATCCAGCACACCGTGTTTCGCCGGCCACACGCCGGTGAGGATCGAAGACCAGGCCGGGCCGCTGACCGGTGGGATGGTCGTGCGCGTGTCCGCCGTGTACCATCCGCCCGCGGCGAGGGAATCCATGACCGGAGTCGGCACGTCCGCGAGCACATCCGGGCGCACGCCGTCGATCCCGATCAACAAGACCCGGGGGGTTCCCCCGCCGGTGACCGTGCCGGGATGAGAAGAGCAGGCCCCTCCGCCCAGCGCGATCGAACCGGTCACGAGGATCACTGCGGCGGCGGCGCGTGACGGCGCGCGAACTCGGATCGTCATGGGATCGAAGGCTTCACTACTGGCGGCGAATCTGCAATCCCCGGAGATTGAAGACATGAAGAGAGTCGCGGGAATCCCGGTCGCGATCGTGCTCGCGGGCTGTTCCACCGCGCCCGTCTCACTCCAGGGCGTCGCTCCGCCGGGGCTGGAAACGGCCTATCGCTGCGCGGTCGCGCAATTGAACCTCATGGACTACACGATCGAGGACGGCAATCTCGAGGCCGGGTTCGTGCGGGGTCGCAGGCAGACCTCCGGCGTCGTGGAGGCACTCTTCGCCGGGGCGCGGCACGACATCCTGACGGCGAGCGTGTTCGACAATCCCGCCACGGGAAACACGCATATTCGCGTCGTCGCCTCGCGCCTCGAGGACGAGGACGAACAAGGCGAGAACCGGCTCGGACCTTCCGACTCCGGCAAGGCCGACGCGCAGCGCCTGCTCACGAACTGCGGCGTGGTCGCGGTGACCGGAAGATCCGCGCCTCGGTGATCCGGTTCGCCGGACCCAAAACCCTCGCTGTCTGCGTCTCCATGCTGGCCGCGCCGCCGATCCGCGCTCAGTCCGAGATGTTCCTTCGGCTGGCGCCCGAGGCCGGCTGGCTCTCCGCGGAACACTCCAAGCGCGTGACGGTGGGCGACGGCTCGAGCGAGAGCGCCACGACGGCCTCGGGTCCGACCTTCGCGATCAACCCCTCCGTCGGGCTCCGCACGCGGATCCTCGGCGGGCTGCTCGCGGGCCTGGAGTTCGAGGGAGTGGTTGACGGACGGGGAAAGATCGAGGGGACGATCGAACCCACGCCGAACGGCGAACCGCACGATGTGTGGCCCGGCGAGTGGGACCTCCACGACCGCTTCGGAGTCGGGGTCAACGTATTCCTCGGACTCGGTGCCGGGGGCAACTCGACGCAGGGCTATGTGTTCGGCGGGATCCGCCGGATGTGGAGCGAGTTCGCGACGAGCGGCGTCAACCCGGAGAACGGCGAACGGGGAGAGCGGCGAGAGCAACGCGCCCGGCGGCCGGTGACGGTCGGCCTCGGGTTGCTGCTCGACAGGGGTTGGCGGATCGATCTGCGCCTCGGCTACTCGCGCTCCCTGACCGAGTGGGCGGAAGAGATTCCCGGTATGCTTTTCGACTACGCGTATTCCGCCAGCGGGGCGACGCTCTCCGTGGGGATCGGCCTGCCCCGCTGACGTTCCGGAGGCGGGGCCGTTTACGGGCCATACCCGTTCAGCGATGGAGCCCACGCGCGCTCCAGACTCGCCTCCGGGTGGAAACCCGGTCCCCCGTTCAGGCTCGCTTCTCACAGGACAACGCTTCTTCTGGCGGTCACGCCCCCAAGACCGGTAGCTTGGTCCGTGAACGCGACGATGCTTCAAAACCAGTCCCGAGCAAGCGGAGGCCACCATGCCCGGCGCGACTTTCCCCCGACTCCGGCAGCGCCTCCTCGGCCTCGGGAGCGCCCTTGTCGTGTCGATCGCCCTGTTCGGTCTCCCCGGTGTCGCAGCGCAATCCGCCGATCCTCCGCTCCCCGGGATTGAACTCGTGAGGGACGACAGCGGGATCAGGCTGCAGGTGGACGGCGACGACTTCATGGTCCTCGGCATTAACTGGGATTACTTCCCCCGCGGCACGACCTACAACTACAACTTCTGGACCGAGTCGGACGACCTGATCAAGGCGGCGCTCGACCGGGAGATGGGTCTCGCCAGGGCGATGGGAGTCAACGCGATTCGGGCCTACGTCGGGATTACGCCGGAGTGGGTCGAGTACATCTGGGAGAACTACGGCATCTGGACCGTCCTCAACCACGCGCTCGGCCGCTACGGCGTGACGGTCAACGGCGTGTTCGAGGCCAACACCAACTACGCGGACCCCGCATCCCGCGCCGTCGTTCTCGCCGAGGTCGAGGACATGGTGGAGGCGTTCAGGGACACGCCCGGCGTGCTGATGTGGCTGCTCGGCAACGAGAACAACTACGGTCTTTTCTGGAGCTCGGCGGAGACCGAGGACATGCCGGAGGGCGAGCGGGACATCGGCCGCGCCCGTTACCTGTACTCGCTCGTCGGGGACGCGACGGAGCTCATCAAGGAGATGGATCCCACGCGTCCCGTGGCCTACGCGAACGGCGACCTGCAGTACATCGACCTCATCGCCGAGGAGGCGGGGAACCTCGACGTCCTCGGCGCGAACGTGTACCGCGGCCGGTCGTTCAACGATTTCTTCGAGGAAGTCGACGAGAAGCTCGGGATGGGCGTGCTGTTCACGGAGTTCGGAGCGGACGTGTGGAACGCGCGCGCGATGCGCGAAGACCAGCTCATGCAGACACGCTATCTCCTCGACCAGTGGCAGGAGATTTACGAAGAGTCCGCCGGCAAGGGCGGCGTGGGCAATTCCATCGGCGGGATGACGTTCCAGTGGACGGACGGCTGGTGGAAGTTCGGGCAGGAGGACAACCTCGATGTCCAGGACACGAACGCCTCCTGGGCCAACGATGCGTATCCCGACGACTACGTGCCCGGCCAGAACAACATGAACGAGGAGTGGTGGGGTATCGTCGCGAAGGGACCGACGGACCACGAGGGCCTGTACGAACTGTTCCCGCGCGCCGCGTACTATGCCCTCCGCGACGTCTACGAACTCGATCCCTACGGGCCGGGGACGACGATGGAGACGATCGGGCGGCATTTTGCGTCGATCATGCCCGAGACGGCCGAGCTTCAGGCGCGCGGCGACCGGGCGGCGTTCAGTTCCTCGATCCTCGATCGCTTCCAGGTGAGTAGTCTGCGGGCGGAGTTCGAGACGTTCAGCACCGGCGGTTCGGTCATCAGCACTCCGGAGGATGCCCCAACCGTCTCGCGTGGGCGGCCATCGTTCCGGGGCTTCGACCAGCTGCAGTCGTTCTACGGCGGCATCACGGCGCGGCCGGCCGGAGGCATTGAGGGCGAAGTCATCGTCAACGTGCTCGGGGCGGTCCCGAACAACCCCATCGACGAGATCTTCTACGAGAACCGCGGGCGGCCCCGCACCGTGGAGGCCGACGGCGAAC
Organism: Gemmatimonadota bacterium; assembly: GCA_963666735.1. GTDB lineage: Bacteria > Gemmatimonadota > Gemmatimonadetes > Palauibacterales > Palauibacteraceae > Palauibacter. Next base: position 383,463 of record OY762926.1, on the reverse strand, counting down.
AGTTCGTTCTCGGCGACCTCGAACGGCTGAAGGTCTACCAGGCGAATCTGTCGTGGGACGATTCATGGTTCCGCCTCAACGGCTTCTATCGCACCGGCCACTATCACTGGGGCTACGAGGGAGACTTCTTCGGACTGTACCGCGAGGCCAACTACGGTCCGAATATCGACATCTACAACGGCATGGCGCCGCTGGGAGTGGAGATCGAGGGCAAGAGACTGTTCGACGGTCTGTCCGTGGCGTTCGGTCCCGAACTCTGGTGGGGCGCGAATCCGGCGGTCCTCGGCAAGCTGACGAAGAACGTGGGGCCGTTCCAGACGACGGTCGTCTATCAGGAGGACCTCGCCGAACAGGGGGCCGTGGCGAGTTCGTTCGCCGTGCCGCTGCCCCCGACCCGCAAGGCGACCGTGCACGTTGCCGCCACTCGCGGCGACGCCGTGATCGAGGTGGGCGGCATCTGGTCCGGATCCACCAAGGAGGGGCAGGCGTTCCAGATCGTGCGCGGCGACCCTGGAAGCTACGAGGTGCTCGGAGACCAGATCGAGGCGAGGGATGCGTTCGGCGCCAAGGCCAAGCTCACTCTCACCAGGGGCCGCTGGAACTGGTACGTCCAGGGGGCCGCGATGGGCCTGGTCGCGGAGGGCGGGCCCACCGCGACGCAGACCTTCACCGGCTGGTGGCTGCGCGACAGCGGGATGGGAAACCAGTACAACGTCCTCACGGGCGTGGCCCTGAACGCGGGCAACTGGCAGATCGCGCCCAATTTCCTGTGGCAGAGGCCGATCGTGGGACCGGTTCCGGCGGACGCCCCGGCGCCGGCGCGTCCGCGCAACGTCGTCGACGACCCGTTCGCCGTCCGCGGATGGAACCGGGAGACGAGAGCGCTGGAGTTCCTCCTCACCTACGACCCCACGCCCGCGACGTGGATGCACTCGTGGGACAGCGACATACGCGAGGATGCGGCCTTCGCGGCCACCGTCGGATTCACTTACAAGAGCTTCGGCACAACGCAGGACGCGGGGATCGGGATCCTGGCCGATGGACGATCCATCTTCGCCTTCCCGGGCGCCCCGCCCGCGCGGGACGTGTGGGAGGTGAACGCCCGCCTCGTCTCCAAGCGGACCGGCAGTTCCGGCTTCATCGCCAACATCTACACGGGGACCGGCGAGCCGAACGGAGACAGCCAGCGTCTCATCCGCCGGCATGGGATCCAACTGCGGGCGATCAGCGGGCCGCTCAAGCTGGAAACGTTCGCGAGGGTGAACGACTGGGGACCCTACGACTATCACCGCGACTTCAACCACACGTTCCCGCTTCAGTTGATGGCCGACCTTTCCTACTCCCTGGGCCGGCCGGGCTGGTTCGACATGCCGGGGACACGGTTCGGAATCCGGGCCGGATGGCGGTCGCTGGACATGAATTCACCCCGTTACTGCGCCGCCCCGTCGGTCGACGCCAACGGCTTCGCCACCTGCGAGCCGGGACGCTCGGGCGATGACGGGAGCGAGTGGGAGATCCGGACGTACGTCCACATCGCCATGTGAGTGGCCGGCCCAACCGCCAGGCATCGTTCCGACCCCCGCAGGTGAAGCCATCGACGCGTGTCGCGCGCCTTCTCTCGCGGCTCAGCCTTCCGCGCAAGGCCGCGCAGATGGTGCAGGCCGAGAGGCTGCACATCTCGCCTGAGCAGGTCCGCCGCTTCGGTGTGGGTTCGGTCCTCAGCGGCGCGGGCTCACTCCCCGGCCGCAACCGCCCCGCGGACTGGGTCGCAACGAACGACGCCTACTGGGCCGCCTCGACGGAGGGGTGGGACGGACAGCCCGGCATCCCTCTCATCTACGCGGTGGACGCCGTCCACGGGCACAACAATGTCCTCGGCGCCACCGTCTTCCCACACAATATCGGCCTGGGCGCGGCTCACGACCCGGCACTCGTGGAACGCATCGCCCGCGTGACCGCCCGGGAGGTGCTGGCGACCGGGCTGGACTGGAATCTGGCGCCCACGCTGGCCGTCGCCGGTGACTGCCGCTGGGGCCGAAGCTACGAGAGCTTCTCCGAAGTGCCGGATCTCGTCGCGGAATACGCTCCGCGGATCGTCCGGGGTCTGCAGGCGGGTTTCGGCGATGACGGGGTCCTCGCCTGTCCGAAGCACTGGGCCGGAGACGGCGGCACGATGGACGGCGTGGATCAGGGGCAGACCCTGGCGGAGGAGGCGGAGCTGCGGAGAACGCACCTGTCTCCGTATGTCCCGGCACTGGAAGTCGGCGCTCTCGCCGTCATGGTCTCGCTCAGCAGCTGGAAGGGGGTCCTGTGTCACGAGCACCGGTATCTCATCACGGATGTGCTCAAGGGCGAGCTGGGCTTCTCCGGGTTCGTCGTGTCGGACTGGAACGGCATCTTCGCGATCTCGGACGATTTCGGTGAGGCCGTCCGCAGGTCGGTCAGCGCGGGGATCGACCTCTTCATGGTTCCGGAACAATGGCCGCGGTTCATCTCGGAAGTCGTGAGACAGGTGGAGGCGGGTGCCGTGGACGAAGCGCGCATCGATGATGCGGCGGGGCGGATCCTCGCCGTAAAGGAGGCTTGCGGACTCTTCGACCAACCGCGTCCGGCCGCCCGAAAGTGGTCGAACCACGCCAGCTTCGGGTCCGCGGGCCACCGCGAGGTGGCGAGAGAGGCCGTACGAAAGTCGCTGGTTTTGCTGAAGAATGAAGAGAGTGTCCTCCCGCTCCACCGCGACGCCCGGATACTCGTCGCGGGGCGCAACGCGCATGATCGAGGGGCGTTGTGCGGGGGCTTCACGGTGGAATGGCAGGGCGTGCGGGGGAACGGCCGGATCGAGGGGGGCGCGTCCGTCTGGGAGGGCATCAGGCAGATCGCACCGCGCGCGCAACGGTTGGGCGAGAACGATGGGGCGGAGGACGACGGACACTTTGAAGTGGCCATCGTCGTGATCGGAGAAGAACCCTACGCCGAGGGTCCGGGCGACATCCGAGATTGGACTGCGCCTCCTCCGGAAGCTCCGGGCGCGGACGAGGTCCAGCCCCCCGCCCCGGGCCCCGCCCGTCTTCGCCCCTACGGCGACACCCTGCGGCTATCGCGGCTGCACCCCGAGGACCTCGCTACCATTCGGTCGCTGAGAGCCCGAGGTATCCGGGTGGTGGCCGTCCTCGTTTCCGGGCGGCCGCTGGTCGTCACGGAGGAACTGGAGGCGGCGGACGCGTTCGTGGCTGCCTGGCTGCCGGGCTCGGAGGGAGCCGGCGTCGCCGAAGTGCTGTTCGGCGACCACGAGTTCCAGGGCCGCCTCGCCCACACATGGCCCGCGAACGATGTTGCCCGGGGCGAACCGGACGAGACGCGGTTCCCCGTCGGCTATGGACTCACCATGGGCTCTCGCCCCGGGGCAGGGCGAGCGGAAGCCTCCTGACGGCTCCTGACGGCCAGGTGGCGGTTCGGTCAGGTGGCGGCTGCCGCGCCAGCCCCTCTCCGCTCCTCCAGCTGCGCCCGCACCTTGAGGGCGGTACTCTCCGTGACCGGGTACTTGTAGATCGCGAAGATCGCGATCGCGGAAGCGATCAAGGGTATGAAGGCGTCGTACGCCCGCAGTAGAGTGATGGTCCGCGCGGCCTGGTTCGCGCCGAGGTCGATATCGAGTCCCGTCGAGGCGAGCAGGAAGCCTCCCGCTCCCAGCGCGATGCTCTGTCCCACCTTTACGACCCACCAGTACACCGACCCGAACATCCCCTCGCGCCGCTCGCCCGTGTTCAGCTCATCGAGGTCCACCACGTCCGCGATCATCGATCCCATCAGTGTGAACAGGCCGCCCAGCCCGAAGGCCAGAAAGGGAGCCGGAAGCAGGGTGAGCATGGGATATTCGGGGTGGTAGCAGAACCATTTCAGCGCATAGCCGAACATCGAGATCCCGGTGGAGATGAAGAAGGCGTTCCGCTTACCGATCTTCGTACCCAGCCAGGTCACGATCGCGATCACCGCGAATCCGGCGACGATGCCGAGCGTGCCCACAAGTCCGGCTAGCGACGCTCCGTCCGCCACGCTGCCGCCGGAGACGTAGTACACGAACACCCAGAACTGGAATGCCGAGATCATGATGAAGCTGTTGAAGATCAGGAAGGTCGCGACGCAGAGCAGAAGGAAGGGGCCGGTTCGAACCGTCTGCCAGAGGCCTCCGAAGAACTCGCCCACGGCTTCGCGTCCACTGCTCCGCTCTTCGTTCCCCGCCGTCGCGGGGATCCGCTCGCGGAGGAAGAGCGCCGGCAGCACCCCGAGTGCGATGACGGTCACGCAGATCCCGAGCGCCAGGAATCTGGCCCCGGCCATCTGGTTCCGGAACCACGCCGGATTCGTCATTACGACGAGGAACCACGGAGCGATCACGAAGGCGATGTTCCCGACGAAGTTCTGCACGCCCATGAGGCGCGTGCGCTCATGGAAATCGGGCGTGAGTTCGTACCCCAGCGCCACCCAGGGCGTGGCGAAGATGGTGTAAGCAAGGAAAAAGATCAGCGACCCGACCAGAAAGTACCAAAAATAGTACGCCTGACTGCGGCCCTCGCCGGTGGTCTCCGGCGTCCAGATATCCATATGGATATGCGTCATGGCGCCGGCGTCCACCGGCTGCCGGCCGAAGTCGATGCCGGCGAACCTCAGGTTGGTGTAGTGCTTGACGTCGTCGCCGGCGGCCCCGGCGTCCCTCACGTCGGCCTCGTCCCAGTCCGTGGACCAGAAGTCCACCTGCACATCGTCATACTCGTTGCTGAAGAACGAGATCACATTGTCGGCCGGGTACGCGGGGACGGGCGCGGGCACGTCCGGCGCCGTGCGGCCTTCCCGGTCCTCGCCCGAGACCGTCACTCTCGCCGTGTCGTCCGTCCGATAGAGATAGACGTTGTCGACGTACACTTCGGTGAGGTCGCCCGAAATCAGGATCTGGGACAGGTGCCCGCGCGTGGTGAGCTCGTCGAAATCGGAGAGCGGCACGTCGATTCCGACCCAGCCACCGGTGACGAGCGTCGGGGGAAGAATTGCGACCTCGTCCTCGACATCGTCCGTGACTTCGATGGTCACGATGTCGCGCAGCGATTCTCCAACGGCTTCGAATATGCTGACCGGCTCGCCGGTGACATCGCCGCTGTACACCCCGTCGGCGCCATAATCGACCAGCTTGATCCGAAACTGGGTCGGCGCGGGCATCTGCCACAGGAGCGCGAAGATGACGCCGGAGAGGATCGCTCCAACGAACAGGAACGGTCGGCGCCGACCCCACCGGGAGCGCGTCCGGTCGGAGACGAAACCGACGAGCGGGTCCGTGATCGCGTCAAAGAACCTCGGCAGCATGCCGAGCAGGCCCACGAGCCGGAAATCCATGCCGAGGGCCAGCGTGAGCACGACGGTCATCCCGCCGATTCCCTGCGCAAGGAGGTTGTTTACGAATCCGCCGACCCCGTAGACGATCTTGTGCGGAAAGGAGATCCGGTCGCCGGGGGCCGTGCGGTGGGTCACGAGTCGTCGATTCCGTAGACGCGCACCCAGTCGACGAGCATCGTCTGCGGGAAGGTCGTGCCTTCGCCCGGCGGGCCGACGAAGCCGCCGCCCACCGCCACATTCAGGATGATGAAGAAGGGGTGGTCGTAGGCCCAGCGCCCCGGCACGTCGTCACGCCCGACCGACTGGTAGCGCTCTCCGTCCACGAACCACTCGATCCGGTCTTCGGTCCACTCGACGGCGAAGGTGTGAAAGCCCGTGTCGAAGCGGTCGTTGTTCAGCGCGTAGCGCGCCGTCACGGCGTTGCCGGCCGAGTAGCCCGGCCCGTGCAGGCTGCCATGGACGACCGACGGTTCCTGCCCCCGGAACTCCATCACGTCGATCTCGCCACACTCCGGCCAGCCGACCGTGTCGATGTCGGCGCCCAACAGCCAGAAGGCGGGCCAGATGCCCCGGCCCGCGGGGAGGTCGATGCGGGCCTCGAAACGCCCATAGGCCTGTTCGAAGAGCCGCTGGGTCTTGATCCGGCCCGACGTGAACTGACTGCCGCTGAAAGCCTCGCGACGAGCGGTGATGGCCAGGTTCCCGTTCCCATCGAGGGAGACGTTTTCGGGACGGTCCGTGTCGAACTCGAGTTGCCGGTTTCCCCAATCGGTGCCGATGTCGAACGCCCAGCGCGACGGGTCCGGCAACTGGCCGGCCGGCCCATCGAATTCATCCTCCCAAATCAGCTGCGCCGGGCTCGGGGCCGTGGGCTCCTCCTCGCCGCCGCACCCCGCCGAGATGACGACCAGGGCCGCCAGCGGCCCCATTCCGGAACAGGCTCTCGCGATGGATCCGAACCGAGTCACCGCGCACACGCCGCTCATTGGTCGCGACGGAAGTAGACGTTGTCGATCCAGAAGGCCCCCAGATCGCCCGAGAAGATCAGCTGCGCCAGATGGCCCGTCTCGGCGAGACCGGAGAAGTCGGCCAGCGGGATGTCGTAGCTCAGCCAAACCCCCGTCGCCAGCGGCGGGTCGGAGGTCGCAGTGAGCGACAGCTCGTGCTCGCTGTCATCGCCCCCGCCGTCATGCACGCCGTTGGCCCCGAAGTCGACCAGCTTGACCCGGAACGCCGCCGGATCGGCCGTCTCGTCCGCCGTCCAGAGGTCGATATGGAAGTGGGTCATCTCGGAGGCATCGACCGGCGCCGATGTGAACTCCACACCCACGAAGGCGACGTTCGAGTACATTTTCGCCGCATTCCCGTCGACCTCGACATCCGCGACGTCTCCCTGGTCCCAATCCGCCGACCAGGTGTCCACAGCCACGTCCTCGTAGGCGTCGCTGAACAACGAAATCACGTCGCCCGCCGCGACGCTCGGCGTCGGCGCCGCCACCGGCGGCTCGGACGGGGCCGGGGCGCGCTCGCCCCAGAAGTAGACGTTGTCGACGAAGATCGTGTTCGGGTCGCCCGAGATGATCAGCTGAGCCAGACTCGCCCGCGCCGCGAGGCCCGACATCTCCTCGAACGCGAGGTCGTAGCTCAGCCACATCCCCGTCGCCAACGGCGGCGTCGAGGCTGCCGTGAGCGACAGTTCGTGTTCGCTGTCGTCTCCGCCGCCGTCGTGCACCCCGTTCGGGCCGAAGTCGACCAGCTTCACCCTGAACGCGGCCGGATCCGCCGTCGGGTCCGGCGTCCACACGTCCAGGTGGAAGTGCGTCATCGCCGAGGCGTCGACCGGCGCCGACGTAAACTCGATCCCCGCGAACGCGAGGCTCGAGTACTTCTTCACGTTGTCGCCCGCCACCTGGATGTCCTCGACATCCGCCTGGTCCCACTCCGCCGACCAGGTGTCCACCGTCACGTCCTCGTAGGCGTCGCTGAACAACGAAATCACGTCGCCCGCCGCGACGCTCGGCGTCGGCGCCGCCACCGGCGGCTCGGACGGGGCCGGGGCGCTCTCGCCCCAGAAGTAGACGTTGTCGACGAAGATCGTGTTCGGGTCGCCCGAGATGATCAGCTGAGCGAGACTCGCCCGCGCCGCGAGGCCCGACATCTCCTCGAACGCGAGGTCGTAGCTCAGCCACATCCCCGTCGCCAACGGCGTCGTCGAGGCTGCCGTGAGCGACAGCTCGTGTTCGCTGTCGTCTCCGCCGCCGTCGTGCACCCCGTTCGGGCCGAAGTCGACCAGCTTCACCCTGAGGGCGGCCGGATCCGCCGTCGGGTCCGGCGTCCACACATCCAGGTGGAAGTGCGTCATCGCCGAGGCGTCGACCGGCGCCGACGTGAACTCGATCCCCGCGAACACGAGGTTCGAGTACTTCTTCACGTTGTCGCCCGCCACCTGGATGTCCTCGACATCCGCCTGGTCCCACTCCGCCGACCAGGTGTCCACCGTCACGTCCTCGTAGGCGTCGCTGAACAAGGAGATCACGTCATCCGCGGAACGCTCGGGAGCCGGAGCCGGCTCCTCCGGCGCCATCGCGCCCGGCGGCGGTGGAGGCGGGGGCGGAGGCGCGCCCTCGCCCCAGAAGTAGATGTTGTCGAGATAGATCGTGTTCGGATCGCCCGAGATGATGAGCTGCGCCAGGCTGGATCTGGCCCTCAAGCCCGCAAAGTCCGTCAACGGCACATCGAAACTCACCCATGTTCGCGATGCGAGACCCGATTCCGCGGTCAGCGTGATCTCGTGCTCGCTGTCGTCGTCACCGCCGAACGAGCCGTCGGCTCCGAAGTCCACGAGTTTCACCCTGAACGCGGCCGGCGGCGCCGTCTCATCGCCAGTCCACAGATCGAAGTGGAAATGGCTCATGTCGGAAGCGTCGACCGGCGCCGAAGTGAACTCGATCCCGGCGAACGCGAGGTTCGAGTACTTCTTGGCGTTGTCGCCGGCAAGCTGCACATCCTCGAAGTCCGCCTGATCCCACTCGGCCGACCAGGTGTCCACCGTGACGTCGTCGTACACGTCGCTGAAGAGCGAAATCACATTCTCGGCGGGCCGCGCCGGAGCCGGCGGGCCGCCATCGGGTGCGGCGCCCACGTTCACCGTGACGGTCCCGGCGGCCCGCACCGAACCGAGGGAGGCGGTCACGGTCGCCGTGCCCAGCCCGATGAACGTCATTTTTCCGTCGGCGTCGACCGTGACCACGCCCGGATCCGAGGAACCGAAGCTGAAGTAGGCCGGGCTCGCCTTCATCACCCGGTCCTCGCCGGCCACGTCGTAGGTGATCTGCGTTCCCATCACCTGAGCCGTGCCGCCGGGTTCGCCCGCGATGTCCGCGCTGGCGATGGCCGGCCTCGGGTTGGCGATGGTCCGGATGTCCTCGAACCGGACCTCATCGAACCAGATCTCGTTGCCCTGGTTGTTTTCCGCCCCCTCGGCGAGGTAGAACAGACCGCCTTCGCCGCTCAGTTTCGAGGGGTCCGGGATGGGGAGGATGACCTTGCTCCACGTCGTCGACACGGTCACATCTCCCGCTTCGGCGGGGAATCTGGAATTGCCGCTGTTGTCGTTGCCGAAGCCCACGGTGTTGAGCGTGGCCGCCTGCCTCGCCCGGGTCCAGAAAGTGAGCGCGGTGAAGACGGAAAGATCGCGGGGCGGCCTGCCGACGAATACGCCGCCCGCGTAGCCGCCGGCGGGATCGTTCGGCAGCGGAATCGTGAACTTCAGGCTGGGGGTACCGGCGCGGCCGCCGGTCTCATCGATGTCCAGCGCATCGACCTTGGAGCCGCCGAAGGCGTGGTACTCCAGGCCGGGGGAGAAACCGTCGAGGTAGACCTCTCCACTGCTGGGAGAAGGTGCGGGTCCCAGCGAGTCTAGGTCCCTCTCCGAGCAGCCCGAAATGACCAGTCCGAGAAGTAACGCGGCCGGGGCACTGAGCGTTGGCAGGCAGGGCTTCTTGGGCACCATGGATCCCCCTTCGGATTGGTCGCGTTTCTCATCGCGTAAGGGAACACCCGGAGTCCCCGACGGCAGAGAAGCTAGCGACGCAGCGAGGGATGTCGCCAGACAAACCGGCGTGCCCCGCCCCCCCGGGGAGACCGGCCGGGATGTCCCTGATGAGTGTGCCCGCCGAGTGCGCCCGCAAGCCACGTTGAAGTCCCGCCACATGTCTTGCGCAAGCCGCCTCCTGCCCGCAGGGAGATCTTCGCTCAGCGATTCAGGACGCCGAGGGCGACGCCCCGCGCTTCTTCCGTCGTATCGACGACCTGGTCCTCCGGTACGGCGGACAGGATGTCGAGGGCTTCGAACACCTTGGCTACGGCGCCCGAAACCTCCGCGACGACGACGTCGGTATTCGCTTGCGCCGCCGCTGCCAGGAGCTGCCCGATGAGGACCGCGGCGCTGTCGTCGAGGTACGTCGCTCTGGAGAAATCGAAAATGACGACCTCATGGTCCCTGATGTCCTTCCCGATGACCCCAACGAGCTTGTGGGATGAGGCGACCGTGAAGGCGCCGCGAAGCTGCACGAGGCCGACCCTGGCCGAATATTCCCCCATTCCGTCCGCCATCATCTCGTCCGCGGTCTCGAGTCCGGCGAAGAACGTGCGATCCAGCAGCGGTACGGAGAGGACGTTGTCGAGTTCGAGGGTCTCCAACTGCCGCGCGTGAGCCATCCCCGCGACGATGAGACCGATCGCGACGGCGGTCACGAGGTCGACGAACACGGTCAGGCCGAGCGTCAGCACCATGACGAAGAGTTGGTCGCGGCGGATGCGGTGGATGCGGACGAGAAGGGGCCAGTCGATGATGTCCCACCCGACCTTGATCAGGATGCCGGCCAGCACGGCGTGCGGAATCGGTTCCAGGAACGGCCCCAGGCCCAGCAGAACCCCCAGCAGGAAGATCGCGCGCAGAGCCCCGGACATCCGCGTGAGGCCGCCGGCGCGGATGTTTACGACCGTGCCCATCGTCGCGCCCGCGCCCGGCAACCCTCCGAACAGGCCGGAGACGACATTGCCGATGCCCTGGCCGACGAGTTCGCGGTTCGAGTCGTGCTGCGTGCCGGTCAGCGAGTCGGCCACGAGCGACGTAAGCAGGCTGTCGACCGAGCCGAGGAGGGCGAGGATGAGTGCCGCATGAAAGGCCTGGGCCAAGAAACCGAAGGATGGCAGACCGAACTGGATTTCCGGCAGGCCGGTCGGGATGGCGCCGATGATGGGGACGTCGGTCAGCCAGAACAGGCCGAGCGTCGTTCCGACGAGGAGGGCGACAAGGGGACCCGGCAGCAGGCGTGACCACCGCCGAGGCCAGAGGATGCCGGCCGCGAGCGTGACCGCGCCGATGGCGAACGCGCTCACGTTCATGTTGGCCACGGCCGCCGGCAGCGCCCGCATGGCGCCGATGGGACCGCCCTCCGCGGGGGCGGCGCCAAGGAACGGCAGCGTCTGGATCAGCATGACGATGACGCCGATCCCGGACATGAACCCCGAGATGACGGCGTGCGGTGTGTAGACGACGAAGCGGCCGGTCTTCAACAGACCCAATGCGATCTGCATCAGTCCCGCCAGCACCACCACGGTGAAGGCCTCGCTCAGCGTGGACGCATGCGTGGTCACGACGACCGCCATGGCGACGGTCATGGAAGGGGTGGGGCCGGACATCTGGAACCGGTTGCCGCCGAAGACGGCCGCGAAGAAGCCGACGGCGATCGCGCCGTAGAGTCCGGCAACGGCGCCGAGGCCCGACGCGACGCCGAAGGCGAGCGACACCGGGAGCGCGACCACCGCCGACGTGGCGCCTCCGAAGAGGTCGCCGCGGAGCGTCTGCAGATCGTATTTCACGAACGGCCCGTATCGGGCATCCGACACCTCCCTCGGGTGCCCTACTCTGGACGGAACCGCGTCCCCCGGCAACTGTTCGAACATGAGTACGCCGCGCGAACGCTGGGGCAGCCCCCTGGGCTTCATTCTCGCCACCACCGGGTTCTCGGTGGGGCTCGGCAACATCTGGAGGTTTCCGTACCTGGCGGGCGAGAACGGGGGAGGCGCGTTCCTTCTCATCTACGTGCTGCTCGCGGTCCTGATCGGGATTCCGCTGTTCACCGCCGAGATCAGCCTCGGGCGCCGCGCGCAGGCGACGCCGCCGGCCGCGATGCGAAAGCTCGCGGGACGAAGCCCGTTCCGCGCGATCGCCTGGCTCGGCGTGGGAGCCGCGTTCCTCATCATGTCCTACTACCAGCTCATCATGGGCTGGATCGCGGCCTACTTCGTCCGTGCCTTCCGAGGGGGTTACGACACCGGAAGCGTACAGGCCGCGGCGGAGTCGTTCGCGGCCTTCACCGCGCGCCCGGGAGAGGTGCTCGCCCATACGATCCCCGTGATGCTGCTGGCGGGACTCATCATCACCCGAGGGTTGCGGCGGGGGATCGAGCGTACGGCGCGACTCCTGATTCCCATCCTCTTCTTCTTCCTCATCGGACTCGGGATCGTCTCGCTCCGGTTCGACGGGGCGTGGGAGGGCGTCCGCTGGTATCTCGCGCCCGACTTCTCGGCCATCGGTCCGGAGACGTGGCTCGCGGCGCTCGGCCAGGCCTTCTATTCCATCGGGGTCGGGATGATGGGCGCGTTCGTGTTCGGGAGCCACCTGCACCCGCGCCACAGCGACATCCCCGGGAGCGCCGCCTCCATCGTGGCCTGCGACACGCTCGCCGCCGTCCTCGCGGGGTTCGTCATGTTCCCCGCCCTCTTCGCCTTCGGCATGGAGCCCGACCAGGGGGCGGGCCTCCTCTTCATCACGATGGCGGGTCTCTTCGGCCGCCTGCCGGCGGGCGAGGCGGCCGCGGCGTTCTTCTTCTTCTTCGTGTTCATCGCGGGACTCACCTCGTGTCTCGCGCTGCTCGAAGCCCTCACGTCGAGCGCCATGGACTCGCTGGGCTGGAGCCGCCGGCGATCGCTCTGGACCGTGCTCGGGGCCATCCTCCTCTCGGGAGTCCCGCTCGCGCTCGGCGGCGGGCCCTGGGCCGCGGTACAGCTTGGAGGCCGCGGTCTGTTCGAACTCGCCGACTATGTGTCCGGGAACCTCTTTCTCACGGTGGGCGGGCTCGCGATCTCCCTCTATGTCGCCTTCGCCTGGGGCTTCGAACGGTACCGCGCCGAGACGAACCAGGGGGCGGGGCGCTTCAGGGTCACCGCGGCCTGGGGTCCGGTCATGCGCTTCCTCGTGCCGGTCGCCGTGGGGCTCGTCGTGCTCGCCGGACTCGGCCTCCTGGGGTAGCGGCCCGACCGGTGCTCCCCAGGCCGCTGACCCGCGGCTGGAGAGGATCACTACGGTTGGAGGCGGGCGATCTTCCAGCTTCCGTCGTGGGGTGTGTGGCGCGGCGTGTATTCGAGACGGTCGTGCAGCCGGTTCGCCCGGCCCTGCCAGAACTCGATCCGGTCGGGCACGAGGACGTATCCGCCCCAGAAGCCGGGTAGCGGCACGTCCCTCCCTTCGAACCGGGCCTCCGCCTCCGCCACCTGAGCTTCGAGCCCGGCGCGGCCGGCGATCGGGCGGCTCTGGGCGGAAGCCCAGGCACCGATCCGGCTCCCCCGGTCGCGCGTCGCGAAGTACGCCGCCGAGTCCTCCGCGGAGAGGCGCTCGACACGCCCTTCAATGCGCACCTGCCGCTCCAGCACCGACCAGTGGAAACAGAGCGAAGCCTGCGGATTGTCATCCAGTTCCGTGGCCTTGCGACTGCCGTAGTTGGTGTAGAAACGGAAGCCGCCGGGATCGAATCCCTTCAGGAGGACCATCCGCACCGAGGGCCGCCCCTCGCCGGCCGCCGTGGCGAGCGCCATCGACTCCGGCAGAAGCAGCCCCGACGCCTCGGCATCCCGGAACCAGTCGCCGAAGAGGTCGTAGGGATCCTCGGCGGCCTCAAGGACCGGAAGACCGTGCGTCACCCCCCTGGTGAGCGTGCGGATCGCCCGCAGGTGGGCGCGCAGATCATCAAATTTGCTCACTCGGCTGGCCTTCGGTACGGGGAATTCGCGTGCCCACAGTGTCCGTGGCGCGACCCGAACGGTCAACCCGGATCGCGGATCGGCACGGTCACGCGGGGTTCGAGGCCGGCGACATCACGTGAAGCGCGCGGGATCGAAGGGCGCGAGATCGAGTTCCGAGCGTCCATCGAGGACGAGTTGGGCGAGCGCATGGCCGGTCGAGGGGGCCAGCGTGACGCCGAGCATCTGGTGGCCCGTGGCCACGCACACGTTGGGGAGACCCGGCAGCCATCCGATCGCGGGCAGGCCGTCCGGCGTCACCGGCCGCATGCCCACCCAGTCGACGCGCTCGGCCCCATCGAGCGCGCCGGGCAGAAAGCGGCGCGCGGCCCGCTCCAGGATGGCGACGCGGCGCCGGTCGAGGCGCAGGTTGATGCCGGAGAACTCCATGGTCCCGATCGTGCGCACGGCCCCGCGAAATGGCGTGAAGCCGATCCTTGCCGGCGTCACGTGCAAAGGCTGTGAGAGCCGGACCCGCGCGTTCCTGACAGTGATGCTGTAGCCCTTCCCCGCCTGCACGGGGAGCTTCCGCCCAAGGGTCGCCACAAGGGCGGCCGTCTCGGCCCCCGCGGCGAGCACGACGACATCCGCACCGATCTCCTCCGCCCTCCCGACGTCCGCTCCCCCGGTTCCGTGGTTCCGGGCGACCATGGCCCGGAGCCGACGGCCGGCCCGCGTGAAGCCGACGACACGCACTCCCGTCCTGATCTCGACGCCGCGGGCCTCCACGCTCGCGGCAATCCCGGCACAGAGCGACTCGGGGCGCACATGCGTATCCCCGCGCATCCGCAAGCCGATCAAATTCCCGCCCAGGTCCGGCTCCGCCTTCCTGAGAGCCTCGCGGTCGAGCAAGTCGACCGGCCCGACCCGCTCCTCGCCCAGCCTGGTGAGCAATTCCGCGGCCTGCCGGCGTTCGCCCTCGTCATCGTAGGCGAGAATGGTCCCGCGCTCGGCGTGTTCGAACTCCACGCCCTCATCCGCGAGTCCGCGGTACAACCGGTCCGTCGCCGCGTTCAGGGCCGCGAGCGCGGCAACCCCCGCCCCGTAGCTCCCGGCATTACAGTGACGACGAAAGGCCCACAGCCAGCCCATGAGCCCGGGCATGGCCGACGGCTTGATGTAGAGCGGGCTGTCGGAGCGGAGCATCCAACGCAGCGAAGTGAGCGTCAGCCCCGGCGCCGGCAGCGGGCGGGAGATCGACGGACAGACCCAACCGCCGTTTCCCTTCGAGCACCCGCCGCCGACCTCGCCTCGCTCGAGGAGGACGACCTCGGCTCCGCGACGTTCCAGATAGTGGGCGGCACACAGCCCGATGATGCCGCCGCCGACCACCGCGACTCTCACGCACGCGCTGCAGGTTGCGGGGCGTCCGTGGAGCGCGCCCGCCGGGGTCGCATGTCGATCACGCCCCCACGACGGTCCATCTCGAAATCGCAGCACTCCAGCAGCCGCCGCTTCAGCAGCGCGCGCGCCCGCTGCACCCGCGACTTCATCCCCGACGTGCCGAGTCCGAGTCGGCGTGCGGCTTCCACCTGCGTGAGTCCGCCAAAGGTGGTGAGGATCAACGCCTCCGAGTACTTCGGCGGCAGCTCGCGGGCGAACGGAAGCAGACACGCTTCCAGGTCCCGCCGCACGGCTTCGTGGTCCTCCGAGTCCGGGGTCCGCTCACGTCCGCCGGCCTCCTGTCCCACCCGGGTCAGTGTTCGCGATTCGGCGGCCCGGCGCCGGTAGTGATCGGTGATGACGTTCGTGGCGACCCGATAGGCCCAGGCGAGCGGATCCCGCGCTCGCGCGAGGTCGCCCTGGCGCTCGAGCAGCCGAACGAGGATGTCGCCCGTGACATCGTCCGCCCAGGCAGGATCCACGCGCCCGGCAACGTAGCGCCCCAGGCGACTTTGAAAGTCGGACCACGCGGGCACGGCGTGTGCGGCACCCGACTCAACCGGCACAGCAGGCCTCGGTTTCGGCGTCGGCCTCGCACCCGGTGCCGGGCAGGCACGAGGCGGCCGGCGCTTCCTCACCCGGGGCCCCTTCGCCCGGAGCGTCGTCCGTGACCACGTACCACTCCCAGCGGAGACCCTGCGGCTCGTGAGACCACACCTTCGTCTGGGCCGCGTGACAGCACACCGTCTCTTCCTCCACCGCCGTCAGGATGTCCGCCGCCTCCAGCCTCGCCCCGGCGCTCCGCACCGATGCATCGTCGAACACCTCCACACCCAGGTGGTTGATGCGCTCCGACGCGTCCGGGTTCTCGAACAGGACGAGTTTCAGGGGCGGCTCGTCGATCGCGAAGTTGGCGTAGCCGGGACGGCGCTTGTGCGGGGTCGCGCCGAAGAACTTCGCGTAGTAGTCCACCGCCTCGTCGATATCCCTGACGTTGAGGGCGAGTTGCAGTCGCATGGTTCGATTCTCCGGTTTCGTGGCTCGTTGTCGTCCTCTACTTCGTCTTCTCATCCCGTTAGACGAACGAGACGGCGAAAGGACGCAACGAGTCGAAGTCTCGCCTCCACCGCCCGCCGCCGCCAGCCGCAGTCGCCGGCCTTCGCCGCCGGTCTCTCACCGTTGCCCGCGCGGGCCCCGCCGGCCCACCTTCCCTGCCCCAGTCGAGACCGTCGCCGCAACGGTCCTTCGTGTGAATCCGCGACCAGGAAGAAGCATGCGTACTCCCCGAACTCCGTTTGCCCTCGCGCTCCTCGCCGGAACGCTTGCCGGAACGCTCGCGACTCCGCTGGCGGGTCAGGATCCCGCCGTGGACGCGGCGGTCGACGGCGTGCTCGACCGGATCGTCGAGATGCGCCACCGGATCCACCAGTTCCCCGAACTCGGCAACCGCGAGTTCGAGACCGCGGCCATGGTCGCGGCCCATCTGCGTGAACTGGGCTTCGACGAAGTCATCGAAGGGGTCGCGCACACCGGAGTCATCGGGATCCTGAAGGGGGGCCTGCCCGGTGACGTGGTCGCGGTTCGGGCGGACATGGACGCGCTCCCCGTGACCGAGAACACCGGATATTCCTTCGCCTCCACCGTCCGCACCGAGTACGGCGGCCAGGAAGTCGGCGTGATGCACGCGTGCGGCCACGACGTGCATACCGCCGTGCAGCTCGGCGTGGCCTCGGTCCTCGCCTCGATGCGCGACCGGATCCCCGGCACGATCAAGTTCATCTTCCAGCCAGCCGAAGAAGGACCACCCCCGGGCGAGGAAGGCGGCGCCGAACTCATGGTCCGTGAAGGCGCGCTGGACGGCGTCGTCCCCTCCGCCATTTTCGGACTCCACACCTTCTCTTCGATGGACGTCGGGACGCTCGGCTATACGCCGGGGCCCGCGCTGGCGGCGGTCGACCACTTCAAGATCCGGATCATCGGCCGGCAGGCGCACGGTGCCCAGCCTCATACGAGCATCGATCCCGTCGTAATGGCCTCGCAGGCGGTGACCGCCTTCCAGACCATCCGGTCGCGCAACCTTTCTCCGCTCGAGCCCAGCGTGATCACGGTCGGCGTCATGCGGGGCGGCGAGCGCTTCAACATCATCCCTCAGGAGATGTGGCTCGAGGGCACGGTCCGGACCTACAACCCCGACGTGCGCGACGCCGTCGAACGGCGCATGGACGAGATTCTCGACGGGATCACGCGGGCCGGCGGCGGCAGCTACGTCCTCGACTACGACCGCGGCACGCCGGCGACGATCAACGACCGCGCACTGACCGCGCAGATGGCCCCGACGCTGGCGAAGATCGTGGGCGACGAAAACCTCCTCGTCATCGAACCCACGATGGGCGGAGAGGACTTCGCCTACTTCGCGAACGAGGTGCCCGGCTTCTTCTACCGGCTGGGTTCCGTGAATCCCGAACTGGGCTCCGGGGGCCACCACACGCCGGACTTCCGCGCCGACGACGCCTCGATTTCGATCGGGATGCGCGCGATGTCGAACCTGCTCCTCGACTACCTGAAGTCGCGCCGCCCGTCGACCGACTGACCGCCGGAGGGGCGGCCGGACAGGAGCGGCGGACCGTTACGGCTCGACGAACACGTCGCGCCACGCGATGCGCGTGATCAGCTCGAGCTCCACGGCCTCGTCGACGCCCCGCGGCCGCAGCAGGACCGGCTCGCCGAGCGGGACGCCGCAGATCGTGAACCGGCCGCGCTCGTCGGACGCGCCGGCGGCGTACTCCGACCGTTCGGACGTGACGGCGTTTCGCACCGTGCCCTGAAGCCGCTGCACCCGCCACACGGCCTCGACCTCGATGTCCGGCAGCGGTAGCCCCGTGCCGGCATCGCGCGCGAACCCGACCACGGCGCCCCTGCTCCCGTAGGGCGACGACCGGGGGCAGACGCGCGCGAAGAGGGCGTCGGCGGACGGCGTCCACAGCTCCAGCGGCTCGCTCGTCCGATCCTCGACGACCACGCGGGTCTCGTTGACCCGCACTCCCGCAGCCTGAAGCTTCGGGTGGTCCACGCCCAGCGCGTAGACGCCATCGGGCAGTCCCGCCACCTGGAACCCCCCCGCCTCGTCCGTGACCGCGCTGAAGGGGACATCCGCGGCCCGAGGCCGGGGCAGCAAGGCCGCCGCGTCGTCCCAGTCGCGGACGACAATTTCCGCGCCCGCGAGCGGCTCGCCGCCCGCGCTGTCTCGCAGAACGCCCGTGACCGCACCCTCGCCCACCTCGAAGGACACGCCGCCCGCAAAGGCGTCCGTCACCGTGCCGCCCGCCTGGCGGTACGCCACGAGTACCGGATCCCGACGGCCGGACAGACCCGCCCTGAAGCGTGAGGACCGGCTCCCGATCGGGAACCGCACCCACCAGTCGCGGACATAGAACGGGCCGTCCGGCAGGCGGTCGAACGTAAGATCCGCGCCAATGTGCCGACGCTGCGCGTTTCTGGGCAGCGGGACGTTGCGGTACCGGATCTGCACGCGGCGCAGTTCCGCGCTCTCCTCGGCGAGCCAGAGCGTGCCCTCGATGTCGATCACGTCGCGCCCTCGCCGCGGGCGGAACGTGATGCCGAGCATCGGTTCGTCGTCGACCTCGGCGCGCTCCAGGCCGAAGCACTGGGTGTCCCGGAACTCCGACGACAGCAGCACCGTCGCGTCCGGCGCGTAGAACATGGCCGAGTCCGCGTCCACGAGTGCGTAGCCCGATGTCGTGAGCTGGCGGGCCGGCAGGCTGCGGAACGGGGGCAGTCGAACGTGCCGCCGCGTGCGGCTCTCTACCTCCAGGGTCGTGAGATGGCGCGGATCGAGCGTACGCTGGTACTCCCGGAGGGTAAACGTGAGTTCACCGCGGCCCTCGGCCCACACCGCGGTCTCGAGCGCCTTGCGCGCCTCCTCCCACACCGTGGCGAGGGCGGCCCCTTCGCTCGGATCGTCCAGGCAGGATCCGCTGACTTCGACGCGCAGGTCGCCGAGCCGGACGGGTTCCGGCGGGACCTCCACCGTGATCGTGAGCGACTGCCCGGCCGTCACCTCGTAGGGCTCCGTGACCCAGTTGGCGTACCCGATACGCTCCACCCGTATCCGGTACCGGCCCGGGCCGGGGGCCCTGAGCGAGAAGAGCCCGTCGGCCGCCGTGAAGTCGGCCTCCAGGCCCTCGCCCTCGCTGTTCAGCAGGCTGATGAAGCCGCCCGCGATGGGTCGGCCGCCGCCGGTCTCGCGCACGGTGCCGCTGATCGCCTGGGCCGCGGCGGGCGCTGCGATCCACAGCCGCGAAGCCGGCACGACGAGCAGGGCGGCGGCAAGCCAGACCCTGGAAGGCCGGACTCCCGCGAAGAAGCGATAACTCATGCCAAAATGTCGCGAGGCGCCGCCATGGGCGCCAACCCGGGCCGCCGGAGGCCCGCGATCAGTCGGCGAGACGCAGCGCCATCAGCGTGTTGGGAGCCTGGATCACCACATGCTGCCTGCCTTCGTGCATGTACGTCATCATCCCGTACCGCGGCTGCGCCGGAAGCTCGACCTGCCCCAGCCGTTCGCCCGTCGCCTTGTCCACGGCGAACAGGTAGGAGGTCCCGTCGCTCCCCTCCCCCGTGTACATGAGCAGGGTGCTCGTGACGATCTGCGCCGCCTGCCGCCCCGTGCCCGTGTTCGGGACGTCCATGCCCTGGAGCGCGTCGTGCTCGAGCACGCTGTTCGGCGTGTCGCCCACCGGAATCCACCACAGGTGCTCGCCCGTGTTCATGTCGATCGCCGTGATCCGGCTGTACGGCGGCTTGAAGAGCGGAAGACCCTGCACCCGCCGGACGCCCGCGAACCCCCCGACCGCGAACTTCGTGATCGTCGTCCCCGTCTGCGCCGGCTCCCGCGCGTCGCGCTCCTCCCCCGGCACCATGATCCGCGACCCGCACCCCTTCTGCGACGTCACGTACAGGATCCCCGTCTCCGGGTCCGCCGCCGGCGTCCCGTCGATGTTCGTCCCTCCCACATCTCCCGGACACCACATCGACGCCACCTTGCCGAGGTCGTTGTCCCGGTGAAGCGGGGGCGTGAACAGCGGGCCGATCACGTAGTCGTCGAGGGCTTCGATCGCGGCTTCCCGCAACTCCGGCGTGAAGTCGATCAGGTCGTCGTGCGTCAGCCCCTGCATGTCGTACGGCGCCGGCCTGGTCGGGAACGGCTGCGTCGGCGAAAGCGCCTCGCCCGGCATGAGCCCCTCCGGCACCGGCCGCTCCTCGATCGGCCAGATCGGCTCGCCCGTCTCCCGGTTGAAGGCGTACGCGAAGGCCTGCTTCGTGACCTGCACGACCGCCGGCACATCCTCGCCATCCACCGTCACGTCCATCAGCACGGGGATCTGCGGCGTGTCGTAGTTCCATATGTCGTGGTGCACGAGCTGATAGTGCCAAACCCGCTCTCCCGTCTGCACATCGAGCGCGATCAGGCTCGTCGAGAACAGGTTGTCTCCCGGCCGGAAACCGCCCCAAAAGTCCATCGTGGCCCCGTTGGTCGGGATGTAGACGATGCCCCGCTCCTCGTCCGCGGAGAGCGGCGCCCACGACGAGATGTCGCCCGTCCACTCCCAGGCGTCGTTCTCCCACGTCTCGTGGCCGAACTCGCCGGGTCCCGGGAGGACGTTGAACTTCCACATGAAGTCGCCCGTGCGCGCGTCGTAGCCGAGGATGTCGCCCGGCACGTTCTCGCGCCGCGACTGGTTGTAGCCCTGCTCGGCGGAGTTCCCGATCACGATCACGCCGTTTACGACGATCGGAGGGGACGAACTCGTGATGTAGCCGGTCTCGAGCGGAATGCCGTGGTACGGGTCGAACTCGTGCCCGAGCCCCGCGAGCAGGTCGACGACCCCCGACTCCGGGAAGCCCGGGACGCCGACGGGACCGCCGAAGCCCTCCACGTGTTCGCCCGTGTCGGCCCACAGCGCGTGCAGGAAGAAGGCGGGACTCGCCATGTAGACGACCGCGCGACCGTCGATCTCGCCGTACGCGACGCCCTTCCCGTGGTTCTTCCGCATCGAGTACTCCCAGCGGAAGGTCTCGGGCTCGACGTACTCCCAGACCCTCTCCCCCGTGCCCGCGTCGATCGCGTAGGTGTGCCGCTTCTCGCCCGCCACCGAGATCAGCATCCCGTCCACGTAGATCGGCGTGGCGCGGGCGTTCACGGCCGGGTAGTCGGATCCCTCCCAGACCCAGGCCACCTCGATGCTCTCGAAGTTCTCCGGATCGATCTGGTCGAGGGACGAGTAGCGCTGCCCCATGTCGTTGCCGGCGATGTGCTTCCAGTCGGCATGGTCGGCTACGCTCTCGCCGCCTTCCGCGCAGCCCGCAACGGCGAAGCCGAGCACGAGCAGGAGTGGAAAACGGCGGAACACGGACGGCGGCGCGGGGGCTGTGGCGCGTGCTGTTCTCATCGAGACCTCGGTTCACGGTAGACAGTCGACGCGGCCGCGGACGGGCGGCGGCACACGGGCGCTGAACATGAGCCTCGCCCAATCCGGCGGTCAAGCGACGGGGACCGCGCGTAAACCTTGCTCGCGACAACGGACAAACCCTCCCCGGAAATCGCTCCGGGGAGGGCTTGCGGGACTCATGAGACGGGCTGAGACGCTAGCCGTCGTCGTGCTCGTGCACATGCACGTGCAACGGTGCAGTCACGAAATCCGCGTGTCCCGATCCGACCGCGCCGTGCATCAGGCTGAAGGTGATCTCGGTATCTCCCTCCATCCCTCCGTGCAGGTGTCCCCCGAACTCACCGGGCGTGTCCTGCTCGAATTCGGCGACGGATTCATCCTCGACCTCCACTTCCAGGTAGTAGTTGTCGTCGAGCGCCACCGCCTGCCCGTTGTGGTCCACGAACTGCACGGAGATGTGGGCCGTTTCCTCGCCGGGCTCGACCTCCAGTTCTCCGGTCCAGGCTCCATCGTCTCCATCGTAGGCCGCAACGGTCTGGCCGCTCAGGGTCAACGTCAGGCCCTCGACCTCTCCGGCGTGATCGTCGTCATCATCGTGATCGTCCGGTTCCGTGGCGCTGTCGCCGCAGGCGGAAAGCACCAGGAGTCCCGCGGTCAGCAGGGCAAGTGGGAGTTTCGGCTGGAAGTGTCTCATTGCTCCTCACCTCGTTGTGTTGTGTGTTCTAGAAAACGACGCGATATGCCACGCTGATGGATCGCCCCGCCTGGGGCATGATCTCCTTCACGCGCGACAGGTGGTTTCTGTATACCGCATTGCCAAGGTTCTCTCCCCGCACCGTGATCACGTTCAGCCGCCCCATGACCGTGATCCGCATGCCGGCGGAGAGATCGAAAACGGCATACCCATCGGTCGGGCCTTCGAAGGCCCCCGTCCGATCCTGACGAGCCGCAACTCGAGTTTCGGCTTCGACGAACCAGTCGCGAGGCGCGTAGCCGACGGCGAAACGCCCCTGCAGCGGCGGGATCAGGGGCAGCGGCTCGTCGGTTGCCCTGATCCGGCCCTGAACGTACGAAGCCACCGCCTCCAAGGTCAGATCGCCGACCGCCGCCCACTCGAGCGCGCTCTCGAATCCGGTGAGCACCGCGTCTTCGCCCTGGAACTGGAAGATCGGCAGCCGCACGCGGCTCAGCTCTCCGGTTTCGAGTGGGAAGACGTAGTCGGTAATGGCGTTGCGGAACCACGTCACCTCGGCGTTCAGCCGGTCGCCGGTGATCCGGACGAACAGGTCGAGGCCGGTCCCGCGTTCCATATCGAGCGACGGGTTCCCCACCTCGAAGGCATAGGCTGCCAGATGGGGACCCTCCGAGAACAGCTCGTTGACGCTGGGGGTGCGGAAGGCCCGGGCGATGGTAGCGCCCACCGTGAAGTTCCGCGTCAGCTGTGCCAAGGCCCCCAGGGAGCCCGACGCCGCGCGAAACGACCTCGCCCGGATGTGGCCGATATCGGACGAGGGGTCCTCGCGGTCGGGCCGCACCTGTGCCCAGTCGTAGCGAAGGCCCGCTTCCAGGCGTATCGGATTCAGGTCGACCTCTTCCAGCGCGAATACGGCAAAGGACGTGTGCGTGGAGTTCGGAGTGAAGAGCGCGCCCCCGAATCCGAGGTCTTCCCGGGAACCCCGCGTCCCCACCGCTCCCGAGGAGAAGGGGCCCCAGCCGCCGTGGCGGGCCAGGATCTCGCCGCTCGCCGTCCGGCGCTCGAAGAGCGTTCCCGGAATGTCGGGAGGCTCGATCTCTCTGTGCTCGTACCAGGTGTGTCCCGCGTCGATCTCGATGCTCTCGAAGACCGTTCGTGGCCGCAGCACGCTGCGCAGTCTGGTCGCGGTCCGCTCCATCTCGACGCGAACCCCGGCCTCGTGACCTCCGACGAATCCTCCGGGGATGCCGTAGTCGTTGCCGTAGTACCGGAAGGTCGCGCCGGCATGGCCCCAGTCGTCCACCCACGAGGTTCCGCCGGAAATCTCCCGCGTATCGGTATTCGTATTCTCCAGGAGTCCGACCGGGGTCTTCAGGTCGCCGCTCCCGCGACGCGAGAGTTCCAGCCGCACGGGAATGTGGTCCGTGAGGCCAACCGTGAGATTGAGGCTTCCGCCGGCTGCGTTGCTGACGCTCTCTCCCTGAAGGGTGAACGCGCCCGTAAGATGGTGCGGCACGGATGAGGGTACGTCATCGCGGACGACGTTGATGACGCCCCCCAGCGCGTTGCTGCCGTAGAGGATCGCGCCCGGTCCGCGGATGACCTCGACGCGGCGCGCCGACGATGCGTCGAGCGCGGTCGCGTGGTCCGGGCCGCTCGCAAACTCGTCCCCGACCCGTTCCCCGTCCTCGAGCATCAGGATGCGGTCTCCGCTCAGGCCCCGGATCACCGGGTGCGCCGAGCCCGGTCCCATGCTGGTCACCGCGAGGCCGGGCTCGGAGGACAGCGTTTCGGCCAGAGTTCCGGTCAGGCGGCGTTGCAGGTCTTCTCCCGCGAATACGCTGGTTGGGCGCAACACTTCGTTGACCGCGCGCGCCACAACCGACCCGGTGACCACGAGATCCGGCAGGGAGATGGGATTGGCTTCCATCTCCACGTCCACGATCTCGCCCCTCGACGCATCCACTTCCAGCGAGACCGTGCGGTAGCCCAGGCGTTCCACCCGCACCGTGTACACGCGCAAACCCGGCACCGGAATGTGAAACGTGCCATCGCCATGCGAGACCGCCCTCACACCCGGCGCCGCGACGGAGACCAGGGCGCCGGCGAGAGGCTCTTTGGAATCGACATCGCGCACGACACCCTCGATCTCGCCCGCGTGCTCAACCTGCGCGGACAAACCGACGGCTCCAAGAGCCATTGCCAGGACGGCCGGGATGAGACCGGCCAGACGCCTTATCGCCATGCACAGCCTTTCGAGACCCGCCGATGACCGCTCCTGCTGGAGAAGCGCGGCGTGTCTCGCTGAAATGCTTCAGTCGGTAACGTGTGTTTCGGGAGACTTGCGATCCGCCGCCCATGGGGCGGTCGGGGGCTTCCGGGGCGGATCTTGCCCGGCAGCGGGTCAGGCTCGAGGAGGGGCCCTGGGACCGCTCCCGCCGGACGGAATCGGGCGGCGATGCCAGGCGGACGCGGCCGGAGTGTCGGGGCTGGCTTCGAATGCCAGCGGCAGATCGATCGGTATCAGGGGGGGGAACCCCAGTGACACCGTGCGAGACAACTGGCACAGCAGGTGGCTGTGCCCGCTGTCGCAGTGCTCGCTGTGTTCCCCTTCGAAGTGCGCGACGGTGCTCGATGCGCCGGCTTCAAGCACCGCATCCGCCGCCGGCAGGACGGCGAACGCCACGGCCTGAAGGAGGACGATGGCCAGCACACCGCGCTGGCGAAGATCCTTAGGCTTTCGAGGAGAAATCGGCTTCACGGCTATGCCGCCAGAGTATTTGGAATGCCGTCGCGGGGCACTCCGGATCAGGGCATCAAGCTGAGTCAGGTGGCATGGCGAGTCAAGCTGGCAACCCTTTCCGGCCCGGGGCGGTTGCCGCGCACAGCTAAACGGATAGCATTTGGAAGGTGCATTCGGTGGGCGGGCGATGGATGCGCCATCGTCCGACCCCGGATCGACACAGGACCGCACCAGGACCGGGGCGAAGTTCGATGGGCAGTTCAATGACCAGGTGGATCCGAAACCGGGCCGTCGTCGTAGCGACCGCCGTGCTGGCGACGGCGGGCATCTACGTCTGCGCTCACCTCGCTCTCAAGGAGTCGTCTCCGAAGAAGGATGAGACGGTGGCGGCCAGCCCCGAGACGGTCACGCTGTGGTTCACGCAGGCCCCGCAGATGGCCGGGACGTCGGTCCGGCTCCTGCCGAAGGGAGGCGAACCCCTCGACCTGGAACCGGCGACCGCGAAAGAGGACGACCCAAGCGTCGTCGTGCTGGACGTGGGCGAGGGGCTCGCGGACGGCGACTACGAGGTCATGTGGCGAGCCATGGCGCAGGACGGCCACACGATCCGCGGCGACTTCGGCTTCAGAGTTCGGCGAGCGCCTCGGCGCTGAAGCCGACCAGAAGCGTGGCTCCCGCCAGCACGATCGGCGCGCGGTACTTCCCCGTGGGCCCCTTCAGCGCGTCGAGTTCGGTTTCCCCGGGACTCAGATCGCGCCGGCTCCTCCCTCTGGCGACGACCACCCGCTCGGCGGTCGCCAGGAGCGCCCGCACGTCGTCATCCGTCAGCGGAGCCTTCGTGGCGGATCGTTCCTCCGCGATCGTCGCGCCGGTCTCGTCGAACACCGCACGGGTGCGTTTGCAACTCGTTCAGCCCGGGCGCTGGTAGAAGAGCGCGATCTCGGTCATCTCGATCTCCTCAGTTGGCGGGAGGGGCGGGCAGGTATCGTTCCCTGAGCACGTCCCGGTGGTGAAGTTCGTGGCCGGCGATAATGTGGATGATCGCACGCACCGTGCACTCGCTGCCGCTCGCGACGCCGCGGCGCGAGAGCGCGTCTTCGTCGAGCGAGGCGAAGAAGGCCGCGTTCGCGGCGCGCAGTCCCCGGAATTCCCGCAGCAGTTCCGCGATGGGGCGACCGGCCGCGTTGGAGGCCGCCGCCCATTCATCCTGATCCATTCCCGGCAGCTCCGCTGAATCCGCGCGGGCGATGTGGAGCGCGCGGTAGGAGAAGAGCCGCTCGGTGTCGATGACATGGCCCAGGACTTCGCGGCACGTCCACTTGCCCGGCTCGTATGCGAACGTCTCGCGTTCTCCGGGGAGGCCGGAGAGAAGCGCCTCCAGCGCGTCGGGCGCTTCGCCGAGGACATCCGCCAAGGGTCGGTCCGTCGGCACCCGGTCGATGTAGGTGGAGTAGTCGTCGGCGTGTTCGTCGGGTCCAGGTCGTTTCATGGCGGGCAAACTATCGACCTCGCCGTCCCGGCGACATCTTGTCCGCATGACATACCAGCGACGCATGATCGCGATCGTCGCCTGTGCACTGCTCGGCACGGCTGCGGACGCCCTCGCCCAGGGCACGCCGGCGGCGTGCGTGGCGCCGGGCTCCTCGCTGCGCCTCGACCACGTACCCGTCGCCGTCGGCGGCCTCGAGGCCCTGGCGAGCCGGCTCACTGACGAGTTCGGCTTCCACGTCCAGGACGGGCGAGGCGATGCGAACGGAATGGAGACGGCGGAGATCGGGTTCGGCGACGGGACCCGGCTCGAGCTCAGGACCGTCGGGGGCTCGGCCGATCCGGACGCCTCCGGTATCACCGAGGTGCGGCGCTATGCCGACCTGATCGCCGACGGCGGGGGTGGAGCGTACCTGGCTCTCTCCGGGGCGGATGGGGCCGGCGTGGCCGCTGGGGCCGCTGGGGCCGCTGGGGCCGCTGCGACCGGCCTGGATGAACTCGTCGCCGTTGCCCGGGACGTCGAACCGGATCTCGCGGCCGCCGGTTCCGGCGCGGGTCGAACGGCGTCCTTCCCGCCGGACCATCCGCTGCATCCGGTGTTCCTCGTCGACTCCGATCCGGGTGCACGAGAGCCGCCGAACCTGCCCGGGGCGCCCGGGCACGCGAACGGAGCCCGGGGTCTGCAGGCGGTCTGGATCATGGTGGAGGATCCGGAGCGCCTCACGCGGTTCCTGCTCGCCTTCGGGGCCCGCGACTGCGGCCCGTCGCGGCACCCCGAGCACCTGTATGGCCGCGCCGTCGGCATCCGGGGCGGGACCGTGTACGTCGTCGACGCACGCCTCTGGATGGCCGACCCCGGCTCGGCGCCGGTCGTGTCGCTCACCGTACGCGGCGGACCCGAGTCCGTCTCCGACAACATCGTGCTCGGCAGCGCCGGCGGGCTCTGGATCGAACTGCGCCCCTCCCCGCCCCCAGGGAGAATAGATGACGCTTCACACTCTTGATCGACGGACCTCGATCGTCGACCTGAAGTTCCAGGGCTTCGACCTCGCCATCGGCACCGGAGTTCTGGAGACCGGCGAGGGCGTCGCGCTCGTCGACCCCGGGCCCACGACCTGTCTCGCGGCGCTGGAGGCCGGGCTCGGGGAAGCCGGATTCGGCCTCGCCGACGTCCGCGCCGTCCTGCTCACGCACATCCACCTCGATCACGCCACAGCCGCCGGGACGATCGTGAGCCGGGTGCCCGAAGCGCGGGTTTACGTCCACCCCGTGGGGGCGATTCACATGATCCGGCCCGAGCGTCTTCTCGCCTCCGCCGGCCGCATTTACGGCGACCGGATGGAGACGCTGTGGGGAGAGTTCCTTCCGGTTCCCGCGGAGTCCGTCACCGCAGTGGACGAAGGGGACACGGTGCGGCTCGGCGACCGCATGCTTCGCGTCGCCTACGCGCCCGGCCATGCGAAGCACCACGTCGCCTACTGCGAGGAGGACGGGGGGACGGCGTGGGTGGGCGATGTGGGCGGCATCCGCATCCCGCCCGGGGGCGTGATCCCGGTCACGCCGGTGCCCGACATCGATGTCGAAGCCTGGAACGCGAGCATGGCGCGGGTCATGGAGTGGGATCCCGACCGCATCATCCCGACCCACTTCGGGGCGGTCGAGGACCCGGCCGCCCATTTCGCGGAGCTCCGCGACGAACTCGCCCGCTGGGCCCGCACGGTGCGCGAGTCGCTGGGGGACGAGGACCCGACGAACCCGGATACGCCGGCCGACCCGGCGCGGGCCGGGACGTTCGCGGCGTGGGTGGAGGAAGACCTGCGCGGGCGCATGCCGGCGGAGCCGGTGGACACCTACGTCAACGCGTTCGGCGCGGGCGACTCGTGGTGGGGCCTCGCCCGCTACTGGCGCAAGCGAGCCGCAGCCACATGAAGCTGACGCCGCACGCCGCGGGGTTCGCGAGCCTTCTCATCCCCGGTCTCGGTCAACTCCTGCAGAGTCGAGTCCGCGCGACGGGCGTCTCGCTGGCCAACGCCGCCATGGCCGCCTACACGGGAACCCACTGGCTTGCGGACGGCGAGCCGCTCGACCTCATGTGCTTCATCGTCTGCGCGGCCGTCCACGTGTTCCAGGCGCTCGAAGCCGTGGAGTACGGGCAGCGCTCGAAGTAGCGGCGGCGCGAGGCCAGTACGCGCCGCGCAAGCTCCGCCACAAGAAGTCAGGGGATCCGGTATTCGTGGATCCCGTATTCGTCTTCCTGCCCTGCCGCGAAAATGCGCGGAAACGAGGCGGTCAGGCCACCGACCCACGGCCGGTCGAACGCGTATCGCTGCTTGACTCGGCCTCTATTGTCGAGAATCCACATCTCCTTGGGAGTAACGTCAAGGTTCTCCGGCACGGCCACGACGAAGAACAAACCATCTCCTGCCGCACCAAGGCTTGTCACGTACCGCTTCCCCGCAGAGATGCGTCCGGCGTCGGCCGAGGCAAGCGCACCCATTCGGCGCCGGACGTTTTCGGCGAAGGTGTCGCGCCATTCCGCCAGCACATGACTCAACTCCGAGAACACGAAGATCTCAACCGGTGATCCATCCAACCGATAGATCCGACCTTCGGGGAGCTCAGGCCTGACGACGACAATCAGACCGCTCCCAATGTCCGCGATGAGATAGCCCGGATACCCGCCAAGAAAGCCGCCATCGCCGAACGCGCCCAAGCTGAGGCCGGCCGAAGAAAACAGCTCGAACAGGTTTCCGCCGGGGCCGGGAATCACGGCGACGAGCGTGTCGCCGATCGTCGCCATGTTGATCGGAACACGTCCCGTAAGCCGAACTTCGGTCATCGGTTCGCGCGTCTTGCGGTCGAAGACGAGAAGTTTACTGTTCCCCTGGTCCAGCACAACGACATTGCCGGCCGCGATCCCAACCGCCCTGATATTGCGTAATTCGCCCGGACCCTCGCCGTGCCGACCGAAAGCGCCAACGAACTCCCCGGAGGTAGTGAATTCAAGCACGCGCTGGTCATCGCGGTCCAAAGCGAAGAGCCGATCACCGCCGGCGTCATAGTGCAATCCCGAGGGTCGACTGAGCCAGGCAGTCTCCGCAGTCGCGTCCTGGCGCACGACCGTTCGAACGCGCTCAAGCGTCACCGCACGCCCCAGCGGCTCCGGCTCCGCACTAGAGCACGAGGACAGGAGCACGCAGATGCCCGCAACGGAGAGGGATCGATCAGACTGGGCGAACGCCAAGCCGCGCCGCACATGCTGCCGTGGACGATGCACGAGACCCAAGGGGCGCATCGTCACCGAACCGACCGGTTCGCCTCGGTTCAGCAACTACCTCCGAGACTATAGTAGTAGTGACCGTCCGAATAGTCGCACCAGATCCCGCCGACATCGTCCTCGTTACAACTGGACAGATAGCCGCTGCTATCCCAAGGGCAGTCGTCGTCGCAATCGCCGCTAATCGCCGCAGACGCATTGCTCGCGATACCGGTGGCCGCCATGCAGGCGGCGAGGAGGAGGGCTTGAAGAGTCCTTCGCAGGCTGATCATCGAGGCACACTCCTTTGGTTATGGTGGTTTCCGACCCGGATCAATTCGTCGCAAGACCGGAATCCATCGATCACACCGATACCCCCCGTCGGGGAATGGGTTCCCTCCCATCGGGAACGGATTCTTCCGTGCGCATCAAGGTCCTCGCGGAAGCGGTGGAGAGCCGCGGCGGGAAGACCCGGCCCCGGCTCCGCCCAGCTTGCTTCCGTCCGGCAGATTCAGCTGGCGGCGGGGCGGACCACCACGGTGATTTCCTCGTCGGAGAACAGTCCGCCGTCGTCGGCGCGGCCGCGGAGGATGTAGGTGCCGGGCCGGGAGAAGATCACCGTCACGGTCCAGCGGCCATCTTCCGGCAGGTCCGGGGGGCGCCAGAGCGGCGCCCACGGCGAGTTCGCGCCCGTGCGCGTGTCCTCCCACACCTTCACCTGCGGCGGATCGAACCTCACTTCCCCCTCGCCGCGATAGACGAACCACGACATGAACAGGCCGTTCACCTTCTGCACCGTCA
Source organism: Gemmatimonadota bacterium (assembly GCA_963666735.1). GTDB lineage: Bacteria > Gemmatimonadota > Gemmatimonadetes > Palauibacterales > Palauibacteraceae > Palauibacter. The sequence goes on along the minus strand of OY762926.1, from coordinate 353,158 downwards.
CTCGCGACGGGGGCCGGAGTTGGCGGCCGCTGAAGCTGGGGAAGGCGTTCGCGATCGAGTCGACCCGAGCGGAGTCCTCCGCCGTCTCCGGCGGATCGGGCGGCCCCTGGCGGAACGCTCGCAGCAGGCTGTCGTCCTCCACGATGACGCTCACCGTCACCGGCTGGCCGACGATCGTTTCCCGCCTGCGCTCACCCTCGAGCGTGATCTTCGGCGGCTCGTTGGCCCGCATCTCGGCGTTGCTCGAACCCGCGCCGAGCGCGCCGGTCTCCGACATGATCACCGTGTTGTCCACGATGTAGTCGGGACGCAGCGATGCGTAGGCGTGCTCGGTGACCCCGTGGCTCGTCAGCGTCCACACGAGTTCCCGGTCGCCCCAGTCGGCGGGCACGCGAACCTTGAACACGAAGCGGTTGCGGCGCGGGAGGAAGCGGGTCGGCTGCCCCCGGTCGGAGGGACCCGGCGAGAACATGTTGTGCTCGCCCACGGGGACGTCCAGCTCCTCGATCCAGTTCCGGTTCATGTACCCGAACAGGAAGTTGAACGACCCGTCCCCGTTCTGTTCCCATCCCTCGAACGCCGGGGCCACGTTCTGACCCCGCGCGTAGGTCTGGGCGGCGGAGTCCGCGGGAAGCGCGGACACGGCGAGGACCAGCGCCAGAAGCGGCGCGGCCGGCGCCCCGGGCCGCGCGGCCCGGGGCATGGAGCCCGGTTCGGCCACGATTACCGTTCCCGGCGGTCGCCGCCGGGGTCGCGGCCGTCACCGGACCCCGATTCGCCGGCGCCGGAGGACTCGGCCTCGGCAGCGGTGTCAGGCTGCGTCCACTCGGCGCCCGCGAAGTAGCTCATGTCGCCGTTCGCGGGGATGACCATGCATAGGGGGCATCCGACGACATGGTCGTTGGGGCCGAGCGCGAGCCGGTGCCGGCGCATCGCCATCTCCTCCACGAACTGTTCATCCGTCATCTCCACGCGCATGCCGAGATCGATGAACATGTTCGCGACGGAACGGTTCCCCGAACCCTGCCAGTTGCGGGTGTCCGGGACGTTCCGGTTCGCCTCGGAGGTGTCCATGTAACCGATGATGTGAAGGACCGTCCCCTTCGGGAGGAGCGGCTGGTGGTCCTGCGCGTAAGTGTAGCCCCGGACCCAGTTGTGATCGTAGCCGACGCAGTTCAGCGTCTCGACGTTGAAGCCCCAGATCGCCTCGAGGCACATGCGCATGCCGGGCGCGTGCAGGTGCGGCTCGAAGGTGACGATCTTGGTGTGCTGGTTCAGCACCTTGTAGGCGTGAAGTTCCTGCCCCGCCACGCCCGGGCGGATGTCGATGTCGCTTCCGTTGCCGAGGCCGAGGATGGTCCGCCGGTATTTCGGCTCGTAGTCCTCCGGATGGAAGCGGAAGCCGATCTCGAGGTGGGCGCGCGTGTCGCGGCCGTTGGAGTGGAGGTGGACGGAGTTCGACACCACCGAGGAGCCCGCTCTGAGCAGGCGGCCCGCGTCGTCGTCGAAGAGGTCGGGTTCGCGGCCGACTTCGTGCACCGGCCAGCCGGTGTCGCTGGAGGCGCGCCGCGAGCCGGGACCCGTCTCCTGGCCCTCGAGCACGCGCGTGCTCCAAATCATGTGGTGGACGACGAAACGTCCGCCCACCGTGTGACGCCCGCCGTGTTCCCCGTCCCTGCGCTGGGGCACGTCGTTCACCTCGCGGATCTCGACGGACTTCACGTAGCGGTCCTCGGTGAGACCCGTGGGCACGCTCTCGATGTCCCCCCACCAGTCTGGAGCGTCGCCCTTCACGACCACCTCGGGCAGGCGGACGATGAGGTCCGGCTCGCCCGCGGCCCACATCACGTCGTCGTTGAACTCGAGCGGCGGAGGCAGGTCGGCGGGGTCGCCCTCGGGGGCGCCGGCGCGTCGCCACGCGTCGAGCGCCTCGATCTCCCGTTCGTCGAGCGACATGTCGTCCTTGAAATGCTGGATCCCGATGTCTTTCTCGACGTACCACGGCGGCATGGCGCCGGCCCGGTCCCGAATCTGGGTCCGGCGGGCAATCATGCTCGCGTAGGGCTGGACGTCTTCGTGCGCGACGAGCGGCATCGGGGCGACGCCGTTGTCGCGGTGGCAGCGGACGCAGGCCCGCTGCAGGATCGGCGCGATGTCCCGGCTGAACGTCACATCGGCCGCCTCGGCGCCCCGCTCATCCGTTGCGACGTGACGCGCCGTCGCGGCCGGCCCACCGTTCTGCGCCGCCAAGCCGCCGGCGGAGAGCAGCACGAGGGCCGGCAGGACGGACGGTCTCCGAACGATAGACAAGGCCCGCGTCGTGTGCGGCATCACATGGCTCCTTGCGGGAGGGCTCTCTCGCAAAAGGGTACGCGACGGGCGAAGGCCGGGTCAAACGCCCCGCTAACGCCCGCCGCCCGCATCGCCCGGAGCCCGCGACCCCAGTTCCAGGCGGATAGTCTCCGGCAGCCGCTTCAGGATGATCGTCGGGACATCGAATTCGTCCATCTCGACGAAGGCGGCGAGGCCGCCCGGCCCGAACGCGTCGGGCATGGGCGTCTCCTCCAGCGACAGCGTGCCTACATACTCGCCCCCGGGCGAGAGGACATCGATCCAGCCGGCCGCCTCCTCCCCCTCCGGGTCTTCGCCCGCGCCAGCGGTCTGCGCATCGATCTGCGCCAGGGGATCGCTCCCCCAGCGTTGGACCCAGATCGCCCCTTCCCAGGTCGTCCGGAGGTCCCGCACGATGGGCACTTCCGCCATGAAACCCGCATTCGCCACGGCGTCGCGCATACCCGTCAGCATCTCCTCCATCATGGCCGCCAGCTGCGCGCGGGCGGCCGGCGGAAGATCGCCCGGCGACTGGCCGTTGACCTCTCCCGTAGCCGATGCTTCCAGACCTTCCAGCACTCGATCCCGGACGCGCTCGCGCAGCGGCTCCGTGACGGGCTCGGGGCGGAGGGGGCGGCCCACGACGCGCGCCGGAGCGCCGGAGGCCGGCTGGATCTTGACTGCGTAGGCAGAGGAATCCGAGTACGCCACTCCACCGCCGGGGAGAACATCGAACACGAGGCCGGGCACGAAGTGCGTGAACTCGTCGACAAGGGCGCCGAACATGTCCGATAGATCCGCAGTCTCCATTCTGACCTCCCGCGCCGGGCGCGCCTCCCAGCCTTCCGCGAACGGCGCCGCGGCGGCCTCTTCCACCCCGGCGAGCGTCATGCGGTAGATGGTGCGGTCACCCGTCTCGACGGACATTTCCCCGCTGCCGAAGCGCGCGGCCGGGCCTCGGGTCAGAAACAGCGCTTCCCCCTCCCGAGCGGAGCGCACGGTCTCCGGGGGAGCGGTCTCGGAAGCGCCCTGGGTCTCGAAGCGGATCGCGCGCTCGAACGATCCATCCGGGCCGAACAGCAGATAGGCGCGGTGGCCGGCGTCGACGATCACGACCCCTCCCTCGGGCCGGGCCATCATGTGCGTCACATTGCGAAGCTCGCCCGGGCCGTCGCCCATGCGCCCGAACTCGGCCACCGGATCGCCCACTCCGTCCACGACCACGATTCGGGTGGAGGACCCGGTTTCGTCGCGGATGTAGAGCCGGCCGGCCCCGTCGAAATCCAGGTCCGCGATCTCCGTGAACGCGTCCCAACCCTCCGCCGCGATCCCGCCGATCCGGTACACGTCCACGAAGTCGGCTTCGAGCGGACGGTCTCCGCTCGGCGGCGGCGCGGACCCGATCCCGGTTTCGCCGCCGCAAGCCGCCAGCAGCGCGACCCACACACCGTAACGAAATCTCATGAATCCATCGCCCGAGTTGAGTCGACGAAGGACGCCAGATCCACGATGCGCAGGTTGCGCCAGCGGACCCGGATGCCGCCGCCGTCGTGAATCTGGAGCGCGATCGAACCCTCGGCCGCGCCGATCGCCTCGTCCTCGAAGTCCACCATCCTCGTGCCGTTGAGCCAGGTCGCGACCCGGTCGCCGTCCGCGCGGATCCGCATCGTGTTCCACTCGCCCATGCGGAGCGCGCCGTCGAGTTCCGGGTCGGGCCGCACGAGCCAGCCGCGGCCGTACGACTCGTAGATGCCGCCGGTGAACAGGCCCGGCGGCGCGACCTCGGCCTGCCAGCCGCTGACGGTCGTCCCCTCCACGCTGGAACGCAGGAAGACGCCGCTGTTTCCGTCCGCCTCCTGCTTGAAGTCGACGGTCAGGTCGAAGTCGCGATACGTCTCCTCGGTGACGAGATAACCGTACTCCGCATCAGGGCCGCTCTCGCACACGACTTGCCCGCCCTCTTCCCCCTCCTCCACGTACCAGCGCTCGGTCCCGTGCACGCGCCAGCCGTCGAGGTTCTCGCCGTTGAAGAGCGAGACGGGTTCCAGAGGAAGGATCTTGATGCTGCGGTACCAGACGTTCCGCCCGTGGTCCTGGAGGCCGACCGGTCCGGACTCGGCCCGCCCATACCGGGGATACGGAGCAAACTTGCTCGCCGCGACAAGCGCCTCCCACTCGGGAGAGCCGAGTTCGTACTCGACCGTCTTCGTCCCGTTCAGCCAGTGCTCGACGAGGTTGTTCTGGATCCGGATCCGGCCCTCGTTCCACTCGCCGGGCCCCCTCAGCGTCTTCTCGCCCGAGGCGTGGAGGTCGTAGTTGTCCCCGGTCAGGTGCGTGCGCATGTCCATCGTGCCCATCTCGATGTACGCCGTGTCGTCGAGCACCTGGTACTCGGGCGCGTTGAACCAGATCGCGGCGCCCTCCTCTTCGATCACGCGGTAGAGGACGCCGCTGTTCGCGACCTCGGAGAGCATGAACTCGAACTTGAGATCGAAATCGGAGAAGGTCTCGGTCGTCACGATGTCCCCGCCGATGGCCACGTCGGGGTCGGTGGCGGTCGCGCCCACGACCAGGGCGCCATCGATCACCGCCCAGCCGGTGTCGGGGAAAGCCGCCCGGTTGTAGCCGCGCCAGCCCGCCGTCGTCTCCCCGTCGAAGAGGAGGCGCCAGCCAGCCTCGCGCTCGGCTTCCGTCAGCGTGTTGGGCGGCGTCTCGGCCGCGTCCGTCTCCCCCATATCCGGCGGAGTCTCGGGGACCGGGGCGCAGCCGAGGGCGAACCCCGCCGCGAGCGCGGGCAGGAATTGCAGACGGAGGGGGAGCCGCATGCGGAGCCGGAGCCGTCGCGGGACGCGCATCAGACGAGCCTCATGGCGTCGGGATCCCAGCGCACGATGCGGTCCTCGAAGTAGGAGAGGTTGCAGGCGAGCGCCGGAGCGGCCGCGCGGAGCCCGAAGGTCGCGTCCTCCCGCACGGGCGGGCCGCCCCTCACCGCCTGGAAGAAGTTGTGGAAGTGATCGACATGGGCCCCGCGATACCCGCGCTCCACCTCGTACCGCGCTTCGGCCGGGGGCAGCATCCGAACCCTCGGCGGGAGCCCGTCCGCCGACGACGCGGCTTCCGCCATCTTCTCCTGGGAGAAGGCGTCCATCGGGTCCACGGCGACGTTCTTGCGCAGGCTGACCTCGGTCCACGTCACGTCCATCGCGCCCTCGCTTCCGACCAGCCTCAAGAAGGTGCTGCCCGAGGTCCCGTCCACGAAGTTAACGCGCAAAGAGAGATTGAAGCCCGGGTGCGTCTCCGTCTCCGGATAATCGAACACACCGAGCAGCACATCCGGCACCTCGCGCCCGTCCTTCCAGTAGCGGAGCCCTCCCGCGGCCTGGATGCGCGTGGGCCCCCGCGAACTCACGACGAAATGGAGGCTGGAGAAGAGGTGGACGAAGAGATCGCCGGCCACGCCAGTCCCGTAGTCGCGATAGTTGCGCCAGCGGAAGATCCGCAGCGGGTCGTACGGCCGGTCGGGGGCGGGGCCGAGAAAGCCCTTCCAGTCGACGGTCTCCTCGGAGGCCTCCGCCGGAATCGGATACTGCCACGCCCCGATGGGGTCGTTGCGGGCCCAGAAGCCCTCGGCGTAGTTGAGTTCCCCGATCGCCCCTTCCTCGTACAGCTCCTTCGCCTTCTCGTTGCCGAGCGAACTCATCCCCTGGCTTCCGACCTGGAAGACCGACCCGGACTCCCGCTCGGCCCGGATCAGGTCGTGCCCCTCCTCGATCCGGTGGACCATCGGCTTCTCGCAGTAGACGGCCTTCCCGGCGCGCAGCGCGTCGACGGAGATGGGCTGATGCCAGTGGTCGGGGGTCCCGACGATGACCGCGTCCACATCGTCACGGACGAGAAGTTCGCGGTAGTCGCGGGTCGTGAAGATGTCCCCGTGGCGCTCGCGGGCGGCCTCGAGGCGTCCGTCGAACACATCGCAGGCAGCCGCCAGGTTCACGCCCGGGATGCGGAGCGCGGTCTGGACGTCCGCCATGCCCATCCCGCCCGCGCCGATCACGGCCAAGCCGATGTTGTCGGAAGACGCCGCCCGACGGGGTTCCGGTCGTCGCGGGAGTGCGTGGCGGACGGCGGCACCGCCCCGGCGGCCGGATTCGGCTCCGGCCAGGAGCGAGGGCGCACCCGCGGCGAGCACGGAGCCGGCGGCCACCGACTTGACGAAGCTCCGGCGGTTGCGGTCGGCGCGTGACGCGGGGCCGGGTTCTCTCTTTTCTTCACTCATCTCTCTTCACCCATGCTGGATACACGCCTGCGAAGTCGGTTCGAGGGCAGGGTCGCCCGAGGCTGGCCTGAAAACGTAAGGTTGTGCCGATCGGATCAGCAAAAGGAGGGTCAAGCGTGCGAACTCGATATCTGATGGCCGCGGTCTTCGTCCCGCTGAGTCTCGCGGCTGCCGGCTTACGGTCCACGGCGTCCGTGGCCGAAGACCCTGTGCGCGTCATCATCGAGACGGAGATGGGGACGTTCGAACTCGAAGTCGACGTCGATCGGGCTCCCGTCACCGCAGCCAACTTCCTCCGCTATGTCGACGGCGGGTTCTACGACGGCGGCACGTTCTTCCGGACCGTGCACGCGGACAATCAGCCCAGCGACTCCATCCGGATCGCGGTCGTCCAGGGCGGGCGGAATCCGGATTCGGAGGTCGAGTCCTTCCCTCCCATCCCGCTGGAACGCACCTCCGAGACGGGGATCCCGCACGAGGACGGGACGGTTTCGATGGCGCGCGGCGGCCCCGACACCGCAACCCAGAGCTTCTTCATCTGCATCGGCGACCAGCCGTCGCTCGACTTCGGCGGCATGCGGAACCCCGACGGCCAGGGATTCGCGGCCTTCGGGCGCGTGGCGGACGGCATGGACGTCGCGCTCGCGATCCACCGGGCGCCCTACGAGGCGCAACAACTCACGCCCCCGGTGCGGATCACGAGAGCTTACCGGAAGTAGCGACGGGGCCGGTCAGTTGTCGATGGCGGCGCCGGTCAGTTGGGCGATCGCGGCCAGGGTCGTCTGCGCGGCGTTGAGGCCGAGCCGGAAGTCGTCGTCGGTGTAGGTCGTCCACACGTCCGTCGGCTGGTGCCAGTTCGGGTCCCACCCCGCGCCGACCTGCGCGCCCCGCTCGTTCTCGCGCAGGCTGATCGCCGGCACGATGTCCATGAACGGCGTGGAATCCGTGTTCGTCATGTGGGGACCGACCGCGGCCGGATAGTCGGTCGCGTAGTCTTCGTTCGCGGCCTTGAAGAAAAACGCGAGCCTCATCGAGTCGCCCGCCCGCTCGGAGTTGGACTGGAACTCGATGTTCACGTCCGCCTCGGGCCGTTGATCCCGGCTCACGAGGCCATCGGGACCCGGCGCGCCGTGGTCCCACAGCATCATGTCGTGCTGGATCATCCCGAGCCATCGCGGCTCGGGGTATTGGCCGGAGCCGGGCGGGTCCTCGACTCCCTGCATTCCCTGGCGCTGGGCGATGTAGGCGCGGGCCCCGTTGAGGCCCGTCTCTTCGTTGTTCCACAGGACGAAGCGGATCGAGCGCTCGGTCTGGACGTCGGGCGCGCCGAAGATGCGGGCGAGTTCCATGACGAGGGCGGTGCCGGAGCCGTCGTCGTTCACTGCTTCGTTCACGCCGTGGCCATCCATGTGGGCGCCGATGATGTACATCTCGTCCGGGCGCGTCGTGCCCACCTTCGTGCAGTAGACCTGGGACCGGTCGCCGTCGACGGGCTCCTCGCGGTTGAGTTCGCGGATGCGCTCATCGGGCTGGGCCATGAGGTCGCGATTGACCCCCGTCCGGCCGCGATAGCCGAAGATCGTGCTCCCGCCCGAACTCGGACCGCGCCGCCCCACGCGACCCCCGGTCGGTGTGGTCAGATCTCCCGCGTTCGGCGGCGGACGCTGGCGGGCGCCGCTGCGGGGCAGGGCGCCGCGGGGGGCCGCATCGGGCGGGGGCGGGGGCGGGTAGGTGTAGAAAACCCGCTCCGTGTTCGTGCAGCCGAACGCCTGCAGTTGCGCTTCGATCCAGTCGACGGCGTCCCGGTTGCGCTGCGTTCCCTGGCGCCGGTCGCCGAACTGCGTCAAGCCCTTGAGCGTCGTCTTGTAGTCGCCGAGCGTCAGCCGGCCGACGAGAGTCGCGACCGGATCCTCCGCTTCGCCGCCGGGCTCCTGCGCCTCGAGCACCGGTGCGAGGATTCCGAGCGAAAGCGCGACGGCCGCGAGGGCGTATGAACGTGTACGCATGAACCACCTTCCGGGAATGAGGGAACGGCCCGTGTGGCGCACCGTAGGTTCGTGCGCGGGGGAATCGCAACCATTCCGAACGTAAAACGGACATCGGGCGCTCGCCGGGTTCGTAGCGCGCGCCGCAGCGGGGCGAATAGGTTCCCCGGCCATGAAGAACTCCAAGCTGCCGCTCCTCGCCCTCTGGTTCGCCGCCGGGTGTACCGGGGAGGCGCCGGAGCGGCCGGTCCCGGTCGCGGACGTGCAGGAATTGATGATTTCCGTGCTCGAACCCGCCGCCGAGACCTACTGGGACGGCGTGGGAGAGGTCCTCGACGAAGAAGGCGTGCATCAGTTTCGGCCTCTGACCGAGGAGGACTGGACGTCGCTCCGCAACGCCGCCTTCGTCCTCGCCGAATCCGGCAACCTGCTGATGATGGACGGGCGGGCGCGCGACCGCGACGACTGGATGGCCCACTCGCGAACGATGGTCGAGACGGGCCGTCTGGCGCTGGACGCGGTGGACCGCCGCAACGCCGGCGCGGTGTTCGACGCCGGCGCGGAGGTCTACTACGCGTGCCGCGACTGCCATGCCCGGTACGCGATTGAGACCCTCCGACCAAGCGACCCGCACGGCGGAGGCGGGCGCTAGCCCCGCCGGCCCATGGAACGATTCCTCGAGTGGCTGGGGAGCACCCCCTGGAGCGTCGCTCTGCTGGAATCCACGCTCGCCTGGCCGCTCATCGAATCCTCCCACGTCCTGGCCGTGGCCCTCTTCTTCGGCACCGTGATGATGAACGACCTCCGGCTGCTGGGCTGGACGATGCGTCGCGTGCCCGTCTCCGAGATTACGGGCCGGCTCCTCCCGTGGACGCGGATCGGATTCACCGTCATGGTCGTCACGGGGTCTCTCATCTTCTACTCCAACCCGGTCCGCTACTACCACAACATCTTCTTTCGATTGAAAGTGTTGCTGTTCGTGGCGGCCGGACTCAACGCTTTCCTCTTCCACCGGGGGATCCACCGCCGCGTCGTCGAGTGGGAACGCCTCCCCGTCCTCCCGGGGCGGGCGCGGGCGGCGGGCGCCGTCTCGCTCGCGGCGTGGGCGCTCATCATCGTGGCGGGCCGGCTCATCGCCTACAACTGGTTCGACTGTGACATCCCCGGACAGCCGGGCTGGGTCAACTGGGCGGCGGGCTGCGCCGTGGCGGGCGACTGATGGGCGGACGTCAGTTCGCGCCGGAAGCGTGGCTCCCCTTCTTCGAGCGACTGGAAAACACGGGGCTCGGCACGGTCGTGCGCGAGTCGATCTGGGCGTTCCCGATCATCGAGGCCATCCACCTCCTGGGGCTGGGACTCCTCGGCGGGGCACTGCTCCTCGCGGACCTCCGGCTGTGGGGGACGGGGCTCACGCGGCAGCCGATCGCCAGCGTCGTCCGGCACGCGCATCCGTGGCTCGTGGCCGGGGTGGCGCTGATGTTCCTCACCGGAATCCCGCTGTTTCTCTCGGAAGCGGTGAAGTGCTACTACAACACGTCTTTCTGGGTGAAGATGATCTCACTGCCGGTCGCGCTGTCGTTCACCTTCGGAGGCCGGAAGTGGATCGTCGCCGCGGCCCCGGAACGGGCGGACTGGCGCACACGGCTCGTCGCCGCGATCTCGCTGGGGCTCTGGTTCACGGTCGCAGCGGCAGGGCGCTGGATCGGCTTCTCGGCCTGAATCGCGTCCCTACGACCCTCGCCCGCGGACGGGATCCGTGCGCTAATCGCGCTCCTCGAGGATGCTGTGGCTCGTGACCTCCACGACCTCGCCTTCCCAACCCGGTGGAGGCTGGCAGGGGTTGCCTTCGTAGGCGGGATCGTTCGGCCTCGGCGCGCCGCCGGGAGGTGCGCCGGCGCCGGACGAGCCCATGAAGAACTTGCTGCCGTCGGTGAATGTGACGTCGCGTCCGTTGGCGCGCTTGAGCGAGTGGTCCTTGGCCTGGTAGCCGTCCACGATGAGTTCGGTGCCGGGGGCGAGGCAGTCCCGCTGCAGGCCGCGGCGCAGGAGCGTGTTGGGCGTCCCGCCCTCGACCATCCAGACCTCCGATCCGTCATCGGTCTCGACCTCGAGGTGAATCCACGTGTGGGGGTTCACCCACTCGAGCCGCACGACGGCGCCCTGGAGCCGGATGGGGGCGTTCCGGTCGAACTCGGCGCCGAAGGCGTGGTGCGCGATCAGCGGCGCGGCCGCCGCCAGCGCGACCCCGCCCGCCAGGAGATAAAGAGGCAGCTTCCGCATCGATCTCACCCCTGTCTCTTACGTGCACGACCCGGCTCCGGGACGCCGGCTCTTCCACGATTCCATCCAGAATAACAGGATCGCCCGATCTTGCGCGACCGCGCCCGGTTCAAGGGGCGAACATGCGCTGAAGCACGTCGAGAGCCTCGGTCATGGCGTCGTGAGATAACCGGCCGATTCGTCGGATCAGGCGGACGCGGCCGACGGTGCGCAACTGATCGGCCACGACGAAGCCGTCTCTGTTCCGGAACCGGCAAGCGATACGAAAGGCATAGGCACGGCCGCCCGTGGTCATCGGCGCCACGAGATAGGTGCCGAGCGTCGGATTCAGGTCATCGGGAGAGACGATGACGCATGGGCGGGTCTTCTTGATTTCCGAGCCGAGGGTAGGGTCGAGGGCAACCAGATACACGTCACCGCGTCGCGGTTCCGTCACTCCCACTCCCAGCCGGAAGCATCGAAGGCCGTTGGCGACGGGTCATCCAGGAGTCCGCTCTCACCACGGTCGCGAAGCTCTTTCGCCGCCTCCGCCCAACCATCCCTGGGGTTGCCCGCGCGTTCGATGAGCAGACCCGAATCCACAACCTTCAGCCGCAGCGGCGTATCGAGCCCGGCCGCTTCGACCAGGGCTTTCGGGATTCGGATCCCGCGGGAGTTTCCGATCTGAATGAGCCGCGTTTCCATTCCGCTTCGCTCCGCCACCGTTGCCGGCTCGAGTAGTTCGTCGCCGTAGGTACAAAGTAATCACGATCCGCGACATTCGCCAACTATCCGCCAGCCGTCTGGCGCTCCTGGGCGCGGGCGCCGCTGAGGACGTTGGAGAGGGCGTAGTTGCCCTCGTGGCACGCGTACTCGTACAACTCGCCGTCGAGTCGTGTGAAGGGCACTTCCCCGCCCCAGTTGTCGGTGAAGGTGTCGGGGTCCTCAACGGTGAACTCGTAGTGGATCGTGTGTTCGCCGGCGCGCGTGAAGCGCTCGGTCACGGTCATGTTCCCGGAGCCGGGGCCGAACAGGTAGACGTATGCCGCCATCTGGTCCGGGTTCAGGTTCGTCGTCCGCACGACCAGCGTGTCGCCCGCCCACCGGCCCCACGAATCGCCGAACCATGGATGCACCCCGTCGGCGGCCGGCTTCGGCTCGCCCAGCCGGATGATGCGGACATCGTGCACCATCTCGGTCAGGATCATGACGTGATCGGGCGTCTGCACGATCGTGTAGTTGTTGTTGTAGAAGTAGTTCGGCAGCATCGGCGGGCCGGCGTTGGAACCGAAGGAGAGGATGCAGCGCTCGCCGATGGGACGGTTCTCGGGGTTGTCGTACTCGCCCGCCAGCCGCCCGTAGGCCCGCAATCGCCGCCGCTGGCCCTCCGCGGTGAGTTCCGGGATGCGACCGTCTTGCGGGTATGTGAGGAGAGAGCTTCGGGGCTCGCCGCCGAACACGGCGACCCGGTCGCCCGCGTCGATCCAGAAGTAGTTGTAGCCGCCCACGCCCCCGGCCGCGCCCGTGGACCCGTCGCCTCCGACCGGCGGGGCTTCGCGGTCCGGGTCGCTCGGCGCGTTTCGTTCGTCGATGTGCTCCCGGCGCCGGCCCTCGCGGACCGCGACCTCTTCCGCCGTCAGCACGAGCGCCTCGCCCTCGGGGCGCTCCAGCGGCGTCATGGTCCCGTTCGTCCAGTCGCCCTGCAGGTCGGGATGCCCCTCCGGAGTCCGCGGGACGATCCACCCATCCCCGTCTCCGGCGGGGACGCCGCCGGTCCCGCCGCAGGCCGCAAGAAAGACACCTCCGAATCCGCCCCCGAGTCCGGCTCCGAGCAGCAGGACGGCGGAAAATCCTCGCGGGCGCCGTCGACGATTCGCGAATCTCATCGGTCCGGGCAGGCCCCGGCTACCGGATCGGGGTCTTCCGGAGGTGTCCGTACATCAACTCCTCCACGAAGGGGACGCACTTGAACTGCCCCAGCCGCGCGTCGGGATCCACGTTCCGGTAGAGCGGCAGACGGATCGTCCACGGCTCCGAGAACGTCTCGGGGTCCTCCATCGTGGCCTCGTACAGGAGATGGCCGGGCCCGAGCATCGTCCACCGTTCCGTGACCGTGAGCCGGTAGCCGTGGTGGTTCCCGGCCCGGTCGAACCACGTCTGGCCATTGAATCCGTTCACGGTGACGACGAAGGTGTCCTCCTCCCAGCGCCCCACCGACTGGCCCATCCAGGAGTCCACCTGTGGCGGACCGGGATCCTCGAGATAGATGTCGCGCACGGCGCCGGCGTACTCGTAGGCGATGAAGAATTTTGACTCGCTCTGGAAGATCTGGAACGGGAGGTGCATGTAGTTCGCGCGCGGGACGCCGGGCAGGTAGCAGCGGATCTCGGGGTCGCGCTCGAGCCAGCGCCTGCGGTTCTCGTCACGCCGCTCCAGGGCTTCCGGCAGGTAGGGGATGCTCCCGCCGACTACGATGCCCTGCCCCGACGGCACGGACCCCACGGCGCCCAGCGCGACGACCTCGTCGGCGGGGACGGGCACGACGGGGCCTTCCCGCATGGCGAGCGCGGGACGCGCCATGTGCGGCTCGATGTCCCAGTACGCGTTTCCGAGCGCGGCCCAGATGCCGTTGAAGTCGGGATGTCCCGAGGCCGTTCGCGGGATGCCGTCGTTCGGCGCGCAGGCGGCCACCGTCCCCACCCCCAGGGCGAGAAGGGCGTTCAAGACACGGCTCCTGCGACAGGAATTTCGCTTCGCGCGACGAAGCTCGCGTCTCTTCGGGAAGTTCGCCATCGGCGCCGGCCTCCGGGTTGATCGTTCCGTGTGCGTCGGGTCGAAAGTGCGACCCGGCCCATTCTCTGGCCAGATCGACGGTTCGGGGGCACATTTCGGGATGTGGGCGACGCAGGGGCGGGGTACGGGTTGCGCAACACTGAACGGCTGGGAGGAAACATGAAGAACCTGCGCGTAACCGGACTGGCGCACCTCACCGCACTGGGGGCCGCGTTCCTTGGCATCGCGGCCTGCGGGGCGGAGGATGCCGCGGTGGAGGAGATGGTGGATTCGGCCGAGGTCATGGATCCGGCGGCGGCGGGTCTCCCGAACCCCACGCCCAACGTGATCAAGGATTGGGCCCAGCTTCCGGATGGCCGCGAGTGGGGCTCCACGGCGGGCATCGACATCGATCCCACCGACGGGCACATCTGGGCGTACGACCGCTGCGGCGGGATCGCGCTCGCGGGCGGATGCGCCGAGAACATCGTCGACCCCGTCTTCAAGTTCCACCGTGAGACGGGCGAGATCCTGGCCAGCTTCGGGGCGGACCTCTTCGTGCTTCCGCACGGGATCCACGTGGACGATGACGGCAACGTGTGGATCACCGATTCCCAGGGAACGGAGGACAAGGGGCACACCGTCGTGAAGTTCTCGCCCGGGGGCGAGGTGCTCATGACGCTGGGGCAGGCGGGCGTCCGCAGCAGCGAGCCCGGCACCTTCTTCAACGAACCCTGCGACGTGATCACGGCGCCCGACGGATCGATCTTCGTTTCGGACGGCCACAGCGGGCAGAACGCGAACCCGCCCGAGGGCTCGACCGGCCGCATCATCAAGTTCTCGTCCGACGGCGAGTACATCATGGAGTGGGGCGTGGTCGGCGACGGCCCGGGCGAATTCCGGACGCCGCACGCGCTGGAGTTCGACTCGCAGGGCCGCCTCTTCGTCGCGGGATCGCGGTAACCACCGCGTCCAGATCTTCGACCAGGAAGGGAACCTGCTCGACACCCACTACCAGTACGGCCGCGTGAGCGGGCTCTTCATCGACGCCGGGGACAACGTGTATGCGATCGACTCGGAGTCGAACCCCAACCAGCACTCGGACTGGCTGACGGGCGTTCGGATCGGCCACGCGTCGGAAGACCGGGTCACGGCCTTCATCCCGCCGCACGAATCCGACGATCCGCAGGGCGAGGCCGGCGAGGGTGTTGCGGTCGATGCGGACGGGAACGTTTATGCTGCGGAGGGACCGAACTCGCGGGCCGCCGCCGGGGGCGGACTCACGAAGTACACGAGCAATTGAGGCGCAATTCAGTGCGCAACGGATTCAGAGCTGCCGCGGGAGAGGAAAGACGATGACGCTGAGAAGATTCGCTTCGGGGATGGCGGTGGGTTGCGTCGGCGCTGGCCTTCACGGGTCCGCCGCCATCGCCCAGGAACTCAACGAGGTGTGTCCGGACTCGCCGGACATGACCGGCGCGCTGTGGGGACTCGTCTCCGACCCGGACACGCAGATGGGGCTGCCCAGCGCCACCGTCGTCGCCAGTTGGGAGAAGGACGGCGAGGAAGGGCAGATGGAGGGCCAGACGGCGCTGGACGGCGGCTACACGCTGTGCTACGTGCCGCTCGGCGTCGAGATCTCGGTTCAGCCGGCGTTCATGGGCACGGGAGGAGCCGCCACAACGGCCAATCTCACCGAGGAGATCACCCGCCTGGACCTGGTGTTCTCTCTCGCCGGCGTCGGCGGCGGTGGCGGTGGCGGCGATGACGACCGCATATGGGCCTGCTTCGGTGCCGACGACAACCAGATCAACATGCAGAACTCGCGTCTCGTCCGCTGCGAGACCAGCTGGCAGGAACTCGAGCGCTGCCCCAAGGAAGAGGAACACGGCCAGGTTCAGGCGACGATCACCGGCGCCGGGGTCGGGACTTTCCGGGAAGCGCTCGAGAAGGTCATCGCCGAGACGCGCCGGCTGGGCGCGAACGCGCTCATCAACTGGCGGATGAGCCGTAACTCGCTGACCGCCGAGGCGGTCACCATCGCGGTCGATCCCTCCACCTGCACCTGACCCCCCGGCGGGGGACGGGTGCCCGGACGTGGAGCCAGTCACGATCACGGTCGATCCCGCCAGCTGCCGCTGGGGTGCCTGCGGGGGGAGCAGTCTGGCCGTTAGCCGGCACAGCACGGACCGCGGGGCGTTCGAGCGGGCACCAGATTGGGTGTAGCACGATCAGGTAGACGACCGGCCAGGGGCGCGAAGGGTGCCGCACATTTGGGTCGCAAAGGGCGCGATGCCCCGGTCGCGCAACAGGAAGGATCCACGCCTCGGGCTCCTTGAGCTTTCGGGACAGTCTCCGCGACGAGAGCGCCCCGGTCGCGCACCGGTGCACCAGCACCCTTATCGTCATCTGGGATCGTGAGGACTGTTCCGAAGCCTCCCCACACTCCGACTCGCCGGTATTGCGAAACGGCGAATGATGTGGTAGCCATTTTGGAGCGAGTCCCGGGAGCGAGTCCCGGGAGCGAGTCCCGGGCAACGCACACCTCAGACCCGGGAGGCAAGCATGCTCCGCTTCACGCCGTTTTCCTTCGTCGCGTCCCACTCGGCAGCGCTCAGAGGGGTTCTTGCAGTCTCGGCGATCTCGCCACGCACTTCGCGTGCGGAGCGGCTCCGCCGAGTCGTGGCGACCGCCCTCCTCCTCTCCATCACGTCCGCGCTTGCTCCCTTCGCGCCGCTCGGACATGCCCACGCGGAGGAGGCCGACCTCGGAGCGGCGGCCGCTCAGGGCGGCTGTCCCCCATATCTCTCGGGCGGCCCCAATAACCCCGATAGTGGCGTCCGCGTGGGCGGGATCTGTATGGATGTCCCGGTGCCGTACACCCTTGGCATCTTGAGCTGCGAGGTCTGTGCCTGCGCTTATGAGATGGCCGATGGTCGAATCGAGGAATTTACGACCGTCGGCGGCTGCAGTTCGGCGATTACGATTTATGGTCCCGCTCCCGATCCCTGTACTACGTTGAACGAATGTTGAGCGACACCCGGGGAGCAGGTGCATCTCTCCTCCGTCACCGGCTTGGCCTCGTCGCGGCGGCGTGGGCGACGTGGGCATGCGGCGAGGGTGGCGCCGGCGGCCGACCCGATGCCGGTTCTAGCAGGAGCGTCGTGGTGAGGGAGCTGGTGCGGGAACTGCCGCCCGGCGGCGTCCTCTCGGACGACCTCTTCCTGGAGACGGCTCGAGGGTTCGATCTGTTCGGGGACACGGTCGCGATCGCGGACCGCGTGGCGGGGCGGGTCCAATTGTTCCGCTCCGAGGGGGAGCATATCGCGACCCTGGGCGGGCCCTCGGGACCGGGGGATCCCGACGTTCTTCAATCCCCGATGCGCGTCGAGTTCGCACCGGACGGCGCGTTGTGGGTGGGGGACCTCGGCCGCGGAGCGCTGGTGCGGTTCCCTCCCGGAGAGGGCGAGCCGCGGACCGTGCGGCTTCCGGTGATCTCGACCGCGGCCGGATTCGGTGTCGACCATGTCCTCGGTCCGGTCGGACCGAGCGTTGAACCGGGCTTCCTGCTCACGGCGTACGCGGCCGGGGACCGGCCCCTGAACATCCCGAGCGAGGTTCCGATTCCCGCGGAACTGGCGTACGAGGCGTCCTGGAGGAGCCGAATAGGCACCCTTAATCTGGTGGTGTCGGGCGGGCGGAAGGGCGAGGTCGTCCTCCTCGACGCGATGGAGACGATCCTGTGGCGAATCGAGCTGGAGTACGAGCCGCCCAGGATCGTCCGCATCTCCCGCATCCCGGTACCCCGGTGGCTGGTCGAGAGCACGCGGGCCGAGATGGCGCGGATCGTCGAGGGGCGCCCCGGCGTCAGGGCGCCCGGGTTCAAGGACATGCGGGCCGGAGAGCGGGGAGTGTGGCTCGTTCCGGCGATCGATCCGGTGGACGGCCTGTTCCTGCCCTACGAAGAGGGGGGCCGGACCACGGTGCTGTGGCGCGATCCGCTCCACGAGGAGGCGTGGGGCAGCCGCGTGCTGGACGACACGGCCTGGCAGATGTACCCGGCCAGCCTCAGGCTGTTCACGATCGCGGACGAAGGTTGATCGCGATCAAACCCCGATGGCGGCGCGGGAGGGCCCCAGCCGCCGACTTCCGGCTAGCGTTAGCGCCGACACCGGCGGACCGGAGGACATGACGCTCGGGCGATACCAAGTCGGGGTGGCACTACGCCACGACTCGACAGATTGCGAAACGGCGAGTGATGTGTTAATCCGGCACAACGGAGTATTTTTCGACGAGCAGCGGTTGCAGTTCGACGATTAGGATTCAGGGTCCCGCTCCCGGTCCCTGCACTGGGAAGAACGCCTGTTGAGTGACATCCGGGGAACAGGCGCGCCTGTCCTCCGCCGACAGCTTAGCCTCGTCGGGATGGCGGCGTTGACGACCTGGGCGTGCGGCGACGGCGCCGCCGACAGCCCGCTTGATGTTGATTCGAGCAGGCAGGTCGCGGTGAGGGAGCTGGTGCGGGAACTGCCGCCCGGCGGCGTCCTTTCGGACGACCTCTTCCTGGAGACGGCTGACGGGTTCGATCTGTTCGGGGACACGGTCGCGATCGCGGACCGCTTGGCGGGGCGGGTCCAGTTGTTCCGCTCGTCGGGGGAGCATATCGCGACCCTGGGCGGCCCTCCGGGGCCGGGGGATCCCGAGATCCTTGAGTCCCCGATGCGCGTCGAGTTTGCACCGGACGGCGCGTTATGGGTAGGCGATCCCGGGCGGGCAGCGCTCGTGCGGTTTCCTTCTGAAGGCGGCGAGCCGCAGACGGCGCGGCTTCCGGGAGCGGCGATGGCGACGGCCGTTGGATTCGGGGTCGACCATGTCCTCGGCGCCATCGGGCTCAGCGCACAGCCGGGGTTTCTGCTTGCGGCGTACGGGTTGCCGGACGGGCCCCTGAACATCCCGAACGAAGTTCCGCTTCCCGAGGAGTTGGCGTTTGGACCGGTAGTCCGAATAAGCCCCCTGCATGTCGTGATGTCGGTCGAACGGGAGGGCGAGGTGATCCTCCTCGACGGGATGCGGACGATCTTGTGGCGAATCGAGCTGGAGTACGATCCGCCCAGGATCGTTCGCATCTCCCGCATCGCAGTACCCGATTGGCTGGTCGAGAGCACGCGCGCCGATATGGAGCGGCGCGTCACGGGCCGCCCCGGTGTCAGCGCGCCGGGGTTCAAGGACATGCGGGCCGGAGAGCGGGGGGTGTGGCTCGTCCCGGCGATTGATCCGGTGGACGGGGTATTCCTGCCCTACGAGGAGGATGGCCGGGCCACTGTGCTGTGGCGCGACCCGCAGCGCCAGGAGGCGTGGAGCAGCCGCATCTTGGACGACGACACGGCTTGGCTAATGTTCCCGGGAAGTCTCATGCGGTTCACGGTCACGGACGAACGCTGAACGCAATCGACCGGACCGCCCGCCCCGCAGCTCCATGAGGGCCGGGTCCGCCCGCAAGGCTGATGTCCGGTATCCACCGGCGACGGGATAAGCCGACCGGTTCCGTCCCTCCAACGCCCGAAGGCCGCCTCAGCCGCAGCACACCCGCCCCCCCGCATACGGCCCGTTGCGTATCGGGAAACGCGCGTCCACGATGGAGTGTGATCGTTGATGTCTTGGATTCCGACGCCCGTGTCGAGGTGGTACGGGGGCATGAGCCGCTTCGAGACCAGCTCCATCATGCGCGACGCCCAGCGGCGCGTGTCGCGATAGGTGAGGAGGGACATCGGCCGCACGGATCCCTCCCGATGACAGATCTGGCAGTTCGGCTAGCGTTAGCGCCGACACCGGCGGACCGGAGGGCATGACGCTCGGGCGATACCAGGTCGGGGTGGCACCACACCACGACTCGACAGGTTGCGAAACGGCGAGTGATGTGGTAGCCATTTTGGAGCGAGTCCCGGGCAACGCACACTTCAGACCCGGGAGGCAAGCATGCTCCGCTTCACGCCGTTTTCCTTCGTCGTGTTCCACTCGGCAGCGCTCAGAGGGGTTCTTGCAGTCTCGGCGATCTCGCCACGCACTTCGCGTGCGGAGCGGCTCCGCCGAGTCGTGGCGACCGCCCTCCTCCTCTCCATCACGTCCGCGCTTGCTCCCTTCGCGCCGCTCGGACATGCCCACGCGGAGGAGGCCGACCTCGGAGCGGCGGCCGCTCAGGGCGGCTGTCCCCCATATCTCTCGGGCGGCCCCAATAACCCCGATAGTGGCGTCCGCGTGGGCGGGATCTGTATGGATGTCCCGGTGCCGTACACCCTTGGCATCTTGAGCTGCGAGGTCTGTGCCTGCGCTTATGAGATGGCCGATGGTCGAATCGAGGAATTTACGACCGTCGGCGGCTGCAGTTCGGCGATTACGATTTATGGTCCCGCTCCCGATCCCTGTACTACGTTGAACGAATGTTGAGCGACACCCGGGGAGCAGGTGCATCTCTCCTCCGTCACCGGCTTGGCCTCGTCGCGGCGGCGTGGGCGACGTGGGCATGCGGCGAGGGTGGCGCCGGCGGCCGACCCGATGCCGGTTCTAGCAGGAGCGTCGTGGTGAGGGAGCTGGTGCGGGAACTGCCGCCCGGCGGCGTCCTCTCGGACGACCTCTTCCTGGAGACGGCTCGAGGGTTCGATCTGTTCGGGGACACGGTCGCGATCGCGGACCGCGTGGCGGGGCGGGTCCAATTGTTCCGCTCCGAGGGGGAGCACATCGCGACCCTGGGCGGGCCCTCGGGACCGGGGGATCCCGACGTTCTTCAATCCCCGATGCGCGTCGAGTTCGCACCGGACGGCGCGTTGTGGGTGGGCGACCTCGGCCGTGGAGCGCTGGTGCGGTTCCCTCCCGGAGAGGGCGAGCCGCGGACCGTGCGGCTTCCGGTGATCTCGACCGCGGCCGGATTCGGTGTCGACCATGTCCTCGGTCCGGTCGGACCGAGCGTTGAACCGGGCTTCCTGCTCACGGCGTACGCGGCCGGGGACCGGCCCCTGAACATCCCGAGCGAGGTTCCGATTCCCGCGGAACTGGCGTACGAGGCGTCCTGGAGGAGCCGAATAGGCACCCTTAATCTGGTGGTGTCGGGCGGGCGGAAGGGCGAGGTCGTCCTCCTCGACGCGATGGAGACGATCCTGTGGCGAATCGAGCTGGAGTACGAGCCGCCCAGGATCGTCCGCATCTCCCGCATCCCGGTACCCCGGTGGCTGGTCGAGAGCACGCGGGCCGAGATGGCGCGGATCGTCGAGGGGCGCCCCGGCGTCAGGGCGCCCGGGTTCAAGGACATGCGGGCCGGAGAGCGGGGAGTGTGGCTCGTTCCGGCGATCGATCCGGTGGACGGCCTGTTCCTGCCCTACGAAGAGGGGGGGCGGACCACGGTGCTGTGGCGCGATCCGCTCCACGAGGAGGCGTGGAGCAGCCGCGTGCTGGACGATACGGCCTGGCAGATGTACCCGGGGAGCCTCAGGCTGTTCACGATCGCGGACGAAGGTTGATCGCGATCAACCCCCCCCGAGTTGTTCCAGCACGACCTCGATCGCCTTCTCCAGTTGCGGGTCGACGCCCGCGATCACCTCGGCCGGCCACTGTTCCACCTCGAGCTTGCGGAACATCCACGGCAGCATGTCTCCGCCGGAACCGGCGGTCTCGTCGATGAGCATCACTTTCATCGGATCCTTCGCAATTGGGGCGGAACTGGGTCGAGCCGCGAACGCCGTCTGATTGTACGTCCGCGGACGTCGAAACCGGTATTGGCAGCCGGCCGTATCGACCCGGTATTGGCTCGATACTGGCCCGGTATTGGCCCGGTATTGGCCTTGTCGAGCGGTTGCCCGATCGAGTCCGGCTTCCTTACCGTCTGTCGCGCGCTCCATCGAACCCGTCCCCGGAGTTACCCACATGAACACGCGTTTCCGTCGCCGCCCTCGTCCCCCGCTTGGTTCCGTTGGTTCCGCGCTCCGCACCGGACTTCTCGCCCTTCTCTCGGCCGGAGGGATCGCGGCTCAGAGCACGGAACTCGAGGTCGGCCGGACGCTGGCGGGCACGCTGGCCGCGGGCGATACGGCGCGCTACACGATCGAGACGGACGAGAACGACTTCGTCCTCGGCGAGGTGAACCAGATTTCCGTCGACGTGACCGCGCGCGTCCTCGACCCGGAGGGGACGCAGGCCGGACGCTTCGGCGGGCTGGGGCGCGGCGTCCAACGCTTCGGCGGGCGGACGGCCGGCGCGGGCGTCCACACCCTGGAGCTGTTCGTCGGCGGAGACGATGCGGAAGCCGGCGGGCGCTACGAGATCACGTTGTTGCGGCGCGAACCGGTCGCGACGGACCCGGAGGAACTGGCGGACCAGGTCATGTCCCGCTTCGACGGATCGCATTCTCCGGGGGGCGCGGTCCGCGTGTGGCGCGACGGCCGCACGCTCTTTTCGAAGACCTACGGGATGGCGAACCTCGCCTACGGCCTCCCCTTCGAGGAGGACACGCGGACGAACATCGGTTCGACCTCGAAGCAGTTCACCGCCTTCGCGATCATGCTGCAGGCGGAGCGCGGACTCCTCTCGCTCGACGACGACATCCGTGAGCACATCCCCGAACTTCCGGAGTTCGAGCACACCATTCGGGTGAAGCACCTGGTCACGCACACGTCGGGACTGCGCGAGTTTCTGAACCTGCTGCGGATGACGGGCCGCCGCCTCGACCACGGCGACTGGATCGACCGCTCGGAACTCATCGACATCGTTCAGCGGCAGCCGGCCCTCCAGAACGAGCCCGGCGCCGAGTGGAACTACAACAACACGGCGTACGGCCTCGCGGCGGTGATCGTCGAGCGGACCTCCGGGCAGGATTTCCCCGTCTTCATGCGGGAGAACGTGTTCGGGCCGCTGGGGATGGACGGGACCATGGTGCGGCCCTCCACGCGACACATCGTCCCGAACATGTCCGAGGGCTACACGCCGGGCCCGGATGGATACCGGCAGATCGGCGACCTCGGCGGCGCGGTCGGGGCGGGCGCGATCTACAGCACCATCGGCGACCTGCAGACGTGGGCCGAGAACTACGCGAACCCGCGCGTCGGCACGCGCGAAAGCATCGATGAGATGACGACCTCCTTCGTGCTCAACGACGGGGAGGAGACGGGGTACGGGTACGGGCTCTCGGTCGACGAGCAGCGTGGGCTCAAGCGGGTGAGCCACGGGGGGGCCGATGTCGCGCACCGCTCGATGTTCGTCTATTTCCCCGAGATCAACGCCGGTCTCACCACGCAGAGCAACCACGCGCAGTTCAACAGCGGCGTCGCGTACGAACTCGCCGCGGCCTTCTTCAAGGACGCGATGGAGGCGGAGGAAGACGCCGCCGCGGGAGGAGACGAGGAGTTCGATCCGGAAGATTTCGACCCCGAGGCCTTCGACGAGTTCGCCGGCCGGTACGCGCTCGACGCGGCGCCGAACTTCATCCTCGCCTTCACGCGGGAAGACGACACTTTCTACACGCAGGCCACGGGCCAGCAGCGGCTCGAGATCGTCCCCACGTCCGACTCGACCTTCCGCCTGCTCGCGGTCGAGGCTTCCGTCACCTTCCTGCGGGATGCCGAGGGGGACGTCGAAGGACTCACGCTGCACCAGAACGGGGACAACCACGCGACGCGCCTCGAGGGCGACGAGGCCGAGGCATGGGAGCCAGAGCCCGCGGAGCTGGCCGACTTCGCCGGCCGCTTCTTCAGCGAGGAACTGGAGACCTTCTACGCCTTCGCGGTGGAGGACGGAGCCCTCGTCCTGCACCAGCGCCGGCTCGACCGGGCGGAACTCGAACCCGGAGAAGAGGATCAGTTCTCGGGCGGCGGCCTGTCGTTCGCCTTCGAGCGGGACCGCAACGGTCAGGTCATCGGCTTCTATGTCGCCAACGGTCGCACGCGCGACGTTCGCTTCGGCCGGGTGCGCTGAGGAGCCGGGTGCTCCGAGGCGGTGGGCGGCCCGTGCGCGCCCGAGTCCAAGCTGACAGAAACCGGGGTTCGGCTTAACGTGTAACCGAGGGATGCCGGCAGGTTCAACCGAGACGCGGGAGGCGTTCGCGATGACGGGATTCGGAGTTCGTTTCGGTCACAAGATCAGGTGGGGAACCCTTCTTCCGGCGGCGATCATCGCGTTCGGGGCACTCCCGGGCGCCGCGTGGGCCCAGGGCCGGATCGCCGGGTTGGTGACGGACGAGGCGACGGGTGCGACGCTGGCCGCCGTGCGGGTCGAAGTGCTGGGCGAGGGCGGCGCGGTCGTGGCGGGGGCAATAACGGGGCCTGGGGGGGAGTACGAGATCACCGGCGTGCCGGCCGGGACGTTTTCGGTCCGCTTCACCTCCCCCGGCTGGGAGAGGGTGATCGCGGAGGCGCGGTCCGTTCCGGCCGACGCGCTGACGTTCGTGTCGGCGACCATGACGCAACAGTCGTTCGAACTCAACCCGCTGACCGTCACCGCCTCCCGCACGCACGAGAAGGTGCTGGAGGCGCCGGCGGCGGTCGAGGTCGTCTCGACGCGCGATCTCGAGGAACGCCAGGTGACGTCTCCGATCGAGCACGTGGAGCACCAGCCCGGGGTGGATGTGGCTCGGACGGGAATCCGCGGCCGCACCGCCGTATTGCGCGGATTCAACAACATCTTCTCCAGCCGCACGCTGTTCATGACGGACAACCGGATCGCGCGCGTGCCGTCGCTCCGCGTGAACATCTTCTACCTGAACCCGGTGTCGGACCTCGACACGGATCACGTCGAGACCGTGCTGGGCCCGGGATCGGCCCTCTACGGACCGAACGCGGCGGGCGGCGTTGTCCACTACATCACGAAGTCGCCGATTCGCTCGCCGGGAGCCAGCTTCTCGGTGGGCGGCGGCCTCCGTCAGCAGGGCGACGATGCGGGGCTCGGCAGCGGTCCCATCCAGGGTGGAGACGCGGGGCTGTTCCAGTTCGACGGGCGCATCGCGGTGGCTCCGAGCGACAAGTTCGGCTTCAAGATCTCGGGCCAGTACTTCGATGCGACCGAGTACGTCTTCAACGACCTGGTCGAGGCGCGGGCGGCGGCCGCGGGACAAGCCTGCATCGGAGCCGGATTCGATCCGGCCTCCCCCGCGTGCCAGCCGTTCGCCTCGGGGCTCGACCTGACGAATCCGGCGGATCAGAGCGTGCTGGCGCAGTCCGCCCGGAACGTGGCGATGGGGCGCGACGACGGGCACAGGAACTGGGGAGTGGACGCGCGCATGGACTTCGAGCCGTCGCCGGGGACATCGCTCGTTCTGGCGGCGGGGCGCAACGTCGCCGCCCAGGCGACGGAACTCACCGGGCTTGGTGCATCCAACGTCACCAACTGGGGCGTCACCTACGGGCAGGCGCGTCTCCGGCACAAGGATCTGTTCGCGCAGGCGTTCTATAACTACAACACGAACGACGAGGCCTTCCTCCTCCGCTCGGGCCGCCCGATCTTCGACAACTCCTCCCTGTTCGTGGGACAGCTCCAGCACCAGTCTCGGCTCGGCTCCGCGCACCGGCTCATCTACGGGGTCGACTACCTCGGGACGAACCCGGACAGCAAGGGGACCATCAACGGACAGTTCGAGAACGACGACCAGACGACGGAGATCGGCGGCTACCTCCAGTGGGAGTGGGCGGTGAGCCCGAAACTCGATCTCACGGGTGCCTTTCGGTACGACTACAACAGCAGCCTGACGGATCCGGTCTTCTCGCCGCGCGCCGCGCTGGTCTTCAAGCCGGACGCTTCGAACTCGTTCCGGCTGACCTTCAACCGGGCGTTCTCGACGCCCACGTCCACGAACCAGTTCCTGGACATCTCGGGAGGCACGGTCCCCATCACGGGCACGCCGTTCTTCTACGACCTGCGGGCCACCGGCTCGGGCGGCAACGGTTACACGTACATGCGGGAGAACGGGACCCCCATGCACATGTCGCCGTTCAACGTGCTGCTGGGAGGCAGCCCCCGTGAGTTCCTGCCAACGACCACGGCGCAGTTGTGGGCCACGGCGGTGAATCTTCTCGGCGTCGCCTATCCGCAGCTGGCTCCGCTGGCGCCTCTGATCCCCGTCCCATCGGGGGACCAGGTGGGCATCCTGGCGCTACTGCTCGATACGGAGGTCGCCGGCGGTGGCGCGCCGCCGCCGGGCTGCGTGGCGCCCCCGTTCTGCGAGGCCGTCGACCTCGCGAATCTCCAGGACATCGAGGCGCTGGGGCCGACGGTCAGCAACACGTTCGAGTTCGGGTACAAGGGAGTATTCGGAGACAACGTTTCCGTCGGGGCCAACGCGTGGTTCACGCGCTACGACAGCTACATCGCGCCTCTCCGGCTGATCTCGCCGCACGTCTTCCTCAACGGCCCGCAATTGGGGACATATCTGTCGGGAGTGTTCCAACAGCTGGTCGGCGTGGTGTTCCCGAACGAGGCGGCAGCTTTGGGGACGGCGCAGCTTATCGCGACCGAGGCGGCGAAGATTCCGCTGGGGGCCGTGACCCCGACAAGCGCCGGCGGCACCGCCGCGGCGATGGTGGCCGGATACCAGGATGCCGGGGGGTTCGACGTGATAGGGGGCGAATTGGGGGCCGGCTTCCTCCTCAGCGATCAACTGGAGATGGCCACATCCCTCTCCTTCATCAACCGAAACACCTTCGAGTCCGCAGGCGAACTCCTGAGCGAGGTGTCGCTGAATTCGCCGACGGTGCGCGGGACCGCGTCGCTCACGTACCGGAACGACGATTCAGGAGTCAACGGGGGCCTCCGGTTCCGGGCGCAGAACGGCTTTCCGTTCAACTCCGGCCCGTGGGTGGGTGATCTCGACGCTATCACCACGCTGGACGCGAATTTCGGCTTCCGTATCCCCGGGTACGAGGACCTCTGGTTCCAGGTGGACGTGTCCAACGTCTTCGACAAGGCCTACCAGAGCATGGTAGGGGCGCCGGCGATCGGCCGCGTGGTGCTCGCGCGGATGCGCTGGGACTTCAGCCCGTTCTAGCCGGTCGGCGATCAGGCTGACGGCCGCGGCCGCGCCGGCCGGCCGGCCGCAGACAGGGGGTGCGGAGGGTCATGACCTCCGCACCCCCTGTTCTTTGGTGAACCTTTGGCGGGCCAAAGTGCCGGGGGTGGGATTCGAACCCACACGGGGATGGACCCCTTCGGATTTTAAGTCCGATGCGTCTACCAGTTTCGCCACCCCGGCGCGCCGTGGAACGAAAAGCTAACGCCTCGGCTTCACGCGGGGCAGGAGAGCGCCTCGGCTTGCGGGTGAGGCGGCTGGGGGCGCAGCATGGACTTGAGGATTCTGCCCGGAGGCCGTCATGAATCGTTTCCCGAAGCGACCCGTTGCCGCCCGCGCCGTCTCAGCCGCCGGCGGGCTGGCGATCCTGCTCTGCGCTCCCGGCGCCGTATTCGCCCAGGCGCATCCGAACCCGGCCACGCCCGACTCGCTGCGCCAGATCCAGATGATGGAGCCGCGCATCGGGCCGCCGGGCACCGAGGTCAGCCTCTACACCGAGAACATCCCCCTGCAGGCGAGGGTCGTCGTCGGCCTGGGAGCCATCGGCACGGGCTTCGAGGAACTCGGGACCGGAGATCAGGGCGAGTTCGGGGAAATCGGAGCCACCGTGAGCGTACCGGCGGGCGCGACGTGGGACCGCGCGGTCGTCTTCATCATCTTCAACGGCAACTTCGCACCCACAGGGCTCTCCGATCCGTTCCACGTCACGGATGAGGACGGCCGGATTCAGCGCACGGGCGAGATCGCGGGACAGGAGAACGGCTGCGTGACGTTCGAGGACCGGGACGGGTACTTCTACACGCTTGCCGGCGACCTGGGAGACGCGACGACCGGGGGTCACCTCATCGTCGAGGGGGCGGTGTCGCGCTCGGTCGCCTGCCCGCACGCGGACACGATCGAGGTCGACCGGATGGAGGAAACGGAACCGGTCGAGCGCCCGCACCCGGAGCCCTTCCGGTAATCCGGTAATCCGGAGCCGTTCCGGTGGTTTCGCGGCAGCTTCGTCGCCGACGCGGACGCTCAGCGCCTGGACGAGCCTGTGACTTCGACGAGGAAGATGACGAGCAGCGTGATCAGGACGGGGATGGCGAGCAGCCATTCCTGCAGTTCGGGCATCGTGTCTTCTCCTTACCGTTTGCCGGTTATCGTTCGCCGGTGCTGCCGAGCCCGCCGGCGCGATCCGTCGAGACCGAGACCGGCCCCTCCTCCCAGCGCGCGACCTGGTACTTGTGGAGGACGACCTGCGCGATCCGTTCGCCGTGTTCGATCCGTATGGGGTGCGGCGCCGAGTTGAGGACGAGGACGAACCACTCGTCCGGATAGTCGGCGTCCACGGTGCCGGGCGCGTTGGGCACGGTGAGCCCCCGCTTCCAGGCGAGGGACGACCGCATCCGAATCTGGGCTTCGTAACCGTCCGGCAGGCGAGCGCGGAAACCCGTGGGCACGAGCGCGCGATCGCCGGGTTCGAGCATGATCCCCGGCCGACCCGCCTCGCCGCGGGTTGCGTCCACCGGGATGGTCTCGCCGTTCGCGCTTCGGTGGACCTGTACGGGGCCGCACGTCAGGTGCGCCCGGATGTCGTAGCCGGCCGACTGTTCCGTCGCACGTGTCGGCACGCGGACACCGTCCGCCAGCTTCTCGAAGATGACGCGCGCACCATTGGCGTCGGACAAGGACCCTTGCTCCCGTCTTCCTAGAGGTCTATCGGAACCGGTGCGCCCATTCTGCGGCGGCGACCATGAATCTGTCGAGACGCTTGGCGATCGTTTCGTCCGCCAACTCGAGATCCTCATCGAACACGGCGCCCGCCCCCGAGAGCAGAATCCGCGGCTGCGGCATCACGTGGGCGTTAAGCCCCACGAGCGACTCGCGCAGGGAGCGCTGCGCCAGCGCGGTCCCCAGCCGGCCGGGCGTCGCCCCCATGATCGCGACGGGCTTCGCGTCCCACGCCTGCGGGCGGGGTGGTCGCGATCCCCAGTCCACGGCGTTCTTGAGCACGGCCGGCAGACCTCCGTTGTACTCGGGCGTCGCGAGCAGCACCAGGTCCGCGGCGTGCACGGCCGCCTTGAATTCCGCGACCTCGCCGGGATCGCCCGCAGCCTCCACGTCCCCGTCGTAGAACGGCAGCCGGGAGGGATCGAAATCCCGGGTCTCGACACCTTCCGGCGCCCGCGCGATGGCGGATCGCAGGAGCGCCCGGTTGAACGACCGCCGGCGGCAACTGCCCGCGATGGCGAGCACGGAGAGCGGCGGTGGCGCAGATGCCGATGGATTGGCGGTGTCACGTACCATGGCCGGGAGACTGTGCCGCCCGCCCACCTGGCGCAAACCGCAACCCCTTCCGCGCCTCCGCGCCCGGCGATGCACCAACGTGTAGGTTGCGGCACACCGAAGCGGCGGCGGTCGTGACGGAGGGACCGTTCCGTGGCAGAATGGAACGCAGAATGCGACACAGAATGCAACACCGTGCCTCACGCAGTACCACCCGAACCCGCGGGACATCCGATGCGTCTACCCATGAAACAGCGTTCGTTTCCCGTACCTTCGACACATGCGATTCCCGCGGCGTCGCTCTGCCTCGGACTCCTGCTCGGGATCGCTGGCGGTACGGCCGCTCAGGAGGGCTCGAACGGAGACGGGGAGCCCGAGAACAAGGATCTGCCGCTTCCCGTCGATCGCCTTGTCCCCATGGACATGACGGAGGGGAGCTGGATTTCTCTCGACGTGAGCCCGGACGGCGAGACGATCGTCTTCGACTACCTCGGGGACCTCTTCACGATCCCCATGGGCGGCGGGGAGGCGACCCAGCTCACTTCGGGGATGGCCTTCGACGCCCAGCCCCGCTTCTCCCCCGATGGCGCACGGATCGTCTACACGTCCGACTACGACGGCGGGCAGAACATCTGGATCCGCTCCCTCGATGGCTCCGACACGACGCAGATTTCACGGGGCTCCGCCAACCGCGCCGAATCGCCCGAATGGCTGCCGGACGGGGACTACGTCGTCGCGTCCATGGGCGGCTTCCGCGGGGGCGGACTGCCGAAGCTCAAGATGTTCCACGTGGATGGCGGGAGCGGGATCGAACTCGTATCGGAGCCCGACAACCTGAAGATGCTCGGGGCCGCGGTCTCGCCCGACGGCCGCTACATCTGGTATGCGCGGCGCACCGGCGACTGGACCTACAACGCGCAGTTTCCGCAGTACCAGCTCGAGGCGTACGACCGGGAATCGGGAGAACGCTATACGCGGTCGTCCCGCTACGGCTCGGCGATCCGGCCCGTGCTCTCCCCCGATGGCCGCTGGCTCGTGTTCGGGACCCGTCACGAAGAGCATACGGGGCTCATGATCCGGGACCTCGGGAGCGGCGACGAGCGCTGGCTCGCCTATCCCGTCCAGCACGACGACCAGGAATCGCGCGCCACGCTGGACGTGCTCCCCGGCATGTCGTTCACGCCGGACTCCCGGCACCTCGTCGCCTCCTACGGCGGAAAGATCTGGAAGCTGCCGGTCGAGGGGGGGGACGCGGAGGAGATTCCCTTCCGCGTCCGGTTCGACCTCGCGCTGGGGCCAAGGGTCGACTTCGACTATCCGATCGAGGACACGCCGACCTTCACCGTGCGCCAGATCCGCGACGCGGCGCCCTCCCCCTCCGGCGACCGGCTCGCCTTCACGGCGCTGGACCGGCTCTGGGTGTCGGGCGCCGACGGTTCGAACCCCGAGCGCCTCACGGACGCGGACGTGTCGGAGCACTTCGCGACCTGGTCGCCGGACGGCGAGTGGATCGCGTACTCGACGTGGGACGGGACCGAGGGGCACCTGTACAAGGCGCGCGCGGACGGCGGCGGGGATCCGGTGCGGCTCGCGCGCGACGCGGCGACGTATTATGCCCCCGCCTGGGGACCGGGTGACCGGATCGTCGCCGTGAGGGGACTCGTCCGAGCCTACGAGACGCAGGGAGAGGGCGGCGCTCCGGGCACCGAGATCATCTGGGTGTCTGCGGACCCGGACGGCTCCGGCGGCGGGCCGGCGACGCTGATCGCGCCCACGGACGGACGGGCGAATCCCCATTTCGTGGAGGAAAACGACCGCATCCACCTCTTCCGCTTCCCCGACGCCCTGGTCTCGATTCGATGGGACGGGACGGACGAGAAGGAGCATGTGAGGGTGCGCGGACCCACGCCTCAGGGTTCGACCCAGGGCCTGTCTCCCTCGACCATCGAGATGGCGCCGCGCGGCGACCAGGCGCTCGCGGAGGTCCAGCGCGAGATCTATACGGTAACGGTGCCCCGCGTCGGCGTGACACCGACGATCAACGTCTCGAACCCGGACAACGCCTCCTTCCCCGCGCGCCGCGTCACCGATATCGGCGGAGAGTTCCCCGCTTGGAGCGGCGACGGGCGCACGGTGCACTTCTCGCTCGGCAACGCCCACTTCTCCTACGATCTCGACGCGGCGCAGGCGTACGAGGACAGCGTCGAGGCGGCCGAAGCCGGGGAGGAGGAGGAGGAAGAAACCGAGGAGGAGGACGAGGAGGAGGAGGAGGACGAGGACGAGGGCTACCGGGCGGTGGAGCATCGCATCCTCATCGAGGCGCCGCGCGACATCCCGACGGGCGTCGCGGTACTGCGCGGCGGACGCGCGATCACGATGAACGGTGACGAGGTCATCGAGAACGCGGACATCGTGGTCCGGAACAACCGGATCGAGGCGGTGGGCGCGAGCGGTTCCGTCGCCGTTCCGGAAGATGCCGTCGTCTTCGACATCGGCGGTCGTACCGTCGTCCCGGGATACGTCGACACCCACGCGCACCTGCGAGCCCGCGACCGGCTCCACCGGACGGACGTGTGGCCGTACCTCGCCAACCTCGCATACGGAGTGACGACGACCCGGGACCCGCAGACCGGGAACACGGAGGTTCTCTCCTACGCGGACATGGTGCGCACCGGGAGCGTTCTCGGACCGCGGGTCTACTCGACGGGGCCGGGCGTCTTCTGGCAGGACGGGATCGACACGGAGGAGGAGGCGATGGATGTCCTCTCCCGCTACTCCGGCTACTTCGATACGAAGACGATCAAGATGTACGTGGCCGCCGCGCGTAAGGGGCGGCAGCACATCATCATGGCCGCCCGCGAACTCGGGCTCATGCCGACGACGGAGGGTTCATTGAACCTCCGGCAGAACCTCACGGAGACCGTGGACGGATATCCGGGGCTCGAGCACTCCATCCCCATCTTCCCGGTGTACGGCGACTACGTACGGCTCTTCGCCGAGACGGGTCGGGTGTACACGCCGACGCTGCTCGTGTCGTACGGGGGGCCGTGGGCGGAGAACTACTTCTACTCGCGCGAGAACCCGCACGACGATCTCAAGCTGCGCCGCTTCGTCCCGCACGATGAAGTGGACTCGCGCACGCTGCGCCGGCCGCAGTGGTTCCGCGAGGACCAGCACGTGTTCTCGCGGCACGGAGAGTTCGTCAGGAACCTCGTCGACGCGGGCGGCAAGGCGGGCGTGGGGAGCCACGGCCAGCTGCAGGGGCTCGGCTACCACTGGGAGCTGTGGGCGATGGCCGCCGGCGACATGGACGAGCACGACGCGCTGCGCATGGCGACGATCTTCGGCGCCGAAGCGATCGGGCTCGACCGGGATCTCGGCTCGATCGAGGCGGGCAAGCTCGCCGACCTCGTGATCCTGACGGCGAACCCGCTGGACGACCTGCGCCACACGAACGCGATCGAGCAGGTGATGTTCAACGGCCGGCTATACGACGCCGACACGCTCGACGAGGTCTATCCGCGGCAGCGGCCGCTCGCCCCGCTCTGGTGGTGGGACGACGAGCCGGAGGGTCTTCCCGGGGTCTCGCCCCGATAGCTCCGTTGCCGGCTATGAGCTGGCCGATGTTCGACGCATGGCCGTATTGTCTTCATGGATGACTGCGGCCCGCGGTTCCCGTCCGTGGGTGGTTGTTGGAAGTCCCTGCGGAGCGCTGTGCCAACACGCCCGTGATGGCTCCGGAGACCCGGGACTCGGCGGGCAACCACCGGCAAACTGGGGCTGTCACACGCATGACGCGTCAGCCCCGCGACCCGTGAGGAGAATCCGGAATGAAAGAAACTCGACTGAGCCGTCTCGCTCCGGCGATCATCGTCTGTCTTGCCAACTCCCTCTTGGCCGTGCCCTTCCTCCCGGCCCAGGAGGTGATCGAAGTCGCGGACCGGGACCGGCCGATCGACGCGGAGTTCGAGGAGGTCTACCGGGCCGGCGTCCTGGACGGAGAATCCTGGGAGATGTTCGGCCAGGTGAGCCGGGTAGCCTTCGACGCCGAAGGGAACCTCTACGTGTTCGACGGAACTTCCGGTTCGACGCGCTTCGGGGGGATGACCCTGATGCGTTCCGGGGATGTGAGGGTCCTCGTGTTCGACGCGGCGGGGCGCTTCGTGCGCGAGTTCGGCTCCTCGGGCGGAGGTCCGGGCGAGTTCAACCAGCCAATGGGCTTCGCGGTGCTGCGGGACGGCACCCTGGTCGTGAGCGATGTCGGCCACCGCGCCTACCAGCTCTTCGACGCCTCCGGCGAGTTCCAGCGCATGGTCCGGGCGGACGACCGGCCCGACGCCGTATCGATCCCGGCCCACGACATTCAGCCGGATCCGCGCGGCGCAGCCGTGATTGCCGGTGGGGGCACGGGCCTCATCACGAGCGCGGGCGGCTCGGCGGCTCCACCCACTTCCCGTCCGGTGCTGCGTGTCGGACTCGACGGCGAGGTCGCGCGCGCCGACACGGTGGCGGAGGGATGGCTGCCTCCGCGAGCCGGCCTCGATGACCTCGCGGCGGGATCGGCCCCCGCCGGACTGCGAGACGCGCTTCGCGGCATGGCCATGCCTACCGTGTTCGAGCCTCCGCTCCTCGTGGGCGTCCTTCCCGATGGCAGCATCGTTCACTCCGATTCGTCGGCGTATGAGCTGAAGGTCACGCCCCCGGATGCGCGGGGTGTCACCCGGGTCATCCGGCGGCCGTTCGAACCCGAGCCCGTGACGGAGGCGGTCCGGGAGGCGTACGAGGAGAGGACGACGGCCGCCCGCAGAGCACTCGGCGGGAGCGGGACGAGGCGCGTCATGATGCTCGGTCGCGCCGACGGGAACAATCCTCGACCGGAGGTCGCCTTCGACCTGGAAGAGCGCTACTACCACGAGATTCCGGTGTTACGCGGCCTGTCGGCCACATGGGAGGGCCGCATCTGGGTGCAGCGCCGGGGTGAAGAGCCGCGAAGCGACGGGCCCATCGATGTCCTGACGGCGGAAGGAGCGTACGTCGGCACCTACGCCGTCGGGGCGACCGGGATGCCGGACGCCTTCGGCCCGGACGGACTGGCCGCGTTCATTGAGCGCGACGAACTCGATGTGCCGCGCGTGGTCGTGCGGAGGCTGCCGAACGAGGTTCGCTGACCCTCGACAGGGGGCTCGGCCCTCAGCCCCCCGGAGTGAGGGCGAGCCGGACCGCGCCGAGCGGACGGTCGGCCGTGTAGAGCGCGAGTTCCATCCGCCCATCGAGCAGGTCGGCCAAGTCGGCGGCACTCAGCGTCAGCGTACCCTCGGCGGACGCGAAGCCGGGGCCCGAGATGCGGCGCGCGATCGCGTTGGGCCGCGTCCCGCTACCGCGGCGCTGAAGCACGATCGCGTGGACGTGCGCCGGCCCGAGGCCGGTCGTGGAGATGACGTAGCGCAGGGTGCCGCGCGGGAGGTCGAGGCTGAAGCTGCCGTGGAGGCGAGGGGCGGCGAGCCGCCCGGCCCAGCCGCCATCGCCGGCGACGCTGAACCGGAGCGGGGCAGGCGCACGGCCGTCCACGAGGGGAGGCGTGCGGGGCGGTGCGCGGCGCGGCTCGATCGCCCGTTCGAGCGCGTAGGCCAGCGAGACCAGCCGCGCATCGTCGAACGGGCGGCCGATGAGCTCGATGCCGGCCGGCATGCCGGTCCGCGTGAAGCCCGCGGGCGCGCTGATCGCCGGAAGCCCGCTGTGCGCGGCGAGCTGGCACGTCCCCCCGACCGGCGGCGAGCCGATGAGCGCGGGGTCGCGCCTCAGCGTCGGGTAGGCCATCGCGTCGAGCCGCTCCTCGTCCATGAAGGCCACGATCGCTTCCCGCAGCGCCGACTGCCGCTCAAGCGCCTCGGCGTAGGCGGCCTCATCGCGCCCGCCGGGTTGGCTCCTCCGCCTGAACGTGCCGTCCAGCTGCTCGCTGTGCAGTCCCAGCGCCACGATTTCAGCCAGCGACGCGACCGGCGTAGTGCCCACGCTCTCCAGATAGGCAACCAGGTCCGGCGCGAACTCGTGGCCGATGACGCTGGTGCGGGCCAGGAGCGAGTCCATCTCCGGGATCGTCACCTCGACGACCTCCGCCCCCGCGGCGACCATCGCGTCCAGCGCCGCCCGAACCGCGTCCGTGACCGGTGCCTCCGCGCCCGAATCGGAGAGCCACGTCTCCAGCGCGCCGATGCGGGCCCCCTCCAGCGCACCCGCATCGAGCGACGCCGCGAACTCGATGGGCGGACGGCCCTCCATCGCGGCTGTCGCCGGATCCGCCGCGTCCGCCCCGATCGTCGCGTCGAGGGCGAGCGCCAGGTCCACGACCGACCGCGCCAGCGGCCCGCCCGTGTCCTGCGTGTGGGAGAGCGGCACGATCCCGTCGATGCTCGACAGCCCCTTGGTCGGCCGCAGCCCCACGAGGTTGTGAACGGACGAGGGAATCCGTATCGACCCGCACGTGTCCGACCCCCAGCCCACGGCCCCGAAGCTCGCGGCCACGGCCGCCCCGGTGCCGCCCGACGAGCCGCCGGGGTTCCGCGCCGGGTCGTACGGGTTCCGCGTCTGTCCCCCGAGCGAACTGATGCTCGTGATCCCGGCCGCGAGTTCGTGCAGGTTCGTCTTGGCGAGGATGATCGCCCCCGCCTCGCGCAGCTTCCGCACCTGAAAGGCGTCGTCCGGCGGAACCGATCCCGCGAGCGCGAGCGTCGACCCCGTCGTCGGCATGTCGAAGGTGTCGTAGTTGTCCTTGAGCAGGATCGGGATCCCGTGCAGCGGCCCCCTCACCTGCCCCGCCGCCCGCTCCCGGTCCAGCCGCTCCGCCTGCCCCCGCGCCCCCGGGTGCACGCGCACGATCGCGTTGAGACGGGGACCCGCCAGGTCGTAGGCGGAAATGCGGTCCAAATAGGCGTCCACCAGTTGAACCGAAGTAACCCTGCCCGACGACAGGGCGTCCTGCAGTTCCGGGATCGAGGCCTCGGACACTTCGAGGGGAGTCTGGCTCGGAGTCTGGACCGGAGCCTGGACCGGAGCCTGGGCCACCAGCGGCGCGACCCACTCCGCGCCGGCCGCGTGACCGGGGGCGGGACCGAGTCCGAGGCCGAGGACCAGAAGGGCCGGGGCGGTCCGACGGCGCACGTTCGCGTGATCTCGTCCGTGATCCTGTCCGTCGCGTCGCGCGTTACCTCGTTCCATGAGCCGGATGTCCTTCCGCAATGGCGACGAATGTCCCCGTGCACGTGGCCGTCCGCTCGCCTCCGGAAAGCAACTCCGCTTCGACGCGCACCTTCCGTTCGCCCGCTTCGGCGATCCGGGCGCGGAGTTCGACGGGCGCGTCGGAGGGTGTCGGCTTCATGAGCCGGACCGTGTACTCGGCCGTCACCGTGACGGGTGGATGATCCACGCCGCGCGTCCGCATGAAATAGTGCGCCGCGCACCAGTTGCACTGGCAGTCGAGGAGCGTCCCGATGATGCCGCCGTTCAGGATTCCCGGGAACGACCGGTGGTTCGGGCCGGGCGTCCATTCCGCCACCACCTCGTAGCTCGCGTCTCCGTCGTCCCCTGCATCTTCACCTGCATCTTCCCCTGCGGCGCCCCCACGGTCCCCGGAGGGAAAGCTGCGCAGCCGGAGCCCTTCCGGGTTCGCGTGGCCGCACCCGAAGCAGATGGACTCGGGGGCGTACCTCTCCTGAAGCGCCTCGCTCACGTCACCCGCCCCGCCGGCCGGTCCCTGTTCTGTCGCCGCCCGGGCCCGCTCCCGCTCCACGAGGAAGCGACGCAGGATCTTCCCGGAAGCGGACTTCGGGATCTCGTCCAGGAACTCGACGGCGCGGATCTTCTTCTGCGGCGCCACCCGCGCGGCCACGTACTGCACGATGTCCTCGCCCGTCACGTCGCCCGATCGCACGACGCACGCCTTGGGAATCTCCCCCGCCTCCTCATCCGCGACGGGGATGACCGCGACATCGGCCACCGCCGGATGCGCGAGCAGGAGGTCTTCGAGTTCGGCGGGCGCCACCTGGTAACCCTTGTACTTGATGAGTTCCTTGGCCCGGTCGACGATCGTGACGTAGCCATCCTCGTCCGCCCGCCCCACGTCCCCCGTATGAAGCCATCCGTCGGCGTCGATGGTGTCGGCGGTGGCCTCCGGATTGTTGAGGTAGCCTTTCATCACCTGCGGCCCGCGGACCCACACCTCTCCCTCCTCGCCGGGTCCCAGCGGCGCGCCCGACTCGAGGTCGACGATCATCATCTCGGTGCTCGGGATCACGGGACCGATCGTCCCGATCTTGTCCGCATCGACGTTCTCCCCGTAACAGACGTGAGTCACTGGACTTGCCTCCGTGAGACCGTAGCCCTGGAACACGCGGCAGCCGATCCGCTTCTGGCAGGCGACGGCGGTTTCCTCTCCCAGCGGGGCCGCCCCGGACATGATCCAGTTTACGGACGAGAGGTCGAAGCGATCGACCGCGGGGTGCTTGGCGAGTCCGAGCACGATGGGCGGAACGAGGTAGAGACAGGTGGCCCGATATTGCTGAATCGCCCCCAGGAACTCCTCGAGATCGAAGCGGGGCATGGTGACGACCGTCGCGCCCGCCTTCAGGGCGCCGCTCATGACGACGACCATCCCGTAGATGTGGAAGAAGGGGAGGACGGCGAGTACGACATCGTCGGCCTCCACGAGGCCGATGGCGCTGAACTGCTCGATGTTCGCGACGAGATTCCGGTGCGTGAGCATCACTCCCTTGGAAACACCCGTCGTTCCGCTCGAATAAGGGAGTGTGAGGAGATCCTCTCCGGGGTTGGGGATGTCCGCCGATTCCGCATCCATACCCATTCCGTCTCCGATGAGGTCGGCGAAGGCGGTGGCGCCCCCGGCCTCTCCGAACACGAGGATCTCTTCGATCCCCGTCCGTGCCGCGACGGCTCGCGCGCGATCGACGAGCGGGGGGACGGTGATGAACCAGCGGGCGCCCGAATCGCTCAACTGCGAGACGAGTTCGTCGTCGGTACCGAGCGGGTTCAGCGTCGTGCTGCAGCCACCGGCCATGCCGACCGCGAGGAACGCCGTCGCGTACTCCGGGAGGTTCGGACTGCAGATGGCGACGACGCCGCCGCGCCCGAGTCCGCGTGCCGCGAGTCCCCGGGCGCCGGCGCGTGCCTGGTCGCGAAGTTGCCCGTATGTGGCCACGCGTCCGGTAGGCCCTTCGATGAAGGCGGGCTTGTCCCGACGATCGCCGAGAGAGCCCAGGAGATAGTCGGAGAACGACTGCTCCGGGACGGTGATCGGGGGATGCGGGCTGTGGAAGATCATCGCGGCGTCCTTCCGGCGGATGCGGGCGGGCGGCGTTGGCCGCCCATAACGGGAGCGGGAAGATCGGCGAACCGGCCACGGCGCGGCAAGAAGGTTGCAGCGTGCGGTCGCCACCTCGGACGGCTGCGCCCGCCGGTGTGATCCCATAAACTCGTTGCTCCATGACTTCCACCCGCAAGATCCTGCTCTGCATCGTCGCGATCGGCCTGGGCGCGCTCTTCGTGCGCCTCGGGTTCTGGCAGCTGGACCGGCATGGCGAGCGGAGTGCCGGGGTGCGCGGGCGCGCGGTCCGCGCCGAGGCCCCGCGACTCGAGTGGAGCGGCCCCGGCGACGTGCCGTCCGACACGGCGGGCCTCATCGGCCGCCGCGCGCGGCTCACCGGCCGCTGGGACCGGGCCGGCGAGGTCGTCATCCGGAGCCGCACCCTGGACGGGCGGGCCGGCGCGGAGGTGCTGACCCCGCTCCTCGTCGGCGGCGACGCCGGGCAGGTCGTGATGGTCCTGCGCGGCTGGCTACCCGCGCCCGACGGCCTGCGCCCGGTCCTGTCGGCCGGCTGGACCAACGCGCCGGCAGCCTCCGCGGATGCCGACGCCCCGGCGCGGGTCGACGGCGTCTTCGTCTCCTCCCGCGACGGGCGGGGCGGCCAGCCCCTCCAGATCGAGGTCGGCGGCGCACGGCACCTGGCCATCGCGGGCCTCGATCTCGCCCTGATCCGGGAGGAGTCCACCCTCGATCCCTCCCCTCACGTGCTGCGGGCGGACGATCCGCCTCCGGACGCCGCACTCCGCCCCGCCAGAGAGATCGAGACGGATTCGGGACCGCACCTCTCCTATGCGATCCAGTGGTTCTCCTTCGCCATCATCGCCCTTGCAGGGACCGCGATCCTCATTCGGAAGGACGGGAACAGGACATCGGCAGCGAGGATTGGTCGCTGACCCGTACGGCGCTATACTACCTTCGAGGCTCGATCCATGAGGCCGGGCTCGCCGTGCGGAGCCGCCTCGGCATGGGTTCCCGGGTCCGGTCGTGCGCCGCCAGAGCGTGTTCCCAGGCAAGGAGTCCGGACCACTGAACGAATCCACGACGCCGTCCGCCTCCCCGTCCGCAGCGTCCGCGCAACGGTCCTGGTTCGGGCATCCCGCCGGGCTCTCCACCCTCTTCTTCACGGAGATGTGGGAGCGATTCTCGTACTACGGGATGCGGGCGCTGCTCGCGCTCTACATGACGACGGCGACGACGAACGTGATCCTGCGGGGCGACGGATCCGAGGTCGCCAACCCCGGCATGGGGCTGGATGTGGGGACCGCCGCCGCGATCTACGGGCTGTACACGAGCCTGGTCTACATCATGGCGCTCCCCGGCGGATGGATCGCCGACAACCTCTGGGGGCAGCGCAAGGCGGTATGGGTCGGAGGCTGGATCATCGCCCTCGGCCACTTCACGATGGCGGTTCCAAGCACCTTCGCCTTCTTCCTGGGACTCGTCTTCGTCATCCTCGGTACGGGGCTGCTCAAGCCCAACGTCAGCACCGTCGTGGGCGACCTCTATCCCGAAGGGGGCGCGAGACGGGACGCGGGCTTCTCCATCTTCTACATGGGGATCAACCTCGGGGCGCTGCTCGGACCGCTGGTGACGAGCTTCCTCGCAGAGAGCTACAACTGGCACTGGGGCTTCGGCGCGGCCGGCGTGGGCATGGCTCTGGGCTTGATCCAGTACCGAAGCCGCGCCCACCTGCTGGGCGACGCGGGTCTCCTGAAGACGTCCGACAGCGCGGCACGGGTCGCGGCCAGGTCGCGCAGATTCTTCGGCGGCTTCTTCGCCGTGGTCCTGGCGGTCGTGGCCTTCGGTTACCTGGTCTCGAGCGGCGTGATCCCCGTATCCCTGACCGGAATCGCGACGGTTCTGGGCTACGGGGTGGCGGTGATCATTGCGGCCTATTTCGTCTACCTGTGGACGATGGGAGGCCACTCGCCGGAAGAGAACCGGCGCCTGGGCGTGATCTTCTGGCTCTTCCTGCTGATCGCCGTCTTCTGGTCGGGCTTCGAGCAGGCCGGATCCTCACTCAACCTCTTCGGCCGCGACTACACCGACCGCAACATCCTCGGCTGGCTCATGCCGGCGGGCTTCCTGCAGTCGGTGAACTCCTTCTTCATCATCCTGCTCGCGCCCGTCTTCGGGGCGCTGTGGGTGTGGCTGGAGCGACGCAACCGCAACCCGTCGATTCCCATGAAGGCGGGGATGGGGCTGGTCGGGCTGACCATCGGGTTCTTCGTGCTGGCCTGGGGCGCGGCCAACGCCACCGTCGACAACCTGGTGAGTCCCTCGTGGCTGGTGGTGACGTACTTCTTCCACACCGTCGGCGAACTCTGCATCTCGCCAATCGGGCTGTCCGCCATCACCAAGCTTTCGCCGGCGAACCGGGTCGGTCAGATGATGGGGGTGTGGTTCGTCGG
The DNA here is from genome assembly GCA_963666735.1 of Gemmatimonadota bacterium. Lineage (GTDB taxonomy): Bacteria > Gemmatimonadota > Gemmatimonadetes > Palauibacterales > Palauibacteraceae > Palauibacter. The sequence continues at coordinate 312,438 of OY762926.1, read as the reverse complement.
TGCGGCGCTGGGCAACCTGTTCGCCGGGCTGGTGGCCGGGCGGCTGGCAGACCTTGCGCCGGCACCGCTCTTCCAGAACATCGCCATGATCATCGGCGCCGTCGGCATCGTGGGGCTGGTCGCCGCTCCGTGGGTGAAGCGGCTCATCTCCGACAAGAGTTTGTGAGCCACCGGAAGTTTGCCGACCGTGACGGGACGCGCTGGGCAGTGCGCGTCTCCTCGAAGCACGAGTGGCGCTTCGAACCCGTCCCGGGGAACCCCCGCGCCCCCCGCCGCGCCCGCCCGCCGCTCTACGCGGGCGACGACCCCTTCGAACTCAGCGAGCGCGAACTGCAGACGATCCTCGGTACCGGCACGAGGGTGGCAGGCCAGGCGGGGCGAGCGGGAGACGCTCCCCAAGTATCTCCCTTCGGCGACATTCCGCTTCCCCCGAAGAAGAAGTCACCCTTCCTCGACGATCACCCCGCCAACGGATAGGATTCCCGGCTTCACGACCCGTCACGACCAACCGCAGTTCGAAAACCGCGAACATTCCGGAGGCTGCACATGTCCGAGACACCACTCGGCCGATTCTGCTGGTACGAGCTTCTTACCACCGACCTCGAAGGCGCGCAGGACTTTTACCGGGGTGTCGTCGGCTGGGAAACCGGCGCGTGGCAGGGAGAGGGGCCGCCGTACATCACCTGGAACAACGACGGCACTCCCATCGGCGGCGTGATGGAGCTGCCCCCCGATGCCCGGGCCGGCGGGGTGCCGCCCCACTGGCTGCCCTACATCTCGACGCCCGATGTCGACGCGACGGCGGAGAAGGCCGCCCGGCTCGGGGGCACGGTACACCACCGGATGGAGATCCCCGAAGTCGGACGCCTCGCGGTGCTGGGCGATCCCGGAGGCGCGGTGTTCACGGCGTATGAGCCATCCGACGCCACCCCCGGACACGACGGCCCGCCGGCGGTCGGCGAATGCTCCTGGCACGAACTGATCTCGGCGGACCGGGAGGCCGCCTGGTCGTTCTACTCCGACCTCTTCGGCTGGGAGAAGACGACGCAGATGGACATGGGAGAGCACGGCATCTACCAGATGTACGGCCGCGAGGGGAAGGAATTCGGGGGGATGATGACGCGGACCGAAGACATGCCGCCCCCGTGCTGGTTCCTCTACATGTCCGTCCCCGACGTACACGCCTCCGTGAAGGTGATCGAGGACCTCGGGGGCACGATCGTGACGCCGCCGCTCAAGATCCCGGGCGAGAGCGGGCACATCCTGCACGGGATCGACCCGCAGGGCGCGGGATTCGCCCTGCACAGCATGTAGCACGGCATGTAGCGGGTCCGCCCGTCCGGCCGCCGGTGCCCGCTACCCCCGTGGCGCCGGCGGTCCTTCGCGGTCGGTCAGGCCCGGCGGGGTCCCGAGGATCTCTGACAGGATCACGGCCCTCGCAAGCGCGGGATAGCGTTCGAGGCGCTCCAGCGGGGCTTTGCGCCCGGCGCCGGCGCTCGGGGACTGCGCGCCGGCGATCGGCGACATGGGGGGAGGCGTGCGCCGCCCCGGCGTGCGGGCGGTCCGGGGGACGGCAGCCGCCGGCGCCGGAGACGGGGTCCGGGGCGGCACTGCCGCGGTCGGCCGCAGGAAGGGAGGAGTCGCGGGAACCTCCTCCGGCTCCACATGCCCGACGAGACTCCCCGGCCGTCCCTCCTCCGCCGCCTGCTGCATCTGTTGCTCCAGCTGGCGACCCATGTCGCGCAGTTGTTCGCGCAACGTCGGACGCGCCGCCTCCGCCCCGGCGGGATCCGTGGCCTGCACGCGCGCCGGCTCGGCTCCGAACCCGGACTCCGCTTCGAGCTCGGGCTCCGCCCCGGCCCGCTCGAGCGCCTGTTCCTGGCGCTGACGATTCTTCTTCATCGCGGAGCCGATGCTCCGCACCCAGAGGAAGATCATCAGCAGGATGATGGGCAGCGCGCCCTCGATATCCGGCATCAGCCGTCCTTATCGCTCTCCGGCGGCTTCGCGATGGACCTCCGCATCTGCGTGTCGCTCTGGATGTTGCGGTACTTCATGTAATCCATGATCCCGAGGTTGCCCTCGCGGAACGCTTCGGCCATCGCGAGGGGGACCTCCGCCTCCGCCTTGACGACCTCGGCCTGCATCTGCTCGACGAGCGCCCGGTTCTCCTGCTCCGACGCGACCGCCATCGCCCGGCGCTCCTCGGCCTTCGCCTGCGCAATCCGCTTGTCCGCCTCGGCCTGGTCCGTCTGCAGCTCGGCCCCGATGTTCTTCCCGACGTCGACATCGGCGATGTCGATGGAGAGGATCTCGAACGCGGTCCCGGAGTCGAGCCCCTTGGCAAGCACCGTTTTCGAGATGTTGTCCGGGTTCTCGAGCACCGCCTTGTGAGACGCGGCCGACCCGATCGTCGACACGATGCCCTCGCCGACACGGGCCAGGATCGTCTCCTCCCCCGCGCCTCCGACGAGGCGGTTGATGTTCGCCCGCACCGTCACGCGCGCCGTGGCGATAAGCTGGATCCCGTCCTTGGCCATCGCGGCGACCTTCGGCGTCTGGATGACGCGCGGGTTGACGGAGACCTGCACCGCGTCGAGCACATCCCGTCCCGCGAGGTCGATCGCGGCGGCCTGCCGGAACGGCAGCTCAATGCTCGCCTTGTCCGCCGAAATGAGCGCGTTCACGACCCGCTCGACATCGCCGCCGGCCAGAAAGTGCGATTCCAGTTCGTTCGTATTGAGCGGGAGCCCCGCCTTGTACGAGCTGATGAGCGGATAAACGATCCGCGGCGGAGGGATCTTTCTCAGGCGCATCCCCACCAGACTGCCGAGACCCACTCGAACGCCCGACGCGATCGCCGTAACCCAGAGTCGGATCGGCACGATCCACGACAGAATGAGAAGCCCGAGGGCGGCGACAATGAGAGCGATGATGCCGCTTCCGGCAAGATCTTGCAGCATATTCAGACCTCGTTCCTGTTTTCGGATTCGGGCGTCTCTTTGGCGCGGCGCACGAGAATCCGGCCGCTCGCCACCTCGAGTACGCGTATCGGGGTCCCGGCCTCGAGCCACGGACCCTCCGTTACGACATGAATGCGCTCATCCTTCACGATCGCGACCCCGGTGGGCCGCAAGTCGGTCGAAGTGACGCCGAGCGCGCCGATCAGATCTTCACGCGGGGGCATCGAAAGGTAGCCCGTCTCGCGGCTCGTCGAGGCACGCAGGAAAAGACCGGAGAATCGGTTGCTGCGGGGGAGGTGCCGCACAAGCGCCCACGTGGCGACCCCCACGAGAATGATGGAGAGAGAGACGAGACCCGCCGCGTTGAACACCTGGTCGAAGGTCGGGACCTGGCCCACCATCCCCATGACGGTCGCCCCGAGGATCGCACCCGCCCCCAGTATTCCCGCAATCCCGAACCCGGGGATGACGAGGACCTCGAGCCCGATGAGCGCGACCCCGGCGCCGAAGATGAGGATCTCCTCGATCCCGGCGAGGTGCACGAGGTGGTGCGCGCCGAAGAACGCGGCCAGCGAGGCGAGTCCGACCGCCCCCGCCACGCCGAAGCTCGGCGTCCGGACCTCCACGATGAGTCCGAGGAAACCCAGGCTGAGAAGCAGTGGCGCGACCGCCGGGTTCGTCAGGAAGCGCACGATCGCTTCCGCCCAGTTGGGCTGGATTTCTCGCACGGGGGCGGCCGGGAGCCGCGTGATCTCAAGGAGTTCGATGAGGTCCCGGACCTCCGCGTCCGCCACCCCGAGCGCCGTGGCTTCATCCGTCGTGAGGGTGAGCAGCCGGCCGGCTTCGCTCACCCCGGGGACCTCGATGCTCTCGTCCACCATCGCCTCCGCAATCAGCGGATCGAGTCCCCGTTCCTCGGCCAGCGCCCGGAACTCCGAGCGCATGGCGCTCACCATCTTCTCCGACGCCTTCTCGCCCTCGCCCGTGACCGGAGTGGCGGCGCCCAGCGTGGAGCCCGGCCGCATGTAGATCCGGTCGGTGGCGAGCGCGATCATCGCGCCGGCCGAGAGGGCGCGGCGGTTCACGTAGGCGTAGGTCGGGACCTCCGCGTCGCGCAGGTCGTCGATGATCTTCCACGCCGCGTCGACCCGGCCTCCGGGCGTGTCGAGTTCGATGATCACGGCGGGCGCCCCGGATTCCGCGGCTTCCGAGAGCGCGCGCGCCACGAACGGGGCCACGCCGAGTTCGATCGTGCCGGAGATCGGCACCCGAACGACCGTGGCCGCCGACTGCGCGGACCGCACGGCGGGCGCGGGTGGGGCGAGGACGGCGCCGAGTCCCGGCGGCACGGGTCCGTCAGACGCCGACAGTGCGACGACGGCCAGCCCGAGGGCGAGCAACGGCGCGGGCAGCCCGGTGATGCGTGAGTTCATGTCTCGTCTCGTCATGTGTTGCATGAGCCGCAATCTATCGGTGGCCGGGGTCGGCCGCCCGTCAGCCGCCCGGCCGGTCCGGCAGGGCGATCGGTTCGCCCGCGGACGGCCGCACGCCTTCCGCGTACAACTGGGCGTTCAGCGCCGGCACGCGCGCTTCGATGAGGACGTTGAGCCGGTCCAGCAACTCCGGCATCACGTTCCAGACTTCGTCCACCTGCCACAGGTGGTCCGCGGTCGGAACCGTGGAGGAACCCTGGATGGCGTTCGCGACGCCTGCGTTCCGGCGCGCGTCCGCCAGTTCGTCGCGGATCTCCTCGATCTCCTCCTCGATCGCCTCAAGCTCCTCTTCCAGTCCCTCCGGCGCCTCATCCGCGCCCTCGATCAGTTCCTCCGCTGCCGACAACTGCTCCTCGAGCGCGTCGAGGGCCTGCCCCGCCTCGTAAATCGGGCCCGCCATGGCGTGGAGGCTCAGCAGCGCGTCCTGCCGCGCCATGCGGTCCGCGCGGCTCATCGGCCGGCGCGGTTCCGCGACGACTTCGACCTCGGCCGAGAACGTCTCGCCGCCCGCCTCCATGCTCACCGTGTACGTGCCCGGGAGGACGATCGGACCCCGCGGCGCGCCGCCGAAGAAGAAGCCGCCTCCGCCGCCCGGACCGCCGCCGCCCTCACGCTCGTACGGCGCGTCGTGACGCCAGTCCCAGATCACCTCGTTGATGCCGACTTCCGCGGGCGCCTCCAGCGTACGTACGTGTACCCCCGAGGCGTCGGCGATCTTCAGCGCGAACGCGTCGCCGTCTCCGTCTCCGTCCCCATCACCGTCCTCGTCGTCATCGCCGTCCTCGTGTTCGCCCTCCCCGTCGTCTTCCTCGTCGTCCTCCGCCATGGTCTCTTCGGGAGCGTCGCGCAGGTAGTAGCGAATCCGGGCCCCGCGCGGCGGGTTCGGCGCACTGTAGGTGGCGCCGTAGAAGGGCCAGTCCCCCTTTTCCGTCCACATGATCGAATGGTCGCCGAACACGCCGCCCGCCTCGGCCAGCATGCCCTCCGACAGCGCTTCGAGCGGCGCCACGTCGGCGAGGATGTAGAGGCTGCGCCCATGCGTCCCGACGATGAGGTCGTTCTCGCGCGGATGAACGAGGATGTCGTCCACCGGCACGGTCGGCAGGTTGTTCTTGAGCTGCACCCAGCTCTCGCCGCGGTCCACGGAGACGAAGACGCCGACCTCGTTCCCGATGAAGAGGAGGTTCGGCGCCCGCTGGTGCTCGACGATCACGTTCACCGACCACCCGTCCGGCAGCCCGTTCGCGATCGCCCGCCAGCTCTGCCCGTAGTCCTCGCTCACGTAGGCGTACGCCGCGTAGTCGCCGTTGCGGTGGCCGTCGAAGGTCGCGTACACCCGGCCCTCGGCGTGGTTGGACGGCTCCACCCGGCTCACGTAGGTCCGTTCCGGCAAGCCCGGGATGCGGTCGACGACGTTCTCCCACGTCTCCCCGTCATCGCGCGACACCTGCAGGTTCCCGTCGTCCGTCCCCGCGTAGATGAGCCCCGGCACGAGGGGCGACTCCTCCACGGCGGTGAGGTTCCCGTAGTTCGAGATCCCGTCGTTGAGCGACATCTGCGGCTCGGAGCCGGGGACGCCCATGATCTCGAGTTCCTCGCGGTCGATCTGCTTCGTGAGGTCGAGGCCTCCGACCTCCTCCCACGACATCCCGTAGTCCCGCGAGCGCAGCAGGTAGTTCGCGCCCAGGTAGACCGTGGCCGGGTCGTGCGGCGAGAGGAGGAGCGGCGAGTTCCAGTTGTAGCGGTAAGCCTTCGTCGTGTCCCCGTCCGCGCGCGGTCCGACGATGGGACGCATGGGGATCTTCTCCCCCGTCGTCAGGTCGTAGCGGTTCATGTTCCCGCCCTGCGACTCGGAGTACACGATCGTGGAGTCGGTGGGGTCGACGATCGTGAAGAAGCCGTCGCCGTACGCCGTCTCGTACCAATCCTGATTCCGGATGCCGTGGAAGGAACGCGTGTTCGAGGGTCCGCACCACGCGTCGTTGTCCTGAAGCCCGCCGCACACCGCGTAGGGCGTGCGCATGTCGAACCCGATGGCGTAGAACTGGCCCAGCGCGATGTTGTCGAACATGCGCCAGTGCGCGGCCCCGTCCCACGACGCGGCCACCCCGCCGTCGCTCCCCAGGATCAGGTGGTCGGGATCCTCCGGGTTGATCCAGAGCTGGTGATGGTCGACATGGATCTGCACCGCCCCGTCGTTCCGGAACGTCCGGCCCCCGTCATCGGAGATCGCCAGCTGCGTCCCGAGCACGTAGATGCGGTCGGGGTTGCTCGGGTCGATGCGGACCTGGGAGTAGTACATCGGACGCGGGTTCGTGTCCGACATCTTCTCCCACGTCTCGCCGCGGTCGGTGGAGCGGAAGATCCCGCCCCGGCGCGGACCGCCGCCCCCGCCGCCGAACCCCTGCCCCGGCCGCCGGGGATCCGCCTCGACCAGAGCGTAGACGAGGTTCCCGTCCTGCCGGTAGATGTCGATCCCGATGCGGCCCTTGTCGCCTGCCGGGAGACCCTCGGTGACTTCCGTCCAGCTGTCGCCGCCGTCGACCGTCCGGTAGAGGCCGCTCCCCGGGCCGCCGCCGTTGAACCCCCAGCCCGTCCGCTGCCGCTGGTACATGGCCGCGAAGATCGTGTTCGGGTCGGCGGGATCCATGGCCAGATCGATCGCGCCCGTGTGGTCGTCGACGTAGAGCACCTTCTCCCACGACTCCCCGCCGTCCGTGGTCCGGAAGACGCCCCGCTCGGGGTTCGAACCCCAGAGGTCGCCCATCGCGGCCACATGGACGATGTCCGGGTTCCGCGGGTGAATGAGGATGCGGGCGATGTGCTTCGTCGCCTCGAGCCCCATGTGCATCCACGTGTTTCCGCCGTCCGTCGACTTGTAGACGCCGTTCCCCCAGGGGGAGGACTGACGGTTCTGGGGCTCGCCCGTCCCCACCCAGACGAGGTTCGGGTTCGCCTGGTGGAGGGTCACGTCCCCGATCGAACTCGTCGGCTGGTCGTCGAAGAGCGGGGTCCAGGAGGTGCCGTGGTTCTCCGTCTTCCACAGCCCGCCGGTGGCCGTGCCGAGATAGAAGATCTGCGGCTTGGCTTCGACCACGGCGATGTCGGCGATGCGCCCCCCCATGAGGGCCGGGCCGAGCTCCCGGTACTCGAGGCGGGAGATCGCCGTCTCGAGCGCGGACTGGGCGGCGCCGGCCGACGCGCCGATACTGGCGCCGAAGAGGAGGCCGGCCGCGGAGAGCGCAACAACTCGGGCTGTCTTCATGGTACTGCCTCGGAGACGGGGAGATGACGTGCTTCCGCCCGGAATACTGCACGACAGAGATACCCGCGCAATACAAGGGGGGCCGGAGCGCACGGCGTGAGCGGCCCCCGAAGGGCCACGAACCGGCGGCCTACCGGGGAGAGCTGAGATTGCGTTTCCGTTTTCGTCGGATATCTGTCTATGTAAGCGTTGAAAATCTGTTTCTGTAGGCGTTGAAAATCTGTCTATCTCCCGCTACTTCCATACCACTGGCAGGGCGTGTTGCGGGGGCGGTCGGCATGGAGTCAAGACCTGATGAAGGAGGGGACGTGGCGGCGGAACGCAAATTCCGGCATGTGAGCGGGCGCGCGAGTGGACTCGACGCCGGGGGCTACCGCGATCGCGTGGCCGATCGGGAATTGAGGGAGTGCCTGGCCGCGGCCGGAGCAGTGCTGGTCGAAGGTCCGCGCGCCTGCGGGAAGACCGAGACCGCCCGGCACGTGGTGGCCAGCGAGGTCTTCCTGGATGTGGATCGAACGGCCCGGGACATGATCCTGGTCAATCCCGACCTGGTGCTTGAAGGCGCCACCCCTCGGCTAATCGATGAGTGGCAGACTGCCCCGGTGATCTGGAACCACATCCGTCGCGCGGTGGATGCGCGCTCCGGGAAGGGCCATTTCATCCTTACCGGGTCGGCCGTTCCGCCCGATGACGTCACGCGCCATACCGGCGCCGGCCGAATCCTCCGGCTGCGCCTCCGCCCCATGTCGCTCTTCGAGCTGGGGCACAGCACCGGCCAGGTGTCACTCGCGAACGTGCTCGGGAGCGCGCCTATCTCCCAACCGTCGACCGACCTGTCCGTGCATGACCTGGCTGAAATGGTCTGCGTGGGTGGCTGGCCGGGGCATCTCCAATCGTCGGTCGCGGAGTCGATGCGCGTGAATCGGGGCTACGTAGACGACATCTGTCGTGCCGACCTGCGCCGCGTTGATGGAGTGCGGCGGGACCCGGGTCGAGTCCACCGCTTCATGCAGTCGCTGGCTCGAAACGTCGCGACGTACGCTTCTCTCGCAACCATCGCCCGCGATGTCTCCGGCCCGGACCAACCGTCGATGACGGGCCACACGGCGCGTTCGTACCTCACCAGCCTCGAACGCCTGATGGTTGTGGAGGACCAGCCGCCGTGGGCGCCTCGCCTGAGGTCACGCTCGCGGCTTCATACTTCCCCCAAGAGGCACCTTGTGGATCCGTCCATTGCGGCAGCGGCACTCGGCGCGGGGCCGGAAGAGCTCCTGCACGACTTTTCCTGGTTCGGCTTCCTCTTCGAATCGATGGTGATCCGCGATTTGCGCGTCTATGCCCAGGCCCTCGGCGCGAGCGTAAGCCACTACCGGGACCACACCGGTCTCGAGGTGGACGCCATCGTCGACGCGGGTCCCGGCCGCTGGGCGGCCTTCGAGATCAAGCTCGGCCTGGGCCGGATCGATGAGGCGGCGTCCTCGCTCCTGAAGTTCGCCGATCGAGTGGATACGGGCCGGTGCGGTGAACCCGCCGCCCTTGCTGTTATCGTCGAACGCGGCTTCGGATATGTTCGTCCGGACGGCGTGAGTGTGATCCCGCTGGGAGCACTCGGCCCGTAGACCCGACACGTCGACACGGGAGGTCCTTCCATGATGAACGCTGCCCGACTCTTCGATCCGCGTCTGGCCGCCCTGGGCGTCTGCTTCGTCCTGGCCTGTGGGCCGGCGCCGGATTCGACTCCGGATGCCGCGGTTGGCACGGAGCCGTCGCTGTCTCCGGAGGCGACCGCGATGCTGGTGGAGAGCTTTCGGGCCGAGCTTGAGGCCGCCTGGGCGCAGGCGCAGGAGACCGGCGAGAACTTCCCTGCGGCGACGGCCGCGTTCATCCTCCCGGACGGGCGCGTGTTCGGCTTCGCCACCGGCGAGTCGGACGTGGACGACGACATCCCGATGACGCCGGACAGGCGAATGGGCTCGGGCAGCATCGGGAAGACCTACGTCGCCGCGGCCGCCCCGCAGTTGGCGATGAACGGGGAGCTGGATCTCGATGCGCCGGTCTCGACCTGGCTCGGCGATGAGGACTGGTTCGCGCGGGTGCCCAATCACGCCGATCTCACGGTGCGCCACCTCCTCAACCACACGGCCGGCATGATCCAGCCCTACTTCGAGGATCCCCACTTCGCCGTGCGGCTGAGCACATCGCGGCGCTCGTTTCGCCAGGGCGTGTGCGTTCGACTCCCGGAGCCTCCTCGGAATATACTCCATTCCGTCCCGGTCCCGGGTTCCTGCCGGGGACACTTTTTTCCTCACCCCCACGGCCTTGCGGATTGACGAACTCGAAGGGTAGCCGGAGCGACCGGCGGCGTCCGGGCGATCTCACGGTGGATCTCGGGCTCCTGCTCACGGCGATCATCTGGGGCATCAACTTCTCCGTCGTGAAGATCATCCTGCGCTGGTTCGATCCGCTCGCGTTCAACGCCCTGCGCTTCCCGTTCGCGGCGGTGGCGGTCCTGTTCCTGCTCCGGGCCACGGGGCGCCCGGTCCTCCCGCCGCGGAGCGAGTGGATGCGGGTGCTGGGGCTCGGCCTGGTGGGACACGTGGTCTTCCAGGCCGCCTTCATCTACGGGATCGACCTGACGCTGACCGGGAACGCGGCGCTGCTCCTCTCCACGAGTCCCGTGTGGGTGCTCCTCATCGCCTCCGCGCTGGGGCGTGAGCGCTTCAGCTTCGCGATCCTGTTCGGCGTCGTCGCGACGCTGGCCGGCATGGCGATTCTCATCACCGGCGGCAACCAGGAGGTCGGCGGGGCCGGCCTCGGGGACTTGCTCGTCCTCGGAGCCGCGCTCTCGTGGGCGGCCTTCACCGTTTTCGGGCGGCGTCTGACGAAGCGGCGCGGGGCGCTGGAGGTGACGGCGTGGACGATCTGGGCCTCCCTTCCCTTCATCATCCTTGCGGGAATCCCGGACCTTATGCGGGTGGACTGGAGTGCGGTCCCGGTGGGGATCTGGCTCGGGACGGCGTACACGGGGATCTTCGGGATCGCGATCGCCTACCTGTTGTGGTCGCGGGGCGTGCGCACGATCGGGCAGAGCCGGACGGCGGTGTACCAGAATCTCGTCCCGGTGATCGCGCTCGCCACGGGGTGGATGTGGCTGGGCGAGACACCCACTGTGCAGCAACTGGCGGGCGCCGCCGTGATTCTGTCGGGTGTCGCCGTGGCGCGCGGCCTCGCGGGGCGCCGGCGACGTCGCGCACCGTAGGAGCCCCCGCAGGGCGTTTCCCAAGCGCGGTCGGGCTCGCGGCGGTGTCCGGCACCGGTCTATTCTGGAGCCCATGTCCGATGAGCGCGGGATAGCTGAACCCAGGATCGCTGAACCCGGAATCGCGGGGATCGTGCTGGCCGCCGGGTCGTCGACCCGCATGCGGCGCAACAAGCTCCTGTTGGACATCGGCGGCGAAACGCTCGTGCGCCGCGCCGTCCGTCTCGCGGGCGAGGCCGGTCTGGCTCCCGTCATCCTCGTCACGGGACGTTTCCGGAAAGCCGTCGAACGGGAGGTCGAGGATCTCGCCTGCACACCGGTCTTCAACCCCGATCACGCGACCGGCATTCAGACTTCCGTGGCCTGCGGTGTCGCCGCGGTACCGGCGGCTTGCGGGGCGGCCGTCGTGATGCTGCCCGACATGCCGTTCGTCACGGCTCGCATGGTGCGCACGCTGGTGGAGCGCCACGCGGAGACCGGCGCGCCGCTCGTCGCATCGCGCTACGGGGGCGAGGTCAACGCGCCGCCGATCCTCTACGGCCGCGGCCTCTTCGGCGAGGTGTCGCGCATGAAGGCGGGCTGCGGGCGGGAAGTCGTGCGCCGCCACCGCGAGCGGGCAGTCCACGTGGAATGGCCCGCCGGCCGGCTGCGAGACCTCGACCGGCCCGACGAGTACGAATCCGCGCGGCGGGCGTTTCGGGGGGCCGGCTCCCGCTCCGGCGATGTCCCGTGAATCGCGACCTGCTCGATCTCGCGGGGCGGATGGCGGCCGAGCGCCGGCCGTACGCGCTCGCCACGGTGGTGCGGAGCGAGCGCCCCACGAGCGGCAAGCCGGGCAACATGGCGCTGGTCTCGGCGGACGGAGTCATGCACGGCTGGATCGGCGGCAGCTGCACCCGGTCGGAGGTGATCCGCCACGCGCTGGAGACCCTGGACCAGGGCGAGCCGAGGCTTCTCGCCTTCGGTTCGGGTCCCGGGCGCCCCGACGATCTCGTCCCCGTGCCCATGTCCTGCAGCAGCGGAGGGAAGGTGGAAGTGCATGTGAATCCGGTTCTTCCGGCTCCCGTCCTCATCGTGGCGGGAAGTTCGCCCGTCGCCCTCGCGCTCGTGCGCCTTGGCGGCGCGATGGGATACGCGACCGTGGCCGAGGGCACCGGGGACGAGGCTCTGGCGGAGGCGGCCGATGAGGTCGTGGACGACCTCGCGGAGACGGCGGCACGCTACGCCGAACGCCCCCGCGGATGGAAGCTGTACGGGGTCGTCGCCACCATGGGGCGGCGTGACGAGCGCTCGCTCGCGGAGTTGGCGACCGCCGCGCCGAACTATCTCGGCGTGATCGCCTCCCCCACCCGCATGGAGGAGGTCCGCCGCGTGCTGGCGGGGCACGGAGTCGACGCCGGCGAGATCTCCCGCGTGCGGGGCCCCGCCGGCCTCGACATCGGAGCCGAGAGCCCCGAGGAGATCGCCGTCAGCATCCTCGCCGAGATCGTCCAACTCGAGGCGCAACCCAGGGAGTCGGAAGCCGTCGAACGCGGAAACGCGTCCGGTAACACGTCGAGGGACGCCGAGGCGACCGAGGCGGAAGCGATCGATCCCGTGTGCGGGATGACCGTCCCGGTGGCCGGATCTCCCTCCTCGGCATTCGAAGGCCAGTCCGTCTACTTCTGCTGCGAAGGGTGCCGGACCCGCTTCAACGCGACGCCCCAGACCTTCGCGCAACGTCTCGCGGGCGGGGCATCGTGAGGCCCGTCAGCGTGGCCGTGCAAGGGGCCGGGCGCCCACTCCCGGCCCTTCCCGCTTCCTGAGCACGAACAGCCCTTCCTGCATGCTGGTCACGATTACCGTGCCGCTTTCGAAGAACGGATAGACGCCCCAGGCGCCACTCAGCCCCGGACCGTCGTGGTAGGGCGCAGTGTCGAAGAATCCCGCTTCCTCTGGATTCTCGGGGTCCGCAATGTCGAGGACCTGCAGGCCGTGGCGGTAGTTCGCCTGGTACAACAGACCGTCCTTCGGGTAGTGGTTGTGGGCGCTCGCAGGGAAGGAACCCATGAACTGGTTCACCAGAATCGGGTCTTCGACATCGGCGACATCCCAGATCAACGTCCGCGTGGTCTCCGCGCTGCCGTCGAGGACGTCGAGTTCGTCGTTCTGGTAGAAGTAGCGGTGGTCGGGTGTGAGCCAGCCCTGGTGGATGTAGGCCGCTCTCGGCGATGAAGCGCTGGCCACGCTCACCGGATGGATCTTGTCGGTCACGTCGGATATCTCGAAGGCGTCTCCTGACGAATTCAAGCACAGCTCGCGTCCGCGGTACCGCTCGTCGGGGCCCCGGTAGACCGCACACTGCGAATCGTGGATGCGGCGAGTCGGGCCGCAGCCGAGGAACTCGGGGTTACGGGGGTCGCTTAGGTCGATCATGTGGAGACCGCCACCGCAGTTCTCGCGGGGGCCGCTGTTCCCCACCGCGTAGGCGTATCCGGTCTCCTCGTTGATCACGATGTTGTGCGAACCCGCGAATTCGAGATAGTGGGCGTCCGGCTCGAAGAGGGCGGGCCTCTCACGCTCGGACACGTCGCGCAGGCGTGTGAGGTCGAAGATCTGCATTCCGTAGTCGGCAGTCCCGTCGGCCACGATGTACGCGTAGTTCCGGTACGTCTTGATGTCCCGCCAAAGCTGTGACGGCGGGGTGCCCGGAGGTTTGGGGAGATCCCCCACCAGCACCGGATTCGACGGATCCGTGACGTCGACGAAGGAGGTGCCGTCAACGCGTCCGACCAGCGCATACTCCCGTCCGTCAAGGGGGTCTGTCCAGCCCCATATGTCGTTCGTGTGTACGCCATGGGCACGCCCGTCCGCCTTCAACATCGAGTTGGGGAAGAACGACAGCAGGTCGACCCGGTCGCAGTCGAACGGGCCAACCTTCCCGTCGGAGCATCGGAGTTCTTCGCCGAGCAGAGAGCCGATCGCGTCGGGGGCGCTGATGAGCAGACCTGCGTCATCCCAACTGTCCTCCGAACCGCGCCGCCACACGTGCACGGCCCCGAATCTGTGGTTCAGGCCGGGCGCGCCGATGGCCACAACGTCGTCTTGCGCCGTGATCAGAGCGCCATACCGAGCGCGCTGCACTGTCTCCGCATGGGGGAGTTCCATGCCGCCGGGCAGTGTCGACCGGCCTCCGTCGCCGCCGGCTTCGTACACGTACACCGCGCCGTTCTCGTAGCCGCGCTCCGTGGGAGCCCCGACCCAGATGTCGCTTCCGGCGAAGGCCACCGCCGCGCCGAAGAGGTCGCCACTCTCACCTTCCGGGACCGCCAGCCGTCCGTCCTCCGGAATCCACCGGTCCACGATCTCGTCCCGGGAATACGCGTAGACGGCGCCGCGATCGTTGTCGGTGCCCGGCGCGCCAACCAGGATCCGTCCATTCGCGGCCGCAATGGCGGACCCGAATCTGCCGTTGGCTTCGGCAGGGGATTCGAGCACTGCGACCTCCCGCCATCCGTCTGCGCCCAAGCGGAATTCGTAGACCAGACCGACATCATCGCGGCTCTGCGGCGGCGGATCCCCGCGCCGGCGCCGCTGGCGTTCTTCCTGGCGCCGGGCCACATGCCCCCGCGCCGCAAGCGCCCACTCATCCGCTCCGGGAGAGCCGACCAGCACGCCATGGGGCGTGAAGGCGACCGCGGCGCCGAACCGGTCGCGCTCCGAGCCCGCGCTCCCCTGGAGCTTCGACCGGTGAACCCACCGGCCGTTCTCGTCCCGCCGATAGATGTGGACGACGCCTTGCGCGTATTCTCTCGGCCGGCCCGTGCCCGGGGCCCAACCCGGCGCGCCCACAAACAGCCATCCGTCCCGGCCCGCGAGCGTCAGACCGAAGTCCGCATTGCAGTAGCCGAAGTCGTTGCATCTCGGCTCGATCCCGCGCACGCCTTCGTCCTCGATCCGTCCGGCCGGGATCCACTCGCCTCCGTCGCCCCGCTCGAATACGTGCAGCGGCCCACCCCGCTGTCCGACGAAGAGCGAGTTCCCGACCCGCGCAAGGGCCGTACCGAACCCGTCCCCGCGCTCGAAGTCCGGTGCCCGCAATACGTAGGGCTCGCGCCCCGCGCCAGTCGTCTCCTCGTAAATGTATACCGCGCCGGCGCGGAAGGTGGGGTTGGGTTCGGCGATGAAAATCTGGCCCTCGTGGACCAGCATCGAACTGCCGAAGGAGCCGGCCTGCCCACCGAGCGCAATCGCGCTCGACGCCAGAGCGGTCGTAAGGCTCAAACCCTGCCGAACCAGGCCGCGCAGAGCACAGCCCAGCCGGCGGCCGCGGAGAAAGCGGCAGGCCTGCCTGTCGCGCAGCATCCGGATCATTCGGGCCCCCGGCGCCGTAGTTCCACCTGCTGGCCAGTAACGATAGGGCGGCCCGTTTGGTTTCGGAAGCTCCCCGCGCGGGGGACCGGCGCTTGCTTGTCCGGAGCATCCCGCGCTGCGATTCCGCCGGAAATGGCCATTCGGTTGGAAGAGGCCGGGGTAGCCCAATACTCAGCAGATCCGCGTGACGGCCTCGCCCTTGAGTTGCAGGCGCATGATGTACTCGATGTCGAGTTCGTCCGCCGACACCACGTGAACGGTGCCGCCGGAACCAACCTCCGTTACGGAAACAGGTTGCGGGACCGAAACGGAACCGCGCGACACTCCGCAGTCGTCGATCAGATCCCAGGTCGATTCTCCTTCGGTCGCGTACCGAACCCAGACCCAGCCTTCTGGCGACACGTCAAGCTCAGCTATGCCAAAACCAACATCGAGCGTACGAATCGTATCACCCGCAAACCCTAGTTCATGGATACGGCGTTCCTGGCTATCGGCGATCCAGATCGCACCATCGGGTGAGACCGTCCATATTCGTTCAGCACGCTCCGGCCGTTTGGTTGTCATTGCCACGGTTGCCAGTACTCTACCAACCGTTCGCATATTGGTCTGCGTACCTTCGGTCACAAGAAGCCGCGCATCGATCACAAGCGTATCGCGATATCTCGTTCCGTAGTCCGGTGTGGCCACGCCACGAGCGATGTATGAGAATGATGAATCCCCGGAGGCTCCGGGTTGGTAGTCACGTTGATACTCGTAGATGCGACCCTGCGTATCGACAGCCATCAGCTTTCCGACTGGATCATTCGGGTTCTCATTCAGAGTTCCGGTTCGCACCTCCCGCCTGTACTCCACACCCAATGAATCCATTATCTGGAACTGATATCCATCATCGATCCAGAGCCAGCCGCGGTTCTTGTCCCAAGTCACGCGGGCGGGACCAGAAAATGACGACATCCGCCGGTGCCGCCGCTCACCCGGCCCATCTCCTTTGGGCGCGAACTGACGAATGAGTCGTCCATCGCGGCCGAATAACCGTACGCTCTTCATGGCCGTATCGATCACGTAGATGCGACCATCGGGATCGACTGCCATATCATGAATGTCGCCGAACATATCGGCTTTCGATCCATCGATACTGCCCAACCGCAGCTCCTCAACCAGCTGCAGTTCCTTGGTCTGGGCGGTAGCGGAACTCGCCCAGACCAAGGAGACAAGCGCCATTGATGCGCGCAGCATCGCTATCGCACGCACTCGATGTTCACGCGAAGTTCACGCGAATCTTGTACCACCCGCCGCTCAGATGAAAACACGTGACGATCTCGACAGCGACATCGCCGTCACACGCTTCCCGCGCCTCTTCGACAATCGCATCGATGATGCCGGACGGGCACATCGAAACGATCTCGCCCCCTTCGTCGACGGTAGTCTCACATCCTACTACCGCCACGTCGATGACAGTGGTGCCGGGTGCAGTCGTCTCGGCCTCCGTCGCCGATGCCGATAGCGGCAACACGACGAACAGGGCGATCAGCAGCATCCCGAGTCCAACCTTCGCGCGGTTCAACCTCAGATCCACCTCCGGGTAAGCGTGCAAAGCGGATTCATGAAAACCCTTGCGACCTGCGATGGGGAACGAAGATCAATGACCGCACGAGCCTGTCAAGTGGCAGTCTTGTCCAACGGGACGTGAGTATCCATGTCGCAAGGGATGCCTCGGTAAGGCTGCGGGCCGAGGGGTTCGCGACCGGGATCGATGCAGCGCGCAGTGTACGGATGAACCGTTCGGCGACCGGTCATCGTCCCAGGGGGGGTGGCGAGGAAGAAGGGAACCGCCACCTTTATACGGCCACCGAGACAAGGTAAGCCGAGGAGTCCGGATGAAGATCGAGGAAGGGTTCACGATCGACGCGCCCGCCGCCGGCGTGTGGGCGATTCTCTCCGACCCGCGGCAGCTCTCGGAACTGTTGCCGGGGGCGGAAATCACGGAGCAGATCGACGACACGACCTGGGAAGGCGGCATGACCGTCAAGGTGGGCCCCCTCGTGGCGGCGTATACCGGCACCGTATCCTTCTTGTTGAACGAAGACGAGCGCTCCGCGGTCATCCGCGCGCGGGGCCAGGGGAAGGCCGGCATGGGCACCGCCGACATGACGATGAACAGCCGGGTCGTGGCGCTTCCCGATGGCGGGGCCGAGGTGACGATGGACTCGGACGTGACCGTCTCCGGGATCCTCGCACAGCTCGGCCGCGGCATGACCCAGGTCGTCTCCAAGCGGATGCTGCAGGAGTTCGTCGGAAGACTCACCAGCGCGATTGAAGGTCAGGCGAAGGAGGCAGAGGCATGATTCCCCCGCAGTTCGACTACCATGCGCCGGGCGGACTGGACGAGGCGCTCGGCCTCCTCGGTGAACTGGACGACGCGAAGGTGATGTCGGGCGGCCAGAGCCTCCTCCCGATGATGAAGCTTCGTCTCGCCTCTCCCGCGAACATCATCGACATCGGCGGCATCCCCGGACTCGGCGCGATCGAGGAACGGGACGGCTGCCTGCGCATCGGGGCGCTCGTGACCGAGACGCAACTCGAGGAATCCCGGGCGGTGGCGGAGCGCTATCCGATCCTGCTCGACACCGCCCGCGTGATCGCGGACCCGCTCGTGCGCAACCGCGCCACGGTGTGCGGCAACATCGCCCACGGCGACCCCGCGAACGACCATCCGGCGACGATGCTCGCGCTGCGCGCGCACGTCGTTGCCACCGGGCCGGGCGGAGAGCGCACGATCGGCATCGACGACTTCTTCCACGGCCTGTTCATGACGGCCCTGGGGGAAGACGAGATCCTCACCGAACTCCACATCCCCGTGCCGCCCGCCGGGAGCGGCGGCGCCTACGTCAAGCTGGAGCGCAAGGTGGGCGACTACGCGGTGGCGGGGGTCGCGGTACAGCTCACGCTGGACGACGACGGGAAGGTGACGAAGGCCGGCGTCGGGCTCACGAACCTCGGCTTCGCCCCCCTTCGGGCGACCGCCGCCGAGGAGACGCTCACCGGCGCGACCCTCGCGCCGCCGGGCGGGCTCCGGGGCGCCATCGGCCGGGTCCGCGACGCGATCACGAAGGCGCCCGGCGCGGACGATGTCATCGCGGCCGCCGCCCAGGCCGCCGCCGACGTCACCGAGCCCATCGAGGACCGGCGCGGATCGGTCCAATACAAGCGGAACATGGCCCGCGTGCTGACGGCGAGAGCCATACGTCAAGCGCTCGCGCGAGCGGGAGGATAGAGCGATGGCGACACACCAGATCAGCGTCACCGTGAACGGCGAGGCGCACGCCGCGGAGGTCGAATCGCGCACGCTCCTCGTCCACCTGATCCGCGATCAACTGCGGCTCACCGGCACCCACATCGGCTGCGACACGACCCACTGCGGCGCCTGCACCGTGCTGCTCGACGGCCAGCCGGCCAAGTCGTGCACCGTCCTCGCCGTGCAGGCCGACGGCGCCGAGATCGGGACCGTCGAGGGACTCGCCGGGGCCGACGGCATGCATGCGCTCCAAGAGGGCTTCTGGGAGAAGCACGGCCTGCAGTGCGGCTTCTGCACGCCGGGCATGCTCATGACCGGCGCGGCTCTCCTCGAGGGGAACCCGAACCCGAGCGAAGGGGAGATCCGCGAGGCGATCTCCGGCAATCTCTGCCGCTGCACCGGTTACGTGAACATCGTGAAGGCGGTCCAGTACGCCGCCGAGAAGCTGGGCGCGGCCGCCGCCGAAACCGCGAACGCCGCGACCGGCGGGGAGGACAGCTGATGGCACCGAAGACTTCCGCCGACATCTGCGGCATGGGGCACTCCATGAAGCGCAAGGAGGATCCGCGCTTCCTGCAGGGCAAGGGCAACTACATCGACGACATCGTCCTCCCGGACATGCTGTGGCTCGACATCGTCCGCAGCCCGATCGCGTACGGGAAGATCAACGGCATCGACTCGAGCAAGGCGCTGGAGGTGCCCGGCGTGCTCGCCGTCCTCACCGGCAAGGACCTCGAGGCGTACAACCTGCACTGGATGCCGACGCTGATGTCGGACACGCAGATGGTGCTCCCCACGGACACCGTCATGTACCAGGCGCAGGAGGTCGCGGCGGTCATCGCCACCTCGCGCTACGCGGCGGCCGACGGCGTCGCCGCGGTCGAGGTCGACTACGAGCCGATGAAACCCGTCATCGACCCCTTCAAGGCGCTCGAGGATGACGCGCCCGTCCTCCGCACCGACAAGGAGGGCCAGACCGACAACCGCATCTGGCACTGGGAGGCCGGCGACAAGGCCGCCACCGACAAGGTGTTCGAGGAGGCGGACGTCGTCGTGCGCGAGAGCATGCATGTGCCGCGCATCCACGTGGCCTCGATCGAGACGTGCGGCTGCGTGGCCGACTTCAACCCCGTCGAGGGCCACCTCACCGTCTACATGACGACCCAGGCCCCGCACGCCATCCGCACCGTGCTCGCGCTCGTGGCGGGACACGTCGGGCTCTCCGAGGAAAAGATCCGCGTCGTGTCGCCCGACATCGGGGGCGGCTTCGGCGGCAAGGTGCCGGTCTATCCCGGCTATGTGATCGCGATCGCGGCCTCCGTCGTGCTCGGCAAGCCCGTCAAGTGGATCGAGGACCGGATGGAGAACCTCCAGGCCGACTCGTTCGCGCGCGACTACCACATGGACGCCGAACTCGCGGCCGACGCCGACGGGAAGATCCGGGGCCTGCGCATCAAGACGCTCGCGGACCACGGCTACACGGACGCCCAGGCCGCGCCCTCCAAGTTCCCCGCCGGGCTGTTCTCGATCTGCACCGGCTCCTACGACATGGAGCAGGCGTACGCCGAAGTGGACGCGGTGTACACGAACAAGCCGCCGGGCGGCGTCGCCTACCGCTGCTCCTTCCGCGTGACCGAGGCCGTGCACTGCATGGAGCGCGTCGTGGACACGCTGGCGCACAAGATCGGGAAGGATCCGGCGCAACTGCGCGAGGAGAACTTCATCCCGAAGGAGGCCTTCCCCTACCAGTCCCCGCTGGGCTGGGAGTACGACAGCGGCGACTACCAGGCCGCGATGGACAAGGCGAAGGAGATGATCGGCTACGACGACCTGCGCCGGGAGCAGGCCGAGAAGCGCGAGCGCGGCGAGTTGATGGGGATCGGCGTGTGCAGCTTCACCGAGGTGCTGGGCGCGGGACCGTCGAAAGACTTCGACATCCTCGGCATCAAGATGTTCGACTCGGCCGAGGTGCGCGTTCACCCCACCGGGAAGGCGATCGCCCGCTTCGGCACCAAGTCGCAGGGCCAGGGCCACGAGACCACCTACGCGCAGATCATCGCCGAGGAACTCGGACTCCCCGCCGCCCACGTGCAGGTCGAGGAGGGCGACACCGACACCGCGCCGTACGGACTGGGCACCTACGCCAGCCGATCGACCCCGACCGCCGGGGCCGCGGGAGCGATGGCCGCCCGCCAGATCCGCGCCAAGGCCGCGAAGATCGCCGCCCACCTGATGGAGGTGGCGGAGGAAGATCTCGAGTGGGAGCCCGGGAAGTTCTCCGTGAAGGGCGCCCCCGACCGGTCCGTGACGATCCAGGACTGCGCCTTCGCCGCCTACACGAACCTGCCCGAGGGGATGGAGCCGGGGATGGAGGCGACGAACTACTACGACCCGCCCAACCTCACCTTCCCGTTCGGGACGTACATCTGCGTGGTCGACATCGACCGCGGCACGGGCGAGGTGACCGTTCGCCGCTTCGTGGCGGTCGACGACTGCGGCAACATCATCAACCCCATGATCGTGCAGGGCCAGATCCACGGCGGCCTCACGCAGGGCATCGGCCCCGCCCTGTTCGAAGAGATGACCTACGACGAGGACGGCAACAACCTCGCCGGCTCGTTCATGGACTACCTCGTCCCAACCTCCATGGAGACCCCCGCGTGGGAGACCGGCCACACGATCACCCCGTCCCCGCACCACCCGCTCGGCGCCAAGGGCGTCGGCGAGTCGGCCACGGTGGGCGCGCCCCCGGCGATCGCCAACGCGGTGGTGGACGCGCTGGCGCACCTCGGCGTGACGCACCTCGACATCCCGATCACCCCCGACCGGGTGTGGGAGGTCTTGAACGAAAAGGGCATCGCCGAGTAGGAAACAGATCCCCACTCCAACGACCAAAGCACACGGAGATCGCTAATCGTGCGCCTCGAACCCGAGATCAGCGGCATGCAGATCGTGGTGGTGGGCCAGTTCAACCCGGCCATCTGCTCACCGGCATGGTTCGCTCACAACGGACTGCTGCGCGAGAGCGTCGCGACCAACGCTCAAGTGCAAGTCGTTCACCCACAGGTAACCGACTTCACGGCCGACTGGCTCCACCTGCAGGTCACGGATGACCGGTTTGCCGCCGGCACTCAGCAGGCTGGAGCTGTCCCGCTTTCACGGACGGTTAGTTTCTGTGGTTGATCGCCTCCGGTTCTTCTCCTTTCAGCCTCCCTCAGGCGCTCGGGAGAGGATGTCGGTGCGCGCCGCGGGTGCGCCTCAGGCCGCATGGTTGCTCTCGTAGTCGGCCGGCGACTCGTAGCCGAGTGCCGAGTGCAGCCGCCGGGTGTTGTAGAAGCCCTCGATGAAGCCGAAGACCTCCCGTCGCGCCTCGTCCGCCGTGCGGAACGAGCGCTTCCAGATCAGCTCGCACTCCAGCGTCGCGAAGAAGCTCTCGCACATGGCGTTGTCGTACGCGTCGCCCGCCGAGCCCATGGACTGGGCGATGCCCGACTCGCGGCAGCGCTCCCCGAAGGCGAGCGAGGTGTACTGCGAGCCCCTGTCGGAATGATGCACGACACGACCCTCGGGACGACGCCTTGCGAGAGCCATCGCCAGCGCGGCCTCGACGAGCTCGGTCCGCATGTGCGTCGCCATGGCCCAGCCGACGACGCGGCGGCTCCAGACGTCGAGCACGACGGCCAGATACAGCCAGCCAGCCCACGTGGGGACGTAGGTGATGTCGGCCACCCACAGCTCGTCGGGCCCCGAGGCCGAGAAGTCACGGTCCACCAGGTCCGGCGCGGGGCGGGCCTCGGCATCCCTCTTCGTCGTCGCCGTCTTGAAGCGCCGCCTGGTCGCGCCCTCGATCTCCAGCCCCCTCATCAGCCGCCCCACGCGCTTCTGCCCCACCCGCTCGCCCTCGGCCCCGAGCGCCGCGTGGATCCGCGGACGGCCGTACGTCTCGCCGCTGCCGGTCCATATCTTCGCGATCCGGGCCTCCAGTTCCGCGTCCCGACGCGCGCGGTCCGAGGGAGGACGCCTCAACCAGTCGTAGTAGCCGCTGGGGGAGAGACCCAGCACCCGGCACATGGCCCGAAGCGGGAACTCGGCCCGGTGCGCCCTCATGAACGCATACCCCCGCCGGGGATCGATCCGCTCTCCCTCGCGAACCAGGCCGCGGCTTTTTTTAGGATGTCGCGCTCCATCCTGAGCCGCTTGTTCTCCCGCTCCAGGCGCCGCAGCTCGCTGCGCGCCTCCGTTGTCAGCCCGTCGCTACGGAACCCCTCGTCCACATCCGCCTGCCGGACCCAGTTCCGGATCGTCTGCTCCGACGGCTCGAACTTCCGGGCGAGTGACGCGGCACTACGCCCGCCCCTCACCAGTTCCACCAGCCGCTCCCTGTACTCGGATGGATACCGCCCCTTCCGGCCCGCCATGGAACACCTCCTTGCTGACCCCAATGGATAGGTGTCCGTCAAAGCGGGGCAACTCCAGCAGGCACCCTACGAACGCCTGCGTGATCTTGTCGTCCGAGTGTTCTCTGAGTGTCTAAACCACACGCCTTTGAAGGCCTGCGGAATCAACCGAAACGTGCATTTCTTGGTGCGCGATGCGGCCGCTAGGGATATGATCGGCACGACGTTGGCGCCGGTGGAACCTTGGGGTCCGTGGCGGGAGGAGCTTGATTTGGACGGGAAGTTCGGCGGCATGACCGCCGTTCGAATGGCACAACTCAGACCGGACGGAAGGCACCGCGGGGGACAAATCAACGTCACCGTCGAACCGTCTGTTCGAGTGGGAACAGAAGGAGGTACTGGCGTTTACGTGGGCGTAAACGATCATTTCGTAACGGATCAGGAAGGGGCCGATTCGGCGGCGCGCCTGATGGAGATCCTTGCGGGCGAGTTCAGGCCGTCCAGGGAGCGTAGCGAAGGCATCATCGACCACATCATGTCCCTAGCTCAGACGGGAGGCTGATCGAGTGGCCTTGAGTCTTGAATTGACGGCGAAGCCGCTTGAACGATCTCCCACCTCCGACGCGGACGTATCGCGCGCCATCCCCGGGGGATCTGTGCATAAGCAGGGCCTTCGGTCCATTTGGGCGCCCACAACCGATGGTTCGTCTACGACCGACCAGTCCGGGCTTGCCGCCAACGCCCCTGTTAATCCGACCCATGCCGGCGGCCAAGGGAACGGTGCTCCGCGAAATGGCGGGGTCAACATCCTGCCGCCGTACGTCGCGCCGGTTCCGACCGCGTCCCTTCACGCCCTCCAGGAGTGGGAAGGATACGTCACCGACATCGGGACCGACGAGTTTGGAGCGCGTCTGTTGGACCTGACGGCCGGAGACTCCGTTGCGTGTGAGGATGCGGTCATCCCTCTGGATGAGGTCTCGGCGGAGGACCGGCAGAATATGGAGTCCGGATCGATCTTCCGTTGGGTGATCGGCTACGAGAGATCCGTGGGAGGCACGCGACGACGCGTGTCGCAGATCGTCTTTCTCGACCTGCCGCCGGTAACCGACAGAGATCTTGAGCGCGGCCGCGAGTGGGCGGACAGGCTGCGCGCGCAGTGGGGCCTTGAGTGAACCGGCTCCTCGGCGCCCGGACGAGGTCGAGGTCGCGCTGATCGGTCCGGGCTACGGAGAGAGCATTCTCGTCCATCTCAGCGATGGCGACTGGATCATCGTCGACAGTTGCTGCGGCGCGGACGGAAGGCCCGTGGCGCTCCAATACCTGGACGGGCTCGGCGTGAATCCGGCCGACGCCGTGAAGCTGATCGTGGCAACACACTGGCACGACGACCACATCCGCGGCATGTCCCGGTTGGTCGACGCGTGCGCTTCCGCCCGGTTCTGCTGCGCGGGCGCTCTGGGCTCCAGGGAGTTTTTGAGTACGGCAGGAGGTCTCGCGGGAAGGGACTTCTCCGAGGTAGGCTACGGAGTACGCGAGATTCACTCCGCCTTCTCATGTCTGAGCAGCAGAGGTGCTTCACCCATCTGGGCCGCGCCCGTCCGACGAGTGTTTCGCAACGCATCGAGTGAAGTCTGGTCGCTGTCCCCCGGCGACGACCTGTTCGCGGCGTTTGTTCGATCCGTCGAAGAGTGGGTCACTCCCGAAGGCAAGACCGCGAAACGAAATCGCTCGCCGTCACCTAATCAGTTGTCCGTCGCGCTGTGGGTGAGATGCGGAGATGCGATCGTACTACTCGGGGGCGACCTCGAAAGGACGGGCTGGATGGCCGTACTTAGTGACCCCGCGAAGCCGACGGGAAGGGCCTCCGTGTTCAAGGTGCCGCACCACGGTTCCGGCAATGCCGATGCGCCGGAGGTGTGGGAACAAATGCTGGACCCCGAGCCCTTCGCCGTGCTCACTCCGTGGCGGAGAGGAGGCCGGCTCCTTCCGACAGCTGAAGATGTCGAGCGCATTCTCTCACGTACGCCTCGAGCCTACGCCTCCGCGAAGCCCGGCGCGTCCGCTCCGAAGCGACCCGGGACGGTATCCAAGACCGTGCGAAGCACCGGCACGAGGCTCACGGGTGTGATCGGATCGCCTGGAATCGTTCAACTACGCCGATCCCTGGCTACCGGTAGCCCTTGGACCGTGAAGCTCTTCGACCCAGCGTGCCCCCTCGGCGATCTGGCAGCATGATCTTCGACCAGCGTCCACTTGATGAAATCCCAGACGATGAGATCGCAGGTCTCGTCGAAGCTCACGTGTCGGAACGGCAGTACCTCGAATTCAAGGCAACCTTTGACTACAAAAACGACGACGCGCGGCTTGAGCTGTTACGGGATGTCGTGTCGATGGCAAACGGTGGCGGCGGGTATCTCATTTTCGGCGTTCGCGATGACGGTCACGGTCGAGCTCAGTGCTTCTCCGAGCCTGCCCTCATGAGCAATTCGGACTCAATGCTCAAGAGCATCCGTGACCTATGCCACGTGCATATCTCTGAGCACATTGAAGGGATCGAGATCGGTAAGCGCGACGTGAAGGGTTCCACCGTGATCCTAGCCCGCATCCCCGTCAGTGGACGCCGTCCGCACATGGTAACCTTGGACGGCCACACTGGCTTTTGGACCCGCGTCGAGGATGGCAAGCGCCCAATGTCGGTGGGAGAGATCCGCGAAACCTTCCTGAGCAGCCCGACCGGAAGGCGTCTGGCTCGTATCGACGCCAGTCTCTCTCACCTCGTCCGGATCCTGACGCACGACAAGAGCAAGAAAGAGCTTGGGGAGGCTTCGCAGGCGTACGTTTCCGACGCCCTACTCCGTAGCGATGACGGACATGTACTGGCTGACGTTATGCGTGAACGATTCGAAACGGAGGTTGGCGAAAGCTCATACTTGTGGCTCGCCGCTACCCCGACCAAGCCGCGTCAAGGTCTCGTAGTATTCGACGAGCCGGAGATCGCCTCGATCCTCTCCGCCCCACCTGCGTCTCGGCATGGTGGCTGGAACATGGGCGGTTTAGATCACAGCCACCAACGGTCTCTCACCGGATTGGCTTTAGGGCTCAAGGACGACGCGTACCTCGACGTGTTCGAGAACGGCCACGTGGAGTTCTGGACACCTCTCAATTACCATTTTTGCTGGCGGCAATCCGAGGAGGAGCGACGACTCCGACCGAGACTCTATCCGTATCCCGTCGTCGAATACCCCGTCTCCTTTCTGCGCCTAGTTGCGGCACTTCTCCACCACGTAGGCTACGCCGATGAGGTGCTGATCCAACTCCAATACCGGAACGCTGCTGGCTACATTCTGCGGCCGGGCCAACCTGACGAGATTCGCTTCCTGTCTCCGCTCCGCTCCAGCGCACCATTCATAGGCCCACACCTACTCCTCGGACCCACGCCCGTTCCGGCAACCTTTAGTCCCGACGATGTGGCTTTCAGTCTTCTGAAGCGTGTTTACCCCGCTTTCGGCGTTGACTGGCACCACATTCCGTTCCGGGATTCGACGGGGACGTTTTTGTTCGATTAGGCAGGCGAGGTATCAGTCGTCGCCCTTCCCACCCTCACTCTCAGTTCGCATCTGCGATTCCCGTCGAAGCAAGTCGGTCCAGCAAATCTGAGACCTGGACGTTGAACCGGTGTGGCAAGGCGAGACAGTAGAACGGTACGAATTCCGGGCACTTCACCAAAGTGTCAGGAAGAGTCGACGAATCGCACTCCTCGGCGAGAGCGCGAAGGTCGGACCAGCTCGTCGGCGTGGGATAGAACCAACTCGCCAACTCGCCTCGATCACTCTCCGGTGCATAATAGTCAGCGCGCCATCTCGGTCTGAAATGCTGATGACTGATCCGGGTCACGTTTGCCCAGACCGTCCTCAAGGTTTGGCGCCACAAGCGTCGCACGGCCCAGCGCACTCCAATATGGACCGTATAGGCGCTTCCAGCCCAATCTTCATCGGGAAGGACCGCTCCCTGTGGGCGCAACCTGTCGAGCATGATGTCTTCGACCGAATGGTAAGGATCCGGTACCGGCGAGGCAGAATCAGGCTGATTCGCCCCTGAAACGCTGGCCACCCAAAGCAGGAGCATCTCTGTCGCGACGTTGAACTCGCCGGCCTCACTAACCGCCAAGATCGACAGGAAGTAATCGGGGGCCTGCACTTCTCCTGCTATCTCGAAGCAGTCTCGCTCTCGGAGTATCAATCTACCAGCCTGTCCGCGGTGCGTATGGTGAACGCCGAATTCGATACGAGCTGAAATCGTGAAGGCGGATAGCAACCCGCACACCTTGACCGCTCGTGCTCCGCGAACGATCGATTCCGCAGGGTCAGGTATAATGAGGTCCTCGGCCGCGCTTGCTTCCTCCAAGAGATGCCTTGCGTGACGACGGGCCTCCTCCAACGCCAGTCGATACGACCTGTACCAGCGCGCCCGGCCTAGTCGATTCCTTTCCGCTAGCCGGAGGACCTGCGTGGCGAAGCAGACCCAGCCCATCGCAGTCTCTGCGTGATTGTCCAAATCACTCCATTTGCGTAACGCAAACGCCGTCGTGAGCGCCGCGGCCGAAATAGCGCGCCCTGCGTCACGAGCCTTAGCTCTCGGCCCCCGCACGGGAAGGATTTCTTCGAGCAATCGAAAGAAGTCTTGCCGCAGCAAGGGCCCTCGCCCATCGGCCAAGAACAGCGACAGGAAAGTATCCAATGCCTTTGGGGAACTGGGAAAAAATTGTCTTTCCACAGTTACAAATCGGGATTTGAGTTCGGCGAATTCGATCAAATGCAAAGTTCCCAATCCGTTGATCCGATTGCCCTCCGACAAGACGCGGATCCGGTCCTGGGCCGGGCCGGTGGCGGTGCGATTTGTCACCAGATAGACTCGATCTGGGCGGCGAGGGCCCGGAAGACTTGGATGCGTCACTGCGGCAGCCGTAGCTGCAAACAGCTGCTGCTGGACGTTCTCCACCACCGTGGTATTCAGTCTACCGGCACCTCCCTTCAGTTGATAGACGCACAGCTGATCTCCGTCCCAAGCAATGATGTCCTTACCGTGTTCGTGCGCGTGGTGCATCGGACCCTGGATGACACGCTGACCCTCGATAACGAGAAGCTGGCCGAAGGCCGCTTCGTACGAGCGCTCCGATGCCTCAGTCAACCAAACGTCTACGAGATTCTCGATCACGCCAGTCTAGCCTTTGTCTCTGCTCAATGGCTGATAGCTCAGCCACAAAATGTTGGTCCTCTTCCCAGCTCTCCAGGTCGTGCTCGATCCGTGCCAGCGTCTCCGGGTGAAGAACCAGGCTGAGAGGTTGCGGCTCACCCGTACGTGGATGGAAGTCCCGCTGCACAGTGTTCAATAGTTCGAGGAACTTCTCCTTGGTTAGCGCTCCGTTTGCGTGGATGACGTTGCCGACCGATTCCGCGGCCTCGGAGACGGTTGCGAACAGCATCTTAGATTGAGCTTCAGCGAAGGCTTCCGCCATCTCATCGTACGTTGATAGGACTACTTGGAAAGTTCCATGGCGCATCTCTTGGCGCGTGATCGATTCACATGTGGCAAACTCTTGGTATTCAATCTGATCCTCGTTCCCATCGACATCTCTGAACGGATGTTTGTCACCTTCGTGCTGCGCTGTTCGACCGATCCCCCTCAGGATCGGTGCGTGCGCGAATACCCTTTCTTTGAGGTACCGCAGCAGGATATCCTGGACTTCCTTCTTGATGTGTGGATAATCTGGTAACATATTTCATTCTCTTGAACGGGAGGTGGCGGCAGATCTACCGTGTGGCCACTGGCTGGAAGCGAGTTTCAATGTACTCCCTCGCGCTCTGGGCCGGTAGCTTGGCAGTGCCGGGGCCGCTGCGTACGAAGAAGTCGCCGTCCTCGGTGCTCTCGAAGTTCTTCCAGCGGAGGAAGACGGGTTCGGGGCTTCGCTGGCAGCTCACGACGCACACCGTGCGTCCGTCCAAGATCTGGATCCTTGGATCGATACACGTTCCGGCGCGGTCGCCTAAGGCGTTTCGCACAACCTGACCCAGGTGGAGCATGAACCTGTCGTCGTTGTCGAAGCCGTCACGCTCGATGCCGACGACCGAGCCGTCGTCGGCGACGCCGAGGAGGAGGTCGCCGCCCTCGGTGTTCAGGAAGGCCCCGATCGTCTTCAGGGCGGCGTGGGTCACGCGGTTGTCCTTGCGGTCCTCCTTGAGGTTCCAGCGGAGGGTCGACTTGAACTCCAGCGTCTTCGATTCGCCGCGCTTGATCAGTTCCTCGGCGTTGCGGTGGCCGCGGAGGTACTGGTCGAAGAGGAGGGTCTTCACGAGTTCTCCGAAGGAGCGGTCGTCGGTGATGCGCTTGTAGAGGTCGAAGTTCGAGTCGACGATGTCCTCGATCACCTCTTCGACCTTGTGATCGAACGTGAGGCGCACGTTCTCGCGGGTGTTCACGCGGGTGGCCGCGTCGAGCGCCGCGTCCCCTTCGAGCTTGTCCATCATCTGGCGGAGGGTCACGCGGTGTTCCGGACCGAGGTTGAGGCCGAAGCGGTCGTTCAGCTCCGCGATGATCCGTGACAGGGCTTCGATCTCCTCCTGCGACCCACCAGGCTGAATACCGATCTTCCGGGGGTCGATGGTGCCAGAACCGCGGGGCAGCTTGATTTCTCCCTGCCCGGTCTGCTGGATCCGGTACGACTCCATGTCGATGTTCCGCTGCACCTCGCGCGGAAGTTCGCTTCCATCCGCCGGCAGGAGTTGCCGGAGGTAGCGGGAGAAGACGTGCAGTTTCTCCAGGTCCGCGTCCTTGAAGGTCAGGATCTGCGCCAGGAACGAGTACAGGCGCGTGTACTTTCGCAGCCCGCCGCGGAACTCCGAACGCACCTCGGGTTCCAAGTCGCGGGAACGCTGCACAGGTTCGGCGAGCAGGGCGTACAGCTGGTCCTGCGTGGCGTCCTTGCCGAAGTAGGCCCGGGCGAAGGCGTCCACCTCCGCCTCGGTGTAGACGTGGAAGCCGAGAAGCTCTTCCTGCAGATCGTAGAGGAGGTTTGGGTCCGTCGCCTCCGAGAGCAACGTCGTCTCGTAGTACGGCTCGAACGACTCGCGGATGTGATCAGCCTCGTTGGCGAAATCGAGGACGGCCGTCTCGTCCTTGCCGGGATGGGTCCGGTTCAGGCGGGACAGCGTCTGCACCGCGTTGACGCCGCCCAGCTTCTTGTCCACGTACATGGTGTGGAGGAGCGGCTGGTCGAAGCCCGTCTGGAACTTGCTCGCCACGACCAGGAACCGGTACTCGGGCTTGGCGAATTCCGCCGCCGTTTGCTGCTCTCCGATCGGGTGCGGTCCCCCGGCCGAGTTCATGCCGGGTTCGGTGTATTCCTTGCCCTCGTCGTTCACCTTGCCGGAGAAGGCGACCAGGCACTTCCAAGGGTACCCCTTCTCCTCCAGATAGGCGTCCACGGCGAGCTTGTAGCGCACGGCGTGGAGGCGCGAGCGGGTGACGATCATCGCCTTCGCCCTGCCGCCGATCCTGTCCTGCACCCGCTCGGCGAAGTGGTCGATCATGATCTCGACCTTCCGCCCGATCGCGTGCGGATGCAGTTCCACGAAGGACTTGAGCAGGTAGGCGGCCTTGCCCTTCTCGTAGCGCGGGTCGTCCTCGATCGTCTTGAAGAGCCGCCAGTAGGCCGAGTACGTGGTGTAGTTGGCGAGGACGTCGAGGATGAAGCCCTCCTCGATCGCCTGCCGCATGCTGTACAGGTGGAACGGCTCGAACTGTCCGTCGTCCCGCTTGACGCCGAACAGCTCCAGCGTCTTCGCCTTGGGCGTCGCGGTGAACGCGAATGTGGAGAGGTTCGGCAGGGGACCGCGCTTCTCCATCTCGGCGAGGACCGCCGCCTCCAGTTCCTCCTCCGGGGTCGCGACGCCGGCCTCCTCCTCTTCGGCCGCCTCGAGGCTCCCCGCGGCGAGCACGGCCTTGAGGCTCTTCGAGCTCTCGCCGGACTGGGAGGAGTGCGCTTCGTCGACGATCACCGCGAACCGCTTGCCGGGAAGCGATCCGATCTCCTCGGCAATCACCGGGAATTTCTGGAGCGTCGTGACGATGATCCGCTTGCCGGATTCCAGCGCCGCGCGGAGCTGTTTTGAATCCTTGTCGATCTTCTCAACCACCCCGAGCGTCTGCTCGAACTGGGTGATGGCGCGCTGAAGCTGACGATCGAGGACGCGGCGGTCCGTGACGACGACGATGGAGTCGAAGACCGAGCGATCTTCCGCATCATGGAGGGTGGAGAGCTGATGTGCGAGCCAGGCGATCGTGTAGCTCTTGCCGCTCCCGGCGGAGTGCTGGATCAGGTAGCGCTCCCCCGCCCCGTGGTTCCGGGCGTGGGACACCATTCGGCGTACGGTGTCGAGCTGCTGGTAGCGCGGGAAGATCAGGCGTTTCGTCTTCCGACCGGCGCCGTCCTCATCCTCCACCTCGTGGATGAACTGGCGGATCAGATCGAGCACGCTGTCCCGGACCCATACCTCGTTCCAGAGATAGTCCGTGGCGTATCCGCTCCGGGTCGGCGGCACGGGCGGATTGCCGGCGCCACCGAACCGGCCCTGGTTGAATGGGAGGAAGCGGGTCGCGGGCCCCTCAAGGCGTGTGGTGACGTACACCAAATCCGGGTCCACCGCGAAGTGCGCGAGGCAGCGTCCGTGAGCGAGAAGCGGTTCGCGCGGGTCCCGGTCTCTCCGGTACTGCCGGATCGCGTCGTGAACGTCCTCCCCGTTGAGCGGATTCTTGAGTTCCGCTGTGAAGAACGGGATCCCGTTGAGGAACAGCACCAGGTCAAGGCTCTGCTCGGTCTTCGTGCTGTAGCGGAGCTGGCGAACCACGGAGAAGATGTTCGCCGCGTGGAGGCGGCGCGTCTCTTCGTTAAGCCCACTCGCCGGCCGGAAGTACGCCAACTGGAACTTGCACCCCGAGTCCTTGATGCCCTTCCGGAACACATCGAGGGCGCCGCGCCGCTCAAGCTCCTTCGATAAGCGCTTGAGAAGCCGTGCTCGAACCTCCCCGCCGTAGTGCTGCTTCAGCCGCTTCCATGTCCGCGGCTGCGTGGCGAGGAGGAAGTCCATGACATCCTGCGGAAGCAGGCAGAGGTCTCGGTCATAGTGGTGCTTGGCTTCGCGCTGATGGTATCCGCCAGGTGCGATGCCGTTGCCGTATGGCGGTGCCGCCCGCTCGCGAACCTGCCCGCCACCAGCGGCATATGATCTCAGTAGAGCGGACTCGATCGCCTGCTCGAAGACGCGTTCGGACACGGTCACGGGGGTCACGACATCAGCCTTGGTCGACTGGGGTCAGTGACGGTCCGGCCATCGCGGTAATTGCGAACATCAATCTTGCCGGTAACTGCGGCTGAAATGAGAGCCATCCGGTACTCTTCCAACTTCTTGATGACGTCCTTTGCTTTGCCAGCCAACGCGTCAATCCGTGAAGTCTCCCGATCAAGGAAGGCAACCACAGCACGTTGCTCCTTGAGCGGAGGCGTGGGCACCGGAAGGTTGGCGTACTTGTCAGCACCAATGTTCTGGATCGTCGCGATGATCAAGGTCATTTCCTTCCACATTGCGAATGGTGCACTACGCACGAAGGCGAACAGAAAGTCGGGTAGCAGGAGAGACGAATCTGGACGGGCTCGAATCAAATAGCCTGCATGACAGGCCCTACCAGAACCCTCCCTTACGAGAAACGCCTTCCCCACCGTGGCGCCGCTTCGAGCCAACAGCACATCCCCGGGTTCCACGAGGTAGGTCCTCGCCACATCGGGCGGCAAGGACCGGAACGTATCCGGACGGAGAGTCCCATCCGGTGAGAAATCCGTGATTCGCAGATACCGCGGCCACGCAGGATCCGTGTAGTCTGCCGGAGCGTTGGCCCCGTACGCGAGTCGCCCGTCGATCAAGTGCCTAAGCTCTTGTACGTCCCAGTGCTCGGGTACGTCCCCCAGCCACTCGACGCCAGATTCTCTCGTGGGGACCTGCGTATTCAGGCCCCGGGTGACAGCTCGGGTGATTAGCGCGGTGCGTTTCTCCTGCAGCAGGTCGACGAGCCCCTCCTTGTTCGCAATCAGCGCGTCGATCTTGGCGGTTTCTTTGTCCAGGAAGTCGGCGATGGCACGCTGTTCGGAGAGCGGAGGTGCCGATATCGCCAACGTCTCCAGATTGACGCTCGAAAGCTCGCGAAACGTGCTCCCCGCCCCCCGAGATTGGAGCACTCCGCGAGCGGTGGCGAGTTGGTAGAAGACATACCGACATGACCGCTGATCTCGGAACACGAGGCTTCGACATCCCTGGTTCGTGCAGAGATCGGTCCGGGCCACAGCGAGGTGGCCAATGGGCGCTCTTGTGGACAGCACGAGCGACCCCGCGGGAACCAACTGAGCACCGCAGCTTTCCAGTCCGGCCGATGTGATGGATCGATTCGATTCTCGGATTACGATCCCCGTCGTTCTCCCGAGGTCGTCCGGCGTAATCCAGGTGATGGGGCCGTTCCAATAACGTCGCTCCGACGTCTTGGGCGTCCCTCCGTTCACGATCTTGGAGATCCGCTTCAATCGCGTCACGTCCCAATGAGCCGGAATCTCCCCCAGCCACTCGACGCCGGAATCGCGGTATTCGGGATAGCGTCCGAATCGCCGCGCGGACGGTGGGGTTGCCACGCGGTCCTCACTCATTCGTGTCGATGCTTCCTTCCTCCCCGGTCAGCGGACGCCAGGGGCCGCCCGGCGACCAGCGACGCCGAAACGGCTCGCCCCGCACGATGCTGGCGTGGACCGGTTCCAGGAAGCTCCGTATGCGGTCGCCCACATCCGGTAGCACCACCGGACCGTCGCCGAAGAGGAGCGCGTTCGTGAGGAACCCGGCCCACAGTCTCTCGAGCTCCTCGCCGGAGAAGAAGGACGGCTCGAGGACTGCGGGAACCCCCTCGTCCAGGCTCGTGCCGCGGATCCCGAACGTATGCGAGATTGCGTCCCGGAGCGCGGGCCCGTCGAACGAGAATCGACCCGCCAGCGCTGCGATGTCCCACAGATCCTTCATGCGCGAGTTCCCCCGGCCGAGTCGTACCATCGCATGGAACTTCTCGGCGATGTGCGTCTCCCGGCGATAGGTCCAGACCGTCGGTTCCGGCTGGTCGAGCAGAACGGGACACGTACACCTCTCCCGTTCCGGGATGGGAAGATCGCCGAATCCGACGTCGACCTGCAACGGCAGCCGGATCGTGCCCAGCGTCGCGTTCATGCGTACACGGACGGCGCCCTGCGTTCTTTCAAGGGGAAGGGGGCGCAGCCGAGTGCCCGCCTCTCCGCGTTCAAACACGACCCCATCTTCCGGGCATGGGACGTCGCCGATCGTCTCCAGGTCACGTCGGAGCACCTCGTGGTCGGGATATCCTGAGCGAAGAAGATCCACATCCCGGGTTCCCCGGAACGTGTCGGCGCCCCACACGAGAAACAGGGTAGCACCCTTCAGGGTGAAGCGGTCGGACGCGGGCGACCGGCCCATCCGGTAGAGGAATCGCTCGGCCGCGTAGGATTGGAGGAGAAAGTTCAGTTGCGTCCCCTGGTTGCGCGCCACGTTCAGGAGGCGTGCGTGGACCGATGCGGGGACGTTCGTGATCGGCCTACGCCGCATCAGTACGTCCGCATTCTCAGGGCTGGCCCCAGCAGTGAGCGGGCCCCGCACACGTCCGCCGCCCGCCAGATCTGATCGGGCGTCGCCTTCCCGTCATCGAGCACCTCGTGCAGCGCCTCGAGCGCGGGTTCGAGTCCGACCTTGCTTCGGAACCGAAAGCAGTCCACTACGGTCCGGGCCGGCGTGGTGATCTTCGCGGGCACGCCGTCGAATTCCGTGTCGACAACACCGTACGTGAGGGACGCCGCGCTGAAGCGCGTGATGCGAACCGGCAGCTCCCCGAGGGCCGGGACGCGCGATTTGTGGGGGATCGCGATCCAAACCTGGTGCGGCATCTGCGTGCCGATGTCGTACACTTCCAGCGCCGTGAGCAGGCAAACGACGGCGTGCCGCGCGCGTGCGCACACGGCCGCGATCATATGGTGGCTCGTGATGTCGGCACGAGTCTGCCGGTAGAGGCCCCACCCTTCGCGCTCGACCAGACCGACATCTTCCAGGCGACGAAGCTCGTGGTAGCCGATGCCGGCGGCTTCCGCGTCGCAAGGACGGAAGAACGTACCGAGACCCGTCTCGGAGAGCCGGTCGTCTATCGTGGATTCCTGAACCATCGGGCGTCCAATGTCTATAAAAACGTCGGCACAAATAAACCAATGCCGACAATTTCTCAGCGTAGAGGCTTCGAGTCAAGCGTCGCGCCCTTCTGAGCGCGAAGCCGCCAGCGGTTTCCGGCGACATGCCGTCCTCCCCCTTGCCATGCCCAAGTTCCCAACAGTATTGTTGCCAACAATTTTGTTTCCAACAATGTTGCTGGGAGATGGATATGAGTCTGAGGAAAGCGGGAGGAAACTGGGTCGAGGGTGACCGCTTCTTCAACCGGGAGATCGAGATCGAGGCGCTCATGGAGCGCGTCGGGGACGGCGTCCATACGCTGGTCACCGCCCAGCGCCGGATGGGGAAGACGAGTCTGGTCCGAGAACCCCTGCGACGCCTGCGGGCTCAAGGCAGTTTCGCGACGGTGTTCGTCGATCTCGAGGATGCGGTGACGGCCGCGGACGCCATCGTGGAGATCGCCGCGGCGGCGAGAGGGGTGCGGAGCACCTGGGGCCGCATGACGGATTGGATCGGGCAGTCCTCGAGCGCCGCGGTGGATCGTATCGACGAACTCGGCATGAGCGAACTCAGGGTGAAGTTGCGTGCGCGAGTCGACGCGGGGAATTGGCGTACGAAGGGTGACGCGGTGTTCGCGTCGCTGTCCGAGAGCGGAAGACCCGTGGTCCTTGCGATCGATGAACTCCCGATCCTCGTGAACCGGCTGCTGCAGGGCCACGAT
This sequence comes from Gemmatimonadota bacterium, assembly GCA_963666735.1. Classification (GTDB taxonomy): domain Bacteria; phylum Gemmatimonadota; class Gemmatimonadetes; order Palauibacterales; family Palauibacteraceae; genus Palauibacter. The sequence continues at coordinate 276,381 of OY762926.1, read as the reverse complement.
TTCGAAATGACGCCCGAGCGCAGGAGAGACGCGGATGAATTCCTGAGCTGGCTCCGAAAGAACGGGCAGGCGCACGGAAGACGGATCCCGATGATCGTGTCGGGCAGCGTGGGTCTCGAACCGATCCTCAAGCGGGCCGAGCTGAGTGCTCACGCCAACATCTTCGCCCCTTTCGACCTCAAACCGTGGGATGAGGAGACGACGATCGAGTGTCTGGGCGAACTGGCCGCGTCCTACGGCCTCCGGCTCCCGGAGGAGGTGTGCCGGGAGATGTGCCGTCGGCTGCGCTGCTGCGTCCCGCAGCATGTCCAGCAGTTCTTCGACAAATGCCATGAGTATCTGCGCCGGGCCGGACGCCGCGAAGCGACGCTGGATGACGTATCCCGGGTGTACTCGGAGGAAATGCTCGGGGTGCGAGGGCAAATTCATCTCGAGCACTACGAGAGTCGTTTGCGCATGGTCCTGGGCGACGAGGGCTACAGCATCGCGATCGATCTTCTGACCGAGACGGCGGTGCGCGACGGGGTGCTCGGCGAGCAGTCCATCGCGCAGTGCGGCGCGTACCTCTCTTCCCTGCCCGACCGTGTGACGGTCCAAGTCGCAGACGTGCTTCATGTGCTGGAACACGACGGATACCTGGCCCAACACGAAGACGGCCACCGCTTCGTCTCCGGGCTGGTGGAAGACTGGTGGCGGGCCCGCCATTCACATGGCTTCGTGCTTTTCGGCCGGCGGTTGAACTAGCGAGGAGGCTCGATTCATGGGTATAGCCGCGAAGAACTACAATCCGGGCTTCCTCTCCGACGCTGACCTGAGGGCGACGTTCTGCGTGAGGACGGGCGAGTTCCGGTCGATCATCGAGACCCTTCGCGAGAACGCGGGCGCCTCCAACCAGCACGTCATCGTGATCGGCCCGCGCGGGAGCGGAAAGACGATGCTCCTCTTGCGGGTAGCGTCGGAGATCCGGTCCGATCCCGAACTCTCCTCCCGCCTGTATCCGATCGTGTTCGCGGAGGAAAGCTACGGAGTCGGCACCTGCGGCGAGTTCTGGCTGGAGTGTCTGTCCCACCTCTCCCGCCAGGTACCGGGTGAGAGGGGCGGGGTGAATCTCTCCCTTAGCCTGGAGGATCTGCGGAGGGAGCGGGATGACCGCAGGCTGCGCGAACGGTGCCTCGGCGCCGTGCTGGACTTCGCCGGGCGCGAGGGAAAACGGCTGGTGCTGGGCGTGGAGAACCTCAACATGATGTTCTCCGACATGACGGACCGCGACGCGGGATGGTGCCTGAGGCAGACGCTCCAGACCGAGCCGCAGATCATGTTGGTTGGCAGCGCGACGAGCAGGTTCGGCGAGATCGACCGGCCCGACCGGGCGCTGTACGACCTCTTTCGGGTGTTGACGCTGCGCCCGCTCGACCGGAAGGAAAGCGCGGTCTTGTGCGAGACGGTGGCCGGGCGGCCTGTGGAGCCCGGCGCCGCGCGTAGTCTTCAGATCATCACCGGCGGAAGCCCTCGCTTGCTGGCGATCATGGCCCGCTTCGCTGCGGAGACATCCTTCGGGGCCCTGATGGCCGATCTTCTGGATCTGGTCGACGAACACACCGCCTATTTCAAGAGCCACCTGGAATCCCTGCCGGCGCAGGAGCGCCGGGTTTACCTCGCACTCCTGGAACTATGGCGGCCATCGACGGCCCGGGAGGTCGCGCAGCGCGCCAGAATCGAGACGAGCGCGTGCAGCGCCCAGCTGAGACGCTTGATCGAGCGCGGCGTGGTGTCGGAAGCGGGCGGAACGGCACGGCGCCGGCAGTATTACGCGAGCGAGCGCCTCTATTCCATCTACTACCTGCTCCGCCGAAGCAGCGGGGCGGACGGGCTGGCCCAGGCGCTGGTGACGTTCATGGAAGCGTACTACGCGAAACGAGAACTGGAAGGGCTTGTGGACCGCATAGTGGAGGACGCCTCCACGCTGGATCCGGCGATCCGGCACGTCTGCGATGCCACGTTACACCACCTGAGTCGAAGTCCCCGGCTCGCGCCGCATTTTCTGCGGGAACACCCCGGATACGTAGCCGACGATGTGACGGAGGCTATCGCGGCCCTGGGGGAGCTTCAGGATCAAGCCAAAGAAGTATCTGAGCAGCTTGAACATCGCGATGCGGCTGACATGCCCGAGATCTGGGACGACCTGGTGCGTAAATCGGAGACGGTCGAGCGTCTCGGCGCAAAGCAGCTGCCGGAGATGCGCGGTGTGCGCGGTTCGTTCGCTGGCGCTTCGATTGGTAAGGCGGTTGGCCTGTACGGGGCGGGACAGCTGGAGGAAGCACTCGCCGCGTGTGACGACTCGATCCGCAAGTTCGACGCCAATGGTCGCGACGAGGTGTTGGCGTGTGCGATGACGCTACGCGGCGTGGTTCTGCATACCATGGGCAGAACCGTCGAGGAGATGGAGGTCTATGAAGCACTCGATCGGCGGTTTGGATCCGGAGACGAACTCCCCGCCCAGGCGCGTGTTCTACTCGCAAGCGCGCGCCTCCTTGACGCCAGAAACCTCGTTGGCTTGAACCGCGCGGACGAGTCGATCGCGGAACTCGACAAACTCGTGGAACATTTTGGAGGGAGCCCGGTCGCTGAGATAGGGGAGGTAGTGGTACAGGGGCTGTTCCTGAAGGCGGCCATACTCGCCAAGCTGCACCGTGGCCTGGAGCAACGCGAGACGTATGACGAGGTGTTGCGGCGACTGGATGAGAGCGACAGGCTCGCCGAAGCGAGCGAGGGCTCAGCGTGGAACAAGGCCGAAACGCTCGGTCGTCGAACCACGGTACACATGCTCCGCTCTCAGGCCAGTATCAGCCTGGATGACCAACCATCCGCGATCGGCGACATCCAGGCTGTCCTCCAAATCATCCCGGAGCTAGCTGAATTTCCGGAGGGATTGATTGGGGATTTGGTGTGCGCCAGCCTGCTTCTCGGCTTCCGTCAAATGCACACTCTCATCCGAGAATCCCCGTCGTCGGCGCGACTCCTTCCTCTCACGACCGCTCTCGAACTTGAGATGGGCCTCGAACCCAAAGTTGCGATCGAAGTTCGAAAGGTGGCGGAGGACATCCAGCGAGATCTCACGAATCTGAAACGGCTGCAATCAGCCGCACGACCAGAGACGGGTCGGTGACGGTGAGCTGCTTGCGGCGAGGCCCCCCCACGGCGGGAGGCGTATCGTCAACGGATTCGTTGTCAACGATCCTGTTGGCAACCTGTAGGGGAACTCGCACCAAACGCGCGGCTTCAGGAGGGGAACACGATGAAACTGCACTACTATCCCGAAACCGACAGCCTCTACGTCGAGTTCCAAGAGGGCCTGGGCACCGAGACGCGTGAAGTCGCCGGCGGAGTCCAGGTCGACCTGGATGCCCGCGGTCACATCGTGGGATTCGATATCGATCGCGCCTCGATCCGCCTGGACCTCTCCACGTTGGAAGCCAAGGCTCCTGCCGCTGCGTTCCTATCGCATCGCCTGACGCATGCCAATGGCGAACGTCGCAGGCCATCGGGGTCGCAGCGAAGCCGGGGCTGGAACGCGGACGGCCGGAGGAGTGGATCGCAAGCGTCGTGAGTGCGCGCGTCAACAGACCTGTTGTCAACAATCCTGTTGACGCGAATGGGCGGCACCGCTATCAGCATCGATCTCATCCGGCGACTCGGGGAGGGGGCGGCTCAAGGAATTGACGTCGTCCCCACGGTGTGATACCCTGATTGGTACTTGCCCCCCGCCCGACACGCCGAAAGGCCTCGGGCGGGGTTATTTTTTCCAACCGACCTATGACCCGAGAACCCCCAGCCAAGCGTGCCGTCGCCTTCGTCGATGGCCAGAACCTGTTCCACGCCGCGCGCGAAGCGTTCGGCTATACCTACCCCAACTACGACGTTTCGGCCCTCGCCGAGCAAGTTTGCGCGCGACAGGGATGGGATCTGACGCAAGTGCGCTTCTACACTGGGATCCCTGATGCTGCCGATAACGCCCGATGGCACTCCTTCTGGACTCGTAAGCTCGCGGCGATGGGGCGGCGGCGGGTCGTCGTGTACAGCAGGCCGCTCCGGTACCGGAACCGCACCGTAGATCTTCCCGACGGCACACAGCACTCTTTTCTTACCGGAGAGGAGAAGGGGGTCGACGTGCGAATCGCGCTCGACGTGATCGTACTCGCTCACCGTCGCGAATACGACGTGGCGGTCATCATGAGCCAGGATCAGGATCTCTCGGAGGTCGCCGAGGAGATTCGAACCATCGCACGGGAGCAGCGACGGTGGATCAAGATCGCCAGCGCCTATCCGCAGAGTCCCGCCAGCCGGAACCGCAGAGGAATCAACAAGACCGATTGGATTCCGATCGACCGCGAACTCTACGATCGGTGCGTTGACCGCCGGGACTACCGCGGGAGCCCCTGACCGAGTGGCGCACTCCACGCGCTTGCTGCCACGGCGGTTCGTTGAGTCCTGCGGGGCTCGCCCGGTCGCTTTTCTTGTGCCGACCAAACGACACCCGCGGCAGTCCAGAGATAACCGGCGGGTCAGGACTCCGGGGTGTACGGGATCCGCGCCACCTCCCGCAGCATCTCCACGATCTCGGCTCCGATTGTCCCGATATCCGCTTCGATCTCCTCGAGGGGGCGGGGCGGCTTGAAGCGGTAGAAGTAGCGGTTGAAGTTGATCTCGTATCCCACCATACCGACGTTCCCGTCCCGCTGGTCGCGCTTCGTCGTGTCGATCCAGGCGTCGTCCGCGTGCGGCCTGACCTCTCGCTCGAAGAACTCCCGTACGCTCTCCGGGACCCCGTCGTCGTCGACCGGGTCGTCGCCATCCGGGAGCGGGACGCGTTCGGTGTCCCGCAACTGCGGGTCGGGCTCCGGTTTGCCATTGGCCGCGCGGCAGATCTCCGCCATCTCGTCGCGTTCCGAGAGCGCTTTGAGGATCGCCTTCCGCACCGGGAGGCGGAGCTTGAGCCCTGCCCTTTCCATGGCTGCATCCAGCTCGGCGGCGAACGCCTCGCGGTCCTTGTAGAAATCGCCCGGCATCGACTCGAGCGCCGTCTTGATCGCTGCCTGCAGAGCCCGGCCCTCCGCCTTCTCGCGCTCACCCGCCTCACCCCGCTTGCGCGACTTGGCCAGGTTTGCGAACGCCGTCTGCTCATCCAGCCGGGCGATCCGCTCCTCGCTCGCCCGGAAGTTGAGCCGCAGGGGCCTCTCCACGGTGATCTTGCGGAACCCGAACCGCGTCGGCGGGAACACGCGACTGACCGATACGTTCTCTTCGCCGTCGTCCCCAGTCACGGGGCGGGTCTCAGCGTCTCGGAAACCTCGCAGCAGCGCCAGGATGTCCGCCGCCTTCTCCGCCGGAATGTCGCGCCGCTTATCCCCGAGACTCTTCTTGAGCGACGACCAGAAGGAGGTCGCGTCGATGAGTTGGACCTTCCCCGCGCGCTCCGGCGCCTTGCGGTTCGTGAGCAGCCAGATGTAGGTGCCGATACCCGTGTTGTAGAAGAGCTGTTCCGGGAGCGCGATCAACGCCTCGAGCAGGTCGTTCTCCAGGATGTGCCGGCGGATCTCACTCTCGCCGCCCCCCGCGTCGCCGGTGAAGAGCGGCGATCCGTTCATGATGATCGCGATGCGCGTGCCGCCGTCCTTCGGCGTCCTCGCGCGCGCGAGCATGTGAAGAAGAAACAGCGTCTGCCCGTCGCTGATCCTCGGGAGTCCGGGACCGAAACGGCCGGCGGCCCCGCGCTCGTGTTCCGCCTTGACCGCGTCCTTGTCGCGCTTCCAGTCCTTTCCATAGGGAGGATTGGCGATCAGGTAGTCGAAGCGTTGGCCCGCGTGCCGGTCGTTGGAGAGCACGCTGCCGAAGGCGATCCTCTTGGCGTCGTGGCCCTCCGGGTCCTTCATGAAGAAGTCCGATCTCGATATCGCCCACGTCTCCGGGTTCACCTCCTGCCCGAACAGGTGGATATCCGCGTCGCGGTTGATCGGACGCCGGAGGAGTTCGCCGTTCTCCTCCCTTCCCTCGAGGATGCGCTGCTTGGCGATCATCAGCATGCCGCCGGAGCCGCAGCAGGGGTCGTACACGCTGCGCACGGTGCCCACGCGCGAGAGTTCCTCCTCGTCTCCCGCCAGCATCAACTCGACCATGAGGTGGACGACGTCCCGCGGCGTGAAGTGCTCGCCGGGGTTCTCGTCGAGCGCCTCGTTGAACTTCCGGATCAGCTCCTCGAAGATGGTCCCCATGGTCGCGTTGTCGATCGCGTCGGGATGGAGGTCCAGCGTCCCGAACCGCTCCACCACCTGGTACAGCAACTGCGACTCGTCGAGCTTGCTGATCGTGTTGTCGAAGTCGAAGCGCTCGATGACCTCCCGCATGTCATCGCTGAACCCGACGATGTAGTTGCGCAGGTTCGCGGCCAGCGCGGGCGCGTCGCCGAGGAGGCGCTCGAAGTCGTATCGCGACGTGTTGTAGAAGGCGAACCCCGACGCCTTCTTGAGCTGCGCGTCCATGTCCTCGAGGCCCAACCCCCGCAGTTCAGCCTTCCGCGCGAGCACCGCCGCCTTCGTCGGCGCAAGCACGCAGTCGAGCCGCCGCAGGACGGTCAGCGGGAGGATCACGTCCTGGTACTTCCCCCGCTTGAAGGTGTCCCGAATCAGGTTCGCGACATCCCAGATGAAGCTGACGATCTCCGTATGCGTCATGGAGTCACGCGCTGGCGGTTCGGAGCAGCCGAAGCGGAAGCGTGACTGAATTCTAGCATATCAGGTAGCCTCGTAGCTCCTTTCGAGCAGGGGCTTGGCGCGCTCAAGGTCCTCAGGCGTACGAAGACTCACCTCGAGATCTCCGGTCCCCCAGTGCCCCTTACCCCGCACATCTCGGCTGAACCCCTTTTCCAGAGAAACCGTGTCCGGATCCACCTTAAGGTAAACGGTCAAGGTCGCCTTCGTCGGTGCTATGTTGACGCACGCGAAGTTCCGCAGCCGCTTGAAGGCGGCATAGTATTTCAGCCTCTTTTCCTGGACATCATCACCCAGCGCCATCAGGTGATCCTTCAGGCTCTCATAGAGATCCAGGAGTGGTCCGTCCAGCGCGTCCACGATTTCCGAGAACGTCTTGTCGGGTCCGGGCTTGGGCCCGACGGGAGGAGGCTCGGCCGAGGCTGCGTTCACCAGCTCGAGCATCAGAAGACCGTCTCCAAACCGCCGGTAACGGATCAGCTCGATGTTTCGGTTCATCTGCTCGACCGCATGTTCGTCGTACCGGCTGAACCCACCGGCGATGCAGAGCAACCGAGGCGCGGACCAATCGATCTTCTCCGCTTCGGCCTTCCCCAACTCGTCGAGGACGAGGAGCTTGAACTCTGAGCGGTGATCCAGCAGCCAGTCCAGGTAGAACAAGCCCTGGTTGATCACGTTCTCGTTGGTCGTTCGCTTGTATTCGATGATCACCGGGTTCGAGTTCTCGTCGATGCCGAGGGTGTCGATACGGCCGCGTTGCTTCCTGCCCGTCGTATGCTCACTCGCTAGGAAGCGGATGCCAAGCATCTCTTCGAGATTCCGCTCGATCAGGTCGTGCAGCGATCTTTCGACGGTTGTCGCGCGCCCAGGAATCTCGGTCGCGGGTCGTTTCCCGATGTCGAACAGCTTGATATCCGTGGTCATCTCGATCTCAGTCTTGTGAGGCTCGGCAAGCAGGGCGGCGTGTCTCGTCGCATGAGTACGGCGTTCCCGCGGGAACGTCAGCGGAGCCCTTGGAACCGGCAAGGGGGTCTACCCCAGACATGCTTAGGAAACTCAACGTGTTCTACGAGGAACACGGCATCTTGCCGGACAGATTTCGTTGTTCCTCGTATTCGGCTTGCTCCGCGGGATCCCCGGGCTTCACGTCGGCCAAGGCGAGCTACGTGGGTCCGCGCTATGAGGAGCGAGAACTCCCGCGCCTGCTCTTCCTCTCGCTCGACTCCGGAAGTGCCGATCCAGATCCGAGGCAACGCACAGCCGAAGCCGTTCGCCAGGGAAACCTCGCTTACGATGTCGCGGCGCTCCCGAAGCACAAGCACTGGTACCGCACCCACGAGATGGCGTTCGTGCTGCTCCATCAGTTCAAGCCAGAACTCACGGTCGTCGACTCGCGGCTCTACTTCGCCCACGTCAACAGCGCGAAATGTTGCCAGAACAAGTCTCAGAAAAAACAAGCGGATAACGTGCTATTCGAGAACTGCCGCCGCTTCATCCCCGGAGAACTACGCCTCCTGAGTCCGGATGTCGTCGTGACGCAAGGCGGCTGGGCCGAAGTCGCCATCCGAAGGGGCTTCGACATCCTGGAGCACGATGAGCGGAGGCTACCCGCCAGCGGCTACAAGAATGACGCTCGCTACGAGACCGACCGCATCGAACTTGAACCGGGGGCGAAGACCGTTCTCTGGCTCCAAAGCTACCACCCCGGCAATTGGGGGCAGTTCAATCCGCAGCGCAAACACTGCTGGCCGCTGTATGCGGAGGCAATCGGTCGATGGTGGCAAAGGGCGGCTGACAAGTGAGGCAGAAGGTGACGCTCGTCTCCAGAGCGCGCGATGCGAACGCCCGTGGCGCCCGCCCCGCGGGCGATCAGACACTCGCTCGACGTTGAGGGGCAGATGACGCCGGTCCGGAGACTTGGCTACGGATCCGCTCCCCAATCTGGCAACGTACACCCGCAGCGAAACGTCCCACGAGGCGACGATTGAGATACGACAGCAACCGAGCCCTTGAACTCCTCGGAATCGGTACTGGCCGGCCCGGCGCCGGATTCCACCCCGGCCAGCAGGACGCCATCCGCCATGTGGTCAGGGGCGACGGGCGGCTCCTCGTCGTCCAGAGGACCGGCTGGGGCAAGAGCTTCGTCTACTTCATCGCCACGAAGCTCCTGCGGGAAGGAGGATCCGGCCCAACCCTCCTGGTGTCTCCCCTGCTCGCCTTGATGCGCAACCAGATCGCCGCCGCCGAACGGATGGGCGTCCGTGCCGCGCGCATCACCTCGGACAACGTGAACGATTGGTCCGACGTGGAGGAGCTGCTCGCCGGCGGCGACGTGGACATCCTGCTGATCGCCCCGGAACGGTTCGCCAGCGAGCACTTTCGGGACGAAGTTCTGGCTCCCATGGCCGAACGTATTGCGCTGCTGGTCATCGACGAGGCGCACTGCATCTCCGATTGGGGGCACGATTTTCGGCCCGACTACCGACTCATCGAACGCATCGCCCGGACACTCCCGCCGAACCTGAGACTCCTCGCGACGACGGCCACGGCGAACGACCGGGTGATGGCGGATCTACGGGAAGTCCTCGGACCCCGTCTGACGGTGTCCCGGGGCGGCCTTGCCCGCCCGTCCCTCGCCTTGCAGACCATACGCCTGCGAAGCCAGGCGGAGCGACTGGCATGGCTGGCGGATACGCTCCCGCAGCTCGCGGGACACGGCATCGTTTACACCCTTACCGTCCGTGACGCGGAAACCGTGGCGGCATGGCTTCGGTCGCGGAATGTGGATGTTCGATCATACACGGGCCGAACGCCACCGGCCGAGCGAGTGGAACTCGAGACGGCGTTGCTCGATAACGGGGTGAAGGCCCTGGTGGCGACCACCGCGCTGGGCATGGGCTTCGACAAACCCGACCTCGCTTTCGTGATCCACTTCCAGACGCCGGGGTCCGTCGTGTCCTATTACCAGCAGGTGGGTCGCGCCGGTCGAGCGCTCGATGCCGCGTACGGCGTCCTGCTGAGCGGCGATGAGGAGACGGACATCACGGACTACTTCATCGACAGCGCCTTCCCAACCCGCAATCAGGTGCGACAGGTGATCGCCGCGTTGGAAGCGTCACCGGAGGGGCTGTCGCTGCCGGGTCTTCGTCGCCGGCTCAACCTGAGCGGCGGCCGCATCGAGCAGACCATCAAGCTGCTCTCGCTCGAGTCGCCTGCGCCCGTCGTGAAGCAGGGAAGCAAGTGGCAGTTGACTGCGGCGACCCTCGGAGACGCGTTCTGGGAGCGCGCGGCGCGCCTGACCCTGCTGCGACGAGAGGAGCAGCGTCAGATGCAGGAATACGTGGCCCTGGAGTCCGGGCACATGGAATGTCTCGTTCAGGCGCTCGATGGCGAGCCTGAACCGCATGAACCGCCCGACCTGCGACCACTCCCTGCCACGGTTTCCCTCGCCTTGGTGCAAGAGGCCATCGCGTTTCTCCGGGGTCGGGATCTTGCGATTGAGCCGCGCAAGACGTGGCCGCCGGGCGGTTTGCCCCGATACGAGGTCAAGGGGAACATTCCTGAGGTGCATCGCGCGAACGAAGGACGAGCGTTGTGCGTCTGGCGCGACGCGGGGTGGGGCAGGATGGTTCGGGAGGGAAAGCACCGAGAACAATTCGACGACCAGCTCGTTGATGCTTGCGTACAGCTTGTGGAACGGTGGGATCCACAACCGGCCCCGGCGTGGGTGACCTGCGTACCGTCCCGCCGGCACCCGCGTCTGGTTCCAGACTTCGTTCGACGTCTCGCGAGTGTGCTCGGGTTGCCGTTTCACGCAGTCCTCGATCGGACCAGGGAACGCCCGGAGCAGAAGTTGATGGCCAACAGCACTCAGCAGGCGCTCAACGTGGACGGTTCGCTGGAAGTGCGCGTCCAGCCTTCACCTCAACCGGTCCTCTTGGTCGACGACATCGTGGGTTCGGGCTGGACCCTCGCCGTGGCCACCTGGCAATTGAGGCGACATGGAAGCGGGGAGATCTGGCCCCTCGCCCTCTCCTCGTTGGGCGCGAGCTGATGAACGCGAACCTCAGTCCGAACGCGCAGGCAATCCTCCTCTTGACCGCGCCTTTGCTCACCGGCGGGCGCAAGCGTTCCAAGCGACCGGCGACGGGCGGGAGGCGCACCCCTCTCCCGAATCTGAAGCCGTTGAGCGCTGCCGAGTACCGTGACTTCGCCCGTCAGCTACGGGCAGTCCAGCGAGAGCCGGCAGACCTGCTCGGCAGCGACGCGACCGAAACGCTGCGCGCATCCGGCACGAACCTTGAAGGGGAGAGAATCCGGCAGCTCATCGGGCGCGGATTCCTCCTTGCTCAGGCGGTCGAGCGTTGGCGGGCGCGCGCCTTGTGGATCACGACGCGCGCCGATCCCGACTATCCACGAGGGCTGAAGGTGCGGCTGCGGGAAAACGCCCCGCCGGTTCTCTACGGTTGCGGTGACCGCACGATTCTGAACGGTGGCGGACTGGCGGTGGTCGGCTCGCGCGAAGTGAACGAGGACCTCGTCAAGTACGCGGAGGATGTGGGTCGGCTCGCCGCAGGAGCGACGATGGCCGTTGTCTCGGGCGGCGCGCGCGGAACGGACCAAGCCGCAATGAGAGGTGCGCTGGAAGCCGGCGGCCGGTCCGTCGGCGTATTGGCCAACGGGCTCGAACGGGCGGCCCTGAACCGAGGCAATCGCACTTTCTTGATTGGCGGACGGCTCGTGCTCGTCTGTCCCTACGACCCGTCGGCTCGTTTCTTGGTGGGCCATGCCATGCAGCGCAACAAGCTCATCTACGCGCTGGCCGACGCGGCCCTGGTGGTGAACTCTGACCGGGGGCGTGGAGGCACATGGGCGGGCGCGACGGAGCAGCTCGACAAGCTGAGATTCGCACCGGTATACGTTCGCGCCAGCGGCCCACGCTCTACGGGCCTCAAGAGCCTGCTTGATCGCGGCGCGGCGCCCTGGCCGAACCCGAAGACGCCGGACCAATTGCGGCGAATTCTCCATGACGCCCCTCTGCGAGACCGGACGCCCGCACCCGTTTCACGGTCTGGGGCTGGACAGTACGACCTTCCTCTTGCCGAGAGATGGGAAGTGCGCGAGGACCGCGTGGACGAGCCCGTGGGTGGCGCCGTCGAAAATGTGTCGGAGTCCACCCCTCAAACATCCTCAGCCAGGTCTCCGGAGAGATTGCTGCTGGTCATCTCCGCCGAAATGAGCCGACAGGACCTCCTCACTGCCCTCAAGCTCCGGGATGTGGGGAATCTGCGAGAGAGGTACCTGAGACCCTGCTTGCAGGAGGGCTGGATCGAGATGACGATCCCGAAAAAACCAGGCAGCCGAAACCAGCGGTTCCGGCTCACCCCGGCGGGTCGGAATCACTTGGAACAAATGGGAGTCGGCGCGGCAGAACCGGACTGAGAATCGGGGGCTGCCGCCATCAGCATCGCCGTCGTCAATCAGGTCGACGCCCGCGTCGGCACGATCGAGAGCGTCGGCGACGTCGAAGGATCCAACAAGCTCGTTCGGCTCAGGGTCGATTTCGGCGACCACAAACGGACGATCCTCGCGGGGATGAAACAGGAGCGCGAGGATCCAACAGAGACCGAGGGTCGGCAGGCGTTGTTCATCGTCAACCTCGCCCTCAAAGTTGCTCCGCGATGCCCACGCACGCATCTTCGCTCGCCATGATCCACGCGCCCAACATCCGACCCGTCCGCGCCCGCGGAGCGACCCGCGTCGGTACGACCTGCGCTTGTATGTGTTCGTGTCGCCACGAGGCGTGGATCCGGGTGTGTTGATGCGCTGAGCCCTTAGCTCAAACCGTCTTCGAGCCGCCCCGGTCCGCCGGCCCGGGCGGTTTTTTTGTGCCCTGATCCGCCGCCCGCCGTCGTCTTCCGCCGTCCCGAAGCCCGTTCAACCGGTTCAACCTGGGAGAAAACCCATGATGCGTCCTGCTTTGCCGAAGATACACGTCCTGTACGAAAACCCGGCCTGGATTCCGCCGCTTCAGGAGGCGCTCGCGCGGGAGAGCTTCCGGGTCCGCCTCGTGCATGTGAACGAGGGGCTCGTCGACCCGTCGGCTCCTCCGCCCGAGGGCATCTGGATCAATCGCATCAGCCCCTCGTCGCACACGCGCGACCACGTCCACACGGTGGAGCTGGCCCGCCAGTTCCTGTACTGGCTGGAGTCCCACGGCCGCCGGGTGATCAACGGGCTGTGCGCCTTCGAGCTGGAGATGAGCAAGCTCCGGCAGGACCTCGTCCTGCGGCGGCACGGGATCCGCACGCCGCGCACCGTGCTGGCGGTGGGGAGGAGGCACCTGCTCGACGCGGCCGCCACCTTCGACGGCCCGTTCATCACCAAGCACGACCAGGGCGGCAAGGGGCTGGGGATCCATCTCTTCCACGACGCCGGTGAACTCGAGAGTCATCTCGACAGCGACAGCTTCGACGCGGGGCCCGGCGCGAGGATAATCCTCCAGCAGTACATCCGCGCCCCGGAGCCGTTCATCACGCGAGTCGAGATCGTGGGCGGCCGCTTCGCGTTCGCCATGCGGAGTTCCACGGCCGACGGGTTCGAGCTCTGCCCCTCGGATGCGTGCAATCCGATGCCGTCCGGGAGGAACGAGGAAGAGGCGCCCCAGGTGGGTCCGGCCGGCCCCGGTCTCTTCAACCCTTCGCCGGTCGCGGAGGACGACCCGCTGGTGCAGCGGTACGTCCGGCTCTGCAACAAGGAGGGGATCGAGATCGCCGGCATCGAATACGTGCGGGACGCGTGGGGCCACCGCTACACGTACGACATCAACGGGACGACGAACTACAACCAGACGCTCGGAGCCCGGATCGGCGTCGACGGCATGCGCGAGGTGGCCCGGTACATACGCCGAACGGTGACCCCGGTCCGACGGCGGCGGCGCATCGCGAGTTAAGCGGCGCACGCCGGGCGGTGGGTCGCGTAATGTCGTGCGAAGACGTTCCCGCGGGAACGTCCGGGTGAGGCTTCGAGGGCGGACACGATGTTAGCATGGAGGGAAATCCGGAAGGACTCGGACACGGAGGGGCACAAGCGATGACCCGAACCCCCTGGGTCTACAAGCCATTCGGTCGTTGAGCGGGCGGCGCCGGCGCACCACGGCGCAGGGCGGCCTGTGGAAGGGGCTGAATCCCGGGATGGCGCTGGCCGCCAAGGGCGTCGTGCTGGCCTTCGTCCTCGCCACGGTGTGGGACGTGGAGGCCGCCGGCGCCGTGTTCGGGCGCGTCCGCGGCTGGGTCGAGGGGACGCTCGACTGGTTCTATGTCCTGACCGTCTGCGCCTGCCTGTTCACCTGCCTGTTCCTGGTGTGCAGCCGGTTCGGCAGGATCCGGCTCGGCGATGAGGACTCCTCGCCCGAGTTCAGCAGGTTTTCCTGGCTCGCCATGCTGTTCTCGGCAGCCGTCGGGATCGGACTGCTGTTCTTCTCCATCGCCGAGCCGCTGTTCTATTTCGACAACAGCCAGGCCGCGGGGTACCCCAACAACCCGGTCGCCGACCTGGCGGGCGACGTGTCGATGGACGAGCGGCGGGCCGTACACGCCATGCGCGTCACCTACTTTCACTGGGGCATCCACGGCTGGTCCGCGTACGTGCTGGTGGGGCTGTGCCTGGCCTACTTCGGGTTCCGCAAGAAGCTGCCGCTGACGCTGCGCTCCGCCCTGTACCCGCTCATCGGCGACCGGATATATGGCCCGGTCGGCAACCTGGTGGATCTGCTCGCGGTGTTCGGCGGGGTCTTCGGCATCGCGACCTCCCTGGGGCTCGGGGCCAGCCAGATGGCGACCGGACTCGACGTGCTGTTCGGCGTCGATCCGGGTCTCCTCACGCAGGTCGCGCTCATCGCCGCCATCTCGCTGGCGGCCACGTTGTCGGCGGTGTCCGGCGTCCGGCGCGGGATCCGCATCATCTCCGAGTGGAATATCGGCCTGAGCGTCCTCCTCCTGGGGTGTTTCCTGCTGCTGGGCCCCTTCACATGGCTCGTCAAGTTCATTGCCACCTCCGCCGGCCAGTACCTGTGGCGCGTCTTGCCCATGGGATTCTGGATCGCCGATGGCCCGGGGGAGACGGCTTGGCAGAACGCCTGGACGATCTTCTACTGGGGATGGTGGATCTCCTGGGCGCCCTTCGTCGGCACGTTCATCGCCCGCATTTCCCGCGGGCGCACGCTGCGCGAGTTCATCCTGGGCGTGCTGGTGGTCCCGACCGGCCTGGCGCTCGTGTGGTTCGGAATCTTCGGCGGCAGCGCCATCCACCTGGAGCTCAACGCCCCGGGCGGCGCCGGGACGGCGGGGATCATCGAGCTGGTGCGGGGCGGGAACTACGAAGCCGCGCTCTACGCGACGATCGACCGGATGAGCGACACCGACTGGCTCACCTGGGCCATGTCCGCCATGGCCACCCTCCTGCTGGCGACGTGGTTCATCACGTCCTCGGACTCCGGCACCCTGGTCATCACCACCTTCCTCAGCATGGGCGATCCCCACCCTCCGCAGCGTTTCCGCATCGTCTGGGGACTCGGCGTGGGAGCGGTGGCCGCCGTGCTGCTGCTCGCCGATGGCCTCCGGGCCCTGCAAACCGCCGCCATAGCCGCCGCCCTGCCGGTGAGCGTCGTCCTGTTGTTCATGATCGCCGGGCTGCTCAAGTCCCTGGCGCGCGATCCGTAGCGGTGCCGGACCGTCTCCGCCGGTCAGGCGCCCGGCAGCACCTTGATGTCGGGACACTCGAGCAGCGCGGCGTCCGCCGTGACCAGCGTGAGATCGTGTACCATGGCGGTGGCCGCGATGAAGCGATCGGCCGGATCATCATGGCCGAGGCGGATGCTGCGGCTGCCGAAGGCCACCTCGAACGTCAGCGGGGTTTCGTTCATTGGCCGAACGGTGAGAGCCGTACGGATCCAGCTCCACGGATCGGGATGGAGGATCACACGTCCCTTGTCGGCGAGCACCAACGCTTCCCAGACGCTCACCGGCGACAGCGCCAGGGTGTTCGCCGAGGCGGTTAGTTCGCGGCGGGCCCGACGGGAGAGCCGATCCGGATCCAGCATGCTCCAGAGCCAGATGTGGGTATCGAGGAGCAGCTTCACAGCGTCGGATCGTCGTTCGACGCGTCAGCCTCTGAGTGCAGCGCGGCCCACTCCGAGGAATCGGCCGCCGGGGATACGATGTCGCCGACGATCTCACCGACATCGCTCATCGCCCCCATCCATGCCCCGTGCTCCGCCGGGACGTGACCCCTCGCAGCCTCGGCCGCGGCCGCGTCGGGCGCGGCTTTCGGGACCGCCGAAGTCACCTGATAGCGGGCGGCCATCCGGGCCTGCTCGCGCACGACGCCGAGCGTGGGCGTCGCAACCGCATGACGGGCCAGCAGGTGGCGCAGTTCGCCCTCCAGCGAGCGGTGGTTGGCCTTGGCCCGTCGCTTCAGCGCCGCGATTACGTCGTCATCCACGTTCCGAATCGTGAGAACTCCCAAGTGCCCCCCGCCTGCGTCAACGTCGCAATGAAGTCGTAATGTAAGGAAATCAGCTTCATTATGACAGCATGAGATCTTACGACGCGGGTTCCCACAGCTCGATGGGGTTGCCTTCGGGGTCGTGGATGCGGGCGAAGCGGCCGACGCCCTCCATCTCGCTCTCGTGGCTGACCTCGATATCCGCAGACTTCAGTTGTGCGATCATCGCGTCCAGGTCGGCCACCCGGAAATTCAGCATGAAGGCCTTGTCCGCCGCGAAATAGTCCGTGTCGGCAGCGAAGGGCGCGAACACCGTGACCCCGGACTCGGACACCCAAGGCACCATCTCCATGTCCCTCGGAGCGGGATTGATGCCGAGGTGATCCCGATACCATTTCGTGAGTCCTTCCGGATCCTTCGCCCGAAAGAAGAATCCGCCGACACCCTGAACGTTTTGCACGCCGTGTCCTTTCGAGGAGCCGTTCCCGCCAGACGGAGGCGAAACGGCGGCTTGCGGGTCAGCCGCCCGGGACGCGCCGGATGGGATACGCCTCGCCGGGGCGCAGCCGGCCGGCCAGGAATCCCCAGTTCGCGAAGCCATCGTCCGACTGCGGCTCGAGCAGGCTGAACAGGAGTCGTCCCAGCGGCTGGCCGGTCCGGGCCAGCATGTCTCCGGGGTTCGGAGTCACGTGGTCCGCCTCGTAGCCGCCGAAGAGTGCCTGCTCGTTGCGTCCTTGGAACGGCCGCTCGGCGGTGCGCACCGAATCGATGCGGAACGCCTCCACCTCCAGGGGCGACGCCCCCGCCGATTCGAGCGCGACGCCGTGCGCCGCGAGCCGGGTCAGGACATCCCCCAGATCCGAGGGAATCAGGTACGCCTCCGGCACACGCCCGCGCAGCGTCGGCGCGAACGTCCCGTATTCGTACATCGTCTCGACGTACATCGTATCGGCGCGCAGGAGCAGCGGACGCCCGGTGAGGGGGTGGGCCTCCTCGACGGTGGCGCCCATGAGGATGTCGACCGGGGCGGCCGAGCGTTCAGGGACGGCGCGCAGCGCAAGCGAATCGCCCGTCACGCCGGCGGCATCGGCATCCGCCACGATGCGCCGCACGTCGGCCGCGTGTTCATGCACGTAGTCGAGGATCTCCTCCACGAAGTAGAGCGTCGCGAGCACCCGCTCCTCGAACGTCGCGTACGAGTAGGCCTCGCTCAGGATCGCGATCCGGTTGCGGAGGCCGATGTAGTTGTTGTTGAAGCGGGGGCGGTGGTCGAAGGTGTACCAGCCGCGGGCGTCCCCACCCCGCGAGGACGCGTTCCCGTAGTAGTAGTACTCCCAGCCGTACTTCTCACGGATCTCCCCGGTCACGTGAGGGAAGAGTCCCTCCCGCAGGAAATCGTCGATCTCGGGCGGCGTGTTGGGGTGGAGCGGGGGCGAGTAGGTGAGGTGGTACGCGTGCCGCGTCCCGTTCGTCGTGTGCAGGTCGACGGCGACGTGCGGATCGTACTCGCCGAACAGCCGCGCCACCGACCGCGCTTCGGGCGAGTCGAGCTTCATGTGATCCCGGTTCAGATCATAGCCCTGGGCGTTCGGCCGCTGGCCCATCCCTCCGACCGGCCCGTGCTGGCGGCCGCGGTTCGTGAGGGTCACCCGTTCGTTGCCGTCCGCGTTGTAGATCGGCGCGATGAGCAGGACCATCGACTCCCGCCATTCGCCGTGGCGGCCGCCGAGGAGGTCGCGGAGCAGCATCTGGAGCGCCTCTTTCCCGCACACCTCGCCGCCGTGGATGTTGCCCTGCAGGTAGACGGCGGTCTTGCCGGAAGCCCGGACGGACGCCGGACTCGCGTCGCCGACGTCGCCCACCACGGCCAGGGGAAGCGCCCGCCCCTCGTTCGTGTAGCCGTAGGTCGTGTAGTGGACCGACGCATCGCTCGCCGCCGCGCGCTCGATGAAATCCACGACGTCGGCATAGGAACTGGTCTCGCGATACTCGGTGCGTTCCGCCCGCGTGAGAAAGGCATCGGCCGGGGGCGCGGCGCCGTTGCACGCGGCGATGACAGCCGCGACCGCGGTGCAGGCCGCCAGCCGGGGCAAAGTCACGGAGCGCCCCACCGCCGGGACCGTGGCGCCGTCATCCCTCTTCTCCCACTTCTTCCATGACATGCGGATACACTACCTCCACGGTTCGGCGCGCGGCGTCGCGAGCGCTCACCGCGTCCGTTCTCGAGTAGAATCCGGTCGGCGTCAGATCCTCGGCCCCGTAGAACGCGAGTTCGCGGTCCCGGCGCAGGTGGCGCGACGAGTCTGCAAGGGCCCGGGCTTCACGGGCCACCTCCGGGGGTAACCGGTCCTTCTCCGCGAGCAGCACATCCGAGACGTCGTGGATCCGGGGCGGGTCGACTCCGCACCAGCGAAGCAGCCCCTTCAGCGCCAACTCCACAATCTCCTGCGATTCCCGAACGACATCCGGCCAGCTTTCTTCCTTGAACAGCACGTCCAGGGCCCCAAGCCGGATCCTTGCACGCCGGACATAGTCCGCGGCCAGCCCGACGTTCCGCATCAACCGGCCCGCACCCAATACGACTGCCCGTGGACGAGGCGGCGGGAGATCCGGCCCGCCGAGATCATCCTGCGGATACCCGCGAGCCGTGCCGATACCTCCAGGCCCCGCTCATGGAGCACGATACCGTCGGTCGCCACCTCCGCCCATGTGCCGGAGGGCACGGCTCCCCCGGACGGGAGGTGGACGAAGTGCGGCTCGACCTCGTGGCCGCGCCAATGAAGGGCGGGCTCGCTGTCCCACCGCCGGTACAGTTCCCTTGCAATGGGGACACAGTCCTCGACGATCAGCAGGACATCGAAGTCCGAAGCCGCCCGGCTCTCGCCGCGCGTCCAGGAGCCGAAGGCGACGACCCCGATCAGCGATTCGCCGAGAAGCGCCGCCGCTCGCCCGATCAGGCCGCAGGCCTCTTCGTCCAGCCACGCGCCCGGAGACGCCAGTTTGCGTGCACAGTACTCGTTGAGTGACGTGGCCCAGGCATGCGCGGCCGAGCGAAGCGCGCCGTGCAGGCCGGGATCGATACGAAGCACGAAGCGGCCTGAAGGACGGGACTTCCCTGTGGTAGTATCAAGTGGCATGGCTCTATGATATCACACTTGAAGAAGTGTGTCGACTCGGCGGCGCGGGGCGCGCACTCGAGTTCGTCAACCCGAGAATCCGTTGGGCTCCGCCGACGCCGGACCGGTCATCGGAGCGCCCGGCGAAGCACGAATTCGTAGACCCCGTCGCCGCACCACTTCCTGAGGAACATCATGGGCCGCGCCATCGCCCCGCTGATGTATCTCCGGCGCGGTCTGGCCGTCGTCGCGGCTTCGAGGAACACCCTGGCGATGACCTCGGGCTCGGTGCCGCGTGCCCTGACCCCCGGGTCTTCCATCATCCCGAGGAACCGGTCCACCTGAGCCCTGTACGCGGTGCCCTCGCCGTACTTCCGCATCCAGGCCCCCATCACTGCGGCGAACTCCGTCTTGATCGCGCCCGGCTGAATGACGACGACCTGAATATTGAACGGCGCCGTCTCCCAGCGGAGGCAGTCCGACCATCCCTCGAGGGCGTGTTTCGTGGCGTGGTACCATGCGCCGAGGGGCACGAAGACCCTGCCCAGCATGGACGAGACGTTGATGATCCGGCCCGAGCGCTGCGCCCGCATGTGCGGCAGAACGAGCTGGGTGAGGTGGGCGAGGCCGAACAGGTTCACCTCGAACTGGTACCGCGCGTCGTCCAGCGGGATGTCCTCGACGGGCCCGTAAAGCCCGAAGCCCGCGTTGTTGATGAGGACGTCGATGCGTCCCTCTTCCTCGACGATCCGGCGCACGGCCCGCTCGTTGTCGTCTTCCTTCGTGACGTCCATCTCGACGGGCACGATCCCGTGTTCGGCCAGGTCCCGCATGCGGTCAAGCCGGCGGGCGGCGGCGTACACGTGCTGGCCCTCGCGAGCCAGCAGGAGCGCGACCTCCCGGCCGATCCCGGCCGAAGCTCCGGTGACGAGCATCACTTTGCGCATATCACTGCCCCTCCTCGCGGCGTCGTGCATCGCACTGCGTCGTGCGAAGGCGTTCCCGCGGGAACGTCATCGCGCAGGTCATATTCCTGCTTACAAGCCGTGCGGCAGTGCCGCACATTCGCCGATGCGAATCTTCACTACGCGAACCTACGAGCGCGCCGTCCGCAAACTCTTGCGAGAGGCGGACCGGCGGGCGATGGAGGCGGCTGTGGTCGCCAACCCGGCAGCCGCGCCCATCATCCGAGGAACCGGAGGGCTTCGCAAGTTGCGCTGGGCGGGCTCGGGCCCGAGGCAGGCGGGGTGGAATCCGCACGATCTATTTCCGTCAAGCGGGTCCGGACGCGATCAAGGAGGAGGAACGAGACCGATGACGACCCGGCAAACGGAGGTGGGGCGCGAGGTGGAAGCGGCTCTCGGCGAAGTGCCCGCTCATGTGCGCGGCACGACGCCGCTTCCCTGCCGCATCGTCGATGACCCCGCTGCCGAGCACATCGTGGCGCTCCGCAAACGATTGAAGCTGAGCCGCAAGAAGTTCGCGGATCGCCTCGGGCTCGATGTCCGGGCGGTGCAGGAATGGGAGCAGGGGAGGCGGGTACCGAGCCGCACGGCCCGCGTCCTGCTCACCGTCATCGACCGCGAACCGGAGGCGGTCGTACGCGCTCTCGGGGATTAGAGCGCCGTCCCGCTATTCCTCCGGGCCGAGCTGGCGAGCCAGGCGGACACGCGGGCCGCGACGCCGTCGGCAACCTTCTCGTTCGTGCGGCCGCTGCGCTTGAGTACGCGAAACGAGTGGTCGGCGCCCTCCAGCTTGTGGAGCGTGGCGAGCGACCCGAGCGCGGCGCACGTCTCTTCGACCAGGTCCCACCGGGCGAGCGCGTCGCGGGTTCCCTGCAGGAAGAGCATGGGGACGGAGACGTCGCTCAGGTGAGCCGATCGTTCGGCCGCGCGCTCCGGACGCCCGGGCGCGTGGAGCGGAAATCCGAAGAAGACGAGACCGCCCACGCCCGGCAGAGGCGCCTCGGCGGCGGCGGTCGACGTCATGCGCCCACCCATCGACTTGCCGCCTGCGAACAGGGGCAGTCCATCTGCCAAAACGGCAGCCGTCGCGACCGCGGCCCGGACCGTTTCGACGAGGACCGGCGGACGGTCGGGAGGGCGGCGGCGCCCGGAAAGCGCCCGCGCCTCCATGTAGGGGAAGTGGTAGCGGAACGATGCGATCCCCTCCCCCGCCAGCCGCTGCGCCATGTCCGACATGAACGGGTGCTCGATTCCCGCCCCCGCGCCGTGCGCGAAGGCGAGCATCGCCCGCGCGTCGGGAGGACGGACGAGCAGGGCCGACACCTCGCCCCACCGCAGCGACACGAACTGCGCCTGTTCGGCGAAGCGGTTCGTCGCCCCCACCTCGGCGGCGGCGCGGGGGGGCCGCGAGCTCACGCCGCCACCGGGGTCATGGCGACTTCGTGTCCGGCAGGTCGCGGGGTTCGTGCGCGGCGACCGGGCCCGTCCACCGGTCGGTGGGATCGAGCTCTTCGTTTGCCTTGGGATCGCGCGGCGCCGGGATCCGGAGCGCCAGCCAGAGAGCGACGGCGGATGCCGCGGCCCCGACCAGGAAGGGGCTCTTGATCGAGTACAACTCGAACAGCCAGCCCGCCGCCAGCGGCGCGGCCACGCGGCCCAGCCCCCCGGCCACCTGGCTTCCGCCGAGCACCGAACCCTGTGAGTGCTCGTCCGTGTTCCGCGAGATCAGGGCGTGGAGCGATGGGAAGATGAGTCCCGTCGCCGCCGCCCAACTCGGCACGAGGAGCCAGAGTTGCCAGCGGTCGGCCAGGAACGGGATGGCGCCGACGCCCAGGGCAAGCAACGCGCACCCGGCACGCACGGTGTTCGGTTCGCCGAACCGCTTCACGATCCGGCCCACCAGCCCGCCGCGGACGATGACGGTGACGCCTCCCGCCAGCGTGAACACGAAGCCCATGTCGGCCGCCGTCATCGCGAACACGCGCTCGGCATACAGAGCCAGGACCGATGTCATCGAGGTGAAGCAACCGATGGTCAGCACGTATACGAGGAGGAGCACGCGCAGCGGAAACCTGAAGAGGGACTTCGCCCAGAGGAGGATCGTCGCCGCCTCCCCCTTCGACGCGTCGGCCTTGCCGGAGCGGAAGTGCCGCGATTCCGGGAGGAACACCACGGCCGCCATCAGATTGAGCAGGCACAGCCCCGCGGCCACGTAGCCCGGCACGCCCAGCCCGAACCGGCTGAAGAATCCGCCGATCGCCGGACCGAGCATGATGCCCAGACCGGACGCCGCCCCGATGAAACCGAGCCCGCGGGCCCGTTCCTCGCCTTCCGTGGAGTCGGCGACATAGGCCTGGGCGATGCCGAGCGTCCCTCCCGCGGCGCCCGCCGTCGCGCGCGAGACGAGCAGCAGCCACAGGTTGTCGGCGAGCGCGAACAGAAGGTACGAGAGCGCCGAGGCGAAGAGCCCGATGAGGAGGAGGCGCCGGCGTCCCAGCCGGTCGGAGAACCGTCCCCAGATCGGAGCCGACAGGAGCTGCGTGATGGAGAACGAGGCGATGATGAGGGTGACCCAGCGCGGCGAGGCGCCCATTTCTTCGGCGTAGAACGGGAGCAGCGGGAGGACGATGCCGAAGCCCATCATGTCCACCATCACCGTCCCGAACAGGACGCCGAGGCCGGCGCGTCTCAGCATGCGGGCCTCAGCATGCGGGCAAGGTCTTCATCCTGTGCTCCAAGCCGGACTCCTCTCCTCCCCGTCGCCCTCCCGTCGTCGCGAGAACACTCTGGTCACGACACCCCGGGCCAACTCCGCGTTGCGCTCCGAATCGCGCCCGCGCGACGCGGGACAACCCGGCGATAACTCACTGTACGCCGCGCGGCGGCCGGGATAGTTTGACCGTCCGCCGGAGGCTGGGGAAAGCCCCGGCGCGGCGGCCTCTCGCACATCATCTTTCGAGCGGTTCTCAAGAGGAAGGACTCCCATGGCTGATACACGACCTGACACGCTGATTCGATATGCGGCCGAGGACGGCGTCGCGGTCTTCACGATCGACGACCCGCCCGCGAACACGTACACCTACGAGATGATGCGAGACCTGGACGACGCGATCCTGCGCGCGCGTTTCGACGAGAACGTCCACGTCATCGTCATCCGGGGCGAGGGAGACAGGTTCTTCTCCGCCGGGGCGAACATCAAGATGCTCCAGACCTCGGACCCCTACTTCAAGTACTTCTTCTGTCTCCACGCGAACGAGACGCTGACGCGGCTCGAGCAGACGCCGAAGCTCGTGATCGGCGCCCTCAACGGACACACGGTCGGCGGCGGACTCGAGATCGCGCTCGCCTGCGACATCCGGATCGCCCGAAAGGACGCGGGGAAGATCGGACTGCCGGAGGTGAACCTCGGCGTCCTGCCCGGGACGGGCGGGACGCAGCGGCTCGGCCGGTTGCTCGGCAAGCCGAAGGCGATCGAGTTGATGGCGGAGGGCCGCACGTTCGGCTTCAAGGAGGCGCTCGGACTGGGGCTCGTGAACAAGGTGTTCGAGGGAGATGACGCGGAGTTCCACGCCCAGGTGATGGAGTACGCGCGTCAGTTCACACCGCCTCGCAAGGCGTCGCGCGCCGTGGGGCGCATCAAGCGGTCGGTGTGCAGCGGGGTCGAGGTGCCCTTCTCCGAGGGTCTCGCGATCGAGCGCGAACTGCAGCAGCTCCTCTTCCAGGGCGACGACGCGCGCGAGGGTCTCGCGGCCTACGTCGAGCGGCGGGCGCCCGAGTTCGCCGGCCGCTAGGACGCGGGCGGATCGGGCCGAGACGACGGGCACGGGGAGAGACGCAGTGAGCGGGGCGGATCGCACCCCGGTGATCATCGACGCCGTCCGGACGCCGGTGGGACGCGCGGGCGGCGCGCTCTCGTCGATCCGGGCCGACGACCTCCTGGCGCACGCGATCCGCGCCCTCGTCGAGCGGACCGGGGTGCCGCCCGGCCGCGTCGAGGACGTGATCGCGGGATGCACGAACCAGGCGGGCGAGGACAACCGCAACGTGGCCCGGATGGCCGGACTGCTGGCCGGGCTCCCCGTCGAGGTCGCGGGCCAGACGGTGAACCGGCTGTGCGGATCGGGGCTGCAGGCGGTCGTCACGGCGGCGCACGCGATCCGGGCCGGCGAAGGCGACGCCTTCATCGCGGGCGGAGTCGAGAGCATGTCCCGGGCGCCGTGGGTCATGCTCAAGACGGACCGGGCCTTCTCGCGCGTCCCGCCGCGGGTCGCGGACACGACGGTCGGCTGGCGCTTCGCCAACCCGGCCATGCCCGAGCCGTGGACGATCCCGCTCGCCGAGACCGCCGAAGTAGTGGCGGAAGACCACGGCGTCGGGCGAGCGGAGCAGGACGCCTTCGCGGTGGAGAGCCAGCGTCGCGCCGCCGCCGCCATCGAGGCGGGCCGTTTCGCCGGCGAGATCGTTCCCTTCGAGGTTCCCCGGCGGAAGGGCGACCCGGTGTGCGTGGAGGGAGATGAGCACCCGAGGCCGGGGACGACGGCCGGGCAACTCGCCCGCCTGCGCGCCGCCTTCCGGGCCGGCGGCACGGTGACGGCGGGGAACGCCTCCGGCATCAACGACGGGGCGGCGGCCGTCCTCATCGCGAGCCAGGCCGTCGCGGACGAGCTTGGCCTCGAGCCTCTGGCGACCGTGGGAGCCTCCGCAGTCGCCGGCGTGGAGCCGCAGCGGATGGGCATCGGACCTGTGCCCGCCACCCGTAAAGCCCTTCGAAGAGAGGGACTTACGATCAATGACCTCGACCTGATTGAACTCAACGAGGCGTTCGCGGCGCAGGCGCTGCCCTGCATCGCCGAGCTTGGCCTCGATCCGGACCGCGTGAACGTGAACGGCGGCGCGATCGCGCTCGGCCATCCCCTCGGTTGCACCGGCGCCAAGCTCCTCACGACGCTCGTCCACGAGATGCGGCGGCGTGACGCGTCCCATGGGCTCGTCACGATGTGCATCGGCGTCGGCCAGGGGATTGCGCTGCTCGTGCACCGGGGCGCGGAGGCGGCATGAGGCGGACAGGTTCGGGCAGGAGCGAGGCCCACGTCCTGATCGAAATCGAGAACGGCGTGGGCACGCTCACGCTCAATCGGCCGGAAAAGCTCAACGCCTTCATCGGGGAGATGCGGAGCGAGATCGCGCGCGGGATCGAAGCGCTCGGCGCGGACGACGGGGTGCGCGCCGTCATCGTCACCGGAACCGGGCGCGCGTTCTGCGCCGGCGCGGACGTCAACTACCTCACCCGCCTCATCGAAACGCAGGCCATCGAGGAGGCCGTTGCGCTGGTCGAAGCGGGGCGCCGGGTCGCGGGAGCCATCCGGGGGATGCCCAAACCGGTGATCGCCGCGATCAACGGGGCGGCGGCGGGAGGCGGCGCGAACCTCGCCCTCGCCTGCGACCTCCGGCTCGCCTCCGACACGGCGTCCATCGGCCAGACCTTCAACCGCATCGGCCTCCATCCGGACTGGGGCGGGACCTACGCCGTGCCCCGCCTCGTGGGTCCGGCGCGCGCCGCGGAGCTTTTCTTCTTCGCGGAGATGATTCCGGCCGCCGAGTGCGAGCGGATCGGCCTCGTGAACCGCGTGGTCGCCGCGAACGAACTCATGCCGCTCGCCCGCGACTGGGCGCGCACGCTGGCGCGCAAGCCGACGCTGCCCCTCCGGCTCGCGAAGGAAGCGGTGCAGCGCTCCCTCTCCTCCAGTTTCGAGGAGATGCTCGACTACGAGAAGGCGGCGCAGAAGGCCTGCTTCGAGTCCGCCGACGCCCTCGAAGGCGTCCGGGCGTTCGTCGAGAAGCGCCGGCCCCGGTTCGGGAGGCGCGGCGAAACCGAAAACCCGGCAGCGACGGAGGCGGGTCCCCATGCCTGAGACAGTCACGGTTCGACAGGCCGACGTCGGCGATATCGATGGACTCGTCGCGATGTGGACGCGGTACATGCGGATTCACGCCCTCAACCCCGCCTACCGGCGGCTCCGCACGGACGCCATCGAGACGCGCGCGGGGATGTTCCGCCGTCACATCGAAGAGGCGACGAGCGTCGTCTTCGTGCTGGAGGCGGATGACGGCGGCCTCGACGGCATGCTCGTCTGCTTCGTGGAGGAGAACGAACCCTTGTTCGACCCGCCGCGCTACGTGCGCATCCAGACGCCGTTCGTGAGGCGGGAAGAGCGGCGCAAGGGGAACCTGCGCCGCCTGCTGCGCGCCGCCTTCGAGTGGGCGGCGGACTGGGACATCCACGAGGTGCGTCTCTTCACCGGGGCGGACAACCTGATCGCGAACGCGCTCGCCGACGACCTCGGTTTCGAGGCCATCGAAGTCGTGCGCCGGTACTCGCTCCGCCCCGAACCGGAGATGAACCCGGAGGACTGGCTCAAATGACGGCTCGTCCTCCTCTGGCCGTGCTCGGAGCCGGCACGATGGGACACGGGATCGCCCAGGTCGCGGCGATGGCCGGCTACGACACCCGGCTCTTCGACGCCATGCCCGAGGCGCTGGACACGGCGCGCGAGCGCATCGAAACCAACCTCCGCAAGGGGATCCAGCGCGGGAAGGTCACGTCCGAAGAGCGCGACCGTGCGCTCGACGGGTTGTCCTACAGCCGGTACCTGGGCGAGGCGGCCGACGGCGTCGGGATCGCGATCGAAGCCGTGCCCGAGAAGCTCGATCTCAAGCAGAAGATCCTCGCAAGGTGCGGAGAAGCGGCCGCCGACCGCGCCCTGCTCGCCACCAACACCTCTTCCCTGTCCATCACCGCGCTCGCGGAGGGGCTTCCGGCGCGCGACCGGGTGATCGGGATGCACTTCTTCAACCCCGTCCACATCATGGCGCTCGTCGAGATCGTGCGCGGGGCGGAGACGTCCGACGAAACCGTGGCGAAGGCCCGCGAGGTCGCTGAACGGCTGGGCAAGACGCCGATCGTCATCGCGGATTCGCCCGGGTTCGCCTCCTCGCGGCTCGGACTTGCCCTCGGGCTGGAGGCGATCCGCATGGTGGAGGAAGGCGTCGCGAGCCCCGAGGACATCGACACCGCGATGATGCTCGGCTATCGCCACCCCATGGGACCGTTGAAACTGGGAGATCTCGTCGGACTCGACGTCCGGCTCGACATCGCCCGCTACCTGCACGAGGCGCTGGGGTCGCCGGTGTTCGAACCCCCCGCCCTGCTCGAGCGGATGGTGGCGGCGGGCCGCCTCGGCCGGAAGAGCGGACGCGGCTTCTACCGCTGGGACTGACGCCTGGAATCAGGAGACACTCGTGAGCAACGTACAGACCGCCCCGCACACATCCTCGGCCGGCGCCGCGGGTGCCGCGCCGGCGGCGGCATCCCGCACGCGGACGCTGACCGCGGCTCAGAGCGGCTACCTCTATCCCTGGGTCCGCCCCTACTACGACGAGCCTCTCGCGCTCGCCCGGGGCGAGGGCGTCTGGCTCAGTGATGTCGACGGCGAGGAGTATCTGGATCTGTTCGCGGGCATCCTCACGACCTCGGTCGGCCACTGCAACCCGGCGGTCGTCGAGGCGGCGCGCACTCAGATGGAGCGGCTCGGGCACACTTCGGCCCTCTACGTGACGGAAGGCCAGATCGAGGCCGCACGCTCCCTGGCGGAGATCACGCCCGGCGCCCTCCGCACGACCTGCTTCACGAATAGCGGCACGGAGGCGGTGGAATCCGCGGTGGCGACGGCGCGCCTGTACACCGGGCGGCACGAGATCGTGGCGCTGCGACTCTCCTATTCCGGCAGGAGCACGCTCACGAGCCACATGACGGCGCAGGGCGCCTGGCGTCTGCCCGGTGGGGGCGTCGACGGGATCGTCCACGCCCGGTCGCCGTACCTCTACCGCTCTCCAGTCGGCGCGGGTCCCGAGGCGACGGACTTCTTCATCGACGACCTCGTGGAAGTCATCGAGACGACGACGGGCGGGAAGCCGGCCGCCTTCTTCGCGGAGACGATCCAGGGCGTGGCCGGCGTCATCGTGCCGCCCCCGGACTACTTCCGGCGCGCGGCGGAGGTGATCCGGAGTTACGGCGGGCTGTTCATCATCGACGAGGTCCAAGCGGGATTCGGACGGACGGGGGACCGCTGGTTCGGGATCGAACACTGGGGCGTCGAGCCGGACATCATGGTGATGGCCAAGGGGATTGCGAACGGATTCCCCGTGGGGGCGACCGTCACGCGGCCGGAGATCGCCGAGGCCTGGCAGGGGCCGTCGATCTCCACGTACGGAGGCAACTCGATCTCGATGGCGGCGATGGGGGCCACGCTGGGCGTGATGAAGGGCGAGAACGTGCCGGCCCGCGCCGCCGAGCGGGGCGCGCAGCTTCGCGCCGGGCTCGAAGAACTGCGGCGCGCGCACGACTGGATCGGCGAGGTGCGCGGCATGGGTCTGATGCAGGGCGTCGAGATGGTCGAGGACCGCGACGGGAGAGCGCCGGACGGCGGGCGGGCCGGGGCGCTGCTCGAGGCGGCGCGCAAGGAGCGCCTGCTCATCGGGCGTGGCGGGCTGAACGGGCACGTGATCCGGATCGGACCGTCGCTCCTCATCGCGGAAGACGAAATGGAGGAGGGCATCCGCCGCCTCGCGGCCGCCTGCCGGCGGATCGACGGCTGACCCAGCCGACGGGGGGCGTCCGGGCGTGAGCCGCCTCGCCGGACGCGTCGCGATAGTGACGGGCGCCGGGCGCGGGATTGGCCGGGCCCACGCGCTCGCTCTGGCGGCCGGCGGGGCGAGCGTCGTCGTCAACGACCTCGGCACGGGCGTTCACGGCGACGGCGCCGATGGCGGGCCGGCCGAATCCGTCTGCGCCGAGATCCGGGCCGGCGGCGGCCAAGCCGTCCCGAGCGGACACGACGTCTCGAACTGGAACGAAGCCGGGCAGCTGATCGCGCACGCGGTCGACGCTTTCGGCGGGCTCGACATCCTCGTGAACAACGCCGGCATCCTCCGCGACCGCGCCTTCTTCAACATGTCCGAGGGCGAGTGGGATGCGGTCGTGGCCGTCCACCTCAAGGGCCACGCGGCTCCCAGCCGCCACTCGCTCGCCTGGTGGCGCACCGAGGCGAAGGCCGGCCGCCCCCGCGCCGCCTCCGTCATCCACACGACCTCTTCCTCCGGCCTGTGCGGCAACTTCGGGCAGGCGAACTACGGGGCCGCGAAGATGGGCATCGTCGGCCTCTCGAAGGTGCTGTCCATCGAGGGAGCTCCCTACGGCGTCCGCTCGAACGTGATCTCTCCCTCGGCGCGGACCCGCATGGTCGCCGACATGACCGGCGCCGATCAACTGGGCGCACCGGACGAGACCGGCTACGACCCCTTCGGGCCCGGGCACGTCGCCGTCCTCGCGGCGTGGCTCGCGGAGGCCGACTGCCCGGCCCGTGACCAGATCTTCCATGTGTCCGGGCGGCGAGTCCGCGTCCTGGAGGTCCCGCGCATCGCGGCCGAGGCCCGTTCGGAGCACGACTTCACCCCAGCGGCGCTCGCCGACGCGCTGGCGGACCGGTTCGTCGCTCCCCTCGGCGCCTTCGACCTGATCCTTGATCGCTAGCGCTAGGAGCCTGCGCCGTAGAAACCGATGGTGCGGCGCGTTTCGGGTGGTTATGGTGATGGCGTGCTGTGACGGGTTCAAGTTCGGCGCGGGGAGTTGGCGATGAGGGGCTTGGAGAACGTGCGCGGCGAGTGGGATCTGGTGTGTCTGGCGCTCAACGCGCGGCGCCTCCACGTCCTTCGGGCCGCGTGAGGGGCGAAATCTTCGCGCCGGAGGGCCTCCGGGGCCCGAAACGCGGCCGGATCCACCCGGAAACGGCGCCGGCGCGGCGGCTTCGCCCGCGCGACGGCGGCTCCCGCCGACAACCGGCGCCCCTCAGCCTCCGGGCGGCCGCGCTTCCCGGGATCCGCCGCCCTTCGCGACCGTTCTACCGCGCAAGCTCCTAGCAGGCCGTGGCGTTGCCGCGGCAACGTCTGCACCTGATTCCGGGCGTGCCGGCGTCGTGGTCATGGGTTGACGGGTCAGATCGCAAGCTGGCATATCCCGTGCGGGCGTAAAGGGACTCTACGCCCGTTGTCGATTGGAAGATCGGATCGCTCACTCAACGGAAGGTCAACACCATGTCGTGTACAGCTCGCCTTGGGGAACTTGTCAAGGAAAACCTCGATCTCGACCGCGAACTCCAGTGGGATGGCGGGCTCGCGGATTCGGGCGTTTCGTCCCTCGACGCCGTCGCGTTCAAGAAGGTCGTCGAGAGGGAGTTCGGCATTTCGATCCCCCCCGAGTGCTTCGACACGCTTCGCAAGCTGGCCGCGTACATCGACTCCCAAGCCGGCTGAACGCACCTCACCGACTTCGACCCCCCCGGGCTTGACGGCTCGGGGGGACGCGGCGTGACATGACTTCCGGCGCTGTTTGGAAGATTCCGGAACCGCATTCGGTGCACGACGTCCGGCACGATGACGGCAGCGTCACCAGAGTGCGGCGACACGGGAACCACCGTGGGCGTCGTTTGCTCGTGGGCCACGGCAACGGTCTCGCGGTCGACCTGTACTATCCGTTCTGGTCGCGGTTGCTCGACGACTTCGATGTGTTCGTCTACGACCTGAGAAATCACGGGTGGAACGCCACCGGCCCGCGCAGCGGACATAATGTCCCAAACATGATCCGGGACCAGGAACAGGTCGTGGATGCCATCGCCGCCCGGTGCGGCCGAACGCCCACGATCGGGGTCTTCCACTCCCTTTCGGCGCTGACGGCACTCCTCTCGGACTCGCTCGGCGCGGGTCGCGTGGGCGATCTTGCCGCTTGGATCCTCTTCGATCCGCCTCTCTACAAGCCGAGGCTGGGCGAGGCCGAGTTCGACAAGTCGGCCGACCGGTCGGCGGAACTCGCGCGGCGGCGCGCGGACCGGTTCCGCGAGGAGTCCGAGTTCTCGGAACTCCTCCACCACCTGGTGCTGTCCCGGGCGGTTCCCGGAGCGGCGGACCTGATGGCCAGCACCGTGTTGCGCGGATCGGCGGACGGGAAGAGCGTCGAGCTTCGGTGTCCCCGCGAATACGAAGCGCAGATCTTCTCCTACGCGCGCACCTACGCGTTCATGGTGGATCTGGGGGACCTTGCGTGTCCGACCAAGGTCATCGGGTCGGATCCCACGCTGACGTTCTCGTACATGCCGTCCTTCAACCTCAGTCACATCAACACGGTCGACTACGACTTCATACCGGATACCACGCATTTTCTTCAGGTGGAGCAACCGGGGGAGTGCGTCGAGTTGATGTGCGAGTTCCTCGAGGACCGCGGCCTGTTGTAGGGCCCGGCGACCCGCCTCACGGGACCATCGCTATGAGACTCCGCCCGGGGCGGCGGAGACGGCTACCCGAACGGTGACGATGTCGGTGTCGTGGTACTGCCGATGGCGGACCGACGAAGCGATGTGCCGCAGGAGACGCAGCGAGACTTCGCTCTCCGCGGAAGTCTCCTCGACCTCTGCGCTCACCAGCGCGAGGCGATCCTGGAGGTTCTCGCCCTGCGGGGCGACCACGAATTCGAGCGCCACCTCCCCCTGGTCGCGGTGCGCGGCCATGACGAGTCGCCGCCGGGAGGGACCCTCTCCGGACGGGTCCGGTGCGGTGAGCGAGAGGACGGCCTCCTCGGCGGCGGCGCCCAGGCGATCCGCCACCTCCCCGTCCAGACCGGATCTCGAGGCGAAGGTCCCGAGAAACTCCCGGAGCCGCGGCAGCGCCGATGGGCCGAACTCCGTTTCGATGCGCGCTCGGCGGGGTTCGGTCAGGCGCAGAAAGAGCGTCAGGCCGATGGCGGTGAAGCCGCCGGCGTTCATCCCGTTGGCCAGCAGACCGCCGGCGAAAGCGGACACCTGCTCGGGGAGGATGAGTCCGTACTGGAAGCTGACGCCGGTGAGGAAGGCGAAGCCGACGACGATGCCGTTGCGATAATCGAGTCCGCCCCGGAGGACGATCTTGAGCCCGATCGCGAACAGCATCGCGAGCAGGACGGCCAAGTAACCCGCGAACACCGGATCCGGGATCGCGAGCACGACCGCGAACGCCTTGGGCAGGAAGGCGAAGGCGATGAAGGCGCCACCCGCCGCCAACCCCACGCCTCGGGCCGCCACGCCGGTGAGTTGCGTGAGAGGCACGCTCGTCGTAGTGGCGCTACCGGGCACGGTACCGGCGAGGCCGGCAAGCAGGTTGCCAACGCCGTCCACGGCCACCGCGCCCTGCACGGACCGGAAGTCGGTTGCGCGACTCGCGCGCCGCCATGACACCCGCTGAATCGCGACGGCGCTGCTCATCGTGCGAATGCTCGCGATCACCGACACGAGCAGGAACGAGGGCAGGAGGGCCCAGAAGGCCGGTCCGAATTCGAGATCGAAGCCCGGCGGGCGCGGGCGCGGAAGGGCGATCCAGGCCGCGTCCGCTACCAGCCCCACGTCATGGAGGCCGTGAAAGCCGGCGATCGCGGTACCGGCGATCACGCCGATGACCGGGGCCCACAGGCGGAGCGCTCCCGTCCCGCGCAGCGCGATGCATCCGATCAGGAGCGCCGTGACACCGAAGCTGAGGGGGACGCCGGGAGGCGCGCCGCTTTCAGGTCCGCCGGCAAGGAGTCCCGACACGAAAGGCAGCACCGTCACCGGGATCAACATGATCACCGTGCCGGAGACGACCGGGGTCAGGATCCGCTGGAAGAGCGACAGCCGCCAGGAGAGCAGGAGTGGGATGAGCGCGGCGACCACAACGAGGGTGGCGAGGAGAGCCGGGCCACCCTCGGCGAGCGCCATGATGCTCGCCGGAATGAAGGCACCGGAGGTGCCCATCAGGAGGACGTGTCCCGCGCCGAAGCGCCCCGCGCGGACTGCCTGCAACATCGTCGCCAAGCCGCAAGCCGCGACGGACGCGAGCACCGCCCAGGAGAGATACTCCTCGCCGACCCCCGCGGCCCGCATGACGACAAGCGGGATCAACACGATCGCCGCGATGTTGAGCACCGCGAGCTGGAGCCCGACGCCGACGGTCAGGGTCGGCGCGGGCTTCTCGTCGGGCTGGTAGCGGATGCCGGACCGGCCGTCCGCCGGAGCGGCGCTCAAGCGCTCGTCTCGATCCAGTGGCGCCTGCGCTGGAACGGGTAGCCCGGAAGCGGGATCCGGCGCCGCGCTTCGCCGGCGAACAGCCCTGCGAAGGAGACCGGCAGGCCGGTCTCGTACGCCCGCGCCACTGAGAACGCGAACGCGTCATCGGGACCGTCCGCGCCCTCCGTGCCGCCCGGCCAGTCGGCAAGCGCCGTCGGCCCCACGGCGGCCGGGCCGACGTCGAGCACGAGGTCCACGCCCAGATCCGCCAAGGCGGCGGAAAGACGCCGGCGACTCCGCGACGCTCGCGCCTGCTCGCGCCAATAGGTGGCGTCGGGCGCCTGCCGGGGATCCATCCTTCGGCCGGTCACCTGACTGATCATCGCAACTGAAGGCGGTGAGACGTCGATGTCCTGCGCAGCGGCCTCCAGGTCATCCAGCGGATCCCGTCCGGCACCGTCCATTTCGTCGACGGGCATCGCGGCCGCCAAGCGCTGTTTCGGTCTGGCCATCGCGGCGCCCCTCGTCGCGGCGAGTCTCAGTCCGTCCTCCAGACTGAAGACGCCGGCGGCCCAGGCCGCGGTCAGTTCGCCCACGTCCTCTCCCGCCACCGCGCCGGGGCGGACGCCGGCGCTCACCCACAGCGCGGTGAGCGCGCAACCCAGCGCGTAGACGGCGGGCTGCGCCCACTCGGGGTCACTCAGCGTCCCCCGGGCGTTCTCCCGCCCGAACATCACGTCGAGCAGCGACGCGCCGTCCCGCGCCTTCCTCAACGCCTGGTCGCAGCGGTCCAGGATCGCGCGCACGACTGGCTCGCGATCGTAGAGCCCCTGCCCCGCCCCCTCGCTCGCGCCGCCTTCTCCCGTGTAGACGAAGGCCACCCTCGGGGGGGTGTCGGCTTCGCGGTTCCCGTGAGATCCTCCCTCGACAGGCCGTTCGGCGAGGACGCTCAGTTCATCTCGAAGCGACGCACCGTCGCCGAACACGATGCCGGCCCGGTGGGGAAAGTGACTCCGCCCCACGCCGGCGGTCCACGCCATGTCCGCGAGCGATGAGGACGCGGCGCCATCGCCGCCGGACGGCGCTCCGCCGTGTTTCTCCAACCACTCGAGATAGAGCTTCGCCAGCTCCCGCAGCGCCTCCGGCGACTTTGCGGATAGCGGCAGGAGACGCGTATTCCGGGGAGCGACAGCGTCCACGGGCGACGGCGCGCCCTCCGTCTCCGGCAGAGCGACCGGAACCGTGACCGATGCGCCGGCGGGCATCCGCGCGCCGTTCTCGATCAACGCCTGGTCCGCGCTCCCGCTCCCCTCGACCACGACGTGCGCGTTCGTCCCCGAAATGCCGAACGAACTTACGCCCGCGCGCGGTGGCCGATCACCGTCGGACGGCCACGCGGTGGGCTCGGCCGCGACCCGCACGGGGAGCTGACCCCACGCCAGATGGGGGTTCGGCTCGTGGAAGTGCAGTTGCGGCGGGATCCGGCCCTCGTTCATGGCGAGCACCGCCTTGATGAGGCTGGCGATCCCGGCCGCGCACTCGAGATGGCCGATATTCGTCTTCACGGAACCAATGAGGAGCGGCCGGTCCGCGTCCCGTCCCCGGCCGTAGACCGTCGCGGCCGCCTGCACCTCGATCGGATCTCCGAGATCGGACCCCGCGGCGTGCGCCTCCAGATAGTCCACCTCGGCCGGCGAGACGCCCGCCTGGGCGAGCGCATCCTCGATCACACGCTCCTGGGCCGGGCCGTTCGGGACGGTGAGCCCCGCGCTCGCCCCGTTCTGGTTGACGGCCGAACCGCGGATTACCCCCCAGACTCGGTCGCCGTCCGCCCTGGCATCGGCGAGCCGCTTGAGGACGACCATGCCGCAGCCTTCACCACGCACAAACCCGTCCGCCGCCGCGTCGAAGCTATGGCAACGCCCACTCGCGGAGAGCAACCCGACTTCCTTCATCAACTCCGTCGTCCCCGGCCACAGGATCGCGTTGACGCCTCCCGCGAGCGCGACTCCCACCTCGCCCTGTCGAAGTGCGGCGGCGGCCTGATGTACGGCCACGAGCGAGGAAGCACAGGCCAGGTCCAGAGGCACAGCGGGACCGGTAAGGCCGAGGGCGAACGAGATCCGGCCCGCGGTCACGCTCATCGTCGTCCCGAGGTAGCCGGGTCCTTCGCCGCTGGCCACGGCGAGATCCCGGTAATCTCCGGTGGTCACGCCGGTGTAGACGCCGGTGCTCGTGCCCTTGAGCTGCACCGGATCCAGACCCGCGTCCTCCAGAGCGTGCCACGTCGTCTCGAGCAGCAGGCGCTGACGCGGGTCCATCATCCGGGCCTCGATCGGCCTGATCCCGAAGAAGCGCGCGTCGAACTTGTCGATGTCCTCAAGGAACGCGCCGTGGCGCGAGTAGTCATCGTCGGAGGCGGGATCGCCGGCCACGCCCGTCCAGGGCCCGGCATCCCGGCGTCCGTCCGTCACCGCGTCGGTCCGAGCCTCCAGCTGGCGCCAGAAGGCGGCGAGGTCCGGCGCGCCGGGGAAGCGGCATGCCATGCCGACGATCGCGACGCCACCGTCCCCCTCCTCGTCGCGCTGCGACGCCTGGTCCCGGACCTCCGAGGCAAGCTCCGGCGCGCCCGCGGGCGAAGCGCCCCCATCGTCGAGTTCCTTCGCCAGGTGCGCGGCCAGTTCCGTAATGTTGGGGTAGTCGAACACGAGCGTGTTGGGCGCGCTGTAGGCCCCGGACAGGGCCCGGTTCAACCGGTTCCGCAGCTCCACGGCCATGAGCGAGTCCATCCCGAGATCGAAGAAGCCGACCGTGGGGGCCGGGGCCGAGGGCAATCGCAGCACCGCCCGCACTTCCGCCTGCACGAACGACGCGAGGAGCGCCTCCCGTTCAGCTGCGGGCGTCCCGCCGACGCGCGTGAGGATATCTTCGGCCCCTTCCGCGTCATCCGCCCCCGCCTCGGCGGCCGCGGACAGCAGATCCTCGACCAGGCGCGGTGGCTCCTCCACGGCCTCCTCGAACACGTCCCAGTCCATCGCCATGACGACGGACGTGGTGGCGTCCTGCCGCACGAGCCGGTCGAGCGCCCTCAACCCCTGCCGCGGCGTGAACCAGCGACCTCCCAGCGCCGACCGCTGCCGGTCGAACCGTTCCCGCTGTTCCTCGGCTTCGCCGATATCCGACCACGCGCCCCAGGCGATGGCCTGGCCCGGGAGCCCCTGCGACCGGCGATAGCCGGCGAGCTGGTCGAGGTATGCGTTGGCCGCCGCGTGGTTCGCCTGGCCCGGGTTGCCCAGGATGCCCGCGACGCTGGAGAAGAGCACGAACATGTCGAGGTCGCGCCCCGCGGTCGCCCGGTGCAGGTGCCAGGCCCCCAACATCTTCGGCCACAGAACCCGCTCGAACGTCTCCCAGCTCTGGTTCCCGATCGTGGCGTCCGACAGCACGCCGACGCTGTGGATCACGCCCGCGAGCGGCGGGAGATCCGCATCCATGCGAGCCAGCATGGCGTCCAGCGCGGCGTCGTCCGTCACATCGGCGAGCTCCACCCCTACGGTGGCCCCGCGCCCCCGCAGCGCTTCGATCGCCTCGCTGACCTCCGGGGCGGGCGGGCGGCGGCCGTTGAGCACGATGGCGCCGGCGCCGCGATCGGCCAGCCAGCCCGCCACGACCACGCCGAGGCCGCCCAGGCCTCCCGTCACCAGGTAGGTGCGGTCTTCGCGCAACGTCCCCCGCGCGAGCGGTGAGTTGGCGAGCACGATCTTGCCGACATGCCGCGCGCCCTGCATGCACTTCATCGCCGCGCCCGTCTCGGCCACCGGCCACCGGGCGTGGATGAGCGGCGTCAGTTCGCCGGCCACCATCCGCTCCATGACGCCGCGCAGGAGCTCTCCGGCCCTGGCGGGTTCTTCTTCCTTGAGGACGTCGATCATGAGGATGGCGTACTGCACGTCGGGGCGTACCGCCGCCATCTCCTCTTCGCTCAGGATGTCGACCCGACCCATTTCCACGAAGCGGCCGCCTTCGGCGAGGCAGGAGAGGCTCGCCTCGATGAAGCCCTCGCCCGTCAGGCTGTTGAGCACCATGTCGACACCCGTCCCGCCCGTGGCCGCGAGGATCTCCGCGCCGAAGGCCGTCGTGCGGCTGTCGAACACATGCTTCACCCCGAGCGAGCGCACGAAGTCGCGCTTGCGCGCGCTCGCCGTGGCGAAGACCTCGGCACCCGCCGCCCGGGCCAGCTGGATCGCCGCGAGACCGACTCCGCCCGCGCCGGCGTGGATGAGCACGCAGTCGCCGGCGTCGAGTCCCGAGAGCTCGAATGAGAGCGCCGCCGACACGAACGCCGTCGGGATGGTCGCCAGTTCCGTAACCGAGAAGCCCGGTGGCGCGGGCACGACCATCGCTTCGAGGGTTATGGTCTCGGCGCCATAGTTCCGGAACGTCATGCCGACGACGCGGTCTCCGACCGCGACGCTCGTGACGCCCTCCCCGACTTCGAGCACCCGGCCGCAGAACTCCCCGCCCATGAAATCATCGACGAGTCCGACCGCGATGAACACGTCGCGGAAGTTGAGCCCGAAAGCCTCGATCGCGGCGCGGATCTCTCCGGGCGCCAGCAAGCTTTCGGGCACCGACATCACCCCGAGGGCTTCGAGGGACCCACCCGGATCGGGCTGCAGCTCCCA
Organism: Gemmatimonadota bacterium; assembly: GCA_963666735.1. Taxonomy (GTDB): domain Bacteria; phylum Gemmatimonadota; class Gemmatimonadetes; order Palauibacterales; family Palauibacteraceae; genus Palauibacter. Next base: position 238,226 of record OY762926.1, on the reverse strand, counting down.
TCCCGGCTCCTCCGGCAGCGACAACCGATCCGGGACGGTCGCGGCGCGAACCAGCCGCGCACCCTGGCGGCGGCCGAAGCGATAGGCGATGTGGGTTTCCGCATCCGGATTTAGAAGCTCGTTCACGAGGTCGGGCGTGAGCGCCTCATCGGCGGGATCGAGATCCAGCATCCTCGGCTGAAGCTGGGGCGCCTCCCGGGCGGCGACCTTGCCGAAGCCCCACAACGTGGCGCCGACCAGCTCGCCACCGCGCTCGCGTTCCACCATCTGGCCGCCGCGCGTCAGGAACCAGAGACCCTTTGACGGGAGCACCTCGCTCTCCGCCAACGCCTGCGTCAGGGCGAGGGCACTCGCCGCAGCGCGGCGCGCATCCTCCGCCAATTCGTCGGTGGTCGCCGTGGCGCCGTGGCCATCCAGTCCTCCCAGGTGCACGACGCCCGCGAGCGGCGGATCGGAGGGCAGGCCATCGAGCAGCGCGGCCCAGGATTCGCGCCGCTCGGCTTCCACGGACGCATCGACGACGCCCGCGCCGGCCGCCTCGGAAAGCTCGCCGGAGCCCGTCGCCGCGCCGGCGAGCACGGCCGTCTGGTTGTGCGCCGCGAGCGTGTTCGCGAGTTCAGCCGCAACGTCACCCCGGTCGGCGGCCAGAACCCACGTCCCGGGCTCTCTCGTGACTTCCGCCGGACCCTGCGCCACGATCACGCCCCGGTCCGGGTTCGCATTCGGGTCCGACTCGTCGAAGCCGAGGATCGCGATGTCTTCGAAGCCGGCGTCTGCGAGCGCCTGTCGCCAGACGGCGGGGGTCGCGAGCGCGTGGTGCGGGCGGTAATGGTCGGCGAACCGCCACCAGCCGTCCAGCTGCCCGAACGTTAGGTCGAGCCACCCCTGCCCGCGCAGATTCTCGAGCGCAATCAGCTGCCCCGACGGGGAGAGCGCCGCGAGGCAGTGTTCCAGCGTCTCGTTCAGATAACGCGTCGCGTGGAGGACGTTGGAGGCGATGACCAGGTCGTAGCCGTGGCGATCGACCCCCTGCGCCACGGGGTCCTTCTCGATATCGAGCGCCCGGTAGTCGATCGACGCCTCGGCGGCGCCGAAGCGGGATTCCGCCTCCGAGAAGAAGCCGGCCGAGATGTCGGTGTATGTGTAGTCGTAGCTTCCCTCCGGCAGTTCCGGGAGCACGGCCGCCGTCCCCGACCCGGTGCCGGCGCCGACCTCCAGCACGCGCAGCCTGCGCCCGGCAGGCATCGCGCTCAGGAGCGCCGCCGTCGCATCCGCCAACAGACGGTTCGCCGCGCGGGCCACCGGCGCCTTCATATAAAGATCGGCGGCCGTCGGCTCGCCGCTGCTGAAGAGCAGCGTCAACGGATCCATGCGACCCTGGAGCACCTCGGCCAGGGCGCCGGCGCTGCGCCGGAACAGACCGATCTCCGTCGTGCCGTGCGAGTACCGCGCCGCCATCTGCTCCGCCACCGCATCGGGGTCGCCGGAAAGCCCCTCCGGCAGCGGCTCGCCGGACGCCACGGTCACGACGAAACCATCGCCCGCCTGCTCGAGCACCCCGGCGCGGACCTGCATCTCGAGCATCCGCCGGAACAGCCGCTCGTGCTCCGAACCAACGCCCAAGCGCTCCCGCAGCTCGGCGGAATCGACGGATTCTCCGCTCACGCGTCGCCAGCCCAGCGCATCCAGAGTCTGGAGAGCGTACGCCCGGGACAGCTGCTCCAGGTCCGCCAACAGCGCCGCCCGGTCCTCGGCGCCGACCCCCTCATTCTCCAGGTAGCCGGTGAAGAGACTGGTCGTCGCGGCGACCTCCGACGGACTCGTCAGGAAATCGGCGGGCGCGATGCCGGCCTCGAGAGCGCGGTCCCGCCAGGTCACCTCGTAGAGAAGCTCGTCGACTCCTTCGACGGCCGAGAGGAGCGCCGCCCGTGTCGCCCGCTTCACGGTGAACCCGGCGAGTTCTCCGACCGGCGTCCCGTCGGGGTCGTAGAGCCGGAGGTCGGCTACCTGAACCTCGCGGAGTTCGTCATCGCGCGCGTCCGCGACCGCGCGATCCGGCCCCTCGCGCATCCGCACATGGCATACGAGCCGATCCGGCAAACGGCCAGCCAGCCACAAGCGTTCCCACGCGAAGGGGAGATAGGTGATGCCTTCGGCGGCGCCGTCGGGGTTGCGCGCCGCACCGAAGGCCTGGAAGCAGCCGTCCAGCACGAGGGGGTGTACGTCGAGCGGCGTCCGCTCGAAGCCGGGATCGAGCCTCACTTCGGCGATGGCCTCGCCGGGGCTGGACCAAAGCGCCTCCACGGTGCGGAAGGCCGGGCCGAGATCGATTCCCACCGAAGCCTTCGCGCGATAGTAGCCCCCAAGGTCCACCGGAGAGAGTTCGGTCTTCGCCGCTTCGACGTCGAGCGCCGCCCCCTGGAGGCCACCGGCCACGCCCGCCCCGATCCGACCCTCGGCGTGCAGCGTCCACCCCTCCTCGCCCTCGGCCCGGCTCAGGACACGGACCCGGCGAGACGGTTCGTCCTCGGGGAAGTCGAGGAGCACCTGCACCCGACGCGCCGTCTCGCCGGCGCCCTCCTGGCCGTCCTGGTTGGGGAAGACCAGGGCGCTCCGGATCTGGAAGTCTTCTATGACCACCGCTTCGCTTCCCCCGGCGCGGCCGGCCGAGGCGGCCATGGCGCCATACAGCGCGCCCGGCGCGATCAGGCGGCCAAAGACCCGATGGTCGCTGAGCCACGCCGGGTCCGAAGGGAAGACCTCCGTGTCGAAAGCAATCTCCCCGCTCGCGGACTCGTGGCGCGCGCCAAGAAGGGGGTGGCCGGCATCCGAGCGCCGCCGCCGGGGCGCCTCGATCCAATAGCTCTCGCGTTGGAAGGGATAATCCGGCAACGCGATCCGGCGACGAGCCTCTCCCGCGAAGAGTCCCGGGAAGGACACCGGCAGCCCCGCCTCCCAGGCGCCGGCAACCGCCTCCACGAAGCCGCCGCCCGCGCCCGCCGCTGGCGCCTCCTCGCCCTTCGCCGGTCGCAGGAGGCTCGAGAGGGCCACCGGTGGCGCGGTTCCGGAGGCCTCCGGCCAGGCCATGGTCGTCATCGGCCCCAGCACGGCATGGGGTCCGACCTCGATTACCGCGTCCACGCCGATCTCCGCCAGGGTTTCGACGCCGGCCCGGAAGGCCACCGGCTCGCGCGCCTGACGCCGCCAATACGCGGCATCGGGCGCCTGGCCGGCCCCCAGCGCGCGGCCCGTCAGGTTGCTGACGAAGGTGAGGGAAGGCGGCGCGAAGGCGGTCTCGGCCAAGGCGGCCTCGAGGTCGTCCAGGGCCGGATCGACCATCGCGCTGTGATAGGCCGGGCTCTTCCGCAGCCGCGCGACGCGCACTCCGGCCGCCTCGAAGCGCTCCAGGATCTCCTCGATCTCCACCGCCGGGCCGCTGATCGCCTGATGGGCGCCGTTGTCCGCCGCGACACAGAGGCCGATGCCATCGGAGGTCGCGTTGTGTTCGTCCAGCGCCTCCTCGACGCGGGAGGGCGGAGCAAAGACCACCGCCATGGCGCCGTCGCCGGGGAGCGCCCCGATCAGCGCGCCCCTCGCCGCGGCGAAACGCAGACCCTCCTCCAGGCTGAACACGCCGGCGGTGTGCGCCGCCGCAATTTCGCCCAGACTGTGGCCGAGGACGACGTCCGGCCGCACGCCCACACTCTCCCACAGAGCCGCGAGCGCGCACTCCAGTGCGTAGATCGCAGGCTGCTTCCATCGCGGATCGTCCAGGTCGCCGGCGCCGACACCCGTTCGATCGAACATCACGTCCAGGAGCGAAGCGCCCCGCTCCTCCGCAAGCAAGGCATCGCAGCGGTCCAGCACCGCGCGCACCACGGGTTCGCTCGCATAGAGCGCCGCGCCCATGCCCGGCCACTGGCTCGCCTGTCCCGTACATACGAAGGCCACCCGCTTCGCGGCGCGCGACGCCGGCGTCTCGTCCGCCTCCTGGAGCGCGCGGAGAGATTCGTGCAGGGAATCGGCATCGTGGAACACGACGCCCGCGCGGTGCTCGAAATGGGTGCGTCCGATGGCAGCCGACCACGCCATGTCGGCGAGCAACCGTGCGCTGGCGGCCTCATCGGCGGCGAGTCCCCCGGCGCGGTCGTCCATCCACGACCGGTATCGTCCCGCGAGGTCACGGAGGGCTTGATCCGTGCGCGCGGCAAGCGGTAGAAAGCGCTTGCCCCTCGGCGCGAGGGTCTCCGCGACCGGCGTGGCTCCATTGAAAGAGACCGGCAGCGAGACGGCGATGGACCGTGGCGAGCCGTCGGTCCAGGACCCTGGGACCTGTGCGGCGAAGCCCTCCCGGTCGCCGTACCCCTCCAGCACGAGATGGGCGTTGGTCCCCGACCAGCCGAAGCCGCTCACCCCCGCCCGCGGCGGCGCCCCGGACCTGTCGGGCCAGTCCGTGGGTGTCGCCGTCACTTGCAGCGGCAGACGCTCCCAGGGGATTTCCGGACTTGGGTCCCGGAAGTGCAGGTGTCTCGGGATGACGCCCCGCCTCATGGCGAGCACGGTCTTGATCACGCCGGCGACCCCGGCCGCCGCTTCGAGATGACCGATGTTGGTCTTGACCGAGCCGATGAGCAGCGGCCGCCCGGGGTCCCGGCCGCGGGCGTACGCGCTACCGGTCGCCTGGGCCTCGATCGGATCGCCGACTTCCGTACCCGTGCCGTGTGCCTCGACGTAGTCCACCTGGGCGGGATCGAGGCCTGCCTGCTGCAGTGCGGCCTGGATGACCTTCTCCTGCGCGGGCCCGCTCGGCACGGTCAATCCGGGGCTGGCACCATCCTGGTTGAGCGCCGAGCCGCGCACCACGGCCCAGATGCGGTCGCCATCGGCTTCCGCCTCGGCGAGGCGCTTGAGCACAACGATCCCGCAGCCTTCACCGCGGACATAGCCGTTCGCCGCCGCATCGAAGGTGGCGCAACGCCCGTCCGGCGACAGCATTCCGGCGTTGGCCCGCATCTCCAGGAGGCGGCCCGAGAGGATCGCATGCACGCCACCGGCAAGCGCCAGGTCCGCCTCGCCCCGCTGGAGGCCGGTCGCTGCCGCATGGATCGCGACGAGCGAGGAAGAGCAGGCGGTATCCAATGCCAGCGCCGGACCTTCAAGCCCGAGGGCGAAGGCAACCCGGCCGATGGCGGTGTTGAAGGAGGTTCCGGTGACGGAATAGAGGCTGACGGCGGGCTCGTCCGGGGGAAGGGTGTCCAGAATGAGCCCGCGATACTCGTTGTTGCTGATCCCCGCGTACACGCCGGTGCGGCTGCCCTTCAGGCGGTCGGGGGCCATGCCCGCGTCCTCCACCGCCCGCCAGCACGTCTCCAGCATCAGCCGCTGCTGGGGATCGAGCAGTTGCGCCTCCACGGGCGAGATGCGGAAGAAGGCCGCGTCGAACTGGTCGAGCCCGTCCAGATAGGCACCGAATCGGCAGGCCGGCCTCTTTCCCTCGCTCTCGGAAAACAGTTCGCCGACGCGCCCGACGCCGGAGCCGGGAACCCCTTCGATGACCCCGCTCCCGCCCGCATCCAGCATCCGCCAAAAGGCGGCCAGGTCCTCCGCACCCGGGAAACGGCACGCCATCCCGATGATCGCGATCGGCTCCGCCCGCCGACCGCTTCGATCTGCCATGGTGTTGATCCCCTTGCCGTCCGGCTTCCCCGGACCAGACACTTGTGCAGCTACGACACTTGTTCGACCGTGAAATGTCATCCGAAATATGACGTGAAATACCACGCGGTTGCACAAGGAAACAGGAGGAAGATGATGATGCACGCCCGCTCGACTCTGACCGCGCTGGTCGCATTTGCGGCGATCCCCCTCGCGGTCCCCGCCGGAGCCACCGGCCAGAACCAGGAGATGACGCCTGAGGAGCGCACCCGCCTCATGGCCGAGTACGAGGCCCGGATCGACGCCGAACTCGTCTCGGAGCGCCCGATCGAGATGTTCGACTCGATCTGGATCGAGGAGCTCACCTGGATGGAAGTCCGCGACATGATGGCCGACGGATACGGCATCGCGATCGTCTCCACGGGCGGGATCGAGCAGAACGGCCCCTACGTTGCGACCGGCAAACACAACTACGTGCTGCAGGGGACGTGCGAGGCGATCGCCCGCGAACTGGGCAATGCCCTCTGCGCGCCGATCATGAAGCTCGTCCCCGAGGGCGACATCGACGAACCGTCCGGCCACATGCGCTATCCCGGCACGATCTCGCTCCGCCAGGAGACGTTCGAAGCGGTCCTCGATGACGTCGCTTCGAGCCTCCGGGCCCACGGCTTCGAGCACATCGTCTTCATCGGCGACAGCGGCGGAAACGTGCAGGGCATGGCAAACGTCGCAGCGCGCCTCAACGAGCGCTGGGGCGACGCCCACGCGCACCACATCCCCGAGTACTACCGCTACGGAGGCGGAGACTTCCTCGAGTCCGAACTCGGGATCGTGGAGACGGAGAACGACGGCATCCACGACAGCTTCGGGATCACGAGCCTGATGATGACCGTCGACCCCACCGTGGTCCGCTACGACCAGCGCGTGAAGGCGGGGCTGGCGAAGATCAACGGCGTCCCGATCGCGCCGAAGGAGAAGACGATCGAGATCGGCCGCAAGCTCCAGGCCTACCGGACCGCGCTCACCGTAGAGAAGATCCGCGAATCCATCGCCAACACCGGCAGGTAGCGCCCCACTTCCCCGCCATGCGCCCCGCGCGGCTCACGGTCCGCGCGGGCTCGCTGAATCTCACCGGCCGCCGCGAGGCGTAGGCGAGGTGTAGTAGACCCTTTCGTTCTCCCGCCGATACGTTGTGCGCGCGAGTACTCCGGCCCAAGGAAAACAGGACGAGTGGCGAGTCCCCAACCGAGTTCCCTGCCGAGTTCCCCCGTACCCGCGCGAAGCAAGCTCATCATCGGCGCGCTCGCGTTCGGCGGGCTCACCGTGCTGGGACTCCTGGCGCTCATCCGGTGGCGCCCGCCTTCGGAACTCGACAGCATCCTCGCTCGCATCACGCCAACCTTCGCCATCGCCCTGCTGGCGCTGCTCGCGCTCGACTTCACGCTGGGCGGCGTGCGCTATCGACTGCTCCTCGACGGCCGCGTCTTCTCGCGCGTTTCGCTGTGGCACTGCATGCGGGCGAACTGGGCGAACATGCTGCTGGGCGCGATCACCCCGGCACAGACCGGCGGCGGCGCCGCGCAGCTCTACGTGCTGTGCCGGCGCGGGGCGCGGTTGTCCGAGGCGATCCTCTGCTCGCTGCTGACGTTCGTGGCCACGCTGCTTTTCTTCGCGCTGGGCGGCCTCGCCGCCCTGGGGTTTCTGCCGGGCGGGGCGTTGTCCCGGGGAGTGCTGGTCGCGCTTGCCGTCGCGGTGGCGGTCATTGCGCTGCTGGCCGGGCTGCTGATTTCGGCGGTCGCGGCCCGGCGGCAAACCGTTCGGCTGCTCCGACGCTTGCTCAACGCGGTATCGAGACGGGGGACGCGGGTCCGGCGCTGGGCCGCGGCGGGACGGCGCCTGCTGAGCCGTGAGATCGAACGGCTGGCCGCGGGGGTCCGGGCGGTGGCCTCGCGCGGAAAGGTGACGCTCGTCTGGGTGTGCGCCGCGACCGCCGTCCTCTACCTCAACAAGTACTTCATGGGCTACGTCCTCGCGGCGGCGCTCCAGGGGCAGGTCGACTTCTCCTTCATCGGACTCCAGCTTCTGCAGCACATCCTCCTCTACTTCGCGCCCACGCCGGGCGCCTCCGGCGTCGCCGAGGCCTCGACGGGGCTGATGATGAACCGGGTGCTGCTCGCCGAGGTGACGGTGCTGTGGGTCGTGGGCTGGCGGCTGCTCACGACGTTCTTCGGGACGATCCTGGGAGCGTTCGTCATGGTCGCCGAGGCACGACGACACGTCGGCGACGTCCGGGGCGACGCGGGGGGCGACGCGGGGGGCAACGTCCGTGGCGACGCGCGGAGTGGGGCGGCGTGAACGTGACCGGGGCGTGGACGCCCGCGACGGATGCGCGAGCGCCCCGGACGCGCCACCCCGCGTCCGCTCCGATGCGACTCTGCCTCGGGGGGGCCGAGTTCTGGGAGCACCTTGAGCGGGACATCGGTGGGGCGCGCGATTACGTCTACGTCCAGACGCTCTCGTTCGAGGGCGACGCGGCCGGGCTCGGCCTGGCCGAGGCCCTGCTGGCCTGCGAGGCGCCCCGGAAGCGCATCGTCGTGGACGCCGTGACGAAGTACCTGATCAACGACCGCTTCATCGGCCTGCCGGCGGCGCGGCGCGACGCCGGGCTCCAGCGGGAGGTCGCGGCCACCGGAGACATGTGCGACCGGCTGGAGCGAGCGAAGGTGCCCGTGAGGTTCGCGTGGCCCGTGGGACGGCGGTTTCACCGACTCATTGCCCGCAACCACAAGAAGCTCATCACGATCGACGATCGGGTCGCCTACCTGGGCGGGATCAACTTCAGCGACCACAACTTCGCCTGGCACGACTTCATGGTCCGGATCGAAAGCCCGGGGATTGCGGCGTTCCTGCGCGAGGACTTCGAGCACACGTGGCGGGGGAACGACCAGGCGGCCGCCGCGGAGATCGATGGCGACGAGATCGTGGTCGGCGACGGCCGGGGCAACGCCGGGCTGCGCGCTGCCGTCTCCCGCGCACTCGACCGGGCCACACGCCGGATCATCGTCCAGTGCCCGTACGTCAGCGAGCCGTTCTGGAGCGCCCTCGGCCGAGCGCACCGCCGCGGCGCGCACGTCACCGTGATGATGCCGGAGGCGCACAACCGGGCCGTGATGAAATGGGGCACGCTCGATGCGTCGCGCCGCGAAGGGTTCGAGGTTCTCATTCTCCCCGGACCCATGACCCACGCCAAGGTCATGCGGATCGACGATTCGGTCGTCCTCGGTTCGGCGAACTTCGACTACGTGAGCTTTCGCATGCAGCCGGAAATCGTGCTCATCACGAGCGCCCCCGGTCTCGTCCGCGAGATCGGAGAGCGCATACTCGAGCCCGACCTCGCGCGCTCCCGGGAGCCGACGAAAGAGCGGCGCCAGCGCTGGCGCGAGCGCCTCGGCGGCATCTCGATGCGCGTGCTGGAGGTGCTGTCCTCCTCGATACGCGAGCGCCGGCCGAGCCCAATCCCGCTCGCCACCTGGCGTGACGGAATCGAGCCCCCAGCCCCGGGCTAGCCCCGCCGCGCCCGGCAACCAGAGGGGCAACTCCGAGGGAATGCCGATCTCTGGTTCCTGCAGGTGGTGGTTGCGTGATCTTCCTGTACCGCCTTATGCCAATTGAAGGTCAGACTTGCAATTGGCATAAGCCGACACAGGGGTGCCAATCCACCGATGATCGCGCGAGATCTTGCACCGTTGCTCAGACGGGCCGCGGCGACCATGCCCGTCGTGACGCTCACGGGGCCCAGGCAGAGTGGGAAGACGACGCTGTGCCGGGCCCTGTTCCCTACGCACGTCTACCGGACGCTCGAAGCGCCGGACGCGCGAGCCTTCGCGCTCGGCGATCCATGCGGCTTCCTCGCAGAACTCCCGGACGGTGCGGAACCGGACGGTGCGGAAGGGGTCGTCATCGATGAGATCCAACGCGCGCCCGCGTTGCTGCATTACCTGCGGGGCACCGTTGACGACGACCCGGCGCCCGGCCGCTGGATCCTCGTCGGCTCCCGGAATCCGCTCCTCCCGGAGTCCATCAGCCGATCGCTGGCCGGGCGCGCCGAACTACACGAACTGCTGCCGCTGACATGGGGAGAAATCCGACGCTTCGCCCACCCCCCAGTCAGTCTCGACGAAGCGATCTTCACCGGGGGCTATCCGCGAATCCTCGATCATGCACTCGATCCGACTGCCTGGCTCCGCGCGTACATCGACAGGTATCTGGAACGCGACGTTCGAACGATCCTGAACGTCGGCGACCTCGCGACGTTCCAGCGATTCCTTGAGTCGTGTGCGAGCCGCACGGGCCAACTCCTCAACTACTCGTCGCTGGCCAACGACTGTGGTATTTCCCGGCCGACGGCCAAGAAGTGGGTCGATGTCCTCGAGGCAAGTTGCATTGCGTTCCGCCTGCCCGCGTTCCGCGGCAACCTCCGCAAGCGGCTCGTGAAAACACCGAAACTCTACTTCTGCGACACCGGCCTGGCCTGCTGGCTCCTGGGCATCCACGAACTGCGCCAGCTGGGTTCCCACCCGCTGCGCGGCCCCATCTTCGAGACCTGGGTGGTCTCGGAAGTGTTGAAGAACCGGTCCAACCTGGGTCTGGGACAGCTGGGCTTGACCTTCTATCGAGACCGGAACGGCGTCGAGGCGGACCTGGTGATCGACCACGCGAGCGGCCGGACGCCGGGCCGAACGCCGAGACGGACCCTGGTCGAGGCAAGATCCTCGGGCTCGCTCTCGTCAGACATGTTGCGCACGATCCGGCGCGTGCGAAATCACTTCCCGGAGCCGCTCGCTGGCGATCCCGTCGTCGTGTACGGCGGCGATGAGCGCCAGGCGTGGAGGGACGGCGAAGTTCTGCCGTGGCGGATGGTCCGCGACGCGGCCCTGCGTGATGGAGCCGGCGTCGTGCAAGTACTCTCGGGAGGGCGGCCGGTCGCCGGTGCGAATGTCCTTGTGGTGTCTCCGATTCATCCGAATGTGAGGTGGAAGTCCGCGAGGACCGACGCGCGCGGCGAGGCGATCCTCGACCTGGCCGCTCGTCCGCCGTCAGCGAACCGTTCACCGAGTCCGTCACCGAGTCTGCCGCTCACGCTGCCACTTACGCTGTTCGTAGCCGCTCCCGGCTTCGAGGCATGGCTGGAGCGCGAATGGATCCCGGCGGAGCGGACGGTCGCGATCGAACTCGCCCGCCTTCCGGGCGGCGGTGGCGTCATCTTCCCGCAGGGTTGGGGCAGCATTCCGGGCCTCGCGGGGCGTGTGACCGTCACCGCCGGCGACTACCTGTCACCGTTCGGCCAGACGTTCGACACGGCACACATCCGGGCGGAGAATATCGCCATCAATGGCGAGATGACCGGCGAGATGGCCGGCGAGATGACCGGCGAGCCGGAGCGGCCAGTGTACATTCGGCCGGGTCTTGAGTCTCCCCTGCTTCACGTGGAGGACGACGCCGGGGACGACGCCGGGAGCGAGTGCTGGATCCGGATACTCAAGATCGTCGGCCGGTCGGCGCTGGTCGAGTATCGGCGTGAACCGCTCGCGTCTCCTCGTGAAGCGCCGGTGCATCCCCGCTGCCAGGGTCAGCGCGTCGGGAGGAGCCGATGAGTTCGTGGTTTCGGCGGTAATCTGCTGCCGGGGTTCGTCTTCCAGTCCATCATCATCGCGGGTGGGTACGGGACGGGGCGCGAACTCGTGGAGTTCTTCCTCCGGTTCGGACCGCTGGGCGGGCTGCTGGGCCGCGCCTGGTTCGTGTACGAGATCGGCTTCCCGTGCGCCGTCCTCCTGATTCTGGCCGTGATCGGATCGGCGGCGGGGACGTTCCTGCTGGAGACGTTCGGTCTCCCGTACGCGGTCGGGGTGATCGGGCTCCTCGCCGCCATCGGCTTCCTCGTCTTCAAGGGGACGGGGACGATCGAGCGGTTCTTCTCCGGCTGGTCCTTCCTCCTGTACGGCGCCTACATCGTCTTCTTCGCCTGGTCGATCGCCCGCTTCGGCGATGGCATCGGGGCGGCGCTCGCGTCGGGAGAAGTACGCGGCGGCTGGGCGCTGTCGGGGTTCCGCTACGGAGTCCTGCAGCTCTCGCTCGTGCCGGCGATGCTGTTCGCGACCCGCCACATCCGGCGGCGGCGGGAAGCGCTGTGGGCCGGCGCGTTGACGGGTCCGGTCGCGATGATCCCGGGCATCCTCTTCCTCGTGGCGATGGCGAGCCAGTACCCCGACATCCTGCAGCGGCCCGTGCCCGCCAACCATCTGATCGAGCTGCTCGGGTCGCGGGTTCCAGATCGCGTTCCAGCGATTCGGAATCATCGATCTCATCGCCACCGGATTCGGCGCCCTGAGCTGGGTGTTTCTCTTCATCTTCGTGCTGCCGCTGCTGACCATCGGGATGTACAAGCTGCACCGGGCCGGAGCCGGGGGGCGCGGAGGATCCGCCTAGGAGCTTGCGCGGTAGAACGGTCGCGAAGGGCGGCGGATCCCGGGAAGCGCGGCCGCCCGGAGGCTGAGGGGCGCCGGTTGTCGGCGGGAGCCGCCGTCGCGCGGGCGAAGCCGCCGCGCCGGCGCCGTTTCCGGGTGGATCCGGCCGCGTTTCGGGCCCCGGAGGCCCTCCGGCGCGAAGATTTCGCCCCTCACGCGGCCCGAAGGACGTGGAGGCGCCGCGCGTTGAGCGCCAGACACACCAGATCCCACTCGCCGCGCACGTTCTCCAAGCCCCTGAGGCTGAACCTCCTGAACCCCATCGCCTCCTTGACCCACCCGATGGGCGCTTCGGCGATCCACTTGCGCTTGGCATACACCGCCCGGCCCTGGGGAGTCTCCAGCTTCTTCGCCATGCGCGCCGTCGCCGGGAGCTTCTTCGGGTCGGGCTTGCCGGCCCCCTTGCCCTCCCGGCCCAGCGCCACGTAGCCGTCGATCCCCCGCGCATCCAGAGCCGCCAGATCCTCCTCGTTCGAGTAGCCCGCGTCGGCCAGCACCTCGCCCGGCGTCTCCCCCAACCGCCCGGACACCTCGTCCACCCGCTCCACCAGCTGCCCCTGGTCGCTCGCGTTGTCGGTCACCTCCGCCCCCAGCACCAGCTGGCTCTCGCCGTCGACCACCGCCTGCGCGTTGTAGCACTGCTGGTAGCCCTCCGTGCTCGTCCGCATGATCCGGCTCTCCGGATCCGTGAAGTTCGTCTGCGAGTCCGCCTCCGGCTCCCCGTAGGCCAGCTTGTACGGCGACCCCCCCTTCGGGTTGCGGTCCCACTCCGGCTCCCGGCCCCGCGCGTCGTCGCGCTCCCGCGCCTCCGCCTCCAGACGAGCCCGCGCCGCCCGGATCGCCGCCAGCCGGTCCTCCCGCCGCTTCAGCTCCTCCGGCAGCTCGTCGCCCCGAACGTCCTCCCCGTGCCGCTCGTCCTCCTCCGCGTCGGCCGCCTCCGCACGCGCCAGCAACTCCGCGATCTCCGCCTCCAGGCGCGCCTCCTCCGGACCCATCCGCCCGTAGCTCATCGCCTTCCGCTTGCTCGCGTTCGCCCGAACCTTCGTCCCGTCCACCGCCACCCGGCCCAGCCCCGCCAGACCCAGCTCCCGCGCCAGAAGCACCGCCTCGGCGAACAACGCACCGAACGCCCTCAGGTTCTTCTTCCGGAACTCGCACAGCGTCCGGTGCGCCGGAAAGTTCCCCGCCGCCAGCATCCTGAGCGGCACGTCCTCCTCCAGCTTCCGCGCCAGCTTCCGAGACGAGAACACCCCCGTCGCGTAACCGTACAGCAGAACCTTCACCATCATCCGCGGATCGTACGGGCTCCGACGGCGTCCGTCCCCCTCGTACCGCGCGTAGAACGCCGACAGGTCCAGCGCGTCCACCAGATCGCTCACGTGGTGCGCCAGATGCCCCGCCGGCACCCACTCGCGAAGATCCTGCGGCAGCAGCAACCGCTGGTCCGGATCGTACGGGCGGAACCTCGTCCGCATCCTCTCCGGATCGTACGGTAGAGACCTCGCACTCATCGCCAACTCCCCGCGCCGAACTTGAACCCGTCACAGCACGCCATCACCATAACCACCCGAAACGCGCCGCACCATCGGTTTCTACGGCGCAGGCTCCTAGGCCGAACGCGGGCGAGCGTAGGGCGAAATCGGGTCGGCGTCCCTATATTGAAGGGTTAGACAGGAGTAGGTTCGAAGAGTCAGATCGCACTACCGTCGCGGAGGACGGGCGATTCCATGAAGAGACTCGCGGTTGCGCTGTCCTGTATCGCCCTCTGGGGGCCGATTTCCGCGCTCCCCGGCGGCTCGTCCCTCTCCGCCCCTCCCCCCGCCCGGGCCTCCGGATTCGCCCCGGACACGATCCCGCAGAGGATCGTGAGCCAGGTCTGCACGAACTGCCACAACGACACGCGGGTGCTGGGGAACCTCTCGCTGGAGCGTTTCGAGGTGGCGATGGCGCACCTCGAGGCGGAGACGGCGGAGAAGATGATCCGGAAGCTGCGCGCCGGGATGATGCCGCCACCCGGGATACGGCGCCCTCCGCCTGAAGACCTGCTCGAGCTCGCCGAGACGCTCGAAGCGCGTGTCGATGCCGTCGCGGCCGATCGGCCCGACCCCGGCGTCCGCTCCTTCCAGCGGCTGAACCGGGCGGAGTACGAGCGCTCGATCCGGGCGCTGCTCGGACTCGATATCGACGCCTCCGCCTACCTGCCGAACGAGACGATCAGCGCGGGCTTCGACAACATCGCGGACGTCCAGAACCTCTCCGCGACCCTGCTCGAGGGATACCTGACCGCGGCGAGCGAAATCAGCCGGCTCGCGCTCGGGGACCCGACCGTGACGCCCAGCGAGACGGAATACGAGGTGTCCCGCTACGCCGAGCAGCGACAGCATGTGCCGGGAACCCCGATCGGCACGCGCGGCGGGATCTCCGTCGTCCACAACTTTGCGGCGGACGGCGACTACATCTTCCGGCTCGCCTTCCAACACGAATCGACCGGGAACTTCTTCGGGCAGACGACGCCCTTCGACGAGCAGGTCGAACTCTCCGTGGACGGGGAACGGCGGGCGCTCATCGACATCGACCGCTGGATGCACCGCCAGGATCCCGACGGGGTCCAGGTCGAGACGCAGCCGATTCACGTGACGGCCGGGGCGCACCGGGTGTCCGCCGCCTTCATCAAGCGCTTCGACGGACCGATCGAAGACCTGGTGTCGCCGCACGAATGGAGTCTCGCCGACAAGAAGATCGGCTATTCGCACGGGATCACGGTCGTCGCCCACCTCCGCGACCTCACGATCCGGGGGCCGTTCGGCGTGTCGGGCGTGTCGGAGACGCCGACCCGGGCCCGCGTGCTGACGTGCCGGCCCGAAACCGGGGATGAGGCGGCGGAGCGCCGCTGCGCGCGGGAGATCGTGGAGCGCCTGGCGGCGCGGGCCTACCGGCGGCCGGTGGACGCGGCGGACATCGACCCGCTCCTCGCCCTGTACGACGCCGGCGCGGCGGAGGACGGCTTCGACGACGGCTTCGAGGACAGCTTCGAGATCGGAGTCCGGACGGCGCTTCAGGGCATCCTCGCCAGCCCGGACTTCATCTTCCGCTTTGAGGAACCGCCCGCCGGTGCAGCCGGGGCCGGCACCGAGGGCCCGTACCGCATTGCGCCGCTCGATCTCGCCTCGCGCCTCGCCTTCTTCCTGTGGGGGATGCCGCCGGACGAGGCACTCATCGAAGCCGCGCGGACGGGCGGGCTCGACGACGGCGGCGGAGTGGCGACCCAAGTCCGCCGCATGCTCGCGCACCCGAACGCCGAGGGGCTCGCGACGCGCTTCGCCGCGCAGTGGCTGAGGCTGCAGGACCTCGACAACGTCCACCCGGATGCGCTCCGCTTCCCCGACTTCTACGAGCAACTCGCCCGCGACATGCGACGCGAGACGGAGCTTCTGTTCGAGCACGTCGTGCGGGAGGACCGCAGCTTCTTCGAGTTGCTGACGGCGGACTACACCTTCGTGAACGAGCGGCTCGCGCGGCACTACGGCATCTCCGGCGTGGCCGGCACCCACTTCCGGAGGGTCGACTATCCCGACGGCATCCGCCGCGGCGTGCTGGCGCACGGGAGCATTCTCACCTCGACCTCGCACGCGAACCGGACCTCACCGGTGCTGCGGGGCAAGTGGATCATGGAGGTACTGTTCGGGACGCCGCCGCCCCCTCCGCCCCCGGACGTGCCCGATCTCGAGGCGATCGACGAAGCCGAGGAGGGCCGCTTCCTGACGGTGCGCGAGCGGCTGGAGATGCACCGGGCGAGTCCCGCCTGCCGTTCCTGCCACCGCGTCATCGATCCGCTGGGGCTCGCGCTCGAGAACTTCGACGTGACGGGCGCCTACCGGATCAGGGACCAGGGGCGCACGGTCGATCCCAGCGGCGACCTGTACGACGGGACGCCGCTCGCGGGGCCGGCCGACCTGCGGACCGCCCTTCTCTCGCGGCGCGAGTCGCTGGCGAGGACGTTCACCGAGAACCTCATGGCCTACGCGCTCGGACGCCGCGTCGAGTACTTCGATATGCCGACCGTCCGCCGGATCACGCGTCGCGCGGAGGCGGAGGGCTACCGCATGTCCGCCTTCATCCTCGGTGTGGCGGAGAGCCCGGCCTTCCTCATGAGCCGCGGCGGGGCCATCGTCGAACAGGGGGACGAAGCCGGCTCGCACCAGGGGACCGACCAGGCGACGAACCGGGGAACCAACCAGGGGACGTGATCCAGATGGACATCATCACGGGAAAGTACATTCCACGCCGCACCTTCCTCCGTGGGGCGGGGGCCGCCGTGGCGCTTCCGATGCTGGACGCCATGGTGCCCGCCGGACGGCTCTGGGGATCGATCCGCCCCGCGGATCCGACGCGGCTCATCGCGATCGAGATGGTGCACGGCGCGGCGGGCTCGACCGCGTACGGAGCGTCGCGCGGCTACTGGTCGCCCCTGCAGACGGGCCGTGACTTCGACCTCGGCGCCGGGGCGCTCGCCTCTCTCGAACCGTTCCGGGACCGGCTCACGATCATCAGCGACACCGATATCGCGGCGGCCGAGGCGAGGATTCCGAAGGAGATCGGCGGCGATCACTTCCGCTCCAGCGCGACCTTCCTCACGCACTCCCATCCGCGACAGACCGAAGGCTCGGACATCCGCGCCGGGACGTCGATGGATCAGATCTACGCCCAGCGCTTCGGGCAGAACACGCCGATCCCCTCCATGCAGCTCTGCATCGAGAACGTGGACCAGTCCGGCGGCTGCGCGTACGGCTACGCGTGCGTCTACACGGACACGATCAGCTGGAAATCGCCGACGGAACCGCTCCCCATGATCCGCGATCCAAGGGTCGCCTTCGACCAGCTGTTCGGCGCCGGGGGAAGCGCGGAGGAACGCGCCGCCCGCCGCCGGGCGAACCGGAGCGTGCTCGACTTCATCGCGGGCCGCATCGGCGAACTCCGCCGGGAACTTGGACCCGTCGATGTCCGCCGGCTCGACCGCTACCTCGACAACGTGCGGGAGATCGAGCGGCGCATCGAGCGTGTCGAGACGCAGAACCGGAGCGGCGAGGAGCGGGCGCTGCCCGAGGCGCCGGCCGGCGTGCCCGACTCCTTCGTCGAGCACGTGCGGTTGATGTTCGACCTCCAGGCGCTCGCGTTCGAGTCCGACATGACGCGGGTGTTCTCGTTCAAGCTGGGGCGCGACTCGTCGGCCCGGGTCTTCCCGGAGAGCGGCGTCGACAAGCCGTTCCACCCGGCCTCGCACCACGGCGCCGACGAAGGGAACATCGACGACTTCGCGCAGATCAACCGGTTCCACGTGTCGATGGTCCCGTACCTGCTCGAGCGGCTGCGGAACACGATGGACGGTGAGACCGACCTGCTCGAGAAGACGATGGTCATCTACGGCTCGCCCATGGGCGACCCCAACGTGCACAACCACAAGCGCTGCCCACTGTTCGTGGCCGGCGGCGCGAACGGAAAGCTGGACGGCGGAGTCCACGTGCGGGCGCCGGCGGGCACGCCGATGGCGAACGCGATGCTCTCCCTCATGCACGCGCTCGGGCTGGAGGACATCGAACAGTTCGGCGACAGCACGGGCGCACTTTCGCTGGCGGCCCCCGGCGCCAACGCGGCCGGCTCGTGAAGCGGGACGGGCACCTCCGGATGGTCACGGCCCTGAAGCCGCCGGCGGTCGCGCTGCTGGCGGTCCTTCTGAGCGGCGCGTTGTCGCCCGATTCGCCGGTGGCGGACGCGGCGATGACGGGCGATGTCGCCTCCGTGCGCGCGCTGCTGTCCGCTGGCGCCGACGTGAACGCGCCGCAGGGCGACGGGATGACCGCACTCCACTGGGCCGCCCGCTCCGCGAACGCCGCCCTGGCGGGCTTGCTCCTCGAGGCGGGCGCGGACGTCGGCGCCGTCACCCGCATCGGGGCCTATACGCCGCTGCTCCTCGCGAGCGAAGTCGGCAGCGCACACGTCGTGCGCCTCCTGCTCGCCGGCGGTGCGGAACAGACGGCCACCACCGATGACGTGGGCGGCGCGACGCCGCTGCACCTCGCCGCGGGCGCGGGCGACGCGGAGGCCGTCCGCCTGCTCCTGGAGCACGGCGGGGATGCCGACGCCCGCGAAGCGCGCTGGGGCCAGACGGCGGTCATGTACGCGGCGGCCCGCGGCCGGGAAGCCGCCGTGCGGGCGCTGCTCGAGGGCGGTGCGGACCCCGCTCTTGCCACCTGGGTGACCGACATCACAGCGTTGGCCGGGTGGTCGCAAGCCGACCGCCGGGCCCGCGCGGCGCGGATGCGCGGAGAACCCGAACCGCCGGTGCCGCCCCAGCCCGCCCCATCCGATGCGCCGCTGGCCGCGGCTCCCGACGCCCCGGCGGGCCGTCCCGCGGCCGAGGACGAGGAGGATTACGACCGTCCGATCGAGGAGCCCGAGCCGCTCGGCTACGGCGACCTCATCGGCGGCCACGGCGGTCTCACCGCCCTGCTCCACGCCGCCCGCGAGGGGCACGCAGGCACCGTGCGCGCGCTCATCGAGGCCGGGGCGGACGTCAACCAGGTGAGCGGCGGCGACCACACGAGCCCCATGCTCATCGCGATGATCAACGGCCACTTCGACCTCGCCATGGAACTGCTCGAGGCCGGCGCCGACCCGCAACTCGCCTCCGCCGCCGGCGCGACACCGCTCTTCGCCGCCCTCAACGCCCACTGGGCGCCGAAATCGCGCTACCCGCAGCAACACGCCCACGGGCAGCAGCGGCACAGTTATCTCGACGTCATGCGCCGTCTGCTCGACGCGGGCGTGGATCCCAACGCGCGTCTCGGGAAGCACCTGTGGTGGGTGTCGTACAACTTCGACCTCCTGCAGATCGACCTGAAGGGCGCGACCCCCTTCTGGCGCGCCGCGTACTCCCTGGACGTGGAGGCGATGAGGCTCCTCGTCGAGTACGGCGCCGGCCCCCACCTCGCCACCATCAAGGTGCCCTCGCGGCGGCTCCCGGCGTGGGACCGCGAGAAGCGAGATCTGTCCGGGGTTCCCCCCGTGCCCGTGGGCGGCCCCGCCGATTACCCGATCCACGCCGCGACCGGCATCGGCTACGGCCAGGGCTTCCCCAGCAACGCCCACCGGTACGTCCCGGACGGCTGGCTGCCGGCCGTCCGCTACCTGGTGGAAGAGTTGGGCGCGGACGTGAACCGGCGCGACGAAGAGGGCTATACCCCGCTCCACAACGCGGCCTCGCGCGGCGATCTGGAGGTCATCCGCTTCCTCGTCGAGCACGGCGCGGACGTCACGGCCGTCAGTCGCGTGGGCCAGACGACCGCGGACATGGCGAACGGCCCCTACCAGCGCACGCAACCCTTCCCGGAGGCCGTGGCCCTGCTTGAGAGCCTCGGCTCGAAGAACAGCCACAACTGCGTGTCCTGCTGACCCGCGTCCTTCCCCCGCAACCCCATGACAACAGGCCGCGCCGCGCGCAGATAGACCCATGATCACTGTCTCAGGCCTCGGAAAGGTCTTCGGCGGCCAGGTCCTGTTCCGCGACGCGACCTTCCTCCTCAACCCCGGCGAGTGCTACGGCCTCGTGGGCGCGAACGGATCCGGCAAGACGACGCTCCTCAACATCCTCGGGGGCACCGAGGACCCGACGGAGGGATCCGTCACCGTCCCCCGCCGGCTTCAACTCGGCGTTCTTCGCCAGGACCACTTCCTCCACGACGAAGAGGAAATCCTCGGCGCCACGCTCATGGGGAACCCCGATCTGTGGCGCGCCATGGTCGAGCGGGAGGCCCTGATCGAGGCGGAGGACGGAGACTTCGACGCCGACCGCTTCTCCGAACTCGAGGAGATCTTCCAGCGCCACGACGGCTACACAGCGGAGGCTCGCGCGGGCGAGATCCTCGAGGGCCTCGGCTTCCCGAGCGACATTCACCGCCGTCCGCTCTCCACCCTCTCCGGCGGGTTCAAGCTCCGCGTGCTGCTCGCCCAGGCGCTCGCCGGCGCGCCCGACGTCCTCCTCCTCGACGAGCCGACGAACCACCTCGACATCCTCTCCATCCGGTGGCTAGAGAAGTTCCTGCGGGAGTTCAATGGAGCGATCGTCGTCATCTCCCACGACCACCGGTTCCTCGACAATATCGCCACGCACATTATCGACATCGACTATGAGACCGTCACTACATACAAAGGCAACTATGACGACTATCTCGTCCGCAAGAGAGAGGATCAGGAGAGGCGCGAGAAGGAACTCGCCAAGCGGGAGCGGGAGATCGCCCACCACCAACAGTTCGTCGATCGCTTCCGGGCCAAGGCGAGCAAGGCGCGACAGGCCCAGAGCAAGCTGCGCCTCATAGAGAAGAGGGCCGAGGCCCTGCAGCCCCTCCCGGCCTCCTCCCGCCGCTATCCGAACTTCCGCTTCGAATCCCGCCGTCCGAGCGGACGCACCGTCCTCGGAATGGAGGGCGTGAAGAAGGCGTACGGCGGCGGCGCGGAACTGAATGAGGTCCTGCACGGCGTCGATCTCACGCTCGAGCGCGGGGACCGCATGGCTATCATGGGCCCCAACGGGATCGGGAAGTCGACCCTGCTCAAGATCGTCATGGGCGAGCTGGAATCCGACGCCGGCGGGGTCAGGTGGGGCTACGAGACGCACCCGAGCTACTTCGCGCAGGACCAGGAGGCCCGCTTCGAGTCGCCGGGTCAGACGGCCGAGGACTGGATCGCGGGCTTCTGTCCCGGACGGACCCTCGGTTTCGTGCGCGGCGAGATGGGGCGCGTGCTCTTCTCCGGCGACGACGCGAAGAAGCGGGTCGGCAACCTTTCCGGGGGCGAGGCCGCCCGACTCGTCTTCTGCCGGATGGCGATCGAGCGGCCCAACGTGCTCGTTCTCGACGAACCCACGAACCACCTTGACCTCGAATCCATCGAGTCGCTGGTCGGGGCGCTCCGGAGCTACGACGGCACGCTCATCCTCGTCTCGCACGACCGCTGGTTCGTCTCGCAGCTCGCGACCCGCATCGTCGAGATCTCCGAGGACGGCATCCGCGACTTCAAGGGCAGCTACGACGAGTACGTCCACTACTGCGGAGACGACCACCTCGATGTCGACACCGTCGTCCTCAGGGCCCGGAAAGAGAAGCGCGCCGCCCGCGTCGCCGCCGCCGAAACTCGCGCCGCCGACAAGCTCTCCGCCGGCAACCCTACGGACGACGCCTCACCGCCACGCCGCGCCCGGCCGAGTACCGCGAAGGGAAGCCGGAACCGCTACCGGGGCGGCTCGCTGCGGAAGAAGCTGAACGACATCACCCGCCGGATCGAAGCCGCCGAGGCCCGACTCGACGAGATCGACGAGACCTTCGCCGATTCGGCGTTCTACGCCGAGACACCCGGCGAAGAGGTCCGCAGGCTCGAGGCCGAACGCGCGTCCCGGACGGGGGAACTCGACGAATTGATGAGAACCTGGGAAGAGATCGAGACCGAAGTCGCGCGCCGCGAGTAGACGCCCACCGGCCGGAGAACGGCGACTAGAGAGGCCAGACGATGGGGAGGAAGAAGACAACCATCAGCAGCAGGAGCAGGAAGAGCGGCGCGCCCACTCTCGTGTAGTCGACGACCTTGTAGCCGCCCACGCCCATCACGAGCAGGTTGACCGGGTGGCCGAAGGGGCTTAGGAACGCGCAGGAGGAGCCCACCGCCACGACCATGAGCAGCGCCCGTGCCGAAAGGTCCAGTTCGGACGCGGCGCTGAGCGCGACCGGCGCGACAAGCACGGCGACCGCCGAGGTGGGGACGAACTGCGCCGCGAGCGCGCAGATGAGGAAAATGCTCGCGATGAGGATCCGCGGTCCCATCTCCGCCGCCCGCCCCACGACTTCGCGGGCGATGAGTTCCGCCGTGCCGGAATCCTCCATCGCGAGACCGAGCGCCAGCATCCCCCCGAGGAGCATGACGACCCGCCATTCGACGAAGGTGTAGACCTCGTTCCCCTTCACGCACCCGGCGCACACCATCAGGAGCGCGCCGAGCAGCGCCGCGATGTACACGGGGAGCAGGTTGAGGGATGCCGCGAGGATGAAGCCCACCATGATCGCGCTGGCCATCCACGCCTTGTCGACGCGGAAGACCTCATGGAGTTGGCCGTGGAGGACCAGGAATCGCGGGTCGCGGGCAAGGAGCGCGATCTTCTTCCGGTTGCCGTAGACGAGGAGAGCGTCCCCGAACTCGAGCGCCGTCCGCGCGATGCGGATGTTCGAGTGAAAGGCCCGCCCCCCCCGGAAGATCGAGATCAGGTTCAGTCCGTACGATTCGCGGAAGAGGACCTCGCGCAGCGTCTTCCCGACCAGGTCGGAACTCGGGGCCAGGGTGACCTCGGCGAACCCCACGTCCTCCGACTCCAGTTCGCCCACGGAGGGTCGTTCGTCCGCCGGCACGAGCGCCTGGAGCGCCTCCAGCACGGCGAAGGAAGCCGGGGCCCCCTCGACGATGAGGTGATCGCCGGCCCGCATCCTCGCCGACGCGTGCGGCAGGGCGATGTCGCCGTCCTCGCGCTCGATCTCCAGCACCGTGAGGTCGAAGGCGCGCCGGAGCCGCGAGGCCTCCAGGGTCCGTCCGTCCAGCCAGGATCCGTCGGGGATGTGGAGGCGCATCAGCCATCGGTGCAACTCGTACGCCTCGGTGGCGGAACCGATGTCCGTCCATCCGACGGACGAGAACTCCGCCGCATAACGGAGTTGCTGGAGTTGGTCCTCGCGACCCAGCAGGAGGAGCGCATCGCCGGTCTCGAGATTGACCCTCTGGAACGAGCCGCTCAGGACCCCGCCGCCGCGCCGGATGGCGACGACGTGGGCCTGGAAACGGTTGCGGAAATCGATACTGCGCACCGTGCTGTCGACGAGGTCCGACTTCTCGGCGATCTCGACCTCGGCCAGCACCGTCGCATCCTTCACGAGACGCCCCAGGGCGCCTTCCGACTCCCTGTGTCTGGCGAGGTGACCCCAGGCGCGCAGGCGGTCGAGCGCCCCGAGCCGCCCCTCGACGATGAGCACGTCGTCGCTCCGCAGCTGAAAATCCCGCTCCGGAGCCCGCACCAGCTGCCCCTTGCGACGCACGGCCAGCAGGTCGTACCCCAGCGCCTGCCCGAGCCGCGCCTCGACGAGAGAACACCCGTCGAGCGCGGAATCCGACGGAATCCGGAGCGAGAGCAGCGACTCGGCGAGGCGGTAGCGGCCGGCCAGGTCGATCTCGTCGCCCCCTTCGCCCCCCCCGTCTTCGTCCCCCGCGGAGCGGTCCGGCAGGAAGTGCCTCCCCGCGAGGACCACGTACAGGACCCCCATGGCGAGCGCGGTCGCGCCGACGGGCGTAAACGCGAAGAAGCCGAACCCCCCCTGCCCCATGCGCTCGAGTATGCTCGAGAGGAGGATGTTGGGCCCCGTCCCGATGAGGGTCGTCATGCCGCCGAGTAGCGCGGCGAAGGAGAGCGGGATCAGCAGCCGGGAGGGACGCATGCCGAGACGGCGGGAGATTTGGATCACGACCGGGATGAGGAGCGCGACCGCCGCCGTGTTGTTCATCACCCCCGACATGATCCCGGACGTGAGCATCAGCAGCGCCGTGACCCGCACCTGAGAATCACCCGCCAGCCGCAGCACCTGGGCGCCGACGAGGTTCGCGACGCCGGTCTTGTAAAGCCCGCCGCTCAGCACGAGCACGGCCGCGATCGTGACCACGGCGGGGTTGGCGAACCCATCGATGGCGCGGGCCATGGGGATGACGCCGGAGATCGCCAGGGAGAGGAGCACCATGAGCGCCACGCCGTCGTAGCGTACCCATTCCGTGACGAAGAGGACGACAGCCACCGCGACAATGGCGAGGACGATGATGACGTCGGCCGTCACTGTTCCGACCTCTCTCCCGACCTCTCTCCCGACCTCTGGATCGTCGACACCGCCTGCGCGAGGCCTCGCGCGGTCAGCGTCCCGGCGTGGCGCCGCCGGCCGAGGAGGATGAGGGGCATGTCCGTCCGCCGGGCCACTTCGAGGGCGAAGGCGCCGATCGCGGGTTCGCCCCAGCCGCGGCGTTCCATCCCCATCACTACGAGATCGTTCTCCTGTCCCAGGCGGGCGACCGGTTCCGCCGGGTCGTCCGTGTGTTCGAAGGCGACGTCATGCGGACCCGCGGCCTCATCCCTGGCGAGCTGCCGGACGGTGCGCTTGACTCTTCGTCGCCGGTCGGGAGACGCGTCGGACGGGAGCGTACGCAGAAACGTGACGGACCGCTCGGAGGATCGCGCCAGGCTCCCAAGCAGCCGGGCGCGCAGTTCGCTGTGGTCGCGTCGTCCCTTCACCGGCACGAGAATGCGCCGCGCCTCCTCGATCCGCCAGCGCGGCGGCGCCCGCACGATGACCACGTCCGCGCCGACCCTGGAGATGAGACCCTCAAGCCGAGTCTCGACGCCGGGTTCGGTGAGTCGCGGCAGCCCCACGAGCACGGTTTCGCACGGCTGGCTGTTGGCCACGCGAGCAATCTCCCCCCACACGTCCGACGCGATCGTGAACAGCGTCTCCGGCAGAATCGAGTCCTCGAGGCCGCGCCGCACCGAGTCGCCCAGGATGTCCTTGGCGTCCCGCACCACCGCGTCGCCGGAGAGCGCCGGCCGCCCCTCCCTCGGAATCACCGACAGCAGCAGGATCCGGCCGACACCCGGCGCGCGAACGGTCGTCGCCACGTCGACGAGGCTCGCGGCGCTGGCGGGATTGCCGATCGGCACGAGCACGAGCGGGCTGCGGCCGCGCAGGCGGGCGAGATCGGGGTCACGCGCCTGGGCGCTCGCGTCGGCGAGACGGGCGCCGGGCGCGAGCAGTATCAGGTAGAGCGCCACGCCGAGGCCGAGCCACAGGGCGACCACTCGCCCCGCCTCGGGTACGGCGATGGCCTGGAAGATCGCCAGCCCCAGGCAGAGGGCCGCGCCGACGGCCGGGAGCGTCGCCGGGCGCGGGTCGCCTGAACGCATCCGCGCGAGCATCGCGGCCCAATGGACCATCGCAAACGAGATGAGAAAGATGAGACTGGACGCGGCGCCCGCGGAGGCGACGTTTCCCACCGCGACCGCGATCAGCGTCATCATCCCGCCCGTCGCGACGACGGCGACGGCGGGCGTCCCCGTTCGCCCCCGCATCTCCCCGATGTGGTGCGGCAGCGTCCGGTCTCGCGCCATCGAGAACGCGACGCGCGAGGCGCCGAACAGGTTCGCCTGCAGCGCCGACAGCATGGACAGGAGTCCGGCGCCGATGACCAGCCAGTAACCCGCCGGCCCCATGAAGCGCTCGGCCGCCTCGGCCACGAGCCCCTCCGGGTGCGCCTGCGCCGCGGCCTGGATCCCCTCGGGAGGCGCGCCGACCGTCGCGACGATGACGAGAAGGGGGATGTAGACGACGAGCGCGATCCCGAGCGACAGATACATCGCACGGGGCACCGTGTGGCGGGAGTCCCGAACTTCTCCGCCCACCGCGGCGATGAGGTCGAATCCCTGCAGGGCGATGAAGGTGTAGCCCATGGCCTGCAGCAGGCCGAGCGAGCCCTCGGGTGCGAATGGGCTCAGCCGCTGCAGCGCCTCC
Organism: Gemmatimonadota bacterium; assembly: GCA_963666735.1. GTDB lineage: Bacteria > Gemmatimonadota > Gemmatimonadetes > Palauibacterales > Palauibacteraceae > Palauibacter. The sequence continues at coordinate 212,416 of OY762926.1, read as the reverse complement.
CCGGAGTCGCCCACGATCCACGCGACGAAACCACCGGCGATGAGCACCGCGAAAACGACGACTTTGCCGATCGTGGCCGCGTTGCCCCCTCCCGCGGTGCGCTGCACGAGAATCAGCGCGTAGACGGCCACGGCGCCGATCGCAAAGCCGATCTGGGTGCGGCCGTGTCCGACCCAGTCCCACGACTCGCCAAGCACGGGGCCCAGGCGCTCCAAGCCTTCGACGAGGAAGGCGGCGAAGCCGAGCGCGTAGAGGACGCCGGCCACGATGGAGGCGAACCACACCACCCATCCCACCACGAACGCGACCTCGATCGAGAGCACCTTCTTCGCGTAGGTGTAGATGCCGCCGGATTCCGGGAACCGCCGGGCGAGGCGCGCGAAGCTCATCGCGGTGAGGAACGCGATCCCCCCGTTGAGGCCGAAGGCGAGGATCGCGGCGGGACCGGCCGTGGCGAAGGCGACGCCGGCGAGCGCGAGGATCCCGCCCCCCACGATCGCGCCGACTCCGAGCGCCGTCGCGCCATAGAGTCCCAGATGCCGTTCGCTCATCCCCGAGTCCCCAAAAGGTGGAGGCGGCCCGTGCCGGCCGCCCTGTCGGTAGCGGTGCTGCCGGCGGCGCCCGTTGTTTCCGCCGGAGGGCCCGCTAATCTTGGGGCCCACCCCGACAATGTCACCCTCGACCCCGACACCCCGGCGGAACGCGAGTGAACGCCCCAGCCCTCTTCTCCAAACGGTCTCTCGAACTGCAGGCGCGCGTGCGCGAGTTCATGGAGGCGCACGTCCACCCCAACGAGGCGACCTTCCACCGGGAGATCGAAGCGGCGGAGAACCGGTTCTCCACGCCGCCGATCCTCGAGACGCTGAAGGCGCGGGCACGCGACGAGGGGCTGTGGAACCTCTTCCTCCCGCCCGACGCGCAGCCCCCGGACGATCCGGCGGACGATTCGGCGGACGCACCGGGAGACGATCCCGGCGGACGCTGCGGGGCGCGGTTGTCGAACCTCGAGTACGCGCTCATCTGCGAGATCATGGGACGCGTGGAATGGGCGCCCGAGGTCTTCAACTGCAACGCGCCCGACACCGGCAACATGGAGACGCTGGCCCGCTACGGAACGCGGGCACAGCGGAAGGAGTGGCTGGAGCCGCTGCTGGCCGGGGAGATCCGTTCCTCCTTTGCGATGACGGAGCCTGACGTGGCGTCGTCGGACGCGACGAACATCCGCTCGTCCATCGTGCGGGAGGGAGACGAATGGGTCATCAACGGCCACAAGTGGTGGGCGACGCAGGCCCCACGGGCGGAGTGCCGGCTGTTCATCTTCATGGGCAAGACGGACGCCGGCGCACCGCGCCACCGGCAGCAATCGATGGTCCTCGTGGCGCGCGATGCTCCGGGGATCGAGGTCGTGCGTCCGCTCGGCGTGTTCGGCTACGACAGCGCCCCGGTCGGCCACGGCGAGGTGCGCTTCACCGACGTGCGCGTGCCCGCCGGCAACATGCTCCTCGGCCCGGGCCGCGGGTTCGAGATCGCGCAGGGCCGCCTCGGTCCCGGCCGCATCCACCACTGCATGCGCCTCGCCGGGGTCGCCGAGCGCGCGATCGAGGACATGGCCGAGCGGGCGAGGACCCGCGTCGCCTTCTCCGGCCCCCTCGCCGAGAAGGGCGCACTCCGCCACGCACTCGCGGAGTGCCGCATCGCCGTGGATCAGGCCCGGCTTCTCACCCTGCACGCCGCCCACATGATGGACACCGTCGGCAACAAGGCCGCGCGCCGGGAGATCGCCATGATCAAGGTCGTCGCCCCCCGCATGGCCTGCCGCGTCCTCGACCAGGCGATCCAGGTCCACGGCGCCCTCGGCGTGAGCCCCGACACCTGGCTCGCGGCCGCCTACGCGCACTCGCGGACGCTGCGCCTGGCCGACGGCCCGGACGAGGTTCACCTCGACGCCCTCGCCACACTCGAACTGCGGGGGTCACGCCCCTCGTAGGGGCACGCCGAGGCGCGGGCGGACCTCAGGCGCGGCGGGCGAAACTCCAGCCCGCTTCGGCCAAGATCGGCGCTTTGGCGCCGACTTCCAGCGCGTTCCGCGAACTCGCGTTGCCCTGGATCGCCCGCGCGTACACCCCCTGGCAGATCGAGGCGAGCCGAAAGAGGCCGAAGGCCATGAAGAACTCCCAGTCCGGCACCCCGCCGCGCCCCGTCCGCCGACAGTAGGCGGCGACGTAGTCCTCCTCCGGCGGAATCCCCAGCGACCCGCAGTCGGTCTCCCCCAACCCCTTCCACAGGGGACCCTCGGGCAGGTGATACGTCATGCAGTTGTAGGCGAGATCGGCCAGCGGATGGCCGAGCGTCGACAGCTCCCAGTCCACGATGGCCAGCACCCGCGGCTCCGCCGGGTGCAGGATCATGTTGTCGAGCCGGTAGTCGCCGTGCGCGATCGTCGTCTCCTCCCCGGACGCGTCGCTGGCCGGGATGTGCGCGGGCAGCCACTCGACGAGCGCCTCCATGGCCGGGATCGGATCGGTCCGGGCCGCCGCGTACTGTCTCGTCCAGACGGAGATCTGCCGCGCGACGTAGTCCGATGGTTTTCCGTAGTCTCCGAGACCGGCCGAAGCCCAATCCACCGAGTGGAGCCGGGCCAGACACTCGTTCATCGCGTCGTAGATCGCCGCCCGTTCGCCGGGAGAGTCGATCTCGGGCAGCCCCGGCGCCGAGGGCACGCGTCCCTCCACATGCTCCATGACGAAGAACGCCTGCCCGATCACGCCGGGGTTCTCGCACAGGTGGATCATCTTCGGCACCGGAACGTCGGTGTCCGCGAGCGCCTGCATCACGCGGTACTCGCGTTCGACGAGGTGCGCGGAAGGCAGGAGGTCGCCCGGCGGCTTCTTCCTCAGGACGAAGTATCGGCCGCCCGCTTCGAGCCGGTAGGTGGGGTTCGACTGGCCGCCCTGATACTGGAGCGCCGTCAGCCCGCCCGCGAACTCGGGCACTCCGCAAGCGCACAGGTAGTCCGCGAGCCGCCGCTCGTCGAAGGCGTGCGTGGCTGTGACAGGTGCGAGCGTTGCCAACCGGTATCTCCGTCTGCGCGCAATCCCCGGGTCGGGAGGGATAGTAGACGTTCCCGCGGGAACGCGTTGCAAGGCCGTGATCTCTTCGCCAGGAGCGGCTACTGGCTTCGTAGGGCATCGATGCGGCGATTCATCCGCTCTGCGTATCCTGCCGGCCGATGACCTTGGTCCGCGAAGCGGATGAGCCGGAAGCGGTTCATGGAATCAACCATCTGCTGGAAAGGGGTGCGGGTTTTCGAGCCAGGCTCGCATGGTGCGAAGCAAGTCAAGTCGAGGACCCGCAAGGCAACGAAGCCCCTCTGAGGGGAGGATTCGTCCGTTTCTCCGACTCTTCAGATGATCGTGCGTTGAGAACCGGAGCCATGCTCGAGTCGGGTGTCGCGATTGCGGCGTCTGCACCGCCGGGTGTCCGGCGGGCCCGGCACCCTTACCTTCGGATCAGGAGTGGAGCCGTACTCGACCTGCACACAACCTGGACGCACCGGATGAGGTTGGAAGATCGCTTCGATGTGCCGCTGATTTCCGCGCTGGCCTTGCGCGAGAAGGCCATCCAGCAAAACTACCGGCCCATCATTGCGGTGCACAAATGGTTTGCGCGACGGCCGGGCACGCTGTTTCGCGGCCTGCTCCTCGCCGAGTTCGTGGATGCCGCCCTTTCCGAGAGCTTCTTCGTCTCGCACCAACTGCGCGGGAAGCGCATTGCCGATCCCTTCATGGGTGGGGGTACTCCCCTCATCGAGGCGAACCGTCTCGGGGCCGATGTCGCGGGCTTGGACATCAATCCGATGGCTTGGTGGATCGTGGGACGGGAGCTGGAAAGCCTCGACCTCGACGAGTACGCTGAGGCCGGAAGCGCATTGGTCAGCCAGCTACGAGCGGAACTGGGTTCTCAGTATGAAACGGAATGTTCGGCGTGCGACCGAGCAGTTCCGGTCAAGTATTTCCTGTGGGTGAAGACGCAGCCCTGCGAGACCTGCGCCCAGGATATCGACCTCTTCCCCGGCTACCTGCTGGCAACTAACGCTCGCCACCCGTCTTCGGTGCTTGTGTGCGGCGCCTGTGGAGAGTTGAACGAAGTCGCGGATCGGCACGCACCCGGCGGTTGCTCAGCCTGCAGGAGCCCGCTCCGCCTGCAAGGACCCGCCAGACGCGCGACCGTCGACTGCCCCGGCTGCGGTGCCAAGAACAAGTTTCCACAAACGGCGAACGGGCCGCTCGAACACCGCATGTTTGCGATCGAATACCATTGTCCGGCCTGCCGCTCCGCGCACAAGGGCAGGTTCTTCAAGAAGCCCGGCCCTGGAGATCTGTGGAGCTGTCCCGCTTTCACGGACGGTTAGTTTCTGTGGTTGATCGCCTCCGGTTCTTCTCCTTTCAGCCTCCCTCAGGCGCTCGGGAGAGGATGTCGGTGTGCGCCGCGGGTGCGCCTCAGGCCGCATGGTTGCTCTCGTAGTCGGCCGGCGACTCGTAGCCGAGTGCCGAGTGCAGCCGCCGGGTGTTGTAGAAGCCCTCGATGAAGCCGAAGACCTCCCGTCGCGCCTCGTCCGCCGTGCGGAACGAGCGCTTCCAGATCAGCTCGCACTCGAGGGTGGCGAAGAAGCTCTCGCACATGGCGTTGTCGTACGCATCGCCCGCCGAGCCCATGGACTGGGCGATGCCCGACTCGCGGCAGCGCTCCCCGAAGGCGAGCGAGGTGTACTGCGAGCCCCTGTCGGAATGATGCACGACACGACCCTCGGGACGACGCCTTGCGAGAGCCATCGCCAGCGCGGTCTCGACGAGCTCGGTCCGCATGTGCGTCGCCATGGCCCAGCCGACGACGCGGCGGCTCCAGACGTCGAGCACGACGGCCAGATACAGCCAGCCAGCCCACGTGGGGACGTAGGTGATGTCGGCCACCCACAGCTCGTCGGGCCCCGAGGCCGAGAAGTCACGGTCCACCAGGTCCGGCGCGGGGCGGGCCTCGGCATCCCTCTTCGTCGTCGCCGTCTTGAAGCGCCGCCTGGTCGCGCCCTCGATCTCCAGCCCCCTCATCAGCCGCCCCACGCGCTTCTGCCCCACCCGCTCGCCCTCGGCCCTGAGCGCCGCGTGGATCCGCGGACGGCCGTACGTCTCGCCGCTGCCGGTCCATATCTTCGCGATCCGCGCCTCCAGTTCCGCGTCCCGACGCGCGCGGTCCGAGGGAGGACGCCTCAACCAGTCGTAGTAGCCGCTGGGGGAGAGACCCAGCACCCGGCACATGGCCCGAAGCGGGAACTCGGCCCGGTGCGCCCTCATGAACGCATACCCCCGCCGGGGATCGATCCGCTCTCCCTCGCGAACCAGGCCGCGGCTTTTTTTAGGATGTCGCGCTCCATCCTGAGCCGCTTGTTCTCCCGCTCCAGGCGCCGCAGCTCGCTGCGCGCCTCCGTTGTCAGCCCGTCGCTACGGAACCCCTCGTCCACATCCGCCTGCCGGACCCAGTTCCGGATCGTCTGCTCCGACGGCTCGAACTTCCGGGCGAGTGACGCGGCACTACGCCCGCCCCTCACCAGTTCCACCAGCCGCTCCCTGTACTCGGATGGATACCGCCCCTTCCGGCCCGCCATGGAACACCTCCTTGCTTGACCCCAATGGATAGGTGTCCGTCAAAGCGGGGCAACTCCACGCTAGAGGAATGGCTGGAACGCAAGAACTACGAGACCGCAACGAAGGGCGTCCCCGATGCGTAGCTCATTGTCTCGGTGGCGGGTGGCCACCGTCTCCCTTTTGGGGGCAGACTGTCAGGTGATTACGGTATCAGAACACCAAGGTCGACCTCCAGAGCGCGTAGCGTACCCAAGACCGTTCCTGATCAGCCGTTTCCGGGCGATCCGCTTGGCGATGACCGAGGCAAGGCTCATCGCTCGAACCCTCCCCCGCCACGCTCGGGGCCTCTGGGCCGGGGTGGGGGCGGTACAACGATGCGGGTGATGGTCTGGCCGCGCGCCCGCTCCCGTGTCTGTTCGCGCTCCCTCATCGTCTCCCGCACCGCCCATGCGTTCCGCTCCGCGTCCACCAGCCTACTTCGATAGAACTTGTGCCCACGGCGCTCGATCTCCCGGGCTCTCTCGCCGTGTGCCTTGCCCAACTCGGCCCGCTCGTCCCTGTGGTACCGGTCGAGATCCTCGCGCCAGCCCTCGACCAGATCCTCCCGGCCCCGGATTGCCCCGGCCAGTTCCCCGAGTGAGCGATCGCGCCGCCAGATCCGGAGCCGCCCGAGCACGGTGCGGCTCTCCCGGTCGAGCCGCTGCCGCATCTCCTCCTGCCGCTTGAGCAGTTCGGCCCATTCCTTGCGCGCCCGGCTCTCGAGGTGCTGGAGGCCCCTCTCGCGCCCGCCCGCGACCGTCTCCCAAGCCTCAGCCTCGGCGCGCCGCCATGCCTCCATGTCGACGCGCTCCTCATCGCGCGGCCCCCTTGCCCGCCTCGCCCGCCCGGGCTGCAACCCCTCGCGGCGGACGCGCGCCCAGTGGCGCGGCCGGTTCGACAGACCTCGAACCACCGCCTGGCCCGCCCGCCGCCGCTCGTTGTTCCTGACCCGCTCCTCGCAGCGGATCCGTCCCTGCTCCCGCTCGTAACCCTCGGCCCAGCGCGACAGCCGGAGCTTGCTGTTGCCCAGCTTCGCCGCCTTCCCGGTCTCCGGATCGACACGGTTGGCGACCACATGGACATGGGGATGCCGGGTGTCGTCGTGCGCGACGACCAGCGCCTCGTGGCCCTCCAGACCCAGCGCCTCCAGGCTCCCGTCCACCGCGCGGCTCATCTCCCGCTTGTCCGGCGTCTCGTCCTGCGCCCAGCTGAGCGAGTAGTGCAGCACCGGCTTCGCCAGCTTGCGCCCCCCTGGCGCCGCGCCCGCCAGCCGTTTGAGGTCGGGCGCCGCCTTCGCGGTCGCGGCCATCAGCCGCGCGGCCCGCTCCGGCCGAAACGTCGCGAGGTTACGGGTGTCGGCCCACGCGACCCGCTCCGAAGTCTCCGGACTCCGGTCGTCCGGCGTCGGGGAATCGTGCAGACAGTACGCCGCGGCACCGGCGAACGAGCGCCCCAGACTGTTGATCTTCGGGATCATCGGTCCAGCGCCTCGCCGCTCAGCAGATCGGCCGCAAGCTCGCCCACCCGCTCCACCGCCTCCAGCGTCCCGTCGGGTGCCGAGACCCCGGAGTTCAGGGCGCGCGCGATCTGGTTGAGGTTCACGCCGATCCGGTGGAGTTCGACGCGCTCTCTGGTGCCGAGACGGTGAACGGCTGCCTCGCGGACCGGCTGCCCCAGCGCCCTGCGGCGCATGTAGCCGCCCTTCGTCATGCGGGCCGCTCCGGCCCGCTGGGCGATCTCTGCGGCCTCCGTGGTCGTGACGCGCACGCCGATCGTGCGGGTCCTGCGCTCGGCCTCGGGCTTCCGGGGACGGGCCATGTCGGGCGGCCTCCTTGGTGGCGCACGGAATGTCGTTCGGGGGTCCGGGGGCATCCCCCGGCCAGAGGTTAACGTGAAGCGTTAACCCATCTCTTCAACAGACCGCAGAAACCAGCGCCCCCGTGGCGCGCCCGCGCCAGAGCCGGCCGGGCCGCCAACTCTGGACGACGGACGAGCCCTGCGCGAGGTTTCAAACGCGCAGATCGTGCAGTCCATCGAATCGACAGAAATCCTTGATTGCCGATTCTGTTGCGGGCGCGTCACTTACGGGATTCGGTGATCCGATTCCCGCTGTTCGGTTCCCGCCGATTGGATCGGGTGCCGACCGTTCCGGGGACGGCTGTCCAGAGCCGTCCTGAGTTGTACGTCGTCGGTGTGCTGATAGCAGCGCAGGACGGTCTTGGCTTCCCTCCAGCCGCCGAGATCGCATAGCACCTTGAGCGGCAGCCCGATGAGGTCTGAAGCGAACTTCCGCCTGAGCGAGTGCCAGCCTCTCCCGCGCTTGGGCTCCAACCCCGCCCGCCTCTCGGCGGTCTTCCACCAAGTGCCCACCAGCGTACGGCTCACGCACGTCGACGGATCCCGCGGCGCGGGCAGAACCGGCGCGTCTCCGGTCCCGCCAGCGTGCCTCTGCGCCTCCTCCAAGGCGGAGATCGCCTCGTCGGTCGCGGGCGTCCGGTGCTCGTATCCGGTTTTCTCATGCTCGGCCCGCCAAACGATGATCCTGTCCTCGAAGTCGATGTCCGCCCACCTCAGCTTCCGGATGGCTCCGATTCGGTGCCCCGTCTCGTGCGCGAGCACGAGGGCGGCCCGGAAGCGCCAACCCACCTGTCCGGAGACCCTCAGAAGCGCCTCGTATTCCTCGTCGGAGAGCACGACCCGGGTGGTGTTCTTCACCTTCGGCACCCTGAGTCCCTTGAGGGGATTCCTGTCGAGGAGCAAGCGGCCGTGCTCGTCTCTCGACTTGGCGGCCCAGTTTAGGATCGCGAGCAGGACTTTCAGGTCGCACACGATGGTACGGTCGGCTGCGGGCTTGCCGCTGGGTCCGACCCTGCCTGCCCGCCGCTCCCGGATGAACCGGTCCCAGTCGCGCCGGGAAAGCGTCTCGGGTCTTCGGTCGCGCCCGAGGAAGTCCAGAAACATCCGCATCGTGGCCCTGTTCTGGTGCTGGGTCCGCCGGTGCTTCGTCGGGACCACCTCCTCACCGTAGATTTCAAAAAGCCCTTCCAAGGTGAGCGGCTCGGACTCGGCTTCGGCCCTGCCGTTGGGCGCGTACATCGCAAGGCCTGCGGCGGCCTCGTCGGCCTGCCGCTTGGCCCGAGCCCAGTCCCGGTGTTTCAGGGACCGGGTGAGCCTTCGCCCGTTCTCTCGCCACTCAATCTGGAAAACGCCGGTCTTCGGGTCGGCAAACACCCTCACCCGGTTCCGGCCCCACTCGCCGGCGCTGTAGCTGCGCCGGTCCCGCTTCGTGCGTGCCATCATTCGATTCCTCTCGCGATGGACCGCACGATCTGCGCTCCTGAAAGCTCGCTGCGGGAGGCCGTCCGCGCCAGATTTCCCGCTCATCAGCGGCTCGGACCGTAATCGCGATCGCGATCGCGCCCCAGCCCGCGCAGGCGCATCGCCGTGACCATCATCGTAAGGTTGCGGCGAGCGCGCCGTACGACTCGGTTAAGCGTGTAAAGTCCTCGTTCAGCCACTCGATTCGCCTCCGCAAGGCTTCGCTCTCCCCGCTCTGCCGCTCGACGTGCTGCCGCAAGGCGTCGTTCTCCGCGCTTTGCCGCTCGACGCGCTGCCGCAAGGCTTCGACGTGCTGCCTCAAGCCTTCGACCTGCCCGGAGTGCCGCCGCTGCTCCGTCACGTACTGCGCGGACAACTTCTTCAAGGCCTCCGTCAACTGCCGTTCCAACTCGCTCATACAGCTCCCTCACTCTCTCAACAGCTTCAACGCCGGAAGGTCTCCGTCCACCTTCCACCAGGGCGGATCGGCCAGCACCTCGTCCGGCACCACCACGAACCGCTCGCCCTCGATCTCGCGGAACACGAGCCCCCAGGTGTCCTCCTCCATTTGGGCCAGCGTCCGCCGGGCGTCCTCGATGTCCCGGCCCAGTTCGGCGCGGATCTCGATCCGGTTCTGGATGCTCCTCGACAACCACTGCATCGTCGCCCAGCTTCCGCCGAAGAAACCGAGCCAAAGGCTCAGGCCTACGATCAGGGGCCGTTGCCAAGCCCTTGCCAGCAGCTCGCGCATCCTCCCGGCCGCCTCCTCCGTATCGCGCTCGATGGAACGCAGCGCGTTCCTCGCGGCGCGCCGCGAGTTCTCGCCGAGCCTTTCGAGCTCGCTCGCGGTCAGCTCCTCGATCTCCCGTCTCTCGCTCTCCAGCCTCTTCCGCAGCCGCTCGGTCAAATCGTTCGCGGTCGAAGTTCTCTCCATACAGTTCTCCTTTCAGCCGCCAGCGGTCGCCGGTCTCGGGGTCCAGCGCGGTGAGGTAGTCCTTGCCCCGGCGCGGCACTTCCAGGCCCGCCTCCCGAAGTGCGGCGACGACATCGGCCCGGTTCCGCGCCGTGCCGTGCTCGACGCGCTGGAGCAGGTAGTCCCGGATCAGGTCGCGGGGGGAGGCTTCGAGCCGGAGCCCGGCCCGCAGTCGGGTCGCTTCGATGTAGGCGCGGTGGCCGGGTTGCTGCACCCTGGCCCGAGCCGGGTCGTCCGGGCGAGCCCAGCCGTGTTCGGAATTGAAGGCGTCCCGGAGCGGGCCGAAGGTCTTCTCCCAGCCCGGCGGGGCGATGTTGAGGCTCCGGCCGGTCTCCAGGTCGCACCGCGCGGCGAGGACGTGGACGTGCGCGCCGCCGCCGCGCTCGCGGTGCAGCACGGCGGTCCAGGCGTATCGGTCGGGCTCCAGTCCCGCCCAGGCCGTGTCCTCGAAGGCGTCCACGACCGCCTCGATCTCGGCGTCGGCCGGTTCGTCCTCCGGTGCCCACGCGATCACGCCGGATGTGTACCTGTGCTCGAACGCAAGCGTGTCGGCGACGGCGGCCACCTGGTTCGGATCGCCTCGAAGGACCTCGACGCCCTCGCGCGGCTTCCCAGCGGCGTCCCGCTCGCCGAGGAGGTAGCCGGCCGCCTTGCCGGCCGATCCGGTCCCGTGCGCCAGGAACTTAATCAGCATCCCACTCCGGGCCTTCGGCGGGGGACAGTGCCGCGAGCGCCCGCCTGATGGCGACGAGGTGGCCGATCACCTCGACCGCCTCGATGGCCCCCCGGTGGGTGTTTGCCCACCGAGCGATCTGGTTGAGGTTGTTCCCGACGCGCGCCACTTGGCGGCTGCGCTCGCGCTCGACCTCGGCGTGCGCCACGGTCCATGTGCGCGTCCGGCCCACCGACCGGCGCACCAGATCCGACAGCGTGAGGCCCGCGGCGCGCGCCTTGGCGTGCCACTCGGCACGCTCCGCCTCGCTGGCGCGAACCTTCACCCAAACGGCGCGTCCGGCGCTCATGGCGCGCCGTTTCCGTTGCGGGGGTCACAGGGGGCAAGGCCCCCCGCCAGCCTCCGCAGGGGACTCACGGAGTGTGGCCCCAAGGGGTATGCTGGCTTGTCTGAAATAGCAGCGTCCAACGAGCCCGTGGGCCGCGCCCGTGAACGGTCCGGTTCAACCCGCCGCATCGGCGTCCTCCACGGGCTCACCGCGCCCGCGCCGGGCAAGGGTTTCGGGCATGGATGCCGCTAGACTCGGGCGGTCCCCGGATGCCGGGCAGTGCTGTCCCGGCGATGCAGCCAGCCAAAGGGCTTCAGCGCCTTCTCGCGTCCCCTCGGGCGAGTGACCGCCAGCCAGGCTCGGGCGTCCGCGCCGTGACGGCGCGAAAGTCCGTCGTGGGGATGGCATCCGGCCCGAACCCTCCCCTCGACCGCCGCGAACCGCCTCCTCTCAATCTCCATGGCATGAAGGCGAACATGGAGTCGGCAAGTCGTGCAAGAGGGTGGGAAATAGGCCAATTTCCCACGTCGCGCCGAGGCAACGCGTTGCAGCATCGGGGTCCGGCCACGCGCCGCCAATCGCGCCTTGATGTCCGTCCCGCTTACCGTCCATCCAGAGGTTCGAGACGTTCTGGGGCTTCATTACCAAAGCTGTCGGGGACCGCGCGTCGGGGTCCCCGAGGGAAGTGCCTACCCGCGTGCTGAACCGGTGCTTCCGCGTCTCCATGCCTTGAACGCTGAGTAGCCACCCGCCAGCAAGTCAACCCGCCCGGAATCTCCTATTGGTCGATAACGTATGAGGAGGTCCAATAACGTCGAGTAGCCGACGGCGGTCGTCGCCAACGGGGCGGGGAAAACACCCCCGTAACGTCTCGACAGGCCGCCCGCGCTCCTCAGCCAGCCGCTTTGTAGGCCAGCCGGAACACGATGTCCGACATCCACCGCTTGAAGTCCGGGTTGTCGGCGAAAAGTTTGTAGAGTTGCGTGTTGTCCCGCACCATCCCGATTACTGCCCGCTTCGTCGCCTGGTCGGATTCGACGCGGGCGTTCTCCCTGTCGGAGTTCTGCCGCGCGTTCTTGAACCTAGCGTCCTTCGCCACCGCAGCGGGGATGTCCTCCGTGGCCGTCCTGATGACCCGGTCGGGGTCCCCCCACTCGATTCCGCCGAACAGGTCGTTGAACTCGTCGATGATCGCCGACAGCCGGTCGGTCTCGATCTCGCCCTTGCCTCCGCCCTCGCCCGTCCTGATCGAGTCGATCTCCGCGTCCTCATCCTGAAGGATGATCTCCCGGACCTTGTGCTTCTCGACGCGGTAGCTGTCCATGTCGATCCTTTCGAGGATGCCCTTCGACAGATCGGGCTCCTCCGGCGCGGGCAGCTTCGGGATCAGGAAGTTCAGGAAGATCGAGCGCTCCTCCCAGTCCAGGTTGTTGTAGGGAAGGATCGAGGACAGGAACGCGTAGGCGCGTGTGAACGCCTTGGCGCTGCCCTTGAACCGGACCTGCTCGTCCTCGTCCAGGTCCCCGAGGTATGCCGCCACGCACCGGTCGAGGATGGGGTCGAGCCGTCCGCGCTCGGCGCCGTCCAAGTACAGCTTCACGAACGCCCGGACCAGATCGGGAGCGTAGACCTGCGCCCCGTCGAGGTCGGCCTGCAAGTCATGGAGCCGGTTGGGGTCGGTCTCGTCGGACAGGACCGTGGTCCTGTAGTAGTCCGAAAACGCCTTCGTGATGGTCTCCGTGTCGTTCAGGAAGTCGAGCACGAACACGTCCCGCTTCTCCGGGTGCGACCGGTTGAGCCGTGACAGCGTCTGGACCGCCCGGATCCCCGCAAGCGTCTTGTCCACGTACATCGTGTGCAGCAGAGGCTCGTCGTAGCCAGTCTGGAACTTGTCCGCGCATACGAGGAACCGGTGCGGGTCCTCCCGGAACCTCTCGGCGATCTTCTTCGAGGGCAGGCCATTCAGGCTGGCCTCGCTCACCCGGCTTCCCTTGTATTCGTGCTTGCCCGAGAACGCGACGAGCGCCTCGTGGGGACTCTTGCGCTCCTTCAGGTAGTCGCGGATGGCGTGGAAGTACTGGATCGCGCGCTCGATTCCATTCGTGACGACCATCGCACGCGCCTTGCCGCCGATCCTGTGCTGCGCCAGCACCTGTTCGTGGAAGTGGTCCACCATGATCTCGGCCTTGAGCCGGATCGCGTGTTCGTGGCTCTCAACGTAGCGCCGGAGCTTCTTCCCGGCCTTCCGGACATCGTACTCCGGGTCCTCCTCGACCGTCTTGGCGAGCCTGTAGTAGCTCTCGACCGGCGTGTAGTGTTCGAGCACGTCCAGAATGAACCCCTCCTGGATCGCCTGCTTCATGCTGTAGGTGTGGAACGGAAGGTGCCGGACCGTGCCGTCGCTCTGCGGGTCCGGCTCGCCGAAGAGCTCCAGCGTCTTGTTCTTCGGCGTCGCGGTGAAGGCGAAGTAGCTGGCGTTGGGGAGCAGCTTGCGCGATGCCATCAGGCGCCGGAGCCTCTCGTCGTACGGTTCGTCTTCGCCCACGTCGTCCGACTCGCCCAGAACAGCCGACACTGCCGAACTGGTCTTCCCGCCCTGGCTCGAATGCGCCTCGTCGATAATGATCGCGAAGGCGCGGTCGCGGTGCCCGCTCCCGATCTCGTCGCGGATGAAGGGGAACTTCTGGATCGTCGTGATGATGATCTGCTTCCCCTGCTCGATGAACCTCCTCAGGTCGCCCGACCGCTCGGCGTGCCCCACGGTGGCCTTCACCTGCTGGTACTGCCGGATCGTGTCCTTGATTTGTTTGTCCAGGATCCGGCGGTCTGTGACCACAATGATCGAGTCGAAGACGGTCTTGCCGTCCTTCTTGAGCGGGATCATCCGGTGCGCGAGCCACGCGATCGAGAAACTCTTGCCGCTGCCCGCCGAGTGCTGGATCAGGTATCGCTTCCCGGCACCGTGCGTCGCCGCGTCCTCCAGAAGGCGGCGCACCACGTCGAGTTGCTGGTACCGGGGCCAAACCTGCTTCCTCTTCTTCCTGCCGGTCTTCGTGTCCTTCTCTGCCAGCAACTGGGCGTAGTTCTCGAGGATGTCGGTCAGGCTCTCGCGGGGCAGCACCTCGCGCCACAGATACTCGGTCTTGAGGCCGTCCGGGTTGGGCGGGTTGCCCGCGCCCTGGTTCCAGCCACGGTTGAAGGGAAGGAACCACGAGGACTTGCCCTCAAGGTGGGTGCAGAATCGGACCTCGCTCTCATCCACCGCGAAGTGCGCCACGCAGCGCCCGAGCCGAAAGAGCGGCTCCCGCGGGTTGCGGTCTTTTTTGTACTGCCCGACGGCATCGTGGACCGTCTGCTTCGTGAGGTTGTTCTTGAGTTCGAAAGTGAAGACGGGAAGGCCGTTGATGAACAGTCCGATGTCGAGCGCGCGCTGAGTCTCGTCCCGGCTGTAGCGAAGCTGGCGGGTGACGGTGAAGCGGTTCAACTCGAATAGCCTCCGGGCCGTCTCGTTGCCCGCCGATGGCGTGCCGTGGAAGAGCTCCAAGTGGTGGGGACCGTGCCTGACGCCGTGGCACAGCACGTCGATGGTGCCGCGCTTGTTGATCTCGCCCTGCAACCGCGCCAGGAACTTGCGGCGCGTCGGGCGGTCCTCGGCGAGCCGGAGCGCGGCGGCGGACTCGGGTTGCGTGCCCTCTAGGAACGCCCGGAGTTGGACGAGATCGACGCAGTACTCCCGGTCGTAGTCGCGACCGTTGCCGGGAGACCAGCCGACGCCGCCGTATCCGGGGGCGGGTTCGCTAACCGTGCCGCGCGGCGGCGGATCGCAGGGGTCGCCCGTCAGCGCCTCGCAGATCAGGCGTTCAAGGCCCCGTTCGGAAGTGTCCGTGGTCATGTCAGCCGCGATGTGGGATCGGCACTTCGACGGCTTGGCCCGGACGCACCGCCTCGATGGCCTCGGCGATCTCTTCGGTGCGCAGGCGAACCTGAGACCAGTCCGTGGACAGCAAAACGACGAGCCCGACTCGCCACCGAGGCAGGTTCTGTTGGTGGGCCAAGCTCTGGTCGGTCGTCACCAGAACCGTGTATCCCTCTCGCTCCGCCAGATCGAGCAACTCGCCGTTGCTCTTCTCGGACCAGCCCTTCTCGGCCAACGTGTCCACGGAGTGTCCGGGCAGGCGTCTCCGCAACGGCGCGGGCGTGCCCTGGTCGAACAGCAGCTTCAAAAGGCCAACGCCGTTCTCAGCGTCTTCGCCTCGTGTTCGAGTACCGCTCTCACCTGCCGTTCCTCGACCCCCGGAAACCACTCGACGAACTCTTCGACGGTGGCCCCGCTGGCCAGGTTCTCGTAGAGCGCGAAGAGCGGAATCCGTGTGCCCGAAAAGACCCAGGCTCCGCTCACCCTGCCCGGTGTCCGCTCGACGGCTGGGCACTCGTTCCAGTTCGTCATGGTACGGCCTCCTTCAACGTGTCGTGTGCGGTTGAATGTAGGTTCGATTCGGTGGGGATGGTGTCGGTTCGGTCGCGGTCGCCAGCGAGCGGGTCCGCCCCCGGTAGCCTCGCCGACGCCTCGCGCACATCGAGCTTGCCCGTCACGACATCGGCGATCAAGCGGGTACGGTACTCGCGGAGGAGTTCGATCTGGCTTTCGGTTGCGTCCCGCAGCTCTCCGAGCAGGGATAGTCGTCGCTCAATCCATCGCACCAACCCGCGCTGCTCGCCCCGGGACGGTAACAGAATCGGATAGTTCCGCACATCGTCAAGTGATAACCCGTCCTTCGTGCCGCCGTACAGCCGCGTTTGACCATAGGTCTGCCCCAGCGACGAGAGAAGCACGTACCCGAGCCACTTGGAGGCGACCGCAGGGGACGGTCTACAGCGCGCCACATGTTGGCTCACATAAGCTTCTCCCAATCCTTCCGGGGCGACTCCCACCGATCCGATATAGGCTGTTACCGAAAGCAGTAGATCACCTTCGGCGATCCGCGTTCGGGCTGCTTCAGAGGTTGCTGGCAGATCGAGTCGCACAGCATCTTCCAACCGCAACTCAAGTGAGCCACGACTCAGGTTGGCGACGCGCACGAACAGAGGTCCGTCGTCCGCAGCATATGATGACCAGCCCCGAGAACCCGTCGTCACCTCGGACACGACGTTCCTCAATCGACATCGCACCCAATGCTCCGGCACCTTCCCCAGCCACTCGACGCCGGAGTCCTTGTGGGCCGGATAGGGCTGGCTGGTTCGGACATCGATCCGGCCCGTAACGGCCTCGTGGATCAGCGCCCGCTTCCGCTCCTCCAATAGCTCGACCAGCCGCTCCTTCGCACGGATGTAGCGCCGGATGCGCCGGTCGGCGGCGTCCAGGAAACGGGCGATAGCGGTCTGCTCGGAGGGTGGAGGGATCGGTATTCGCGAGTTGGCCAGCAGGCGATGCTCAATGCTCTCCACCGTAGCGCCTTGCTTCGTCCACTCGCTCAGCCAGAACGACTGGTTGCCTTGGATCAACCCGCGAAGATACTCACTCATGATCCCCTTCCGAGGACGCATGGCCTTCATGTCTTGGTTGACGGCCATCGGCACCGTGTTGATCGCCACTGGAATCTTCCTGCGCAGGATCCCAGACCTGACGACTACAAGCACGGCACCAGCCGCAACGATGCTTGCCGCACTCGCTGCCACAGCAGCTTCGGTAATGTGGTCGGCGGTATCGCTGAGTCGGTTGCGGGTCATATCCTTAGGCGATACCCAAGGTATCCGACCCCTCCAGAACGAAGCATTGGTCTTCGAAGGAGTACCGCCTCCCGTGAAGGACACCGCGTACTTCAGCCGCCGCACCTCCCAGTGCTCGGGCACCTTCCCCAGCAACTCCATCCCCGAGTCTCGCATCTCGGGGTATGGCCGAAGATGACCTCTCACGACAGCGCCTCGAACCAAGCCCTGATCCTCAGTGCCATCAGCTTACGGCGGGCGGCCAGAAAGTCGTCGTAGTCGGGAATCTCCCCGTCGAGCAGGCTCAGCGGGACGCAATTCTTGGCGAGGTTCTCCTCCAACTCGGCGCGATCAACGATTCCGCCATATCGCCTCTTCCCACCGCTCACCTGCTCGGCGAGTCTTGCGAAGTAGGTCTCCGGTGGAGTGTCGCCAATGGCGATGTTGATCTCGCTCTGGGCGATCACGTAGTTCGCGATTTGGTTGTAGCGCCCGCGCGTGAGCCCCTTGTCCTTCAGATTCTTGCGCGGGAACACGTGATGGCGATCACCCCGATTGAGCAGAAGATCGCTCACGCGGATTGTGGTGGAGAGGAATCCCTTGTCGCCCAAGTAGGCCTGGGCCGCTTGGTATGCGATGAAGTAGGGGCTCGTCGAGAACGATGTGTCCATGAGTTGGGGCAACATGCCCGTCCAATAGCTGCCGGGCAGTTCGTTCTCAATGACGGATTCGGCGTATGGCCGCAGTCCTTGCGCAGCGATCTGGCGGATGTCACGGTCGAACGCGGTTTCGGGACTTCCCGAGTAACGCCGTGTCAGGATCGACATGACGTACCAGCGCCGCACGAGGCGTTCGAGCTCATGGGCGTCGAGCCGCTCGTCGCGGCCCCGCAGGTACAGGATGAACGCGAAGTTGACCGCGTTCTGGCTGCGGATCATGCGCGACGTAAGGAACCCCGAGGAGCGCAGGATCATGGTCAGCCGGTCGAAGTGGGTCTTCTTCATGAAGGCGTGAACGCCCTCCTGCAAACGGGCGAAGGCGTCCTCGGCGATGACCTCCTCGTATTCGCGCGTCTCGAAGTTCCGCCCGGAGAGAAGCGCGACCAGATCCTGCAACCTGCCGCGCTCGAACTTCGAGGTGAACGCCACTCGCAGCATGTCCGTGTAGGTGGGATCGTAGAGGTCGTCGTTCACACCCTTGAGCCACGTCATTCTCGGCCAGAACGGCGAAGCCGTGAAATCCGGGTCTCCCTTCTCGATCTTCGAGAAGAACTCCGGCGCCACCGCGAGGTGACAGAAGTAATCGATGGCCTTGCGCAGTAGGTTGCCGCCGTAGGACTCGTTGACGGCGATCTTCGACATGGCAAAATCGGCTTGGGAAAGCGGCGTGCCCTCGGAGTTGACGCGGATGAAGATTTCGGTGACGGTCTCGATGTCGAGATCCTCGGCCAACTCGATGACCCCGACATGGTTGTTGACGATCTTACCGACTCTCTGGAGCGTCTTGCCGACGACCCTGCGATCAACACCCGGATTGCGCGACGCGTAGTCGTCCATGAACTCGAAGAGGTCGGCGTCCGGGTGGAAAATCTTGGCGATGTCGTCGATCCAGGCTCCGTCCTTGGCGATGGCCGGGTTGCGGACCTCGAAGCGCTCATGCTGCGGATGAAAGGCGATTCGGATCCGAACCGTGCGGTAGTCCTTGGTCAGCACCTCGTGCCCCAGCAGCGCTGCCATCAGCGCCGTGACGCGTTGCTGCCCGTCGATCAGGATACGCTTCCCGGAGGACAAGCTTCCGTCCTTCAGCTTGATCGTCGGGTTGCGCCAGGAGATCAGATAGCCAACCGGGTAGCCGTTGTAGAGGGAGTCAAGCAGATTGCGCACCTTGACCGCGGGCCAGACGAAGGGGCGCTGTATTTCAGGGATCGCGATTGCGCCCGACTTCACCCAGGTCAGCAGGGATTCGATCGGGTGTGGAGTTACCGAATAGCGCTGGGTTGCCATCAGCCTTGGGGTCCGTCTCCAATTGCTGCGCTCGAAGAACCGGGCTCACGCATCCCACCTCGCCCCCCAGCCGGTCGTGATGGGTTCCGGGCTTTCGGGATGCGTGCGAAGAAGGAGTCCTCGCGCACCCGCCTTTCGAGCCATCGCGAAAGCTCGGCATACGACATGTCGGCGATCTCGCCGCTGATTCGATTCCTGATCTCGCGCATCGACTTCACGCAGTCGAACGGCTTCCGTTCGGTCTCACTCGTCATCTTCAAGCTCCCTGGGGGTGCGAATGTCCACCGGAGGGTAGCCCAACATCCGGTTCACCTCGTTGTATTGACGGATCCGGCGCAGGTTCACCATGTGCCGGAAGTTCCAGCTTGCCAGCACGTCCACCTCGGCCACAGTCGCGGCAGCAATGTGCAGGGCGTCGGCGCGCATCCCCTCGCCAAGCGCTCCGCTCTCAATATACCCGTTCGCCAGAGTCTCGACTTCGCGCGTGACCTCCACCCTCTCCAAGTGTTCCGGGCCGATGGACGGCAGCACCCGACGCACGGGGGAAGGAGCCTGCCGCAGCTCGCCCGCCGTGACAGCCGAAACCACGAGCGTCACTTCCCCGTCTTGACATCGCTCGATCAGCCGACGAGAGGGTTCACGGAACTCCGCATCCTCGCAGCCTCCGATTACTGATGTGTCGACGTAGACGCGGGGCTTGGTGGGAACGAGACTCCTCGCGCGTCCCAGCAATTCCCCCAGCAGCCCCTCCGTCTCTCGCTCGACCGCCAGAATCTCGTCCCCGATCTCAGCGAGTGTCCGCATCGGCTCGGGCTTGTGGAAGTACCGGTTGAAGCTGATCTCGTAGCCGATCTTCACGCTCGTCGCGACGTACCACGCATCCCCGGCGTAGGGAAGCACTTCGCGCCGCAGGAACCCTTCAATTCCGCCCTCTTCCGTGAGCGGGATCTGCTCGGTGTCCCTCAGCGCCGTGTCAGGTTCGTACTCGACGACGCGAGTCTTCGAGCCGTCGCGAGACTCGAACAGTCCCCGGATCGGGTCAGGCGCGGTGCCTCGCCGGTGGACCCTCTTGACCACCGGCTCCGCCGCCTCGTCCCGCTCGGCCAGCACGGTCTGCAACAGCTTCTTGCGCTTGGCCGTGAGCTTCGCGCGACGACCGGACATATCGGCCTTGAGTGCCTCAAGAAAAATGTTGGAGTTGAAGTGAGGCCCTGAGCCGAGTGTCTTGGCCGCCCGCGCGACGGCGTTCGCGAGCGGCTCCTCCCCGGCATCACGACACGCCACGGAGAACCCGGCGCGGCGCTCGGTCGACAGGTCCACCCTGAGCCGTAGCGGCCGCTCGACCGTCACCCTCCAGTATCCGAACGCCTCGTTGTCGAAGACCCGGCTCTCCTCCGTCTCCTCGAAGTTGAGGAACGTCCGGCAGATCCGCTCGATGTCCTCCGGCCCGAGTTCGCAGTTCTTCTTCCCCAGGTTCTTCCTGAGCGGTCGAAACCACCGGGTCGCGTCAATCAGCTGCACCTTGCCCCGCCGGTGCTCGGGCTTGCGGTTCGTGAGCACCCAGACGTAGGTGGCGATGCCGGTGTTGTAGAACATGTTGAGCGGCAGGGCAACGATGGCCTCCAGCCAGTCGTTCTCGATGATCCACCGCCGGATGTTGCTCTCGCCCTGACCCGCCGATCCGGTGAACAGCGAGCTTCCGTTGTGGACCTCGGCGATCCGGCTGCCGAGCCGGGTGTCCCGCTTCATCTTCGACAGCTTGCTGGCCAGAAAGAGCATCTGGCCGTCGCTCGAACGGGTGACCAGCGAGTACTCGGGGTCGCCCGCGTGCTCGATCAGGAAGCGGTGATCGGTCATCCCCTTCTTGCCGCCCATCCGCTGGAGGTCGGTCTTCCAACTCTTGCCGTACGGGGGGTTCGAGAGCATGAAGTCGAACTCGCGCGTCGGAAACGCATCGTTCGAGAGCGTCGAGTGCTCCGGGCCGCCCACGATGTTGTCGGCGGCCTCGCCCTCGCCCTTGAGCAGCAGGTCGGCCTTGCAGATCGCGTAGGTCTCGGCGTTGATCTCCTGCCCGTACAGGTGCGTGGACACCTGCTTGCCGCGCTCCTCCGCGAACCCGTGCAGCACCTCCTCCGCCACGGTCAGCATGCCGCCGGTCCCGCAGGCGCCGTCGTAGAGCAGGTAGGTGCCGGACTCGATCCGGTCGGCGATGGGCTGGAACACGAGCTTCGCCATGAGCGTCACGGCGTCGCGCGGCGTGAAGTGCTCGCCCGCCTCCTCGTTGTTCTCTTCGTTGAAGCGCCGGATCAGTTCCTCGAAGACCGTGCCCATGCCGTGGTTGTCGAGGCCGGGGTGCCGGATCGCGCCGTCCGTGTCCACCACCGGATCGGGACCCAGGTTGATGTCGGGCGAGGTCAGCTTCTCGATCAGCGAACCCAGGGCGTCGGCCCTGTCCAGGCGCGGGATCTGGTTGCGGAACTCGAAGTTGACGAGGATGTCCTGCACGTTGGGCGAGAACCCGTCGAGGTAGTCCTCGAAGTCGGCCCTGAGTTGCTGTCTGCTGGCTCTCGCCCGGAGATCGCGAAGTGTGAACGTCGAGGTGTTGTGGAAGGCCTGCCCGGCAGCCTGCCGGAGCGCGGCGTCCTGGTTCGTGACTCCGGCGGCGTCCAGCGTGGACTTCATGTCGAGGACGGCCTGCTTGGTGGGCTCCAGCACGGCGTCCAGCCGTCTGAGCACGGTCATCGGCAGGATCACATCCCGGTACTTGCCGCGCACGTAGACATCGCGGAGCACGTCGTCCGCGATGCCCCAGATGTAGTTGGCGATCCAGTTCAGGTTGGGTGCGGTCATGTGGGTCGTGAGTTGGCCTCTGGTACGCTGCGCCCGCGCTGCGCGGGAACCCCGTACGATAACGTACCCGGCCACGAGGCCGCGCTGGTAGCGCGCCATGTTCGCATTCGGCGGGCGACGTACGGTATGTTTTCTCTCCTCGGCGGCACCCGCCCTCCGTGCGAGCGAACGCGATCACCGGCCGGTCGAAACTGGATGTCCCGGTGCGGGGGTTGCATGGAATGTACGCCTGTTCACGGGGAAGGGGGACCCAAATGCTTGGACCCGAGAGGCTGCGCTTCCTGCTGCTTCTGGTTCCCGCCGCGCTCGCCCCGGTAGCGTGCGGGGAAGTCGCAGGCCCTGATCCGGCTATGACCGAAGCCGAGGCCGCAGCCTTGGTGCGGGGGCTGTACGGCGGGCGCTTGCTGGCTCACGGCGAGATCCTTCATCTTGGCCCCTATTCGAGCTTCAATGTCTCCAAGGGGCATTCACCAGTACGAGCCGCGATTCCCTGCGCGCATGGCGGCCGAGCCTCCTTCACGGGGGATGCGATGCTGACGCTGGCGGAGGGTACGATGTCCGCCGAGTTGGAGGGCACGCTGACCGCGAGGGACTGCGCATTCAGCGGCGACGACGTGTCCTTCCTCATGGACAGCGACCGCTTGGCGCAATCGATCCGGATCACCCTTTCCTACGACGCGGGCATTCTGATCGAGGCGGATGTCTCCGGTACGTTGACTTGGTCATTGGACGACCGCGGAGGACGATGCGACTTGGCCAACAAGCTGGAGAGTCGGATATCGCTCGATGATGCGGCCGCCGGCGTTGCTCCGGTCGCCCGGCTCACGGGGACGGTCTGCGGGTGGGCGATGCAAGACGCGATCACGCTAGCCGAATCGCCTTGACTCCACGATCCGAACGGGTTGAAGGACAGAGGAAGACCGGACGATCACGTCCAGTCCAGAGGGCGAAGTAGATGACGATTGACTGCGGCAGACGGCTTCGCGAACCCTGCGCCCAGCCACTGCCGGAGGCGGAACGCGATTCCCGCAAATCGAGGCGATTTACCCGCCGTTTCTGGACGACGGGAGAAGACACGTTTCAAGGGCAGAAAGCGCAGATCGTGCAGCCCTGTAAGCAGTTAGACGATTCCTCGCCGTGATTCGTGCCATCCTCAGTCTGCCGAATCGGAGGTATCGAACGATGGCACGCACGAAACGAAGCCGCCGGAGCTACGGCGCCGGCGAGTGGGGCCGGAACCGGGTGAGGGTCTTCCCTGACCCGAAGACCGGCCTCTTCCAGATCGAGTGGCGCGAGAACGGGCGCAGGCTCACCCGGTCTCTCGGACACCGGGACTGGGCGAGAGCCAAGCGGCATGCGGACGAGTTCGCCGCTGGATTCATCGGACCCGAAATCGGGGGCAAGGCGGAAGCCGAGCCCGACCCGCTCACGCTGGAGATGCTCTTTGACATCTACGGTGAGGAGGTGACGCCCACCAAGACGGAGCGGGTCCGGCACCGGGACAGAATCGGGACGAGGATGTTCCTCGACTTCCTCGGGCGGGACCGAAGGCCCGAGACCCTGTCCCAGCGGGACTGGGACCGCTTCATCCGGGAGCGCCGGGCAGGCCGGGTCGGACCGAGCGGGAAGCCCGTGGGCAACCGCACCATCGAGCTGGACCTGAAGTTCCTGCTCGCGGTGCTCAACTGGGCGACGAAGTCCAGAGACGAGGAGGGGAGACTCCTTCTCGACTCGAACCCGCTGAGGGGCCTGAAGACGCCCAAGGAGAAGAACCCCACCCGGGTCGTCCTCTCCGAGGAGGAGTACCAAGCGATGCTCGGGGTATCCCGTCAGGTCGATTGACGGTTCCACGTCGCGTTCGTGCTCGCCCACGAGACGGGGCACCGAATCGGGGCGATCCGCAACCTTCGGTGGAGCGACATCGACTTCGAGGGGCGCGAGGTGCGGTGGCGCGCGGAGCACGAAAAGACCGGCTACGAGCACGTCACGCCGATGACCGACGAGGCGGTGGCGGTACTGGAGGAGGCGCGGGAAGCGAACCACGCGAACGGCGAGGGGCTGGTGCTGCCCGCGCCGCAGGACCCATCATCGAGCATCAGCCGGGGGCGGGCGGTCGCTTGGTGGCACAGAGCCGAGCGGCTCGCGGGACTGGAGCACGAACGAGGGAGAGGCTGGCACTCGCTGAGGCGGAAGTTCGCTTCCGACCTCATGGACCTGCCGCTCAAGGTGCTGTGCGAGCTTGGCGGCTGGAAGGAGGCTCAGACGGTGTTGCGCTGCTATCAGCAGGCCGACGCCGGACAACTCAGGAAGGCTCTGGACAGTCGCCCGAGGGTCCGCGCCTGACCCAAACCAATCAGCGGGAATATGACCCCTGAACCCCGTAAGCTGAACGCTCACAACGATATGTGATTCCAAGTGCTCATGTCGCGTAGGCTGACGAGGATCATCATGAGCACCGGAAGACGCTCCCGCGGGAACGTCCGCACCGGACCCGGGCCGGATTTCGGTGCGGCAGTCCCTACTGGCTGCGAAGCGCGTCGATGCGGCGGGCGACGCCGGCTTCGTAGCCGTTCTCGTCGAAGCCTTCGCGCTTGAACTGGATCAACCCGGCCTGATCCAGGTACAGCGTCGTCGGATAGGCGAGGATCTCGTAGTCCAGCGCGAGGCCCTGCTCGTCGAACAGAACCGGGAATGTGAAGCCGCCCTCCTCGATCTGCGCGGCGACCCGGTCCCGCGGAGAACCCGCCGTGGCGACGGTGAGGAACACGACCTCTTCATCGTCTTCATACGTCTTCAGGAGTTCGACGAAGTGAGGAAACTCCTCGATGCAGGGGCCGCACCACGTCGCCCAGAACTTGAGCACGACGATCTTCCCCTCGAGGCCGGCCAGCCGCCACTCGGTTCCGGTCTGGTCCGCGAGGGCGAACTCCGGCGCTTCGCGCTCGATGCGCTCCCCGAGTTCCCGGCGTTCCAGCTCCTCCTCCACGACGGGGCGGCGAACGGCGAGCCGCTCGTCCACGGCCTCCTCGGACAGACCGATGGCCTCGGCAGTCTCCACGGCGGCGGTACGATACCAACTGCGAAATGCGGTGGCCTCCACGAAGGCATCGAGCGCCTCCGCCGGCCGATCCTCCCGCAGGAGGTGCCGCCCGTATTCCGCCAGCGTCCAGCTGCGGCGGGACTCGGTGGCAAGCTCCTCGAGCAGCGCCCCGGCCGCCTCGATCTCGCCGATCTGGGTGAGTGCGCGAGCCTGCATCACACGTGCCCGGTCGATGGAGCTCCCGCGCGATGTCTCCCGCTCCCGGCCGCGGTCTCCCGCGTACAGGTACCCCGGGCGGTCCGCGCGGAGCGCCTCCTCCATTGCGACCGCCTTCTCGAGCACGACCTCGGGCCGGATGCCGAAGTAGAGCAGCGTGGCGAGCCTCTGCGCGTACACTCCGTCCTGCCACCGGATCTCGTCCATTATGGCCGTGAACAGCGACTCCGCCAACTCGGGATCGAGCGCGGGACCCGGCGGTTCGGCCGCGACGCGCGGGAAGTCCAGCCCGGCTGACGACGGCTCCGGATCCAGGGAGGCCAACACCTCCGCCCGGACGGTCATGTACCGCCGGGCAAACCATGCGGCCCGTTCTCCAAGTTCCGACGACTTCAGTCCCTGAGCGACGAGATGGGACAGCTCGTCCCACCGGTCTCCCTCGGCATCGCCGCCATCGTCACCACCCCCGTACAGGGCGTCCTGCCACTCGATGGCCAGATCCCAGTACCGCAGATCGTCCGCCAGATCGCCCCGGTCGGGGGCCGCTTCCAGACGCTCCAGCCAGCGATCCGCATCTGCCTCCCGTCCGAGCATCCTGAAATCGTACCCCGCCGCGAGCCGGTAAAGAACCGGCGCGGGGACGTTCGGATCGTCTTCGGCCTCGGCCGCGAGCGCGTCGAGGGCGGCCCCGATCGAATCCTTCACGAACTGGCCCCGGTCGCCCTCTTCCCGACCGGCGAGTGCGATGCGGAGGGACCCCAGGGCGTGGAGCAGGATCTGGTCGTCGGTGCGCGTCGCCTCATGCTCGGCGAGGACCGCGGCGTAGGCGTCGAGTTGTCCGAGATCCGACGCGGCCTCTTGCGCGTCGTTATACATGATGGGGCGGTCCGGCGCGTTGCGGAGCGCCTCGGGCAGAACCCGCAGAATCTTCTCGCCGTAGCGCCGGTCCGTCTCGAAAATGCCGGCCCAGCGGAGGGCGCGGATGTACGCCTCCCAGCCGGCGGCGTGTTCGGGTTCGAGTTCGAGCGCGCGCTCCCAGGCCCCCGCGGCCTCCGCGTTCAGGCTGAAGTAGTTGGCGAGCGTCGCATACTCCCGGTGCGCCTCGGCGTCGTCCGGAGATCGTGTCCGGGCCGAGTCGTAGCGGACCATCGCTCGTTCCAGACGGATCGCTTCCACGTCCGCAGCCGCATCGGCCATCAGTTCCGCGGTCGGGCGGGCGTCGGCACAGCCCGCAACGATGGTCAGACTAGCTGCGAGGAAAACTCCATGCCGCTCCAAGGCCTTCATCGACGCCTCCATCTTCGTGCATCCGCCATCCGCGGGCGCGTCGCGCGGCACCCTTCCGGCGGAACCTCGTATTATTGGACACCTATTTCTTGGACGATGGTTGTCACCGGCCCGTTACAAGTGGAAGGTATGTGACCCGTCGTCCCCGAAACACCGAAGCGGAGGCATTGCATGCCCTCTCCCGTAATCATCGGCGTCGTGGTCGTCTATCTTCTCGTTCTCCTCGTCATCGGGGTGTGGGGCGGGAAGGAGTCGCACGACGTGAAGGGCTACTACGCGGCGGGCAAGAAGCTGCCTTCGTGGGTCCTGGCCTTCTCTTCGAACGCGACCGGGGAGAGCGCGTGGCTCCTGCTCGGGCTCACCGGGATCGGGTACGCGCTGGGCATGCACGCGCTGTGGGTCGTGTTGGGCGAGGTGCTCGGCGTCGCGCTCGCCTGGGCCTTCGTGGCGCGGCCGTTCAAGGCGTTCACCGACCGCTACGGTTCGATTACCGTCCCCGACTACCTCGAGGACCGCTTCCACGACACGAAGCATGCCTTCCGCATCGTCGGGGCCATCATCGTCCTCTCGATGGTCGCCTTCTACGTCGGAGCGCAACTCACGGCGACGGGCAAGGCGTTCGACTCCTTCCTCGGCACCGGCTACCACGCTGGCGTCTACCTCGGCCTCGCCGTCGTCCTCTTCTATACCGTGGTCGGCGGGTTCAAGGCCGTGGCGTACTCCGACTTCGCCCAGGGCGTCCTCATGTTCGCCTGCCTGCTCGTGCTCCCCTTCGTCGGCTTCAGCGCGGTCGGGGGCTGGGTCGCGCTCATGGACGGGCTGCGCGCGGCCGAACCCCTCGTGGCCTTCGAGGGACTGCAGGCATCCGGCTCCGACCTCCTGCGGCTCGGCGGCGGGCTCGGACTCACCCCATTGGGGATCGCGAGCGCGGCCGGTTTCGTGGGCGTGGGGCTCGCGTTCCTCGGCGCCCCGCAGCTTCTGGCGCGGTTCCTCGCGGCCCGCGACCAGCGCGAGATCCGGAAGGCCGGGCCGATCGCCGTCGGCTGCATCATCGTGTTCGATCTCGGGGCCGTGTTCACGGGGATGGCCGCCCGCGTCCTCTACCCGACCCTCGCCGACCCCGAGACGGCGCTCCCCGCCATGGCGGCGGGACTGCTGCCCGACCTGTTCACGGGTCTCGTCCTCGTCGTCGTCCTCGCCGCCATCATGTCGACGGCGGATTCACTGCTGATCCTCGCCTCCTCCGCGGCGGTGCGGGACATCTACCAGAAGATCTTCCGCCCCGACGCCCGGCAGCGCGCGCTCTCCGTCCTGGGCAAGGCGGTGACGGTGGTCCTCGGCGTGACCGGACTGCTGCTCGCGCTCACCGCGGAGCGGGCGATCTTCTGGTTCGTCCTCTTCGCCTGGTCCGGCCTGGCGGCGGCCTTCGCCCCGGTCGTCCTGTGCTCGCTCTTCTGGGCCCGAACCACCCGGGCGGGCGCGCTCGCCGGCATGATCGCCGGCTTCCTCGTGACGATGCTGTGGGTCGTCCTCTTCAAGGAGGGCTTCTACGACCTGTACGAGATGCTGCCGGGCTTCGCGGCGGGCTTCGCCGTCACGACCGGCGTGAGCCTGTTCACACAACCACCCCCCGGAGCCGCGGAGGAACTGGCCGCGATCCGCGAGGAGATCAGGTAGGGTTCCGATGCTCGCGCGCCCGGTGCTGGTTGCGATGTCGTTGGCTGTGCCGTCCCCGGGGCTCGCGGCGCAGGATCCGGTCTCGCTCCTCCCTCCCATGGAGTGGCGCTCGCTCGGACCGGACCGGGGCGGACGCTCGATCGCGGTGGCGGGCCATGCGGATCGACCGTTCGAGTACTACTTCGGCGCGACGGGCGGAGGGCTGTTCAAGACGACGGACGGCGGGATCACCTGGACGCCCGTAACCGATGGGCAGGTCGGCAGCGCCTCGGTCGGCGCGGTGGCGATGGCGCCGTCGGATCCGGACATCGTCTACATCGGCATGGGCGAGGTGCAGCTGCGGGCCAACGTCCTCCAGGGCGATGGCGTCTACCGCTCGGACGACGCCGGGAAGAACTGGCGGCACCTGGGCCTCGCCGAGACCCACGCGATCGGCCGGATCCGCATCCATCCGACGGACCCCGATCGCGCGTACGTGTCCGCCCTCGGCCATCCCTTCGGACCCAACCCCGAGCGCGGCGTCTTCCGGACCACGGACGGAGGCGAGACGTGGGAGAGGGTGCTCTTCCGCGACGAGCGCACGGGGGCCGTCGACCTCGTCATGGATCCGGGCGATCCGGACATCCTCTACGCGACGCTGTGGCAGGTGTATCGCAAGCCGTGGCGCCTGTGGAGCGGCGGCGGCGGATCGGGGATCTTCAAGTCCACCGATGGCGGCGACACGTGGAGCGAACTCACGCGCAACCCGGGCCTCCCCACGGGCGTACTCGGCAAGATCACGGTCACCGTGTCCGGTGCGGATCCGGACCGGGTGTGGGCCAACATCGAGGCCGAGCGGGGAGGGCTGTACCGGTCTGACGACGGGGGGGCGTCGTGGGAGTTCGTCAACGGCCACCGGGACATCTGGCAGCGTGCCTTCTACTTCCAGCGTCTGGAGGCGGACCCGGTCGACCGCAACACGCTGTACATCCTCAACTTCCGGCTCATGCGCTCGACCGGCGGCGGACGGACGCTCGAGAGCGTACCGGAGACCCACGTCGACCATCACGACCTGTGGATCGATCCCACGAACCCGCTGCGCATGATCAACGGCAACGACGGGGGTGGCGTCGTCACGGTGAACGGCGGCCGCACGTGGACCTCGATGCGGTATCCGACGGCCCAGATCTATCGCCTGGCCACGACCGTGGACTTTCCCTACCACGTGTGCGGCGCGCAGCAGGACAACACGACCGTGTGCGTGTCGTCCGAGCCGACCCATCTGCGGGACCCGCGGGGGGCGAGCACGGAATGGATGTACCCGGTGGGCGGAGGCGAGAGTGGCTACATCGCTCCGCACCCCGCCGATCCCGACATCTTCTACGCGGGCGCGACGAACACGCTCACGCGCTACGACCGGGCGACCGGCATGGCGACGGACATCCAGCCGTGGCCGCGCATCGTCATGGGCGAGCCCGCGCGAAACATGCCCGAGCGCTGGAACTGGACCTACCCCATCGCGGTGGCGCCGACGCCGCCCCACGCCCTCTACGTCGGATCGCAGCACCTGTGGCGATCGCTCGACGAGGGTCGGTCGTGGGAGAAGATCAGCCCGGACCTGACGCGCGCCGAGCCGGAGACGCTGGGCGACTCCGGCGGCCCGATCATCAAGGACCAGGACGGTCCCGAGATCTACGGCACTCTCTACTCGATCGGACTCTCGCCGCGCGAACCGGAGACGATCTGGACTGGATCCGACGACGGGCTCATCCACGTATCGCGCGACGGCGGCGGCAACTGGCAGGACGTCACGCCCCTGGACATGCCCCCGCACACGCGCGTGATGACCATCGAGGTGTCGCCGCACCGCCGGGGGATCGCACACGTGGCCGGGATCCGGTACGAGATGGACGACCGGGCGCCGTACGCGTGGAGGACCGACGACTACGGGGCGAGCTGGACCCGGATCGGCGACGGCATCCCCGATGGCGCCTTCGTGCGCGTCATCCGGGAGGATCCCGAGCGCCCGGGGCTCCTGTACGCGGGGACCGAGCGCGGCGTGTTCGTGTCGTTCGACGGGGGATCGAGCTGGAGCGACCTGTCGCTCGAGCTTCCGGATACGCCCGTCACCGGACTATCGGTCGAGGCGCGCGACCTCGTGATCAGCACCCACGGCCGCTCCTTCTGGGTGCTCGACGACATCGAGACGGTGCGACAACTCGACGCGGATCTCGCCGGCGCGGACGTACACCTCTTCCGGCCGGCCGACGCAGTTCGGCGATCCGTTCCCGCGGTCATCGATTTCCGCGTGAGCGCGCCCGGGAGGCGCGCGCGGCTCGACGTCCTGACGGACGAACGCGAACACGTCCGCACCCTCGTCGACGGGACGGTGGAGGGAGGCACCCACCGGGTCCGCTGGGACCTCCGCTACCCGGGCGCGGTGACGTTCCCCGGGATGGTCCTCGAGGGCGGCGACCCGGGCGTGGGGCCGTGGGCACCGCCGGGTCGCTACCTCGCGCAACTGACCATCGACGGCTCGACCCGGGAGACACCGTTCGACGTGAATCCCGACCCGAGGCTCGGCGACATTTCCCCCGCCGCCTTCACCGATCGGTTCCGCCTCGCGATGGCGATCCGCGACGCCGAGAGCCGGGCGAACGAGAGCGTCATCCTGGTGCGCAATCTCCTCTCCCAAGTCGACGCGATCGTCACCGGCGCGGACGACGCGGGCCTCCGGGACGAGGTGTCCGGCTTTGCGGCGGGAATCGAGGCGGTCGCGGGAGAACTCTACCAACTCCGGAACCAGAGCCCGAAGGACAAGATCGCGTTCCCCATCAAGCTGAATGTTTGGCAGGAAAAAGACGCCCCTCACATCGTACCGCGAACGCACCCCTGGAGGGGACATGAGGTCGCGTATCCGGGGCACGGAGCATCGCACCCCGTGCACCGGCTCAGCGCGCGAGCTCAAGCGCCCTGGACCATAGGTCAAAACGTCCGGTCCGTCATCCGCCGTCCCATAGCCGCGCCCGTTCGAGAAACACCGTCGAATCGGCTCGCCACTCCGCGTAGCCGATCCGGCGGCCGAACGTGAGCCATTCGAGCTTTTCGTCGATGCAGGCCACGAGCCGCGGCTCCCGCGCGTCCATGGCGAAGCCGCCGTACTCGACCAGAGAATCGAGTGCCGCCACCACGAAGTCGCCGCCCGAGGCGTGCGCAGCCTCGCCGTTTCCCACCGCCCCACGCGCGACAGCGTCGATCGCTTCGTCGCCCAGGGCTTCCAAGAGTTCGATCTCGCCTCTTGCGTCGCCGAGGTGGACGACCACGGGCATCGAGTCGTCCGGCGGCTGGATGCGGGTCCTGCCCTCCAGCGCCGCCGAAGCCTTGGCCGCCGTGATGACATACGCGGCCGTGCCGTCCGCGACCACCGTCTCTCCGGGCGTGACGATCCGTGTTCCGGCGGCCAGCACGCCGTCCGCGTTCGCCAACCCCGTGATCTGAAGCAGGCGGGCTTCCCCGGTCGTGCCCCGCAGGACACCGACCCGGACGTCCCCGGTCAGTCCGTCGTAGGACGAGAACCGCTCCGCGTCTGCGGCGCGCACCAGTAGAGACTGGCGGAAAGCGATGTGACCGGAGGTGAAGGCGACGGCCACTTCACCGGCCTCGTTGCGGGTCCGGGATTCCAGGATCGTGATGCCTCCGCCGACAAGGTCGATGTCCGGTGTCGTGGGGAGGAGCCAGATGCCGGGCCAATCGCTCAGGGGCGTGCGCTCGAAGGAGAGCCGCGCCCCGTCCATGTACTCAAGCGCGGTAAGCAGATCCGCCTCGTAGCCGAGATGCGTGCCGAACCCCGGTGAAGCCGGATCCTCGTCGGCGCTGTAGCTGACGGGCTCGAAGAACGCGTAGAAGGCCACGCGCAGAGGCTCGCCGTCCGGCGTGCAGGCAGCCGAGGGCGGTTCCGGTCCGGTGACGCAGGCGGAGCCGAACAGCACGGCGACCGCAGGTCCGGCACGAGGGAGGCGAACGGGGTACGCACGGTTCATGACACTGGAATCACGTCAACGATGGCCGGGTTGGCAACACCCGCGCAACCATTGCCCGCTCGGTGACAACGCTCACTCGATCAACCAAGGCCGCTTCGTGACCGGTGCGTCTTGTTATAGCAATCCATCGGGGGTGTGGGTGGGTACTACAATGGGACAGCCCGTTCTTTGCGGGACACGGCCCCGGGGGTGCATCTTCCCGGCATCCCCCGGACGGTGGGGGCAAGCGGAAAGGCGGTATGCGGTGGCGAGCGGACAGCGTGGTGGCGGGTCATACCTCGAGCGGCAACCCATCGCGGTTCCTGCGGGCTTCCGGGCTCGCATCGCGAGGGCGGCGGAACGGGCGCTTATGAGCCCGGCCGATTGGTGCAGACAAGCCCAACGGCGGGCGCTCGAATCGAGCGAGCGGGCCGCACGGCGGAAGGCGAGCGGCAAGTGTCCCCCGAGGCGTGGGCCGTGATCGGCGTAGGCGCGGCGCTCCTTGTGACCGTGGTTCGGGCGCTCCGGGGGATCCGTGGCGACGTGGCCGCGCTGTCTCGCGAGGTGGGGGACCTGCGGGCGCGGCTGGCGCGGCTGGAAGGGCTGATCGAGGGTTGGCGCGGCGAGGCCCCCGACGTCCGGAGGGGAGAGGCGTCCAGTTGAGCGGCGGCGGACGCGTGGATCGAACCCTCCCGCTCGTTCTCATTGCCGTAGCGGCACTACTCCCCGGCCCCGTGGCTGCCCAAACTGCCGAGCGGGAGGTTAGCGAGCGGGACCGCTTCCACCTGGATACCGGCTGTGCAGTGAGATTGGTGGTCGAAGGTCTTCCCGATACGGCTGGGGAGATCGGCCTTACCAAATCGCGAATCACTACGGCCGTTCGGAGTCGGTTGCGCGCCGCACGCATCTACGACCCGGAGGCTCTCGCCTATCTCTACATCAACGTGAACGTATTAGGGGGGACCGGTCGAACTTCCCCCTACAGCTACAGTATCGAACTCTACAAATGGCTATACGACCTTTCCGCCGGTCGCGGCCCGGCCGGGACGTGGCATAGCGGCTCGCTCGGCCAAGGCGATGCGAGCTTCATCCTTGCATCGGTGGCCCAGCACATGGACGCATTCATCGACGAATACCTACGGGTCAATGAATGCGGGCAGTGACGGGCGGGATCCTGGACGTGGCGCGGATGGAAGGGCTGATCGAGGGATGGCGCGGCGCGGCTCCCGACAGTCCGGACGGGGGAGGCGTCCAGTTGAGCGGCGCGGCGGTGGAACCCCGGACCTCTACCGAGTGCGAAAGCGCCATCCCCGACCGGCGCGGCCCGGCGGCCAAGACCTGCGGGGACGGGTGCGCTCGGGAGCGGAAGAAGCGGCGGAACAGCGAGCGCTACGCACGGGCGGGCGGCAAGCGAACCCTCCCGCTCGTTCTCATTGCCGTGGCGTCACTACTCCCCCGGCCCGTGGCTTCCCAGGAGTATGTCAGCGACCGATCGCGCTTCGTTCTGTATACCGGCTGTGCGGTGAATCTCACCGTCGTCATGGCGGGCGGGGGCGAAACTGAAGCCGAAACCGAAACCGCCGTCCGAAGCCGGTTGCGGGCCGCGAGAATCTATGACCCGGAAGCCCCCGACCGTCTCTTCGTCTTTGGGGGCCGCCTCTACGGGGACCGCTTCGGGGACTGGGACTTCAAGCTGGAATTTTGGAAGAACGGGTTTCAGGACCCGCGGACGGGAACGAGCGGAAGCCTCAACACGTGGATTAGAGAGGGTAGCGGCCGTTTTGAAGCCCTTCGTGGGCTGCTGGACGTATTCGTCGACGAATACCTACGGGTCAACGAATGCCGGCAGTGACGGGCGGAACTCTGGACGTTCGCGGGCTGTCGAGGCTCTACCCCGTGGCTGTCCCTCCGGACGTGCGGCGGGTGCGCTGGCGCGACGGTGACGGCCGCGAGCGGGAGGCGGACGTGTCCGGCCCCGAGGAAGCGGCGGCCGTGCTCACGGCGCACGGGTTCGAGACACGGCGGCGGACTCCGTGACCCCG
The DNA here is from genome assembly GCA_963666735.1 of Gemmatimonadota bacterium. Taxonomy (GTDB): domain Bacteria; phylum Gemmatimonadota; class Gemmatimonadetes; order Palauibacterales; family Palauibacteraceae; genus Palauibacter. The sequence continues at coordinate 178,627 of OY762926.1, read as the reverse complement.
AGGGACCCTATGGCGGATCGACCGGCTTCGACCGGGACCGGCGTGGGACTTCCGCTTTGGTAACATCCGCGAGTGGCTGGCGGTGACGGCGGGGGCGCTGTGAGCGCGTCTAAGCGCTTCGAGGGACCGGGGGCTGGGGAAAGAGAGGACCCGACCCCCGGCGCGGGAGACGCGGAATCCGACCCGGTTCCGGCTGCGGAGGGCGATTCCGTGGCCTCCCCGGCCCCCGAGGCGGCCCCGAAACCCCGGTCTAAGGCCTCCGAACGGCGAACTCCCCCGGACTCAGGGGCCGCTCCGGAGGTTTCGGCGGCGGCTGATCGGGCGTGGGATGCGCTCCTCTTCGAGCTGACTGATCCCGGCCCGGAACTGTCTCACGGTGTCCCATCGCCCGCACGAATGACCATCTCAAGTGATCCACGGGATCGGTGACCCTTGAATCGCTTGCGACCATGCAAGTCTCGGGATCGATGCCGAGTTTTGGGACAACTTTCCGAGCTTTCGAGGGGCTGATTCTTAATCGAACGGATATCAACGGCGCGGTCGCGGTCGGCTACTCGCGGCTGTTGTGGCTCCGGTTCTACCCGCAGCAGGACTTCGGCGGCGTGCCGCGGGAGCTCCTGTTCGACCAGATGAAGAGCGTGATCATCCGGGATCTGAGGGGCGAGGGCGGCCGCGTGACCGAGAACGCCGAGTTCCTCCGCTTCGCCGCGCACTGGGGCTTCCGGCCCAGGGCCTGCCGGCCCTCCCGGGCGAAGACGAAGGGGAAGGTCGAGCGCCCCATCGGCTACGTGCGCAAGAGCTTCGCCTACGGCCGCAGCTTCGCCGGCGACGCGGACCTGAACGCGCAGGCCGAGTGGTGGCTCGGGAGCGTGGCCGCCGGGGCTGGCGAGGGGGAGGCACGGGACTGTCAGATTTTCTGTGTAAATGGCCCTCGCACTCATACGGGCATTCGGCCCTCGAACACGATCGAAAGGTGATTCAGGGCCCCGGTCGAGCGCGAGCGCACCAAGCAGGGTTGCTCACATCGGAAACAACCTCAACCAGATCGGCAGGCAGGCGATCAGTAGTTGGCGCTTCGACCCCGCCTCGAACCGACGACCTGCTGTACAAAGTCTCTGAGGCCCTCAGAGTTCAGGCTGACTCCGAAGACGCTGGGCCTGATCTCCACAATCCTGCCGAGGTCCAGACTTGCCCTGCGCACGATCCGATGGGCTCGCCGAAAAACATCCTCCTCCGGCTCAGAGGTGATCAGCCTCGCCAGATCCTCGAGCATCCGACCAGCCTCCTCCTCGCGCCCACGCAACGGGATCTTGATGTGGAGCCACGGATGCTCCCTAGCAGCCCGTGGAAAAAGTCGCGATGTCGCGCGCCGGTGTTGATGGTTAGATTGTGGGCGGGACAAGAAGGCAACGGGAGGTTGGCGATGGCGGTGGGCAGGATGCCGGGGGAGCGTCAGGAGGAGCTGTTCATTGCGGCGAGCGCGGTGCGTGCGCTGGACAACCCGTTCTACGCGGCGTTGGACAGGCTTCTGCGCGGGAGCGGCTTCGACGAGTTCGCCGAGGAGGCGTGCCGGGAGTTCTACGCGGCGCGGATGGGCCGGCCGGGCCTTCCGCCGGGGGTGTACTTCCGGATGCTGATGGTGGGATACCTGGAGGGGATCGGCTCGGAGCGGGGGATCGCGTGGCGTTGCCGGGACTCGATCTCGCTGCGGGAGTTCCTGGGCTACGGTCTGGCGAAGACGCCGCCGGAGCATTCCACGCTGTCGAAGACGCGCAAGCGTCTGAGCGTGGAGGCGCACGGGGCGGTGTTCGGCTGGGTGCTGGAGGTGCTGCGGGAGTCGGGGCTGCTGCGGGGCGGGACGGTGGGGGTGGACTCGACGACGCTGGAGGCGAACGCGGCGCTGCGCGCGATCGTGCGGCGTGACGACGAGACGGAGTACGACGCGTGGCTCGAACAGCTGGCGAAGGCGTCGGGGATCGAGACGCCGACGCGGGCCGACCTTGCGAAGCTGGACCGCAAGCGTCCGGGGAAGGGGTCGAACAAGGACTGGAAGCATCCGCACGACCCGGAGGCGCGGATCGCGAAGATGAAGGACGGCCGCACGCGCCTGGCGCACAAGCTCGAGCAGGCGGTCGACATGGAGACCGGCGCGGTGGTCGCCGTGACGGTGCAGACGATGGACGGCGGCGACTGCGCGTCGCTGCCGGTGACGCTGGACGAGACGGAGCGGCGGCTGGCGGAGGCGGGCGCGGAGGCGAGGGAGGTGGTGGCCGACAAGGGCTACCACTCGAACGCGACCATGACGGGCGTGAGGGAGCGGGGACTGCGGAGCTATGTCAGCGAGCCGAACCGGGGCCGCCGGAAGTGGAAGGGCAAGCGGGACGCGCAGAAGGCCGTGTACGGCAACCGCCGCCGGATCCGCGGCGAGCGGGGGAAGCGGTTACAGCGCCAGCGCGGGGAGAAGCTGGAACGGACTTTCGCGCACCTGCTCGGCAGCGGAGGAATGCGCCGCGTTCACGTCCGCGGGCAGGAGGAGATCCGAAAACGGATGCTCGTTCACGCCGCCGCCTTCAACCTCTCCTTGGCGATGCGCGGCCGCTTCGGCTTCGGCACCCCGCGCGGCCTGCAGGGCCTCGCGGCATCGACCGCGGCCCTCGCGGACGCCTCCGCACGCGGTTTTGCCGCCATCTTCGGCCGAATCGGGCGCATTCTCGGCCTCCGGGGCGCGAATCGCGGCCTTCGCCGCCCCCCGGGCCGCCTTTTGCATAACAGCACCCGAATCATCCGCCACTTTCCGCTTCCACAGTCGCCCGCGTCGGCGACCACTTCTTCCACGGCCTGCTAGGGTCGAATGTGTCGAAGTCGCGGTTGATCATCAGCAGGCTTGGTGTGCTCTTGATCTCCTGCTTCGCGGATCGAGTCCAGCGCCTGTCAAGAACCTGCCTTCGAGTCGCCTCAACGTCGCCTGTGAATGGTCGTATGAGCGCGCCTTCACTCTGCAGTTGACGTGCGAAGCGCTCCAAGCTTGCCCTCAGAGCGTTCGAGAACTCCCGTTGTTCTTGATCATAGTCTTTGAGGAGTAGGAAGAAGAGGTACCTGTAGCGACCGCGAGTGGTGGACAGATACGTGCTCGTGATGATCACGACGACCGCCGCAGAAGGACGCGAGACGTGTCCAAGCTGGATTCCATCCTCTGCCGAAGCAACGACAGGGTCTCCAACGATAGCTTCACTAGTCAAGGCCTCGCTTTCTGGACTCCGCCCTTCAGGCTCCTCGCTCAGGCTCTCACCGACCCCAGGCGAAACCACTGCCGACGGGCACCCGCCTAAGGCTTTCACGCGAGGGATTGGTGACCGGGAGTGAGGTCGGCGGAGCGCGGCATGGGGTTGTTGCGCATGCCAGTCCTCCACGGTGTCTGCACGAGGCATCGAAACACGGGGGTCAACCACTCGACGAGACCGACCGCACCTCGGGGATCAAGGCCGCCAAAGCTGCCCGAGTGGAGCCCCTCGCCATTCCGAGACATCGCCGAACCCCGCCGCCGCGTGGAAGACCAGATGAGGAGCGGCTGCAAAGCCGTCGCACACCCCTGCGGTTGCGAGCGGCGTCGCCCGCATCGGCACTTCCCCAAGACGCTAACCGTCCCCGCGCCATCGCTCGAACCCGAAGCCTCTTTCGGGGCTCATCTCCGGCCAGCAGCCAAGCTGATGGCGAACATCGAACACCTCAATCTGGACGCCTAAAAGCAACTCGATACCTGCAACGGCACCGGGTCCAACGCCGGATTCAAATGGCGACGCTCCGAAGGTAGGTCGATGACCTCTTGTGCCCGCTGCTGGCACGGCCGCCGGCACGCCGACCACTGCGAGTGTCTCGACCAACTTGAAGACGCGAGGCGATCTGAGTCAATGATCCATGGCCCTGCTCCGGGACGCGCACCTCGCTGCGGCGGCCGAGACTCAACCGGACCCTTTCCTCACGGTTATGGCCGTGGGTGCAGAAGTTGTCCGTTTCGACGAAGGCTGCCAGACCGTTCGGGACCAGGAGGGTGTCCGGCATTCCGAGCTGTCCAGCGGAGAAGGTGGGGTCCAGGTGGAAGATCGCCGGATTCGCAACGTATCGGCGCCGCCCCCGGATGCCCTTCCACCTATGTAGGCCGCTGCTGCGACGGCCAACAGAACCGCTACCGACTTGAGCCGTCGTCTCCACACGCCATCTCGAGTCCAGAACATGATTCACGGCTTCCCTGCCAAAATAGCGCCCTCCTCCCCCCCTCGACACGGGCAGTCTTGTCCAACGGGACATGAGCCTGAACGAGGGACGGGTTTCCACCGGCATGTGAGCCTGAGGCGCGGGGCGATGAGATCATGGAGGCATGATCGTGACGCTTCGCACCGAACGGATTCGGACGCTTCATGAGGTTCGCGCCTTCCTCGAGGGCAGCGAGCCGGTGGATTTCACCCTCAACGACCGGGACTCGGCCTACGTTTTCGTGAGACGGTCGCTGGAGAGGCTCCGCCACCACCGCCTCGGCAAGCGAGACAAGGGCCTCGTCAAGGCCTATCTGGCCAAGGTGACCGGCCTCTCGAGAGCGCAGCTCACCCGGCTCATCGCCCAGCACAAGAGGACCGGCCACATCCGCGACCGGCGCGGGAAGCCCCCGGCCAACGCCTTCCAGCGGCGCTACACGCCCGGCGACGCCGCCCTCCCGGCCGAGGTCGACGCCGCCTACGGCCGCCTCTCCGGACCCGCCACCAAGGAGGTCCTCCGCCGCCAGTACGAGGTCCGCGGCGACGGGCGCTTCGAGCGCCTCGCGCACATCTCCAACGGCCACATCCACAACCTCCGCAAGCGGCGGGACTACCGTCTGGGAGCCCTCTCCCTCGACAAGACCCGCCCCGTCCAAGTCTCCATCGGCGTCCGCCGCAAGCCCGATCCCGACGGCCGCCCCGGCTTCGTCCGCGTCGACACCGTCCACCAGGGGGACCTCAACGGCGTAAAGGGCCTCTACGTCCTCAACGTCGTCGACCAGGTCACCCAGTTCGAGCACATCGGCTCCGTCTCCCGCATCACCGAGATCTTCATGCTCCCCGTCCTCGAAGACCTCCTCACCGCCTTCCCCTTCCAAGTCCGGGCCTTCCACGCCGACAACGGCTCGGAGTACGTCAACCACCACGTCGCCGACATGCTCAACAAACTGCACATCGGCCAGTTCACCAAGTCCCGCCCGCGTCACTCCAACGACAACGCGCTCGTCGAGTCCAAGAACGGAGCCATCGTCCGCAAGTGGCTCGGACGCGCACACATCCCCGCCGGGTGCGCCCCCGCCGTCAACGACTTCCTCCGCGACCACCTCTGCCCCTTCCTCAACTTCCACCGGCCCTGCCTCTTCCCCTCCGAGGTCGAGGGTCCCCGCGGCCGCATCAAGAAGCGCTACCGCCAACAGGACGTCGCCACCCCCTACGAGAAGCTCAAGTCTCTCGACGACGCGGAGAGCTTTCTCCGCGAGGGCGTCACCTTCGAGGCGCTCGACCGCGTCGCCTCGGCCACCCCCGGCCTCCAGGCCGCCAGGACCGTCCGCGAGGCCCGCCGCGACCTCTTCCGCTCTCTCGCCCCCGCCGTATCGGTCGCCTGAGTCCCCGTGTCCGCTCCCCCCGGCCCCCGTTGCGCGACTCTCCCTCCAGCGAGGATTATCCGGGAGAGAGCCCAACGCCAACGGCCCCGCGGGCCCGGCTCACCACTCCGCGTTCAGGCTCATCTCCGTATTGGAAAACACTCGGGCCAGCCCGTCGGCCCATCGGGCTCACAGCGTCGTTTGCGTCGTTCGAAGCGGCCGTGAATGCGGCTGGAGGGCATCGCCGGAGGACACAACCGGGAACCGGGCTCCCCTCTCTGAGGCGACGAGATGACCGAAGGCCTGCTAGGGCCAAATCCGCTTTACCGCCGCCTTCGCATATGTGGAGGGATCAACGTTCAGCAGATCATGGAGTCGACCGAGCATGTAGCGCGGTTCCCAGTCATGCGTCCCGAAATAACAAAAAACATCACGGCGCGCTTCCATCATGACGGTTGCCACGGCCTCGACGAACTTGTCGTTGATCTGCTGCCAAGTCACTGGGTCATGCGGGCCATCGCAGGAACCTTGCTCGTGCTCACGGGCCAGTCCTTCGCACCGCTCGTCCAAGCCGTCGAGGATCTCCGCCAAACCGGGAGGGTAGATGCTCACTACGTCCTCTTGGGGCTAGCTTGGTGTCGTCTCGACTGGGGATGCTCACCTTGCCAGCGTGACCCGATCACTCGTGAACCCTCCGCTCAATGTGGTCGAACGTTATCGACCGCAGATGTATCACACAAGCAGATGGGTATCGCTACCGAGCAGGGCAGACTGCGGGGTCGTAGGCACCGATCGGTTCGTTAACCGGCAGGTTCCGCGTTTCGCCGGTAACCGTTCGTAATGTGGACGCCCCCAGGTGGGCAAGCGGGATTCAGGACCGAGTTGGTGGCAGTTGGGCCAAGTACTTTCGTATGTTGGAGTTGCCCCGTCTTCATGGACACGTCTCCATTGGGCCAACCAAGGAGGTGTGTCGTGGCGGCAAGAGCGGGGCGGTACCCGCCGGAGTACCGGGAACGGCTTGTCGAGCTTGCGCGGGGGTCGTAGCCCGGGGTCGCTGGCTCGGGAGTTCGAGCCCTCGGAGCAGACGATCCGGACTGGGTCAGACAGGCGGAGCTGGACGAGGGGGAGCGGAGCGACGGTCTGACGGCCGAGACGCGGCGAGAGATGTCGCGCCTGAAGCGGGAGAACAAGCGGCTCCGGATGGAGCGTGACATCCTAAGAAAAGTCGGCAGCCTGGTTCGCGCGGGAGAGCGGACCGATCCCCAACGGGGGTACGCGTTCATGAAGACGCACCGGGCCGAGTTTCCGCTTCGGGCCATGTGCCGGGTGCTGGATCTCCTCCTCCAGCGGCTACTACGACTGGCTCAAGCGTCCTCCCTCGGCACCCGCGCGACGGGACGCGGAGATCGACGCGCGGGTCGGGTCGATCTGGACCGGAAGTGGCGAGACGTACGGCGGTCCGCGGGTCCACGCGGCGCTCGGGGCCGAGGGCGGGTGGGGCCAGAGGCGCGCGGGGCGGCTGATGAGGGGCTTGGGGATCGAGGGCGCGACCAAGAGACGCTTCAAGACGGCGACGACGAAGATGCACACCCAGCCAACTCTGGGTGAGCGACTTGCCTCACCGAGCCACCGCGTTAAGCGGCTTTGATCACGTTTGTTCAGGTGCTCGACTCGCATGTGGGATTGCAGGGAGTGACGGCGCGTGTCGCCGGGGTTCACACCCCGGCCTTGTGTAGAGGCCGTCGTTGCGGAGGCCTGGGATCGGCGCGTCCAGCGCGGGGAAGCAGCCGATGAAGAAGCCGGATCGCGGTGTGCGGTCCGGCTGCCTCCAGTGCCTTGCCGCATACGGCCTCGACTTGCTCGACCGGCAGGTCCCGCTGCTCCACCGGGTTGTGCTCGGTCGGGCCGCACACCGCCGCCCGTCCCGCGCCCCAAGGCGCCACGATCAGCACCGGCGCGGCGCGGCGCCCGGAACATCGCCCTGAGATCCGCGATCCGGGGCCGCCCGTCCAACGCGACCACGACGACTTCGAGCGCGAGCGGGCCGCGTCCGAGATAGAGCTTGGCCCGGCGGTCTCCGACGGTGACGCGGCGAGGTTCGAGGTGGTTGAGCATGTGAGAGATGCGGTTCCGGGTCGGCGGAGGGCGGAGAAGCGGAATCAAACTAGTGTCATGTCACACGTGATATGTCGTAAGGATCGTGTTAGGTTTCATGCCAGTCCACAATGGCGGGGAGGCTGGCATGAAACGGTATCTGGTGGAGTTGGAGGCGGGGGAGCGCGAGGCGTTGGGGGCGATCACGCGCAAGGGGTCGCATCGTTCCCAGAGGGTGGTCAACGCGCTGGTTCTGCTCAATTGCGACGAGGGCGAGTTCAACGATCGGCGGACGACCGGCAGGGAGATCGCCGGGGTGTTGCGGATCAGCGCGCGCAGGGTGGACCGGGTCAGGAAGCGGTTTGTGGAGGACGGTCTGGAGGCGGCGCTCGGGGCTCGGCAGGGTCGTCGCGCGAAGTATCTTCGCAAGGCGGACGGCGAATTCGAGGCGCGCCTCGTCGCGCTCAGCTGCGGCGATCCGCCCGAGGGGCGCGCTCAGTGGTCGCTGCGCCTGCTGGCGGACAAGGCGGTGGAGCTCGGCTACATCGACAGCGTTTCGCACGAGACGGTGCGGCGGGTGCTAGAAAAAACGCCATCAAACCCTGGCGGCGCGTCGGCTGGGTGATCCCGCCGCGGCGCAACGCCGACTTCGCGGCCGGGATGGAGCGGGTGCTCGACATCTACCGGCGTCCGTACGATCCGAACTTCCCCGTCGTGTGCATGGACGAGACGCCGCGCCAGCTGATCGGCGAGACGCGCACGCCCGTCCCTGCGGCACCGGGACGGGCGGCGCGCGAGGACTACGAGTACCGGCGCCTCGGAACCTGCAACGTGTTCATGGCCACCGAGCCGCTGGCCGGCCGGCGCAACACCAAGGTGACCGAGCGCAGAACCAAGACCGACTGGGCCCGCTTTCTGCGCGACATCGCCGCGCAGTACCCCGGCGCCACCCGGATCACCTTGGTGATGGACAACCTCAACACGCACCGCCCCGGCGCGCTCTACGAGACCTTCGAACCCGCAGAGGCCAAGGCGCTTTGGGATCGCTTCGAGTTCGTCTACACTCCCAAGCACGGCAGCTGGCTGAACGTCGCCGAGGTCGAACTCAACGTCATGATCCGCCAGTGCCTCAACCGCCGCATCGACTCCACCGACACCCTGCGCGCCGAAGTCGCCGCTTGGCAGGCGGCCAGGGACCGGATCCGAGCCAAGGTCGACTGGCAGTTCACCACGGACGACGCCCGCATCAAGCTCAAGCGCCTCTATCCGACGTATGATGTGTGACATGACACTAGTGGCCATGCGAAGGCGTGGCGACTTGGCGTGTCGCTCCCTCATGCCGCACTCTCTCGCGATCCGGCGCGAAGTAGCGCCCGCGCCGGTTATCCGGTAGAGTCAATGAACCATGAGCATCAAGGCTGAATACAGGGACGGGGTGTTCGCGCCCCTGGAGGAGGTGGAGAGCCCGGCACCCGGCGAGGTCTACCAAGTCTTCTCCGAGAGCGAGTTGAAACGGCTTGCGGCGGACGTTCCGTGGTTGAAGGGTTCGGAGCGCAGCTTCGAGTTCTGGGAAAACGAGGAGGATGCAGTCTACGATAGCCTATAGGCAGGGCGATATCGTTCTCGTTTCGTTCCCCTTCACCGATCTCACTTCATCCAAGAGACGGCCCGCGCTGGTCCTTTCCCCGGATGCCTTCAACGCCGCCGAGCGGGACCTCGTGCTGGCAGCCATCACCTCGCACATCACGGGTGGTGACCCGAACGCGGTGCATCTCCGGCGCGCCGACTTCGCCGAGGGTGGGCTCCCCAAGGCATCGATGGTGAAGGCGACCAAGCTGTTCACGATGCACTCGGTGCTCGTCGTCAAGCGGATTGGCGCTCTCAGGACCGGGAAGATGGAGGAGGTCCTGCGGTCGGTGCGCGGGTTCTTCTCCTGAGGCCGTGGGCACCGGGGGGAGGACCGGCAGGCGGCATTGGAAAAGCCGCTGGGGGCCGTGACCGATGGCCCGGATACATTCCGAGACATCCGGAGACTTCGCGAGACATTGTGACGCTTCCTTCGGGTTGACTTGCCCGCGAACGTTTCCACACCGTTTCGGGCATGGAGAGGCCGAAGTGGCAGTTCAATCCGGCGGCGAGCGGAGCGGTCGCCGATCTGAGCGAACGCGCGAAGGCGCTGGAGCCTCTTGGCTGGGCGGGTCGGCGCGCCGAGTGGATCGCCCTGGCCTGCTTCCACGGCGGGGTGTTCACCCGGGCGCAGTGGACGAGCTTCCTCGGGTGCCACCACGAGAAGGTTGGCCGCGCCGTCCGCAAGCTCGTCGCCCAAGGCGTGGCCGTCGAGGAGAAACCGCCGGGCATCAAGGGCATCGGTCGGATCTGCCGGAGCCACGGACGCGCGATCTACAAGGCGCTCGGCACGGGGGACCGCCGCCGTCGCCGGATCACGTCCGGGGAAGTGCTGATGCGCCGCTTGCTCGCGCTCGACTACGTGCTCGAACATCCCGGCGTGCCGTGGCTGCCGACCGAGGCCGAGAAGGTCGCCGCCTTCGAAGCGCTCGGGATCGAGCGGGGGCTTCTTCCCCAACGCGTCTACCGTGGCGCGCTCGGGGGGCTCCGGCGCTTTTTCCCGCTTCGGCTGCCCATCGCGCTGGACACGGAGCGCGCGGTCTTCGTCTACGCCGAGCCGGGCCACGAGACCGCGACGGCGCTCCGTTCGTGGGGCGCGGCGCACGGCGATCTCTGGAAGGCGCTATGGGACCTGGGCCACAAGATCGAAGTGGTGGCGGTCGCCCGGAGATGGCAGGAGGACCACCGGGCGGGCCGGGTGCTCGCCAACTGGGCACGGTATCCCCGTCCCTCTGAAATCGACGAGGAGACCCGGCGCGAGCTCGCCCAGATCGAGCAGGCCATCCTCGGGGGGGATGTCCGGGTCCTCGACGAGTACGGTGGATTGCAGCCGGCATTGAAGCACGCCGTCGCTCTTGAGAAGCGCGCGCGCAGGCGTGCGGGCCGGGGGCTGACGGAACGCGTCGCCACATGGCGGACGGTTCGGCTCGCGGGGGCTCGATTCTGGTGGGAGGCCTGAGGTCCTGGGCCGTACCGGAGGTGTGCAAGAGACAACGGGGGTCGATGCACATTCTGACGCTCCGGTGATGCGCACCGATCGGCTCGCATATCCGCTGACGCGGCAACGTCTTGCGGCGTCGCTGCACGGTCGGCCGTGGCGCAGGAGCCGCTTTGGGCGTGGAGGGGAGCGACCCCAGGGGCACAGGTGCCCGTTTCGGGCGCGGGGCCGTGCGCGTTTTCACGCGCTCGTCCCCGCCCCCTGCTGGGGTCGCTCCCCTCGAAATAATCCTTGCAGGAAGGCTGGTTTGAGCGCCGCCGTGCCTACGGCGCGTCCGGCGCGCTTCGGCTGATGTCGGCGATTCCTCGGACGGCGGGCGAGATCTACCCCTTGATCACCGGCGCTACTCAGGTGACGGGTGGAGCCTCTCGCAAACGCCAGCGAACATTGACCCTGCCCGACCACTCGTCGAGTATTCTCAAACTGAGCACAATTGAGCGACTCCCGGCTCGTCCGCCTCCGCCGGGCGCGGACTTGCCACAGGAAAGGGTAACGGACATGGGCAGCTTGCATGATGCCGTCTTGCAGTACGTGGAATGCGAACTGAAGGCGGACTCCGGCGTGAAGAACGCCGCCTTGTTCGCCGGTGCCCGTGAGATCGACGAGTCGGTCGGGGAACTCACGCTGCAACAGTTTCACGCCAAGTATCGGCTGTCGGCGACCCGGCGGATCGCGCCGCAAGAGCGGCCCGCACGGCAACCGAAGGCGAACCCGGAGCCCGACCCCGCGCCCGCGGCATCCGGCGCCGCCGTCAAGCAGTTTGTGGAGCGGACGCTCGAAGTGGACCCCGATGTCTCGAACGCGGACCTATTCGCCGGTGCCCGCGAGATCGACCCCTCCGTCGCGGAACTCTCGGCCCGACAGTTCCACGCAAAGTACCCCCTCCAGGTGAAGGCGCGGCTGGCAAGGGCCGCCGCTCCCAAGCCCGAGACGCCACCGGAACCGGAGGTCCCAACGGCTGAGGAGCCCAACGCTGCGGATGCGCCGCCGATGGAGGCGGGCGACCCGGTTGCGGTTCGCCGCCTACTGCTCGGTCTGGCCAAGGAGTTCGCGAACGCGGAGAGCCAGGCGGACACGATCGAGGTCATGGCCCGGCTGGATGACTATGTGGCCGCGATCATGGAGGCGGCGCAAATCTGAGCGCGACGAGACGGGCAATCAGTGCCGCGCGCCCCTGGACCGGCGGGTCGCCCGCCTTGGTGGCGTCGAGACATCGGAGACGAGTGCGGACGACGACTGCCGTCTGTGCGGCTTGGAGGCCGGACGCCACGCGATGCCGGGACCCGGCGGTGGCCACTAGGCTGTCGCTGAAGTCCCTCGCCCGAAGGGTCCTGGCCCTCGTCGAGGAGCTCGCTCCCGATCTGCTCGCGCTCGAAGGCGTGAGCCGTCGCCAGCGCGGGCGAACTGATGGTCGCGGCGGGCGAGAATCCCGGCCGGCTGCGCTCCGATGCGAGCTTCGCGATGCTGTGCGGCGCCTGCCCGCTGCCCGCATCGAGCGGGAAGACGCAGCGCCATCGCCTCAATCGCGGCGGGAACCGCCAGGACAACTCGGCCCTCCACATGATCGTCGTGTGCCGCATGCGCACCGACCAGCGAACCCGGGACTACGTCGAGCGGCGCACCCGGGAGGGGCTGTCCAAGCGTGAGTTCATGCGCTGCCTGAAGCGCTATGTGGCACGCGAAGTCTACCGCGTGCTCACCGCGCCATCGCCCGCTTGACAAACATGAGAGCGTCAGGCGCGAACTGTACAAGCCCTCGCGCCGAAGCAGCTCTCCGACCCTCCCCCGGCGACTCGCAGGCGTCCGCCCTCTCCATGATCGACAGCTTGTACGCTGCCGTGAAGCGCCGCCTCGTCGCCTTCGCCGCGACCTCCGGATCCGGCGCCGGCGGGGTGCGACGGCCCTGACCCCGAGCCGCTCTTTCGCGTCTGAGAGGGACTGACGGGAGCAGCGCCGGAGGCGCTCAACCACAGAAATCAACCGTCCGTGAAAGCGGGACAGCTCCAGTTGGCAGAGAGAGCACTGCACTCGGAAAGATCTTTGAGGAGGATCGCACCACCCTGTTCCTCTTCCTAGGATCCGCCCTATTCCCTACGCCCGCTTCGCGAATCCGTCAGCGAATCCGCTGCCCGATTCGCGACGATGTATACGAACACCACGAACGCAATCGGAAATAGGTACCACCAATCCCAGCCCATCATGGAGCTCCGAGAAGGTAATCGCCGATATCCACGAAAACTTGGCCAAGATTCTCGTCGCCGCCTTCATCCGCATCCGACAGGAGGCCAAGGTATGAAGTGACCCCAAGAAGTTGGACACCCGACCTCCGGGTTTATTGTGCTGCTCAGCCCTCTCGGTAGAGGTCCTCGATGATGGTCATGGGTGGCCGGTCTCCGAGGGAGGAGTGACGGCGTACCCGATTGTAGTAGTTGATCCGGTCGCGGACGACGGCCGCGAGTTCCTCGACCGAGCCGGCGTCGAGGATCAGAGACCTGTTCTCCACCTTGAAGCGGCCGAAGAAGCTCTCCATCTCCGGGTTGTCCCTCGGTCCGCGCAGCGCGTAGGAGAGCCGCGCGCCCGCCGACAGCAGCCGGCGGGTCCATGCATAGCCGGTGAACACCGGGTCCCGGTCCTGGTGGACGATGATCCCGTCCAGCGAGTGCCGGAGGCGGGCCAGGGTCCGCTCCGCCGCCGTCCAGGCCGAGAGCGCCAAGCCGGAGTCGGCCGACGCTCCAACGGCGAAGCCCGCGACGTACTTCGTCGCGTGATCGAGGATGGGGATCAGCCACGCCTTGCTCGTCCCGCCGGCGTGGACGAGTTCGGTGAAGTCGGTGTAGAAGACCTCCAGCGGCCCCATCTCCGCCTTCGGCCGTCCCGACAACAGGTTCGCGCGCGGCCCCGCCGCGTCTATGGCCCGCCGGACCGCGCTCGGCTTCGGCCGCGTAACCGTACGCCTCAAGGGCAGATCCCACAGCCGGTGCAGCCGCGCCACGACCTTCCGGTTCACCCGGTGGCCGTACGTCTCCCGGAGTTCCGCGGCGGTTCGCCGGTACCCGTACTCCGGGTGCGCCTCGGCGATCGCCTTGAGCGGCGCCTCCAGGTGCGCGTATTTCTCCGCGTACGGCACTCTCGTCCGCGTGTGGTGGTACCACGTCGAGCGCGCCAGCTCCACCGCCCGCAGCGACGGCCCCAGGCCGTACGCCCCATGCGTTCCGGAGACGAGCGCCGCCTTCTCAGCCACGCTCAGCCGCTCCGGCCCAAGAAGTTTTTTAAAAGGGCGATCTCCACCTCCTTCTTGCCCAGAAGCTGCTCCAGGTCCCGGATCCGGCGCTCGTACTCCTTCACCGTCGTCTCCCGGGCGAAGACCTCCGGCGCCCGGTCCACGAACCGCCGCCTCCAGAGCTGTACCGAGTTCGGGTGCACCCCGTACGCCTTGGCCACCTGCCCGGGCGTCTTCTCGCCACCCAGGACCTCCAGCACCACCTGTGCCTTCAGCTTGGGCGTGTACCGCCGCCGTGCCATGTCGACCTCCTTCCGGTCTGCCGGGTTCTACCCTGCGCAGCACCGCGCCCGGAGGTCAAACGTCACAATGGTGGGGTGTCCAGGATCTGGGGGTCATATCCGTAGGCGGGGTTGAGGATATCTTGCATCCCGGCATCATTCGCGCAGTCACTCCAATCCCAAAAGCTGTTCCACACGTCCGTGCAGAAAAAAGCACCGACTGCGCCGTAGACGATCTGCTTGACGTTGCCGCCGCTCTTGATCGCTTTACCGGCTGCCTTGATGGTCTTACCTGCCTTGAAGAACCCGACAGCACCGATGAGGCAGCCCGCCGTGGCAACGCCAAGACGCCACGCTTCGTCATCACACGAGTCGAGCGCAGCACCCACGGGTACAGCGGCACGCTCATTCGCCGCAGCGGGGAGAACGGGAAAGTCGGCGCGTACCGCTGGAAGAGCGGCCTCAAGTCCTACCTCCAGCGTGCTCGCGGAAGCGGACGGCACCACAGCCAGAACCAGAGCGGCTAGCATGGCGGCGATGCCCGACACGCGCTTGGATGATGACATGAATCTAATCCTCCTAGTGTCATGTCACATGTGATATGTCGCATGTATCCTGATAGGTTTCCCGCCGGTCCACAATGGCGGGGAGGCTGGCATGAAACGGTATCTGGTGGAGTTGGAGGCGGGGGAGCGCGAGGCGCTGGCGGCGATCACGCGCAAGGGGTCGCATCGTTCGCGGAAGGTGGTCAACGCGCTGGTTCTGCTCAATTGCGACGAGGGGGAGTTCAACGAGCGGCGCGCGACCGGCGGAGAGATCGCCGGGGTGTTGCGGATCAGCGCGCGCAGGGTGGACCGGGTCAGGAAGCGGTTCGTGGAGGACGGTGTGGAAGCGGCGCTTGGGGCCCGGCAGGGTCGTCGCGCGAAATACCTTCGTAAGGCGGACGGCGAATTTGAGGCGCGGCTGGTCGCGCTCAGCTGCGGCGATCCGCCCGAGGGGCGCGCGCAGTGGTCGCTGCGCCTGCTGGCGGACCGCGCGGTGGAACTCGGCTACATCGACAGCGTCTCGCACGAGACGGTGCGGCGCGTGCTAAAAAAAACGCCATCAAACCCTGGCGGCGCATCGGCTGGGTGATCCCGCCGCGGCGCAACGCCGACTTCGCGGCGGGGATGGAGCGGGTGCTCGACGTCTACCGGCGTCCGTACGATGCGAACTTCCCGGTGGTGTGCATGGACGAGACGCCGCGCCAGCTGATCGGCGAGACGCGCACGCCCGTCCCGCCGGCACCGGGACGGCCGGCCCGCGAAGACTACGAGTACCGGCGCCTCGGCACCTGCAACGTGTTCATGGCCACCGAACCGCTGGCCGGCCGGCGCCGGACCAAGGTGACCGAGCGCAGAACGAAGACCGACTGGGCCCTCTTCCCGCAGGACATCGCCGCGCAGTACCCCGGCGCCACCCGGATCACGCTGGTGATGGACAACCTCAACACGCACCGCCCCGGCGCCCTCTACGAAACCTTCGAACCCGCCGAGGCCAAGGCGCTTTGGGACCGCTTCGAGTTCGTCCACACCCCCAGGCACGGCAGTTGGCTGAACGTCGCCGAGGTCGAACTCAACGTCATGATCCGCCAGTGCCTCAACCGCCGCATCGACTCCATCGACACCCTGCGCGCCGAAGTCGCCGCCTGGCAGGCGGCCAGAGACCGAATCCGAGCCAAGGTCGACTGGCAGTTCACCACCGACGACGCACGTGTCAAGCTCAAGCGTCTCTATCCGACGTTTGATGTGTGACATGACACTAGGAACGGGTTAATCGTACTCCCGGGGATGTTGATCCCCGGAATCAGGGTGTTGGAAGTCTAAGTATGCGACGGTGGCGGATGCAATTTCTTCGCGCCCGGAGTTGTCACAGGCTGCGCGTGGGAGCCGTGGCGGGGCGTGCCGACATGCGGACGCGTTGCACGGCACCGCGCAGACCGATTTTGAGGAGCTTCACGCGCAGCGTGTGGGCGTTGGGCGACCCGGCGACACTCTACCTTTTTGCCTCAGATAGCGCCGTGAATGATGACGCTCAACGAAGGCCGAGGCGTCAGCCCCAGCGACACATATACGGCGTCCCGTAGCCGGTCACGGGCGCTCCGATCCGCTCGACGAAGGCCGGGGCGTCAGCCCCAGCGACACTTCGATCCACGCGACCGCGAGGAGGCCGGGATAGGTCGCTCAACGAAGGCCGGGGCGTCAGCCCCAGCGACACCAGACACGCGTCCGCGAATTCCTTGATTTTCGACTTCGCTCAACGAAGGCCGGGGCGTCAGCCCCAGCGACACCTGCGCCAACGCGTGCGGCGATGAGGGATCGCCCAAACCCGCTCAACGAAGGCCGGGGCGTCAGCCCCAGCGACACCCGCGTCCGTACGCCCCGCCCCCGGAACACCGGAGGTCGCTCAACGAAGGCCGGGGCGTCAGCCCCAGCGACACGGGCGTCCAGTCCATCGACATCATCGTCGCAAGCCAGCCGCTCAACGAAGGCCGGGGCGTCAGCCCCAGCGACACTGGCGGAAGACGGAATCGTTCGGACGCTTCTCCCGCGCCGCTCAACGAAGGCCGGGGCGTCAGCCCCAGCGACACCTCGCACCCACTGAGCGTCAAGAACTCGGTAGGCGAACCCCGCTCAACGAAGGCCGGGGCGTCAGCCCCAGCGACACGGGCGGTTTCTTCGGTTTGGCAATGGTGTTACATGGCGCTCAACGAAGGCCGGGGCGTCAGCCCCAGCGACACTTTCTCGAGGCTCCGGTACACGCTCGTCACAGTGACTGGGCGCTCAACGAAGGCCGGGGCGTCAGCCCCAGCGACACACGCGCTCCCAGATGGAGGACGTCGATCAGGTCGAGATCGCTCAACGAAGGCCGGGGCGTCAGCCCCAGCGACACCGGCTCAAGCGACTGCCGGAGCAGTCGGGCGATCAGCGCTCAACGAAGGCCGGGGCGTCAGCCCCAGCGACACGTGGCAGGCCGTCGGGCGACATGGCGCGCTCCATGAAGACGCTCAACGAAGGCCGGGGCGTCAGCCCCAGCGACACCCGTGAACCGTTCAGCCCGCGTGGACTCTCTCCAGGGACGCTCAACGAAGGCCGGGGCGTCAGCCCCAGCGACACCGGTCGGTTCGGTCATTTCGGGAACGGCGACTGGCCGCCCAGCGCTCAACGAAGGCCGGGGCGTCAGCCCCAGCGACACTGCGCCATCCAATCCGTAAGCCTATCCCTGCCAACGGGCGCTCAACGAAGGCCGGGGCGTCAGCCCCAGCGACACATGTGGGCCGTCCAGTCGGCCGTGGCGAAAACCCAGTCCGCTCAACGAAGGCCGGGGCGTCAGCCCCAGCGACACCTCTCGCGAGACCGGGAAACAGCGGACACGCACGAAAGGGCGCTCAACGAAGGCCGGGGCGTCAGCCCCAGCGACACTTCGAGAACCCGTTCTGCAGGTCCTGGATGACCCCCAGCGCTCAACGAAGGCCGGGGCGTCAGCCCCAGCGACACCGCGTGTCCCGGGTGACCAGCACCCCGATCTGCGTCGTCGCTCAACGAAGGCCGGGGCGTCAGCCCCAGCGACACTTCGCCAGCCGCTCCGCAACCTCCAGCGCCGTCCCCTCCGCTCAACGAAGGCCGGGGCGTCAGCCCCAGCGACACTCGCCATCGTCCGGGGCGGCGTTCCTGAGCGCCTCCACCGCTCAACGAAGGCCGGGGCGTCAGCCCCAGCGACACCTCGGTGCGGCGGGCCAGGACAAAGGATTGGGTGACGAGGCCGCTCAACGAAGGCCGGGGCGTCAGCCCCAGCGACACCGGAGTTGCCGGGGTAGTTCCCGTCACTATTGGTCAAGCCGCTCAACGAAGGCCGGGGCGTCAGCCCCAGCGACACATCTTCGCACGATCCATTCCACTGCCCTCCCTTTTGGAGCGCTCAACGAAGGCCGGGGCGTCAGCCCCAGCGACACGCGGACACTTTCCCGCCGGGCTTGTTGTTGGCGGTTATCGCTCAACGAAGGCCGGGGCGTCAGCCCCAGCGACACCATCCTCGCGAATACGAAGATCGGCCTCGACCGATCCACCGCTCAACGAAGGCCGGGGCGTCAGCCCCAGCGACACTCGATCGTCGAACCCACCCACGAGTAGGGCTCGTCCCGCTCAACGAAGGCCGGGGCGTCAGCCCCAGCGACACGGTCGTCATTTCGCCTCCTCCGTCCCTCCCGTGGCTTTGAGCGCTCAACGAAGGCCGGGGCGTCAGCCCCAGCGACACGGTTCACCCACATCCGCCAGTCGGTGAAGACGTAGACCGCTCAACGAAGGCCGGGGCGTCAGCCCCAGCGACACCTCTTGTGTCGGCGCATTAGCGGTACCGCGTACGACGCTCAACGAAGGCCGGGGCGTCAGCCCCAGCGACACCGCGCGCGATCCCGTCGACCTTCCGGACAGCCGGCTCGAGCGCTCAACGAAGGCCGGGGCGTCAGCCCCAGCGACACCCTCGACGCACCGCGCCAGCGCGCTTCGGGCCTCCTCCGCTCAACGAAGGCCGGGGCGTCAGCCCCAGCGACACCCGTGCCCCGCCAGTCGGTCTGTACGACGGATCCCGGCACCGCTCAACGAAGGCCGGGGCGTCAGCCCCAGCGACACTCGGGCGCACGCAACCCCGGTCCTGGAAGGTGACTTGGACGCTCAACGAAGGCCGGGGCGTCAGCCCCAGCGACACCGCATCCGCCAGGTCGAAGCTGTACACGCGCAAGCGGCGCTCAACGAAGGCCGGGGCGTCAGCCCCAGCGACACATGTGAACTTCCGCCGTCACCGCACCGGATGGAGCCGCTCAACGAAGGCCGGGGCGTCAGCCCCAGCGACACCCAAGGACTGGATCAAAGACAACCGCCCGCACTGGGCGCTCAACGAAGGCCGGGGCGTCAGCCCCAGCGACACCTCTTCGCCTTCCGGATCGCCGCGGCATCGTGGACGCGACGCTCAACGAAGGCCGGGGCGTCAGCCCCAGCGACACCCTTCGACCCGCGCCGCGTGCCGTACCACGCCGGCCGCGCTCAACGAAGGCCGGGGCGTCAGCCCCAGCGACACCCCCGAGTCCGGCCCGCGGAAGAGGTTCGCCTGACCGTGGCGCTCAACGAAGGCCGGGGCGTCAGCCCCAGCGACACGCCCGGAGGTCCGCCACGCGCTGGACCGCGATGTCCATCGCTCAACGAAGGCCGGGGCGTCAGCCCCAGCGACACACGTGAGAAACGCGATCAAGGCGGAGGGTGGGCTGTGATCGCTCAACGAAGGCCGGGGCGTCAGCCCCAGCGACACCGGACGGTCCCGCTCTTGAGCTCGCGAGACGCCGCATTCGCTCAACGAAGGCCGGGGCGTCAGCCCCAGCGACACATGATGAAGCAGGTTGAGAAGACCGGTGTCGGATACGACGCTCAACGAAGGCCGGGGCGTCAGCCCCAGCGACACTCACGCTGTCGGACGAGGCGCTCGGGGATTCGACGCAGCGCTCAACGAAGGCCGGGGCGTCAGCCCCAGCGACACCCGCGCGATCCCGTGCGAGTCGAGGGGCCGGGCCTCGCTCAACGAAGGCCGGGGCGTCAGCCCCAGCGACACGTCGAGCCCGCGGCCGTCTCGTCGATCATCGCGCGGACCGCTCAACGAAGGCCGGGGCGTCAGCCCCAGCGACACCCGCGATGGTGCTGCTCTAGACGACCTGGACGAGGTGAAGCGCTCAACGAAGGCCGGGGCGTCAGCCCCAGCGACACTGCTAAATGTTGCAGAAGGACTGAAACTGCGGAAGATGTCGCGCTTCTCGAGGTCTGGGAGGCTGAGAAACCGGGCTGTGGGTGGCATATGGCCGTTTCATCGGGGTGATTTCACCCTAAGTGTTGGGAATCGTGCGCGATGAAGGTGCACCCCGACAAGTTCGGGCGAATCACCGGAGGTTCGCAGATCGATCAGAGCACCCAAGGCTGCCCCAGTTCATGGGCCCCTGAGCGTCCGAACCGACGACGGGCGTCTTCGATCCCTCCCGAGAAGCGATACACGATCACGGAATCGATGTCGTGATCGATGACGTCCTCGACTTCGCCGATCAAGCGAGCCAGCCGAGGAGGAGAAAGCCGACACTCGAAGACCGAGAACTGCACTCGGCTTCCATACTTCTCGCAGACCTGAGCGATTCGCCTGAGTCGGTTCGCTCCCTCGCCTTGAGTATCGGCGATGTCGTACGTGATCAGGACATCCATGCATCAAGACATGACAAACGGCGGGTATGCCGGCAGATCGCCCCGCAGATGGCGCGCCAGGAGCGTGGCTTGAACCGATGGAAGCGCCCAGCGTCCGATGTTTCGGTCGAGGATGGCATGGGGCATCTCGGCTTCCTTATGGCGCTCCCAAGCCTTGAGGAGGCGTATCCTCCCATCGTCGCTGAGATAGACGCCACCCCCGGGCGTCTCCACGAAGCCGTCCGCCTCAATCTGGCGACGCCGGAGCAGCGATACAACGAAACGATCCGTAAGTGGCCGAAGCTCCTCGGCAAGGTCAAGAGCGAGCGACGGTCTCCCGGAACGTGGCCGGTGGAAGAAGCCCATCTGATAGTCCAGTCCGACGCTCTCGATGGCTCCGATCAGCTCCGTAACTAGTAAGCCGTAACAGAAGCCGAGCATGGCGTTGACTGGATCGCGGGGCGGACGCCGAGTCCTCGCCGAGAACTGGAATCCGCACTTCGAGACAACCTGCCGTACACCGCCAAAGTAGATTCTCGCGGCATCCCCCTCGATGCCTCGAATACGGTTCCCGCTATTGGCGTCAACGAGTCGGGGCACCCGCGCCCGGATCTGGGTGGAGCGAGACGCGAGGCCTTCTGCGACAGAGGTATCCTTCTCGTCCCGGGCCCAGCGTCCGACCACCTTCCGGCTGTTCTGGAGTTTGGCGGCCACGATCGCCTTCGACAACGCCAGAGAATGGTGGTGATCCGTCACCGCGCCATACAGAGCGGTCCGCAGGTGGACGTTACCTCCTGTGGCGTGGCCAACGACGAAGCGGACCGCACCGTTACTCCGCAGCGCTGAGACGCGCACACCTCGCCGAACGCACGCCTCGATCGCCTGGGTCGTGATCTGTCCGCCGCCGAGCATCACGAGTGCGTCAACAGCTTCGAGCGGCACGCGCTGGCTGCCGTCCGGGGACGTCACCAGCAACGAGCCGCGGCGGTGCCGGACCCGCGCGCGATGGTTACGAACGTAAACAGTGTTCAGGTATCGCATTTGAATACCGTTTCGGCCAGGTATCGACCTACCCTTCGCGGAGCACTCGTCAGTTCGGGGAGGCAGTGCGGTGCGAGCTGGCACTCACCGCAGCGGTCATCGTTCGGAGCCTTTGGAAGCCGGCCGGCTACCAACTGAGCACGTATTTTCCGGATGACAGTTCGAACCTCGTTCCGCAATATGGGCGTGAGGGCGACGTGGACCCGCCGCCTCGGCCCACCATACCAGACATACCCTTCCGGTATCTCGACGCCGAGCATCTCTTCGAGGCACAACGCCTGTGCACAGAGCTGCAGGTTGGCAGCCGAACCGTGTGGCACGCCCGACTTGTACTCGACGGGACGGACCGAGTCACCCTCGATCTCGACCGCGTCGGCCCGCCCCGACAGGCCCAGCGCTTCCGACCACAAAGGAATCGCGCGTAGCACGTACTTTCCTCGTTCCGTGCGATGCTGCCCGGCATCTACCCGACGATGCGCCCGGGAGCCCCGCACGGTGTGGGCGTTGTCGGTCCACACGCCGTCGCCGTGGATGAGAGCGCACTGTCTTGGACAATATCCGTAGTGCTCGATCGCCGAGATGGAGACTACGGGACCTGCCGTCAAAGTGGTTCCGCTCCGAACCCCCTCGTGGTGTCCGCGGAGGCCTTGGGTGCGTACCTCACACTTCGCCACGCGGCATGCACACCGACTCTCGGCCAGTTCTTCCTGCCTGTATTCCAGATGTCGAGGAGCGCGTCGATGCCGGCATGATCAAGGGGGGGAGTCCACGCCGGCCAGATGAACCATAGCTCTCTTCGGCGGTTCCGCGGCCGGTTCCACCCTCGCTGAATGGCGGATGGCCGAGAGGCCTTCGACAGGCTTGCATCCGTGCCGCTGCCGCGTACCGGAAGTAGAGCGAGGCCGAAGAATGCAAGCACTTCGACCACCGGATCGACCCACTTCCCGAATTTCCCGGAATCATCCGACTGCGAGCCCATCCGGGTGAGGTCGAAACCCAAACCGTTGTCCTTGATCCTGGCCGCGGTGCCATTGAGTGACTCCAACAGGCGTTCCTCGGTCGGTTCGACTTCACGATGGACCTTCATCAGTCGGTGGTGCAGCCACTTGATGGTTCCGGGGCCTGCGGGATCGAACGGTGCATGCGCCACCTCCCCGTTCGAGTCTACGTGAAGATCCGTCATCGTGGAGGATAGGGTCCATGCGTGCCGGTGCCCGCGCGCAGCCCGAACCCGCGCAGCGAAAGCGGCGGCGGACACTCTCCGCTGCACTGCCGGCGTTTCACCCCAGGCCACCGAGACCGGCATGTCTTCCAGCAGTTGGCGGGTTGGCCAGGATTCGGTCAGTAGGGCTACCGGGTCGCCTTCCCGGGCGGAGAGAACGGCCCGCCGGGTACCGCCCTGCGTCCAGTGGAGCCGGAGCCTGGGATCGAGCACCGTGGCACCGATGGCCGCCAGCCAGGCGTTTATCCACGACGCGGGCAGCCCCGGGCAAACGACTTCCGCCATTAGAGATCCTCCAGTTCGTGTATGCGCGCACCCGCCGAGACCGAGTGGTCCGCCTGCCGAACGATGGTTTCCAGGAGTGCCAGCCCCCACGGTCCAAACCTGTCGTTGAGTCGCCGAAACCGGCTCGGCTGGTTCCAATCGACGATCGAAAGGTCGGCAGAGGCTTCCGCGGGAAAACCCTCGATGCTCGAAGACACGGTCGCGGTACTCTCGTCGATGGCCGGCGGCACGATCGGTCGGCCGCTGCCGTGGTGGCTGATGATAAGGTGGATGAGGAGGTCGGCATGGGAGGGGTCCAGGTGGTCCCGACCGGTCACCATCCAGTGGCGCACGAGGCGCGCAGATAGGTCTTCGTGCCGGCCGCCCCGGGGCCATCCCGCTGCGATTCGCGCGGTGCTCCACCGACTCCTGGGCATATCGGACTTGGCAACTGGCGTGGTACTGCCGTCGCCGGTCGGATTGAGCCAGCGCTGAAAGCGCCTGTCCGCCTTCCCGACGTCGTGCAGCCGACCGGCCCGCTCCACCATGTCGATCAAGTCGGAGCGGATCCCCATGCGCTCCGCGATGGTGCGGGACCTCGCTCCGACGGCCCTCCCGTGAAGGTCCAGATCCCGCGCGGTGTCAGCCAGGGACAGGGATGTCTCGTCCAGCTCATCGATGCGCGGCTCTTCCAGAATGGGCCAATTGAGGGGCAGCCGCGAGACTTCGCTCTTCGCGCTGACGACCTCCGGCTTCAGGTCGGACACCATGGCGTCCCATTCGGACTTGTTCCAGCCGTTGGGAGTGGCCCCACGGAGTCTCTCAAGGAGTTCCGCGATCGCCTCTGCCTGCTCGGCCTCGTCAGAATCTTCATGGTCGTGGCGTTTGCCCAGCGCCTTGTTGATCAGTTCACCTGCGGCGACACCGCAAAGCCGCTTGATCGCGTCGGGATTCAAGGGCAGGCCACGGGTTGCGACCGAGACGTCGAACACCGGAAGGACGGAGTCGGGGTTCCATCCGAACGCGTCCAGAAGGCCGCGGTCGGACGGCAGCACGACGGTGTCACCTGGACGCAGCTCCTCTCCGGAGATCGGTTCGATGGTGACGCCGTCCGGCCCGATTCTTCGAATCTCTTCGTCTTCGTCCAGCGCCCGCCGGAAGTCCGCGATCGGAACATCGACCGCCTCGATGTCGGTGGCGCGCGGCCAGAGGCGCTCTCCCTCCTCGGGAACGTGCGCGCGCCACATCAGCGACACCGCATAGCTACTTCCATCGGAAATGCCGGAAAAATAGGGCTCCACAGGCGCTTCGTCTTCAGGCGGGGTCGTCGTCTTCACCCATTCCCACAGCAGGCCAGGCATGAGCTCCGGCGCCCGTCCGGGATGGTCTCCAGGCTCTCCGAGGATCCCTGAGATATGGCGGGGAGAGAGTGAGACCGTCGCCGCCGTTTGATCAAGCTCAGCCTGCAGTCTACGGAGCACCGTGGCCGGCTCGTGGCCGTAGACAGGCCACTGGTCGGGATCGCCAGCCTTCTGACCTTTCCTCCGCGGTGCTGGCAGATGCACGTACACAGCGCGAGCATTCGGGAAATGTCCAAGCCGGTTCAAGCGGCCCAGCCGCTGGGTCAGGGCGCGGACGCCGCAGGTCTCGGTGACGAGGTACTCCGCATCGATGTCAGCCCCAACCTCCAGCGTCTGCGTGGCGACTACGATCAGGTGCTGCTTCCGGTCGACCCTGTGATCGGGCGTCGCCGGCATGCCCTCGACGGGGTCCAGTATCCGTTCCCTTGTGCGCTCTGCCTCGCGTTCGCGTGTGCGACCGGTTAGCAGAAGGAGCGTGGCCTCCCGCCTCGGAAACATTGTCTGAAGATGCCAAAAAACGGATCTGGCCGTTGCGGGTGTGTTGGCGAACACCAGGCACGCCGCCGGCTTGGTCGGAGGCCTCAGTAGATGCCGCGCCGCCTCCGCGAGCCGCAGCCCGGCATCGCCTGACTCCGTCCAGAGTTCAAGCAGCTTGTCGGCTTCGAGCCGCGTACGCACGATCGAGTTCGCTTCATCTTCTTTGTCGAGGTCGAACCGATCCTCTGCGGAGGCATCACCGGTGGCGGTTAGCGCCACGATCTGCGGCCGCGAGCGGAGCCCTCCGAGAATCTGTTGCGCCTCCGCCGTACACTCTGTGAGCGTAGGCAGCAACCTCGTCAGGTGGCGGGCCAAGTGGGCTTCGTCTACGAGGACGAGGCTGTCGGTTCCGGCCAGAGCCGCGTCGACCGGACGCATGGACCGGCTCGATCCGTAGCCGCGAAAGAGCAGACGGGATCCATACATCGGAAGGGTGGAGAGTAGCACGGTCGGCCGCGACGGGTCGCCGGGACGATGCGAGGCAACGCCCCCCCGGAGCCGGATGACCTCGAGAGGTTCGGCCTCTGGGCTCGAGGCCAGCGAGCGCAGCCGCTCGGCCACGGTACGCAGGACAGCTGCGGATTGGCCGGTGATGTCGTCCTCTCCTGGATTGCGGAGCGCACGCCTGATCTTCCTAGCGTGATCGTAGGTCGAGTCGACTAGCAAGCGCCGGTTGACGAGCCACCAAATCCGAGTCGGAGCCGTCCGTTTGGTGCCGGCGCGATCAGCCTGCGAGGCGAGCCACCAGATCGCAATTTCGAGACAGGCGGTCTTTCCGAGGCCGGTGGGCACACCAACCTCGCGGGGCCAGGCTTCCTTCTTGGCTACCTGCGCCGCGAGCCGCGACTGCCAGGGGAACGGAGATCTTCGGTTGATCGCGGAATAGAAGGCGTCGAACTTCGGCATTTTCTCGAAGGACGAAAGTTCATCCATTCGCCCCCCCTATCTGCCGGGCCTCGACGCAGAGCCCCAGCCCGCGCTGGCGCGCGGCGCCGATTACCACGGGGCCGATGACGGGCTCCTCGAACCACAGTTCAACATGCGAGTAGGGTAGTCTTGGTCTCCCCGGGCGGTTCAACTCGGCGGGAGAAAGATCGACCCCGCCCGGGACCAAGGGAGAGCGCGCCGAACGAAACGCTACCGGGGACGGAAGTCCGGCGTGCGCGCACCATCGAGCCACCTCCTCGAGGGCGACCGGACCGCGGCGCTCGTGCACCGCTGGAAAGACAGTCACCCAATGACGCGACTCGCGCTCCCATCGCTGTGGGGTGGCCGCAAGCGGCCTTGGCTCCCCGTCATGGGGGGCCACCCCCATGTCCAGGCCGCCGCCGAAGAGGCGTCGCACTTCGAGCGCGGCGTCGCGAGCGCGCGCCTGCAATACGGGAGTGCACCCCGGAGGCAGCCAGAGCGCGAGGCCATGAATCCGTCCTCGCGATCGCGGGTGCCCCGCATCAGGCAAAGCGAGGAAGCGAGCCAGGTCGTAGCCCCTGCCGGTGAACCCGTGCCCGTGAAGAACCGGCGGAGGTTCGCCATGAATCTCTTGGTGTTTCCGAAGAACCGCCTGCTTAAAGAGATCCGTGACCGTTGAAACGCGACGTCCGGACACGGCCGTCTCCAGGCGGAGCCACGCCACAACGGCGCCGCGGTCGACGCGGGGAGTGGCTTCCGGCGAGCGATACGTGGTCTCATGGTTGAGGGCCGGGAACTGCGCTCGGGCGACAGCGGCTCCGTGCTGGACCCAGGCATCGTACATCCGATCAAAGAGGCGGACGTCGCCTCGTTGGGGAACGCGGATGTTCACTGCTCCACCCGGGTCCGGCACGTAGGCATCCTCGGATGCGGTCGACTCAGGTAGTTGGTTGCTCACTCGGACGCGAACAGGAGAATCCGCAGCTCCCAGATATCCGATGCGAGCGGCCCGCCGACGGAGGGCCTCGACCCGGGCAGTCGGCGCGTCGATGTCCCACGAGTAGACGATGTGGGGATGACGCGGCGTGATGCGGACGCCGGGGCGGATCTTGATCCCCTTGCGTCCGATGTACTCCAAGTGCGCGGACTTGGCGGCGCTCGCCGTCTGCAGAACGACGTAGCGTGGGTGAAGGGCCTGGTGCAACGGCCTTGAGTGCGCATGGATGACCGGCGGTGGAAGCTGCTCGAACCATTCGAGTTCGGACCCGTCGGTCACCCGGCATTTGTCTCGCGTACCATCGGCGGCGATCATCGCGGCAAGCAACCGTGAGGGAGCGGGAGGCCATTCGCCTCTGGTCAGGGCGCCGGTGTTCGCGGTGCCATCGGGATCTGCCCTGAAGGTGCCGTGCAAGAGTTCGACCGATATCGCCAGCATCAGCCGTCGAGCTCCGGCCATGTCGCAAGGATCGCCTTGCGGAGGTTCTCGCGAGGCGTGAGTCGCCGGGCCGGGCTGTCCCAGCCGTCGAGAGGCACACCCGCCGATCTTGCCCGGTTCATGGCGGCCCGCAGCAGGGTTTCCGTATCGGTCGCGCCACCCAGGCCGCGTTCGGCGTCACCACCTGCTCCGAGCCATGTGGTCACAGTCTTCGTCGGCCGCAGCTCGGCGCCCGATCGCAGAGCGAAGCCTCGACCGAAAGCGAGTACATGGCCGTGCAGTCCGAGGGCAACCAGTAGGGCGCGGGCCGCCGTGTCGGCCTCGCTCGAATGATCCGGCCCAAGGCCGATTCGCCTGAGTTGTGCGAAAGACACCGTCGCTCGCTGAGTGACCCGCGCGAACGATACCGCAGCAGCCGTGGCCTCGTCTCCCATGAACGGGACCTGGCCGTGCCCGATCTCCGAGAGCTTGTCCTTCTTCCCCCCCTCAACGCTGGCTGTCTTGGCTGTACCGATCTCCCACTTGAGGCGGTCGTCGGGATTCGAGGTCAGGGCCTCGTCGGTGTTGAGGTTCAGGGGATCGCCCTTCAACCCGAAGACTCTCGTCTCGTTGGAGGCGGGTCGCCAGCCGATGATTTCCGACACCCAAGCCCGCGCATGCTTGGTATTGTGCCGCTTCTTGCCGAGGTGCGATTGCCAGAACCCATACAGCAGGGCCTGCGGAAACCAGGCCATTAGAGGGCCACATGCCTCTGGAGTGGCCCCGAGGATGTTCATACCAAGCTCCGTCTTGGCGAAGTCCACGCCATCGAGCTGCGCGTCGCGGAGGTAAGCGTCGGCGTTGCGATGCGGAAACTGCAGGCTCGAAATCCGCCGGGGCAGGTGGGCGGGGAGGCTGGTCATGTCGGACAGGTCGAGCACGAATTCGGGGACGGGCGCGGAAGCGCGATTGCGCCGAACCGCCTCTTCCAGGCGGTTCGCCTGGGAGGGAACGTTGTCGATGACGATTATGGGCGTAGGCTTCTCATCGCCGGGCCCAGCCCAGCGACGATCCTCCTGATACTTGCCGCCGTCGTACACGGCGGGTTTCACCGGTCCCCCCGCACCAGATAGGGCTTCGAGATCCGTATCGATACGGATGCCGTCTTCGAACGAGTCGTCCGAGCAAGCGGCGAGAAGGGCTTCGAGATCGATCAACTGGGGCATCAGGAACTCCTGGGTCGAATATCAGGTCCGTTGCGAACAGTATTGAGAGTACAGAGTAGCGCCGCTAGGCGCAACAAAATCCCGTCTCCGATTGCCTGCGAACTGAGCTGAGTTAACGTGGATTCCCGTGCACAAGGGGGTCTCAGCACGAAATGCGCCTCGGATTCTTGGCCGACCAACGTCCGGACAGGACGCCACAAACGAAGGCCGGGGCATTGAAGCCCCGGCGACGCACAGAACCCTTACCCGTTGCTCCGGGGGGCTCCACACTCGCTCAACGAAGGCCCGGGCGTCGGCCCCGGCGACGGCGTGGCAAGCCGGCGGCGGTGCGTGGTTGCTACGAACCGAGCTATTCGCCGGTTTCGTAGCCGATGGCGAGGAAGATCGCCGCTGGCGAGAGTGCCGGCAACGCGACGAAGCGTGGTGCGTGAAACTTCTCGGCAGGCCATTTGCCGGGCAGGTCCCACGCGCGGGTGCTCCTCAAGCCGGCTTCGGGGGTGTCCGCGGCCCGCGTCAGCGGCTTTGATCGCCGACCGGATCGCATCGATCCAGTGGCGGGAAGCCGTGGGCGGGATCACGCGTTTGCGGGCGCGTCCGCAGGGCAGCGTCGAATGCCACCCGATGCTACCCGCCCATCGGCACCCGATCCGTCTCCGCCTCGGGGCGCGGGCCCGGAACCAGTAGGAATCCACGCGGCGCGCTGCCCATGCCGCCGTAATCGATCAAGACTCCGGCACTTATCCTCATAAGCCCGCAAAGCATCGTGGAGTCACGCCAGTCGGCCTCGGCCACACCCGTCTGCTGGACGGGGTCGGGTTCGCCCTTCATGGATCCCCCGTTGACGTACCAACCGAGTGCCGCCGTGCGGCCCCGGGTATGCCTCTGGTCACATGGCTCAGCATGTTGACCGTTCCTTAGAATCAGCCGTTCGGTTCCCTGGCAATTCTGGAGTCCGGCACGTTTTTCCGAGATCGCTTCGGATCGACCGTTCCAAACGACCCGCTTGGCGATGGGCGGGGAGTCCAGGCTCATCGCTCGAACCCTCCCCCGCCACGCTCGGGGCCTCTGGGCCGGGGCGGCCGGGGAATGGGGATGATGATGCTCTGGCCGCGCTCCCGCTCCCGCGTCTGTTCGCGCTCCCTCATCCTTTCCCGCACTGCCCATGCGCGCCGCTCCGCGTCCACCAGCCCCCTTCGATAGGACTCGGCCACACCGCGCTCGAGCTCCTGGGCGCGCCCACCGTGTTCCTTGCCCAGCGCGGCGCGCTCTTCCCGATGATTGCGGACGAGATCCTCGCGCCAGCCCTCGACCAGATCCTCCCGGCCCCGGACCGCACCGACCAGTTCCCGCAACGAGCGCTCGGTCCGCCAGATCCGCAGCCGCCCGAACACGGTGCGGCTCTCCCGGTCGAGCCTCTGCCGCATTTCGTCTTGCCGCCTGTGCAGCTCGGCCCATTCCTTCCGCGCCCGGATATCGAGTTGCCGGAAGCCCCACTCGCGCCCGTCCTCGACCCTCTCCCAAGCCTCCGCCTCGGCGCGCTGCCATGCCTCCATGTCGACGCGCTCCTCATCGCGCGGCCCCCTCGCCCGCCGCGCCCGCCCGGGCTGCATCCCCTCGCGGCGGACGCGCGCCCAGTGGCGCGGCCGGTCCGACGGGCCGCGAACCACTTCCTGGCCCGCCCGCCGCCGCTCGTTGTTCCTGACCCGCCTCTCGCACCGGATCCGGCCTCCTCCCGCTCGTAGCCTTCGGCCCAGCGCGACAGCCGGAGCTTGCTTCTGCCCAGCGTCGCCGCCTTCCCGGTCTCCGGATCGACACGGTTGGCGATGACGTGGACATGCGGGTGTCGGGTGTCCTCGTGCGCGACGATCAGCGCCTCGTGGCCCTCCAGCCCCAGCGCCTCCATACTCCCGTCCACCGCCCGGCTCATCTCCCGCTTGTCGGGCGTCTCGTCCCTCGCCCAGCTGAGCGAGTAGTGCAGGACCGGCTTCGCGAGCTTCCGCCCCCCTGGCGCCCCGCCCGCCAGCCGTTTGAGGTCGGGGGCCGCCTTCGCGGTCGCGGCCATCAGCCGCGCGGCCCGCTCCGGCCGAAACGTCGCGAGGTTGCGGGTGTCGGCCCACCCGACCCGCTCCGATGTCCTCGGACGGCGGTCGTCCGGCTCCGGGGCATCGTGCAGACAGTACGCCGCGACCCCGGCGAACGAGCGCCCCAGTCCGTTGATCTTCGGGATCAACGGTCCAGCGCCTCGCCGGTCAGCAGGTCGGCCGTGAGCTCGCCCACCCGCTCAACCGCCTCCAGGGTCCCGTCCGGCGCCGATGCGCCGGAGTTCAGCGCCCGGGCGATCTGGTTGAGGTTCACGCCGATCCGGTGGAGTTCGACGCGCTCCCTCGCGCCGAGACGGTGAACGGCCGCCTCGCGGACCGGCTGCCCCAGCGCCCTGCGGCGCATGTAGCCGCCCCTCGTCATGCGGGCCGCTCCGGCCCGCTCGGCGATCTCCGCGGCGTCCGCGGGCGTGACGCGCACGCCGATCGTGCGGGTCCTGCGCTCGGCGTCGGGCTTCCGGGGACGGGCCATGTCGGGCGGCCTCCTTCGGTGGCGCGCGGAATGTCGTTGCGGGGGTCCGGGGGCACCCCCGGCCAGAGGTTCTTGTACATCAACAACACATCCAGCTCCACGGTAACCCGCAGAAACAAACGGCCCGTGTCGCGCCCCACGAGAAAGCGCACCGGGTCGCCAACTCTGGACGACGCGCCCGTACTACGCGAGGTTTCAAACGTGCAGATCGTGCAGTCCATCGAATCGGAGGTATCGAACGATGGCACGCACGAAACCAAGGCGGCGCTCCTACGGCGCCGGCGAGTGGGGCCGGAATCGGGTCCGGGTGTTTCCCGACCCGAAGACCGGCCTCTTCCAGATTGAGTGGCGCGAGAACGGGCGCAGGCTCACCCGGTCGCTTGGACACCGCGACTGGGCGAGGGCGAAACGGCAAGCGGACGAGTTCGCGGCTGGGTTCGTCGACCCGGAGATCGGGGGCGCGGCGGAAGCCGAGCCCGAGCCGCTCACGCTGGAGATGCTCTTTGACATCTACGGTGAGGAGGTGACGCCCACCAAGGGCGTGACGGGCCGCAGGCACGACGGGACGGCGACGGCGATGTTCCTCGATTTCCTCGGGCGCGAGCGGAGACCCGAGACGCTGTCACGGAGGGACTGGGACCGGTTCATACGGGAGCGCAGGGCGGGCAGGATCGGACCGAGCCGGAAGCTCGTGTCCAACCGGACCATCGAGTTGGACCTGAAGTTCCTGCTCGCGGTGCTCAACTGGGCGGCGAAGTCCAGAGATGAGGAGGGCAGGCTCCTTCTCGACTCGAACCCGCTGAGGGGCCTGAAGACGCCCAAGGAGAAGAACCCCGCCCGGGTCGTTCTCTCCGAGGAGGAGTACCAAGCGATGCTCGGGGTATCCCGGCAGGTCGATTGGCGGTTCCGCGTCGCGCTCGTGCTCGCGCACGAAACCGGGCATCGGATCGGGGCCATCCGCAACCTTCGGTGGTTCGATATCGACTTCGAGGACAGAACCATCCTGTGGCGGGCGAAGCACGAGAAGACCGGGTACGAGCACACCACGCCGCTGACCGACGAGGCGGTAGCGGTGTTGGAGGAGGCGCGGGAAGCGAACCCCGGGAACGGGGAGACGCCGGTCCTGCCCGCGTCGCGGGATCCCTTGGCGAGCATCAGCCGCGGGCGGGCGGGTGCTTGGTGGCACAAGGCGGAGCGGCTCGCGGGACTGGAGCCGAAGGCACGGCGGGGCTGGCACTCGCTCAGGCGCAAGTTTGCCAGCGATCTGATGGACCTGCCCCTAAAGGTGCTGTGCGAGCTGGGCGGCTGGAAGGAGGCCCAGACGGTGCTCCGCTGCTATCAGCAAGCCGATGCGGGACAACTCAGGAAGGCTTTGGACAGCCGCCCGAGGGTCCGCGCCTGACCCAGCCCCAATCGGCGGGAACGAAACAGAGGGAATCCGCCCGTCGAATCCCGTAAGCTGAACGATCACAAAGATATGTGAATTCTAAAGCTCAAGTCTACCAGGCAGTCTTCAACGAGCTCTCCGCCGAACTCGAAGTGCACCTGCAGGCCCTCGACGATATCCTCAGCGACGACCTGCCCCGCCTGAACCGACGGCTCACCGGCGCGGGGCTCCCGCGGATAGAGGTCGATCCCGCGGAGTGAGATTTACACGCGGGCGGCGATCACCCCGAGCAGGCGGTCGACGTCGTCGCGGTTGTTGAACATCGCGATGGCGGCGCGGAGGAGTTCCCCTCCCTCCTGGTAGGTGAAGAACACGCCTTCCCCGCGCAGCGCATCCCCGAGTTCGTCCGGGTCCATCCCGTGATGGAAGCTCACGATCGGTGACGGGTTCTCCGGTGGCGTGAAGAGTTTCATCCCCAGTTCCGCCGCGCCCTCGCGGAGATCGCCGGCGAGCGTGTGCGTGTGCTCGGCGATCCGCTCCAGACCCACCTCGTCGATGAAGCCGAGAGCCGCGTCCATGGCCGCGACGGGACCGAACGCCAGGCTCCCGTGCTCGAACTTCCGGGCGTCCGTCCTGAGCCGGTACTGGTGCTCCGGGAGCGTCTCGGCCACCTGCGCGTGGCCGAAGCGGTCGGGCTCCATCCAGTCGTGGTGCTCGCTCCGCGCGTACAGGATCGAGCACCCGAAGTCGGCGTGGAGCCACTTGTATCCGTTTCCGCAGGCGAAGTCGACGCCCTCCTCGTGGAGGTTCGCCGGGAAGGTGCCGAACGCCTGGATCCCGTCGGCGAACAGGTACCCGCCCCGGGCGTGCGCGATCTCGGCCAGCGTGGGGAGGTCGTGCCGGAACCCGTTGCGGTTCGAGACCCACGCCACGCTGACGAGCCGCGTGCGGTCGTCGGTGTAGGCTTCGTAGTCCTCGGGGTGGGCGCGTCCCTCGCGCGAGGGGATGATGCGGAGTTCGACGCCCTCGCGCTTCTCCAGTTCCCCATAGACGACGAAGGCGGTCGTGAAGTGGAGTTCGTCGATGACGACGTTGTCGCCCGGCCGCCAGTCGATCGCGTTGGCCACGATGTTCTCGCCGTCGCTCGTGTTGAAGAGGAAGGCGATCTCCTCCTCGTCCGCTCCGAACAGAGACGCGAAACGGCTGCGCGCACGGTCGACGGCGCGTCTGCGGCTCCCCGGATCGTTGTACGTCATCTTCTCGTCCGCGTACGAGACGAGCGCTTCGCGCACGGGAACCGGGAGCGGCCCCGTGGAGGCCGTGTTCAGGTAGGCGAACTCCTCCGTGACCGGAAACTGGCCCCGGATCCCCAGCGGATCGTCGTCGGCACGAGAGCCGGCCGCCGGACCCACGCGGAGTCCGGCCTCAGCGGCCCGCGGGCCGGCCGCGGCCAGGGCGGGCGCGGCCGGGAGCGCGAGCCCCGCGGCGGCGGTCGTCTTGACGAAGTTGCGGCGGCTCCACTCGGTCATCCGTCCCTCCTGGTCCCTCTCGTGCGCGGTCCTTCGCAAACCTCCGAAACGACCCTCGGGAACGTACGTCCGCAACCCGTTCGCGGAACAGCGACGCGGCTCGAGGTGTTCCCGCGGGAACGCGAGAGAGGTGCTATTCGCCGTACATCTCGGTGATGACCCGGCGGAGTTCGGCCGCCTTCTCGGGAGACAGCCGGTCGATCTGGCGCCTGACGACCGGTCTGACCTTCTTGATCTCCCCGCCGATCGTAGGGTTGAGGTCTGCGAAGTGGATCGTGTAGCGCTTGGGGAAGGCCGCCACTAATCCAGGCCGTCGGTGAGGGTGACATCGAAATCACTCCAATCCTCGCCGGCCGCCGCCATCGCGCGGTACGTATCCTCCCACAGCAATTACCGTCCGGTCTCTGGCAAGCCGTGGACCGGACCGGCGGGCCGGTCTAGAATCCGCGGACCGTCTCATCTCTCCACGAATCGAAACGGGAGCCGGACCATGTCGAAGCTGATCGTCGCCACCCTCGCGGCAGGTGTCCTCTGGAGCGCGGCGCCGGGTGACCGCCCGGACAACCCGCCGGCCACCTACATCTCCGCCGCCGACATCCTCGCCACGATCGCGAACGCGCCCGAGGGCCGGGTCAGCGACCAGCAGATCCGGCACATCGACGCGGGCGGACACAACGCCGGCGTCGGCGTCGTGCAGCGCCCGCCGACCACGTCGCTCGGGGCGATCCGGCACCACAATCAGACCGAGGTCTACTACGTCGTCTCCGGCCGCGGCACGCTCGTCACCGGCGGCGAACTCTCCGACGCGCGCGCCCTCGACGCCGAAGGCAACACCGTGCGCACGCTCACCGGACCCAGTTCCGTGGGCGGGATCACGGGCGGGAAGAGCCAGGATATCGGCCCCGGCGACATGCTCATCATCCCGGCCGGTTCGCCGCACGGCTTCAGCGAGATCACGGAAACGATCACCTACATCGTCGTGCGCGTGGACCCCGACCAACTCGTCGAGCTAAAGTAGGGAACATCGACCGATCCACCGTCGGAGGAAGACTTGATGAGCGACTTCACGCGGCGTGACTTCATGGCGGTCTCCGGCCTCGCGGCGGGAGGCGCGGCGCTGGCCGGCTGCGGCGCGGGAGACTCCGGCAGCCCCGGAAGCGGATCGCGCTCCGGCGCCGGCACCGCGGCGGAAGGCCACGCCGACCTCGTCGTTCGCGACGCGACCATCTACACCGTGGATGACGATCTGCCGCACGCCGAGGCGTTCGCCGTCAAGAGCGGCCGCTTCCTCGCCGTGGGCTCGAGCGACGACATCTCGAACCTCGCCGGTCCCGGCACCGACATCATCGATGCCGCGGGCCACGCCGTCGTCCCCGGCTTCATCGACGCGCACAACCACCCCTTCTACTCCGGTACGAAGCACCTCAAGCAGGTGAGTCTCGACGTGCGGACGATCGCGGGCATCAAGAGCGCGCTCGGCGAGCGGGCCCAGAACACGCCACCGGGCCAGTGGGTGCAGGGTTTCCTCTACGACGACACGAAGCTCGAGGACGGACGGCCGCTGACACGAGCCGACATCGATGACGCGGTCCCGGATCACCCCGTCTCCGTCACCCACCGGGGCGGCCACACCGGCGTCTACAACTCGAAGGCATTCGAACTCGCCGGGATCACTGCCGACACGCCCGACCCGCCCGGCGGCAGGTACTACAGGGAGAACGGCGAACTCACCGGACGCGTGGCGGAACACGCCAAGGACCCGCTCGAGAGCCTCATCCCCGCGGGCACGACGCGCGCGGAGCGGCAGGAGAGCATCCGCCTCATCGGCGAACGCATGGCGGCGGCCGGCCTCACTTCGGTCCACGAGACCGGGGCCGGCAACGACCTCGTCTCCTACCAGGACGCGTACGCCGCGGGCGAACTGCACTTCCGCGCCTACGTCTTCCCCAACGCCAGCTGGGGAGGCGACCTCTTCCCCGCCCTCAAGGCGGCGGGCATCCGCACCGGCTTCGGGGACGAGTGGGTCAAGGTGGGCGGCATCAAGTACGGGGCCGACGGCTCCGCCTCCGAGCGCACGATGGCCATGTCCACGCCGTACGTCGGCCGTCCCGACGACTACGGGATCCTCACGATGGACCAGGAGGAGATCCACGAGGCGGTGGACGACGCGGTGCGCCACGGGTGGCAGATCGGCATTCACGCCAACGGCGATCTCGCGATCGAGATGTGCCTCAACGCCTTCGAGCGCGCCCAGCGGGAGATGCCGCAGGCCGACCCCCGCTTCCGCCTCGAGCACTGCTCGCTCGTGAACGACGATCTCCTGCGCAGGATCCGGGACGTGGGCGCGATCCCCACCCCCTTCTACACCTACGTCCACTTCCACGGCAACAAGTGGGGCGAGTACGGGCCGGAGAAGATGGAATGGATGTTCGCGCACCGGCGGTTCATCGACCACGGGATTCCGGTGGCGGGCGCCTCCGACTATCCGCCCGGGCCGTTCGAGGCGCTGATGGGCATCCAGAGCATGGTCACGCGCGCGGACATGCAGGGGCGCGAGTGGGGCCCGAGCCAGAAGATCACCGTCGAAGAGGCGCTCCGCGTGTGCACGATCAACGGGGCTCACGCCGCATTCGAGGAAGGGATCAAGGGATCGATCACCGCCGGCAAGCTGGCGGACTTCGTGATCCTCGCGGAGGACCCGCACACGGCCGATCCCTTCGCGATCAAGGAAATCGAGATTCTGCGCACCGTCGTCGGCGGCCGCGCCACATACGAAGCCTGAGGCGGCGCGCGCGTTTCGGCGCGCGCGATCCCTGTGACGAGACTCTGCCAGGCAACTCTGTGAGGAGATGACGATGAGCGAAGTCAATCGCCGGGAGTTCATGGCCCTTTCCGGGCTCGCGGCCGGAGGCGCGGCGCTGGCGGGCTGCGCGACGCAGGGCGGAGGCGGCCGAGGAGCCGCGGGAGACGCCGGGGGGCACGCGGACCAGGTCGTGACGAACGCGACCATCTACACCGTGGACGACGCGAACCCGCAGGCCGAGGCGCTCGCCGTGAAGAGCGGCCGTTTCCTCGCGGCCGGATCGAACGCCGACATCGCGAACCTCGCCGGCCCCGGCACCGAGCGCATCGACGCGGGCGGCGGCACTGTCGTCCCCGGCTTCATCGACGCGCACAACCACCCCTCCTCCGCCGGCATGCGCCACCTCACGCAGGTGGACATGAACATCCGCACGATCGAGGGCATGAAGTCCGCGCTCCGCGAGCGCGCGCAGAATACGCCTCCGGGCGAGTGGGTCGTCGGCTTCCTTTATGACGACACCAAGATCGAGGAGGGGCGCCCGCTCAACCGCCTCGACATCGACGAGGCCGTCCCCGACCACCCGGTCCAGGTCACGCACCGCGGCGGGCACACGAGCGTCTACAACTCGAAGGCGTTCGAACTGGCCGGGATCACCGTGGACACGCCCGACCCGCCCGGCGGGCACTTCTACCGCGAGGACGGCGAACTCACGGGCAAGGTGGCGTCACTCGCGCGCCGCCCGCTGCAGCGCCTCGTCCCCGGCGGCAGCACGCGGGAAGACCGCCAGGCCGGCGTCGCCCTCATCGGACAACTGATGTCCGCGGCCGGCATTACCTCCGTCCACGAGACGGGCGGCGGCAGCCAGGGCCTGACCGCGCTGCGGGACGCCTACGACGCGGGGGACCTCCGCTTCCGCATGTACTACTTCCCCTCCGGGGGCGGCGGCCTGTTCGCGGCGCTCAAGCAGGCGGGGATCCGTACCGGCTTCGGCGACGAGAACCTGCGCATCGGCGCCGTCAAGTACAGCGCGGACGGCTCCGCGTCGGAGCGCACGATGGCGATGCGCACCCCGTACGTCGGGCGCCCGGACGACTACGGCATCAGCACCATGAGTCAGGAGGATATCCACGAGGCGGTGGACGATGCCGTCCGCGCCGGCTTCCAGATCGGGATCCACGCCAACGGCGACAAGACGATCGACATGTGTCTCAACGCCTATGAGCAAGTCCAGCGCGAGATGCCGCAGGCCGACCCCCGCTTCCGGCTCGAGCACTGCTCGCTCGTGGACGACCCCCTTCTCGAGCGCATCAGGGACATCGGCGCCATCCCGACGCCCTTCTACACCTACATCCACTTCCACGGGAACAAGTGGGGCGAGTACGGACCCGAGAAGATGGAATGGATGTTCGCCCACCGGCGTTTCCTCGACTACGACATCCCGGTGGCCGGCGCGTCCGACTACCCGCCGGGGCCGTTCGAGGCGCTGATGGCGATCCAGAGCATGGTCACGCGCACGGACATGCAGGGACGCGAGTGGGGCCCGAGCCAGAAGATCTCCGTCCCCGAGGCGCTCCGCATCTGCACGATCAACGGAGCCCACGCCTCCTTCGAGGAGAACATCAAGGGCTCGATCGCCGGGGGGAAGCTCGCGGACTACGTCATCCTCGGCGACGATCCCCACACGGCCGACCCGCACGCGATCAAGGAGATCGAAGTCGTCCGCACCGTCGTCGGCGGCCGTACGACACATCTGGCCTGAGCCTGCGCACAGCCGGAGGGAGGCGGGCCCGAGTCCCGTCGTTCTCGTGGGCCCGTGCACCGTGGTTCAGCATTACTTATTTTCGGTACAATCAGAAACACACGCGGGGTCGGCAGAGGAGTACGGGATGAATTTGTCCAGGATCACGGCGCGGGGTCAGACAACGATTCCCAAGAAGATCCGCGATGAGGCTGGCTTGATCGAGGGCGATATACTTGCCTTCGAGATGGCGGGTGAACACCTGATCGTTCGCAAGGTGGCGCCGGGTCCCGATGGCTACCTGCGCGGTCTCTCGGAAACCATGGCCGAATGGACCTCACCCGAAGACGAGGAAGCATGGCGTGACCTGTGAGTCGCTCGATGTGGTCGTAGTCCCCTTCCCGTTCACGGACAGGGACGCATCCCGGCGGCGGCCCGCACTCGTCGTTTCCTCGGCGAGCTTCCAAGCCCGGCATCGGCAATCGATCCTGGCGATGATCACGTCGACGCATGTGGAGTGGCTCAGCGATGTACCGATACGGCGCTGGCGCGAAGCCGGTCTCCGGGTTCCATGCAAGGTTCGCCTCAAGCTCTTCACTCTCGATGAACACCTGATTCTCCGCAGGATCGGCAGACTGTCCGAGGAAGACGGCGTCGCCGTGAGAGAAGCCCTGCGTCAAGCGCTGGTGGAGTGAAGCGGCGGGGGACGCCGGCGCATAGCCCCATGAAGTCTCGCGTGATACCGTTCGACCGGCGACCGTCTCAGGCCGCCGGGAACGTCCAAAACCAGCCAACCTGAAGCATCGGAGTGGTCATGAGTGACGTCCTTATCGTCGAGAAACTCGACGGACATATCGCCAGGCTCACGGTCAACCGGCCGGAGAAGCTCAACGCGCTAAACGGCGCCGTCCGCTGCGCCATCTTCGGCGCGCTCGACCGCCTCGCGGGCGACGACGATGTCCGCGTCGTCGTCATCACCGGGGCCGGCGACCGCTCCTTCATCGCGGGCGCCGACATCTCGGAGTTCAAGGACGCGCGTCCGGTTGAGCAGTACCGCAGCATGACGCGCGGCGACATGTACAGCGCGGTCGAGTCCTTCCCCAAGCCCGTCATCGCGATGATCAACGGCTTCTGCCTCGGCGGCGGCTGCGAACTCGCCATGTCGTGCGACATGCGCGTGGCCTCGACCTCGGCCCGCCTCGGCCAGCCGGAGATCAACCTCGGACTCATCCCCGGCGCCGGCGGCACGCAGCGGCTCCCGCGCCTGGTGGGCGAGGGCTGGGCGATGCGGCTCGTGCTGAGCGGCGAGCTGATCTCGGGCGAGAAGGCGGAGCAGATCGGGCTCGTCGAAGCCGCGGTCGCCCCGGAGGCACTGGACGAGCATGTGATGGAACTCGCGTCGAACATCGCGAGCCGCAGCCCCGTCGCGCTTCAGGCCGCCAAGGAGTCGATCCTCGCCGCGCGGCGAATGCCGCTGGATGAGGGGCTCAAGTTCGAGCGCAGCTGGTTCTCGCTCCTCTTCTCGACCGACGACATGGCGGAGGGCGTGGGCGCCTTCCTGGAGAAGCGGAAGCCCGAGTTCAAAGGCTCCTGAGGGGGCTGCCGAGGGGGTCCGACGAACGTCTGAGGACGCCGGGACCGCCCGGCGCGGCTGCAGCCGGTGGCGGTGCGGCTGCGAGCGCGCGGCGGGCTATGCTCCCGGCGTCACGACGCTGACGAAGCGGCGGCCTCGCCGGCGGTGGAATTCGACCTCACCGTCGGCGAGCGCGAACAGCGTGTCGTCCTTCCCCCGGCCGACGTTGCGACCCGGGTGAAAGGGCGTTCCCCGCTGCCGAACGAGGATATGGCCCGCCGTGACCCGCTCGCCCCCGTATCTCTTGACGCCGAGGTACTGCGCGTTCGAGTCGCGTCCGTTGCGGCTGGAGCCGACACCTTTCTTATGCGCCATCAGCCGCCTTCCTTCGCCGCAATGGCCCTGTCCACATCGCCCTTGAGGATGCGGCCGTCCTTGCCCGTTCCCTCGATCGCCCCCAGGTCGAGTCCGTGCTCTTCCGCCAGCTCCCGTGCCACCGGAGTGATGTCCACCGGCGACGACTCGGCGGCGGGGGCGGCTTCGGCTTCCGGAGCGGCTTCGGGCGCGGGCGCGGCTTCAGCCTTCGGAGCCGCGGCCGCCGGCTTCGCCGCCGCTTCCCGCGGCTCGTCGGGCAGATCGATGCCGACGATGCGGATCTCCGTGTAACCCTGGCGGTGGCCCTGCTTCCGCCGGTAGCCCTTCCGCCGCTTCATCTTGTAGACGATGATCTTGTCGCCGCGCCCGTGGCTCACGACTTCCGCCGCGACCGAGGCGCCCGCCACGCACGGGGCTCCCACGTGGACGTCCCCGTCCTGCTCGGCGAGCAGCACGTCATCGAACGTGACCGTATCCCCGGGCTCCGCCTCGAGGGAGGGGATGCGGAGCACGGCGTCCTC
Organism: Gemmatimonadota bacterium; assembly: GCA_963666735.1. GTDB lineage: Bacteria > Gemmatimonadota > Gemmatimonadetes > Palauibacterales > Palauibacteraceae > Palauibacter. The sequence goes on along the minus strand of OY762926.1, from coordinate 137,572 downwards.
CACCGCGCGGAACTGCTTCCCCTGGGCTTTGAAAATCGCGTACATATCGTCAGATCACCACTGAAATTCCACGAATTGCGAGCCGCTGAGATTACCGGAGCCAAGCCGATGTGTCAAACAAAACGGCGTGGATTCGACGCGTCGCCGGGGCCCGCCGGGGCTAGCTCGAAATGTACTGCTTCGTGACGTCGGAGTCGGCCGGGTGGGCGAGGAGCCGGAACTCGTCGAGACCGAGCAGCGGGTTGTCGCGCAGTTCGATCGCGATCTTGCCGCTGTCCCGCATTCGGCCCAGGAATTCCCGCTCGCGCTCCAGCAGGTGGAGGGCGATCACCGGGTGCGTGAGGATCGTGATCCCGCTCTCCCGGCCGGCCGCGGCGACCCGGTCCAGCGCCCGTTCCAGGCGGCGCACCACCGTCTCGGAAGCCAGGATTCTCCCCGCGCCCTCGCAGTACGGACACGGTTCCATCATCCGCTGGTGCAGGCTGGGGCTCACGCGCTGCCGGCTGAGTTGCAGCAGGCCAAGCTCGGAGATGCCGAACACCTTCGAGCGCGCGCGGTCATGTCCCAGCAGGGTCTTCATCTGCTGCACGACCCTGTTGCGCGACTCCTCCTCGTTCATGTCGATGAAGTCGATGACGATGATCCCGCCCACGTCGCGCAGACGCAGTTGGCGGGCGATCTCTCCCGCCGCCTCGAGGTTCGTCTTGAGGATGGTCTTCGCCGGGTCGCGCCGGCCCGTGTAGCGCCCCGTGTTCACGTCGATCGAGACGAGGGCCTCGGTCTGCTCGATCACGACATGGCCGCCGGATTTCAGGTGGACGGTGCGGCGGAACGCGCGGCGGATCTCCTCCTCGATCCCGAACTCGTCGAAGATGGGCGCCGTGCCCTCGTACCGGCTCACCCGCTCGAGCAGATCCGGGTCCACCTGTCCCAGGTAGGAGCGGATCTCGTGGTACAGGTCCGCCGAATCCACCGTGAGCTCATCGATCCGGTCGCTGAACAGGTCGCGGATGATGCCGGACGTCAGGCGCGCGTCCTGGTACACGAGGGCCGGCGCCTTCATCCCCTTCTGCCGGCGGCGCACCTTCTGCCACGTCTTGCGCAGCGACTTGAGTTCCCGCTCGCAGGTCTCCTTCGTCAACTCTTCGCCGACCGTCCGGACGATGACGCCGCCGTCGCCGCCGAGGATGTCCCGCACCATGCTTCTCAGGCGAGCGCGCGTCTCCCGGTCGCCGATCTTGCGGCTGACGCCGATGTTGAACGAGTCCGGGATATACACGAGGAAGCGGCCCGGGAGCGAGACCTGCGTCGTCACGCGGGGCCCCTTCGTGCCGATGGGCTCCTTCACGACCTGGACGAGGAGCGTCTGGCCCTTGCGGATCGCTTCCTCGATGCGGGGAGCGTTCTCGCCGCGCGCCCGTCGACGCCCCCCGTTTCGTTCCCGTCCCCCGTTGCCCTCTTCATCGGGGTCTTCGTCGGGCTGTAGGTCGGAGGCGTGCAGGAAGCCGGCCTTCTCGGCGCCGATGTCGACGAAGGCGGCTTGAAGTCCGGGCACGATCGCCTCGACCACGCCGAGATAGATATCGCCGACGATGCGGCGCTCGTCGGGCCGTTCGTACATCAGTTCGACGAGCTTGCGGTCTTCTACGATCGCGACCCGCTTCTCGCGGGTCGTGGCGTTTACGACGATCTCGCGGCGCACGTTACGTCAGCACGCGCGCGGGTTCGCCGCGCCCGATTGTGCTACCAGAGGGCTGGCATCCTGTAAGACTCGATTCTTCGCTGCGAACCGCCGGCCACTGCCCGGGGGTCCGTGTATCTCTTCGTTACTGCCCGATTTCCGCTAGCAGGTCGTGACCAGATCGTGACGCACGGCTGAAGCTTCTCCCCCCAAACTAATCGAGGGAGCCCGCTTCGCGCAGCATCTCCCGCGAAATCACGATCTTGAGGATCTCGCTCGTCCCCTCGCCGATCTCCGTGATCTTCGCGTCGCGCATCATCCGTTCGACGGGATACTCGCGCGAATAGCCGTACCCGCCGTGCAGCTGCACCGCCATCGCCGTCACGTCCATCGCCGTCTCCGAGGCGAAGAGCTTGGCCATGGCGGCCTCCTTCTTGTGCCTCGCCCCCGCCATCCGGAGGCGCGCGGCCTGGTGCATCATGAGCCGCGCCGCGTGAATGCGCGTCTGCGCCTCGGCAAGCATGAAGCGGACGCCCTGGAAGTCGTGGATCTTCTTCTTGAACTGCTTCCGCTCGCCGGTGTAGCGGACGGTCTGGTCGAGGGCGCCCTGCGCAATCCCGATCGCGTGGGCGGCGATCCCGACCCGTCCGCCGTCGAGGGTGTCGAGGAAGATGGGGAAGCCCCGGTCCACGTCGCCGAGCACGTTCTCCTCCGGCACCTTCACATCCTCCAGCGTGAGTTCGCGCGTATCGGACGCGTTCCAGCCCAGCTTGCGCAGCTTCTGCCCGGCGCTGAACCCCGGCATCGGATCGAGGTCCGCGGAATGGCCGAACCCCACGCGCGCGGCATCTTCGAGATCGCACGTCTCCTTGGTGAGGATGAACGCCGTGATGCCGCGCGAGCCCTTGTCGGGCGACGTGAGGGCGCCGACGACGAACACCTCGCCCACGCCGCCGTGCGTGATCCACGTCTTGCTCCCGTTGATGACCCAGCGGTCGCCGGCCTTCCGGGCCGTCGTCCGCATGCCCCCCGCGTCGGAACCCGACCCCGGCTCCGTGAGCCCGAATCCGCCCAGCACGCGACCGCTCGCGAGGGGTCGGAGGAAGCGTTCCTTCTGCGCCTCCGTGCCCCAGCGCGCGATCGGAGTCGCGGCCAGACTCGTGTGCGCCCCGACCATGATCGAATGACTGGCGTCCACGCGGGCGAGTTCCTCCACGGCGATCGACGCCGCGAGAAGGTCCATGCCGGCGCCGCCCAGTCCCTCCTCGAAGGGGATTCCGAACAGCCCCAGTTCCGACATGAGGGCGCCGGTGTCCCACGGAAAATCCTCCGACTCATCGTAGCGGGCGGCGACGGGAGCGATCTCCGCCTCGGCGAACTCCCGCACCATGTCGCGGATCATCTCATGGTGGTCTTCCAGGTAGAAACTCGGGTCTCCCATTAACTCCTCGGTTCGGGCGTGCGGCCGGCGCCTGGAGCGGCCGGTCTCGCATGCGCGACAGGTATGCGCGACAAGCATGCGCGACAGGGTCGTGTGCGTGGCCCGGCGGCGGGCGGGCTGTGACTTCGGGACGCCGCGCGCCTAACGTACCGGAGGCGGGCCTCCCGCCCAAACGTCGAGTGATCCCGGACGCGTCACGATCGGGCCCCGGCAGGCGTTGACCCTATGGATGGCAAGGGTGCAAGCCCGCGGCGCTCTTCGCGTACCGGCAACGGTGTGGAAGGGAGTACCGTGGACTTCGAGGCGGCATACAACAGCCACTGGACCCCACTCCTTCGGTATGTCAACCGGATGGTGGGTGACGCCGACCTTGCGGACGACGTCGTACAAGAGGCGTTCATTCGGCTGTTGGACCAGCCTCTTCCGGACGAGGAGGTACGGCGCTGGCTGTTTACGGTAGCGACGAACCTGGTGCGGGACGACGCTCGCATGAGCGCGCGACGGCGGCGGTTGCTGTCGCAGCGCTACCAACAGGCGGATCTCGCGCACGATCCGGTGGAGTTGCCGGACCAATCGGTCTTGCGGGCTGAACGGGTCGCGGCGGTGCGCGCCGCGCTGGCGGAGATGCCTGAACGCGACCGTCGGTTGCTGTTGATGAGAGAGGAAGGATTCCGGTACGCCGAGATCGCCGAGGCGATCGAAGTCGCGCCGGGGTCGGTGGGAACGCTGCTCGCGCGGGCGCTGCGCCGGTTCACGGAGGCGCTGGATCCGCGGACTGTGGAGGACGAGACCGGTCGGGGCCGGTGAGGGGGGGACGATGGGTGACCGGTCGGGATGCGACTGGAAATCTGCGTTGAAAATAGTGAGGATTGAGTATGTCTACGCGTGAACAGCTACATGTCGGCGACGGAGCGCTGCTCGCTCTGCTCGACAGTGAGCTGACCACAGCAGAACGGAGACCCGTCGAGACGCACCTGGCGTCGTGCCCGGAGTGCGCGGCGCGCAGCGACGAAATGCGCTTTGCGACGCGGCGTGCCACCGCGGCGCTCGACCTGCTCGCGGTGCCGGAATCGCGGCTCGAGATGCCGGCGGCGCTGCGGGAGGCCGCGCGCAGGGCGCCGATGCCTCTCGCGAACGCAAGGGCGCGACGCTGGGCCAGGCTGAGCCGGCGCTCGGTCGCGGTGGCCGCGGGGGTCACGCTTCTCGCCGCCGCGGGTGCCTACGCGGTGCCGGGATCGCCGGTAAGGGGCTGGGTCGACGACGGCCTCGATGCGGTTGCGGCCTGGATCGCGGACGACTCCCGGGTCGCCGGGGACGCCGGACCTTCCCGCGTGTCGGTGGCCCCCCGCGAGGGCGCCGTGCGCATCATGGTCGTCGGCGGGCACGAAGGCACGCGGTTGACGGTCGAACTGTCCGACGGGGAGACGGCCACCGTGGCGGCCCGTGACGCGAGCTTCCATGTGGAGCCGGGCGTCATCGAGATCGCGGGAGCGGCGGATGAGATCCGCGTGACCTTGCCGCGGGACGCCGCGATCGGTTCTGTAGTCATCGATGAGCGCGAAGTCGTCCGCCTCGAAGGTGGCGAGTTGCGGCGCACGGATTCGGCGGCTGCGAATCCCGTGGAGATCTTTCTCGGCACCGACGGGTAGCAGCGCAGGTAGCGCCCGCCCGCGGTAGCGGACGACGGTGACCTGACGATCTGAGCGAGCCTCGAGGGGTGGATCCGGGATGACGAAGCCCATGTACCGAAGGTCGGGGCCCGTCTCCCATCGGTGGCGATTCGTCCTGCTCCTCGGCGCGGCTTCGACCGGTTTCTTCACCCCGCCGGTTCTCGCTCAGGATCCCCCGCCCCCCCCTCCCTCGGAGGACGCGCCGGTCGTCGGGGCCGTCTTCGGCCGTGTGCTGCGCGCCGAGACCCAGACGCCGATCGCGGCCGCTTCGGTGGAAATCCGCTTTCCAGCGTTTTCCTGGTTCCTGGTTACGGACGACGACGGCTTCTACCGGGCGGAAGGGCTTCCGCCCGGACCCATCTTTCTCGTCGCGCGGGCGCTGGATCGCGACCCGCTCGTCACCAGCGTCGTGGTCCCCGCGGGCGACGGCGTCCCGCTCGACCTGGCCCTGGAGCGGCGGCCCGTCGCGATGCCGGGCCTGTTCGCCCACATCGTCGCACGGCGGCTGCCCGCTCCCGGCCTCACCCGCGCCGGGTTCCGCGAAGAGGGAGAAACGGAACTCCGCGCGCTGGATTCGTCCCCCGGCGTGGCGGAGGCGGGTCTGACGCTGGACGATCCGGGCATCGATCCCGCGGACCCGACGAGCGTGCTCTACGTGCGGGGCGCCGCGTCGGACCTGAAGCTCGTGCTGCTCGACGGCGCGCCGGTCTACGCGCCGTTCCACCTCAGCGGCCTCCTGGACGCGTTTCCGGACGGCGTGCTGGGCGAGGCATCCCTCTACATCGGCGGGACGCCGGCCCGCTACGACGGGGGACTCTCCTACGTCCTCGACCTCAAGATCCGGGAGGGAGACGCGGAGAACTTCCACGTCGCCGGCGCGGCCGACCTCCTGGGCGGCACGCTGCGGGCGGAGGGCCCGGTCGGACCGGCGGGGCGCGTGCTCCTCAGCGGCCGGGCGCTTCACGGACTCGGCTATCCCATCATCACGGGCGAGCCGGAAATGCCGTACGGGTACGGCGACCTCCTGGGCCGGCTCGACTATCGTCTGGGGCCCGGAAAGTTCACGGCCACGGGGTTCTGGAACCGCGAGTCCGTGCTGCTCGACATCGGACGGCTCGAGGACACCGGGGCGGTGGAGTCGGCCTACTGGGGCAACCTCGCAGGGTCCGCGAGCTACCGCGTCCCGCTGGCCGACGGCACGTTCACGCTGAGAGGCGCTCACGGACGGTTCGGCACGGGTCTGCCCTTGCCGCGCGACAAGGAACTGGACTTCGAGGTCTCTTTCGCGGACGTCATCGCCCGAACCGTTCGCACGCGCGCCGAGGCGCTGTTCGAGTCGGGAGGCCGCGAAATTCGCTGGGCCGCGGGCGGCGGCTTCGACTCCTACGAGACCGTGGTGGACCGGCGGACGGTCCTCGGCGGCAGAACGGCGCACGACGTGTCCCACGCCGTGCGGCGCGCCGACGTGGTGGCCGGGTGGGGCGAGGCCATCTGGGAGCTGGCCCCGAAAGTCGAAGTGAGGGGAGGGGTCCGGGCCAGCTATTTCGCGCCCTCCCGCCGCGCGAAGTTCGCGCCGCGGGGCACCGTCACCTGGCACATCACGGACGCGGCGGATATCCGCCTCTCCGCCGGGAGGTTCCTTCAGGTGGTGCGCGGACCCGAATCCATCCTCTCCGGAGACCTCACCGGACCCACCATCGGCGAGATCCTGCCCACACCGGATCCCGGCCAGCTCCCGCCGTCGACGCCCGGGTCCAGTATCGCCGGAGCCTCTCATTTCCTGGTCGGATTCACGAACTCGCTCGAGAACGGCGTCGATGTCGGCATCGAGAGCTACCTGAAGTCCTTCGACGATCTCCCCGACGCCAATCAACTCTACTCCTTGGGCGCGGACTTGTGGTTGCAGGCGAAGGAGGGCCCGGTCCGGGGCTGGATCGGCTACTCGATCGCGTTCGTGTCGACGAACGATCCGGATGAAGAGACGCCGTTCGTGGGCCGGCAACTTCTGAGCGGCGGACTCTCCTCGGACGTCCGCGAATTCGACTTCGGCATCCGGCTCGCGTACGGAGCCGGTCTGTCCTTCGCGTCCGTGACCGCGGGACCCGGGGAGACGGACGCGCCGAGCGGTGACGATCCCCTGCCGGTGCTCTCGGGGGCGCCGGAGGACTCGTATCTCCGGCTCGACGCGGAGGTCTCGCGACGCTGGGTCGCGAGCATCGGCCGCTCGTCGGTCGTGATCGCCCCCTACGTGCGGGTGCTCAACGCGCTGGATCGCCGGGACGCGCTCTTCTATCAGACCACGTCGGACCAACCGCTCACGCGCCCCGCGCCGCTCGCTTCCCTCCCCGTGATCGCCATCTTCGGCGTGTCGTGGTCGTTCTGACGCTCTGTTCAGCGGGGTGCGCGGACGCGGTCCGGGCGCCGTCGCAGTTGTCACAGCCGTCGCAGACCGGAGCGCGTTCGCCGAAGTAGGCGGCGATGGCCGCCCGGCGGCAGGCGGCGGTCTCGATGTAGGCTGCCATCGCGGCGCGCCGTTCGGCGTCGACGGCGGTCCGGTCGAAGCCGGGCGGCGGGCTGCCCGGCCGGGGATGCTCGCGCCGGCCGAACGGAAGCGCGCGGCGGCGATTCTCGCGGATCGCAACCATCGCGCAGCGCGCCGGTTCGCCGTCGCGGCCGGCGCGACCCGCTTCCTGGACGTACTCCTCCAGCGATCCCGGGGCGCCGAGATGCGCGACGAGACGCACCTGCGGGTGGTCGATCCCCATGCCGAACGCGGTCGTGGCGCAGACCACGCGAATGCTCCCGTCCAGGAAGGCCCGCTGCGTCGCCTGGCGCCGCTCGATCGGCAGACGCGCATGGTATGGCGCGCTGGGCACCCCCGTCCTCGAGAGCGCGATCGCAAGCTGCGCGCTCAACCCGCGCGTGCGCGCATAGACGACCGCCGACGCCCCCCGGCACGCCGCCACCTCGCGCCGCACGCGCCGATAGGCTTCGCGCGCATCGGGGGCCATCTCCACGGAGTAGCGGAGGTTCGGGCGGTTCGAGGGCACGAAGATGCGGATCGCTCCTTCCATCCCCAGGAACCGCTCGATCTCGCGCCGCGTCCGCCGCGTCGCGGTGGCGGTGAGGGCCGTCAGCGGCGGGTTCCCCATCCGCTCCCTCGCGCGCCCGATCCGCAGGTACGACGGGCGGAAGTCGTGCCCCCACTGGGAAACGCAGTGCGCCTCGTCGACGGCGATGCCCCCCACCCCGACTTCGCGCAGGCGATCGCAGACCGCGCGGTTCTCCAGGCGTTCGGGCGCCAGGTACAGGAGGTCGAGTTCGCCGCGACGGGCGCGCTCGAGCGCCGCGTTCACCTCCTCCCGCAGGGTGGCGCTCGTCCAGCCGAGCACCCGGATGCCCCGGCGCGCGGCGCCGGCGACCTGATCCTCGATGAGCGAGATGAGCGGCGAGATGACGAGCGTCGTCCGCCGACGCAGCAGCGCCGGGATCTGGAAGCACACGGATTTGCCGAAGCCGGTCGGGAGCACCGCGAGCGTGTCCCGGCCGCTGAGGACGGCTTCCACCACGCGCGACTGCGCGGGACGGAAGTCGTCGTAGCCGAACCGGTCTCTCAGGAGGTCACGCGCGTCCCGGAGGGTGCCCGCGGCGCGACGCGCGCGGGTGCTTTCGTCGGTATTCACACCCTTCGATGGGCGGTCCGATCAACGGGAGATCAACGGCCAGTGGCCGCGAGCGGCGCCGGCCGCACCCGCGGGGCGGGGGGCCGGCGGGGGCCGGGTCAGGCTTTCGTTCGTCCCAGGCGGAGAACGACGGCGGCCGCGAGGAGGCCGCAGCCCGCGCCGGCCGCGAAGTCCTGCTCCGTGAGCGCGCCGATGAACCAGGTGGCGCCCCCGGCCAGACCGAGTCCGATCTGCAGCCGCAGCCACCAGTCGCGGTTCACTCGTCGATCGGGCGGGCGACCGGCGTCTCGTCGCCCGCTTCTCCCCAGCCCAGCGTCGCGCCGGCGATCGTCCCCCACAGCACGTGGACCGCAAGGATGGAGAAGACGGCGAACACGCCCCGCCCCGCGTAGAGCGCGAGCGCGGACACCAGAGGGAGTTCCCCCCTCGCAAAGTCGAGCGCGGGCTCGCCGACAGCGAGCCGGATGACGACGTAGAGGGTGGGTGCCAGGGCGAACAGCGCGCCGCGAGAGACCGGCGACCCGGACAGGCGGGTGTAGAGCACGCCGAGCATGAGGCCCCAGACCGCGCCGCTTCCGAGGTGCGACAGGAACTCCGCCCCGGTCCACCCCGAGGTCAGTCCCATGCTCAGCGCTCCGATGGAGCCGAACGTCGCCACCGCCGAGCGCGCCGCGGCGGAGATCGCGGCGCCGAGCAATCCGCCGAGCAGCCCGAGGCCGAGGCGCGCGCTCAGGTCGAGCGGGCCCTCGATTTCGGCTTCGGGCGCGGCTTCGTGCGCGCCGCTCCCGAGGAGCACGCCCGTCGCGGCGAGCGCCGCGATCAGCAGGAGGACGGCGAGCGTGAGCGGCGCCCCGTCCGTCGTGAGGAGGACGATGCCCGACGCGCCGGCGGCGAGCGCCCCGACCCGCCACAGGAAGGCCGACCCCGCCGCCGAAGCCACGCCCCTCTCGCTCATGCCGTCTCCCTTTTCTCCGATTTCTCGCGTTTCCCGCCGCGGGCCGCGAGGAAACGACCGATCCCCGCCTGGCAGTCGTCCGTCATGCGGGCGATCGCGTTCACGCGGGCTCCGGTGGCGACGGCGGCCTCGAAGCTCTGCCCCTCCGTGCCGTATAGCAGCTTCTTCGTGAGCGCGAGCGCGGAGGCGCTGCGCCCGGCGAGTTCGGCCAGAAGGCGCGAGCTTTCCGCCTCGAACTCCGCGTCCGCGTAGATCCGGTTCACGAGGCCCAGCCGCGACGCCTCCGCGGCATCGATCGTGTCCCCGAGCGACATCAACTCGAAGGCCCGCTTCTCTCCCAGGTTCCGGCGCAGGATCGCCGTCACCATCGCGGGCACGAAGCCGAGCCGCACCTCGGGGTAGCCGAAGCGGGCGCTCTCCGCCGCGAGCACGAGGTCGCACGCCGTCGCGAGACCGCACCCGCCGGCCAGCGCGCGGCCGTGCACGATCGCGACGACCGGCTTCGAGAGCTTCCTCAGGAGCGTGAAGAGTTCGCCCAGCGCTTCCGCCTCCCGCAGGCTAGCCATGACCCCTTCCTCGACCGAACCCTGCACTTCCGCCAGGTCGGCGCCCGCACAGAAGTCCGGGCCGCGTCCACCGATCCCGATCGCGCGCACCCGGGCGTCCGCCTCGGCGAGCGCGAGCGCCCCCTTCATTTCCGCGACGAGCGCCCCGCTCAGCGCATTGCGGCGGTCCGCGCGGTCGAGACGGATCCGGTTCACGCCGGTCCGTTCGTCGATCTCTATCTCGAGGTATTCGAACATGGTCGCCTCGGAGCCCCGAACCGTGCCTCAGTCCGCCGGCCGGTTCAGGAGGTGGTCCGGCACATCGATCTCCATCCTCAACAGAGCGGTGGCGAACGTCTTCCCCTGGGCATCGAGCATGAGCGATACGGTCCCGCCGCCCCCCAGCGAGCGGTGGAGGAGGAAGTTTAGCGCCCGCAGGTTGGGAAGCTCGAAACGTTCGACCTCGCCCTCGCAGATGCCCTTGAAGTGACACTTCACACGTTCAGCCGTAACTTCCTTCACCAAAAACGGATACATGGATGTACGAAAAGCGATCAGGCCCACGTTCGCCGTGTCTCCCTTGTCTCCCGAACGGGCAAACGCGATCTCTCTCAGGCGCACTCTCACGGTTCCAGCCTCACAGTTCCAGCCTCACAGTTCCAGCCTCACAGTTCCATCGTCTCCACTTTCACGTTGGATTCCACGACCTCGCGGTCGATGAGCGCGGGCCAGTAGGCGACGACCTCCCGCACCCGGGGGCGGCCGTCCGCGAAGCCCGTGACGGTGGGCGGGCCCGCGAGGATGAGGGGCGCGATCTCCCGGCTGAAGCGTGACACGGCGTGGCGGTCCGGGCTGCGGACGCCGACCCGCAGCGTGACCTCGGGCAGGTCGTCGGAGGGGGCGCCGGCCAGCGGCCCGTGACACGCGCCGGCGCCGACGAGTTCCGTTCGGATCTCGTCGAAGTCGAGCCCCAGGTGCCGCAGGCGACCCCGGAGGATCTCGTCCGCGCGCCGCGCCTTGTCCACCGCGTCGGGCCAGGCGTAGGTAAGGTCGCCCACGGCCTTGAAGCCGTCGTGGTAGGCGATGGAAACCTTGAGCTTGTCCGTGCGCGCCCGGCCGGCCACGCCCTCGACCCGGACCCTGTCCTTCCCCAGATCGCGGAGACGGATGGTCGAGAAGTCCGCGACCACGTCGGGCGTGATGTATTCCCGCGGGTCGCCGAGCTCGTACACGATCTGCTCCGCGACGGTGGCCCAGGTCACCCGCCCGCCGAGGTCCGGGTGCTTCGTCACCACGAAGGTCCCGTCCGCTTCCGCTTCGATGATGGGATAGCCGGGAAGCGTGAGGTCGATCTCCCGCCAGTCGACGAGCGAGTTCCCGCCGGAGGCCTGGCATCCGCATTCGTTGATGTGTCCGGCGACGACCCCGTGCGCGAGCCGGTCCCAGTCGTCGGCCGGCCAGGAGAACTCGTGCATGAGCGGCGCGTAGGTGAGCGCGGTATCCGTCGAGCGCCCGGCCACGACGATGTCCGCCTCCTGCCGCAACGCCTCGATGATCGGTTCGGCGCCGAGGTACGCGTTCGCGGCGGCCACCCGGTCGCGGACGGCGGAGAGCGGCTCGCCCGTCTCCATGTGGCGGAGTTCGTGTCCCGCGGCGAGGAGGTCGTCGAGCGAGTCCATCAGGTCGTCGCCCGTGATCACCGCCACCCGGGGCCGGCGCGGCAGCGACGCGTCCGCGAACGCGAATCCGAGTTCGGCCCGGCACCCCTCCGGGTTCACCCCGCCCGCGTTCGAGACCACGCGGATCTCCTTCTCGAGGAGGTCGGGGATGAGGTCGTCCATCAGGGGCACGAAGTCGCGCGCGTAGCCGGCGGCCGGATCCCGGTCCCGCTGCTTCTGCATGATCGACATCGTAATCTCGGCCAGGTAGTCGAGCATCAGGTAGTCGATCGCGCCGCGCCGCACCTGCAGCTTGGGCGCCTCCTGCCAGTCTCCCCAGAACCCCTGTCCGGAGGCGACGCGCACACGGCGGTCGCCATGGAGCCCGGCGCGGGCCGGGAGCGGCCGCTCCTCGAGTCCCACCGCGGCGGATGCGTCTTCGAGCGCGAGGGCTTCCGTCGCCCCAGGTCGTTCGTTCACAGGCTGTCCGGGAGCGTGAACGGTCCAAGATGAGGGCCTGGGTTGCCGAGGGAACAGCGCAGTGCGAGCGACAGCACCGCCCGCGTGTCCTCCGGCGTCAGGATTGCGTCCACGAACCCGCGCGCCGCCGCGTATTTCGCATCGAGTTGCTCCTCGTAATTCTCCCGCGTCCGTTCGATCGCGGCGGCCGTCTCCTCATCCAGGTCTCCCCCCGCCGCCGCCTCGAGCTTGCGTCCGAAGGCGGCCTGAACGGCGGCCTCCCCCTCCATCACCGCCATCCGCCCCGTCGGCCACGTGAAGATGAAGTCGGGATCGAACCCCTGCGCCGCCATCGCATAGTACCCCGCTCCGCTCGCGTGGTTGACCGTGAGCACGATCTTGGGCACGCGGGCCGTCGCCATGGACTCGACCATGCGCGCGCCCGCCCGAATAATCCCGGACTGCTCCGCCTTCGGTCCGACCATGAACCCGCTCACGTCCTGCACGAAGACGAGCGGCGCGTCGTGCCGGTCGCAGAGGTCCATGAAGTAGGCCACTTTCTCCGCGCTCTCCGTGTACACGATCCCGCCGAACTTCGGCGGTTCGCCGGCCTCGCCCCGGAACATGCCCCGCCGGTTCGCGATCACCCCCACCCGAAAGCCGTCGATGTGCCCCGTTCCCGTGAGCATCTCCGGCGCGCGGTCCGCCTGGAACTCCTCGAACGGACCCTCGTCGAGGATCGTCTCGAGGACCGCCTCCATGTCGAAGGGTTGGCGGTGGTCGCCGGGCAGGAGCGCGTAGGCCTCCGCCGCCGGGCGCGCCGCGTCCCGGGCTTCGATGGCGGGGTCCGGACGGAGGCCGGCGGGGAGTCCGGCGACGAGCGAACGGACCTTCTCGATGCACGCGTTGTCGTCTTCCACGCGGTAGTGGGCCACGCCGCTCACGCGGTTGTGCATCAGCGCCCCGCCGAGTTCCTCGGCCTCGACCTCCTGCCCCGTCGCGCCCTTCACGAGGTGCGGGCCCCCGAGACCCATGAAGCTCGTCCCCTCCACCATCACGATCACGTCCGAAAGGGCGGGAAGATAGGCGCCCCCCGCGATGCACTGGCCCATCACGGCGGAGATCTGCGGCACCTCGAGGTAGTGCCGCATGATCGAGTTGTAGTAGAAGATGCGGCTGGCGCCGTACTGCCCCGGGAAGACCCCGCCCTGATACGGCAGGTTCACGCCGGCCGAATCCACGAGATAGACGATCGGCACGCGGCACCGCATCGCGATCTCCTGCGCCCGCAGGATCTTCGTGATCGTCTCTGGCCACCAGCTTCCGGCCTTCACCGTCTGGTCGTTCGCGACGACGACGACCTCGCGCCCGCACACCTCGCCCACCCCGGTCACCACGCCGGCGGCCGGCGCCTTGCCGTCGTACCGGTCGTGCGCGATGAGGAGGCCGATCTCCAGGAAGCCGCCGCCATCATCGATGAGGAGGTCGACCCGCTCGCGGGCCGTGAGCTTGCCCTGCGCGTGCTGCCGGGCCACGCGCTCTTCCCCGCCGCCGCGCTGGATCCGGGCTTCGAGCTCGCGCAGTTCGGCCACGAGCGCGCCCATCCGGCTGTCGTCGTTATCGCCCACCGGCCGCGGCTAGCCTGTCGCCCCGGAGGCTTCGCGCCCGCGCTCCTCGAACCACGCGCGAATGTAGGCGACCGCGTCGGAGGTGGAGGTGCCCGGACCGAAGAGGCGGCCGACGCCGAGGCCGGTCAGCGCCTCCACGTCTTCGGCGGGGATGATCCCTCCCCCGGTGAGGAGCACCCCGTCCATCCCCTGGCCATCGAGGAGCGCCTTCACGCGCGGGAAGAGCGTCATGTGCGCCCCCGACAGGATCGAGAGCGCCACGACATCCACGTCCTCCTGGAGCGCGGTGGCGGCGATCATCTCCGGCGTCTGGTGGAGTCCCGTGTAGATGACCTCCATCCCCGCGTCCTGGAGGGCAGCGGCCATCACCTTCGCACCCCGGTCGTGGCCGTCGAGCCCGGGCTTGGCCACGAGCACACGGATCTTCGGTTCGATCAAGCGCCTCTCTCGGCAGTTCGTTTTCGGGAGTTGATCCCGGAAGTTGGCGGTCACGAGGGAACGGTCGAAAGTATCCGCGGAAAGGCGCGCACTGCAACGACGATCCGGCGATCTCCGGGGTTGCCCCGATCCGCTCCGGTCCGCACCCTCGTTCCATGCGCGACGACGCGACACGAGTACACCGGATCCTCCTGAACCTGGCGGCCTTCGTCATCATCGTGGCCGGGATGCGCGCCGCCGCGCCGCTGATCGTCTCCTTCGTGCTCGCGCTCTTTCTCACCATCCTGTGCTCCACGCCGCTCCGCTGGATGACGAACCGCCGGATTCCCAAGTCCGTCGCGGTCCTCGCCCTGGTGCTCGTCATCCTCGCCCTCGGGACGGTGGCCGGGGGCCTGATCGCGACCCCCGTCGTCGAACTCGGACGCACGGAGGCGCAACTCGACAGGCTCTTCGCGGAGCAGATCGAGGCGGTGGAGGCCACGCTGAGCGACTACATGGTGCGGTTCGGGCTCCAGTCGCCCGTGCTCGATGCCGACGAACTCATCTCGATCTCGCCGAGTTGGATGCTCGGCCTCATCCGGGAGCTCGTCGAGAACCTGGGGTTCATCCTCGCCAACGGGTTCCTGATCATCCTCACGATGGTCTTCATGCTGCTCGAGCTCTCGGGCTTCCCCACGAAGGTTCGGGTCGCCTTCGGCGAGGCCGATGCGACGGAGGCGCGGGAGAACTGGGAGAAGGTCGGGACCGCGGTCCGGCGCTACGTCGTGCTGAAGACGATCGTCAGCATCGGAACCGGCCTCTGCGTCGCGGGGCTCATGGCGGTGCTGGGCGTCAACTACCCGTTGCTGTGGGGAGTGCTCGCGTTTCTGCTCAACTACGTCCCCAACATCGGGTCCTTCATCGCGGCCGTGCCGGCGGTGCTCGTCGCGTGGCTCACGATGGGGGTCGGGACGGCGGTGGCCGCCGCGGCCGGGTTCCTCGTCGTCAACGTCGTCTGGGGCAACCTCATCGAGCCCAAGGTTATGGGGTACAGCGTGGGCCTGTCGACGCTCGTCGTCTTCGCCTCGCTCGTCTTCTGGGGCTGGGTACTGGGACCCGTGGGGATGCTGCTGTCGGTGCCGCTCACGGTGATGTGCCGCATCGTGCTGGGGACGAACGAGTCCACCCGCTGGATCGCGGTCCTGCTCGGCTCGGAGCGGTCGGACGAGATCACGCAGGCCATCGAGGCCGAAGTCGCCGTCGCGCTCGGGAAGGGCAGCTAGGGCGAGGGCAGCCAGGCGAGGGCTGCTGGCGAGGGCAGCTGGGCGAGGGCTGTTAGGCGGCGGTCCGGCGGAAGACCTCCAGTGCGTCCGCCACATCGCCGTCCGTGGTGTGGAGGTGGGGGATGACCCGCAGATCCCGCCGGCTGTAGGCGTTCAGCAGGACTCCCGCCTCCCGGCAGCGCCCGGCCAACTCCGGCGCGTCGACCGCCGTCGTCCGGAAGCGGACGATGTTCGTCTCCACGCCTTCGACGTCGACCTCCAGGCCGCGGATCGCGGCGAGTCCGCGGGCCAGCCTCCTCGCCCGGGCATGATCCCGTGTGAGCCGCTCGCGGTGGTGTTCGAGCGCGTACAGGGCGCCGGCGGCGACGATCCCCGCCTGCCGGAAGCCTCCGCCATAGAGCTGCTTGAAGCGGCGGGCGCGCTCGATGAGGTCCGCCGGGCCGGCGAGGGCTGAACCCAGCGGGGCGCCGAGCGCCTTGGAGAAGCAGACGTTCACCGTGTCGAAGCCCACCGCGAATTCGGCCTCGGGGATGCCGCTGGCCGCGGTCGCGTTCCACAGCCGGGCGCCGTCGAGGTGGGTGGCGAGACCGGCCTCGCGCGCGGCGGCGAGCATCTCGCGCAGGAGGTCGAGGGGCCACACGGTGCCGCCCGCCCCGTTGTGCGTGTTCTCGGCGCAGACCAGCCGCACGGGCGACTGCATGCGCGCGCGCACGGTCCCCATGTCGAGGTTGAGCGCCGCCCGCAGGGTCGCCGCGCCGAACATGCCGCGGTCGCCCTCGAGCGGCCGGATGACGACCCCGGAGATCGGCGACGGCGCGCCCCCCTCGCCGAACCAGATGTGCGCTCCCGGGCCGATGAGCACGGTGTCGCCCGGCTCCGTGTGCGCGCGCAGGGCGAGCTGGTTGCTCATCGTCCCCGTCGGCACGTACATGGCGGCTTCCTTGCCGAGGATCTCCGCCGTGCGCCGCTCCAGTTCGAGCACCGTCGGGTCGTCCCCGTAGCAGTCGTCCCCCACCGGCGCCGCCGCCATCGCCGCCCGCATGGCCTCCGTCGGGCGCGTCACCGTGTCGCTGCGGAGGTCGATCACGCCCCGAACTGTGGCGGACGCCGGAGGTGGTGCTCCGTCGCGTCCTGCACCGCCTTCGCGAGCCGCAGCGCCTCCGCGTCGCCGAACAGCTTGCCGACGAACGAGATGCTCGTCGGCGTCCCGTCTTCCGAACGGTACCCGTTGGGGATCACGGCCTGGGGATGTCCCGTGAGGTTCGTGAGCAGGAGCATCGGTCCCCCGAAACTCGGCGTGACGACGACGTCGATCCCCTCCATCGCCCGCTCGAAGCGGTGCATGGCGATCGTGCGCAGCCGGTTCGCCTGGATGTACTCCACCGCGGGGATCATCCGCGCCTTGCGGAAGGTGTTGGGCCACGCACCGCGCGTTTGTCGCACGAGCAGATCGTCCCGCCCGCTCCGGGTGAGTTCGTCGAAGGCCGCACCGGCCTCGGCGCTGAGGATGATCCGCATCGCGCCGTACGGAATGTCGTCCGGGAGTTCGAGAGGGACCGGGTCGATCCCGAGCCCGCGCACAACCTCCAGCGAGGCTTCGTCGAAGGCCTTCCACTCCTCGTCCTCCCGCTCCGCCTCGAAGGCCGAGGGCACCCAGGCGACGCGGAGGTCGGAGAGCGGCCGCTCCGGATCCCAGTCGAAGGCCACATCTCGCGCCGTGGGGTCCATCCCGTCCGCGCCGTGGATCGCGTGCAAGACGAGGGCGCAGTCCTCCGCACCGCGGCAAATCGGCCCCAGCTTGTCCATCGACCACGAGAGCGCCATCGCCCCGGACCGGCTCACGCGCCCGAAGGTGGGCCGGAGACCGGAGGCGCCGCAGCGCGTGGAGGGAGAGACGATCGAACCCAGCGTCTCGCTCCCGATCGTGAACCCGACGAGGCCCGCGACCACCGCCGATGCGGAGCCGGCCGACGAACCGCTCGACCCCTGCTCCAGGTTCCACGGGTTCTTCGTCTGTCCGCCGTACCAGCGGTCTCCCTGCGCGAGCGCACCCAGGGTGAGCTTCGCCACCAGGACCGCGCCCGCCTCCTCGAGCCGCCGGCCGACCGTGGAGTCATCGGGGATGTGCTGGTCCTCGTACGGCTTGGCGCCCCACGTCGTGCGGTAGGAATCCTCGGCGAGGAGGTCCTTCGCCCCCCAAGGGATCCCGTGCAGTGGCCCGCGGTAGTAACCGCGCGCGATCTCCGCGTCCGCGCGCGCCGCCTGCCGCAGGGCGAGTTCCTCGGTGAGCGTGATCAGGCATTCGAGCGTCTCCCCGTGCGCCTTCAGCCGACCCAGGTACATCTCCGTGAGTTCGGTCGACGTCACCTGGCGGGAGCGGACGAGTTCGGCCAGTTCCGCGACCGGCGCGAACGCGAGCGCTTCGAGGTCGGCCGGACGCGCGAGCCCCCGGGGACGCGTGTAGCGAAAGACGCTGGATTCGGTGGGATACGAAGCCCCCGGGAGCGCGGGCTCGAAGTGGAGGGCGGGGACGACGGAGTTCGGGATCTCGACCGTGCGCAACTCGTCGTAGCTCTCGCGCGTCCCGTTGAGGTCCTCCACCATGAGATCGAGTTCCTCGTCCGTGAACTCGAGCCCGGCGACCCGCGCGGCGGCGGAGATGTCGGCCTTGGTCAGGGCCTCCTGCCCGCCCTCGGTGCGCGCCCACAAGGCGGCCGGGAGGGCGGTGGCTCCCAGTCCCATCGCGGAGGCCGCGGCCATGAACGCGCGCCGGTCCAAGCACCCTGTGTACGGGGTCCGAGACTCTCTCCGATGGTCCTGGGACATGCTTGTCACCCTTCGTGGCGGCGCTCGTCCAGTTGATCACGGGAAAGGGGCCGATGGCATCATCGCCCCTGCTTACGAAATCGCTCCAGTTCATCGACGAACCTCGGTTCGTCCGGAGCCAACGCGATCGCTCTTCCATATGCCTCCTCCACATCTCCGGGCGGCATCTGCAGGAAGCGGAGCGTACGGGCGAGTTCTCTCCATGCCCACGCGTGGCGTGTCGGCGAGGCGTCGAGCTGGATGACGCGCTCCAGGAGCTCCCGGGCCTCCGTGAGGAATCTGCGGCGCGAATCTCGCCGGCCTCTTCGGTGTGCTTCGCCCGCCAGCCAGATCTTGGTCTGGGCAAACTCGAGGAGCGCACGGGGGTCGGCGTACACGGCGTCCCCCGCGCGTTCGAAGTAGCGGTGGGCCGTGCGAGAATCCCTCGCGCGTCGCGCCAGGATGGCAGCGTCGATAGCGTCTTGGCCGAACCAGTTACCCTTCCGTCTCGTGAGCAACGATTGTGCTTTCTTGTCCTGGTCGGCTTCAAGCAGTGCCTCAACCATCGTATTTGCAACATGAGCGCGAGCGCTCACCAGGCCCTTTTCCTCGAACACGTCGAACACTTCCTCAGCACGATCAATCTCGCCGCGCCGCGCATAGCCGCGAATGAGTTCTGACGTCAGAACGGCTGAGGCCGGCTGGGAGCGCCACGCAGATTCGATGCGCCGAAACGCTTCGGCGTGCTCGCCGAGCCCTCTCAAGTGGGCCGCGTCCCGGATGGCCGATAACGCCGCGTACTCCGGGTGAGCCGGCAACGTGGCGCGGAAGAAAGTTCGTTGCTCGTCGAAATCGAATCCCGGTGGCGGCGAGCCGTTGGCTTCCATCGCCCGATAGACCTTCGGCAATCCCGAAAGCCGCCCCTCCGCCAACCCCAACTCCTTCAGGAACTCGCCGATGCGGCGATTCCGCGCCGGCACCGGGCGGATCTCCGCGTCGGGAAGCAGATGCCGTAACTCGATTCCCGGCACCGGTCCCGGGTAGTTGATGATCTCCACGCGGCTCGGATAAAGATAGACTTTCGTAGGCTCGGGCTGATCCTGATCGTAGCTGCGGTGATAGACGGCATTCACGAGCGTCTCGCGGAGTGCCTGCAGCGGATAGCTGACCCAGCCACGCACCTGGCTGCGATCTCGCTGCTTCTTCAGATGGTACGTTGAGAGGTTTTCAAGATAGTTAAGGCAGTCTCGAAGCTGATCTACGAGACCACCACCAAACGTCCGTTCCTCCTGGACATCTCCGGCCCGGTCCGCCGCAAAGTGGACGACCTCGATCGTTGCGCCGCGGAACCATTGACCGGGGTCTCTCGAAAAAAACAGCAATCCCACGTTTCGGGGTGTCTCGTGATCATTGACCGGGAGAGTGATCCGCATCCGCCGATAGATGTCCGCTTCGCTTCTTTCTTCAAGCAAGCCGCTTCCTATTTCGCGCAAGTATTCGCGGACCTTTGCCTCGCGCAGATCGTCGATCCTCGCATTGTGAGCGCGCCGGTCGTCCCAAGGGACGCGAGCCGTCTGCTCGACCAACCGTTGTAGCAAGCCCGGCCGCCGTTCGGCGTCGACCGTCTCGGCGCCCAGACGGACCCAGTACCGGCGCGACCCGTCTCTGGCTGGCGCTCGATGGGGCCGCATGTCGCTCCCCGGCGCCCATATCACGAGGATCAAGCGGCCGTCTATCGTCTCTGGGGAAAGAACAGGCTGGAAGGCGGGGTCCAGACGGTTACACTGGCCCCGTATCCACCTCTGTGCGGCGTCGACGGCTTCATCCGAGAGGCCACGGGGAGGGAGGACCGCGCGACCATCCTGCTCTTCCACGCCGATGACAACGTAGCCGCCGTTCAGGTTGTGGTAGTCGTTCGCGAAGGCGCAGATCGTTCGCAGTACCTGAGGGCCTGTGCGATCCGGATCCCACGATGCCTTCAACTCCACGCGCTCGGACTCGACGCCGCGAAAGCGGAGGAGATCGTCAAGGTTGAACGGAAGAATCGTGGTCATGTACTGGCCATCATCGACAGAATCCTCGTACCCTGGGCTAATCGCCGGCGACCCCTTCTCCGATACCAACTCCAGACCTCCCCGGCACGGCACCGTCCCAAAGATAGCATCCTCGCCGCTCATCCCGCCCCGGCCGGCGCGTACTTCAAGTCACCTCAGCCCGTTCCGCCTGCCCGTACCCTGTTCGGGCACACCACGCTTGAGCGGCCTCCACGACACGGTCGATGTCGGTCTCGTCGTTGTAGACGCCGATGGAGAAACGGAGCATGCCGGTGCGGATCGCGAGGCGGATGCCGGCTGCGGAGAGGTGATCGTGGAGTGAGTTCATGGCGGGGTCGTCGGCCGTGTAGTGGCGTCCGCCGCCGCTCTCGCCGACCGACACGATGTGCGCCAGGTGGGGTCCCGGCCTCCCCCCGACGACCGGGAGGCCGAGGTCCAGAAGGCCGTTCGCCAGGTCGGCCGCCAGACCGCGCACGTGCTTCTCGACGCGCTCGACGCCCCATCCGCCCAGCAGATCCAGCGCCGCTGCGGTCGCCGCCGCGCCGAGATAGTTGTAGTTGCCCACGTCGAAACGGAGGGTGCCCGGGCGGAAGCGGAGTTCGTCGTCCGAGTACGCCGTCTCGTGGGCGTCGAGTTCGATCCCGAAGCGTGCCACGTGTACCGGCGTCAGCGTCTCGGCCACCTCGCGCCGCACATACAGGAAGCCGAATCCGTACACCGAGAGGAGGGCCTTCTGCGCCGCGACGGCCAGCGCGTCGACGCCCAGATCGCCGACGTCCGTACGGTGGGCGCCGACCGACTGGGCCGCGTCCACCAGCGTCAACGCACCGACCTGCCGGGCCGCCGCCGCAATCGCCTTCATATCCGTGACGAAACCGGGGGCGAAGGTGATGCTGGGGATCGTCACGAGCCGCGTGCGTTCGTCCATCGCCGCGGCCATCGCCCCCACCGGGATGTGGCCATCCTCCGGCGCGACCGGCCGCACCTCGATTCCGTGCGTGCGGACGAGGCTGTACCAGAGGTAGATGTTGTTCGGGTGCTCGAGCGCGGGACACAACACGACGTTGTCCCCTTCCCGCCACGGGAGGCTGGCGCCGAACAGGTTGAGGCCGTCGGAGACGTTCTTCGTGATCGCGACCTCATCGGACGTCGCGCCGATCAGCGACGCGAACGAGGATCGCGCGCGATTGACGGTCGCGACCATCTCCGTCTTGTCGCCTCGCCCCGACGTTCTCCCGGCCAGGTGCCCCTCGATCGCAGCGCGCACCGGCTCCGCCATGAGCGAGTTCGCCGAGATGTCGAAGTAGGGCTGCTCGCTCGCCCCCGGGAAGAGCGCTCTCAGGTCCGGCTTCATGTCAGCTCCCCGTTCAATGCCAGCCGCCGACTCGTCGCCGGCCTTCGGTTCGCCGCCGGCCACCGGATCATGCCCGCCTCGCCTCGGACCGAGCGACGAGAGACGCGCCGACCATGTCGCCCATGATGTTCACCGTCGTGTTGCTCATGTCCACCAGACGGTAGATGCCGCCGACGATCGCCACGACCTCGAAACCTCCGCCGGGAACCCCGCCCGTGCCGTGCGAGAGCAGCAGCCCCAGGAGGAGAATCGTGACGAAGTCCGCCGGGGAGAAGGTCACGCCGGCGGCCTGGGCCGTGAAGAGTAGAACGGCCGCGAGCATGACCGAGGTCCCGTCCTTGTTGAGCTGCGCCCCGAGGGGAAGGACGAGGGAGTATGCGCGGCGCGGGAGGCCGAGCCGCCCGGCCGTTTCCAGGCCGACCGGGAGCGAGGCGAGGCTGGACGTCGTGGCGGCGGTCGTCGCCCACAACGAACCGGTGGCGCGCAGGAAGGGCCAGGGACGGGTGTCGCTGAAGAAGCGAAGGAGGAGCATGTACCCGGCCACGATGACGATCTGCGCCCGCCCGGCCCGACCTTCATTCAGCGGAGTTCGGCAAATGGATTGATCACTCGCAGGCCACCGTAGTCCTGCTCGGCGCTCAGGTCTTCCGAGTAGACGATATCGCAGCGGCGGGCGCGGGCCGCGGCGAGAATCGCGCCCTCCCAGTACGACAGTTGGAAGCGCCGACTGATGCCGGCGGCCGCCCGGAACAGGTCGAAGGTGATCTCCTGGATGGGAAAACGTTCGAGCGATTCGATGAACCTCAACGCCTGCGAGGGTGTCAGGGCCCGGTCGACGACGAGAATCCGGCCCCGCGGATCCGCCGCCACCGCAGCGATACGGCTGAACAGGTACGCGTCATCCCCCTCGAATTCGCCGATCTCGAAGTCGACCGTCCCCTCGAACGTGGCGACAGCGGGGATATCTGCGTCCGCCGCGGGCCCGTTGACGCCGCGAACCGGCCACGGCGGCGCGCCTCCCCACCCTACGGCCGGCGGTCGGGCTGCGTTCCGAGTTCGAATTCGCCTCGATCGAAGCGGTGGCCGCGCTTGAGCGTGAAGCGGACGGACCTGAGGTTCTCGACCCCCGCGGTCGGATCCTCTTCCAGGAACACGAGGTTGGCGTACTTCCCCGCCTCGACCTTCAGCGTCGCGTCGAGCACCGTGCCGTGGCGCTTCATCTCCTCGAGCACCGCGTCGATACGCGGATCGTCCAGGTCCACGTCGACCCTGCCGGAACGGCGTCCGGCCAGCGCCTCCGCCATCACCTCGTCCGGGATCGCGGCGCTCGCCGCCACGGAACGTGTCCGGGGACCTCGCCCATCGAGGAAGCTCGCGTGCGCGGATCGACGAAGAAGGACTCGCCCGCCACCAGGGCCGCGTAGTGGATGTCCGGAGCCGGGATCTCACCCACCAGCGCCGCCCGCTGCAGTTCCGCGAGCGCGCGCACGTCGCCCGCCATGTCCCGCACGGTCGTCACGCCCCCATAGATGAAGCGGTTGAGTTCGAACTCGGCCGCCGCCCGGTCCGCGCGCGTGGCGAGGTGCGTGTGGCTCTCGATGAGTCCCGGGATGACGAACAGCCCCCACGCATCCTCGATTTCGGCCTCGGGCCAGTGTTCGAGGGACAGTTCGTCCGTCCCGGCGACCGCCGCGATCCGTCCGTCGCGGACCACGATGGACATGTCCGGCATGAGCGGCGCGCCGGTGCCATCGAGGATGGACACGCCTTCATAGACCGTCGTCTCGGACTCCGCGTTCGGATTCCGAGGCGGTTCCCCGCTCCGGGACTGGCCAGCGAGGGGAGCGGTCGGCGCGCAGAGCGACGCCAGCGCCGCCGTCGCAACCAGGGCCGCCTTCGCCCCCCGGGGCCTACGGGTGCCCGTGTCCGACATTCTCACTCTCCCCATACGTCGCGCATGACGCGCAGCGCGTTCAGCCCGAGGATTCTCTCGATGCGCTCCGACGAGTGCCCGCGGGCGCGCAGCATGCCGGCAAGCCGCCGGAACTGGTCCGGGCCCTGAAGATCGGGGATGAAGGGCACGACGCCGGGACGCTCGCCGGCGGCGCTGATCCCCGCCCTGCGCCGCGCCTCGACTTCCCGCCGCGTCGCTTCGTAGGCCGCCTCGATATCGTCCACGGCCGTCGTCCCGCCGTCGGTGCCGATGCCGACGTGTTCCTCGCCGCACACCGCCACCGCGTGCTCGATGTGCCGCACCACATCCTCCGCCACGGCCATGCCGTCCGCCGCGAGGAAGGGCATGAAGTAGATCCCGACGATCCCGCCGCCCTCGGCGACGAGCCGCAACTCCCGGTCCGTCTTGTTGCGGGGGAGGTTCGTCACCGCCCGGCAGCCCGTGTGCGTGATCGCGACCGGTACGGCGGAGGCGGCGATCGCATCGAGGCAGGTGCGCTCGCCGCTGTGGCTGAGGTCCACGAGCGTCCGGGTGGCGTTGAGTTCCGCGACGACGTCCCGCCCCAAGTCCGTCAGCCCGCCGTTCTCCGGCACCATCGAGCCGTGCCCGAGTTGGTTCGCGCCGTTGTAGGTGAGCTGGATGATCTTGACCCCGAGCCCCGCGAACACGCCGACCCGCGCCGCATCGTCCCCCATCATGGCCGCGTTCTGGAAACCCAGGATGATGCCGACCCTGCCTTCCCGCTCGGCCCGTTCGATTTCGCCCGCAGCCCGGACCTTGAGGAGGGCATCGGGATGGTTCCGGATGATCCGGTTCCAGCGCGCGACATCCGTCACGGAGTACTCGAACGGATCCTGCGGGCCGGCCACGTAGCCGATCGTGGTGTTGACGGCGGCCGTCCCGGAGGCGAGCGCGTCGGAGAGCGCCCGTTCGTCCAGCGTGAGCGGCCCGTCCGGGGGATGCCCCCCCAGAGGATCGCGCGAGCCCCGCCGGTTCGGGTTCCGGATGCCCCCGAGCATGTTGAT
Organism: Gemmatimonadota bacterium; assembly: GCA_963666735.1. Classification (GTDB taxonomy): domain Bacteria; phylum Gemmatimonadota; class Gemmatimonadetes; order Palauibacterales; family Palauibacteraceae; genus Palauibacter. Next base: position 112,960 of record OY762926.1, on the reverse strand, counting down.
GACGAACAGGTCGGGCTGGGCGCGCCGCGCCTGCGGTACCCGGGCTCGGCCCGCGACACCCGTGGCCGCGAGCGCGAGGCCCGCGGCGGCACCGAGAAAGGTCCGCCTCCCCATGTGTACCGGGCTCGTTGGTTCCATCGTCAGCACCCCTGTCAGCGTCCGCGGATTCTTCCCGATCTCGCCCCGGAAGGCGGCCTCCCGGTCCGTGGCCTCCGTTATGAGGCACCCTCCCCGGCGACCGCCCGGCTGTCGACGTTACCGGCGCCGGCAACCGTGGCGGCGTCGAGGTCCAGCCAGAAGGGCTCCCAGATGTGTCCATCCGGGTCCGCGAAGTCGCGGCTGTACATGAAGCCGTAGTCCTGCGGTTTCCGGAGCGCCTCCGCTCCGTGCGCGAGCGCGATCTTCATCAAGGCGTCCACCGCCTCACGATTCTCGAGTTGGAGCGAGACCAGGACCTCCGTCGTCTCGCGCGCGTCCGCGGGCGCGCGGTTCGTGAAGGTGGCGAACCTCTCTCGCGTCACCAGCATGGCGTAGCAGTTGCCGCCGATCTCCATGCCGAGGGTCGCCTCGTCGCAGAAATCGTCGTTGAAGGCGAAGCCGAGCGCCGTGAAGAAGGCGCGGGAGCGCTCGAGATCCTCCACCGGCAGGTTGATGAAGACGTTCATGGGACGCTTCCGGGTTCCGGGTTCGGCCGGTGGTCGTGCCCCACCGGCGGGGATCTCGCCCGCGGAAAGAGCCACAGTGTGCTCCATATGTACTCGAAGTGTACTCGATGTGGATACGTTTCGCCGTCCGTCCTCGAGGGGCTCGGCCCCGGTGCGAATGAACAGGGCTCGCCTATTTCGCGTGGGCGGAATACGTGCCGCTCGTGCGGGCCGCATACCGATCCTGGCGGGAACTCGAGGATGTCTCGGGCGAATCGATCCTGCGGGTCACGGGCGGCCTCGGCATCGGACGCCCCGAGAGCTGGATTGTCGAGGGCTCGCGGCGGGCGTGCCTCGAGCACGGCCTTCCCTTCGAGGAACTCGACGCGGCGGAGGTGAACGGGCCGACGTCTCCCGTGCGTAGCCGCGGCCCGGGCATCCGCAACCGGACCGAACGACCGGACCGTGCTTGCACTGCGTCGTCCGCCGGGGTAGAACCCCCTGTGTCCCCCCCTGCGGATGGCTCGCGCCCCCTCCCTGGACCGGACCCGTTGCGCGGAGTTGGACAGACCGATGAACACCGGACTGATGGAGGCGCGACGGCTACGCCACCGAGGGGGACGAGGCGCGAGCCGGGACGGAGACCGCCTGCGGCTGCTGAGCCCACCGCGACGTTCCCGCGGGAAGGTCTCCTGAACCGGAGGGAGAGACGGTGATGGCCATCGGTGCGCCACGTAAATCCGCGGACTACGATGTCGTCGTGGTGGGGGCCGGGTTCGCGGGGCTCGCCTGCGCGCGGCGGGCGGCGGAGCGCGGTCTCTCCGTCCTTGTCCTGGAGCGCCAGTCGGCACCGGGCGAGCGCATCCACACGACCGGGATCCTCGTCAAGGAAGCGTGGGAGGAATGGGCGGCCCCCGCGTCGCTCGTGCGCCGCATCCAGCGCGTCCGGGTCTACGATCCGAGCCACCGCTTCGTCGAACTGGAGCGGGATTCCTACTTCTTCATGGCGACCGACACCGCGGGGCTTCTCCGTCATCTCGTCGACGAGACGCTCCGCGCGGGGGCCGAGATCCGGTTCGGCGCCCCCTACGAGGGCGTCGTGTCGACGGCGGCGGCGGGCACGACGCGAGGCTCGATGCGAGGCTCGACTCCCCTGACGCTCGCTGGTTCCGGCGCGGCTTCCGGCGTGACCTGCCGGTTCCTCGTCGGGGCCGACGGGGCGCGCTCCAGAGTGGCCGATAGCTTCGGCCTGGACCGCAACCGCCGACTCCTCAAGGGCGTCGAGTGGGAGTACGAGCCCCGCACCGGCGACGGCGGCTGCCTGCACTGCTTCATCGATCCCGAGTGCGCGCCGGGCTACATCGGGTGGGTCGTCCCCGGCGTCGGGGCCACGCAGGTCGGGCTCGCGCTCCATCGCGACCGCCGCGCGGACATGCGCCGGTTCAGCGCGAAGATCGACGGCCTGTTCGGGTTGTCCGGGAGGCGGGTGCTGGAGAAGCGCGGCGGCGTCATCCCGATCGGCGGCCTGCTCAAGAACTTCCACGCGGACCGCGTCCTGCTCGTCGGAGACGCGGCCGGCATGGTGTCGCCGCTCACCGCCGGCGGCATTCACCAGGCGTACCGGTTCGGCAAGCTCGCCGCCGACGCCATCGCCGATCACCTCGAGGTGGACGGCTCGGGCGACGGGGGCGGCTCGGGCGACGGGGGGCCTCAGCCCGGCGTCCCCCACCCCGGTGACGTCGTGCGCCGCGCGTATCCGAACCACGCCCTGAAACGCGCCGCGCGCTGGGGGTTCGACCGCCTTCCGGTGGCGCGCGCGCTGCAGGCCGGACTCCTGAGCTGGAACGCGTTCCGGGGACTGGCCGAACGGGTGTTCTTCGACCGCTCCCGGTAGCGCCGAAGACCGGCGCGCGGAACGCCGGGCGGGCTGCGCACGTAACACCAGAAGGACGCGACGAGGGTCTTTCAGGCGAGCGGGACGCGGCCACGGCGTTTCGGCGCGAGATCTCGGGCAATCATACGTGTGTCGGCGACCGTGCATCGGCCTATGCCAATCGCAAGTGTGATCTTCGATTGGCATACGGCTTCACACGCACCGCCGCGAACACCCCCGACGCAGGACCTCCGGCCGCACTCCCGGCGCAGGGACGCCACCTTTCCCCCGCCCCCCGGACGCCCGCAAGATCTCTGCCATGTCGACTCACTGGGCCATCGATCTCGGCACGTCCAACACCACGATCTGCGAAGACCGGTCCGGTCGGCCGCGCATCCTGAACCTGCCGGATCTCGCGAAACTCGAGCCCGTCACGCAGACGCCGGTCATGCCGTCGTGCGTGTGCGTCATGGACCGGGACGGCGAGGAAGTCCTCATCGGACAGGCGGCCGTCACCTACAACTGGGACGGACAGGCCACGGGCTTCGCGCGCGGCTTCAAGCGCTACCTCGGCACGGAGAGCGGGCGGGCCCTGGCGCGCGCGGGCGGAAGGTTCTTCACCGCCCAGGACATCGCGGCGCTCTTCCTGCGGGAGGTCATCGGCGCCCTAGAGGCGCGATTCGACGAAGAAGTCACCGACATCACGATCGCCACGCCGAGCGGCTTCTACGAGACGTACCGGGCCGAGTTGCAGGCGATCATCCGAAGGCTGAAGCACCGCGGCTGGTGGGCGCGCATGTGGGCCCGCCTGCGGCGGAGGCCGACCGGGATCGTGTTCCGCACGCTCGACGAGCCGGTCGCGGCCGCGCTCGGCTACGGCGTCGATGTCGGACGCCCCACCACCCTCGTCGCCTTCGATTTCGGCGGGGGGTCGATGGAAGCCGCGGTCGTGAGGACCCACGGCGCCCGGACCGTGGAGACCGGGCGCGCGGAGGTGCTGGCCAAGCAGGCCGTGGAACTCGGCGGAGACGACGTGGACGGCTGGATTCTGGAGCGGTTCGTCCCCTCGGCCCTGCGCGACTGGCCCGAATGGGAGGTCGCGCTCCGCTGGGAGGCCGAGCGCGTGAAGCTGCTCGCAAGCGCGGGGAACGAGGGCAACTTCACCTTCCGCAACGAATCGTACGGCAGGCTGGACTATCCCGTCCTCAGCGACCTGCTCGCCGCCAACGGCCTGTACGCGCGGATCCGGGAGCTGCTCGACGCGCTGCTCGCCGAGCTGCGGACCCGGCACGGCATCCTCCCCGACGGCATCGATGATGTGATCCTAGAGGGCGGGTCCACGCTCCTGCCGGAGGTGCGCAACGTCGTGGGTGACGTGCTCGGCCGGGACAAGGTGCGCGAGTGGCTCCCCTTCGCGGCCGTCGCCCGCGGCGCGTGCATCTTCGCGGGCGGCGCGCACGTCGAGGACTTCATCTACCACGACTACGCGCTTCGCGTCCTGCCCGGTGGCGACGACGCCGGCGCCGAGGCCGACGCCGAGGCCGACGCCGAGTACGAACTGCTCATCCCCGGCGGCACGTGCTTTCCGACGGTCGACAACTTCGCGACGCGCTACTACGCCCCCGGCTTCGACGGCCAGCGGCACATCAACCTCTTCATCTGCGAGGTCGGACGCGTGGCCGGGCGTCCGATCGACTGGACCGAGCGCAGCAACGGCTCCCGCTATTTCGTGCCGGAGACCGCCGGCGAACGGGCGTTCTGCCTGTGCCTCAACGAGGCGGACCCGGCGCTGCCGCTGGAGCCGGCCGGCAAGGGCGCCGCGCCCCGCCTGCGCGTCACGTATTCCGTGGACGAGAATCGCTGGCTGTGTGTAACCGTACATGACCTGCACCGAAAAACCGACCTGAAGGTCAAGCACCCGGTGGTACGATTGCGATGAAACTCCTCAGGGCCCTGTTCGGACCGAGCCGGAGAGACGTGTGGCGGCAGCTCGCCGAGGACGTGGACGGGCAGTTCCACGAAGGAGGCCTCTTCAGCCCGTTCGCCGTCCAGGCCCGCACCGGCGACTGGATCATCACCCTCGACACGTACACATCGGGCGACGGCAAGACGAACCAGACGTTCACGAGGATCCGCGCCCCCTACTTCAATCCGGAGGGTTTCAGGTTCGAGATCTACCGGGCCGGTCTCCTGAGCGGGCTGGGGAAGGCGATGGGGCTGCGGGACATCGAGGTCGGCCATCCCCGGTTCGACCGGGACTTCGTGATCAAGGGCGATGCGCCGCGCCGCCTGCGGCGTCTCTTCGACAACCGGAAGATCCGCGCCGGCATCCAGGCCCAACCGAAGATCCATCTGTCCGTCAAGGGTCGTGGCGGGTGGTTCAGCAAGTTCCCCGACGGGGTGGACGAACTCCACTTCCGGGCGGAGAGGGCAATCAAGGACCTCCGGCAGCTCCGGACGCTGTTCGACCTCTTCGGCGAGATCCTGCGGCAGATCTGTTGGGACGGTCACAACGGACCGGCGCAACCGGACGACGTCCCCGTCCACATCCGGCGCCTGCGCGCGCCCGGGGGCCGGATCCGGGACAAATACGTCCTCTGGGAAGGCGACGGACCGCGACGCGACGCGGCAACCCAACTCGGGCGGTTGGGCGACCCCTCGGCGATCCCGGCCCTCACCGATGTGGCCCGGGACGAAGACACCGTGCTTGGGTCCCGGGCGATCGAAGCGCTCGCCGAGATTCGGCACCCCGGTGCGATCGGATCTCTCGTCCCGCTGCTCGGCGACGCCCGGAAGTCCGCCGGCCTGCGCTTCCGCGACGGGGTCGCCGACGCGTTGAGGCAACTGGGCGAAGAAGAACTGGTCGAGACGGTGAGGGCGGCGCTCGGCGGCGATTACGTGCGTCTCAAGGCGTACGACGGCGGATACCGGGCGGGGATCATCGCGGCGCTCGGCCACGCGCTCGAGGGATCGGGCGGCAGGCACGCGGCGGACGCGCTCGCCGAGATCCACGCCGTGGAAGCGCTGCCCCGGCTCCGCGAGGTCCTGCGGAGCTTCGGAACGCGGGACGCCACGGGTCGGGCGATCTCCGCCGCCGTCGGGAGGCTCGAAGCACGGGCCGCCCTTCCGCGCGCCGCCAGCGCGACCGATGTCGAGGTCGACACGCTGCCACGGTCCGCCGGGGCGCCGGGCCCCGATCCCGACACGCTGCCCCGCGGCTCCCGAGCGCCCTAGGATACCCCATGCACATCCCCGCGAGGGAAGCCATGGAGAGTCTGGCCAACTGTAGCCAACTGCCCGCCTCGAGGGCGGGGGGCCGCGACGGGCTCCTTCAATCGGACGAACGTTTGGGCGTGGGCCCTCCCTGTCGCGTCCCTTCCCTACCGCGTCTCTCTGTCAGACGGTGATGCCAGCGCGTTCGTGGGCCGGGTTCGGCGTGTGGCGCGTGATGGCAGCCGCCGCGGCGGTGTTCGGTTCTTCCGGTGGGCTCCTCGCCGAAGCCGGATCTCCCGCCCAGGCCGAATGCGGCGAAGGTGGGCGAGGTCGCCCGGCTGGCCCGCGTCACGGTGCGCACCCTGCACCACTACGACCGGATCGGCCTGCTCGTTCCGTCGGGACGGGCGGCGAACGGATACCGGCTCTACTCCTACGAGCAAGCGATTGCGACGCAGCGGCTCGATGCGAAGCTGCGGGGAATGTCGGCCCGCAACTCCCGGCTTCGTACACTCGTTCGCAGGCGAGCGCCGCGAAATCTCCGAGTCGATGGGAGCTCTCGGCAGGGGCTTCGCCCTCGCGCTGCTCGCGATCCATGCCCTGCTGGCGATCCCGTTCCGGTCGGCGTCGCGTGAGTCCCCCAGCGCCGTCGCCGCCGAGCCCTTGATCGCGGCGAGCGGCACCCCTCCAAACCCACTTCCCGCGGGCAATAGCTTGAATCTGTTCGCACTTCCTAATCCAACGTTGTGAGATGGACACGTTACGGGTACTATCTACCCCTACAATGGACCGCTCGGCTGGGCGGCTGGAATCGCGTGATCGCTGCGACCGTTGTAGGAGGGGAGGCTGACGACGTTGAAGACCCGGAGCGGAACGACGGCCGAGCAGACGTCGAGTTTGGAGCTGTCCCGCTTTCACGGACGGTTAGTTTCTGTGGTTGATCGCCTCCGGTTCTTCTCCTTTCAGCCTCCCTCAGGCGCTCGGGAGAGGATGTCGGTGTGCGCCGCGGGTGCGCCTCAGGCCGCATGGTTGCTCTCGTAGTCGGCCGGCGACTCGTAGCCGAGTGCCGAGTGCAGCCGCCGGGTGTTGTAGAAGCCCTCGATGAAGCCGAAGACCTCCCGTCGCGCCTCGTCCGCCGTGCGGAACGAGCGCTTCCAGATCAGCTCGCACTCGAGGGTGGCGAAGAAGCTCTCGCACATGGCGTTGTCGTACGCATCGCCCGCCGAGCCCATGGACTGGGCGATGCCCGACTCGCGGCAGCGCTCCCCGAAGGCGAGCGAGGTGTACTGCGAGCCCCTGTCGGAATGATGCACGACACGACCCTCGGGACGACGCCTTGCGAGAGCCATCGCCAGCGCGGTCTCGACGAGCTCGGTCCGCATGTGCGTCGCCATGGCCCAGCCGACGACGCGGCGGCTCCAGACGTCGAGCACGACGGCCAGATACAGCCAGCCAGCCCACGTGGGGACGTAGGTGATGTCGGCCACCCACAGCTCGTCGGGCCCCGAGGCCGAGAAGTCACGGTCCACCAGGTCCGGCGCGGGGCGGGCCTCGGCATCCCTCTTCGTCGTCGCCGTCTTGAAGCGCCGCCTGGTCGCGCCCTCGATCTCCAGCCCCCTCATCAGCCGCCCCACGCGCTTCTGCCCCACCCGCTCGCCCTCGGCCCTGAGCGCCGCGTGGATCCGCGGACGGCCGTACGTCTCGCCGCTGCCGGTCCATATCTTCGCGATCCGCGCCTCCAGTTCCGCGTCCCGACGCGCGCGGTCCGAGGGAGGACGCCTCAACCAGTCGTAGTAGCCGCTGGGGGAGAGACCCAGCACCCGGCACATGGCCCGAAGCGGGAACTCGGCCCGGTGCGCCCTCATGAACGCATACCCCCGCCGGGGATCGATCCGCTCTCCCTCGCGAACCAGGCCGCGGCTTTTTTTAGGATGTCGCGCTCCATCCTGAGCCGCTTGTTCTCCCGCTCCAGGCGCCGCAGCTCGCTGCGCGCCTCCGTTGTCAGCCCGTCGCTACGGAACCCCTCGTCCACATCCGCCTGCCGGACCCAGTTCCGGATCGTCTGCTCCGACGGCTCGAACTTCCGGGCGAGTGACGCGGCACTACGCCCGCCCCTCACCAGTTCCACCAGCCGCTCCCTGTACTCGGATGGATACCGCCCCTTCCGGCCCGCCATGGAACACCTCCTTGCTTGACCCCAATGGATAGGTGTCCGTCAAAGCGGGGCAACTCCAAGTTCGAGCGCTCACAAGCCGTCGGTCGTCGGGGACCGATACTACCGGCGCGGGTTGGGTCTCAAGAAGGAGATCCAGCCCGTAATCGATTTTGAGTACGGGAGCGTCATCGTCGGCCTCATTCGCGAGCGCGACAACGAGTTGCAGGTGGACCGCATCCACCTTCGTCTCGCAAGAAGCTCCGGCTTCTGCTACGGCGTCGACCGCGCGGTGGACTATGCCTACGAGTCCCGGCGCAAGTTCCCGGACCGCCGGATCCTGCTCGTCGGGGAGATCATTCACAACCCGCACGTGAACCGCCGGCTGCGGGAGATGGAGGTCGAATTCCTCTACCCCTCGGAGGACGGTGAGTTCGACTTCAGCGGCGTCACGCCGGAAGATGTCGTGATTATCCCGGCCTTCGGGGTGACGCTCCACGACTTCGAGGCGTTGCGGGCCCTCGACTGCATCCTCGTCGACACGACCTGCGGCTCGGTGCTGAACGTGTGGAAGCGGGTGGAGCGCTACGCGCGGGACGGCTTCACTTCGGTCATCCACGGCAAGCACTGGCACGAAGAGACACGGGCGACGAGTTCGCGGGTCCTGAAGCACGAGGGTGCGCAGTTTCTCGTCGTGCGGGACATGGCGCAGGCGCGGATCGTCTGCTCGTACGTGCGCGGAGACGGCGAGCGCGCGGACTTCATCCGGTTGTTCGCGGAATCCGCGTCGAAGGGTTTCGATCCCGACATCCACCTGAGGCGCATCGGCGTGGCCAACCAGACGACGATGCTGGCTGCGGAGTCGTTGGCCATCGCGGCCGAACTCGGCGAAGCGATCACGGATCGATGGGGGACGGAGAAGGCGCCGGACCGGTTCCGAAGCTTCGACACGATCTGTTCGGCCACGCAGAAACGGCAGGACGCCGTGCAGGAGATGATGGAGGATCCGCCCGATGTCATGATCGTGATCGGCGGCTACAACTCCTCGAACACGAACCAGCTCGCCCACATGTGCGCGCGGCACACGAAGACGTATCACATCGAGGACGCCGCCTGCATCGATACCGTCCGGGGCCGGATCACGCACAAGCTCATCGGCAGCGATGAGATCGCGACGGCGAACGCCTGGCTGCCGGATGGAGAGGTCGGCATCGGCATCACGGCCGGCGCCTCCACGCCGAACTCGAAGCTCGGGGAGGCGATCGAGCGCATCCTCCGCGGGGCCGGCTACGACCCCGATCTGAAGTCCTTCAAGAGCTGAGCCGGCATCGTGATGCGGGTGCCTTCCTGCTACGCAGACGGATACGACGCGGCCCGGAAGATGGATCCGGACGTTGCGGACACCTACATTCGTCACACCACGTTCGGGGATCCGGCCGCGGATGCCGCGGTCGCGGATCTGGCCGCGGCCGTGAAGGCAGGCCAGGAACACCGGCTGATCGCCGCCGCACTTCGGAATCACAGGGACCCGCCGCGCGCAGCCCCCGAGTCCCTTCGCAGGTTGATCGCGGAGGCCGCCGTCGTCCCGGACTGGTACAGCCGGAGATCGGCCACGGTCGCGTCGCGCGCCTTTCTGCGGAATTCCGATATCGTCATGGCGGCCCTTTCGACCGCGGCCATCGTCGAGGGCTTCACCACCCTGATCAGCAAGTCGTTCCGTATCAGGAGCCGCCTGGTCAACAACGGCGTGCGCCGCCTCAAGCAGAATCTCCTCCAGCTGATGGAACAGTATATCCCGGGCGGCGTCGAGCCTGGCGGCGATGCGTGGAGGCTGTCCCTCCGGATTCGGCTGGTGCATGCGCAGTCGCGGGCTCTGATCCGCACCTCCGAGGACTGGGACGAGCCCACTTACGGCACGCCCCTGAGTGCATCCCACATGCTCCTGGGCGCTGCCGCCTTCAGCGCGCGGCTCCTGCACCATGTTGAAAGTCTCGGCGGCTCCTTCACCGATGAAGAGCGCGAGGCCTACGTTCATGTGTGGCGGTACACGGCGCTCACCATGGGAGTCCCGAACTCCATACTGTTCGAAGACATGGCATCGGCCCTCCACTCCTTCAATATCGCAACGACGTGCGAGCCTACGCCGGATGAGGATTCGATTATCCTCTCGAACAGTATCATCAACAGTACGCCGATCATACTTGGGCATACGGAACGAAGCAGGCGCCGCAAGCATGCGGCTCACTACTATCAGATGTCCAGGGAGCTCATTGGCGATGAACTGGCCGATGTACTGAGGTTCCCGGAAGCGAAACGGTTCAGGATCGTGCCCATTATCCGGCTGCAGAATCGCCTCCGGCGCCGCGCGTCGAAATTCCTCCGGCCCTTGCGATATCGCGTATCGGTGGGGCGGTTTTCGCAACTGCTCTTCGTCACGGACCTGGGCAACCTGGGTCATTCGTACAACCTTCCCGACACCGTCATCGACGAAGAATCCAAGGAATGGTAGCGAGCGGCGGGCAGAAAGAACCCCGGGGGCCGGTCGCCTTCATGGTGCGCAACGGGGTCGCCGCCAATCTTCTGATGCTCTTCATCGCGGCGGCGGGACTCGTGTCCCTGACCGGACTCGTGCAGGAAGCGTTCCCGGCACTCTCCTACAACGTCATTGAGATCTCCGTACCCTACCCGGGCGCCGCGCCCGAGGAGGTGGAGGAGTCCATCGTCGCAAAGATCGAAGAGCATCTCGCGACGATCGAAGCCGTGGCGGATGTCGTCGCGATCGCCGCGCGCGGGCGAGCCTCCGTGATGGTCGAAATGAGACCGGGCGCGGACATGGGGCGGGGGTTGGACGATATCGAGGCCGTCGTGGCCCGGATCCCGTCCTTCCCGGCCGGCGCCGAGCGTCCGGCGATCAGGCGGATGACGAACCGGCAGAGCCTGATGCGTCTGATCATCCATGGGGACATACCCGAGCGCGCGCTGAAGGAACTTGCCTACCGCACCGAGGACGAACTCGCCTCGCTTGACGTCGTTTCCTACGTGGAGACCAGCGGCGTGCGCGACTATGAGATCTCCATCGAGGTGCGCCTCGACCGGCTGCAGGCGCTGGGGCTCACCCTGGAAGAGATCGCCGACGCGGTGCGGAACGGGTCACTGGAGTTGTCGGCGGGCAGCGTGGAGACCCGGGAGGCCGAAGTCCTGGTCCGAACCGTGGGCCGAAACTACGACCAGGGGGACTTCGAGGATATCATCGTACTCGGCGGGGACGACGGAACCACGGTGCGGCTGGACGACATCTCCGAGGTACGGGACGGTTTCCGGGACGCGGCGCTGATCGTTCGCCACAACGGACGGCCGGCAGCCTTCGTGGAGGTGTACCGGACCGCCGACGAAAAAGTGCTGGACATTGCGCGCGCCGTGGAGCAACACCTGGAGCGCAATGTGATTCCGTCGCTCCCCGCCGGAGTGGGAATCACCGTCTGGAACAACGACGCGGACGTGTACGAGGAGCGGCGGGACGTCCTGCTTGAGAACGGCCTCCTCGGCCTCATGCTGGTACTCCTGTCGCTGACCCTCTTTCTCCAGGTCCGGCTTGCCGTATGGGTGGCCGCGGGACTTGCCGTCTCCGTCGTGGGCACCCTGGCCACGATGCTCCTCCTCGACCTCTCGATCAACTCGTTCTCGATGTTCGCCGTCGTGATCGTGATCGGCATCGTGGTCGACGATGCGGTGGTCGTCTCCGAGAGCATCTTCCTGGAACGCCAGCGCAACAGGCCGGGAACGATCGCCGCCATCCGCGGCACGAGACGGGTCACGAGGCCGCTGATCTTCGGCGTTCTGACTACCATGGTCGCCTTCTCGCCTCTCCTCTTCATTCCGGGGTTCCAGGGAGACATTATCCGACCGCTTCCGATCATATTGATCTCCGTGCTGGCGCTCTCGCTTGTAGACAGCATGCTCATCCTTCCGAGGCACTTGTCCCACCTTCCGGACCCCGGCAGGACCCCGACCAACCCGCTGGAGCAATTCTTCGGTTCGATCCAGGCTCGTATCGACCGGGGGACCACGCGGTTCATCGGCGGCCCTCTCGACCGGTGGCTGAGGATCGCCATTCGTCGGCCCGGGATCCTGATCGCGGGCGTTGTCGGGGCGCTCGCCCTCTGCGTGGCCCTGATACCGGCGGGCGTCGTTGACGTGACGATCGATCAGCCGGTCGAGGGGGACCTCGTGACGGCACGCCTGGAGATGTCCGAGGGAACCCCCGCCAGACGAACGAACGAGGTGGCGAGGGAAATCGAGGCCGCGGGCCGGCGAGCCATCGACGGACTGTCGGCAGGCCGGTCGGCGGACTCGCCTCCCCTGCTCGCCGGGGTCACCTCGACGGTCGGACTGGAGGCCCGGCAGGAGCTGGGAGGCTTCTTCCTCGAGCCGGGGTTGGATCCGCAGTCGCACATCGCCACCGTCGAGTTCAAGCTGCTGTCGGCGGGGCAGCGGGACATCCCGGCGGCCGCTTTTCAGGCGGCGTGGCGGGAGGAGACCGGCGTCGTACCCGAAGCGCGCGGCCTCACCTTCACGAGCAACCTAATCAACTTCGGCCGACCCATCCATGCCGAGCTGTCCCACGAAGATCCCGGCCGTCTCGGTCCGATCAGCGAGGCCGTGGAGGAACGCCTCAAGAACGTGGACGGTGTCTTCAACGTCCAGTCGAACCGGTCCGGCGGCTTGCGGGAGATCCGGCTCGAGCTGCGGCCGGAGGCACGAACGCTGGGCGTCACGCTCGACGGACTGGCCCGGCAGGTGCGTTCGGCGTTCTTCGGCGCGGAAGCCCTTCGCGTGCAGCGCGGGCGCGAGGCTGTGCGCGTGTACGTGCGCCTCCCCGAGGAGGAACGGAACAGCATTGCCGATGTCGAGGGGTACCTGATCCGAACGCCGGGCGGGGCGACGCTGCCGCTGGGCCGGGTCGCGAGCGTACGCCTGGCGAACTCTCCCGCGAGGATTTTTCGGCAGGACGGTCGCCGTACCGTGTCCGTCACCGCGGACGTCGACGCAGGCGTGATCTCGGGCGAGGAGGCCAGGGATTTTCTGGAGGCCCGCATCATTCCGGAGCTCGCGAACACAAACCCCGGCCTCGGCTACAGATTCGGCGGCCGCGGCCAGGAGGCCGTCGAGTCGTTCGACTCGCTGGGCCGCGGGTTCGTGATCGCTCTGGTGCTGATCTATGTGCTGCTCGCCATCTCCCTCGGATCGTACGCGAAGCCGCTGATCGTCATGGCCGTCATCCCGCTCGGGGTCATGGGAGCCATCCTCGGGCACGTGGTGATGGGCCTCGATCTGACCTTCATGTCCTTCATGGGGATGCTGGGACTCGCCGGCATCGTCGTGAACGACTCGCTCGTGATGATGGATTTCATTGACGGGCGCATCGGAGCCGGAGTGCCCATCCGGGAGGCGATCGTCGAGGGGGCAAAGGGACGTTTCCGTCCGATCTTCCTGACGTCGGTGACGACCTTCCTCGGCCTTGCCCCGCTCACCTTCGAGCAGGGCATTCAAGCGCAGGTGCTGGTACCGGTCGGCGTGTCGATGGGATTCGGCATCGTCTTCGCCACTGCGGTGCTGATGTTGCTCGTGCCGGCCCTGACGATCGTGTATCACCGCCTTGTCGGCCACGCGTCGCTGCCGCCACGACAGGAGCCTTCCCATGCATGACGACTGCCCGCACACAGATACTCCGCCCACCGCGCGGCAGCAGTCCGTGGCAACGCGGTGCGAACTTCCGCCGGGCCCGAAAGGACAGCGGCTCCGCAACCTCTACGAGCGAACGACCCGTTATCCCGAGTTCATGGAGCGGCTTCAGGAAGAGTACGGAGATATCGTTTCCTACGAACTTCCGTTCATGAAGTGCTGCGCCGTGTTCAGCGCCGATCTCGTTCGGGAGATCCTCGTCACGCAGCAGCCCTCCTTTCCGCCGTGGTTTCCGGGGGCACTGGATCAATTCCTCGAGGCGCCCGGATGCCGCTACGCCGCCCTGCCCCTGGCTGACGGGGAGGAACACCGGCAACGAAGCGAACTCATGGGGGGGGCCTTTTCCGACGAGCGCGTCGAGACCTACGCCGAGTCGATTCTCGCGAAGGCCCGCGACCTGCATGACCGATGCCGGCCCGGACCGGTCTTCGATGTCGTGAAGGAGATGGAGCGCTACACCTGGGCTGCGCTGGTGGCCATCATCGTTGGACGCGATGTGGTGATTCCCCGGCGCATCGGCGAAGATCTGCTCAACTTCCAGAAGGCGGTCATCTTGCAGAACATGCTCCCCTTGGGCCAGCTGCTCAAGAAGCTGCCGCTGCCCGTGTTCCGGCGCGGGTATGAGAGCAACAAGGCGTTCGACGAGGTCATCTACGGCGCCATGGAGAGGGCCCGCGATCCGTCCCATGCCGGCGACGATGTGATCTCACACTACATTCGGGCCCGGGACCGGGAGGACATCGACTGGGTTCTGGACCATGATCGGGCCATCCGGGACGAGATGTTCGTTCTTCTGACCGCCTTCGTCGACGCGCCGGCGGCCGTGCTGGTGTTCGGCATTCATCTGATCGCCCGTCATCCGCGGGTTCGAGACCGGCTGGAGCGGGAAATCGACGAGGTTATCGGCGACAGGCCGGTGGGGCCCGGGGATTTCCACGGGCTGCCGTATATGCAGGCCGTCCTCTCGGAGGTACTTCGCCTGGAGCCGCCGACCCACGTCCTGTTGCCGAAGGAGGCGAGGCGGGACTGCGTGGTGGGCGGATACCTGATTCCCAAGAGCACGCTCGCCCATGTCGCCATGCGCGTGCTTCATCACAGGCCGGAGCACTGGGACGACCCGGAGGAATTCAGGCCGGAACGGTGGTTGGAGGATCCGCCGCCGGGGCCGCCGCGGGTTCCCGGGCACGCCTACATTCCCTTCGGCCTCGGTGCCCACGTATGCCGCGGCGCGGATGTCGCGACACGGCTGTTCGTGCTGGGGATGGCGACGTTCATGCAGCGCCTGCGCTTCGAGCCGCAATCGACCAGGCCTCCGAAGCGCAACGACACTGCCGTCGGCGTCAAGGGTTCCTGGGTCGCCACCGTGCGGGACCGGTCACCGGGATCGGCGGCGGGTGCGGAACCGGCTGCGTGACTACCTGGAATCAAGAGGGGAGGCGGCGGGTGAGGCCGTTGAAGCACGCCCGGAGCCCGGCATCGGAGCGCGCGAAGGCGCTGGCGGCGGCGAACATCGCTCGGACAGCGAGCGGCGAGAGCCTGATCTCTCCCGCGGCCCGGAAGCGCCGGCTGAAGTGCACCTGGCGCAGCGTGAGGACCGCGAGGCCCAGCGTGCTCAGCATGTGTCGGCGGATCTCGATCTCCCCCGCGGGAATGACGAGGATGAAGCGCAGCCCCCTGTCCAGGTGCCCGCGTGTCACGGCAACGAGTTCGTCGAGCCCCCTCGCGAAGCCGGGTTCGCCCCGTTCGGCAGCCAGCTCGCGCAGGTTCACGCCGGCGGCGCGGAAGACGTCGCCGGGCAGCCAGCAGACGCCCCTCCGGTAGTCTTCCCACACGTCCTTGAGGATGTTCGTCATTTGCAGTCCCTGCCCGTAGGAGACCGCGAGCGCAGAGAGCTCGTCGCGCCGCGTCTCGATCTCCGGAGAATGGTCGCAATAGAGATCGGCGAGCATCTCGGCCACGACGCCGGCGACGTGGTAGCAGTAGCTGTCGAGGTGGCCCATGTCCTCGAGCCCTCCATTGGCGGCGAAAGGCCGAAACTTCACCATGCCATCCGACATGACCGCGAGGCAGCGCTCGATGGCGCGCCGCTGGGGCGGGCGGAAGCCGTGCGTGATGCGGACCAGGCGCGCCGTCTCCGCCACCAGATCGTGCTCGCCGGCCGCGGTGGTTGCGGGGGAAAGGCAAGCGGCGAGTTTCCGAGCGAACGGCTCCGCCTCCGCCCGCCCCTCGACCACTTCGAGAAAACACTCCAGAAACTCCTGCATGGCCGATGAGGACAGGGCCGGTTCGTCCTCGATCGTGTCCGCGATCCGGCACAGCAGGTAGGCGTTCGTGACCACCTCCCGCAGTCCGTCCGGCAGCCGGGGGATCGTGAGCGCGTAAGTTTGAGACACGCGCTTGAGCATGGCGGATTGAAACGCGAAGTGCGTTCCGGTCGCGGTCATCACGGCAACCCGCGTGTCAACGCCCTGAACAGCAGTTTCAGCGCGAAGTTGGACCGGGCCGCGACGCTGGTGACGACCACCACCGCGCGCACGCCCCGGCGCGACACCTTGACCTGATCGCCGCAGGTGAACGCAGGATTGCGGTGGATGCGCCGCAGGGTCAGCACGGCGAGGCCGAGCGCCCAGAGACAGGACCGGCGGATCCCGGTCTCGGAAGGGGGGAGAGTCGTAACGTACCGGACGCCGTTCGCGAGATGCCGTCGCGTGATCGCCATGAGTTCGGACAGCGCATCGACGAAACCCTCGCCGGCTTCCCCGGCCCGCATCGCGCGCGGGTCCACGCCGTGAGCCAGCAGCAGATCTCGAGGCAGCCAGCACACGCCGCGGCGCTGGTCCTCCCACACATCCTTGAGGATGTTGATCATCTGCAGTCCCTGGCTGTGGGACACCGCCAGGGCGAAGAGATCGGCGCGCCGTGCCGCGACCCGCGGGGAGTATTCGCAGAACAACTCCGTCAGCGTCTCTCCGACGACGCCGGCGACGTGGTAGCAGTAGCGGTCCAGGTCCGCCAAATCCCTCAATCCGTCGGGAGTCGCTCGCTCCTGGAACTCCATCATGCCGCTCGACAGAAGGCGCACGCAGCGCTCAAGCAGCCGCCGCTGCGCCGCGTGGAATTCACGGGTGATTCGCACGACCTCGGCCGTCCTGGCGACAAGGGTGCGTTCGCCCTCGGTCGTGGCTGCCGACAGCCGCGGGCCAAGGTCGCTTGCGAAGGAGGCGGCAGCTCGCCGACCGGCCACGACCTCGACGAAGTGGGCCGAGAACGCCCGTTTCTGCGCTGCGGAGAGCGTCGGCTCGTCTTCGATGGTGTCGGCGATGCGGCACAGCAGGTAGACGTTGCCGACGAGGTGGCGCAGCGGGTCCGGAAGCTGCGCCGTGGTGACCGCGAAAGAGCGGGCGACGCCCTCGAGCAACTCCGCCTGGACGGTTGCCTTGTCGCTCACTTGCCGCCGCGCGCCCTGTCCGCCCCGAGAGTTCTTCCATCGCATGCCGGGGGAGCCCGTCTCGGTCCAACTCGGGATCTCTCCATGTCTTCTCGTCCTGCGATTTCGGGTGCCCGGCGAAGCGACACAAGATATCGCTAGCGTGTCCATATATCCATTTGGCATGTCTCTAATATGATCACGATCTCGCACCCTTGACCCTGACGTAACGTCAGGGTTTACCATGGCGCGCATGGAAACCCGGCAGCTCCACACGGTGGGCGAGGTCGCCCGGCTGGCCCGCGTCACGGTGCGCACCCTGCACCACTACGACCGGATCGGCCTGCTCGTTCCGTCGGGACGGGCGGAGAACGGATACCGGCTCTACGCCTACGACGACCTCGAGCGGCTGCGCCAGATTCGGCTGTTGCGCGAGCTGCGGTTCAGCCTGGACGCGATCGGGCGGCTGCTCGACGCGCCGGCGTTCGACCGGCGGAGCGCGCTCGAGGCGCAGCGGGAGTGGCTCCGGGAGCGGCAGCAGAGAACCGACAGCATCATCCGAGGGGTCGACCGCGCCCTGAGGGCGATCGATGAGGAAACGGAAATGGACAGGACGGAGATGTTCGAGGGACTGGAAGAGTTCGACCACGAGCGGTACCAGGAGGAGGTCGAGCGGCGCTGGGGCCACAGCGATGTCTACCAGGAGTCGATGCGACGGACCCGTGCGTACGGCAAGGCCGACTGGGCGCGGATCACCGAAGAGGGCGAGACGGTGGTCGCCGGGCTGGCCGACCTGATGGCCGAGGGCGCCCCCTCCGCCGGCCGCGCGGCGATGGACCTGGCCGAGGCGCACCGGCTCCACATCGACCGCTGGTTCTATCCGTGCAGCCGCGGCATGCACCGGAACGTCGCCGACATGTACACGGCCGATCCGCGCTTCGAGGCGTACTTCGAGAAGCGCGGGGAGGGGCTGGCCGTGTTCGTCCGGGACGCGATCCGCGCCAACGAGGCCCGCTGGAGGAACCGGGCGTGACCCGGGGCCGGGAGTCGAGCCGAGGGATTCGCGGCACGGCTCGAAGCTATCTCGTCTCGGTCAGGCGGCCGGACAGGTACTTGTGGATCACGCTGGAAAGCAGGGTCTGGTACGGGATACCCTCCTCCCGCGCTCGCGCGTGGGCGAGGTCGAAATCCCGTTCCGTGACCCGAAGATTGACGCGCCGGGTCTTTCTGAACGTGGCAGGGGCGGCCTGTCGCGCAGTTTCCATCTCATCTTCGACACCGGCAACGCGGCGCAACTCGCCCCTTTCGAACCTTTCCAGGATCTCCCGCTCTTCCGGACTCAGTCGATCGTTCATGGCGGCCGCCTCCTCTCGTAGTCCCGCGTCGCCTTCCGGCTGGGAGTGATCTTATGTTCCCGCGGGAACGTGTGGGCGGGAGTCCCCTTCCGCCCGAGCACGTCCGGGTCGACCAGCACCCGTTCGGGGTCGAAGCCCGCCCGGATCTCGAACTCGGCGGACTCCCCGGCGCCCGGAGCGATGGCGCGGCCCTTTCGGCGGCGCAGGAAGCGCAGGAAGCGGAACTCCACCCCGCCGACCAGCATTCTGCGGGCGTAGCTGCGCACCGCGGCCGTTACGGCGGCGAGCCCCAGCAGCGCGACGATCACCCGGCTGATGACGAATCCCGCGTCGGGCCGCAGCGGCTGCGTGTTGTAGAACTCCACCCCCCGGTCGACCGCGAGGAAGGTCTCGTTCAGCCAGCGATACCCCGAGGGGTCGATGAGCATCAGCCGCCGGGTGACCTCCGGTGCGAGCCAGCTGGGCGACCACTCGGTCAGGAAGGTGAGGGTCACGAGGGTCGCCGCCATGGGGAAGACGAAGACGATGATCGGACGGCGCGTCCAGGACGACGAGGAAGACCAGCCACGCGGCCGCGAACGCGCCCGCCGCCCCGCAGAACTTGCCCCACGCGTACTGCCCGTGGACACCGTGACGGACCCTCGGACAGCCCCATCGCCATGAGCCCCAGGATCACGAGCAGAACCCAGTGGGCCGGACGGCGGAACCACGCGCCGAATTCCCGCCGGGAGACCTCCCACCAGCGGGTGAGCGTGTTCACCGGTTCACGGCGCGGCTTCGGCTCCCTCGGGCCGGGCACCCTTCTCCCGGGCGAGGAGGAGGTAGGCGTCCTCGAGCGTCGCGGCGGCCGCCTCGAAGCCGGCCGGGGGCGGTCCCTCCGGCAGGTGGATGCGGACCTGGTTGCGGCCCTCGATGAGGATCGCCTGCGTGACGCGGTAGTCGCGGTCGACCGCGGCCAGGTCCTCCTTCGCGACGGCGCCCTGGTAGATCGCGCCCGCGAGGCGTGTGCGGGCCTCGGCGGGGGTCGTGTCCGCCACCAGGCGACCATCGTACATGATCGCGACGCGCGGGCAGAGCACCGAGATGTCGTCCACGATGTGCGTGGAGAGGAGGACGGTGCGGTCCTCGGCGAGTTCCGCGAGCAGGCGGTAGAAGCGGAGCCGCTCCTCCGGGTCGAGGCCCGCGGTCGGTTCGTCCACCACCAGGATCCGGGGGTCGCCGGCCAGCGCCTGCGCGATCCCGAGCCGCTGCCGCATGCCGCCCGAGTAGCCCTTCACCTTGCGCTTCGCGGCGTAGGAGAGGTTCACGCGGTCGAGCAGTTCCGCGGCGAGGCGCTTCACCCCCCGCGGCGCCTCCACCCCCTTGAGGACGAGCAGGAAGCGCAGCATCGATTCGCCCGTGAGGTGCGGATAGAAGCCGAAGTCCTGCGGCAGGTAGCCCAGTTGCCGCCGGATGCGGCGGGGATCGGCGACGATGTCCTCGCCGTCGAAGTGGACCGTGCCCGAAGTCGGCTCGAGCAGCCCGGCCACGATCCGCATGAGGGTGGTCTTCCCCGCCCCGTTGGGCCCGAGGAGCCCGAACATCCCCTGCCCCACATCGAGCGACACCCCCTGCAGCGCCGCGACGGGGCCGGGGTAGACCTTGACGAGGTTCCGGATCTCAAGCATGGCGCCGGCCGCCTTTCGCTGTGCCGCGGGTCTCGACGCCGCGGAGCTCGAGCCGCTGGTCCCGGCCCCGCGCGTCAAAGACTCGGATACTCTCCCCACGGAACGGGAAGCCGCCAGGTTTCGCGGCCGCCGCGCGCCGGGAGCGGGCGTCTCCCCTCCCCCCGAAACGTTCCCGCGGGAACGTCTTCAGACCCGCGAGACCCGGATTCGGTGGAGTCTCTCCTCAGAAGTCGAACACGGCGGCGTCCCGGTTGAGTTGCAGGACGAGTACGTCCGGGTCGACGAGCACCCGCTCCGGATCGAACGCCGCCCGGATCTCGAAGTCGGCGGATTCCCCGGCGCCCAGCGCGACTTCGGTACGCGCGTCGCGATAGCCTTCGGCCACCACGGATCGATGACCGTCGTCCCCCTCGTCCGACCAGCGCCGACCCGCCGTCGCGGCCACCTCCACGGTCATGTAGCTGGTGCCCGGATTCTCGACCGTCCCGCGCACGACCCACGCCTCGCCGCCGGCGCCGTCACTTTCCCGAGTCTTCGTCACGCCGGAGAAGCGATACTCGGGCACGACCACGTCCTCGAACCACTGGCGAGCGAAGGACTCGAATCTCGCCGAGTCCGGCGCGAAGCCGCGCAGCACGAGCAGCATGTCCAGGAGCACCGGGAAGTCCGGATCGGGGTTGTACTTCGCGATGAAGGCGCGCAGGGCGGCGAGGAGGTTCTCGCGGCCCACCTCCTGCTGAAGCATCCACATCACCCAGGCGCTCTTGTTGTAGGTGACCGTGAAATCGCCGGCGCGGGTCCCGTCCGTCCTCACCAGCGGGCGCTCCCGGTCAACGCGTCGGCCGACGCCGTACAGCGACTCGATCCGCTTGCCGAACTCCATGCGGTAGCGGTCGCCGTACACCTGCTCGTGCAGGAGCATGGTCGCGTAGTGGGCCATGCCCTCGGAGAGGATTTCGCCGCCGGGGCCTCCGCCGGGGACGAGGAGACTCCCCCACCACTGGTGCGCGGCTTCGTGCGCGACGACCGCAAACGCCAAGTGCGAACGCGGGTCGCTCTTCGCCAGGAACCCCACGCCCTCGCTGAACGAGATGTTCGTGGGGAAGCTCTGGGCATAGGGCAAGTAGGCGGGGAACTCGGAGACCTTGAGCACGTCCCAGGGGAAGGGATAGAACCACTCGGAGTAGTATCTGCGCGCCGCGTCGAGGGCGGCGGACATCTCCTCGATATTGTAGTCGTGCTCCGGGTGGTGGTAGATCGCGGTGCCGTCCCCTTCGGCCACCGCGTACTTGCCGGCGATCACGTTGAACATCGTCACGGGATGGTCGGTCTCCCACACCACCGTGCGCCGGCCATCGGCCACCTCGCTGCTCACCAGTTGGCCGACCGCGTTGGCGGTGAACGCCTCGGGGGTCCTGATGCGGGTGCGCACCGTGAAGGGCCCGCCGCCCCAGCCGAACAGCGGCTCCGTCTCGCTTTCATGGAAGTCGTCGGGGTACTCGCGGGGTTCGGCCGAGTTGTCCTCATCCACGCCGATTCCGGGCAGGTAGCCGGGCACGGGGACGAACGTCGGGCTGGAAGCGGTGAGCACGATCCCCGATTCGAGGATGAACTGCATCGGCTGGCTGGGCCCCCGGCTCATCCCCTCCATGAACACGAAGTCGTACTCGAAGCCGATCCTGAGCGTATCCCCGGGCTCCAGCGGCGCGCGCGGCGTGAAGACGAAGAGGTTCGAGCGGTCCTCCGGTTCGTACGTCTCCCCGTTGAACGTCCATTCGATCGGATCCCACGGACCCGCCGTAACCGGAAGCCGCTCGTACGCATGGTCACGGTGGTTGAGGAAGGTGTATTCCCCCTTGACCGCCACGGAGCGCTCGTTCGGCTCGAAGTCGAGATCGAGGTCGACGCGAGAGACCGAAGGCATGCGGAAGTCTCTCCAGGTTTCGGAGTTCTGCCGCCAGTAGGCCTTCGTCCATCTGTCCGCCGCATCTCCCTCGTAGCCCCGCGCGCCCCCGATGGCGAGGATCGAGGCCAGGACGATGGCGGGGATCCCCAGCGGCAGCAGCCGGCAGGCGCCCAGCAGCAGCGGCTTCGGACGGAGGCGGTGGATGATTCCCACCGCGTCGAAATCCTGCCGGCCGTACCACTTCACCGCGAGCGCGACGAGGAGCGGCGCCAGGCTCAGGTAGAGGAGGCGATTGAGGAGGAGCGGCGTCCCGTGCAGCGTGAACGTGCCCATGTCGCTCCAGCTCAGCGCGCCCCAGCCGAGCCAGTTGTACACCCAGGTCGTTCCCTCGCCCCCCTGCAGTCGGTACACGGTGAAGATGACGAGGCCCACCCCGGTTCCGTACACCGCGTACCGGTTTCGAAAGAGGGAGAAGAGGGCCGTGACGAACGCCGTCCAGAAAATGAAGGTGGGGACGAGCACGGCCCCCCACATGGCCACGAAGGGGAAGAGGTCGAACCCAACCGGGCTCCCGCCGATGAACCGCTCGTAGAGGAGGAACGCCGCGTCGGCGACGAGCGTCACCAGCAGGATGAAGCCCGCCATCACGCTGTTCCCCAGCGTCTTTCCGAGGAGGACGGCTCCGGTGCCGACGGGAATGGCGCCGAAGATCTCATGCAGGCGGCTGCTGCGTTCCCCGTGCAGCGACTCGACGGTGTAGAAGAGGAGCAGGAAGCAGAGGAAGAGGGTGAGCGCGTTGAGCTGCCCTCCCGCCATCCCGCCCGGTGTGGTCAGAAGGCGGGAATCGAAGGGACCGACCGCGATCGATGTCTCGAACGCCATGAACAGGATCAGGGGGACGAAGAGATACATCCCGGGCCGCGCGACGAGGTCCCGGATCTCGCCGCGCGCGACCACGCCGGCGGCCCGCCGGAAACCGAGGGGCCGGGTCGTCATTCCGAGGTCGGCCAGCGTCGTCCTCTTCGCCGCGCGGGTCGAGCTCGGCGCGGGGTCGGCGTCTGCGGCGACGACCGGAGCGGATTCCGTGGCGGCGGCAGGGGTCTCTCGGCTCCGAAGTCCGCGCAGGATGCGGGACTCCCGGCCTCCGGCCAGCATTCTGCGGGCGTAGCTGCGCACCGCGGCCGCTACGGCGCCGAGTCCCAGCAGCGCAAGGACCGCCCGGCTGATCACGAATCCCGCGTCGGGCCGCAGCGGCTGCGTGTTGTAGAAATCCACGCCGCGGTCGACCGCGAGGAAGGTCTCGTTCAGCCAGCGATACCCCGAGGGGTCGATGAGCATCAGCCGCCGGGTGACCTCCGGTGCGAGCCAGCTGGGCGACCACTCGGTCAGGAAGGTGAGGGTCACGAGGGTCGCCGCCATGGGGAAGACGAAGACGATGATCGGACGGCGCGTCCATGTGCCGAGGAAGAAGGCGACGCCCCCGAAGAGCAGAATCTGCGGCACCCCGAAGAGGAGCGTCGGGAAAAGATAGTTCCATGGGGAGAAGGGCCCGATGAGCCGGGAACCCGTAAGGTCCCCCACGACCTGTGCGAACAGGACGAGTACGATCAGGAAGACGAGCCACGCGACAGCGAAGCCGCCGACCACCCCGCAGAACTTGCCCCACGCGTACTCCCGCGGCGTGAGACGGGTCGAGTGGAAGAGCTCCGTCACCTGCAGTTCGAGGTCCCGAATGACGACCATCCCGCACGAGATGGAAAGGAACCAAGCTGCGGTCGCGAGCATGACCGTGCCCTGGATCATGCTCTGCGTGTAGACGGAGGTGATGAAGGGCCACTCGCCGCCGGTCCCGGAGCCGCCGCTGGGTATGCGGACGCCCCCACTGGCCATCCCCAGGGCGACGAAGGCCAAGACCGCGATCAGCGCCCAGTTGGCCGGACGGCGGAACCACGCGCCGAACTCCCGTCGCGTGACTTCCCACCAGCGGACGAAGGCGTTCACCAGGCGGTCTCTTCGCTCTTGTCGAGGTTCACGAAGTCGCGAGTGGCCAGCACCTTGTTCTCGAGGATGAGGCTCACGATAAACGAGGGATAATCCCGCTTCCGATAGTCTAACGGTTTCGGATGCACCGGAGAACGTAGGCCAGGGCTGCTCCGGCGGACAGGACCATGCCAAGGTTCCCGTAAGTCGTATTGACCTGCAGCCCGAGAAACAGCGAGAACGAGAACATGAGATAGATCAGCACTATGGCCGCAAAATGGCCGGCCACTCTCAGCGCGACCTTCAGCGCACTCCGATGCTCCTTCATCGGCTGATCCGTCGGTCGGGCGGGCGGGAACACCCTGGAGGGGCGGGCCGCCTTCGCGCGGCGGCCCGCAGCCGGGGCTAGGCACCCTCGACGATCACGACCTCGCGGGTGAAGGCGTCGCCAGCGCGCTTCAGGGCCTCCTGATGCTCGGGGCTGTCGTAGAACGCCCGCGCGGACGCGGCGTCGGGAAAACGCTGGACGACAACGACATCGGGCGCCTCGCCCTCGAGCGTGGCGCAGTCGCGCGCCCGCACGACGAACTCACCGTCGGATTGCGCAAGCAGCGCCGTCGCCGCCTCCGCGAAAGCGCCGTGCGCCTCGGGATCCCGAACCCTCGTTCGAATCACGATGTAAGCAGCCACGCCAGACTCCTCCAGATCGCTGGGTACACGCTCAGCCGTGTCCGGGCTGTGCTCGCTTGCCTGTTCCTGCGTTCCGTCTCACCATGCCGTCTCATGCGCGAGCCAGCAAGTCAGCCGGAAGCCGGGAGCGGATCCGAGTGAAGCGTCCGCGGTTCAGGTCGAACGAAGACCTTCGCTACGAAGTCGAGGACCGGCTTCCGGGCCCGGTCGCGCTGGGTCTCGGCTTTCAGCTCGCCGCCATGGGCATCAACGGGGTCGTGCTGATTCCGACGATCGCGTTTCGGGCGGGCGGCGCCGAAGACCTCGTGTTGTGGGCGGTGTTCGCCTCCGTCCTCGCATGCGGCGTCGCCACGATCCTCCAGGGCCTGCGAGTGGGACGGATCGGGGCGGGGTACGCGCTGCCGCACGTCAGTTCGGCCATCTTCATCGCCGTCTGCGCCGAGGCTCTGATTCGGGGCGGACCGGGGCTGCTCGCCACCCTGGTCGTCGTCTCGGCGCTCGCCCAGGCGGCGTTTTCCGCGCGGCTTTCGCTGCTGCACCGGGTGCTCACGCCCGTCGTTACCGGTACGGTGGTCATGCTCATGCCCGTCACCGTGATGCCGATCCTGTTCGACATGCTCAACGAGTTGCCGCCGGGCGCCCCCGTGCGGGCCGGACCGCTGAGCGCCGGCGTGACGATCGTCGCCATCCTGGGCATCGCGCTCCGGGCGAAAGGGACCCTGCGCCTCTGGGCCCCGGCCGTCGGCATCATCGCCGGCTCCCTGGTCGGCGCGGCCTTCGGCATCTACGACACCGGCCGCGTGGCCGACGCCGAGTGGATCGGCGTCCCGGCCGGCGGGCTGCCCGCGCTCGACGTCGGCTTCGGCCCGGCGTTCTGGGCTCTGCTGCCCGCGTTCCTGTTCGTGGCGCTCGTCGGCACGACCAAGTCCGTCGCCGTCGCCGTCTCCGCCCAGCGCGTGTCGTGGCGCCGGTCGCGGGCGGTCGATTTTCGCGCGGTGCAGCGCGCCGTGGCCGCGGAAGGCGCCGGGAATCTGCTCGCGGGTGTCGCGGGAACCCTGCCCAACACGCCCAACGGGAGCGGCGTGGCCGCCATCGAAGTCACGGGCGTCGCCGCGCGCAGGGTCGGTGCGGCAGCCGGACTAGCCTTCTGCGTCCTCGCCTTCCTCCCCAAGGCGCTCGCCCTCATTCTCGCCATTCCCGACGCTGTCGTGGCCGCCTCCATCGCCGTGGTCATGGCGATGCTGTTCACGGTCGGGATGCGCGAAGTCGTGCAGAGCATGGGCGCGAACCCCCGCAACGGCCTGATTGCGGGCGTCTCGTTCTGGACGGGTCTCGCATTCGAGTTCGACCTGATCTTTCCCGCCTACTTCGCGGAGTTCGCGGGCGGCCTGCTGAGCAACGGGTTGACGACGGGAGGCCTGATGGCGCTGGTGCTCACCGCGCTGACGACGCGGCGGAAGAGCCGGCTCAGAGTCGCGCTCGACGTGGCCGAACTGGCCCGGATCCGGGAGTTCATCCAAGCGTTCTCGGCACGGCACGGGATGACGGCGGTCACGGAGCGGCTCGAAGCCGCGAGCGAGGAGACGCTGCTCACGCTGCTCGAGTTGCGGAACGCGGCGGATGAGGCGGATAGGACGGCTGAGGCGGAGGCAACACCCGACGACGGGAGACGCGAACTGCTCCTGACGGCGAGCGAGGAGGACGGCGAGGCCGTGCTTGAGTTCAGGGTGGGCGCCGCGGGCAGCGACGAACTCAACCTTCAGGACCGCCTGGCGTGGCTCGAGGCGGAGACCAGAGCGGCCGACGTGGAGCAGGAGATCTCGCTCCGGCTGCTCAGGCACCTCGCCTCCTCGGTCCGGCACCAGCAGTTCCACGACGTGGACATACTGACCCTCCGCGTTTCCGCCGTGCCCGAGCGCGAATCCTGAATGGGAGGATCGCGGCAGCGTCGATGAGGGTCTCCAGATCTGCCCGTGCCGTGCGCGCGGACATGGACGGGCAGGTTCCCCACGCGAATCGGCGCGGCAAGACTCCTGAAGTGCTCAAAAAGTTGCGGGCCGTCCAGCCAGACGACCAACTCGGCCTCTTCGGCCGGAGTGAAACCGGAGGTCACGAACTCCCCGATCCCTCCTGCGCCGTCGACGGTGGCGATCACGCCGTAGCGCGCCGCAGGGCCGGGCCGAGCGGGGTTACGTTCGTCCTTGCAAGCGTTCGGAAGCCGCGATAATCTCGTGCATCCCAGCCGATAAGTCGCGAAATGGTCGCCATATCAAGCCATCCGCGACCCGCGCGGCGCGGCATCGGTGCGAAACCGATACCGGTGTGAAGGCAGGCCCGTAACGCCGAGGCTGACGGTGCAGGGAGTGACGAACATTCGATTGGACACGCCTTCCCGCCGGGCTTCTCGAGCGGTGCGCGATCCGTGCGATTGCAGGAATCCCCGATGCCCCCACGGGTACCGGCGCTGCCGGAGAACGTTCGCGGCCGACGAGCCTCGGTTCCTTGTCCCGCGAGAACCGCCCGAGGGGGGGTGCCTCCCGCGGCATGCGACGGACGAAGTCTGCGGCTCGTGCTTTCGTGTGCACATGGCCGACGCGCCGTGACCGAGGACGCGAAACGGATCCTGTACGAGTTCGCCGACGGGGAATCGTTCGGCGTCACTGCCGTCCGCCGGCTGCTCACGTGCCGTACGGCACGTGCGGAGCGCGCGCTCCATTCTCTGGTCACCACCGGCATGGTACTCCGCGTGCGCGGCAACGAACGCATTTACAAGCTCACGCCGTTCGGCCGCAACCTGGGTGAATCGCTCCGACCGTCGGAATAGCGGGCGGCGCGTTGGCCTGGCTCGGGCCGGGCCGGGGACGTTACGCGCAGCCCGGTTCAGCCCGATTCAGTCCGATTCAGCCGGTCCACCATCCGACCGCCGCGGCCCATTCCTCGCGCGCCCTCGCGTACGCCGGGTGATCCGCCGGCGGCCGGTCTCCCTCGGCATCCGCGCGGAGGCGCGCTTCCTCCATCTGCTCGGCCAGGGGCGGGAGTCCGGCGGAACGCCGCCGCTCATCCACCCGCGGCGGGTCTTCCACCTCGCCCGGCGACAGCTTCCCCTCGGCATCCCAATCGAACTGCGTCCCGTAGCGCTGCGGCCGGCCCTCGAAGAATCGGATCCGGTCCTCCAGCATCGCCGCGTGCCGGGGAGACGCCCTTCCCTCGCGCGCCGCGGCCTGGAGGAGTGGCAGCGCGCGCCGGAGCAGGCCGGGTTCCGCGATCGCGTGCTGCAGGATCATCCAGGCGGCCTCCGCCCCGCCGGGGCCGACGAGGTCCGTTCCCGGCCAGCCGACCGACTCGATGATCCGGAGAAGACGCCGCGCGTTCCGCTCGTGGACGCGCGCCATCCGGGGCTCGTAGCCGACATCGAAGAGTTCGCCCGAGGCGGCGAGTTCGGCGCGCACCTTGCGGTCGAGCCGGGCCATCTCCAGCAGTTCGTCCCTGAGCGTCTCGTTCATTCGTCACGGAGAGAAACGGTTGAAATCCGAGGCTAGGAGGCCCGGTTGTTCGTAGCAAGCGACGCAGCCGGGCTCTTCCCCGGCGAAGACGTTCCCGCGGGAACGTCCTCAGGGGGATCAAGCGCTCGAAGATTCCTTGAGAAGTGGCTCTACGAAGGGCTCAGCGAAGAAGAAAGGGACAGGGTTCCACCCGCGCTCCTGGACCGCGCCGGAGCGCACTTCCGCCAACTTGCCGAAACCGCCTTGTGCGAGGTCGCCGACGGCCGCGTGACGGACGGGCCTTCAGCCATGCGGCGGTTGAGAAGGCGAATCGAGGAACAGCGCTGAGCGTCGGCTGGCTACGGGACCGGGCCAAACCGCCACGGCTGCCAGTCTCCGCCGGGTTTCGTTAGTTTCCCGGGCGCGCTGGCCCGACCGCCACGACCGTCGGCACCGGTAACCCCCGACCCGCGAGGCGATGAGCGACCTCCGAATCAACCTGGACGACCTGCTCCACGCCCGGACCGTCGAATCCGAACGCATCGAGTTCAAGGCGACCTGGGCCGGGAAGGTGACGGGCTACCAGGTATCGAAGACCATCTGGGCGTTCGCAAACGACCTCAGGAGGCACGGGAGCGGCTACGTGATCTTGGGCGTCGCGGAGAGGGACGGCGGGGCCGACCTGCCGCCGAGGGGACCGAGTCCCGAGCGAATGGACGCTGCCGGCAGTGGATCACCGGAGCAAGGATCGAGACCAGCATCCTGCGCGCCGGGGCCGGCGGCGATGTTCTGGAGGAAAAGGATTTCCGCGGAGGTCTCGCGGAGCAGGTCCGCGGGTGTCTGGCCTACCTCCGGCGCGAGGTCACCGGGTCGGCGATCCACAAGGCGGCGAACGGAGTCCAGGCATCACGCCGGCCGAGCTACCCGGAGGAGGCGCTGCGTGAAGTACTCGTGAACGCGCTCTATCATCGCGGTTACGATGAGGACTCACCCCACACGACACTGGTTCGGATCACATCGGACCGGATCGACATCCGGAGCACGCCGGGGCCCGTGCCGGGAGTCGGCCGCGACGAACTCGTCCGGGGTGCGACCCCGAGACTGGCGCCGCCGCGGAACCCGCGCGCCGGGGAGCTGTTCAAGGAAATCGGACTGGCGGAGAAGCGCCTGACGCACTTGGCCACCGACATCGAGCGTCCCGCTGTCGTCGTGCCGTGGCTCGAGGCCCTGATCGCGGACGGACAGGGAGAGCGGGTGCATCGCTTCCTCGAAGGACAGTCCTCGAGGCTCTCCGAGCGTGAGGCGGCCGGGGCCGCGATCATTGCGAGACGCATCGGGGACGAGGACCTGGCGGCCCGACTCTTCGGCAACGCCGGGTCTGCGATTCTCGACGACCCTCGCGCCCTGCTGGAGAGTGCCCGGAACAAGCTTTGGCTTGCGGGCAACGCGCATCGCGAGGGATCCGCCAGCGACAACCGCCGGCTTCTGGAGGATGCGCGCACGCTTCTGGAACGTCTTCTCGGAATGGACGCGCCGCGGCGCCGGCACGCCTGGGCCTGGCGCGAACTCGGCCGGGTCCGCCGTTGGCTTCGCGAACCGGCCTCCGCCGTGGACAACCCCTATGCCAGCGCGATCAGGCTGGCGCCGGACGAGACGAAGTTCCGCGAGGAGCGAAGACAACGGCGATGAGGCAGGACAGGGTGCCGGACACAACCTCCGATTCCGCGGCGGCCGACGGCCTTGAGATGCCGCGCGAGGCGATGCTTGACCTGGCCCGGGAGGCGGCGGAAATCCTCGTGCGGCGCCATGGGGAGTTGGCCGGGGACGACGCCTGGGACGGGGAGTTCCGCGAGGCGCTCGAGGACCGGCTCATGCAGGATCCGCCGGAGGACGGACAGCCGGCGACCGACGTCATGGAGCGGGCCGTGCGCGATGTCCTGTCGCTCACGCTTCGCCTCGATCATCCCCGCTGCTTCGGCTTCGTTCCGTCCTCTCCGACATGGCCCGGCATCGTCGCGGACTTCCTGGCCTCCGGCTACAACGTCAATGCCTGCAACTGGCTGGTGGCGAGCGGACCCAGCCAGCTCGAGTGCGTGGTCATCGAGTGGTTCCGGCGCTGGCTCGGACTGCCGGAGACGGCGGGCGGGCTGCTCACGAGCGGAGGGTCCGCGGCGAGTCTGGACGCGCTCGTGGCGGCGCGGGAGGCCGCCGGCTACCCGGAGCGCGCCACCGTGTACATGAGCGACCAGAGCCACCCCGCACAGGTCAGAGCCGTGAAGATCGCGGGCATCCGTCCGGACCACGCACGCATCGTGCCGAGCGACGACCGTTCCCGCATCGACGTCGACGCGTTCGCGCGCATGGTGGCGGAGGACCGCGCGGCCGGACTGAACCCCATCGCCGTGTGCGCAAACGCCGGCGCCACCGCGACCGGCGCCATCGATCCGCTGCCTGAACTCGCGGACTTCTGCGCG
This sequence comes from Gemmatimonadota bacterium, assembly GCA_963666735.1. GTDB lineage: Bacteria > Gemmatimonadota > Gemmatimonadetes > Palauibacterales > Palauibacteraceae > Palauibacter. Next base: position 82,355 of record OY762926.1, on the reverse strand, counting down.
ACGGAGGGCATCTGGTTCCATGTGGACGCCGCGTACGGCGGCTTCGCCATCGTGACCGAACGGGGGAAGAAGCTCCTGAGCGGCATCGAGCGCGCCGATTCCATCGGACTGGACGCCCACAAGTGGTTCTTCCAGCCCTACGAAGCCGGCTGTCTCATGGTGCGGGACGTGTCGACGCTCGAAGAGCCGTTCGGGGTCCGGCCCACTTTCCTCCAAGACTCCCTGTGGGGCGCGGGCCACCCGAACCTCGCGGACCGGGGACTGCAGATGAGCCGCTCCGCCCGCGCGCTCAAGATCTGGATGTCCGTGCAGACGTTCGGGATGGCCGCGTTCCGGGAGCGCATCGCGAACGGGCTGGACTGCGCGGCCCGCGCGGAGGCGTACATCGACGCGAGCCCCATGCTCGAGTGCCTGAGCCCGGCCACGCTGAGCATCGTGTGCTTCCGGGTGAACCCGGCCGGCGGAGAGATGGCCGGGGAGATGGCCGGCGAGATGGCCGAGGAAGCCCTCGACGAACTGAACCGCGAGGTGCTCGCCCGCCTGTTCTGGGAGGACCCCGCGTTCGTGTCCTCCGCCGAGGTGTCCGGCAAGTTCGCGCTCCGGATCTGCATCGTGAACCACAACACGACCTGGGACGACGTGCGGGAGGTGCTCGAGGCCGCGGAGCGGTTCGGGCGGGAGGCGCTGGCCCAGCTGTAACCCGCCGCCGACATCCCCTGCCGGCCCGGCATGGGGCACCGTCCGGCTCTTGCGGAGGCGCGTGGGCGAGATGATCCCTATCATGGCGGGGATCCGCCCCGACCTTCCGAGTCCGTCGACCAGTCAGGAGATCCGCAAGATGCCAGCAGCCCTCGCCCCCGCTCGCGCGGCCGCCCCGCTGCTCTTCGCCGTCGCTCCCCTCCTCGCCGCCGTACTTCCGGCCGGCTTCGGCCCCGCTCCAGCGCTCGCCCAGGAGCCTGCCCAAGAGGCTGCCCAGGAGCTCACGCTGGCCGGCTTTACCGCGGCGCGCGCCGTCACGCAGCTCGCCTGCGAGGCGCGTTTCCTGGATCTGCCCCGCGCCGAGTCGTTCCGCGAGCACCTGCGCACGATCACCGAGCACCCGCACCCGGCGGGGTCGGCGGCCCAGGTGCGGGTCGGCGACTACCTCGCCCGGGCGATGGAGCAGGCGGGGCTGGCGGTGACGCGCCACCCCTACGACGTCTACCTGCCGGAGCTGACCGACGATGTCGAGGTGCACATCGTGACACCGGTCGCGATGCAGCTCTCCAACCGCGAGCCCGCGCTTCCGGAGGACCGCTTCTCCGGCCACCCCGACCTGCTCAACGGGTGGAACGCCTTCTCGGGCTCGGGCGACGTCACCGGCGAGGTCGTCTACGCCAACTACGGCCGCCGCGAGGACTACCTGGCGCTGGACTCGATCGGCGTGTCCCTGGCCGGCAGGGTCGTGATCGCCCGCTACGGGGGGAACTTCCGCGGCTACAAGGTGAAGTTCGCCGAGGAGCGGGGGGCGGCGGGCGTCATCATGTTCAACGATCCCGGTTCGTCGAGACTCGCCGCCTATCCCGAAGGCCCGATGATGAACGGGGAGACCATCCAGCGCGGCTCCGTCCTCACCCTCCCCTGGACCGGCGACCCGCTCACGCCGTTCGAACCCGCGCTGCCCGTGGACGCCGCGCCCGGCGACGAGCGGAACGGCGGCCGGCAGGTGGAGCGCCTCGACCCCTCCGAGGTGCCGCTGCACAACATCCCCGTCCTGCCCATCGGCTACGAGGCCGCCACCGAAATCCTGTCCCGCATGACCGGCCGCGAGGTCCCGCCCGGCTGGGCGGCGGGGATGGAGGTGGACTACCGCATCACGGGCGGCACCGAGCTCACGGTGCGGGTGCGCGTCAATCAGCCCATGAAGCTCACCCGCGCGACCAACGTGGTGGGCACCGTGCGCGGGAGCGAGTTCCCGGACGAGTGGTTCATCCTGGGCGCGCACTACGACCCCTGGGGCTTCGGCGCCATCGACCCGAACGGCGGCACCGCGATGCTGCTGACCCTCGCCGAGGCGCTGGGCGAGCTGTCGCGGGACGACGAGTGCCGGCCGCGCCGCTCGATCATGATCGCGCACTGGGACGCGGAGGAGTACGGCATCATCGGCTCGACCGAGTGGGTCGAGGAGTTCCGCGAAGCGCTGGAAGCGAACGCGATCGCCTACATCAACGCCGACGCCGCAGTGTCGGGCGCCAACTTCGGGAGTTCCTCCTCTCCGTCGCTCAAGGGGCAGATCATCGAGGCCACGAAGGCGGTGACGTACCCCGGCACCGGGGAACCGCTGTACGACTGGTGGCTGGCGCGCGCGGGCGAGGGGGCGGCGGAGCCGGGTCTCGGCAACCTCGGCGGCGGCTCCGACCACGTCGGCTTCTACACCCACGCGGGCGTGCCGTCAGGTTCGCTCTCGTCCGGCAACCCCGGCGGCGTCTACCACTCCAACTACGACAACTTCGCGTGGTACGAGCGCTTCGGGGACACCACGTTCGCCTACGGGCCGATGATCGCCCGGGCCGACGGGATCCTCGCGCTCCGCTTCGCCAACGCCGACGTGCTCCCCTACGACGTGGTCCGCTACGCGACCGACACCCGCACCCATGTCGAGACGCTGTACGAGGTCGCGGCCCAGCGCGGCCTGGCGGTCGATCTGTCGCGGCTCGTCGAGACCACGCGGGAGCTGGACGAGGCCGCCGCGGCCCTGGTGGCGGCGCGCGAGCGCTGGCTCGCCTCCGGGGAGGTCGAGGCGGCGAGGGCCGAGGCGGTAAACCGGGCGCTGATCGGACTGGAGAAGGCCTGGCTGAACGACCGGGGGTTGCAGGGCCGCCCGTGGAGCCGCTCGATCTACGTCTCCCCGGACCCGTTCAGCGGCTACGCCTCGTGGATGCTGCCGGGGCTCCGCTACGAGATCGAGACGGACGACCGCGCAGATCTGCCCGGGTGGGAGCGCGTCTACATCGGCGCCGTCCGCAACCTGGCGGAGCGGATGCGCGCGGTGGCCGGCATGATGCCGTAGGACGCGGCACGTTCCCGCGGGAACGTCTCGGAGCGAGGGGTCATGCACCGCACTCAGGACACGTACCCGCTGAGTCATTTCAGGCAGCACACGGGCGAACATCTGGAACGGATCCGGGAGGGACGGGTCGAGACCATTACCCAGAACGGGGAAGCCGCGATGGTCGTGATGAGTCCGGAACGCTACGACTTCCTGGTCCATTCGGTCGAGCGCGGACACCTGTGGCGCGAGGCGCTGCGGGCATACAAGGCGGGCGACCGGGGCGTCCCCGCCAGGGAGGCCATGGAAACGCTCGCCAGCGAACTCGACGTGGGCCTTTGACCCGTGTGGCAGATATTGCTACACGTGGTCGGACGTGCGACCTTGAAGCATGGCTATCCGGCAAACCCGAAACATCTCGCTTCCCCCGCAACAGGACGCGTTCATCGAGCGGTTGGTCTCGCTGGGGCACTACCGCACGGCGAGCGAAGTCGTGCGACACGGATTGCGCCTTCTGGAGGAAGCGGAGCACCGAAGACTCCTCGAGAAGTGGGTGTACGAGGGGCTGAGCGAAGACGAGAGGGACAGGGTCCCGAGCGCGCTCCAGGAAAGGGTCGGAGCGCACTTCCGCCAGCTCGTGGACGCCGCCCTCTGCGACGTCGCCGAAGGTCGTGTGAGCGACGGGCCCGCGGCCATGCAGCGGTTGAGAGAGCGAATCGAGGATCGCGGCTGAGTGTCGGCGGGCTACCGGCTCGGCCGCACCGCTGAGAACGAACTCGCGGAGATCCTGCTCTACGTGGCGGAGCAGTCCGGCGTTGATCGTGCCTTGCACGTCCATGCCAAATTCGTAGAGGCCTTCGAGCACTTGGCGGGAATGCCCGGCTCCGGATCGAAACGCACCGAGATCACCGGCGACGCGGTCCGCTGGTGGCGCGTCTTCGACTGGGTCGTGCTCTACTACCCGGAAAGCTCACCGCTCACGATCCTGCGGATAATACACGGCGCGCGAGACCTTGACCGCATCCTGAATCCCGACCCTTCCGCATCCTAACCCCGGCGATAGCCGCCCGGTGGCGCTGAGCCGGCGGCGGCGTGCCACCTGACCTCGCGCGGGACGCCCCAGGAAGGGGCCGCAAGCGAATACTCAATCCGGGCTGGGCTCACGGACCTGCCGCAGGGCGGCACGTCCGCGTTTGACGACGCGCGTTTCGGTGAGCGGTTCGTTCTCGGGCAGCGGCGTCTCGCCCTTCTTCGCGCCGATCTCTGCCACGCTCGCGAGGTCTGCGAACTTCTCCGCGCCCTCCACGGCCGTCGCATCCCCGTCGTAGTAGTCGAACCACGGCAGTCCGGCGTCGGCGTACTGCTTCGCCGTCGGCGGCGTGGTGGGGGGCTTCTCGCCGGTGACCGCGATCCACTGCCCGGAATTGGCGATCGTAACGAAACACCGGCTCGCGGGGCGCTGATCCCAGGCTTCGAGATCGTAGGGATCGTCGTAGATCTCCTGCCGCATGCGACCGCCGGGCGCGAGGCCCATGCTCGATTGCTCGTAGATGGTCGAAGGCGAGGAACACGCGATCACATGATCGGAGAACACGCTCGGAGCGGAGGCTCGCCTGACTTCGAGACCGGCGAGTCGAGCCTTGTGAGCGGCGAGGATCGCTTCGTAGCGCTCGGCCTTCATGGGGTAGGCGATGATCTGGATGCCCCCGTGCTCGGCCGCGCCCGTGATCTGCTCCTCGACCGTGTAGCCCTCTCCGAGCGGCATGGCGATGAACTGCCGGATCAACCCGTTGTCGACGCAGTAGCCATCGATCCAGGGTTGGCGCGGGAGTACGACGTAGTCCTGCGGGTCCCGGTTAAGATGCTCCGTCCACGTTTCCCCGCTGACGGCGCACACCTTGCCGGTCGCGATCTTCACGGCGAAGGGGTAAGCGGGAGCCCCGGAGCGGGAGCCGAAGCTGATCCACATCGCCTCCGCCTGGTGCATCGGCATGAGCACGCCGCCGCGCCGAAGCCAGTCGGCCGGCAGCCGGGACTTGTAGTCGTCGACGTGTCGCAATGGGAAGCCGCCCAGGCCCGGCGGGAGCAAATGTGGCGCCCCGTCATCCGGGATGCGCAGCGTGCGTTGAAATGAGACCGAGCAGTGCGCGCTCTCGTGGACTTCGGGGAACCGGAAGTGCAGGCGGTCGTTCTCCAGGCTGATCATCTCTCGTCGCTCCTCGTGTCTCTCGTCATCGTTACCATTCCCCGTCCCGCACCTCCCGCACGACACGCAGGATCGCGCCCTCCGGCGCCCCCTTGAGCTGGCGGATCAGCTCCGCGAACAGTTCCGGCCGTTTGCGGATGATCTCCTGGAGGTCGCTGGAGACCTTCCCCGCCAGCGCGAGAAGACAGTCCCGGTCGACGCCGAGTTCCTGCGCCAGCCGCACCGTCGTGGCCTCCGAGGGCGGCGCCACGTCACCCCGCTCGATCTTGCTCAGGTACGCGGGTTCGATCCCGACCCGCTTCGCCACCTGCCGCAGCGAGAAGCGGGGATCGTCCTGCCGAAGCCGCTCCCGGAGCTTTCGAACCGTGCTTCCAAACTGTGTCATGTGTCGTAAATACTACACACTCGAAGCGCTGTCAACTCCACGGTGAACGGCGCGGGCCGCAGGGGACTTCGAGGTCGCCGGGCTTCGACTGGGGCATTAGGATCGGGCGCGCCCACCCTGCGTGAGACCGACTCATTTCGGTTGACGAGACGGTCTCCCGGCGTGGCCGCGCGGTGTCGTTTACACGGAGGTCGTTTGGAGAACGGTTCGGGGACAGTCACGGGGAACACGCGCGCGCGCTTCGAGCAGTGGGCGAAGAACCCCGCCTGCCGGGCCAATACCCTCTCCGCGGTGCATAACGTCCCGATGGCCGACGTGGCGCGGCGTCTCGGCTCCCGGCCCAGTTTCGGGCAGTCCGTGTTCGCGCTCACGCGGGGGAACAACTTCGAGCGACAGATGCTCGCCGACGAGGCTGGCCGGCTTCTCGCGGAACTCGTTCGGAAGGATGTGCTCCCGGAGGGGGCGAAGGGACTCGCCGACCTGCGTGTCCGGATGAACGGAGGGCCGCTCCCTTCCCTTCCGGAGGCGATTGCCCGGACGAAGGCACTGATCCGGGAGGTGGCCGGCCAAGCCGATTCCCGCTCCGCCCCGCGTCCCGCGATCATCGCCAGTCCCACGGTTCGGATCCCGAAGGGCGTCATGCTGCCCGAGGCCGTGCTCATCCTGGACGTCCTGGCCGTTCGCTACGACCGGGGACGCCCGGAACTCATGGTGGGTGAGATCAAGACGTACGCGGATCGCGGGGGACATACCGACCCGCACAAGCTGGCGGTCGCCCGCGCGCAGGCGGGCCTCTACCTCCACGCGCTCGAACTCGTCCTGGCCGAACTCGGATGCGGGGAACGCGTCAAGTTGCGGCGGCAGGGGTTCCTCGTTCTGACGCGGCCGGGCTCCAACTTCCCGTCGGTGCGCCCGGAGGAGGACTTCCACTACCAGGCGGAGCGGGCGAGGCGGGGCTTTGAACTTCTGGAGGCCGCGGCCCGCGGACTGCCGCCCTTCATGCCGGTCGACGACGATCCCGTGGAGGCCGTGATGCGGGCGGAGACGGAGTATTCGGAGGCTTGTCTCAGGTTCTGCGACCGAGCGAGCCAGTGTCACGCCGCTGCCCTGGCGGAGGGAAACCCCGCGGTGCTCGGCGATGATGTGCGCCGCTTTCTCGGTGACGTGGACCTCGGGCGGGCGGTCGCCCTTCTGGACGGCGGGGGCCCGCGAACCGCCGGTGAGAAGGACCTGGTGCGGAGGCTTCAGCGCGCGGGGGCGGCGGGGTCGAGGGGGCCGACGCGGTGAGGGAGCGCGATGTCGTCCGGCGGCTGATCGCGTTCTCGGAGGGGCGGCCGCTTCCGCGGGGCACGACCCGGCAACTGCATATCGCGCGGGATGAGGATCTCCTGATTGTCGCGTTCGTGCGCATGGGGGGAGAGTCGCGTCCGTGGGGCATCGCCTTCGGGCGGCCGGATGCGGACCCCGAGATTCTCACCGTCCCGGAGGGCCGGAACCGCGACCTGGTCGCCGGGATGTGTTCGAGCTTCGCGCCCGTGCTCCTGCGGCACCTTCGGACGCCCGGCTTCGCCGGCCTCCCGCCCGCCGACGAGGAGGAGCTTGGGCCGCTTCGGCAGGTGTGGCTTCCGAACGGGAGTCATACGGACATGCTCCATCACCTCGCCTTCGCGTACACGTTTACGCGCCAGGGACCCGAGGCCGGGACAATCCTGAACCCGCTGGGACGGACGGCGGGCTGGCTCTTCCGGGAGGCGCAGAGGCCGGGGCAGCAGCATGTGGTGACGGCCACGGGAGCGCTTCGCACGTCGTACACGTTCCCCGCGCAGTCCACGAGGCTCGAACACCTGGGCTTCCTGCTCGCGTGGCTCGACCGGGATCTGGCTCCCGCCGAGCGTCCCGAGGCGGCCCACAAGGCGGAGGAGCTTGCGGTCTCCACGGCGCTGGACCCCACCATCGAACGAACCCGCATCGCGGCTCGGCTCGATGATTGGCATGAGGCGCGGAACGAGGGGGACGCGGGTCGCGAGCGAGCGAAGGCGGCGGAGATCACCCGTGTCCTGGAGGAGGAACTCGGGCGCCGATACCGGCTCACGGCACAGGCGATATCGCTTCTGCGCGCGGACGGGCGGCGCACGAACCGGGGCGTGGCCGAACTCGTGGGCGAAGCGCTGGCGGAGCAGTGGCGCCAGCACACGCGTCTCGAGTGGGGGCATGCCGCCGGCGACGATCCCCCGCCCTTCACGCCGTCGCCGGAGACGGACCGGGATCCGGCCGCGGCGGGAGCGCGCTACATGTCTCACCTGGCCTCGGCCTCAGTCGTCGAATCGGCGCTACTGCACGATGACCCGGAGCTTCAGGATGAGGCCATCGCGCGCGGCGATGGCTTTCGCGGGACGGTCACCGGCGTCGGGGAACGGCGCTCGGGGCGCTGGGCGCGCACGGTGTTGACCGTGAGGGACGAGAACCCGGGGCCGCTCCGGCTCAGGGCGGGAAGCTGGGTGTGCGTGATCGGTTTGCCCCAGTCCAGCGGGACACTCCTCGCGTTCCGGGACGAGTCCGACGGCCGCCGCACGTTCGAGATTGAAGTCCGCCGGAATCCGATGAGGGCGGTCGGGAGCGCGATCGGGTTCGTCGAGAGTTCGAACCATCACCTGAGCCGACGCAAGCGCAGCCTGATCTGGTCCGACGATGAGCCCGGCGGCTGGCTCACGCACGCACGCCCCGACGACGACCCGACCGGCGACGGCTTCGACGAAGGTGACCTGTGAATTCGCGGAACAGGGCGCAGGTCTCCGCGAAATCGTCTCTCGTCGAGACGCGTCTCAACGGCGCCATCGATGCGGACACGGGGCTCGTCGTGGTCAGGGCGCCCCCCGGATCCGGGAAGACGTTCCTCCTCCTTCGCGGCGTGGCGCACGCGCGCGGGAAACGGCTGCGCGTCGCCGTGGGGGCGCAGACCAACAGCCAGGCCGACGATATCTGCCGCAGACTGAACGCCCAGTATCCCCACCTCGGCGTCACCCGGTTCGCCGCCGCCGGCCGAAGCGCGGTGGATCTCGGCGACACCGTGTCCTGGGCGAACCACAAGCGCGCCCTCCCGCGGGGACCATGCATCGTCGTCGCGACGGTCGCCAAGTGGACGCTGACGGAACTCGAGCACGCGTATGACGTTCTGTTCGTCGACGAAGCGTGGCAGATGGCGTGGGCGGACTTAATGCTCTGCTCGAAGGTCGCGCCGCGCTTCGTCCTCATCGGAGACCCGGGACAGATTCCGCCCGTCGTTCCGATCCCGGCGCAGCGGTGGGAGACATCGTCCCGCGCGCCGCATCATCCGGCGCCGGAGGTCATCCTCGCCCACCCCCACCCTCCGCGGCTCCAACTCGAGTTGCCCGCGTGCCGGCGGCTCCCCCACGACTCCGTCGAACTCGTCCGTCCGTTCTATGATTTCGAGTTCGCAGCGTGGGCGAGCCCGGGCGACCGCTACGTCCGGGTTCCGCCCGCCGAGGGCCGGCAATCGCGTGTGGACCCCGCCCTCGACCTCTTCGGCTCCGGATCCGTGGTGGCCCTCACGATGCCGACGCCGGCCGAGGGGCCCCCGCTGGAGCTTGACGAGGAGATCGCGGTCCTGGCCGCCGAGACGGCCGCGCGCGTGCTTGAGCGAGGCGCCTGTGTGGTGGACGGCGACGACGGCGAGGAAGGGCCGCTTCGTCCCCGCGACATCGGACTCGCCGCGACGCACCGCGTGATGAACACCGCCATCCAGCAGGCGCTCCCCTCCGCGCTGCGGGCCGACGTGGTCGCCGACACGCCCGAGCGGTGGCAGGGCCTGGAGCGCAAACTCATGATCGTCGTCCACCCCCTGTCCGGCGTCACGGCCCCCTCATCGTTCGACCTCGAGACGGGCCGCCTGTGCGTGATGATCTCTCGCCACCGGTCCGGACTGATCGTGGTGAGCCGGGACCACATCCGGGCCACGCTGGAGAACCACATCCCGGTGGCCGACCAGCCGGTCGGGCGCCCGGACGTGACGGGCCGCGGCCACCAGGCGCACCTCAGGTTCTGGGAGCGCGTGACGGAGACCGGCCGGGACATCGGCGTTTAACATGTCGTGACGACGCGACGAACGGGGAGATCGATGCGGATGTTGCCTTTAGCGTCGGCGCCTTCAACGTTCTTGAGCGAAGGTCTTCCCCAGACTACTCGCTGCTCCCGGTGAACGAGCCCTTGCAGGAGTCGACGAGTGCGGTCACCAAGAGCCGCCGTAAGGAGAACGAAAATGGCCAGGCAGGTGCTGCCGACGTTCCTGGAAGGCGTGGTATCCCATGATGACTACAACGGATGGCTCGAGCGCCGAGCCAAATCACACGTCGTAGAGGATCGGAAGCGATTCCCCGACACGAGCGTGTCCGGCTACATCAGCGATATCCACGATGCAGTACTGGAGTCGGGCGGATACGACTCTCATACAGGTGAGGAGCTGGACTGGTCGCTCTTGGTCGTTATCTACGACCCAAGAGACCCGCGCAGGTTCGCTCTGCGACCAACAGTCGACCATATCGATCCCTCGACCGGCAAAGCGGATTTCGCCATCTGCGGCCAGCGGACGAACATGTGCAAGAGTTACTTGACCGTTGATGAGCTGGCACAGTTTTGCATGGCGTTTCTTCGCGCTCAAGGCAAGCTGTCCGCAGCCGTATTGGACTAAGATGAAGACAGCCAAGGTCTTCCTCGAGGACTTCTTTGCCGCGCGCGACCTCTCCGGGGCAGACGGTCGACCTCTGTACCGATACCGTATCCGCGCCGGAGAGTTAGCCGACCTGGGACGCGTGCTCGATTGGGAGCTCCGCCAGAAAGCGTTCGGGCAGGGTCCTATCTCGATGGATGCGGCGAGGGCCTTCTGCTTGTGGGCTTCCGAGTGGTGGCATCGAAACTACGATGGCGGGCCATGGAAATGGGAACCGCTTCTTGCCGCGCTTGGAACGCCCGAATTCGCTCCCTCAGGCGGCCAGTACCATGTGCTCAAAGATGTCGTCACCCGCGGGCTCCTCGGGTGGCGCCGCACGATCTACCGATTCGGCCCGGCCAAGGGTTTCTTGGTGACCATCATGTGCGAGGGTGGACTTCCCTTGAAGCTCATCCTGCGCGAAGACGCACACCTACGCCGTTATCTGAAGGCGGTGCTGGAGGAGTTCCGTCTCCTCGGCGCCACGGACCTTCCGCCGCGCGATCTGGCCTCGGGGCCGCGGAAGCTGCTTCCAGCGGCGTGGCGCCGAGACGTCACTTACGAGTTGGCGGGTGAACTGATCGAAACAATCTGGCGGCTGCAGGCGGAACTCTCTAACGGCGATACGCCCGTCCCAGAGCTGGACCGTAAGCGGCCGGATTGGCGCAACGAACTTCCTCTCAGGGTCACCGATGAAGTAGCAACCGTTCTTCTCGACGGCTTGATCGAAGATGCCATTGAAGTCGCCAGGCGCGCGCGCAGCCACGTTCGATGGAACCTGTGCCTTGTGCCTGTTGCCGACGGCGACTGGGAGTTGCGGGGATCGTTCGACATGCCAGCGACCATCAGCCGCGAGGGCCTCCAGGTTCTATTCGGCTTCGAATCACCTGACGAGGTTCCTTCGCGTCTGCACCTGGGCGTCCAGACGGAGAGACGGACGTTCCGCGCCTTGGCGCTTGTGACGGAGGCCGGGCTCGATGGCGAAGACGTTTATCGGGTGGAGGCGCTTCCGGCTGCTCACGCGCTCCAAACCGAGGACCTGACGGGTCCGCGCAAACTCATCGCACGCACATACGATCCAGAGTACTGCACAGATCGTTTCCCCGGTGCGGCAGCATTGGGACAGCTCGCTTGGGCATTTGAACCCATGGAACCGACGGACCCACCGCGTTCAACCTGCCGCCTGGTCGGCCAAGGGACGGTGAGAGTTCGCGCACCCTGGGCCCTCCTCGCAGTTGAGGCAGGAGCGTCGATCACGAGCGACGAAGGGTCGGTGGAGCCGGTCGGCTCCGTCCGAAACGTGGGTTCACGCCGCGTCTACCGAGTACGCGGGAAGGCAACCATCACGGAGGCGGACGATTCGCGCGTGATCGTGGAGACCGGCGCTTCCGTCGACACAGATGACTTCGAGTATCTCTTGACGGGCACCACGAAACGGTTCGGCGACGCGGTGATCGTCTTCCTCGGAGGGCCTGCAGTTTACAAACGCAGAGAAGGAGAATTCGTGGAGCGGGTGCCGGAGCGGCACCTCGAATGGAGATCGAGCGCACCTGACGGACGCTGGGTCGCCTACTCCTGCGCGGCAGTGGCCTCGGGGGCGATCGTTGGCGAAGGTCGGCTGAGGTACATCACGAACGGCATCGTGCACCATTCGATATCGATTTGCGTGCTGCCGCCCGGGGCCGACATCGAGATTCGACCCTCGTCGGACCCCGCATGTGGCGACATCCGGTTTATACGGTTCGGTGACGTTGTGGCCGCAGTTCCGGAGACTCCCGGGCTTCACGCGGTGGCATCGCCCGACCGGGACGGCTTCGGTCTTCAGCTGCGAGCCTCTGGAGAACCGCCGCGAGACGTCCGGCTTGTGGTAGACTGGTCCGAGGGTGGCAGAATGATGCCGACCCTGCCATTCCCGGCCCGACGCGCTGCGTTCCTTTCGGCCGATGGCGGCCGATTGCCGGATGGCGCTCGCGTTACGGAGGGATCTCTGGCGGGGGTCCGGGCGGAGGTCATCGCCCCTGGTCGCGCGGAATTCGTTCTGTGGGGCGAGGGCCGGGGCTCTGTCGGCGGTCGAGACGACTCCACCTCACGTCCCGATGTCTTCACTCGCGAGATTCCGCGGGTGAGCTACGGACATCATGCGCTCGACTTGGGGCAGGTGGGCGAGGACATCGCGGAACGGCTGGAATTTGCAGACTACTTGGATTCCTCGGTCAGACTACGCATCGCAAATCGAGGGTCGGGCGCCACGCTTCCCGACGCCGATGTCCTTGTTACCCGTTTCGATCTCGCGTTTCGAACGCAGGAGACGGATCCAAACCGCTTTGTGATGCTCGACGCGAGGAGCCAAGAGCAGGCCTCCAGCGAAGACCTGACTTCGCTGGCGGTGGAGGTGCTCGCCCTCCTTGAACCCGACCAAGACCCTATCCGTTTACAGCCCTCGTCTGAGCATACGTGGAGATTACCGCCGGATCTTAGGCCCGGTCCCTACTTGATTTGCGGCCGCCAGGGCGATCAACAGCGGGTCAGCCCGCTGCCTCTGAATATCCCGCTGCCAAATGAGACGGTCGCCGGCACCCCGTCGAAGGACCCGATCACCGTAGCCCAAGCCTACGCTGCTGCATTCGCGAAGGATCAGGCATTCGGGGACCAACCGTTCCGCTCCGTAGTCCGCGCCCTGGCCACCGATCCGGGGCACGAGGACTGGCCGTTGGTTTTCCGGTATCTCGGATTGGAGTCCTTCCCGCTCATGGTGTTCCCGTTGCTCCGGGCGCTGGCTCGCGACTCCAATGCCTGTGCGATGGCCGCCGCCCACGCTGGAGCGGCCGATTTCTCGCTCCTCTGGGAGCGGATGGAAACCTTCCCGTTCGCGTGGTGGCAACTGCCGGTGCAGGGGTGGGAGCGAGCATTCTGCGTCTATGCCGAACACTGGCAGAACGAATTGGAGGAAGTCGACGATACTGATCTGGCGTGTGACATCCTCGACGGTGAGATGGACCGCAGCCTCGATCGCGTTAAGGTCAAGCTGGGCGGGCTGGCTCCAGCTTTCGGCTTCCTGAACGGCCGCACGACGGGCCGCCTGATCCCTCCGGACTCGCGGCGCATTGTGAACCCCGCAATACTGGATGCGCTATTCGGGGACTACGTTGAACAACTCCGTGGCTGCCCATCGTTCTATTCGGAGCAGGCCGGTCCTCCGGATCTGCCGGGCGTGCAAGAGGAGATCGAGCGTACGCAGACGGCTCACCTCTGGTCCGCCCGGCTGTTCCGCACGACCGACGACACTGCGATGATGGCCTCGAGGCACGCGAGTTTCGTGTACGCGCCTGCGCTGACAGCCGTTCTCGTTGTGGCGGAGGACGCAGTCGAACAGGACCTGGCACGACGGATCCGGGGAGCGCGCTCGGGCCACGCGGGTTGGTTCGACCGCACGTTGGAACTCGCCGAACGTATCGCCTTCGGCCTGCGAGAGGCCGATAGAATCCAAGGACACCTTGAAGAATAGTCTGCGTATGGACACTTCGACTCGTTTCTTTGAACCGCTTGCGCGTGACCTCGTAGAACGGTCGGCGAGCTCGCTCCTGGGGATCTACGGACCCCGCACCGATCCCCTGCGCACGTACCTGTCGCAAATCCTCCAGCAGCCCGCCGGGCACCGCCACAGCTTCCTTGCGGACCCGGTGTTCGAGGCGATTTTCGATTGGGAAACGGCGGACATCACCATGTCAGACCTCGCCGAGATGGACTTCCTCGCCGAGGCGCTGGTGACGGCGATGGACACCGAGGCCGACGACGACCGCCTCAGGGAATACGTTTTCCCACGCAGCCGCCAACCGTTCACTCACCAATACGAGGCGTGGGAGCACCTCAAGCGTGAAGACCCGAGATCCGTGCTCATCACGAGCGGGACGGGGTCGGGGAAAACTGAAGGTTTTCTGGTCCCTATCCTGGACGACCTCGTCCGCCGCGCCGAACAGGAGCGGCTTCGTGGAGTGCGGGCGCTGTTTCTCTATCCGCTCAACGCGCTCATCAACAGCCAGCGCGATCGGCTGAGCGCGTGGTCGCGCCCCTTCAAGGGCGACATTCGCTACTGCCTGTACAAAGGTGACACGCCAAACGAGCTGTCGGCGGCCGAGGCCAAACGGCTCGCCCCGGAACTGGTCGAGGACCGCGCAACCCTGCGCAAGGATCCGCCTCCTATCCTAGTCACCAACGCCACCATGCTGGAGTACATGCTGGTGCGTCTCGAGGACAAACCGATTATCGACCAGTCCAAAGGTCTGTTGCGCTGGATCGTCCTCGACGAGGCCCACACATATCAGGGCTCCCGCTCCGCCGAGATTGCTCTGCTCCTGCGACGTGTCCTGCACGCGTTCGATGTCGACCCGTCGCAAGTCCGGTTTATCGCCACCTCGGCGACGATCGGCGACAAGAGCGAGGAGAGCGAGGGGCGGCTGAGGGACTTCCTCGCGGACTTGGGAGGGATCGACCGCGACTCGGTTCACGTCGTTCGCGGTTCACGCAGTTCTCCCGATGTCGCCGCGACAACCCCCGACGATCCCGACGAGCCGCTTCCTGCCATGGACGAACTCCGCCGCATGGAGCCGACAGAGCGTGGAGCTAGACTGGCCTCGTCGGCAGTGGGACAGCGACTCCGGCGCGAACTGCTTGCATCCGACGGCATCCTCAGCCTAACCCAGTTGACCAAGATCCGGCGCGATGCCCCGGACCGGACGGCGCCGGCATTGTCGGCTGTGGCGGAACGCCGAGAGACTCTCCAACTCATCGACATCGCGACGAGCGCCAAGGTTGATGGCGAGTGGTTCCTGCGCGTCAGGGGCCACTTCTTTCACCGTACGCAGGGGGGCGTGTGGGCGTGCGTCTCGAAACACTGCCCCGGGCGGAACGGGACGCCGCTCGCCGATTTCGAGTGGGCCTTCGGCAAGTTGTTCTTCGAGCGGCGGGCGCGATGCAATGAATGCGATTCCCTCGTCCTCGCGTTGGTCCTGTGCGCGGAATGCGGGAAGGAGTATCTCGCGGGCCGCATGGTCCTCGAGGATCGGACGCTCGTTGCGCGCGACGTGGGCAGCGTTGAGGAAACCGATGAGGTGCCGGAGCTTGCCGACCATGACGGCGACGAAGGTGACGACGATGAGCGCGATGCAGGCGGAGACGGACTCGACCGGTATCTGGCCCACCCTACCACGCCCGACGTGCCACTTGTCCATCTCGACCGGAGAAGTGGTCGCTGGGTGGCTCCGGACACCGGCGCCGCACTCGAGTTTGGAGAAGTGCTCCCGGGGTCGTCGGGACACCCTCGCTGTCCCGAGTGCCGTACGAGCCGCCGAGCCGACTGGCTGCTGCGACCGCTGCGTGGGGGTGCGCAGCTTATCCTCCGCAATACGACGCCCATCATGCTCGACTACACACCTGAACTGACGGATCGGGAGCCCGGGTCGCTCCCGTTTGGTGGACGCCGGCTCCTCACGTTCACGGACAGCCGCCAAGGCACGGCCCGGTTCGCGCTCGCAGCGCAGGTCGACTCCGAACGGAACTACACGCGCGGGGCCATCTACCACCTGACCGCGGCCGCACGGACCGACCATGCTCCAGACCCAGCGCGCACCATTCAACTGAATGCTGAAATCGAGGCGCTCGAGAAGCTCAGATCAGAGAATCCTTCAATACAGCAGATCATCGGTGACAAGAAGGCCGAACGAGCCGACCTCGCGGTACCGAAGTTGGGCTGCCGAGCCTGGAACGATGCTGTCGCGAAGCTGTCGCAGGAGACGGAGATATCCAAGTGGTTGCCGGACCATTGGCGGCATCTACCGCTCGCAGATCTGGAACCGGCCGAGCTTGCCGAGATCGCCCTCTTACGAGAGTTCGCTCGACGCCCAAAGCGTCAGACGTCACTCGAGACCCTCGGTTTCGTCTCGGTGGAATACCGTGCTCTGCGGGACCGCCTGGAGCCGCCCAATCCCTGGCGACGTCGCGGCTTGGATCCGACGGAGTGGCGGAATTTCCTGAAGCTGATGCTCGACCACTTGGCGCGGGGGCGGCGCAGCATCGAGGTGAGGGGCGAGTTCATCCCCTGGCTTGGGGTTCCGCACAGGCCCACGGTGCTGATTGGGCCGGACGCGGAGCGTTTCGAGGGCGCGGTGCGGTGGCCCCTTGCCGCGGGCGCCACCCTCCGGTCTCGGTTCGTCCAGCTTCTTGGGTTGCTGCTGGAAGTTGACCCGTTGGAGAGTACCGAGGCGCGAGCCGATATCGACGCGTGTCTGCGGCTGGCGTGGCGTCAAGTTAGGACGGTCCTGGTGAGCGGCGCACGGGGACATCGACTGAACTTCGGGGCGGGCGTGGTTCTGCGTGAGGTGCAGGAGGCGTGGCTCTGTCCAATCACCCGTCGCGTCCTGGATACCACCGTGGGGGGGCTAACACCATACGTGGTGCCTGGCCTCCGTTCCGAGGAACTCACGGCGACACGCCTTCGGATGCCCCTGCTCAAGGCACCGTTCTGGCGCAAACCCATGGGTGGCTCCTATAGCCGAGAGGAGATCGACGAGGAGATACGCGGCGATCCCGAGATCGCGGAGCTCGAACGGCTCGGTGTTTGGCGCGGCTGGAGTCGCCGCATCTTCGAGCATGTCGACTATTTTCAGGTCGCGGAACACTCCGCCCAGCTAAGCGCGGCACGTCTCCGAGACCTGGAGGACCGGTTCCGGCGCGGACGGGTCAACGTGCTCAGTTGCTCCACAACGATGGAGATGGGAGTCGACATCGGAGGACTGTCGGCCGTCGCGATGAACAACGCACCCCCGAGTCCGGCCAACTATTTGCAGAGGGCGGGCCGAGCGGGTCGCCGTGGCGAGTCGCGAGCCATCAGTCTCACCCTCTGCAACACGTCCGCGCACGGTGAGCACGTCTTTCGAAATCCGTTGTGGCCGTTCAAGACCCCGCTGCACGTGACCCGTGTGGGTCTCCACAGCGAGCGAATCGTACGCCGGCACGTCAACGCCCTCACGCTCACGCGTTTCTTCGCGAGCCGGTTGCATGAACAGGAGCTTCACCGATTGTCCGCCGGTTGGTTCTTCGAGCAGCGCGACCAAGCGTCGTCGGTGTGCGACCAGTTTCGCAGGTGGCTGAAGAATGACGCCCGTACTGATCGATGGATCGAGACGGGCCTACAGCGGCTGTTGCGCGGCTCCACCCTGGGCGGAACCGAGATCGACCGGTTGTTGTCGATGGTCGATGATCGCATCGCGGCCGCCGCGAAGGCGTGGGCGGCGGAGATCGAACCGCTGCTTCGCGAGTTGGAAGGCTTCGCTGAACATCCGTCCACTGACGCAGCTCGCCGAGCGATCGAACTTCAGTTGCGCCGCCTACGCGGGGAGTACTTGTTGCGGGAACTCGCCGTCCGGAACTTCCTGCCTGGCTATGGATTCCCGACCCAGGTCGTTCCACTTGTCACCACCACGAAGGATGACTTGAAGTGGAGGCGACGAGGACGTACTGACACTCGGAGCGGCCGGGAGGACAACTTCTCTCGCGTACGCCAATATCCGACGCGGCACCTGTCGGCCGCGCTGTACGAGTATGGCCCGGGTGCGAATGTGATCCTCGATGGGCGCGCCCTCACGTCCTCCGGCCTCACCCTGAACTGGAAGATCCCTCCGACCGACGAGGCTGCGAGAGAGATACAGGCACTCCGGCACTCGTGGCGCTGCAGGTATTGCGGAGCGGTGGGCACCGGGATACGACGACCAGAGCTGTGCGAATCCAGCTACTGCGCGGGACGTGAATCGCCCCTCGAGGTGCACAGTTACATCGAACCCGCCGGCTTCGCGGTGGACATCCGCGACTCGCTCAACAACGACCTGAGTCGCTTCTCTCACGTTCCGACGCAGCCCCCTCAAATCTCCACGGGCGGCGAACCGTGGCAGAGTCTCGCAGTCTCCGCACTGGGTCGCTTCAGGTACAGCGCCTCCGGGCAGGTGTTCCACCATACTTCAGGCGAGTACGGGCACGGATTCGCGATCTGCCTGCACTGCGGTCGCGCTGTGGCCGAGCACGAGAAGAAGGGCGAGCGCCCGAAGCGAATGCGAGGGCACAAGCCGCTTCGGGGCGGGTCGACGGTCGGACCGGACAACCTTTGCTCGGGGAACGACGGGACCTACACGATCCGTCGCAATGAATGGCTTGGCGTCTCCCGCGAGACCGATGTATTCGAACTCCAGGTACGCCCCGTCCACTTCGCGTCCGCCGTCGATGGTGACGAGGATACCGACTCCAAGGAAGCCATCGACGCTGTGGCAGCCTCCTCTATCGCCGTCGCGTTGCGCGAGGCTCTCTCCCAGAGGATCGGCGTGGAGAGTCGCGAAATCGGCTGGGCTATCAAGAGGGCCAGGGTCGAGGAGACGGGCGAAACGAACGTGTCGATCCTCCTTTACGACCACGCCACGGGTGGCGCAGGCTTCGTCGCTCAGGCTCCGGAACACCTGCCGGCGTTGCTGCGCCAGGCGCGCAGAACCCTCGACTGCGCGCGAGGCTGCGACAAGGCCTGTCACGCGTGTCTTCTCTCATACGACACACATCACGATGTGGACCGCCTGGACCGCCATCGGGCGCGTAACATCCTGAGCGACACCTTCCTGGCGGCACTCGATCTCCCGGTCGAGGAACAACTGTTCGGTCCCGACACACGGTTCGAGTTCGAACCGGTCGACGACGCCATCCGCCGAGAGCTTGGCCCTACCGACACGGTGCGCCTTCACTTGGGCGACGACGAATCTCAGTGGTCTCTTTGTGACTGGACGCTCGCCCGAGACCTGCTGCGCTGGACCGACAAGCGTCATCAGGTCGAACTGGTTCTTCCGCGTGACGTGACTGCGATTCCGCGCGAAGAACGGCTGCAACTCATGGTCTGGGAGCAGACGTTTGGCCTGCGGCTGCTCCGCGGTCGCGCACGCCGCCCCAAACGATCCGTCATTGCGGAACTCTCCTCTCCGGGCCGGACCGTTACGTTCGCCGCTCGAACCCCTGACGCACTGATCCCCGGCCCCGAATGGGGCGTGTCTGGAGAAGGCGCCCACGTAGTTAGGGGGTACTCGACGGAAGTCCCGGCTGCGCTGGATCCGGTAGAAGCGTCTCAACTCGACGCGCCGCCGCCCGGCCAGGCGAGCAGCCTCGCGCTCGGTGACCATCTCCGCGTCCCTATCAACAAGACCGGTGCGGCGTTCTGGCAGGCGATCCGGAGCGCTTCTCCCGCCCTGTCCGAGCGCTTGGAGCGAGGCCTACCTATTCAGCGCGTGGTGTATCAAGATCGCTACGTTCGCTCCCCGCTGGTCGCCCGTATCCTCCTGGAAGTCGTTACCGAGCTGGCAACAACCGCGGGAGACGGGGCGCGCGACGCACGTTTTCGCGTTCTCACTACGACCCCGGCGAAGCGTGCCTCGCAGCGTCAGTGGATTCAGGACGACTGGACGTTGACCCGAGAAGCGAAGGCCGCGATCGAACACCTCTTCGGCACCACGCCGCTACCGCTTGAGATTGTCTTCCGCAGCAGCAAGCGTGTCCCGCATGAACGAAAATTCGAAATCACATGGGACGACGAAACGCGCTGGCGTTGCCATCTCGATCACGGATTCGGTTTCCTCCGCCCGGCTCGTGACGTTCCACATGCCTTCGACGCTTCGCCGCAACGGCAGGCGAAGGCGCTTGCCTCTGCCCGGTTCGACCTGGATACAACTGGCCCGGGCCGTGCGTACGTTTTCGGCCTCGATTAACGGCAGCACGTTTCTACCGCAACCGGCACTCGATGCCGGCTGACGGCCTGATGCCTCACGAACATCAACTCGATTGGAGCTGCTGACATGTCGACCGGTTACGGCGCTGGGCGCGTCACGATAGGGCCCACGATCGTAGGTCACGTAGCTGTAACGGATGTCGCGGCCGTCCCCGCCCTAACCCCGCGAATTCGCTTCGGGCTTGCCTGGACTCTGGGACATCTTGTTCATGCGGGTGAAGGGAATCGGCAGGAGCAATACCAGCTGGTCGATCTTGGGGGTGAACTACGGCTCGGGCCAGATGATCGCTTCGTCGGCCAGCTGGTGCGGGACGGCGCAGCGCACCCCCTCCGCTCGTTCGGCTATGTGGATACCCAAGGAGGCGCCGTTGCCCTCGATCTCGGCAGTTATCGACTGGAACAACTCGAAGAATACCGAGCGGGTGGCCTTCTCACTCTGAAGATGCAACTCTGGCCGCGTGTCGAGATCGGCGGAGCGACCACTGATGCCCGAGTCCAGGAAATTCGTTTTCAGGTCCCCCGGGACGATTGGCTCGAAGTCGTTCGTTCAGCCACCGGGGAGCAGGTCGATGTCCTGGAGGTCCGTTACCACCTCATGTACGCAAATCGGTACGACACAAGCCTCTCGGAACTCCGTCGCGCGCGAGACGCGGTAGATCGAGGCGATTTCGACTACGCGGTCCTGCGGGCACGGAAGGCCATCGGCCTCATGGAGAAGTCCATCACAGCGGCTACCGGAGATGATCTCCAGGCAGCCCTGACGGATAAGATCGACAAACGGCATGCGGATCTATACGGAGGTGTCATCGCTCGTGCGAAGCGCATGGGCAACCTCGCTGCTCACCAAGCTGAAGCTCGCGAATACACTCGCGCCGAAGCTCTTTTTGTGATCCGGCTAGCGACTATCTCGCTCGAAATCGTAGCCGTGCTTCTGGCAGAGTGACGACCGGTAACTCGACGTCGGAAATGGCTCGGCCGCAGCCCTCCGACGATGATCGATCCTCGGCGATGCCAGCTTGGAAGAGGAGGATCCATGGCTTCTTCACTGACTTGGTTGGACTACTCCGAGCGTGACCGGCGTCGCGCGTTGGAGGTCATCGACCTGTTTCGGGAGACCGGGACGGTCGACGAGCTTGGCCTGGCTGGCGTTCGCGACAGCTATTCGGATCTGTTCTTCCCCGGCACCAGCACGATCCAGACGCGGGCGTGCTACTTGCTGCTCGTGCCGTGGATCTTCCTGCGACTTGAGGACCTGCGGAAGCCCTCGAACAAGGCGGCGGCGTGGACCCGGAACGAGGAGCTGCGGCTGAACCGCCTCCTGAGGGCGGGCGACGACAGGGCCGGGGTGTTTGGGATCCTCGCGGGTGACGCGCTGAAGCGGCTTCCTAGCGAGGTCTATTGGGGAGGGCTCCAAAGCTGGGGGATCGGGACGTTCCCGGGTCACAAGTGGGCGTACTTCCGCTCGCTGGACAGCTTCTACCGTCGCCGCGACCGGTTCCGGGGGACACCGCACGACCCGGAAGACAGGAGCTCACCGCCGACGAACTGGCACCCCCACGTCCCGGATCCTCCGGACGGATTTCCGAAGGAGAACGTCTCGGTGGCGCTTCGGTGGAAGGACGCCGATTACCTGCGTGACCGGATTCAGGCTCAGCATCCGGAGAGCCTGCTGGCCGTGCTGGCGGGCCGCGCCGAGCCGGCCGATCTGGACGCCGGCCGGCCATGGCAAGTCTCCCATCTCAGTGAGATCTCGCCGCGCCTGCGACGGCAGCTTCACGATGCCAAGCTCTTCGCCGTCTGTATGCAGGGGGCGGCGCTTCTCTACAACCTCATGCTCTCCGAATTGAGGCGACGCGAAGATTGGATAGAGAAGTATCGCGGCAGATTGAAGGTCTGGGGCGACGACGTTGAGGCACTTGGGCGAGATCTGGAGGACTGGGGACTGGGCGGCGTGTGGGAGGTGATGCGGGGCCTGGGGCGATCACCCAGCTTCCTGACCAAGATCTTCGCCGAGAGTTGGGTCGAGTGTCTGAAGGCGGACGGGCCCAAGGCCATCGCGGCGAAGGACTCGAGAGCACGAACCCTCGTGCGGGACCGCGAGCACCGACTCAAGGGGGGCCGTGCGCGGCTCACCAACGCGCGCCACCGGGAACTCTGGGGAGGGGACTCCGGTTCGGGGCGGATGGCGTACCGGTGGGGCCCCGCGAAGCGGATCCTCAAGGACATCTTTGACGGGCTGGCGCGAGGCGAGGGCGATGCTGGGAACGCGTGACCGGACCCTCTTTCTCGACAGCCTGCGCCCGCCGGCCGGCTACCGCCTGCGGCGCGCCGTGGGGACCAGCTTCACGCTGGACCTGATGGCGCTCCTCACGGCGCCGCTCGCCTTCACCTTCTTCGACGCGCACGACGACGACGGCGCGCCCATGGCCGACCCGGTGCTGCTGCTCGAGGCACTGCGGCGGCATGCCGGGAGGATCACGCTCTTCTGCCAGGCCGGCGCAATCGGCGTTCCGGCGCCGGGCCAAGGGCTCCTGGCTTTCCTCGAACGCTCGGTCATTGAAGTCCAGGCGCGACACGAAGGAGGAATCTTCCACCCGAAGGTCTGGGTGCTGGCCTTCGAGGCGGACGACGGGCCGGCGATCTACCGAGTGTTGTGCCTATCCCGCAACCTGACGTTCGCCCGGGCTTGGGACACCTGTCTCCGTCTCGAGGGGACGCTCACGGAGGGCCAAGGCGACTACGAGCGGAACGGACCCTTCGCGGAGCTGCTTCTGGCTCTCCCGAAACTCAGCGCACGTCCGATCTCGCCGGAGTTGCAGGAAGAACTCGAGCGGATGGCGAACGACATCAGGCGGGTGGACTTCCAGTCCCCTCCGGGCTTTAACGACTTCCGCGTCCACAACTTCGGGTTGGGAGGGCGTCGCGAATGGCCCTTCCCGAAGTACGGACGGAGCCTCGTAGTGTCACCGTTTCTAGTTGGCTCGACCGTCCGGGACCTGAAGCGGGATCACGGGCTCGACGTGCTGATCTCGCGGCCGGAGGCCTTCGAGGACATCGTTCGCGCCGGGGGGCGCGAGGCTCTGCCAAAGACGTGTTACGTCCTCTCGAGTGGTGCAGACCTCGACGCGCGTGACGCCGAGAATGAGGGGAAGGAAGGATCGGACGAGCCGCCGACCGGCGAGGACGAGATCGAACTGACGGGCCTTCACGCCAAGTTGTTTCTCTTCGAGCACGGCTGGCGTGCAAGGCTCTTCACGGGCTCGTCCAATGCAACGGGCGCGGCGTTCCACCAGAACGTGGAAGTTCTGGTCGAACTCTTCGGAATGAAGAAGTGCTGTGGGATCGATGCGCTCCTCGGACTCGAGGACGATCCGAAGCTCGCGACCCTCCGGTCGATCCTGCAGGAGTACCGGCCTCCGGACTCTATCGAAGGACCCGACGACGCCAAGGAGAAGCTGGAGAGGGGCGCCGAGAGGCTGGTTCGCCTGCTCGGAGCAGCGCGTCTGACAGCCACCGTGTGCCAAACAGAAGTAGATGAGGGGGGACGCTGGAATATCGTCTTGTCGGGAGAACTCCCGGAAATCCCGCCGACAGCGGAGGTCAGGGTGTGGCCGGCGACGCTCACCGCGGAGGCAGCCCTGCAGATCCATGGGCTGAGGAGCGCACGGCATGGGCCGGTCGGTCCGACCGAGTCGGCGGACCCGACCGAGCTTGCCGACCGAATTGCCACCTTCAATCGGCTGTCCTTCGAAGCGCTGACCGCTTTCTTCGCGTTCGAGGTGACGCTGGGGGATGGAAAGCACGAGGTGCGGAAGCGGTTCGTGGCCACGGCCGAGTTGGTCGGGGCGCCCGAAAACCGGAAGGAACGCCTGCTGCGTTCGCTCCTGAAGGACCGCCGCCGGGTCTTGAGACTGCTGCTTCTCATCCTCATGGACGAGGGGGCCGATGTGTCCGCATTCGTGGATGCGGCAGGCCAGGACGGCTCGGCTGCCGACGGGTCGTTCGGCGGCTGGCGCGAGGCGGCCCTCCTCGAGGCGCTCCTCCAGAGCCTGAGCAGCAACCCGGACCGGATCGACGAGGCCGCCCGGTTGATCGCGGACCTTGAGAAGACCGAGGAGGGGAAAGAACTCCTGCCGGACGGCCTCAACGAGATATGGGAGCCGGTCTGGCAGGCGAGGAAGGCCGTCAACCCATGACTGTCAACCCATGAAGCGACGGGGGATGGGCGAGCGGCCCGACATCGAAACCGTCCTCGGCGGCCTCAAGGGCTTCCAGCGCGACACCGTGGACTACGCCTTCGAGCGGCTCTACACAGCCCCGGACTCGACGCGGCGGTTCCTGGTGGCCGACGAGGTCGGTCTCGGGAAGACGCTCGTGGCGCGCGGAGTGATCGCGAAGGCGCTCGATCACCTGTGGGACGGGCCCGATCGCGTCGAGCAGATCGACATCGTCTACATCTGCTCCAACGCCCAGATCGCGCGTCAGAACGTGCGCAGACTCCAGATCGGGGATGGCAAGTTCGTGCGCGCCGCCCGCCTGACGCTGCTGCCGCAGGTGATTCACAACCTGAAAGCGAACCGAGTCAACTACATCGCTCTCACGCCGGGAACCTCGTTCGACTTGAAGAGCAGCATGGGGATCCGGCAGGAGCGCGTTCTCCTCTACCACATGCTCCAGCGCGTGTGGCCGAACTCCCGGGCGGGCCCCAAGAACTTGTTTCAGGGGTCCGTGAGGAACACGGGGCACTTCCGCTGGGAGCTGAAGCAGTTCAAGCACTGGCACCAGATCGACCCCGGCATCGCGGACGCGTTCGCGCACCGCCTACGCGAGGGCGAGGGACTCCAGGCAAGGTACGAGGACCTCTGCCAGCGATTTCGCCGAAGCCGCCCGCAGATCCCGGGGGACGACCGCTGGAGGCAAATCACCTTCATCGGCCAGCTGCGTTCGATGCTGGCCGAGGTGTGCGTCGATGCGCTGGAGCCGGACCTCGTGATCCTCGACGAATTCCAGCGTTTCAAGGACCTCCTGGACGGAGAGCACGCCACGGCGAAGCTGGCCAAACAGCTGTTCACCTACTCCGACGATACCTCGGACGTTCGTCTGCTCCTCCTGTCGGCGACGCCCTACAAGATGTACACACTGCACCACGAGCGGGCGGAGGACGACCACTACCGGGACTTCCTGCGGACCATCGAGTTCCTGGATCTCGGGCTCAAGGAAAGCGGCGACCTTCGGCGATTCCTGGATGACTACCGACAGGCGATGTACCGCATCGAGTCCGGCACGAAGGCGCTCGAGCGGATCAAGGGTGAGATCGAAGCACACCTCCGCCGCGTCATGTCGCGGACAGAGCGGCTGCGGGTGTCCGGGGACGCGCAGGGGATGATGCGGCAGGTGCCGAGCACGGGGCTGGAACTCACCGCCGACGACGTGGGGGATTTCCTGGCGCTCCAGAAGATCGGGCGCGAGGTGAGGCAGCCGCAGGTCCTCGAGTACTGGAAGTCCGCTCCGTACCTGCTGAGCTTTATGGACGACTACAAGCTCAAGACCCAGGTGGTCGCGAGTCTGGACGCGTCGTCGGAGAACGGGCTCGCCGAGCTCCTGACCGACAGCGGGCGGGCGTTTCTCTCGTGGGAGGATGTCGAGGCGTACGCGAGACTCGACCCGGCCAACGCCCGCCTGCGCAGCCTGCTCGGTTGGATGGAGCGCGGCGAGGCGTGGAAGCTGCTCTGGCTCCCCCCTGCTCTTCCGTACTACTCGGAATCGGGGCCCGCGTCGGGTCCGTGGAAGGCGGCGCGCGAGCAGCAGCTTTCCAAGCGTCTGATCTTCTCGACCTGGGCGGTCGTGCCCAAGGCGGTCGCGAGCGTGGTGAGCTACGAGGTGGAACGCCGACTCTTCCAGCGTTTCGACGACTCGATCCGCAACACGGCGGAGGAGCGCAAGAAGCGCCGCGGGCTGCTTCGCTTTGCGTTCTCGAACGAGCGGCTCACGGGCATGCCCGTGCTTGGGCTGCTCTACCCGAGTCCGACCTTGGTGGCACTGGGCGATCCCGTCCCGGTGTCGGGGGCGGAGGCGACCCTGGCCGGCGCCGTCGCCCGGGCCCGGACGCAACTCGAACCGCTGCTGGACAAGCTCACGAAACCGTATCTCGACGGCGAGCGCGAAGACGAGAGTTGGTACTGGGTGGCCCCGATTCTCCTCGACCTCCAGAGGCACGGCGAGTCGACGAAGGAATGGTTCGATCGCTGGGACCTGCCGAAGATCTGGAACGGCGCGCAGGAGGATGATGAAGAGGGATCACGGTGGGCGGATCATGTCCGGGAAGCGAGGAAGCTCGTGGAAGCGGGGGTTGAGGCAGCGCTTCGCGGATCGCTGGAACTCGGACGCCCGCCGGAGGATCTCGCGGAAGCCCTCGCGACCAGAGCCGTCGCAGGCCCCGCGACGAGCGCGCTGAGGGCTCTGACCCGGGCCTCGGGGCCGGGAACGGCGTCGGCCCCGGCAGCCCGAGATGCCGCCGCCCGGATCGCGTGGAGCTTCCGGACGCTGTTCAACCTGCCGGAGGCGATGGCGCTTATTCGAGGCGGGCGACGGGACCATGAGACCACGCCCTACTGGCGGCAGGTGGTAGACTACTGCGCGGCGGGCAACCTGCAGGCCGTGCTGGACGAGTACCTCCACACGCTACGCGATCTCGAGGGTCTGTTCGCGGCCGAGGATGAGGAAGCGTGGGAGAAGCTGGCCGGGGCCGTGACGGAAGCCCTGTCGCTTCGCACCGGCGCGCCGCGAGTGGACGAAATCCGACCCGCCGACGACACCGTCCGCATCCACCACCGCCGACTGCGCAACCATTTCGCCATGCGCTTCGGCGCCCAGGAGAGCGACGACGGCAAGACCGGGGCGCGCGAGGGACAGGTACGGCAGGCGTTCAACTCCCCCTTCTGGCCCTTTGTGCTCGCGTCCACCTCCGTCGGACAGGAGGGGCTGGACTTCCACGCCTACTGCCATTCTGTCATGCATTGGAATCTGCCGTCGAACCCGGTCGACCTCGAGCAGCGCGAAGGCCGCGTCCACCGCTACAAGGGCCACGCCGTGCGCAAGAACGTAGCCACGAAACACGGCGACGAGGTGCTCGCGGGCGACTCGAAGGACGTGTGGCATGAGCTGTTCGAAGCCGCCCGGGAGCAGTCGGCGAACGGGGACGGGCTCGTGCCGTACTGGCTCTTCCCGCTGGAGGGTGGCGCGTACATCGAGCGGCACGTGCCGGCGCTTCCCCTCAGCCGGGACGCGTCGCAACTGGAAGCGCTCAAGCGGTCTCTCGCCGTCTACCGGATGGTGTTCGGCCAGCCGCGGCAGGGCGACCTGATGACCTTTCTCTTGGAGCGCCGCAGCATCGAGACGCTGCGGAAGGTCGAGCCGTTGCTGCGGATCGATCTCTCGCCAGCTCCAGCACCGACGGTGCACCCCGGCGCTGTTTGAGACGGCCAACCCGCCATGTACGGGTCAACCATGAACGGCCGGCGCGGCCCGAGGAGCGGTTGATCCGGGTTGACGTCTTCGGGCCGGTGAAGTATCGTTGCGCTGAGACGCAAGCTCTTGGGCTTGCCCTCTTTCCGAGGCCCGTGCTCCGGCACGGGCTTTCGTGTTTCCGGGAGATCCTTCCGTGACCTACTTCGCCTATCTCGACGAATTCGGCCATATCGGTCCATACGTCGGTCGGCAAGATCCCATTCACAACGACAGCCCCGTGTTCGGCTTGGCGGGGTTCGTTCTGCCATCCGAGGAAGTGCGCCGTTTCGGCACCTGGTTCTTCCAACGCAAATGCGAGCTTCTCGCATTCGAGATCGACCGGTCCAGGCAACACCCGGCCCGATGGGAGAAGAAGGGGTCGAGTCTTTACACGGTCACGAATGTCACCCGGTACGCAGAACTCAGGAAGTTCACGAACCGCCTGCTTAACAAGATCGGGGCACTCGATGGCTTTGTCTTCTATGTCGGGATCCGGAAGACAGAGCCGCCGGGTGTCCATAACCCGAACCGACTCTTCCAGGCGATCCTTCGCGAAGCCATCCGGCGGCTTGACGAATGCTGCGACGTGGACTGCCAGCCGCCCGAGGACTTCGTCCTGATCCTCGATGAACATGATCAACGATCTGAACTGATCACCGAGGCCGCGCGAAGCATGTATGCGCGCGAGGAACCGCGGCGGCATCTTATCGAACCGCCTTTCCATTTGGAGAGCCATCGCTATCAGACGCTCCAGGCAGCGGATTGGATTGCCGGATTGGTGGGACGCCTGGCCGCGGCCTGGGCCGACGCGGACACTTATCCTGAGAATGAAGTGTTCCGGCGGTACTTCGAGGACCGCCTCAATAGGGCCAGCCACAGGAGCGGAGTTCGCACATAGAGCCGGATGCCGCTCGCCGCTGACGGCGTGGCGTCGGTCGGCGGAGACGCACTCGCTATAGTATCACGGGCGTACGCGTTAAGGAGTTCTTCCCTTCCGCGGTCCGACCGGGATATGGACGATCACGTCGCGCCCGAACTTGAGCCCAGCTACTTCACACGCCTTCATGATACGGGTCACTTTGCCGGGGTTGCTGCAGTGCGTGGCGAGGTACCAACCCCCGGGAAGACGGTGGGAGGCGCTCGCAGGACGAGGGCTCCCTGGGTAGAGGTGAGCTCGGCTCTTGGCGACGTATCGCCGCACTTTCCCCCGGTGCTGTTCCGAGTACCGCCGGCAGAAATCCGGATCCAGAGAGGCGAGCTTCTCGAAGACCGCTACCAGCACTTCCGCGCCGGTCTTGAACGTCTCGATCTCTCCGCGGAACGTAAGCGAGGGCGGGTCGTCCGATCCTCCTGGGGCAGGTATGGGCGCCACCTCCCGTCGCGTCGTTCTCTTCCGCTTCGACTTGTCCTGCGACGCCACTCCGGCCCGAGCCTGACGACGGATGAATCTCGCGGCGCTCTCCGGTTCCGGTCGAACGCCCGTTTCGTTTCCGACTTCCTCCGAGAACAGATCCAGCAGCAACGGGTCGGGTCCGGCGAGAAGTCGCCCCCACACCGACGCGTAGTTCGACGCGACTTCCTTCTGGCGCCGAGCCGCCTCGTAGTCACGCTCCGCTCGTCGCCGCGCCTCACCCGACTTGACGCGGTCAAAGTTCAAGTACTTCTCGCAGGTCTCGGCTGAGTAACTGGAGTCATCGTCGATGAGGTCGAGATGCGCGAATCGTCTCTCGTCGTAGCTTCCCTGGCCGGAAGGAAGGAAGAAACTCCACTCGCGTCCGTCCGTGAGCACCGCAATCGGAACGCCCTGGTGAAAGCAGTACTCGAAGAGCTGCTTGGAGTTACCCCGATTTGGTGGACACCTTTGAGCGTTGGTCACAACGAGGAGGTGTCGCATGTCGGGACGGAGATACGCGCCGGAGTACAAGGCGCGGATGGTGGAACTGGTCCGTGCGGGACGGAGCGCGGACCGGCTGGCTCGCGAGTTCGAGCCCTCGGCGACGGCGATCCGGCGCTGGGTGGAGCGGGCCGACCTGGACGAGGGGCGTCGCACCGACGGTCTGACGACGGTCGAGCGCAAGGAAGTCCGGGAACTGAAGCGCGAGCTTCGCCGGGTGAAGATCGAGCGCGACATATTGGCAAAAGCCACGGCCTGGTTCGCCAAGGAGAGCGGATCGATCCCCCGGGGGGGTTCCGGTTCGTGAGCGATCACCAGGCCATGTATCCCGTGCGCGTGATGTGCCGCCTGCTGGGTCTCTCCCCGAGCGGGTACTATGCGTGGCGGACGCGGGAGCCGTCTCGGCGGGCGCGGGAGAACGAGGCGCTCAGTGCGGAGATCGTCGAGATCCACGCCATGAGCGGGGGGACGTACGGGGCGCCGCGGGTCCATGCGGAACTCAAGGCGCGGGGCCGCGAGGCGGGTGTGGGCCGGGTGGCGCGGCTGATGCGGGCGGCGGAGATCGAAGGGGTGAGCCGGCGCCGCAAGGGCAGTACGACGAAGCGGGCCGCGAAGTCCAGGCCCGCGCCGGATCTCGTGGACCGAGACTTCTCGGCCTCCGGACCCGACGAACTCTGGGTGGCCGACATCACGTACGTGCCGACCTGGGCGGGCTTCCTCTATCTGGCCGTCGTGCTCGACGCCTGGAGCCGCCGCATCGTGGGCTGGTCGATGGCGACGCACCTGAGGACGTCCCTGGTGCTGGATGCCTTCGACATGGCGCTGGCGCAGCGGCGCCCCGACGGGGTGATCCACCACAGCGACCAAGGCAGCCAGTACACGTCCTACGCCTTCGGCGGCCGCTGCCGGAGGGCCGGGGTCAGGCCCTCGATGGGCTCGGTGGGCGACGCTTACGACAACGCCATGTGCGAGTCGTTCTTCGCCACGCTGGAGTGCGAACTGATCTGGCGGCGCTCGTTCCGGACGCCCGGCGAGGCCCGCCGGGGGGTGTTCCGGTTCATCGAGGGCTGGTACAACCCGCGCCGGCGGCACTCGAGCCTCGGCTACGAGTCGCCCGCCAGCTTCGAGGCGCGCGAGAAAGGAGAGGCGGCGTGACCCCCCGGGCCGCGGCCCTCTCCCGCGAGGTGGCGAGAATGGAGGAAACCACCACTTTCACCTGTCCACTAAAACGGGGTAAGAGCTGCTTCTGCCCACGGTTATCGGCCTTCCCCAAATCCTTGACCTCCACGAGGACGGACGGCTTTCCCGCCGGATGGCAGAGGGCGTAGTCGACCTTCCTCGTACCGATCTTGAATTCCGGAGCGACGACCTGGACGTTGAAGACCGGCCATCCCAGTTCATGCAGGACACGCTTTATCACACCCTGGCTGATCTCGGCCTCGCTTCGAAAGCTGCCGGCGCCGATACCCTTCGCGAGATCTTCGATCGCCTCTGCGAACTGTTGTGACATGGGCTTGAGTGGCTCCCGCCTAATGTGCATTGAGTGCTGAGGACCCGGTCGGAACAACCAGCCGATACGCTACCGTAGCCCGCATCGATCAGCAACGCGACGAGCCCACGGCCAGCCATCTTGAGATCTTTCGCGGCGACGACCGCTGGGCTCAGCACTCAGACCTGGACGTCGCGTCCACCCAACGGATCCTGCGGATTGCAGGAGCCACAGAGGACCACGCATGTTGCCCGTCCCCGAGAACCCAAGGTTACACAAGCAACGGAACTCACCGTGAATCGATTCAGGGATGCCGAGACCCTGCTGAATGCCGCAAAGGAGTGGAAACAGCGGTGCCTGCTGGATGGAGGATCTCTGTTCACCGAGCGGGATTTGTGGACTCGGTCCAACTTCGACGAGTTGCGGACGTTGTACGTTGAGAATCTGGACGACGAATCGTCGGATTCTTTTCTGACGAAGCTCAAGCGCCAGCTGGGACCGGGCTCGCCGGCTGCCAAGTGCCTTTGGGTTGAGATGATGTGGGTCTATCTCTTGATCGTGCGCTCAAGCGGGATGGCGCCGGGCACGAAGCGAAGCGGCATGGCGGAGGTCTGGGAGTGGTCCGGGCAGAGCTTCCCCAAGGATCATGCCCTCCTGGACGATACGGTGCTGAGAGCCGGCACTGTCAACGTCGGCGCGGCCTACCACGCGCTCAGATGGAAGGAATACCGCTTCTTCGTGACGTCCATGCTTGCGTGGTTCTCCCTGGAGCCCGGCGTAAGACGAGAGCGCCTGAGCCAACCGTGGGACTTCGCGTCATGGATCGACGGCACCGAGTTCTCCGAGAATCGCATGTTCCGTCACGCATTGCTGTTTCTGCTCTTCCCGGACGAGTTCGAGCCGATCGTTACCGGGACGGGAAAGAGTGAGATCATCACTTACCTGCACGAAGGCTCCCCGGTCGATACTGGTGATCGAGTTTCCGTCGACAGGGCCATACTTACGATCCGCCGACGCCTTGAACCGGAGTACGGCGAAGGATTCCACTTCTACCTGCCTCCAGTAAGTGAACTCTGGAAGAAGGCTGACGTAGAGGCCTGGTTCAGGGATCGCTTCAGCGACGCAGCGCATGTTTGGCTCATGAACGTGGGTGCCGGTCGACCGGACATGTGGTCCACCTGGCTGGAGCGCGGGATAGCCACCATCGGCTGGGGCGAGGTCGGTGATCTTCGGAGAGGCCAGAAGAGCATTCAGGATGACTTGACGAGTCGCGGACATGGAGAGAATCCCACCCAGCGAGCGTTCTTCCTCGCCAACTTCGGAAACGAAATGAAGGTGGGCGATGTCGTCATCGCCGTTGAGGGCAAGAAGCGGGTGCTCGGCTGGGGCGAGGTTCGGGGGGACTACCGGCACGACCCAAAGGCCTCGTGGGATCTTTCTCACAGCAGAAGGGTCGCGTGGCGGCCCTGCGAGCGCTCCGTCTCGATTCCCGCACACAGGCGTCGTATCTCGTCCAAGCGGCTTACCGATTTCACACCCCACATGCCTTGGGTGCGCCTCGCGTTTTCGCTCATGGACCGCGAAGGATATGCGAGCCGAGAATTCACGATCGATCACGCTCATGAGGATCTCTTCATTTCCCGGGAGCATCTCGAGCGGTTGGTGACCTCGCTCAAGACTCGCAAGAACCTCATCCTCCAAGGGCCGCCCGGCACCGGGAAGACGTTCGTCGCGCGACGGCTCGCGTGGTGCGTGATCGGCTACGAGGATGACGGTCCCATCGAGATGGTGCAGTTCCATCAGTCGTACGCCTACGAAGACTTCGTCCAGGGGTTCAGGCCTACCAAGACTGGTGGATTCGACCTCAAGGACGGTGTGTTCCATCGCTTCTGCGAACGGGCCCGGGAGAAACCGGGCACACCCCACGTGTTCATCATCGATGAGATCAATCGTGGCAATCTGTCGCGGATCTTCGGTGAGCTTCTCATGCTCATCGAGGCGGACAAGCGCAGCGACAAGTATGCCTTGGCGCTCACCTATTCGGACGATCGGTTCCACGTGCCCGATAACGTACACATCCTGGGCATGATGAATACGGCCGACCGGTCGCTGGCCCTGGTCGACTACGCGCTGCGGCGCCGGTTCGCGTTCGAGACGCTCGAGCCGGCGTACGGGACGGACGAGTTCGACGGATACCTCAAGAGGAAGGGCACAGAGCCGGACCTGATTCGCCGGATTTCCGAGCGGATGGGCGAACTGAACGAGAAGATCAGAAAGGACAACGAACTCGGCCGCGGGTTCGAGGTCGGTCACAGCTACTTCGTTCCCGGGGAGGGCGACGAGACCTCCGACATGTGGTACGAGCACGTGGTAGACACCCAGATCGAGCCGCTTCTCCGGGAGTACTGGTTCGATTCACCCACCGATGTCGAGGCGACCGTAGCAAGGCTCAAGGGCAACGGGGCGACTTGAAAGCCATCCCGATCCTCAACGTCTACTACCTCCTCTGCTACGCGTGGGGACACGCGCAGGAGCGCGACACCAAGCGGCTGGCCACGCTGGACGGCCTCTCGTCGGTGCACGACCTGCTGGGCAAGGTGCTGGCCACCGGCGTCAACCGACTCTTTCGGCGCGGCATCGATCGTGGGTACGTGGAACGGCGCGAGGACCTCGCGGGGATCCGCGGGAAGCTGGCGGTCAGCGACACGGCGAAGCGCGCGCTGCGGGCCCGCGGCCGGGCGGCCTGCGATTTCGAGGAATTGTCGGCGGACATCCTGCCGAACCGCATCCTTCGGACCTCGCTGAGGCATCTGCTGGCCCGCGAGACCGGGCTCCACCGCGGAGTCCGAGCCGAGGTTCGGTCGGCCTACAGCAGGCTCGATGGGATATCACACCTGCGGCTGAAGCGGAGCACGTTCGGGCGAGTCCAGCTCGGTGGTAGCCGTCGCCTCTACCACTTCCTGCTCTCGGTGTGCAGGCTGCTGCACGAGAGTTCCATCGTGGACGAGAAGACCGGCCGCTCCAGCTTCCGCGACTTCCGGCGCGATGAAGCCACGATGTGGAGACTGTTCGAGCAGTTCGTAACCGGATTCTACGAGAGGGAGCAACGCGAATACCGTGTCAATCCGACGGGACGCCGCATCCGCTGGGCGGAACGGGGTTGGGCTACCGACGCGGATCGGCAACGAATCCCGATCATGGAAGCCGACGTGATCCTCGAATCAGCTGAGCGGTGGATCATCCTGGACACGAAGTACTACGCCAGCGCGTTGTCGGGTTGGGGGGGCGGCCCCGGAAAACTGCATTCCCCGAACCTTTACCAGCTTCTCGCCTACCTGAGAAACCGCGAGGCCACGCGACCGGACGGGCCGAGGCACGAAGGGATCCTGCTGTACCCGCAGGTGGAGACCCCATTTCGGGTCGACGTACGGCTCGAAGGGTTTCGCATCCAAGCGCGCACGGTGGATCTGAACCAACGCTGGCAGGACATCCACCGTGAGATGCTCAGCGCGGTCGCAGGATAGACCATACCGCAACCCCTCAAGCAGCGCGCGCGGCGACTGCGACGAGCGCTACGCGCGCGAACTGGGGCGGCTTCCGTCCGAGATGCCGGGGATGTTCAGGCGGAATAGTTCGGTGCCCGCTCTGCTGCTTCAGTCTTCAATCAGCGTCGCCAGCGCCGCCCTCCCGGCCTCAGTGATCCGATACCGCTGCTTCCTGCTCGTAGGCGTATCAGGGATGGTCATCTCAATCCACCCAGCATCCATCATCGGTCTCAGAATCTGGTTCCTGAACTTGGTGCGGTCCTTTCTCCCCATCACCGCCATGAGTTCCGTGATGGGCCGCGCCGACAACGACTTCCGTAGAATCTCCACTTGGTGCCCACTTGGTGCCCACTTGGTCCACACCTGGTCCCTCGGAGGTCGCGTCCGAACCCTCGCCGCGCTTTCCCGCCACGCCGACGCTCTCCAGGTAGTCAGCCGAAAACCCAAACTCGAACCAGAGGCCTCCAGGCTCCAAGTGGATCTCCGGTTTCGGTGTCCCGGCCCTTCCGCAAGCACGAAGAACGCGGTCGATCCCGCGTCCCCACGACTCGATTTCGCCGGCCCAGAAGAAAGCGTTCGCGATGTCCGGGTTGTAGGGCCGAGACGGGTGCGGGCCAAGCAGCCTCTCGAGTGTCCAACCCTCGGGTAGAGAGCCCGGATTGTAGATGCGTAGGCAGTCATCGTGCACTCGAATCTGGATCGGCGCGGGGATCGCGTAGTCCCGGTGCACCACCGCATTCAGGAGCGCCTCCCGAAGCGCCGACTCGGGCATCGGATAGCTTTCCACCCTGTGGATCCCATCGTAGCCGATGCCTGCTCTCAGGTACTTGAAGAGCAGTACTTCCATGGTCCTGTCGACCTGTGTGAAGAGATCGCGTGCTGCGCCTGTTGAGCGCTGGACGCTGGCCGACGTGCGGCTCGAGGGGTTTCGCATTCAAGCTCGCTCGGTGTACCCGAACCAACCCTGGCAGAACATCCACCGTGAGATGCTCAGCGCGGTCGCGGCATATACGACGCGTTGGAACTGATGTCGAATTCGATGCGCCTGCTCGCCGTCAAACCAGCCCAGGTGCGACGCGGTCGCCGAGCGTGTCGGTGATCCACTGGTTCAGGCTCTTCCCTTCGGCGGCCGCGGCGGCGGCGACGTTCGCGTGCAGTTCGGACGGGATGCGCAGGTTGAACCTCCCCGAGTACGGGCGTCCGGGCTCGGCGCCGTCCTCCTCGCACATCTCGAGAAACACCCTGAGCGATGTCGCGCCCTCCCTCCGGAGACCGGAAACGTCGCGGGCGTAGAAGTCCGCGCCGCCGTTCAGGCCGACGAACTCGCCCCGGAACATCTCGATGTCGGGATCGAACTGGATGATCGCCCGGTAGCCGCCGATCTCCATCGTGTTTCTCACGGCTCCACTCCGTTCTCCCTCAGCCAATTTCGTGTCTTCGATGCTTGCGCCACAAGACGGATGTGCCGTTACCCCTACGCGCGAGGCGGCGGACGTGGCGGAGATGGGGCGAGGACATCCCACGGTCGGAGGGCGGAACGCGGAGGACCGGATCAACCGAGAGTAACCCGCGGCAAGTCACGGCCCCTCCGAAGAAAGGTCGTGCTGGGGATGCCGCCCCTGTCATATGTTCGGCAATTCCACGTCGTGTGCCTGGTCCTCAAGCCAATCCAAGAGCGTGTCGAGATCGTACCAATCCCCATCCGAAGCCGTGGGGTTATCGTCCCAGAAATATTGGAGTGCCGAGTCAACGTTCGGCGTATGGCGCGGCGGTTTGATCTCCCAAGCCTGCATCTGCCAAGCGTCCGGCTCACGTTCGATTCCGTAGATCTCGTAATCGATCTCGCCACGTATCTGGTACAACTCGGCCCGTCGTTGAACCTTGGACCAGTAATTCGATTTCTGTACCAAGGCTTCGGCATCCGCCCTCGTGACTCGCCTCCCGCGCCTCCGAGCACGTTCCACACGCGGACCGGCCACGATCCCCACGGCGGCGGCAGCGCACAACCCCAAGATCCAGTACAGGGTAGCCGGGATCGCTCCGAAGACCCCCGAAACAAACGACCGCACGGCCGGGAACACAAACGGTAGCGCGAGGAGAATGATGCCCGCCAGCACGCGTGCAAGAACCGGGACACCCAACGTGCTCCACCAGTTCCACTTCCGCCCATCTTCCGACATGACCTTGACTCCTCGGAATGAACCCGGAACAACCATGTCCCGCCCGCCCACACGACCGTCCAGCCTTGCCGAGAAAGTTACGAGCCTGTCAACCCACCCCCCGGCTCCCGCGTCCCTCACCGCTGCATTTCCTGTTCTGGCTGACGGATCGGGAGGCAGTTCGCGGAGGAAGGGTCAGTCAAGGAAACTCGCGCGCCCGCGACGGCTCCACGGCCGCGAGTTCGCAACCGCCGCAGACCGATTCATCGGGGCTGGTACAACCCCAGCAGACGCCACTCGAGCCTCGACTACCAGCCGGCGGGGAGCTTCGAACACCATTCCAACGTCTACCAAAGCGGGGTAAGTCTCACCTGGGAGCCTTGATAGCGCCAGCCGTTGTTGAGTGGTGGTTCTCGCAGCACTTCTCGACGAGCCTCGGCGACTGGGTAGCCACTGTCCCCCCTATTTGCGGGGGGGTACTTGTAATTGCCGAATCAGAACGCAGTTTGAGAGGGTCGGTGAACCCTTTGGTCTTCTTGGCGGAGGCTTCGCACGGACCGGGGAGTGGCAGCGCTCACGGTAGGATGCAAGAGGAGCGGCGGCCTCTCATCGCTGAGAGAGCCGCCGCCCCAGAAGGCAACCGTTCAGTCGGGTCGCTCAAGGCAACCGCGCCGGTCGCATGCTGATTCCTAACACCTTTCGCTGAGTCGCGCGACCCTTGGAGTGTGCCCATGTACATGCTTTTTCTCGACGAGCCGGGGAACGAAAAGGACGTACGGGAGAAACACTCTCCCCCTTGGATTGAGGACTCGTGATCCCGAGGCGCATCGGCAGGGCGCACATCGAAGAGGCCATCCGGCGCATCGTCCGTGGCGGCGTACCACCGGGCAGGAGGAGCCGAGGCTACTGCCTGGTCGCGGAGCGCAGGCATCTGCCGCCGAAGTACTCGATCGCGCTGGCTCATAAGATCGCCACGGGCGAGTTCCTGGCCTCGGATCGATTCTCCGGAGGGCAGGAGTCCAATGGGTTCCTTAGGCGCCGGGGCTTCGCTGTCACCGAGTGCGGCTGTCGTGGCAGCGTCCGGGACAGTCACGTCGTACCCGCACCCCCTCCACCGGTTGAGAGGACGCCTCCGATTTCCACCGGGCGCCACTCCGAGCGGTGTCGCGCATGCAAGGGCCGGGTCGCCGAGCTCCTGGAACGCATCTACGGCGCGTGCGCGCTCAATCTTCAATTCGGATGGCAGACGCGCCCCGAAGCCTACGCGGGAACCCCGCTCGAGCCCATCCTACAAGACGTGGCGGAGCGGTTGGAGAGCTATCGCGGACACGGCATCGACACGTTCGTCCGGAGCAACGTACTCGCGGGCTGCGACTACTGGGTTCCCGACCCGGGATTCATCGTCGAGTTCGACGAGAGCCAGCACTTCACGAGACCGCGGAAGCTCGCCCTCTCCGCCTACGCAGATACGTATACGCTCGGGTTCTCCGCACGGCGCTGGATGGAGTTCTGCGAACGGCACGACGCGAAGGACAACGACCCGGCGTTCCGCGACGAACAACGCGCCTGGTACGACACGCTGAGGGACCTCGTCCCGCCGACGCAGGGCTTCCAGCCGACGGTGCGGCTCTACGCCCGCGACCAGGTCTGGTGCTCGCTCGATCCGGATAGCCGGGAGGACCGGGCGCGCTTCTCGGATCTGATCCACGACGGAGGTTCTCGGACCAGTCGAACTGGCGTGGGAATCTCCCCGGCGACCGGACGATCGGCTTCCACTGCGCGCGTGGCGATGGCGTTCCCCCCGGTAGCGCAGAAGTCCTCGAACGGTGTGCCGCCCAGCGGACCCGGGGCCCAGCAACCGGACGTGCCCACCGCCGATTCCTTCGCCGACGAAGCCATCGACTTCGTGCTCTTCCCCGAGGGCTACGTCTCGGCGTCCGACCGTGAACGCAGCGAATCGCTCTCGAAGCTCGCCGCAGACCTGGACGCCTCGCTGCTCGTGGGCGCGATCGACACAACCAACGACTCCACCGGCCGCGACTGGCAGGTGCTCCTTCGGTTCGACCCCGACGGCTCTCGTTCCCGGGTGTACGCGAAACACTCGACGGCCGACGCCGTGGCGTTCGAGCGGCCGGACTGGGAGGCGCCGCCCAGCTTCCGACGTTCCGGTTGGGCGGCGTCAGGGTGGGAGCGACGATCTGTCACGACCATTACCTGGGGCTCCTTCCCCGTTATCTCGCGCGGAACGGCGCACACATCTGGGTCAATCCGAGCTTCGACAACGTGACCGGCATCAAGTGGTCGTCCATTCTCCGGTTGCGGGCGGTGGAGAACCGTTTCTTCGCGCTCTGCACGCTCCATTACGACGCGACCAGGAAGAGAACCCACCCCTACGCGTTCGCTCCCGACGGCACCGAGCTCTCGGCCAGGCCGGCGGGCTGGGGAGTCTCACAGCCTCTCTCCGAGTGCACGGAAGCCGGCAGCATCTACGTGCTCGACCTCGACATGGCCGCCGTCGGAGAGCCGCTCGACTGGTCGAAGATCCCGTCCGCCGACAAGCCCGGACGCCCGCGGAACGCGACGCCTTTGAAGCCCGTCCGTATTGCGTTGCGCGACGGCCAGCCCGCTGTTCTCGATTGTTCCGGCCGCGACCGCACCGATGCCGGCTTCCGCGTCGAGACCGACCACGGGTCGGTCTACGTGGGAGTCGTGCCGAACGAGCGGATCCTGGATGCGGCCGCCTGCTTTCGACTGCTCGACCGCGCCAGGCGCATGAACGCCTACCCCATCATCTGGAACCGGTGGGACCGGCTTCCCGCCGATTCGGCGCGCTTGGCGACGCTCATGATGGGACGAGCCATCGAGTGCTGCGCACCGATCGTGCTCTCGGACGAATCCACGATCCATGAAGTCGTGGAGCTGGCAAACAGGGTCAAGATTCCCGCTCGGAGGGAGATCGAACCGTCCGGAGAGGCGACCATCGATCTCGGATACGCGTGGGGACTCGACAACGCATTCGGAATGGTCACCAAACACCTCCCCGCAGGCATGAGGCGAACCGCGTTGGATCGCTATCGACGCCTCGGAGGGGAGCAGCTTCGGGGTATCGAAACGTGACGAGACTGGCAGTCTGGACGATGGAAACGCGAAACGACGACAGCTCAGCGAAGCGGGAACCGCAGAAGGTCGGGCGTTCCCACATCCAACTCGAGCGGCAGCTCGAAGACTGGATCGTGAACGATGTGACACTGATCGGCGAGGGATTGATGCTGGTCGGCTGCCAGGTATCGATCGATGATGGACGGCTCGATCTGTTGGCGATTCGACTCGCAGGATCGCTGGGTGGTGATCGAAGTGAAGCCGGGGATGATCGATTCGGGCGCGCTGGGACAGGCCATCTACTACGCCGCGTCACTCGCCCGTCTCGATGCCGATGAACTCTTTCGGAAGCTCGAAGGTGGCTTCAACAGGGTCGGGGACCCGAAGACGCTGTCTCCAAGAGTGCGGGAACTTCTGGCCGACGACGGGGACGATCGGGAGATCGCCCTGCTGCTCGTCGGCGCTGGCATTCACCCGGGATTGGAGCGCACGAGCGAGTTTCTGGGACGTTTCGGCCTCCCGATCGAGGTCGTCAGCTTCGAGGTGTTCGAACTGGACGGCGGCCCGCAGTTGCTGATTCGGGAGGTGGTTGACGAACCCGCCAGACTCCCCCGCCCAGGTCACCGGTTGACGGTTGACGCAATCCGTGCGTGGGCCGTTGACCTGGGTGTGAGCGAGCAGTTCGATCGCTTCGTCGAGATGTCCGAGCGGGCCGGTCTGCCGGTGCAACCGCAGCGGAGTTCGGTGAGAATCGCGCCGCCGTCAGACCGCCGTCGGTTCCTGATGTACGCGAGCCCCGGAACCGGCGCGAGCGGCGGAGGATTGAGCATCTGGGTGGGGCCAAAGTGTTTCGCCGAGTGGTTCTCTCACATTGACGAAGACGAGGCCACCGCCGCGCTCGGAAGGTACAATGAAGGAGGTCACTTGGGAGGCGAGGAACTCGACAAACGACTCGACCAGATCGAACGCTTCCTGAAGGCGCACTTCCCGCCGCCGGACGATGACTGAACCCGCGTCGTTCACGCTCGGGGTCGATCTCGCATCGCAGCCGAAGCGGACGGCTACCTGTCTGATTCGGTGGCATCGCGGATCGGCACGCGTCGAGTCGCTGTCGCTGGGTGCGACGGACGCCGACCTGCATGAGTTGTTCGGGCGCGCGGACAAGATCGGTATCGATGCCCCCTTCGGCTGGCCCGCACGCTTCACCCGAGCCGTTGCCGCCTGGTCGGCAGGGACGGTCTGGCCTGCCGCCGAAGTCCCGCAGCTTCGGTTCCGGCGAACCGATGCATTCGTGAGGGAGAGGCTGGGTCGATGGCCGCTCAGCGTCTCGACGGACCTGATCGCGGTGCCCGCCATCCGAGCCGTCCGCCTGCTCGCCGAGACGGCGGCCACCGGCGAATCCATCGACCGGAGCGGCGGCGGCCGCTTCGTCGAAGTCTACCCCGCGGCCGCCCTCCACGTATGGGGCTTCCCCTCGCGCGGCTACAAGCGCGCCAGGGGAGCCGCGGTTCGCGCCCGGCTCGCCAGTGATCTCGCCGAGCGCATCGCCGACTGGTTCACCCTTTCCGAGGAGGACTGGGCTCAGTGTACTGCCTCGGATGACCTACTCGATGCGGTGGTCGCGGCCCTCGTCGCTCGGGCGGCCGCGCTCAGCCGCTGCGAACCGATCCCGCCCGGCGATGAAGAGTTGGCGAAGGAGGAGGGCTGGATCGCCCTACCGCAGGCGGGAAGCCTCGAGCACCTCCCATGACGGGGCAAGCCCCTGCCCCTCCCCGGCGTTGAGATTGGCTTGAGAGCGAACAGCAGACTGGGGCGTGTGCCGCGACGGCGAGAGTGAAACGTTGACACGGAATTTCTGTAGTAACATTAATTCATGCGAATCGAGTTCGACGACGCAAAGCGTGCGGAGACGATCAGGGCTCGAGGCCTGGACATGGCGCGGGCGGTGGAGGTGTTCGCCGGCGCGACGCTGACCGTCGA
Source organism: Gemmatimonadota bacterium (assembly GCA_963666735.1). Lineage (GTDB taxonomy): Bacteria > Gemmatimonadota > Gemmatimonadetes > Palauibacterales > Palauibacteraceae > Palauibacter. The sequence continues at coordinate 40,536 of OY762926.1, read as the reverse complement.
GGATGATCGGCAGGAATACCGCGAGGCTCGCTTCATCACGATCGGTTGTCTGGACGACAAGATGATCGTGCTCGTCTGGACGCAGCGCGGCGATGCATGCAGGGTCATCAGCATGAGGAAGGCCAATGAACGGGAACGACGGCTCTACGGTCCGAGGTTTTGATCCGGATACGGCACCCGACCTCTCGAAGGACGGCTGGCCGGAGAAATTCGCCAAGGCGCCCGTGCGGCGGGGCCGACCCCGGAAGGCGCGGCCGAAGGTCTCCACCACCATCCGGCTGTCCCCGGAGGTCATCGATCATTTTCGGGCTGGAGGGCGCGGTTGGCAGACCCGGATCGATGACGTCCTGCGCGACTGGATCAAGCAGCACGACGCGGCCTGACTCGACCGGACGCCGCTGCGCTCAGGCGTGTCCTGAAGATCCCTGGCCGCCCTGTCGACCGTGACGCGCGGTTCGCGCGGAGCGCTCAGCGGACCGCCCCGGAGATCTCGTCGATCACAGCCGCAAGCTCCTCGATGCGGCACCGCGACGTCGAGGCTCGGATCGCAGGGAGACCAATCGACTTCTGCTCCGGTAGATCGCGTTCCGCGATCACATGGAACTCCCACCTCGCCGGATCCCGTTGGTCCGTCCTCTCGCCGGTGCCCCCGTGCCAGGCGAACACGTAGACGTCGGCGTGGCGACCGTAGTGCTTCACCCACCGTCCGTCTTCATCGTCCCAGTAGCCCTTTCCGGGGGCAATGTCGAAACGCGGGGAGTCCTGGGCTCCGCCGCCCCCCCACGACTGCACCGCCGCGGAGTGCTTGAGCTTGAGCCGCACGCCGGATTCGTTCTCGAAGTGCCAGGCCCCCCACGGTGCCTTGCGCGTCCATCCGCTGTCCCGGAGCGCGAGAGCCACGAGCGCCTCGACGTACTCGGCGCGGTGCACGTTGTTCATCACGGGCTGGTCGTAGCGCCGGCCGACTTCCGTGAGTACGCTGGCAGGCGAGAGGGGCGACTCGGCAGCCTCGTCGACGATCTCGGCGATCCGTTCCAACTCCTCTGCGTAGCTGTTTGGATCCGGGGGCTCGTCCGGCACGACCCCCACCCAAAGCACCTGGCCGACCTGCTTGACGTACGGCGACACGCACTCCTTCAGTATTGGTACGGTCCGCTCCGTCCAGCCCGAGTCGTATGGCGCCTTCCACCTCTTGACTCGGACCCACAGGGGCGTCGCCTTGAACTCCTCGTGGAGGTCGGTGTTGAACCCCACCCATACCCCGAGCCGGGCGCGCCGACCCAACCACACGTAGCGCCCGTAGCCGTAGGATTTCGGTGTTGCCTTCAGGCCGTCCTTGTGTATCCAGTCCGAGTTTTTTCCGATAGCAGTAACCTGGTTGACGAGTGCCTTGCCGGCGTGCGGGGCCTTTGGCGCTTTCGTCTCCGCGAACCGCACCAGCCCCATGAGTTGGCGCACGTCCGCGAGGCCCGGTTCGGGGCCCTCCAGACACGCCTCCATCCCGTTCAGAAGCGTCGTCCAATCCGCAACGAGCAGGTGCTTATGTGTTCCGTCGATCGTGGCGCTGGGAGGATCCGCAGCGGAGAGTCGCATGCCCGCCCCCTCTCTGCCAACACACGCGAGACACGAGAGGAGCAAGAGATTAGAGTAGGGCAAGGCAGAGAGATGGAGGATGGGACGAGGAGAAGCCGACGGAGGCCGAGGGCCTGCCGAAGCGCTGGAGTGCGCGGCAGAAATCGGAGGTGGTGCTGCGGTCGCGCCGACAAGGACTTCCGTAGAGTCGCCACTTGGTGCCGACTTGGTGCCGACTTGGTGCCGACCTCTTCCCTCCGAGGTCGCGTCCGAAGCGTGCACCACCGCATTCGGGAGCGCTTCCCGAAGCACCGGTTCGGGCATCGGACGGCCGCATTGGAACTGATGTGGAAGTCGACGCGTCGGTTCGCCGTCAGGCCATCCCGGCTGCGACGCGATCGCGGAGCGTCTCGGTGATCCACTGATTCAAGCTCTTCCCTTCGGCGGCCGCGGCGGCGGCGATGTTCGCGTGCAACTCGGACGGGATGCGCAGGTTGAACTGTCCCGAGTACGGGCGTGCGGGCTCGACGCCGTCCTCCTCGCACATCTGGAGAAACACCTTGAGCGATGCCGCACCCTCCCTCCTGAGACCGGGGACGTCGCGGGCGTAGAAGTCCGCGCCGCCGTTCAGGCCGACGAACTCGCCCCGGAACATCTCGATGTCGGGGTCGAACTGGATGATCGCCCGGTAGCCTTCGATCTCCATCGTGTTTCTCACGGCTCCACTCGGTTCTCCCTCAGCCGATTTCGAATACTCGCCACGGTCCTTTGTCCGTATCGGGCGGTCGCAGGGGTCCCCGGTCAGGGCCTCGCAGATGAGCCGTTCCAGGCCGCGCTCGGTAAGGTCGGTGGTCATGGGTGGGTCAGTCGCCGAGAGGAATCGGCTTGATCTTGGCACCCGCCGGCGGGACCCGAAACGCGAATGGCGGGCTCGTCTTGACTGCCAGTTCCTTCATCCTGGGCCAGTTACGGACGAGTTGCTGGATTAGCTGACATCGACGGAGGTTCTTCCCGCCCATGAAGAACGCCCCTACCTGGTGTTCCCTGATCGCTGCCGATTCTGCCGGCCGGTATCGGATTCTGTCGTCGCGAGTCACCAGACACCAACCTTCCGATCCGACGCGAGCCAGAAGCTCGGTGTCGTCTACGTCAGGTGGAAGGAACTCCGTGACGTGCACGACGTCTTCACCGAATCCCTTCATTCCTGCCGCCAGCTGCGGGCTCAGGTTGTTATCGACGAAGAACCTCATGCCGCCAGCTGACGCTCGAATTCCACTGCCGCTCGGATCTCGTCGTCCGTCAGGTCCCACCAGGTGCGGACAGACTCCAAGCTTTCGTCTTCAGCCACGAAAAGATCGTGGATGTTGATCGTCTTGACACCTCGGCCCGCTATCGAGGGCGCACCGAACGACGCCATGGGATCCAGCACCACCGGCCTATTCCGCCCGAGCGGATACCACCGGCTGGCCAGCCCCTCGGGCGACTCGAAGTCAATCTGCCGCGCAAGTTCCCGAATAACGGACGCGATCACCCACTGCCCGCCCGACATCAGTTCGAGGATCGCCTCCCCCCGGCCCCTGTGGACTCCTTCCTGGAGTTCGAGAAAGATCGACCCGCCGTCCGTGAAGAACGTCTGCCTCGCGAAGTGTTCCGTGCCCAGGACCTGGCGAGCCTCGTCGAGTGCGCGACGGACCTTCTGAAGTGACACTCCGTAATCGAGAAACCGCTTCACGAAGAGCAGGTCCACAAGGTCCAGGAAGGACGCGTAGGAGCTCTCGGTCCCACTGCCCTGCAGGACCGGCGGCAGATCCCGCACGGCGTCTCCGTAGCTGTACTCGTACCCCCTTAACCAGCGGCGTACCCTCCCCGCGGTGAGGCCCGCCAGCCGGCCGGCTTCCGCCACCGCGTAGGAAGGTCGACCGAGCTGATCGTAGAAGGTCGATTCGGTCATTCCCAAAGCCCTTCGGTTGATCGTTGATCCCCCATATCGTCGTCTCCATCCGGCGGCGCGGCGCCGACTCCCGCGCAGCAAGCTTGCCAGCGACGCCATCGGCGATCAAGCGGGGCGGGCGGCAGTGCCTTGGTAGAACAGCCGCCTCAACGCACCAACCCGTTCTCAGCGCCTTCGCTTCCTGCTCGAGCACCACGCGGACCTGCCGCTCGTCGACGCCCGGTGAAGTGACCCCCAAGAGTGGACACCCGGCCTCCGGGTTTATTGTGCTGCTCAGCCCTCTCGGTAGAGGTCCTCGATGATGGTCATGGGTGGCCGGTCTCCGAGGAGGAGTGACGGCGCACCCGATTGTAGTAGTTGATCCGGTCCCGGACGACGGCCGCGAGTTCCTCAAGCGAGCCGGCGTCGAGGATCAGCGACCTGTTCTCCACCTTGAACCGGCCGAAGAAGCTCTCCATCTCCGGGTTGTCCCTCGGTCCGCGCAGCGCGTAGGAGAGCCGCGCTCAGTCGCTCCGGCCCAAGGAGTTTTTGGAAGGGCGATCTCCACTTGTCGCCTACCGCCTCTTGTGGAGGTTCACCCACTCGCGAGGGGTCACCGCAAGCCCTGCCTCCGGAGCGTTCTCGACCAGGAGGCGATCACCCGTGAGGGGACGGCTTCCGGCCCAGCTCGCCAGTAGAGCCCACAGGTGGTTGTCGTTGGCATCCGGGGCCGGGTCGCCCGGGGCCGGGTCGCGCCAAATCGCGTTCGCCGTCAGTTCCGCGAGCAACAGGTCGATCTCCTTCTCCGGTCGCCCGTGGAGCCGAACGAGGCGGGGACGGCGCAACACCGACGCGTACTCGGTGAGAAGGTCGGCGGACATGAGGTACAGAAGGCTCCCGCCGAGCATGGCCTCCAGAATCTGCGCCGGGGGAGCCTTCGAGTCGGACCCGATCAGCGCCGACACGATCACGTTCGTGTCCACGATGAATACGGGCGGCGTCATCAGCGGCGTCCGGCACCCGTCGCGGCGTCGGTCAGCGGATCAGCCTACCGTCCCTCACGGTGCAGTCTCGTTTCCCTAACCGCCACGGCCGCGGCTTCATCGGTTTCCAGCCGGGCCTGCGCGCGGGCTCGGGCCACGATGTCCCTGGCCGTGTCGATCGGCCGGACGCCTCTAAGATCGAGGCTCTCCTCGATGATCGCGCCCATCGAACGGCCCTGCCGCGCTGAAGCTTCCTTCAGGGCGCGGTGCGTGGGAGCACTCAGGCTGATCGTGAGACGGGGCATGTCTTCGTCCGGGGTCGAGGTTCTCGAATGAACGCACCATAACACCATATCACCAGCGAAACAATCCGAACTCCGACGCTTGCGACGCCATTGCTTGATCTCTCCCGACAGGCCGATCGGGGCTTGGCAGGTGCGGGCCTTCGCCAACGGTCGTTTTCCCCGGGGGCCCAAGAAAAAACGGCTGGGGGGAGTCGAGTTCCTCCGGCAACCGGTCGGTGAACGGTCTGCTCATGTGCGAGAGGTTGGCTGCGTCAGAGGAGTTCCTTGAATTCCCGTTCCGTCAGACCAGCGTCCTGGACGATGCGGCCCATCGTGAATGCATTGACCGGATTGTTGCGCGGAACCGTAAGGATACGCTCACCGTCGGTCAGCACGATGTGCTTTCCTTGGCGAGCGATGCAAAAGCCTGCCTTCTCGAGCGCGCGCACCGCCCGGAGGTGGTTGACACCGGGAATCCTCGGCACGGCCTATACGGCGACTTCGATCTCACGGATGACCATGCCGGCGGCATTCTCGACCGCCACGTCCAAGTACTCGCGGACGGCGTCCGCGATGTTCGCCAGGGCTTCCTCCTCCGTCGTCCCCTGCGACGCACAACCAGGCAGACCCGGAACCCAGACGGAGAACCCCTCTTCGGACTCTTGAAGCGCCACCCGGTACTTCATCCTCCACCTCCAAGGTCGTCCGGATCCGTGGCCGTCAACGAACGGTTCAATCTAGCCGCGGTCGGGTCATCCGCCATCACCGGCACGCGTGCGCAGCTTCGGTGCGGTCGGCTGCGGCGCCGTCCGCGTCGCGCGCGGTGTCGCACCCCGCGGTCAAAAGATTCGCGGCAAGCGGTATTGCAGCGATAACCCCAGGCCTCCGTAGAGATCGGGGTTGTTTCGGTCGGCTTCTCCCAGAACGAATTCGAGCGAGCCCGTGACTCTGCCGACGGTCAGCCCCACGCCCAGTCCGACGCCCGTCATGTTGTAGGTTTGTCCGAGCAAGCGCTCGCGGTCGGCCTTGATGATTCCGATTCCGTGTTCGAAGAGAGCGTAGAACCTCGGCCCTTCGCCCGTGCCAAGGCCCGCCCGAACCCGGCCCAGGTAGCTGTGATCTCGTCTGGTCATCGAGTCGTACTGAACGTTCCAACGAGTGATCTGAGCCAGGAATTGCAGCGACACCCAGATATGCCGAATCGGCGAATCCGCCAACACTTCCAGGCTGGCTCCCGGTGAAGGCACACCGCCCAACTCGATTCGCATGCCCACCAGCACGCTGACCTGCGGAACGTCCTGTGCCGCCACCACCGGAAGAGAATCCGCCTCTTGGGCCTGCAGGCCGGGCGCAGCCATGGCCCAGGCGACCATGGCAGCGAGGGTACACCGCGGCGGCACTCCGACCCTTGTGCCTCGCATCATCCCCCCCTCCGCTGCCGGCGCATCGCGATCCCCGAGGAGTGAATGTGCGATCCTTGTTGCTGGTCGCAACAGCGGCGGCGTGTCGTCGAGACGGTCTGGCCTCCCGCCGCAGTCCCACGGCTTCGGACGGCGCCGGCCGCCGCGTCACCGCACTCGCATCTGGAAGCAGTGCCGTCCCGGGCCGTGCGTCCACAGGTCGCGAAACGCCACCTGCCCAGCCTCTGGACCCTCGATCCGGGCCGCAACGGGCGAGCCCGGGCCGTGGCAGCCCTGACAGCTCCTCTGGACGATCGAAGAGCTTCCCGTCGGCTCCCCGGAATCCGCCGCGAAGGTGGCGCACACCTCGTAGCGTCCCGCGTCGAGCGCCCGGTACCCGTAAATCTCCGAGCTGGTGGGATCACGGGTGCTGATCCGCAAGCCGGGCTCGGCCGCCAGATCGTCCAGGGATGCCGGAAGCCGCCCGTGCCGAGTCCAGTAGCGACCGGCAGCCGCCGTGATTCCGTGCAGGTCGGACAGTCGCCGGTCATCGATCCGTCGCTCGCGCTCCTGCGCGGGAGAGCCCAGGGATACCAGCCCGAGCGCCACCGCAGCAGCAACGGCGGCTCCCGAGACTCCCAGCACGATGGATCGCGGCGAGAGGGTCATTCCGCCACCTCCTCCCTGCGCACGTCGCGGAGGAAGTACCCGAACAACGAGCCGGTGATCGTGGCGACGGTCAGAACCTTCAGGGCGAACCGGACCGTCAGTTCGCCGCCGAGGAGGTTGTAGACGATGCTCGTGACCACGCCGATGAGCGTGGCCGCACCTACGAACAGGGACAGGTACGTCAGCGACTGCCGAACTCGCGAGAGCCGCCGGCCCGGGTCTTTCCGGACCGCGCGGTCATTCGTCCAGAAGACGAAGGCGAAGACGGGAAAGGTCGCGACCAGGAAGGAGATCGACCACCGGATCTCCTCTCGCGCCATCTGCAGTGCGGCCGCGGGGTCGAGCGAAGGATCGGGAAACGCCTGGTGGATGAACGCGAACAGGAGGCTCCCGAAGCTGATCGCGCTGCCGTACAGCGTCCCGAAGAGCACGAGGTAGACGAAAGCCTCGCGAGCCGACAGGTACGGGGCGGGGCGCGGGACGGGAATCGGAAACGCGACGTCGGCGAAACCGTCGAGGGCGCGTCGCACCTGATCCTGCGGCCAGCCCGCCTCGAGCAGCACCCCCTTGAGCTGCTCGCGGGGCAGGCTTCGCTCCAGGCCCGCCTTCAGGAATCCGGTCATCTCCTCGTTGCCGGCCATCTTGCCTTCCCTCCTTCGAGTGGTCGATCCGAGCTTGTTGACGCCGTCAACTTACTCCGCTCCGTTGACGCCGTCAACATTGCTGGTCACCCCTGAACCGATCACCTTTGCGCCATGACCCAAAACGCCACCGCGTATCACCATGGAGACCTGCGGGCGGCATTGCTCGCCGAAGCCGCCGCGATGATCGACGAGGGAGGGACCTCGAGCGTGACGATGCGCGAGATCGGGCGGCGCCTGGGCGTCTCGCGGTCCGCGGCCTATCGCCACTTCGCGGACAAGTCCGCGCTCCTGGTCGCGGTCGCCGCCGCCGGTTTCGACCGCCTTCGAGAGCGCCTGGAGGCCGTGGGCGCGGGCGACCCGGACGCAGGGATCGAGCGGCTCCCGCGGGTCGGGCGGGCGTACGTCCGGTTCGCGCTCGAAAACCCGGGGCACTACCGCCTGATGTACGGAAAGGAAGCGATCACTCGCGAGGACCACCCGGAACTCCGCGATGTGGCGAACGGGTTGTTCGACGAACTCGTGAGCATCGTCCGGTCATACCAGGAGAGCGGAACGATCAAGCGACAGGATCCGCACCTTCAGGCCTACGTGGCGTGGGGGGCCGTGCATGGTCTCGCATCACTGCTGATCGAGGGACAGATCCTCACGGCCGTGGATGTCGATGGGCTGATCCGGCAGACCACCGCGACACTCCTGGACGGGATGCGCGCCCGCCGCTAAAGCCCGTACACGACCGGTGTATCCGCAGCACTTGGTACGCCCCGGGCGTGGAGCCCCCAACGCGTGACGAGCCGCGCGAAGCACCGCCGAGTGCCTCCACCATCCCGACTCTGCGAACGGTCGGAGACCGGGGACCGCGAGGACGACCGGTGAAGTGACCCCCAGGAGTTGGACACCCGACCTCCGGGTTATGGGGATCAGCGACCTGCTCTCCACCTTGAACCGGCCGAAGGGGCGGGTGACCTTCCGTTTCGAGGACGGCGCGGCGGTCGACGGCACCGGCAACAGGCTGGACGAGGAGTTCGCGGGGCGCGTCGAAGCGATCCGGGAAGACGCCGAGCCAGCGACGCCGTAAGCCTGGGGCGCGGCCGACGCCGCCGAAGGAACCGCCGGGACACCGGGAGACACGCGCATGGAACGCGACATCCGCATCATCGCCGCCGCGGGCTGGCTCGCCGCCGCCTGTCTCGCGTGCGGGGGGGCCGTGGCCCCTCAACCCCAAGTGGCGTGCGCCGGCACGGACGCGCCGCTCAATGTGGCCTTCTACGCCTTCTTCGAGCCCGTGAGCTACAGCGCCGGCGAAGATCCCGGCTCGCCCGACTTCCACCGGCATCTGGGATACGAGGCCGACCTCCTGAGCGCCCTGGAACTCATGGAGGACGCCGGTCTCTCCTTCGCACGCCGGCCCGTCGCGGAATGGCCGGGCATCTGGCTGCTGCCGGCGACGGCCGAGGTCGACCTGGCGGGGGGCGGCATCACCATCCTCGCGTCGCGGACGCTGGACGCGGCCGGGGACACCGCGGTGGCCTTCACGTCCGGCCATATCGCGTTTCGCCAGTCGCTCCTCACGCGCGCGGAGGACGCGGACCGGCTCTCCTCCTACGAGCGGCTCACCCGCGACGTGCGCGTCGGCGTGCTGCCGGGCACGACCGGCGAGGCGCGGCTCCTGGAGATCGTGGGCTTCGTCGACCGCGCCGGCGTGCTGCGCGCGGGGACGCGCGTCGAGACGCCCGGAGGCACGGTCGTGGCCGATGGCACGGCGGCCTTCGTCATCACCTCCGCCATGGCGTCGCCCGCCCTCGCGGGCCGGACCCGCCTTCACCCGCCCTCGGACGGCATGCCGCAGGTTCTCTACCTGGGCCGCGAACGCGGCGAGACGGAGCTGCTGGACGCGCTCGGCAAGGGAGGGATCGACGCCGTGGCGCGCGGGGAGATCGGAAACGGCGAGGCGGCGCACGCGTCCGGCGGAGCGTTCGCCGTGGCGGTGCTCGACTCGCTGGCCGAGTACGGGGGGTTCGCGCTGGACGCCGACGAGCGAGACCTGCTGGCTTGCGTCGACGAAAGGATCGACTGGCTGACCGACGGCCGCCGGATCGGCTACGCGGAGTGGCGCGCGGACGCCTCAGTGTTCGCGCGGCGAGCGGCCCGGTGGCCCTAGCGTTTCAGCAGTTCGATGAGTTCGTCGGCATCGAGGCGGGCGGGAGCGTCGGCCCCCTCGAGCAGGCGGTCGGCGAGGTCGCGCTTGCGGCGGTGGAGATCGACGATCTGTTCCTCGATCGTCCCCTTCGTGACCAGTCTGTAGATGGTGACGGGCCGCGTCTGGCCGATCCTGTGCGCGCGGTCGGACGCCTGGTCCTCGACCGCGGGGTTCCACCACGGGTCCATGTGAATCACGTAGTCGGCCGCGGTCAGGTTCAACCCCACGCCGCCCGCCCGGGTGGAGATCAGGAACGCGTCGCCCCGGCCCGCCTGGAAGGCGGCGATTCGCTTGGTTCGCGACTTCGCGGGCGTGCTTCCATCGAGGTACTGGTAGGGGACGCCGGTCTCCTTGAGGCGGTCCTCGATCAGGCGGAGGTGCCGCACGAACTGGGAGAAAACGAGCACTTTGTGGCCGTTGCGCCGCAGGTCGTCGAGGATCTCGGCGAACGCCTCCATCTTCGAGCTGGGCGGTGCCTTCCCGGGCGCCACGAGCGCCGGATTGCAGCAGGCGAGCCGCAGCCGGGTCAGGTGGGCGAGCACCTGCATCCGCGCCTGTGCCGGCGCCGTGCCGTCTTCGGCCTGGGCGGAGAGATCCTCCAGCGCGCGCTGCCGCAGCGCCTCGTACAGCGCCCCCTCCTCGGGGGACAGCTCCACGTGGTGCGTGATCTCGGTGCGCGGCGGGAGGTCGTCGAGCACGTCGGACTTCAGGCGCCGCAGGATGAAGGGAGCGGTCACCCGGCGCAGCCGCGCTCGCGCCCGGGCGTCGCCATCGCGTTCGATGGGAACGGCGAAGCGGCGGCGGAACCGGCTCAGCGACCCCAGCATCCCCGGACTCAGAAAGGCGAACAGGGAGTACAGGTCCATCACGTTGTTCTGAATCGGCGTCCCCGTGGTCACGAGCCGGAACGCCGCCTTCAAACCGCGGGCGGCGCGGGCGCGCTTCGTGGCCGGGTTCTTGATCGCCTGCGCCTCGTCGAGGACGGCCGTGCCCCATTCGACCTCCGCCAGCTTCTCCGCATCGACCTGCAGGACGCCGTACGTCGCCACGACGAGGTCGAAGGGGCCCAGGCGCTCCAGGAGCCGCGCCCTGGCGGCGGCCGGTCCGCCGTACGCGGCGACGTTCAATGTCGGGGCGAAGCGGCGCGCCTCGGCGAGCCAGTTGGCCACTACGGATGTCGGAGCCACGACGAGCGCCGGCCCGTCCGGAGCGCGGCGCAGGAGGAGCGCGAGCGCCTGCACGGTCTTCCCCAGACCCATGTCGTCGGCCAGGCAGGCCCCCGCCCCGAGGTCCGCGAGGCGGGCCAGCCACCGGAACCCCTCCACCTGGTAGGGGCGGAGTTCGCCGCGCAGCGTGCCCGGCGTCTCCGGCTCCCCGGCCTGCGCGTCGCTCCACCTTCGGAGCCGGTCTCGCCAGGCCGCGTCGACCGTCAGCGTCGCGCGCTCCGCGAGATCCGAGAGCGCGGGCGCCGCCAGCGGATGGAGACGCAGCGCACCGCGGGACGGAGTCGTGAACGTGCGGAGGTCGTCCAGTGCCCTCCGCAGGGCCCCGGTGAGCGCCACATAGGTGCCGTCCTCCAACTCCAGGAAGCGCGACCCGGGGCTGCGGTCCAGCAACTCGAACAGCCGCCGCAGGTCGTAGCTCGTCTCCTCGTCGAACTCGATGCCGCCGGAGGCCCGGAACCAGTCGCCCGCAGACTTGAAGGAGAGACGAAGGGACGGCGTGTCGGCGCGGGCCACGATCCTGAACGACTCGCCCTCGGGCCACAGCGAGCGTGCCTCGGCCGCCGCGAGCTGCTCCACCAGATCCAGGCTCTCCGCGACGCCGGGCGCCGTCATCGCGTAGTCGGGGCCCAATCCCGCCAGCGCCGGGCACGCGGCCGCGAGGTCCCGGACCGCCGCGGCCTCCGCCGCCAAGTCGCGCTCGGCCCGTACCGCCTCGCCCTCTCGGTGCGCAAACACACTCGTGCCGCCGGTCCCGGGCGTGAAGTACTGCGCGGATCCCGGGACGGGCTCGACCACGACCTCCACCGCCAGACCCGCCCCCCGCGGCGCCAACCGAACCCACGGGCGCGCATCGGCCCGGACGCGCGCGCCGCCCGCCTCGTCCTCCGCTTCGTCGTCCATCGTGCCCTGGACGCGGAACTCGCCGGCGAGACCGGAGACCGCGCCCACAAGCCGCTCCCTCGCCTCGGCCGGCAGTTCGACGCCATCGGGCGGGATGACGTCCATCATCTCCTTGTGGGCCGCGCCGAAGCGGGTCACCTCGTAGCGTGCGTCGCCCGTCCGCGCGAAACGATAATCGCCGTGGTCGCGCTCTCGGTGCGGGTCGATCCGCACGCGCAGCCGTCCGTCCTCCTCCTCGATGAGAAGCTCCGGGTCGCGACGGACGAGGTCGACCCGCGCGCCCTCCTCGTTGAACAGGTTGGGGTGTCCCGCCAAGGCGTAGACCCCGGCCATGCCCAGGGAGTACTCCGGTCCCCCGCGCCACGGATCGCGGGAGTGGCGAATCCCGGCCGCCGCCGCGCGGTCCTGGTCCGTGAGGAAATCCATCTCTCCCGCCTGCTCGGCGAGACGCTTCAGCGCCACCGCCCGGCCCTTGCTCCATTTGCCGTTCCTGGCGGCCACCTGCTGGCGAGGCTGGAAGGTCGTTTCGCCGAAGGGACCCGACCCGAGAACCCAGACCAGACGCTGTGCGCGGGGACTCGACCGCTTCCCCGCCTTGCCGCGCTTCTTCCGCACGCCCCGGGCCACCTTCTCGATTTCCCTCAGCGGGTACTCCCAGTCCTCGGCGGGTTCGATCAGCGAGACGAGGGTCTCCGGGCCGAGACCCGCGCGCAGTTCGGCCTCCAGCTCCGGAACCTCCCGCCAGGCTTCCCAGCCCCGCGCGTGCAGACGGTCGATGCGGACGAGAACCGCGAAACACTCCGCCGCCAGCCACCTGTATCCGTTCGAGGCGGCCAGCGTCGCGTAATCGAGGAGGGCCTCCGCCCGCTCTTCTTTCTCGAACACTTCGAAGCTGTCCACCCAGCAGCCCAGCAGACCCTCGAACAGCCGCAGGATGAAGGGGGTGGCGCCGTCCGGCGCCACCCACACGCCCTCGCCGCGCCGCACCGCCGCCGCATCGCCCACGAACTCCAGGAAGAGCGGCAGGACCTCCTGCTGCCTGCCGATGCGCAGGAATCGTTCGAGAGATGCCGTGTTGCCGGGCGTGTCGGAGCGCACCAGGGCGAGGAGCGAGAGCGTGAAGGCGCGCAGCGGCGGGAAGACGTTGCGCTTCCGGGTACCCGCCTTCTCGGCGGCGACGGCCTCCGCGATGAAGCGGGTTGCCTCCTCGTCGTCGCCGCGCAGCATCGCGAGGAGGGCGCGCGTCGCCGCCCGCCCCGTCCTCGCCGGCTTCCCGTCGCGCGCCTCGGCCGGAAGCTCGTCGAACACCGCGAGGGCGTCCGCCGGCCGCCCCTCCAGCACCCGGATCAAGGCGATGTCCGCCGCGTGCCGGGCCGGGTCGCGGGAGCACTCGCGCCAGGCGTTGACGGCCAGATCCGAGGAAACCCCCGCATCGATAGCGAGGTCGAGCAGGTCGGCCAGCGCCTCCTCCACGTATTGCGGCGGGAGCCGCCACAGCAGCTGCTCCGCCCCGGGGTAGGAGAGCCAGCTCCAATCCCGGTACTCCGGTTCCTCCAGATCGCGGGCGAGTTGGTCGAAGCGGCCCGCGACCGCGTGGCAGCGGAGCCGCATGATGTCGTCGGCATCGGTTACGCGCGGAAACCGTCCGGCGGGCGCCGGGGTGAACTGCCGCTCGATCCGTTCCAGGTTGCCCTCTTCGAAAGCCGCGATCGTCAGGCGCGGCGCCCAGGCCGGCTCGGCCGACAGCCCGGTATTGGAGCCGGGCCGGTACACGATCCCCGCCTCGAGCACCTCCCTCGTCGCGGCCATGAACTCCGTCTGCGTGAACGTGCGGCCGCGCACGGCGAACCGCGCGTGATACAGGAGCGTGGCCATGTTCCGGCGACCGAGGTCGTGCGGACTCACCACGCCGTACGCCTGGGCCACCAGCCGGCCGGCCGGCGACAACGCCTCGTAGGGGTCGGCGGGGCCGTCCCCCGCGGGATCGGCGATGTCCAGAGAGCCTTGCGCTTCGTCGGAATGTTGGGGCGTCATGGGGGCGTGCGATTCGCCTTTGCCGGAATCAGTTATCACCGGGCCACCGCGGGGCAAGACTCGCACGGTCGCCGCTCGGGGGCAAACCCGCCGGCGTCACCGGGAACCGGGCCCCCGCGGTCATTCCGGGCGCGGTAATCATCGCCGCCACTTCGATAGGTAACGGCGACCTTGCCTTCACGCCCGCTCGTCCCGCTGCGGCGACCGTCCGCGGCACCAAAGTTGGTGCGCCGCCCATCGGACCGTATGATCCGTCGCCGCTGACGGAAAAACGGCCGGGAGATCGGGAGGCACGCGCATGGAACGCAACAGCTTACGGACCTGGATGGAACGCCGCATCGGACGGATCTGGGTGGCGCTGCTGGTCGCGGCGCTGGTGATCGTCGTCGTGGTCCAGGGGGATGCCCTGACGCCAGCCGGCGTAGCCGTGGGAGAACGACCGTTTCTGACCGCGCTCGTCCAGTTGGGCATCCTCTACATCGTCGCCCTGTTCGTCGAACGCTCGCTCGAGGTGCTGCTCAAGGCGTGGCGCCAGGGCGGGAAGGCGCGCCTCGAGGAGGAAGTGCAAGCCGCGGACGAGAGCGGCAGGGCGGCGGCCGAGAGCGAGCTGCGGGAATACAGGGCGGGCACCCAACGGCGGGCGCTCCTCTTCGGCCTGACGCTCGGAATCATGGTTTCGCTGTCCGGCGTCCGGCTCCTCGGCCCGATCTTCGACTTCGGCGCTGCCGCGTCGGCGTTCCAGCAAGCCGTGTTCCAGTTCACCGACATCCTCCTGACGGCCGGGCTGATCGCCGGCGGATCGGCCACCATCCACGAGCTGATGGCGCTCATCGACGATTTCCTGAAGGCCAGCCGAAAACGCGCCGGGCAGTAGCAGTGCACGGACCGGACTCACTCGTCTTCAAGTCGGACCGGCCGTGGCCGAACGCCCGTCTGCGCGTGGGCGCTATCGTGGGGCACGCGACACCCGATTCGGTGCGGCTGTGGCTGCGCACGGGCGGTCCGGGACGCTTCACGCTGCTGCTTTACGATTGCGGCGAGGCGATGGAGTCTTCTTCTGTGCGGGCGGAGCTTCGGGCCGCGCTCGGGAGGGTGCCGGTGTCGGCGGAGGAGACCGGCGACATCCTGGCCGCATTGCGCGCCCTTCCCTTCGAGGTGCGCGGGTACGCCAACGACACCACGCGCGTACTGGACATCGGCGATCTGCGGCCGGACACGCGCTACGGCTACGCGCTGCATGCGGCCGGCGACGGCGGAAAGGTGATCCTGGGACACAACCGCCTGCGCAGCTTTCGCACCCCGCCGCGGGAAGACGAACGGCGCCGGTTCCAGATCGCGCTGTTCTCCTGCCACATGCCGTACCGCGTGAGCGGGCTGTTCCGGAAGCGGACCGATGTGGGCGACATCGATGCCTGGGACTTCCTCGGCGCGACGCTCGGCCGGCACCGCGACAGCGTCGACGTGGTGATCGCCGGCGGCGACCAGTGCTACAGCGACGGGGTGGCGACTCTGGACATCTGGAAGCTGCTGAACCGCGGCATGCGCCGGGAGGCGGGCGAGTTGCTGCCCGACGAGCGGTCCATGCGGAGCTGGTACCGCGACATCCACCGGGGATACTGGGGCTTCGAGGGCGTGCGCCGCGTCTTCGACTCTTATCCGACCTACATGATCTGGGACGACCACGAGATCGGCGACGGCTGGGGGTCGCACTATCTCGCCGACGATAGCCCGGACGATGGCCCGGACGACGGCTTGGCGCGCATTCTCCCGGACCTCGAGGAAAAGGGGCTGACCCGCGACGACGGGCGGCGCCTGGTTCGCCGCATGTTCCGCGCGGCGTGCGATGTGTACCGGGAGTACCAGCACAGCCACAACCCCCCGACCGATGCCGGCGTGTGGGACTACTCGTTCACCCGGGGCGGCGCGGCCTTCTACGTGCTGGATGGCCGCGGCCACCGCGACATCGATCGCGATGGCTTCCGCATCCTGGGCGAGGCCCAGTTTCGCCGCTTCGAGGCGTGGGCGGAGGCGCTCGATCCGGAAGAGACCCCGTTCGTGTTCGTGGTTTCGGCGGTGCCCGTGCTGCACGCGAAGTCGGCCCTGGCCAACGCGGACCTCAGCTTCCCGCTCCGCGAGGCGGGCCTCGGAGACGACCTGCGCGATTCGTGGGAGCACAGCCTGCACGACGAGGAACGGGCCGCGCTCATGGAGGTGCTGTTTCGGGCGGCGCGGCGCGGCGTGCGGCCCTGCATTCTGAGCGGCGACGTACACGTGTCGGCCGTCTTCGGCATCAACGACGATGACGGACACCGCATCTGGCAACTGACGTCGAGCGCCGTGACCTACCACGTGCCGCGCGCGCTGGGCTGGGCGCTGCGGTTCGGCGCGGCCGACGACGGGGAGACCCCGGAGGGATACGCATTCAGCCGGCTCGCCCTCTACACCGGCGCCTCCTACGCCCTCATCGAGGTGGATCCCGGCGCGGGAGAGGCATGGTTCAAGCTGTACGGCAAGCAGATCGTAGAGGAACCGAGCCCGGAGCGGGGTCGGCAAGCCGTGCCCCTTAGCCACTCCGTCGCCAAGATCAGACTGTTCTGATGCGGACCACCCGCGCGTTCGTCATCGGGTGAGCCGGCGCCGCTCACCCCCGGCAGAGGAGCGAATCCGTGGTTTCCGCGTTCAGCCTGTGGCTGCCCATCCTCGTATCGGGCGTGCTCGTCTTCGTCGGGAGCTGCGTCATCCACATGGTCCTCAACTACCACCGGCACGACTGATTATCCGCACGGAGACCCGCGAGGCCGCCGGCGTCGAGCCGGAGTACAGGATCATCGATGAGTCGAGTCTGGCCTTGGTCATCCCGGCGGCCAAGCTCGAACTCACGCCGTCCGACGCTACGGTCACCGTGCACTCGAAGGGCGAACCGCTGGCCGACGCCGACGTCCTGGCCCTGTTCCCGAACAAGACCTGGCAGCGGGCGACCACCGATGAAGCGGGTGAAGCGGAGTTCGACCTGTACACCACGCACCTGCCGATGACCGTTTACGCCGCGGCGCGCGGTTATGCCGCCGGGCTGGCACGGGAGTGGACGCCGAGCGAGGACGGTCTGGTGCTGGAATTGGCTCCGCTCCCGACCGGAGGCGCGGCGGTATTCCCGAAGGCGACCGGGCATCTCCCGGGATTGCGCGGACGGCTGAACCCGATACGCGATACGTCCGACCGGACCTATCTGTACGCGGACAACATCGCAATCGAACAGGGACGACAGCAGCCGGTGTCCTTCCGGCTGGGCAAGCCCATCCGGCTCACGGACGCGTTCGGCGTCGAATTGTCCGTAACGATCATCGACATCTTCGGGCGGGCAGCCCTGGTGGAGTACAGGCCGTTCGATGGAGAAGCGGAAGGCTGAACCAAGCGGTACCGCGTCAGGGTCGGCACCGGGAGCCAGAGCCCCCGCTGATCCTCTTGACGCCGCCCCGACTGAGCTCGACGCAGGTGCAAACCGAGCCGTTCAGCGGCGGGTTGAACTGCCGAAGCCATAAGGTAGTCAAATGGGCGCGGTTGATCACTCCGCCAGCGCCGCGTCGATGGCTTCTTCCAGGAAATCCCAGTACATGTCGATGTAGCTGCGTTCGCCCGGGCCGTCCATCAGGAACGGGTTCATCAGCGTGTGCCGCAGGATGAAGATGTGGTCCGCGTCCTCCCCGGGCCGGGCCGGGACGGCGACGAACGTGGCCGGGTCGATGCCCAGCTCGCGCAGGATGCGGCCGCACTGTTCGTCTTCCCCGCCGTCCCGGCGCAGCGACGTGTACGACCCGATGAAACGCGCGTCCTGCACCGGCCGGTCGGCGTCCACTCTCATGCGGGCGAACACGCGGCGGGCGAAGCGGTTCATGCGCGCCAGGCTCCGGTTGCCGTTCCGGTTGAGCGCGAGGCAGACGAGGTTGGAGTCGGGCTCGAAGGGGACGATCAGCCGCACGCGGTCTTCCAGCCGCTCGGCGGCTTCGCGGGCCGACTCGTAGAAGTACTCGCAGGCTCGGATGGTGTGACGCAGGATGCGCCCCAGCCCCTCGCCGTGCAGCGGCAGGACTTCGTGGGCCACGGCCACCGAGGCGGCCGCCGCCCCCGGTTTCGAGCCCTCCAGAATGTACTGGCCCAAGTTGCGGAGCTGTTGCTCGCGCGGGACCTCGTCCTCGACGTCGCCGAGGTCGAACACGTAGGCGGCCTGCTGCGCGATGAAGTCCACCACCTCCCGGTCGCGCGCCACGAACGCCCCGGCCGCGTAGGGCAGGAACCCGAGCTTGTGGGGATCGATCGTCACCGAGTCGGCGTGCTTCACGGAGGTGAAGGCCCGGTAGACCATGCGCGAGGGAAAGTGCCGGAAGTCCTTCCGGATCTCCTCGCGCGGCAGGCAGCCGCCATCGGGGTCCCGGAACACGCTCGCGAGGTACCCGCCCCAGGCCGCGTCGACGTGCACGAAGAAGTCCGCGCCGCGCTCGTTCCAGCGCCGGCGCGCCGCGATGATCTCGTGGATCGGATCGACGGTGCCGAACTCCGTGGTGCCGAGCACGCCGACCACGCCCAGCACCGGCGTGCGGCTCTCGAAGGCATCCGCCAGGCACGCCTCCAGGTGGTCCGGGTCGAGGCGCATGTGGTCGTCCACCGCGACCTTGACCAGCTGCGCGGTCCCCAGGCCCATCACCTTCATCCCCTTCTCCCAGGAGTAGTGGGCGGACGCCGCGACGAGCACCCTCGGCGGACGCAGTTCCGGGTGCCGGGCGAAGAACTCCTGGATGCCGGCCGTCTCGATGCGTTCGCGTCTCACGGCCCGCCGGAAGCGCGTGAATGCCGCCGGATCCTGGCCGCGCACGGCCTCCGCGATCTCGCGCCGCAGGCCGATCGTCTGACCGATGCTCAGGTTGACGAGTTCCCACTTGCCGTACTCCGCCAACTCCTTCCGCAGCGGTCCGACGGGTCCTATGGGTCCGGTCGCGAGTGCCGTCCGCCTCACCCCCTCCTGCAGGGCGACGCCGTAGAACTTCACGGCGCGGAAGTTCCACAGCGCCTCGTAGTTGGCCAGCGTGCCGCCCGACGTCAGGTGACCCCAGGCGCAGGGCTGAACCGAGGGGTCGACGTTGAAGCCGAACATGGCAGCGAGATCCCGGCCGGCTTCGAGTTCATGGGTGAGCGTGACCGGCGCGGCCTCCTCGCTCACGTTGTTCGGGTTGTAGAGGGTGGTGAGGATCCGCGCCACGAGACCGGGGATGAGCAGATCCGAACTCATGTGCCCCACGTACCGCGGGTGGAAGATGGGAACGGATTGCTTGAGCTCTCCGGACAGGCGGATCAGGGCCTGCCGGGTGCGGGCCTTCGCCTGCAGGAAATCCGGGCGGTAGGCGGCCGCCGCGGTGATCCGGTGGCCGTCCTCGGGGTGGAAGTTGCGGCGCCAGAAGGCGTGATCGCGCACGAACTCGACGATCAACTCCTCGAGCCACCGGTCATTCTCCCCCGAGGGCCCGAGGAAGTACGGCTGGAGGAAGTCGAGTTCCTCCCGCAATCGATCGCTGGACGGTCTGCTCATGTGCGGAGAATCTAGCCGCTCGCCTTCCCGCACGCGCGCCGCCCACAAGCCGGCGGCCTTCCCGGAGACCTCATCCCCCGTCAGCTTTCGGAAGCACCGCGAGGCTGTGTACACACGCTCTCCGCTCGGGAACCGTTCTTGATCCCGAATTTGTAGGAACATTAATTCGTTGTGCAACGATTCTAACGAAGCGAAACCCTCGGAGGACGTGGGCGCTATGTACAGGTGGTCCGACAGGTTCCGGCCGAAGTATTGGCCGAGATGGTACCGCATCGCGTTCGGCACCTGCATCGTGGGGGCGCTCCTGGGTGGAGCGCTGGCCTGGTACGGGCCGGGCTGGGGACGGCTACACGGCCCTCGTCGGGGTCATCCTGTGCTTCGCTTGCCTGGGGCTCCTCCTGACGCTGCTGGAAGACGGCCCCAACGCCTGAATCCGCGGTCTTGCCGGACAAGTGCATGGGGGCACGGCGCATATCGTATCTTGGCGGCAACTTGAGACTGCGGAGTGGACCCGGCCGACGCGCGATGGAACCGAAGACGGCGATGGCAAACACCAAGACCGATACCGGCGCGACATGAGCATCGACACCACCTTCCTGCGCCGCTGCATCGCTTCACTCGAGCGGGCGGCCGAGGGAATCGAAACGCAGGCGGACCGGGAAGATGTCATGTACGACCTCTACCGCGCCGCCTGCGTCAAGGGGTTCGAACTCGTCCTCGAGCAGAGCGGAAAGTTGCTGCGGAAGCGGCTCGCCGCGTGGTTCGCGAGCAACCGCCAGGCGGACCGCCTGCACTTCAAGGATCTGTTCCGCCACGCGGCCCGCCACGACCTCATGGACTGCGACGCGGTCGAACGGTGGCTGCGCTACCGCGACAACCGGAGCGACACGGCGCACGATTACGGCGAGGGCTTCGCGGAGGCCACGCTGAAGCTGCTGCCGGATTTCATCGTCGACGCCAGGGCGCTCGCCGACCTGATCGACCGGGAGGACGATGCCTGACCGCGTGAACTTGTCCGCAAGGCACCGGCGCGTGCTCGAAGCACTTCTCCGGGAGCACTTGCCGGATGTCGAGGTGTGGGCCTACGGCAGCCGCGTGAGCGGCCTCGGCCACAAGGGAAGCGACCTCGATTTGGTGCTTAGGGGACCGGGGCTTGAGGATATCCCCGCCGACCGGCTGCTGGATTTCGAAGAGGCGGTGCGGGAATCCACGATTCCGTTCCTCGTCGAGGCCAGGGATTGGGCGAGGCTGCCGGAGCGGTTCCACCGAGAGATCGAACGGGAGTACGTGGTGGTGGCCGGCAGTGACCCGGGGGTTTCCGGTGACGATGCCGAGCAAGCTGCCGGGCAACGGAGCGACCGGGGCGCGAAAAAGCGCGAGCCGTGAGCGGGGCTACCTCATCAGGAACACGCTGATGTGATCGGCCGCGTCGTTCGCCGCGGCAAAGTCGACCCGTCCGACGGCATCGAAGTCTCCGGTCGCCAGACCGCAGGGATTCCGTCAACGTCGTGGAGGGGGCGGCGATTCGTGGGGTGGTTGTTGAACATCCCTGTGCAGCCCTATGCCAATCGAAACTGGGACCTGCGATTGGCATAGGCCGATGCACGGATACGAGACGCGGGATATGGGACACAGGCCGGGGCGCCTCCGCGCGGCGGTCCCCGGAGCCTTGGGGGTCAGCCGCTCGGGTCGGCCGCTGGGGTCAGCCGATGGCGAAGACGAGGCCGCTCTGGAAGGCGACGTGGTTGGTCTTCTTCCCCTCATCGTCGATTTCGGAGAGGCCCCGGGCGTAGATCACCTCGAACGCCAGGTCGAGCGAGTCCGTCAGCTTCACCTGGAAACCTCCGCCGACGGCGACTCCGAAGTCGGTCGACTTGACCTCGCTCACCCCGCCCTCTCCGCACGCCACGTCCGTGTCCTGCGCGGACCCCGCCCGCGCCGAACCCGTCGCCGCACCTGTCACGCGCGCCGCGCCGACGCGGTTGGGAATGCCCGGCGGGACCTCGGGGCGGATCGGCGGAGGCTCGACGGTCGTCACGGCCACTTGGCACGAGAGGTTGAAGGCCACCCAGGGCCCGGCGAGGAAGCCGAAGTTGAGACGCCCCCCTTCGGCGGCGGTGCCCGCGCGAAGGAGCGCGGAGAACTGCACGTAGTCGATCTGGGCCACCGATTCGGTGAGCGACCGGCTCGCCGAGATCGATGGCGGCACCTTCACGGCGCCGCCCTTCTGGGCCAGCCCCAGGCCGATGCGCGCGCCCAGGGCACCGCTCAGCGGGATCCCCGCGTCGACCCCCGCCGCGATCCCGTATCTGGGCGCATCGAACGCGGCTGCGCCCCGCGTGTCCAGATTGGCCCCGGACAGGGTTGCGGAACCGATGCCGGCCCTCAGCCCGATCGTCTTCTGCGCGCTGAGCGGCGCGGCCGCCAGCGCGAGAACCAGAGCCAAGGCGTGAACGGCGGCTTTCGCGGAACTGCGACCTGCGGACCCTGCGAACATGGCGTCTCCTCCATGTGGATGAGTGAGCTTGCGCACAGCCACGGAGCTTCGGTGCGCCGGACCCGGCGCGCAACGACACCCCCGCCGGGCCCGTTCGTCATCAGTCGTCCTTCTCGCGGCCCGGAACCGGAGCACCATTGAGGTGTCCCCTTCGTGATGGCTACCGTGATGGCTACTATGTGGCTCCCGCGACCACGTACTTCACTCTTCCATATCCCGGATCGCGAACCATGATCGATATCAACGAAATCGGTGCGACCGCCTTCGTCATCGCGTCCATTCGGGCCCTCGAGCCCGAGAAGCCGCGTCCGCTCTTCAACGACCCCTACGCGCCGTGGTTCTCGAACGACCGGGCCCGTGCGGCCGCCCGGCAACTGGAAGCGGTGTTCCCGCCCTCGACCACGATGGTCCGGTTCCGCACGCGCTACTTCAACCGGTTCGTGGAGCGCGGGATCGAGGACGGAGCCCGCCAGGTCGTGCTGCTCGGCGGCGGCTTCGACATGCGGGCCCATCACTACCGCGAAGCGGACGCCGCCTTCTTCGAGGTCGACCAGAAGGCGGTGCTCGAATTCAAGCGCCATGTCCTGGAGCGCGGCGGGGTCGAACAGCCGCCATCGCTCTTCGCCAACTACCTGGAGGCCGATGTGCCGGGCGGGCTCGCCGAGCTGGGCTTCGATCCCGCGGCCCCCACGCTGATGGTCTGGGAAGGCAACACGATGTACCTGCCGCCCGAAAGCATCATGCCGTTCCTGAACCGGCTCGCGAGCGCGGTGCCGTCGCTCCGCATCGCGTTCGACTATTTCTCGGTGGACCTGCAGAGCCGCGACTTCGACACGGACGAAGACCGCAAGCGGCTCGAAGGGGTGGAGCGGGCGATGAATGCCTCGTTCCCCACCGGCTTCCCCGACCTGACGGTGTTCGAGAGGGAGGCGCCGTTCGCTGTGACGGAGTCGGGCTCATTCGCGGAACTGGCGGAGGAGTACGGGCTGGGCGAGATGGTGGCCGAGTACCCCGAGGACTGGCGCGAGACGCTGAAACTGTACCGCTACTGCGTCCTGGAGAGGCGAGCGAGCGCCGAGACGCCGTCCCGATAGCGCGACGGCGTGCGGTCCACGATCAGGCACGCAGCCTGAACCGCTGGATCTTCCCCGTCGCCGTCTTCGGAAGTCCGGTCACGAACCGGATCCAGCGGGGGTACATGTAGCGCGGCAACCCCGCCTGGCAATGCGCGACGAGTTCCGCCGTGAGCGCGTCGGCAGCCGGTTCGGCGCCGACCGTCTCCCGCAGTGGCTCGGTGAGCACCACGTGCGCCTCCGGCTTGACCAGGCCGTGGTCGTCCTCCCGGCCCACGACCGCCGCCTCCAGCACCGCCGGGTGTTCCATGAGGCGCGCCTCGATGTCGAACGGGGAGCACCAGATCCCGCCCACCTTGATCATGTCGTCGGCGCGGCCCTGGTAGTGGAACCAGCCTTCCGCGTCGCGCACGTACTGGTCTCCCGTGCGCAGCCACCCGTCCACGATCATGCGCCCCTCGAGTTTCCGACGGTTCCAGTAGCCGGGAGTCGTCGAGTCGCCGCGGATCTCGAGTTGTCCCGCCTCGCCGGGCCCCGCCTCGGCGCCGTCCTCGCCCACGATCCGCGCCTCGTAGCCGGGGACGACGCGGCCCGTGCTGCCGGGGTTCACGTCGCCCGGGGCGTTCGAGATGAAGATGTGGAGCGCCTCGGTGGAACCGATCCCGTCCAGGATCTCGAGCCCCGTCGCCGCCTTCCAGCGACGGAAGAGGTCCGGGGGTAGCGCCTCGCCCGCGGACACGCACAGCCGCAGCGAACCCAGATCGGGCCCGGCCCGGCCCGCCGGACTGTCGCCCTCCGCGCTCCCCGCCGCCGCGCCGCCACCCGCGGTCGCCCGCACCTGGTCCAGCGCCTGTAGCTGCGCCGCGTACAGCGTCGGCACTCCGAAGTACGCCGTCGGACGCAGCGTCTCGATCGTCTCGAACGTGGTCGCGGGCGCCGGACGCCGCTCGTCGAGGATCGCGGTGCCTCCCACCCACAGCGGGAACGTCATCGCGTTCCCGAGCCCGTACGCGAAGAAGAGTTTCGCCGCGGAGTAGCAGCGGTCGTCCTCGCCCAGCCCGAGAATCCCCACGGCGTAGTGCTCGCAGGTCGCCGGCATGTCGCGGTGGCGATGCGGCACCCCCTTGAGGCGCCCCGTCGTACCCGAGGAATAGAGCCAGAACGCGATGTCGTCCGGCCGAGCCGGCGCCGCCTCCAGTGCCGGACGGGCCGCAGCGACGTCGTCGAGCGCCCCGCCCTCGGCCTCGAGCACGAGCCCCCGCGCCCCCGTCCGCGCCCCCGCGAGCGCCGGCACGACCTCGCCCGCGAACTCCGGCGAGTAGACGACCGCCCGACAGCCGGAGTCTGCGATGATGAACCCGAGGTCCCGCGCCCGCATGAGGTAGCTCACGGGCACGGGCACGATCCCCGCCTTGATCGCCCCCCAGAAGTAAAAGAAGAACTCCGGGCAGTCCTTCACGACCATGAGAAGGCGGTCGCCCGGCGCGAGCCCGAGCCCGAGGAGGGCGTGCCCCGCCCGCCCGACCCCTTCCGCCAGTTCCGCGTACGTGACCGTCTTGCTGGCCTGATTGCCGGCCTGCTCGATGGCGACCCTGCCGCCCCGTCCCTCCGCCACGTGCCGATCGATGTACCAGGAGGCCGCGTTGAACCGCTCCCCGTAGGTCAGCCGCGCGGGGGACGACGAACGGTCGATCGTCAGCTCCGCCGGACTCATGGTCGCGAGCCCGGCTTCCGGGGCGTTCGTCCCTTTTCCCGGTTCACGGGAAGGTGTCGGGTTCCGCATACCGCAAACTCCCATTCGCCGCGGCGGATGCGGTAGGGCTTTGTCGCCGCCGGGACGACCACGTAGTTGTCCCCCAGCGGGTACCGCCGCCGCAACGCCTCGATGGCGGCACGCGTGACTTCATCCGGGTTGATCTTGCACTCGAACGCGTCCAGGCGACCGTCCTCGCGGCGCACCACAAAGTCCATTTCCCTGCCCGACTTGTCGCGCCAGTAGAAGATGTCTTCGTCCAGGTGGCGGAAGCGGAGCGCGTCCAGTACGAGGTGCTCCCAGAGCACTCCGCGGTCGTCGTCCCTGATGCGGCTCCAACCCCGCTCGAAGGTGACGAAGCCCGTGTCGAAGGCGTAGCACTTCGGGCGGCTCACGATCTCCCCGCTCCCCCCGCCGCGGAAGGGACGCAGGCGATGGATGGCGTGCGCGATCTCCAGAGCCTCGATGTACGTCTTGACCGTCGGCCGACTCAGTTTCGTCAGACGGGCGAGACGGCTGTAGTCGACCTGCCCGCCGCTCCATCCCATCAGGAGGCGAAACAGCGACAGGAACCCCCGGCGGTTCCGAACGCGGAACAGTTCCAGGATGTCCCGCGCATAGAAGCTGTCGATCCACTCCGCATACAACTGCGTCGACTTCGTCTCCGCGAGCAGCGGTTCCGGCAACCCTCCGTGAAGCAGACGGTGGTCGAAACCCCCGCGGCCGAACGGTTCGGCGCACTCCTCCCACAGCACGGGGCACAGGTGGACCGCCAGTTTCCGACCGGTCAGCGAGTCCCGGAACTTCCTCGTGGCCGCGAGCGTGGACGATCCCGTGGCCAGGACCTTGAGCGATGGGTGCTCGTCCGCCGCGATCTTCAGGAGAAGGCTGGGGTCGGGCAGACGGTGAACCTCGTCCACGATGAGCACGGTTCCCGGCTCAAGGCCGCCGAGAAAGAACTCGGGGTCGTCGAGCCGCCGGACGGTGGACGGAAGGTCGCAGTTCAGGTAGACGGCATCCGGCAACATCCGGGCGAGGGTCGTCTTCCCGACCCGTCGCACTCCGGACAGCCACACCAAGGGCCTCTCGGCCCACGCCTGCCGGATTCTCTCCAACCACATCGGACGCCGAACCATAATCGTATTTTACATTTAGAGGTGCCATGTGGCAAATATCATAGCGTGTCGGTCGCGCGAGACCATGTTGCCGATCGTAGGCGCCGTGTCGGCCGCTTGCCGCTTTGTCGCGGTGGACAGCACAATAGCGCCGCATGACAAACCCGAGGCCGGGTGTCCAATTCCTGGGAGTCACTTCAGATGCACGATACGGACCTCTTCGATACCACGCGGCCACGTCGGCCGACGTTCCGCCGCCGCAAGGCCCCGCTTTCGCCCGGCGCGGTCCTTGCGCTCCTGCTGCTCGTCGTCGGCTGCCGGTCCGGCGGCACGGAAGGGGGAGCCGCAGACGGCGGCGCCATCGGCGCGGCGGGCGCCACGACCAGCGCCTTCGTCGAGGCGGGCGGCACCTTTCCGCAGGAGTGGCCCTTCGCCGCCGAAGCCGCCCCCGTCACCGCCACCGAGGGCATGGTCGCCTCGACCGACGAGTACGCGTCGCGCGTCGGCGTCGAGATCCTCGCGGCCGGCGGCAACGCCGTCGACGCGGCCGTGGCCACCGGCCTGGCGCTCGCCGTGGTGAACCCGGAAGCCGGCAACCTGGGCGGGGGCGGGTTCATGATGATCCGCCTCGCCGACGGCACCGTCTTCGCCCAGGACCACCGCGAGAAGGCGCCGCTGGCGGCCACCCGCGACATGTACCTCGACGAGGACGGAAACGTCACGGACCTCTCCGTGCGCGGGCACCTGGCGGCGGGCGTGCCCGGGACCGTGTCCGGGCTGTGGGAGGCCCACCAGCGCTTCGGCACCCTCGACTGGGCCGCGGTGGTTCAGCCCTCGATCGACCTCGCGAACGGGTTCGAGGTCACGACGCGGCTGGTGTCCACGCTCGACGCGGCGCAGGAGGGGATCCGCGCTTTCGCTCAGAGCGCGCGCATCTTCCTCCCCGGCGACGCCGTCCCCGGCATCGGCGACACCTTCGCGCAGCCGGATCTGGCCGCCGTCCTCACGCGCCTCCGCGACCAGGGACCCGACGACTTCTACCGCGGAGAGACCGCCGCCCTGATCGCGGCGGAGATGGAGCGCGGCGGCGGCGGCATCATCACGCTCGAGGACCTCGGCCGCTATGAGACGGTCTGGCGCGGCCCGGTTTCGTTCGACTACCGCGGCTACACGGTGCATTCGATGCCGCCGCCGTCCTCGGGCGGCCTCACCATGGCGGCCATCGCCAACATCCTGGAGCGCTGGGACCTGGGCGCGATGGGGTGGAACAGCCCCGAGACGATCCACGTCATGGCCGAGTCCTTCCGGCGCGCCTACGCCGATCGCAACGAGTATCTCGCGGACCCGGACTTCGTGGAGCTTCCCGTCGATGAGTTCCTCTCGGACGCGTACGCCGACAGCCGCGCGGCGACGATTTCCACGGAGCGGGCGACACCCTCCGCCGAGGTCGCCCCGGGAATCGACGGCTTCCTGGATGAGAGTCACACGACCCACTACTCCGTCGTCGACGGCGAGGGCAACGCGGTCGCGGTCACGACGAGCGTCAACTCGTGGTACGGCGGGAAGGTCGTCGTGGAGGGCGCGGGATTCTTCCTCAACAACACGATGGACGACTTCGCGGCCAAGCCGGGCACCCCGAACCAGTTCGGCCTCGTGCAGGGCGAGCGGAACGCGATCGGGCCCGGCAAGCGCATGCTGTCGGCGATGAGCCCCACGATCGTCGAGGACGCGGACGGGGATCTCTTCCTCATCGCCGGAACCCCCGGCGGCGCCACGATCATCACCACCGTGCTGCAGTCCATCTTCAACGTCGTCGATCACGGGATGAACGTCGTGCAGGCGGTCCACGCCCCGCGGATCCACCACCAGCACCTCCCGGACCTCGTCTTCCACGAATACGGAGGACTGGGTGCGGCCACGGCGAGCGCGCTGGAGGCGCTCGGACACACGGTCCGCGAGCGCGATCCCGGCCCGCCCGACGCCTACTTCACCGGCGGCATGTCGGGCGACCTGCAGCTGATCATGGCGATGCCGGACGGATCATGGACGGGCTGGTCGGACCCCCGCCGCGGCGGGAGGACGCTCGGCCGCTAGCGTCGCGGCTCCAGTCGCGGCGGCTCCAGTCGCGGCGGCTCCAGTCGCGGCTTAGGGCCGGAGCCGGACCTCCCGCCCGTTCAACGGCTGCACGGGGCGCGCGTTCATCGGATAGAGCGCCGCGAAGGCATCGATCTGCGCCTGCGAGACGGAGATCGACTCCGTCAGCACGACCCAGCTCACGACCTCCGAACAGGGTGGCGTGGTCAGCGAGCCCTGGTAGCGGAAGTAGCCGCGCCCTTCGGGAAGGAGCGTGCCCGGATCGAGCGCGCCGACCGCCGCCGGCGACTCGTCGGGCCCGGGAATGGCGTCCCAGAGACCCTGGAGGGCCGAGTCGGCGTCGCCCGCCTCCATGAGGACCCCGATCACGGCGAGGTCTCCCTCCTCGGCCGCGTGCACGAAATGCACCTCCATCGGAGAAGCGGCGCCGTCGACGGTGTGTTCGCTCGGCAGGTGGAAGTGGAACTGCACGAGCGCGAACGGCCGGCCCTCCAAGACGATGGAACTCCCCTCCGCCACGTTGATCTGAATGGTGTGGCCGTTGTCCACGACCTCCGCCTCCGTGGCCTGCCACCGGATATCGAGGCCGCCACCGCTCCCGGCATCCGCCGCGTCCGCCGGAGTCGCGCTGGCCAGGTCCACCGGAGACTGCTCCACTCCGGTGTCGCAGACCGCGAACGAGGGATCGAGCCCGCCCCACGCGTCCGGTCCCGTGTCGCCCTCGTACCCCCAGTGGACTTCGGCCTCCCCCATCCCCTCGGCGTGCTCCGCCTCCATCTGCCCCTCCCCCTCCGCCTGATCTTCGGTTTCCGGCCGACACCCCTGCTGAGCCCCGATGAGCAACAGCAGCACCAAGCCGACGAAACTCCCGGGGATACGCGTTGGCGCTTGCATCGGTTCCTCCGTTGGGTGCGAGGGGCTGGACCTGACCGGCAATCAATCTGCCCGCCCCGACCGGCCCGTCAAGAACCCGCTGTGCGGGTCGAGGGGACGGCGGTAAAGTTGCCTCGTCCACCGCTCGCACCTGCCCCGCTCACACCTGCTCCGGGAGTCGACGGTTTTGATGGCGGGACGCATCATCTCGAAATCCATCTCCCGCGCGGATCTGCGGAGCATGGCCGAGGCCCAGTTCGGCGACTGGATCAAGGCCGTGGTCGATGTCTCTCGAGGGATCATGGGCGTCGGAGGCGACTTGCACGCCGATGATGAAGCGCTGCTGCTGGAGCGCGGCTCGCGTCAGCAGGACCTCTGGGGGAACCGCTCGCGCGGCGTGGACGACGCGTCGGCGCGAGAGCGCATTCGCGCCCACGAGGCCGGGCCCTCGAACCGGTTCGAGGGCGCTCTCGCACGGGCGCTGGAACTGTTCGATCTCACGGCTGCGGACCCACGCTGGCACGGACACCGCTGCCAGGAGGTCCTGCGGGCCCGCCACGAGTTCTGCCGCCTCTTCTTCGACCCCGATGTCCCGCCCGGCTCGGCGGATGGCCTGCGCAGGTACTTCTTCGGTTTCGCCTACGCCGCGCGCATGCGCCACTATCGCGACGGCTGACGGGGTCTTGCCGGGGGGTGACGCGCGCACCGTATCATCCTCCACCCTATTGTCGAGAGAACGGAGCTGACCTCATGTCTCAGGTATCGGTCCCCCCGCGTCGACGACGTTGCAGCAAGCTGTCCCCGCTGGCGGCGCTGTTTTTCCTGCCCGCAGCGCCGTGCCTCCTGCCTTCGGCGGCGCATGCCCAGGATCGCGAGCTCCGCGTCACCGTGTCCGAGGGGACGAACATGGCCGCGGCCGTCTCCCCGGACGGCAGCCGAATGGTGCTCGATCTGCAGGGGACGCTGTGGGTGATGGACGCCGCGGGCGGCGAGGCGCGCGCGATCACGGACATGTACTACGACGCGCGGCAGCCGCAGTGGGCGCCGGACGGGAACCGGATCGTCTTCCAGTCGTTCCGGGACGGGAACTGGCACATCTGGTCGATCCGGCCCGACGGCTCCGACCCGGCGCAGCACACCTTCGGGCCGTACGACGAGCGTGAGCCCGCCTACTCGCCGGACGGGGGCGCGATCGCCTTCGCCTCGGACCGCTCCGGGAACTACGACATCTGGACGCTGAACGTCGCGACCGGCACCATGAGCCGGGTCACCGACGCGCCGGGCCACGAGTTCACGCCCTCCTGGTCCGCCGATGGCGAGGCCCTCGTCTACGCCTCCAACCAGGACGGCGGGACGGTCCTCGTGCGCGGGACCGACGGATCCGAGCGCGTCGTGGCCCGCGCGCGCGGCGCCGTCTCTCCCTCGTGGAGCCCGGACGGAAGGCGCATCGCCTTCCCCGCCGTCTCCCAGGGACAGACCGGTCTCTACGTGGCGTCTCTCGATCAGGGTCCCGGCGCGGGTCCCGACGCCGGCGCCGACTCAGAGCCGAGCCGCCTCACCGGGGACGGGGCCGATGTCTTCCCGTTCCGCCCCCACTGGGTCTCCACCGACGAAATCGTGTACACCGCCGACGGCGTGATCCGGCGGGCATCCGCGGACGACGCGGGATCCGGAGACGGGGACGGAGACGGGGGCGGGGGTTCCGTCATCCCCTTCGAGGCCACCTTCGCGTTCACGCGGCCGGACTACGAGCGCACACCGCGTTCCTTCGAGGCGGGCGGGCCGGAGCCGGTGGTCGGGATCGTGGCGCCGGCCATCTCGCCGGACGGCAGTTCCATCGCCTTCACCGCGCTGGGCGACCTCTGGCTCCTCGACCTCGACCCGGACGGTTCCCCACGCGACGCCTCCCCGCGCGCCGCCGCCCCGCGGCAACTCACGGACGACCCCTTCGTCGACGTCCTCCCGGCCTGGTCGCGCGACGGTTCCATGCTCGCCTACGCCTCCGACAAGGGCGGCACGCTCGACATCTGGGTGCGCGACATGGAGACGGGCGCCGAGCGCCGGGCGACGACGCTTCCCGGCGGCGAGGTGGGCCCGGTGTTCTCCCCCGACGGCGCGCACATCGTCTTCACCTCGGTCCAGGGACTCCAGAGCGGCGTCCGTATCGTGGACCTCGCCACCGGTGACATTCGGACGATCCGCGACGACCTGTTCGCGCCCGGCCGCCCCTCGTTTTCTCCGGACGGCGAGACCATCGCCATGGGCGTCCTCACGCAGTACTCGACGCGCTTCCGCGAGGGGCGGAACGAGATTCTCCTGCAGCCGGTGGACGGCGGGCAGGGGCGCCGCGTGACGGCCGCCGAGCACCGGGGGATGGGCGTGCGCGGACTCGACGGCCCGGTGTGGTCGCCGGACGGCCGCCGCATGGCGTACACGAGCGAGGGCGTGCTGTGGCTCGTCGAGGTCGACGACGCGGGGACGCCGAGTGGTCCGCCGATGCGGCTCACGAACCACCACGCCGACGCAATTTCCTGGACGGGCGACTCGCGTTCGATCGTCTACCAGACGCCCGGCGGCCTGCGCCGCTACGAACTCGACGACGGCGCCATCGAGGAGATCCCCGTCGCGCTCGAATGGCGGCGCCCCGCCCGCGAAGGCTCGGCGGTCATCCACGCCGCCCGCGTCTGGGACGGCGTCTCCGACGACATCGACCGCAACATGGACCTCATCGTCGAGGGCAACCGGATCGCCTCCATCGTCCCCCACAGCGACGCCAACCACGCCTCGGCCGCGGACGCCGGGGGGGAGGTCGTGGACGCGGGCGACCACACCGTCCTCCCGGGCCTCATCGACATGCACTCGCACATGGGCTACGGCATGGGCGAGACGCTCGGCCGCACCTTCCTCGCCTACGGGGTCACGACGATCCGCGATCCGACCGCCGACTCCTACGAGATCGCGGAGCGCCGCGAATCCATCGACTCCGGCCGCCGCACCGGCCCGCGCGAGTTCGCCACGGGACGGACGATGGACGGCAACCGCATCTACTACTCCGGGGCCGGCTCGCTGCGGCCCGACGGAAACTTCGCCCTCGAACTCGACCGCGCGGACCGTCTCGGTTTCTCGCTCATCAAGACGTACGTACGCCTGCCGGACCTCCTGCAGCGCCGGATCGTCGACTTCGCGCACTCGATCGGGATCCCCGTCTCGAGCCACGAGATCTATCCGGCCGTTGCGCACGGCATGGACCATGTCGAACACATCTCCGGCACGAGCCGCCGCGGCTACTCCCCGAAGGTGACGGCGATGTACCGGACGTACGACGACGTGATCCGGCTTCTCACCGCGTCGGGCATGACGATCACGCCGACCATGGCGCTCATGGGCGGCTGGTGGAAGGTCGTGGGCGAGGACCCGTCCTGGACCTCCGACCCCCGCTTCGCGTCGTTCTTCCCGCCGGGGATGGCCGAGAGCATGGCCGCGCGCGCCGCCGCTCGCGGCCGCCTGTCCGGCATGGACGACATGCTCGCCGACGCGGGCGAGACCGTGACCCGCGTCGTCCGCGGCGGAGGCAAGGTCGTCGCGGGCACCGATTCCCCCATCATCCCCTACGGCGCCGCGCTCATCGCGGAGGTCGAGAACTACGTCTGGGGCGGCCTCACCGAGGTCGAGGCCCTGCGAACCGCCACGTCTGTGGCCGCCGAGGCCCTCGCCATGGAAGGGGAGATCGGAACCCTGTCCGCCGGAGCCTTCGCGGACATTCTCATCGTCGAGGGCAACCCGCTCGAGGACATCTCGGACCTCCGCCGAGCGCGCATCGTCCTCAAGGACGGCGAGATCTTCCGCCTCGAAGACCTGATGTCGCCGCTGCAGAATCTCGTGCCGTGATCCGGGCAGCCTGGACCGGCAAGGCAGGTTGAGGCCCGAGCAACTCAGAAAACGCCCGTGAGGATGTATACCACCGCTACCGCGCTTGCGGACATCCTCATCGTCGAGGGCAACCCGCTCGAGGACATCTCGGACCTCCGCCGAGCGCGCATCGTCCTCAAGGACGGCGAGATCTTCCGCCTCGAGGACCTGATGCCGTCGCCCCGAGCCCTCGTGCCCTGACGGCGGCCGGCCCGCCCGGCGAGAGCGTCTCCGTCAGCCTCCGAACGGGATCACGAGCCCGGCCTGAGCCGCCACGTGCCGGGTCTTGATGTCCTCGGTTGACGTCTCATCGACGTTCGCGAGTCCCAGCGAGTATATCACATCGACACCCAGCCGCAGACCGTCGGAAATCGCCATTTCCACACCGGCGCCCGCCGCGATGCCGAAGTCGGTCGATTTCGTCGCATCGTCGCACGATGCCGATTGATTCACCGACCCCAGTTCGCCGAGATTGAAACTCAGGCTCGCGTCGCAGGAAAGGAGAGAGGCCGCCCACGGACCCAGCAACAGACCGATGGACGTTCCCCCGTCTCGCGGCGTTCCGATGCGCGCCAGGGCCGACAACTGCACGTAGTCCGCCTCGATGCTGCCCGACCCCCCGATGTCATCGAAACCTTCCGACGCGAGATCCGCGGAAACGCCCGTACCCTTCTGGGAATACGCTCCCCCGATCCGAAGCTCGACCGCGCTTGCGAGCGGAAACGCGATGTCGAGCCCCGCGACCACACCCTGGCGGGCGTCCTGGGTCGCTTCGCCCTCCACCTCCGAGGAGATTGTGGCCCGGCTCAGCCCGCCACGAATTCCGAGCGACGTCTGCCCCATCAGCGGGGCAGCGATCAGTAGGGGAAGGAGCGAGGCGACGATTCTGCGCATGTGGAATCCGACCTTTCAGAAGAGACCGGTTACGATGAACACCACCGCGACTGCGCTCAGCGCCCAGGTCACGCGGTCGCTGCGCTGCAGGAGGACGTGCTTGTTGAGGACCGCCCCGATGGGAGCGGCGAAGGCATAGGTAGCGAAGAACGTCTGGAAGTAGTCCAACGCCAGAGCGCCGAGGTCGAGACCTCCCGGGCCGCCGATGCCCGCCTCGATGAGATCGAAGACCGTGAAGATGATCGTGAACCAGGCGCCCAGTTGCAGGTAGAGCTTGGCCTCGGCCCGCCGGCGGCGGCGGAGGATGGCAAACATCGCCAGCACCTGGCGGAAGGCGAGCGACACCGCCCCGCCGGGGTCGTTCGTGTAGTAGAACAGCCGCAGCCGGTGGGCCCAGCGGTCGAACCCCCTAAGCACCGGCAGCTTGGAGAGCGCGTCCCAGCGGGTGCCCAGCAGCGTGATCGCGATGAGCGCGAGCACCGCGATGATCGGCTCGTAGATGCCGAACCCGCTCGCGAAGGCGCCCATCGACCCGCCCGCCAGCATCATCACGACGGCATCGGCCACCAGACGGACGCGTGTCCGCCGCTTGGCGGCCCAGTGCGGCTCCGGCGGGAGCGTCTCCCCCTTGGCCGGCATGAAGGCGAGCTGGCGGGGCGCCAGACCCAGGAACTGCCGCCGCGCCTGGTCTTCGTTGAATTTCCGCGCCATCCGCGGGATCAGAAGCACGTCGACGAGCCACCACAGCCCCCCGCCTCCGAGGGTGAGAAGCATGAGGAGACCCGTTCCCGGACGGTCGAGATAGAAGCGGTGGCCGCCGAAGACACCTGTCACGAGCCACAGCGGGTAGGCGATGGCTTCGCGCTTCGGCCGGTAGCTGTACAGCTGGTCGAGCACCGCGCGAGAGAAGTCGAGGTCGCCTCTCCCGGGCACGCGCGGCGGGCCCTGGTGCAGCGCGGATATCCCCAAGAGGGTCTCGTCGGAAGTCCCGGGGCCTGAGGGATCCCCAGGCATCTAGAAGGCCACGGGCTCCTTGAAGCGGCCGTAGACCTTCTCCAGCACGATCCGGATCTCGCCCAGCGTCGCGTAGGCCCGCACGGCGTCGAGCAGGGGCGGCAGCAGGTTCTCCTTCTCGCGCGCCGCCCGCCCCAGCGTCTCGAGCGCGCGCTCGACCGCCCCGGAATCACGGCGCGCGCGGAGATCCGCCAGCCGCGCCTCCTGCTTCGCCGCCGCCTCCTCCCCAATCCTCAGAATCTCGAGCGGGGGCTCCTCCGCATCCTCGAACCGGTTCACGCCGACGATCGTCTGCGTCCCCTTTTCCACCTCATCCTGGAACCGCCGCGCGGCAGCCGCGATCTGCGCCTGGAAGTAGCCGGACTCGATCCCGTACACGACCCCGCCGATGTCGTCGATCTCGCGGAAAATCTCCTCCGCCTCCGCCTCGAGTCCGTCCGTCAGCGACTCGACGTAGTAGGAACCCGCGAGGGGATCGATCGTGTTGGGGACGCCGGTCTCATAGGCAAGGATCTGCTGAGTGCGGAGGGCGATCTTCGCCGCCTCCTCCGTGGGAAGCGCGAGCGTCTCGTCCATCGCGTTCGTGTGCAGCGACTGCGTGCCGCCGAGCGCCGCCGCCATCGCCTGGTACGCGACCCGCACGATGTTGTTGTGCGGCTGCTGCGCCGTGAGCGAGACGCCGGCCGTCTGCGCGTGCGTCCGCAATCTCAGACTCCGGGGATCCCGCGCCCCGTACACGTCGCGCATGTGCCGGGCCCAGATGCGGCGGCCCGCGCGGAACTTCGCGATCTCCTCGAAGAAGTCGTTGTGCACGTCCCAGAAGAAGGAGAGCCGCGGCGCGAAGCTGTCCACGTCGAGCCCGCGTTCGATCCCCCGCTCCACGTAGGTGAAGCCGTTCTTGAGCGTGTAGGCGAGTTCCTGCGCGGCGGTCGCCCCCGCCTCGCGGATGTGATAGCCGGAGATCGAGATCGTGTTGAAGCGCGGCGCCGCGTCCGCCGACCACTCGAAGATGTCGGCGATGATCTTGAGCGCGGGCTCGGGCGGGAAGATCCACGCGTGCTGGGCCTGGTATTCCTTGAGGATGTCGTTCTGGATCGTCCCCCGGACCCGGTCGAGCGGCACGCCCTGCTTCTCCGCCGTCACCAGGAGGAAGGCGTACAGCATGAGCGCGGGCCCGTTGATCGTCATCGACACGGAGACCCTGTCGAGCGGGATCCCGTCGAAAAGCGTCTCCATGTCGGCGAGGCTCGAGATCGCGACGCCGCACTTCCCCACCTCTCCCTCGGAGCGGCGGTCGTCGGAGTCGTATCCCATGAGAGTGGGAAAGTCGAAAGCGACGGAAAGCCCGGTCTGTCCGCGCCGGAGGAGGTACTTGTAGCGCTCGTTCGTCTCGTGCGCGGTGGCGAAGCCGGAGAAGAGCCGCATCGTCCACAACTTCGTCCGGTACATCGAATGGTACGGACCGCGCGTGAACGGGAACTCGCCCGGCGTGCCGAGCCGGTCCAGGTATGCGCCCGGCCCTGTGTCGCCAGCGTCGAGGGGGGTGTAGAGCGGCTTGACCTCCCGCCCGGAGATGCTCCGGAAGCTGGTGTCATCACGCTGCGGGGCCTGGCGGAAGACCGCCTCCCAAAGCTCGAGTTGATCGCTCAGCGCACCGTGCTTGCTCATGCCCGTCCGTGTCCTCCGTGTCCCCCGGCTCGTCGGTCCCGCCCCCGTCCCCCGCTCTCAAGGTAGGGGCCGGACGTTCCCGCGGGAACGTGTCCCGGCCGCCTGACCCGACGAGGGTCCCGGGCTGCGGAGGATCCCGGCTGCGGAGTCCCGGAGATGAGACCCCGTTGATACGGAGACCGAATATTTACCGAAAATCGACGACACCGCCCGCTCCGTTGAACACTGAGATTCGGACGAGACACGATGCCCGACGACACGATGCCCGACGACACGACGCCCGAGACGCCGCATGAGACCCTGCGCGGCACGGATCCCCTCGGTGACGAGATCGCCGAACTCTCCGCGCACCTCGACGCGGCCCAATACCGCCTCCTCACGCTCATCCACCGCTACGACCGGGAGGAACTCTGGGACGGATGGCGTTCCTGCGCGCATTGGCTCTCGTGGCGTACCGGTATCACGCTGGGCCCCGCCCGCGAACGGGTGCGGGTGGCCCGCTGCCTCGCTGCGCTCCCCCGGACATCGGAAGAGATGAGAAAGGGACAGCTTTCCTGGTCGAGGGTTCGGGCGCTGACCCGGATCGCCACGGCGGAGGACGAGAGCCGCTGGCTGGAATTCGCGCGTCACGCGACGGCGAGCCAACTGGAACGCCTGGTTCGGGCACGGCGGAGCGCGGAGGCGGCGGCCGCGGCCGCAGAGGGGGAGGAGTCGGCACTGTCGGCCCGCCGTTATCTCACGGTGCGGGCCGGGGAGGACGGGATGTACGAACTCCGGGGCCGGCTCTTGCCGGAGGTCGGCGCCCTTCTCGTGCAGGCTCTGGATGCCGCGGGGGACGAACTCCACCGCGCGCGGCAGGCCGCCGTGCGGGAGGCCCGAGCACCCGCCGGACCGCCTTCGACGCAGGGGGAACGGCGACATGACGCGCTCGAAGCGTGGCTCGAGGATCGCACAGAGGCGGACGTACAGGTGGTCGTCCACACCGTGGCCGGGAAGGCCGGCAGCGGCGGGAGCGCCGGCAACGGGGATGTGGTGAGCACGGAGGACGGCTCGCACGTTCCCGCGGGAACGTCCCGGCGGTTGACCTGCGACGCGGAAACCGTACGCGTGACCCGGGGACTGGATGGCTCGATACTGGACGTGGGGCGGCGGCGCAGGACCGTGAATTGGCGACTCCGCAAGGCGTTGGACGTGCGAGACGGGGGGTGCCGCTTCCCGGGCTGCGGGTCGCGCTATGTGCAGGCCCATCACGCGATACCCTGGGCCGAGGGAGGTCGGACGTGGCTGGACAATCTCATTCTGCTCTGCCGGTTCCATCACCGGACCGTGCACGAAGGAGGCTGGCGCGTGAAGATGGGGTCTGCCGGCGCGGCCCGCTTCCACAGTCCCGATGGCAGAGTCGTCGCCGCGGTGCCGCCGCGGCGGCCGGACGTGAAGGCGCCGCGAACCGCAGATTCCGGGCTCGGGCCCTGGCATCGTCAGGAGGGGATCAACCCCTGGACGGCCACGAACATGTGGCAAGGGGATCGGCTGGATCTGGATTGGGCGCTCTGGGCCATGTGGGGCCAATACGAACACCTTGGAGAGGCGGCGTGATGCGCAGACTGTCGATCTTTCTGGTCCTGGGAGCGGGCCCGTTCTTCGCGACGGCCGCCGGGACCGCGCACGCGCAACCGGGGCCGCTGGTCGCGGATCGCCCGGACTTCACCGAGGCCGCCGCGACGGTGGGGCGCGGCGTGGTCCAGCTTGAGTTCGGGTACACGTACGAGTACGACCGGCCGGAAGGCGGCGGCGGCGTAGTATGGACGCACTCGCCGGGCGAGCCTCTGCTGCGGGTCGGCATGCTCGCCGAAGGACTGGAACTTCGGCTCGGCCTCAGCCCCGTGTCGGTGGGCGCCGGGGCGGACGGGCGGAACGTCACCGAGCGCGGCGTCGAGGATCTCTACCTGGGGATCAAGCTGGCGCTGGCCGAACAGAACGGGCTCCGGCCGGCGCTGGCGATCCTGCCCCAGATGACGATTCCCACGGGGAGTGATGCGTTCACGAGCGACCGTACGCTGCCGGGGGTGAACTTCATCTATGGCTGGGACCTCTCCGGCGACGTCGCGCTGGCGGGCAGTACGCAGTTGAACCGTGCGGTGACGGGGTCCCGCGGCGCGGAGGACGCGGAGGAGGGATACTACGAGTGGGCGCAGTCCGCCGTGGCCGGGTTTTCCCTGAGCGCGAGGGCGGCGGTCTACGCCGAGTGGTTCGCCTTCTTCCACGACGAGCCGCTCGAGATCCGGGCGGAACACTACGCCAACGGCGGATTCACCTGGAGCCTGGGCGACGATCTTCAGTGGGACATCCGCGCCGGCGTGGGGTTGAGCGACGCCGCCACCGGCTTCTTCGGCGGGACGGGACTCGTGGTCAGGTTCCGCTGAGGGTGCCCGTGCGGGGCCTCCGTGACTCCTCGTACAGTCGGCGCGCGATGGCATAGGGGGAAGCCCCCGAATCCAGCGTCTCGGGGGACGCGTCGCGCCAGATCCGCCGCGCGTCGCGGTGGCAGCGGCGGACGAGGGCGTCGTGGGCGCGGCGGAGGCGGGCGGCCCGGCGCCGCGCCTCGAGGCTTCCCGTCGCCGCCAGCCAGTCGAAGTGCCGGTCCAGGTGCGCCGCGAACTCATCGATCCCCCGCGACTCCGACGCAATGGTCTGCGTGATCGGCATGCGCCAGACTTCTTCGGCACCGCCGCCCCCGCCGGCCGGCTCCCGGTTCGCGAAGCGGATCGACATGATGATCGCGATCTCCTTCTCGAGGCGGTCGGCGCCGGGCCGATCCGACTTGTTGATGACGAAGAGGTCCGCCACCTCCATGAGCCCGGCCTTCATCGCCTGAACCCCATCGCCCGACTCCGGGACAAGGACGACGGCGGTCGTGTCGGCGGAGACGGCGATGTCGAGTTCCGCCTGGCCCACGCCGAGCGTCTCCAGGATCACGCGGTCGTAACCGGCGGCGTCCATGAGGTCGGCGGCTTCCCGGGTTGCGGTCGCGAGGCCGCCGAGCGATCCGCGGCTCGCCATCGAGCGGATGAAGACGCCGGGCTCGGTGGAGAGTTCTCCCATGCGGATGCGGTCCCCGAGCAGGGCCCCGCCCGTGAACGGACTCGTCGGGTCCACGGCGACGATGCCTACCTTGAGAGACTGATCGAGGTAATGCCGCGTAAGTGCCGCCGTGAGCGTCGACTTGCCGGCGCCAGGCGGCCCCGTGATGCCGATGCGGCGCGCGCATCCGGTGCGCCCGTCCAGCCGCTCGAGAAGCGCCTCGAATCCGTCGCTCTCGTTCTCCACGTGCGAGATCCCCCGGGCCAGCGCCAGCGGCTCGCCGCCCGCGATGCGGTCGGCGAGCCCCCCCGGATCGAATGCCGCCCTCACAGGAGGAACCGGGTCGCGAGCCCCAGCAGCAGCACGAACCCGACCAGGTCCGTGAAGGTCGTGACGAAGACCGACGAAGCGACCGCCGGGTCCGCGCCGAACCGCTCCAGCAGGATCGGGAAGAACGCACCCAGCGCGGAGGCCACCGCGAGGTTGGCCCACGTGGCGATCATCACGACGATCCCGAACGCGGCCTCGGTATTCGGGAGCAGCAGCGAGACGAGCGCCACGAGCAGTCCGATCGCGAGCCCGTTCACGAGGCCCACGACGAGTTCCTTGACCACGGCCGACCAGCGCTCTCCCGGCAGTTCGTCGGCGAGCGCGATGCGGCGGATCGTGACCGCCAGCGCCTGCGTCCCCGCGTTCCCGCCCAGTCCCGCGATCACGGGCATCACGGCCGCGAGAATCGCCAACTGTTCGATCGTCCCGCGGTACAGCCACACGGCCACGGCGGCCACGGCCAGCGTGAGCGTGTTCACCGCCAGCCACGGCAACCGGCTCCGGATCGCGCCGAGCGTCGTCCCGCGCAGTTGTTCCTCGTCCGACACCGCGGCGAAGCGCAGGATGTCCTCGGTGACCTCCGCCTCCACGACATCGATCACGTCGTCAAAGGTGATCTGTCCCACCAGCCGCCCCTCGGCGTCGATGACCCCGATCGCGGCGAGGTTGTAACGGGACAGGAGCCTCCCGGCCTCCTCCTGGTCGAGGTCCACCGAAACCACGGCCGGAGGTTCCTCGAGCAGGTCGGAGATGCGCGTCTCCGGCGCCGCGAGCACGAGATCCGGCAGCGCGACGACCCCGCTCAGCCGTCCCCCCTG